>CAVSTE010000006.1:0-916815 GCA_963730835.1 uncultured Actinomycetes bacterium
GCGTCAGCGGCGGCCGCGGGGCCAGGCCGCTGACCGAAAGCGCCAGTGCCACACCAAGGGCTCCCAGCGCGACCGCCGACCAAGCGACCTCGCTATAGACGCCGGAGACGAGCTGGCTCAGCCCGAACGCAGCCCCGATGAGGAACAGCGCAGCATCGCCGCCTCGAGCCCTCAGCACAGCGTCGTTTCCGCGCGCCCTGTCGACGGCCTCGGTAATGGCTAGCGGCCTCCTGGATCAGACCATGCGTCTATGAGACTACTCGACGGTAGTCTCATAGACTACTAATCCTCGTTGATTCGCTCGATCCAGTCAGAGAACAGGGGGTCGACGATCGCCTGCTTGCCGCCAAGGTTCTCGATCTCGGCCGTTGCGCCCAGCCGCGGGAGCGCCTTGCGGACCATATCTTTCGTCAGCTCGAGCCGCCGCAACACGTCCTGGCGGTACGGCGAGCCCTCGCCGGCGATGACCGCCCGCATCGTCTTCTGTTCCGATGTATCGAACCCCCGCCACTGGGCGTCGAACTCCGGCTCGAGCTCCGCCATCGCGGCGGCGTATGCGCTGCGCCAGTGCTCGAGCGTTCCGCTCTCGCCGTGCCCAACTTCCTCCCACAGCCGGTGTGCTAGCAGCATCGCCCGCTGGGGATGGCCTTGGGCCGCGTCGAGCAGCGGCCCCAGTGCCTCGCCGGTCGAGCGCCCGCCGGAGTCGAAGCGTCCGCTGACATAGCCGGCGATTTCGGCATTCTCCAGTCGCCCCAGGTGCATCGGCACAGCAGAGCCATACAGAGGACGGTCCTTGTGGTCGAACAGCTGGCGCATCATTCCAGGCTCCGATCCGGCAAATACGTACGAGGCCACCTCTCCTTGGAACTGGATGTGGCTGCGAATGAGACCGTCGAGGTCGGGCACCTTTTGGACGTCTTGGAATTCGTCAAGGGCGATGAACGCCCGGTAGCCGCCGCGCTCTTCGAGCCGCAGGGGCAGATCGAGCAGGGCGTGCAGGGCCGGCAAGGGGTCGACGTCCTTCCCCAGCTGGAGTTTGGCGCTGATCCCGAACGCCCCGAGCGACAGGCCGATCCCGGTCTTCTGCATGAAGTCCTCTACCTTTGTTCGAAGGGGGCCCTTCAGCTGCCTGGAGTACGCCCGCTCGAAGCGGATCGCGACGTCGGCCACCGACGAGATCCGATACAGATCGACGAGGATCGGGATCAGGCCCTCGCGCCGCTCGCCTTCCAAGAGGGCGCGCGTGAGCAGGCTCGTCTTGCCGAACTTGCGCGGCGCGAACAGCCGCACATAATGGCCGCCGAGAACGTGCCCCAGCAGCGCCGTCGTCTCCCGATCGCGGTCGATGACGTCCTCCGGCGCCAGCGGCCGGGAGTAGACAAAGGGATTGACCTCGATCAGCGGTAGTCTCACAGACTACCGTCCATGCGTCTAAGAGACCAATGAATCTGCGTCGCTTAGACGTCTGGATCATCAGCGCGGCCGTGCTCGCCGGGCTCTGGTGCCTGGCGACGCTGGCTTTCGTCGTCAGCTATGCCGCCGCGCACGGGCTCCACTTTGAAGGACCCTATGCCGGCCTGTTCGCGGGCGATCAGCTCCGCTACCTGGCGTGGATCCGTGACGCGGGTCTTCACGCTTTGATCGCCGATCCGTTCAGGCCGCGAGCCCCCCACCTATACCTCCAGCCGCTGTTCTTGATCTCCGGGCTGCTGTGGAGAGCGGGGCTCAGCTTGCAGCTCTCCTATCTGGTGTGGACACCGATAGCGCTGCTGACCCTGATCTGGGGCTACGCGTCGTTCACCGGCCGGTTCTTTGCCGGCCGCGAGTGGGCGGCCGCGCTCGCACTCGCGCTGCTGTTCTTCTCGCCGCTGGTGCCGCTATTCGACTACGGCGGGGTCGTCGACGCCAACGGCGCCAACTATCTGGTGATCGCCGCCGGCCACGGCGCACCGTACTGGCAGGCCTGGGGGTTCCTGCCGACGGTGATCGCGCTGGGGTTGATGCCGGGGTTCGTGCTCGGCCTTGTCAGTTCGGATGCGCGGCGGGGCTCGCTCGCCGGGACCGCGGCCGCCGGCTTGCTGGTTGCGTGGCTTCACCCCTGGGGCGGTCTCGAACTGCTGCTGATGGTGGCGGGGCTCGCGATGCTCCGTTGGCGCCAGTCCCGGCAGGTTCGCGGGGCGATCTGCGGCCTGGTCACTCCTGGCCTGGCCGTGGCGGCCCCACTCGTCTACTACGCGGTGCTGGCCGGGGTGGACCCGGCGTGGTCTCTGTCTGATCTGCGCGAGGGAACCGCCGATCCAATTTGGCCGCTGCTGGTCGCCTACCTCCCGCTGCTGCCTCGTCGCCCTCCCGGCGGTGCGCCGCCGCCCGGACGCTCCGCTCCACCAGGCCCTCGTGCTGTGGCTGCTGGCGGCGGCGATCACCTACCTTGCGCTTCCCGGATCCCGGTACGCGGCGCTCGAGGGCGTGAGCCTGCCACTGTCGGTGCTGGCGGTCCAGGGGTGGCGGCGGCTTCACGTCAATCGAGCGTGGTCATGGGCGGCGCTGGTGCTGGCGATCGTGCCCGGCGCCTTCTACTCCGCGCACACGTTCCACGACATCTTCTACTCGCACGACTATCCGTTCACGCTCAGGCGGCGACGAGCAGCGGGCGGTCGACTCGCTGCAGGGCCAGCGAGGAACGGTGCTGGCAACGCCCTACCTGGCCCGGGCGCTACCGGCCCTGGCGGGACTGCTGGACGGGCAGGTCACAGTCGGCAGCGACGCCTTCTTCGATGGACGATCCGGCCTCGCTGCCACGGCGCGGATGGTCGAGGCGAGTCGGGCGAGCGTCGTCGTGTCCGATTGCCAGCGGGGGCGAGCCGACCTCTCAGAGGCACTTGGTGAGATCGGGTTCGCAAAGCGCACCTTCGGCTGCGCCAGCGTCTATCAACGCTCGGGCCCGGCTCGCTCGTCGTAAACCGTCTCAGCCGGAGCGCTTCAGTAGCTCCCGGGCGGCAAAGCTGGCCTCGCCGACCGACATTCCCGATACCAGTCCGCGGAAGAACTGCCGCATCCAGCTCAACGGGTAGAGCAATCGAGCTCCGTCTGGCTCGTGTTCAACCGGCTTCTCTGCCTGTCTAGCCACGGGAACGGACGCAAGTTCGTCCGCTGCGTGCTTCTCGGGAACCGTCTCCACCGCAATCGGAGCATCTGGCGGCTTGGCTGTAATCGGGGCGTCCACGACCACCGGAGTCTCGGCGCGCTTGGCCGTAACCGGAGCCGCGGATCCAGCCGTGGCCGGCTCACGGACCGAGGGCACGTCGTTTGGCGGCGGTTGAATGTCCAAGACGCCGTAGTAGCGCATCTGCTCCACAAACGAGGTCCGCAAGTCCCGCATTCGGCGCTGAGTGCGGGTCCGTCGAATGCCGCTGGTCGCGGGCTCCCTCGCTGCGCGCCAGTCACGGACGACCCGAGCTGTGACGATCGGTGGCAACGCGATCCCACCACGGCTGATGGTGCGCAGCGCAGGTACAAGCCAGTCATTCACCGTCCTCTGCTCAAGGTATGCGTCTGCCCCGGCTTGCACCGCTTCGAGCGCCTGCTCGAGCGCGACTGACGGGGCGATCAACGCGATCCTCGCTGCTGGAACTTCCGATGTGATCTGACGGGCGGCAGCGGTTGCGCCGCCGCCGGCAAGGTCCGTCGCGAAGAGACACATGTCCGGTTGGGTCCGCCGCGCTGCTTCGATGGCCCCGGGTGCATCGCGGGCCTCGGCGACAACGATGAAGCCGCTGTTGTGCAGCACGCCGCGGACTTCCGTTAGGAGCTGATCATCGCCGACGGCGACCAGTACGGCGCGCCGTTGCGGGTCGGCTACGGAGTGCTCAGCATCTCCCACCATCTCGTATCCCTGCTGGGGTCCATGCTAGTAGTACTTCCCCGGAAATCCCACTCACTCATCAAGGCTGTTAATAGGCGTAGGTTCGTGGTGATGGACACCTATGCTTGCCGCCGTGGATGCTGAGGCGCTGCAGCAGAGGCTGCGGCTCGCCGGGCTCGTTCTCCGGATTGATGCCATAACTGCCGAGGTTGTCGGCGCGCTGAAGGCCGCGGGCGTGCGACCGATCCTGCTCAAGGGTCCAGCGGTGGCGCGATGGCTCTACGACGAGGTTGGGGATCGTCAATACGCGGACACGGACCTCCTCGTGGCCCGAGACGCACTGGCACGGGCGGAACAGGTCCTCAGCGAGCTCGGGTTCACTCCAGCACAGCGCGGGTGGCTCGGCAAGTCCCGCGAATGGCGGCGAGGGACCGACATGGTTGATCTGCACTCGTCGTTGTTCGGAATCGAAGCGAGCGACACGACAGCCTGGACACTCCTCTCCAGCGAGGTGGCGGCGATGGAGGTCGGAGGCACCGAGGTTCACGTTCTTGCGCCCGCCGCTCGGGCCCTTCATCTCGCCACCCACGCTGCCCAGCACGAAGCTGGCTTCGCGAAGCCCCAACGGGATCTCGAGCGGGCCTTGGCGGTGCTTCCGCCCGAGACGTGGAGCGCTGCCGCGGACCTGGCTCAGAAGCTCGGCGCGACGGGGACGTTTGTCGGCGGCCTTCGGAGAGCAGACGGCGAACGGCTGCTACATGACCTGGGGCTGAGCGATGCCGCGTCATCTCCCGCCGCCTTCCTGCTGGCCTCCGATCCGCCGCCCGGGGCGCTGGGATTGAGTCAGCTCGCTGCGGCAACATCCATGCGCGGCAAGCTGGAGGTGCTTGCGCGGGGCGTGGTCCCGCGCCCTCAGTACATGCGGCGCGAGTATGACCTCGCCCGTCGCGGCTCGCGCGGGCTTGCCGCGGCCTACATAGTCCGGATCGCTCTGCTTGCCTGGCACCTTCCGGACGGCTTGCTCGCGTGGCGGCGAGCACGACGGCGATCGACTTAGCCTGACGGACCAGCGGCAGAGACGGCCGCCTGCTGATCCAGCAGCCGGGGGGCCAGTGCGTCGGCTTCCCCTCGATCACCCTGAAGGACCGTGGCGCCTTTCAACGCTTGATGCAACGCTCGCAGAGATTCCTGTGGACGCTCCTTCGCCGGAGCGGTATGGGCGAACAGAGCGAGGACGCCTTCCCCGGTCGAGAGTGGCCTGGGTTGCCAGTCCGCCTTTGCGCGATAGCGACTCAGGATCACGGTCGCCACCTCAGCGCTCTTTTCGGCGATCGTGCCGCCGAGTTCGCTCGCCATGCGCTCGGTCGACGTCCCACCCGGCCCGCGGATCGACAGCCGACGTGGATACGGGTGGACACGACCGTCCGCGTCGAGCGGTGCGTACTCATCTGAGTAGTACTCGGCGCCGGCCTCGACGAGGGCGCGAACGAGCGTCGTCTTGCCGCTGAAGCTCTCACCCGGAATCAGCATTGCCCGACCGTCGATGGCGACGACCCCGGCGTGAACAAAGATCATTTCGGGCGCGTTTGCGGCGATGTGGGCACGCATCTGAGCGTCGAGCATTCCGAGCGCCAGATCGAATCTTCCGTTGTGCATCGACGGCACGCCGTTGGCCGTCACCTCGTAAGACTCGTTCTCCGTGCGGCGAAGGGCAAATCGCCCGGCTGAGCCGGACGCCTCACACGTCTGCCAGCCGGGAGGGAGGATGTCCTGCACCTCGGCCAGCAGCTCATCTTCGCCGAGCGTCAGCTCGAGCTGGACGCCGAAGGCCTCGAAACTGAGAGGCCGAGGACCACGCTGCTTCCAGAAGCGCACCGCGGGCGATGATAGGCATCCGGCCGGAATCTATGATTTCGCCGGGTGAACGGCGTACTTCTGACGGCGCGCTGCTTGCTTGCGGCCGTTTTCCTGGTTGCCGCGGTGGGCAAGGCCTTAGACGTTCGTGGCGCGCGCGAGGCGATCGAGGAATTCGGGGCCTCGGCACGGATCGCGCGCTTCGCCGGTCCAGCACTGCCGCTCGCAGAGGTCGCGGTTGCCGTGGCGCTGCTTATCAAGCCAGCGGCCGTCGCCGGGGCAGCAGGGGCGCTCGCCCTGCTCATCGTCTTCGTCGTGGGCATCGCCCGAGCTCTGTCTCAGGGCCGTGCGCCCGACTGTCACTGCTTCGGGCAGATCCACTCTGAGCCCGCGGGCCCGTCGACGCTGGCGCGAAACCTCGTGCTTGTCGCAATCGCGATTGTGATCCTCGCCGAGGGAGCGGGTCCGAGCATCAATGCTGGCCTCGGAAGCCTCGATGGAACGCAGGCGGCGCTCGTTGCGACGGCGGTCGCCGCCGCCGTGATGGCTGCGGCCGTCGCTCAGCTCTGGAGCGATAGGCGCCGGCTGAAGCTTCAGCTCGACGCCGTGCTGGCCTCGAGAGCTCCCGCTGGGCTACCACCCGGCACGCCAGCGCCATCCTTTGCGCTGACCCCGGTGCGGGGGGAAGCGAGATCATTGAACGAGTTCGGCGTGCCGGGTCGCCCCGCGGTCCTCGTCTTCGTGAGTACGAGCTGCGATCCCTGTCGTCAGATGCTTCCCACGTTGGCGAAGTGGCAGGACTCGCTCGCCGACGCGCTCCCGGTGGCAGCCGTGTTCTCCGGCGACCCCGGTGATATCGAGACGCTCGCCGGGGAGCAAGGGCTCGCGCAGGCTCTGGCGCAGGAAGGCGAGGAGACCTTCACCGCGTACGGCCTGCGCGCCACTCCATCGGCGGTCCTGATCAGCTCTGACGGGACGATCGGAGCTCTGGCAGCCGAAGGCGTGCCCGCGATCGAGGCGTTGGTTCGCTCCGCCCTGGCCGACCGGCCCTCGCTGGCGATTCACTCCGCCTAGCGACCGCGAATTTCTTGCTTGCCGTCCGCTTGCGCGACCGGTATCTTCTCCGATACAGGGCTGATTCCGGGGTCTCTCGAGGGGAGCTAATTTGTCTGATCAGCGGCCGGAAAATCCGTTGGCCCGCACGGATGGGATCGTTATCGAGGAGATCGATGACGGCCTGATCGTCTTCGACCGAGCCAGTGACACGGCCCATTGGCTTGATCCGGCCGCCGCGATGGTCTGGAAGCTGTCGGATGGCCGCGGTGTGAGTGAGATCGCGCAGACGTGCGCCAAGTCCGAGGTCGAGGTTGCAGATGTCCTTCTTCGGCTTGAGGGGTTGGGCTTGATGGTGGAGCAGGGCGGATCCGGGATATCGAGGCGTATCGCGTTCAAGAAAGCCGCGAAGGTCGGCGGTACTGCGGTGGCTGGGGTGGCCGTCATCAGCACCGTGATCGTCCCCAACGCTCTGGCCACATCGTCCGTCTGCGACAAGGTGACGTGCACCGTCCCGCAGAGCTACCAGGACTGCAGCCTGTCTCGCGCCGCCGCAACTGCCATCTGCACGGGCACCAAGGGTTGCCGGAGCAGTTCGACCTGCGACGGCCACTGCACGGGCTCCGACGACACTCACGGCTACACCGGCACCTGCTCGTTCTAGCGCAGAGCTGACCCGCGAGCCTTCTTTGTAGGCCGGGTCCGACCGCAAAACCCCACTTTGCGGTCCGCTGGACGATCCGTTATGCTCCCGCGCGCCAGCGGCACGGGGGCAGTTGGCAGGTCGGTCTAGGAGATTCGCACTTGCCTGAACCCTCGCAACTAACCCCTCGCGTCCGGATGGACGACGTCGTGGTCGAAGAAGTCGATGAAGGCCTCATCGTTTTCGACCGGCTCGGCGACACCGCCCACTGGTTGGATCCCGCGGCGGCCGCTGTCTGGCGCCTGGCAAACGGGCACAGCGACGTGGCCACGATAGCGGCGGCCATTGATACGTCGGAGGCCGAGGTGGCCGATGTGATCCTCCGGCTGGACGGCCTCAACCTGATGGTGGAGCAGAGCGGCGGCGGGATATCCAGACGTGCAGCGCTGAAGAGAATCGCCAAGATCGGTGGTGCGGCTGCCGCCGGCGCGGCCGTGATCAGCACCGTGGCCGTGCCGAACGCATTGGCGACCACGTCCGTGTGCGACAAGATCGCTTGCACGGGCACGGCCCAATATTGTGGCGATGCTGCGGCGAACGCCGCCGCCTATTGCAGGGCGCAGGCCGCCTGCGGTAGGCGCAGTTCCTGTGAGGGATCGTGTCACACAAGTGGGGGTACCTCCACGTATTCGGGCATGTGCCTTTCGTAGTAGACGACCCAGGTCTGCGGCCGGTCAGGGATTGCAAGGACGAGCCCGCTCGAAACTCCGGTTTGCGGTCTGCTCGGGACTCGGCTATTCTCGCGCCACGGCCGATGGGGGCTAATTCGCTGATCATGTTGGGGAGATCCGCTGGTGTCTGAACCTTCGCAGGTAGTTCCTCTCGCACGGACGGAAGATGTCGTCGTCGAGGAGGTTGATGACGGTCTGATCGTCTTCGATCGGCTCAGCGACACCGCCCACTGGCTCGATCCGACGGCCGCTGCCGTCTGGGGCATGGCGGATGGGCAGAGTGACATCGGCATGATCGCCGCGTCCTGCGGCAAGACCGAGGCCGAGGTGGCTGACGTGCTCATCCGGCTCGAAGGTCTCAACCTGATGGTGGAGCAAAACGGCACCGGCCTCTCCAGACGCGCCGCGCTGAAGAAGATGGCCCAGGTTGGTGGTACGGCCGTAGCGGGGGCGGCGGTGATCAGCACGGTGGTCGTGCCCAATGCGTTTGCCACCTCCTCGGTCTGCGACAAGGTGTCATGCATGGGCACGTCCGGGACGGGGGCTGTGCGAGCAGCCCAAACCATGCGAACAGGTTCTGCAGGACGCGACCGGCTGCCGCGACACTTCAACGTGCCAATGGCTCCTGCTACAACGGGCAGCTCTGGGAATGTATGGCACGGCACCTGCTCGTACTAGAAGAAGTCGTCCGTCTGATTGCCAGCTCGCCGTAAACTGACCCGCCTCTTGCGGTCAGCCGCCGTCGAGCAGCTCATCGGTCCTTCGGCCGACGCATCTGGCGGAGCTCTAGATGTCCGATCCCTCGCTTCAGAGGACCGAAGGCGTCGTCCTCATAACGATCATCGTCGTGTACGTGTTGGCGTACGCGATTAGGCGGCTACGCCGGACACGACCAGATTTCACTATCGCGACGCCTCTCGTCGTCGGCTTCGGCCTGCGCGTCCTCGTGGTAATCGCGATCAACGCAACCGGCAGTCTGCAGGCACAGCTGCGCGGAGGGGACGAAACAACATTCCTTGGACTCGCGCGCGACGCTCGCCAGTACGCCCTGGGGGCGCGGCTTTCTGCCGCACGGCCCCTACCAGCTACAGACCGATGTGTTCGCGTTCCAGATCAAGCTGCTGCACGCGGACAACACGGCGCTGCGAATGACGCAGATCGGGATCTCGATGCTTGGGCTGATCCTTATCCTGGCGGCGGTCTACGACGTCGGCGGAGCGCGTCCCGCTCGGCTGGGCGCCTGGATTTTGGCAATCGAGCCGGCGAGCTTGTTCTTCAACAGCGCCATCCACAAAGAGCCGCTGATGCTGCTCGCCAGCGGCCTCGTGGTCTTCGGCGGGACGAAGATTTGGCGCCGATTCGACCTCACCGGAGCCCTTTGGTGCGCCCTGGGCGGAGTCATCGCCGTCGAGACCAGGAGCTATGCCGGGTGGTTCCTCGTCAGCGCGGCGGTCTTTGTGCTGTTGCATGCTTCTCTCAGGCGCCTGCATCGACCCGGCAGGGCGTTGCCGGTGGTCTATGCCATCGCGATTGTTGGCTTCCTCGTCACCCCCACGCTGGTCACGATCACCTCCAAGAAGAGCCTGCAGACTCTTCAGCAGTCGCAGAATGCAAACACGGGCGCAAGCGGACAGCTCCAGACCGGCACCGCAAACAGCAACAATCTCGCCCTCGAGCAGGTCAACTTCTCGACGCGAGGCCAGGTGATTACCAATCTGCCCAAGCGTGTTTTCGACCTCATCTTCCGCCCTTACCCCTGGCAGCTTCAGGACATCAGCCAGCAGCTGGGAGCTATTGCGAGCCTGCTCGCGCTCTTCGGCCTCGCACTCTTACTGTTCTACGCGCGACAGAGCCGTCGCCAGTTCTTCCGGCTGGTTGCGCCGATGCTGTATCCATTTCTCTTCCTGCTGATTGCGTATTCGCTCAGCGCCGGCAACGCGGGGACGGGGTTCAGGTACCGCACCCACCTGGTGGTCTTGGGAGTCGCGATGCTGGTGCTCCTACGTGAACATGCGCTGAAGGTGCGAGCCGGAGCGCAAGAAGCGGCGATTGCAAGCACCGCCGCTGGAGGCCCGGAAATGCGTCCCCACGAGCTTCTTCCGATCTGACACCGCCGTCTGTTCGTGTTGCTGCTACCTTCCCCCGAACGCTCGCACGCCGCTCTCGGGCGCTGTGGATCCATCGGAAGGCAGCAAGAGAAGAGCAGTCGCGAGCAATGTCCAAGAGCCGCAGGCCGGCCCGCTGGGGCGGCGATCCGTAGGGGTAGGCGTACGCAATGACTCCCGAAGCAAGCGGGCAGCAGGATCTACGGAACTTCATCAGGATCCTCTGGCGCTGGAAGTTCCTGTTTCTGTTCATCCTGGTGGTTGTTCCGGTTGCGGCCTACCTCATAGAGCGCGGCAAACCCAAGACGTACCAGTCGAGCACGCTCCTCGCTATCCAGGGATCGACAATCAACGGGGTCTCGGTCGAACCTCAGAATGTCGCCGCGGTTGCGCGCCTGGCGACCACAACTCCTGTTGCCCAAAAGGCGGCTCTCTATCTCGGCGTTCCGTCGTCGAGCGCGGGAGCGCTCCTGAACGAGGTTTCAACAACCTCCGATACCACCACGGGCTTCGTGGGGCTCACGGTGGTCGACCGGAGTCCGTACCGGGCGGCGGCCGTTGCGCGGGCGTTCGCTCACGCCCTGGGAGGTGTCGAGAGCCAGCAGTCAGTCCAAGGCCTCGACGCGCAGATCAAGGCTCTGAACAGACAACTTCAGAACACGCCGGCGAATGACTCAGCGTCGAGGTCCTCGATTACGTCGCAGATAACCCAGCTTCGTGAGCAGCGCACTACAAGCAGCACCGGGGTCCAGATCATTCAGCCCGCCTTGGTGTCGCATACCCCGGTCGGTCCCCAGACCCGTCGCTCGGTTGAGATCGCGCTGGTAATCGCGCTCCTCCTCGCCATCGGGGCCATCTTCATAGCTGAGAACAGCGATCGCCGGCTACGGAATCCAGAGGACCTCGAGGATCTAACCAAGATGCCGCTGTTGGGGACCGTCCCGACCAGCGCCTTCAAACCTGATCCGGTGGGCGAGCATCGAGATGTTGAGGCTTTTCAGATGCTCCGTGCAGCCCTCACGTACTTCAACGTCGATCGGCCATTGTCGAGCGTGGCGATCATCAGTCCTCTCGTGGCAGACGGTAAGACCACGGTGGCGGTGGGCCTCGCGATCGCCGCTGCCCGGGCCGGCAAACGCGCCATTCTGGTTGATGCGGACCTCCGTCGGCCACAGGTATGCACGAGGCTGGGGATAGAGCCCACTCCCGGGTTGAGCGCCGTCCTCGCTGGCGAGAAGACGTTGTCAGAGGTGATGCTCGAGTATCCGGTTCCAGCGCCACACGGGGGCCAGCTACTGGTGCTCCCAGCGAACCTTGGTCCGCTTCCGCCGAATCCCTCCGCGCTTCTGAGCTCCCAGGAGATGAAGGACCTCCTCGGAGCCCTGGAGCGCCAATCCGATCTGGTGATCGTCGACACGGCTGCGGCTCTTGCCGTGAGCGATGCGCTGCCGCTCCTCCAGATGTCATCCGGCATCATGATGATCGTCCGGATGAACCGCAGCTCCCGGGCCGCCGTGAGGCGCCTGCAGAAGGTGATCGCCGCGAGCCATGGACGGGTACTTGGCGTTGTGGCTACGGGCGTTACGTCAGCGGTGCAGGGCTATGACAAGTACGGCTACTACGCGCAAGGCGAGCGTGCCGGTGGTTCTCGGCGTGCCAGGCTGAGGAGGAAAGAGCAGCCACGCACCACGGTTCCGCTCGCCGCCGACAACGCCTCTAACGGTGCTGGTTCACCTGAGTTTGAGCGCGCTGCGGGCCCCACGGCTCGCTCGGAAAATCAGGGCTGATCCGCCGCTCACCGCGGGCGACAGCGGTATCCATCACGCCCACTGCCGCGCCGACTAGCTGTGAAATGTCCTTGAGCACGATGACGGCAGGGATCAGCGGCCAGTTCCACAGGGGGAGCTCATCCTGGGCGGCGCGGCGGACGGGCAGCCAGAGATAGGCCGACGCCGCGAATATCAGCGCGGCTCGAAGGCTTCGGCGACCGTGACGGAGGGCGAGCGGCGTTGCGGCGTATGCGGTGCCGCGGATCAGGTGACGCCAACGAGGAGGAAACCGCACGTCGCCCCGGGCGTACTGGAAGAACATCGCCAGATTGCCTCGCGAAGGGTTCCGCGTGGGCGCCAGTGAACCGCCGCGCGCGGCTCCCTCACGAGCCGGAAACCGGCGTCGGCGAGCCTCGTGCTGAACACGCGATCTTCCGAAGCGCCGAGTCCAGACGGAAAACCGCCAACAGCACTCCAAGCAGCGCGCCGAAACGCCATATAGCCTCCGCCCGGTCCGGGACTCAGAGAACTCTCTGCCGAAGAGCCGGTGCGAGAGCCTGACGAAAAGGCTCGGCTCATCGATTTCATCTGGGCGTGGAAAGACACTCAAGGCGAGAACGCGCTCGAGGGTGCTCTTCGCGTGGAGAATGACCACGCCGGCCACGAAGTCGGCATGTGGGGTGGCGGCTTGGATCGCCTCGAGCCAGCCTGGGACGGGCAAACACCCGACGTCGGTACAGGCGATCCACTCGCAGCTCGTCTGGGCGATTCCGAGATTGCGAGCGCTTCCTGTGCCAACCCGATCGGTCTCGACGACCCGATAGCCGAGCGGCGAACCCCGATAAGTGTCGAGAACTTCCCCCGTTGCGTCCGTGGAGCCGTCGTTGACGATAACCACCTCATCTGGCGCTCTTGTCTGCTCAGCTAGTGCCGTAAGTAGTTGCCTAACTTCGGCAGCACCGTTGTGGATCGCCACCACGACAGCGACCTGGGGCCGCACATCGACGACTCCGGACCTGTCGCGGTTGGTTACCAAGTGTGGCCGTGGCGGAACCGCTCTAGCGTCAGAATGGCCCATGGCGCATGCCATTCTGACGTGGAGCCACCCCGCACGTGTAGGTGGGGCCTGCTGATTGGAGTGGCTTGCGATACGCGTGCACGAACCCGGATGGGTGCATGTTCTGAAGGCGGGTGCCGCGCTCCGCCGCCGATATTGTCCTGGTGTCAGTTGAATGATTTCCAGTCAATGACTCTCAGTTCCTTAGCGAAGCTTTTAAGGTGCCTCCACTGTGGAGGCCCGGTTGAAGTTTCTGAAATTGCGAGCCGCGCGGGGTATCCGGATCTGGGGCCGGACGGCTGGCTTGAGTGCGACGCCTGCGGCGAACGCTACCCGCTGATCGCCGGGACAGCGAGGATGCTGGATCATGATGGCCGCTCACGGCTCGCTCTTGATTATCCGGCAGCCGCAATTTCGCTGGATAACCATCCCGAGAGCGCTCGCCGGAACGGTCGGTCGAGCAAACAACAAACCGCAGAAAGCTTCGCCTACGAATGGGGCCACTTCGGGCGACTGCGGCCCGAGTGGGAGAAGAACTTCGTCGACTACCTACGGCCACACACTCCCGCCTCCCTCGCGGGAAAGCTGGTGCTGGATGTCGGTGCGGGTTCTGGACGGCATAGCGCCCAAGCCGCGGCTTTCGGCGCCCGCGTGGTGGCAGTCGACCTCGGTCGCTCGATTGACGTCGCGCGCCAAAATTTGCCCCACCAAGTGCTCACCGTTCAAGCGGATGCCGAGCACCTGCCGTTCGCCCCTGGAACCTTTGATCTCGTTATGTCGATTGGCGTCTTGCATCATCTGCCTGATACAGAAGATGCAGTCGCGGGCCTGGTTCCATATTTGGTGTTAGGTGGTCACCTTCATGTCTATCTCTACTGGATGCCGGAGATCGGCTGGCATCGAACCATCTTGCGACTGGTCACCAAGATACGTCAGGTAACCGTGAAGCTGCCGCACCGTCTCCTTCACGCGCTGTGCTATCCGCTGTCCGCCGGGTTGTGGGTCGGGGTGGTTCTCCCATATCGCGTCCTCAGGACCCGTGCGCGCGCGAGGCGACTCGCTCGCGCGCTCCCACTCAAGACCTACGCGGACTATCCATTCAGGGTTTTGGTCAACGATCAATTCGATCGCTTCTCCGCGCCGATCGAACACCGGTTTACGGAGCCTCACGTGCGGGTCATCCTTGAGCGTGCCGGGCTCGAGCGGATTGTGACACTGCCTAATCATGGCTGGGTGGGCGACGGGCGGCGACCGTCGTGCCGGCGCGGCTCATAGACCGGCAAGGATGGCGCGTATACGACTGTATGTGCGACCCTCCGGTCGGCTCGCTTCACCGGGAAGAGCGCCCGAGGTGCTAACGTGACGGCGCTCTCGGCGTCAGGGGTCGACCATAAGTGCGGTCAGGGAGACAAAATCGATCGTGAGCCGCTAGCACTAGCGCTTCGGCGAGGGTTTGGCGAACGTGACCACACAGAACTTAAGGAAGCCTGGTGGGCCAGTCTAAGATCGGTCACCGGCTGCCGGATATCGGCGAACGAATGAAGGGCACGGTCAAATCGGTCGTCGATCGCCATCCCGAGCTTGCGAAGGGGAACCGACTCTATTTCGAGCTTCAGCGGTACCGGGCGCTTCGACGCGTTGCGCTTCGTCCAGAATTCACCGATCGGCCCGACATACTCCAGGAGCTTGATCAGACCGGTCTCGTAGTAATTCCTAGTTACTTATCCGCCTCGGAGGCTGGCGACATGCTCTCGGCATCGGAAGAACTCCTGGAGCGCGCGAGACGTGGCGATCTCCCGGAGTACGCCTCACCGGGGGAGGAAGGGATTTTGGTGCGGGTAGCGATGGCTGACCGACTCGTTCCGGAGACGCGCAGATTCTTCGCAGACGAGTTCATCAGGAACATCTTCCGAGCGTATCTTTCGCCAGACGTTGCCTCGGACCGGCATGAGTTTGATTACCGGTTCGGGCTCGCCGAGGTCGGCATTCGCCAGGCTGATCTGTTCCACTTCGATAACTGGCGCCCGATCTGCAAGGCATTCTTGTACTTGACGGACGTAACTGAAGAGAACGCGCCGTTCGCGTACATGCTTGGCACCCATCGTCCGGCATCCTGGCGCCGGAGACATGAAATGCAGTGGGAAACTTACGGCGCGTCTGGGCCACACGGTTACCTGTTTCCGTTCGAAATTACGGCTCTGCGTAAGCGCTTCGGATGGACTGAACGGGTTTGCACTGGGCCGGCCGGGACGCTGATACTTGCCGACTTCCGCGGCCTTCATCGTGGCACTCCGATGCGCAAAGGTCGTCGTGTTCTCTTGAACAATACGTTCGACCTCATGAACGAGGAGCTCGATACCTGGTCACCTCAGCCTCTTGGCTCCTGAGCCTGCCGTCCTTAGGAACGGTTCTGTTCCAAAGCCACGTTTGAGCGCGAAGGAACGACCGACGTAAAGGCCCGGGAGGGTCCACTCAAGAGCAGTCCCGAGTGTCAATCCGAACTGCCACTTCCAGTGCTTGCGACCGTCCGCGCGGCTCAGTAGCAGTGGTAGATTTAGAACCAGCCAGCCTACGCGTCGGCCAATCCGCGGCCCGCGGCTTGGCCAGAGGACGCCTCCGAACTCGCGCTCGAGGTAAACGTTGCCGACCCCCGAGGTAACGATCCGTCTTAGTCCGATCTTGTCGCGCTGTCCGTACAGCACCTTGGCGTTGGGCGCCCATCCGACTGGGAATCCCTCGGCCCTTGCCCGCAGGCTCGTTGCGTGGTCTGCCCCCAGGAGGTAGTCCGCCGCATAACCCTGCGGAAGAGCGTCTCGCCGGAAGCCAAAGTTGCATCCAGATGCGACCGGAATCCCTCCGAACGTGTTAGGCGCGCGCGTAAAGGCAGATGCGACGAAGAGTGACTCTAGCGAGCCAGGATGCTGGACACCGGTGGGAGTCATGTTGCCGGCCATGAAGGGCGATGCCTCATCGATCGAGCTGCGCGGGACACGCGCTAGTGGACCAGTGACAATGCCGTAGTCCTCAAGTGCCTCGAACATCGCAGTCAGCCACCCAACAGATACGACGTCGTCGGCGTCGCACATCGCAATTCGCTCCGCCCTGGCGTGCATGGCGCCTACGTTTCGAGCGTAAGCGTCACCGGGACATGCGCCTGCGTCGACCAGGTGGATCGAAGGTAGGTCGAACTCCCACGCCGCCACCACGTTTGGAAGATCATCCGATGACCCATTGTCCGCGATGATCACCTCCCAGGAACCATGAAAGTCCTGTCGTGAGAGCGCGAACAACTGGAGAGGCAGCCTATCAGCGGCGTTGAGAACTGAGATAACGACTGAGATATCCACCAGAGATTCGCCCTATGGGTGAGGGAAAGCGCATCGCTCGGCGAGCACCCCTCCGTGCCGCGCGGGGTTAAGACGCGTGTCAAACCCGAGGCGCTTCAGAGCTAGCATGCATTCGGAGACTATCCAAGGAGCGTGAACTTCGATCGTGATGCGATCGATGTACCCCGCCCAAGCCTGAGCGGAGTCACTGGTGAGCAAGTCGCGCTCATGGCCCTCGATGTCGACTTTGAGGAGATCGATACGCCGGTAGCCCAACGTCCGAAGGAGGTCTCCCATCGTGATCCCATCGGCCGTCATCGACCCGGCGGGGTCGATTGCGTAGGCGAAGTTTGCAGTTTCGTCACCCCGATATCCGACGAGGCCAGAATGCGTAGTAAGCGCCGCGGTATGGACAACACAACGAGAGCCAAGGGGGAGGGCGTTCTGGCGAGCAAGTTCTGCGTTCGCGGGATCCATTTCGACTCCAACTATGGTCGCACTCGGAAAAGTCAGGCCGTAATCCAACAGGGTCAACCCGATGTTGCAGCCTAGATCAACGATCAGTGGATTCGGAGGCAGCTGCCACACCGAGCGGTGGTAGCCGTGTCCCAACGTGTCGAGCAGCGTTAGCGGATCAGCTGTCCCGGGTCGGAGTGCGATGCTCGGCCCTGCGGGCAGCCGTACGGTTGTCGCCGGTCGCGGGAGGTAAAGGTTGCCGACAACTTCGGACGGCGACATGCCGAGTAAGTCAGCGAGACCTTCGACGCGCTCATACCCAAACCTTCGAAGGAAAGCCGGAACGTCGCCTAGCCGCCGTCCTCGTGGCAACGCTCTGTCCAGCAGCCAATGCTGCTGGACGCGTGCGGCGCGCCAGTAGAGCGCATTGCGCACTCGGCTGGCGAGCGGGCGCCACCATTGAGGCGATCCTGGTCTCATGCCCTTTGGTGCAGCGCCTACTGTAATCGACGCCGCTCTACATGCGCAGGCGCACATGGCGTGCTGAACAAGCTAACCGCGGGTAAGCCTCGTAAGCCGCGAGGCTCGGCCGGGGGTTGTACGCTGCCGCCGTGAGACGTGACTCGGAGGAGCTCGCTCGGTCCTGCCTGAGCGAAAGCGCTGAAGTCGCACGCGCACTGCTCCGTGACCTGCCGCCAAGGGTCGCGAAGCTGGCGGAATGGGTGTCAAGCACGCTTCGCGCCGGGGGACGTGTGCTTGCGTTTGGAAACGGTGGGAGCGCCGCTGACGCTCAGCACTTTGCCGCGGAGTTGGTTGGATTCTTCGAACGCGAGCGCCCCCCATTCGCCGCAGTGGCGCTCACGACGGATAGCTCCATCCTGACGGCGGTTGCAAACGATATTGGCGTTGAGCATATGTTTACGCGTCAGCTTCAGGCACTCGGAAATCGAGGCGATTTGGCGATCGGTATCAGCACCAGCGGCCGCTCCGCGAATGTGGTAAACGCGCTCAGCTGGGCCCAAAGCGCGCAGATTCGAACTGCGGGACTGACCGGCGCGAGGGAAACCGACTTCGGTACCCACTGCGATTTGCTGCTAAGCGTCCCGTCGACACGGACAGCTCGTATCCAGGAGGCCCATTGCGTGATCCTCCATGCAGTCTGCACTGTCGTCGAGGCGGGTTTTGTGGAGTCGTGAGTTCGAGTCGGACAATCGCGGTGATTCCAGCGCGCGGTGGATCTGAACGGATCCCGCGGAAGAACCTGCTCTCGATCCTAGGTCGTCCTCTCCTACTGCACAGCGTCGAGCAAGCTCTGCGTGCGGACGTAGTGGATGCAGTATTCGTTTCGACCGAGGACAATGAGATCGCCGAGCTCGCCCGGTCCGCGGGAGCCTCCGTCGTAATGCGGCCAGGTGAGCTGGCCAGCGCGGCAGCCACGACCGAATCGGTACTTCTCCACGTCCTCGATCATTTGCAGGAGACGGAGGGGTCGGATCCGGATCTCGCGGTCTTGTTGCAATGCACGTCACCTGTTCGAGAACGGCGGGACATCGACGAGGCGGTTGCACATCTGGTCCGCTCGGATTCAGACTCGCTGTTCTCGGCGTGCCGTGATCCGGGTCTGTTCTGGACCTTTCACGAGAATGAACCGATGCCACTCAACTATGACCCGAGAAATCGCAAGCGTGAGCAGGAGATGGCTCCGCAATACCGTGAAAACGGTTCGATTTACGTCTTCAAGCCGAGCATCTTGAGGACTACTGGTAGCCGCCTTGGGGGCCGGATCGCCATCTACGAAATGGGTGCCCTCAACTCGTTCCAGGTGGACTCCTATGAAGATGTTGAGCTGGTTGAGTGGGTGATGTCCCGCAGTGTGCGCTCCAGTGATGCCAACTGGCCGGAGCATCTCCGCCTCGTGGTATTCGACTTCGACGGTGTCATGACCGACAACACAGTGACCGTCTTGAGTGACGGCTCCGAGGCGGTTAGGTGTGACCGTGGCGACGGGTGGGGAATTCGGCAGTTACGGGAGCTGCACATCCCCATGATCGTTCTCTCGACGGAAGAAGATCCGGTCGTGCGCCGACGATGCGACAAACTGAAGCTGGAGTCGATCCAGGGTCGCGGCGACAAAGAAGCTGCGCTGCGAGAACTCCTCACAGAGCGCGCGATTCAGCCCGAGAGCGTCGCCTACGTCGGCAACGACGTGAACGACCTCGGTTGTTTGAGATTGGTGGGCCTTCCGGTCGCTGTGGGCAATGCGCACCCAGATGTGCTTCGCGCGTCGTCGATCGTGTTAAAGCGTCCTGGAGGCAGAGGAGCAGTGAGGGAATTCTGCGACGTGGTCATCGCACGAATGGCGGCAGAGGCATAGTGGAGTTGGCGACACGTCCGCTTTCGATCATGCAGGGTCGCCTTCTTCCTCCCGTCAACGGAAAGCTACAAGCCTTTCCCGGGCCAGAATGGCCCCGCGAGTTCGAGCTTGCGGCCGGCGTTGGTCTGGCGGCGATCGAATTGATCGCCGAGACTCGAGGTCAAGATATGAATCCGCTGTTCAATGAGTCCGCTCGCAAGAGGCTAGAAGTGGAAACGCAGCGCACGGGCGTGGCAGCGCGATCTGTCTGTGGCGATTGGGTTATCCAAGACCATCAGGCTCATGGCCGGGATGGCCTCCGACGACTAATTGACGGACTCATCGGGCGGTGCGCCACGATCGGAGCTCGGCGACTGGTGATTCCACTCGTCGATGAAGCGGCAGTCCGCGGCCGGGGCGATCTGTTGCAAGTCCAGACGTTGCTCGAACGCGCGGCATCACAGGCCGAGCAAGAGGGAGTCGAGCTTCACCTAGAGACCGATTTGGAGCCGATCACTTTTGCGACTCTGCTGGAGTCTCTTCCGGAGCAAACGGTCTGGGTGAACTACGACACCGGGAACAGTGCTGGGCTCGGGTACCAGCCTAAGGAGGAGTTCTCGGCCTATGGGCACCGGATTGGGAGCGTCCACCTGAAGGACCGCCTGAAGGGTGGGGGCAGTGTTCCGCTCGGCACTGGACATGCGCAACTCGCCACGGTGTTCGAGCTACTCGCCGCGGAGGAATATAGGGGCGA
Organism: uncultured Actinomycetes bacterium; assembly: GCA_963730835.1. Taxonomy (GTDB): domain Bacteria; phylum Actinomycetota; class Thermoleophilia; order Solirubrobacterales; family Solirubrobacteraceae; genus Palsa-465. Next base: position 19,964 of record CAVSTE010000006.1, read on the forward strand.
GTTCGTGCTGCAGTCGGCGCGCGGTGAACCCGGTGCCGAAACCTCGTGGATCCGGGCGACAATCGACTTTGTGGATGGCCTGCAGCCTGTGGGAGGGGGTTGATGGAGCTTGGGTTGCAGGACCGCAACGCCTTAATCGGCGGTGCTTCGCGGGGGATAGGGTTGGAGATCGCGCGTGCATTTCTATCCGAGGGCGCCCGCGTTGCCCTTGCGGCTCGCGGTGCTGAGGCCCTGGACGCGGCAGTCCGGGACCTAGGGAAAGAGTTCGATCAAAGTCGAGTCCTTGGCTACGTCGGCGACCTTTGCGTCGCGGAAGAGGCGAAGGGTTTCGTCGCGGCGGCCAAGGAGGCTTGGGGAATTCCTCACGTAGCGGTCGCTAACGCCGGCAGTGGCACGGGGCGCGCCGGATGGAACCTAGCCGAGGCGGATTGGGAGACATCCCTCGAAGCCAACCTGTGGCCCTCGGCGCGACTCGCAGAGGTGGTCTTGCCCGAGCTAGTCGACGCAGGCGGAGGATCGCTGGTATTCGTCTCGTCGATCGTGGGGCGCGAGCGCGTCGGCGCCCCACTTCCCTACTCGGCCGCCAAGGCCGGCTTGATCAGCTACGCCAACGGGCTGGCAGGCCAGCTCGGCGAGGCTGGGGTTCGCGTCAACTGCGTTGCGCCGGGCAACGTACTGGTTTCGGGAGGCGCCTGGGATCTGAAGGTCCAGAATGATCCAGAGCGCTGGCGGAGATACGTGGCGTCAGAAGTCCCGCTGCGCCGGTTCGGCCGAGCCGAGGAGATCGCCGACGCTGTTGCCTTCCTGGCGTCGGATCGGGCAAGCTTCATCACCGGAGCCTGCCTGGTTGTCGACGGCGGCCAAACGCGCACAATTTGATGCTCAAACGATTCCAACTCGATGGACGCGTGGCGGTCATCACGGGAGGGGGCGGGCTACTCGGCCGCGAGCATGCGGTGGCGATCGCCGATGCTGGCGGCATTCCAGTCCTGGCGGACGTCAACGGCGATGCGGCCCGCCGTTCGGCCCAGGAGGTGACTGGCGCGCATTCCCTAGTGACTGACGTCACAGATCCCATATCTGTTCATGCGATGTGCACGGAGATACTCGCGCAGTTCGGAAAGGTTGACATCCTCATCAACAATGCGGCAAATAACCCGCAAGTCGGCGCCGAGGGTGTCGCTGACAATAGCCGACTGGAGACCTTTGACCTCGACGTATGGAGCCGGGATGTCACCGTCGGTCTCACTGGTGCATTTCTTTGCAGCCAGGTCATCGGCCGCGAGATGGCTCAGCGAGGAAGCGGCGTAATTGTGAACGTCGCGTCGGATCTGGCCGTGATCGCGCCAGATCAGCGCATTTATCGACAGCCAGGCCTTGCAACCGAGGCACAGCCAGTCAAACCGGTTTCGTATTCGGTTGTGAAAAGCGGACTGATCGGTCTGACTCGCTACTTGGCCACATACTGGGCCGATAACGGTGTCCGCGTAAACGCGATCTCGCCGGGTGGCGTTGACAACGGCCAGCCAAGCGACTTCGTAGAGAAGTTGACCACCTTGATTCCGCTCGGGCGGATGGCTCGAAGAGAGGAGTACCGCGAGGCCATCGTCTTTCTTTGTTCTGACGCTTCCTCATATATGACGGGACAGAATCTCGTGATAGACGGAGGACGTACAGTTTGGTGAGCCTGTCGGCGTCAGAGCTATTTTCGATCGACGGGCGGACCGCTCTCGTTACGGGTGCAGGCGGCTTCCTCGGTCGCATGATGTGCGAAACGTTGCTTGCGAACGGTGCGCGCGTCATTGCCCTCGGCCGGTCCGGAAGGGTCTTGCGCGAGGCGCAGAGCTGGAGTGATCGCTACGGGCATGACCGTGTCAGCGTTCGCCAGATCGACATGTACGACATGGCAGCTTTCACGGAATTGCTCGACACCCTTGTTGCCCAGGAGCCCGTCGTGACGATCCTTATCAACAACGCTCACGAGATGGGTCCAGAGGCCGGTTTTGGCTCGCCGCTCGGCAAATTGGAGCAAGCGCCCGTCGACCAGTGGATGCGAAACCTAACGGGCGGGCTGCTGTGGCCAGCCGTGACGACACAACGAATTGGTGGAGCGATGAAGGCTCATGGCGGCGGAAGCATCATCAACATCTCGTCGATGTACGCGGTGGTAGCGCCGAGCCCCCGTCTCTATGAGGGAACTGCGTTTGGTAACCCTCCCGGGTACTCGGCAGCCAAGGCCGGGATGTTGGCGCTGACGCGGTACACAGCCTCATTCTGGGGTAGGCACGGGATCCGTGCCAACGCGATCTTGCCTGGCCCATTCTCGAATCTCGAGAATGGGCCAAACAGTGTCGATCCGACGGATCCCTTTCTGCGCCGGCTCGAGCAACGGACCGCCTTAGGAAGGGTGGGTTCTCCGCACGAACTGTCTGGAACCTTGCTATATCTGGCCTCGGACGCATCAAGCTACGTCACGGGGCAAGCGTTGGTGGTGGATGGCGGATGGACCACGACCTAGGAGGGAGCTTGCCGGAGGACATTGACATAGGGGGTAGATGGGTGGGCCTGGAGGCGCCTTGTTTTATCGTCGCTGAGATAGGCATCAACCACAATGGGCAACTCGAGCTTGCCCGTCGCCTAATCGATGCCGCAGTCGAGGCAGGGTGCGATGCGGTCAAATTTCAGAAAAGGACGCTCGAGGTGGTCTACTCCGCGGGCGAGTTGGCGCGACCGCGAGAGAGCCCATTTGGAGATACGAATGGCGACCTGAAGCGAGGGCTCGAATTCGGCCAACCGGAATACGACGAACTTGATGCGTATTGCCGAGAGCGTCGGATTATGTGGTTCGCATCATGCTGGGACGAGACGTCAGCTGACTTCATCTCCCGATATTCGCCCCCCTGCTACAAGGTCGCATCAGCATCGCTCACGGACCACACTCTTCTCCGCCACCTCCGCGGTTTCGGAGCGCCGCTGATTCTCTCGACCGGGATGAGCACCCTCGAGGAAATTGATGGGGCCGTCGAGGTGCTAGGAACCGAGGATCTAGTGCTTCTCCATTGCACGAGCACATATCCCGCGCGGCCCGAAGAGCTCAACCTTTCTATGATCTCAGCGCTTCGAGATCGGTACGGCGTAGCCGTGGGCTACTCCGGTCACGAAGTAGGCCTTGCCACATCGGTTGCCGCTATCGGCATGGGTGCATGCGTGCTCGAGCGTCACCTTACGCTGGACCGTGCGATGTGGGGTTCCGACCAGGCAGCCTCCGTGGAGCCGCATGGGTTCAGTCGTCTAGTCCGTGACGTCCGGGTAGTGGAAACCGCCAGAGGCGACGGAGTCAAGCGCGTCTACGAGAGCGAGCTGCCCGTTCGGGAAAAGCTTCGACGTGTTCCTTAGGACCGATGCCACGGCTTCTAGTCACCGGCACCATGTCGAGGCGCGACATCCTCGAGATGTTCACCGTGCCACGCACCCGCGCGGAATTGATCTTCGTTGAGTATGAGCGGGGTTGGGGTGATGGAATAGATCCGGGGGTGTACCAAGACTTTGGTGATCTCGTCACCTGGGAGGCCCACTCGTCCGCCAACAAGTTGCTGGAAGAGACAGGGCCCGACCGGGTGGTCTTTCTATTTACGAATTCGCTTAACCAGGTTGCGCTCCGCGTAGCTGCTCGAAACAAGGGAATCGAATCCATTCACGCGGAACACGGATACCGGCCACCAATCGCCGCCGAGATCAATCGGTACACGACAGCGCGCAACCGTAATGACAACCATTTCAGTTCCTTCCGGACTCATTCATTCTTTGCGCGCTCATTGGTCACGAGCGGAGGAGCGGCAGGCGTCCTGGCGAAGTATGCGAGCGCCGTGCGGCGAGAAGGCGCCAGCCCGGCCGTGTTGCGCTCGTTCGCCGATCTTCGGCGCGTCGATCGCTACATCTCGTTCTCAGCAGAATGTTTCGATCACCACCGAGATGTCGACCGCCTTCCAGCTCCCTTTTCGGAATCCGTCGTATTCACTGGGATACCTCAATTTGACGACTTTCGAATCACTCCGATCTCGCAGCCCGAGCGATCGATCCTCCTGATCGATCATCAGCTTCACAATGGCGGGATATTTGGCTGGGACGAGCGATTTCGTCGGATTTGGATCGAACGTCTCGTCGCAGTCGCGAAGAGTGCCGGGTTCCGGCTGTTCGTCAAACTGCATCCGGGGGATCGGAGTGACTCGTGGCGGAGCTACTGGGACGAGCCGAGTATTCAGATTGTCGAACGCGAAGATCTGGCCGAACTTGCCAGGCGGGTATCCGTCGTGCTCGGTACGTGCTCCACCCTACAGTTGCCGTTCGCGGCGCTTCCCCACGTTGCGATGATCACCCTCGAGATACATCCGGAATCCGACGTGTTCGCCTCTCGCAGGTTCGTCGAGGCGGGGGTCGCTGAGCCGGTACGAGATTTTTCAGGGTTGCTCGTGGCGCTCGAAAGTTTTGACGAGCTTCGGGTTGGTCAACAACCGTTCAAGGCCGCATTTACAAAGCGGTTCCTTGAGAGGCTCGACGGGCGCGCCGGGGATCGCCTCGCGGCTGCGCTCACACGATGAGCGCAAGTACGCCTCCCATTTCCGGGGCGGAGAGCCACCCAGATGCCGCCGGTCTAGGTCACCTTCGGCACGGAGCGATCCGAGCCCTGCTGCAACGGGGCTCGATCTACACGCTCTCGGCCGCAAGCCAGCTTCTAATCTCCGCTCTCCTACTCCCGGTGCTTACTCGACTCATGTCGGCCGGCGAGTACGGGGTCGTCGCTCTCGCCATTCTGATCGGCGGGTTGATCGGAGCGATCGGCACAGCCGGTATGCCCGCGGCTCTTTCGCGCGCGTATTTCGCCGAGCGTGCAGGCCAAGAGGTCGCGAGGCGCCTTGTAATTGGATCCGTGCTCCCAGCGTTGGTAGCGGTTGTCATAGCCGAGATCACTAGCCCCGCCTGGATCGCCGCGCTCGGAAGCGTTCACGAGCCGCTGGCGCTTCGGTTGGGTGTGCTCGCGACCGTGCCGGCGGCCTCGGTGGCAGCATGCGGCGCATACCTAAGGTGCATGGACCGCGCCGCAGCGTTCGTCACGATTACGCTGGTTTCAAGCGTTGGAGGAACACTCCTTGGTATCGCCGGGGTCGCGGTGGACCGAACGCAGGGGGCAACGTCCTACATGCTGGGGATGCTCGTCGGAATGACATTGGCAGCCGCCATCGGCACGACATTACTTTCACGGCAGGCATTACACCCGCCCCGGTTGCCAGAACTTCGCGCTGCCCTGAGAATCGGAGCGCCGCTGATTCCCCAAGGCATAGCCTGGCTTGTGTTGGCTCTCGGCGATCGGGCAGTCATACAGGACTTGAACGGAAGCCGGGCCGTGGGCCGCTACCAGGTGGCATATACGGTGGGCGCGGTTGGGTTATCACTGGTCACCGCTCTGTATTCGGCGCTGCCACCGATTATTTACGGTGGCCAGGAAGCTGGACGTTGGGACAATTTGGATGCGGTCCTGAACGCCACCAAATTGCTGGCGGCCCCTATCGCTGCCACGCTTGCCGTGGTCGGCCCCGTTGTCTTACGCCTGTTCGTAGCTTCAAGCTATTCCCCCTCGGGGCTTGCAGGGGTAATCGCTCCGGTCGCAGCGTCAATGCTCCCATGGGCGATTTATGGCATGCGGTGCAACGTGTTGGTATGGGACAAGAGAACCGGCGTTATAGCCTGGTCTACGATCGTGTCGGCGGTCGCAAATGTTGCTTTGGTGTGGCTTCTGCTTCCTCCCTTCGGCCTCGCGGGAGCCGCGAGCGCAACGCTCGCTGCGTATTGGCTCCTAGCTGGGCTCATGTGGAAAGCGACACGCCGCGAAGCGAGCGGTTCTTGGCACCCGATCGTTGTCTTAGCATGGTTGGTGGGCAGTGCACTGATTGTGGCTGGCGCTCTTGCTCCGGTTCACGGCATCTGGGTGCCGGTTCGCCTATGCGTTGGCGCCGGGTCTGTCGTGACCGGGATAGTTGCGATCGTAAAGCTAGTCCGGGGAGAACTCCTTGGTGGTCCGCCGGCATCAATGGATCCGGAGCGTCAGGCAATGGTCGCGTGAGTACTTCGCAGGAGGCCGAGAGCGCTACACCAGTGACCTTGCAACAGCAGGACCGCTTGAATCCACAGCCTTGGCGTGCGAATTATCTTCAGTTACGAGCATTACGTGCTCAGCTCAGTGCACGCTTGGCACAGAGATGGCAGGCGACGGGAGGGATCTCTGCTCTTGACGTCGGGTGCGGCGAGCGGCCTTATGAGACATTGCTGGCCCAATATGCGGATCACTATGTCGGAGTCGATACGAGCGCCGGGCCCAAGGTAGATGTCGTCGCGTCCGCGGAAAGCTTGCCGTTTGCGGCAGAGACGTTTGACTGTGTGCTTTGCACCCAGGTATTGCAATATGTAGAGGAGCCGATGCGCGCGGTGGCCGAGATGCGCCGGGTAATGAGATCTAGTGGATTGCTGTTGCTGTCAACACACGGCGTGTCGTTTGTCGAGCGACTTGCCTCCGACCAGTGGCGCTGGACGCATAATGGACTAAAGAGTCTACTAAACCGGGCCGGAGAGTGGCGGTCAATTGACATACTGCCGGCTGGCGGGGTGTTTTCTGCGATCGCTTACCTTCTCGGCGGTGAGCTGGAATTCGCAACATATCACCTCCGTGTACCAGCGGCTGCCGCAGTTCCATGTTTCTGCTTAAACGTCGGAGCGTGGAGGCTCGACCGCGTGATCCGGCAGCGGTTTCCCCACCTTGAGCCAGACGCCGCCACAAACTATGTCGTGGCCGCTCAGCGAGCCTAGGACCCGGAGGCCAGCCATGACAAGTGTGTGCGCTCTCGTCTCACCGGCGCAGCGAGAACGCGATGCGCTCCATCGAGTGCTTGCCATTTCCCTGCCCGCGAGATGGTGTGGGTGGCGAGCAGCCCCGGACTCCATGAGGGCTCGATCGTCGCGATCTGACACTCTCGGTATCTGCGCTCATTTAGCTCTAGTACCTCGTTGAGAACAATGCGCTTTCCGTACCGCTCGGAGCCGTCCTGGCTGGGACGAACCAATCGCCCCTCCGCGAAAAACAGTGCACCAGCCGGACGCGCGCGGCGCGGATCTTCTACGACCGGGTTGTCGGGGTGCGGTCGCCACGGTCCGGTCAGCGCGTTGCTATGGAACAGCCACAGTTCGTCATCGTGCCCAAGGCCGAAGCGAGACACGCAGGCGAAAAGCCAATAACCGTCGTCATTCCGATGGAGTGTGGGATCGTAGGCGACGATGTCGTTGATGAGTGTCGTCGGGGAAGACCAGCGCTGGGGAAACTCCTCGGCTCTGAAGAGCTGAATTTTGCGGGTGCTCGCACTCTCTGGCAGAAGCCATGTATCGCCTGCATCTTCGAAAACAGTGGGGTATGAGAGGTGACGGTCTGTCACAAGAGCATCGTGCAACGGCTCGGGGTGGCCGTCTTCACCAATCCGCGCAACGGCGATCACGCCATGCTGCCCAATCCGCTGGCGCTCGACAAACAGGTAAGTGTCGGCATCGCGTTCGAGCAGCCATGGATCCGCGATGGTGTCCGGTTCGTGGATCCACTCGGTGTCCGCACTGGCGACGGTGTCGGTGGCAGGTACAACGTCATCAATCGGCTGGATGGCCACGCTCCAACGTGGCCTTGTAAAGGCCTGCTCGACGGCGTGGCTAACGAGCCGACGGCCACCGACTGCGTGCGCGGCTATTCTCTGTCCCGGTACGGCGCCGATCGCATTGACCGCGGGGCGGGGTTGTGTCGAGCCGCTCAGCAAGACCGTCACGGCTCGGGGCAGTGTTGCCGCCGCCTTCCAAAGGGCGGCGTTGTATGTCAACGAACGGGAACTCGAGTTGACTGCAACGGGCGCCCGTCGCAGGGCTGCCGCGCCCGTCTTCCATTCGAGCGTAACGATGAGTTCGTCGACCGCTCGCCTACCAGCGACTGCCGCCTCGAATGAGCGATGTGCGTGGAGTTGGCGCTGAGGTCCAAAGCGGATCCGTACCACGGGTGCGTCGCTTGGGCTAATCGGCTTATAGCTTTCGCGTCCCGATAAATCGAGCACAAGCGCCGCCTCGGATGCGAGTCTCGGCAGGTCGCTGAATAGACGCACATCATGAGTCACATAAGCGCTCTGACTGGCGTCAGGCTGCCCAGAGCGCTCAAGGCGCCACCGCCCAAGCGGATGTTGCCGGAGGCTTGCTACCTGAGGCGCCTCCACAAAAGACAGGTCGGCGACGATGTCAGCCAGCTCATCCAGCGCTCGTCTGACCCACGCTTCGGCAGGGTTGCCGGCGACCACGACTACAGCTCCAGAACATAGCTGAGGCAGGAGTAGCGTTTGCGGCGGCAATGGACCGCTCACGCGCCATTGGCGGCGTACTGCTCCTCGGGCGGCTTGGACGGGGATGTCCAGCAACCGGCTGGCCACGGACGGTTCACGTAATCCGGGGAGCGCGAGGCGGAGGTATTTGCATGCTTCGCGCCATCGCGCCGCATTGGCATAGAACCCTGCGATCCGGGCGTATGTCACTCGCCTTGTACGCGCGAGTTCGTGAGGCGCCAAGAGGCCCTCGATCTCGATATGACGAACCGCCCCTAGCACATGCCGAATTTGCGTCTCGATGTCGAACGTCGTATTCGAAGAATCCAGGTGGGTAAGCGCTACCGGGGCTGGAACCGAGCGGATCCGGATGTCTGCCTTCAGTGCTCTAAGCAAGAACACCCAATCCTCTGCGCAGTCCCGGTCGTCGGGAAACCCGCCGATCAGGTTGTAGTCGCGATTCAGAACCACGATCGAAGACGGGGAAATTGGGTTGTCGCCTAGGAGCGAATTACCGACCGCCTGCGGCACAAAGCGATCGCGCGTCGAACCCGTTAGGTCATCGATGGTCCGATGACTGGCAACGACACAGACTCCGGGCTCGAGCAGGCGCAGTCGCGGGCGCAAACCGCCGGGTGTCCATTCGTCATCCGAATCGAGGAAGGCCAGTACGTCGTGCGACGCATGGGCTGCGCCGAGATTGCGAGCTGGACCGGCGCCGCAGTTCTTCTCACTGCGGATGATCCGTACATGGGTGAGGTCCGTGTCCGGCAACCTGATGGGCTCTGGCGACCCGTCATCGACAACCAGAATCTCAGGGGCGATTCCGAGCTGCGATCGCACGGACCCAATCGCACGGGCAAGGGTCCCCTGCCGCCCATACGCAGGAATGATCACCGAAACCTCGGTCAGCGTGGACACTAGGTCTCGTGGCCGGCGGTTCTTGCGCTATCTGCAGTCAAGTCGTCAGGTGTTCCTCGATTTGGTCCACGACGGACCCCACCCCGAAGCCCGCGATCCGCGAGAGAACCTTCGTGCGGGCCTGTGAGCGCAACGCTTCGTCCACGAGCCCTGAAATGACTGCGCTTTCGAACTGCTGCTCGTCGGCGGCATCGAACAGCAGCGGATAGTCCTCGCCCAGAACAGCACGATTGGGAGGGATGTCCGAGGCGACCACCACCCGACCCAGCGCGCACGCCTCAAGCAGCGCGTTCGACATACCCTCGGAATCGCTAGGAAACACGAACACGTCGGCGTGCTCCAGGTAAGGAGTCACGTCTGGCACCCAGCCGGTTAGTGTGACGCTTCCGTTCAGTCGCGAATTGCTCTGCACCTTGCGCCGTAGCTCCTCCTCGACAGGATCTCCAGGTACGCCGGCACCCACAAGGATGAGACGCGCACCACCCACCCGTGACATCACCATGGGCCACAGGTCCACGAGCACGTCGAGGTTCTTGCCGCGGACGATCCGGCCGGTGTAGGCCACTGTGGGGGCTTCACCGAGCGGGGGAATCGAATCGGGAAGTCGCACGGGCGTTGGGATGACCGTCACATGAGCATCTGGAAGGAGCTGCCGCAGCTCGGAAGCACCCTCCTCGGTTTGGGCGACGAGGGTCGAGGAGCGGCCGAGCAGGGCCGACGCACCCGGCTGAGCCGGGATCCGCGTACGAAAGCCACCTCGCCATCGGGGCCGGTCGAGGTCGAGAACACGAGCATTCGGGGTTGACGGCGTATCGTCGCGGCGATGCTCGCGACGGTCGTGGGCACCGACAGTTGCATCGCCATGAACGCATGTGGCCGTCGAACCGCCAGCGCGAGGGGAAACCCAAAAAGGACGAACAGGGCTCCGCCGAGTCGCGCGCGACCGAACCCGGGAATCTCAGTCACAGTCAGGTTGTCGGTCTTTTGCCGGCGGAACCGACGACCCGAGTGAAGCCGGGCGATCACTCGCACTCGCCATCCGCGCTCGGCCAGTCCCTCGGCGAGTTTGCGGCCGTGGCTGGCGCATCCGCCGGGCTCTGAGAATCCGGGCGCGAGCAACACCACAGTCCCACGGTGTGGCAACTCACGCGGCTCGTCGATCAGCTGGGCATAGACACGCGCATATCCCTCGGCGGTTTGATCCGCCCGGTAGCGCTGGGCGACCTCCCGAGCCCGGGATCCCATCCTGTCCGCTAGTTCGTCGATCGGTCAGCAGCCGAGCGAGATGCGTCGCCATCTCAGCCGGGTCCCGCGGCCGGACGAGAAATCCCGTCTCGCCCTGCTCGACGATCTCGGGCAACCCACCCACGTCCGTCGCTACCACCGGCAAACCGGCCGCCATGGCCTCGAGCACCGCAATGCCGAGCGGTTCATAGAGGGTGGCGAGGGCGAACACCCGGGACTGCGCCAGAAGTGGCCAGATCTCATGCGTCTCGCCTAGGAAATCGACGCTCGACGCCAGTCCGCGCCGACGCACGTACGCCTCAATCTCGGGCTGGGTACTGCCATCGCCGACGAGCTTCAGGCGAGCGTCTGGGACCTGCTCGCGCACAAGGGCGAGGGCGTCGATCAGGGTCCGGTGGTCTTTTTGCGCTCGAAAGCGGGCGATACAGATAATCGAATGATCGTCGCCGTGGCGGGCGACGGGCTCGCCGCTCCACCCGTTATGGACGTGGCAGACGCGACGGGCTCGATGGTGGTGACGCTGCAATAGGTAGTCCTCCACCGATCGCGAGCACCCGACGATTCGGTCGTATCGCTGGCCGGCCAGGCGATCCAGCAACTCGGATCCCCGGGCGCCGGTTGCTTGGAAGTGGTCGCCGTGCTGATGTGACAAAACCAGCCGGGCGCCGGGAGGGCGGCGGATGCTCGCGACGAGGACGCTGGCATGGAACAGGTGCGCATGGACGATGTCCGGGTTGAAATTCGCGAGTTCTCCGATTAGCCACTGCCTCAAGCCGAGCAGAGAGCTCCAGGTGGCCGCGCGGTGGCCGCGGTACTGCGCCGGTGCATAGAACTCACGATGAGCCGGATCGTCCGGGTCGAGCGCAAACGGATTGAGTACTAGCTGGGTCCAGCCCCGCTCGCCCCCGAAGCGAACGAGCTGCGCCACCGTACGCTCCGCCCCTCCCACGCCCTCTGGGGTGCTGATCACGTGCGCGATTCGCAGCGATGACGTCGGGAACGCCACACTACGGGCCGTGTGCGGCATCTCCGGATACCTCATCTCGGGGGCGGCTGGGCCACGGACGCTCGACGACCAGCTCCGACTCCTCCATCACCGCGGTCCGGACGCGGTCGGTCACTTCGGGGCCGGGGGCGCCCGCATCGGCCAGAACCGGCTCGCGGTGATCGACCTCGAGACCGGCGATCCTCCGATCACCAACGAGGACGGCACTGTCGGAGTGGTGCTCAACGGCGAGATCTACAACTTCCGCGAGCTGCGCGCACGAGCTCGAAGCGCGGGCCATCGGCTTGCGCACCGAGGGCGACACCGAGGTGCATCGCCCATCTCGCCGAAGGCAACGACGCGGCCGGCGCTTGCGAGCGCGCTCGACGGGATGTTCGCGTTTGCGATATGGGACGGCCGCGCGCGAGCGGCTGACGCTCGGTCGCGACCGGCTCGGCAAGAAGCCGCTGTACTACTTCGCCTCGACGTCGGCGTTCGTCTTCGGCAGCGAGATCAAGGCGCGTGCTCGCGCACCCGGCGGTGAGCCGCGAGCTCGACGAGGACGCGCTGCCGGCCTACCTGTCGTTCGGCTACGTGCCAACGCCGCGGACGTTCTTTCGCGGCGTGCTGAGCCTCCCGCCGGGCCACGTGCTCACGGTCGAGCCGGGCGGCGAGCCGCGGATCGACGCGCTACTGGGCGCCGTCGCCGGCGCGACGGTGAGCCGGACCAACAACTCGATGCGACGGCAGCCGCGCGCGAGGTTCGGCCGCGGCTCGAGACGGCGGTACGAAAGCGCCTGATTGCAGACGTCCCGCTCGGCGCGTTCCTGAGCGGCGGGCTCGACTCGAGCGTGATCGTCGCGCTGATGGCGCAGCATGACCGATCGAGCCTGTCAAGACGTTCACGATCGGGTTCGATGACCGCGATGGCTTCGACGAGCGCCGCTACGCCCGGATGGTTGCCGAGCGGTACCACACCGAGCACCACGAATTCGTCGTCGCACCCAATGCGGTCGACTTGATCGAGAGGCTCGTCTGGCACCACGACCAGCCGTTCGGCGACTCCAGCGCGATCCCGACGTTTCTGCTCAACGAGATGACACGCGCGCACGTCACGGTCGCGCTGTCGGGCGACGGCGGCGATGAGCTGTTCGCGGGCTATGAGCGGTTCGCCGCCGGCGCTGGCCGTCGAGCGCTACGGCGGCTGCCGCGGCCGCTGCGCGCGATGGGCGGCGCAGCTGTCGATGCGCTGCCGCGCCGCGCGCTGGAGGGCCGGGTCGGGAGCCTCAGCGCTTCGTCCGCGCCGCCGAGCTCGGTCTGCCCTGGCGCGTATCTGGCCTGGCTGAGCTACTTCACCGAGCCCGACTCGTAGAGCGGCGATGCCTGGCGGCTCGACGACTGGGCGCTCGAGGACTTCGAGCGCCGATGGGCCGCGACGGACGGGCCGAGACCCGCTCGACCGGCTGCTCGAGCTCAATCTCGAGACCTACCTGGTCGACGACCTGCTCGTCAAAGCCGACCGGATGAGCATGGCCCACGGCGCTCGAGGTGCGCTCGCCGTTCCTCGACGCGGATCTCGTCTCGTATGTCCGGCGCGGCTTCCACCGCAGCTGAAGCTCCGCGGCTTCGACCGTAAACGCGTACTGAAGGCTGCCGCGGCGGATCTGCTGCCGCGCGGAGATCCTGCGCCGGCGCAAGCGCGGCTTCGGCGTGCCGCTGGACCGGTGGTTCCGCGAGGATCTCGCGGGCTACGTCGCGGGCACCCTGGGCTCACCGCCAGTCGCGGGTGCGCCAGCACTTGGTGCCGGCGGTCGTCGACCGGCTCGCTCGCGGAGCACGCGAGCCGGCGCGCGCGACCACGGTCAGGCGCTGTGGCTGTTGCTCACGCTTGAGGTGTTTCTCCGAGAGAGGGCTGGTGAGACGGGCTCGTCAGCCGAGTAGCGCGCTCAGTTCGAGCCCGGCGTAGAGCCGTCGATCCGGTCCACGCAGCCGGTCGAGGGTGAACCGCTCGAACAGCGTCGAGTTCTGGCGGCTGCTCGCCCATCGGGCACGGCTGGCTGAGTCCTCAGAGCAGCTGACCTTCAGTCGCATCGCGAATCGCTCCTCGTCGTCTGGCTCCGCGAGGACTCCGGTCTGACCATCGACGACCACGCTCGCCGTGCCCCCAACCCGCGTCGAGACGACTGGCACGCCCGCCGCCTGTGCCTCGATCAGGCTCACCGGCGTGCCCTCGTTGTCCGAGGTCTGGACGACGACGTCGATGGCGAAGTAGACGGCCGGCATGTCGCGGCGGAAGCCGGCCCAGATGAGCCGGTCCCCGAGAGCAACGGCCTCGGCCGAGCCACGAGCTGCTCGCGGAGCTCCCCGTCGCCGACGATCAGGAAACGGACCTCGGGCAGGTCGTCGCAGCGCTGCGGCCGACCCGCAGGAAGCGGTCGACGCGCTTGATCGGCACCAGCCGCGCGACCAGCGTGACCACCGGCGCGTCGGGCGGGATCCCCAGCTCGGCTCGCAGGCCGCTCGCGCATCCGTGACGCGGCCTGAGCCGTTGACCGTGAACGGCGAGAGGTCGAAGCCCAGCGGCACGACCTCGAACTTCGCCGCGGGCGCCACGCCCATCGCGACCAGGTCGTCTCGGACCTCGTCGCTGACCGCGATCAGCCGGTCGGTGAACGCGGGCCAGCAGCCGCTCGATCGTCCGGTAGACGGCCGCGTCGCGCGGACGAGAAGTAGCCCGTCAGCGAGTGGCCGTGGTAGGTGTGGATCAGCACGGGCCGGCGCCGGCGACGCGGGAACGCAAGCAGCGCCGCCACCCGTCCGAGCGTCCCGCCTTTGGCCGCGTGCGTGTGCACGATCGCCGGCCGCTCGCGGCGGAGGATCCGGATCAGCGCGATCAGCGCCGGCAGGTCGCGCCAGCTCGGGTTCCGCCGCATCCACGGCACACGCACCGGCTGCACCCCAGCGACGTCGGCGAGGTAATCCATGTTCCCCTCGTCGGGCTCCTCCACGCCGCGAACCAGCGTGGTTTCGTAGCCGTAATCGGTCGAGCCGCTGGGTCAGCGTGATCGCCTGGATCGCCGGGCCGCCGATGTTCAGACGGGCGATGATCCGCACGATCCGCACCGGCTCGCCGGCCAGTCGGCGGTGCGCCCGTGGTCAATCTAGCTTCGACGCTAACCGGCTCGGCGCGGGCGCGTCTCGGTGCCGGCAGGTCGCTCGCGACCGCGATCCCGGCCGGCCGCCAGCGCGGCGAGTCGAGCACCAGGATCGCGACGACCCCGATCAGGAACACGCCAAGCGCCAGAAGCGCGACGGCCACGGTGCCGAGCTCGTAACCCAGGATGGCAAGCAGCGCAGAGGCTCGCCTGGAGCAGAGCCAAGCGCAACGGCCACCCAGCGCGGGCTGTCGCAGCGCCAGCAGAAGGCGGTGGGTGAGGTGGTCGCGTCCGCCGGTGACGATCGTGACGCCGCGGCGGGTGCGGGAGAAGCTGACGAGCGTGGCGTCGAAGATCGGGAGTCCGGCGAGCAGCGCGCCCACGAGCACACCGGCGCTTCCGGCTGAGTCGCTGCGGGCCACTGCCATCGCGAGCGCCGCGACCACGAAGCCGGCAAGCATGCTGCCGCCGTCGCCGAGGAAGATCTTCGCCCGGCTGGCGAGGTTCCACGGCAAGAAGCCGGCGCTGGCACCCGCGAGCGCGAAGGCGAGCGCCGCGAGCGCCGTCTGGCCCTTGATCGCGGCCAGCGCGCCCGTTCCGGCCGCGGCGACCGCGGTCACCGTGCCGCAGGCGCCGTCGAGGTTGTCCATCAGATTGAACGCGTTGACGACGCCCGCGACCCAGACGATCGTCAGAGCCAGGTTGAGCACTCCCGGCGCTGCGGTGCCCCAGCCGAGCCCGGCGGCGAAGAGCGCGCCTGCGGCGCCGGCTTCCGCCAGGAGTCGCCACTTCGGTGCTACGGCGAACGGTCGTCGAGCGTCCCGAGCGCCCACATGCCGACCCGCAGCCCAGCACGACGAGCAGCTTCCCGCCAGCCCCGGCGACGATCAAAGCAGCGACGAGGAAAGCCGCCAGCACCGCTGCCCCGCCGAGAAACGGCGTCGCCGCCGCGTGCTGCCGATAGTCGCGTGGCCTGTCCATGAAGTCGAGACGCTGGGCGACGCGGATCGCCACGGGAGTAGCGGCCGCAGACACCACGCCGGCGACGGCGAAGCTTCCGGCCGTTGTGGCGAACGCGCTCACGAGCTACCGACGAGTTCCTCGGTGCGCAAGTAGTCGATCGTCAGCTCGAGCCCTCGACGTAGCTTGACCGCGGGCTCGTAGCCCAACTCGCGCGCGCGCCTGTCGAGAGGTCGGCGAGCGAATGCCTGATGTCCCCGGCACGCGGCGCCGCATAGACGGGCTCGACATCGGCACGCAGCAGGTCGCGCAACTCCGCGACCAAACGATTGAGCGTCACGCGCTCTCCGCAGGCGACGTTGTAGACCTTGCCTGCGACGCCTGGCGCGTTCATGGCCAGCAGGTTCGCGTCGACGACGTTTGAGACGTAGGTGAAGTCGCGCGACTGCTCTCCGTCGCCGAAGATGACAGGCGGCTGGCCAACGCTCAGGGCCGTGATGAAGTTCGGGATCACCGCCGCGTACTGGGAGGTCGGATCCTGGCGGGGGCCGAACACGTTGAAGTAGCGGAGCGCGACGGTCTCAAGCCCGTAGACGCCGTGAAAGCTCCGGGCGTAGCCCTCGCCGGCGAGCTTGGCGGTGGCATAGGGCGAGATCGGGACCGCGGGCTGGTCCTCGCGCTTGGGCGCGGTGCCGCCCGCCGGCGCCGTAGACCGAGGAGGAGGACGCGCATACCACGCGGCTCACCCCATGGTCGCGGGCAGCCAGCAGGACGTTGAGCGTGCCGATCACATTGGTGGCGTTGCTGGTCAGCGGATCCTGCACCGAGCGCGGGACCGATGGCAGCGCGGCCTGGTGGAAGACGACCTCACAGCCAGCGACCGCCTTGCTGGCCCGCTCGTAGCTCTGGATGTCGCCCTCGATCAGCTCGACCTCGTCGCCCAGGGCATGGACGTTCGAGCGTCGGCCGGTGGCGAAGTTGTCAAGCATGCGGACGCGATATCCGTGCTCGAGCAGCGCGAACGCCAGGTTCGAGCCGATGAAGCCCGCGCCGCCGGTGACGAGCACGCGCGCGGCGCTCACCCGGCCTCCACCGCCTCTGCGCTGGTCGCCTCGGCCGCCAGCTCCGCCCGCTGGAACGCGATCACGTCGTCCAGCGCGTCGTCGAGCGTGTGCTGCGGGCGCCAGTTCGTGAGCTGGTGGAGCGCGGTTGTGTCTGGGCGCCGCCGTCCCAGCTCCTCGAATCCCTCGTCGTATGCCTCGTCGTAGGGGACGAAGCGGATCTCAGAGCTCGACTCGGTGCGCTCGATGATCCGCTCGGCGAGGCCGAGGATCGTGATCGGCCGGGAGTTGCCGATGTTGAAAGCCTTGCCCGTGGCCTGGGGATGGTCAGCTACGTCGAGAATCGCGTTGACGGCGTCGTAGACATGCAGGAAACAGCGCGACTGCGTACCGTCGCCATAGACGGTCACGTCAACGCCGGCGATCGCCTGGCGAACCAGCCGCGGCACCACCATCCCATACGCGCCGCGCTGCCGGGGACCGATGGTGTTGAACAGGCGAACGACAGTGGCGTCGGCGCCGTGCTCGAGGTGGTAGCCGTGAACGAGTGCCTCGCCATATGACTTGGCGATCGCGTAGGACCAGCGGCTGCGGAACGGCGAGCCGAGGATCCGGTCCGCTTCCTCGTCGAGGGCGTCGTCGGAGTTCTTGCCGTAGACCTCGGAGGTGGAGGTGAACAACAGCCGGCGGCCATGGCGGGCCGCGGCGCTCATGACGACGTCTGTGCCCATCACCGTGCGGCGCAGAGTTTCGAGCGGTTGGGAGACGACGAGCTTGACGCCGACGGCTGATGCCAGATGCAGGCAGCAATCGCAGTCAGCGACGAGCTCGATCGACCAGCTCCTCCTCGATGACGGAACCCTGGTGAAGCTCTGCGGCGCCGCTTGCCGCCAGGTGCTCGACGTTCGCTCTGCGCCCGGTGGAGAGGTCGTCGAGGATCACGACCTCGTCGCTTACGCGCCACCAGGGCGTCGGCGAGGTGCGATCCGATGAACCCGGCCCCCCTGTGATCAAGTAGCGCAACGCGAAGTGACTCCCATGGCCTCATAGGAGGCACTCGGCCCGCCCCCGATCGCGGCACCTCGCCCCTCCATTCCGCCCCCCAGCCCGGCGAGGGTTGCTTTTGAACGGCGGGATCCTAACCGGTCAGCGAAGGCCTCGCAACAAAAAGCTGGTGAACTGTCGGCCAAACTTTCGGCCAGGGAGCTTGGGCGGGATGCCTACCGCTTTGGCGGCAGCGACCTGGCGTAGGCCACTCCGCGCGGGACCCAGCGCCGAAGGTCGCGCTTGGTGCGTGCGCCGTCGGGGGCGATGCGTAGCCAGCCGTCCATCGCCCGGCCGCGCATCTCAAAGCGCGCGGCGTGGGGCTTCTCCACGAGGGCGTCGGTCTCGGCGGGGTCGCAGCGCAGCAGCAGCCCACCCTGGCCGCTGGCTGCGACGGCCATGTGGCCGCCGATCATGAACGCCAGCCCGCCGAACATGCGCTGCTCGGTGACGCCGTCCTCGTCGGCCAGCACCTCGCGGATGCGGTTGGCGAGCTCCTCGTCGTAGGCCACGGACCGATTATCCGAGCCGATTCAGGCGTCCTGTGGCTGCCTGAGCCGGCGCCGCCTGCCGGTCAGCTGCCAGGGGCCGGGCGTGATGTCGAGCACCATGTTGACCACCCAAATGATCAGCGTCGCCGCGACGAAGGTCCAGAAGCCGTGGATCTGAAAGCCGCTGACGATGTCCTTGGTGATCACCAGCATCAGCAGCGAGACGAAGAACCAGGCGACCCCCAGGGTGAGGATCGCCAGCGGCAGCGTCACCAGCCGCAGAAACGGCTTCAGCAGCGTGTTGAGGACTCCGAAGACGGCGGCCGCTGCCAGCAGCGAGCCCGCGTTCTTGGTGTGCACGCCGTGGAGCAGGGCGGCGACGATCCCCAGCACGATCGCGTTCGTCAGCCAGGAGATGGCGAGCCGCACGGGCAGGGACGGTCCACGATGGACCGGAGCCGAGAATTCCTCGCGTACGCTCATGCAATCAGCGTACGCCACTGCCGAGGTGCGCCGGAAACCCCAGGAGGCTGGCTGCCGAGCGCGAGCTGGGTCAAGCGGAGGCCGGCTCGGTCAACGCGAGCACGTCGCTGCGGTCGATCGGGCGCCCGGCTGCACGCTTCATCGCGATCAGATCATCTCGCCCGGCGACGAGGACCGGGACGTCGAGCTGGACGTTCAGCGCACGGGCGCGGAGCTCCGGATACGGCGCCGCCCCTGGTGGATCGAGGTGCACGTCGATCCCGCCGGCGTCGGTGTCGAGCTCGAGCACCCCGCTTGGCGGTATCCGCACCGGGGATGGAACCTGTGCGCCGACCGGTCGGGCGCCCATCGCTGCCAGCGCAGCACGTAGTCGGGTCAGGTTTTCGGCTCCCGGTTCGGGTACGAGGTCGATGTCCTGGGTGGTTCGCGGATGGCCGTGGGTCTGGACGGCGAGCCCGCCGATCAGGACGAAATCAACCTGGTGTTCGTTCAAGACCCGCAGGATGGCGTCGGCCTCGAGCGGTATCTCTCGACGGGTCATGGGCTGTTCCCGCGCGCTGGAGCCCCCGGGCCGCCGTAAGTCTCGGCCCGCTCCCGGGCACCTGCTTGCGCTAAGCGGCCGACCAAGTGGTTCCAACTGATGGCCAGGGCCAGCCGCTCGCTCGGAGAACGCCGTCGGAGGGACGCCAACCGAGCGAGGTCGTACTCACCGTGGATCCGGCGAACCTCGAGGTCGCATTCCTCGCCCATAACTCCCAGCAGGCGCTCAACCGTCTCGAACGTCGGCGACAGCTCACCGCGCTCCAGCCGGCTTATCGCCGCCTGTGTGGAGCCGGCGCGCACCGCTAGCTGTTTTTGCGTAAGGCCGTTCGCGCGGCGACGGTCGCGGATGAGCGCGCCGGGATCCATGCACAGAAAAATATCGGATCCGATATACCGGACCATGGGACGGGCGTCGGCCAGGACCCGGCAGTACGTCTTGCCCTTGCGTTGTGAATCTAGATTCACTAGGCTCTCCGTGAATCAGAATTCACGAAGGAGTCCGCATGGCCACGACCGACGTCCTTGACCCGGCCCGCACGGTTCTCAACCAGCCGCCGCCGCTACAGCCGGTCAACCTGTTCGAGATCGACCTGCCGCTGCAGCAGGCGCTTCAGCGCGAGGGCGGCGATTGGGGAATCGACCGGGCACGTGACGCCGGCGCGGTGGCGGGCAGCCTCGAGGCGCTCGAGCACTCGCGCCGCGCCGAGCGCAACCTGCCCGTGCTGCGCACCCACGACCGCTTCGGCCAGCGCATAGATGAGGTGGAGCTCGACCCCTCCTGGCACTGGCTGCTGCGCGGGGCGATCGAGCGCGAGTTGCACGGCCTGCCGTGGCGCTCGCCGCAGCCGGGCGGACACGTGGTCCGCGCGGCGCTGTTCGCGCTGTGGGGCAACGCCAACGACGGCGTCATGTGCCCGGTTTCGATGACCTACGCGGCGATCCCGGCGCTGCGCGGCGGGGCCCCGGGGCTCGCCGCTGAGTGGGAGCCACGGCTTACGCTGCCCGACTACGAGCGCGGGGCGCTGGCGGGCATGGCCATGACCGAGCGCCAGGGAGGCTCCGACGTGCGGGCCAACATCACGCGCGCCGAGCCGGTCGATGGGGGGCATGGCGAGCCCGCGGCCGGCGACCTCTACGAGCTTCACGGCCACAAATGGTTCTGCTCCTACCCGCCGTGCGACGTGTTCCTGGTGCTGGCGCAGGCGCCCGGCGGCCTGTCGTGCTTCCTGGTCGAGCGGGGGGCAGGGATGGAGTTCCAGCGCCTCAAGGACAAGCTCGGCACGCGCTCGCTGCCATCGAGCGAGGTGGAGTTCCACGGCGCGCACGGACGCTTGGTGGGCGAGGAGGGCCGCGGCGTACCGGCGATCATCAAGATGGTCAACCACACGCGCCTCGACTGCCTGCTGGGGGCGACGACCGGCATCCGCCGCGGCACCGTGGAGGCCATCCACCACGCCCGGCACCGCTCGGCGTTTGGGGCCAGGCTGATCGAGCAGCCGGCGATGCGAAACGTGCTCGCCGACTTGGCGATCGAGTCAGAGGCCACGACCGTGGCGGCGATGCGGATCGCCCGCAGCTACGACCTGGAGGAGGAGGGCGCCTTCCGGCGCTTCGGCACGGCGGTCATGAAGTACTGGGCCTGCAAGCGAGCACCGGCGCACGCGGCGGAGGCGCTCGAGTGCCTGGGGGGCAACGGCTTCGTCGAGGACTCGGGGATGCCGCTGCTCTACCGAGATGCGCCGCTCGGCTCGATCTGGGAGGGGTCGGGCAACGTGGCGGCGCTGGACGTGCTGCGGGCCATGGTCCGCGCGCCGGAGGGACTGGCAGCGTTCGTCGAGGAGTGCGAGCTGGCGGCGGGCGGCGACCGCCGCCTCGACTCCCACCTCGAGCGGCTCCGCCAGCAGACCGAGGCGCTGTTCGGCTCCGGCGACCCCCAGTTCGGGGCCCGGCGGTTGGTGGAGAACCTGGCCGTCGCGCTCCAGGCCTCGCTGCTCGTGCGCCACGCGCCGGCCGCGGTGGCCGACGCCTTCTGCGCCGCGCGGCTGAACGGAGAGGGCGGTCGCGTCTACGGGACGCTGCCGAGCGGCGTGGAGGACCAGGCGATCATCGAGCGGGCGCTCCCGGCCTAGCGACAGGCCAGCCGTCGAGATGAGCGAAGCGGTCCTCTACGAGGTGAGCGGGCCGGTGGGGCGGGTGACGCTCAACCGCCCGGAGCGTGGCAACGGCCTAACGAGGCCGCTGCTCGAGGCGCTGGAGCAGGCCGTCGAGCGCGCCGATCTCGATCCGGACGTACGCGTGCTGCTGCTGGCGGGCAACGGCAAGGGGTTCTGCGGTGGCTATGACCTGGTGGAGTCGGCTGAAAACCGCGGAGCGACGGAACGGGGGGCTATGGCCGGGTCCCCGCTCGACCCAATGACGATCATGAAAAACCACGACCCGAGCCAGGCATGGGACCCGATGGTCGACTACGCGATGATGAGCCGCAACGTCCGCGCGTTCATGGCGCTGTTTCACTGCAGCAAGCCGGTGGTGTGCAAGGTTCACGGGTTCTGCGTGGCGGGCGGGACGGATTTGGCGCTGTGCTCGGACCTGCTGCTGATCGCCGAGGACGCCAAGATCGGCTACCCGCCGGCGCGCGTCTGGGGCTCGCCGACCACCTCGATGTGGGCCTACCGCCTCGGGCCGCAGCGGGCCAAGCGGCTGCTGTTCACGGGCGACTCGCTGACCGGTGCGCAGGCCGCCGAATGGGGGCTGGCGCTCGAGGCGGCGCCGGCCGAGGAGCTGGACGCGGTCGTCGAGGAGCTGGTGGGGCGGATCGCGCGGCTGCCGCTAAACCAGCTTCAGATGATGAAGCTGCTCGTCAACCAGTCGCTCTATGCGCAGGGGCTTCACGCCACACAGCTGATGGGCACGGTGTTCGATGGCATCGCCAGGCACACGCGCGAGGGCTATGCCTTCCAGGGCCTCGCGATGCGCGAGGGCTTCCGCGAGGCGGTGCGCCAGCGCGATGAGCCGTTCGGGGACTACGGGCGATGAACGGGACGCGCGAGCGGTTGCTGGAGGCGGCCCAGGAGCTGATCGAGGAGGGGGGCTACGGCGCGGCCTCGGTGGTGGCGATCGCTTCCCGGGCCGGATTGGCCGCGGGCACGCTCTACAGGCACTTCGGCTCAAAACAGGAGCTATTCGTGGAGGTGTTCCGCTCGGTGTGCGAGCGCGAGGTGCGGGCGATGCGCGCGGCGGCGGTCATGATGGCCGCCGATGCGCCGCATGTGGAGCGGTTGGAGACGGTGTTCGCCACGTTCGCCGAACGCGCGCTGCGCCGCCGGCGGCTGGCGTGGGCGCTCTTGGCAGAGCCCGTCGATCCGCTGGTCGACGCCGAGCGGCTGGCCTACCGCCGGCGCTACGCGGCGCTGGTGGCGGAGGTGCTGCAGGCGGCGATCGAGGGCGGCGAGCTGCCCGAGCAGGACGTGGAGCTGACGGCCGCGGCGCTCGTCGGGGGCTGCGGCGAGGCGTTGGTCGGGCCGCTGGCGCCGGTTGGGCCGGAGCCGCGGGTGGGGGATGTCCTGGGCGCGCTGCGGGCGTTCGTGCGTCGCGCGGTCGGTGCCGGCGAGACGGTGGTGGCGCGGTGAGCGACGCGGTGAGGGTCGAGCGGCGGGGGGAAGTGATGACGGTGCTGCTCTGGCGGCCCGAGAGGCGCAACGCGGTGGACGGCGTCACCGCTCAGGCGCTGGCGGATGCGTTCCGGGCGTTCGATGCGGACGATGAGGCGCGTGTGGCGGTGCTGCACGGGGATGGCGGCGTGTTCTGCGCGGGGGCCGACCTGCATGCCGTGGGGACGGCGGACGGGAATCGCGTGGACGAGGATGGGGACGGGCCGATGGGGCCGACGCGCATGCGGCTGTCGAAGCCGGTGATCGCGGCCGTGGCCGGGCACGCGGTGGCCGGCGGGCTCGAGCTCGCGCTGTGGTGCGACCTGCGCGTGGCCGACGAGACGGCGGTGTTCGGCGTCTTCTGCCGGCGCTGGGGGGTGCCGCTGATCGACGGCGGCACGGTGCGCCTGCCGCGGCTGATCGGGGTCTCGCGGGCGATGGACATGATCCTCACCGGGCGGCCGGTGGGGGCCGAGGAGGCGCTTCAGATGGGGCTCGCCAACCGGGTGGTGGCGGCGGGGTCTGCTCTTGAGGCGGCCCAAGAGCTGGCGGCGGAGCTGGCGCGCTTCCCCCAGACCTGCATGCGCGAGGACCGGCTCTCGTTGCTGGAGTCGGTTGGGCTCAGCGAAGATGACGCGCTGGCGAACGAGTTCCGGCACGGCCTGCGTTCGCTGGCGGACGTCGCTTCGGGGCTCGAGCGGTTCCAGGCGGGGGAGGGCCGTCACGGGGCGTTCGAGTAGGCATCGCTGATGGTCAAGGTCGACGAGGTCGTGGACGGGATCCCGATGGTGCTCGTCGAGCCCCTCGAGACCGCCGGTCCGGTCGTGTTGTGGCTATCGCATTTGGGTGGCTCGGCTGTACAGACGCTGCCGATGCTCGAACGCTTTGCGGCGGCCGGGCATCCCGCTGTCAGCTTTGACGCCGTCGGCCACGGGCGGCGTGGCTCAGGCGATCCGTGGGAGTTCGCTGCCCGGGTGCTGGGCGGCTTCCGTCGGCGGATGTGGCCGATTCTGGGTCAGACGACCCTCGAGGCCATGAGGGCCGTGACCTGGGCGCAGGAGCGGACAGCTGGGGCCGGGGAAGCCCGTGTCGGCGGTGTCTCGATGGGCGGCGATGTCGCCGTCGCGCTTGCCGGCATCGACCCTCGGGTCGTGCGTGTTGCGACGGTCGGCTCTACTCCCGACTGGTCGCGACCGGGCATGCGCGAGCTGCGCGACGCCTCCGAGGTCCTAGACCAAGGCGCGGCGGACCCCTACTCGCAGTGGTTCGCCGATCAGCTGGACCCGATGCGCCACCTCGAGCGGTACCGAGACGGTGCGGCGATCACATTCGAGCTTGGCGAGGCCGACCACCACATTCCCCGGGAGAACGCCCAGGCGTTCGTCGACACGTTGCTTCAGACGCGAGCGGCAACTCCCGCCAGCCTCCGCATCCAGATCTACCCGGGACTCGACCACTTCGGCGTGACGACCAGCGACGCCGCGCTCAGCGCCGCCGCAGACTGGCTCCTCGCCGCCTAAGCCAATCGCGCGCTTTACTCTCTAGACTTATGGTAAAGCGATGAGCAGAGTCTCCAGCAAACGGCAAGTGACGATCCCGGCGCGGGTTCTCGAGAAGCTGGTCTCGACGCCGGAGACGAGGTGGTGATCCGAGCGCTGGCACCCGGGCGGATCGAGCTCGAGCGCGCCGACGATCTAATCGAGCGTTACGCCGGCTGCCTCCCCGCGGGGACCTACCCGCCCGGCTATCTCGATCGATTGCGGGACGAGTGGCGTCAATAGCGCTCGACGCAGACGTGCTGATCGCGTTCCTGGACCCTGGCGACGACCAGCACGAGCGAGCGGTAGACGAGTTGCGCGCAAGGATGAGCGGCGGCGAGCGTCTGCTTCTCGGCGCGAGCGTCTACGCCGAGGTGATGGTCCGCCCGCTTGAGCAGGGCGCAGACGCCAAGGTCGACGAGTTCCTGGCCGCCGCCAAGGTCACGGTGATCGACACCGACCGACCGCTCGCGAGACGCGCGGCACAGTTGCGCGCTCGCCACGGGTCGCTGCGCCTAGGCGACGCCCTGTCGCTTGCCACTGCACTCTCCACCGGGGCCCAGCTCCTCAGCTTCGACAAACGGCTGCGACGGACCGCACACCACGAAGCGCGCTTAGCCGGATCTTCGTGATGGACTCAGCACGCGGACACAGTGCTGTTCACCCGCTGATCGACGCGGCGGCTCTCGCGGAGCTGCTTGGCGCCGAGGACGGCCAGGCGAAGCCCACGATCCTCGACGTCCGCTGGGAGCTCGGCAGGCCCCCGCAGCGAGAAGAGTTCCTGGCTGGCCATATCCCCGGCGCGGCGTTCGTCGATCTGGACGCGGAGCTGTCCGGACCTCCGGGGAAGCGAGGGCGGCACCCGCTACCGGAGGCGGCGGTCTTTGAGCAGGCGATGCGCGCCGCGGGCGTGTCGGACGGCCGTGCGGTGGTGGTCTACGACGAGGGCGGCTCCCAAGCGGCGGCCCGGGCCTGGTGGCTGCTGCGCTACTTCGGTCACCCGGAGGTCGCGGTGCTCGACGGCGGGCTAGAGGCGTGGGTCGCGGCCGGCGGCCCGCTCGAGTCGGGCGAGGGCGCGGGGGACTGGGAGCCGGGGAAAGGGGGACTTCACCGCGCGTCCCGGCGGGATGGCGTTATTGGACGCGCGCGGGGCGGCCGAGCTGGCCGAGGCCGGCGTGCTGCTCGACGCCCGCGCGCCCGAGCGCTTTCGGGGCGAGGTGGAGCCCGTCGATCCGGTCGCGGGTCACATCCCGGGGGCACGCAACCGGCCGAGCGTTGAGAATCTAGGACCGGACGGCCTGTTTCACGCGCGCGCGAGGCTGCGCCGGGAGTTCGCGGCGCTGGGAGCGGAGGAGGGCGTAGCGGTCGGCGCCTACTGCGGCTCGGGCGTTGCGGCCGCGCAGGAGGTGCTGGCGCTGGAGCTGGCCGGGCTTCCGGCGGCCCTCTACGTCGGCTCGTGGAGCGAGTGGGTCATCGATCCGGGGCGGCCCGTGGCGCGGGGGGCGTAGGCGGCCCGTGGGGCGGGGGGTGGGCGGCCCGTGGCGCGGGGGGCGTAGGCGGTCCGTGGCGCGATGCTAGTATGAAGGTATGAGGCGCACCACCATCTCGCTTACGGAGGAACTCGCTGACGCCCTCGAGCGGGAATCGCGCCGTCGTTCCCTGCCCCACTCGGCGGTCGTTCGCGATGCGCTGTCCGAGTACCTGGGTTTTGGCAGCGCCGGGGATCGCCGCGACGTCCCGTTTGCGGCAGTCGGCCGCAGTGGCCACCACACCACGGCTAGGGACATGGAAGAGCTGCTCGTAGCTGAGTGGGAGGGTCGTGCGGGCCGTCGTTGACGCCGGGCCGCTCTATGCGGCCGCGGATGGCGACGACGACGACCATGAGGCTTGTGTAGCTGTTCTGTCCCGGGGAGACGTCCAACTCATCATCCCGGCTTTGGTAGTCGCTGAGGCGACTTACTTCGTCGGCCAGCGCTTAGGGGCTGCTGCCGAGGTCAGGTTCCTACGAGGTCTCGGATCGTTCGATGTCGAGGGCCCGATGCCTGAGGACTTCGACCGGATGGCCGAACTCGTCGAGCAGTACGCGGACTTCCCTCTAGGCGGAACCGACGCGTCGGTGATCGCGCTCGCTGAGCGCATCGCGGCGACGGTCGTCATCACGCTGGACCGCCGTCATTTTGGTGCGGTGACCCCACGCCACGCGCGTGCTTTCGAGCTGCTTCCGTAGCGGGCGGGCGCGAGCCCGCACTCAGTTGACGGTGCTGCCAGCCAGCAGCACGGTCACCACCTGCTCCGGGTCGTCGTACATCGGCACGTGGCCGCAGCCCGTCAGCATCACGAGGTCGGCCGTGGGGATGGCGCGCTGCGCGCGATGGGCCTGGCGGGGTATGAGAAGGCGGTCGCGCTCGCCCCAGGCGATCGTCACGGGCACGGAGATGTGCTCGCCGCCGACGAAGCGCTCGGGGTAGCTGAGCGCCTCCAAGGTCTCGTCGAACCAGGGAGCGTTGGCCAGCGCCCGGGCGCTCTCGGCTGCGTCGTGGGGAGGAATCCGCCGCGGCTTCGCCGCCATCTGCCCGAACGCCAGCGCACGGGCTGTGCCGGAGCGCAGGGCACGATCGGCGGATGGCGCGAGCGCCCGGGCCACGCGGAGCGTGACCTTCAGCGTGGCGCGGGCATAGGCCGACTCGCGGCGGTTGAAGAAGCCAGCGGGGGAGAGGCCGGTCGCCGAGCGGACGTTGCCCCGCTTGGCCAGCTCCAGCGACAGCCAGCCGCCGAGCGAGTTGCCCGCCACGTGCGGGCGCTCGAGGCCGAGCTCGTCGATGAACTGTGCTTACCAGCTCGGTGAGCGATCCGATGCCGGCTGGTGTCCCGGCCGGGGGCATGGGCGAGGCGCCGAAGCCGGGGAGATCGAGGGCGATGACGTCGCGTTCCGCGGCAAGAGCGCCGATCACGGGCTCCCAGATCTGCCAGCGACTGCCGAGCCCGTGGATCAGGACGAGCGGCTCGCCGGTGCCGGCGCGGTGGTAGTTGAGCTCCATCTCGGCGTGACTCTATCCGCGCGGTTGGGCCGCAAACCAAGTAGTCGCCGGCGTTGACCGCAGGTAGACGAAGCTGTTGACCTTGAGTAAACGGAGACGTTGACCGCAAGTAGACGGAGGCGTTGACCGCAAGAGTAACTTTGTACAAAGCGGCAAATTCGTGAACGCTCACATGCCGCGTGTAGGGTTGTACGAAACGTCCAAGCTGCCCGAGGGAAACCCGATGGCGAGCACCGAGACCCAAGCCCCCAGCGTCCAAGGAAGCCTGCAGGAGCTGGCCAAGCGCCACCTGTGGATGCACTTCACCAGAATGTCTGCCTACGCCGGGCAGGAGGTGCCGGTGATCGTCCGGGGCGAGGGCTGCTACGTCTACGACGAGCACGGCAAGCGCTACCTAGACGGGCTCTCGGCGCTGTTCTGCGTGAACATCGGCCACGGCCGCGCGGACATCGCCCAGGCCGGCGCCGAACAGGCCGCCGAGCTTGGCTTCTTCACCAACTGGTCCTACGCCCACCCGCGGGCCATCGAGCTGGCGGCGAGGATCGCTTCGCTCGCCCCCGGCGACCTAAACCGCGTGTTCTTCACCAGCGGCGGCTCGGAGGCGGTGGAGTCCGCGCTGAAGCTCGCCCGCCAGTACTTCAAGGTCACAGGCAAGCCGAACAAGACGAAGCTGATCTCGCGCGAGATCGCCTACCACGGCACCTCGCTCGGCGCGCTGTCGGCCACCGGCATCACTGCCCTGCGCGAGCCGTTCGAGCCGCTCACGCCCGGTGACTGCCACGTGCCGGCCACCAACGTCTACCGCCTGCGCGAGGGACTGAGCGAGGACTGGTTCGCGGAGGCGATCGCAGAGCGAATCGAGTTCGAGGGGCCGGACACCGTGGCCGCGGTGATCCTCGAGCCGGTGCAGAACGCCGGCGGCTGCTTCACGCCGCCCGAGGGCTATTTCCAGCTCGTGCGCGAGATCTGCAACGCCTACGACGTGCTGCTGATCTCCGACGAGGTGATCTGCGCCTGGGGACGGCTCGGAGAGTGGTTCGGGTGTGAGCGCTACGGCTACCAGCCGGACATCATGACTACGGCCAAGGCGCTGACGAGCGCCTACGCGCCGATGGGCGCCATGATCGCCTCGGACCGCGTGGCGGCGCCGTTTCTGCAGGGCACCACGAGCTTCCTGCACGGCTTCACCTTCGCCGGGCACCCGGTGTGCGCCGCGGTGGCGATGGCCAACCTCGACGCCCTGGAGCGCGAGGGCATTCTCGACCACGTGCGCCGGCACGAGCCCGAGTTCCGCCTGACGCTCGAGTCGCTGCGCGACATCCCGATCGTCGGCGACGTGCGCGGCGCCGGCTACTTCCAGGCGATCGAGCTGGTCAAGGACCAGGAGACCAAGGAGTCCTTCTCGGACGAGGAGTCAGAGACCCTGCTGCGCGGCTTTTTGTCCGGTGAGCTGTACCGCCGGGGCCTTATCTGCCGCGCCGACGACCGCGGGGACCCCGTCGTGCAGCTCTCGCCGCCGCTGATCGCCGGGCCCGAGCAGTTCCAGGAGATCGAGTCGATCCTGCGTCCATTGTTGACGGAGGCAGCGGAGCGCATGGCCGTGGAGGCCGGCTAGCCGGTGCTGACCGTCAGAGACCTCATCGGCGGGCTCGAGCTGCCGGTGCTGGCGGGCGAAAGCGGGCTTGACCTGCCCGTCCGCTGGGTCCACATCTCCGAGCTGCTCGATCCCACGCAATGGCTCTCCGGCGGGGAGCTGCTGCTCACCACCGGCATCCAGCTTGACAGCGCAGAGCGGCAGCGGGAGTTCGTAACGCGGCTGGCAGACCACCAGCTGGCCGGCCTGGGCGTCGCTACCGGATTCCGGTACGACCGCATTCCGGCGACGATGCTCGAGGTCGGCGACGAGCGCGGTTTTCCGATCTTTGAGGTTCCCTACGAGATGCCGTTCATCGCGATCACCGAAGCGGCCTTCACCGAGCTCGTCAACGAGCAATACGGCGTGCTGCGGCGGGCGATCGCCGCCCACGAGCGGCTCGAGCGGATCGTCCTCTCAGAACGAGGGCTCGAGGCCCTGGGCAGCGCGCTGGCGTCGCTGGTGGGGGGCTCCGTGCTGGTGTTCGACGCGCGTGGCGAGCTGCGCGTGCAGCGCGCCTTCCGCCGCGGGCTGGAGGAGGAGACGGTCACGGCGCTCCGGCGCGAGGTCGGCGAGCACGCCGCCCGTCGTGACGGGCGCGCGTTCGTCCCGGCCGCCGGGACCGATGACGGCAACGGCCTGGCGCTGCCCGTCACAGCCGACGGCGCTCCCCGGGCGGGCGCAGCGGGCCGGCCCCCGGAGGCCTGGCTCGTGGCACTCAAGGACGCCGGCTCGCTGACCGACTTCGACCGGCTGACGCTGCACCAGGCGGTGACGATCGTCGCGCTCGAGCTGCTGCGCGGCCGCGTGGCCGGAGAGACCGAGCGCCGCCTGGCCGGCGACGTGCTGCGCCGTCTGGTCAGCGGCGAGCTCCAGGGGGAGGACCTGGCGCGGCGGCTCGAACCTTTCGGCGTGCGCGACCAGGTGGCGACGATCGTCGTCTCCGCGCCCCAGACCGGCCGTGGAGCCCCTGCCGCTCCGCTTGACGAAGGGCTCACCGAGGCGCTCCGGGACGAGGCCGTGTCCGCCCTGGTCGCCTCCACGGGCGGCGTCACCTGTGGCCTCGTTCCCGGAATGCCCGAGGACGAGCTGTTCGCGCTCGCGCGGCGCGTGGCGCAGCGCCTCTCGGAGCTGGCAGAAGCGCCGGTCCGCGTGGCCGCCGGTCGTGCCGTGCCGAGCGGCCGAGCGCGGCGGAGCTTTCATGAAGCCCGCTGCGCGCTGGAGGCCGTGTCGCTGGGATTCGAGGGCCGTGGCTGGCGCGAAGATCTGGCGCACGGCGGGGACACGATCGCCACCTACAAGCAGCTGGGCTCCTTCCAGCTGCTGCTCTCGCTGCAAGACGAGGAGGCGCTGCGGCTGTTCTGCGACTCGATCCTGGGGCCGGTCGAGTCGAGCGAGGGCCGCTACGGCGGCGAGCTGATGCGCTCGCTGGAGGCGTTCATCGAGGAGAACGGCCAGTGGGAGCGCGCCGCCAGGCGGCTTTACTGCCACCGGCACACGCTGCGCTACCGCATCCGCCGGATCGAGTCCCTGACCGGGCGAAGCCTCCAGAGCGCCCGCGACCGGATCGAGTTCTGGCTGGCGCTGCGGGGGCGCGAGCTGATCGGCCCCGCCCCGGCGACCGTGGGGTATGAGCCGTCGCCGCCGCTCGGCGAAGCGCCGCTTGAGCCCGAGGCGGTCTAGTGGCCGCGCGCGGAGGCAACGACCAGTGATCGTCGGAGTTCCGAGCGAGGTCAAGCGCGACGAGTACCGCGTCGCGCTGACCCCGGCGGGCGTGCGAGAGCTGGCGGACGCGGGACACCGGGTGCTCGTTCAGAGCGGCGCCGGCTCGGGCTCGGCGATCAGCGATGAGGCCTACGCCGCGCAGGGGGCGACGATCGTCGCCGACGCCCAGGAGCTGTTCGGCGGTGCCGAGCTGATCGTCAAGGTCAAGGAACCGCAGCCGGCGGAGGTTGAGCTGCTAGAGCCCAGGCACACGCTCTTCACCTACCTGCACCTGGCGGCCGACCCGGGGCTGACGCGTGCCCTGATGGACTCGGGTGCCACCTGCCTGGGCTATGAGACCGTCGAGGACGAGCGCGGTCGCCTCCCGCTGCTGGCGCCGATGTCCGAGGTGGCGGGCAAGATCGCCACGCAGGCCGGGGCATTCATGCTCGAGAAGCCGCTCGGCGGCCGGGGCATCCTGCTCGGCGGCGTCCCGGGCGTGGCGGCGGCCAACGTGATGATCATCGGCGGCGGCGTGGTGGGCCTGAACGCCGCCTTCATCGCGCTGGGGATGGAGGCCACGGTCTTCGTCTACGACCGCAACATCGACCGCCTGCGGGAGCTCGACATCGCGCTCGGCGGCCGGGCCGACACGTGCTTCGCAACCACGCTGTCGATTGAGGAGCGGCTGCCCGACGTCGACTTGGTGATCGGCGCGGTGCTCGTCCACGGCGCGCGTGCGCCGCGGGTCATCAGCCGCGCTCAGCTGGGGCTGATGAAGCGCCAGGCGGTGCTGGTCGACGTCTCGATCGACCAGGGGGGTTGCTTTGAGACCTCCAG
Source organism: uncultured Actinomycetes bacterium (assembly GCA_963730835.1). Taxonomy (GTDB): domain Bacteria; phylum Actinomycetota; class Thermoleophilia; order Solirubrobacterales; family Solirubrobacteraceae; genus Palsa-465. The sequence continues at coordinate 51,648 of CAVSTE010000006.1, forward strand.
GCCCACGACCCACTCCGACCCGGTGTACGAGGTTGACGGCATCACGCACTACTGCGTGACGAACATGCCCGGCGCCGTCCCCATCACCTCGACCTACGCGCTCACCAACGCCACGATGCCCTACGTCCTCCACCTGGCCTCGGAGGGCGTGTTGGGGGCGATCTCTGAGGACCCAGGGCTGAAGCTGGGCGTCAACGTGGCGGCGGGCCAGGTCACCTACCCGGGGGTCGCCTCGGCCGTCGGCGCGCAGCACGTGCCCGCGGACGAAGCGCTCGGTGGGGTGAGGGCGGGGGCGTAGGGACGGGGCGCGGGGTGAGGGCGGGGGCGTAGGTGGAAACCACGGGCACCCATCGCGCGGGGGAGTGAGGGTGGCGCGGGGGAGCGGGCGGCGCGCGCCATCGGTGAGCGCGGGCTCTGGCGGTGAGGGTGGGTGATTTGTGTCGCTATGCGCAACTGAGCTACCACCGTCCCCGCATGCCGCGCGTGTAGGGTGGCCACCGCACGCTCTCGCTGTTCATCGCCGAGTTAGAAGGCAGCTGCTGAAGGTCCCGCCTAACTACGCTCCGTCGCGTGCCTGACCTCCACGAGCGCTGGCGGACCGGGTGGCTCGAGGCCACGGCGTACGACTCCGTGATCGAGCACGAACGCCTCGCGCAGCCGCTCGGCCGGCTGGTGTGGGGCATCGATGCCGCGGCCTTCTACCGCGAGCTGGCCCGCCTTTCCGAGCTGCCGGATGGCTGTGCCGTGCTCGATATTCCGTGCGGCGGGGGCGTTGCATTCCGGGGCCTGCGTCCGACCCAGCGGCTGCGCTACGTGGCGGCCGACCTATCGCCGGTGATGCTGAGCCGAGCCCGTCGCGAGGCCGAGCGTCGCGGCCTTCACCAGATCGAGTTCACGGAGGCCGACGTGGAGCAGCTGGCGTTCGAGGACGGCTCATTCGATACGTGCATCACCTACACGGGCCTGCACTGCTTCCCCGACCCGGCCGCCGCGCTGCGCGAGCTGGGACGCGTGCTGCGACCGGGTGGCGAGCTGCGCGGTACCACCGTTGTCAGGCGCGCGGGAGTACGGCAGGACGTGCTGATCCGCGCCGCGCAGCTCGCCGGCGTATTCGGACCCGGGGCCACCGTCGCCGAGCTCAAAGCGTGGCTCGCCGAGGCGGACTTCAGCGAGCTCGAGATCCGGCGCGACGGCGCGCTCTGTTACTTCACTGCGCGTCGCCAGGTCTGAGAGCCTGCGTCGTGTCTGCCGAAGGGACAGCCGCAGCCCCGGAGAGAGCCGCGGGCGTTTCGCCCTCAAGCCCGGCCGTCCGCGTCTGCTCATCCTGGAACGGCGGGTAGGTCTCGGTCAGCAGCAACAGGTAGGAGTCTGAGCGCGAGACGTACGAATTGCCCAGCACCATCAGGTCGAACAGGTCGCGTGGGAGCCGGCCCGTGATCACGATCACGAACCAAGCAAAGATCGCACCAATCTCGATCAGCAGATTGAGCACGTAGCGCACGATCAGGATCGGGATCGCCAGGATGAAGCGGAAGAAGGTCTTCAGCCTGCTGTATTCGGGAAGCGGCCCGGCGAAGTGCATCCGCACGGGGTAGGAGGGATCATCCTCCAGCCCGAACGGTGGATACGGGTCGCATAGCAGCACCGTGTAGGCCGTCGCCCGAGCCGTCACCCGGTTGAAGCCGGCGATGAAGTCGTACAGGCCGGGTGGATATCGACCGGTGATCACGATCGCAAACCACGCGATCACCGCGGCGATGAAAGCCACGATGCCGAAGACGTATAGATAGATGAACAGCGGGATGGCCAGGATCAAGCGGAAAAATGCCGTCAGGCGGTTCCGCTGATCGGTGTAGTCGGCCTCAAACGTGACGGGATATGTCACGATTTTTCTCCTCTCTTCGGATAAGCAATCCGATTGCCCACAGTGCCCCTGCGCTCACGCCGATGGATCTAGGCGTGGGCGCCTCGTGCGAAATCGTACAGGCTCGGACAGCAGATGGCGGGGATTTTTCGCGAATCTGCGCAAGAAATCAGAGCCTGCGCAACAAAAGGGGAGGATTGCGGCTGACGTGCACGGAAACTCGCGTCGACCGGGGCTGACGTGCACGGAAACTCGCGTCTTAGCCGCCGGCGCTGGCTCCGCCCTGCGCCCGGGCCCGTGCCTCCGCCTGGGCCCGCCGGGCCAAGAGCGGGCGTGCGGCGGCGGCCGCCGCCTGGGCCTTGGCGGTCGCCAGGGCTCGCGCCTGGGCCACCGTCGAGGGTGTCAGCTTGGCCACGAGCGCCTTCACTTCGCTCCCTGCCTCGGTCCGGGCCACCGTTTGCGCCGCTGCCCGTGCTTCCTTATACGCGCGCGTGAGGGCGGCCCCGCGCGCGGCATCCACGGAGGCGCCGCGGGCGCACGCGCTGCGGGCCGCCAGCGCCGTGCGACGCACCGCCACCGGGCGGTCGATGACCGCGTGCTCCACCGCTTTCTCCGACAGGGTGGCGGTGACCTCCTGGCCTCCGACCCGCGCCCGCTCGGTGACCGAAACCGGCGCCGAGGCGCTGGTCTGCGCGCGCACGGCAGAGGAGGCGGTCGCCGTGGCTGCCGCGCGCGAGGTGACGCAGGCCCGCGCGTGCCCCGAGCCGAACAGGTTGGGGGTCGTCTGCGCCCCGGCGCCGCTGCCGCCCGGGCCGCCGCTGCCGCCGCTCGCCAGCAGCACCGCGCCGCCCAGCGCGGCCGCGATCACCATAAGCAGCAGCGCGAACGGCGGCCGGCGCCGGGCCAAAATCGAGCGTCTGCGGCCCTGATCGGCGCCGTTTGCGGGGTCTTCTGGCATGGCAGTGCAGATTTTGGCCCCTGCTACGCTTGCGCCCGCATGCCGACCACCAGCCAGCTCATCCGCAAAGGCCGGACGCCCCCCAAGAAGAAGCTTGACACCCCGGGCCTCAAGTCCGGCAAGGGCCGCAAGAAGAAGGTCGCCGCGCCACAGCGGCGCGGCGTCTGCACGCGCGTTCAGACGACCACGCCCAAGAAGCCGAACTCGGCGCTGCGGAAGGTGGCCCGCGTCAGGCTGACCAACGGCATGGAGGTCAACGCCTACATCCCCGGCGAGGGGCACAACCTCCAGGAGCACTCGGTGGTCCTGGTACGCGGCGGCCGCGTGAAGGACCTGCCGGGCTACCGCTACAAGGTGATCCGCGGCGCTCTGGACGCGGCCGGCGTCTCCGACCGCAAGAAGTCGCGCTCCCAGTACGGCGTCAAGGCCCGGTAGCGTGCCGCGCCGGGCAGCAGCGCAGCTCCGGAAGATCGAGCCGGACGCGGTCAACCGCAACCGCCTCGTCCAGCAGGTGATCAACAAGGTCATGCTGGACGGCAAGAAGTCGGTGGCCGAGAAGATCGTCTACGACGCGCTCGCCATCCTCGGCGAGCGCAGCGGCTCGGACCCCGTGCAGCAGCTGGAAGAGGGCATCAAGATCCTGACACCAACGCTCGAGGTCCGCTCCCGCCGCGTCGGCGGGGCCACCTACCAGGTGCCGGTGGAGGTTCCCGCCCGCCGCGCGCGGACGCTGGCCGTGCGCTGGCTCGTGCAGTTCGCCCGCCAGCGCCGCGAGAAGACGATGGCCCAGCGCCTGGCGCACGAGCTGCTCGACGCCCAGCAGCAGCAGGGCAACGCCTACAAGCGCAAGGACGACGTGTACCGGATGGCGGTGGCCAACCGGGCGTTCGCCCACTACCGCTGGTAGGGGCTTCGCAACGCAAGGGGTGGACGCCGCGGGGGGTAGCGGGGTATGGGGGACGATGCGTGCGCGGGGGAGGACCGGACGGGTGCCCCCCGGCCGCGAAAAACGCAGCAAACCCGGCGCAGCTTCGGCGCTGTGCCCACTTATGCGTCTCTACGACGCTTATGTGGCCAAACGCTGCTCGGCGGGGGAAGTTTGCTGCGTTTTCCGGCGATCTGGCCGGTGATCGCGCTCGCGGTCGAGCCACGGCTCGCGGTCGAGCCACGGCTCGCGGTCGAGCCACGGCTCGCGGTCGAGCCACAGCGACGCGGCTCGAGCCACAGCAATGCGTCGGGCCGATCGATCGGCGATCCAGCACGCCCGCCTGAGCGCGACCGGCTAAGACGCGAGGGCCGCCTGAGCGCGACCGGCTAAGACGCGAGGGCCGCCCACCGCACGGGACCGGGGGCTGCAGCAGGTCAACCCTCGCACCCGTAGGCTAGCCATTTGATCGGAAGCTGAAGCCCCGGGTGCGACCGGTGTCAGGATACGGACTTAAGCCACCGCAAACTAGTTTTGCGGCGGGCCCGCGCCGTCGTCCGCGGCGGCGGTCTGGGGGCGCCCGCGCGTCCCCATCGGGGCCCCCAGCAGGAGCGCGCAGCCGCTTGAGACGATCAGGAGGATCGCCCCCAGCGTCTCGATGTAGAGGCCGGCCTGCGGCTTGGCGGCGGCCTGTTGGAAGTGCGTGCCCGTGTTGCCGATGACGCCGGTGGCCTGCGCGTCGGGGAGGTCGCCGATCAGCGCGATCAGAAGCGTCGCCAGGCCCAGCGCGCCTAGCGCCAGCAGCGCCACGCGGCTGCCCCTGATTGCTCCCCCGTAGGCCAGCGCCGCCGCCACGAGCGCGATCGGGATCAGCGCGTAGGCGTCGTGGGAGCCGGTGCTCACGGACTTGATCGGCATGTCGCCGGTGGTGGTGGCCACCCGGTAGAGGGGCATGAACTCGGAGGCGATCAGCAGCAGCGCCCCCAGTAGGGCGCCGCCCAGGACGCCCGCTCTGAGCGCCGTCGACCAGCCCTCATCGACCCGCTTTCGGCCCCCCTCGGAGCGCCCGTCGGCTCCCTCGGCGGCCCCTGGGGATCGCATAGGTGCTCTGCTATATTTGGTCCTCGTTTCGGGCGGCGTGCCGCTCACGTGTGCTTGCCCCCGGACGCGGAATATCCAAGCGATGGAGACCCCGAACTAGACAACCGCCCGGAGCCGACACGAACGTCGTGAACGGGCCCGCTGGGCCCTTTTTTATGCCCGCGGACGGCCCCCACAGAACCGAAGCTCATGCCCCGCACTTTTGACCTAGAGAAGATTCGCAACATCGGGATCATGGCGCACATCGACGCCGGTAAGACGACGACGACCGAGCGCATCCTCTATTACACAGGGCGGACCTACAAGATGGGGGAGGTTCACGAGGGCGCCGCCGTCATGGACTGGATGGCCCAGGAGCAGGAGCGCGGCATCACGATCACCTCCGCCGCCACCACCGCGACGTGGCGGGACTACCGCATCAACATCCTGGACACGCCGGGTCACGTCGACTTCACGGTCGAGGTGGAGCGCTCGCTGCGCGTGCTGGACGGCTCGATGGCGATCTTCGACGCCGTGGCCGGAGTGGAGCCCCAGTCGGAGACCGTCTGGCGCCAGGCCGACCACTACCGCGTGCCGCGGATCGCCTACATCAACAAGATGGACCGCATCGGCGCCGACTTCGAGCGCTCGGTGGAGACGATGGTGGAGCGCCTCGGCGCCCACCCCATCCCCGTGCAGCTCCCGATCGGCTCCGAGGCCGAGTTCGCCGGGATCATCGATCTGATTGGGATGAAGGCCATCATCTACAAGGACGAGCTCGGCAAGGAGCAGGAGATCATCGACATCCCAGCCGAGCACGCCGAGCGGGCCCAGGCCGCGCGCGAGCACCTGCTGGAGGAGGTCTCCCACTACGACGACGAGCTCGTGGAGATGATCCTGGAGGAGCAGGAGATCCCCCACGAGAAGCTCAAGGCCGCGATCCGCAAGGCCACGCTGGCCATCCAGATGACGCCGGTCCTGTGCGGCTCGAGCTTCAAGAACAAGGGCGTGCAGCCGCTGCTGGACGCGGTCCTCGACTACCTGCCGAGCCCGCTCGACGTGCCCCCGGTGCAGGGTGTGGAGCCGGCCAAGGGCTCGAGCAACGGCGATGAGCGCCCGGCCGTCCGCCACGCCACTGACGACGAGCCGTTCGCGGCGCTGGCGTTCAAGATCATGGCCGACCCCTACGTCGGCAAGCTGACCTACTTCCGCGTCTACTCGGGCAAGCTCGAGGCGGGCTCGCGGGTTTTGAACGTCAACACGGGCCGGACCGAGCGGATCGGGCGCATCCTGATGATGCACGCCAACGATCGCGAGGAGGTAAAGGAGGTCTACGCCGGCGACATCGCTGCGGCGGTGGGCATCAAGCAGGTAACGACCGGCGACACGCTCGCGGCCCCGGATCGGCCGATCAAGCTGGAGACGATCGAGTGGCCGGAGCCCGTCATCAAGGTGGCGATCGAGCCCCGGACCAAGGCCGACCAGGAGAAGATGGCCACGGCGCTCGGGCGCCTGGCCGAGGAGGACCCCACCTTCCAGGTGCGCACCAACGACGAGACCGGTCAGACCGAGATCTCGGGCATGGGCGAGCTGCACCTCGAGGTGCTGGTCGACCGCATGCTTAGAGAATTCAAGGTCGGCGCCAACGTCGGGCGCCCCCAGGTCTCCTACCGGGAGACGATCAGGGGCACGGCGGAGAACATCGAGGGTCGCTTCGTGCGCCAGACCGGCGGCGCGGGGCAGTACGGCATCGTCTACATCGACGTCGAGCCGGCGCCCGGCGAGGGCTTCGACTTCGTCAACAAGGTCAAGGGCGGCGCGATCCCCACCGAGTTCATCCCCGCCGTGGAGAAGGGCGTGGAGGAGGCGTTGGAGAACGGTCCGCGCGCCGGCTACCCGATGGTCGACGTCCGCGTCACGCTGGACGACGGCAAGTACCACGACACGGATTCGAGCGAGATCGCCTTCAAGGTCGCCGGTTCGCTGGCGCTGAAGGAGGCCGTCAGGCGCGCCAAGCCGGTGCTGCTCGAGCCGATCTTCGCCGTCGAAGTCGTCACCCCCGAGGAGTTCATGGGCGACGTGATCGGCGATCTGAACCGCCGCCGCGGTCAGGTCCAAGGCATGGAGCAGCGCGGCAACGCCCAGGTTGTGAGCGCGTTCGTGCCGCTGGCGGAGATGTTCGGCTACGCCACCGACCTGCGCTCTACGACCCAGGGGCGCGCCACCTACACGATGCAGTTCGAGCGCTACGACGAGGTGCCGACCAACATCGCGGAGAAGGTCGTGGGCGAGCTGCAGCCCGCGTAGCAGATGCAGCGGACGGAAGTTATATTTGAAAAGTTCGCCTTCGGGGCGGACCAAACCCTGGAATAGAAGGAGCGAAACCAAAGTGGCGAAAGCCAAGTTCGAGCGCGACAAGCCCCATGTCAACGTCGGGACCATCGGTCACATCGACCATGGCAAGACGACGCTGACCGCTGCCATCACCAAGGTGCTGAACGAGAAGTACGGCGGCACGGAGGTGCGGTCGTTCGAATCGATCGACAACGCTCCTGAGGAGAAGGCGCGGGGGATCACGATCGCGACTTCCCACGTCGAGTACCAGACCGAAAACCGTCATTACGCGCACGTCGACTGCCCCGGTCACGCCGACTACGTCAAGAACATGATCACCGGCGCGGCGCAGATGGACGGCGCGATCCTGGTCGTCTCGGCGGCCGACGGCGCGATGCCCCAGACGCGCGAGCACATCCTGCTCGCCCGTCAGGTGGGCGTGCCGTACATCGTCGTATTCCTCAACAAGGCGGACATGGTCGACGACCCCGAGCTCCTGGAGCTGGTGGAGGTCGAGATCCGTGACCTGTTGACCGAGTACGAGTTCCCCGGCGACGACATTCCGTTCATCACCGGCTCGGCGCTCAAGGCGCTGGAGGGTGACGAGGCGGAAGAGGCCAAGATCCTGGAGCTCGCCGAGGCGCTCGACACCTACATCCCCGAGCCCGTCCGTGACCTGGACAAGCCCTACCTGATGCCGGTTGAGGACGTCTTCTCGATCACCGGCCGCGGCACCGTCGCCACCGGGAGGATCGAGCAGGGGATCATCAAGACCGGCGAGCAGGTGGAGATCGTGGGCATCAAAGACACGACCTCGACCGTCGTCACGGGCGTCGAGATGTTCAAGAAGATCCTCGACGAGGGCCGCGCGGGCGACAATGTCGGCTGCCTGTTGCGCGGCACCAAGCGCGAGGACATCGAGCGCGGGCAGGTGCTCTGCAAGCCGGGCTCGATCACGCCGCACACCCAGTTCAAGTCCGAGGTCTACGTGCTGAAGAAGGAGGAGGGTGGCCGCCACACCCCGTTCTTCTCCGGCTATCGGCCACAGTTCTACTTCCGCACGACCGACGTCACCGGCGTCGCCAAGCTCCCCGAGGGGACAGAGATGGTCATGCCCGGTGACAACGTCCAGATGGAGATCGAGTTGATTCAGCCGATCGCCATGGACCAGGGTCTGCGGTTCGCGATCCGCGAGGGCGGCCGCACGGTCGGCTCGGGGGTCGTCACCGAAGTCATCAAGTAATAACGAGGGCGGCGTGGCCCTGAAGGGCCCGCCGCCCTTTTTTGTAAAGCGATACGACTTTTTCGGGGCGATTCCCGAGATACGGGATTCGCCCCCTTTACGTGAGCAATGGCAACCATCGCCCAAAACAAGATCCGCATTCGGCTCAAGTCCTATGACCACTCGGCCATCGAGACCGCGGCCAAGGAGATCGTCGAGACGGCGACGCGCACCGGCGCGAGCGTCTCGGGCCCGGTGCCCCTGCCCACGGAGAAGAATGTCTACTGCGTGATCCGCTCGCCGTTCAAGGACAAGGACTCACGCGAGCATTTCGAGATCCGCACCCACAAGCGACTGATCGATATCCACCAGCCGACGCCGAAGACGGTCGACTCGCTGCAGCGACTTGACCACCTGCCCGCCGGCGTGGACATCGAGATCCGCCTGGCGTCTTGAGGGTTTGGCGTGGCTGCGATCCTGGCGCGGAAATTGGGTATGACGCAGCGGTTCGCCGACGACGGCCGCGTCGAGCGGGTGACCGTGCTGGAGGCCGGCCCATGTCCTGTGACCGGAATCCGCACGTTTGACCGCGACGGCTACGAGGCCGTGCAGCTGGCCTTCGACCGCTGCAAGGAGAAGTCGCTGACCCGCGCCGAACTGGGCCATCTGCGCAAGGCCAACGCCTCGGCGCACCGCACCGTGGCCGAGTTCCGCGACGAGGCCGGCGAGCTCCGGGTGGGCCAGACGGTGAACGTCGGCGACACGTTTGCCGCGGGCGACCGGGTCAAGGTCTCAGGGCTTGCGAAGGGCAAGGGCTTTCAGGGCACGATCAAGCGCCACAACTTCAAGCGGGGACCGGCCTCGCACGGCTCGCACAACGTCCGCGCGCCGGGCTCGATCGGCGCCTCGGCCACACCCTCGCGGGTCTTCAAGGGCGTGAGGCTGCCCGGTCGCATGGGCGGCGGGCGCATCACGCAGCGTGGTCTGACGGTGGTGGAGGTGATCCCCTCGCAGAACCTGATGCTGGTGCGGGGCGCCGTACCGGGTGCCCGCGGCGGCACGGTGGAGGTGCGGACCGATGCCTAGGGCCGAACTGAAGGCGCCGCGCGTCGGCGGCCGGGGATCGGTGCCGCTCGACCCCGTGGCCTTCGGCGCCAGCTTCAACATGCCGCTGGTGCACGAGGCGGTGCGCGCCGAGCTGAACGCGCGCCGGCGGGGCACGGCCTCCACTCTGACGCGGGGGAAGGTTCGCGGCGGCGGCGCCAAGCCCTGGCGCCAGAAGGGAACTGGCCGCGCCCGCGCGGGCTCCAACCGCTCGCCGCTGTGGGCGGGCGGAGGCACGATCTTCGGTCCTACGCCCCGGCGCTACACGGTCAAGGTCAACCGCAAGGCGCGGCAGGCGGCTTTGAGGAGCGCGCTCTCACAGCACGCCTCGCGCGGGACGCTGGCGGTCTTCGACGCCGCTCGTTTCGATGAGCCCTCCACGGCCCAGGCCGCCGAGCTGATCTCCAAGTGGGACGCCGAGCTCCCGGTGCTCGTGCTGCTCGGTGCGGACGAGGCCGCCGCCGGTAAGTCGTTTCGCAACCTGGCGCGAGTGTCGGTGATGCCGGTCGAGGATGGTGGCGTGGCGGACATCGTCGGCGCGGCGTCACTGCTCGTCTCCCAGGCCGCGCTCGAGTCGCTGGTGGCGCGGGCTGGGGGAACCCGCGATGAGGTGGCCGCGGCGGGAGAGGCCGATTCACCCGCCGACGCCGCCCCGCTCGATGATGCACCCGATTCCGGTGGATCATCCGGGGCCGATGAGGAGACCGCCTGATGGAGGTAAGCCAGGTGATCATCCGTCCGATCGTCTCCGAGAAGACCTACGCCCTGGCCGAGGCCGGCAAGTACACCTTCCGCGTGCACGAGAAGGCGCACAAGACGCAGATCCGCCAGGCGATCGAGCAGCTGTTCGACGTCAAGGTGGTCGAAGTTCGCACCGCGTCGGTGAAGAGCAAGCCCAAGCGGCGCGCCTATACCTTCGGCCGCAGCCGGCAGTGGAAGAAGGCGATCGTCCAGGTGCAGGCGGGTCAGACGATCCCGATCTTCGGGACGGCGTTGGAGGGAGGCGAGTGACGGTGCTTGGAAGTTATATGGCGTCAGACGCCCACAACTTCGAAGGAGGCTGCTGATGCCGATCCGCAAGCCCAAGCCAACCTCGCCCGGACGGCGCTTCGTGAGCTATCCGGACTTCCGCGAGCTGACGCGCTCCGAGCCCGAGAAGTCGCTGACCGAGGGGCTCAAGAAGTCGGGCGGGCGCAACGTGCACGGCCGCAAGACCTCGCGCCACCGCGGCGGCGGCGCCAAGCGCCTGTATCGCAAGATCGACTTCAAGCGGCGCAAGGACGGCGTACCGGCCAAGGTGGCCCACATCGAGTACGACCCCAACCGCTCGGCCTACATCGCGCTGCTGCATTACGCGGACGGCGAGAAGCGCTACATCCTCGCGCCGCAGCGGCTGCGGGTGGGGGCCACGGTCGAGTCCGGGCCGAACGTCGACATCCGCGTCGGCAACTCGCTGCCGCTACAGAACATGCCCGCGGGCACCGTGGTGCACAACGTCGAGCTGATCCCCGGGCGGGGCGGCCAGATGGCGCGCGCCGCCGGCGCCGGCGTCCAGCTCTTGGCCAAGGAAGGCGAGCACGTCACGCTGCGCCTGCCCTCCGGCGAGATGCGCATGGTGCGCGCCGAGTGCCGCGCCACGGTGGGTGTGATCGGCAACGCCGAGCACCAGAACGTCAAGGTCGGCAAGGCGGGGCGCAAGCGCCACATGGGCGTGCGCCCACAGACGCGCGGAACCGCGATGAACCCCGTCGATCACCCCCACGGCGGCGGTGAGGGCTCGACGACACCCGGTCGTCACCCCGTCACGCCCTGGGGCGTGCCGACGCTCGGTTATCGCACGCGCAAGAAGCGCAAGGCCTCGGATCGCTACATCGTCCGCGGCCGGAAACGAGGTAAGAAGCGATGAGCCGCTCGAGCAAGAAGGGGCCGTTCGTGGAGGAGCGGCTGATGACCCGGATCGAGGCCATGAACGCTTCGGGCGAGAAACGGATGGTGAGGACCTGGTCGCGCACCTCGACGATCTTTCCCGAGATGGTCGGTCACACGATCGCCGTGCACGACGGCCGCAGGCACGTGCCGGTGTTCATCTCGGAATCGATGGTCGGGCACAAGTTGGGCGAGTTCGCGCCCACGCGGCTCTATCGAGGCCACGCCGGAACGGGCCGGAGGCGGTAATGGCTGAAGAAGAAAAGCCGGACCAGCCGGACGAGAAGCCGAAGCGCCGACGGCGCAAGAAGGCTTCGGAGGCCACCCCCGCCTCGGAGGCCCGGCGCTCCGCTAAGGCCGAAAGCGAGGCACAAGCTCGAGACGCGAGTGCCTCCGAGCCGGAGGTGACCCCCGAGCCTGAGCCCGATGAGATCCAGCCTACCCCTGAGGAGGTCGAGGCCGAGGAGGAAGCAGCGGACGTTGTCCTCGAAGCCGAGGACGAGATCGACGAGGACTCAGAGCCCGAGGCCGATGCGGAGCCAGAGCCCGAGGGCCAGGAGGAGCCGCCCGCCGCGCCCGCCCCGCGACGCCGCCGGGCTGAGCGTGATCCCAATCTGCCGCCGCCGGTGGTCAGGGCGCAGGCCAAGTACGTGCGCTCGTCGGCGCGCAAGGCACGCCTGGTGTGCGACCACATCCGCGGAAAGAGCGTTGAGGACGCAAGAGCTATCCTCGCCCATGCGCCGCGTGCGGTCGCGCATGATTGGAGCAAGCTGCTCGAGTCGGCGGTCGCCAATGCGGAGCACAACCACGAGCTCGTCGGCGAGGACCTATTCATCAAGACGGTCCAGGCGGACGAGGGTCCAACGATCAAGCGCTACCGGCCGCGCGCCCTGGGACGGGCGACGCGGATCCGCAAGCGCACCAGCCACTTGACGATCTTGCTCACGCCGAAGGAATAGAGAACCACTCATGGGTCAAAAAGTTCATCCCGAATCGCTGCGCGTGGGCTACATCCACGACTGGAAGTCGAACTGGTTCAACGAGCGCCACTTCGCCGACTATCTGCACGAGGACACCCAGATCCGGGGCCACATCATCCGGCGCCTGTCGCACGCTGGGCTGTCGGACATCACGATCCGCAAGAACGCCACCGAGGTGGAGATCAACATCCACACGGCGCGGCCGGGAATCGTGATCGGCAAGTCGGGCTCGGAGGTCGACCAGCTGCGGCGCGATCTGCACCGCATCACCGGCAAGCAGGTCAAGGTCAACATCCTTGAGATCAAGCGTCCCGAGCTGGACGCCAGGCTCGTAGCGCAGTCGATCGCCGAGCAGCTCCAGAACCGGGTTGCGTTCCGGCGGGCGATGAAGCGCGCGTTGACGAGCGCCATGCGCTCCGGCGCCAAGGGCGTTCGCGTGCAGGTGTCGGGCCGCCTGGGCGGCGCCGAGATGGCCCGCACGGAGGGTTATTCCGATGGTCGCGTGCCGCTTCACACGCTGCGCGCCGACATCGACTACGGCTTCTACGAGGCCCGCACCACGTTCGGCCGCATCGGCGTCAAGTGCTGGATCAACAAGGGCGAGATCATGCCCGAGGGCTACACCGGCGCCGATCTGACGAGCATGGACGAGCCGCCCCCCCAGGCGCCGGATCGCGGCGGCCGCGACGGCCGCGGGCGTGGCGGCCCGGGCGGCGGTCGCGACGGGCGACGCGGCGGGCCGGGCGCGGGACGTGGTGGCGGCGGCGGCGGTCGTGGTCGAGGCGCTCCAGGCGGGCCCGGCGGCCGCGGCGGCCAGGGCTCGGGCGGTCCCGGTGGCCGCGGCGGTCAGGGCTCGAGCGGTCCCGGTGGCCGCAGCGGTCAGGGCGGCCGTGGTGGTCAGGGCCCCGGCGGCCCCGGTGGCCGTGGCGGTCAGGGCGGCCGCGGCGGTCAGGGCGGCCGTGGTGGTCAGGGCGGCCGTGGTCCTCGCGGCGGCGGCCGCGGCCAAGGCCAAGCCCAGGAGCAGCGCCCGGCGCAGCAGCAGACCTCCGCTCCCGAGACACCACCCACTCCGGCTCCCGAGGCACCACCCAGTCCGGCCCCCGAGGGTGGTAACTGATGCTTTCTCCCAAGCGCGTCAAGCACCGCAAGCAGCACCGCGGCCGGCGCGGCGGACTCTCGCGCGGGCAGGTCAAGGTCCAGTTCGGCGAGTACGGCCTCAAGGCACTGGATAACGGCTGGCTGACCAACCGCCAGATCGAGGCCGCCCGAATCGCGATGACGCGCAAGATCAAGCGCGGCGGGAAGGTGTGGATCAACGTCTATCCCGATAAGCCCTATACGAAGAAGCCCGCCGAAACCCGCATGGGTTCGGGCAAGGGCTCTCCCGAGGGCTGGGTTGCGGTTGTCAAGCCCGGCCGCGTGATGTTCGAGCTGGCCGGCGTGTCCGAGCCGCTGGCGCGCGAGGCCATGCGCCTGGCCGGCCACAAGCTGCCCGTGCGCACGAAGTTCGTCATGCGGGAGGAGCTGTGAAGGCGGCCGAGCTGCGCGATCTCTCAGACGGTGAGCTGGCCGAGCACATCAGCATCGCGCGGCGGGAGCTGTTCGGGCTTCGCTTCCAGCACGCCACCGGCGAGCTCGACAGCACGGCCTCGCTGGGCCATGCCAAGCGCGAGGTGGCGCGGGCGCTGACCATCGCACGTGAACGAGGAATCCAGATCCATGGCTGACGACGAGACTCCCGAGACAACCGAACCTGAGGCCCCTCAGCCCACCCCCGACGACGAGTCGACGGGCGCGGCAGAGGCTGAAGCGGCGACCGAGTCCGAAGAGACGCGAGCCGACTCGTCGCCAGAGGCGGACTCCCAGCAGCCGTCCGAGGAAGCGACGCCTGCTCAGCCGCAGGAGGCCCTCACCCCCAACGAACGCCGTCGCCGCGCGCGCGCCGAGAAGGCCGCGGCCCAGCCAGCGCGGCCGCGGCGCAGCCCCGAGGAGCGCCAATCCGAGCGGGCAGCAGATCGCCGGCGCAAGGGCGAGCTGAGGCGTGTCGGGCGCGTGCGCGCGCGCGAGAAGGCCCGCGCCCGGGCCGGCGAGACGCGTGAGACGCCGGCCCGCGAACGCGAGCCCGGCAAGCAGAAGACGCGTCAGGGCGTCGTCGTCTCGGACCGAGCGGAGAAGACGATCACGGTGCGGATCGACACCAGCCGGCGCCACCGGCGCTACGAAAAGATCGTTCGCACCTCGCGCACGCTGCATGCTCACGACGAACGAGGCGAGGCCGGCATCGGCGACACGGTGATCGTGCGCGAAGCGCGACCGCTGTCCCGGACCAAGCGCTGGCGCCTGGTGCGAGTAGTTGAAAAGGCCGAGTAGTGATCCAGAACGAGACCCGGTTACGCGTCGCGGACAACAGTGGCGCGCGAGAGATCCTCGTGATCCGCGTCAAGGGCGGCTCGCGCCGGCGATACGCGGGGATCGGAGACGTGGTTACCGCGACGGTCAAGCAGGCCATCCCGCAGGGCGGTGTCCGTAAGGGCGAGGTGGTCACCGCCGTCGTGGTGCGCACAAAGAAGTCCTACGGCCGCAACGACGGCACCTACATCGCTTTCGATGAGAACGCGGCTGTGCTGATCGACAACCAGAACAACCCGCGGGGAACGCGCATCTTCGGGCCCGTGGCCCGCGAGCTGCGCGAGCGCAACTTCATGAAGATCGTCTCCCTGGCCCCGGAGGTGCTGTGATGCGCCTCGCCCCGACCCCGGAGGCCCCCTGATGGCCAGGATCAAGACCGGCGACGAGGTGATCGTGACCGGCGGCAAGGACCGCGGCAAGCGCGGCAAGGTGCTGCGCGTTGAGCCGCGCCAGAACCGGCTTTACGTCGAGGGCCTGAACATCATCAAGCGCCACCAGCGCCCCCAGCAGGTGCCGGGGGCCCAGCGTCCCGAGCAGGTTGGCGGCGTGATCGAGAGAGAGGGCCCAATCCACATCTCGAACGTCATGCTGCTCGACCCCAAGGACAACAAGCCCACGCGGATCGGCGTGGAGATCGAGGACGGCAAGCGCTACCGGATCGCCAAGCGCAGCGGAACGAGGCTCGACTAGTGGCGCACGCACGGCTCAAGCAGCGCTACCTGGACGAGATCCGCCCGCGGCTGATCGAGCGCTTTGGCTACTCCTCGCCGATGCAGGCGCCGAGGATCGAGAAGGTCACGGTCAACATGGGCGTCGGCGACGCCAAGCAGGACACGGGCGTGCTCGACGCGGCCACGCAGCAGCTGGCGACGATCACCGGGCAGAAGCCGAACGTCCGCCGGGCCCGCAAGTCGATCGCCCAGTTCAAGGTCCGCGAGGGGATGCCGGTGGGCGTGGCGGTGACGCTCCGCGGCGAGCGCTCCTACGAGTTCCTGGATCGGCTGATGTCGGTGGCCATCCCCCGCATCCGTGACTTCCGCGGGCTCTCGCCGCGGGCCTTCGACGGCCGCGGCAACTACTCGCTCGGCGTCCGCGAGCAGATCATCTTCCCCGAGATCGACTACGACGCGATCGACCAGATCCGCGGCCTGGACATCACGATCACCACCACCGCCGCGAGCGACGAAGAGTCGTTCGCGCTGCTCGAGGCGCTCGGGATGCCGTTCTCCAGAGAGCAGCGCCGCGACGGAGCACCACAAACGTAAGAGAAGGAGCCGATGGCCAAGACCTCACAGGTAATCCGCGCGCAGCGGACCCCCAAGTACAAGACGCGGGGCTATTCCCGCTGCCGGCGCTGCGGCCGCTCGCGCGCCGTCTACCGGAAGTTCGGCGTCTGCCGCATCTGCCTGCGCGAGCTGGCCCACAACGGCTACGTCCCCGGAATGACGAAGTCGAGCTGGTAGGAGCGCGATCATGGCGATTTCCGACCCCGTATCCGATTTCCTCACCCGGCTGCGCAACGCAGCGGCCGCTCAGCACCACGACGTGGCGATGCCCTACTCGCGGCTGAAGCGCGAGCTGGCACGGATCCTTTCCGAGCAGGGATACATCGATGGCTACGAGCAGCGGCCCGCGGCGCCCGGCAGTCCGGGCGGCGAGCTGGTGGTGACGCTCAAGTACACGACGGAGCGCGAGCCGGTGATCAGCGGGCTACAGCGCGTCTCGAGGCCCGGCCGGCGCACCTACGTTGACCGCGACCACATCCCCCGCGTGCAGGGCGGGATGGGCACGGCGATCATCTCCACCTCGAAGGGAGTGATGACCGGCCACGACGCCCGCCGCGACGGGATCGGGGGCGAAGTCGTGGCTAAGGTCTGGTAGCGATGTCCCGAATCGGCAGACAGCCAATCGCCTTGCCCGCGGGCGTGACCGTGTCGATCGAGCCTGGTCGCGTCAGCGTCAACGGCCCCAAGGGAGAGCTCTCAGAGCGCGTCCCGCGCGACATCAAGGTCGAGCAGCAGGGCGAGGAGATCCTCGTCACCCGCCCCACCGACCGCGGCGAGCACCGCGCGCTGCACGGGCTGACGCGCTCGCTGGTGGCGAACATGGTGCAGGGCGTGACCGACGGCTTCGAGAAGCGGCTCGAGATCCAGGGCGTCGGCTACCGCGCACAGCTTCGCGGCCGCGACCTGGAGCTGGCGCTCGGGTATTCACACCCCGTGTCGGTCAAGGCTCCGGATGGGATCGATTTCGAGGTCCCCCAGCCGACGCGGATCGTCGTCAGGGGCATCTCCAAGCAGAACGTGGGCGAGGTGGCGGCGTTCATCCGCAAGCAGCGCAAGCCCGAGCCCTACAAGGGCAAGGGAATCCGCTACGAGGGCGAGTACGTGCAGCGCAAGGTCGGTAAGCGGGCGTGAGCCAAGCGACCAAGCCCCAGCGCAGGCTCAAGCGCAGACACCGCGTGCGGGCCAAGATTCACGGCACCGCCGAACGTCCGCGGATCTCGGTATTCCGGTCAAACCGCGGCATCTTCGCCCAGCTGGTCGACGACGACTCCGGGCGCACGCTGGCGGCCGTCAACTGGACCGAGTCCGATCTGAAAGGCCTGCCGCGCCTCGATCAGGCCCGCCGCGCGGGCTCGGCGCTGGCGGAGCGCGCCAAGGCCGAGGGAGTGGAGCGCGCTGTGTTCGATCGCGGTGGCTACCAGTACCACGGCCGCGTCAGGGCCTTCGCCGAGGGTGCCCGCGAGGCCGGGCTGCGCTTCTAGCTACTCTGGATCAGCCATGGCCCGTGAACGCACAGTCTCAGGCGCAGGACTTGATCTCCAGGAACGCGTGGTGGAGATCAACCGCGTAGCCAAGGTCGTCAAGGGCGGCCGGCGCTTCTCGTTCACCGCCCTGGTGGTGGTGGGTGACGAGCGCGACGTGGTGGGTATCGGCTACGGCAAGGCCAATGAGGTTCCCGTGGCGATCCAGAAGGGCGTCGAGCGGGCCAGGAAGAACCTCTACCGGGTCCCGAAGCACGGCTCGACCATCACCCACCAGGTGACGGGGATCTACGGCTCGGGCCGCGTGCTGCTGAAGCCCGCCTCCCCCGGTACGGGCGTGATCGCCGGCGGCGGCGTCCGCGCGGTGCTCGAGCTGGCTGGGATCAACGACATCCTCTCCAAGAGCCTCGGCTCGCAGAATCCCATCAACCTGGTCAAGGCCACGATGGCCGGGCTTGAATCGCTTCGCACCCCGGACGAGGTCGCCGAGCTCCGCGGTCTGTCGATCAACCAGGTCCTGGGGCTGGGCAACGGCGACGCCGCCGCCTCCGAGCAGCCCGCAGAGCAGGAGGAGACCCCGGCGTGAGCAACCTCAAGGTCACGCAGCGCCGCTCGCTGAACGGCAGGGACAAGCGCCAGCGCGAGACCGTGCGCTCCCTCGGACTGCGAAGAATCGGGCAGACGGTGGAGGTCTCGGACTCCCCTCAGATCCGCGGCATGCTGCATAAGGTCCGGCACCTGGTCGAGGTCTCCGGGGAGGGCTCCGATGGCTGACGGCGAGCGCATCGGGCTACACAACCTGAAGCCGGCGCCGGGCTCGCGCAAGGCGCGCAAGCGCGTCGGCCGCGGCGAGGGCTCGGGCACCGGCAAGACCGCCGGCCGCGGCCAGAAGGGCTGGGGCTCGCGCTCGGGCGCCAAGCGCCGTCACCGCTTCGAAGGCGGGCAGAACCCGATCCACATGCGGATGCGCAAGCTGCGCGGTCCGCACATGAAGAAGTCGATGCCGTTCGAGCCGTTCCGCACGCACACCCAGCCGGTCAACCTGGCCTCGCTCGAGGATCGCTTCGAGGCAGGCGAGGCGGTGACCCTCGAGGCGCTGGCCGCCAAGGGCCTGGCCAGGCGCAAGGGCGTCCCGGTCAAGATCCTGGCCAAGGGCGAGCTGTCGAAATCGCTGACCGTGCACGCCCACGCGTTCAGCAAGGCCGCGCGCGAGCGGATCGAAGCCGCCGGCGGCACGTGCCAGACCATCGACGACCACTAGCCGGAGTCCAGCAGTGATCTCGACGATCCTCGGCGCATTCAGGATCCGCGAGATCCGCAACAAGCTGCTGTTCACGGCGCTGATGCTGGGCCTCTACCGCCTGGGCACCCACATCCTGGCCCCGGGGATCAGCGCCAGTGCCGTGAACCAGATCTCAAAGAACCTGGGCGGCAACGGGATCCTGGGGCTCCTCAATCTCTTCTCGGGCGGGGCGCTGACGCGGATCGCGATCTTCGCCCTGGGGATCATGCCCTACATCACCGCCTCGATCATCCTGCAGCTGCTGACGGTGGTCGTCCCCTCATTGGAGAAGCTGCAGAAGGAGGGCGAGGTCGGCCAGGCGCGGATCACCCAGTACACGCGGTATCTGACGGTGGGCCTGGCGTTCGCCCAGTCGATCGGTTACGTGTTCCTGTTCCGCAGCCTCGAGCAGCAGGCCGGCGTGACGCTGATCGCCAACTTCAACCTGGGCAAGGTGCTGCTGATCGCGATCTCGCTGACGGCGGGGACGGTGCTCGTGATGTGGATGGGCGAGCTGATCACGCAGCGCGGGATCGGCAACGGCATCTCGCTGATGATCTTCGCCTCGATCGTGGCCCGCATCCCGAGCGGCCTTCAGTCCTGGTGGAACAACCCCAACGCGACGTTCAAGGTGGCGATGCCGTTCATCGCCCTGGGCGTCGTGGCGGCCGTGGTGTTCGTCCAGGAGGGCCAGCGCCGGATCCCGATCCAGTACGCCAAACGCGTGATCGGACGGCGCATGACCCAGGGCGGCCAGACCTACATGCCGCTGCGCGTGAACATGGCCGGGGTCATACCTGTGATCTTCGCCGCCAGCGTGATGGCCATCCCGCCCACCGTGGGTCAGCTGTTCGCCAAGAACCAGACCCACGGCTTCGCCTACCACCTGTCGACCTTCTTCAGCCCCGGCGGCTGGCATTACGTGTTAGGCGAATGCATCTTCATCATCCTGTTCACCTACTTCTACACCGCGGTGACGTTCAACCCCGTCGACCAGGCGGACAACCTCAGGAAGTACGGTGGCTTCATCCCCGGGGTTCGACCAGGTAGGCCCACGGCCGAGTTTCTCGACCGCATCCTGGCTCGCCTGACTTTCCCAGGAGCCTTATTCCTGGCCGCAATCGCGGCCTTACCAACGATTCTCATCAGTCAGACCAACGCCAGCTTCGCGTTCGGCGGCACCTCGATCCTGATCGTGATCGGCGTCGCGCTCGACACGATGAAACAGCTCGAGGCGCAGCTGATGATGCGCAACTACGAAGGCTTCTTGAAATAGGCGCGCGTGGTGCGCAGGCGCGCACCCGCGCGCCCGTTATAAGCTGGCGCCTGTGCCCGAGCTCAACCTGATTCTGTTCGGTCCACCCGGTGCCGGCAAGGGGACGCAGGCAGACCGGCTTCGAATCGACTTCCGGCTGCCGTTCATCTCCACCGGGGACATGCTGCGGGCCAACGTCAAGGACGAGACCGACCTGGGCCGCGAGGCCAAGAAGTACATGGACGCGGGCGATCTGGTCCCAGACGACGTGATCGTCAAGATGGCCGCCGAGCGCCTCGATGAGCCCGACGCCCAAGACGGCTTCATCCTCGACGGGTTCCCCCGCACGATCGAGCAGGCCGAGGCGCTTGACAAGCAGCTCTCGGAGCTCAAGCGCCGGGTGACGGCGGCGATCCTGATCGCCGTCCCCGACGAGGAGGTCGTCCGCCGGCTTTCGGGCCGTCGCGTGTGCGTGAAATCGGGCCACAACTACCACGTGGAGTTCGATCCGCCCAAGCGCGAGGGCGTCTGCGATCAGGACGGCTCGCGTCTGATCCAGCGCGACGACGACAAGCCCGAGGTCATCCGCAACCGGCTCGACGTCTACCACAAGCAGACCGAGCCGCTGGTGGACTATTACGACAAGCAGGGCCTGATGCGGCGGATCGACGGCACGCGCAGCCCGGAGGAGGTCCACGACCACATCCGGGCGGTGATCGCCACACAGCGCATGGAGGACGACGTTTGATGCTCTCCCACGAGGCCCGGCGATGATCATCAAGAAGAGCCCGGCCGAGATCGAGCGCATGGCGCGTGCCGGCACGATCCTGGTCAGAACGATGAACCTGCTGGCCGGCAAGGTGAGGGTCGGCGTGACCACCGGCGAGCTCGATGCCGCGGCGGAGAAGTTCATCCGCTCGCAGGGCGCCGAGCCGGCGTTTTTGGGCTACCGCGGCTTCCCGGGCTCGATCTGCGCCTCGCCCAACTCGATGATCGTCCACGGTATCCCCGGCCCCTACGCTCTGGCGAGGGGTGACATCCTGTCGATCGACATCGGCGTCATCTACGACGGCTGGGTGGCGGATGCCGCGCGGACCTTCCCCGTGGGCCCGGTCACGCCGATCGCCCGCAAGCTGCTGCGGGTGACCGAGGAGGCGCTGTTCGCCGCCGTCGAGCAGTGCCGGGTCGGCAACCGCCTGGGGGACGTCTCCCACAGCGTCCAGGAGCACGTCGAGGCGGCGGGCTTCTCGATCGTCAGGACGCTGGTCGGCCACGGCATCGGCCGCGACATGCACGAAGACCCCCAGATCCCCAATTACGGTCACGCCGACACCGGCGTGCCGCTCGAGCAGGGAATGGTGCTGGCCGTGGAGCCGATGGTCACGGCCGGGCGCCACGGCGTCCGGCAGGGCGAGGACCACTGGGCGATCTACACGCAGGACGGCTCGCTCGCGGCCCATTTTGAGTTCACGGTGGCCATCACCGCGGGCGGCCCGCGGATCCTCACGCCCTGGCACGAGGCGGGCAACCGCGCCGCGGCGTGAGCACGTTCGTTCTACGGCTGATCGCGCCGCGGCCGACGTTCGCGCTCGATATGACCGATGAGGAGCGCGAGATCATGGGCCGCCACGCGGCCCACTGGCGGCCGTATATCGACTCGGGCCAGATGGTGGCCTTCGGGCCGGTGCTCCTGGAGGCTGGGTCGTTTGGCCTGGCGGTGATCGAGGCCGAGGATGAGGACGAGCTGCGGGCGTTCGCGGGCCGCGATCCGGTGGTCACGACGGGGACGGCGAACTACGAGATCGGCAAGATGCCGGACGGTTTCGGTTTCGTGCGGCCCGCCCGCGGTTGACTGACCGACCGCGCGGTGACACGATGGGCCGGCGGCAGACCGAGGATGAGCATGCCCGATCGCACATTCCGGGCGGTAGTCCGTCAGGGGGCGACCTGATCGCCGGCGCGCTGTCGAATCGGCTCACGGACGTGCAGTCGCCCGGCGCGCGAGCGTCTGAGGATGATCTCAGCCTGCTGCGCGCCTACGAGCCGATCATGCGCTTCACAAAGGGGGAGTTGTTCTTCCCCACAGCGGTCGAGCCATATATTGCCCAGTGCAGCCTCTGGGCGGGGGATGACGAAGGTCGAGCGGTCTGCGTCGTCCCGCACGGCGAGCTGACGATTGACCGCCTGTGCGAAGCAGCGGCACACCATCGGGACCGCGCATTCTCGCTGCGTTTCGTCCGAGCGCCGCTGGGTCGGGGCGATTATCGTCGCTGGCGACGCATCCCGCGTGAGCGCCTCGTGGGAGCGGTCCGCTTCACCACCACGGGGATGTTTGGGCGCCTGGCCGAGGCCGGCTTTCGGGCCAGTCTGCTACTTCGGGGGACCGTGGCGTCCGGACTCGCCGCGGCGGCCGAAATCGCTTACCGCGAGCAGCTGGAGTCTGACCGCTTTACCTACTACGGCAGGGTGGCGCGAACCGGGGGCTTTGTCTGCCTGCAGTACTGGTTCTTCTACGCCATGAACGACTGGCGCTCCACCTTCAGCGGCGTGAATGATCACGAGGCCGACTGGGAGATGGCAACCGTGTACCTCGCCGAGCAGGAGCAAGGGCCGCCGCGTCCGGCCTGGGTCGCGCTCTCCTCCCACGACCACCACGGTGACGACCTGCGTCGTCGCTGGGACGATCCGGAGTTGCGCCGGGAGGGAGACCATCCGGTGGTTTTCCCCGGCGCTGGTTCGCACTCGGGAGCGTTTGTTCCCGGCGATTATGTGATCTCAGTCGATCCACCGCAGCTGCGACGAGCGGTGGCGATCGCCCGTCGCCTTCAGCGCCTGCTAGCCCCCTGGCGCGACGACACGCGTCCGGCCTCGGGGTTCGGGATCCCGTTCGTCGACTACGCGCGGGGCGACGGGAACACGATCGGTCCCGGCCAGCGAGCCCAGTGGACAGCCGTGCCGATCGATGACCGGACGCCGTGGGTACGGGACTACCGAGGACTTTGGGGACTCGATACCGAGGATCACTTCGGCGGTGAGCGAGCGCCGTCGGGCCCACGCTACGAACGCGACGGATCGATCCGGTCGGCGTGGGCCAACCCGCTCGGGTGGGCCGGCCTGCACAAGGTGGCGCCCGACGAGCAGCAGGAAAAAGGGCTGTTGGGCGATCGCGTCGCTGCCCGTGAGCGACAGATCGCCGAGCTGGACGAGAAGATCAGCGCCCGGCGCACCGCGCTGCGCGAGCTGGCGGTTGAGGTGCGCTCGCTCGACGCCCACGACTACGCCGTGTCGCTGGCCGCCACCCGGCGCGCTGAGATGGCAAAGCTCGAGGCCAGCCTCGATCGGTCGATCGCCGATCGGGCTCGGCTGGCCGATGAGCTCCGCCTACATGTCGACACGCTCCACCGCCCGCTGGCCGACGAAGACCCGCAGGCGCATATCAAGAAGGCGCACAGGCCATATACCGAAGCACAGCAACGGCGGACCCGGTTCTTGCGCTTCTGGGCGGCGATCAGCACGCCCCTGCTGCTGAGCCTCGTGCCCGTGATCCTTCTGGCGCGACCGCTCGCGTGGATCACCACGCTCGTGGCGCTCGCGGTGCTGTTCATCGGGGTGGAGGCGGTCGCGCGCCGGCGCTTTTTGTCCTTCCTGGGCAGCACGCTGCTCCTGGGGGCGACGGTTGCGGCGGTAGTGGTATTCGCGCGACTAGGCCACCAGTACTGGAAGTACGCTCTGTCGACGGTATTCGGCGCCGCTGCGCTCGCGCTCCTCATCGGGAATGTCGGCGACCTGCGCCACGGTTGGCGCCGAGGCGGGGCGATCGGCAACGAGCCTGATCCGCATGAGCCTGACGGGGGATCAAGTAGCTAGATTTGAGGCCGCCGGGGGGTCCTGGGCCGGCCGGAGACGGGGTCTAAGGGCGCCCGGAGACGGGGTCTCAGGCCGGCTTGTGACGGGGTTTCAGGCCGGCTCGTGACGGGGTCTCAGGCCGGCTGCGGCCAGGGCGACACCCCTGCTAATATCGCACGTTGGGCTTGGAGCGCCTTCGTTTGCGCTGCCTTGCCGGGTCCTCGGCGCGGTAGCGGCGACCTGAAGCGGTCGCCAGAGCTGACGCCGTTGGAACATTTTTGAGATCCGTTCAAGAAGGAAACGAGTGTGAAGGTACGACCCTCGGTCAAACCAATGTGCGAGAAGTGCAAGGTCATCCGTCGTGAGGGACGGGTGCTCGTGATCTGCTCGAATCCGCGCCACAAGCAGCGGCAGGGCTAGTGCTCGATGGCGCGGATTTCAGGAGTCAATATCCCCTTGAACAAGCGCGCCGAGGTGGGGCTGACCTACATCTACGGCATCGGGCGCTCGACCGCCAACGAGCTCCTGTCCGAGGCGGGGATCGAGCCTGACCGCAAAGTGCGCGACCTCACCGAGGAAGACGTCATCAAGCTGCGCGAGCTGATCGACAGCAGGATGGTGGAGGGCGATCTGCGCCGCGACCGCCAGCAGAACGTCAAGCGCCTTCAGGAGATCGGCTCCTACCGCGGGCTGCGGCATCGCCGCGGGCTGCCGGTCCACGGTCAGAACACGAAGACCAACGCCCGCACGCGCAAGGGCCCGAAGCGGATGCAGGTGGCCGGCAAGAAGAGGGCGACCAAGAAGTAATGCCAGCTCCCCGTAGGCCCCAGCGCGGCCGCCGCCGGGTGCGCAAGAACATCCCGGTGGGCCAGGCTCACATCAAGACGTCCTTTAACAACACGATCGTCACCCTGACCGATCGCGAGGGCAACGTGATCGCCTGGGAGTCCGCTGGTGGCGCTGGGTTCAAGGGCTCGCGCAAGTCGACACCGTTCGCCGCGCAGGTGACAGCCGACGCGGCGGCGCGCAAGGGCATCGAGCACGGGCTGCAGCGCGTGGAGGTGTTCGTGAAGGGCCCAGGCTCCGGTCGCGAGACGGCGATTCGCTCGCTGCAGGCGGCTGGCCTCGAGGTCTCCATCGTGCGCGACGTGACCCCGCAGGCTCATAACGGCGTCCGGCCCCGGAAGCGGAGGCGTGTGTGATGGTGATCGCTTTCCCTGAGCGCAGGCCCATCTGATGGCGCGCGAC
Source organism: uncultured Actinomycetes bacterium (assembly GCA_963730835.1). Classification (GTDB taxonomy): domain Bacteria; phylum Actinomycetota; class Thermoleophilia; order Solirubrobacterales; family Solirubrobacteraceae; genus Palsa-465. Next base: position 76,848 of record CAVSTE010000006.1, read on the forward strand.
ACCGGACCCCAGTGCAAGCAGTGCCGCCGCGAGGGCCAGAAGCTGTTCCTCAAGGGTGAGCGCTGCCTGACTGACAAGTGCGGCGTCGAGCGGCGCTCCTACCCGCCCGGCGAGCACGGGCGCGGACGCCAGCGCCAAAGCGAGTACCGCCTCCAGCTGCGTGAGAAGCAGAAGGCCAAGCGCTACTACGGCGTCCTTGAGAAGCAATTCCGGAATTACTACGACAAGGCCTCGCGCCAGGGCGGCATCACCGGCGAGAACCTCTTGCGCATGCTCGAGTGCCGCTTCGACAACGTCCTCGTGCGCCTCGGCTTCGCGGCCTCGCGCCGGCAGGCTCGGCAGCTGATCCTCCACGGCCACTGGACCGTCAACGGGCGGAGGGTGAACATTCCCTCCTACCAGCTGCGGGCGGACGACGTGATCGCCATCCACGGCGGCTCGACAGCCGCGCAGGTGATCCGCGACGCGACCGAGCTCACCGGCCAGGTTCCGGCCTGGCTGCAGGCCGACCACGACGCGCTGACAGCCAAGGTGCTGCGCAGACCCGAGCGCCGGGAGATCGCGGCGCCGGTGCAAGAACAGCTCATCGTCGAGCTGTACTCGAAGTGACCCCAAGCTTTTCGCCGTGCTGCCCCGAGTGGTTTCGCGCGGCGACTCGAACCGCCCGCGGCGGCAGGAACCCACGACGTTAGGACGTGAGATGCTCGACTTCCAAGTCCCACGAATCTCCTCAGAATCGGTAGACGACAACAAGGGCTCGTTCACGATCGAGCCGCTGGACAGGGGCTTCGGCTACACGTTCGGCAACTCCTTGAGGCGCGTGCTGTTGTCCTCACTGGCCGGCGCCGCCGTGACCAGCGTGCGCATCGAGGGCGTGGCGCACGAGTTCTCGACGATCCGCGGCGTCAAGGAGGACGTCACCGACATCGTCCTGAACCTCAAGGGCGTCGTCTGCCGCATGCATTCGGACGCGACGGAAATCGAGGCGCCGCTGGTCGTGACGGGGCCGGGTGAGATCACCGCCAAGGACATCGACCTCCCGTCCGGGGTGGAGATCCTCAACCCGGACGCCCACATCGCCACGCTGGAGAAGAAGACCAAGCTCGAGGTATATCTGACGGTGGGGCGTGGTCGCGGCTACCGCCCGGCGGAGGAGAACAAGTCGGCCGATCAGCCGATCGGCGTCATCCCGATCGACTCGATCTTTTCGCCGGTGCGCCGCGTGGCCTACAACGTCGAGCAGGCGCGCGTCGGGCAGCGGACCGACTTCGACAAGCTGACGCTCGACATCGAGACCGACGGCTCGATCGATCCCCAGGCCGCGCTGCGCGAGGCCGCGGAGATCCTGATCTCGCAGCTGGCGATCTTCACCGACGCCGATCGGGTGGTCGAGCTGCGCGACACCGGTGCTCCCGGGGTGATCGAGGCCGGCTTTGCCGCCGGTGTCACCGGCGCGCCGTCGCGCGCGCCGAACGCCATGGACGACATCCTGATCGAGGAGCTCGAGCTCGGCGTGCGTTCCTACAACTGCCTGAAGCGGGCCGGGATCCAGACCGTTGGCGACCTGGTGTCAAAGACCGAGGCCGAGCTCAACGCGATCCCCAACTTCGGCAAGAAGTCGATCGACGAGGTGGTCGAGACGCTGAACGCACGCGGGCTGGCATTGCGGGAGGATTAGCTGCCGCGATGCGCCATCAGCGTCAGCGATATCAGCTAAGCCGCAGCTCCTCGCACCGCAAGGCGCTGCTGATGAACCTCTGCAAGGAGGTGATCTCGCACGAGCGCATCCGGACCACCGAGGCCAAGGCCAAGGCGGTCAAGCCGGAGCTCGAGAAGCTGATCACGCTCGGCAAGCGCGGCGACCTCCACGCCCGCCGCCAAGCGCTGTCGACGCTGGGCCAGGACAAGTTCGCGGTCTACAAGCTGTTCGAGGAGATCGCACCGCGCTACTCGGAGCGTCCCGGCGGCTACACGCGGATTCTCAAGCTCGGTCCGCGGCGCTCTGACTCCACCGAGATGGTGCTGCTGGAGCTGGTCTAGTCCCGGCTGGAGCTGGTCCAGTAGCCCGGCTGCTGCTGGAGTACGACGGCGGGGCATTCGCCGGCTGGGCTCACCAGCCGGGCCTGCGGACCGTGGAGGAAGAGGTCTCGCGCGCGCTGGGGGTGCTGCTGCGCTCGGCCGAGCCGGTGTCGTTGACGGTCGCCGGGCGGACCGATGCCGGCGTGCACGCCCTGGGGCAGGTGGCGTCGTATGCGGGCGAGGCGGTGCCGGTATCCGGGATGAACGCGCTGCTGCCCGACGATGTGGCAGTGCTCGCCTGCGAGCCGGCTGCGGACGGGTTCGATGCCCGCCGCGACGCCACCTCGCGCGCGTACTGCTATCGGCTCCTGGTCAGGGAAGGCCGCGGCGCGGTGCTGCGCGGGCGGGCGCTTCACTGGCCGCACCGGCTGGATTTCGGAGCTCTGTCCGAGTGTGCTGCCGCTGTGGTGGGGACCCACGACTTCACGGCGTTCACGCCCACCGAGACCGAGCACGTGCGATTCGAGCGCGACGTGTACGCGGCGTTCTGGCGCTGGGGGGCGGGGCTTGAGGAGAGGCTGCTCGAGTTCTGGATCGAGGCCGACACGTTCATGCGCCACATGAATCGCGTGCTGGTGGGAACGATGCTCGAGGTGGCGCGCGGGCGACGGTCGGTGCCGGATTTCGTGGCGCTGCTCTCCGGGCGGCCCCGCTCCGAGGCAGGCCCGACCGCGCCGGCGCACGGGCTATATCTCGGAGGGGTGGGGTACGGGGGCGAGCGAGTGCTGGGCTGAGATGTAAGTGCTGGGTGGTACGTCGCCAACAAGGCACCGCACAACGTCGGCAGCCGGGACGCGCTGCATGAATACCGCACCAACCCACTGTTCAGCGATGCCGAGCGCGTCGCGCTCGACTATGCGACGGAGCTCACGGAACACAAGCACGTGATTCCGTCCGCCTCCGCCTGAGGGTGGAGTCGGGCGGTCCGGATACCCCCCCAAAGGCCCACTCGCGAATCAGTCCTCACGCCGATGACAGGGCCGGTCGGGGAGGGCATCGTTTGCACCCATGGACTCGTCACAAACGCGCCGCCAAAACCGACATATAGATGAGTCCTCGTTCAAACGAGTGTCTAAGCAAGTGATGACCACCTCGACGACACATTCATCCCCTACCGGCTCGCACATCGTGCGTCGGTTGCGCGGCGCCCGGGCCTCCACAGACTCGCGGATCGTGCGGCGGTTGGTGACCGTGCTGCTGCTGAGCGTGGCGATCGGGACGCTGCTGCTCGCCGTGCCTGGCCTCCAGGGCGTCTCGAGACAAATTTCACATCTCGACCCCCTTTGGGTTATCGGCGCCGTGGCGCTCGAGCTCGGCTCGTGCCTCGCGTTCGTCGTGATCTTCAGGCATTTCTTCAATCATGTGCCTCGGGCCGCGGCCCGTGAGCTCGCATGGCTCGAACAGGGAGCCGGCGCACTGTTGCCCGGCGGTGGCGTTGGTGCTCTTGCGGTCGGCGGATGGTTCCTTCGGCGAGAAGGAGTCTCCAAGCGACAGGTCGTCGAGCGCTCGAGCGCCTTGTTCTTCCTCACGAGCGCGGTCAACGTGATCGCCCTGATCGCGGCCGGCGGGCTGCTCGCACTGGGCGTCGTTGGAGGTCCGCACGACCTCCTGCGCGCCGGGATTCCGGCCCTGGGGGGCCTGGTCGCGGCCGCCGCGGTGCTGGTCGTGCCGGTCCTGGTCCGCCGCACGGCAATCCGGCGGCGGGCAGACTCGCTCGCCGATCTCGTCGACGGGATCGATGGCGCCCGCCACTCCCTGGTTCGCCCAAGTTGGAGGCTAATCGGTGCCCTCGGCTACCTCGCCCTCGACATCGCCGCGCTTGGCGCCACGTTCGCGGCCACCGGTCATCCACTGCCCATCGCGCCGCTGGTGCTCGCATACCTGATCGGCTACCTGGCGAATCTGATCCCGGTGCCCGGCGGCTTCGGCGTGCTCGAGGGCGGCCTCGCGGGCGCGCTGATCCTCTACGGCGCGTCGGCCACCCAGGCGACCGCGGCGGTCATCGTCTACCACGCAATCGCCTTCTGGATTCCGAGCCTCGGCGGTCTGCTCGCCTACACGCTGCTCCGCCGGCGTGTTGCGCGCTCCGAGCCCGCGGCGGCGGCGATGCCCGCGGCGGCGGCGATGCCCGCGGCGGCGGCGATGCCCGCGGGCGGCGGCGATACCCGCGGCGGCGGCGAAGCCCGCGGCGGCGGCGATACCCGGGGCGGATCACCACCGGCAGCCGGCGGGCCTCGCGCCGCGTCACCAGCCGCAGCCGGCCTGCCTCGCCCCGCGGCGCCAGCCGCTCGGCGCTGCGGCCACGCGCCGTCGCCCGCCGCAGCCCGCCGGGCCGGCGCCCGAGCCGGCGTATTAGGGCACCCGAGCCGGAGCAGCAGGGCCGCGCCCCGGGGCGGAGTATCAGGGGCGCCCGGTTCGCATGATCCGCTCGTGACGGGCAGGCCCGAGCCGGTGAAGGGCAGGCCCGAGCCGGTGACGGCACGCCCCAGCCGGTGACTGGCACGCCCGTTCGTCAGGCGCGCGTGACGAGGTGTCCAGTGTTTGTGACGACTCGGTCCGGGCCGGGGGGATTCTGGCGCTCTTCAGGGCTCTTAGATCAGGATGCCTTCCCGCGGGCTCGGAAAACGCAGCAAATCCACCGCCGCTTCGTCGCTTTGGCCACATAAGCGTCTCAGTGACGCTTATGTGGTCACGCTTGTCTCGCCCGCGGAGCTTTGCTGCGTTATCCGGCGATTCGGGGGAGGTGACCGTGTGATCGCGTGGATTGCCAGGAGGCAGTTGGGCCTCGTGACGGTGTCTCAGCTCGGCCGGGCTGGGCTCAGCCGAACACAGATCGAGTCCCGGGCCCGGCGCGGGAGGCTGCATCGAATCCACAGGGGCGTTTACCTCGTTGGGCACTCGGTACCGCCGCCGGGGAGCAGAGAGCTCGCCGCGGTGCTCGCTTGCGGGGCGGACTCCTTCCTCAGCCACCGGGCGGCGGCCGCATTGTGGGGTCTCGCCCGTCATCAGGCCGCCGAGGTCGACGTCACGGTCGTCCGGGGCCGCTCCCGGTCTCGGTCCGCAATCGCCGTGCACCGTGTGAAGGAGCTTCATCCCGATGACCAAGCGGAGGCGAACGGCATCCCCGTGACCGCACCGGCCCGAACCTTGCTCGATTTCGCCAGCCAGGCAACGGCCAGTGAGCTCGAACAGGGGATCGCCGAGGCGTACGCACTCGAGCTCGTTACCGAACCTGAGCTGAGGGCGGCGATCGCCCGGAGCCCGCTTCGACCGGGAGCGAGTGCTCTGATAGTGGAGCTCAACCGCGAGGGCGGCCCCCAGTGGACGCAGTCCGAGGGCGAGCGCCGGATGCTGCGGCTGATCCGGGAGGCGGGATTGCCACTGCCCACGACGCGGGAGTGGATTGCGGGGTGGCCTGCCGACTTCGCCTGGCTGGATGAGCGGCTGATCGTGGAGGTCGACGGCTACAGGTTTCATCGCAGCCGCCGGGCGTTCGAGCGCGACCGCCGCCGGGACCAGGCCCATACCGCCGCGGGCTACCGCGTGATCCGCGTAACGTGGCGCCAGCTGACCGAGGAGCCGCTGGCTGTGGCCGTGACAATCGCCCGAGCGCTGGCGCGATGACAGCGAGCCCTCGCCGGACCCGCCACTAGCATCAGCCTCCGTGCACGTCCTGCTGACCAACGACGATGGGATCGAAGCCGAGGGGCTCCAGGCACTGCGCCGGGCGCTGCTGGGGCTGCCGGGAATCGAACTCGCCGTGATCGCGCCCGACGGCAATCGCTCGGCGATGGCGCGCTCGATCACGACGAGACGTCCCCTGTGGGTGCAGGAGGTCGATTTCGGAGACGGCACCGTCGGCTATGCGACCGACGGGACACCCGTGGATTGCGTGCGGCTGGCGCGACTAGGCCTGGTCGAGGGCTTCGACGCCGAGCTTGTCGTCTCGGGCATCAACCACGGATCCAACCTGGGGGACGACATCACCTATTCGGGAACGGTGGCCGCTGCGCTCGAGGCGATCGTGCTGGGCCTGCCCGGCATCGCCGTCTCGCAGCAGTCCAACGCCAAGGAGCTCGATTTCCGCGCCGGATCAGGCTTTGAATTCTCAGCCGCCGCCGTGTTTGCCTCGAGGCTCGTAGCCGAACTGGAGAACGTTCCGTTGCCGAGCGGGACGCTGCTCAACGTGAACGTCCCTGGTGGGGAACCGGATGGGGTGGAGGTGGCGCGGCTTGGCAAGCGCGTATACAGCGACGAGCTGGCGCTGATCGAAGAAGGGTCGGGCGGCCGGCGCCAGTACCGAATCTACGGCGACGCCAGCTACGAGCGTGGTGAGACGGGTACGGATCTGGCCGCGGTCGCCAGGGGCAAGATCGCCGTGACACCGATCCACTTCGATCTCACCGACCGTGATGGGCTCAGCGCGCTTCAGCGCTACGACCTGGCGCGACTGGTCGCCCCGGCGGCGAGCGAGGTGGAGAGTTGAGCACCGCGCGCAAGGAGGCTGCTCCCGGCGAGCGTGTGGCTGAGCTGCGTCGGCAGCTCGAGTATCACGGTCATCGCTACTACGTCCTCGACGACCCGGAGATCGGGGACGACCGGTACGACGCGCTGCTGGACGAGCTGCGGGGACTGGAAGCCGAGCACCCGGAGCTGGTGACGCCCGACTCCCCGACGCAGAGGGTGGGTGGCGAACCGGTGTCCGACCTGGTCAAGGTCAGCCACCCGCAGGCGATGTTGTCGCTTGCCAACGCTCGCTCAGAAGAGGAGCTGCGCGCCTGGATTCAGCGGATGCGGAACTTCCTCGCCCGCGAAGGGATTGCGAATCCCATGTTCGAGTTCGTGGCTGAGCCGAAGATCGACGGGCTGGCGATCTCGCTGATCTACCGCGACGGGGTGTTCGAGCGCGGCGCCACGCGCGGCAACGGGGAGATCGGCGAGGACGTGAGCCACAACCTGCGTACGATCCCCGCGATTCCGCTGCGGCTCGAGACGGACGACCCCCCGGGCCTGGTGGAGGTCAGGGGCGAGGTCTACATGTCGCTGCCGGACTTCGCCGCGCTCAACGAGCGCCGCGCCGAGGCCGGCCTGTCGACGTTCATGAATCCGCGCAACTCGGCGGCGGGGACGATCCGTCAGCTGGATCCAAAGCTGGCAGCCGAGCGGCCGCTGTCGTTCTGGGCCTATCAGGTGGGCGCAACGGAGGGCCTCAGCTTCGGCTCGCACTGGGAAGCGCTCGAATGGCTCAGAGGGCAGCGCTTTCCCGTGCACCCGGACGTGAAGCTCCTCGGAAGCGAGGAGGACGTGGTCGCCCAGTGCCGGGCCTGGGAGGAGCGACGGGGGTCGCTGGACTTTGAGATCGATGGCGTCGTCGTCAAGCTCAACGACGTCGAGCTGCAGCGGCGTCTGGGAGTGGTGGGGCGTGAGCCGCGCTGGGCGATCGCCTGGAAATTCGCGCCCACGACCGCCGTCACCACGCTCAAGGAGATTGGCTGGAACCCCGGCAAGTTCGGCGATCTGCATCCCTACGCCATGCTCGAGCCAGTCCAGGTGGGCGGAGTCACGGTCAAGCTCGCCACGCTTCACAACGAGGAGGATCTGGCGCGCAAGGACATCCGAGAAGGCGAGGAGGTCATCGTGCTGCGCGCCGGCGACGTCATCCCCCAGGTGCTCTCGCCCGCCCCCCACGTCGCCGAGCGCGAGGACCGCCCGGCGGCGCCGGCGCCGCCCAAGAACTGTCCGGTTTGCGGCACGGCAACCATGAAGGACGAGAACTCGGTCTTCACCAAGTGCCCCAACCGCGATTGCCCTGGTCGGCGCTGGCAACTGCTCAAGCACTTCGTGGGGGCGATGGACATCGATGGGCTGGGCGAGAAGCAGGTCAACCTGTTCATGGAGCTGGGGTGGGTGAGGACCGCCGGGGACTTCTACCGGCTGACCGCCGAGCAGGTCGCGTCGAGGACCGGGTTCGGCGAGGTCTCCGCGCGTAAGCTCGTGGGCGCGATCGAGCAGTCAAAGACCCAACCCTTTGGCCGCCTGCTGTACGCGCTCGGCATCGAGGAGGTGGGTTACGTCACCGGCCGGGCCCTCGCCCAGCAGTTCCGCTCGATCGATGCCCTGCTGGACGCCCCCCCGGAGGCGATCGAGCAGACCCCTGGGGTCGGGCCGAAGATGGCCCAGCTGATCCATGGCCAACTGGCCGACCCCCAGATGCGCTCACTGATCGACGATCTGCGTGCGCAGGGGCTCCAGTTCGAGCAGGAGGGGCCGCCGCCGGGCCAGGGCCCGCTGGCCAACAAGACGTTCGTTCTCACCGGAACGATGCCGGCGTTGACGCGCGAGCAAGCCACGGAGCTGATCGTCGGCGCGGGAGGCAAGGTCACGGGCTCGGTGTCACGTAAGACGGACTACGTCGTCGCCGGCGAGAGCCCGGGTTCCAAGCTGGCTCAGGCCGAGCGACTAGGTGTGGCGGTGATCGACGAGGACGGGCTGCGCGGGCTGATCGCGTGAGCAAGCGGGATCTCCGCGGCTCGCGGCCGGCTCGCTGGCCGGGTTCTCAGCCCTCGTAGCCCGCGACGGCCGTCAGCATGTTGGCCTGTGGCCCGTTGTGGACGTAATCCGGGTTGTCGACGCCGTCGGTCATGAAGGCATAAGCGAGCGTATGCCCGTCGCTTGCCTGGCAGTAGCCGGCCACATTGGCCGTATCGCCGAGCGTGCCGGTTTTGCCGCGGCAGCGACCCTTGGCGATCGTCCCGCGGTCCACGTTCTGGAGCGTCCCGGTCTCGCCGGCCACCGCCAGCGAGTTCATGAAGTCTGAGTCGCCCGCCATGTGCGCGAGCAGCGTGACGACGTCTGTGGGAGTGGTCGAGTCATAGCGGGAAAGCCCCGAGCCGTCGTTGAGGCGAGGAGCGATCCCGAACAGGCTGGCCACCTCTGAGTGGACCACGGCGGCGCCCGCCGTCGTGCTACCGCGGCCGCCGAAGTGGGCGCCGATGTCCTTGAGCAGCGTCTCGGCGAAGTAGTTGTCGGAAGGGGTGTTGGTCAGCTGGATCAGGCTGGCGATCGTCGGCGAGCGGACGAGCGCGAGCTGCCTCGCGCCGCCGGGAGCCGCTCCGGTGGCGATGCGGGTGCTGCGCGGAACCTTGACCCCGGCTCCCTTCAGCGCTGCGGCCAACTCGTCGGCCGCAAACAGCGTCGGCCTTGCCTGAAACACGGTGCCGCTGGAGTTGAGCCATCCCCGGTTATATGAGAGCCCGTCGAGCACTCCCTCGACCTCGATCGATGGCGCGTAGCCGGTGGCCGGGGTGCCTTTCAGCGAGTCAAAGTAGGACCCGTCTCCGACGATCGTCCCCCTTATCGCCTTGAGTCCGGTGGCATGCACCAGGTTGGCCACGAGGTGCTGCATCGACGCTCCGGTTCCGTAATTGGCGCGGTCGAATGCGCCCGAGCCAAACGTCGGATCGCCGCCGCCCTTGATGTAGAGCGTGCCCACCCACGTTCCCCCCGAGGTCATCGTCCCGTTTCCGAGCACCTCAGTCGTGAGACGAGCGGTGGGACCGAAGCGAAGCAATGCCGCGGAGGTTGTGTAGAGCTTTTCCACCGATGCCGGGAGATGGCCGACGCCGGCGCCAGACGAGAACAGGAGCGCTCCAGTCGTGAGATCGACCACGTATGCCCCGGTGCTGCCCCCAGCGGCGTGGACATCCCCGGTGAGTGCGCTGTCAAGGGCCTGCTGCGGCGTGCCCTGCGCAAGAGCGGCGGCCGGCACGGTGAGCGCGGCAACCGCCCCGGCGAGCGCGGCCACTCGGCTGCGGACCCGGAGCATCGTTGATAGCTAACAACCGAGACGGCGGAAAGATGCGCTTCTGGAGCACGGAAAATGCGGGCGGCGCGAGGGCCGAAGACGGCTTCCTTGGCCGACGCGGCCCTAAAATCGCCGAGGTGACCGCCAGGGGCCAGGGGCCCGCATCCGAGCGTGCCCAAACGGGCCCGGGACGGCTCTGATGGGCAGGGTCGTCAAGCTCGACACGGCGACTGAACGTGCCGGAGCTGCGCGAGGGAGACCGCCACGCCCCCGGCGCAAACGCTCGCGTTCGGCCCTGGTGCTGGGCGGCGGCGGGTTCACCGGCGGCGTGTACGAAATCGGCGCGCTGCGCGCCCTCGACCTCCTGTCGGTGAACCGCACCGTAAACGAGTTCGACGTCTACGTCGGCACGAGTGCCGGATCGTTCGTGGCCGCCGCCGTTGCCAACGGCGTCACGCCCGAGGAGATGATGCGGGTGCTCGTCCAGCAGACGCCCACCCCCTACCCCGACGCGAGGCTGGGCTCGCTGCTGAAGCCCAACTATGCGGAGTTCCTTTCGCGCACCCTGCTGGCCCCGTGGCGCCTCGTTAGGCTCGTGCGCTCACTGGTGAGCGATCTGGGCCAAGTGTCGGCTGTCGACCTCGTCGTCGGGCTGGCCGAGGCGCTTCCGTCTGGCCTTTACTCCAGCGAGGGTGTAGAGCGCTACGTGCGTCGCATCCTGTCCGGCCCTGATCGCGTCGACGATTTCCGCCTCCTGGCGAACGAGCTCTACATCGCCGCCACCGATCTTGACACCTGCGAGCGCATCGTCTTCGGCGCCGAGGGTTGGGACGACGTGCCGATCTCCACCGCCGTCGGTGCCTCCACTGCCCTGCCGATGATCTACAGGCCGGCCAAGGTCAGGGACCGGGAGCTGATCGACGGGGGCGTGCTCTCCACTACCAACATCGATATCGCTGTAGAGGCCGGTGCCAAGTTCGTCGTGGTGGTCAACCCGCTGGTGCCGTTCGTCAACGACTTCGAGAAGCGGATTCCGACGCTGATGGGGCCACGGCCCCGCCGGGTCTCCGACATGGGCTTTCCCCAGATCGGCTATCAGGCGTTCAAGCTGCTGGCCTACCAGCGGCTACACGAGATGACCAAGCGCTGGCGGGAGCGCTATCCAGGAGTGGACATCATCCTGATCGAGCCGGAGCCCAACGACGAGCTGATGTTTGAGACCAGCATCCTGAACTACACCTCGCGTGTCGACATCGCTCGCCATGGCTTCCAATCGGTGACGCTCAAGCTGGCCCACGAGTACGCCCGTTACAAGCGGATCTGCGCCCGCCACGGGATCGAGATCTCAGCCAGCCGGGTACGGAAGGTTGTGAAGCACTTCGAGGCCGAGCGCGAGCAGACGAACGCTTGGCGAAAGATCTTGGAGCAGACGACTTCCGCGCTGCTACGCCAGTCCTCGCCGGACTAGCGGTCCTTCAACCGGACATTTAGGCCTGTGCGGGCTGTGGCTTCGATTTTGATACGACCGGGGATTCCCGAAGGCTGCAGAGGAACAAGCTCTTATCGATCCGACCGTTGAAGATCGGGACGCCCATCTCGATGCACTTGACGATCACATCCTTGCGTTCCAGTCCGGACTCTCGCGCAAGCTCTGTGGGCGTCAGGTGATTGGCCATGAACCGTCTTCCTCCTTTGCCGCTTGTACGCCCAACAGTATGCCGTGCCGGCTGGATGGACTCAACGTCCGTGGCCCGGTTTCTTTGCTTCAAGCGGGAATCCAACCCTGCCTCGCCGACGTCCCAGGATCATCCGCGGATCCGCCGCAGTCGCCTCGCTGAAGGCTCGGCGGGTGCGGCGAAGTCGTCTCGCTGGAGATTTGAGTGGGCGAGGCTGAAAGATTCGGTTGAAGCTGGACCCACCTGGTAATAAACGTTACAGTTCACCCAGCCCCAGTAGCCCCCAGCGGAAGGGGTCCCGTGTCAGCGCTCAAATCGTCTCAGTCCACACCGGGGCGCGACGAGACACAACTCGTCGCGGCGGTGAGACGCGGCGATGACGACGCGTTTGGCGAGCTCTACGGGCGCTATGGCGGGTCCATAGTCGCCTACATCGCCAGCACCGTAGGCGATCACGCCCGGGCCGAGGACATCGCGCAGGACGTATTCATCTCCGCCCTGCGCCGCATCCGAGTCACCGAACGCCCGATCGCGTTCAAGCCCTGGATCTACGAGATCGCGCGCAATGCCTGTATCGACGAGTTCAGGCGCAATCGTCGTTCGCAGGAGGTCCCATTGCGGTTCGGCGAGGAAGACGACGACGGCGCTCAGCGTCTCGTTTCCCGGGTCGCCTCCCCGGACGACGCGCTCGAATCCCGCCAGCGACTCGACGATCTCCGGGGTGCGTTCCGCGGGCTCTCGGAGAGCCACCACAAGATCCTCGTGATGCGGGAACTCGAGGGCCTCTCTTACACCCAGATCGGCGAGCGCCTGGGGATCAGTCGGCCGGTGGTGGAGAGCACGTTGTTCCGTGCCCGCCGCCGGCTGGGCTCTGAATACCAGGAGATCGCCAGCGGGCGCCGTTGCGAGCAGGTTCGCACCGTGGTGGAGCTGGGTGCTGAGCGGTCCCTCAGCTCGCTCGGGATCCGCGAGCGACGGCGGCTGAACCGGCATCTGTCGCATTGCCAGCCCTGCCGGCGCTACGCCCACGCGGCCGGTGTCGATGTGTCGAGCCTGGGCGGCGCCGTCATCGGCAAGATCGCAGCGCTCCTCCCGATTCCCGGCTTCCTGCGCTTGCGGCGCCTCTGGCGCGGCCACAAGCTCACCTCTGCCTCAACCCACTCAAGCCGGGCGGCGCAGTCGCTTCACGCCGCCGCCCAGTGGGCAGACTCGGGTTCTTCGGGCTTCGGGTTCGATCGCGTCGCCGGGGCAGTGGCGGCGCTCGCCGTCGCCGGCGGTGGCGTATTCGGTGCCCTGAACATCCCGGGGAGCAAACACGCCGGGCCGCGGCATGGGCAGGCCATCCGTGCTGCAGCCTTCTCGAACTCCCCGTCGGTTGTCGACCAACCGCAGCCTTTGGGCATCGCCGCTGTGGCAGCCGGGAACCGGCAGTTCCGGTTCGGTCCCGTTGTTCCCCATAGTCGGGTCGGGGTCAGCCACTCGGTCCGGCGCGGCCCGGTGAGCTCGGTCGGGGGACGTCTCTCACAGCGAGTGGGCCATTCGTCATATCAAGCCGCCGCTCCGCAGACGACGACCTATGCTCCTGCAGCTCCGGCGTCATCATCATCGTCATCCTCATCAGCCTCATCGGCGTCGTCGGGCGCGACCCAGTCGCGACACCCGACGTCAGCGCGTTCTGGATCCGGGATGTCACAGCTGAGCGGTTCGGCAGGTTCCACCGTGTCGGGCGCCCAGAACACCACCGGGTCGACGGTTCAGCAGCTGTCGCAGGTTGGTTCCTCGACGGTGTCGCAGGTAGTTGGCGTGGGCTCCCAGGTCATCAACACGGCGCAGGGCTTGGTGAACCAAGCCACGGGCGGCAGTCTCTAGCCCAGCGCCGGTAGTCACGCCCGGTTTTTGGCAGAACGGCTCCGGCCGCTATGACCAGTTTCGGCCAAGCGGCCCGGCGCGGGCCGTGTGGGATACTGGCTCGATCGGGGCGTGGCGCAGCCTGGTAGCGCGCACCGTTCGGGTCGGTGAGGTCCCCGGTTCAAATCCGGGCGCCCCGATTGGAACCTACTCGTTTGCAGGGATTTAGGGCGGATGGCGGGGTGGGGGGTATGGCGGCCTGGATGATAGGTATTGGTCGGGGCGTCGAATCCCCTCGATTCTTGACGCGAAGTTCCTGCACGTTGACGGTTGGCGGCGGCAAATCAGGCCCGGTCGCGCCGGCGCGTGAGACAGTGCCGACGCAGATCGCGCACCGTCGACGCGGAAAGCCGGTTGATGCGCCGTTCGCGGTGTGAGTCCCGTCGGTCGCGACGGTCTCGCTGCCAAATCGCTGCCCAAACTCGCGCCATGCTCCGGGTGAGCCTGCGGCGCTACGGTTATTCGCGACATTGCGGTTTACCTGTGCATTGGCCGCCGACGGCGCCCCTCGCAATTGGCGATTTGCGAGACTCGCCTCAAGGGCGGGGCCAGACCTGCCTTCATGCTGGCACGGGTGCCGGAGCTCGCGTCGGTGTCGTGACTGGCTATGTCCGAAAGGAGCAGTGGGATCCCGGCGAGGACGTTGTCGCGCCGTGGCTTTTTTACGAGCCGAGCAGGCGCGGAGGAGCTCGCCATCGCGTTGGTGCTGGTGGGCGAACGCGATCGTTAGTAGTGGCGACGATCCTGGCCGACCGCGCGCCGGTTTCCCGACGCGAGGCGCTGGGATCAGAAAAACCTCGCACGGATCGCGGAAGCCGGACGCGCGACCCATGAGGGTCTCCTTGGTCTCTCCTTGAGATTTCTGCATTGGTCCGGTCGAGGGGAAGTGTCATGAGACTTCTGCTCAGCCTGTGAATTCAGTGTTGGCGCAAGGGGAGCTTCGCCGCTGATGGCCGCGCCCAGGGAAACAAGGCGTTAACGGCTGACGAACACCAAGGTCGTGTAAGCGATCAGGGTTGCGAACACCGCGGCCGTCAGGGCGATCGCCAGTCTCGGTAGACCCCAGCCGATTGCGTGTAGTCCGGTATGCATCATGATCCTCCTATCGGGCGTCAGGGCCCGGGAACACACGTGGTCCGGAGCGGCGTCGGCGGGTCGAGGCTGGTCACGGTCGCGCTCCGCCTGGGTCGGGAAATGTGAGTGATACGGCGGCTGCGTGGGGAAGCTCGTGCGGGAGGTCCTGCGGTCCGACGAGGCGGAAGCCTAAGGTGCGCTCCAGGCTGGCGATCGGTAGCGGTGGGTCGCCGCATTCGGGGCAAGCAATGATGTATGCCGCGGCGGCGGGGGTGAATCGCAGCCGGCAGTATGGGCAGCAGAGGTGGGTGATCGCTCGGGTCACCGCGGGCTCTTTCCAGGCAGGCCGTGCCCGCATGCTGGGCATACACGGTTCATCACCGGGTCGGCGGCGCGCTCGTCACTGAGCTCGAAGTACACCCGGTGGCGGCCGAGACCGGACACGCGCAGAGCGTGTCCGCACTCGGGGCAGCTGTAGGTCGGTCTTGAATCACGCTTGGCTCCGGGCGCGAGGCGCTCCGGCGGCGCGATCAGCGTGGCGCTGGTCATCGTCTCACTGCCTCGCTTGTGAAGCTGCCGCCTTCATCCAGCCAGCGCTCGGCGTCTAGCGCATCTCGCGCCGTTGCGCCATCGCGGCGAGCGGGGAGATCGACTGGCGGTATGTCGCCCGTCCCGTCTTCGAACGAAGCTGAAAAGGCGCCCTCGTGCACGATGCGCGCTGCTTGTTCGGCTTCCTCGTACGACGTGAAGCTGGCGGACCGCACCAGCGTGTGGTCGCCGCCGGCGACGATCGTCCAGCGGTACGTGCCGCCATTGTCCTCAACGACGCGGAACGTCATCGATACCGGCTCCGGCAGAGCGCCTACAGCCGCCCGAGTCCTCTTGGTTGCGCCCACAGCTTGCGTGAGAGGCGTGGGGCGGGTCATGACCTAGCACCCCCTCGGCGCCGCGGGGCGCGGGTGCGCCAGTGGAACGCCGCGGTGGCGGCGAGTCCGAGCAGCCAGCCGAGGATCGCGGCGAACAGCACTAGCCAGACGAGCGAGACGTGGGATGAGCCGAACACCCAGTTGACCTTCACCTCCGCGGTGTTCGTCGCTGCGAGCGCGATCAGGTAGGCGACCAGCGCGACGGTGGCGATCGCGTAGCCGTGCAGTCGGCTGCGGCGGGCCTTGCGGCGATTGCGACCGCCGCGGGTCTCCCCGCCCGTCGCCGCCGGGGCTGTTGGCTGCGCGCGGGCGACTGGTGCCCCGTTGGTGACCGGGCCTGTGACCGTGTCGGGGATCACCCCCGGCGCGGCCGAGTAGACCGGTGTGGCGCGGGTCTTGGAGAGCATTTTGAGGACCTCCTCGGTGGTGGTGCGAGGGGATCGTTCGGGTCCTCTCGTGAATGTTTGACGACTATAGCATGAAAAATGAGTCTAGATATAGTAAGCTACTGTGGATGACTGAGAACACCACACGCGGCTGGACGTTTTTGACCAATCACGCCCAGGTGCTGGTGTGCATCGCCCATGATCCCGGGGTTCGCTTGCGCGACATCGGCGAGCGCGTCGGGATCACGGAGCGGGCCGCGCATCGGATCGTCACCGAGCTGGCGGACGCCGGCTATATCAACCGGAAGCGAAACGGGCGCCGCAACCAGTACACGATCAACGTCCACTTGCCGCTCCTCGACCCGATCGCCCGCGAGCAGAACGTCGGCGAGCTGCTCGAGATCTTGACCGCGACCCGCGAGTCCAAGCGGCGGGTCGATCGCACCGGAACGAGCGGGTGATCGCGGGTCTGCTTTTGGCGCTCGGCTGCGCGCTGGCGGGTAGCGTGGCGGTGCTGCTCAGGCAGCGCGGCGCGATCGCGGCCCCGGTCGTGCGCGCACGCCATCCGATCCGCAGCGCGGCCGGCCTGTTTGGTTCCAAGTGGTGGACGGTGGGGTGGCTGGTGGCGCTCGGCGCGTGGCTGTTGCACGTGGGTGCGCTGTCGTTGGCGTCGCTGTCGATCGTGCAGGCCGTGATCTCCGGCGGGCTGGTGTTCCTGGCGATCGTCGCCGAGCGGTTCTTCGGCTTTCATCTCGGACGCCGCCAATGGATCGGCCTGCTGGTCACGGCGGTCGGGCTGGCGATCCTGGGGCTCACCCAGGCGCCCGCCACTCACCAGCACGCCTCGGCGGCCGCGCTGATCGCCGTCGAGGGCGCCGTGATCGTCCTCAGCAGCGCTTTGATCTGCGCGTCGATTCGACTCGAGCGCCTGCAGTTGCGAGAAGGGATCCTTCTGGCCATGGCCGCCGGCGGACTGTTCGGCACCTCCGATATCGCGATCAAGCACCTCGTTCACCCCGCGCTGAGCCACGTGTTGCTGCTCGTCAACCCATGGACGCTGTCGGCGCTGATCGCGATGGTCGTCGCCTTCTACGCCTCCGCGCGAAGCCTCCAGCTCGGGCCGGCGATCGCGGTGATCACGTTCACCTCATTGACCGGCAACGTCGTCGCGCTGTTGGGCGGGATCGTCGTCTTCCACGACCCGATCGGCATCGGCGCGCCGCAGATCGCCGCGCGGGTCGCCGCATTCGGCCTGGTGATCTTCGGCGCCGCGCTGCTACCCGGACGGCTCCGCGCTGGCGCGCCGACCCCGGCAGACTGCCGCCCACCGATCCCAGCAGCTGGTGTCGCGATGCTCCACCAAGCCGGGACCTAGGCGCGCAACGAGGTCTCCAATGCGACCGTCAGGCAATGCACTCGCACCGCCGAACACGGCATCGATCGGTCGGCCACCCCTGCAGCGCGACGATCTCAATCCGACGGTCAGACTGATAGACCGCTTGCGGCGCTTGCGGCTCGCGTGGCGCGCCGCCGCGGCGTTCGGATCGCTCGCACTTGCGGGCTTGATTGTCCTCGCCCTGTCCGGCATCGGATTCGCCGGGATCGGCCGCTCGCTGGAGAGCGTGCACCCGTGGTGGCTGGTGGCGGCGCTCGCGCTGAACGCCCTCTCAATGTTCCTACGCGCGCTGTCTCCTGGCAGGCAGTGCTCCGCGCGGGACTACCGGACGTGAGGCTCCCATCGCTCGTCGTCGTGCGCGCCACGATGATCGGCGTGCTCGTATCCGCGCTCGTCCCCGGCCGCTTTGGTGAGCCCGCCAAGGCTTACCTGGTCGCCCGCCGCGCCGGCGACACCGCGCGGTGCTTTCCGCTCATTCTCGGCACCGTGTTCGCCCAGACCCTGATCAACCTGCTCGCGGTGCGATCCTGGGCGCGATCACGATCGCCAGCCTGTCGATCCTCCGCGGTCACGCGAGCGCGCTGATCGCCGCCGGGAGCGTGCCGATCGCGATCGTCGCGCTGATCGTGGCCAGCCTGACCCTGCTCGCCAGAGCCAAGCCCTCCCACCATGCTCACCTCGGCCGACTCCTGGGCTGGCTGAGCGAGCAGATCATCCAGGTGCGCCACAGCCTGCGCGTGTTCACCAAGCCGCGGCCAGGCGCCGCGGCGATCGCCACCCAACTCGCTGCGTGGGCGGTCCAGACACTCGCCGCCTACGCGATCCTCTACGCCCTCAACCTACAAGGCAAGGCCGGTCTCGCCGCCGCCGCCGCGATCCTGCTCGCCGTCAACCTCACCGCCCTGGTGCCAATCACCCCGTCGAACATCGGCATCTTCCAAGCCGCCACGATCGCAGTCCTCGCTGCCTACGGCGTCGACGCCACCCACACCCTCGCCTACAGCAACCTCCTCCAAGCGATCGAGATCATCACCGCGATCGTGCTCGGTGTACCCGCCCTGCTCGGCGAGCGAATCTCCCTCAACGACATCCGCCGCCGAGCCACCACGGCACCAACCCCGCTACCCCAAGGGAGCTAAAGCTGAACACCTGAGCCGGCTCGCGGCGACCCGGTGACTGCCGCATGGAGGACGACACCGCTCGCACCGCCAGCTACCGCGGAACGGGCGAATTCGAGTAAGCACGGAGCCGCCGAGACCGGCCAGAACAGTGCAAGCATCGACGGTCCGGAACCCCGCCCGTCGGCCTTGGCGATGAACTGGAAGAAGGCCGCTGCAGTGAGCGCGCCGCAAACCTCACAAGATTTCAAGCTATCCCTGGGAGAACGTGAGAAACGGAGTAGAGTCGTCATTCGGGCTGATTTGCCCGCACCTGCCGAACTGCTTGTGCCGGCCACCGTTTTCCCGATGACCTCCCGGGTCGTTTCGTCTGGGCGACAGAAACGCCGTCAATAAGGAGGTCCTCCGCCGTTACCGGGAGGGCTCATATGCCGTGAGAAGCGATGCGCGGCGGAAGGAGACAGTCATGGCCCTTACTTTCCGAAAGCACAACGTGCACAAGACGGAGTCACCTGAGCATTCCGGAGGTTGGTACTCAGACCCGTACGGGGTTGGAGCGCGTCGGTGGTACGACAACATCAGCGGGTGGTCGCAACGCGTTGAGGGAGCGGGGCAGGCGCCCGATAAGACCGGATTGGCGCGGATGGATGAAGCTGCCGTAACTTCTGACGACTCGACAAGACCCGTGGGCGCAGATGGCACGCCCCTGCCGCTGTCGAGGGCGGTGGACCCTAAATACATGGCAGACGCGCGACCCGTTCGTTGAGGACGAGGGCCGTCGCCGAGCCGCTCCACGCGGCGGTAGTCGTCGTTCTTCTCGGGAACCAGTAGCACTCAGACACACTCGAGCTCCAGTGCACACATCACCGGGAATCGGGGGGGCATCGCCATTCACTTCTCCTCTCGAGCTTCGGGAAGATCGGCGGCGGCGATAGCGGCCTCTATCTCCTCGATCGAGATGCCGGCCTTCCTGGCGGCTTTGACCGAATGCTCGATCTCTTCATCCGACGCCAAGCCGCGATGCCGCTCGAGCACGCGAAGGTAGATCGCCCACACGAGCGCCTGCTCCCGCGTCAACGAAATCTGATCACCCGCCCCAAGAGAATCCGCCGCGACTACCTTGACTAGCGCCTGGTCGATCGGTCTCTTGCCTGCCGTCACATCAGTGCGCCTCTCGTCGCTGCGTCGGGCGTCGCCCTCCTTGGTCTGACGCAGTCGCTCTTCCTCGACGAGGTGACCATTTGCCAGTACGCGATGAGGTCCCGCTCTGCCTCAGTAACCGGCGTCCGATCGTCAGCCCGCCCTGATCGAGGCCGGATGCCTGCTCGTCAATCCAAGCTCGATCGATCCGCGCTCGGGCGATGAGACGTATCGCGGACTCGATCTCAGAGCCCGTGCAATCACCGAGACGCTTGAACACGCCAGGAGCTTGAGTGCCGAGGGGCGGTGGCCGGTCTGTCGAGCGCTGAGATGTCAACGGCGGGCGAGTCGGCGTCCGCTTTCGGTGTCAGGCGGTGCGTAGTTGAGCTCGTAGTGGTGGTAGAGCGCCGACTCGTCGGCTTGCGAGAGCTCCTCCCCGTGCTGTTCGATGTTCGGCGCGGACTTGATCTGCTCCTTGGTGACCGCTACCTGCAGGTCATCGGGACCTACCGTGATCCCGCCCAGCGGGACAAAGGTCAGGTGGCGGCCAATGAAGCCCTCCTTGACGGTGGCGAACTGCGGCTCATCGTTCTCGACGTCGACGTAGACGTCCTGCAGCTTGCCGATCCTCTCGCCATCACGATCAATGAGCATCTTGCCGTGCCACTCGCCGACGTTCCAACTGGCACCTTGCTGGTGTTCGGTCATCGTCGAAGCCTCCTCATCTCCTCTCGCTGTCTGGCAGTCATCCATCTTAGAACCGCGCTCTACGGCGGCGGTGGCGCCAGCGGGCGGGACAGTACGAGCAGCTCGGTCGACTTCCTAGCACCGTGGCTATCCGGCAGCGCCGCTCGTCATTGCGGCCCGGCTTGTCGTTACCGCCCGTTAGGAAAACAGGCGCGCCGGGAGCGACCGGAGACCTCCTTCCAACAGCGTTCGGGCCTTCTCGGCAACCTACGACGTAGACCTACCCCGCGCGGAACTCGGGTGCCTCAGAGTCTCAGACCACTGCCGATCGGTGATGCGTAGGGTCATCTTCGGCGTTGGTTCATGCCAGCGCGCTGATGGCAGCCTGGCGATGCGGTATGGCTCGTGCCCCCGCCTGGGGCAGTCCGACGGTTCGTTGCATACGCTAGGGAGCCAGTCATGACGGCGATCGACGTACGGGTCAAACGGATCTACGATCCTGCGGAACCTGGTGACGGATACCGGGTGCTGATTGACCACGTGTGGCCGCGTGGTGTCTCCCGCGACCGCGCGCAACTGGACGAGTGGGCACGCGAGCTGGCCCCGAGCGACGGGCTGCGTAAGTGGTTTGACCACGTTCCCGAGCGGTTTGGGGAGTTCCGCGCTCGCTATAGGAAGGAGCTTGCCGGTCACACTGACGAGGTCGAGGCCCTACGTGCGCGCGCGGCCGAGGGGACCGTGACGATCCTGTACGCCGCGCGCGACCGCAAGCACAACAACGCCGCCGTCTTCGGCGAGCTGCTGCGCGGCGATTGACGGCGTCGGACAGCCGGCGGGCTAAGAGGCGGCGACCACGCCAAGCTTGCTCTCGATGCAGTCGAGCAGCTATCGCGCGGGATGCGCGGCTGAGGGTCCGCAGGTTGAGGAGTGCGGGCGGTCGTGTGTCGGGGCAGGCCTTGCTCGGTTGCAACGGGCACAGTTGG
Organism: uncultured Actinomycetes bacterium; assembly: GCA_963730835.1. GTDB lineage: Bacteria > Actinomycetota > Thermoleophilia > Solirubrobacterales > Solirubrobacteraceae > Palsa-465. The sequence continues at coordinate 98,025 of CAVSTE010000006.1, forward strand.
CTCGACGGTCATCTCGCTTATGCGTTTGTTCGGTGCTCGGCGGCGTCATGGCGAACGGTCGCCTTTTGTTCAAGTGCCATCGCTCCCGGGTGGCCGGCTCCTGGCCATGGCGTGAGCAGCAGCAAGAGCCGGGTGTCGGTGCGGGCGTGGACTGCATGGCGCTCATTGGGAGCGAATTCGACGAGCAGGCCGCTGCCGCCGCTGACGCTCTCGCCAGTCGTAGTGGTGATCTCGACCTCGCCGTCGAGCACGGTCACCCACGCCCGTTCGTGAACTTGGTGATCTTCGAGGCTCTCGCCCGCGGGAATCAGCAGGGCGATCGCGCGCGCATCGTCGGTGGAGGCGAGGATCTCAGGGGCGTGTGGTTTGAGGTTTAGGTTCTTGATCGCCCAGCTGTTCATTGGTTCTCCTTGTGGCGGTCTGGTCAGATCGATTGGCGGTAACCGAAGAACTCGTGGTCTTGGTTGTAGCCGCCGTGGCCGCTGCCGACCTCCGAGAAGTGGGCGACGAACTCAATCCCCTTGATCCACTTGACCTGCTTGAAGCCGAGCTCGATCTCGTTGCGGAGTCGGAGCGGGGCACCGTGGCCGAAGGAGAGCGGTGCGTCGTTCATGTCGTAGGCGAGCATCGTGAGGTGGTGGCTCATGTGGTCAATGGGTTGCGCGTCGTAGTAGATGCCCTTGTCGGCCCCTTCTCCGAGGGAGTAGAACACGACCCACCTCGCTGCGGGCTGAGGTCTGACCAGATCCAAAATGGTTCGCATCGAGACGCCGCCCCACTTCGCGACGCCGGACCATCCCTGAATGCAGAAGTGCTGGGTGATCTGCTCGTGATGCGGTAGCGCGCGCAGCTGCCCCAGGCTCAGCTCGACAGGATTCTCGACCAATCCGTGAATCCTCAGCCGGTAGTCGGCGAAGTTGCTGTCGAACAGCGCCTTGTACTCGTCTGAGTCCGGGTACTGACCGTTGTGCCAGAAGTACGGCGAGATGTCCTTCTCGCTGTACTCACCGGGCTTGGGATCGACGTGCTCGAAGAGGTGCTGCACCGGTCCGACGATGGCCTGGCCGACGCGCTGCACGACCCGGGGGTGCCGAAGTGTGAACGGCGTCGCCGCGACCCAGGCGACGCCCCCGACCACCATCGACGCAGCGAACAGCCAAAACCCGATCCAGCTGCCGTCAGTCCGTCCGGCGTAGACGTGGTTGAGGTTGACCAGCAGCCCGGTCGTGAACACGAAGGTCAGGTGAAGCACGATGAAGACCAGGAACCAGACGAGTACGAGAAAGTGCAGCGAGCGCGCCGTCTGGATGCTGAAGACCTTGCTGATCCGCCTGAACCGCGCGGACAGCGCTGGCGACATGCCCAGCCCGGTGATCAGCGCGAGCGGGGCGGCGATGAACACCGTGACGAAGTAGGCGATCAGCTGCAGACCGTTGTAGGCCACCCATCCATGCTCGGCCGGCCAGTTCAACGAGAGGTACTGGATCAACGTCGAGAGGGCATTGGGGAACACCTCCCAGCTGGTCGGGACCAGACGCTGCCATCGACCGCCCGCGAACAGCAGCACGTAGAAGATCACTCCGTTCAGCAGCCACAGCACGTCGAAGCTCAGATGCCACCAACGCGCCAGTCCGATCGAGTGGCGAAGTCCCGGCAGTCCGACCTGCCCCGGAAGGCTGATCGAGTCCTGCTTCGCCGTCCACAGAGGGTCCTCCGGCACCGGTTTCTGGATTCGAAACCAGTCCCTCCCGGGCGTGGAGTGCCGGGTCCAGTAAAGACGCGGATGATCGGAGAGGATCTGGATCCCGGCGCGGATGATGAAGATCAGGAGGAAGGCGTTGAAGAAGTGCTGCCACCGAGCCCAGACGGGGAAACCAGTCGTCGCCTGCGGATGCGAGGGCGCCAGCGTGCCGGGATACCGGCTGATGAACCGCTGGACGGCCAGTTCGCCGCGCAGCCCCTTCGCGACGGCCACGAGGATCAGGAGCACGACGAAACCGATCGGCAACAGCCAGAGCAGGTTGAACCATCGACTCCGACCCACACGCACACGCGGAGCGATCCCGCCAACCTGCGGAACCGACCCCGCCCACGTCGCGGTGTCGATCACGTCCTCCCCCGGCGTCAGCTGCCAGCGGTAGCTGCGCACGGTGTCCGGAGAAACCCCCGAGCGAGTCGGGCCGGGCACGCTCTGCGCGGCCGGATCCCTATCGACATCCATGGCCCGAACCCTACGCCGACGCCGCGATCCCGTACCGACGCGGCGCGATGGACGCGCCCCCTTTGATGACCGCGCGAGCATCTCCACATCCCCAGCGTGTTCCCCCCTCCGCGCGGCATGCGGTACCGCCGCTCGGCCGCCGCGAAGTGAGTGTGAGAATGAGAACCGTGGTGGCCGGCTCGCGGATCGTGCTGATGCCGGGAGGCTTCACCGGCGCCTGGATGTGGGCGGATGTTGTCGCCTTGCTGGAGCGCGAGGGGATCGAGGCGCTGGCGGTGGAGCTACCGGCGATCGGCGAGGACGCCGCCGGGGCGGACTTCTACGCGGCCGCCGCGAGCGTGCGCGACATGCTCGATCAGCTCGGGGGCGCCGTGCTGCTGTGCGGCCACTCCTATGGAGGGGCGGTGATCACCGAGGCCGCGTCGGGTCCCCATTCCGCGGTGCGCGAACTGGTCTACCTGACCGCGGCTGTCCCCGATGCGGGCGACAGCATGGTCAGCGTGATGAGCGCGACCGCGGCCGAGGAGCCGGACGCCGAAGAGGAGGGGGTGACGGTCCGAGACGACGGCCTCGCGATCCTGGATCGTGAAGCCGCTCACCGCGCGCTATTCAACGACTGCGCGCCCGAGCGCGCGGAGGAGGGGCTGCACAGGCTTCGGCCGATGAGCCTCGCAGGCAGCGATCAGCCGGTGCGCGAAGCGGCGTGGAGGCAGCTGCCATCCGTGTATGTGCGCGGCAGCGAGGACCGCATGCCGGAGGCCGTGGCGCCTGGGTTTCTCGAGCAGGCGGCGCAGGTTATAGAGCTCCCGACCGGCCATTGTCCTAACTGGAGCCGCCCCGACCTGGTCGCTCAGCTGCTCGCCGAGCGAGTCCGTTCGCTCGACCTCTGAAGGGGGCAAGCAGCCACCGCCCTGCTTTGATGCTGCGACGAGCATCCCCGCATTGCCCGCCACGCACTCGCTTCGCGCGGGCAGCGGGGCCTCGCTAGGACGTCCGCCGACTTCGTCTGGGTGGCGCCCTGAAGGGGATATTGCGCCGCATGAACTCGTCGAATCGGGGAACGGTGAACTCGAGGTAGCCGTAATCCTCGGTTGCGTAGATCAGTCCGCGGTCAAGTAGCTTCTGGCGCACGGTCGACAGCGCCGTGGTTGTGCTTCCCATTGCCTTGGCGACGGCGCCGACCTTGTATGGACCATCGCCGAGCTCTGCCATCGCCCGTAGGTAGCGACGCTCCTTGATGGTGGCTCGCTGGATGCGGACCTCGTAGATGCTGCGGTCAAGCGATTCCTCGGCACGCGGCGCCGCGCGATCCACGTCGTCTCGGGTGATGGGATATGACGCCGCGAGGTTCCAGATGTGCTTGCCGAACTCCTGGATATAGAAGGGATAGCCCTGAGTGAGCTCGAGCGTGCGTTTGATCGCTCGCTCCTCGTAGGCGGCGCCCTCGCGCTCGGCCGGAATGACGAGCGCCGCGCGAGCAGCTGGCTCGTCCAGCGCACCAAGGTGCGGAAAGCGAAACAGTCGTTCGGCGTACGAGCGAGCCTCACCCGCGAGCCGCGGGATCTGAGGCAGTCCGGCGGCCGCTAGCGTCACCGGAAGTTGTTTTTGCATCGCGCGATGAAGCGCGCCGATCAGCGCGCGGAACTCGGGTGCTTTGACGAACTGGATCTCGTCGAGGAAGAAGGCGATGCCGACCTGCTTGGCCTTGGCCGCGCTACCGAGCTGCAGGAACAACTCGATCAGATCCTCGGTCAACGGCTGCTCGCGCAGCTTCCTGATGTCAATCGACAGCTCGAACCCGTTCGGATCGGTGAGCTTGAACGCGCTCAGGTTGGAGAGGCTGGCGCGCACCGCGTTTGCGAGCTTCGCGCTCAGCTTCAGCTCTCGCAGCAGCCGTTGGACGTCCTTGGCCAAGAGCTCGGGCAGCGAGGTCTCCTGCGTGAGCTCACGAAAGGCGGTGAGGTAGCTGGTGCCCTCTGCCAGGTCCTCGAAGGTGTTCAGCAGCACCGTCTTGCCCACGCCGCGCAGCCCGGTGATGATCTGACTCTGCTCGGGTCGAGCATCGCGCAGTCGGGCAAGCAGAATCTTGAAGCTCGCGATCTCCTCGTCGCGACCAGCGAGCTCACTCGGACGGGTACCGGCCCCGGGCGTGTACGGATTCTTGACTGGATCCATTCGTGCTCCAGTTAGCCTAAGTTATCGCAAGTTATCCATGGATCGTGGATAAGTACGGATAAGTCTAGAGAACCTCGCGACTGGGAGGGCGCGACTAGCGTTCGACTAGCGTCACGTCAGAGCTGCCCGCTAGAGGCCGCCACCTCCGCTTTTTCGCCCAGGCGCTTCCGGCTTTGTTCTTAGCCATGGCTTCCTCGCCGTATCGGCCCCCTGAGTCGATGAGTCTGCGGCGTCGCGCTGGTCCTAGCCGTAGGAAACATACGACGCTTCCAGAAAAGGAGTTGTGCTGTGACCGACACACAGCCGCAGACCGCAAGCGGGAAGGTGCTCTGGCACTTCACTATGTCGCTCGACGGTTTCGTCGCCGGGCCCGACCACGCGATGGGATGGATGACGGGTTTCACCTTCCGGCCGGGACTCGTCGACGAGTACCTCCAGACCACCGGCGCGGTGTTGGGGGGCCGAGACGGTTGGGACGCTGCGGTGGGTGATCACCGTCCGTACGGCGGCGCCTGGGAGGGACCGATCTTCGTCCTTACGCACCACCCCGAGGACGCGACCCCGGCTGACGGGGTCACGTTCCTGAGCTGCGACCCGGCCGAGGCGGTGCGCATCGCGCTCGAGGCGGCCGGCGGAAAGAACCTTGAGGTGTTCTCGCCGACGATCGGCCGTCAGCTGCTCCAACTGGGCTTGATCGACGAGATCGACCTGCACATCGCCCCGATCCTGCTCGGCGACGGAATCCGGCTATACGACAGCCCCGGCGATGATCCCATTCGCCTGGACCGAGTCGGCGACGGCGAGGCCACGGCGGCCGTGAACGTCCGCTATCGCCCCATTGGGACCGTGCACCCGGGAGAGTGACGGGATAGTCGGTCGCGCGCTGACCTGCTTTGACGCTCGAAAGCTCCCGCTCGCCGCGACAGCCCGCGGCCTCGCTCTGCGCGGCAGGCGGGAGCAACGCTGGCCAGCTCACTAGAAGCTGGCTTCCCAGACTCGGAGGATCTGATCGAATGCCATGTCCGTTGAGGTTGACCTAAGGAGTGATCTCGTGGCCACCACCACCTCTCAGCTCATTACGCGCGTCGACTTCGTCCCGTTTTCTACACACGACATCGATGCTGCCTGCGCGTTTTACGGAACCACGCTGGGTCTACCGCGGTCGGTCTATGTTCCGGAACGCAACTACGCGGAGTTCGAGACCGGCAACGTAACGATCAGCATCGTCGACGGGGAGAAAATGGGCATCGGGCACCATGTCAACACCATCGCGCTCGCACTGCACGTCGACGACATGGCGGCGGCGCGAGAGATCCTGGAAAGACGCGGTGTGCAGTTCCAGGGTGAGACGCTCGACACCGGGGTTTGTTACATGAGCTTCTTCTCCGATCCGGACGGCAACGCCCTGATGCTCCACCACCGCTACGCCCCGCGTGCTCCAGAATCCTGAGCCCAAATCACGTTTCCACCGTTACGAGCTCCAATAGCTGCGACTGTCGTACTCGCACCGGCGGTGTGGAAGGCCCGGCGCCACTGAGATCTCCTTAAGCGCTGGCCCCCGGTTTCGTGCCGAGCCGGGCATCTCGTGGCTTGGCTTGACCGACCCCCTATGCGCGGCGAGCAGGGCAGTCGGCGACTCGGTCGGCGGCCCACCGACGGTCGGTCATGTTTGTGGCGACGAGCAGGTAGCGTCGCCGACGGGGTCGCGGGACCTGCATTATCGCGATCACGTGACTCGGCTCGGACTGCTGCGCGTTTCGCGGCGGGCTGCGCCGGCGTGGCGGCTTATTTCTACAGCGGGATCGCCGGGACGAGCAGGTGCGAGGGGCGCTCGGGGCCCCAGTGCACGGTGCAGTGACCCGCGGGTCCCGTGATGTAGTGGGCGGGGAATTGTCCGGTGAGTGGGTTGACGCTTGCGAGCCATCGGCAGGCGACGATGAGCCGGAGCGACTCGCCGGCGCGGAATAGCGTCGCTGAGTGACCGAGCGCGATGGCTACCTCGACCACCTCGCGACGGCTCAGTGGTTCCGGCGTGGTGCAGGTGGTGACTGGTAGATATGGGGTCGATTTCTGTTCGTCGAGTGCGCGGAGCGATACTTTTTGCCATCCGGTAGTGATGCGGTCGCGGCCCCAGCCGTAGGCCCCCTCGAACGGCACGTAGCGGCCGTCGCTCCACTTCTCCACACCGACGACGAGGTCGAGGTCGTCGAGGTCGGGCGACTCGATCCAAAGCCGCGCGGCCATCGGGCCGGTCAACTCGAGGTCCTGGGGCGTCGTCCAGGTGAACGCCGCAACCTGACGACGGGTGTGAAATTTGTCCGTGCCGGCTTTGTCCGGAAGGGTCTCGGTCAGCCTGCCGTCGGAGCCGAGGTGCAGTGGGGTCCATTGCGTGCGCGCGAGTGGATACTCGTGCTCCTCGCGGATTTCGACGACCTTCTTCTGCGCTTCGCGAACCTCGAGACGGACCGTGGGCGGTGGCGGGATGTCGTCGCGGCCGCGGAGGTAGCGGTCAAAGAAGTTGAGCTGCGCGGTCAACGCCGGTTCGGCGTAGAAGGTGGCCCACTTCCCGTCTCGATGGGTGTAGGCGAACTTCTCCTGCGACCCGGCGTGCATGAACGCCCGCCAGCTTCCGCGGCTGTGCAGGTTGTTGTCTGAGAAGCTCGCGCAGACCATCATCGGCACCTCGATCTTCTCAAGGTCGGGGGCGAGCTGTTCCCAGAACTCGTCCCGGAGCGGCCGGTTCTTCTGCTGTGCGATGAGGTCATCGGCGAGCCGCACGCCGCGCAGCGCCACGCTCCATAGCTTGATGAACCCGTTCTCCGGCACACCGCCGGGCATCAACAGGTCCCGGTAGGCGTCGGTGAAGCCCTCCCACGGGCAGATCGCCTTGAGGCTCGGCGGGTGCAGCGTGGCCGCTTGATACTGCGAGATCGCGAGGTAGGAGACGCCGAGCATGCCCACGTTGCCGCTGCTCCAGTTCTGCGCGCCGGCCCATTCGATCAGGTCGTAAACGTCCTCGCCTTCCTTGACGGTGAGGATGCGCCCGGTCCCCTCCGAGGTCCCAGCGCCGCGTAGATCCGCGTTGATCACTGCATACCCGTGGCCGACCCACCACGCCGGATCGGGCGCCTCCCAAGTGGTCAACGACGAGAACGGCACTATCGCCGTTTGACGCAATGCACGAAACTGAACGGCGAGCTTGTAGCCCCAGCCACGTTTCCTAGGTACGTTGTCCTTTCCGTAGGGATGCGCGCTAAGGATCGCGGGGAACGGGCCGGCTCCCGGCGGTCGATGGACATTGACTCGCAGGATGGTCCCGTCGCGCGTGGCGACGGGAACGTCGTGGTCGATGATCACGCTCCCCGGCGACGGTTCGGATACCTCGATGGGGGGACGGATCATGCCGCGGACACGCTTAAGGGCGTAGGCGATCGCGCCATCCCGGTTGTGCGTCAGCCGAATCACACTCACGTCATTCGTTCCGTATCGATGCGGGCAGCGCCGCATCTCGCTCGAGGGCTGATATGGCGGTCCTCGGCGAGTGTCCCGCGGCAAATCGCGATCGCGTCGCCGAAGATCTCTGCGCGTAGTCCGGTGCAGTCATCGGGTGGATTAAAAACGCGTCCTTCTCGGCGGTGCGAGCGCGAGCGTCTACTACAAGAAGCTGGAACGCAACGACGATGGCCGAGAAATCTCGCCAGGGACCCGACGCCACAGTCTTGACCGAGCCCCGGTATAGCCACTCCGATATCGGCGGACCAGTGCCCAGGAGAGCAGGCGGCTGATCGGCCGCCCATCACCCCAATGCAAACCGGCAGCCACGGGCAGACAACCGTCCTCGAGGAACACGAGCCCTCCGAATCGTCGGTCCTCGACCTCCTGCTCTTGTGACCGCGGGGGCATCTGGACGGCAATGCCCCGCCTCCTTGCTTGGGCGGCAAGCGCGACTCGCTCTCGCTCCGCGAGGTACCCCGGACGCACGAGTGCTTTGCGACGTTCCGTGTTTGGCGAATCTCGGGTCTCTCTCTTCCGCTGCGGTCCCGTCCTGCGTTCATGTCGGGGCGGGTATGCCGAGCCGCGGCGCGTGGCGGCTGCGTCTGTCCGGTAGCACCAGTGGTCTATCCGGCTCGGCCGCTGCCAAGCCGGGCTGGGGGTCTCGATATTCCTGGCCGTGGGCGGGTGTGGGCGTCGTGGGCAATACGATCGCGGCGTGGAGATCCCTCCGGAGGTGCGATACGTCATGCGGCGCGGGAAGAACATCGCGTATCAGCGGTGGGGCTCTGGGTCTCGGCACGCGGTTGCAATCTCGCCGGCGCTCGGAAACCTCGATCTCCTGTGGACCGACGCGGCCATCTACGATGCGTTGGTTGCCGCCGGAGACCGGGGCGAGTTCGCGATCTATGACCAGCTCGGCCAGGGACTATCAGACCCGATCGACTCCGTGCCGACCTTGGAGGAGCGAGCGGCCGACCTTGCTGCCGTCTTGGACGCCTGCGGGTTCGAAAGCGCGACCATCTCTGCGCTGTTTGACGCCTCGCTCGTCGCATTCATGTTTGCTGCGATGTACCCGAGCCGCGTTGACGGACTCGTGTTGTGGAATCCGTTTGCGCAGGGCTGGCGGTCTGCGCCCTTTCCGGAGCTCACCGGCTGGGAGGATTCCGACGAGGTTGCGGCGTACGACCGGGCGTGGGAGGACGTTCACCTGCGCTGGGGGCGGGGCGACTCGCTGCGTATGCAGATGCCCGCGCTCGCCACGCGGAGCAACCTGCGTCTCTGGAGCGTGCTTGAGCGCGCGGCAGCGAGCCGCGGGGTGATTCGCACGCTCCACGACGCTACGTTCGCAGCCGATGTCCGCGAACTTCTACCACTGGTTCAAGCGAGAGTGCTTGTGCTGCGCACCGTCGGGCATCGGCTCCCGGAGGGCGTCATGCGTCATGTCGTCGAACTGCTGCCTAACGCACGGTTTGAAGAGCTGCCGGAGACGAGCAGCATGGCCGACTTCCTCGTCGCGTATGAGCGACATGTCGAGGAGTTCATGTTCGGGGCTGCGCGCGATGCGACAGCTTCACGCGCGCTCACGACCGTGTTGTTCACCGACATCGTGGACTCGACTGCGCAAGCGGCCGAACTCGGCGACAGCCGCTGGCGCCAGGTCCTCGGCGAGCACGACCGCGTCGTTCGCGCAGAGGTCGGAGCCGTGGGCGGGCGCGTAATCAAAATGACAGGTGATGGGTCGTTAAACATCATCGACGGGCCAGCGCGAGGGATCCGTTGCGCTGAGCGCATCGCCAGCGGACTCCATAGCCTCGGCCTCGAGATGCGAGCAGGCCTGCACACCGGCGAGTGCGAATTCGTCCGAGATGACATCACCGGCATGACCGTCCACATCGCCGCGCGGATCAGCGCCAGGGCCGAAGCTGGGGAGGTGCTCGTGTCCCGCACCGTCCACGACCTCGTGACGGGTTCAGGGATCACCCTCGCGCCGCTAGGCGCACACGAACTCAAAGGCGTACCGGGAACATGGGAGCTGTTCGCCGTCGGCGAGCGCACTAGACCGCTGCCACCACCAGACCAGGCCCGCAAGTTACGGCCCGCCGACCGAGCAGCGCTTACCCTTGCCCGCCATGCACCCGGTGTATTACGAGCGGCAAGCCGGATCCGGCCCATGAACCGTCGTTCCAGTGAGCATCGTTGACCGCCCCAGCAGCTCGGTCGCCGGCCGCCCACACGCGTAGAGCTACCGACGCGAGTCGATCAACGCAACCGGCTGGTGCTCTTGTCACCGCACAGGCGTCCTGCCGCCGTCATACGCGCACCAGCTATGCGCGGGAAGCGCGCATCTCGTTTCCGCAGCGGGATCCTCTTGCCGCACCGATGAGTTTGACGCGGCATGCCGGTCTCAGGGACATGAGCCAGATGCCCTAGTCGTCAGCCCTGCCATACAGAGCCGCCGCGCGGCATTGGAGCAATAGACATGCCGACGATTACCACACTCGCAACTTTCGTGCTCGTGGTGGCCGTGTTCGCGGTCGTTGCGGGGCCAAGCAAGCTGTACGTCGTCGCCCAGCGCCTTGGGGCGGGCCGAGGCCCAGCGCTGGCCGGGGCTGTCGGCTGTGCGCTTGGAGAGATGGCGTACGTTGCCGCAACGACGCGCGGGTTGGCCGCCCTGCTGGCGTCCTCGCCCGCCGCGCTTGCGGCGCAGCAGTACTTCGGCGGCACCACCACCCACTGGCGCTGACGTCGTGGCTCCCGCGCCAGACGCTTCGACCGAGAGCTCCGGCGAGCGCTCTGCGCTCGTGGGCACAATGATCTCCGGTGGCTTCGGGCTGGCCTGGGCCCAGTGGGGCGCCTCGGGGCTCGAGGGGCCCGCAGCCGTTGCGGTCCGCGTCGCGGGCATCGTCCTAGGGCTGGCAATCATCGTTGGCGCCACGCGTCGGCTGCGCTCAAGCCCTGACGTGACCAAAGGTGATCGCGGGTCGATGTTCGCCTCTCCCGCCTACCGTGTCACCGTTGGTGTTGAGATCGTCGCGCTGTTCGGGGGTGGTGCCATCCTGGGCGCGACCGGTCACTCGGCCTATCTGGCGGCGTGGTTCGCCGCCGTCGTCGGGGCGCACTTCCTGGCCTTCGGCCGTCAATTCGCGCCCTTCTTCAGCACGCTCGGTCTGCTACTTGTGGCCGGCGGCGTGGCCGGCGCGGCGGTCGGTCTCACCGGCGGTGGTCGAAAGGACATCACGGCGATCGCCTCGCTCGTCGCCGCGGGCGGCCTGCTGACGGCGGGGTTCTGGGGCCTCGCGCGAACAGAATGACGGTGCCCGGTCAATCCGCTCGCGGGCGAGTCGCCTGCGTAGAGCCGACCGGAGTCGAAGAAGGCACCGAATGACGCCTACCGCTTCCAGGCTGCGCGACAAAGCGCCCTACCGGGCGAAAATCCGTGTCTGACAACTTGGATGGCACCACGACATGGCGTAGCTTTCCGTGCACGCGTTTCAATCGAGATAGCACGTGTACGACCCAGTTCTGTTCCGCGACCGCTCCCTTTCCGCGCAGATAGCGCTCGGCGGGCTGGTGCCTGCGGCGATCGGAGCCGTGGCAGGAGTCCTGGCCGGCGTATCGGCGACGGCCTATTGGGCGGTTGGCGTGCTCGCCGGGGTAGGGGGCTTTATGGGCGGCTTCGAGCACCGGGACGGATGGGGCGGTGCCGATCGGGGCTTCGTCGGCGGCGCTATCTACGGCACGGCGCTGCTGATTGCCCGCGTGCTGGTGGGGAATCCATCCAAGGTCTCGCTGGGAAGCATTCCTGCCCTGCTCGCCTTACTCACGGCGATCATCGGCACGCTCTTGTCGGCCGCCGGTGGCAGGGTTGCCCGCGTGCAGCGTCTGCGGGCAGCCGGCCGGTCAGCAGGGGAGAGTGCTGTCTGAAGGTAGCTGGCTCGGCTCGCGAGGGACGGCATCGAGCGAAGCCGCTGCTGGCGCCGCACGGAGGTCTGATTCCTCCGTGCGACGCGGCAGCCGGGAAGTCGGCTAGGAGCAGCTAGCCAAGCCCGCGATCGTCTGCGAGCTTGTCCCGCCCGTGGGGGTCGAGTAGGTGACGGTGATCGAGTAGGGACGCTTGCCCTTCGTGCACCCCACCGAGGCCTGCGAGATCACGCTCTTACCGTGGACCTTCGTGCTCTGCGACTTGAAGGTCAGCTGCTCGCTCTGCAGCGATCCGACGAGTCCTGGAACCGGGTAATCGATGTACTGCGGGATCTTCACGTTGGTGACGAGGTAGTTGCCCGACTGCGTGTACGTGCCAGGGTACGGCGGGGTTGAGCCAGTCGTGAGCGCGCCGCCGAGGCACTGGTGTGTGGGGGTGGTGACGAAGAAGTACGTCATCTTGCCCTGCCCGCTGTTCCACACGTCGAGGACCGGATCGCAGGATTGCCCGGCAGCCGAGAGGTCGGTTGAGCTTCCCAGCAGGGCTTGAATCGCGCCCGTGGCCATCAGGGCCTTCTTCGGGCAGACGGTGTCATTGTGGGCGGCTGCGATCTTGCTCAGGCTGCAGGTGGGGAAGTTCTTACCGTTCAGGCGCAGGCCGTAGATCTTCACCGTGAACTGCAGCGTGACAGGAGGCCGTTGGCCAGCGGCCCCGGACCCCGCGATGTTCAAGTCGAAGCCGATCGGCACAGGCTTGGCTTTCGTGCCGGACTTCTTGGTGTTGAAGGCGAGGCTGCCCGTATAAGGACCGCCGGCCGCATACGCGGCCCCAGCGACGCCGAGCACTGTCAGCGCCAGGGTGACGACAAGTATCCGTCGCAAAATGACTCCTCCTTGTAGGGGTCAGTGGTTGATGAGTAACGTCAGTGGCTGATCGACACATCAGCGGTTGAGCAGGCTCATGGAAGGGCCTGCAGGTGGGGGAAGGACTGGTCCTGCCCGGTCGTTTCCAGGCCGAGCGGCGCCTGGGCCCGGCACGGGGGACCGGAGGGATCAGATGTGTAGTAGTACTTCTCCACCAGCTGCGCGAGCGTTAACACCGTGCCTGTGACCGAAGTTTCGCCCTGCGAGAGCGAAGGTCCGATCGTAGGCAGCGAGTGACCCGTGCAGAGGTAATTACCGAATACCGGCAGGCCCGCGAGCAGGTTAAACCCTCCCGGCTGAAGGTAAGGGTTGCCTCGGTTGGTCGATGGGCGGTATTGGTATGGCGCCAGCAGCTCGGGGTTGATGGGGCTCGTGGTCCGCAGGTAGTGGCGGTTGCCACCCAGCGGGGAGGCCAGCACGCCCTGGGTGGTGGCTGTGCTATTGGCAAAGAACGCGGCGATCTCCCGCCGGTAGCTGTTTATGTAATTGAGCACCGGCACCACTCCGCCCAAATAGGGCTTCAGCCGGGCGAAGAACGGAACCGTCTCGTCGAGGAACCGCTCGAGCGCAGGGAACCCCGCCTTCGAGGCTCTGGTCAGGGGGCCGACGTCGACCAGCAACGTGCGCAGCTCGGGTGCGAATACGGCGAGCGACTTAAGCGCCGGGGTCAGCTGCACGGCCGCTGGGCGCAGCTCGTCCACCAGCGGCTTGGTTGTTCGCGCGAAGCTGGCCACGCGCTCGATCGTGGCCCGCGTCTGGGCCAGAAACGCCGGGAAGGCCCGGATCGTCGCGGCCAGATCGGAGTCGCGAGCCGCGGTGGCCGCAAACAGGCCGTTGTTGTTGCGGATGAAGGCCTGTAGCTGTGCGGGGGAGCGGCTTAGAGCCGAGAACACCTGCCCTCCATCCCTGAGCAGGACGCTCGTCGCCGTTCCCTCCCGCCGCAGCACCTGAAGTACCGAGTCCACGTTTGTGGCGAATGGGTAGAGGTCGGCAAAGGCGGCGTTGAACTGTTCGCCGCGGTTGGTCAAGGCGATCCCCGCTTGCTGCATCCAGGTCTCGAACGCGCGCCGCGTCGTGGGATCGAAGGTGGAGAAGATCTGATCGAGCTGCACCGCCGGCGCGACCTGGGCCCGAGGCAGCGTCCCGTTGTCGGGCAGCTTCGGACCGGACGGGTTTCCCGCCGAGAGCTCAACGTAGGTCTCTCCCAGTAGAGTCTTCTGGCGCAGGATCGCGCGCGTGTCCGCCGGTCGGGGCGCGTACTGATGATCGATCGTGATCACCGCCCGCGACAGCCCCGTGCGGTGGTCCAGCCCCACGCTGGCCACGCGGCCGACGACGACACCGGAGATCTCGACCTGCGACTGTGCGGCCAGCGCCACGGCCTGGTCGAACTCGACGCTGAACCGGTAGCCGGCGGCTGCTAGGGGCACGGAGCCCCCGAACGAGGTCCAGAGGTAGAGCAGGATCCCGATGCACGAGATCGTGAAGATCAGCATTGTGAGAATCGCCGCAGTGCTTGGTCTCTGTGTGATCATCAGCCGTTGGAGCAGGTGTATTGGGTGGTGCCGGCGATCGGCGTTGCCCCCGGCAACTCCGACAGCGGCGGCGCGTTCAGCAGGTCGAGGATCACCCCGAGCGGCTGGTTGTTCGGCTGGAGCTGGCCCTCGAAGAAATTGAGCTCGGCGCAGGTCCCCATGAATATCCCCTGGATCACGGGGCCGTTGGCGTCCTGGCCCGCGGTGAGGCTGTCGACGATATGCGCAAGCCACGAGCCCCAGAACAGGTAGCTCTGTCCGCCACGCGGCTGGTACGCGAGCGTGTTAAAGAGTGCGTTCAGAACCCCGATCGAACGGGACAGCGCCGGGACGGCATGCGACAGGCTGAGTCCGGCCGGTGCGAGCGTGCGCGCCAGCGGTTTTACGGCGATCGAGAATGGCCGCAGCTGGTGAGCGATAACGGGGGTCGTGTCGCGGAACAGCGGGCGCGAGGCCTCGAGCGCCGGCGCCAGGTTGTTGGCGAACGGAAGCAGCTGCTGCAGTGTTGTGGCACTGACGCTCGAGAATGTGCGGACCTTGCCGAGCGTCTGGGTGGTCTGCTGCAGGGTGCCCGGGAAGAGAGAAAGGGCCGACTCGAGCCGCGTGTCCTCGGAGGCGATGGCGGAGAAGTTGGTGTCCGAGGAGCTGATCAGGGAGGCTAGCTGTCCCTCGACGCTCCCAAGCGAGCCCACCACCAGGTTGAAGTTGTGGATCGCGCTGCTGAGGGTCCGCTGCCGGGTGGCCAGCAGGCTGGCGAATGTGCGAGTGTCCCGGTTGAGCGGTTCGAAGCGCTTCAGCGTTCCCCGCAGGTCGGCCACGGCCGCAGGGCTCGGAGCGGCTCCCGAGGAACCCGGATCTTGAAGGGCGCCGGCGCCCCCCGCCAGCAGCAGCAGCAGGTAGTTGCGCGTGTCCGCGTCAAGCGAGGAGAGGATTTGCGACACGTCGATGTCTGGCTCGGTGTTGGCAGCGCTCAGCGTGCCGCCATCGGGAATCGCCCCCGCCGCCCTGCTGCCCGGATCGAGCTCCAGGTACATGTCCTTGAGCGGGGTGCGAGGACGCAGCAGCACCGTCGCGTTGCGGTAGATCGGCGCGTACTGCTTGTAGATGTTCATCGTCACGACGGCGCGGCCGTCCTGCAGCGAAACACCGCCGACCTGCCCGACCTGCACGCCGGCGATTGCCACCTCCTGGCCCTGCCCACCCGTCACCGCGGCGGCCGTCGAGAACTGAGCCTTGACGGTGTAATAGCTCTTGCCGAACACGAACGACGGCTGGTGCTCGAGGATGTAGCCGGTGACGAAGATCGCGGCGACAAACATCGCAGCGATCGCGGCGAAGTCCACTCGATGAGCCGCGAGCGCGCGCCTCATGGCCCGGCTCCGGTGGTGGCGGCGCTCAGATCGGAGGGCGACTCCTGAAGGCAGGGAACATTGCGCCGCAGCGGCGGCGGGCCGCCAGGATTAGCCGGACGGGTCCCGAGCGAAGGCAGCACCGCGTTGCCGTAAAGGGGGCCATTGGCTCCCAGCGACCCGGTGGCTACACGGTCGGATCCGCCAGCGGTCGTAGCCCGAACGTAGCGCCCGTTGCCGTCGAAGTTCTGCGCAGCGCCCGCCAGGCCGACCGCTGACTGAAACAGCTCCTGATAGGCGTCAAGTCCGGTGGTGAGGGGCGGATCCTGGATCTGCTCGTTGCCGGTCGGGATCACGGTGTGCGTCAGGCAGCCAGCGAGTGCTTCGGAGCCGCGAAGCAGCGACCTGGTCGCACCCAGCGCGCCGGCGGTGCCCTGCACCGCAGGGGTCAGCAAGGACAGGAGCCCCCCGAGCTCCTGGCGTGAGAGCAGCGCAGTCGACTGCACCATCCACGGCAGGGCGACTCCGATCGTCGGATCGAGCTGCTCGACGCCGGGCAGAAGCGCCCGGGCGAAGGCGCGGGTGGGGCCGAACGACGCCTGGAGCGGACCGAGCGCGCTGTCGGTGGCGCGCAGCAGCGGTGGCAGCAGCGCGATCGTCCGGCTGAGATCCTGCTGGCGGCTCGCCAGTGCGTTCATCGTGGTGTTGAACGAGCCCACCAGATGAGTCAGCCGGGCCTGCTGTGAGCCCAGCGCCTGGAACACGTGCTCGCTTCCCACGACGACGCCGGACAGGTCATGCGGCTCCTGGCCGAGCAGGGCCTCGTTGACCATCGCCGAGGCCCGGAAGGCACCGGCCGCGTAGTTGAGCGACTGGTTCAGAGACTGGCCAGCGGTCAGCCCGCGCTGGGTCGGGTCCTGCGACGCGTCCTGCGCCGCGGTGGGGACGTCGTTGAACGCGGCCCCGAGGCCTTGCACCAGGGTCTGCAGGTTCTGCCGTGCGTTGGAGTTCAGCGCGGACAGGACGCGGTCGAGCTGGACCGGCCCGGTAGTGTTCGCCGCCGGAAGCGTGGCGCCCGAGCGCAGGATCGCACCCGCGGGGGTCCCGGGTTGAAGGTCGACGTAGTAGTTACCTTCGAGGAAGAGCCGCGGCCGGACGTCGATCGTGGCATCGGCGTGGATCGGAAGCCCCCCTTTGTCGATCGTCATCACGAGCACCGAGGCGGTCGGTGAGCCGGACACTCGTCTGACCGAAGTCACGCTTCCGACGTCTACACCGGCGATCCGCACCGGGGAGCCAATGTGGACCTCCGTCTCTTTGATGAACACCGCCTTGAGGACGAACGGCCCGGAGAGGAACGGAATCGTCCCCACGAACGCGAGGTAGGAGGCGAGGGCGATCACTGCCACGGCGATGAGGCCGGCTGCGAGCCTCGAGATCCGGGGGCGATGACGCCTCATCCGCCGCTTCGCTTCGTCGTCTCGGTGCGCAGGCCGAGATCCCCAGGAGGGTTCCCGACCAGGGCGTGAGTCGGTGAGTAGGGTTCGTTCCCTGCGGCGCACTCGGGCGTCTGGCCGGGCGAGTCTGTGTTCGGATACGGGTTGGCGTGCAGCGGCCCGGAGGCGCCCTGGACCGGGCCCGTGTACGGGGCGCTGGAAGGCTCGGACTCCCGACCTGGCAGGTCATCGATCGCGACCTGTACGAAGCGCAGCAGGGCGCCCTGGCTGACCCGCTCTGATAGCAGGCTGGCCGTGTTGCGCAGGAACAGCGTGACGTAGTTGCACGAGCTCTGGACGGGCGTCACGAAGGCCAGCGCCGAGCGCAGGCTGGCGAGGGTCAGCGCCAGGCGGTCAAGTCCCCCCTGGACCGCTGGGATTTGCCCGTACCGCGCGACCCGCTTGGCCAAGGTCACCGTGCGCCGGTCGAGCGCCGCAGTGCCCGGTAGGGTGCGGATCCCCGCCGCGAACGCCGCGGCCAGTACCGGGGCGCTCTGCGGCAGCGTCGCCGTCCCAGGCCGGAAATCGCGCAGGAGCGCGGCGGTGTCGGTCAAGAAGGGGTCGATCACCGGACCGTCGGCGATTGTTGCCTCGAACATGGGGGGCGTTTGCGAGATCGTGTTCTGGAGTGCTGGTACGGCGACGCTGGCCAGGGCCCGAAAGGTGGTGTCGAGATTTCCGACCAGGCTGGCCTGCGTCTGGGCGACTGGCGCCAGCGCTGCGGAGTAGGACTCCAGGCCGTGGAAGAAGCCAGCCAGGTCGGTGCGGGGCGAGCTCAGGTTGCGCATCACCGGACCGAGGTCGTCGAGCAGCGGCACGAACGCGCCGATTGCGTCGTTGAGGTCGCTTCCACGACCGGCGAGCGCCTGGCCGAACCCGATCGTCGCCTGCGTTATCCCGGTGCGCGTCGGGGGCGTGAACATCGACAGGACCTGGTCGAAGTCGACCTCGGCGCCGAACTGGCTCATCGGCACGGTGGCACCGTTAGGGAAGCCGCGCTTCGAGTCTCCAGGAGTGATTTGCAGATACTTGAGCCCGATCGCCCCCTTCAGGCGGACGGTGAAGGTGGAGTTCACCGGCAGGGGCTCGATGCTCTTATACAGCTGCAGATTGACGACAGCGATCGCCCGCCCCGTGGACGTGCGTGCCGGCGTCACGCTGCCGACCGAACCGACCAGCGCGCCTCCGATGCGCACGTCGCCGCCGTGGGCAAGCTCGCTGGCGTCGGCCGCCTGTACGTGGAGGATGTACCTGGGCACGAACGGGAGGCCGTTGTTGGCGTTGGAGGCGAGGACCACGGCGACGATGATCACCAGCACGGTGAGCGCGCCGATCAGCACCGGGTCTCTGGCGACGCGCGGCTGTCTACGAGGGCTCATCCCCGATCCCCGATCAGATATGCCAGCAGCCCCTCGAGCGCCGCCGTTGACCGTGATGGCGGCGGACTTCGCAGCACAACCTGCTTCGCGATGTGCTCAAGTCCCGGACTGTTGGTTACGACGGCGCGAGCGGAGCCCGCCTTGCGGGAGGAGCTGAAGTTCGACGAGCACCCCGGGACGGTGCTGGTCGCGTAGTTTGTGCAGCTCGAGACGAGCGGCTCGGCACGCAGGTAGTGCCCCAAGCTGTTGAAACCGTTGCTGGCCACCGCGCCGCTGAACAGGAGGCTCATCAGCTGCTCGATCCCGCCGGTGTTGTCGAGGCTGGCGGTGAGCCTGTCGAGCAGGGTGGCCGCGGGCTGGCCCGAGGCGCCCAGCCGGCGCAGCCGCTCGGCCAGCGGCAGCGACTGGAGCAGCGCGGGCTGCGACTCCTGCGCCGCCGCGCCCAACTGGATCAGGGCGGTGCGGGCCTTGGCGGCGAACGGCGTCAGGTTCGCGAACTGGCGCCCGAGCGCGTTGGCGCTCTGACTCAGGCTTTCCATTAGCGGGGTCCCCTGGTCTGCGAGCGATCCCAAATCGGCCATGAGTGGCCGCAGCTGGCGCAAATAGGTAGGGAAAAGCTCAAATGTCTTCGAGATTGCGGCTGCTCGCTGCGCGCTGGCCACCGAGGTGGTGTTGGCCTGGGCGATGAAGTCGGCGAGCTGCCGGCGCTCCCGCGCCAGCGGCGCGAGGACGGTTTCGGAGTTGGTGCTCAGCTCGGCTAGCTGGCGGTTTTGGCGGGCCAGGATCTGGATCACCCGATCCGTGTCCCCGAGCGCCGGATTGGCGCGATGGATGACCTCGTTAAGGTCGGAGCCCCGCGCTGCCAGACCGGTGCCGAACTCGTCGATGATCAACGAAAGCGATTCGCGGACAGGCTGCGTTGAGATGTCCTGCACGATGTCGGAGTCGATCGGCGAACTGGTCTGGGTGACCGGCAGCAGGTAGCTGCCTGCGCCGGGGCCATTGGCGATCCGAGGCAGCGGAGGCGCGCTCGAGGTGCCCGGATTGCAGTCGACGTATTCCTCGCCGATCAGCGACTGGGGACGGAGCGCGCAGGTGGCGTTGGTGCGAAAGGGAGTGAAGTCCGAATCGTTGATCGACAGCGTGACCGCTGCCCGCTTGTCCGCGGTCACGGCCAGACTCTGGATGCTGCCCACGTCCGCGCCCGCGATCCGGACATCCTCGCCCCCGACCGTCAGCGAGGCGTCATCGAAGATGGCGCGCACGGAGTAGTGGTGCTGGTGCTGGTGCTTCGAGAGGCCCGAGTTGATCAGCAGCAGGACGACGATCCATATCGCCAGCCCGCCGATCAACGCGAGGCGTCTCACGGGCCAGGCGGGACTGAGGACGTTGAGCAGCCCGGCACCGGCTCTGGCGCCGAGCCGTCAGGCGAGGCCTGTACGGCACTGCCCGGACAGCGGTCACGCGCCGCCTGCAGGCCCTGATAGCGCTGCGAGGGGAACTGCGTTGTCAGCTCATTTGCGCTGTTGATCGTGAACGGAAACAGCGCCGGCTGAGTGCGGATGTAATGGCCGTTGGCGTCGTAGTAAGCACCGGCCTGGCCCAGGTTGCTGAGGGCGCCGACCACGTCCGGGGTGTACTGGCGGAGGTAATCGAGCTGCTGCTGGGAGGCGTTCATCTCCTGGATCAGACGCGGGAACGCAGCCGCCGCGATCCGGGACAAGCCAGGCGTAGCGAGGGCCAGCGTCGTCAGATCTCCGGTGCCGGCTGGGTTGTGGATCAGCCCGTCGAGCTCTGCCACCGTGGGGATGGCCACGGCCAGCAGCGCGTGCAGGCGTGCCGCGAACTCGGGCAGCCGGCGGACTCCTGGCTTGGACGCCGCCACCAGAGGATCAAGCGAGTCGAGCGTGGCGTTCAACCCGGCGAACGTCCGGGTGGAGCGTGTGAGCGTGGAGGGCAGCAGGGTCAAAGCGGTCTCTAGCGCCTGGCTTTGGCGAGCGATCGCGCCCGTGGCCGTCGCCGTGTTGGAGATCAGCTGGGTCAGCTGCTCGCTTTTGGAGGCCAGCGCCTGCATCGTCTGGGCGCCGTTTGCGATCAGCTGGTCGAAGGCCGGCTGGTAGCGCGTCAGCTCCTGCGTGACCTCGCTCGTGCTTTCGAGCCCGGGCGCCAGGTACTCGAGCGCGCGGTTCGCCGCCTGTCCCTTGTCGTTCAAGGAAGCCGCCTCGCCGCGGATGAACCCCTTCAGCCCGGCGCGCGTCAGCGGGTCGAGGGTGTCGAACACCTCGTCGAGGTTGACGATCGAGTAGGTGTGGTTTTCGTCGATCAGGCCATCGTCGGGGATCGTCGGCGCATTGGGCGAGGCTGGCTCGAGCTCGACGTACTTATTTGCGACCCCGGATAGGGAGTCTTCGTAGATCCGGGCCACGGTTCCTTGGTGCAGGGGCCCGAGCCCAGCGTCCAGCGACATCGTGACCTCGGCGGCGCCAGCCGGGGTCAAGCGGATCGTTTTGACCGATCCCACCGTCGTCGGGCCCAGCAGCACCACGTTGCCGGGCAGCAGGCCACCGGCGTCCTGAAAGTCCGCCCGCACGGCGTAGCCTGCGCCGCTGCTCAGCAAGAGGAGCGCGATCACCACCACCACCGCGATCAGCGCCCCGACGACCGCCGCTCGCCTCACTGTGTTGATCGCCGTTGGCGGAGAGCCGACGGTGCGGTTGGTACCGGCGTCGGGCGTGATCCTAGCTCCCTAGGCTCGGTGCCGTTTCAGCGCGCCGCAGCCTCGTAGCCGAGACCCCATCGGTCCGCGGGCAACCGCCGTGCTTCCGGCGGAGGGTGATAGCCCATACCACTCGGTTGTGCAGACCCTCAACAGCCTCTGCTACCTCTCTCCGGCCAATCAACAGGTGACGGTGACGTAACCTGTCGACGGCATCCTAACAGAGAAAGTTACGGTAGCGTCAGCACAGTTCGGCGTCGACGATCCTGGCCGATGAGGCCATGAACCTGCTCAACGGGCGGGTGCGGCGGTATGGCCCTACGATTAGCGCTGCCGGTGTTTGCTGCTCCCGGCCAGACAGCCCCATCGGGCGAGCACCGGAGGGGCTGGATGTGATCAATCCGGTCGCTTTGCAACCCGCCCGGGCACCAGCGGGCTGCGCCCAAGCCACCAGCGGGCGTGCCGCACGAGCCGCTGAGGCGGGAAGCGATCGGGGTCGGTCAGCACAAGGCGAGCGTACTCATCCGAGAGGGCGGAGAGGACACGCGCAGTTAGCTCGGCATCGCGTGGCTCGGCGCTTCGGTCGGTGAGGGGCTGCACGGCGCGCGAGAGCCGCTCGAGCACCGCGGCCCGGCCCTCAGCGATCTTCGCATGGAGGGCGGCTGGAGCCCCTTCGGGAGGCATCAGCACCAGGCGCCAAGTGCTCGGTGAGCTGCGCACCGCCTGTAGGTAGGCATCGAGGGCCTCGAGCATCAGCTGTCCGGGATCGCCCTCGTCGAGGTTGGTCAGAGTCGTCTCGGAGACCTGTGCCAGTGCTCGGGAGGTCTCGCGCTCGATCACCGCCTCGAGCAGCTCGCGAAGGTCACGAAAGTGGTTGTAAACGAGCGGCCGGGTGACCCCGGCTCGGGCCGAAACGGCCTCGATCGAGATCGCATGGAACCCTTGCTCGGCAACCAGTCGCGTTGTGACGTTGAGGAGCTGCTCGCGCCGGGCCGCGGCGCTCCGGCGTGTCGATTTCCGTGGTCGCGGTCGCCTGACCATCAGGGACCATTGTGCCATTGCAACTGACGCCTGTGTAGGTTACGGTGGTGTCAGTAGCCCCCCCGAGAGAAGATACGCCCGGTGAGGAGGTACGCCAGATGAGCCACGCGAGTCCGGTCCGAGAGGCGCTCTACGTATGAGGGCCGTAGTTTGCAGGGAGGCGGAGCTCGAGGCGACGGCCATGCCTGACCTCGAGCCGGGCCGAGGCCAGGTTCTGCTCGAGGTGCTGCGCTGCGGGATCTGCGGATCGGACCTCCACGCTCGCCACCGCTGCGACGAGCTCGCCGATGTGCTGAGCGAAATCGGCTACGGGGACTTCATGCGCTCCGATCAGCGTGTGGTCTTCGGCCACGAGTTCTGTGGCGAGGTCGCTGAGTACGGTCCGGGTTGCCGTAAGCGCACCGGCACCGGCTCGCATGTCGTAGCGCTCCCGATCATCAGGCAGGGTGGCCAACCGCACGCCGTTGGACTTTCGGCCAAGGCGCCCGGCGCCTACGCCGAGCAGGTCGTCGTCGAGGAGTCGCTGATGCTGCCGGTCCCGAATGCGCTGTCGCCCGAGCTGAGCGCGCTCACCGAGCCGCTGGCGATCGCCTGGCACGCGGTCAGGCGCAGCGAGGTCGGCAGGCGCGACGTGGCGATCGTCATCGGTTGCGGACCGATCGGCCTTGGTGTCATCTGTGCGCTTCGGGCTCGTGGAGTACGTACGATCGTGGCCAGCGACTTCTCCCGGGCGCGGCGAGAGCTCGCTTCGCGCTGCGGCGCTGACATCGTCGTGGACCCGGCAGAGCATTCGCCTTATCAGGTCGGCGATCGCGGCCATGTCAACACGCTGCCGGCGGCCGTCGAGCTGGCGATCTCGACGACGGAGAAGCTGCAGCGACTCCCGATCCCCTGGCAGCACGTGTGGCGGACGATCGACACGCTTGGCATCAAGCCGAAGCGCCCGGTGATCTTTGAGTGCGTTGGGGTGCCCGGCGTACTCGACGACGTGATCGCATCCGCACCGCTGTTCTCTCGCGTGATCGGGGTGGGCGTGTGCATGGGAGAGGACCGGATTCGCCCCTCCATGGCGATCAACAAGGAGATCGATCTGCGCTTCGTGGTCGGCTACACGCCGCTCGAGTTCCGCGACACGCTGCACATGCTGGCCGACGGCAAGCTCGACGCGAGACCGCTCGTCACCGGCCTCGTCGGACTCGACGGAGTCACCCTCGCGTTCGACGCCCTCGCCACGCCCGAACGGCACGCCAAGATCCTGATCGACCCGCGCAGCCAGGCCCGCGAGCCTGCACCGCTGTCCGCTCAATGACGGTTTCGCTAGCACCAGCTGGTCGCCGCCCGCGACCGTTTCGAACCATCCGAGGAGGCACACGCAGTGGGACACACCGACGTCAAGCGGCTTGACATCACCGAGACCAACAAAGCGGTACAGGACCTGATTGAGGTCACCGAGAACCCGCGCCACCGCTACCTCCTTCAAACCTACGACCGGCATCGCAACCTGGAGCACGCGGGACGCTTCGAGGAGATCTTCGCCCCTGAGATGACCGTTGAGCACCCCGTATACCGCTTCGACATGATCGGCCAGCCAGCGATGAAACTCGAAGGCCGCGAGCAGGTCGAGTCGCTTTACCGGCTCTGGGCCGAGACCAACCAGTCGATCTTCTACAACGAGAGCGAAACGGTTGCCGTCGGCGATTTCATGGTCGTGAGCACGATGATCGGCTACCAGCAGACGCTCGGCGCGGGCCTCGTCGCGGCGGGGATCGACGCCGACGAGGACGCGGTGTACCTGCTCAAGGGCCGGGTGGCGATGGTCTGGCCCTACGACGAGCGCTGCCGTCTGGTCGGTGAGAATGTTTGGGAATACGACGAGACCGAACACGAGCTGATCAAGCTCGATCCCGACGAGGTGCTGACCACCCAACAGGCGGCCGAGCTGCTCGAGCCCCACATCAAGCCGCTTCCGCCGTTTGACGACAGCCTCTTGCCCAGCGTGAGCACCTAGCGATCAGGTCGGAGGTCGCGACCGATCGGCACCGACGACTCAGAGCCGCACCAGCCCGAAGCCCACCTCCACGCCGCGATGATCCACCAGCAGCCGCGGCCGGAAAGAAGGCTGTTCGGTCATGGCCTGCAGAGATCCTCGGACACTCCCGGTGTATCTGCAGCGGCGATCGGGTCGCTCACGAGGGGAGTGCCCGACCTTCTGTGTAGGCATCGCTCGAAAGGAGCGTCGTGTCTACATCTCGAGAGTTGATTCTGTAGTTCGAGCGAGTAGCTCTGAACGTGGTGGCGCCGGCGAGCCGTCAGGCGAGTCGGCGCCCCCGCCTGGGATCCTGGAGAGCGTGGGTGATGATCTGCGCCGCCAGCTGCCCGACGACGTCGTGGACGAGCTGATTGCCGTTGGCGTCCAGGCGGCTGCCCGCCGTAGATGGCTTCTTGGGCGACCTGTCCGTAGATGCCCATGTTGCCGGCGACTGCTCGGGTGAGGTAGTCGTCGGCGAGCTGCTCGCGGGAACCGAACAGCCGATCGAGGAGGTGGTGTGCGAGACCCGTCGCTCGATCTCTGCGAGCCCTTCCTTGATGCCCGCCTGCATCGTGTCAAGCACTTGGGGCGCTGCGGAGCCAGGGTCCGAGCGCAACGCCTCGCGGCTCGACCGAGGCCGAGCCGCGAACCGCCACATGAACCTGCCTCGCGCCCCCGGGGGGCTAGGACCAGAACTCGTCCCAGGCGTAGAGGTCCTCAAAGTGCTCCCGGCCGTCGGTCACCTTGCCGTCCTTGAGCTCGAAGACGATGCAATTGGCAACGTCGAGGTGCTTGCCATTTCGGTCCCCGGTGCTGCGCTGGATGCCGACCACGCGGTCCTCACCGTCTGCAGCCATGTGCTGCAACTCGGCGCGGAACGTCCCTTCCGTCTTCTGCGCCAGCTGGCCGAAATATTCCAAGGTCGCCCCGCGGCCCTGGTAGTCGCCGGCCATCGGGCTTCGGCCCGGCAAGTGCCACGCCGTCTCATCCATGAGCTCGGTGAGCGTGTTCATGTCGCCTGTGTTGAACGCCCCGTAAGCGCGCCGCATAGTGGCGACGTTCTCGGTTGCTCCCATGATCTAGCCCCTTCGGTTAGAGCCCGCGGGCGACAGCCCGGGGCATTTGAGTCGTGTAAGTCGCCGCCGCACGGCCGAATCGACTCGACGCTGCCCCAGCAACCATCACCCACACTACACCCACCGCCAAGCGGGGGTTCGTGGGCCCGGATGCGGTCGCAAAACCCCGGTGCCGCCTTTGACCACAGCGCTCCCCTCCGGGCTGCCTGGAACAGCGTCGGCCCTGTGGATCGACGCTCACAGCGCGTAATGGTTTTTTTGGAACCAGGGAGCAGCATCCCGGATGCCGGGGATGGAGGTGCCGTGATTGCCTCGCGTTACGCCTCGTTTGGCTACGACTAGTTCGGCCGCAGGATCGCTTTGATGACGCCGTCGGCCCGGCGGTCGAAGCGGTCGTAGAAGCCCGAGGCGTTCTCGAGGGTGCCGTGATGGGTGACGATCGTCCCGGGACGTGCTCGCCCGGCGACAACGAGGTCGCGTAACCGCGTGGTGTAGCGGCGGTCGTTGGTGCGACCGAAGTTGACGCTGATTCCCTTGCTGAAGAATGTCGCCCACGGCACCCGCAGATGACCGTCCGCGCTTCCTTCGGGGGCGGGATCGAGGTCCTTCTCCGCGTAGACGCCGGCGATCGCCACATGTCCCGTGGGATTGACCAATCGGGCTAGGTCGGCGACCACCTGGGTCGGGTTCTCGCGAGTGGGGTCCTCCCGGTCGCGGGCCTGAAAGCCGACCGCGTCGATGCCCTTCTGCACGCCGTCCATCTGCTCCTCCCCGATCGGAAGCCCCGCGCGCTGCCGGTGCTCCTTGATCTGCTCCACCGGGTCGCCCTCGATGAAGTTGATCGGCACGGCGCCGATCTCGCCGGCCTTGTCAAGCCGCTCCGCGACGTCGTCGACCACGTACACCTCGCCCGCGCCGCGCAACAGCGAGCTGTAGGCCGCCAGCAGCCCGACCGTGCCGGCGCCGAACACGGCCACCGTGCAGCCGGGCTGCATCATCGCCAGCTCGGTCGCGTGCCACCCGGTGACGAACGCGTCGGCCAAGAGCACGAAGTCATCCTCGCGGTCATCGAGCGGCTCGCCCGGCACGCGGACGCAGTTGGCATCGGCGAACGGGACCCGCAAAAGCTGGGCCTGAGCGCCGCGATAGTGGCCCATGCCCGCGTATCCGTACGCAGCTCCGAAGCTCCCTGGCCGCACGCGCAGGCAGGCGGCCGTGTAGCCCCGAACGCAGTTGAAGCACATCCCGCAGTACAGGTGCGTGGGAATCACCACCCGGTCGCCTTTCTTGACCGTGGTGACGCCCTCTCCGACCTGCTCGACGACACCCAGCGGCTCGTGACCGATCACCAGCCCCGGCTCGGCGCCGGTGCGCCCGTCATACATGTGCAGGTCGGTGCCGCAGATGGCGCTAGAGCTCAACCGGACAACGACGTCTGCCGGGTCCTCAAGCCCGGCGTCGTCTACGTCCCAGACCCCGACCGTGCGCGTGTCCTCGTACACAACGGCTCTCATCGCTCGCCTCGTTCCATTGCCTTGGACGCGGTTTTGGCTGGCGCAGCTGTGCGCCGAAACCCTTAGTTACGTCTACCTCCGCTCTCGGTAAGACGTAGGTGTACCGCTTCCCAAATCATCGGGGGGCTGCCGCCGGCGTGTCGGCACTGGTGGCGCTCAGCAGCGCCTGGATGCCGGCGGTGACGCGGTCGGCCACCGCGGCGGTAAGCCAGAGCCGCTAAGTGGCAATGCGAACTGGGATAATCCGTACCAGTTCGACGTCCATCACAAAGGTATTTGTCCTATTATGGCCCACTCGGCGTCTCAGTAAGGCAGGATTTGTCTCATTTCTTGCCACTTTTCTGTTTATGCGCCGTGCCGGAGGAAGTTGGGAATTACCCGGGCGAGGCCGGGCGGCGATATCCCTAGATAGGAGACGATATGGCGGAGCCAGTTCCAGCAGGTAGCGACGTGTCTGCCGGCACCTATCGGTGCACCCAATGCGGACACGAGCTAGACGTGGATTCAACCCAGCACCTGCCTCCGTGCCCAGAGTGCTCGAATGGCTCTTGGAACACCGTCAGCGGAGGCGACAGCGTCCACGACCCGTACCCGAATCGCTGAACGAATCGCCCTCAAGGAGGTCCTCATATGCAATTCGACAAACAGCAGATCCTGTCAATGATCAGCGATCCTTCTCAGGCTGAGCAGGCGGCGCAACAGCTCCCGGACACCGTCGACCACGAAACACATGCGGGCCTGTTGCAGCAATTCGGGGTCGACCCGGGCCAACTGACCGGTTCCTCCGACGCCAGCGGCGCCGGAGCAGACCAGCCTGGGCAAGGCGGGGATCCAGGCGGCGGGACGGGTGATCAGGTGGAAACGGGCCAAGCGGGGCAGGGCAGCTCAGGCCCCGTCTGAGTGTGTGGCAGTGGTGAGTGCTACCGCGCCTTGGCTCGCCCTGAGGCGTAGCAGCTCATCCTCCGGGTGGCCCGGCTCGTACGGCCGGGGCGTTCAGCCGGTGCGAGACTTTTCAGTCCAAACGGAAGCGAGGTTGTGATGGGCGTTCTCAGTACCAGTACCAAGGCCAAAGCAGGAGTCAAGGCGACTAAGGCGGCAGTCAAGAACGCTTCGTTGATTCGCGCCGGGGCCAAGGCGTCGAGTCCGCTTGCCAAGCTCGGATACAAGGCTGGCAAGCCGGTGGTGAAATTTCGCGTCCGCCAGCAGGCCGGACGGCTGGGCGAGACCGCGCGGATGGTGGGTGAAACCCTGGCGACCTACGGTGTTCCCGCGGCGTACGAGCTTGGGCTGGTGGAGCCACCGAAGGAAAAGCGCACCGCGCCCCGAGTCGCCGCGGGCGCCGTGATCGGTGCGAGCGCCGTGTATTTTCTCGAGCCGGAGCACGGCCGTGAGCATCGTGAGAAGGTGGCGCAGCTCGTGAGCTGAAGGGCGCTTCCGATCTTTCCTCAGTGGCAAGCACTTCTGCTCAAGCCGTGCCGTGATCCGCCTCATTGGGCTGGTGGCGAGTATTGCGCTGGCGGATTCAATGAATCCATCGACCGTCGCGCCAGCTCTTTACCTCGCCTCGGGCGAGCGCCCGCGCATCAAGGTTCTGGAGTTCACGGCTGCGGTCTTCGTCGTGCAGTTGGTCGGGGGACTGCTGATCGCTCTCGGTCGTGGTCAGCTGAGCGCTTAGGCCGGTCGCCGACGAGGGATAAGGGGAAGGGAGGAATCGCAGAAATGACGAGTGATTTCGGCGGCCATGTGCCGATCGATAGTGCTGGGGAAGAAGATGGGATCCGTCGCAGAGCTTTGAAGCGATCTGGAGAACGGATCGCGTTGAAGTCACGGGCTGTTCCCACAGGACGGGGGCCACGTTGACGCCGTTGCTCGACCAGCTCCTGCTACCCCAGCGCCTTGCTCAGGGGGTGACGCGGGACTTGAGTCGTATAGCTGATGCCGCGGTCTCGATCGTCGCTCTCGCTCATGACATGCGGCCTCGTGCACGGTCAATTGCCGACGCTGTGGAGGATGCCGCTGGCACGTTGGAGGCGCTCAATCAGGATCTCGCCCGTCTACGAGGTTCGCTTGAGCCGATGAGCGAGGACCTCGACCGGATCCGTGTGACCTTTGCGGCGACCACCGAGCAGCTTGAGAAGTTGCGCAAGGACATGCGGCCTGAGCTCGCGGGAGTCCGAGCCGCGACGGAGCGCCTCGACGGTAGGGTGCATGTTCAGGCTGAGTCCCTCGAGAAGCTGGATCGGTCACTCGGGCAGGTGGGGGAACTGCTAGCGGGTCGACTGTCCAAACTGCAGGACCTGCTCGGGTCTCTGGTCAGGGATGCGGCGGATGTCCGGGAGGTTGTCGAGCCGCTCCAGGGAGCGACCGAGCGCGTCGGGAGAATCGCCGAGCGAGTACCAGGTCCGGGACGAAAAAAATGACAGTGGTGCCCAGGATCAACCGCTCCGTTCATCCGATGGCGACTCGCTCAAGTTTGTCGCCCGGGGCGTCGACCGGTCGAGGGGAGCCGCCTCCCGCTTGCGACGGCCGCTGTCATCGCCGCGGGCTCGAGGGGTCGCGGCCATATCGCGTCGGCTGACTCTTTTCTGGCCAATCAGGATTTTGGGTCGGGACCACAGACACCTAGCTCCCCGCAACGATCGAGGTGGGGGAGGGAGACGCGAAACGGGTAATTGTGTGTGTAGGACCGCTCCGGAAGTAACGACGTGGGAGGAGACACCATGGGTCTCGAAGTGAAAGTTCTCGACCTCGGAGACATCGAACTGGACACCAGCTTCCTGGTGCTCGCCCAGGATCCTGGGCGCCGCCAACAGGTGCCGACGTTCGGATTTCTGATCACCGGTGGGGAGGCACCGGTCGTGATCGATACGGGTTTCAGCCACCCGGAGATCATGGGCAATCTCGGCATGTCGGGGTGGTGGCGCGATGGCCAAGGCATGGAGCTGCAACTCGAGAAGCACGGCCTGAAGATGTCCGATGTCAAGTACGTTCTGCACACCCACCTGCACATCGACCATGCTGGCTATGACTCCAAGTTTCCGATGCAGACGATGGTCGTGATCAACCGGCGGGAGCTCGAGTACGCAGCGTCGGGATTGATGGGCGAGCAGTATCCGGCCGAGTACGTCAAACATCTGATCGATCGACTGCACACACCGGATGCATTGCGGCTGCTCGACCTCGAGGTGGTCGGCGAGGAAGAGATAATCCCGGGCGTCCGCGTCGAGCATGCAGGCGGACACACCGAGGGCTCGATGAACGTCCTCGTCGACACCGATGAAGGTCTCGCCTGCATCTGCGGTGATGTGATCTACGACGTCAAGCATCAGCTGATGGAGCGTCACCTACAGGTGATGGGACTGGATCCAGCGGTGACGGGCAATCACGGCGGCAGCAAGCGGGCCGAGAAGGCAGCGATTCGCAACGCGATCCGGCGCTCCCGGTTCGTGCTGCCCGCGCACGACCGTCCAGCTGTGCTCGAGCGGGGACAGGTCGTCGGCCGGACATTCGACAGCGTGCCGGGACCGCTGATCGCCAATGAGCAGTGGCCGGGCAAGCTCACCCGCGAGCATCAGCGCGAGCACGCAACCGCATGAGGAGCTATTGAGCTAGCAGGATGTTCCTACGGGCCTCCTCATGGGTGACGTGACCCGCGGGGAGTGCGTCCGGGCTGGCTGCGGCCGGCCTCAGCTTTCAGAGCCGTTGGAGTAGGCGCCGGCCTCGATGTCTTCGACAAGCGTGGGGCCGGCCGGCTCCCATCCGAGCAGCTCGCGTGTGATCGCGCTCGAGCTGGGCATGTCGAGGCCGACGAACTGACCCATGAAGCCGAATCGCGCATCGGCCTCCTCGGGCGAGACCGCGCTTGCCGGTAGCTCGAAGCGGGCGCTGATCGCCTGGGCGATATCGCGCATCGGGACGCCGTCCTCGCCGACGGCGTGCAGCACCGAGCCAGCGGGGGCTTGCTCGATCCCGAGGGCTACCAGTTGCGCGGCGTCACTGCGGTGCACGGCGGGCCAGCGGTTCTGGCCGTCGCCGATGTAGCCGGCGGTGCCGTGGTTGCGGTCGGCTTCGATGATCCGGGCGATGAACCCGTGGTCGCCGGCGCCGTGGACGGTGGGCGCGAACCGCACGCTCATCGACCGCACGCCGCGGTGGGCGAGCGCGAGCGCAGCCTGCTCGGAGGCGACGCGCGGGCTTACCTGGTCGTTGGGGTTGTCTCGCTCGGTGGCAATCCCGCCCGGCTTTAGGCCAGCGACGCCGGAGGCGACGGCGAGCGGCCGGTCGCTGCCGGCGAGCACCTCGCCGAACAGCTCAATCGCGCGGCGATCGGACGCGGCGGCCTGGTCGAAGTGGCCGGTCCAGGCGATGTCGTGGCGGAAGGCGAGGTGGACGACGCCGTCGGTCTGATCGGCGCCCGTGCGCAAGAGGTGGATGTCCTGGATGTCGCCGCGTAGGACCTCGGCGCCTGATGCGGCGACCTTGGCGGCAGCGGCGTCCGAGCGGGCCAAGCCGAGGACTTCGTGTCCCTGAGCGAGGAGCACGGGGATGACGGCCGATCCGATCCAACCGGACGCACCGGTGACGAATACGCGCATGTTGAAAGCCTCCTGGGAACTGGTGGGTAGTTGGTTAGGTTTGGGGTTTGCCTATGCGGCGGCCGCGGTCGGGGTACGGCGTGCGGAGATGTCGTGCAGGTAGGAGGCGACGACTCCGCGGTTGACACGGCGTCTCCTGCGGGCGAGCCTGCGCTCGGCGTCTGAGCGCCGCTCGCGGCGGGCGGTTGAGGGGCCTCGGGTCCGGGGGCGAGAGATGATCGTTGTCATGCTGCTTGGTGCTCCAGTTCGAAATCGGCGAGGGCGGGGGCGGGCTCGTTGTCTGCGAGCTGAAGCTCGGGCCGCGCGCTGCGGGGGGTGAGCAGCCAGAACGCGAGCAGGATCGCTACGACTGTCGCACCCGCGGCGACGAGGAACGCGACGTGATAGCCGCTGATCAGTGAGCTGGTGAGCCCGTGGTGGGAGGACAGGAGTGATTTGGTGTGGTTGGTGGCTACGGTGCTGAGGACGGCTAGGCCGAGCGCGCCTCCGATCTGCTGCGAGACGTTGGTGATGCCGGAGCCAAGTCCGGCGTCGGCGGCCGGTACGTCCTCCATCGCGAGCGTCAGCAGCGGCATGAACGCGTTGCCGATGCCGAGGCCGAGCGCGAAGTTGGCGAGGAAGATCGTTGGGAAGTACGCGGTGTGCGGTCCGACGGTGCTGAACAGGTAGAGCCCAGCGACCGCGATCGCCATGCCGCTGCTCAGCACCGCAAGCGCCCCGAAGCGCCTGACCAGCGCCGCCGTGATTCCCCGCGAGAGGACCGCGACGGTCAGGGTCCAGGGCAGGAATGCGACGCCGGTCTGCAGCGCGCCGTAGTGGCGGACGTGCTCCAGATACAGGGTTCCAAGAAAGAAGGTCGAGTACATGCCCGTCACGAGCAGGCCCCTGACGAGGCTGGCGTTTACCAGCCCACGCAGGCGCAAGATCCGCAGAGGCATGATCGGGTTCTCGATCCGGGCCTCGAGCGCGATGAACGCCGCCATCAGCACGGCGGCGAGACCGCCGAACCCGAATACGGTCGAGGAGACCCAGCCGTGCGCGGTGGCCTCGACGATGGCGTAGATGGCGCTCATCAGCGAGGTGGTGACGAGCAGCGAACCGAGCCAGTCGACTCCATGCTCGAGCCCGAGCCCGCTGTCGGAGCGGATCAATGCCTTGCCGGCCAAGAACGTGGCGGCGCCGATTGGGAGGTTGACGAAGAACACCCAGTGCCAGCTGAGCGCCTCCGTAAGCAGTCCGCCCGCCAGCAGTCCGAGTGAGCCGCCGGCGACCGACACGAACACGTACGCGCTCATCGCGCGAGCGCGCGCGGCGACTTCAGGGAACTCGGTGACGATGATCGCCAGGATCACCGACGCCTGGGCCGCGGCGCCGATGCCCTGGAGGAACCGGGCGCCGATCAGCACGCCCTCGCTCGGCGCGATCCCACACACAAGCGACGCCAAGGTGAAGACCGTCAGGCCGCCGAGGAAGACGCGCTTTCGGCCGGCGAGGTCGCCGAGCCGGCCGGCGAGCAGCAGGAGGCTGCCGAATGTGACGAGGAACGCGTTGACGACCCAGGTGAGGTTCGCCTGGCTGAAGTGCAGGCTGCGCTGAATCGAGGGGAGGGCGACATTGACGATCGTGACGTCGAGCACGATCATCAGCTGTGCCATGCAGACGATGAACAGCGTCACCCAACGGCGGCGCTCCGAGGAGAGAGAAAAGACCGATGTGAGGTTCATAAGGATCCAGACGAGTCGGGCGTTGACATTGGGGCTAAACTGGAGGCCACCTCCGAAATATCTGGAGGCAGCCTCCGGAAACTATACGGAGGGGTCCTCCGGTTGTCAAGGGAAATTTGATGAGCACTACCGAGACGCCCGCCGAACTACTGATTGCCAGACCCAAGCGCGCCGACGCGCGGCGCAACTACGAGAAGGTCATGGCCGCTGCGCGGGAGGCCTTCGCCGAGGGCGGCGAGGCCACGTCGCTCGAGGAGATCGCGCGCCGCGCCGGGGTCGGGATCGGCACGCTTTACCGCCACTTCCCCAATCGTCAGGCGCTGGTTGAGGCGCTGTACGTAAACGAGGTGGAGGAGGTCTCCCGCTCCGCTGACGAGCTGAGCGAGCTCGAGCCATGGGAGGCGCTCAACCGCTGGTTCGAACGCCTGATCGGCTACCTCGCCACCAAGCGCGCGCTCGCGGCCGAGCTCACGAACTACCTCGACAAGGACGCTCCCCTGTTTCAGGCCTGCCGCACATCGCTGTTTGCCGCCGGTGAGCCACTGCTAAAGCGCGCTCAGGAAGCCGGCGCGGTCCGGCGCGACGTCGAGTTCTCCGATGTCATGCACATGGTCATCGGGATCACCAAGATCCCCAGCGCCGACCCCAAGCAGACCGAGCACATCCTCCGGATCGCGCTCGACGGCCTGCGCTACAGCCCAAAGGGCTAGCCGCCGAGCGACACCGGACGGGCGGCCCTTCGCGCGGCCCCGCGGAGGCGGGTGGCTATCCGGTTGACGCCGCGATGGTGTGGCTACCAGGCGGACTAGTTGCGCGCTGCTCGGACGGCTGGCTCCCCGTCGCCGCGGAGCTCGTGAGCGTAGTGTCGCCAGAGCGTCGCTCTGCTCACGTTGAGCGAGCGGGCGATGTCGTGGCTCTTGGCGCCACTCTGCTTGGCCCGCGCGACCAGCTCACGTGTCCGCGCCTCGTGGTGCTGACACAAATTTCGTAGCTCTCGCAACACGCCGTCAGTCAGGCTCTCTCTCATCAGCCCTCGGCCTCCAGCCAGAGAAGGGGGCCGACGCCCGCCAGGTCGAGGAGACGCCGCGCCTGATGGCCGACGTTGCGGTCGACCTCGATCAGCTGGTGGCCATTGACGCGGCCCGACTGAACGCCGCGGATCAGCGCGTGAATGCCGGTGCTGTCGATGAATTCGAGCTGTGAGAGATCCAGTCGCGTCAGTCGCCCGCCGTCAATCAGCTCCGCCACACAGGCGCGGAATTCATCGGCGACGGCCAGGTCCAGTTCCCCGATCAACTCCAAGCGCACCGCGCCGTCGGGGTCAGTGCGCTCAAGCATCCTGAACGGAGCGGGAGGCGACATGTTCTCGTCACGAAGCACGAGTGTGATCAAGGATCAGAGTCTCACCTTGAGACGGAAGCGGTAGCCCGTCAGTTGGTTTTCAACTGGGGGCGACCTCAGGCGGGGTCGGCTCTCGCTCGCTAGGGCGGCTTGAGCTAGCTGACCTGCGATCGCCTCGGCGTGCGGCACACGGCGCTGTCTCTGGGGTTCGCGGCCGTGCGTCCGATGGCAGCGGACGGACGAGCGTGCGCATCGCCTTCCACAAGATCCCGTGTAGACGGTTGGCCAAGAAGCTGGCTTACCGCAGCCGTCTGCGGAGAGCCATCGCTCCTACGCCGACGACTGCCGCGAGCCCGGCGCCGACCGCGCCGATCCTTGCGGCGCGTGCTCGGGCGGGCGCCGGTGGCCTGACCTCGTAGTAGGGCTTCTCCGGCACTCCGGTCCGGTAGCCATCCGGACCGTGTTCGCGCGCCATCTTCATCACTTGAGCGACATGCAGAGCGTTCCGATGCGAGTCCGACTGCTGGATCTGGGTCTTGCAGGAGAAACCGTTGGCGATCACTAGCGTGTCGCGGTCGGCGTCGCGCACGGCCGGCAGGAGCGCCTGCTCGCCGCATTCCATGGAGATCTCGTGGTGGCCGTGCTCGAAGCCCCATGATCCCGCGAGGCCGCAGCACCCGCCGCTGATCGGTTCGATCTCGAGTCCCATCCGCTCCAGCAGCTTGTGCTCCGGGTCCATTCCGCCGGTTGCCTTGTGGTGACAGTGGCCCCAGACGAGCGCCTTGCGTTCCAGGCGCGGCACGGGAATGTCATAGCGCTCGAAGAACTCCGAGAAATGCATGGCGCTGCGGGCCAGCCGCCCGGCATCGTCATCGTGGGGCAGCATCCCGGAGAGCTCGTCCTTGAACACCGCGAGGCAGCTGGGTTCCATGCCCACGATCGGGGTGCCGTTTCGGACCTCCTCGCGCAGCTTCTCGAGCGTGTCCTTGAGATATCGCTCCGCAAGGTCCAGGAACCCGTAGTCGTAGAGCGGCCGGCCGCAGCACACATGGCCCTCGGGCATCACGACCTGCCATCCCGCCGACTCGATCGCTTCCACGCAGGCCACGCCCACGTCAGTGTGGAAGTGGTTGTTGAACGTGTCGGGCCACAGCACGACCCGCGGACCGCTCGGGTTGCTGGTACCCCCGCGATCAAGCCACCACTGTTGAAGGGTGACCGGCGCGAACGCGGGGATCTGCCGCTCGCGTGACATCCCCGCGGCGAACTTGGCCAGCCGTGATAGGCCCCGCGTCTGGGTGAAGAAGTTGGTCACCTCAGGGATTCGAGAGGCCACTCGCGAGGCCTGGTCGATCAATCCGAACGCGTACGCGTACCGAGGGCGCCAGCGCTTGTAGCTCTTGTAGTGGTGGTGCAGGAACTCCGACTTCATCGTCGGCATGTCGACCTGGACGGGGCAGTCGCTGGTACAGCCCTTGCACGAGAGGCAGAGGTCGAGCGCGTCATAGACCTCCTCGGACTGCCAGCGATCGGTGATGACCTCTCCCTGGAGCATCTCGAACAGCAGCCTGGCCCGCCCCCGCGTCGAGTGCTTCTCTTCGCGGGTGACCATGTAGCTCGGGCACATGACGCTCGAGGCATCGGGCACTCGGCACTTGCCGATGCCCACGCAGCGCAGGGCGTGATGCGCAAAGTCACCCTTGTCCAGCGCGTAGGCGAACCGCACCGGCGGCCGCCAGGGGTTGTAGTCGGTCCCGAGCTTTAGATGCTCGTCCAGGCGGTAGGGATCGACGACCTTCCCGGGGTTCATCTTCCAATCCGGATCCCAGATCCGCTTGAACTCCCGCATCGCGTCCAGCAGCTCCTCGCCGTACTGCTTTGAGAGCAGCTCAGCGCGCTGCTGGCCGTCTCCGTGCTCACCCGAAAGCGAGCCGCCGTAGGAGCAGACCAGATCGCCGGCCTCCTCCAGGAATGCTCGGTAGTGGCGGATGCCGTCGGCGTGGCGCAGGTCAAAGCTGATCCGCGAGTGGATGCACCCCTCCCCGAAGTGGCCGTACATCGCCCCGCGCAGGTCGTACTTCTCGTACAGAGCGCGCAGGTCGCGGATGTAGTCGGCGAGCTTCTTAGGTGGCACCGCCGAGTCCTCCCAGCCCGGCCAGTGGTCCTTGCCGTCGGGCGGGAACGCTGTCGACCCAAGCCCGCCCTCGCGGATCTCCCAGAGCTTCTGGCTCTGGCCGCCCTCCTGCTTTGACGGCACGACCTTGACGCGTTCGGGCTCGTAGTCCTTCGTGTCCACCAGCCAGTCGCGGAACCGGGTGGCGACATCCATTGACTCCTCGGTGCTATCGGCCCCGAACTGCACCAGCAGCCAGGCGGCGTCGGGACGATCGCGCCTCGGCAGCTCCTCGATATCGGAGACGTGCTCGCCCTTGATGAGCTGGTCCTCGATCAGCAGGTGGTCGAGCGCCTCCAGGCCGATCGGCTTCCAGTCCATGATCTCCGGGACGTGCTGCGCCGCGTCCGGCAGCTCGTCGTACTCGACCACCACCAACGTCCGCTGGAGCAACGCAGGCGTGAGCTTGAACTTGACCTGGGTCGCAGTCACACAGGTTCCCTCTGTGCCCACGAGCGCCCTGGCCACGTTAAAGCCTCGCTCCGGCAGCAGCTCATCGAGGTTGTAGCCCGAGACGCGCCGCGGGAGCTCATCCACGGGGCGGTAGCGCTCGCGGATCAAATCCGCGTAGCGATCGCGCAGGTCGCGCAGCTGAGCGTAGATCTCGCCCTTCCGCCCCCCGCCGGCGATGATCTCATCGAGCTGATCCTCCTCCCCGACGCCCACCCAGAACCGCTCTCCGTCGTAGGTGACGACCTCGAGCGCCTCGACGCTGTCGGATGTTCGCGGTCCCGGCCCATACAGCTGCGACTGGACGGAATGGATCCCGCAGGAGTTGTTGCCGACATTTCCTCCGATCGTGCAGCGGGAGTGCGTCGACGGGTCGGGCCCGAAGATCATCCCGATCTGCTCCCCGGTCTTCTCGTTCAGCTTCTCATTGATCACCCCTGGCTGGCAGACGACAGTCTGCGTGGCGGCGTCGGCGTCGCCGATCTCCGTTAGGTACTTCGAGACATCGATCACCACCGCGAAGTTGACCGTCTCACCCGACAGGCTCGTTCCGCCTCCGCGGGGGAGCACAGGCGCGCCGAACTCGTGACAGGCACGATGGGTGGCAACGATGTCCTCGAGCCTGTTGGGGATCACCACGCCAAGCGGCACCTGCCGGTAGTTCGAGGCATCGGTTGCATACATGGCCTTGCTGGCGGCGTCGAAGCGCACCTCCCCCTCGACCTTCTGCTCCAGCGCCAGCCGCAGGCCGCGTATGTCTACCTGGTCGGCCGCGGACATGCCCCCGCGGTAGCGAGTGTCGACGCGGGCGGGAATCGTCTCCGTGGTCATTGGTTCACCTCATAGCGCTGTGCCTCATCGCGTTTGAGCTCAAGCCCTAGACCAGGTCGGCCGCGGTTCGGGGTCAGCAATCCCTCGCGCGGATCGAGCGTGCCGTGAGCGGCGGACGGATGACAGTAGGTGTAGCCGACCCCGACCCGGCCGTCCGCGCGGACCTCGACGACCACCACGCTGGTCGAGTCCCACTCCAGCGTGCCGTCGGTCTCGCGCTCAGTCGCGGTCGGGATCGTGTAGGCGCTCGCATCGACCGCCTCGATCGCGGTCAAGGTCTCCGTCGTGACCGTCGCCATCACCGGGTGATGAACTCTTCGAGCTTGCCCTTGACGGATTGCTTGACGATCCGGCCGGTGTGCGGATCGCCCGGGAGCGCCATAGCCAGCTTCTGAGCCTGCTCGAACTTGATGTGGGGCGGCAGGGGCGGCACCTCCGGATCGGTGATCGCCTCGTACACCACGGGCACCGGAGCAGCCAGGGCCTCGTCCCAGGCGGGACCGACGTCCTCGGGACGCTCGACGCGGATGCCTTTCAGCCCCAGCCCTTCCGCATACCAGGAAAAGTTGAACTCGGGCAGGACCTGGGACGCGTTCAACTTGGGGTCGCCGGACATGACGCGCTGCTCCCAGGTGACCTGGTTGAGGTCCTTGTTGTTCAGCACGACCACGATGCACTGCTTGTTCGACCAGCGCTCGGCGTAGTGGGCGATGTCGATCAGGGCGTTGTTGCCGAGCATCTGCATGGCACCGTCACCGAGCGAGGCGATCACGGGCCGCTCGGGGAACGCGAACTTCGCCGCAAGCGCGTACGGAACGCCCGGGCACATGGTGGCCAGCGTCCCCGACAGCGCCGCCTTCATCCCCTTGCGCATCCGCAGGTGGCGAGCCCACCAGTTGGTAGCCGAACCGGAGTCCGCCAGCAGGATGCAGTGGTCGGGGAGGCGCTGCGAGAGCTCCTGGAAGACGAGCTGCGGGTTGAGTGGGTCGGCGCTCAGCTCCGCCCGCTTCTCCATCAGCTTCCACCAACGCTCGATCTCCTGCTCCAGCTTCTCCCTCCACGAGCGATCCTGCTTTCGCTCAAGCAGCGGGATCAGCGCCTGCAGCGTCGGCTTCGAGTCGCCCACCAGGTTGAGCTCGGTGGGCGAGTAACGCATGCCGAGCAGTCGCCCGTCGATATCAATCTGGACCGCCCGGCACGAGCCCTCCTCCGGTAGCCACTCGGCGTAGGGAAAGTTCGAGCCCACCATCAGCAGCGTGTCGCAGCCCATCATCATGTCGTGACTCGGCTTCGTCCCAAGCAGGCCAATCGCGCCCGTGACGAACGGCAGATCATCGGGCAGTGCCGCACGGCCATTGAGCGCCTTGGCCACCCCCGCGCCCAGTAGCTCCGCGACTTCAACCACCTCATCGGCGGCGCCGGCCGCTCCCTGCCCGATCAGCATCGCCACCTTCTCTCCCTCGTTGAGAATCTCCGCTGCGCGCTGCAGGTCGGGCCCCTTGGGCCTGATCTCCGGCTGCGTGAAGCCGACCGAGGAGTAGACGGCGCCGTGCATCCGAGGCGGTTCTGAGTAGTCGGACTCCTGCACGTCTTCGGGCACGATTACCGCCGTCACCGACCGCGAGGCCTGGGCGATCCGCACCGCCCGATCGATCACGTGCCGGGCCTGGGTCGGGTCCATCACCGTCATCACGTACTCGCTGGCCACGTCCTTGAACAGCGTGTTGAGGTCAACCTCCTGCTGGTAGTTGGCGCCCAGCGACATCCGCTTCTGCTGCCCGATGATCGCCACCACCGGCTGGTGATCCAGCTTGGCGTCGTACAGACCGTTCAACAGATGAATCGCGCCCGGGCCGGAGGTAGCCATGCAAACCCCCACCTCCCCGGTCAGCTTGGCGTGCGCGCAGGCCGCGAACGCTGCGATCTCCTCATGCCGGGTCTGGATGAACTCCAGCTTGTCTTCGAACTCGTGCCATGCCCCCATCAGACCGTTGATGCCGTCGCCCGGGTATCCGTACACCCGCTTGACGCCCCACTCGGTGAGGCGGTTGAGGATGAACTGGGCGGTATCAGGCATGCGGAGCTCCTTTATGCGGGTGATGTGTTTTCTCCGCTACCCAAGCGCCCACGGCCGCCAACCGACTCGAGCACCTGTGGCCGCGGGATTGTCAGCGGGCGGACGGACACGCGGCGGGACGGAACAGCATGATCGAGAACAACAAGACCGGGGAAGACCCCGCTGATCGAGACGTTTCTGACCACCGATCGAACTCGACCGGCGACGCCGGGCTAGGCGGGTGCTGATGGCCGACCTCGGCGCCGTTGAAAGTGTTCGGCAGCATGCAGAGCGCGCGCTGCTGCGATCGCCCGCGCAACGCACCGACGGCTACCTTCCGATCGAGGACTACGCCGCAATCGGTGACGCACGCTCGCTGGCGCTGATCGGCTCCGACGGCGCGATTGACTGGATGTGTCTTCCGGAGCTTGACTCGCCGAGTGCGTTTGGCGCCCTACTCGATCCCGCGCGCGGCGGGCGCTTCGAGATCAGCCCGGCGGTGCCGTTCAGCGTCAGCCGGCGCTACCTGGACGGGACCAACGTGCTCGAGACGACCTTCCGTACCGACACGGGCCAAGCGCGCCTGATCGATGCCCTCACGATTGACAAGAGCCAGGCCGTGCCCTGGCGCGAGCTGGTCAGGCAGCTCGAGGGCGTGACCGGCACCGTCCCGATCCGCTGGCGCTGTGAGCCACGGTTTGGATACGGTCAGCGGGCGGCACGGTTTAGACGGCACGGCGTCACGCTCCTGGCGCGGGACGGTGACCTTCAGCTCGGGCTGAGCAGCTGGGACGCCGGTGAGCCCAGCATCAGCGAGGGCGCGGTCTGCGGTCGCTTGGAGCTTGGATCTGGCCATCGGGCGATGCTGGCGCTGCTCGCGTCGGCGGACAGGCCACTGCCGGTGCCCAAGCGAGAGATTGTGGAGCGCCGACTGGGCGAGACCGTGGAGGTATGGCGGACGTGGTTGGCGCGCCACTCCTACGATGGGCCGTGGCGCAACGCACTGGAACGGAGCCTGCTTGCGATCCACCTCCTGGCCAGCGGCCGCACCGGAGCGATCACCGCCGCGGGGACCACCTCACTGCCGGAGGTGATCGGCGGTGAGCGCAACTATGACTACAGGTTCGGCTGGGTGCGCGACCTGTGCTTCACGCTCGACGCGCTCATGGCCGTCGGGCTAGAGGACATCACGCACGCCGCGGTCGAATGGTTGCTCGCCGCCACCAAACACACCCATCCGCGGATCGACCCCGTATACGGCCTGCGCGGGGACGCCGTGCGCACCCAGCGGCGCCTGCCGCTCCCGGGCTATAGGCGCAGCACACCAGTCCCGGTCGGCAATGACGCGGGCAGCCAGCTCCAGCTCGGCGGCTTCGGCGACCTGATCGAGACGATCGCCACGTACATCGAGGACGGCCACATCCTCCACCCGGCCGCCGGCGAGCGGCTGGCTGACAGCACCGACCTGCTGTCCCAGATCTGGCGCAGCGAGGATTCCGGCCTCTGGGAGCTTGGGGACCGCGCACACTACGGAACATCAAAGCTCGGCTGCTGGACTGCCTTCGATCGCGTTCTCGAGCTAGTCGAGCGTGGTCAGGTTCCGGCCCGCCACGTCGCTCGCTGGAAGTATCAGCGTGACGCCGCGCGTCTGTTCATCGAGCGGTATCTGTTCTCGCCAGCAAAGAACAGCTACCTGTTCAAAGTTGGCGACGATGCGCTCGACTGCGGCATGCTGCTCGCGGCCCGGCGCGGATTCGGCGAGGAGGCACGCATCGCGGGAACGATCGACGCAATTCGGTCAGAGCTTCACAGCGAGGGAGCCCTGTTCTACCGCTATAGCGGCATGCAAAACGAGGAGAATCCGTTCCTGGCTTGCTCTTTCTGGATGGTCGAGGCGATGGCGATCGTAGGCCGCATCGACCAGGCGGCGGAGCTAATGGACGCCGCCGTTGCGCTCTCCAATGACGTCGGCTTGTACTCCGAGGAGATGGAGCCCGGCACGCACGCCATGCGCGGGAACTTCCCGCAGGCCCTGACTCACTTGGCGCTGATCAGCGCCGCCCAGACGCTTGTCCGCTGCGCCCGATGACCTCGGTATGGAGTGCACTCATGGCCTAGCCGCGGTGCCGCCTACCGAGTAGGCGGGGGACGTGACGCGGGTAGCCTCGGTTCATGGTCAGCTTGGCGCTCGAGCTCGTACTTGCCCCGGCGCTGGTTGGCGGTTCGACTCTTGCGTGCCGACGGTGGAACGCGCGGACCGGCGGCTTGATCAGCGCGTTTCCGGCGGT
Source organism: uncultured Actinomycetes bacterium (assembly GCA_963730835.1). Lineage (GTDB taxonomy): Bacteria > Actinomycetota > Thermoleophilia > Solirubrobacterales > Solirubrobacteraceae > Palsa-465. Next base: position 140,354 of record CAVSTE010000006.1, read on the forward strand.
CATCGGCCCGGTCCTGCTGATCACCGCGCACGAACGCGGGGCAGTTTTTGCCGCACGCGCTGCGAATGGCACTCTGCTGGGACTGGCTGGGCTGGGCGCTTTTGTGCTCATGTACGCCTGGATGGCATTGCGCGCCCGGTGGTGGGTCAGCCTCGCCGTGGCTTGGGCGTCCGCAGCGCTGCTCGACGCGCTCCTTGGTTGGTCGGCTGGCGGACTCGGCTTTCCGGCCGGGCTCGCGGTCGCCGTCATCTCGCTGGCCCTGGCGTACGCGGCGATGCCGCATTCCGGCGGTGCGGCAACGATCGGACGGCATCCCGCAAGACCGGGGGACCGGATTGCGGTACGTATGGCGGTGACGGCGTCGCTGGTGGCTGCGCTCGCGACATCGACGGAGCTTTTCGGACCACTGGTCGGGGGCATGCTCGCAGCCTTGCCGGCCCTGGCATCGGTCCTTGCCGTGTTCACCCACCGCCGAGACGGCTCGGAGGGGGTCGTCGGGCTGCTCCGCGGGATGTTGAGCGGCATGGCGGGATTCGTCGGATTCTGCGCCGTCATCGTGATGCTGATCGTCCCTGCCGGCACGGTGGCCGCGTTCGCGGCGGCGACTGTCACGGCGATCGGTTTGCAGGCCTTAGCCCTCAACCGGCGGCGCCAGCTATTCCGGCAACCCCTTCGGGTGTAGGCATCGCCGCGGGTGTAGGCATCGCCCCGCTAGGGCGGCGCGGTCAGACCGGTGATGGATCCGGAGCTGAGAGCGACCCCGCCAACGTGTCCCGGCCCGCCAAAGGCGCGCTGAAGCTCGGCGTTCAGGAGGCGATCCGCTTGCGGAGCAACTCCTTGCCCTGCTCGCCGCCCTTGCGGCTGGCGCTTTGGGCGCGCTTAAAGAGTTCGGCGAGGTCCTTGTCGCCGTCGCGCTCGGCGTCCTGGACGTACTGCTCGAGCCGGAGTGCGTTGCTGAGGCTCTGCTCGGTAAACCAGATCAGGTTGTAGTGCTTGTCCTTCGTGCCGGTGACCTGCCCGGTCTCGCTCGACGTCGACATTTGGCTCCTTCTGTTGGTGGCGTTGGCGTCTCGCTACCCAATTCAGGAGGACTTCACCGCCCGGAGAGCGGGAGCCGTTCCGCGTACGTGCGGTCGGCGGCCCGGCAGGAGCAAATCTGGTTCGGGATGACCAGGATCGCCCCCTGGTCCGAGTCGAAGTCGACATCGGGTGAGACGTTGCCCTCTAGTTCGACCACGATGCAGTCCTCAAACTTCGTCCCGTTAGCCAGCATGTACCGATAGAGCCCCTCGACGGTGGGGAAGACACTCACTCCACGCCGCGGCTTGCCGTCGATCTCGCCAGTGCCGCGACACACTGGACAGGCGGCGCGCCACCGCATGGCGCCTCCGCATGCTGGGCATTTCTCGTTCTGACCGGTGAGCAGGCACGACCAACACTCGTGCTGAACGCGTCCGGAACTACCGCACTTGTCGCAGCGCTGTCCATCCTCGGAGCCGCCCCACGGCTCAGTCCATTGGCCAGTATCGCTAAGCAGCCGACCGGGATCCTCTGAGCCGGGGTTCATCCGGAAGTACCGCATGCCCGTGGCTCCCACCTTGCCACGTAGCGGTTCGCTCAGCTGCTTGACTTCTTGCCGCCCTTCCGCCCTGCTGCGGATTTCTGGGCACGGTTGCCGCCGCTCCCGCTGCCCGAGCTCCGGCGGCTCTGGCTGCTGCCGCTGCTTTTGCCACCACGGCTGGATGAGCCGGAGGAGTTGGAGATGGCGGCGGCGCGCGATTTGCTCATGCCCTTATCGACTGGTGATGTCGTGTTACCCGTGTGCGTAGGCACCTACCCTCACGGCCCGGGTGGCAAGCCAGCTACGCATCTCAGCGAGGTCTGGTCTGCCCGGAATAAGATTGCGCTCGCATCCCGTGGCCGACACCGTGTGCATCTACCGCGCGCCGATGCGGGCGCGGGATTTGGACATACCGGCGGGTACCGGCGCCGAGTACGGCCTGGCCCACGGAGTGGTGGGGATCGGCTCGGGTCGCGGTGAGAAGGCGGCAAGGGCGGTGCACCGGTTCGCCACGGTGCCGAACGGCGCTTTTGTATGGACCCGCGATCGCGTCCACAAATATCACCTCGGGCGGATCGGCGGTGCCGTGCACGAGGACCATTCGCCCGCCGCGCGGACGGTGGGAATCGTGTACGTGCGCGATACGACGTGGCTCGCTCGTGCGTTCAAGGAAACCGAGGTGCCGTCCGCGGTGGCGCAAACCTTCGCGCGCGGGGGGCGCAACTTCCAGCGCACGCACGACAGCGCGGCCGAGCGGATGACCTCCGAGATCTGGAGGCGTAGCTCGTCGCGGACCCGGCGCTCCGGCTAGGCTGCCGCGTCTGGAAACGAGGGCACAATGGAGATGATCGAACTTCGTTCGCCCAGCGGCGAGACCGAGGCGGCCTTCGTCCCCCGCGCAGGGATGCTGGGGTGGTCGCTTCGCCACCAAGGAGAAGAGCTGGTGGCGCACCCGGCGTCGCTCCCCGCGTACGTGGAGACCGGGCATCCGACCGGGATCCCGTTACTTCATCCATGGGCCAACCGACTCGCCTCACCCGAATACGAGGCCGCCGGGCGTCAGGTAAAGCTCGATCTCAGTAGTCCAAATGTTCACACCGACCCCAATGGCCTGCCGATTCACGGTCTTCTTGCGGGCTGTCCCCACTGGGAGGTGCTGCAGCAGAAACAGTCAACGCTCAAGGCGCGGCTTGATTTTTCGGCACATCCCGAGCTCATGGCGGGGTTTCCGTTTCCACACCTGGTTGAGCTCACGGTCGAACTTCGGGACGCACGGATCGCGCTCGATATCGAGCTCATTCCGACGGGCGAGGTGCCGGTGCCTGTGGCCTTCGGCTTTCATCCTTATCTGCGTTTGCCCGGTCTTGAGCGCACGCGGTGGGTTGTCGAGCTGCCTGTTTCGAGCCGCATGCAACTCGATGATCGAATGCTGCCCACCGGCGCGAGCGAGCCGGTGCGAATCCCCCCAGCGCCGCTCCGCGAGCGCAGCTTCGACGATGCCTTCGACGGTCTAACCGATCCGCCGGAATTCGCGATCTCGGGGGCGGGTAAGAGATTGTCACTGCGATTCAAAGCGGGCTTCCGATTCGCCCAGGTCTACGCGCCGCCAGGAAGCGAGTTCATCGCCTTTGAACCGATGACCGCTCCCGCGAATCCGTTCGAGAGCGATCGCACGCTGCTGGCGCAGCCGGGGTCTAGCTACCTGGCGCGGTTCGAGATCGCTGCATCGTGGTAGCGATCCGAGTCAAACCGGGCGCCCGATATCAGACTCCGCGTACCCGCAAGGCAACCCGGGTTGGACGCGTGGGTTCGCCGAGCGAAAGGAACTCGCGCACCGGTCCTTGGTGACGGCAGAACGGGCACATAAGCGGGTCCGCGAGCGAGAGCTCAAATTCACCAGGCGCCACCGGGGCATCGCAGCGGCTGCACGCCAGTGTGCCTATGGCGAGCTGCGTCGAGCGAGGAGCCCGACGGACCTCCTCGTACGTAGGGACGACGCGCGCGTCCGGGTCCGACCCGCCGGCGCCGAACGCAGCCCATGAACCGCGAAGCGTCACGAATGCGAGTCTAGGCGCCGTCGCGAGCTAGGACGCCGTCGCCGCGCTGTCAGAGCAGCGTTGCCAAGGCGAGGCTTGCTTTCTGAGGACGGGTTACGCGGCGGTTGCGGGCGATGCTGTCGCCTCGATTGGCGAGCCGTTGTCACAGCGCGAACGGCACGAGCGTCGAGCAAGGCAGCGCCGGGTACGGGTCAATCAGACGATGGTCTTCGCCAGGCGCAAGCAGCGACCCGCAGCTCGAGCCCTCCCCGTCACCAAGCGCGACGAGCTGGCGTATGCGCTGTTGGAGGAAGCCCGGCTGATGACGGAGCAGCTGCGGGCCCACACGGACTCGCCCAAGCGAAGAGCGGAGCTCCATTCGCTCCAGCGAGAAATCGGGCTAGCTGGCTTCGCCGCCAGCGCCCGGTTGCCGTCGAGCACCCGGCGGGCAACGCTGGCCTTGGTGCACAGGCGCCAGCAGGCCCAGCCACGTTCCCTAGCAACGATGCACCGGCTGGCCGAGGTGCTCGAGAGCGGGCGTGCGGCGGTGGAACGCGCACTGACCGTTCCAGGTCTGTCCGACCATATTCACCTGGCCCGCGGTCACGCGGATGCCGCGCAGGAGCTGCTTGACTCCCTGCGCCGCGGGCGCCGGATCTCGCCACGCCGCGTGGAAGCTCGGCGGCCGCTTCTGTGACAGGGCTTCACACGGCGAGCTTGCCAAGCGCGCGCCGCGCCCGGCAAGCTCATCCGACGGTCGAAATAGCTCAGTCGAAACGATCGCCCGCCGGCCGGGGCCGAGTGGGATCCAGTTCCACGTTCTGGCGGCTACCTGCCGACCGACCGCGGGTAGGGTCCTTCTCGGCATTCCAGGCCGTGCCCGCCGAGCGGCCGGCGGTGACATCGAGCAGCTGGTCCGGTCTCGCCGGTTCAGTTGATGGGAGTTGTGGCGTCGGTCTGTAGGGCATATGGTGCCTCCTAGTAGGGTGTGATTGCGCGGAACCGCGGAGCGGTGTGGGGTTCTGAATCTGGTATATCCGCCGCTGTGCAGGGAATCCCGCCCATTCGTCTGCGGCCAGACGATCGACGTCACGGCGATGACAACCCCCTATCGGGTAGTGCTTAGTAGATATGACTGGCCATTTGCACAGCGCGCATCAGCGCATCGGAGTGCTGGACGCCGACCCCGAGTTGGCTGAAGGGCTAGCTGAAGCGGACCTCGAAGAGGCCCGGCGGCGGGCGGTTGCGGCGGTGCTCGAGCTCGACCCGCCTGACTGGAACCCAGATGACGTTCGTGCGGTAGCGGGCGATGGCTGGCTCGGCCTGCTCGTCCTGGACGGTCTGATGATCCGCCGGGTGCAGGTCGGCAAGCGCACCGCATGCGAGCTGTTCGGCCCCGGCGACCTTATCCGCCCCTGGGACACGGACGGCGAGTACGACCCGCTGCCGATCACGGTCGATTGGCTGATCCTCACGCGTTCACGCCTCGCCCTTCTCGACACCGCCTTCTCGCTGCGGATCGCGCCGTGGCCGGTGATCACCAGTCGCCTCATAGCTCGGGTGGCCCAGCGGGCTCGCTATCTGGCTCTGAGCGGAGCGGTCACTCACCTCCGACGCGTGCACTCGCGCCTTCTCATCTTCTTTTGGTTGCTCGCCGAGCGCTGGGGCAGGGTCGGCCCGGACGGCGTACACGTCAGCCTGCCGCTGACGCACGACATCCTGGCGATGCTCGTCGGCGCACGGCGGCCAACGGTCACGGTCGGCCTTCAACGCCTCGCGCGCTCGGGCCTGCTCGTGCGCGAGCGCCGCGATCGTTGGCTGCTAACCCAGCACGCGATCGATGCGCTGGCGCAACCGGAGAGCCTCGCGCTGATCCAAGAGCCTGCGTAAATGAAGCCGCGGGGGCCGATGACTCCCATGGCGACCAAGCGCCCTTCGCCTGTCGCTCGAGCGGCTGGGCCGCGAGCTACAGCCGGCGCTGGCCGTGTGAGCGCGCCGCAGCTCAGATCGGCGACGCCATCCGACCTGCCGTATCTGGTGTCGCTCGCCACCGACCGCGAGGTTGAGCCGTTTCTGGCGCCGGGCTCGGGCGACCAGGCTGCTTTGGTCGCGGTGCTCGAGCGGATGCGGACCGGGGAAGAGGCCCAAGGCCTGATGGTCATCGAATCGCGGGCCGGGCAATTCCTCGGGGCCCTCGAGCTCAGCCTGGTCTCGCGCCACAGCAAGCTCTGCCAGGTGCGAAGGCTGATGGTCAGCCCCGAGGCTCGGGGCCGCGGCGTCGGCTCGGAGGCTCTGAGGCTCGCTTGCCGGCAGGCATTCCAGGAGCATGGTCGCCACCGCGTGCAGGCGGAGGTCTACGGCGATAACGACAAAAGCGTGAGGCTGTTTGAGCGGGTCGGGTTCGTGCAGGAAGGGGTCCGCCGCCGGGCCTACTGGCGACGCGGCCGCTGGCTCGACGGGATCCTGTTCGGGCTCCTGGCGGACGAGCTCGTGACCGAAGAGCGCCATTGACCAAAGGTGGCGCGCAGGACATACTCAGCGGCATCGAAGCGCAGCTCTCAGCAGCGCCAGCGCGCAACGGTGTGCGAGCGATAGGGCAGCGATGCAATGGGCCGCAACTCCGGGGAGTTGGTCCGTTGGCATGAGCGTTTCGCTTCCAATGGCACTGACGTTCGCTGGCGGAAGCCTGATCATCGCGATCGTCCTCGTCGTCGGGTTCTTCGTCGTCGTGTTCGGGTGGTACACGCGGCGCGGTAGCGCGATCAATCAACATCCGTACGCAGACCTCGATCGTGCCTCCGGCCCAGAGAAGCCATCCGAGTTGGCACACGACGTAACCCAGGAGCTCGACAACTGGACTCGGGGCGTGGGCGCGCATCGCCGGGCGCGACGGACAGCGGACCAGGAGCAACTTGAAGACGAGGAAGTGAGCGCCGCATTGCGCGATTGGCGACTGGGAAGAGAACGCGCCATGCTCACGACGCTCGACGCATCCGTGCGCGCACGTGGTCCTGACCGGGGCGCCGAGGTGATTGTGTTCTGGGACTATCTCGCGCCCGACACACCGGCGCTTGGCGCCGCGCTCGCGGAACTCGCTCGCAACAAGCCGATCAAAGAGGCTGCCCTGCAGTTGCCCGTAGCGGATGCGCGGCCCCTGTCGTTGCTTGCCTCGCTGGCGGTGGAAGCAGCGGCCGCGCAGGGCGGCTTCTGGGCGGTCCACGACGCGTTCCTACTCAACCAGCCGAAGGACGCGCGCTCCGTTCTAGCCGCTGCGGACTTGGTCCCCGACCCCGATCGATTCCGCGCCGACATCGCCGACGGGAGGGCGAAGCGGCGGATACTTGCTGACATCCGCCTGGCGCGGGCCAGTGGCGTGCACGGGGCCCCGGCGACCTTCATCGGCGGCACGCCCTACGAAGGGGAGGCTGATGCCACACAGCTTGCAGCAGCCCTCGACAGTCCTGCCGCCCGACCGTGGGAACGGCGGATCCCCGCCAACGCGGGCGGGCCAGCGCCCTAATGGACGTAGGGTCGCACCGCGTCGCGCGCGATCAGGAAGCCTCGTTTGACCAGTTCGTCGGTGGCCTCGAAGCCCCGGTCCTCGTGCTCGACTGAGATCACGCCGTCGTAGCCGGCGCCGTACAGCGCCGCGATGAAGCGCGACCAGTCGACCTGGCCCAAACCGGGAAGGCGCGGAACCTGCCAGCCGATGCCGGCCGAGAAGGTTCCATGGCGGTAGAGACCGTCGGTTCGGATCTCCATGTCCTTGGCATGCGCGTGAAACAGTCTTTCCGCGAAGTCGTACACCGCCCGCTCGTAGTCGATCATCAGCCAGACCAGATGCGAGGGGTCCAGGTTGAGCCCGAAGTGCTCGTCCGGGATCGCGTTGAACATTTCCTCCCAGATCGCCGGTGACCAAGCCAGGTTGTTGCCGCCGGGCCACTCGTCGTAGCTGAAGATCATGGGACAGTTCTCGATCGCCACCTTCACGCCGCGCGCCGCGGCGTGCTCGATCAGCGGCGGCCAAACTTCTTTAAAGCGCCGCAGGTTCTCCGGCAGCGGCCGATCCTTGTCGTTGCCCACGAACGTCGTCACGACCGGCACCTCGAGCCGCTGCGCGGCGTCGATGACGAGACGCAGGTGCCCGTTTACCTCCTCGCGCTGCCCGTCGTCCGGATCAAGATTATTGGGGTAGTAGGCCAGCGCCGAGATCTCGAGGCCGTTCTGAGTCATTACCGCGTGTATCGCGTCCGGGTCTAACGCGGTCACGTCGATGTGGGAGACGCCGGCGTAGCGGCGGCGCTCGCCACCTGACGCGGGCCAGCAGGCGATCTCGAGCGCCTCGTACCCGGCGCTCGCCGCCCACGCCGCCACCTCCTCCAGAGACGAATCGGGAAAGGCCGCCGTCAGCAGTCCGAGCTTCACTTTCTACACCTCCACCCAGTTTCGTTCACGGTTCGATCTAAAGACCGCATCGGCGAGCACGTTCGCCCAGTGGCCGTCATGGAACGTTGGGTAACCGAGGCCGGGCTCGCCGGCGGCGATCGCCCTGTAGACCGCTGCATAGAGGTCCTTGAACGTGTCCTGGAAACCCTCCGGGTGCCCGGCGGGCACGGATCCGCGGACCGGACCCTGGTCCAGCGCAGGGTCTCGCCACAGCGTCTCGTTTGGGCGCTCGCGGTGGCCGAGCCACAGCTCCTCGTTTTTTTCGGAGTCCCAGGCCAAGGCGCCGCCCGCCCCGTCGACCTCGAACGAGAGCCGGTTGCGCCGGCCGGCACTCACCTGCGAGATCACCACTGCTCCGCGTTCACCGCTTTCGAAGCGGAGCAGCAGGTGCGCGAGGTCCTCGGTTCGGACCTCGACGGGCTCGGTCTCACCCGCGGCTGGCGCGAAGCTCTCAGCGGCGGCGGCCGGCCGCCGCCGCGTGGGAATGGTCGTTGCCAGGTCGGCGATCAGCGCGCTCACCCGCCGGCCGGTGACGAACTGCGCCATGTCCAGCCAGTGTGAGCCGATGTCTCCCACCGCGCGCAGCGCGCCGCCCTCCTCCGGCTCGAGCCGCCAATTCCAGTCGGTCGGCAACAGCAGCCAGTCCTGCAGATAGGAGCCGTGCACATCCCAGACTTCGCCCAGCGCACCCTCGAGGATCCTGTGGCGAGCCTCCTGCACCTGTGGGTAGAAGCGAAGGTTGAAGTTGGTGCAGTGCACGAGGCCACTGCGTTCGGCGAGCTCCACGAGCTCGGCCGACTCGGATGCACTCATCGCCAGCGGCTTCTCACAGATGACGTGCTTGCCCGCGGCCAGGCAGTCCTTCACCTGCGGATAGTGCAGGCGGTTGGGCGTCGCCACGTGGACCGCATCGACGACCGGGTCGCCAAGCGCCTGCTCGAGGCTCTCGTAGACCGGGGGCAGCGGATAGTCCGCGGCCTTCGCCTCCGCGCGCTCGGGCGATGAGCCAACAACTCCGGCCACGCCCACACCCAGCCGTCGCAGCGCCTCGACATGGACCAGGCCGATGAACCCCGTGCCGACGACGGCCGCCGCGAGGTCGCGAGTGCGCCTCAACGCCGCGGGGGACCTATACGGGAACTTCCTGGGGGAACCGGAACGGCTCGGCTTCCAGCCGGACCGCATTGCGCGGCAGCTGATAGCGCGCGTACGGAAGGAAGATTGTCTTGGCGTTCGAGCCCTGTCGCTCCAGCGCGGCCGCGAACGCCTCGTCCACCGAGGTCGTGGCGTCGATGCCAATGTCCGCCGCCATCTCCAGGTTCTCCTCGAGCGTGACGAGCGTCAGGTGCTTTCGCGTCATGACCTCGTAGATCGGAACCCAGATACATCCCGCCCACATCTGGATCTTGCGGTGATGGATGTCGCGCAGGACGCGCTGGTAGTTCTCGGGGGTGGGCGGCATGTAGGGCTTCATCAGGTCCATCAAGGCAAGCCCCGGGAAGTCTCCAACCTCCGTGTGTACGCCCGGCGAGGGGGAGCAGTAGATGATCGATCCCCCATCCTTGACCACGAAGTCCGAGGACATGCAGCCCCAGCCGGTGTGGAAGAACAGGTGATCGGTGGGGGCGAATACGCCGCAGAGGCCGATGTCGGCCTGGCCCTTCTCGGCCACCGGGTTCTCGTAGGCGTAGATCGAGTTGAACTTCTCGATCGCGTTGCGGTGCGCCTGGGGGTGGGGCCCCCCGATGATCTCCAGCACCCGGCCGTGGGTGTCGAGCAGGACGTTCAGCGTGTAATCGAGCCCCACCATCGTCGCGATTTCGTCGATGTCCGAGCGCATCGGCCCGGCGAGGGCCCCGTAGTGGGTCTGCGGCGACATCGTGAAGTTGCAATGGTTGGACTCGATCGTCTCGTCGCTGGCGACGCCGGGCATGATCAACTTGCCGCCGCCACCGTAGCCCCAGTGGTTGGCCTGGGCCTGACCGATGGCCAGCACGACGTCACGCTTGGCCACTTCGCTGTGGATCCAGACCGGCGTGCCGCGCGAGGTGACGCCGAAGTACGTGTAGGCCTCCTCGTTGCGTGGCTCGTTCTGAAAGAAACCGATCCCGGAGCGCTCCATGCGGTCGAGGTTCTCGCGGCCGACCTTGAGCTCGATGTCCGAGTCCGACAGGGGGAAGACCTTGCCGTTACCGGTGATCACGCAAGCATCGCTGACCCCGGCCTCCTCGAGCAGATCGAACACCGCAGGCAGCAACTTCGACACCGGAGTGGGCCTGAACTGGTTATCGATGACGATCGCGACACTCTTGCCGCCCTGTATCAGCTCCGCGAACGACGGACCGCGGACCGGGTTGGCCAGCGCCTCCCGCGTGGCATCCGTGGCGTCGGCCACCGCCTCCGGCTCGTCGGGATAGATCGCTGCCAGCAGGTTCGAGTCCGGGACCTCCAGCTCGAGCTCTTCCCGGTAGACCTTGCTCTGATCATCGGCCGAGCCGATGGTCAGGGGGTCAAGTGACTCGTACGGGATCTTCAGACGGGCCATGAATGCTCTCCTCCGGAACGCAGATACCGCTGGGCGGACCGTAACACAGGGACCGAGGTACTACCCCTGATCTCGACGGCGGAACAGGCGCCTGAACAGCTCCCGCACGCGGGCCACCAGCAGGCGCCGGGCCATCGCCCCGGCGCCCAGCTTGCCGGGCTCGACGACCTCACCGGTGGTCAGCGTGCGCTCGACGCAGTCCCCGAACTCCACGAACAGCTGCCGGCTCACATCGCCGGCGATCGAGCGGCCGAACTGTGCGGCGCGGCCGCTGAGATACAGCTTCGCGCCGGCGTGCAGTGCCGTCCCGTCCGCGGCGGGCTCGGCGCCGAGGGCGAGCTCGGCGCGGATGCCGCCACCTGAGGCATCGCGCCCGGCCGCCACCGCGCGCAGTCTGCGGGTTGAGTCGTCGCTGTCGAGCACGCGAGCCGCGCCGGCGAAGTGCAGGCGCATCGGTCCCAGTCGAACCTGAACGCGTCCACGGTATGTGTCCTCTCCCTCCTCACCCTCGAGCTCAACGCCCGGCAGACAGCGGCTCATCCTGAGGAAATCGCGCAATAGGCTCCAGGTCTCCTCCGGCGAAGGCGAGATCTTGGTAGTGACGTCGATCGTCTCGTTGGGCGGCCCGCTGGGGACGCTCAGATCGACCGCCTCGGTGCTGGCAGCAGGGGGCGCTTGAGCGCTCGCAGCTTGCAGGGCGCGCTCCTCGCCGGGGGGAGTGGCCGAACCGCGCACCGTCAGCGGGCGGCCGAGCTGCTTGGGCGCGGGCAGTCCGTGGGGGTAGGCGTCGGCCACGTCGCGGATGGCCTCAACGATTCCGGCATAGCCGGTGCAGCGACAAAGTACGCCTGAGAGCTCTTCACGCAGGCGGGCGTCATCCTCGAGGCCGTCGGTGCCGTCGCGCAGGAGCTCGTAGGAGCTCATCAAAAAGCCCGGCGTGCAGAAGCCGCACTGGAGCCCGTGGTGGCGGCGAAAGGCCTCCTGCAGCGGGTGGAGATCATCGGGCGAGCCCAACGCCTCGACCGTCGTGACCTCGGCCCCGTCCGCCTGCACGCAGAACAGCAGGCAAGAGCGAGCGGCCGCTCCGTCCAGCAGCACGGTGCAGGCACCGCAGACGCCGTGCTCGCAGCCCAGATGCGTGCCGGTCAGGCCGAGCCGATGGCGCAACGCGTCGGCGAGGGTAAGGCGGGGCTCAACGTCCAGTGTCACGTCCGTGCCGTTGACCGTGAAGCTGACCTCGCTCATGGGCCGTCTCCGAGCGCGCGCCGCAGACAGCGCTCCGCCAGCACCCGGGCCAGGCGCCGTCGATAGCCGGCGCTGGCGTGCATGTCGGATGAGGGCTCAAGGCCCGAAGCGGTCTCGGCAGCGACCTCCCGTGGGTCTTCGCCGGCGCGTAGCTCCAGCTGGCGGACGGTCGGCGCGGGGCTCACGCCCATCAGGCCCAGGCTGACGAGCGCTCCCTCGCCCCGCGGCTCGGCCCGAACGGCCACGCCGCAGAGGGCAAAATCACCGTGGCGCCGGGCTGTCTCGGCAAAGGCGAAGCGCTGCGACGGGCGGGCCGTCGGCCAGTAGATGGCGGTGAGGAGCTCCCCGTCCGCCAGCGCGGTCTGGAACGGGCCGACGAAGAATTCGTGCGCTGCGATCTGCCGCTGGCCGTCGGCGCTGCCGGCAACGATGCTCGCGTCCAGCGTGGCGGCCACGAGTGCGAGCTCGGCGGCGGGGTCGGCGTGGGCGACGCTACCCCCGACCGTTCCCCGATTACGTACCTCGCGGTGGCCGATGTAGGGGAGCGCAGCCGCTATCAGTGGTACCTCGCGCACCAGCTCGTGACGGCGCTCGAGCGTCCGCTGGCGAACCATTGCCCCGGTCTGGAGGGTGCCGTTTGAGCGCTCGACTCGATCCAGACCCCCCACACGACCCAGGTCCACGAGCACCTGCGGCCGGGCCAGGCGCATCGCCATCATCGGCACCAGGCTCTGTCCGCCGGCAATTGGCTTTGAGTCCTCTCCGGCCAGCAGCTCGAGGGCTTGCTGGAGATCGGACGGGCGCTCGTATCGAAACGGGGCGGCCTTCACGGCGAGCAGCGCTACGTGCCGGTGAATGCGGGCTTGCGCTTGTTTATGTAAGCGTCGACGCCCTCGGCGAAGTCGTGGCTGGCGCGCAGTAGGGAATACGCCTTGCGCTCGAGCTCGATGCCCGTTTGAAGGGGTCCGTCGGCGCCGGCGTCGATTACCTCCTTGGCCAGCCGCAGGGCTAGTGGGGAGTAGCCGAGCAGCGTCGACACGATCCGCTCGACTTCGGCCTCCAGCGCCTCGGCGTCCTCGGCCAGCGAGGCCACCAGACCCCAGTCGTGTGCCTGTTCGGCCGAGAATCGCTCGCCGGTGAGCACGTAGTACTTGGCGCGCGAGCGGCCGAGGTATCGCACCAGCCGCTGGCTCCCTCCGCTGCCGGGGATCATTCCCAGCCGGATCTCCGGCTGCCCGAACTGCGAGCGGCGTGTGGCGACGCGGATGTCGCAGGCCATCGACAGCTCCAGTCCGGCTCCGAAGCAGTACCCGTCGACCGCCACGATCACCGGCTTCGGGCTGCGCGCCGGCGCCGTGAGGTTGTGTCCCAGATCGACGAACTCGTGCGACTCGACCTCCATGAACCCGGGGATGTCGCCGCCGGGGCTGAAATGCTCTCCCTCCCCGCGGATCACGACGACGTGTACCTCCGGGTCCTTGTCGATCTCCGTGAAGTGCTCCAGCATGCGCCCGCGCATCTCCCAGGTGATCGCGTTCATCTTGTCCGGGCGTGAGAGCGTGAGCGCCGCCACGCGTCCGTCGTGCTCGCGCTCCAGCCGCACTTCTCCGCCGACCAGCGTCATTCGGATCCTTTCTCTTGATTTGCCAGCAGCTCGTGGATCGCCGCCCCATGGACGGGCAGGCGATCGATCTCGACGTCCAGCGGCCGCAACGCGTCGCTGACCGCGTTGGCCAAAGCCACGGGGATGCTCATGGCGCTTCCCTCGCCCGCACCCTTGGCGCCCAGAGGTGTGTGCGGGGAGGGCGTCACCGTGTGGTCAAGCGCCAGCTCGAACCCCAGCTCGGGGGCCGTCGGACAGAGGTAGTCCATGAATGACGCGGAGGTCATCTGTCCGTCCGCTCCGTAACGAAGCTCTTCGAGCGTGGCGCCTCCCAGGGCGTGGGCAATTGACCCGCACGTCTGCCCGTCGAGCAGCCGCGGGTTGAGAATCGTGCCGCAGTCGTGGACCGAGGTGACGGACTTCACGCGCACCTCGAGCGTCTCGGGATCGACCTCCACGGCCACAAGGTCGGCCACGAACCCGTAGCACAGCGAGGAGTTGATCTCGTCGTTGCTCGTTTGATGTCGCGACTGGGGTGGCGTGAAGGCGGCGTTGGCGTATAGCCCCGCCTCGCCGCCGAGCGACCCCGGATCCCAGTGGACCAGCCCCGCGGCGTGGCGAAAGGCCACCGCGCGCTCGGGATCGTCGGCGACGCGCACCTGGCCGTCGCTCAGCTCTAGATCATCGGGATCGCAGTCGATCATCACGGCCGCGGCGCGGCGGATCACCTCGGCCACGCGGTCGGCGGCCTCGGCGGCGGCGCTGGTTGTCAGCGGCGCGAAGCGAGACGAGTAGCTACCCGAGGACACCGTCCACGGAGTGGTGGCCGTGTCCATCTGCACGACCGCATGGACGCGCTCCAGATCCAGGCCCAGGCGGTCGGCCACCACCTGGCGGGCGACCGTGCGATGGCCCTGCCCCTGCGGCGTCGAGCCGAGCATCACCGTCACCTCGCCGGCGGCATCCACCGCCACGCGGACGTGCTCCGTGGATCCGGACTTCTCGCGGCCGGGGGTCCGCCCCTGCGGCGGGGTGGCGATGCCCACGTAGCCCAGATTGGTGCCGGAGGGATCGACGATGGTGGCCATGCCGACGCCCACCAGGCGCCCGCGCTCGCGGCCCTCGTCGCGCTCGCGGCAAAGCTCCTCATAACGGCTACGCGAGAGCGCGAGCTCGAGCGTAGCCTCATAATCACCCGAGTCGTAACGGCCACCGGTGGGCGTCGAATAGGGGAACTGGTGCGCGGCGATCAGGTTGCGCCGCCGCAGCTCGGCGGGGTCAAGCCCGTAGGCGGCGGCGATCTTGTCCATCAGCCGCTCGAGCCCGAAGTACAGCTGCTGGCCGCCGAAACCCCGGTTCAGGCCGGTGGGCGCCTTGTTGGTGACGACCGCCCGCGAGCGCAACGCCACCGCCCCGATCGCGTAGGCACCGGTGAGGTTGCCGAAGCAGCGGTAGAGCGTGGCGGGTTCCGGCGGACGGAGATAGGCGCCGACGTTGTCGATCAGATCGAGCCGCAGCGCGTGCACGCGGCCGTCGCCGTCGACCGCCGCCGTGAAGCGCATCTCGCGGTCGTTGCCGGCCGAGCTGGCGAGGAGGTGCTCGATCCGGTCCTCGATCCAGCGGACGGGCGCGCCGGCGTGGCGCGAGGCGAGCGCGATCAGCGCCACGTATGCGTACACCGCCGACTTGATCCCGAACGAGCCGCCGATGTCCTCGGGCACGATCAGCCGCACGCGGCTGGGGCTCAGCCCGAGCGCTCCGGCCAGCACGGGCTGCATCGTGAACGGACCATGGAAGTTGGACCAAGCCGTAACGGTGTCCCCGGTTCCGTCGTTTTCCCAGTTGGCCACCACGGCGTATGTCTCGATCGGGGTCGAGGAATATCTGGGGAACGAGAACGAGCCCTCCACCACACGCGAGGCGGCGGCGAACGCACCCTCCACGTCGCCAAACTCGAGGCTGCGGTCGGTGGCGACGTTCGATTCAGCGTCGTCGTGAAGCAGCGGGGCCTCAGCCGCCATCGCGTCTTCCACCTCGACCACCGCCTCCAGCGGCTGGTACTCGACCTGCACGAGCTCCGCGGCGTCCTCGGCCAGGTGCCGGCTCGAGGCCACGACCACGGCCACCGGCTCGCCGACGTACCGGACCCGGTCGATCGCGGCGGGCCGGTAGGGCATCGGGGTGCGCAGTGTGAGCGGGAACGGGGGAAGTTCCGCCACCTCGTCGGGGCCGATCACGCAGCGGACGCCGGGCGCGTCCCGCGCACGGCCGGCGTCGAAGCCGGCGATCCGGGCGTGGGGATGAGGGCTGCGCACGATCGCGGCCTCGAGCGCCCCCGGGATGGGGTCGATGTCGTCCATGAACTGGCCCCTGCCGACGAGCAGCGCGGCGTCCTCGATGCGCTCGGCCGGCGTGCCGACGTAGCCCGGCGCGTGTGTCGGTCGCTCGAGCTCGGTGGCGGCGCTCACGGTTCGGCCTCGCCGCGCGTCTCGTAGTGGCCGGCCACGAGCTCGCGACGAAGGATCTTGCCCACCGGGCTCTTCGGCAGGGCGTCGATCAGCACGATGCGCTTGGGCCGCTTGTAGGCGGCCAGTCCGCTCTCCGCGCGGGCCCAGGCTGCGACCCGCCGCGCTCTGCTCGCCGGTTCCCCATCATCGGCGGTGAGGACGATGAAGGCTGTAACCGCGTGACCCCATTTGTCGTCAGGGATTCCCGCTACAGCCACCTCGTCAACATCGGGGCAGCGAGACAGCGCATCCTCAACCTCGAGCGGGTGCACGTTCTCCCCGCCGCTGATCACCATGTCGTCGGTCCTGCCGGAGACGTACAAGTTCCCGTGTTCGTCGACGTGCCCGACATCGCCGGTGAAGTACCAGCCGTCACGTAGCGCGCGCTCATTGGCGTCCGGGCGATTCCAGTAGCCGGCGAACGCCTCATCGGACTGGAGCGAGGCGATGATCTCGCCCGTCTCGCCGCGCTCCACGAGCTCGTCGGGCCCCACGCGGCGGGTCGGATCGGCGGCGACCACGCGCAGGCGCGTAAACAGGCCCGGGCGACCGGCGCTGCCCGGGCGGGCGGCGGCATCGCTCTCCACGCTGAACGTGTAGACCTCCGTCGAGCCGTAGTGGTTGACGAACACCTTCGGGTGCAGCGCCTCGGCGAGCCTCGTCGTCAGGTTCTCGGTCATGGCGGCGCCCGCATAGGCGAGCTTGTCGACGCTGGCGCAGGCATCGGGGGCACCGGACTCGGCCAACAGCGCCCAGAAGGCCGTCGGCACCAGATAGAGCGCGCTCAGGTGCTCGTGCTCGATGGCCTCAACCGCCGCCGCGGGCTTGAAGGACGGCAGGAACACGAGCTTGCCCCCGACCAGCACCATCGATACCAGCGAGCGCAGGCCCATCGTGTGGTACATGGGCATCGCGCACAACGTCGACTCGCCGAACTGGTAGCGACCCTGAATCACGTGTGCCAGGCCGGCGTGAATCTCCGCGTGCTGGCGCCGCGGGACGCCCTTGGGCCGGCCCGTCGTCCCCGCCGTGTAGAGCATCACGCTGATGTCGTCAGCGTCGACGTCCGCCTCTAGCCCCGCGCCCGACTGCTCGGAGATCAGTGACTCGAAGCCGTGGGCTTCGGCAGCCGGAGCGTCTTCCCCGTCGTGCACCAGCGGCGGCACTGTCCCCGACAGCTGCTCCAGCGCCTGGCCCACCAGCTGGCTGGTGCTGTCGTCGGATAGCAGCGCCTTGGGCGCAGAGTCGTTCAGGCAGTAGGCCAGCTCATCGGGGGCATACCTGGTGTTGAGCGGCACGGACGCGGCCCCCAGCTTCTGGCAGGCGAGGTGGGCGCTGGCCATCGGCTCGCCGTTGGCCGTCACGAGGGCCACGCGGTCGCCGCGGCGGACCCCAAGACCGGCCAGGGCCCGCGCGAGCTGGTTGGTGCGCGCGTCCCATTGCCCGTAGCTCAGCGGTCGTTCGCCGCCCACCGCGACGCTGTCCGGGCCGCGCTCGGCGGTCCAGCTGAGTGCGCGTCCGAGCACCATGGAGGGGATTCTAAGTCCGTACCCTTGGCTCCGGTGCCCGGCTTGAGGGATGATCTGGAGAGCCTGCTCGAAGGCGTGCGACGGGGTGACGTCGACCCGGCGGTAGCGGTTGAGCGCTTCGCCCAGCTGCCGTTCCGCGACATGGGCTTCGCCCGGGCCGACGTGCATCGGGAGCTTCGTCAGGGTGCGCCCGAGGCGATCCTGGGTGAGGGAAAGACCCCAGATCAGGTAGTGGAGATCGCGCGGGCGATGCTCGAGGCCGGCGCCGGCAGCGTGCTCGTCACCCGTGCGGATGCGGGAACGCGCCAGGCGGTACGCCGGTTGGCCAGCGATGCGCATGAACACGAGCTGGCGAGGCTGGTGTGGGTGGCAAGATCGGTGCCAGAGGCCCGGGGGGTGGTGACGATCGTCTCCGCCGGCACCTCCGACGGAGCGGTGCTGCACGAAGCGCGAGTGCGCGCCGAGCTGCTGGGAACGGAGGTCGTGGTGCATGAGGACACCGGCGTGGCGGGACTGCATCGGCTGGCGCCCGCGCTGCCAGACCTGGAGCGGGCCGACTGCGTGGTGGTGGTCGCGGGCATGGATGGGGCGCTGGCGAGCGTCGTCGGAGGCCTCGTGGCGGCGCCGGTGATCGGGGTACCGACCTCGGTGGGCTACGGGGTCGCCGCCCGCGGCCAGACGGCTCTGAACGCGATGCTCAGCTCGTGTGCGGCGGCCCTGGCGGTGGTGGGAATCGACGACGGCCTGGGGGCGGGGACGATCGCGGCGCGGATCGCCCGGGGCCGCGAGTGATCGCCTATCTCGACTGCGTAGGAGGTCTCGCCGGGGACATGCTGATCGCGGCGCTCGTCGACGCGGGCGCTCCGGTCGATGCGCTCCATGATGTGCCGGCACTTCTCGAGCTGGACGGAGTGGGACTTGCGCTGGAGCGCGTCGAGCGGCACGGGATCGGCGCCATGGCACTGCGCGTGCGGGGCGTCCATAGCGAGCATCACCCGCACCGCAGCTGGCGCTCGATCCGCCAACAGCTCCAGGACGCGGCACTCGCCGAGCGGATCCGCGAGCGCTCGCTCGCAGTATTCGGGCGCCTGGCGGAGGCAGAGGCGGTGGTCCACGGCGTTTCCCCGGAGGAGATCCACTTTCACGAGCTCGGGGCCGTTGACACGCTGATCGACGTCGTCGGCGCCGTCACGCTGCTGGAGGCGCTCGGGGTCAGGCGTCTAGTCTGCTCGCCGCTTCCGATGGGCGGGGGTACCGTGCGCACGGCGCACGGCGTTTTGCCGCTACCGGCGCCGGCGACGGCCGAGCTGCTGGCCGGGGCGCCGGTGTACGGCGTAGAGCTCGAGGCCGAGCTGGTCACGCCCACCGGGGCGGCGGTGGCATCGACGCTGGCCGACGGCTGGGGTCCCCTGCCGGCGATGACCCTCCAGGCCACGGGCTACGGCGCTGGGACGGCAGACCACCCGGCTCGGGCGAACGTGACCCGCGTGCTGCTCGGATTCGCAGAATCCTCTCCACAGGCAAAGCATGAGGTCGCCCTGCTCGAGACCAACCTCGACGACCTCAACCCGGAGCTCGTCCCCGACGCCGTCGAGCGCTGCTTCGCCGCCGGCGCGCTCGATGTGTGGACCGTTCCGGTGGCGATGAAGAAGGGCAGGCCGGGCGTCGTGCTGTCGGCGCTCGCCCGCCCGGATCGCGAGGCGCTGATCGCCCGAACGATCCTTCAACACACGACAGCCATCGGCGTGCGGGTCGCCAGCCTGCGGCGCTACGAGCTGGAGCGCGAGGAGCGCAGCGTCGAAGTAGACGGGCATCCGGTGCGCGTCAAGCTGGCCCGCATGGACGGCCGGGTCGTCAACCTGGCGCCGGAGCACGATGACTGTGCCGCGGTCGCTCGGGACACCGGATCAACGGTAAAGTCGGTCTGGTCGGCTGCTCTCGCAGCCGCCAGACCGTTTTTATGACTCGCCTCGCGCAACTGCAGGAGCTGATCCGGCCACTCGAAAGCGCGGTGGTGGCGTTCTCGGGCGGGGTCGACTCATCGCTGGTCGCCGCGCTCGCCGCGCGAGCGCTCGGCGACCGCGCACTGGCGGTGACCGCGGTCTCGCCCGCCCTGGCGACGGGCGAGCTCGCCGGGGCCCGGGCCGTGGCGGCGGCCGTCGGCATCGAGCACCGGACGATCGCCACCGACGAGCTGGCTCGGGCCGGCTACCGGCGCAACGACAAGCACCGCTGCTACCACTGCAAGAGCGAGCTCTACGAGCATCTGCAGGCGCTCGCCGCGGCGGAGGGCTACCGCGCGGTCCTGTCGGGCGCCAACGCCGACGACGCCGGGGACTGGCGTCCCGGCCTGCGGGCCGCTGAGGAGCGGGGGATTCGCCATCCGCTGCTCGAGGCGGGCGTGGGCAAGGAGGAGGTACGGGCGCTGGCCAGTGAGCTCGCGGTGCCGAGCGCGGACAAACCCGCCTCGCCCTGCCTGGCCTCGCGCCTGCCGTACGGCACCGAAGTCACGCCGGCCGCGCTGGCGCGAATCGACCGCGCGGAGCAAGCGCTGAAGGCGCTTGGCTATGGCGTCCTGCGCGTCCGTCACTACGGGCCGCTGGCCCGGGTGGAGCTGGCCGAGCAGGAGCTCGGGCGGGCGCTTTCGGCCCCGGAGCCCCTGATCGCCGCGGTGCGGGGCGCCGGGTATCGACGCGTCCGGATCGCCGACCGGCCGTTTCGCTCCGGCTCGCTCAACCGAGCCGCGGGCGTCAGCTGACGATCTGCCGCGCCGCCTCTACCTCGTCCGGCGTAGGTCCGTCCTCCTCCAGCGCCCGGAAGGCCACGAGCACCGCCATGGGGTCACGGGCATGGCGCTTGGCGGCCATCGTGAGAGGTTCGTGGAACGCCCCGCCGCAGTGGGCGCACGCCCAATTGAGATCGGCCATCAGCTTCGCCGCGCGGCCGTCGGGATAGCGCTTCAGCAACTCTACGATCGTCGTCGAGCCCTTGATTTCGCTCTGCGACATCTCAAGCTCAGAGCGTAGCTACACCGCCCTGTTGGCCCCACCGTCGATCAGCAGCGCCGCGCCGGTGATGTAGGCGGCGGGCTCGGAGCACAGGAACGCCGCCGTGGCGCCGAACTCCGCGACCGTCCCCACCCGTCCCATGGGGATGTTCGAAATCGATTCGGGACTGTCAACACCCAGCTCGCGAGCACGGTCGGTTGCGATCACTCCGGTGAGGAGCGTGTTCACGGTGACGGCATCGCATGCCACCTCGCGGGCGATCGTCTTCAGCGCCGCCAGCAGCGCCCCGCGGTAGGAGGACGACAGCATGAGCTTGGGGTTCGGCTCCCGGACGACGCTCGAGGAGAGCGACAGGACGCGCCCCCACCGCCGCTCACGCATCCCCGGCAAGACGGCGCCGATCAGCGCCAGCTGGCCCAGGAGCAGCATCTCGTGCGCGGCTTGCCACTGCGCCGGCAGCGGCGACAGCGGGTCCCGCGGCGGTGGCGGGCCGCCGCTGTTGGCCACGAGAATGTCGATCGGCCCGACTTCTTCCTCCACGCGGCTGACCAGCCCAGCTACGGCGTCGGCGTCCCCGGCGTCGTGGACGAAGCCGTGTGCGCCGATACGCGCGGCGGCCGCATCGATCCGCTCCCGGGAGCGCGAGCTGATGGCCACCTTTGCGCCCTCGCCGGCCAGAGCGCTCGCCACCGCAAGGCCGAGACCTTTTGACGCGCCGGTGACGAGCGCGACCCTCCCCTCGATGGCCAGGTCCACTGCTGCGGGACGCCGAGGCGCTCCAGGCTAGGAGCCGTGCTGCTTGCCCCCGGCTCCCCACTGGCTCTTCGGAAGCCCCTCGACGAGAACCCAGGTTTCGTTGCGGATCGCCTCGCTGGTGCACTCCACCACCGCATCGGTGAGCTTCTCAATCAGCTTGGGAACGGTTTCGTCATTGATCCGCGTGTCGTAGAGCTTTACCTCGACGAGGGGCATCGATACCTCCTGGGGTTGTGTTCAGTCGTTTGGGGTTGTGTTTCAGCGCTCGACGTGCAGCCGGCCGCCGTCTGGGCCCAGCATCAGGTCCCGGTCGCGGTCGCCGACGTGGTCGAGGGGTACGGGCGACAGGGCTTCGAAGAACGCGCAGCCGCCGTCGGAGCGGAGTTCATGCTCCACGCCGCGGTTGACGACGACCACGTCACCCGCGGCGAGCGTCCGGGTCTCCGAGCCGACGGTCATCTCGAGCTCGCCCTCGAGCACGTACATCACCTGCTCGGTGTGCTCGTGCGAGTGGCTGGGGACGTGGGCACCGGGCTCGTAGCGCACGCGGCACAACAGCACCTGCTCACCGCCGATGGCATGCGTTTTCACGTTTGGGTACAGGTGGAGTGGCTCGCGGCCTTCCCAGTTACGAAACGGCGAGCCGGCGGCGACATTCTCGGTGCTCATTCGAACTCCAGAAAGCCGGCGCCCGCGTTACTTGACACCGTCCGCACGGACAGATCCTCGTCGAAGATCACGCGCTTGCCATCGCGTTTCGGCTCCGACCGCTGCTGAATCGCCCTCAGCACGCGCTCCGGCGTAGCCGGGTACTCGGTGATCCACACGCCGACGGCGTCGTGGATCGCGGTGGCAATCGCCGCCGGTTGGGCGTTGTTGGCCATCTCGCCGATCGCCTTGGCGCCGAACGGGCCGTCGACGGACGGGTTCTCCAGGATGACGTTGTCGAGCTCGGGCAGGTCCTCCATCGCCGGCACGAGGTAGGCCCCGAACTGATCGCCGCGGTGCTCAGATGACGGATAGGTGGGATAAGCCTGCTCGAGCACTCCCAGCCCGAGGCCCATCACGGCGCCGCCCTCGATCTGCCCCTCTACCAGCGTCGGGTTGATCGCCCGTCCAACGTCGTAGACCTGGACCAGGCGGGTCACGGTCACCTCGCCGGTCTCGTCGTCCACCTCCACGTCGGCCACGCAGGCGGCGTAGGAGACCGCTGAGTGCGGCTCGGCGCTTACGCGGCCGTCGTCGTCGTTGAGCTCCGCAAGCGCCTTCAGCGCGGTGCCCTGGCCCGAGAGAAGCTCACCGTGGCTGTACGTGGCGGCGCCGGCGACGTCCGCCACCGAGATGCGACGGTCGGGCGCGCCCTTGGCGACCACCTCGCCGTCGGTGACCTCCAGGTCGCCAGGGTCGATCTCGAGCTCCTTGGAGGCCACCTCCAGCACCCGCTCGCGTACGCGCTCGGCGGCAAAGCGGACCGCGTTGCCGCCGATGAATGTCCCCCGGGAGGCAAAGGTGCCGGTGCAGACGGCCGAGGCGTCCGTGTTGGAATTGTCCATCGTCACCCAGTCGTAGGGAACCCCGAGCGTGTCGGCGACGATCTGGGTGTGGACGGTCTTCGAGCCCTGGCCGATGTCGACCGTACCGGCGAACACATCGACGCGGCCGTCGGGCTTGAGCTTGATCCAAGCCTGGCTGGGGTCGCCATTCTGGTTCATGCCCGTCGGGTACTCGATCGTCGAGAACCCTCTTCCCTTGTGCTTGGCCATCAGGATGCACCTCCTCCGTCGGTCACCACGCTGACGCCTTCCGGTGCCTGCTGCTGCCTGAGATGTTCGGGCAGCAGGTCGCCGCTGCGTCGCTCACGTGTCATGGCCTGATATTCGGATCCCAGTTGCTCGCCGACGCGCTCGGCGGCGGCGAGCGTCACCGGAACCGTCGAGGGGTCCTGCATCACGACGCGGTTGGCGGTCGTGTCGCCGATGCGGTTGGCGTTCTTGAGCCGTATCTCCCAGGGGCTGATCCCCAGGATCTCCGCCACCCGCGTCATGTGCAGCTCCACGGCCATCGACACCGAGGTCACGCCGAAGCCGCGCATCGCGGTCGTCGGCGGGCGGTTGGTGAACACCACGAAACCGTCGAACCGCAGGTTGGGGATCGTGTAGGCGCCGGTGTGATGGAACGCGTGCTTTGTCAAGCCGTAGGGCGAGAAGCGCCCGTAGGCCCCGGCGTCATGCAGTGTGAGCGTACGGCGGCCGAGGATCCAGCCGTCGCCCGACACGGCGTCCTCGATCTCGACGTGCCACGGCGCTCGCGTCGAGGAGACCAGCAGCTCCTCCTCACGCGTCCAGCGCCACTTGACCGGCCGCCCGGACTTCAGCGCCAAGAGCGCGCAGACCGTCTCTGAGGCCGTGTCCACCTTGCCGCCGAAGCCGCCACCGACCGTGCCGCCCACGAACTTGAGGCGATTGAGCGGCACCTGAAGGTGTGCGGCGACCACGCCCAGCGAGAAGTACATGGCCTGCGTGCAGGAGTAGATGGTCAGCCGGCCGTTGGGGTCCGGGACCGCAAGTGCCGATTGGGTCTCGAGCGGGCAGTGCTCGATCGCCTGGGGACGGTAGACGCCGGACACGATGACGTCGGCCGCGTCGAATGCCCAGGCCAAATCGCCCCTGCGCACGCGGCGGTGGTTGTAGGTGCCGAAGTGCGGATACACGGGGCCCCACTGGTGCGATACGGGGGCACCGGGATCCATCGCCTTGCGGATGTCGAACAGCGCCGGACGCTCCTCGTACTCGATCTCGATCGCATCGACCGCGTCCATCGCGGTCTCCTCGTTCTCGGCCGCGACCGCGGCGATCGGCTGGCCGCGGTAGCGGACATCGTCCTGCGCGAGCAGGGGCTCGTCCGCCGGAATGCCGAGCGCCTCGAGGTGCCCATAGACATTCTTGGGGACGTCCTCGTGGGTGATGATTGCCCGGACGCCGGGGATGCTCTGCGCCTTGCTCGTGTCCACGCGGACGATGCCCGCGTGGTGGTGCGGCGAGCGCAGCGCCTTGGCGACCAGGGTCCCCGGCACCTGCACGTCGTCGACGTACACGCTGCGTCCTGTGATGTGTGCAACCCCGTCGTAGCGGGGGAGCCTTGCTCCGACTGCCTTCATGCTGGCGACCCCTTCGGCTCGACTTCTGGCTCGCCGGATTCGGCGGGCACCATCTCCTCCAGTTTGACTTCCTCGCTTCCGTCACGCGAGGCGGCCATGACCGCGTCCACGATCTTCACATACCCGGTGCAGCGGCAGATATGCCCGCCCAGCGCCGCGATGACCTGGTCTCTCTCAAGCGGTCCGTCGCTGCGCTGGATCAGCGCATGGGCGGCCATCATCATCCCCGAGGTGCAGTAGCCGCACTGGGCTGCATACCCTCTGTGGAAAGCAGCCTGGATGGGCGCGAGCCGATCGGGCGCGGTACCCAGGCCCTCCACCGTCGTGACCTCGGCTCCCTCCAGCGTTCCCACCGGGACGAGGCAGGATCTCCGTGGCTCGCCGTCTACGAGCACGGTGCAGGTGCCGCAGGCGCCCTGGAAGCACCCCGGCTTGGGGCTCATGACGCTCAGCTCCTCGCGCAACACATGCAACAGCGGCGTCAGTGGTGGACCGGTGATTGCGCGGGGCACGCCGTTGACATTCAGTTCCAAGGTCAGCCTCCTCCGAGCTGCTCGAGTGCGCGGGTCACAAGGGTGGGAAGTACAGAGCGCCGGTACCAGGCCGATGCCAGGGCATCGTCCTGGGGTTCGACATCGTCGAGCGCTCTGGCTGCGGCGTCGGCCGGCCGCGAGCCTTCCTCCAGGGCGCGCTCCACGCCTTTCAGCCGTGCCGCGCGGTTGCCGACGCCGACCGCGGCGACTCGCACGGAGTCGCCGCTTGCGGCGCAGGCCACCGACATCACCGCGTAGGAGTGGGCGTGTCGCCGGCGTTGTGAGAGAAACACGGCGCGCTGGGGGCGCTCGAGTTCGATCGCCAGCACGAGTCGCGGCTCGCTCCCGGCCAAGAAATCCTCTACGGGTTCTGTGCGTTCGCCGCCCGATCCGGCCGAGCGCACGCTTGCTCCGAGCGCGAGCAACGCCGGCTGCAGGTCGCCGCGGGGGATCTCGAGGCCGGAGGTGGCGCACAGATTGCCGCCGATCGTGGCCTGCGCTCGGATCTCGTAATCGCCGATGTCGCCGGCCGCGGTGGCGAGCGGTTCGACCCCCGAGCCCACCAGCTCGCTGAGAGGGACCATCGCCCCAATCGTCAGGCGGCCGTCGCCCTCGATCCGATCGAGCCCCGCGCGTGTCAGCACAAGGGTCCGCCCTCCACGCGGATAGCGGCCGTACGTGACGTCGGGCATCAAGATCGTGCCGCCGGCGAACACGGTCACGTCCTTGCCATCGCCGAACACCTCCACGGCCTCCGCGGCGGACGCCGGCATCAGAACTTCGGTGTCGCTGGCGCGCAACTGCCTCTCCTTCCCACGCAATTACCGGGTAGATCACGCATTACCCGGTGGATTTCACACTCTAACGCGCGTCCTCTGGGGGCGCTTGCGTGCGGCTAAAGTGGATGAAGGTGGAGGAGTTCACCAACATCGAGCAGCTTGAAGAGGCTCTGATGCACGCCTCGTACCTCCCGGATCGCGGTCTGGCCACCGCGCTGTTCCTGGCGCTGCGGGTGCGCAAGCCGCTGCTGCTGGAGGGCGAGGCCGGCGTCGGCAAGACCGAGGCGGCGAAGGCGATCGCGTCGAGCCTGGACTCCCGCCTGATCCGTCTTCAGTGCTACGAGGGACTGGACGTGGCGCACGCCGTCTACGAATGGAATTACACACGGCAGCTGCTGCACATCCGCGCCACCCAGGACAGCGGTGCCGTGGCGGAGGATGAGCTGTTTGGACCCAAGTTCCTGATCCGCCGCCCCCTGCTCGAGGCGATCTCATCGCCGGAGCCGGTAGTGCTGCTGATCGATGAGATCGATCGCGCCGACGACGAATTCGAGGCGTTCCTGCTGGAGATGCTCTCCGACTTTCAGATCACGATTCCCGAGATCGGCACGATTAGCGCCGAGCGGCGACCGGTGGTCGTGCTCACCTCCAACCGCACCCGCGAGCTGCACGATGCGCTCAAGCGCCGGTGCCTGTTTCACTGGATCGGACATCCCTCGTGCGAACGGGAGATGGAGATCGTCCGCCTCAGAGTGCCAGGCGTCCCGGAGCGGCTCTCCGGGGAGGCAGTCAGGTTCGTCCAGGGGCTGCGCCGGCTCGATCTGGCCAAGCCGCCCGGGGTGGCGGAGACGGTCGACTGGGCCGAGGCGCTGGCCGCGTTGGGTCGCCGCGAGCTCGATGCGGAGCTCGTTGAATCGACGCTGGGATCGGTTCTCAAGTACCACGAGGACATGGAGCTGGTGCGCGACGAGACGCTGGTCAGCCTGTTGGAGGAGGCCCGCGCTGTCAGCTGACGCCCTCGTGCGCCACGTGGTCACCTTTGGACGCGTGCTGCGCGAGGCTGGGCTCGAGGTCGGCCCGGGCCGGATCGCGGACGCGCTCAGCGCGCTGGACGAAGTGGACCTGGCGCGCCAGGACGACGTCTACTGGTCCCTTCGCACAACCCTGGTGGCGCGCTTTGAGGAGATCGAGCCGTTTGACCGCGCCTTCAGCGCGTGGTTCCTGCGCGCGCCCGTCGCACCACCGATGCGCATCCGAACGGCGGAGCTGCCGCGTTCCGTCGGCGCTCGCCGTGCCGATCCCATGCGCGGAGGCGATCAGCAGCCACCCAGCGATCAGCACGAGGTCGGCTGGAGCGCGTCCGAGGTGATCCGCCAGCGCGATTTCGCCGCCATGACGCCCGAGGAGTTCTCGCGGGCGCGGGTGCTGATGAAGGATCTGGCAAGGGTCCGACCGCGGCGGCGGTCGCGAAGGCTGCGCTCGCACCCGCGCGGGCAGCAGCTCAACCTGCGCCACCTGGCCAGGCGCTCCCTCGGCACCGGGGGCGAGCCGATTGCGCGCAGCTTCCGACGGCGGATCGAGGTCTCCCGGCGGCTGGTCATCCTGTGCGACATCTCGGGGTCGATGGAGGCGTACACCCGCGCGCTGCTGCTGTTCATGCACGCCGCAGTGGAGGTCGGGCGGGTGGAG
Source organism: uncultured Actinomycetes bacterium (assembly GCA_963730835.1). Lineage (GTDB taxonomy): Bacteria > Actinomycetota > Thermoleophilia > Solirubrobacterales > Solirubrobacteraceae > Palsa-465. The sequence goes on from CAVSTE010000006.1 coordinate 167,748, forward strand.
GTGTTCGCGTTCGGCACGCGTCTGACGCGGCTGACGCCGGCGCTGCGCACCCGCGACCCGGAGCGGGCGCTCGAGGCAGCGGCGGAAACCGTGGTCGACTGGGCCAGCGGCACGCTGATCGGCGCGTCGCTTAAGTCGTTCAACGACGAATGGGGAAGACGGACGTTCTCACGCGGGGCGGTGGTGGTCATCGTCTCGGACGGCTGGGAACGTCAGGATCCGGAGCTTGTGCGGCGCGAGATGGCTCGCCTGGCGCGCAGCGCGTATGCGGTGGTGTGGGTCAACCCGTTGAAAGGAAACGTCCGCTATCAGCCACTCGGCGGCGGGATGCGGGCCGCGCTGCCGTATGTCGACCGGTTTCTGCCGGGACACAACATCGCGAGCCTGGAAGACCTAGCGGGCACGTTGTCCGCGATCGAGAGGAGGCATGGAGCATGAAGGAGCTGTTGGACGAAATTCAGAGCTGGCAGCGGCAAGGCGAGAGCGTCTGCGTGGCGACGGTGGTCGCCACCCGGCGCTCGGCGCCACGGCCGGTGGGGTCGAGCTTCGCAATCTCCCGCAGCGGGCAGCTGGCTGGGTCCGTCTCGGGGGGCTGTGTGGAGAGCGAGATCTACCACGAGGCAGAGCAGGTGTTCGAGAGCGGGCAGCCGAAGCTGCTCTCGTATGGCATCGCCGACGACCAGGGGTGGGAGGTCGGGCTCCCGTGCGGAGGGGAGATCGATGTCTTTCTGGAGCGTCTGCCGTGAAGCCGCTCATCACGCGGCTGGCGGAGCTCACCGCCACCGGTGGGCGCGGCGTCCTGCTGACGGTCGTGGACGGGCCCGAGGCGGGGACCAAGCTCCTGTGGCTCGAGGCCGGGGGTGGCGATCAGATCGCACCGGATCTGGAGGAGGCGTCGCGAGATGTGGTCCGCGGGGGGCGCAACCGTCTGCTGGAACTCGACGGGGGGCGGGTATTCGCCGAGGTCTACGGACCGCCGCCTCGGCTGGTGGTGTACGGCGCCGTGGACACCGCCGAGTCGCTCTGTAAGGCGGCGAAGCTCGTCGGCTGGCGTGCAATCGTCGCCGACGCGCGGCCGATGTTCGCCACCGAGGCGCGGATCCCCAGCGCCGATGAGCTGATCACCGCCTGGCCCGAGGAAGCGTTCGCGCAGATCCAGGCTGACCACCAGACCGCCGTCCTGGTGCTGACGCACGAGGATCGCTTCGACCGCCCGGCGCTGATGGCCGCGCTCGAAACCGAAGCTTTCTACATCGGCGCGCTCGGATCGCGGCGCAACCAGGAGCGCCGTCGCGAGCGGATGCTGGAGGCCGGCGCTGAGGAGGAGGCGCTGGAACGAATCGCAGGGCCCTGCGGCCTGGACATCGGTGCAGAGACGCAGGAGGAGACGGCGGTCTCGATCATGGGCGAGATCCTGGCGGTTCGAGCCGGCCGCGGCGGGGGACGGCTGCGGGACGCCAAAAAGCGGATCCACGCTCAGGTCGATTGATCCCCTGGACCGCGGTCAGCGAGCGGAGTTAGTATCGGCCCCCGAGAGGCAGCGAGAAGACCTGGGCCAGAGAGGAGAGGAGCGCAACCGTGGCCATCGATGTCAAGTCTGACGCCCTGCAGGAGCTGATCGACCTGAGCGCTGAGGTGGAGCGCGTCGCCACCGGGTTCACGTTCACCGAAGGGCCGATCTGGAACGCGCAGGGCGAGTTCCTGCTGTTCAGCGACATGCCGGGCGACGTCCGCCGGCGCTGGAGCGAACGCGACGGCGTGGAGGAGGTGATGCGCCCGAGCAACAAGTGCAACGGCATGGTCTACGACGCCCAAGGAAACCTGCTGGTGTGCGAGCACGTCACCTCGTCGCTGGTGCGCGAGCGCCCCGACGGCAGCCGCGAGACGATCGCAAGCCACTACCAGGGCAAGGAGCTCAACAGCCCCAACGACGTGATCACGCGCTCGGACGGCACGATCTACTTCAGCGATCCCGGCTTTGGCCGCGTCCCGGGCTTCGGCCTCGAGCGCGAGCAGGACCTCTCCTTCCAGGGCGTCTACCGGATCGGGCCCGATGGCGGCGAACCCGAGCTCGTGGTGGGCGAGGACGAGTTCGAGCAGCCCAACGGCCTGTGCTTCACGCCCGACGAATCGCAGATGTACATCAACGACACGCCGCGGGCGCTGATCCGCGTCTATGACGTGCAGGCCGACGGCACGCTCTCCGGCGGGCGCCTGTTCCAGGACAAGATCGGCAGCGGCGTGATCGAGGAGGGAATCCCCGACGGGATGAAGTGCGACGAGCGTGGCAACGTGTGGGTCACGGGGCCGGGCGGGGTGTGGGTCATCTCCCCGCAGGGCGAGCACCTCGGTGTCGTCGGCGTGCCGGAGAACGTCGGCAACATCGGCTGGGGAGGCGCGGACTGGAAGACGCTGTACATGCCGAGCTCAACCTCGCTGTACCGCGTGCAGACGAAGGTCGCATCGGCGCCACTTCCCTACCACTAGACCCGCCCGACAAAAGCGAACGAGAGGAGCACGATGAGCGAGCAGTCCCTCAGGCTCGAGCCCAAGCGCTCGGCGCTGATCATCCAGGATCTGCAGAACGACGTGATCATCGAGGGCGGCGCGTTTGCCGACTCCGGCGCTCCCGAGCACGCCAAGAGCCAGAACGTGGTGGAGAACGTCAAGCGCCTCGCGGAAGCCGCGCGCAAGGCCGGCACGCCGGTGATTCACGTCCACTACATCGTCGAGGAGGGTGCTCCCGGGCTGAAGCAGAATGCGCCGCTGTTCGCCGGCGTCAAGGACGCCAACGCCCTGGTCCGCGGCAGCTGGGGCGCAGCGCCGGCCGAGGGACTAGAGCCCCAGGCGGGTGACCACGTCGTCGAGAAGATGCGAATGAACGGCTTCTACGAGACCCGTCTGGACATCCTCCTGCGTGGACTTGGCGCCGAGACGATCGTGATCACCGGCGCGTGGACCAACATGTCGATCGAGCACACGGCCCGCCACGGAGCCGACGCCGGCTACGAGGTGGTGGTGGTCTCGGATGGGACGTCCACCACCGGCGACGAGTGGCAGCACGCTGCTCTGAACTATGCGATGACGAACGTCGGGCAGGTGGCGAGCACGGACGAGGTGATGGGCGCGCTGGGGGCGACCGCCGCGGCCTGAGCACTCAGCGGGCGGCCGCCTCGGCCTGAGGGCTCAACGGGTGGCCGCCTCGGGCATCAAGCGCCGGCCGCCTGGCGGTAGTCCTCGCGGACAGGCTGGAACACGTCGAGCACCAAAGCGCCTTCCGGTCCTGCGATTCCCTGGTGCTCGACGCCCCCCGGTAGGGAGTAGGCATCCATCTCCTCCAGCACGTGGTCCGTGCCTTCGACCACCAGCGTCATCGAACCGCGCAGGATCATGCCCAGCTGCTCGTGCGGATGACTGTGGCGGGCGACAACTGACCCCGGTTCCAGCTCAACGAGGTTCAGCATCGCTCCCTCGCCGAACAGGGCCTTGGCCGCGACGCCATCGGCAAGCTGAAAGTCCGTCGCCTCGGCGAAGGAGAGGAACTGGGGTCCCACGACGATCCAGTATGGACCTTGGCCCCCCTCAGGCGCAAGCGTTCCGCTCGCTCCCTTGAGCGAAAGACGATCGACCCCCGCTTTCTCAGCGAAAGACGATCGACCGTGGCGGCCGGGGTGGCTGGTAGCCGGCCGCCGCCACGGACGCGAACTCCGCTGCTGCGTGCGAAAACTGGGTCCGGGTGTATGCCGCCAGCTGGCGGATGAGAGGTTGGCTCAGCGAGCGCGCGATCCCTGCGAGCTGTGGGGGCACCACGTTGACCGGCACGATCGCCACGCCCAAGCCCGATGCCGCCAGTCGCACAGCGGCTTCCGCCTGTCCGGTGCGCATCGCCGCCCGGGGAGTGAACCCTGCCCGCGCGCAAGCGAACAGGACGACATCGTCCAGCCCGTGACCCGGCTCGTAAAGAATCCATTCCCGATCGGCCAGGCGTCGAAGCTCGAGCCCTCCATCAGGCGCGGCGAGCGAATCGTCCGGCGGCACGATCACCACGAACTCCTCAAATCCGAGCACCAGGAGCGGGCCGGGCCAGACGCTTGGCCGGGGCCCGATTGCAATGTCGGACACGCCTGCCATGACCGCCCCGTTCAGGCGCTCGCGGTGCGCAAACTCCCGCAGCCATATCCGCACCCCGGGATGGCGGCTCCGAAACTCGCCGATCAGCTGCGGAAGGACGCCGACGGCCAGCGAGCGCACCGTTGCGATCTCGAGCTCCCCGCCCTCGAGCGACTCGGTTTGGCGGACCGCCAGCCTCGCGCGCCCGGCAGCGGCCAGCATCGCGCGTGCCTCCGGGAGGAACTCTCGGCCGGCGGCCGTCAGGCGGACGCCGCGGGCCGTTCGCTCCAGCAGGGTCGAGCCCAGATCGCGCTCCAGGGCCTGGACTTGCTGCGACAACGACGGCTGCGCGATGCGAACCCTCCGGGCGGCGAGCGTGAAAGAGCCCTCTTCGGCCACCGCCACGAAATAGGACACCTGTCGTAGCGTCATACGGGGCACCCTATAGGTAAAAACCTATGCCAGTCATCCGAAACGCGTCTTTGCCCTAAATTGGAGCCTGGCGTACGGTGCCGGGCCTTGAGCGCACGCGAGGAGTATCGGGTCGTCGGGCTCTCAGAGCCGATCAGCCACTACACCGATGCAGTGCGGGCCGGGGGCCTGCTGTTTGTCTCGGGCTGCGTGCCCGTTGACGAGCACGGCGAGTTGGTGGGCTCAGGCGATGTCGTCAGCCAGGCCCGCCAGGTGTTCGCGAACATCGGCAAAGTGCTGGCGGCCGCCGGCGCCCGCTTCGCCGACATCGTGAAGGTGACGGTGTATGTGCTGAACGTCGATGATCGCGCCCGGATCAACCCCGTGCGCCAGGACGTCTTCGGGCGGGTGCGACCGGCGAGCACGCTGGTTGAGGTGAGCCGGCTGGCGGTGCCCGGAGCTCTGCTCGAAATCGACGCGATTGCAGTCGCCCAGGCCTAGACGGTGCGTGCTTCCGGCATCAACCACGTCAGCATCAGCGCATCGGACCTGGAAGAGTCGGTCCGCTTCTACACGGAGGTGCTCGGAATGGAGCGCGTTCCGGCACCCAGGTTTCCCGGCCAGCCGGTGGCGTGGCTACGGCTCGGCGAGCAGCAGTTGCATCTGTTCCAGCGCGAGGGTGCCCCGCAGTTTCACCACTTCGGCTTGGACGTCGACGACTTCGAGGCTGCATACCGGAAGGTGCGCGAGCTCGAGCTCCGCGACGAGACGACCTTCATGGGTGGCATCTTCGAGCTGCCCGGGGGGGAGGTTCAGATGTATCTGCGTGACCCGGCCGGAAACCTCGTGGAGATCGACTGGCCCGAGCGCTCGGCGCTCGACGAACAAGTCGTCACCGACATCGTGAAGCTGGCGGAGGTCATGCCCCAGGACGACGAGAGTCGTTCCGCGCGCCTCTATCCCGCGCGCTCGAGCTCCGGGGCAGAGCGGGGTTAGGGTGAAGCAGTTGGTGCTACACGGCTACGAGCCGCGGCGTTACGGGATTGTTAGCGGCGGCGGCCGCTCGTTCGACGGTATTGCGCGCCACCAATCGCCGCGGTATGTTCGAGCCAGGATGGATCCTCGAGCGGGGCTGGATCTTCGAACGAGGCTGGATCCCAGGAGCGGAGAGAGGGAATGAGAATCGCCCTCAGGCAAGGCCCCAGAGGGGCACTGATCGCGTTCTGCGTCGCGGTCGTCGTGTGGCTGGTGATCAAGGCCAGCCAAGGCGGCAGCACGTTCCTGCAGGTCACGCTGAACGGCATAACGCTTGCCGCGCTGTTCTTCGTCGTCGCGGCCGGGTTCACACTGATCTTCGGGTTGATGCGGGTCGTCAACATGGCGCACGGCTCGTTGTTTCTGTTCGGGGGGTACCTGGCCTACGTAGCGCAGACGCACTGGTTCCAGAGCTCCTCGAGCCAGTTCTCTCTGACCGCGGGCAGCTCTACGTCCGTCGTCGGCTGGGTCGTTCCGATGGTCTTCGCGACGTTCGTCATCGGCCTGGTCGGCCTCGGAATCCAGCAGGTCCTGCTGCGTTGGAATCAGGGGCAAGATCTTCGTCAGGCGCTGATCACGATCGCCGTGTCGGTGATCTTCGCCGATCAGTTGCTCGCTCATTACGGCGGGATCGCGCAGACCATCAACCAGCCGTCGAGCTGGCCGAACAGCGTCGCCTTCGGCTCCTTCCACTACGGCTTCTTCCGGCTAGTGCTCGTGCTGGGTTCGGCGGTGGTGATCGGGGCTCTGCTTTACCTGCTGATCCAGCGAACGCGCTTCGGCATGATCGTCCGCGCGGGCGTCGACGACCGCCCGATGCTCTCCGCGTTGGGGGTCAACGTGCAGCTCGTGTTCGCCGGCGCCTTCTTCCTCGGCTCGCTGCTTGCCGGGTTCGCGGGCGCGATGGGCGGGACGATGATCTCGGTCGTTCCGGGCAACGACACCCTGTACCTGCTCGACGCACTGATCGTGGTGATCATCGGGGGGATGGGAAGCCTGCCGGGGGCCGCCATCGGCGCGGTGCTCCTCGGCCTAGTCCAGTCGTACTCGTCGATCTACCTCAAGTTCGGAGGGACCGATCTGACCAACTACGCGGTGCTGAGCTCGTTCATCCTGGTGATCCTCGTGCTGGCGTTTCGCCCGCTCGGACTGTTTGGGCGTCCGGCGTGAGCTCTGCCGCCGGCACCGGCGTGCTCGCGACCCTGTCACGGCGGCGCAGCCCGACGGCCGCCGCCGGCGCGGGCGTGCTGGTTGCGATCGCCGTCGTCCTGCTGCTTGCGCCAGTGATCTTCAGCGGCTTCTGGGTCAGTCAGATCCTCACGCAGACATTGTGGCTGGGAATCGCCGCGGTCAGCCTCACTTTCCTCAGCCGCTTCGGCGGGATGATCTCGCTCGGCCAGGTGGCGATCTACGGGATCGCGGGGTTCACGATGGCCAACCTCGTCCACTCGGCATCGACCGAGGCGGTCCACCCGGCGGGCTGGACCCCGTGGGCGGGCGTGGTCACAGGCATCGCGGTGGCCATGGTCGTGGCCTTCCTGTTCGGCGCGATCGCCTCGCGCAGTTACGGCATCTACTTCCTGATGATCACGCTCGCCCTGTCGTTGCTGGTCTACTTCTTCTATGGCCAGGTGACCCAGCTGAGCGGGTTCGGGGGCATCCGTAACGTGGCCCGGCCCGGCTTCATCAGCGACCCGATCACGCACCCCACGCCCCTGTACTACATCTGCCTGGGATGCTCGGTTGCGGTCTACCTGCTGCTGCGATACGTGGCGCGGACGCCGTTCGGGATCGTGCTGCAAGGGATTCGGGACGACCCCCCGCGGATGCGGTCGCTGGGCTACAACGTCCCGCTGCACAGGACGCTCGCGTTCACGCTCGGCGCCTTCGTCGCAGCGGTCGCCGGAATCTTGTCGGTCTGGTACAACACGCAGATCTCGCCCGGGTCGATCCGGATCGACCAGACGATCGCGGTGCTGATCGTGGCGGTGATCGGGGGGTTGTCGCGGCTCGAGGGCGCGTGGCTCGGCGCCTTCGCCTACACGCTGATCGACTATTACGCCCGCCAGGACACGCCGACGCTCGGCAGCTGGCTCGGCCCCGCCCAGTTCGACACGATCATCGGTCTGGTCTTCTTGCTGATCGTGCTGCTGTCTCCAGACGGCTTGATCGGGATCGGTCAGCGGCTGCGGGGAGCACTGCTGAGAACGCCGGGCGGTGATGCGCCCGCCGCGGGGGCAGCAGATGGCGAAGGAGCTTCCCCGGAAGGGGCAGAAGTGTCGTCCGGGACCGGCGCGTCCGGCTCGGGAGTGCAGGAGGCTTAGGTGACGGAAGCGAAAGCTGAAACTTCAAACTTCATACATGTCGAACGAGTCACTGAGGAGGTGACCAGTTTGGAGAGGGAAACAAAGAGGCGGCTGCGGGGACGGCTGGTGCTGATACCCCTGCTCGTCCTCTGCGGGCTGTGGATCGCGGCCTGTGGCGGTAAGAGCAAGACCACCAGCTCGTCGTCGTCGTCCTCATCGGCGAGCGCCAGCTCCGCGCCATCGAACGCGATCAAGATCGGGATCCTGTCGGACTGCTTCGGCGCCTTCGGTGCCTGGTACAACTCCGACATCGGCGGGGCGCAGGCGTACTTCATCGCCCACAACGGAGCGAAGGCCAACGGTCCCGTTGCCACTGATGGCATCACCGGTGGGACGATCGCCGGACACCCGATCAAGATCGTCGGCTACGGCTGCTCCAACGACAACGCCGATCGAGCGTTGTCCGAGGCGCGCCGGCTGGTGGAGGCCGACGGCGCCCAGGTGCTGATCGGCCCGCTGTCGGGCGACGAGGGAATCGCGATCGCGAACTACTCGAAGACGCAGCCGGGGAAGACGTTCATCAACGGAACCTCCGGGGCGCAGGACGCGACGCTGAAGGTTCGCTCGCCGAACTTCTACCGCTTCAACGGTGACGGCGCTCAGTGGAATGCCGGCGTCGGGGACATCGCCTACCGCAAGCTCGGCTGGCGTCATGCGGTCGTGATCATGGACGACTACGGGTTCGGCTGGACATCGGCGGCCGGCTTCATCGCCGACTTCTGCGCCGACGGCGGGACCGTGACCCGGATCTACCCGCCGCTCAACACGACCGACTACTCGTCGTACGTGGCGCAGATCCCGAAGACCTACGACGGGCTGTTCAGCGCCGTGGGCGGCTCGGGGCTGCTGGCGTTCACCAAGCAGTACAACCAGGTGCGGGGACCGTTCCCGAAGAACAAGCTGGCCGGGAACATCTTCCTGCCTGATCCCGCGACATTGGCGGCGTATGGTTCGCAGTACATCGGCGGCATCTTCGGCCAGCCGACGAACGAGGACACCACGTCGCCGAATGCGGCAAAGTACATCGCGGCGCTGAAGCAGGCGTATCCGGCGCAGACGTCGTCGCTGCCGAAGCCCGGGACGCTGGCCGGGTTGGCCTCGAGTGTGTTCACGGTCAACTACTACCTCGCCGCGTGGGCGCTCGACAAGGCGCTTACCGCGGTGCATGGCGACCTCTCGAACGGACAGGCGGCGTTGCACGCGGCGCTGGCAAAGACGTCGCTGCCCGACGCTCCGTACGGGCCGGTCACCCTGGATCAGAACCGCCAGGCGATCACCAACAACTACGTCGGTGTGATCACACCGCCGCCCGCCGGGTCGAAGGTGCCCGGTGTGAAGACCGAGTACGAGGTTCCGAACGTCAGCCAGGCGTTCGGCGGCACGTTCACGACGGCGACTCCCTCGCCGGGCCGAGGGCAGCCGGTGTGCCAGAAACGCTCGCTTCCCTGGCAAGGCAAGGAGAAGGTGGTCAGCTTCCACTGACGGACTGACGCAATAAGCGACCCGAAAGTGGCGGTGCCAGACCATGTAACCGAAAGCGCCGAGCCGGCCCTCCGTCTGCGGGGGGTCGGCCGGCGCTTCGGTGGGCTGCGCGCCGTCGACGGCGTCGATCTCGAGGTGCGCCCTGGCGATCGGCGGGGGATCCTCGGGCCCAACGGCGCCGGCAAGACCACGCTCTTCAACCTGATCGCAGGGGAGTTTCCTCCCACCGACGGGACGATCGAGCTGTTCGGTACGGACGTGACCTTTTCTCCCGGACGGCGCCGCGCCAAGCTCGGCCTGGCCCGGACCTACCAGCAGTCACGCCTGTTCGACGGGCTCTCGGTTGAGGACAACATCTATCTCGCAATGCTCGGAGTCCGGACGGGCCACACATTCCCATTCAGATCTTCCAAACGCGACGCTCCGTTGCGGGCAAAGGCCCGCGAGGCAGCGGGCCGGGTGGGGCTCGGCGATCGTCTCCACACGCTGGTTGGCGACCTCTCGCATGGCGAACGCCGCCAACTCGGGATCGGCATGGCGCACTCCGTCGAGCCCAAGCTGATGATGCTGGACGAGCCCGCGGCTGGTCTATCGCGAGCGGAGCGCCAGACGCTCACCCAGCTCCTTTTGGACCTGCCGCCGAATGTCACGCTCCTGTTGATCGAGCACGACATGGACGTCGCCCTGCGCGTCGCTCACTCCGTGACGATGATGCACGACGGCCACGTCGTCGCCGAGGGGACGCCGGAGGAGATTCGGGCAAACCAGACCGTGCACGACCTGTACCTCGGGAGTCAGCACTACGGTGAATGACGGGGCACTACTCGAGATCAAGGATCTGAACGCCTACTACGGTAGGTCTCACGTGCTTCAGGGGCTGGAGTTCACGGTCGGCGATCAACCTGTTTCGGTCATCGGCCGCAATGGGATGGGAAAGACCACGATGTGCCATGCGGTGATGAACATCCCGCCGAGCCACGCCCGCGGTTCGGTCCGCTTTGGAGGGCTCGAGTTACTGGGCAAGCCCTCGTACAAGATCGCGCGGGCAGGACTGGCGCTGGTGCCTCAGGGGCGCCGGCTGTTCGGCTCGCTCACCGTTGACGAGCACCTGCGGATGATTCCGGCCAAAGCCGGCGATGGGAACTGGAATCAGAGCCGCGTCTACGAGCTGTTTCCCCGCCTTGCGGAGCGTAGGAAATCCGACGCCACCCAGCTGTCAGGCGGGGAGCAGCAGATGCTGGCCATCGCGCGGGCCCTGCTCCTCAATCCCAAGCTGCTGATCATGGACGAGCCGTCCGAGGGCCTGGCGCCGCGGCTCGTCGAGGAGCTCGTGCAGACGATCCAGCGATTGGCCGAGGCCGGCATGCGCATCCTGCTCGTTGAGCAGAACCTCGGCGTCGCGACCGCGGTTGCCGCGCGCCACCTGGTGATGGTCGCCGGGCGCATCGCCATCGAGCTGACCTCGGAGCAACTGGCTTCCGATCCCGAGCTTCAGCGCCGCTATCTGGGCGTCGAGCCGCTGGCCGGATAGAGGGCAGGTCGCCTGATGGCCCGCTGCGGCCGCCAGCGCTCGACGAGCGTAATATCGCACGCGGCCTGTAGTGGACAACTTGGAGCAGCTAGATCCGGCTGATGTAGCGGCGCTCGGGACTCGCATCGCCGACAACGTGGCGCTGGCCGTCAAGCTGCCCGAGGCGACGTTGCGCGAGGTCCTCGTGGCGCTGCTCGCCGAGGGGCACGTGCTGATCGAGGATCATCCGGGGGTGGGCAAGACAGCGCTGGTGCGCGCGCTGGCGCGCTCGATCGACGCGGCCTATGCCAGGGTGCAGTGCACGTCCGACCTGCTTCCGGCGGACGTCGTTGGGACCAACGTCTTCAATCAACGCGAAGGCCGCTTCGAGTTCCGCCCGGGACCCGTGTTCGCGAACCTGGTGCTGGTCGACGAGATCAATCGCGCTCCGCCGAAGACGCAATCGGGGCTGCTGGAGTGCATGCAGGAACGCCACGTGACCGTCGACCGCTCGACGCATGAGCTCGCGCGGCCATTTGTGGTACTCGCCACGCAGAACCCGGTGGAGTACGCGGGCACATATCCCCTGCCTGAGAATCAGCTCGATCGCTTCATGGTGCGCGTCTCGCTCGGCTACCCCTCCGCTCCCCGCGAGGTTGAGATGTTGTCCGAGCACTCCACCGGCGATCGGGTGCTCACGCTCGAGGCGGTGGCGACCGTGGCCGACGTGCTGGCGGCTCAGGACACGGCGATCCGTGTGCACGCCAGCGAGCGGCTGCTGCGGTATGTGGTCGCCGTGCTCGAGCGGATCCGAGCGGATGCTCGCGTCGAACTGGGCGCCAGTCCCCGCGCCGGACTGATGCTGGTCAAGGCGGCCAAGGCTCGCGCCGCCCTCGACGGGCGCGACCACGCGTTGCCCGACGACGTACAGGACCTGGTCTCGACGGTCATCCCGCACAGGCTGCTGCTCGTGCCCGCGGCGGCGGACGCCGACCCGCTCGGCGTGGTGCAGGATGCCCTCGATGGGGTTCGGGCACTGTGAGGCGTACCTGCGGCGTCGCCGGGCTGGGCGTCGCGCTGGTCCTCGCGGCGGGAGCCTTTGCCGCGGCGCCGCTGTACCTGCCCGGCCTGGCGCTGGTGATCATCGCCGCCGCCGCGGCCGGATGGGTTTGGCTGGCCGCACGTGGAGCGCAGGCGGTTCGCTCGATCGCTGAGCTGTCGGTCGAGGAGGACAGGCCGCTGGCGTTGACGGTCCGCGTGGTCCGCGCACGCGTGGCTCCGCCGGTCGCCGAAGTACGGCCCTGGCCCGACGGGGCGCCGACCCCGCTGCGCGGTTCGCGGCGTGCGACGGTGACGGCGGCTGTGCGGTTTCCGCGGCGCGGCCGTCATCAGCTGGGCCCATCCTCCATCACGATCAGCGACCCGTTTGGCCTTTGCCGGCGCACGGCCGTGTCGGCCGTGGACGAGGTGCTCGTTCTGCCGCGCATCCTCCCCGTTCGGGCAAGCGAGATCGCGGGGTCGGCGGGGGCCCTGTGGCGCAGGCGTGCGGTCGCGACCGAGGAGGGGGCGACCGAGGTCGACTCGTTGCAACAGCATCGCCCCGGCGCTCCCGCCTCGCGGATCCACTGGCCGACGGTGGCCCGGACCAGCAGCCTGGTGGAACGGCGCCTGGTCGCCGACGAGGACCAGCGGCCGTTGGTCGTCGTCGATCCGCGGGAACCGTCGGGCCCCGCCGCGCTCGATGACGCGATGCGAGCAGCGGCGTCGTTGTGCGTGCACCTGGCGCGCCACGGCGGCTGCGCGCTCCTGCTTCCCTCCGACCGCAGGCCGGCGCGGCTAGATCCCGACCTACACGGTTTCGCAGAGCTCCACGCCAAGCTCGCGCTGCTGGAGCCGGCCGCCGGAGGTCCCCCGGTGGGCTGTGTGACGAGCGCCGAGGTGGTGCTGTGGATCACCGCGGCGAGGAGCGGGTCGGAGGCGGTCGCCCGGCTTCGAACCCCTCTGCGATATCTCATTTCTCCCCATCCCGAGCCGCGGTGGCCCGTGCTGTTCACGGTCGCGGGCTGCAGCGGGCAGCGACTCGAGCGCGGTAGAGCGAGGAGGATCGCGGCGTGAGGCATGCGAGCGCGCGCCAGCGCGGCTTGCGGCTGGCGGTGTTCGCTGGGCTCAGCGCGGCCGTGGCGTGGCGCTATGCCGGCATCGAGGCCCACCCCCCGGTGGGCCGCCTGATCGCGATCGCCGCCGTAGCGCTCGCGGCCGGGACGGCGCTCGCTTGGATCGGGCCCGGCAATCTCGGCCGGCGCCGAGTCCGCATCTCGGCCACGGTTGCGCGGGCGCTCGTCATCGGAGCCTCGCTGGTGCTCGCGCTGCTCGTTGCCGGTGTCCCGGCGCGACTTCTGCTCCCGCTGAGCTGGGGCAAGCTGATCCACGACGTCCACAGCGGCCTGCAGACGATCTCAGCGACGCTCTGGCCCTACGTGGGCCACGACCGCTGGGCCCGCCTGGACCTGGTGCTGATGCTCGCCGTCGTCGTGGTGGCCGCCGCCGCAATGGGGTTCTGGCCGGCCGGGCGTGACGGCCGGGCGACCGCGCTTCGATACGACGCTCGCCGGATCACGGCGCTGGCGCTGCTGCTGGCCGCGTACGTGATCGGGGTGATCGACGCAAACGGAGGCGGGGTGGTCGCTGAGGGGCTGGTGCTGCTCGTGTTGGTGGCAGCGTGGCTGTGGCTGCCCGGGCTCGGCGCCCGACGACTGCCCTCGGCGCTCGGTTGGCTGTGCGTCGCCGGGGCCGCGGCGGCGCTGCTCGTCGGCCCTTTGGGTGGCGGGCAGGCATGGCTCAATTACCGCGCGTGGAACCTCCTCGGCGCGGGTGTCCGGGGGATCCCATTCTCCTGGGATCAGAGCTACGGCCCGATTCTGTGGTCCCGCTCGCAGCGCACGATGTTCACGGTCCGCGCGCCCGGTCCAGAGCTGTGGAAGACGACGACGTTGGACCGCTTCGACGGCCTGCGGTTCGTGCGCTCGGGCACCAATCCGCCGACGGCAGAGGATCTGCCGCTGCCGCTGAACGACCAGTGGTACCGGTTTGCCACGTTCACCATCGCGGGGCTCGCCTCGCAGCTGCTGCCGACCGAGCAGGGAACGACGGTGGGGGTGAACTTCGCCGATCCGGTGGTCCATGATCAGGACGGCACGGCGCGGACGACGGGCGCGACATTGCGCGCCGGGGCTACGTACACGGTTCTGTCGTACGTACCGCAAGCCACGCCGGCCGAGTTGCGCGCCGCGCCACGCAGCTTCCCACGGGCCTATCTCCGCTATACGGCATTCGACCTTCCAGCCACCGGCCAGTCCGGCCTGCGCCTCGCCGCAACAGACCCAACGCAGCCGGAGCGGTTCTTCACCGCCCGGACCGTGAGCGCTCCCGCCCCCGGCCTCTCGCCGGCGGCGTCCCCCCGCCTGAGGCGCCTGATCCTGGCCTCGCCGTACGCCCGGATGTACCGCCTTGCCCAGCGGCTGGCTGCCGGAGCGCGGTCGGACTACGACGTGGCAACGGCTATCGAGAACTACCTGAAGGCGAACTACGCCTACAACGAGCAGCCGCCGGCCAGGCGCTATCCGCTGGAGTCATTCCTGTTCGTGGATGGCATCGGCTATTGCCAGCAGTTCTCGGGTGCGATGGCTCTGATGTTGCGCATGGACGGGATCCCCGCCCGCGTGGCGGCCGGCTTTCTGCCGGGCTCGTATGACAGCGCCACCGGCAGGTACGAGGTGCGGGCTCTCGACGCTCACTCATGGGTGGAGGTATTCATCGCCGGAACCGGCTGGGTGCCGTTCGATCCGACGCCTCCGCGTTCCGTGGGCCAGGTGCCAAAGTTCCCGCTGTACACGAGCTCGCGGACCGTCACCCCGGCTGCCGCCATCGCCGCGACCGTTGGTGGCCTGCCGCAGGACGCGCATCAGCCGATCCCGATCCCGCGTCGCGCCGGCTCCGGGCTCGCGAGCGGGATGGTCGCTCTCCTCGTCTTCGCGGTCGTAGGCCTCTCGGCGCTGGGCGTGGTGGCGGTCCGCTGGCTCGCCGGCAGCGTGCG
This sequence comes from uncultured Actinomycetes bacterium, assembly GCA_963730835.1. Classification (GTDB taxonomy): domain Bacteria; phylum Actinomycetota; class Thermoleophilia; order Solirubrobacterales; family Solirubrobacteraceae; genus Palsa-465. The sequence goes on from CAVSTE010000006.1 coordinate 182,755, forward strand.
CCTGCGCCGCAGCCTGGACGGCGACGGCGAGCTGGCGGTTGTGGAGCTCACTCGGGCTCTGGAGCGGCTTGGGTACGACGTGCGCGGCGCGACCACGCTGACCCGGATAGAACGTCGCGTGCGGGTCCAGGGCGGGGCCGATGCCACCCGCTACGTCCGGCTGCTGCGCGATCGCCGCTACGGGCGTGCAAACGGCGCCGTCATCACACTGCGTGACCGCCGGGCGCTGCGGCGGGCGATGACCGTCCACCTTGGGCTCGACGCCCGCCTGCGCGGCTTGTGGGCGCTGCCGCCCGGAACCGTGGCCTGGGAGGTCTGAACCGGGGCCGAGCTCCGCGGCGGCCCCGCGTTCAGCTGGCCTCGAGGCTCGGCGCCCCGTAGGCCCGCTCCCAGGCCAGCGCCAGCGCCAGCAGCACATTTTGCTCACGCGCCGCCAACTGCACGGCGCCGATGGCGATAGCCGGCCATCCGAGGAAGCTGAAGGCCCGTGTATATGCGGAGAACGCAACCCTGACCGCGAGCTCGTCGACGTTGCTGGGTGGGATATCTCGAACGCCGAGAGTGGGACACACGACGACGTCGACGTCGGGCTCGGACCCTGCCCGCAGACGCCAGGTCGTGAGCGCCCGGCGGGCCGCTTGCAAGCTGCGGCCGTCGATGCGTTGCGCGGCGTCCAGCTTGGCGCGGATCGTGGCTCCATACTCGTCTTTGCGTGCCGGGAAGGTATCCCGGTGGATCGCTGCTGCCTCGGCATAGAAGACGGGCCAGACATCGGCCTCGGGAATGGGCAGCGTCACCTCCTCGGCCCGGAGCCCGAGCTGTTCGAGGCTCGCGGCGAAATCCAGTGCACGCTCGTCGCGCTCAGGCGGCGGCGCGTCCGGCGCGAGCGGCGGCATCGCCGTCAGCACGCCGGCGCGCAAGCCCTCGACGGCATGTGCGCCGAGCGACCGTCCGGCGAGCACTTCCAGGCACAGTGCGCAGTCCTCGACAGTGCGGGCCATCGGCCCCACCGTGTCGAAGCTCGGGCACAGCGGGAATACGCCGGCGGTCGAGACCGCTCCCAGCCGCGGCTTCAGCCCCACCACCTGACAGCAGCCGGCGGGCATCCGTACCGAGCCGCCGGTGTCCGTCCCCAGCGCCAGTGGCGCCAGCCCAGCCGCCAGCGCGGCGCCGTTGCCGGCGCTCGAGCCGCCGGTGATGCGGCCGGGGAGCACGGGATTGCGCACGTCGCCGTAGAACTGGTTCTGGCCCGTCACTCCCCACGCGAACTCGTCGCAGTTTGTCTTGCCGATGACGATCGCCCCCGCTGCCTCGAGCGCCACTACGACCGGCGCGGAGGAGGTCGGTACGCGGTCGGCGTAGACGCGCGAGCCGACGGTGGTGCGAACGCCGGCGGTGTCGATCACGTCCTTGACCAGCAGGGGCACGCCCGCCAGGGGACCGTCGACTCCCGCCCGGGCCCGAGCGAGCGCCGGCTCGGGACAGATCGTGATCAGCGCATTCAGCTCGGCGCGTTCCTCGAGTGCAGCGAGGGACTGCTCGGTCAGCTCGACGGGATCGAGCTCGCCGGCCCGAACCGCCTGGGCAGTCTGTGCGACGCTAGCCAAGCTACCCCACGGAGCTGCTCGGCGTCAGCGCTTGGCGGTTGGTGAGTAGCTCGATCAGCGCCGGGCCGCCCGCTGCCCGGGCGCGCGCCAGAGCGGGCACGAAATCGCGGTTGGTCTCCACCCGCTCGGCGTGCGCGCCGCAGGCCCGAGCGAACGCGGCGAAATCCGGGTTGACCAGGTCGGTCCCGATCACCCGGCCGGCAAAGCTGCGCTCCTGGTGCATGCGGATTGTGCCCAGCATGCGGTTGTTGGCGACGATCACCGTGATCGGCAATTGCTCCTGCACCATTGTGGCCAGCTCCTGGCCGCACATCTGAAAACAGCCGTCGCCCGCGAGCGCGACGACGCTGCGCCCGGGGTGCACGATCTGCGCGGCGATCGCGGCCGGCACGCCGTACCCCATCGCCCCGCTTTGGGGAGCGAGCTGGGTGCCCCAGTACCGGTAGCGGAAGAAGCGGTGCAGCCAGACCGTGTAGTTGCCGGCGCCGTTGCAGACGATGGCGTCGTCCGGCAGCTCCGCGCGCAAGGCCCCGATGACCTCGCCCAGGTCGACCCCTTGGCCTTCGTCCGCCGCTGCACTCGGCGCCGACCAGCGCTCGTAGTCCGCCCGCGCCTCACGCGTCCATCCCGCCCATTGCCCGCCATCGACGCGCACGGCCGACTGGGCCGCCGCGGCGAAGCTGCGCACGCTGGAAACGATTCCCAGCCGGGGCTGGTAGACGCGGCCGAGCTCGTCCGGATCGGGGTACACGTGGACGAGCGCCTGCTCGGGCACCGGCGGGCGCAGCAGCGTGTATCCCTGCGTCTGCACGTCGGTCAGCCGGGCCCCGACGGCGATCACCAGGTCGGCCTCGCGCACCCGCTGCGCCAAGCGGGGGTTAATGCCCAATCCCACGTCGCCCACGTAGCAGTCGAGCGCGTTATCGACGATGTCCTGACGGCGGAACGCTGCGCCGACCGGAAGCCCGCAGGCTTGCGCCCAGGCGCCGAGGCGAGCGGACGCCTGGCCGTCCCAGGACCCGCCGCCGACCAGGACAAAGGGCCGCCTGGCGGCCTCCAGCAGCTGCCGCAGCTCTGCCATGTGGCGCTCGTCGGCCCCCGGCTCCTGCGCCCGGTAGGGCTCGGCGTCCGGCGCGTCGCTCTCCTCGAAGAGGACGTCCTCGGGCAGCGAGATGACCACGGGTCCCCGACGGCCGCTGGCGGCCAGCGTGAAGGCGCTCGTCACCAGCTCGGGGATCTGGTCGGCTGCGTCGAGCTCGAACACGCCCTTTGCCATCGATCCGAACACCCGCTGGCAGTCAATCTCCTGGAAGGCCTCGCGCCCACGATGGGCACGCGCCACCTGTCCCACGAGCAGCAGCAGCGGCGTAGAGTCCTGACGCGCGGTGTGCACGCCGACGGCGGCGTGCGTTGCACCGGGCCCGCGGGTCACCATGCAGACGCCGGGGCGGCCCGTCAGCTTGCCGGCCGCCTCGGCGGCATTGGCTGCCGAGGCCTCGTGACGACAGGTCACCACCCGCACGCTGGGATGGTCGTAGAGCCCGTCGAGCAGCGGCAGGTAGCTCTCGCCTGGCACGCAGAACGCCATCTCGGAGCCATGCACCACGAGCTGATCGGCCAGTAGCTTGCCGCCGGTTCTCACAGCTCCTCCGCCAGCTGATCGACGAATACCGTGTAGTGCTGGGACTTCGGCTTGGCGGCGTCCTCGTCTCGCACGTATCGAATTGAGCTCTGACCCTGCAGCCGAGCCGGCAGCACCATGCAGCGGACGAACGCCGTGGGCTCCGACTCGGATGCCGCGGCGAAAACCGGCTCTGGCCCGGGCTCGAACCACGCCTCGAGCGGGCCGTATGTGTCGGAGCGCCCCTGCGTCTCTACGCGGATCGAGCCGAACAGCAAGACGCGGATGCCGGGCCCCTGATGGGTGTGCAGATATGCCACCCCCCCGGGCGGAAAGTCGACTCGGTCACAGCGAATCAGCTGCTGCCTGCCGTCGCTCTGCTCGAGCGGCTTACTCAGCAGCGCGTCGGTCGCCGGCTCGGGAACGAGCTCGAACGCCACAGCGTGCGCCGGACCCGAGAGGCTGCGGGCGGCAACCGAGTAGTCAGCCTCGTTGTGGTCCACCCGGTAGAGGACCCGCGGCGTGGCGCTCAGCTCTCGTGCCCCGCCGTCGGACAGGCGGTGCTCCATGGCTTGCAGGAACACCGCCGTGTGACTCAGTTGAAGTAGGCGCCGCCGTCGACGACCAGCGACTGGCCGGTGATGAACGAGGACTCCTCGCCGGCGAAGAACAGGACCGCGCCGACGATGTCCTCGGGATACTGATCGCGCACCAGGACCCTTGCCTTGGCGGAGACCTCCTGGAGCTGCTCGAGCTGCGTCTGGTTTGCCATCACGCCGTCGGACAGCGTGAAGCCGGGAGCGATCGTGTTGACCAGCACGTTGTCGGCGCCCAGCTCCTTGGCCAGGGCCCGCGTCATTGCGATCACGGCGCCCTTGCTCGTTACGTAGTGGAGAAAGAGCGGCACTCCCTTGAACGGTGTTCCGGACGAGAGATTGATGATCCGACCGCGCTTGGCCTGGCGCATGAACGGTGCAACGGCACGGGTGGCCAGGTACATGCCCATCACGTTGACGTCGAACACCCGCTTCCATTCCTCGACCGCCAACTGATCGAACGGCGTCGGCACGAGCGAGCTCCAGATGCCGGCATTGTTGACCAGCACGTCGATGCGGCCGTAGGCATCCATGGCCGCGTGCGCCATCCGCTCACAGGCCTGCTGGTCAGAGACGTCGACGGCCACCGCGAGACCATTGAGCGCCGCCGCCGCCTCGTCCGCAGCCTGGACGTCTGCCACAACCACCCGCGCCCCCTCGTTGGCGAGCCCCTCTGCGATCTTGTGCCCAATCCCCTGGGCGGCCCCGGTTACGATCGCCACCTGGCCCTCGAGGCGGCTCAACGGCTCAGCTCCAGCTCGAAGAACGGGGCGGGCTTCAACAGGCGGTTGCATTGAGCGACGAGCATCGGCCGCATCTTCTGCACATAGGACTGCCAGCCTGGATCCGCGGCCAACTGCGCCCGGCGTCGCTGACGCTCCTCAAAGCTCTCGTACGCCCAGAGGTGCACGATCTGGTTGACAGCCGGCCCGACCTCGGTCGAGTAGTAGCCGACCATCTGTCCGAGGATCTGACGCTGAATCGAGAGCCCCTCGTCCTCGTATAGCTTCAAATATTCGGGCACCTTCCCCGCCTGGAGCGTGTACTCGCGCATCTCGACTATCAGCGGTCGATCCCTCCCAGCGACAGATAGCGGGTCTCGATCCAGTCATCGACTCCGTACTTGGAGCCCTCGCGTCCTATCCCCGACTCCTTGACGCCGCCGAACGGAGCGACCTCCGTGGAGATGAAGCCCGTGTTGATGCCCAGGATCCCGTACTCGAGCTGCTCCGAGACCCGGAAGATGCGGCCGACGTCGCGGCTGTAGAAGTAGGCCGCAAGCCCGTAGGGGGTGTCGTTGGCGATAGCAATCGCTTCTCCCTCGTCGACGAAGCGATGGATGCCGGCCACCGGACCGAAGGTCTCCTCGCGCGACATGTCCGCGTCCAGGCTCACGCCGTCCAGGACGGTGGGGGAGAAGAATGTCCCGCCACGCTCGTGCGGCTGACCGCCGAGCAGCAGATCCGCGCCTCGTTCCGTGGCGTCGGCCACGTGTCGCGATACCTTCTCGAACGCCTGGTGGTCGATCAACGGACCGACGTTGGTCGATGGATCTGTCCCCGCGCCAACCGCCAGCTCACCCGCCGCCCGCACGAAGCGCTCGACGAACTCGTCGTGGACCCCCTCGTGCACCAGGATGCGGTTCGCGGTGATGCAGGTCTGCCCGGAGTTGCGGAACTTGCACAGCAGCGCGCCCGCGAGGGCTTCGTCTAGGTCCGCGTCGTCGAACACGATGAACGGGGCGTTGCCGCCAAGCTCGAGCGAAACGTTTTTGACCTGCTCGGCGCATTGACGCATCAGCACCTTGCCGACCTCGTTGGAGCCGGTGAAGCCGAGCTTTCGGACCACGGGGTTGGAGGTCATCTCGATCCCTATGTCCGGCGCGTCGGCTGCGTCTCCGGTGATGATCGAGAGCACACCCGGTGGCAGGCCGGCCCGCTCGGCGAGGGCGGCGATCGCCAGCGCCGAGAGCGGCGTCTGCTCGGCCGGCTTCAGCACCATCGTGCATCCGACGGCCAGCGCCGGGGCCGCTTTGCGCGTAACCATGGCGGACGGGAAGTTCCAGGGGGTGATACCGCCGCAGACGCCGAGCGGGTGTTTCGTGACCATGATCCGCTTGTCGCGGTGCGGCGAGGGGATTGTGTCGCCGTAGATCCGCTTGGCCTCCTCGCCGAACCACTCCAGGAACGCCGCGGCGTAGGCGACCTCGGCCTGCGACTCTGCGAGTGGCTTGCCCTGCTCGAGCGTCAGCAGCAGCGCGAGATCTTCGCGGTGCTCGATCATCAAGTCGCGCAGCCGTCGCAGCAGCGCGGCTCGCTCGGCGGCCGGCCGATCCCGCCAAGGCGCGAACGCGCCTTCGGCGGCGGCGATCGCCCGCCGGGTCTCTGCGGGCCCCATGCGCGGCAACGTCGCCAGCAGCTCGCCCGTGGCGGGGTCGGTGACCTCGAAAGTCCGCCCGTCGTCGGCCTCGCACCACTCGCCGCCGACATATGCCCGATCGCGCAGCAGCGAGGGGTCAGCCAACGGAGCGGTTGCGGTATCGAGTGCCATCGACCTGATACTAACCGCAGGCGTAGGGTTGCCTCGAAGTCAACGCTGAGGGCAGGGTGTGATGGACCAACCGGACCTCGTCACGATCGATCCAGCCGAGCTGCGAGCGCTGATCGTGGATGTCCTCGGCGGACTCGGCGCCAGCCCCGAAGAGGCCGCCGAGCAGGCGAATCTGCTCGTGGAAGGCGACCTTCGGGGGCGCCCCTCGCACGGGATTCAGCGACTGCCGGTGATCGTGGAGCGCATCCGCCGCGGTTTGATCCGGCCCGGCGCGGGCTTCGAGGCGCGTTGGGCAGCTGAGGCCATGCTGGTCGTCGATGGGCGCTTCGGCTTCGGTCCGTATGTGGCGATGCACGCGGCCGCAGCGCTCGTGGACCGCGGTCACCGTACCGGCGTGGCCGCGGCGGCAATCCGCAACGCCAGTCATCTGGGGATGCTCGCGCCATACGTCGAGTCAATGGCCGCGTGCGGGCTGGTGGCGCTCGCGTTCACCACCAGCGAGGCACTCGTCCACCCCTGGGGCGGGCGCGTGGCGATGGTGGGGACCAATCCGATCGCCGTCGCCATGCCCACCGATGAGGAACCGTTCGTGATGGACATGGCGACGGGCGCAATCTCCAAGGGAGAGGTGATCGCCCGCGGCTTGCGGGGACAATCACTGCCGCCCGGCGCGGCGCTGGATGAAGCCGGGCGACCCACCGTCGATCCACTGGCGGCCGGCGAGGGCGCGATCTCGCCGTTCGGCGGCGCGAAGGGGTTCGCGCTCGGCTTGGGGTTTGAGCTGCTCGTCGCGGCATTGACCGAGACCGCGCTCGGCGAGCGGGTCCGCGGAACACTCGACGTCACCGATCCCGTCACCAAGGGTGACTTGTTCGTGGCGTTCGATCCCATCGCCACCGGCACGGCGCCGTTCGGCGAGCGGCTCGGTGAATATCTGCGTGAGCTTCGCTCAAGCCCCGCGGCGCCGGGTCACGGTGGAGTGAGAATCCCCGGAGATCAGATGCGCGCAGAACGTCGCGGACGGTTGGCGGCGGGAGTGACGCTTCCCGCCGCCCTCTGGAAAGAGCTGTTGAAGCTCCGCAACTCCCCCCGGGGCGAGGCCAAGGCCGACCCTGAGACCGCTATTTGACCGGAACGGTCGAGAGCTCCTCGGCTGGCGGTAACCGGGTTGGTTGCCGCCGGAGCCCCTCTTGCGACGTCAGCAACACGATCAGCAGGATCACCGCGGTGATGGCGAAGATCAGCCACATGGAGACCGCGAACGAGCCGGCGGCGTCACGCAGCAGTCCAAGCAGAAAGGGCCCGATGGCCGACAGCGTGTAGCCGCCGCCGAGCATCAGCGCGGCCATCGCCCCGACGTCCGACGGACGGTCGGCGACGTCTAGCGGCATCGTCATCAGCGACGGGAACAGCACCCCGATGCCGGCGCCGATCATCGTCGCCCAAACCCAGCCGCCGGCCGGGGCCAGGAGCACCCCGAGCAATCCGCCGAGCTGAAGGACCGTGCCCGCCGCCAGCCACAACCGGCGGGAGCCAAACCGATCACCCCGGAAAGCCAGGAACAGGTTCACGGGGACCATGGTCCCGTTGACGACGGTGAGCAGCGCGCCGGCGCTCTCATGGCTCCAGCCGCGCTCGGTGAACGATGAGGGCAGCCAGGCGTTGATCCCGTAGTAGGTGATCGACACCAGCCCGAAGATCGCCACCAGCAGCCAGCCGGTGCCGCTGCGCCACGGCAAGCGGGGGGGACGGGGGGCGGCCGTGACGCGCGCTCCGTAACCGCGACTGAGTGCCATCCAGGCGAGCAGCAGCACGGCCGTGCAGGCCGAGAACACCGTCAGGGGGCCGCGCCAGCTGCCGAGCGCATGCGCTAGCGGCACCGCGACCGCAGCCGCCAGGGCCGCGCCCAGACTGATGCCCGTGGAGTAAGCCGCGGTGGCGAGCACCGGCCGCCCGGGCCATGACTCCCTGACGACGAGCGGCAGCAGGCTGCCGGCCACCGCGATGCCGATGCCCACGGGGATGGTGAGGGCGATCACGGCCACAGCCGGTGTTGCCTCGGCGCGAGCCACGCCGAAGACGGCGATCAGCGCCAATGCGCCGGCGATCGTCCACCGCTGGCCGGCGCGCCGCGCGACCAGGAAGGCGGTTGGCGCGAACAGTCCCATGCACAGGACGATCACCGTGGACAGCAGGCCCGCGACCGAGTGCGACACGCGCAGGCTCTGTCGAATCGTCGACAGCAGCGGGCCGACCCCCACCAGCTGGGGACGCAGCGCCAGCGAGACGAGGAACAGTCCGACGAGCAGCAACAGCGGCCGTTTTCCGGTGATCGAAGTCACTCGGGCCCAAGTTTGACGGGCCGAAGCCCAAGCCAAGTTCCAGCCTCCGGGACGCTGTATACATACGCGTGTGGAGCGGAAGGTCTACCAGGACCTCGTCGCGCGCCAATGCATCATCCGATCGAGCTCCTCGCGCGCTCGCTGAACGGGAGGTAGCACTATGCGGCTGGTCAGTTACGAGTCCGAGGGGAGCTGGCGGGCAGGTATCCTCGTGGACGATCGAGTGCTCGACGCACAAGCCGCCGCCCGCGACGCTCGGGCCGGACTCGACGTAGCGGCCTGGGCCGCTAACCGCACCCTGATCCAGGCGGGCGAGGATGAACGCGCCGCTGTCGAGGGAGCGATCCCGGAACTTGAAGCCGCGGCAATGCCGCTGGCCGAGCTGCATCTCGGTCCGCCGATCCCGGACCCGGACAAGATCCTCTGCATGGGGCTCAACTACCGCGACCACGCCGAGGAGTCGGGGCTCGAGCTGCCGTCGGTGCCGCTCTTCTTCGCCAAGTTTCGTAACTCGCTGATCGGCCCGCGCGACCCGGTCGTGCTGCCCGCCGCCAGCACCCAGGTCGACTACGAGGCCGAGTTGGCCGTGGTCATCGGGCGCCGCGGCCGGAACGTGGCGGTGGAGGAGGCGCTGTCCTACGTGGCGGGGGCGATGGCGCTTAACGACGTCAGCGCCCGCGACCGCCAGCTCGAGGTCAGCCAGTGGACGATGGGCAAGGCGATCGACACGTTCGCTCCCTGTGGTCCAGCACTGGTGCTGCTCGACCAACTACCGGATCTCCAGTCGCTCGGCATCCGTGCCCGGGTGAACGGTGAGACGCTCCAGGACGCCAATACCTCGCTGATGGTGTTTGGCGTGGCCGAGGCGGTGGCGTTCCTCAGCAGGGTGATGACGCTCGAGCCCGGCGACATCATCGCCACCGGTACGCCCGCCGGGGTGGGAATGGCCCGCGACCCGCAGGTCTGGCTAAAGGACGGAGACCTTGTCGAGATCGAGATCGACGAGATCGGAACGCTACGAAACCCGGTGCACAGCTGACTTGCCTGCGCTAGGCGCGCCTGTAAGGCCTCAGCCGCGGACAGACGCAGGGACCGGGAGGGCCAGTCCCTGGGCCCCGAGCTCGGAGGTGGCCGGCTCGTAGCCCGAGCGCGCCAACAGGTCCAGACCGAGCCGTGCGCGGCGTACACGCTCGCGCGAGAGCGCGACCGCGGTCGCCTCCAGGTGCGTGCCGGAGGGATAGATGTCGGGCGCGTTGCGCAGTCCGAATTTGACGTACACGGGGGCGGCGACGCGGATCAGCTCTGGTATCTCGTGTAGGCGCACAAAGCCGCCGAGGTTGTCGGGAACCTCGACATAAACATCTAGGGGCAGCGCGACTGCCGCGCGGATCGCCGCGATCTGAGCCAGCGACAGATCGGGCGTGACGTTCAGGGTCGATGCCCCGAGGCGCTCGAGCAATTTCGCCGTCGCCGGGTTGGCGATCGGCAGCATCACGGACAGCTTGGCCTGCATGTCCGCCGGCAGCTCGCCGGCCTGGCGCAGCGCGGCAAACGCAGACAGCGCGCCCACGTCGGCCAGCAGCACGCTACGGATGCCGTGCGCGGCCGCGCGGCGGGCGTCCTCCAGCACTGCCACCAACTGCTCAGTGCCACGCACCGCCGCCGCAGCCCCGATGCCTGCCGGTGCTCGGGCCGTGGCCGATGTGTCCCAACCCGCGTTCGGACGAGCGAACAAACTGACCTCCACCGCTGCCGAGGCGCCGAGGTGTGCGATTTCGTCCAGCTCGCCGTCGGTCAGCAGAAAGACGCCACTGCCCTGGGAGATCCGGTGCACGCGCACATCCAGCCGCTCGGCCTGCTCGAGCACCGCCTCCAGACATCTCGGTCCCTCGGTGCTCGGTATCTCGACCCGGTACTGAGCCCCGTCCGGGAAGCGCTTCGCCGAATCCGGCAACTCGTGGAGGTCACCGCGGGGAAGCCCCATGTCCGCCAGCGCGTCCCGGACGCCGTTCCGCATCGCCCAACCGTACGCGCAGATCCCAGCGGAGTCCAGCGGGCCGGCGCGTCACCGTTGACAGGCCGCGCGCGGTGACAGGGTTGTCCTGGCGGGGGGTCGGGCACTATGAGGGAGGAGATGGGTCTAGAGATCGAGATCCTCGAGCCGGCTTGACCGCGCTAGCCGGGCGGGTGGCGATCGTCACCGGGTCTTCCACCGGCATCGGTGAGGCGATTGCGCTCGAGCTGGCGGCCGCCGGCGCCGCGGTGGTGGTGAACTCGCGCTCCCAGGAGCGCGCCGACCCGGTCGCCAACCTGATCCGTTCGCGTGGAGGACGGGCGCTCGCCGTGGCCGCGGACGTATGCGACGCGGCACAGGTCGGGAAGCTCGTGGGCGCTGCCGTCGACGAGCTTGGAGGCCTCGACATCCTCGTCAACAACGCCGGGGCGGGCTTCGTCGCGCCCTCCGAGGAGCTGACCGAGGCTGATTGGCGGCGCCTGATCGATACCGATCTGACGGCGCCGTTTCTGTGCTCTCAGGCGGCGGGGCGGCAGATGCTGGCATCGGGGGGCGGAGTGATCGTCAATGTGGCCTCCGTTCTCGGACACACCGCGATCCCGGGCAGGGCCGCATACGCCGCCGCCAAGCACGGTTTGATCGGCCTGACCAAGGTGCTGGGCACCGAGTGGGCTCGCCGCGGCGTGCGCTGCGTGGCCGTCAGCCCGGGATATGTGGCGACCGAGCTCGTTAAGGAGAACATGCGCCGCGGCGGCTTCGACCAGCGTGACGTCGAGCGCCGCACGCCGCTGGGGCGCCTGGCCTCCCCGGCGGAGGTGGCCCGCGTGGTCGCGTTCCTGGCCTCCGACGGAGCCTCCTATATGACCGCGTCGCACGTGCTTGTTGACGGGGGTTGGGTCGGTTACGGTGGCTTCTAGAGATGACGGTGAGCGCCGTAGCAACGAGTACAGAGGGGCCGGCGCCGACGCGCATCCTTTCGCCTGACGGCACCGTGCCCGACGGCTACCGTCCGCCGCTGTCGGCGGAGGAGCTGTGCGCCGCGCTGCGGCTGATGCTGCTCTCGCGACGAGTGGATGAGCGGGCGTTCAATCTCCAGCGCCAGGGGCGGCTCGGCACGTTCTCTCCCGTTCACGGCCAAGAGGCGTCTGTGGTGGGATCGGCGTGGGCGCTCGACCCCGCTCGCGACTGGGTCGTGCCCCAATACCGCGAGCTGCCCGCCATGCTGCGCCAGGGCTACGCACTCGAGCGGTTCTTCCTCTATTTCAAGGGAGATCCCGAGGGCAATCGCATGCCGGACGGGGTCAATCTCCTGCCCTTCCAGATTTCGCTCGCCGCCCAACTTCCGCACGCGGTGGGACTGGCGTGGGGCCTTCGCCACCAGGGGCGCGACGGTGTGGTGTGCGCCTACTTCGGCGACGGTGCCTCGTCCGAGGGCGACTTTCACGAGGCCTGCAATCTCGCGGGGCTGCGCCGCGCACCGGTGATCTTCCTGCTTCAGAACAACGGTTGGGCGATCTCAACCCCGGTTCACAAGCAGACCGCCGTTGACACCTTCGCCGCCCGCGCCGCGGGCTACGGTTTCCCCGGCGAGTTGGTGGACGGCAACGATTTCCTCGCCGTCTATGAGGCCACGCGCCGCGCCGTGGAGCGGGCGCGGGCGGGCGATGGCCCCAGCCTGATCGAGGCCTGCACCTACCGGATGGGCCCGCACAACACGGCCGACGACCCCACTCGCTACGTCGATCCGGCGGAGCTCGAGGCCCACCGCGCCCTAGATCCCATTGTCCGGCTTCGCCGTTACCTCGAAGGCACCGGCCTGCTGTCCGAGGCCGCAGAGCAGGACATGCGGGCCGAGATCGACAACGACGTGGAGGCGGCCCTGGCGGCCGCCGAGCAACGGGCGGGGTCACGTCCTGAGCAGATCTTCGATCACGTCTATGCCGATCCTCCTGGGCGCGTGCGAGCGCAACGGGAGCAGCAGCGGCAAGAGGCCCCCGAGTCCTAGATGCCCGCGAGCGCACTCACGGAGCCGACCACTAGATGCCGACGCTGAACATGGTGCAAGCCATCCGCGCGACGCTCCGCGCCGAGATGGAGCGTGACGGGCGGATAATCCTCCTAGGGCAGGACATCGGCTCAAACGGCGGCATGTTCCGGGCGACCGAGGGTCTCCAGGAGCAATTCGGCGAGGACCGGGTAGTCGACATGCCGCTCGCCGAGGGCGTGATCATCGGTTCGTCGGTCGGGCTGGCCTGCAGCGGCCTGAGGCCGGTCCCCGAGTTGCAGTTCCTCGGCTTCGGCTCGCAGGCCTTTCACCAGCTAGAGGGCCAGGTTGCTCGGATGCGCTTCCGCTCGCAGGGACGCTTCCCGATGCCGGTCGTCATCCGTGCCCCGTTCGGCGGCAACGTACGGACACCGGAGATGCACTCCGATGCACACGAGGCCAAATACGCCAACTCGCCCGGCTTGAAGGTCGTCATGCCCGCCAGCGCGCACGACGCCAAGGGGCTCTTGACCGAGGCCTTGCGCGGCGAGGATCCGGTGCTGTTCTGCGAACCCCTGCGCGGCTACCGGCTGATCAAGGACGAGGTTCCCGACGAGGACTACGCCGTCCCGTTCGGTCACCTCCGCGTGGTCAGGGACGGCTCCGACATCACGCTGGTGGCCTGGAGCGCCGCCGTGGTCCTCGCCGAGCGCGCCGCCGAGCTCGCGCAGGAGGAGGGCATCTCGTGCCGGGTCGTCGATCTGCGCACGCTGGTCCCGCTGGACGCCGAGGGGCTGGGTGAAGCCGTGGCCGCGACGGGACGCGCGCTCGTGATCCACGAGGCGCCGCTGACGGCGGGCTTCGGAGCAGAGGTGGTGGCGACGATCGTTGAGCAGGCGTTCTGGTCGCTCAGCGCTCCGGTCCTCCGGGTTGCCGCCCCTGACACGCCGTATCCGATCGCTTCGCTCGAGCAGCTCTACGTTCCCAGCGCCGAGCGCGTGCTGGCAGCCATCCGTCGCGTCGTGCAGGCGGCCTGAGGACCGACGAGCACGTCATGGCGCTCGAGTTCAGATTTCCCGACATCGGCGAGGGCATCGACGCCGGCGAGCTGCTGGAGTGGCATGTCTCGGAAGGCCAGGCCGTTCGCGAGGACGACCCGATGGCGGAGGTGCAGACCGACAAGGCCACCGTCACGATCCCCTGCCCCACCACCGGCCGCGTACTCGAGCTGCGGATGAAGGTCGGAGACATGGTCCCCGTGGGAGAGGTGATGGCCGTATTCGAGCCCGTGGCCGACGGTGGCCGCGCCGACCGCGCGCCCGCGGCCGCCGCGCCACCCGGACAGCCGCTCGCCTCCCCCGTGGTCCGCAAGCGCGCGGCAGAGCTTGGGCTGGACCTCGCTCAGGTAAAGGGCAGTGGTCCAGGCGGACGCATCGAGCTGACCGACCTGGAGCCGGAGCCGGGCCGAACAGCACCAGCGGAGCGCGGCGCGCCCGACCGACCAGGCCCGGGGCGCGTTGAGCCCCTACGCGGGGTACGGCGGGCGATCGCGCGGACCATGACCGAAGCGTGGCGGACGATCCCCCACATCATCGACTATCGGGAAGCCGACGCCAGCGAGCTGCTGCGCTGGCGCCGGCAGCTGCGCGAGCAAGCGGACGGCGAACGAATGCGTCGCGCGCTGACGATCACCCCGCTGCTGGTCAGGATCGCCGTCCGCGCGCTACAGCGCCATCCGTACGTGAACGCGTCGATCGACATGGACCGCGAGGAGATCACGCTTCACGGCGAGTACAACCTGGGAATCGCCGCCGCCACGTCCGATGGCCTGATCGTCCCCGTCCTCAAGCAAGCGGATGCCAAGAGCATCGCTGAGCTGGCGCTCGAGGCACTCGAGCTGATCGAGTCCGCCCGCGCCGGGCGACTCCAACCGGCTCAGCTCGCCGGCGGCACATTCACCGTCAACAACTACGGTGGCCTGGGGGTATGGCTGGGGACCCCGATCATCAGACCGGGGGAGGTCGCAAACCTCGGTGTGGGGCGCATCCAGGATCGCGTGGTCGCCATCGACGGCCAGGTGGCGGTACGCCCCATCGTGTCGCTGGCGGTCTCGGGCGACCACCGCGTGCTCGACGGCCACACGCTCGGAGCGTTCGCCTCGGACGTCGTGTCCATGATCGAGCAGGGGTCGCACCTCGGTGATTGAAATCGCCGGCCGCCGCCAGGTAGGCTCGTAGGGGGGAAGACAGTAATGCGTGCCACCGGCTTCAACCACGTGAGCATCCATGCCGAGGACCTGGGCGAATCGGTCCGGTTCTACGAGGACGTGCTGGGGATGGAGCGGATCCCCACCTACACCTTCGCCTTCCCGGTGCAATACCTACGCCTGGGCGACCTACAGCTGCACCTCTTCGAGCGCGAGTCGCCGGCGCCCGCGTTTCACCACATCGGAGTCAACGTGGACGACTTCGAGGCGGCCTACGAGCGTGCCAGGGAGCTCGGCATCCTGGAGCGCGACAGCTTTTTTGAAGACATGTACGAGCTCCCGGACGGAAGCGTGCAGATGTATCTGCGTGACCCGGCCGGCAACCTGATCGAGCTCGACTGGCCCGACGTGAGGACCCTCGACCGTTCGAGGCTGCCGGAGCTAAAGCGGTTGGAGGACTCGGTCTCGCAGACCGGCGACGCGATGAGGGCGACGCTCTACCTCGAGCGGGCTGGCGGGGCGAGCCGTTGAAGCCGGCGCCGTTCGCCTACCACGCGCCGGACACGATCGAGGCGGCCCTGGAGCTGCTGGCGGCCGGCGACGATACGCGGGTGCTGGCGGGAGGGCAGAGCCTTGTTCAGCTGATGAAGTTCCGCCTCGCAAAACCGGCCGTACTGGTCGACATCAACCGCGTCTCGGGGCTGGATTCGATCGAGCGCAGCGACGGCGAGCTTCGCGTTGGCGCGCTGGTCCGTCAGCAGACGCTGCTGCAAGACGAGCTTGCCGCCCGCTCCTGGCCCTTGCTCCGCCAGGCGGTCTCGTTCGTGGGCTATGCGGAGACTCGTCGTCGCGGCACGGTTGGCGGCTCGCTCGCGTTCGCCGCGCCGTGGGGAGAGCTGACCGCGGCGGCGGTGGCGCTTGACGCCAAGCTCGACGTTCGTTCGAGGCGCGGCGAGCGGACGGTCGCGGCGCGCGAGTTCTTCCGGGGTCCGCATGAGACCGAGCTTCAGCCTGACGAGTTGATCGTCGGCGTCAGATTTCCCGAGCCGGCCCCCGGCAGCGGAACATCGTTTCATGAGGTGAGCGCCCGTCACCGGGACTATGCGCAGCTGGCGGTCGCCGCGACTGTCTGGCCTGATCGACACGCCGAGATCGTGCTGCTGCTGGTGGCCTCCTCGCCGCACCGCGTGGATGCCACGGCCGCACTCGACGATCCCGGCGCTCTGGAGGAGCTACTGGGGGAGATCGAGCCGCCGGACGACGTCGAGGCCTCTGCGGACTACCGGCGCCGGGTAGCTCCGGTACTGGCCCGTCGGGCGCTGCGTGAGGCGGCGGACACCGCGGGGGTCAAGGCCGCATGAGCGCCACGGTGCGCGTCCGGGTGGAGGTCAACGGCCGCTGGCACGAGCGTGAGGTCGAGCCTCGTCTGACTTTGGCCGACTTCCTGCGCGATGAGCTGGGGCTGAAGGGCATGCATGTCGCCTGCGAGCACGGGTTCTGCGGTAACTGCAATGTGCTGTTGGACGGCTCCGCGGTTCGCGCCTGCCTGCTGTTCGCCGCACAGGTGGACGGCCACTCCCTGCAAACCGTCGAGTCGCTGGCTGGTGCTGACGGGGAGCTCAACGAGCTCCAGCGGGCCTTCACCGAGCACTCGGCGCTGCAATGTGGCTTTTGCACGCCGGCGATGCTGCTGACCGCCACCGAGTTCCTGCGCGAGCATCCGGGCGAGACCGACGAGACCGCGATACGCCAGGCGATCAGCGGCGTGATCTGCCGCTGCACGGGTTATCAGCAGATCGTCGACGCCATCGCCTCGGTTGCCGGGGGAGCCCGGCGATGACGATCGAGCAGCACCCCGGCGCGGCCAAGATCGCGGCCGAGACCGCGCTGAAGGAGGCCGGCCGCCGCTGGGTGGGCAAGAGCCTCAACCGAGTCGAGGATCCGCGCCTGCTGCGCGGCGAGGGCCGCTACATCGACGACATCAGCCTGCCCGGAATGGCTCACGCCGCCGTCGTGCGAAGCCCCCACGCCCACGCCAGGGTCCTCCGCGTTGACACCTCCAAGGCCGAGCAGCTACCGGGCGTGATCGCGGTGCTGACGGGTGCGGACGTCGCCGCTCGGGCGGGGGCGCTGCCGTCGTTCGGCGCCGGAGAGATCGTCCAGGACATGATCGTCACCGAGAAGGTGCGCCACTACGGCGAGACGGTGGCCGCCGTGGTGGCCGAGAGCCGCTACGTGGCCGAGGACGCCTGTGATCTGATCGAGGTTGAGTACGAGCCGCTACCGGTCGTGCTCGATCCGTTCGAGGCCCAGGCGCCCGACGCACCGCTGGTACACGAGAAGCTGGAGACCAACATCGCCTACGAGCGGACGTTCACCTTCGGCGATGTCGAGGGCGCGTTCGAGCGCGCCTCGCGCAAGGTCCGGGCAAAGCTCCGCTGGCCGCGCTCCACCGGGATGCCGATGGACACGAACGGCGCGATCGGGGACTACGACCCCGGCACCGGGGTGGTGACGATCTATGCGAACTCGATGAACTTCACCTACTTCCACTGGCTGATCGCCACCTCGCTGAAGATCCCAGCCAGCAAGCTCAAGGTGGTGCCCGTCGCTGCCGGCGGCAGCTTCGGCTCGAAGTTCTTCATGCACAAGGTGCCGACGTTCGCCGGATTCCTCTCGATGGTTGTGAAACGGCCCGTCAAGTACGTCGAGGACCGGATCACGCACATCGTCAACAACGACCACTGCGGCTCGGACCGCTGGTACGACGCCGAGCTGGCCTTCGACGACGACGGGAAGCTCGATGCCCTGCGGATCGACTGCGTCGACGACTATGGCGCCTACCTCCAGTTCGGCACCGGCACGCACGGCAACGGCCTCTCGCAGATCGTCGGTCCCTACCAGATCCAGCACGTCCAGTACGCCCTGCACGCTGTGCTCACCAACAAGAACCAGCAGGGGGCCTACCGCGGGTTCGGCGCCGAGGTCTCCAACTGGATGCTCGAGCGGCTCGTCGACATGGCCGCTCACGAGCTAGGGATGGATCGCGTCGAGCTGCGGCGGCGCAACCTGCTCACGCCCGATCAGTTCCCGTACCGCACCCCCACCGGCAACCTCTACGACAGCGGCAACTACCAGGCGGTACTGGAGCGGCTGCTCGAGGTCTCGGACTACGAACACTGGGTCGCCGAGCGCGACAAGGCCAAGGCGGAGGGGCGGCACGTGGGCATCGGCATCGTGGCCTCCAACGAACGAAGCGTGTTCAGCTCAACCGAGTTCTGGTTCTGGTTCGACAAGCCGGACTTCACCCCGACCGCCAGCCCGGAGAGCGCGAGCCTTCAGCTCGATCCCACCGGCCAGATCGTGGTCACGCTCCACTCCCAGTCGCAGTGGGGCAACAGCCCGGAGACCGTGGTCTCGCAGGTCGTGGCCGAAGAGTTCGACGTCGACCCGGAGGGGGTCGTCGTCACCTACGCCGACTCGCAGCATGCCCTGCCCGGCACCGGCCCCGGCGGCTCGCGCTACACGGTGATGGTCTCGGGAGCGGTGGTGGGGGCGGCCACTCAGGTCAAGGAGAAGCTCAAGCGGATCGCCTCACACCAGCTGGAGGTGGCCGAGAGCGATCTGGAGTTCCGCGATGGAGGCGTCAGCGTCGTCGGCTCGCCGGACGCGCGCATATCGCTGGCCGACCTGGCCATGAGCGCTTACATGTTCCGGCTCGATCTGCCGCCCGATATGGACAGTGGCCTGGCGGCGCAGTCGACCTACGACCATCCGCTGACCACGGTCCCCTCCGAGGACCGCTCCGATTTGGGTTTCTTCTACCCGTTCGTCGGTCACGCCTGGCACATGGCGGTGGTGGAGCTTGACGTCGAGACGGGCAAGCTCGAGTTTCTGCACTACGCCGCCGTGCACGACGCGGGCACGGTCGTCAACCCGAAGACGCTCAACGGGCAGATAATCGGAGGGACGATCCAGGGACTGGGGACGGCGCTGTATGAGGAGTACCGCTACGACGAGGAGGGGCGGGTCCGCAACGAGACATTCGAGCACTACCACCTGCCGTCGTCGATGGATGTCCCGAGGATGGTCGTCGAACATCAGGAGACGCCCTCGCCGTACACCCCATACGGCATCAAGGGGGCCGGCGAGGGCGGTCGGATGCTCACCCCCGCAATCCTCAGCGGGGCGATCGAAGACGCGCTCTCACCCTATGGCGTGCGCGTGACCTCGCTGCCGATCACCGCCGCCCAGATCGTGGAGTGGGCGCGGTCAGCCGGCGGCGGCCCCGGAGCGGTCGCGTAGCGACGCCCAGGGCTCCTCGCCCGAGACGTCCACCAGTCCGTAGCCGGTGTCCTCGCGCAGTGACGGCGCGATGATCACCTGCAGCAAAGCGGGCTCGTCGGATTCGTTGAACGAGGCGTGCACCACGTCGGCCTCGATGAACACGGAGTCGTCGACGTCGAGCGTGGTCGACTCCCGCTCCAGGTACTGCGTGATCCGTCCCCGCCTGACGACGATCATCTCCTCCTGCCCGGGGTGGCGGTGAAAGTCATGACCGCCACCGGGGTCGAGCGTTACGTCCATGACCACGATCTGCTGGGCCCCGGTCTTCGGAAAGCACCGCCACCCGACGTCGCCCCAGTCGAACTGCTCGTGCTCGATGTCAGCCTGCTTGACGAATTTCGACATCTCGCTCCTCTCCTTCCCTCGATTTGCTTGTGGCTTGGATTGCCCTGTGCCTAGTTCTGGATCGCCTTGAATCGCCGCATGTTCTCGGTCATCGCCACCTCGGTCGGCAGGCGCTCCATGCTCGAAGCGCCGAAGAACCCCACGACGCCGCTCGTGCGCTCCAGCACGTAGCGCGCGTCCTCGGGCTCGGCGATCGGGCCGCCGTGGCACAGAACGATCACGTCTGGGTTGATCGCCACGGCCGCGTCACGCATCTCCTGAATCAGCGCGACACACTCGTCGAGCGTACGCGCGGTATGCGCTCCGATGGTCCCCTTGGTTGTCAATCCCATGTGCGGCACGAGCACGTCAGCCCCCGCGCGGGCCATGGCATCCGTGTTCTGAACGTCGAACACGTACGGCGCCGTCAACAGGCCGCGCTCGTGGGCCGCCGCGATCATTTCGACCTCGAGCGCATAGCCCATCCCGGTCTCCTCGAGATTGGTTCGGAACACGCCGTCGATCAGCCCCACCGTGGGGAAGTTCTGCACTCCGGCGAAGCCCGCCGCCTCGACCTGGACGAGGAAGCGATCCATCAGCCGGAAGGGGTCCGTGCCGCAGACACCTGCCAGCACAGGCGTCTCTTTGACGACCGGCAGCACCTCGGACGCCATGTCCAGGACGATCGCGTTGGCGTCGCCGTAGGGCATCATTCCAGCGAGCGAGCCGCGACCGGCCATCCGATAGCGGCCCGAGTTGTAGATGATGATGAGGTCGGCGCCGCCCTGCTCGGCGCACTTGGCTGAGAGCCCGGTACCGGCACCGGCACCGATCACCGGCGCACCGGCCCCGAGCGTCGCTTTCAGCTTGGCGCGGGCTTCGTCCCCGGTCACCGACCGTCCTCCAATTCTTGGACGAGGCGCTCAGCCATGGCGATGGCGAACTCGGGATCGTTCACGTTGTGATCCAGCTCGTGTAGCTCCACGTTCGGCGAGAGGTTCTCACGCAAGGCCCCAAACAACGCCTCGTCGGCGGCAGGATCGTGGAACGGCCCGCCCTCGATGTCGATCGCCGAGACCCCTCCCCGCGGGATGAATAGCGCCACCATCCCGCGCGCCGCCGCCAGCTTCTGGGCGATGATCCGACCGAGCTCGGCGCACTCCTCGGCCGTGGTGCGCATCAACGTGACCGACGGGTTGTGCACATAGAGGTTGCGGCTCTCGAACTCGGCGGGAACGGTGTCACGCGGCCCGAAGTTGACCATGTCGAGGGCGCCCAGGGACACCACCTCGGGCAGCCCCTTGCGGCCCGCGACCTCGAGCCGTTCGGGTCCGGCGGCGAGGACGCCGCCGACCAGCCGATCCGCCAGCTCGGTGGTCGTGATGTCGAGCACGCCGGCGATGAAATCTGAGTCGATCAGGCCCTCCATCGCCATCCCTCCGGTCCCGGTTGCATGGAAGACCAAGACCTCGTATCCCCGCTGCTCGAGCCACTCGCGGGCCGCGGTCACCGCGGGAGTGGTGACGCCGAACATCGTCGCTGCGATCAGCGGTCGCTGCTCGGGCAACTCGACTGGTGGTGCATCGACCATGCCCGCCATTGCCGCCGCGGCGTTGGCCAGGATCCGGACCGAGATCGAGTTGAGCCCGGCGATGTCGGTCACCGAGGCCATCAGCGTCACGTCGCCGGCGCCGATGTACTCGCGCGTGTCGCCGCTGGCCACGGTGGAGACCATGAGCTTCGGCACGCCGACCGGCAGCGACTGCATCGCGGCCGTAGCGATCGCGGTGTTGCCCGAGCCGCCGGCGGCGAGGATGCCATCGCAGCGTCCTTCGTCATAGAGGCGGCGGACGAGCGCCGCGGCAGCGGTGGCCATCGCGCTCACGGCGCGACCCCGGTCGTGTGCCCGCGTCAGCTCGTCGAGGTCGATGTTGCCGGCTGCGGCAACCTCGTGTCGGTCGATGTCGGGCTGCGTGCGCGGCGGCTCGAGCGTGCCCACGTCGACCATGACCGTTTCCACGCCGTGCAGGTGCAGGCGATCTCGCAGGTAGGCGTACTCGTCCCCCTTCGTGTCGAGCGTGCCCACCAAGACGACGGTCTTAGGCATCGACTAGATCGTGATGTCCTCGTGGAACGCAACCGTCGCCCTGAGCATCGGTCGTACCTTCTCATGGCTCCGACCGCACCGCAAGCTGCGCATCTTGAGAAGATTCGCCCGGTGGTTCTGGCTCCGCTCAGCGCTCGCTTCGCCGCCGAGGGGGCGGTCTGCACGGTCGACGCGCTGGCCGCGACGGCGGGGGCTGAGGCGCTGCGAGCGGGGGGCTGTGCGGTCGATGCGGCGATCTCGGCCGGGGCCGTTCTGGCGGTCACCAACCAGCACCAGTGTGGGCTCGGCGGAGACCTGCTGGCGCTGGTCGCAAGGGCCGGCGATCCGGCTCCCTACGCGCTGAATGCCTCCGGCCGGGCGGGATCGGGCGCCGACCCCGGACGGTTGCGCGCCGCCGGCCTGACGCGCATGCCGACCGAGGGCGACGTGGCCTGTGTTCCCGTCCCGGGCTGCGTCGACGGATGGCTGGCCCTACACGAGCGTTTCGGCCGCCTTCCGCTCGAGCAGCTGCTGGGGCCGGCCCGGCGGCACGCGAGCGAGGGCTTTGCGGCCTCGGGATCGCTGGCGGCAGCGGCAAATCAGCTTGCCGGCGTCCGCGGCGCCGACGATTACACGGCGGACGGCCCGCTTCGTCCCGGGCAGGGGGTCAGGCGTTCGGGGGTGGCGCGCGCGCTCGAAGCAATCGTGCGTGACGGGCGGCGGGGCTTCTATGAGGGCGAGTTCGGCCGCGCCCTGCTCGAGCTGGGGGACGGGGAGTACACAGCAGAGGATCTGATCCGCTCCCAGGCCGATTGGGTCGAACCGATCGCCACCCGAGCATTCGGACACCGGCTCTGGTCGCTGCCGCCCAACTCGCAGGGCTACATCCTCCTCCGCGCCGCCGCGGTCGCTTCCGAGCTGTCGCTTCCGGAGCCAGCGGATCCGGAGTGGGCGCACCTGCTGATCGAGGCTTCACGCGAGGCGGCCGCCGACCGTGACGCCGTGTGGCACGAGGGCTCTGACGGAAGCTCGCTGATCACGACCGAGGTGGTGGCGGCAATGCGCGCCCGGCTCTGCGCACGCCACCGCCCGAGTGCGCCGCGAGCGCCAATCCCCGGCGGCACCGTGTCGCTGTGCGTGATCGACCGGGAGCGCATGGCGGTGTCCATGCTGCAGTCGAACTTTGTTGGCTGGGGTTCGACGCTGTTCGCGCCCGGAACGGGCATCGCGCTTCACAGCCGGGGCTCGTCGTTCTCGCTGGCCGAAGGCCATCCGGCCGAGTACGGACCGGGGCGCCGCCCGCCCCACACGCTGACGCCGGCCCTGCTCACCGGTGACGGCGAGGTGGTAACCACGGTGGCCACCCGCGGCGGTGAACTCCAGCCGCAGGTCCTGCTGCAACTGCTGGCACGCGTACACCGAGCGTCGGAGCCGCCGCACGAGGCCGTCGCCGCCGGGCGCTGGGCGTGGAGCGGCGATCAGGTCATGCTCGAGGGCCATGCCCCGCAGGCTTGGGTCTCCGGGCTCGAGCAGCGCG
Source organism: uncultured Actinomycetes bacterium (assembly GCA_963730835.1). GTDB lineage: Bacteria > Actinomycetota > Thermoleophilia > Solirubrobacterales > Solirubrobacteraceae > Palsa-465. The sequence continues at coordinate 205,969 of CAVSTE010000006.1, forward strand.
GCCACCGCGTCGGCCGAGCGGCGTCGTTCTCAGAGCACTTCGGGCAGGCTCAGCTCATCGCGCTGGAGGGCGATCACGTCGTGGCGGCCAGCGACCCACGCAGCGACGCGTGGGCGGTGGCCCCGGTCTGAGCTTGCGGCGGCGAAGCGCTAGTACGTAGCCCGACCGCCGGACAGGTCGAACACCGCGGCCGTGGAGAAACTGCACTCCTCCGAGGCCAGGAAGGCGATCATCGCCGCGGCCTCCTCGGGGCGCCCGATTCGCTTCATCGGGATCCGTTCGACCATATACCCCAGGTGCTCCTCGCTGAGATCGCCCAGCATCCGCGTCTGGATGACCGCGGGTGCCACGCAGTTCACGAGCACCCCCGTCTCCGCGAGATCCTTGCCGATCGATTTCGTCATCCCGATCACGGCCGCCTTGGAAGCCGAGTACGCGGCGGCCATCGGGTTCCCCTCCTTGCCGGCGATCGAGGCGACATTGACGATGCGCCCGTATCCGCGGGGGACCATCGCGCGGGCGGCCGCCCGATTGGCGATGAAGACACCGTCGCAGTTGATGGCCAGGACCCGGCGCCACTCCTCGTCGCTCACGTCAGTCGTCCGCAGCGACTCGCCTCCGACGCCCGCGGCGCACACCGCGATGTCGGGTGCTCCCAGCTCGGATTCAACCCGCGCGAACGCCGCGTCGACGTCGCTCGAGCGGCTCACGTCGCCGGTCAACGCCAGCACGCCCTGGAGCTCGGCGGCTCGCAGATCGAGCGTCGCCACCCGGGCGCCGCCAGCCAAAAGGCGTCGGGCGACGGCGGCGCCGATGTCGCCCGCGCCGCCCGTGATCAGCGCCGTACGTCCCTCGAAGTCATACCTGGCAGCCACAGACCAGATTTAATCTCTTTATGCCCCTTGTCCGCTGCGTGGTCCTCGAAGCGTTCGGCGAGCCGGTGGCCGTGAGCGAGCGGGAGGTCGGCGAGAACGCGACGCTGGAGCCGGGCGCGGTGGCGGTTGCCGTCGACTACGGCGGAGTGTGCGGAACCGACGTGCACCTTCAGGCGGGGCGGTTACCGATCCCCGTGCCGCTGGTACTCGGCCACGAGGGAGTAGGGCGCATCGAGGCGATGGGATCGGGCGAACGGCGAGACGCGCTCGGCGCCCCGTTGTCTGTCGGTGACCGCGTCTCATGGGCTTCGAGCATCGCCTGCGGGGCCTGCTTCTTCTGCCGCGGAGGACAGCCGACGCTGTGCGAGCGACGCCGGATCTACGGCATCACCCGGCCGATCGACGCCCCTCCACACCTGACCGGCTCCTGGGCCGAGGCGATTCGCCTCGAGCCCGGGACGACGATCGTCAAGCTGGACGAGCGGCAACCCTCTGAGGCGGTGATCGCGCTGGGCTGCGCGGGACCGACGGTGGTACACGGGCTGCTGCACGCCGCGGTCGTGCGTCCGGGAGAGTCCGTCGCGGTTCAGGGCGCGGGACCGGTTGGTTTAGCCGCGGCGATGTATGCCCAGCTGGCCGGCGGCCACCCGGTGCTACTGATCGGCGCGCCGCAGCAGCGGCTGGCGCTGGCGGCGCGGCTTGGGATCGGCGACGAGCGCCTGGACATAGAGGAGCTGGAGCACGCAGCTCGCCTGGACCGCGTTCGCGCCGCGAGCGGTGGTCGCGGCGCCGATCTCGTGGTGGAGTGCACGGGCGTGCCCAGCGCGGTATCAGAGGCGCTCGAGCTCGTCCGTCCGGGCGGCCGCGTGCTGGTTCTCGGCCAGTACACCGATCACGGGCCGACGCCGCTCAACCCACACCTGATCACGCGCAAGCAGCTCTCCGTGCTGGGTTCCTGGGCGTTTTCGGCCGCGGACTTCGTGGAGTACCTCCAGACGCTGCCGCAGCTGCTCGAGCGCTTCCCTCTAGAACAGCTGATCACAACGTTCGCGCTCGGGGCCGCGCAGGACGCGATCGACGCGGTGCGCAGCGGGACCGTCGCCAAGGCGGTCCTGGTTCCGTAGACGCCCGGACGAACGGGCGGTAGGGTCCTCCGGGGGGAGCCAAGCTGAACGCCTCCGCATCACTTCGCAAGCGGATCGCCAGACGCGAGGAGCTGGCGGGCTCGTTCCTGCTGGAGCTGCCGACGCGCGGCGCGGTGGAGTGCTATGCGCTTGCGGGCTTCGATTTCGTCGTCCTGGACCTCGAGCATTCTGCGGTCGATCTCGGCCTGCTGTCGCTGTTGATCGCCGCCTGTGACGCGGCAGGAATCGCTTGCGTCGTGCGGATCCAAGCGGGGGCGTTGAGCTCGATCACCAGGGTTCTCGACATGGGGCCTGGCGGGGTGATGGTTCCCGGCGTGCGTTCAGCCGACGAGGCGGCGGAGGTGGTCGCCGCGGCCCGCTACCACCCTGCCGGGCGCCGGGGCCTGGCACCGATCGTGCGCCACGAGCTGCTCTCGGAGTCCCCGCGAGCCCAGGACCGCGACACGCTCACGACGATCATCGTGCAGCTCGAGGAGGCTGACGCCGCCTCCGACGCCGCCGCCGTTGCATCCACGCCCGGCGTTGACGTGGTGTTCGTCGGTCCATACGACCTGTCGCAGAGCGTCGGGCACCCTGGCGATCTCGATCACGCCGATGTGGTGGCGGCGGGCGAACGGCTGGCGAGTCGGGTCGCCCCCCATGCCGTGCTCGGTGTCTACCTCGAGCGCCGGGAGCAGATCGCCCGCTGGCGGGCCGCCGGCGCCAGTTTCTTCACGCTCCGGACGGACGGCCGCATCTTCCTCGATGCCTGCCGCCGCACGCTCGAGCAGTTCGCGCCGCTGTAGTCGATCTCAGCCCGCAGCGCTCAGCCGTGAGACGCCGGACACGTCGCCGGCGGTGGTCATCCGCCGAAGCGCGGCAGCGGCTCCCTTCAGGTAGCGGTCGAAAAAGGCGATCGTCACGCGCTCGACGATCCCCAGCTGTGGCTGCTCGGTCGTGTAGGGGCCGAGGTGCGGGGCGCCGAACAGCTGCAGCAGATACTTGGGCGGCGGCGCGACGTCGAAGAAGGCGCTGGTGAACGCCGGGGGATTGATCGTGTCCGCGGTCCCCTGTGTGGCCAGCAGCGGTGGGCTCGGGGCGGGGAAGTCGAAGCCACCCAGGCCGGGGATCTTGGCGCCCGAGAGGATCACCGCGGCGCCGATGCGGCGGTCTAGGAAGTAACGGTCATAGGCCACCGCGAGCGCCGTCTCGCCGCCATCCGACTGGCCGGCCACCGCCACCTCGTGCCCGTCGATGGCCCCGGACAGAAAGTTCCCATGCCGGGCGCTCAAGGCCAGCAGGCGGCTGATCACAAAGCTCATGTCGCGGGGCTGGTTGACGAGGTCGCTCTCGTCAGGACCGCCCGGCGCATCGGCGTTCTCGAGCGGGAAGATCGGCGCGGCGACCACATACCCCGCACGGGCCCATGCTTCAAGCAGCGCCGAGTACGGCGCGGGCGTCACCGCAAACCCGTGCCCGAAGACGATCAAGGGATATGGCCCCCGGCCGTTCGCCGGGTAGCGGATGATCGTCACAAGGCGTCGCGGCTGGCTTCCGCCGCCGGGCACCCTCACCGCTCGGCTGTGGTCGATGAGCACGAGGGTGCGCTCCGCGAGGGCATGCGCGGGCGCCGGGTGCTTGCGAGGCCGCGGTGGCGGCTCACGAGGCGCCGCCGCGGTCGACGGCGCTGCTGTGGAAGCCTGAGTGAGGGTCTGGGGGCGAGCTCGCTTCGTCGCCCCGCACGATGCGACGCCCACCGCACCGGCTGCGGCGCAGACCAGAAGCGCTATGCCGCGGCTCGTGCCGACCACGCGCACCGCTTCACGTGATCCCATGCGATCCTCAGCCGGTGATCGAGGTACCTGGCCACGACATCGTCGGGATCCGTGCGCACAATCCGGGCCCGTTCACGCTGAGCGGCACGAATTCCTGGGTTGTCGATCGTGACCCGGCGTGGCTGGTGGACCCGGGGCCGGCGCTCGATGAGCACATCCAGAACCTGACTGGGGTGCTTAAACGTCGAGGTGGGCTTGCAGGAGTCATCCTCACGCACGGACATGCCGATCACACCGACGCCACCGCCGCGGTGCGGAGGTGCTTCCCGGACGCCTTCGTCGCCGCGGCAGGTGGCCGCGTCGACGTGCGCTTGGAAGATGGAGGCACGGTCGGCCCGCTCAAAGTGCTCGCCACCCCGGGGCACGCACCGGATCATCTGGCGTTCGTCACCGGCCGGGCGGCGCTGACCGGCGACGCGGTGCTCGGCGAGGGCAGCGTCTTCATCTGGCCATACCCCGGGGCGCTCGCGGCGTACCTGAAGGGCCTCGAGCGGCTGCGCGGACTGGACCTGGAGGTCCTCTGCCCCGGCCATGGTCCGCTGGTGCGCAACCCGCGGGCGAAGCTCGATGAATACATGGGCCACCGCCTGGAGCGTGAGCGGCGGCTGCTGGATGCGCTTGACTCCGGCCGGCGGGGGGTCGAGCAGCTGCTCGACGAGGTGTGGGACGACGTCCCGCCCGGGCTCAGGCCCGCGGCCGCGGTCACGCTCGCCGCTCACCTCGACAAGCTCGAGGATGAGGGAAGACTGCCGCCCGGCACGGAGCGGCCAGCCACGCCCGGCCTCGAACCTCCTACGAGTTAGGCGGGTTCTGACCGCCCGAGCCAGAGCCCTCTGAACCCTGTCCGCCGTTGCCGTTGGAGCCTGAGGTACCGGGTGGTATCGAACCCTTTGACGTCGAGGCGGGAACCACGCTCCCCAGGACGTTTACGACCGGGGCGCAGGTGACGGTGGAGCCGACCCCGGAGGCCGCGCTCGGCGAGGTCTGGGTAGTCGGCGTCGTCTGGGTAGACGTCGAGCTCTGGGAGGTCTGGGAAGTCTGCGAGGTCTGAGACGTCTGCGAGGTTTGCGAGGTCTGCGGGGGCTTCGGGCCCTGGGAGCACGTCGTCGAAGTGCTCGTGCTCGGCGAGGTGGTCGCGCTTGGCCCGCCGTTGGTCGCGGGCGCCTTGGTCGACGCCCCGCTCGGGTGCGGCTTCGAATGGGTCGAGTACCTACTCAACTGGGTGGAGGAAGCACTGGACGACGGCACCTGCGTGTTCTCGGCCGAGGCCGCCGGCGTAGCGGCGCTGGACGGGAGTGGCGAGCTCGGGGTGCTCGCGACGGCGGGAGCCCTCGTCGGGTGCGGCACAGTCACCGGCGCGGGCTGCTGGGCCGCGGCGTTGTCAAGATCGAGTGCTTGTGCCGAGGCGACCGCATGGTGGTGCCGCGGGTGAGACCCAAGCTGCGACACGGTCTGCTGGAGCTCGACTGCTCCACCCGCCGTCACGACCGTGGCGGCGACCAGCGCGGCGACGTGGCTCGTAGCCAGGCCCAGAACGGTCCCACCGACCCCGGCTGTGCCTCCGGCAGCGGCCGCGCCCCCACCCGCAGCGGCACCTCCGCCGCCCCCGAACCCGAGCACCTTCGTCACTACTCCGAGGGGACCAAGGGTCGGCGCAAGAGCGGCGAACTGGCGGCTGATCGACCGCAGCTCGCTTCTGTACTCCTGGCACCCAGGACAGTCGCGCATGTGGCGGCGGGCGATCCCGCTGGCGCGCACACCGCGCTCGTGGGCGCCGGCCAGCTCTTGGCGGATCTCCGCACACGCGGTGTCGCGAGCCTCGAGCGCAGCCGCAAGTCCCATTCGCGCGCGGACCAGCAGCGACTTCACGGCCGGGACCGAGACACCGAGGGCGGCGGCGATGTCGGTGTAGGCCACGCCGCACAGCTCGCGCATCAACAGCGCCGAACGCTGCTGATCTGGAAGCCGTCGGATGTCGGTCACGAGCCGCCGCAGGGACTCGCGGCGCTCGCTCTCGGCGGCGGGGTCGGCGGTCCCGGGCTGCTCGGGCTCGAGCGGCTCGGTCGCCGTGGGCTGTGGCCGGCGAACCTCGTCCACGCAGCGGTTGTGGGCGATGCGGTAGAGCCACGGCCGCAGGCTCAGTTCGCGGTCTCCGGCCCGCAGGCCCCCGTAGGCGCGGACGAACACATCCTGAAGCGTGTCCTCGGCGTCGGGATCCGGCCCCGGGAGCATCTGGCGCACATAGGCCAGCAACCGCGCCCGGTAGCGATCGTGGATCACCCTGAAGGCATCGTCGTTGCCCGCCCTGAACTGCGCCACGAGCTGCTGGTCGGAGCGCAGCTTGAGCAGCGGCGCTGCGATCGCCACTCGACGACGGTGCGCCCCGGTCCGAACACGGATGGCTGATGCCTCCATCTTCTCTCGTCAACTGTAACGCGCGACAATCCGGAAAGTTGCCGCCTACGTCCCCTGGAGCGGTTTTGGCGGCCAAAATGGCGCCTTTACGCGCTTTGTCGATCAAGTGTTGGCCGGCGCTCATGAGCGCCGGCCCCGGGCCGATCATGATCGGCCCGCAGCCGGGGTCGCGCATGCGCGACCCCGGTCAAAATGAACGCCATGGACCCCGCATCGGGCATCGGCATCCCGGTTGCGTTCGGCGCAGGGCTGATCTCGTTCCTGTCTCCGTGCGTGCTGCCGCTGGTTCCCGGCTACATCTCGGCGGTGGCGGGCGTCACGCCGGCCGAAGTGCGCCCCCGGCGGGTGATCGGGCCGAGCCTGGCGTTCGTGGCCAGCTTCTCGGCGATCTTCATCGCCCTGGGGCTGCTGGGGCAGCGCGCGCTGCGCGCGACGCTCACCGGGCCCGCGGCGCTCAAGGTCTGTGGTGGCCTGATCATCGTCATGGGCGTGCTGTTCGTCTTGGCGCCGCTCGTCCCGCGGCTCGGCCGCGAGTGGCACGTGGGCCGGCTGATGGAACGGGCGGGGCGCGGGGGACCGGTGGTCACGGGGGCTGCGTTCGCGCTGGCGTGGACGCCCTGCACCGGCCCCACGCTGGGCGCGATCATCGGCGCCACCGGCGTCTCGGGCTCCGCCGCACACGGCGCCTTCCTGTTGGCGATCTACTGCCTGGGGCTCGGGCTGCCGTTCTTGATCACGGGTCTGGCCTTCGGCACCGTGACCTCGGCGCTCGCGGTGATCAAGCGCCATTACGCGGTGGTGATCGGCGCCGGCGGGGTCGTGTTGATCGGGATGGGGATCCTGATCTGGACGGGCGAGTTCACGCAGCTCAACATCACCGTCGACCACTGGCTGCAGGCGCTGGGGCTTCCGAACTTCAATTCCGACACGTAATTCGGCGTACAGGCGCTCGTTTGGCGGCGCGCGCAGCTTGGTAGCCTCCCGGGCGGATTAGGGTTCCCTAACAGCCTTGTCGTTTACGCACACAGCCCTGCTCGGCGCGCTAGCCGGCTTCACGATCTTCCTCGGTCTCCCGGTCGGGCGCCTGCAGCTGCTCTCGACCCGGGGCCGCGTCGCGCTGGCCATGTTTGCCGTCGGGGTGCTGGCGTTCATCTTCGTCGACGTGCTCTCGAACGGGATCGACATCGTCGACTCCTCGCTCACCGCCTACAAGCACGGCACGGCGTCCTTTGGCCATCTGGTCCTGCTCGTGGTCCTGCTGGCCGCGGGATTTGCGTGCGGCAGCGCCGGCCTGGCGTTCGTCGAGCGCCGCCTGCGGCCGCTCGGTGCGCGTAAGCCTCCGATCGCCGGCGGGGCGGGCGCCACGCTCACCGGCCAGGAGGCGGGAACGCTCGCGCTGGAGCGCGACGCGGCCCGCCGCCGCGCTCTGCGCACGGGTCTGACGATCGCCGCCGCGATCGGGATCCACAACTTCGCCGAGGGCCTGGCGATCGGCGTCTCGGCCCGCGCCGGGGCGATCAGCTTGGCCACGGTGCTGATCATCGGCTTCGCGCTGCACAACGCCACCGAGGGCTTCGGCATCGTCGGCCCGCTGGGCGACGTGAGGCCGTCGTGGGCTTGGATCGGGGTCGCGGGGCTGATCGGCGGCGGCCCCACGTTCCTCGGCTCGATGGTCGGCTACGGGGTCACGAGCAAGCCGCTCGAGCTGGCCTTCTACGCCGTGGCCGGCGGCGCGATCCTGTACGTGATCGGCGAGGTCTGGAACGGCATGCGTCGCCACGGGCACCGCGAGCTGGGGCTGCTGATGCTGAGCCTCGGCTTCCTGGTCGGCGTGCTCACCGACCTGATCGTCACCTACGGCGGGGGCTAGCGGCCACTGGCTGTCCCCTGGGCGGACTCTCGTTCGTCTTAGGTGCAAAATCCCCACCTAGGAGGTTCGAGATGAAGTACGCAGCCCTGATCTACTCCAAGCCCGGCTCGCACGAGGCGCTGCCCGAGGACGAGTACAAGGCGATGTACGCCGAGTACATGGCGCTGGTTGAGGATCCGCGGACGGCGGCGAGCGCCCAGCTCCAGCCGGTGGAGACCGCGACCACGGTCCGCGTGCAGAACGGGCAGACGCTCACCACCGACGGGCCGTTCGCCGAGACCAAGGAGGTGTTCGGCGGCTACTACGTGCTCGAGGCGCAGAACCTGGACGAGGCGATCGAGTTCGCCGCCCGGATCCCGGCCGCCCGCCTGGGTGGTGCCATCGAGGTCCGGCCGGTCGTGGAGCCGCCGCGCTGATCGAGCAGGTCTTCCGCGAGCATTGGGGCCGGGTGCTGGCCTCGCTGATCGGCTTCCTCGGTGACTTCGACCTCGCCGAGGAGGCCGCTCAGGAGGCCTTCGCGGTCGCGGCCGAGCGCTGGCCGCGCGATGGCGTGCCATCCAACCCGGCGGCCTGGCTGTTGGCGACGGCGCGCAACCGGGCGATCGACCGCATCCGCCGCCAGCGGACGCTCGAGGCCAAGACGCGGCTGCTCGAGGTGCCGGAGGCCAGCGTGGACGAGATCGAGGACGACACCGTGATCGAAGACGAGCGACTAGAGCTGATCTTTACCTGCTGCCACCCGGCGCTGGCCACCGAGGCGCAGGTTGCACTGACGCTACGGGCACTGGGGGGCCTGTCGACCGAGGAGATCGCGCGCGCGTTCCTGGTCTCGGAGGAGACGATGAAGCGGCGGCTCACCCGGGCCAAGACCAAGATCAAGGCCACGGGGATCCCGTTCGCGGTGCCCTCGGACCACCTGCTCCCAGACCGCCTCCAGGCCGTGCTGGCGGTCACCTATCTGATCTACAACGAGGGCTACAGCGGGCGCGTCGACCTGGCCGCCGAAGCCATCCGGCTGGGCGGCTTGCTGGCGTCGTTGATGCCCGACGAGCCCGAGGCCCACGGCCTGGTGGCGCTGATGCTGATCCACCACGCCCGCCGCCGGGCGCGGTTCGCAGAAGGTGAGCTGGTGCTGCTCGCCGATCAGGACCGCTCGCTGTGGGACGGCGCCGAGCTCCAGGCCGGCCGCCGGTCGCTCGAGCGCGCGGTCGCGCTGCGCGGCGGCGGCCCCTACGTCCTGCAGGCGGCGATCGCCTCCTCGCAGGCGTCAGAGCAGATCGACTGGGCCGAGGTGGCGGGGCTCTACGGGCGGCTGTCGGCACTCACCGCCTCGCCGGTGGTGGAGCTCAACCGCGCGGTAGCGGTGGCGGAAGCCGGCTCCCCCGAGGAGGCGCTTGAGATCGTCGAGCGCCTCGATCTGCCTGGCTATCAGTACCTGCACTCCACGCGGGGTGAGCTGCTGCGGCGCCTGGGCCGCGAAGACGAGGCGCGCGTCGCCTTTGAGCGGGCGCTCGAGCTGGCCGCCTCGGAGCCCGAGAAGCGCTTTCTCGCCGGGCGCATCAAAGAACTTCAGCGCGCTGTCCCCTGAGCGGGCCCTCGTTCGTCTCAACAGACGAACAACCGCTCAAAGGAGGCGTTTCATGCAGGACGGCATCGACAGAAGCAACAGAGTCTGGACGCTCGTGCTGGCCGGGTTGGCGACGTTCATGACCGCGCTGGACACGCTGGTCGTGACCACCGCGCTGCCCGTGCTGCGCGTCGATCTACACACCAGCCTGGCGGGACTGGAGTGGACGGTGAACGCCTACAACCTGGCCTTCGCCTGCCTGCTGATCACGGGCGCCGCGCTGGGGGATCGCTTCGGCCGCCGGCGGATGTTCGCCGTCGGGCTGTTGACGTTCACCGCGGCGTCGGTGGCCTCCGCGCTGGCGCCGAGCGCCGGGGCGCTGATCGTCGCACGGGCCCTGCAGGGGGCCGGCGCGGCGATCGTCACGCCGCTGACCCTGACGCTGATCTCGGAGGCCTTCCCGCTCGAGAAGCGCGGCGCCGCGATCGGGCTGTGGGGAGGCATCGCCGGTCTGGCCGTCGCGGCCGGTCCCGTCGTCGGCGGTGCCGTCGTGAGCGGCATCGACTGGCACTGGATCTTCTGGCTGAACGTCCCGCTCGGGCTGGCGCTCGTCCCCATGGGGTTGGCACGGCTGCGCGAGAGCTATGGCCCCCGGCCGCAGCTCGACCTGACCGGCCTGGCGCTTGCCAGCGCCGGCGTGCTGGGCATCACCTGGGGCCTGATCCGCTCGGGCGCGGTGGGCTGGACAGGCGCGGAAGTGCTCTCCACGCTGACGGTGGGCGCCGTGCTGATCGCGGCGTTCGTGGTCTGGGAGCGCCGGGCCCGCTACCCGATGGTCCCGCCGGCGCTGTTTCGCGTCCCGGCGTTCGCGGCCGCCAACGGCGTCAGCTTCTTCATGTACGCCGGTCTGTTCGGCGCGCTGTTCTTGATGAGCCAGCTGCTGCAGACGGCGCTCGGCTACTCGCCGCTCCAGGCCGGGCTGCGGCTGCTGCCGTGGACGCTACCGCCGATGTTCATCGCGCCGCTGGCGGGCATGCTCGCCGAGCGCTACGGCAACCGGCCGTTCATGGTGCTGGGGCTGGCGCTCCAGGCGGTGGGCTACGCCTGGGTGGCGAGCATCGTCACCACCAGCGTCGACTACCTACAGCTTGGGGCGGCGTTCACCGTCTCGGGCATCGGCACCTCGTTCTGCTTCCCCACGGTGGCGGGAGCGATCATGGGCTCGGTGCCGCTCAGGGAGGCCGGCGTGGCTTCCGGTACCAACAGCGCGATCCGGGAGCTGGGAGGGGTGCTCGGGGTGGCGGTGCTGGCCTCGGTGTTCGCCGCTCACGGCGGTTATGCGAGCCCGCATCTATTCGTCCACGGCTTCGTCGTCGCGGTGTGGGTGGCGGTCGGCCTCTCGTCGCTGGGCATGATCGCGGCGCTCCTGACGGGCGGACGGCGTCTCGCATCCGAGGCGCCGATGGACGCGGCGCTCGAGGCCCAGCCGGCCTGACGGGTCGCGCCAGCCACGGTTGACAGCTACTACGGCCGCCGATATATTGGCGGCCGTAGTATGTCTCCTGCCCGCAACAAAGCGCAACTTGACCTCGGCCGTTTCACCGAGCCCTCGCTGCTCGTGCTCTCGAGCCTCGCCGGCGGTCCCAAGCACGGCTACGCGATCACTCAGGACGTGCGCGAGATGGCCGATGTGAACCTGGGACCGGGCACGCTCTACGGCGCGCTGGCGCGGCTAGAGGAGCTGGAGCTGATCGAGGCCCTGCCGCCCGAGGCCCGGCGCCGGCCGTACCGGCTGACCGGCGCCGGAGCGGCGGCGCTCGAGCGGCGTCTGAGCGCGCTCGAGCGCGTGGCCGCGATCGGACTGCGCCGCCTGCAAGGGGCGCCGGCATGATGCTTCGGCTTGCGCGCTTGATCGCGGCGCTCTATCCCCACGCCTGGCGAAGCCGCTACGAGGCGGAGCTTTGTGCGCTGCTCGAGGAGGCCCCGCTGACACCGCGCACGCTGATCGACCTGCTGCGGGGGGCGCTCGACGCACACGTCCATCCCCGCGGCCTGCCCGCCTCGCCCCGGCGGCGGATGCGGGCCACGGTGTCGGCCACGCTCAGCTGCTGGATCGCACTGGTGTTCCTCGGGGCCGCATTCGCCAAGGCCACCGAGGATGTTCCCTTCCGGACGGCCCAGGGTGCCCACGCCCTGCTGGGCCTCGCCTGGCTGGCGGTGGCGGCGCTGGCGCTGGCCGGCGCGGCGGTGATGGTGCTGGCCGGTGGCCCGCTGGCCTTCACGGTGCTGCGCCAGGCGTGGCTCGAGCGCACCCCGGTCCTCAGGCGGGCGATCAGCTTGACGGTGGCGGCCCTGCTCGTGTTCGCAGCCGTGACCGGGCTGATCAGCGCGTTTGCGGCAGGCAACCGGGGCTCGACGCAACCGGGGCACGTTGTCTTCGTGCTCTGGATCGGGCTGGCCGTATTGATAGGGGCCGGCTGCGCGCTGGCCGCGCGCGCCGGCCTTTTATATGCAAGATTCCCCGCCTGGCAGCTAGTGCTGGGCGTCGCCGGCGCATGGCTGCTGGCGCGGATCATGGCCGCGCTGACGATCGCCGTGGCCCTCTACGCGCTGCTTCTCGCAGTGGACTCCCCGAGTCTGGCCACTAGACCGAACGGCCCATTCGGCTGGCCCACGACGGTCGTGCTCGCGTCGCAGGCCGTGGGGATGGTGGTGGCCAGCGTCCTGGCGACCGTCACCACGCGGCGCGGTCTGGCCGCGCTGCGCGGTTAGTGCCCTAGGTGTACCTCCACCTAGTCCTCGTAGCCCGGCTCACCCGGGAGCACGATCCGGGCCGACTCGCCTGACACCAGCACCTGTGGCTGGATGGGACGGATCTCGCGTCCGCGGGCGTGGGCGATCAGCTGTTCGGCGGAGGCGAACGGCGCGAGCTGCTCGAGGTGCTTGATGGTGGGGAAGACGAGGAACAGCTCGCCCCGTTCAGCCGCCCGGAGCGCCGCGTCCGGCTCGTACCAGCGCGCGTCCACGACTTCGGCGCCGTCGACCGTGACCGGAGCGCTGGGAGGCAGCGGCGCGAGGTAGAACCAGGTGTCGAACCGGATCTTGACCTCGGCCGGCGTGATCCAGCGCGAGAACGGGATCAGCTCCGCCGGATCGGCGAGCTCGAGGCCGGCCTCCTCGCTGAGCTCGCGCAGGGCGGCGGTCCGCAGGGCGCGGTCGTCGCGTCCTTCGCGCTTGTCGACCGCGCCGCCCGGGAACACCCAGGCTCCGCCCATGAAGTGCGCTTCCGGGTTGCGCTTGACGAGCAGCACCTCGAGCCTCTCGGCCCCGCCGCGCAGGACGATGACCGTGGCCGCTAGGCGGGGCACGGTCTCTGGCCCGCGGTTCAGCTCCTCGCCCGGTGCGGGTTGGTCGCTCTCCACGCCAGCAACCTAGCGGGCTACCCTTCCGCGCGTGAAATACATGTGTTCATCGTGCGGGTTCATCTACGACCCCGACGAAGGCGATCCTGACGGCGGGATCCCTCCGGGCACCCAGTTCGACCAGATCCCGGACACCTGGTTCTGTCCCGTGTGCGGCGCGCGCAAGCAGGACTTCGAACCCTACGACGAGTAGCTCGGGGCCACTAGTCCGCCATCGCCGGCGGATGCAGCCTCCCGCGGATCCCGCGGGCTTTATATAGAGTTGCGTCGGCTGTGGCAGGTGTGGTCGGACAGCGAGTTCGCCGGCGCGAGGACGCGCGCTTCCTGCGCGGGCATGGACAGTACGTCGACGACATCCCGATCGAGGGCGCGCTGCACGCGACATTCGTCCGCTCCCCGTGGGCCCACGCCCGGATCGAGAACATCGACGCCCCGGCGGCCGCGAGCATGGCGGGCGTGCACGTCTTCACCGCCGCCGACACGGAACTGACCGTCAACCCGGTGCCGCCATTCGTCGTGATCGACGATCGTTTCCTCAGGCCGTTCCTGGCCACGGGCAAGGTGCGCTTCGCCGGCGACATCGTCGCCGTGGTGCTTGCCCCCACGCGCGAGGAGAGCGTCGACGCCTCCGAGCTGGTGGAGGTCTCCTACGAGCCGCTTCAGCACGTCACTGACGCACGCCAGGCGGCGGCCGACGAGGTGCTGTTGTTCGAGGAGGTGGGGACGAACGTCTGCCTGCACCATCCGCCCGAGCAGCCGGACCCCAGCCTGTTCGACGGCTGCGAAATCCTGGCATCGGGCGCGTTCGTCAGCCAGCGGCTGGCGGTCTGTCCGATCGAGCCGCGCGCCACCGCCGCCCGCTTCGATGACGGCCGCCTCACGGTGTGGCTCTCGACCCAGACCCCGCACCAGGACAAGGCCGACCTCAGCGCGACGCTGGGGCTCGAGTCCGAACAGGTTCGGGTCGTGGCGCCGGATGTCGGCGGCGGCTTCGGTGGCAAGGGGCTGGCGGTGGAGGACGTCATCGTGGCCTGGCTGGCGCGCCACACCGGCTCGCCGGTGCGCTGGACCGAGACGCGTTCGGAGAACCTGGTCGCCATGCACCACGGCCGCGCGCAGCGGGTCGCGTACCGCATCGGGGGTGGACGCGACGGGCGCGTGCGGGCGCTCAGGCTCGAGATTCTCCAGGACGCCGGCGCCTACCCCGGTCTGGGCGCCTTCCTGCCCAACCTGACCGCGATGATGGCCTCGGGCGTCTATCAGATCCCGAAGGTGGAGTGCGACGTGCGGGCGGTCGTAACCAACACCACCCCGACCGGCCCGCTCAGAGGGGCGGGACGGCCGGAGGCCGCGCAGGTGGTTGAGCGCGCGATCAACGCGTTCGCCGCCGAGCTGTCGCTGGACCCGGCCGAGGTCAGGCGGCGCAACTTCATCCCCGCCGAGGCGTTCCCCTACACGACCGCCACCGGCGCCCACTACGACTCGGGCGACTACGGTCGCGCGCTCGAGCTCGTGCTCGAGCACTCTGGCTACGAGCAGCTGCGCGCCGAGCAGGCCCGGCGGCGCAGCGACTCGACCTCGCGCCAGCTGGGAATCGGGCTGTCCGCCTATGTCGAGGTCACCAACGGGGTGAAGGAGACTGAGTACGGCGCGGTCGAGATCACCGCCGCGGGCGATGCGGTCGTGAGATCAGGATCACAATCCGGAGGCCAGGGGCACGAGACCACGTTCGCCCAGATCGTTGCGGCGCGGCTCGGGTTGGCGCTGGAGCGGATCACCGTCGTGCAGGGCGACACCGACGTGGTCCCGCGCGGCACGGGCACGTACGGGTCGAAGTCGACCCAGATTGGTGGTGCCGCCGCCGCGCAGGCCTCGGACGAGCTGCTTGAGCGGGCCAAGGAGCTCGCCGCCGACGAGCTCGAGGCCGATCCGCAGGACATGGTCTTCGACCCTGAAAGGGCGCAGTTCAACGTTGCCGGAGCGCCGCAGCCCGCGCTCGGCTGGCACGAGCTGGCGGCGCGCTTGTCAGACGGCGGGCGCCTGGATGAGCTGAGCGTGGAGACGGACTTCACCCCGGCGCAGCCGACGTTCCCGTTCGGCGCGCACGTGGCGGTGGTCGAGGTCGACACCGAGACCGGGCAGGTAGAGCTCAAGCGTCTGGTGGCCGTCGACGACGCCGGCACGATCATCAACCCGCTCCTGGCCCAGGGCCAGGTCCACGGTGGGCTGGCGGCGGGAATCGCGCAGGCGCTGTTCGAGGAAGTCGCCTACGACGAGGACGGCAATCCAGCCAACGCGAACCTGGTCAGCTACTGCATGCCCGCCGCCACCGAGCTGCCGCCGTTCGAGGTGGTGGAGATGCAGACGCCCACGCCGGTCAACGAGCTGGGGGCCAAGGGGATCGGGGAGTCGGGAACGATCGGCGTGACGCCCGCGGTGCACGCCGCCGTGCTCGACGCGCTCTCGCACCTCGGCGTGCGTGACATCGACATGCCGGCCAACGGCGAGCGGGTATGGCGCGCGATCGTTCAAGCACGCGGCGCTCGGTGACAAAGGGGGCGGCTGGCTGGTCGGGGCGGGGGTCCGGAGGTGCGCGCGTTCGCGGCGTTCGGCGTTCGGCGTTCGGCGTTCGGGCTTTCGGGCGGCGCTAGGCCGCGACGGCCCGCGGGTGCAGTCGCCCGGCGGTGGCCTCGGCGATCGCCGCCGCGGTGATCGCCACGAGCCGCCGCAGGTCGGCCTCGGAAATCGTCAGCGGCGGCATCAGCACCACGACGTCGCCCAGCGGGCGGATCAGGGCTCCCCGCCGGCGGGCCGCGAGCGCCACCCGGTGACCGATGCGGTCGGAGACGGGCTGCTCGATCAGCTCGATCCCGACCATGAATCCCCGCTGGCGTACCTCGGCCACGCCCGGTAGCGCCGCCACTCGCTGTGAGAGCAGTCGCTCCAAGAGCTCGATCTTTGGCTGCAGCGCCTCGAGCGTGGCCTCGCACTCGAAGGTCTCGAGCGTGGCCAGCGCCGCTGCGGCCGCCAGGGGATTGCCGGTGTAGGTGTGGCCGTGAAAGAAGGTCTTGAACTCCTCGAACTCGCCGAGGAACGCTTCGTAGACGCGCTCGCTGCCCAGCGTGGCGGCGAGCGGCAAATAGCCGCCTGTCAGTCCTTTGCCGACGCACATCAGGTCCGGTGTGACCTGCTCGTGCTGGCAGGCGAACATCTCGCCGGTGCGGCCGAAGCCCGTCGCCACCTCGTCGCAGATCAGCAGCACGTCGTGGGCGTCACACAACTGGCGTACGCGGCGCAGATAACCGTCGGGCTGCATCAGCATGCCCGCGGCTCCCTGGACGAGTGGCTCCACGATCACCGCCGCGACGGTCTGCGCGTGACGCACCAGCAGCCGCTCGAGGTCCTCTGCATCTCCGGCCTTCGCCCGCAGCGTGTCGAACAGCAGCGGCTCATAGACGGAGTGAAAGAGGTCGATTCCGCCGACGGAAACTGCCCCCAGCGTGTCGCCGTGGTAGGCGTGCTCTAGGCAGATGAAGCGCGTGCGCTCGTTTTGTCCGCGCTGTGCCCAGAACTGGAACGCCATCTTCAGCGCGATCTCCACCGCGGTCGAGCCGCTCTCTGAGTAGAAGACGCGCGTCAGACCCGGTGGGGCCACCGCGACCAGCCGCTCGGCCAACTCGATCGCCGGCTGGTGCGAGAGGCCGAGCATGGTCGAGTGGGCGACGCGGTCGAGCTGCTCGCGGACCGCGGCGTCGAGCGCCGGATGCCGGTGGCCGTGGACGTTGCACCACAGCGAAGAAACCCCGTCGATGTACGCGTTCCCCTCGGCGTCGTAGAGGTTGGTGCCCGCGGCGTGGTCGATCACCAGCGGCGGCTCCTCCTGACACCAGCCGCGCTGCTGGGTGAACGGATGCCATACGTGGCGGCGATCGATCTCCTGCAGCTCGGAGACACTGCGCATGTCAGGACGCTAGCTCGCGGTGCGGTCGGAATGGTTCCGTCGCGGGTCGTTGCATGCCGTTTGCGCCATGCGGGTCGGTGCCACCACGCGCGCCGCGCCCGGCCCGCCACGCGCCGGCCTGGCCCCCGCCACGCGCGCCACGCGCGCCGGTGCCGCCCCCGCCAGCGTCGTCTGGCAGCCTTCCCGCGGTGCCGCCGCCGCCAGCCCCCGCGCCCAGACGTCGCCGATTCCTTGGAACGGCCGCCGCGGTGCTCGTTGCGATCGCGGCCGTGGTCGTCATCGCCGTCGAATCCGGCGGCGGTAGCAGCGGTAGCGGCAGCGCCAAGAGTGCCGCTGTGTCCACCAGCCTGGAGTCGATTTTCCAGGACGATCAGTACCTCCTCTACTCGGGCACGCCGGTCGTGGAGCGAACGCTTGACACGCTGCGCTCGCTCGGCGTCGACCGCATCAGGGTCACCGTTCTTTGGCACGCGATCGCGCCGGTGCCCGACTCTCCCACCCCGCCTCCAGGCTTCGCCGCCTCTGACCCGGCGAGCTATCCGCCGGCGGCGTTTGCTCCCTACGACCGGCTGGCGGAGCTGGCGCGGGCCCGTGGCATCGGGGTCGACTTCGACGTCAGCGCCGCCGGACCGCTGTGGGCGATGGGTGGACGCTCGCCACAGGCCCACTACATCGACGTCTACAAGCCCTCGGCGACGGAGTTCGGACAGTTCGTCACCGCGGTCGGCCGGCGCTATGACGGGTCCTATTCGCCAAGCGCCGCGCAGCGGGGCGTCCTGGGCGCTCTCGGAGTACCGCTCTCCGGCCCGCTGCCGCGCGTCAGCTACTGGTCGGTGTGGAACGAACCGAACCAGCCGGGCTGGCTATCGCCGCAGTGGCGGGTCCTCGGCGGCGCGCGGGTGATGCTCTCCCCGGTGCTCTACCGGGGATACGTCGATGCGGCCTGGAACGCGCTCGACGCTACGGGGCACACGGTTCACAGCGACACGATCCTCGTGGGCGAGCTCGCGCCCGAAGGGGGCGGTGGTGCCGTTCCCAGCGAGCAGCCCATCGACCCGCTCGGCTTCCTGCGAGCGCTCTACTGCGTCGACTCGGGCTACCGGCCGCTCACCGGCTCGGCAGCCGCGGCGCTGGGCTGTCCCGGGGGGAGCGGGGGAGACGCCAAGACGTTCGCCTCGGCGCATCCCGGCCTGTTCGACGCCACCGGCTTTGCGCATCATCCCTACTCGTTCTTCCTGCCGCCCAGCGTCGGCTATCCCTCGACGCCGGCCGACGCGGGGTTCGTGCCGCTGGTCCAGCTCTCGCGGCTGGAGCAGGCTCTGGACGGCATCTACTCGGCCTATGGCGTGAGCCGCAAGATCCCTATCTACCTGACCGAGTACGGCTATGAGACCAACCCCCCGAACCCCTTCCGCGGCGTGAGTCTGCAGCGTCAGGCGCAGTACATCGACGAAGCGCAGTACATGGCCTCTCAGGATCCGCGCGTACGGTCCATGTCCCAGTTCCTGCTCAACGACGCTTTGCCGAACCCGAGCTTCCCGCCGGGGACGATCGGTTACTGGTCGACGTTTCAGACCGGGTTGGCGTTTGCAAATGGAGCGCGCAAGCCGTCCTTCGACGCCTACCAGCTACCGATCTGGATCCCTTCGCCGACGTTCAGCGCGGGCGGTTCGCTGCTCGTGTGGGGCATGCTGAGGCCCGCGCCGCACAACTCAAAACAGCAGGCACAGATCGAGTGGCGCGGCGCCACCGGCGCGTACCGCACGCTGAGCACTGTCTCAACCGACAACTACAACGCGGTCTTCACCGCGCAGCTCAAGCCGCCCGGCACTGGCGTGGTACGGATCGCGTGGCGCTCCCCGTCGGGCACGGTGCTCTACAGCCGCGCGGCGAGTGTTCGGGGGGGCTAGCGTCGGCTGCCGGGAGCGGGCCGGGGGCGGGGCGGCTCCGGGTTCGGGCCGGGGGCGGGGCGGCCCCGGGTTCCGGGGGCGGTCGGCCGTCGGGCCGGGGGCCGTCGGGCCGGGGGCGGTCGGCCGTCGGGCCGGGGGCCGTGCGGGATGCTTGCCCTCTTTCGGGCTCTGAGACACGGGATGCGCTCCCCGGGGCGGAAAACGCAGCAAATCCACCGCTACCCGCGAGCTTTGGCCACATAAGCGTCGTGGGGACGCTTATGTGGCCAAGCCGGCCTCGACTGGCGAGGGTTTGGCACGTTATACGGCGATTTAGCGGATCAATCGTCCCCCCTCGTCTCGGCAGGACGGGGAGCTCGCCCCGGTCCCCCTGGCGCCGGCGACGCACCGCACACGCTGGCCTGCGCCACGCGCCGCACACGCCGGGCGCCGCACACGCCGCGCGCACGGACGCCGGACGCGCCCACACGCCCCACACGCCCCACACGCCCCACGCACCGCGGACGCGCTACGCGCGGCGCCGCGATCTCCCGCGGCGGCGCAGGCGATCGACCAGCGCCAGCCAGCCGCCGGCGATCCGGTACTCCGCCTCGTCCCAGGAGTGCCGCCAGGCGGGCGCCCACCCCGGCTCCCAGCCGGTAAGGCGTATCACGAGCACGGCGGCGGCCAGCACCAGCGCGGCGGCGCCGATGATCGCCAACAGCACGATCGGCAGCGGCACGCCGGCGCCGGTGGCCGCGGGCACGTGGGGCAGGGCGAGGCGCACGTCGCCCGCGTTCACGCCCACGGCGCCGCCCCGCCTCGGCGAGCACGCGCCACCCGCGCGCTCCGCGAGCGCCGTACTGATCGCGTTGGTGAAGTCGGCGAAGTACTGGGCGGCGTAGGTGTCGGCGCCCTTGAGGACCCCGTCGAGCTGGGCGCTCGAGAAGCTGCAGGGTGGAATCGAGCCCGTCTGCTCGTAGACGTTCAGCAGCCGGTTGTACGTGGACTCGGCACTGGCCGGAGATGCCCATATAGCCAGCGCGGCGAGCGGCACGGCGAGGACAGCGATCAGGTGAAGAGGCCGGCGCACCGCGCTGACGTTACCGGCCGAGCGCCAGCCAGCGGTCGATCGGCAGCGCCCCCGCCGCGCTTGCCAGCAGCTTCGGTTCGGCGCGTACCACCTGCGGCAGAGTCTCTACCTCCACATCCCCGAGGCGGGCGATCGTCTCCCGGTTTGAGCGCTCCAGCATCGCGGCGGTCCGGGGCCAAGGGGTCAGCACGACGGCGGCGACGGTCAACGACGCGGCGCGCGCCGCCTCGAGCGTGAGCAGTGTGTGGTTGATCGTCCCCAGGCCGGGGCGGGCGGCGATCAGCAGCGGGAGCCCCAAGGTCCTGGCCAGAGAGCGCACGTCATCCGGCGGCGAAAGGGGAACGAGCAATCCGCCCACACCCTCGACGACGGTCGCCTCGGCGCGGCGCGCGGCATCGCGCACGGCGTCCGCCAGCGCCGCCGCGGAGATCGGCTGCCCGGCGAGCTCGGCCGCCAGATGCGGAGACACCGGCGGGCCGTACGTGATCGTCGCCACGTCGTCCGCCCTCTCGCCCGACGCCCGGGCGAGCAGCTCGTGGTCCGCGGGCCAGTCGGCAGGTGCCGAGTCGTCAAGCCCCGTGATCACGGGCTTGCGCGCTGCAACGGAGACGCCACGCGCACGCAGCGCGGCCACGATCGCCGCGGCGAGCACCGTCTTGCCGACGCCCGTGTCGGTGCCGGTGACGAACAGGCCGCGCAAGCGCGGTTAGCGATCCGCGCCGAGCCGGCGCGCTACGCGGCGCGGGCGATCGGGGGCTCGTCCTCGAAGTCGAACACGCTTCGTGCCGTGTAGGCCTCGTCCCGGTCAACGTCGACCTCCTCGGCGGCGTCGACCTCATCGAAGCGGTCGAACTCGCCGAGACCATCGAGCTCCTCGGAGTCGTCGAACGTCTCGTGGTCGCCGACGTACTCGTAGTCTTCGTCGGTAGCCGTCGGCAGCGGCTGGCGGGGGTCGAAGCCCGCGGCGCGGGCGGACTCCGACAGCGTGCGGGCCGCGACTCGCAGCTCGTCCTCTCGGTGCGAGGCCATGACGGCCAGACGGAGGCGAGAGGTCATCGGCGGCACCGTCGGTGGCCGGATCGCCTGGGCGAAGATGCCACGGGCCAGAGCCGTCTCACAGATCGACACGGCCAGCTGGGGATCGCCGACTACCAGGGGCATGATGTGCGTGTCGGACCCCCGCAAATCGAACCCTTGACGCGTCAGCTCCGAGCGCAGCACGGCGGCATTCGACTGCAGCTTGCGCACGCGACGGGGTCGCTCCTGAAGCAGTTCGAGCGCCGCCAGAGCCCCAGCCGCGGCCGGCGGCGGCGGAGCGGTGGAGAAGATGAATGTCCGCGCCGCGTTGAGGAGGTAGTGCCCCATCTCCTTCTCGCAAGCCACAAAGGCCCCATAGGACCCGAGTGCCTTGCCCAGCGTGCCGACGATCACGTCGACCTGGTCCTCGAGGCCCGCGTCCGCCAGCGCACCGCGTCCGCCCGGTCCGAGTGTGCCTGTGCCGTGGGCCTCATCGACCAGCGTGCGGAGCCGGTGGCGCTGAGCCAGGTCCACCAGCGCCTGTAGCGGCGCGATATCGCCGTCCATGGAGAACACGCTGTCGGTGACGATCAGCGCGCCGCGGCCCTCGGCCCGGGCGATGCCCCACGCCAGGTGCTCCACGTCGCGGTGGTGGTAGACGAACGTCTCCGCGCGGGACAGCCGGCAGCCGTCGATGATCGAGGCATGGTTGAGCTCGTCCGAGAAGACGACGTCCCCGGGGCGCGCCAGCGCGGCGATCACACCGGTGTTCGCCAGATAGCCCGAGCCGAACAGCAGCGCAGTCTGGCGGCCCTTGAACTCCGCCAGTCGCTCCTCGAGCCGGCGGTGGATGGTCATCGTCCCCGAGACCAGGCGCGAGGCACCCGCGCTCACCCCCCAGCGCGTGGCCGCCTCTGCCGCCGCCTCCCGCACGCGCGGGTGGTCGGCGAGGCCCAGGTAGTTGTTCGAGCACAGGAGCAGCGTGGGCTTGCCGTCGAGCAGGACGTGAGGCCCCTGGGGGCCCGAGATCAGTCGCGTGCGCCGCCGCAGCCCGAGGGCCTTCAGCTCCTCGAGCCGGGCGGCGAGCTCGATCACGCGGCGCGGCCCTTCCGCTCTGCTGAGCGGGGGCGCGTGTTGGGTGCGCCATCCGGTCGCGGGGGCACCAGCCGCTTCGGCGAGAACCGCAGCTGCGTCGACGGATCCCAGAGGCGGACATCCAAGCCGGCGGGGTCAGGTTGTGCCTCCTCGAGAGGTTCCTCCGGGTCGCCGAGCGCCTCCGCCACGACGTCCGGCGTCTGGCCGTCGAGCCAGCCCTCGCGATTGTCGGGCCGGGGGTTGGAGCCGTTGTCGGGCTGGCGCGCGACATTTAGCCCCAGCTCTTCGAACATCGCCCGGTCCTCCTCGGGAGCGTTGCCGAGCGTGGTCAGGAAGTTGCCCATCATCACGCCGTTCAGGCCGGCCTTGATGGCCTGCGATTGCAGCTCGCCGAGGTTCTCGGTCCGCCCGCCACAGAGCCTGAAGAGGGCATCCGGAAGGATGAGGCGGAAGATCGCGATCCACTTGACCGCCTCCCAGGGGTCGATCAGCTCGCGCTCGCCGAACTTCGTCCCCGGGCGAGGGTTCAGCAGGTTGATCGGGACGCTGGTGGGGTCGATCTCGGCAAGCTGGAAGGCCATCTCCACACGCTGCTCGCGGCTCTCGCCGAGGTTGAGGATGCCTCCCACGCACGTCTCGAGGCCGGCATCCCTGGCCGCCCCGATCGTGCGCAACCGACCTTCGTAGCGCACCGTGCTCGATACCTCGGGGTAGTAGGACCTGGCGGTCTCCACGTTGTGATGGACCCGCTGGATGCCGGCTTCCTTCAGTGCTTTGGCCCGCTCTGGCGACATATGGCCGATCGACACGCAGCGCTTGAGGTTGGTGTGGCCGGCGACCAGCCGGGCCCCCGCCAGCACCTTCTCGAAGTCCCGGCGCGAGAGGCCCTGGCCCTGGGTGACCATGCAGAAGCGGTGGGCGCCGGCGGCCTCGGCGGCCCGCGCGTGCTCCAAGATCTGCTCGGGCTCCATCATCGCGTGCATCGGCGTGTCCGCCTCCGCGTAGCGCGACTGGGCGCAGAAGCCACAGTCCTCGGCGCAGCCGCCCGACTTGGCGTTGACCAGCGAGCACATGTCGGTGGCGTCCGCAAATCGCTCGCGCCGCACGTTCCAGGCCCGCTCGACGAGGGCCTCGATCGCCGCCGGATCCTCCAGCTCCCCGAGCGCCAGCGCCTCAGCGGGGGTGATAAGCGGCGGCATGGCGCGCACTGTAGGTGGTGCCTCGGACGGCTAGATGGGCCCGCGATCACGCGCGCCAAACGTGCAGCCCGGGGCCTGGGACCGCGCTAGGCTCGCACGCGATGGCTACGTACAGAAGCGCCTCGCAGATCCTCGGTCGCTCGCTGAAGGGCCGCTACAAGGTGCTCGAGCCGATCTCCTCCGGGGCGATGGGCGCGGTCTACCGGGCCGCCGACACGGACACCGGTGGGGAAGTGGCGCTCAAGCAGTCGACGAACCCGCTGCACGATCAGCGGTTCGAGGCCGAGGCGCGGCTGCTGGCGAGCCTCGAGCATCCGCGCGTGGTGAAGGTCGTCGACCACTTCGCCGAGCAGACCGGCCAGTACGTGGTGATGGAGCTCGTCCGGGGCATCGACCTCGGCGTGCTGATCAAGCAGCGCGGCTCGCCGGGACTGCCCGTGGAGCAATCGATTAGCTTCGTCCGTCAGGCCTGTGAGGCGCTCCAGTACGTGCACGATCAGCAGATCGTCCACCGGGACGTCAAGCCCCAGAACCTGATCGTCTCCGAGCAGGGCGTGATGCTGGTCGACTTCGGCATCGCCCGGGTGCTCGGGTCGGAGGGGGAGGAGGAGGGAACCGTGGGCATCGGCACGCCCCGGTTCATGGCGCCCGAGGTGTTCGCCGGGGGAAGGGTGTCTCCGCGGACGGACGTGTTCGGCGCGGCGGCGACGCTGTGGACGCTGATCGCGGGCCGGGCGCCGGTCTATGCCGACCCGACCAAGCTCTCCGAGCTGATCCCGGACGTGACGCCGGAGCTCGAGCGCACGCTGGGCGCCGGTCTGGAGCTGATCCCCGAGCGGCGGGTGGCGTCGGTGGCCGCGTTCGCCAGGGCGCTGGGCGCGCCACTACGTACCGAGACGGGCGTCTCGCTGGCGGTGTCGATCGACGATCCCGACGCGTCGCGCTCCCTGCTCGAGGCGATCGTGCACACCGCGGCCGGCGTGTTCGGTGCCTCGGCGGCGTCAATCTGCCTGGTCGACGAGGTCACGGGCGAGCTCGTCTATCAGGCGGCGTGGGGCGCCGGGGCACGGGAGATCGTCGGCGTCAGACTGCCTCCGCGCAGAGGCATCGCCGGCGGCGTCGTCGCCACCGGGACCCCCGAGGCGGTCCCCGACTGCCGAGGCGACCCGCGCTTTGCGGCCACGATCGCGGCGGGGACGGGCTATGTGCCGCACACGATGCTCGTCGTACCGCTGGTTCGGGGCGAGCGCCCGATCGGCGCGCTGTCGCTGCTTGATCGCCGTGACGGTCGTGCCTACCACCAGGACGACATCGAGCCGGCGAAGCTCTTCGCGAGCCTGACGGTGAAGTCATTTGAGGTGGCGCCGATGACCTACACCAGCCTGGGGATGACCGGCTCCCCGGACAGCCCCGGCTGAGCTGGGGTTTGAGAGCGGCGCCGGGCGTGCCGGTGCTCAGCTTGCGCACCAATAAAGCTGGCAGTATTGTCGCTGCGCTCGCGCGATGGGGCGCATCACGACATGAATGACAGCCTCCCGGATGATGCCGTCGTCGGATCGCGCATCCGGCAATACAGGGTCGAAGCCGTGCTCGGCGAGGGCGGCATGGGCAAGGTCTACAAGGCGATGGACCTCGATGGCACCCGCGTTGCGCTGAAGCTCATCAAGGAGGACTTCGCCCGCGACGAGAGATTCAGGCGCAGGTTCTCCCGCGAGGCGAAGATCGCCCAGACCGTCAAGCACCCCAATGTCGTCCCGGTGCTGGACACCGGCGACGCGAACGGGCTGCCGTACATGGCACAGCGGTTCATCGAGGGCGAGTCGCTCGATGCCAGGCTCAAGCAGGACAATGTGCTTGATCTCCCGACCGCGACAAGCATCGCCACCGACGTGGCCGGCGGGCTCGAGGCCCTGTGGGCAGCCGGCATCGTGCATCGTGATGTCAAGCCGGGCAACATCCTGCTCGACGGGCAGGGGACGGCCCACATCACCGACTTTGGCCTGGCCAAGGACACCCAGGGCAGCCTGCTTACGCTGCCCGGGCAGGCGCTCGGCTCGATGGACTACATGTCCCCGGAGCAGATTCGGGGGGAGGCCGTCAGCGCCGCCAGCGACATCTACGCCCTGGGTTGCGTGATGTATGAGTGCATCTGCGGACAGCCCCCGTTCGCGCATATGCAGGGCATGCGCGTGCTGTGGGCGCACTTGCAGGACGAGCCGCCGGATCCGCATGCCGTTCGCCGCGAGCTCTCGCCCGAGTTCGGCGGCGCGCTCTTGCAGGCGCTCGAGAAGGACGCCGCGAAGCGCCCTGAGAGCGCCGGGGAGTACGCGCGCTCGCTGCGGGCAGCCGCGGGACTCCCGGGCTGATGCCCTGGGACGAAATCTTCGTCGTATTCCTCATCTCGCACCTTGTCGGCGACTATCTCCTTCAAACCGAGTGGCAGGCGCTCAACAAGCACGGCGGCCTGACGGGCACATCGAAGATGCGTCTGGCGCTGTTCTCGCACGTCACCGTCTACACGCTGTGCTTCATTCCGGCGTTCATCTGGTTGTGGCACAGCGACGGCGCCGCTGTGTTCGGCCTCGCCGCGCTCATCTTCATCCCTCACCTCGTCCAGGACGACGGACGGCTGCTGGTCTCGTATGCGCGCGCTGTGAAGAAGGCTGACCTGGCCGTCAATCCCGGCCTCGCGGCGGCCGTCGACCAGTCGTTTCACCTGCTGGCGCTGTTTCTCACAGCGTTGCTCGCAAGCGGTGGTGCGTAGCGCCCGGGCCGAGGTTGTAACGCGGCACGGCGTTGGACAAATCCTCACATTTGTCCTATGTTTCTGCCGGAAGCTCATCTAGCGTTCGCCCGGCAACGGGACAGGGAGGCAAGGAGCGAACGGCGTGTTTGGGGGCCCGGATGGATCATATGGCGACTGCCCGTAGATCAGAGGATCTGCTCGGCGCCAACATCGACGGCTACAGGATCGAATCGCTTGTCGGCGTCGGCGCGATGGCGGCCGTGTACCGGGCAACCTCTCCGCGCGGCAGGGTGGTGGCGATGAAGGTGATAAAGCCGGAGTTCGCCCGCAACGAGACCTTCAGGCGACGCTTTGCGCGGGAGGCATGGATCGCCCGCTCCATTCGCCATCCGCGGGTCGTCGAGTTGCTCGACGTGGGCGAGGCGAGCGGAATGCCGTACCTCGCGGCGCGCTTCCTCGAGGGGGGGTCGCTTCAGGACAAGCTGGCCCGGGAGGTCTGGCTCGACGTGAAGGCCACGATCCGGATGTGCCTGCAGGTCGCGGAAGGACTTCACAGCCTGCATGACGCGGGCATGATCCATCGCGACGTCAAGCCCGCCAACATCCTCCTGGACCAAGCGGGCGATGCGTACATCACCGATTTCGGGCTGGCCAAGGACGCAGACGGCACGCTGCTCACCGGCACCGGAGAGACGCTCGGCTCGCTGCAGTACATGGCGCCGGAGCAAATCCGCGGCGAGACGGTGACGCCCGCCAGCGACACATACTCGCTGGGCTGCGTGGCCTACGAATGCCTCGCCGGCCACTCACCGTTCGCCGATCGCCAGGCGATCGCCATCCTGTGGGCGCATCTCAATCAGGACCCGCCCGACACGGGCCGTGCGGGCCTCCCGCCGGAGCTGAACGAGGCCCTCAAGCGCGCACTGCTGAAGGATCCCGCCGAGCGACCGGCCAGCACCGTGGCCTATGCCCACATGCTGGCCGAGGCCGCCGGCATCTCGGTCGGCGGTTAGCTGCCGGCTGCTAGGACGGCGAGCGTCAGCTCCAGCGAACGCAGTACAGCTCGTGCTCGCCGAGCAGGCCCTTGAAGTGTTGCTCGCCGCGTGGCTCGAAGATCACGCTCGCGTCGCTCTCGGTGTACTGCTTGAGCGCCGCTGAGACCAGTATCTCCCCGCCCTTCGCCCAGCCGGCGATGCGGGCGGTCAGGACGACGTTGCGGCCCAGCAGCTGATCCGGGTTGGCGATCACGAACCCGGAGTGCACACCGGCGCGGATCGACAGACCTTCGGCGTCTCCGCCCCCGAACGCCCGCTGTAGCTCGACCGCCGCGTGCAAACCGCCGTGGGCGCTGTTGAACGACGCCAGGAAGCCGTCGCGCTCAAACTTCACGATCTGACCGCCGTGCTCTGAGACGAGTCGCTCCACCAGCAGGCGGTGGTCACGCAGCAGCTGCTCCCAGCGCTCTGATCCCAGCCGCGACTCGGCGGCGTCGGCGTCGGCGATATCCGAGAGCATCAACGTCACCGCGCCATCGGGGGAGCTGACGCGCTCGACGGCCGGGATTACCGGCTCGAGCGCCGAGGCGATCACATCAATCGAGCTGAGCTGCGGTTCCGGTTCCAGTCTGCCTCCCCAGGCATTCGGGCGAGCATAGCTTGACAGTGATCTGTGCGCAGAGCAGAATCAAACGCGGCGATGAAGGGGGCATCCGAACCAGGATTCGGGCTGGGCACGCCCGATTTCGCTTCCGCGAGCTGGAACGATCACGGCTTGCGTGTGAGCCCGTTTCCGAAGATCGGCGACTACGCGTTTCTCTCCGATTGCGAGACGACCGCACTGGTGGCGCCCAACGGCAACGTGGAGTGGCTGTGCCTGCCGCGGATGGATTCGCCGAGCGTGTTCGGGTCGCTGCTCGACCGCGACGCGGGCAGCTTCCGGGTGGGCCCGGCCGACGTGAACGTCCCGGCGGCGCGCCGCTACCGCCCGGGGACGATGCTGCTCGAGACCACCTGGGAGACGCGCATGGGGTGGCTGATCGTCCGCGACGCGCTCGGCATCGGTCCCTGGCGCCACCAGAACGAGCGCTCGCGCAGCCACCGACGCTCGCCCACCGACCACGACGCGGACCACGTCATGCTGCGCCTGATCCAGTGCGTCCAGGGCTCGGCCGAGATCAAGCTCGACTGCGAGCCCGCGTTCGACTACGGCGGCCTGGCCGCCGAGTGGGAGTACGGCGGCTCCGGATACAACGAGGCCATCGCCCGCTCGGAGGGGATCGACCTGCAGCTGCGGCTGGCCACCGACCTGCGGCTCGGTTTCGAGGGTCCCAGAGCGCGCGCCCGGACGACACTGCACGAGGGGGAAGTGGCGTTCGTCGCGCTCGGGTGGTCCGCCAACCCGATGCCGACGAGCCACGAGGAGGCCTTGGCGTGGCTGCAGCGGACCAGTCGCTTCTGGCAGGAGTGGCTCAAGCACGGCAATTTCCCGGACCACCCGTGGCGCACCCACCTGCAGCGGAGCGCGCTCACGCTCAAGGGACTGACCTATGCCCCGTCGGGGGCGATGGTTGCGGCCTCGACGACGTCGCTGCCCGAGACGCCCGGCGGCGACCGCAATTGGGACTATCGTTACAGCTGGATCCGCGACTCCACGTTCATGCTCTGGGCGCTGTACACGCTCGGCTTCGACGAGGAGGCGAACGACTTCTTCTACTTCATCATGGACGTGGCGGAAGCCGAGGAGGGTCACCTCCAGATCATGTACGGCGTTAGCGGCGAGAGCCGGCTGGAGGAGCAGGAACTCGATCACCTCTCGGGCTACGACCAGTCCCGCCCCGTGCGGATCGGCAACGGCGCCTTCAAGCAGGATCAGCACGACGTGTGGGGCGCGGCGCTCGACTCGATCTACCTGCACACCCGCTCGCGTGACCAGCTGCCCGACCGGCTGTGGCCGATCATCAAGCGCCAGGTACAGGCCGCGCTCGACCACTGGCGCGAGCCGGACCGCGGCATCTGGGAGGTGCGCGGCGAGCCGCAGCACTTCACCTCCTCGAAGCTGATGTGCTGGGTGGCGGTCGACCGCGGCGCTCGGCTGGCACACATTCGCGCCGACTCTGCGACCGCGGCCCGCTGGCGGGAGGCGGCTGAGGAGATCCACGCCGACATCTGCGCCAACGCGCTTGACAGCCGCGGGGTGTTCGTGCAGGCCTACGGCGCCAGCGCGCTCGACGCCTCGGTGCTGCTGATGCCGCTGGTTCGCTTCCTGCCGCCCGGGGACGAGCGCATCCGGGCCACTGTGCTGGCGATCGCCGACGAGCTGACCGAGAACGGACTCGTCCTGCGCTACCGCGTGGGCGACACCGACGACGGCTTCGCCAGCGACGAGGGCACGTTCACGATCTGCTCGTTCTGGCTGGTCTCGGCGCTGGTGGAGATCGGCGAGCTGGGACGAGCCCGGGCGCTGTGCGAGCGGCTGCTGTCATTCGCCAGCCCGCTGGCGCTCTACGCCGAGGAGCTCGACGCCCGCACCGGCCGCCATCTGGGGAACTTCCCCCAGGCCTTTACGCACCTGGCTCTGATCAACGCCGTGGTGCACATCATCCGCGCCGAGGAGCAGCTCGAGCTCCGCGGGCTGGCCGGCGAGCCGGAGCTCGACGGCGTCAGGGGCCTCAGTTGATAAACGGGCCGGGCGCCGGCGCCTCGGGCGCCGGCTGCCCGGCCTGTATTGCAGTGATCGCGACGGTGTTGACGATGTCGGCCACGGTGCAGCCGCGCGAGAGGTCGTTGACCGGCTTGCGCAGGCCCTGGAGCACGGGTCCGATGGCCATCGCGGCGGCCGAGCGCTGGACGGCCTTGTAGGCCACGTTGCCCGTGTCGAGGTCGGGGAAGATGAACACCGTCGCCCGTCCGGCGACCTCGCTTTCCGGCAGCTTGAGCTCGGCCACGTGCGCGTCGACCGCGGCGTCGTACTGGATCGGCCCCTCCACCATCAGCTCGGGCGCGCGCTCGCGCACGAGCGCTGTGGCCTCGCGGACCGCATCGACCTGCTCGCCGCGCCCGGACTCACCCGTGGAGTAGGAGAGCATCGCGATCCGGGGCTCGATTCCGAACGCCTCGGCGGTGTGCGCCGAGCTGATGGCGATGTCCGCCAGCTGCTGCGGGTTGGGTCGGGGGTTGACGGCGCAGTCGCCGTAGACCAGCACGCGGTCGGCGAGGCACATGAAGAACACGCTCGAGACGACGGACACCCCGGGGCTGGGGCGGATGATCTCGAACGCGGGGCGGATCGTGTCCGCTGTTGTGTGTGCCGCGCCAGAGACCATCCCGTCGGCGGCGCCGGCCTGCACCATGGCGGTGGCGAAGTAGCTGCCCTCGGCGAGCGCGTCGAGCGCCAGCTCCGCGGTCATCCCCTTGTGCTTTCGGAGCTCGTGGTAGGCGGCGGCGTAGGTGGCGCGCTCGGAAGCGGTCTCCGGGTCTGTGATTACCGCGCGCTCCAAGCTCAGTCCAAGCGCGGAGGCGTCGGCGCGGACCTCGTCGGGTCGCCCGAGGATCGTCAAGTCGACTACCTCGCGTCGCAGCAGGATGTCGGCGGCGCGCAGCACGCGCTCGTCGTGGCCCTCGGGGAGCACGATCCGCCGCCGCCTGGCCTTGGCCCGCTCGAGTAGCTCGTACTGGAACATCATCGGCGTCCTGGTGGCGGGCTGTGGCAGCGCGATCCGCTCCGCCAGCTCGCGCGGGTCGAAGCCCGCCTCGAAGACGCCCAGCGCGGTGGCGATCTTCGGCTCGTCGTCGATCGTGATCGTGGGCCTGATGCCGTGGATGGCGGTGGCTGCGGCATAGGTGCGCATCGGGACCCGGAGCACGGCAAACGGAGCGTCACCCAGCAGCGAGGCGATCGCCGGCGCAGGCGTGTAGCCCGCCGTCAGCACGAGGCCCGCCGCCGCCGGCAGCGAGGGGAACAGCCCGCTCGCCAGGCTGGCCAGGACGATGTCGCCCCGGTCGCCGGGGACAAGCACGAGCGTGCCCTCGACGAGGTCCTCGACGAAGTGCTCGACGGTCATCGCTGCGATGCGAACCTCGCGCACCTCCCGCTGAAGCCGTCGATCCTCGCCCGTCAGGACGTCTGCCCGGAGCTCGGCGGCGACCTGGGCCATGGTGGGATAGTCCAGCGCGGGCGTCTCCGAGAGGACGTACATCGGCTCATCGCGGTCGTAGGTCACCGAGTGGGCGCGGATGTCGGCGAACAGCCCGGTGGGAACGCGGTTTACGACCACGCCGAACAAGCGGCAGCCGCGGTGGGTAAGCGATGCCCGCGCCACCCGCACCGAGGAGGCGATCGCGCCCACCGACGAGCCCTTGAGCACGACGAGCACGGGACACGCCAACGCGTTCGCGAGCTCTGCGTTCAGCTCGAAGTCGAGCGCCGGGAGCGCGCCTTGGAAGTCGGTTCCCTCGCAGACGATCACGTCGAATTCCGCCTCGAGTCGCTTGTAGGCGTCGAACACGCGCTCCTGAAGCTCCGCGTGCCTGCCGGCGGCGATCAGCGCGTGCGCCTCGTCGGCGGATAGCGCGTGCATCTGCTGATACGAGCTCCGCAGCCCATAGCGCTTTTGGATCAGTTCGATCTGCGGGTCCGGCCGCTCGCCCGAGAGGACGATCGGCCGGAAGAACCCGGCGGCTTTAGCTCTGGCCGCCAGCGTCTCCATGACCCCCAGGGCCACGACCGACTTGCCGCTGCCCGGCTCCATCCCCGTGATGTAAAGGTTCTGCGCCACGTCTGCTCTATTTGGGGGATGCCGATGGTTCTCCGCGGGAATTCCTGGCGCGCAAGGCGATCACGGCAGCTCCCAGCACGAAAATAGCGGCGGCCAGCAGCGCATCGCGGTATCCCGATGTCAACGCGCCCAGGCGGTCCGGGTGACCTGCGCGCAGGAGATCGTTGGTCTTGGCGGTCGCGATCACCGAGAGGATGGCCAGCCCGAGGGCGGCGCCGAGCTGAAGGGAGGTGTTGATGAGGCTTGCCGCAAATCCGGCCTGGTCAGGGGCGACGCCAGCATTAGCGGCAGTTGTCACCGCCACGAACACGGCGCCGAGACCGAGCGACATGATCACCAACCCTGGGAGCAGGTCGGAGACATACGAGCCGCGGACGGGAATTCGCGAGAGGTAGTAGATCCCCAGCGCCCCCACCAGCGCACCGGCGACGATCACCGGCCTCGTTCCAATGCGCGACAAAACCAGCGAAGACGCGGCCGCGGCGATGCCAATCCCAGCGGTAACTGGGAGGTACGCCGCGCCGGCGGCTAGGGGCGAATAGCCGAGCACGTTCTGCATATACAAGGTGATGAAGAAGAACACCGAGTAGAAGCCCGCAAACGCGATCAACTGCGTGGCATCCGCCGCCGCCAGTCCCTCGATCCGAAAGATCGAGAACGGGAACAGCGGATTGCGCTGGCGACGCTCGTTGACCACAAAGCTCAAGAGCAACGCCGCGGCGACTGTCAGCTCGACGATCGTGTGGCTGCTACCCCAGCCTTGATCAGGCACCTTCACCAGCGCATAGACGAGCAGCAGCATTCCTCCGGTAACAAGCAGTGCGCCGAGCGAGTCAAAGTTGGCAACCGGGCGGCTACCCCGCTCGGGCGCGATCAAGTACAGCGTCCCCAGAACTACGAGAACGCAGATCGGCGGGTTGACTAGAAGCACCCAGCGCCAGCCAGGTCCCCCGGAGAGCAGACCGCCAAGAAAGACGCCGGCTGCCGAAGCGATCCCAGCGATCGCGCCCCAGGCTCCGATCGCCCGGAGGCGGTCCGAACCCTCGGCGAAAAGAGTTGTGAGGGTCGACAGCGCGGCCGGAGTCATGAGCGCCGCGCCGATGCCCTGGGCGATCCGCGCCCCAACGAGCATGCCGCTGCTCGTTGCAAGCCCACCCGCAAGCGAGCACAAGGCAAACAGGCTGGTGCCCGCGATCAGGATCCGACGCCTGCCCAGTACATCTGCCGCACGTCCACCGAGCAGGAGGAACCCACCGTAGCTCAGCACATAGCCGCTGAGCACCCACTGCAGACTCTGCTGTGAGAAGTGAAGATCGCGTCGGATGGACGGCAGGGCGATGTTGACGATCGAGGCGTCCAGCAGGTCCAGGAACTGGACCGCGCAAAGGAGTCCCAGCAGCAAAATGCCTCGCCGCGTCGAGAGCAGCGAGGTCTCGCCCGCGTTATCAGCGGGACGCTGCCCCGAAGCGGTCGCAACCCCGTCGCTCAAACTAGCCCCCATTCTCGACCGCAACCGAGCGATCGCGCGTTGCAGATGATATAAGGGCGCATGCTTGCTGGCTTCGGGGCGAGGCCCGCCGCGGATGGCGCAGGGGGTACTGGACGGGTGATCATCGTCGGTTCCGGCATTGGCGGTCTGTGCGCCGCCATCGGCCTGCGCCGCGCGGGCATCGATGTGATCGTCTGCGAAAAGCGTCACGATGCGGGCGAGCTTGCGTTCGGGGGCGGCATGACGCTGTGGAACAACGCCATGCGGGCGCTCGCCCGGCTCGGGCTGGACGAAGCGGTCGGTGCAATCGGAACTGCGATCGAGCGTGCAGAGTGGCGCACGGCGCGCGATGGTCAGCTGCTCGCCACTTGGCCGGTGGCCGAAGTCACGCGCGACGTCGGTCGCCCGACCGTCTGCGTCAGGAGGTTGAAGCTCCAGCGGGTGCTGGCCGACGCCTACGGTGAGGAGCACTTGCGTCTCGGCGTGGGCTGTACCGGGTTCCGCGAAGATCCCACCGGTGTCACGGTGCAGCTCACGGATGGCAGCGCCGAGCGCGGCGACGTCTTGATCGGAGCCGACGGTCTCAGCTCGCTGATTCGCGCTCAGCTTCATGGCCTCCCCCAGCCGCGTTACGCCGGGTACGGCGTGTGGTTTGCCACCGCCATTGAGGTGAGCGACGAGCCAGTGTGGCGCGAGATCGACGGGCCAGGCGCGCGCTTCGTCTACTTCCCGGTGGACGGCGGTCGCATCTATTGGGCCTGCATCGCCAATGCCGAGGAGTCAGAGGTCGCCCAGGCCGCTGGTCCGGACATGCCTGGCGAGAGAGACAAGTTGCTCGCGCGCTTGCGCGGCTGGCCCGAACCCGTCGAGCGGCTGATCGGAGACTCAGAGGAGTCAGACCTCTTCCGCCGCCCGATCGTCGACCGCAACCCACTCTGGCGATGGGGATCGGGGCGAGTCACGCTGCTCGGTGACGCAGCCCATCCGCTCACCATCAACCTGGGCCAAGGCGCCTGCCAGGCGATCGAGGATGCGCTGATCCTCACCAACCAGCTAACGACGAGCGGCGACCCGGCTGGGCGGCTGCGCAGCTACGAACGGCGGCGCATCCGGCGCGTGGCCTCCTACACGCTGAGAGCGCGGATGATCGGCAGCGTGTACCGGTGGCGGCACCCGCTGGCCTGCCGGGCCCGCGACGCGTTCGTCAAGCGGCTGCTGCCGGGGCCGGTGTTCAGCCAGCACCGCAAGGACATGCGATATGAGTTCTGACCGCCGAGCGCCCGGGCTCGACTAAGGTCAGATCCGAAGCGATGTGGAGCGTTGAGAACACCGCACCCAGCGACACCGGGCTCGGCGCGCTGTGGAGGCTCCTGTCCGATCCGAACCGCTGGGCCGAATGGAATCCGACGATCGTGGAGGCGGTAATTGAGGGTGCTTTCGCCGACGGAACGGCGATCAGGCTCAAGACCCACCGTGGACGCGAGAGCACTGTGACGCTGCGCGACGTGCGGCCCGAACAGGGCTTTACCACGGTCTCTGGCTTGCCGGGGGCCGAGCTACGGATCGAGCACGAGCTGTCGCCCACGCCGGATGGCGGGTCGCTCACCACCGAACGCGCGGTGCTGCGGGGGCCGCTGTCGCGACTGTGGGGGCTGCTGCTCGGTCGTCAGTTCCGCGAGGACATGACCGCGGCTACGACGGCCGCGGCGGCTTATCCCCAGTCGAGCGAGTAGACGGGCTCTGGCTGGACCAAACCCTTCAGAGGCAGCTCTCCCCGCGCGTCGTATTGCCAGCGTCCGAGGCGGACCGTGTACTCCCTCGACGCGGAGGAGACGAGGATCTCCCCGCCGCGGGCCTTCCCGGTGATGCGAGCGGCCATGACCACCGCCTTGCCCAGCACATCGTCCGCGAGCTGGAAGATGTTGCCAGTGTGCAAGCCGATCCGCACCGGCAGGCGCTGGTCGGGATTCAGTTCGTTGTGCCGGGCGAAGGCCCGCTGTAGCGCAATCGAGCACTCCAGCGCGGCCGCGGCGCTGACGAAGGTCATCATGAACCCGTCGCCTTGAGACTTGATCACGGTGCCGCCGTGGCCGGAGACGGTTGTGCGCACGATGTCGTTGTGGTTCATCATGAGCTCGAACCAGCGATCCTCTCCGAGGCGCTCGAGCGTCTCCGTGGAGCGCTCAACATCGGTGAAGACGATCGTCACCATGCCGTCCGGCGAGGTCACCTCGCGGTTGGCCAGCGGCTCTACATCGACCTCCTCGACGATCGCGGCGATCGTGGCCGAGGTCTCGTCTCGGCTTACTGAGAGCCCGTCCACGGTGCGCTGATTGTCGCTGATCGCGGAGGGTTTGACAGGTTTGACGGGACCGGGGGCGTCATATATGCTCGCGGCGCCCGGGGAACAACCAGGGGGGCAACAATGACTCCAGACTCTGTGCAAGCGTCGGCCGCCGAGCCACAGGTTCGGGCGCTTGACGACATACCCGCCGACACCAGGCGCGGTGGCGACGTACGTACGCTGCTGAGCCCGAAGACGGTGGGATCTACGACGGGCTTCATGGGGGCGGCCACGATTGGCCCCGGGGAGCGCATCAGCGAGCACTACCACCCCTACTCAGAGGAGTTCATCTACGTCGTGAGCGGGTCGCTGGACGCCCAGCTCGACGGCCAGTCACACGAAGTCAGTGCCCGGCAGGGGCTGATGATCCCGATCAATGTCAGGCACCGGCTGGTGAACAACGGGCAGCAGGAGGCGTTCATCGTCTTTCACCTCTGCCCTCTCGCTCCGCGCCCGGATATGGGCCACGTGGACACCGAGTAGTGCGCGCGGCGCGGCGGCACTAACGGGGACAACGGGGGCCAGGTGAGACGGACAGCGATCACCGGCATCGGTGTGGTCGCGCCCGGTGGGGTGACCCGCGAGAGCTTCTGGGATCAGATCACCTCGGGCCGTACCGCGACCCGGAAGATCAGCCACTTCGACCCCAGCGGATTCCGCTCGCAGATCGCCGCCGAGGCCGACTTCGACCCGCTCGCAGCCGGACTGGAGGAGCACGAGAAGCGCCGCCAGGATCGCTACATCCAGTTCGCCACGGCGGCGGCGCTCGAGGCCACGAGCGACTCCGGCCTGCAGCTGGAGGAGGTTGATACCGAGCGCGTGGGGATAAGCCTGGGCTCAGCGGTGGGCGGCACCGTAATCCTGGAAGACGGATACGCGGCGGTGTCCAATCACGGCAAGGATTGGCTGGTCGACCCCGACTACGCGCCGCCGTTCCTCTACCAGGGTCTGATTCCGAGTTCTCTGGCGAGCGAAATCGCGCTCAAGTTCGCAGTTCACGGGCCGGCGGTCGTGATCTCGACCGGCTGCACATCGGGGATCGATGCCATCGGCTACGGCCACCAGATGATCCAGGACGGCGAGGCCGAGATCGTCATCTCGGGCGCCTCGGAGTCGCCGATCTCCCCGATCTCGATGGCCTGCTTCGACCCCATCAAGGCCACGTCGCAGCGAAACGACGACGCCGCTCACGCTTCGCGGCCATTTGACCGCGACCGTGACGGGTTCGTGATGGGGGAGGGCTGCGGGATCCTGATCCTTGAGGAGTTCGAAGCCGCACGAGCGCGCGGCGCGCACATCTACGCCGAGGTTGTCGGCTACGGCACGCGCGGCAACGCCTACCACATGACCGGCCTGCGCCCGGAGGCGTTCGCCATGACCGAGGCCATTCTCGACGCCATGCGCCAGGCCGAGGTCAAGCCCGAGGACATTGACTACATCAACGCCCACGGCTCGGGTACGAAGCAGAACGACCGCCACGAGACCAACGCCTATAAGAAGACGCTCGGCGAGCACGCCTACCAGGTACCGGTCAGCTCGATCAAGTCGATGGTCGGCCATTCGCTGGGTGCGATCGGGTCGGTGGAGATGGCGGCCTGTGCGCTGGCGATCGACCGCGGAGTCGTGCCGCCGACCGCCAACTGGGAGAACCCGGATCCGGAATGCGACCTCGACTACACGCCCAATGTCGCCCGTCGCAAGCCGATCAACACCGTTCTCTCGACGGGTAGCGGCTTCGGCGGCTTTCAGTCGGCGATGATCCTGTCGCTGCCGGAGGAGCTCCGCGAGGTAGCGGCGTGACGTTCACCACGACGCCCGACTCAAACCGGCGTTCGGTGATCACCGGCGTCGGCGTCGTGGCACCCAATGGCATCGGCAACGATTCCTGGTGGGAAGCGACCAGGGCGGGCAAGAGCGGGATCTCCAGGATCTCGCGCTTCGATCCCTCCAAGTACTCGACGCAGTTGGCGGGTCAGGTCGAGGACTTCGACGCGGGCGACTTCATCGAGCGTCGCATGCAGGTGCAAACCGATCGCTGGACGCACATGGCGCTGGCCGCGACGCAGATGGCGTTTGAGGACGCGAAGTTCGACCCCGCAGAATTCGACGAGTGGTCGACCGGAGCGATCACCGCCAGCTCATCGGGCGGCAACGAGTTCGGACAGAAGGAGATCCAAGCGCTGTGGAGCAAAGGGCCGAAGTTCGTCGGGGCCTACCAGTCGATCGCCTGGTTCTACGCCGCCACCACCGGGCAGATCTCGATCAAGCATGGGCTGAAAGGGCCGTGTGGCGTGGTGATCTCCGAAGGCGCGGGCGGGCTGGAGGCGCTTCAGCACTCCCGCCGTACGATCAGGCGCGGCGTCGACACCGTGGTCAGCGGGGGCCTCGAGGCGCCGATCGGCCCCTATGCGCTCACCTGTCAGCTGGGCACCGGCTACCTGTCGACGGCGGGCGATCCGGTGGACGCCTACCGGCCGTTCGACAAGGCCGCCAACGGCTATGTCCCGGGTGAGGGAGGCGCGATCCTGCTGGTGGAGAGCACAGATCGCGCGCGCCAACGCGGCGCACCGCAGGTGTACGCCGAGCTCGCCGGCTACGGTGCCACGCACGACGGTCACCATTGGGGCGAGCCGGCACCCGACGGCAGGCAGCTGGCGCGCGCGATGTCGGTGGCGATGAAGGACGCAGAGGTCTCGCCCGCAGACATCGACGCGGTGTTCGCCGACGCCTTCGGCGTGCCGGCGTTCGACGCCGTCGAGGCGGCGGCGATCTCCTCCGCCCTCGCTCAGCGCGCAGGTGACGTGCCGGTGACCGCTCCGAAGTCGATGGTGGGCAGGTTGTACGCCGGCGGCGCGTCGCTCGACGTGGCTGCGGCCGTCTTGGCGATGCGAGACGGGGTCATCCCGCCGACGGTGAACCTCGAGAACCCGGCCGACGGCTACGAGCTCGAT
The DNA here is from genome assembly GCA_963730835.1 of uncultured Actinomycetes bacterium. GTDB lineage: Bacteria > Actinomycetota > Thermoleophilia > Solirubrobacterales > Solirubrobacteraceae > Palsa-465. The sequence continues at coordinate 244,634 of CAVSTE010000006.1, forward strand.
TTTGTGACCGCCGCTCGCGAGGCGCGGCTGTCAACGGTACTGGTGGTAGCGCGCGGCTACGGCGGATTCAACGCCGCGCTGGTGCTACGCCGGGTGGAGTGAGCAGCAGTGGCGCTCGCGTCGCTTCTATCGGGGGCGCTATCCGAGCACCGCGATCAGCCTGCGCTGGCCCACGGAGATGCGGTACTCACGTTCGGTGAGCTTGGGCGGGCCGCCGACGCACTTGCCGCTGAGCTCTCCGTGGAGCCCGGCGAGCGCTTGGCCGTGGTGGCCGGCAACGTCCCGGCACTCGTGGTCGGGATGCTGGCCGCGTGGCGGTCTGGTGGGGTAGCCGTGCCACTGAACGCCCGGCTGCGGCGCTTCGAGCTCGAGCGTGCGTTCGCCGACGCCGAGCCCGCCGCGGCGGTGTCGCTCGCGGACCACGGTGGTTTTCCGCTGGCACGAGAGCTCGCCGAGGTGGCTGAGCAAACCCCCGGGCTGCGCGCGCTGGCGGTCGTGGACGAGCTGGGAGCGGTGTTGGACCACAGGCTGCTGTCGCCGGAGCGCCCGCCGCTGCCGTCGGGTCCGGAGGTGGCCGCCGTCCTCTACACGTCGGGAAGCACGGGCGAGCCAAAGGGTGCGCTCGTTCCCCACAAGCTGGCCGCGGCGATGGCCCATAACCTCGCCGAGCTGCTGGGGACAGACGCCACCGCTCCGTACGCCTTGATCGTCCCGGCTTCGCACGCCTTCGGGCTCGGCTGTCTGCTGGCCGGTCTCATGGCGGGCGCCTGCACTGTGCTGGTCGACGCCACGGCGTCGATGGGGCCGCTGCTCGAAGCGCTCCGGCGTCACCGGGCGGCCGTCCTGCACGGATCGCCGGCGCTGTTCGGGCGTCTGCTGCGCTCCGCGTCGGCGTCCCCGCTACGCGGCGGCTTCACCGCGGGGGCGCACTGCCCGCCCGAGGTGCTGGAGGCGTTGGATGGACGCGGCACCCGGATACTGAACCTCTATGGCATGACGGAGATCGGTGCCGCCGTCTCCTGCCGGCGAGACGATCCGCCGCAGACGCGCTACATGACGGTCGGGCGGCCGCTCACGGGCTACGAGCTCCGCACCGTCGGCGATGAGATCCAGGTCCGCAGCGACTATCTGCCGGACGGCTACCGGGGCCGCACCTGGGGTCCGGAGGAGCTGAGCGAGGACGGATGGTTTCGCACCGGCGACGTCGGTGAACTCGACGCCGCGGGCAACCTCAGGATCCTGGGGCGCTCGAAGGAGATCGTGCACGTGGGGGGCTTCAACGTCTTCCCCGCCGAGGTCGAGAGCTTCCTGACGCGGCATCCGGGGATCGCTCAGGCGGCGGTCATCGGCGTCCCCCACCGGATGCTGGGCGAGGCGCTCGAGGCCTTCGTCATCCCGACCCAGGGTGTGGAGCTCGATCCCCGGGAGGTGGTGCGGTTCGCGCGGGCTGGCATCGCCGGTTACAAGGTTCCGTACACCGTGCAGGTCGTCGACGAGCTGCCGCTGCTGCCGTCGGGCAAGGCCGACCGGCGGGCGCTCGCTCATGGGGAGCTCGAGCGTGAGCGAACGGATGCAGCCCACCGTCTCGCGGGCGGGCAGGAGGCGATGCGGTGAGCGTCGATAGCGCGATCTTCGCCGGGAGCCCGTTGTTCGCGAGACTCGAGAAGCAGGAGCTCCAGGCGATCGTGGAGCGGGGCCGGCGACGGACTTTCGAGCCAGGCGAAACGCTGTGCCGGTCAGGCGAGGCGTGCGAATCCTGTTGGCTCATAACCGCGGGGCTCGTAGATGTGCTCGGGCCGAGCGGTGAATCCGAGGCGGCCGAGGTGGTCGGCCGTCTGCGCAAGGGCGCCGTCATCGGCGAGGTGGCGGCCGTCCTCGGGGAGCCTTATTCGGAGACCGTCGTCGCCAGCATCCCCACCGCAACGTTGGAGCTGGGCGCCGCCCAGCTCTCGGAGCTCCTCCAGCGGGCGCCCCAAGCCCTGCTGGGCGTGGTCCGTGCCCTGCACGGCCGCCTGGCACACGCACACGCGCGCAGCGTGGAGGGACAGCAGGGAGAGAGCGTGGCGCTGGTGGTCGGTGCGTCGCTGCGCCGCGCCGTGCCCGCGCTGTTGAGCGCCGCGCAGAGCGCCAGCCCCTCGCCCGTCACCTCGTTGGACCGCCAGTTTTCGTTCGCCGGCGCCGTGACGGCCGCCGATGATCTGATCTCGAGCCATCGCACGGTGCTCTTGCCGGTGGAGCTTGACGCCGAGACTGTCGGCGCGCTGCAGCGCGAGTCCGACCGCGTGGTGGCGCTGGCGGGGACAGCCGGCGAGGTTGCCGAGCTCGGGGTACTGGACCGGGGTGCCGGCGCGGCAACAGAGGTCGAGGTGGTGCTGGTGGGCCAGGACGCCATGCGAGCAAGCGGCGCCTGGTCGACGGACGCTCCCTTGCGGGTCGTCCACCGCTGCGAGCCGGGGCGCGGGATGACGCTCTCCGACGCGGATGTGGGATGGCTCGCCCGGCACCTGACGCGGACCAAGATCGGCCTCGCGCTGGGCGCCGGAGGGGCCAGAGGCTACGCGCACGTGGGCGTGCTTCAAGTCCTGGAGGAAACCGGCTACACCGTCGACTGCGTGGCCGGCTCGAGCATCGGCGCGATCGTCGGCACCCAGCTGGCACTCGGGGCGAAAGCCGCGGAGATCGAGCACACGCTGCGCGAGATGTTCGGGGCGGCGAACGTAGCCGAGCTCTTCAAGACCTCGCTCTCCGGACGCTCGAGTGGACTGGAGCTGATGACCCGGCTGCTGCGAGAGACGACGGCCGAGAAGACGTTCGCGGACACCGTGATCCCATTGACCGTAATGGCCGTCGATCTGACCGAGCGAGGTCCGGCTCCCCTGCGGGACGGACTTTTATGGGACGCCCTGCTCGCCGCTACCGCGCTCGCGGGCGTCTTTCCGCCGCACGGGCGCGCGGGCCATCGCCTCGTCGACGGCCTGGCGCTGATTCCCGTCCCCACCGGTGCCGCGCTGGAGACGGGAGCCGACATCACCGTAGCGGTGAACCTGCTGAGCGCGAGGACGGTCCCCAGATGGCCGGGCGGGCCACCGCCGGAGCCGCCCGCTGAGCGCCGGCGGCGCGGCGTGCTCGACGACCTGCTCGAGGTCATGGACCTCAGTCAGCTGTCCGAGAGCGTGCGCCACGCGGAGCTGGCCGACGTGCCGATCACGCCCCGGTTCGGCCCCAACGAGTGGCGCGACTTCCACCTCGCCGATCAGTTCCTGGCCGCGGGGCGCAAGGCCGCCGAGGAACAGCTTCCAGTGCTGGGCTCAATGGCCCTGCCCGCTAACCGTGCAAACCACACCCCGAGGGAAGGAGAAGGCGTTGCCCGAACAGACGCAGTTCGGCTTTGAGGACCTAAAGCGCATCCTGGTGGACCGTGTCGGGTTGGCCGAGGCCGACGTCAAGGAGGACCCCAGCACGACGTTCGATGAGATGGGCCTGGATTCGCTGGCGTTCGTCGAGATCCAGCTGGCGATGGAGCAGGAGTACGACATCAGCGTCTCCGACGATGACGCCGAGCGCATCCACACGGTGGGCGAAGCGATCGCCTACGTAAACCAGCAGCTGGCCGGGAAGGTGTAGGCGATGGCGGCGCACACCGACAATGCGGTTCAGATCAACGCTCCGGTCGACTTCGTCTGGGAGCGGATGATGGACATCGAGACGTGGCCGCAGCTGTTCTCCGAGTACGCCAAGGCCGAGGTGATCGAGCGCGACGGAGACCGGGTGGTGTTCAGGCTGACCACGCACCCCGATCCCGAGTACGACGGTCAGGTATGGAGCTGGACCTCCGAGCGGGTAGCGGATCCCGCCAGCCGCTCGTCCAAGTCCAAGCGGATCGAGACCGGGCCGTTTCAGTACATGAACATCGAGTGGTACTTCGAGGACGCCGACGGCGCAACTCGGATGCGCTGGGTCCAGGATTTCTCGATGAAGCCCGAGGCACCCGCCAACGATGAGCAGGCCCAGGAGTACATGAACAAGAACACCAAGGAGCAGATGCAGGTGATCAAGGAGCGCCTGGAGCAACAGGCCGCCGGGAGCTCTGGCTCATGAGCGTTCAGCGCGGGGTGATCGTGGCGAAGATCAAGCCTGGCTCGGAGGACGAGGTGGCCCGCATCTTCGCCGAGTCGGACTCCACCGAGCTGCCCGGGCTGACCGGCGTCCGTCACCGCAGCCTGTGGGTGCTGGACGACGTCTACATCCACCTCGTGGAGACCGATTCGGACCTCGCCGGGGCGGTGGAGAACGTCCGCGACCATCCGCTGTTCAAGGACATCTCGCGCAAGCTCGACGCGTACATCACCCCGTACGACCCGGAGACCTGGCGCTCGCCCAAGGACGCCCAGGCCCGCCAGTTCTACAGCTGGGAGCCGGAGCAATGACTCTGGCGTTCGTCTTCCCGGGCCAGGGATCGCAGAAGGTAGGGATGGGTGCCGAGCTTCTGGCCGAGCGGCCGGAGCTGTTCGAGCGTCACCTGGCGCTGGCCGACGAGATCTCGGCTCTCCCGGTGAGAGACCTGTGCCTCGAGGGCCCGATCGAGGAGCTGACCAGAACCGACGTCGCCCAGCCGGCGCTGTTCGCGGTCGGCCTGGCGGTGGCGGAGGCGGCGGCGGGGGCCGGCATCCACCCGGACTACGTCGCCGGCCACAGCCTCGGTGAGTACACGGCGGCAGTTGTCGCCGGCGCGCTCGGCGCCGAGGACGGCATGCGAGTGGTCTGCGAACGCGGCCGGCTGATGGCCGGGATCCAGTCGGAGCGCCCGGGCGCGATGGCGGCGATCATCGGACTGTCGATCGAGCAGGTGGAGGAGCTCTGTGGGAGAGCCAGCGATGCCGGGCTGGTGAGCGTGGCGAACCTCAACTCGCCGACGCAGATCGTGGTCTCGGGCGAGGAGGCTTCGGTGGAGCGGCTGATCGAGCTCGCCAAGGACGCTGGAGCCAAGCGCGCGCTGCGGCTTCAAGTGGGCGCCGCGTTTCACTCGGAGCTGATGGTCCCCGTTCACGAGCGCCTGGGGGAGACGATCGAAAGCGTGTCGTTCAGCGATCCCCGTACGCCGCTCGTGGCGATCTGCTCGGCGGAGGTCGTCCAGTCCGCCGCCGCGGTCCGCGAGGCCCTGCTCAAGCAGATCATCAGCCCCGTGCGCTGGGTGGAGGTGGTGCAGACGCTGGTCCGCTCCGGCTGTGACTCGTTCTTGGAGCTGGGGCCCGGGCGGGTGCTGATCGGGCTGATCCGCCAGATCGAGCCCGAGGCGCGGCTCACGGCAGCCGACAGCGTCCAGAAGCTCGACGAGTTCGCGGCGGCGCGGGCGTGAGCGTCAGGATGGTGGTGGACGTACGGATCAAGGCGGGTACCGAGAGCGAGCTGCTGCGTTCGTATGGCGAGCTCATCGAGACCGCCCGCCGCCAGCCTGGCTTCGTCGATCACCAGCTCTGCCAGGCGATCGAAGATCCCGAACGCTGGTTTGTGCTCTCGGAATGGGAGACAACTGAGGCATCGACCGCCTGGGACCGCTCCGATGAGCATCGCCTGCTCCTGACGCCGATGAGGGCATGCTTCGCCAGCGCCAACCGGACGGCCTTCGAGGTCCGCGCGGGCGTGCAGGCCTAGCCGCCGCCGGGCACGCCGGCCGGCCGCGGAGAGAGATCGATGTTCACCTCGCTCTCCACGCGCGTGCGCCACAGACGCTCCGGCGTCCTGGAGAGCAAGAGAGCGCGTGCCGCCACCCCAATGGAGTTGCGCAAGGTCACCACATGATTCCAGCGGTTTGAGGCGTTGGTGATCTTCGTGGTGCGTGGAATCCTGTCCTGCTCGTAGCGCCGCAGCGCGGCTTCCACGCGGCTGCGGTCACGCAGACCACCCGCGGCGGCGAGAGCTCGCGCGAGCGCGGGTCCGTCCTCGATCGCCATCCCCGCACCCTGGCCCAGCGATGGCGAAGTGGGATGCGCAGCGTCGCCGAGTAGCGTGATCCGCCCCCGGCCCCAGGTCGTCACCGGTTTGCGATCAAAGACGTCCTGACGATCGACGCGCTCTTCCGGTGTCGCTTCGATCATGGCTCGGATCGGCTCCGTCCAGCCGCCGAACGTGTGGAGCAGGTCCTGCCTCCGACCGGTGGGTGGATCTCCGGCCCCTTCCGAGCGGCCCATCTTGCAAAACCAATTCGTGCGGCCGTTGCTGAGCGGCATCATGCCGAAAAGTCCACCGGGGCCCAGCACGTTCTTGGCGATCCCGTCCGGGACCTCGGGATGGCGCAGATCCGCGAACGATCGCCACTCCGTGTAGCCCGCGTAGCGCAGGCCATCGCCTTGCATCAATCCGCGGACGGTGGAGCGCAAGCCATCCGCCCCAACCGCCACCGCGCCTCGTTCCTCTCGCCCGTCGGCGAACGCAACTGTGACCCCATCTGGGTCCTGGCGCAGGCCTACGCATTCGCAGCCGCAGTTGATCACGCTCGCCTCCACACCCTCCTTCAGCACCTTCAAAAGCTCACCGCGGTGAACGCCGATTGACGCCCCGAATTGCGGCCAGGTCGTCAGCCAGCGCCCGTCATGTGCGAAAACCCGCAGCTCCTGGACCGGGACGGATGTGATCTCCCGCAGGCCGTCGCCTCGGCCGATCGCGGCCATCGCGTTGATGCCGGCGGCCTGCAACCCAATCCCCGCGCCGATCTCCCGTAGCTCCGAGGCGCGTTCGTATATGGCGTGTTCTATTCCCTGGAGGCGCAAGGCGCACGCCGCCGCCAGACCTCCGATGCCCGCGCCGATTATGAGTACACGATCCCTTACCGTCCTGGGGCCCCCTTGCCCTCTCCTGCCTGTCCGGGACGGTCCGTTCGCTCAGCCCTGCGGCGGACCGGACAACGCTTCGGCGGGGGGGCCGGGTGGGCGTCCGCCCGGAGGTCCGCCAGGGGGGCCGCCCGGGGGTCCGGCCGGCGGGCCGGTCATGTCCTCGAAGACCACGTCCATGCTGTCGATCAGCGCGCGCGACTGCTCCAGCGACATGCCCGATGGGTCGAACAGCCCATCCGCCTCCCAGCGCTCGGGGTCGAGTCCGACGACGTACGGGTTGATCGGCTGGTCATCGGCTGGGGGGTTGGGCAGCGTCTGGGCAGCTCGGTGGAAGAGGGCCACCGCCAACGCCTCCGACTTCTTGACGTGGTCCTTGACCTCCGCTCGCAGCGCTTCGTCACTCGGGAAATCGGTGACGAGACAGGCAAAGCCCTCGCGTTGCAGGCGGAACCCGGCCAGCATCCCCGGTCCGCGCGGCGCCGACTCGAGCTCGTTCCACTCTCGGAAGAGCTTGTGCATGTTGATGTTGAGCCGGAACCAGCGCTCAATGTCCTCATCGACGCTCTTCATGAACTCCAGATCGTCGATCTTGTTCTTGACCGTCAGAAACACGAAACCGGTGTGGCTCGAGTAGAGGTCCCAGGCCAGGATGGCACTGGCTACGAGCGGGTTGCCGAAGATCGGATATGTGTCCTGATAGCGGGAGATGACGTGCTGGAACATCCGCAGATACAGGCTGTTGAAGTACTCCAGCCGCTCCGCAATGTCCTCGCCGTCAAGGTCCCGGGCGACGAGATCCGAGGTGAAGATGTTGCCGTAGCCGATGAAGTCCGACCCCGGGGAATAGAACGGATCGGCAAACGCGCCCGCCTCGCCGACGAGCGACCAGCGTTCCGGTGAGTACACCCGCTCCACGTCGTAGGCGAAGTCCTCGACACGCAGAAAGTCCTCGATGTCCTCGATCCGGTTCTCGACCGCGGCGGCGATCTGCGGCTCGTGCTCACGCAGCCAGCCCAGCATCCGCTCGAACTCGTTGATCTCCTCGAACGGATGGACGCGCGGGTCGGCGCAGACGCCGATGCTGATCGGCCCACTCGACAGCGGGATCATCCAGACCCAGTAGCCGTCACCCATCAGATGATTGGTGCTGAACTGGCGGATGCCGACCTCCGCCATGCGGCCCATCCACGCGGGCTCCTGTCGTCCAAAGTCCTCGATATCGAGGCCCCCGGCCAGGCGGAACCAAGCGGAGTTGATGTGATGCCCGGCGTCGGTGCCCAGCCCGAGCTTGCGCTTGAGCAGGGAGGCGCGACCGCTGGCGTCCACGACCCAGCGGGCGCTGGTCGTCCCCTCGTTGTCGAGCTGGGTGAAAACGATCTGGTGCACGTCGTCACCGAACTCGACGCTCTGTACGCGGGCTCCCTGGGCCACATCGACGCCTAGGGCTCGGGCCCGAGCCGCCAGCTTGTTTTCGAACAAGCCACGGTCGATTTGGAAGTTGTCGTGCGGCGGGAAGATCGGTGCACCCACCTCCAGCCGCTTCGCGATCTCGCGATTGCCGTCCGCGGGGAGGAAGTAGCGCAGGCCGCACTTCTTGAGGTGATCGTTGAGGAGGTGCTCACGCATTCCCACCACTTCGGCGAAATAGTGGGCTCCCGAGGCGACGGTTGACTCGCCCACTTTGAAGGCCGCAAGCGGCGCCGGTCCCTCCCGTTTCTCCAGCACCAGAACGCTGGTATCAGGCCGTCGCTGCTTCAGTTGGATGGCGAGCGTAAGGCCGGCCAGGCCGCCGCCGAGGATCGCCACGTCATATCTGTCAGCCGGCGCCCGGACCGCCGAAAACTCGACCACGGACTTGGTTCGATCGCTAGTCAACTGGCCCCCTTCTCCGCGTGTTGAACACGGCTCGCTCGCCCACCTAGCGTGCGGCTGATGCTATGCGATGGTCAGGCCAGATGCAAGCTGTCAGACGGCCGCGCGGGCGGTCGTCGCCCGCGCCCCGCGGTCAGTGGAACTCGAGCGACTGCTCGACCACTTTCCGCGCTCTGCGCGGAAGGAGCGCCCGCATGCCGACATTGCGCGCGGTGCATTTGATGCCGGTCAGCTTGTAGCTCTCGCCGTTGCCCCGGGACTTGATGACCGTCGCGGCCGCGCGCTCCGCGCGCCGCTCCTCAAAGGCGACGAGAGACAGCTCGAGCGATTCAGCGTCGGTGAACGGTGTACTGACCGATAGCTCCTTTGCCAGTACGACGGCGTCCTCGATACCCATGCTGGCTCCCTGGCCCTCGAATGGCGTGGTCGGATGAGCCGCGTCGCCGATCAGTACCAGCCGCCCCTTGCTCCAAGGGCGGATTGGGTCGCGGTCGTAAATGTCCGTGCGGATGATCTCCTCTTCCGAGGTGCTCTCGACCAGCATCGCCGCCGGGGATGGAAAGTGCCTGAAATGGCGGAGGATCTCCGCCTTCTTGCCGTCAGGCGCGTCTCGCTCGCCTTCTGGGGTGACGAGCGTGCCGCTCCAGTAGGTCGCATCGACCAACGGGAAGATCGCGAACTGGGCGCCCGGTCCGATGTACAGCTTGAAGATGTTGCTCTCGCCCGCGGCGGGTTCCTCACTCGTGATCCCGCGCCAGCTGGTGAAGCCCGAATAGCGCGGCGGATGCTGACCGTGGATGGCGGGGCGAACGACGGAGCGCAGTCCGTCGGCTCCCACCAGAAGGGCGCCGCGCTCGCGCGTGCCGTCGGCAAATACCGCCGTCGCGCTGGACTCGTCCTCCTCGACGGCCACGCATTCGGTGCCGAGCCGAATGCGCTCGGTACCGAATGCCTGGAGCAGAGCACGCTGGAGGTCGGTTCGGCGTACGATCGTGACGCCAGGCGCTCCGCGTTCGCGCGCAAGGCGGTCGTAGGGAAGATGTCCGAGCAGCTGACCGCTGTCGGTGTAGATCTGCTGGTCGACGCTCGTACCTCGTGCCAGCAGCGCATCACCCACGCCGATCTGGATCAAGCTGCGCATGGCGTTGGTCTGGATCCCGAGGCCGGCGCCAACCTCGTGCAGCTCAGGCGCCCGCTCGAACACGGAACATGGGATGCGGGCCCTGTCGAGCGCCACCGCCAGCGACAAGCCGGCTGGCCCGGCGCCGATTATCAGTACCCGGTTCTGCTCGTCGCCCGTCACTACGTTCCGCCCCTCTGCGTGTACTCCAGTCCCCGAAGCTTCGTCCCGTGGGCCCCTGCGGCCCGCTGCGCCGCGCCGCAACCATAGCTCAAACCGGGAGTCAGTTGGCCCCGGAAACGCGCTGTTCGCTGCCTTGCGCCGGCAGACAGTCGTCAGTAGGATGGCTCGGACCAAAGGGGCTAGGACCGAGGGGGACAAATGCCGACAGAGCTGCCGCCGGGGCCGCGCTATCCAAGTCCGGTAACTCTCTATCTATCGCAACGTCGCACCAAGGACTTCTTGGTGAACGCCGGGAAGGAGTTCGGCGACCTGTTCACCGTTCGGCTGCCGGGCGGCAGGCGGATGGTGTTCGTGGCGAACCCCGACATGATCAAGGAAGTGCTGACCGCACCCTCGGAGGTGCTGGTGGGCGACAAGGGCGCCCAGGTCCTGGTCGGCGCGAAGTCGGTGCTCACGGTGAGCGGCCCCGAGCACGCCGCGGCTCGGAAGCTGCTGATGCCGCCTCTGACTGCCGATCACGTCCAGCACTTCCGAGACCTGATCGACCGCGCCTGCGCGGAGCAGTTTGAGCGCTGGCCGCTGCGGCAGCCCGTGGCGCTTTTTCCAAACCTCGAGAAGATTGCCCTCAACGTGATCCTCGGCTCGGTGTTTGGCGAGGAAGGAGTCGGCAACCTTCCCGAGATCAGGGCGCGGCTCAGCGACATGCTCGCGACCCGCGACAAGCCGATCGTGATCGCCATGATGATGATCCTGCCGCCCGGGACCAAGCCTCCCGATCGCATCGTGAAGACCGCCCCCTTCCACGCCGTGATCATGGACGCCATCAATCGGGCGCGCAACGATCCGAATCTCGCAGAGCGTGACGACATCATGTCGATGCTGCTGAGGGCCCGTCACGAGGACGGCAGCGAGCCGACCCAAGACGAGATGCGTGACCACGTGATCACGATGCTGGTCCAGGGTCACCAGTCGGTTGCGATCACGCTGGGCTGGGCGGTCGAGCGGCTAGCGCGTCATCCCGAGGTCGTGGAGCGCCTGCGCAGCGACTTGCAGGGCGGCAGCCGGGAATATCTGGACGCGGTCATCAAGGAGGTGCTCCGCTTGCGTCCGCCGGTGCCCGTGATCGTGCGCGAAGTCGCCCAACCCTTCCGGCTCGGCGAATACGAGCTGCCGCCCCGGACGCGGATCGCGTGCAATGGCTTTGCGGTACATCTCCGCGAAGACATTTATCCCGACCCCCACCGCTTCAAGCCCGAGCGGTTCCTGGACGAGAAGCCCGGCAGCTTCACGTGGATCCCGTTCGGCGGCGGAGTTCGCTACTGCGTGGGCAGAAACTTTGCCGACCACGAGGTGGGCCTGGTACTGAGCAAGCTGGTCCAACAGTTCCGCTTCGCCCCCGCGATCCAGGGTGACGAGGGAATCCGGCGTCGCGGCATTCAATGGGCGCCAAAGGAGGGGGCCCAGGTGATCCTGCAGGAACGCGTGGCTGCGCCGGTCTCCGCCTGATGGCTCGCCGTAGGGTGCCTCAAAGCAACGGAGCGCGGCGCTCCTCGTAATGGTCCGGGCGACGCTGTACATGAAGGTCAAGAACGGCCGCGGGAGCGACTTCGAGCGTGAGTGGCGTGCGATTGCCGAGCAGGTTCGCCAGGTTCCCGGCAACCTGCGTCAGACGCTGGAGCGGGACCCCGAGGATCCTGACAGCTTTGTCGTGACCAGCGACTGGAGCGACCGGGAAGTGTTTGGCCAATTCGAGCGCAGTCCCGAGCAGGATGATCTGACCGCGCCCCTCCGCGAGCTGCGTGCGTCGGCGCGCATGACGGTGCATGAACTCATTTTCGACATCGAAGGAGGGGCAGGCTGATGGCAGCGCGCGTGATGGTGTTCGCCAAGATCGACCGCGGTGACGAAGAGGCGTTCGAAGCGGCGTATGCCCAGGTCACGTCGAGCGTAAAGGGAACTCCCGGGCACATCGGCGACGAGCTACTGCGCCGTAACGAACCGCCTGACGCTGACGGCGATTCGCGGAGCTACATCCTGCTCAGTGAGTGGGAGAGCAAGGACGCCTTCCTCGCCTGGGAGAACGCCCCTGTCCACACCGAGAAGCGCAACCCAATGACGCCATATTGGTCCGGGAAGGTGGAACGGATCGTCTTCGACGTCGCACACACGATCAAATCGACTTAAGGGGGCCGCGATGTACGCCCGAGTGAACGCCACGGAATGGAATCCGGAGAAGGTGGAGGCCGGGATGCGGCTGACAGAGGAGAAGATCATTCCGAGCTACCAGGAGCACCCGGGATTCAAGGGCTACATGCTCTTGACCGAGCCCGGCGGCGGCGACCGAGCGATGGCCATCACGCTGTGGGACAGCGAAGAGAACATGGAGACCAGTGCCGGGATCGCTCGCGCCATGGTGGGGGAGCTCAAGGGCGTGCTCCGCGCTCCTCCGAAGACCGATCACTTCGAGGTCACCTTCTTCGTTCAGGGCTGACAGTTGCGCAGCTGGACCGGTAGGGATAGCGTGCCCGCGAGGGTCAAATTTCTTAGAGAGGGGGCTGGATGTCGCAGTACTTTGCGCTGATGTGGGACGTCAAGTCCGGCACGGAAGATCAGGTACGTGAGCTGTTCCACAACTACGGACGGCCCGACCACACGATCAGAGATGCCGAAGGCAACGAAGTGGGCACGCTTCTCAACACGCAGGTGTTCATGAAGGGCGCAACCGTCGTGCGTGTGGTGGAGACGACGGACGGCGTCTCCCTGCCGGATCTGGGACGGCACATGGGTCGTCAGCCGGCGATCCGAGAGCTGGAGGACCAACTCGATCAGCTAGTTGCCGAGCCGCGGGACATGTCTACCGACGAGGGGGCGCGGGATTTCTTCATCAAGAGCTTCATGGAGCTGCTCATTTCGAGGCGGCACGACGAATGAGCGGGGCTGCCGGAGCGGCACCGATCGCCGGCTCGCCGGGGGGTGGGTCCGCGGGCGCTCCGGGTGGGGGTCCTCCTGGAGGCGGTCCAGGTGGTGGCCCACCGGGTGGTGGCCCTCCGGGTGGTGGCCCACCGGGTGGTGGCCCACCGGGGCCCCCGGCGGTAGAGGTCGACGAGCAGCGCATCACCGATTTTGCCTCGCTGTTCCGGCTGGACGGTCAGCGGGCGATCATCGTCGGCGGCTACGGCGGCATCGGCGAGGTCACCACGCGTCTGTTCTCGGAGTGCGGTGCCGAGGTGCTGATCGCTGGCAGATCCGAGGAGAAGGCATGCGCGCTTGCGGACTCGGTGCCGGGCCGAGCGATCGGCGCGCGGGTCGACGTCTCCAGCCGCCAGAGCGCACAGGACCTTGTGGCTCGGTGCGTCGCCGAGCTCGGCGGCCTCGACGTGCTCGTCAACCTGGCCGGTATCGACATCGAGGCACCAGCGGAGGGGCTAGCCGAAGACGACTGGGAGGCGCTGCTGGCGATCAATCTGTCCGGCGCGTTCTGGCTCTCACAGTCGGCGGGTAAGGTGATGATCGACGCGCGCCGCGGCGGGAGAATCATCCACTACTCAACGACCCGCAGCGTCGCCGGCGGTCGCAGAGGCTTTGCCGGATACGCAGCCAGCAAAGCCGGGCTCAACGGCTTGATCCGACAGCTGGCGACGGAATGGGGCAAGTACCGCATCACAGTGAACGGCGTCGCACCGGGGTTCGTCCCCACCGAGCTGGTCCGCGACGCTGCCGGTGATCAGCGGTTCGTCACGATGATGCTCGGCCGAATTCCGTTCGGTCGCTTCGGCGAGCCGATCGAGCTCGCCGGCGCGACCTTGTTCTTGGCCTCGCCGGCCGCGAGCTTCATCACCGGCCAGGTGATCTTCGTCGATGGCGGCGTCACGGCGAGTTCCTGACATGGCCGAGTCGAGCAACGACAAGCGCCGGGTGGCCTACATCGGTCTGGGGATGATGGGTGCGGGCATGGCCAGCCGCCTGGCGGAATCGGGCTATGAGCTGATCGTCTATAACCGCACGCGGTCGAAGGCCGAAGAGGTCGCCAAGCTCGGAGCGCAAGTGGCCGATTCTCCGCAGCACGCGGCCCGCGACGTCGACGTGCTCTGCCTGAGCCTCGCCAGCCAGGACGTGGTCTCGACGATGCTGTTCGGCGAGGACGGCGCCTTCAAGAGCCTCAAACGTGGCGCTTTCCTCGTGGACATGAGCACCGTCACACCCCAGTTCGCGAGGGAGCTCGCGGGACAGGCGCGAGAGGCCGGCTACAGGCCGCTCGATGCCAGCGTGCTCGGCAATCCCTTCCACGCCAGGCAGGGTGAGTTGCGCGTGATGGCGGGCGGCGAGGAGTCCGATTTCAAGGAGGTTGAGGGGCTGCTCGGGGCGATGGGCAAGGAGGTCACCTATCTCGGTCCAAACGGGATGGGGGCGACGATGAAGCTGGTGCTGAACATGCTCATGGGCAGCCAGATGCCGGCGTTGGCAGAAGCCGTCGTGTTCGGGGAGCGGGCGGGCCTCAAGCGGGAGCAGGTCCTGGAGATGATCGGCAAGAGCGGCTACAGCTCTCCGATGATGACCTTCCGCACGGCGATCATGGGTCAGCGCAACTTCGACTTTGCCGCTTTCAAGCTGGGGCTTATGCGCAAGGACATGACGCTGGTGATCAGCGAAGCGCAGAAGCTCGGAGTCCCGCTTCCCATTGCTGAAACCGCCCACGCCATGCTGACGGCGGCGCAGCAGCAGGGTCTCGCCGACCTTGACGTCGCCGCGATCCTTGCGGCCCAGGAACGGATGTCCGGCATGGACGACTATCCGTGGCCAGGATCATCGCCATGATCGTCGACGTCCATGGACACATAACCCATCCCGAGCTGTTCAAGCTCTATCCGATGCCTCCAGCGCTGGCGGACATCGAGGGCATGCTCGACCGCAAGTCGGCGGCCGGCATCGACCTGACGATCGTAGGCAGCCCCGTCGGGTTCGGGACGATGAGCAAGCGCGGTCATGACAACTATGCGCAGCCGCTCGATCGGCTGAAGTCGTTTCACGAATGGCTGGCCGAAACGGTCCAGAAGCACGCGCCGCGGCTCGCCGCCTACGCCTACACAAACCCGTTCGGCGGCGAAGAGCTGCTGGAGCAGACGGCTGAGACGGTCCGAGATGGCGGCTTCGTGGGGCTGATCATCAACACCAGCGTCAAGGGCGAGTATCTGGACTCAGAGCGCGCTGACCCGTTCTTCCAGATGGCAGACGAGCTCGGCAAACCAATCTTTCTTCACCCTCCGGCGGAGCCTGTGGGCAGCGACAGCATCGAGGACTTTCGCCTGGTGGAGCAGGTCGGGCGCTTCATGGACGTGACGGTCGGGCTCTCCACGCTGGTCTTCGGCGGGCGCATGGAGGAATACCCCAGCCTCAACTTCATCGCCGCGACCGCCGGCGGTGCAGTCTCGCTGCTGGCGGGGAGGATGGACCAGGCGTTCCGCCCCCGGCATTGGGCCGCCGGTGGTCCGCCGGGTGGCGGTGGTCCGACCGGTGGCGGTGGCCCGCCTGGTGGCGGTGGCCCGCCTGGTGGCGGTGGTCCACCGGGTGGGGGACCCCCCGGTGGCGGACCCCCTCCGATGGCCCGATTCAAGAACAAGATCTCCGAAGCGCCGACCACATTCCTGAGCCGTGTGTACGTCGATACGGCCAACTCGAGCGTTCCAAATCACCTCGGGAACCTGGGCCTCATGGGCGCCGATCACCTGCTGTTCGGGACGGACTCGCCACCGCTGGCGACGCCGCTCGAAGACGCGATCGGGATGGTTCGGGAGCTGCCCATCTCCGTGACGGAACAGGAGGGGATTTTGGGCAGTAATGCCCAGCGTCTCTTTCGCCTATAGCCGACGGGCTGCGCTGAACAAGCGGAGGCGCGATCGCCAGGCATTGCCATCGCGCGGCTCGAATGGCCGTTAGGCGACTCCTAACCCCTGCTGGCCGTGCGAGAGTAGTGTGGGCGTTGCACCGGGCAGTGCACAGAGGAGGACAAGATGGGCACGGCTGCGGATGCCAGAGTGCGTTTCCCGCGCACGCGTCGAGCGGATGACCTCCTACCGGATCTGACCGGCACCTCCGCTAGCGGCTCACTGAGCGGCTAGCGCCTGCCGCCGCTCCGCGCGCGCTGCACGACGGGCGGCCGGGCCACGGCGCCTCCTGCCTCCTCCGGGAGCCCCGCGCTCGGCCTTGCGCATGCCCCCTGCGGCCCAGAGGGCGAACACCAGGACCAGGCCGCCAGCAGCGACAAAGGCGAGAACCACGCTGACCGGATCGTTGGCCATGTATCCCCTGCCGGATTCCAGAAGGGGCGTGAGGGGGTTGATGTTGGCGACGGTATGCAGCCATCCGTGAAGGTTGTGTCGCTCCACCAGCACCGGGGAGCAGAACATCACCATGAACGAGGGGATCAATACGAGGACTCCGGCGGCCGCCGTCTGCAGGCGAAGCGCCACGCCGGCGCCATAGAGTGCGACGGCCACGCTGAGCATTAACGCGAGCGCGACCAGGCCAACGATGTCGATGGCGCTTCCGCGGACCGGCATCCCGGCGGCGAGCGCGACTCCCCACAGGACCGCAGCGGTGATGGCAGCCCGCCCGACGCAGACGATCACATATCCGAGGACGATCAACATCCGTCGTGGCGCAGCCACCATCATGCGCGAGCTGAAACCGCCCTCGAAGTCCCGCGCCACGTCGAACGAGGTGAAAACCCCCACCAGGATCATCCCTTCATATAGGGCAAAGACGAACTGGAACGCGGTGTAGTTGTAGTAGTGAAAGCCTTGGGTGTGCGAGACCGACGACAGCGCACCAGTGAATGCCGCGAAGAAGAGCAGGGGAATGATGACCGGCGGCGCTGCGTATCCGGGGCTCTTCAGAAGCTTGCGCGTCCCCCGCAGAGCGACACCCAGAGCGACGCTCACCGTATAACCGCCGTCCGACCGAGCGCTAGAACCGCAACCGTGAGCGCCAGGATCAGGACACCGCCCCCTATCCCGGCGCCGAGCGCCAGTGCCTGCCCGTCCCAGCCCTTGATCAGCAGGCTACGAAGGGCCTCCACCAGATATGACATCGGGTTGTATGTCGCGACCTGCTTGAACCAGTTGATCGATATGAGGTTGCGAGGCATGATCATGGAAGACATGAACAACAACGCGAGTCCCACGGCCGACAAGCCCTGGACACGCTCGGCAGAGCCGGACCGCACGGCGGCAAATAGTCCAATCGCGCCGAAGGTGAGGACGTTGAGAAGCATGAGCGCAAGTAGCACAAACGCCCCGCCCACTCCGGCCTTGACACTGGCGCCACCCGCCAAGCCGACGCCGAGATAAAGCACGGCTTGTAGAAAACCGATCAGTGCGACGCCGGCCAGGTTGGCCACGACGATCAGCGTCTTGCTGACGGGCGTAAGTGCGATGCGGCTCAGAAATCCTGTTTCGATGTCGCTGGCAAGGGAGGTACCGGCCTGCGTCATCGCGCCCGTCGCAGCCTGCACGAGCGTGGCAGCGAGGATGAATGAAATGAACGAGCGGGTGGGAAAGCCCGGTACCTTGGTGACCTGGCTCGCGCCATCGTTCAGAACCGCCAGCATGAACAGCGGAAAGATCACATTCGGCACGATCAGCACGGGCTGCCGGACGATCCGCGCGATCGAGCGCCGGGCGATCGTCGCGACTTGCGTGCCTAGAGAAGGGGTCACTCAGCAGTCGGTGTCGGCAAACCGGGCACGCTAACCCGGTCGAGCACGTCGGGAGCCTGCTCGGGAAGCCGTTCGTCGGCACCTTCGAGCGGCCTTCCCGTCTTCAGAAGAAATACGTCGTCCAGCGTCGGGGCGTGCAGCTCGACGTTGGTGACGCGCAGTCCGTCGGCATCGAGCGCTCGAATCACGTCCGCCAGGTCGTCCTGTCCAGGGCGCAGCCGGACAGCCACACCCCTACCGGCGGCGTTCGTCAGGTCACCGAAGCGTCCCAAGACCCTGCTGACCTCCGTCCACTTGTCGGCGTCTACCGGCTGCACCTCCAACGTCGGTCGTCCGATCTGTGCCTTCAGCGCTGCCGGAGTGTCTTCGGCAACTATCTCGCCGTGGTCGATAATCCCAACGCGATCGGCTAGGACATCTGCCTCCTCGAGGTATTGCGTGGTCAGAAAGACAGTCGCGCCCTCCTCCTTGACCAGGCGAGCCACCTCCTCCCAAAGGTCGGTGCGGCTCTGCGGATCGAGGCCTGTCGTGGGTTCGTCTAGGAACACCACGCGTGGGCTGTGGACCAGCGCCATCGCCAGATCGAGTCGCCGCTTCATGCCTCCGGAGTAACCCCCCACGCGTCTGTCGGCCGCATCCATGAGCTTCACGCGTTCGAGCAGCTCTTTCGCACGCGCTTTCCGTCGTGATCTCGGAACCCCCTGGAGCGCAGTCTGGAACTCCATGTGCTCCCAGCCATTCAGGTGGGGGTCGAGCGCCGCCTCCTGAAGGGCCACACCGATCGCACGACGGACCTGCGCGCCCTGCGTGACGACGTTGAACCCCGCGACGCGGGCAAGACCCGAGGTGGGGGGCAGCAACGTCGTGAGCATGTGCACGGCGGTTGACTTGCCCGCGCCATTAGGGCCGAGAAACCCGTAGATCTCACCGGGATCAACTCGCAGACTGATCCCATCGACCGCTCGCTGGTTGCCGAACTCCTTGACAAGGCCCTCGACCACGATGTCGTTCGGCGGACGACCCGAGGCCGGAGCCTGGGCGGCGGCGGCGGTGGTGGGGGGCTCGACGACCGTTTCGGCGGGGAGACGAACTTCGACGACAGTGTCTCCCATTTCGACTCGATCGCCATCGTTCAGTGCCACAGCGTCTGTCAGCCGCTGCCCGTTCACGAATGTGCCGTTGGTGGAGCCCAGATCCTCGACTGTCAGGCCTCCGGCGGCGGGCGAGAACGCCGCGTGGCGGCGCGAGATCTCCGTGTCCTTATCCGCGATTACGTCCGCGACGCCCGGGCTTCGCCCGATCACGACCTGTTCGCCAACTGGCACTTCGGTCCCTGACAGCTGACCGCCGAGAAACACGAGCCTGGGGATGGTCGGGATCTGCCGGACTCGGCTGACCCGGCGGGTCTCAGGGCCCTGCTGAGCGTCGGTGGAGGGCATAGCGATGCTTACTGTCGCAACGTGTTCGCGAACAGGAGAGCGTGTCGCTGCCGGCCAGGACCTACCGGGCCGCTATGCCTCGGCGACGCGCTCGCCTGCTTCGTCGGTCGCATAGGTCTCGCTGAACATCGGCCCTGTGTACATGTGCATCTGGAAGTTCTCGGGCTCGTGCGCGTGCTCGAAGAACTCGCCAAACCTTTCGATGGCCTTCTTGTGGTACTCGGCCTCCGTGCTCGCGAGCAGATCCTGTTCGCCCTCCCAGAAAGTGATCGAGAGCGCCTTGCCGCTATCGAAGTCGACCATGGAGATTGCACCTTGGAATCCCTCGCGTGACTTCGTGACCGGCAGGATGTTGTCGTACCAGAGCTTCAGCCCGTCGCGGACTCTGCCCTCCGGAGCCTGGACGTGCGTTACCCGACAAAACATGGTGCCCCCTTCTCGTTGTACCCGTTTGGTGGCTCGATCCTAGGGCGGCCAGGCGGCAAAAGCAAGACGGGCCGCAGTCAACGGCGCTGGAACGGCTAAGAGGCCTCAGTCTGCGGCGAGGGAACGACTCAGATCCCCCCGTCGACGTTGAGCGTGACGCCGGAGACGAAGCTCGCGCGGTCGCTTGCCAGGAAGAGGGCCACGTTCGCGATCTCCTCTGGCTGCCCGAGCCGGTTGAGGGCGGCGAGGCCGGCGTAGCGGCTCCGGCCGGCCTCGTCGAGATCGGCGGTCTGGTCCGTCTCGATGATCCCTGGCGCCAGCGCGTTGACCCTTATCCCGTCGCGGCCGAGCTCCTTGCACAGCGCGCGGGTAAGACCGATCACGCCGGCTTTGGAGGAGATGTAGTGCGTCCTGGCCGGCATCCCTCGCATCGCCACGGCAGAGGTGATGTTTACGATCGATCCGCCGTCCGACATGAAGGGGACGGCGGCCTTGGTGATCAGGTAGATCGCCGTCAGGTTGACGTCCAGGACCCGATGCCACTCCTCGAGCTCCAGCTGCTGCAGCATCGCATGGCTGACGACGCCGGCGTTGTTGATGACGACGTCCAAGCCACCGAAGCCCTCGTTCGCATCCGAGACAAATTTCTCCACGGAGGCCGCGTCTGAGACGTCCGCCTGGGTGAGATAGCTCCGGCCATCGATGCTCTCGAGCTCGCCGCGGAGCCGATCCACGTCGTCGGATTCCCTGTTGTAACAGGCCGCCACCGAAGCGCCCGCCCTAGCCAGCCCGAGGACGATCGCCCGCCCGATGCCGCGAGAGCCGCCGGTGAGGAGAACGCGCTTGTCACGAAGCCCCAGGTCCAAGTTATCTGCCCTCAATCGAAGTCATCACTGGGGCGGGCCCGGAGGCCGTCCTCGCTTCGCCATCCTGGCCATTCGTCGGCGCATCATGGCCCTCCCGACAGGTGTCTTAGCCAGGAGACGGATCGGCGGTGGCGGCCGCCTCCCAGGCGGACCACCCCCGAATGGCGAGCCACCGCCTGGGGGGCCACCACCGTGGGCTTCGCCGGGAGGCGGGCCGAACGGCGGGGGTGCGTCTCGGACGGCGGTAATCGCTTCCTGGCGCGCTCTGGCCTCCGGCGGGCGGGTGTCCTGCACGACAGTGTCGTCCGGCGCTCGCACCGCGACAGCAAGACGAGTTCCGCCGAGCTTGAGCTCGGCGTCGTCGCTGAGCACCCTCGGGCTGTAGAGGCGCTCGCCGTCCACGAACGTCCCACTCGCCGATCCGAGGTCCTCGATCTCGATGCCTCCCTCGGCCGGACGCAGAGCCGCGTGGCGGTGGGAGACTTCGCCGTCGGTGACAACGACGTCCGCGTCTTCGCGCCCAATGATCAGCTCGCGGTCGCAGGCAAAGCTTCGACCCTGCTCCGGCCCGGCGATGATCGTGAGAGTGACCGTCACCCCGCGGCGAGCCTAACTTCCACCGGAACCGGCGTCAACCGGATGTCCGTCAAGCGGTAACAAGCCCGGACGCCCGTCAAGCGTCAACGGGCTTGTACTTCCCGCCGTGGAAAACCAGGGGCTGTCCTTCGGGGTCGGATCCAAGCTCCAGCACCTCGCCGATGTAGATCAGGTGATCACCGGCCTCATATTCGGCGTGTAGGCGACAGTCCATGTAGCCGATGGCCCCTTCGAGAATCGGTGATCTGGTCATCCCCGTCCGGTGCGGGACATCGCGAAACGCGTCGCGTCCCTTGGGACGATCGCGCGAGGCGAAGTAGCGAGAGATGGGCTCCTGCTCCGCGTGCAGGATGTTCACGGCAAAGCACCGATTACGCGAAATGTGTGCGCTGCCCTCGGAACCCGCGATTACGCACACCAGGACGAGCGGTGGATCCAGCGAGACCGACGAAAACGCATTGGCCGTCATACCGTAAGCGTGCTCTTCGCCGCTGGTGGTGACCACGGTCACACCGGTGGCGAAGGCGCCGACGGTCGACCTGAAGTCCTTGGCGGTGAAGCCGGCGACCGTTGCGGTGGACATCGCTAGCCGCTGCCTTCCGGATCGAGCCGGGCGCGGATGATGCGATCGAAGTCGGGCGACAGCTGCAGTGACTGTGCGATGAGGTCCCGGAATGTGTCGAGGTCCAACCCCAGGAGCTTGACGTCCGTCTTGGCACGGACACTCGCCGTGCGCGGCTGATCGCGCATGATCGCCACTTCGCCGAATAGCTGACCCTCGGTGAGCGTGTCGATCGGTTTCGTGGCCCCCGACTCGTCGCGGACGACCTCCGCCTCGCCGGCGACGATGATGAACAGCTTGTCCGCGGGCGCGCCTTGGCGCACGATCGTCTCGCCGGCCGGGACCTCGAGGTGCTGCAACGAGGCGGTGATGCTTTCACCGCCTTGCATCGGTAGGTCGGTGATCACGCTGTAGGAGCGTTCGCGATGGAAGTCGGCGCCGAACGTTCCCTCAGCCGATCCCCCGCCGCTGCTGGAGGCGGTGTTGTCGATGAACTGGAGCTCGGAGGGGGTTATGCGAAAGAACGAGATGCTCATCGTCGAACCCGGGGAGAGCGCCGGGAACTTCTGGCCGAAGAGGTCGGCCACGCGGGCAATCTGCTCCCCGCTCAAAAGAGGAGAGCACTCGCCGCTGCCCTGCACGCCTCTGGTCTTGCTCAGATCCTCGGTGTAATCGTCGATCGTGAAACTCACCACGGGGTTTTGTGCGATCTGCCGCGCGGTGATCGTCGTGGCACGCGTCCAGAAGTAGAGCGTCGCGCCATCGCTGACATACAGAAACGTGCTGGCACGCGGCACGCCTGCCGGCGAGGCGGTCGCCAGGGTCAGAGTCTTGCGTTGCTGTACGTACTCGAGCACCTCAGAGGGCACATCAAGCCTTGGCCGGTCTGCGCTCATACGGGCTCCTTTGACTCCGAGTGAGGATCGAAACGCGAGTCGTCACCGGCGAGGAGCAGAAACCCCGGCCGGTAGGCGAACGTAACTTCTCGAGCCCGGGCGACGACCCCCCCGATGGACCGCGAGAGCCTCCGAGCACGCGGTGGAGATACGCTCATCCGGGGACTCTACAGGTCGGTATGGGCCAGGGTGAGGGCCACTCCGGTCGCTCCGGGGAGGCCTGCGGGGGCGGTAAAATCGGCTATCCATGAGGGGGCTCGCGACCGCGACCAATCCGCTGCGTGTGGCAATCGTGGGGTCGGGACCGTCGGCTTTCTACGCCGCCGGCCATCTGCTGAAGAACAAGGCGAAGCCGGACCTGACGGTCGAAGTGGACATGTTTGACCGGTTGCCCACGCCTTGGGGTCTGGTCCGCGGGGGAGTGGCGCCGGACCATCCGAACATCAAGGCTGTCTCGCGCGTGTTCGAGAAGACTGCGGCACACCCCGGATACTCCTTCTACGGAGGAGTCGAGCTCGGGAGAGACATCAGCCGCGACGAGCTCCGCAGCCGTTATCACGCTGTCATCTATGCCGTCGGTGCCCAAGCCGACAAGCAGATGAATATTCCCGGCGAAGGGCTACCCGGATCATGGGCCGCTACTGAGTTCGTCGCGTGGTACAACGGCCACCCGGATTACCGGCACCTGGAGTTCGACCTCTCCTGTAAGCGCGCCGTGGTCATCGGCGCCGGAAACGTCGCTCTGGACGTGGTACGGATGCTCGCGCTCACAGGGGACGAGCTGGCGGCCACCGACATTGCCGACCACGCCCTGGAGGTGCTGAAGGGATCGGCGATCGAGGAGGTGGTCCTCGTCGCCCGGCGCGGTCCGGCGCAAGCCGCCTTCACCAACCCCGAGCTGCGCGAACTAGGGGAGTTGGCTGACGCTGATGTGTTCGTCGATCCCGCTGACATCGAGCTCGATCCCCAGAGTGCTGAAGCAATCGCCGCCCAAGGTGAGCTGACGGCCCGGCGGAACGTCGAGATCCTGAACGACTACTCACGGCTGAAGCCCGCCGGCAAGCGCCGGCGAGTGGTGGTGCGGTTCCTGCTCTCGCCGGTGGCGATCACGGGCCAAGAGCGGGCTGAGGCCGTCGAACTGGTTCGTAACCAGCTGGTGGCTGAGAACGGCGCACTGCGAGCGCGCCCCACCGATCGGCGCGAGACGCTGGAGGCGGGAATCGTGTTTCGCTCCATCGGCTACCGCGGCATACGCCCTGAGGGGGTCCCCTTCGACGACGCACTTGGCACGATTCCCCATCAGAAGGGAAGGGTGATCGACCCTGACGGTGGCGGACCGGTTCCCGGGGAGTACGCGGTGGGCTGGATAAAGCGTGGCCCGACCGGGGTGATCGGTACGAACAAGCCGGATGCCCACGAGACGGTCAGTTCTCTGATCGAGGACCTCGAAGTGGGTCGCTTGAACGAGCCCTCCGAAGCGGCGCGCGGCGCGATCGGGCAGCTCCTGGAGCAGCGCGACGTCGCTCATGTCTCCTATCTGGGATGGCGGCAGATCGACGAGGCTGAGCGGGCAGCCGGTGAGGCGGCCGGTCGCCCGCGGGTCAAGCTCTGCACGCTTGAGGAGCTGCTGGCGGCGGCCAGGAAGCGCGAGGCTGCGCGGGCTTAGCCCGTCGGCGGCGCCGAACCAAGCTCGGGCTGACCGGCCATCGACCACTGGAACCGCGTGACGCTCTCCCGGGGTGCGAACAGCCCGGGCCGCGTGCCGCGGCGGACGAACAGCACCGGCGCCGGAGCGGCCCTGGCGATCTCCGACCGCGTGGGACCGAGGCCCTCGCGTCGCCAGCGGTCGGAAAGGCCGATCACTAGGAGCCCCGCTCCCGAGGCCGCGGACACGATTCCTTCGCGCCCGCCCGCGACCAGCAACGGCTCACTGGCGACGCCGGTGGCCTGCTGAACGAGCAGGCCTGCATCGGCCAGCATTCGAGTCACCGACTTGCCTTCATCGCTCTGGCCGGCGGCCCCCAAGAGCTTCAGCGACGCCCCCGTGCTCGACGCCAGCCAGGAGCCCAGCTCCAGCGCCAGCCAGTCGTGCTCGGCGCCGCCGAAGGGCAGCAGTACCGGAGCCTCCGGACCCAGTTCAATCGTCTGCCTCTCACGGGCTATGAGAACCGCGACGTCGCACGACGCGTCACTCAACAACGTTCCCACGTCGCCCAGCGGCAGACCCTCGCCCACCAGGCGTCGTCGGCCCTCGGTCAGCACCAGGTCCACCGGTTCACGCTCGGCGATCTGCACCAAGTCGGAACCCGGGCTGTTGGAGGTGAGCGCCACCGCGCGGGCGGCTACGTCGCGGTCGAGAAGCCTCTCTCGGACCTCGTTGACCGTGCGTGAGGCCCGCTCGAGCTGGAGGTTCTCGGTCTGAAGCCCGGCGCGTGCCCCGGCATCGACCATGCGCGGCGGCTCGACGAGCCGAGTGATGATGAGCTCGCGCTGCGGTTCGGCCCGCGCCAGAGGCTCGGCCAGCGAGACCAACTGTTGGAGCGCAGCATCCGTCTGCGGGGCAACGAGGATCGAGCGTTCTGGAGGCTTGACAACGGGCAGCGCGAGTGCGGACTCGCGCGCCGCAGCGGCGAAGTCGTCCTCGACGCTCGAGCCGTACTCGTTGCGCGGGTCGAGCAGCTTCAGCAATGGCCCGGCCATGAGCGTGGTGACGATCGCCATGATCACCAGCGCTGCGAACAGGTCGGCGGTGATGGCCCCCAAGTCGAGCGCCAGGTTGAGCACGATCAGCTCGGTCAGCCCGCGCGTGTTCATGAGCGTTCCGATCACCGTCGAGGCGCGCCAGTCGTAGCCGCTGACGCGGGCGGCGACCGAGGCGCCCGCCAGCTTGCCGACGATTGCGATTGCGATCAGGACGATGGTGATTAGCCAAAGCCCCGGACGGTTGAGCAGCGCGATGTTCGTCTTCAGGCCGGTGTAAGCAAAGAACAGGGGCAGCAGCACCATGAGCACGAAGTCCTCCACGCGGCGCGTGACCTCCTCGGTCAACCGCGCGTGCCGCGGCATCGCCAAGCCCATGATGAAGCCACCGAAGATGACGGAGATGTTGATCGCCTGCGTGAACCATGCGGAGAGCAGCACACCGACGAAGATCGCCGCCAGCCAGCCGCCGGGGACACGCCCCAGCTCGTCGAACGCGGTCGCCATCCGAGTCAGGATGCGGCGCACCACCAGCATCATCACCAGCGTGAAGCCGATTGCCTCGCCAATCGTCTGGGCCACCGCGCCGAACGAACCCGAGGCGGCGACGGTCGTGGCGAGCGCAATCAGGAACCACGCGGTGACGTCATCGATCGCGGCGCAGGCGATGGTCAGCGACCCCAGGGGGCGTCCCAGCATCCGGCGCTCGGCGAGGATGCGTGCGAGCACCGGAAACGCGGTGATCGACATCGAGACACCCATGAACAGGGCGAACGCCACGAACTTCTTCTGCGGCCCGACGAGCGTGTAGAGCGGCAGCGCAGCGGCGATGCCTATCAACATCGGCACGGCGACGCTGGCATTGGAGATGGCCGCCGCCTGAGCGCCCTTGCCCTTGAGCTCGCCGCGGTCGACCTCGAGCCCCACCAGGAACATGAAGAAGATCAGGCCGATGTTCGCCGCCACCCCGAAAGCCGTCAGGATGTCGCTGGGGAAGATCGTGGCCTCGAGGTTGGGCGAGATCACGCCCACGACCGACGGTCCGAGCACGACCCCGGCGATGACCTCGCCCATCACGCGCGGCTGCCCCACCTTCACGGCGACGATTCCGAACAGGCGAGCCACGATCAGCACGACCGCCATCGCCAGGAATACGGCTGCGGCCAGATGTGTGAAATCGGCCCGCTGCTTGGTCGCCGTGAGCTGCTCGCCGGCGGGTCCGAGCCCGGTAGGCGTCGTCAGCACCGGTTTCGTCGAGGAGCGCGATTTCGCCGGCGTGGCTGCCTCGAGCGGGATCAGCTTCACGTTTTGCAGCTGGAGGTCGTTCGCCGTGCCCGTCAGACGCACAAGTCCGCCACGTGTACAGGCAACATCGCCCGAAACGAGCGCGGTGTTCGTCGAGTAGGCGACGCGCCCGAGCTTGTGCGACTGCACGCTCAGCGCATAGCTCGACCCGGTCCCGGTCAGCGTGAACGAGCCGCCAAAGCAGGTCGAGCGCGGGGACAGGGTGAACGTGCCGGTGATGTCGCTCGGCGTGCGGGGAAGCGCCGTCCCGGGAGCGGGGGGGTCGCTCTTCAGGGCGGCGGTGAACGGCGTGCCGCCCAGCGTTCCCGTGATTGCGCCCTTGGCGCCGGCCACGGCGACGGCATCGAGCTTGAGCGACTTGCCCGTGACGCAGTTCACGGTTCCCGTCAGGCGCCGCCCGCCGCCGGGCAGGACCCGGGTGTGTAGCCGCAGCTGACCGCCGAGGGTGCGTGGATTGTTGGTCAGATCGACGTACTGCCCGGACTGCTGAACGCTGAACGAGGGCCCGGTAACCGCGGCCTGTGCCGGGGCCGTTGAGGGCAGCGGCAGCCCTTTGGCCGGCGGCGGCACCTTGCCGATGCAGGCATTCGGCGCGCTGGCGTCATAACCGCCGGCGATGACCGGTTGTGCGTGCTCCGTGCGCCCCTGGTTGATGACTAGGATCACGACGGCAGCGGCGGTCACCGCCATGATCAGGTAGAAGCCAATCAGGCGACCGGCTAAACGCCCCCCTGGCATGTCTTCGGCGCTCAGGCCACCGCGGCTGCTTCGCCGGCCAGGAACTCCTCGACGAAGTCGGTTGAGACGTCGCCGGCGCGGAAGCGCTCGTCCGCGAACACGCGGCGGTGGAATGGGATCGTCGTCTTGACGCCCCGGCCCTCGACGCGGAACTCGCTGAGCGCGCGGTCCATCCGCTCCAGGGCCTCTGGACGGCTGGGCGCCCAGACGATCAGCTTTGCGATCAGCGAGTCGTAGAACGGGGCGATCGACCAACCCGGGTAGCAGTGCGAGTCCACCCGCGTCCAGGGACCACCCGGGGGCACGTACACGTCAAGCTTGCCGGCCGCCGGCGCGAAGTCCCTGTCGGGGTCCTCGGCGTTCACGCGACACTCCATCGCGTGGCCGTGGACGGACAGATCTTCCTGCGCCACGGATAGGCGCTCGCCCGCCGCAACCCGGATCTGCTCCTGGATCAGGTCAACGCCGGTGATCATCTCGCTGACCGGGTGCTCTACCTGGATCCGGGCGTTCATCTCCATAAAGCTCAGATTGCCGTCGTAGTCGAGCAGGAACTCCATCGTGCCCGCGCCGGTGTAGCCGACGGAGAGCGCGCCTGCCACGGCGCGTTCGCCGATGTCGCGCCGCTGCGCGTCCGAGAGATGGACCGATGGCGCTTCCTCGATCAGCTTCTGGTGACGGCGCTGGACCGAGCAGTCGCGCTCGAAGAAATAGACGCCGTTGCCGTGGCCGTCGCAGACCAGCTGGACCTCGGTGTGGCGCGGCGCCTCCAGATAGCGCTCGATGTAGACAGCGCTGTCTTTGAAGACGGCCTGCGCCGTGGCGCGCGTCGTCTGGTAGAGACGCGCCAGGTCCTCTTCACGGCGGACCACGTTCATGCCGCGCCCGCCACCCCCGGCGACGGCCTTGATGATCACTGGAAAGCCGATCGAACTCGCGATCTCGCGCGCTTCGTCGATCGTCTGTACGGGCTCGATCGTTCCCGGCAGCAGCGGCAGGCCGGCCTTTTGCATCAGATCCCGGGCGATGGCCTTGTCGCCCACCTTCTCCATCACCTCCGGACGCGGCCCGATGAAGGTCATGCCGTTGTTGGCGCAGATCTCGGCGAAGAACGGGTCTTCGGACAGGAAGCCGTAGCCGGGGTGCACGGCGTCGGCACCCGTCTTCTGCGCCGCTCCGATCAGGTTCGGTATATGCAGGTAGCTCTTGCCCGGATGCGGCGGCCCCACGTGCACCGCCTCGTCGGCAAAGTTCACGACCGCGGACTCGGCATCTGCGGTGGAGTAGACGGCGACCGATGCGATTCCGAGCTCGCGGCAGGCCCGCGCAACCCGCAGCGCGATCTCGCCGCGATTGGCGATCAGGACCTTCTCGAACACTCAGGCCTCGGGAGGCTCGAGGTACATCAGCACCTGCTCGAATTCGACCCACTCACCGTTCTCGGCGGCGATTTCGGCGACCTTGCCCGCTTCGGCCGCCACCACCTCGTTCATCATCTTCATCGCCTCCACGATGCACACCGTCTGGCCGGCGTCCACCGAGTCGCCCACCTCCACGAACGGTTTCTCGCCCGGCTTGGGCGCCATGTAGAACGTTCCTACCAGCGGCGCCAGGACCGGTATGCGGTTGTCGACCGCCTGCTCGAGCGTGAACACGCCGGAGGCCATCCGGGCGCCGGGGTCGACGCCCAGCCCCGGCCCGGCCGAGGTGGCGACCGGCTGTCCGGCCGGCAACGCCCCCGACGCGTCACCCGCGGCGGGGACGGCGGAGAGCGGCGCAGGCGCTCCGCGCTCGATCTCGATCTTGTACTCGCCGGCGGCGACGGCGAAGCGCTGGACGGTGCTTCCCTCCAGCCGCTTGACCATCTCCCGTGCCTCGGCCCAGACCGACTCGATCATGTCGCGGTCGGGGTTGCTGTTCGGTTTCTCGGTCTCGCTCATGGCTCCCCTGTGATCGGCGGAAGTATCGGCTGCCGGCCGGGCGCTCCGAACTTGCGGAAGCGCTCATAGCGCTGGGCCAGCAGCTCCTCTGTGTCCAGCGGCAACAGCTCGGCGAGCGACGCTACGAGGGCCGCCCGCAGGTTCGCCCCGGTGACGCTTGCGTCGGCCTGCGCGCCCTCCTCGGGCTCTGGCACGACGGCATCCATGACCCCGAGGCGCAGCAGGTCAGGGCTCGTGATCCGCAGCGCCTTGGCCGCGCGGGGGGCAGCAGCCGCGTCCTTGAACAGGATCGTGGAGCAGCCCTCGGGACTGATTACCGAGTAGTAGGCGTTCTCCAGCATCAGCACTCTGTCGCTCGTGGCCAGCGCCAGAGCGCCGCCGCTTCCGCCCTCGCCCGTGACCACGGTCACGGTCGGCACGGGCAGGCGGGACATCAGCATGATCGACTCGGCGATGGCCACCGATTGGCCCCGCTCTTCGGCGCCCAGGCCTGGGTAGGCGCCCGGGGTGTCGACAATCGTCACCACCGGCAAGCCGAAGCGAGCCGCGTAGCGCATCAGTCGCATGCCCTTGCGGTAGCCCTCGGGCTCGGGCATGGCGAAGTTGTGCTCCATCATCTCGCTCGTGGTGTGCCCCTTGTGCTGTCCGATCACCATCACTACGAGCTCGCCCAGGCGCCCCAGTCCCCCGATGATCGCCCGATCCTCTCCGAACAGGCGGTCACCGGTCAGCTCGTGGAAATCATCGAACGCAAACCCGGCGAGATCCAGCATCCGCGGCCGATCCGCATGGCGAGCGAGCTGAACGACGTCCCACGGATCCCTGGGCCTGAGGGTGTCCGGATCGCGGACGGCCGGCTGGCCGTCGGCGTTGGGCAGCCGGTTCGCGCGGGCTGGCCCGTCCTCGGTGCGTGCCGCCTCGGCGCCGGCGTGGAGCTCGAGCAGGTTTCGGATCGTTCGGCGCAGGTTCTCGCGCGGCTCGACGACGTCGAGCATCCCGTGCTCGCGTAGGAACTCGGAGGTTTGAAAGCCGTCCGGGAGCTGCTGGTGAATGGTCTGTTCGATCACCGAGGGGCCGGCGAAACCGATGTGTGCCCCGGGCTCGGAGATCAGTACGTCGCCCAGTGTGGCGTACGAGGCGCTGACGCCGCCGTAGGTGGGATCGGTGAGCAGCGAGATGAACAGCACGCCGGCTTCGCTCAGCCGAGCCATGGCCTGGGAGGTCTTGGCCATCTGCATCAGCGACACGCAGCCCTCCTGCATCCGCGCTCCACCCGAGGCGGAGATCACGAGCAGCGGCGTCCGTCGCTCGAGCGCCAGCTCGGCCGCGCGCGTGATGGCTTCCCCCACCGCGCCGCTCATGCTGCCGCCGATAAAACCGAAGTCGACCGCGGCGATCACCAACGGCAGGCCGTCCAGCGTGCCCGTGCCGTATAGGGCTCCCGAGCGCATCCCGGTCTTTCGCTGGGCGTCGCGGATTCGCTGCGGATAGGGCTTCGTGTCCGCGAACGACAGCGCGTCGAGCGGCTCCAGGTCGCCGCTCAGCTCTTCGAAGCTGTCGGGGTCGAGCAGCTGCCCCAGTCTGTCGCGCAGGCGCAGACGGAAGTGGTGGTTGCACTCCGGGCAGACCCCGAGGTTGCGCTTCAGTCGCTTGTGGTAGACGAACGCCCCGCAGGCGGGGCAGCGGAACCACTCGGCCGAAACTGCGCGGCCCGCCGCGCTCGCAGAGGCGAGGTCAGCCACCGAGCTCTCCTGCGCTCAGGCCGCGATCGTCGTAGAGGATGCGCCGGTAGTCGGCCAGCGATGAGGCGAGGGCTGCCTCGACGTCTGCCCGCTGGGGCGCGGGTTCGTCGCCTTCCGCGCCGGTTTGTCCCGCGACATAGCGCCCCACGTCAGTGCTCAGGCCGTGCGGATCGATCGCCGCCAACAGCTCGACCAGCTCTCTGGCCTTCTCCCAGCGCTCGCCGCGTAGCTCCACGAGCAGCAGGCCGTGCAGCGGGTACGCCTCGTGTCCCGGAATGTCATCCACCTCGCGCAGCCGCTCAAATGCCGAACGCGCCTCCTGGAGCTGGCCGAGCTGCAAGCTGAGCTCGGCCACGTCGAGCGAGGCCAGTGCATCGTCGGGCGCCGTCGCGCTGACGCGACGCGCCTGGGCCAGGGCTTCGTCGTACTGCTCGAAGGAGCGGTACATGTCGACCAGGCTGATCGTCGCGCTGGAGGCCTCCTGGGCGATGTCCGACGCCCGCGTCAGGTAGCCGACGCCTTCGTCCCGGCGGCCGGCGGCGACCGCAGTGTGGCCCAGATGGGTCAGCGCGATCTGGTCATCGGGGTCGAGCTCCACGGCGCGCCGGAAGGCCGTCTCGGCTTCCTGAATGCGGCCCTCGGTGGCCAGCGCGTCGCCCAGGTGATGCCAGGCGCTCACGTCGTCGGGAGCTAGCTCGGTGGCGCGACGCAGATGCTCCACCGCCTGCTGGTCGTCGAGTTCGACTCCTGCGCGGCCCGCCAGGATCAAGAGCTCGACGTCGTCGGGAGCGCCGCTCAGTGCACGCTGCGCCGCGCGCAGGCTCTCCTCGTAGTCGCCGCCGTCGAACAGCACGCGTACCTGGTTGCGGGCGTCTTCGACCGCCGGGGCCATCAGACGGCCACGGCTTCGCCGGTCGGCCACACCCAGTTCTTGATCTCATCCGGGTCATCGCCGTGCTCCCGAACCGTGCGCCGGAGTTCGTCCCGGCGGTGCGAGAACTTGTCGATCGCCTCGCGGGCGCCGGAGATGCTGCGCACCGCGAACGCGCCCGACATCCCGCGCACGAGCTCGCTGACGCTGACGTCGGCCCGGCTGAGCGCATCGATCGCGAGCTGGAAGCGGTCGACTCCGTTCATCGCCAGCAGATCGAAGGGAGTTGTGGTCGTCCCTTCCTCCGCATACCCGCGCACGTGGAAGCGCTCCTGCCGCGGTCGGCGGTGAATCAGCTGGTGCACCGCCGAGGGATAGCCGTGGAAGTTGAAGATCACGGGTTTGTCGTCGGTGAACACCTCGCGGAACGCCTGCGGCGACATCCCGTCCGGATGAGCCTCGGGCAGCGTGAGGGAGAAGAGGTTCGTGACATTGACGAATCTGACCCGCAGGTCGGGGACCTCCTCGCGCAGCAGGCTCGTCGTCGCAAGCAGCTCGATCGTGGAGATCGTTCCGCAGGCGGCCAGCACCACGTCCGGAACCTCGTCGTCGTTGCTCGCCCACTCCCAGCGAGAGGCGCCCCGGCGGACGTGCTCCACCGCGTCGTCCATCGGCAGCCACGTGGGCAGCGGGTGCTTGGAGGCGATCATGAGATTGATGCGACCGGTGGACTCCAGGCACTCGGCCACCGTGGCCAGCAGCGTGTTGGAGTCCGGCGGCAGGTAAACGCGAGCGGTGTCCTCGCGGCGGTTGAGCATCGAGTTGATGAACCCCGGCATCTGGTGCGAATAGCCGTTGTGGTCCTGGCGCCAGCCGACCGAGGTCAGCAGGTAGTTGAGCGAAGCCACGGGCTCGCGCCATGGCGCCTCCTCGCGCGACATCTTCAGGAACTTCCCGTACTGGTTGACCATGCCGTCGACGATCGGGATAAATGCCTCGTAGCAGGGGAAGATTCCGTGGCGGCCGGTCAGCACGTAACCCTGTAGCCAGCCTTGGCAGTTGTGCTCGGAGAGCACCTCCATGATCCGTCCGTCGGTCACGTAGTCGGGGCTGACTTCACGGTTCACGGGCCACTCGTAGGCGTGATTCTCCACCTCGAACACCGCGCCGAGGCGGTTGGAGGCGACCTCGTCGGGGCACACGATGCGGAAGTTGCGCTGCTCGCGGTTTCCTTCGAAGACGCCCGCCAGATACTTGCCGAGCGTCCCCAGAGCGCTGTCGGTACCGGCTCCCGGCGCGGACACCTCCACGGCGTAGTCCGCCAGCTTCGGCAGGCTGAGGGGAGTCCGCAGGCGTCCGCCGTTGACGTGCGGGTTGGCGCCCATCCGCTTCTCGCCCGTGGGGCAGGCTGCAAGGATCTCCTGGACGGGAGCGCCGCGTCCGTCAAACAGCTCCTCGGGAGCATATGAGCGCAGCCACTGCTCGAGCGCCTTCAGGTGCTCGGGATTCGTCCTGGCCTGCATGGCCGGCACCTGGTGGGCCTTCGACGTGCCCTCAATCTGCACGCCGTCGAGCTCCTTGATCCCCGTCCAGCCTTTGGGCGAGCGCAGCACGATCATCGGCCACCGGGGCCGTTCCGGACGGCTGCCGTCCCGGGCGCTGCTCTGAAGCTCGACGATCTCGGCGTACGCGGCATCGAGCGCAGAGTTCAGCTCGCCGTCGAGATCGGACCCCTGGACGATCCGCGGATGCCAGCCGAAGCCCTCGAAGAGCTTCGTCAGCTCCTCATCGCTCATCGTGCCGTAGATAGTGGGGTTGGCGATCTTGTAGCCGTTGACGTGAAGCACCGGCAGGACCGCGCCACACGTGGCGGGATCGAGGAACTTGTTCGAGTGCCAGGCGCCTGCGGTGGGGCCGGTCTCCGCCTCGCCGTCGCCGATGATGCAGGCCACGAGCAGGTCCGGATTGTCCAGCGCGGCGCCGAACGCGGTGGCGAGCGCATAGCCCAGCTCGCCGCCTTCGTGGATCGTGCCGGGCACGATCGGGGCAAGATGGCTGGGGAAGCCCCCGGGCCAGGAGAAGCTGCGAACCAGCTGGCCGAGACCCTCACGATCGCGGGAGAGCTCCGGCTTTATGTCCTCGAGGCAGCCGTCGATCCAAAGGTTGGCCAGGTTGGCCGGGGCGCCGTGCCCGGGGCCCGTGACCAGCAGCACGTTGGCCTCGGTGTCGAGGATCAGCCGGTTCAGCCCGGCGTAGACGAGATTGATCCCGGGAACGGTCCCCCAGTGCCCGAGCAGGCGGGGCTTGATGTGCTCGGGGGCCAGCGGCTCGTCGAGCATGTGGTTGCCCTGCAGGTAGATCATCGCCGCAGCGATGTAGTTGGTCGCGCGCCGGTACAGCGCGCGGTCCTGCGCGGTGGCTGACAAGTGCCCCTCCTGGTTCCCGGTCATTGCCCTTTGTGTGGAAACTACACGGCGGGACCGGGTGCCTGCAAGTTCTCCGCCTCGGCGGCGGGCGCAGGAACCGCCGGCGCCGCTTTTTCCGGGGCCTCGCGCTCCTCGAGCGTCCAGAGCTTGATCTTCTCCACCCTTCCGCGGATCTCGGTCTCCTTGACGAAGTCGAGGTCGTCGGGCCGCGAGGTCAGAGCCTGCTCGGTGGAGCCCGCTAGCAACAGCTGGTACGGCGTGCCCTTGGTGAGCGCTTCGATCCGAGACGCGGTGTTGGTCGTGTCGCCCACCGCCGTGTACTCCACCCGGCGCTCGGAGCCGACGTGCCCGGACATCACCGAACCGCTGTTGAGTCCGATGCCCATCTTGAAGCCTTCGCTCAGCTCCTCCTCGCGCAGCCAGGCGTTGAACCGGGGCAGACGCACGTCGAGCATCTCGCGCGCGGCCGCGAGCGCTCGATCCGCGTGATCTTCCTGGGCCAACGGGGCGCCGAACACGGCCATGATGCCGTCCCCCATGTAGGCCACGAGCGTGCCGCCGTGGTCAAGGATGGCGTCGCTCATCTCGCTCAGGTAGTGGTTCAGGATCTCAATCACGCGCTCTGGGGTCAGCGACTCGGCCAGCGAGGTGAAGCCGCGCAGGTCGGTGAACATGACGGTGCCCTCGCGCTGGATGCCTCCCAGCCGAAGCCCGTCCGAGCTGGCCAGCACCTCGTCCACGACGTTCTCGGGCACGAAGCGAGAGAACATGTCCCGCACCCGGATCCGCTCGAAGGCCTCGGTCACGAGCTGCACGGCGAGCGCCCCCGTACCGCTCAGCAGCAGAGCTCCCAGCGGATACACGACCGTACCCACCCCTCCGGCGTCGAACGCGAGCTGCTCGCCGACGAGGAACAGGACGCCAACCAGCAGCGCCACGCCGGTCGCCGCTACCGGTCCCAGCCGCAGGCTGATGAGGGGCACGACCAGGCCCAGCACCACGATCAGCAAGACGGTCGCCCAGGCCGGGAACGACTTGAGCGGTTCGCCCTTGAGCACCGTGGCGATCGCGTTGGCCTGGACCTCCGGGCCGGTCATCGCACTGTCCGTGGACGTGGCGTGAATGTCCTGCAAAGACGAGGCGGTGGTCCCGACGACCACGATCTTGTGCCGGAAGAAATTGGGGGGCGTCCTGCCGCGCAGCGCGTCGGAATAGGAGACGAACGGATAGGTCCCGTCAGGGCCCGCGAAGTCGATCCAGGTGGTCCCATTGAACGCGCTCGGGTCGACGTGCTTTCCGGTAGCCACCTGCGCGGTGGCCACCGCCAGCGTCGGCAGGTGCCCGACCGAGTAGTCCATCCTCCGGATCACGTCGCCCGGGTCGAAGGGGAACTGCCCGTTGCCAGCGTGTGAGCCAACTTCGCTTAGCAGCTTCTTTCCCTCCGTAGAGCCCAGGAAGCGGAAGTTGCCGTGCTTGTCGGTCTCGGTGGTGGAGAAGACTGTCTTGCCCTTCGCGGCCTGGACGGCGTTGAGCAGCGCGATGTCGTCGTTCTGGCCGCGGCTGCTCGACTCGCTGAACTGGATGTCCAAGGCGATCGCCGCCGGATCCTGCGCGGCGATGCGGCTGATCAGCTGCCCTTGGACGCTCCGCGGGAACGGCCACTGCAGATTGAGATCGTCGAATGTCTTGGTGTCGACACCGACGACCACGATGTTGCTGGGAGGCTTCTCCTTGCCGCGGATGGCGAAGCGGGCGTCTACGGCGGAGCCTTCCAGGCTGCGCAGCAAATGCGTGCCGAACGCGGCGACGCCCAGCCCGCACGAGACGGCCGCCACCAAGGCCAGCAACAGCAGCCTGAGGCGCCCGGTGCGGGCCAGCCAGAACAGAACGCGCCGGCGTCTCATCTTCAGCGTTTGGCCGTGATCAGGTAGTGCTGGCCGGTGTGGAGCTTCAGCGACCTGTGGTGCACGAAGTCATGTACCAGGACCGTGTCCTTCTGGACCGAGATCAGTGTGCTCTTGCAGCGGTCGGTCAGAGTCCATGCTGTGCCGCGGGACGTGGCAGAGCCGTAGTGTCCGCTCGAGCTGTATTTGCCGTGCGAGGTCGAATGAAGCGTCGAGAGCACGTTGCCTGAGACTGCGGCGTGGGCGAGCGGGCCCGCCTCCGCCTTCGCTGTCTTGCAGCTTGCGTCAAGCAACTTGGCCGTGACCAATCCCTTGTTGCGCCCCGAGCGAGCCTGGCTGACGCTGAAGATCCCGCCACTGAACGTTCCGTTCTGGGTGGTGTTGCCCCTCTTGCCGGAGGCGGAGATCAGCTCCACCTTCCCGGACAGCGTGTCGATCTGCGTTCCGGTCGCTAGCAGGCGAGACTGCGTGAGGGGCGCGAAGCCTGATCCCGGGACCTTCACGAGTACCTGTCCCGACACGGGAACGGCATTGAACGACTGGCCGAGCACCGGCGTTCCCGCCGGCTGTCCCGGTTGAGCCGCTGATCCAGTCGCGGCGCCGTTTGATTGACCGGGGGTCGTCGGCGTCGTCGGCGTGGAGGGCGTGGTGGGCGTGGTGGGCGTGGTGGGTGAGATGAAGGTCGCGAGCGAGGCCGTGAAATCCGAGGGCCCAAGCCCCAACTGGATGGGCCAGCTGAGGCCGGCGCCATTGTCCTCGTCGGTCGTGCAGTCACACGTGTCCGGGAGATTGGCCCCGAAAGGCGTCATGGCACTCCAGACGCTGGCGTAGTAACCCTCGACGAAGCTGTATATGCCATTTAGGGGTTCAAAGCCGACAACCCCGGCCGCGGGCGAGTTGTTGGGATTGGCGGTGCAGTAGATCCCCTGCCCGGAGGAGTCGTACCACCCGTACCCGGAGTCGCTCCCCTGGAGATCGCAATCACCGGCGTGGTACAGGTTCACCACGGGGCTTTGACTAGGGATGGTGTTGGTCACCGTGATGTCGGTGCGGTAGTACGGCTGGCCGACGACGTAGCTGTCGGTCTGGGTGATGCTCACGCCCGTCGCCCCGGCGTTGACCACCGTCACGACCTCGTAAGGATTCGACGGTGAGCCGTCTCCGAGGACCGCGCTCTGGCCCTGCGGGCTGTAGTCGGAGCCGACGGGCGCATTGCCTCCCGGGACCGATGGTCCGTACAAAGTCCCAAACGCCGACAGAAATGTCCCGCAGGCGCCCGGGAAAGCGCCGCCGTAGAACTCGCCGGCGGTGTCCCCAGTCTGCGTCGCCTGGCACCCCAGGTCGTCGGTGAGCCAGATGTTGTTGATCGGACCGGAGGTGGAAATCACCTGTTCGGCGGCTGCGCCGCTCGCCCCGATCGCCAGCAGGACCAGTGCACTCAGGCAGCGACCGATAAAGCTCGGCGCGAAACGCGCTTCGCGGCGGCCCAACTTGCCCCCAAGGTCACTCCGATCTGTTGCCCCGTTGCTCCCGGTGAACACGCGACTATACCGGCGGCCCCGCGGGCGGTCAACATCGCCCGCGGGCCTGAAAACGCCGGTTGTCAGCGCCTTGCTTTGATCAGGAGGCGCTGGCCGGCGCGGAGCGTGATCGTTTTGTGGTGGACGAAGTTGCGGACCACGACGGTGTCCTGTTGGACGGTGATGAGCGTGCTCTTGCAGCGGTCGGTGATCGTCCACGCGGTGCCGCGGGAGGTGGCCGAGCCGTAGTGGCCGCTGGTGCTGTAGCGCCCGTGTGAGCGGGAGCGCAGTGTTGAGAGGACGCTGCCGGACACGGCGACTCGGGCGAGTGGCGCGTGCACCGCGGCCGCCTTTGCCGTGCAGCTGGCGAATGTCGGAGCGCCTGGGAACAGCCCGTAGAGCAGCTTCAGCGTGACCAGCCCCCGGTTGCCCCCGGAGCGGGCCTGGTTGACGTTGAAGATCCCGCCCCCGAAGGTGCCGGTGGAGAATTTGCCCTTCTTGCCGGAGGCGTTCTTCATCGTGAACTGCCCGAAGCGCGAATCGATCTGAGTGCCTGCCGGTAGGTGGCAGGTCACGAGGCACGGGATGAAACCAGGCCCAGTCGACGACAACGAGCCACCCGCGCTGGAGCCCGGGAATTTGACGTACATGATCCCCGACGTCGTCGTCATGTTGAACGACTTCCCGAGCACTGGATTCGGCGGCGATGGGCCTGTCGGGGTCCTTAACGTCTGATCTGGACCGAAGGTGGTGCCCGCACTGTTCGAGGCCACGAGCCGCACGTGGTACAGCGCGTTTGGGTCCAGTCCAGTGACGCTTGCGGACACCGTATGGGTGCTGGTATCGGAGCCCACCGGGTTGGGCGATGCCGTCACCTGGTTGGTGTAGGTCACCGGGCCACCACCGGCGTAGCTCGGATCGAGCCCGTACTGGAAGGAGGCCGTCGTCGAGAGACCCTCCGGATTCACGGTCCCCGATAAGGCGGCGGCGGTAGAACTTTGAGCGCCTACGGAGCCGGGAGTGATCACCGGCTGAGCAGAGCTGAAGGTCGTGATCGTGCCGCTGGTCAGTGTCGCAGTCCATGTGCCGGATTGCTGAGCGTTACTCGACCATGAGCCGGACATCGTGTTGCTCCCGGTCACGGTCCCCGTGAACGTCGCCACGTATCCCGCAGGACTGCTGTATGTCGTGACGACCGTGACGTTATTTTCGCTGACGGTGCCGCTGATCGACGCGAAGACCGCGCCCGAGTTCGAGGCCGAACCCGACAACGAGCCCGCAGCGTCTTCGCTGATCGTCCACTGCTGTGCGCCCGCCCCACCGGAGCCGCAGCAGTTCCATGTCCCGGAGATGTTCACGCTGGGCGGCGCCGCGAGCGCCGCGCCGGCGAACCCGACGAGGCCGGTCACCCCAGCGACCAGCACAACAAGCGAGCGCGAGTGCACCAACCGAGCAATGCGCCCCGATCTGTCACCCCTAGTTGTCCCCGGTCCCGCGTGCATCGCGCTCTCAGCGCCTGGCTTTGATCAGGAAGCGCTGGCCGCGGTGCAGCGTGATCGTCTTGTGGTTGACGAAGTTACGGACCACGACGGTGTCCTGCTGGACGGTGATCAGCGTGCTCTTGCAGCGGTCGGTGATCGTCCAGGCGGTGCCGCGGGAGGTGGCCGAGCCGTAGTGGCCGCTGGTGCTGTAGCGCCCGTGCGAGCGGGAGCGCAGTGTCGAGAGGACGCTGCCGGACACGGCGACTCGGGCGAGCGGCGCGTGCACCGCGGCTCCCTTTGCCGTGCAGCTGGCGAATGTCGGAGCGCCCGGGAACAGCCCGTAGAGCAGCTTGAGCGTCACGAGCCCGCGGTTGCGCCCGGAGCGAGCCTGCTTGACGTTGAAGATGCCGCCGTTGAACGTCCCGTTCTGGAGCTTGCCCTTCCTGCCCGCGGCGGTGGTGATCTTGATCGACCCGGAGCGGACGTCGATCTGCGTGCCCGCCGGAAGGGTGAGAGCCTGGGTCAGGGGGACGAAGCCGGGACCGGTGCCGCCGCCGATCGATCCGGTGTTCGACCCGGGCACCTTGACAAACACGCGCCCGGAAACGGGAGCGGCGTTGAACGACCTGCCCAGCGCCGGCCGACCAACCCCAGCCTTATTGGTCCTGAACGTCAGATCGGGTCCGAAGCTCGTCCCGCCGCTGTTAACGGCCACCACGCGCACGTGGTACAGCGCGTTCGGCACCAGTCCGGTGACGCTTGCGGACACCGCGTGCGCCGTGTTATCGGACCCCACCGGGTTGGGCGACGCCGTCACCTGGTTGGTGTAGGTCACAGAACCGCCGCCCGTGTAGCTCGGATCCAGCCCGTACTGGAAGGCGGCGGTTGTGGGGAATCCTTGAGGGTTGACGCTGCCGGTGAACGTGGCCGAAGTCGAGCCTCTGGACACTGGTGGGGCCGGTGCTGGCCGCCGGCGGTCCGCCGCTGCCGCTGACAGCGATACTGTCGACCAGCCAGCCGCGGAAGCCGTTGTACTGGTTGTCGACCGTGTCGAAGTGAAAGCGCAGCTTCACGTTCGGTTGCCCGGCGAGACCGGCAAGGTTGAACGAGTACTGCGTCCAGCTGGCCGGGACCTCCAGGCCGTTATTCGTGTAGTCCTGGTCGGAACTCCCGGAGGTCGGGACAGTCGCCGGGTTGAGTTTTCCCAGGCTGGTCCAGGTCAAGCCGCCGTTGAGGCTGTAGTCGACCTCCATGGTGTCGAAGCCGGTAGGGGCGACCCCTTCGATCTCCCACCACGACGCGAATTGAAGCTGTGGTGAGGTAACGCCGGCCAGGCTGAACGAGGGCGATGTCAGATCGCCCGTCTCGGTCATCGAGTTGCCGTTCGCGTCGAGCGACGCGCAGCCGCCCTTTGCGCCCTGATTCGGGTAGTTGAGGCTGTTGATCGATGTGGCGCCGCAGTACGTCCCGGTCGACGCCTCGCCGAACCAGGCCACGTTGCTTCCCTGGAAGGCAGCCGGGAGCGCACCCGAGTCGGGGAGCGTGACGAGCGTTGGGTTGATCGCCGGATTGACCGAGATCGTCTGAGGGTTGTTCTGGACGTGCCAGAGCCCGGTGGTCGTCCAGCCGCCCAACCCGGACTCGAAGTCCTGGGAGAGGACCGTGGCGGCCCCGGCGCTACTCGCGCCGACCAGCGCGAAGGCCATGGCGGCGATGAAGACGCCGATCAGCGGCAGCAGCTTTTGCCGACGCGTCGCTCGGCCCAGTTTCCTCTCAGTCCCACCTCGCCCCATGGCGTGCTCCTCGTTGCCCCTAGTTTCGCCCCTAGCTTTTGCCCCGGCCGAGGCGGCGACTATACCGATGGTCCTCTAACCGGTCAAACGCCGACCATAGCCCGATACACCTCATCGAACGCCCTCTCAGCGCCTGGCTTTGATCAGGAAGCGCTGGCCGGCGCGGAGCGTGATCGTCTTGTGGCGGACGAAGTTACGGACCACGACGGTGTCCTGCTGGACGGTGATCAGGGTGCTCTTGCAGCGGTCGGTGATCGTCCACGCGGTGCCGCGGGAGGTGGCCGAGCCGTAGTGGCCGCTGGTGCTGTAGCGCCCGTGGGAGCGGGAGCGCAGTGTCGAGAGGACGCTGCCGGACACGGCGACTCGGGCGAGCGGCGCGTGCACTGTGGCTCCCTTTGCCGTGCAGCTGGCGAATGTCGGAGCGCCCGGGAACAGCCCGTAGAGCAGCTTGAGCGTCACCAGCCCGCGGTTGCGCCCGGAGCGAGCCTGCTTGACGTTGAAGATGCCGCCGTTGAACGTCCCGTTCTGGAGCTTGCTGGCCCGCTTGCCCTTGTTGCCCGTGGCGGTGATGATCTTGATCGAGCCGGAGCGAACGTCGATCTGGGTGCCCGCCGGAAGGGTGAGGGTCTGGGTCAGAGGGACGAAGCCGGGACCGGTGCGGACAGTCCCCGACAGCGTCGTCGAGCCCGATCCGGGCAGCTTCACAAAGACGCGGCCTGACACCGGGGAGGCGTTGAACGACCTGCCCAGCGTCGGCCGACCAACCCCAGCCTTGTTGGTCCTGAACGTCTGGTCCTGACCCAAGGTGGCGCCCGCTCCATTAGCCGCAACGAGCCGCACGTGGTACAGCGCGTTCGGCACCAGTCCGGTGACGCTTGCGGACACCGCGTGCGCCGTGTTATCCGACCCCACCGGGTTGGGCGACGCCGTCACCTGGTTGGTGTAGGTCACAGGACCGCCGCCCGTGTAGCTCGGATCCAGGCCGTACTGGAAGACCGCCGCGGTCGAGAGGTTGTTCGGGTTCACCTGACCGGTGAACGACGCCGAGGTCACGCTCGGCGCGCTCGCAACCCCGGCGGCGACCGCCGGCGGGGCGGTGTTGCCCGATGCCGGTGTCTGCCCGCTCGGGGACATCGCGGTGTAGAGCGAAAACGTGGCCGAGTTCGCGCCCGAGTTGCTCCCCCCCAAACTGACTGGCCAGCTGAGGCCGGCTCCGTTGTCCTCGAAGGTCGTGCAGTCGCACGTGTTGGGGAACTGGGGGCCCGATGCCGTGATGTCCCCCCACACCGTGGAGAAGTGGGCCTCGGCGTAGTTGCTTGTACCCGTTATGGCCTGAAAGCCGACGAGCCTACCCGCCGGGCTGTTGTTCGCGTTCGCCGTGCAGTAGATGCCGTGGTTGGCAGAGTCGATCCAGCCATAGCCGGAATCCGAGCCCTGGAGGTAGCAGTCGCCGGCGTGGTAGAGCGTCCCACTGAACGCGTCCGTGCTGTTGTTGTTCACCGTGATGTCCGTCCGGTAGTACTGCTGGCCGACGACATAGGTGTCGGTCTGGACGATCTGCGCGGCGGTGAGGCCGACATTGACGGTGGTCACGACCTTGTATGGGCTCGACGCCGTACCGGCGCCGGTCACGGGCGTCTGGCTCACGGGCGTGAACTCCGTCCTTGAATTGCCAGCCGGGACGTTTGGTCCGTAAGAGGTGCCGCCCGTCGAGAGGAACGTGCCGCACGCTCCAGGGTTGGTACCGCCGAAGAACTCACCGGTCGTGTCTCCTACGACGAATGCCTGGCAGCCGAGGTTGTCGTTCAGGTAGATCTGGCTGACAGGCCCAGGGCTGATGATCACCTGTTGCGCCGCGAGCGCGTTACTCGCGCCGAGCGCGAGCAGCAAGCCGCAAGTCAGACACGCGGTCAAGGCAGCCCGTCGCGAAAAGCGTTTCCCAGTCCAACGTCGCCCCATGGCGCGCTCCGATCTATCAGTCCCTTTGTGCGCCGGCCGCC
Source organism: uncultured Actinomycetes bacterium (assembly GCA_963730835.1). Taxonomy (GTDB): domain Bacteria; phylum Actinomycetota; class Thermoleophilia; order Solirubrobacterales; family Solirubrobacteraceae; genus Palsa-465. The sequence goes on from CAVSTE010000006.1 coordinate 287,559, forward strand.
GGGCGACTATAGCCCTGTGATCCAGCGCGGGTCAACCAGCAACCGCAACGGGGGACCGATGAGTTCCGCCGCCGCGCACGGTCTCAGTGACAAATGACGAACGGGGAGACCGAATGACTTCGCAAAATCGCTGGGTGGCGCTTGTCGTCCTATGCGTCGGGATGCTGATGATCGTGCTCGACGTGACGGTCGTGAACGTCGCGCTGCCGTCGATCCAGTCAGATCTTCATTTCTCACAGTCCAGCCTGGCCTGGGTGGTCAACGCGTACCTGATCGCGTTCGGTGGCTTGCTGCTGCTGGCGGGACGACTTGGTGACCTCGTCTCTCGGCGAGGCGTGTTCCTGGCCGGGCTGGCCGTGTTCACCGGCGCCTCGCTCGTCTGCGGGCTCGCCGACAGTCAGGGGCTGCTGGTAGCCGCCCGCTTCGTCCAGGGCATCGGTGGCGCCATGACCTCGGCGGTGATCCTGGGGATGATCGTCACCATGTTCCCCGAGCCCGGCGAGCAGGCCAAGGCGATCGGCGTCTATGCCTTCGTCGCCTCTGCCGGCGGGTCGATTGGGCTGCTGGTCGGCGGAGCGCTGACCCAGGCCATCGACTGGCACTGGATCTTCTTCGTCAACGTGCCGATCGGCATCGTCACCGCGCTCCTCGGCCGGCGCCTGCTGAGTGCCGACGCCGGCATCGGGCTGTCGCGCGGAGCGGACGTGCCGGGCGCGGCGCTGATCACGGCCTCGCTGATGCTGGCGGTCTACACGATCGTCAAGCCGGCCGCCGACTACGGCTGGGGCTCCGGCCGCACGCTTTCGCTGGGCGCCGTGGCGCTGGCCCTGCTGGCGGGCTTTGTCGTGCGCGAGTGCCGGACGGCCAACCCGCTCGTGCCGCTGCGGATCTTCCGCTCACGCAACCTCTCGGGCGCAAACGCGATCCAGGCCCTCACCGTGGCGGGGATGTTCGGGATGTTCTTCACCGGCTCGTTGTACCTCCGTCGCGTGCTGGGCTACGACGCGCTCCAGATCGGCCTCGCCTTCATGCCCACCACCCTGCTCATGGGCGGTCTCTCGATCCGCTACTCAGAGCGCCTCATCACGCGCTTCGGCGCCAGGACCACATTGATTCCCGGTCTGGTGCTGATGGCCCTGGGGCTGTTGCTGTTCACGCGCTCGCCGGTCCACGCCAGCTACGTGACCGATGTTCTGCCGACGCTGCTGCTACTCGGTGCGGGTGTGGGCGTGTCGTTCGCGGCGCTCATGACTCTGGCCATGTCCGGCGCGGCGCCCAGCGAGGCCGGGCTCGCATCGGGTCTGGTCAACACCACCGCCCAGGTGGGCGGCGCGCTGGGCCTCGCCCTGCTCAACACGCTGGCCGCCACGCGCACCCACCACCTGCTGGCGCAAGGCAAGAGCGCCGCGGGCGCGCTGACCGGGGGCTACCACCTCGCTTACCTCGTCGCGGGCGGACTGGTGATTGTGGCGCTGGCGATCGCGGCGTTCGTCCTGCGTCCCGCGCCGGTGCAGGCGGCCGAGGCCAATGAGGCACCGCCGCGTGCGTGTCCCGAGGTAGCGTAGGCGAGCCTCAGAGGTAGCCGGCGATCGCCTCGGCGACCGCCGCCGCCCCCGGGGCGCCGAGCACGATCGTGTAGTGGTTCGAATCGGGCACCGGCACCGCCCGCCGACGCTCGGGGTGCTCTGCCGCCCAGCGCTCGACCAGCTCGAGCGGCTGAAACGGATTTGGCTCATCGAGCAACCCTCGCTCGGCGCAGAGCAGCGTCGCCGGGAGCTCCAGACCGTGGGCGGCATCACCGCTGCGCAGCACCTCGACGGCGTCTTCGCGCACCGCCGCCTCCACGACCGCCGAGTGCAGTCGCGGGGGATCGCCGACCAGGTCGTGATCGGCATAGGCCGTCAGGTCCTCGTCGCGCACGACGCCGCCCGCAAAGGCCGGATGCTCGCGCCACCACCGGTGGTAAGCCTCTCGGTCCGGGAACTCGAGCTTCAGCCGCGCGATCGCCGGCCCCAGCACGCGGTCGGCGAAACCCTCCGAATCGACCATGGCCTCCGCCCCTGGTTGCGTCAGTCCACCGTCGACCAGCACCGCGGCCGAGACGCGGTCCGGGTGGTCGGCCGCCAGCCGGGCGGTGATGTAGCCGCCGAGCGAGTGGCCGGCCACCACCGCGCGCTCGCTACCGAGAGCGTCGAGCACCGCAAGCAGATCCCGGACGTAGGCCTCGATCCCGTAGGGAGGGGGCAGGGCATTGCTCCGCCCGCGACCGCGGAGATCCACCGCCACGACCGTCGCTCGGCCTCTGAGGGCTCGCGCCGTCGTCAGCCAGCAGCGGCTCGAGGCGGTGATCCCGTGCACGGCCAGCACCGGCGTCTCGCCCGCGCCGAGGCGGAAGGTCGCCAGCGAGCCGCCCTCCACCTGCACATCCGCGCGCTCAACAGCTACGTCCACTAGCGCCCCTTCCACTCTGCCGGGCGCTTCTCCGCGAACGCCCGCACGCCCTCGCGGAAGTCCTCCGAGGAGAAGCATGCGCGGCGAAGGTTGATCAGCTCCTCCTCGACCAGGGGGTCGAGCTCGGCCCGGGACTCGAGCACGGCATTGATCACACGCTTGTTCCCACGCTGCGCTAGCGGCGCGTTCGACGCCAGCTCGCTCGCCAGGCTGAGCGCCGCCGAGGCCAGGCGGTCGGGCTCGGTGACGGAATTCACCAGCCCCCATTCGCGCGCGGTCACCACGTCGATCGGCCGACCGACGAGGAACAGCTCCCGGGTGCGAGGCGCTCCGATGGTGTCGATGAACTTCCGGATACCCGTGTGGGAGTAGACCAGTCCGAGCTTGCCCGGTGGCATGCCCAGCCTGATCGTGGCCGCGGCGATGCGCATGTCGCACGAGAGCGCCAGCTCCAGGCCGCCGCCGATGGCGTGGCCGTTGAGCGCCGCGACGGTGGGGTAGGGGTAGCGCTCGAGCGCGTCGATCGCCGCGGCGAACGGGTGCGCCACCAGCTTCTCGGCCTCGTCGGCGAACACGCTGTCGGGCAGATCGCCGATGTCGTAGCCGGCCGAGAACGTGCCGTCCTGGCCGGTGACGATCAGGCAGCGGGCGTCAAGCTCAGGGACGGTGGTGGCGAAGCCGTTAAGGATCGCGTGATCGAGCGCGCCCCGCTTGCCGGGGTTGGAGATCGTCAGCCGCGCGACGCCGGGCGCCGGCTCGTCGACGCTCAGCTGACCGCGTAGGCGAGACTCACTACTCGAGGACAACCAGCGCCTCTCCCTCCGACACCGACTGTCCCTCCTCGCAGAGGATCTCCTTGACCACCCCGGGATCCTCGGCTTCCACTGGCATCTCCATCTTCATCGACTCCAGGATCACGACCGTGTCGCCTTCGTCCACCTGGTCGCCGACCTCCACCTCGACCTTCCACACGGTGCCCGTGATGTGGGCTTCGACCTGCGTCAAGTACGCCTCCTCAAGCTCGGGAAGGTGAATATAAGGAAGGCTTCCGGAAAAAAGGGCCGCCGGGCTGCCCGTTCGAGAGGGCAGCCACGGCGGCCCCGTTTAACTAGGTCACCGAGAACGACCGAGGATCCGGCCCGATGCGCTCGGCCTCGTCGAGGGCCGAGATGGCCTTCATGTCCTCGTCGCTCAGCTCGAAATCGAAGATCTGGAAGTTCTCCTCGATCCTCGCCGGCTTCACCGACCGGGGGATGACCACGTTGCCGAGCTGGATGTGCCAGCGCAGGATCACCTGGGCCGGGGTGCGCTCATGGCCGGAGGCGATGTCTCTGATCGTTCGCTCCTCGAGCGCCGCGCCCCGGCCGAGGGGGCTCCAGGCCTCGGTCAGGATCTGATGCTCCTCGTGGAAGGAGCGCAGCTCCGGTTGCTGCAGGCGGGGGTGGAGCTCGACCTGGTTGAGCACCGGCACGACGTCCGTCTGCTCGATGATCCGCTCCAGATGGTCGATCTGGAAGTTCGACACGCCGATCGAGCGGGCGCGGCCCTCGCCGCGCAGCTCGATCATCGTCTCCCAGGCCTCCACGTAGCGATCCTGCGAGGGCACCGGCCAGTGGATCAGGTACAGGTCGACGTAGTCGCCGCCCAGCCGCGAGAGGCTCTCCTCGAACGCCCGGCGCGTCTCCCGCCGGCCGTGGTCGCCGTTCCAGAGCTTGGTGGTGACGAATAGCTCCTCACGCGGAACGCCGCTGCGGGCGATCGCCTCGGCAACCTCTGATTCGTTGTGGTACATGGCCGCCGTGTCGATCGAGCGGTAGCCGACCTTGAGCGCCTCTAGCACGGTGTCGACCGTGTCCCCCGGCGGAACCTCGAACACACCAAAGCCCAGCTGCGGGATCTGGTGAGCGTCATTCATCTCGATAATCGGGAGTCGTTCTGTCATGGTCCTTATAGATTCCCGCGAAGGCGGGATCCGTACCATCGACCCGTGGTGCCAGACGATCTCGACATCGACCTGATCGCGGCCTCGCTGCGGGCCGACCAGAGTGACGTGGAGGCGTTCATCGAAGCGCTGAGCGTCAAGCTCGAGCAGGCGCTCCCGGGCCACGTGCGTACGTGGCGCTGGCGAACGCGCTTGTTCGGGCCAAAGGCCGTGCGGCGGATCGCGGTCGATCTGGGGCCCGAGCGGTTCGATCTACGCTGTCGTAATGGCGCCCTCGAAGCGCAGCGGAGCAAGCTGTCCGGCGGGATCGTGCTCAAGAGCGAGATCGTGGCGCCCGAGGAGTGGCTGCGGGCATTGGGTGCGGCGCTGGCAGAAGAGGCACAGCGCAGCGCGAGCGCACGCCAGGCGCTCGAGCGGCTGCTGACGAGCTAGGAGGCTGATGACGATGGGATTTCTGAAACGCGACGACGACGACATCGCGCAGGCGCAGGCTCCGCCCGCCCCGGCGGTGGACGAGGCGCCGCACTCCAGTCAGTACGAGGCCGGCTCGCTGGCCGGCATCCCGGACTCGGGCCGGGAGCGCATTGCGCGCATGAAGCAGGAGGTGGCGCGCGGATTCTTCACCAGCGACCTATCGGTGAACGAGTTCCTGCTGGTCAAGCAGTCGGGCTTCGAGCCCATCGGGCTCGTGCTCGGCAGCTCGATCTACCACATCGGCTTCCAGCAGGCGATGTGGAACCAGAGCCAGGAGATGAACGTCCTGACCCAGGCCATGTATCACGCGCGCGAGCTGGCGATGACGCGCATGGAGGAGGAGGCCGACCAGCTCGGCGCCGACGGGATCGTCGGGGTCAGGCTCGACATCGGCCGCTACGAGTGGGGCGCCGACCTGGCCGAGTTCATCGCCGTGGGAACCGCTGTGCGACACCGCGGCGGTGAGCTGCACAGGGCACCGAACGGGCGCCCGTTCACATCCGATTTGAACGGGCAGGACTTCGCCACGCTGTTGCGGGCCGGCTACCGCCCGGCCGGGCTGGTGATGGGCAACTGCGTTTATCACGTTGCGCGCCAGGGGATGCTGGCGTCGCTCAGGCAGATGGGGCGAAACGTGGAGATGCCCAACTTCACGCAGGCGCTGTACGAGGCCCGCGAGCTGGCGATGGAGCGCATGCAGGCCGAGGCCGACGAGATACAGGCCGGCGGCATCGTCGGGGCCCGAATCGTCGAGCGCAGTCACGGGTGGGGCTCGCACGTGATCGAGTTCTTCGCCATCGGCACGGGGGTGGTGCCGACCAGCGACGAGCACGTGATCGAGAAGCCGGAGCTGGTGCTGCCGCTGACGGGCTAACGCGTCACGGCTGCCGCTGCGCGGGGTAGGTCCTAGAGCGATGCCGGACGTCGAGATAAAGCCGCAGGTCTATAAGGACCCCCGGCCGAAGGAGTACTTCGACTCCTTTCACGAGCGGGTGCGCTCGGAGGAGCCGGAGGCGAAGGTCTACGAGGTGACGCGGGTCGCCACCGTGCTGCATGCGCTGATCACGTTCCGCGCCCGGGGCATCGACTCCGGCAACGTGCCGGCGGGCCCGGTGATCCTGGCTCCCAACCACGCGTCGTTCATGGATCACTTCTTCACCGGCGCCTTCATCCGCCGCCGGGTGCAGTTCATGGCCAAGTCACAGCTGTTCAAGGGATTCGGGGCGTGGTGGTTCAGCCATGGAGGCGTGTTCCCGGTCCGCCGCGGTCATCACGACGAGGAGGCGTTCGTCACCGCGTTCAAGATCCTCGAGCGGGGCGGCGCCGTTGTCATGTACTGCGAGGGCGGGCGCTCGCGCACCGGAGCGGTCGGCGAGCAGGCCAGACCGGGGATCGGGCGCCTGGCGCTCGAGTCCGGCGTTCCGATCGTGCCGGTGGCGATTCTGGGCTCTTATCAGGTGCGTAACTGGAAGCGGCTCCAGTTCCCGCGGGTGACGGTGTGGTATGGGACCCCGTTTCGCTTCGAGGTCGTGGAGGATCCGACGCGCGAGCAGCAGGAAAAAGCCGCGCAGCTGATCCTCGAGCGAATCAGGGCCATGCACGGCGAGCTTGAGCGCCTCGGTCACCGCGGCGCGCTCAGGGCGGCGCGGGAGCGACGGCAGAGGTGACGGGCGACGGGCGGCCGCTAGCGCTAGCCGACGGCAATCGAATCCCGCCACTGGGCCTGGGCGTCTGGCAGGTTCCGAACGGCCGCCAGTGCGTCGACGCCGTCCGCTGGGCGCTCGAGCTCGGCTACCGACACATCGACACCGCGCAGGCCTACGGCAACGAGGAGAGCGTGGGGGAGGGCCTGCGCCAGAGCGGCGTGCCGCGCGAGGAGGTGTTCATCACCACCAAGTTCTATCCCGGCGGGAGGGTGCTCGGCCGCCGTCCGAATCCGGCGAAGGAGATCGAGCAGAGCCTTCGCCGACTGGGGTTCGATCAGGTCGACTTGTACATCATCCATTGGCCGCAGGGCGGACCGACGTGGGCCTGGCCGGGCATGGAGCGGGCGCGCGAGCTGGGACACGCGCGCTCGATCGGCGTCTCCAACTTCTCCGTGCGCGAGCTCGAGCAGGTCATCGCTTCAGCGGGTGTTCCGCCGGTCGTGAACCAGGTTCAGTTCAGCCCGTTCGAGTACAGGGAGAAATTGCTCGAGGCCTGCCGGCGCGCCGACGTGGCGCTCGAGGCGTACAGCCCACTGGGGACCGGCCGGTACGTAGGCGATTCGGCCGTCGCTCGCATCGCCGAGCGCCTGGGGCGTACTCCGGCCCAGGTGTTGCTGCGCTGGTGCCTTGAGCACGAGCTGGTGGCGATACCCAAATCGACGCACCGCGAGCGGATCGAGGAGAACTCGCGGATCTTTGACTTCAGCCTGTCCAAGGAGGACATGGCCGAGCTCGATGCCCTTGACCGGACCGGTGGCAGCGACCGGGCGCGCGAGCGGAAGTGGTGGTGAATCGCTAGGCGGTGGCCACGGCGGCCGCTTCGTCCAGTCCCAGCTCCTCGATCGCCGTCTCACGCATCTTGAACTTCTGCACCTTGCCGGTGACGGTCATCGGGAACGAGTCGACGAACTTCACGTAGCGGGGGATCTTGTAGCGGGCGATCTTGCCCTCACAGAACTCGCGCACCGCTTCCTCGGTCAGCCCCGCGCCTGGTCGCTGGATGACCCAGGCCATCAGCTCCTCGCCGTAGCGCACGTCGGGAACGCCGATCACTTGAACGTCCGCGACCTGGGGATGGGTGTAGAGGAACTCCTCGATCTCTCGTGGGTAGATGTTCTCGCCGCCGCGGATCACCATGTCCTTGATCCGCCCCACCACCCGGACGTAGCCCTCCTCGTCCATCGTCGCCAGATCGCCGGAGTGCATCCAGCGCGCGGGGTCGATCACCTCAGAGGTGCGCTCCGGATCGTTCCAGTACCCGCGCATCACCAGGTAACCGCGCGCGCAGAATTCGCCGGTCTCGCCGCGGGGAACGGTATGCCCGCTGGCCGGCTCGACGATCTTGATCTCGGTGTGCGGCATGACCTGGCCCACGGTCTCGCAGCGATGTTCGAGCGTGTCGTCGATCCGCACCTGTGTTGATACGGGCGAGGTCTCGGTCATCCCGAAGGCGATCCCGATCTCCCGGATGCCCATCTCCGTGTTGACCCGCTTCATCACCTCGATGGGGCAAGGGGAACCGGCCATGATGCCCGTTCGCAGCGAGCTGAGCTCAAACTCGGGGAAGCGCTCGTGGCCCAGCTCGGCGATGAACATCGTCGGTACGCCGTAGAGGCTCGTGCAGCGCTCCGCGTGCACCGTCTCGAGCGTGGTCTCCGGATCGAACGCCGCGGTCGGGTAGACGATGCATGCGCCCCGCGTGGTGCAGGCCAGATTGCCCAGCACCATCCCGAAACAGTGGTAGAGCGGCACCGGGATGCAAACCCGGTCGGCCTCCGTGTACTGAAGCAGCCCGGCAATGAAGTGCGCGTTGTTGAGGATGTTGTGGTGGCTGAGGGTCGCCCCCTTGGGAAAGCCGGTCGTTCCGCTCGTGTACTGAATGTTGATCGGGTCATCGAAGTCGAGCTGCCCCTGGCGCTCTTTGACCTGGTCGTGCGCCGGGCTGGCGCCTGCCAGCTCGTCCCACTCCTCCGTGCCGAAGAAGATCGCCCGCTCCAGTGCATGCAGGCCGCCACGGGCCTCGTCCACCATCGCCCGGAAGTCGGCCCCCTTCACCCCTTGCGCCGAGAGGATCCAGCGGCAGCCCGACTGACTCAACGCGTAGCGGAGCTCTGAGACCCGGTAGGAGGGGTTGATGTTGACGAGGATCACGCCGAGCTTGGCCGTCGCGTACTGCGCGAGCGTCCATTCGGCCACGTTCGGCCCCCAGACGCCGACACGATCGCCCTTCTCGATCCCGGCGGCCAGCATGCCGCTGGCCAGTGCATCCACCGCCTCGTTGAACTGAGCGTAGGTGAAGCGGACGCCCTGCTCGCGGGAAACGAGCGCCTCCGCGTCCGGAACCCGATCAACGGTCCGCTCGAGGTTCTCGCCGATCGTCTCGCCCAGCAGCGCGTCGTCACACGCCCCGTGCGCGTAGGACAGCATCTTCCGCTCCTTTCCTCGACTCTGGTGGCTGATCCTACTCGGGCCCTGGGCAATGAAATAGTCCCGGGGTATGAGTCTGCTGCGGCCCGGTCTGCTGAGCGATCTGTCGATCGCCTTGGGCGGCGGCCTGCCGCCGGCCGTCGAGGCGGCCCTGTCTGCGCTGGGGGCGCGCACCGTGGCATGCGAGGCGCTCGAGGAGGAGCAAGCTCTTCAGTGGGCGCGGGCCGAAGCGCCAATCGACGCGCTGGTCATCGGCGGTGATTCGCTCGAGTCCCTGCACGAGACCTGGGCGCTGACCAGAGCCATCGCCACCGGCGCGTTGATCCCGGCATCGCGGGGCGCGATCGTGCTGGTCGCGCCCGCCCCACACCGGATCGATCACGCCGAGGCGGTGCGCGCCGCGCTCGAGAACCTGGCCCGCACGCTGTCGGTCGAATGGTCCAGGTTCGGGATCACCGTCGCCGCCATCACCCCGGGACAACAGACCAGCGAGGACCACGTGGCGACACTGGCCGCGTTTCTGTGCTCGGTCGCCGGACGCTACTTCTCGGGCTGCCGCCTCGATCTGAACGCGCTCAGCGGGTAGGGGCCTCCGCCCGCATGCGCAGCCACTCGGCCTTGTGCTCTCGCTTGGCGGCCTGATAGTCCGCGAGCGCCTGCGCCGAGTCCACGTTGCCGAGCGTTGGATGCGATGGCACTAGTGCGCGTGCCGCCTCGACGCCGAAGTGATTGAACAGCACCGACCCGAGCGCCTTGACCTTCATCTCTCCGAATCCCGGCAGCGCGGTGATCCGGGCCCGGAGGTCGGTGCCGCCGCTGGCCTCGTTCCAGACCCGCGCCGCATCGCCGCCGTACTCGTCGCGGATCTGTGTGGCCAGCTCGTGCACGCGCCGCGCCATCGAGCCCGGGAAGCGATGGATCGCCGGGCGCTGGCGGAATACCGGCTCGAGGTCGGCCGAAGCCAGGGCATCGGCGTCGAATGCTCCCAGGCGCTCGCGCAGCGCCAGCGGACCGGAGAACGCCTTCTGCACCGACACCTGTTGGTCGAGCGCAAAGCCCACGAGCAGCGCCAGGGGGTCAGAGGCGATCATCGCGTTGGCCTCATCGGAATCGGTGAAGTAAAGGCGCTCCGGCACCGAGTCGATCATAAGCCCCGGCGTACACTTCGCGCATGCCGGGGCCTCCGCATGTCTGCGTGATCGGTGCCGGTGTGAGCGGCCTGACCGCCGTCAAGGCGCTGGGCGACTGGGACATTCCCCACACCTGCTTTGACGCCTCCGACGACATCGGTGGTAACTGGTACTTCCGAAACCCCAACGGGCGCTCATCGGCGTACCGCTCGCTGCACATCGATACCTCGAAGACGGCGATCAGCTTCGAGGACTTCCCGATGGACGGGCGCTACCCCGACTTCCCCCACCACAGCGAGATCCACGAGTTCTTGCACGAGTACGCCGCCACCTTCGGCCTGCGCGAGCGGATCAGATTCGGGACCGAGGTCAAGCGAGCGACGCGCCTGGAGGACGGCGGCTGGGACATCGACGGCCAGCGCTTCGATGTGCTGCTGGTCTGCAACGGCCACCATTGGGATCCCTCGTACCCCGGCTTCCCCGGCACCTTCGACGGCCCCACGATTCATTCTCACCACTACATCGACCCGACCGAGCCGCTCGAGCTGCAGGGCAAGCGTGTGCTGGTGGTGGGAATCGGCAACAGCGGCGTCGACATCGTCTCGGAGCTCTCGCGCAAGGGGGTCGCCGAGCGGGTTTACATCTCCACGCGCAGCGGTGCATGGGTGATCCCCAAGTACGCCTTCGGCCGACCGGTCGACACGGTCGTCAAGACCAACCCCCGCCTTCCGCTCGGGCTCCAGCGCCGCCTGGCGCGGCTGCTGCCTAGGTTGGTCTCAGGCCGGATGGAGGACTTCGGGCTCCCGACGCCCGATCACCACTTCCTCCAGGCGCATCCCACGGTATCCAGCGAGCTGCTGTTGCGCCTGGGATCGGGGGACGCCGTGGCCAAGCCCGACGTCGCCGAATTGCGCTCAGACGGCGTCCGCTTCGCCGATGGCAGCGTCGAGCAGGTTGACGCGATCGTCTATGCCACGGGCTACAAGATCAGCTTTCCGTTCTTCGACCCCGAGTTCATCTCCGCGCCCGGGAACGTCTTGACGCTCTACAAGCGGATGTGGAAGCCGGGCATCAACGACCTGGCATTCATCGGTCTGGGCCAGGCGATCCCCACGATCTTTCCGTTCGCCGAGTGCCAGGCGAAGCTCGCCGGGCGGTGGCTCGGCGGCGATTGGGCGCTGCCGCCGGTCCACGAGATGCAGGCCGAGATCCGGCGCGACGAGAAACGCCACACCAAGCAGTTCACGCCCCGCCCGCGCCACACGATGGAGCTCGACTACTGGGTCTACGAGCACGACCTCCGCACCCGCGTCGTGCCGGCCGGTCAGCGCAGGGCCCGGGAGCGCACCGCGGCCACCGCGATTTAGGCGGCGACCGCTCCGACGCGCGCCTCGAGCCAGGCGCACAGGTCGTCCATCACCCGCTCGCGCTCCGGCTCGTTGAGAATCTCGTGGTAGAGCCCGTCGTAGGTTTTCACGACCTTGTCGCCGGAGCCGATTCGCTCGGCGAGCATCACGCTCCCCGCCGGTGGACAGAGCCGGTCGGCGGTGCCGTACATGATCAGCGTCGGGATCGTGATCGCTTGGACGCCATCGGCAAACGACTCGACCGCCGCCGCCAGCTCCGCCACGGTTCGTACTGGAAGCTTTCCATGGTGGACGAGCGGGTCGGTCCGGTAGGCATTGACGACCGCCGGGTCACGGCTGATAAGTGTGGGATCGACCGCGAACAGCGGTAGGCGCGGCGCGAGCGCAGACAGCAATCGGGCCGTGGCGCGCGTAGCCGGAGCGGCGGCCTCCAGCGCCGCCAGGGGTGCCGAGAGGATCAGCCCCGCCAGGCGGTCCTGATGGAGCATCGCGTGGCGCAGGGCGATCGTCCCACCCATGCTGTGGCCGATCAGCAACGCCTCGGCGCTCCTGTTCTCGGCTGCGGCGAGCACGATCAGCGCGTCGAGGTCGGCCACTGCACGATCGAGTCGGTCGACCAGCGCGCGCGGGCCGTCCGAGCGGCCGTGGCCACGGTGATCCAGCGCGTAGACGGCATAGCCGGCGTCCACGAGGCGTGCGGCGACATGGCCGTAGCGACCGGAGTGCTCGCCGGCTCCGTGGGCGATGACGATCGCCGCGCGGGCCTCGCCATCCGGCAGCCAGCATTGTCGATAGAGCCGTACGCCGCCCACTCCGGTGAGCTCCCCTTCGCTGTGGTTCACGGCCCGGGGCTCGAGGTCACGCGCTCGCTCTCCTCGGCCCACGGCACGACGACGGCGTCCTCGAGCGGTGTGTCGCGAGCCACCACATACTCGGCCGGCTCTGAGTCCGAGACGTTCTCCAGCAAGTGCGTTTCGCGCGGAGGGACATAGACCAGGTCACGGGGCTCGAGTATCAGCTCGTGCTCGAGGCGGTCGCCCCACTTGACTCGCAGGCCGCCGGAGAGCATGTACACGGCGCTCTCGCAGCGCTCGTGGTAATGGGGAAGCGACTGCGCGCCGGGCGGCACCCGAAAGATGCCCATGTAGATGTTCTGCGCCCCGGCGGTCGCCTGGGAGATCTCCGCCCCGCCGACAACGCCGCGCGGGACTTCGCGGTCGGGGCCGGGCTTAACGACCCTCATGACCTGAGTCTACCGGTGCCACCTCGATCTGAAGCGGGCGCTGATCGGCGGCCGCGTGATCGACCTGCAGCGTGGTGTGTTCGACGTTGAAGCGTCCCTCGACGAGCCGCTGAAGCTGGCGACGAAGCTCGTGGCAGTCCTCGCCGGCGCGGACGACGACGTGCGCCGACAGCGCCGGAAAGCCCGAGGTCACCTCCCATACGTGCAGGTCGTGAACCTCCACCACACCGGGCTGAGCGGCCAGCACGCGGCCGATCTCGTCCGGTTTGATACCGGCCGGCGCGGCCTCCATGAAGACCCTGCCGGAGGCCTTGATCAGTTCGTAGGCGGCGCTGAGCATCAGCGCGGCGATCAGTAGTGAGGCGATCGCGTCCGCGCGCCGAAAACCCGTGGCCAGGATTACCGCGCCGGCGATGCCCGTGGCGATGAAGCCGTAGAGGTCGGTGAGGATGTGACGGTAGGAACCCTCAACGTTGAGGCTTCGTCCCTCGCCGCGGCCGGCCAGAATACGCGCCGCCAGAAGGTTGACGATTACACCGGCGACGGCCACGGCAAGCACCCACACGCCCTGCACCGCGGGTGGCGAGACCAGTCGCCTGATCGCCTCGTAGACGATCAGCAGCGCCAGCACCAGCAGCGTGATGCCGTTGGCCTGCGCGCTGAGGATCTCCGCGCGCCCCAGGCCGTAGGTCATCGCTCCGCCAGCGGGACGGCCCGCCAGTCGGGCGGCACCCAGGGACAGAGCCAGGGCGCCGGCATCGGTCAGCATGTGGGCGGCATCCGAGACGAGCGCCAGCGATGAGGCAACCACGCTGGCGGCGACCTCCACCGCCATGAACAGCAGGATCAGCACCAGCGCAACTTTCAGCGCGCCGCGCTCGGCCTGTCGATCGGGACCATGGCCGTGTGCGTGCGCCATCAGCAGGTTGCGCTCAGCATCGCGTCGGGCATCAATTGGATGAGGGATCGGCCGGCATCCGTGCCACCAGCGCGTAGCTACCGCCCTTGCGCGTCAACACGCTTGACCAGAGGCCGCGCGGCTCGTCCGAGAACGCGTCGTCCAGCCTCGCGGGCTCGACGATCCAGTCGTCGCGCTCGAGCTCGGAATCGAGCTGTCCAGGGCCCCAGCCGGCGTGGCCAACGAACGCCCGCGCCTGGCGGACGCCGACCGAGAGCTCCTCCGGCGATGTAGCGGTTCCCAGCACCCCGACGTCGTCAAAGGCGGTGAGTGCCGCCTCACCGGGATCCTCGAACTGCGCCAGAACGATCACCGCCGACGGCTGGACAGGACCGCCGATGAACAGCAGCTCCTCCGTGCCGATCAGCTCCTCGAGTTCTTCAACCGCCTCACCGATGCTGGTCTCCGAGGCCCGATTGAGTACCAGCCCCAGGGCGCCCTCCTCGTTGTGCTCCACGACCAGGACGACGGTGCGCCAGAAGTTCGGATCGAGCAGCGAGGGACCAGCAACCAACAGCTGTCCCCGGGCGGAGTCCATATCGGCCCCCAGGTTAGCCGTGGCCCGAGCCAGTTCCGCCTAGGTTGCCTGCTCGCAGCCTTCCCGCTGTATAGCTGGCCGCTCGCCGAGGGGGTCCTCGCTCGCCAGCGTCTGCTGCACGCGCTGGGCCAGCCCGTTGGCCTCCTCCGCCTCGTCCGGGCGCTCGAGGTCCAGCTCAGCCAGCTCGGCGATGACCTCGAACAGGTCTACGCCGAGACAGATCTGGGCTGCCTCGACGGCGTCCTTCCGGGTGGCGTGGAACAGCTGGCGCTCGCGCCAAACCTGTAGGCGAACGCCCGTGCTGGGCTCGACCGTGATTCTCATCTCTCGCTCTCTAACCCACAACGACGCATGAACGTGCGCACACTTCCCATAGTCGGTTCTCGGTAATCACGCCATACGAACGGACGGACGCTATACGCACGCAGCAGCGCGGGCCGTCGGGGGGGCGAACCCGAGGACGCCCGACCCGGGCCGTCGGGGTGGGGGCTTCGCCCTATGAACAGCTGAGTTTGGCGCTCTTGAGGTCCCGCGCAACCAGCGGCGTCAGGTCATAGGCCTCATTTGCCGTCGGGAGCCGTGGCGTTGGCTGGGGACCGAAGTCGTACAGATCGACGTTCATCCCAAACTGGAACTTCGTCCCCGAGGCGCACTCGGGGAACGACAGCCCCAGGCGGCGGACCAATCCGGCTTTGTCGATCCAGACTTCCATCGGGATCGTGTGAAGCCCAATCGCCGACTCGAGCGACTTGACTCCCCGCGCGACGGCCGCCTGCTGCGAAGGGCTGACGAGGCTTGGATAGCGGTCGAGGTCTACGGTCGCCTGATAGCCGGTGGTCTTGACGCCTCGCACGGTGAGCGTCCCCAAGGGCTTCGTCTTGGCGCTGACCGCGCGCAGGTAGTCGACGAACTGTGAGGGGTCTGTGGCGGTCGGCAGCGAGCTCAGTCCGAAGGCGTCCATCTCCCGGCTTACGTCCAGCTTGACCCACGGCTTGCCGCCGGTGGCACGCGCCAGCGTGGGAATGGCGTTGGTGCGCAGGTAGACGGTCAGTTGCGAGAGGAGCTCCGAGAATTGCAGGCGGCTCCCGCCCAGGTTGAAGGCGGCGGTCATCTGTCCAACCCGTGCTGTGCGGTTGAACGAGCCCCCGACGACGATGTCGATCGGTCCCGTTCGCGCGCTGCTGATCGTCATCGTGCCCGCCAGCCGATAGCCGGCGGCCTGCGCCGTGCTGTCGGCAGCGCGGATCACGTTGACCGTCGAGGTCTGCTGGGAAGACCCGCATCCGGCCGCGAGCGCCGCCGAGCAGGCCACAACAGCCGCTGCTGCCAAAGATCTCTTGCTCACGGCGCGGATCGTAGCCCGGGTGGTGGACCTAAAAGCTCGCTGCGCGGGTCTGTCACGGGTCGTGGCCGTGAACCGTGCGCCATCCTGCCGTTTTTTGGCCCATCGGGCAGGGTTTGCGACGCTCGGCCGGCCCAGCGCCCCGTGGCTACAGCCCGAGCGAGCGGCCCAGGATCTCCTTCATGATCTCGTCGGTTCCGCCGCCGATCGGGCCCAGCCGGGCGTCGCGGGCGGCGCGTTCGATCTCGTACTCGGCCATGTAGCCGTTGCCGCCGTGGATCTGCAGGCAGGAATCGATCACGTCGAACGCCGTCCGCTGCGTCTGGAGCTTGGCGATCGTCACCTCGCGCACCGCGTCCTCTCCCCTCACATACCGGCGCAGAGCGTGATAGGTGACGGCGCGCCCGGCCTCGATCTGCACGGCGATCTCGGCCAGTTTGTGGCGGATGGCCTGATGTCTGCCTTCGGGCTTGCCGCCCGCGAGCCATCCTGGCTCGCTTAAATGGGCGGCGCCCGAATCCTCCGGCTGCCGTCCGAATGCCTCGCGCTCCCGCGCGTACCGAAGGGTCTTCTCGAATGCAGCCTGCATGCCGCCGACCGCCCCCAAGGACATCAACAGCCGCTCCCACTGGAAGTTGGCCATGATCAGGTAGAAGCCCTGGTTCTCGCCCCCTAGCAGGTTCTCGTCGGGGACAAACACGTCCTCGAAGCTGATCAGCGCGGTGTCAGACGCGTGCCAGCCGAGCTTCTCGAGTTTGCTGGAGTGAACGCCGGGGCCCCGGTCGATGATCAAGAACGAGATTCCGTGGTGGCCGCCGTCGGCACTCGACCTGACCGCGGTTACCAGCGCGTCTGCGCGCACGCCGCCGGTGATGAAGGTCTTTGCCCCGTTGACCACGTAGCCGCCGTCCACCTTGGTGGCGGTGCTGCGAATCGATGCCACGTCCGAGCCGGCATCTGGCTCCGTTATGGCCAGCGCGGCGATCTTCCGGCCTTTGATCCCCGGCACCAGGTAGCGCTGCTTCTGCTCCTCGGTTCCGAACTTCCAGATCGGGGGCAGGGCGATCCCGATGTGGGCACCGATTCCTGCCGCCAACCCGCCCGAACCACAGCGGGCAAGCTCCTCGGTCAACACCGCGTCGGCGATCGGGTCGCCATCGCCACCGTACTCGCGCGGGAACTTCAGTCCGAGGTAACCGAGCTCGGCCATCCGCTCGAACACGTCGTTCGGAAACCAGCGGGCCTCCTCCCACTCGCTCGCGTGCGGATAGAGCTCCGTCTCCACGAACCGCCTGACCGCCGCTCGGAACTCCTCATGTTCCTCGGTGAACGGGGGGATCGGGCGGTGGCTATGAGCGACGGTGGCCACCGCGGCAGCATAGGCCGAGCCGTTGCGCGAGCGGCGAGAACCTGGCGCCACCTGTCCCTGGCGCCGCTCAGTTCGTGCGCTGGACTGGAATCGCAAACAGGCGATCGAATGCCACGTTCGCCAGCCATGCGAGCAGCGCGTCTGGGTTCCCGCTGGGTGTCGTCAGCTCGAGCGACACCTCCGCGCCATCGCTCGGAGCGAAGAACTTGAAATCCTCATAGGACACGCCTGAGAACGCCTGGGTGGTGCTGGCGTACATCGAATATCCGCCCGGGGGCAGGATGATCAAGAACAAGCTGTTGTTGTTCTGAAGCGCTTTCACGTCGGACTCCACCTGTTGGGACGAGAGGCCGGCCTTGACTGACAGGACGAGGGTCGATGGGCCAGAGGTGCTTGCGTATTCACACCCCGGCGACAAACTCCCGCTCGATGCGGGCCCCAGTAGGGGACGCACGTCGGTGGTGGTTAGGAGCTGGCACGGGCTTAGCGCTTGCGGGGTGCTCGCGGGCACAAGGCTCGGTCCCAGGGCCGCAGATGATGTGCCACTCAAATCACCCGTCCAGGCCGCGGTCTGACCGGATAGCGCGGGACCCGAGATCGTCGAACCAAAATCAAGTGGGACCGATTGTCTGGTTGTGCGCGTAGCGCCGGGTGCGTACGTTGCGACCAGCTCGCGGACAGCCGCCGCTGTCGCCCCCGGACGCGTATCGGTGACCTCGTACAGCTCGGTGACCCAACCGTTTGACGCCAATGAATACCTGTCAAGGACGGGCGCGGCGGAGCAGGTTGAGCTCTGGCAGCTGACCGGGTCGCTCAGATCGATGCGACCGCTGGAGGCATCGAAGACGTCCAGTGCGGTGCTCGTTCGGCTGGTCTCGATCGTCCCCACGTAGAACGGCGCCGACGTGGCAAGGACAAATCCAACGAAGCGGCCCGCCACTTGCAAGTGCGTGACGCTCGGATAGGCACTTCCGGACTCTCGGCCCAGGAGGTGGGTTCCCCCGTGTTGCGAGATACAGACGTACAACCGATCTGTCGCTCGGTGGCCATGGCGGGTGACCGTTGCCCAAATGACGGCGTGACCCCGCTCTCGCGCGAGCACGTGGTGACCGGGCTTGCACCTCGCCGCGGCGTTCGCGGGCATGGCGAGCGCGGCGACCCCCGCGATCGCCGCCAGGCCCGCGAGTGCGCTTCGCATTTTCAGGTTCCGGATGCTCGTAGCGACACGACCTTACAGTCGCCCTCAGCCAAAGCGCAAATCGGGCCAGCGCTAGACGCGACCGGGGCGCTCGGTCTGGCTAGAGCCCATACGAGCGCCCGATCACGTCGAGCATGATCTCGTCGGTGCCGGCGCCGATGCGGTTGAGGCGCATGTCGCGCCACACGCGTTCGATCCCGTACTCCTTCATGTAGCCGTTGCCGCCGTGGATCTGGATGCAGTCGTCGGCGACCTCGACCGCGATTCGCGCCGCGTACAGCTTGGCCATGGAGATCTCGCGCACCGGGTACTCGCCGTTCTGAAAGCGCCAGGCGGTGGTGTAGACCATCTGCCGGGCGGTCTCGATCTTGGTGGCCATCTCGGCGAACTTGTGCCGGATCACCTGGAAGTGGCCGATCTCGCGGCCGAACGCTTTGCGCTCGAGCGCGTATTGCACCGTGCGGTCGAACACGTGCTGAGCTCCAGCCACGCAGCCTGCGGCGCCGATCAGCCGCTCACCCTGGAGCTCCCACATGATGTGGTAGAAGCCCTTGCCCACTTGCCCCAGGACGGCCGAGTCCGGGACGCGTACGTCTTGAAAGGCGAGTAGCGCCGTGTCCGAGGCGTGCATGCCCAGCTTCTGAAGACGCTTCTCGCGGATCACGCCCGGGGCGTCCATCGGCACCAGGAACAGGGTGAAGCCGTCATAGCCGGCATCGGGGTCTGTCTTCGTCACCAGCACGATCACGTCCGCCCGGTGACCGTTGGTGATGAACGTCTTTGACCCGTTGATCACGTAGTCGCCGTTGTCCCTGACCGCCCGCGTCTTGATCCCGGACACATCGGAGCCGGCATCGGGCTCGGTTATCCCCAGGCACAGGATCGTCTCCCCCTTGATCGCCGGCACCACCCACTCCTGCTTTTGCTCCTCGGTGCCGAACGCCAGGATCGGGGGCATCGCCATATCCGTTTGAACAGCAAGGCCCATCGCCAGCCCGCCGCAGTGGGCGTGCACGATCTCCTCCGCCAGCACCAGACTCGAGTAGTAGTCGCCGCCCTGGCCCCCGTACTGCTCGGGCTTGTCGAGACCCAGGAAGCCGAGCTCGCCCATCCGGCTGAAGACCCAGTCGGGGAACGTCTCCTCCTCCCATTCCTCGGAATGCGGCTGGAGCTCCTTGATCGCGAAGCGGCGGATCGATTCCCGCAGCTGGTCGTGCTCGTCGGTGAAGATGAAGTGACGGCGGTGGCCCTGAAAGTCGGGCTTGGTTACGTCGGCGGCGGTGGTGGTCATGGCGCAACGGTATAAGCCCGAGCCGCGAAAGTAAACAGTAGAACTTCCTACTTTCTACTTTGGCCGCGCGGGGGCGGGGGGCGCGCGGGGCGGGGGGCGTGGGCGCCGCGGGGGGCGCGGGGCGCGCGGGGGGGCGTGGGCGCCCGGGACATCTCTGACCATGGACCGCCCGCCCGGGCGTGCCGGAAAACGCAGCAAACTCGCTCGCGCCCGCCCGGTATGTCCACATAAGCGTCCCCACGACGCTTATGTGGACACGGCGATCAACAGGAGGGTGGGTTTGCTGCGTTATCCGCCGCCCTCCGCGCCGGACGGGCAATTGGCCAGCGGGGAGGTTGGCGGCCGGGACGGGCAATTGGCCAGCGGGGAGGTTGGCGGTCCTGGCCCCACTGGTAGCGTGCCGCCATGGCCTACGAGACCCTGAAGTACGACGTTGCCGACGGCATCGCGACGATCGCGCTCGATCAGCCCCAGACCCGCAACGCGCTCTCCGACGAGCTGCTGGGCGAGCTGACGGCGGCGCTGGAGCAGGCGCGTGACGACCAGGCCGTGCGCTGCGTGGTGCTCAGCTCCACGCACGAGAAGGTGTTCTCGAGCGGCGCCAACCTCGGAGGCTTCGCGGCAGACGTGCCGCTGGTGCACAAGCACTTCGGCACCGAGCGCTTCCCGCGGCTGTTCCGGCTGATCGGCGAGCTGGGCAAGCCCTCGATCTGCGCTGCCAACGGACACGTCCTGGCGGGGGCCCTGGGCATCGCGCTGGCCTGCGATCTGATCATCGCCCGCGAGGGGGCTCGCTTCGGCACCCCCGAGATCAATGTCGGCGCGTTCCCATTCATGATCATGGCGCTGATCTATCGCAACGTGCCGCGCAAGAAGTGCACGGAGCTGCTGCTGCTCGGCGAGCAGATATCGGCGCAGGAGGCCGAGCGGATCGGGATCGTCAACCGCGTCCTACCGGCCTCCGAGTTCGACCCAGGAGTGCGCGAGTGGGCGTCCAAGCTGGCCTCGAAGTCACCGGTCGTGATGAAGCTGGGCAAGGACGCGATCTTCCGCCAGCAGGACATGGCCCTGGTCGATGCCTTCGACTACCTGCGCGCCCAGCTGACGATCGCCCTCTCCACCGAGGACATCGAGGAAGGGGTCAAGGCCTTCTTCGAGAAGCGCGAGCCGGCGTGGAAGGGGCGCTGACGGGTCGCTGCGGCGCTGACGGGTGGCAGCGGGTTGCTTATGTAGAGGCCCAGCCGGCGGCCGTTAGCGCTGCCGATCCGGCCCTCGCCTGCGCGAACGTCACCAGCTTTCCCCGCTGCTCGTCCCACAGCTTCAGCCGTACGGCGCGCAGCCCATCCCAGAGCGAAAGGGTCGGCACATCGTGGAGCACCGCGTTCTCGTCGTGCGCGCGCTGAAGGTTGTAGTTGGGGATACGGGCGTTGAGGTGATGGACGTGGTGTAGTCCGATGTTGCCGGTGAAGAACTGGAGCGGCTGCGGGAGCTTCAGATACGAGCTGCCCTTGAGCGCGGCGTCGCCGTAGCTCCACTCCTCGGCTCCCTGCCAATAGGCATCCTCGAACTGGTGCTGCACGTAGAACAGCCAGATGCCGATGGCGCCGGCGAGCACCGCGGCGGGGGCCCAGACGAGCAGGAAGGCCTGCCAGCCGATCAGCAGCACCAGCGCGCCGATCACCGCGGCCAGCGCGATGTCGGTGCCCACCACGCTGTGACGGAATCGGGTTCGCTGCGAGCGCGTGGGTACTCGGGGGCCAATGATCATCGCGAAGATCGGGCCGAACCCGAACATCACCACCGGGTTGCGGATAGCGCGGTAGGCGAAGCGCCCGCGCCACGAACGCGCGTGATACTCGGCCACGGTCAACGTGGGGAGATCTCCGACTCCACGGCGGTCGAGATCGCCGGATGAGCCGTGGTGGACGGCGTGGTCGTGACGCCAGCGAAGGTATGGCGAGAGTACGAGCAGGCCGGCAAACGCCCCCACCCATGCATTTGCTCGCTTGGTCTTGAACAAGGACCCGTGCGAGCAGTCGTGGAAGACGATGAATGTCCGCACCAGAAACGCGGCGGCCGGCACGGATAGGGCTAACACCAACAGCGGCGAGACGCCGAGGGCGAGATACATCAGTGCCGACAAGCCCAGGTACGGCACGATCGAGGTTGCGAGCTCGAGCAGAGTGCGGCCCAGACGGGGCTGGGTGTACTGCGCAAGTGCTTGCGGCGATGGCGGTGATTTCAGCATGGAGCTCCTGAGACGGCAGATGGACGTTGCTGAGGCAACGCCCCCGCCGGCCGCCAGTCCGGGCCGCCGCGAACGCGAATGCCGCTGAATCGAGCCGCTGGCGGCCGCGCATCATGGCGCCGTCGCCGAACTCGACCTGTCCAGATTACCCAAATGCGGTAAGCGTTGTGTAAGCGCGGAGGTTAGGATCCGTAAGTTCGACGAGTGAGTTGGGGCCCTGTGAGCCGCCAGATGTGCTGGGAGGCGGCAAGTTACTTTCGGAAACCACCAACCAAATCGCCGCGCTGAGAACCTGGTCGTGTGCGTGCTCGGCAATGGCCAGACCGCGATCGAGCGGACGATGATCGAGGGTGGGAGCCCGACTGACTTGCTTGACGAAGCCAGCCGCCGCCTGACAGAGTAGATAGTAGGACGTCTTACTTTCCGCGATGTCGACCGACGCGCCCGCCGCCCAAAGCCTGCTTCGCCCCCTCGCCGAGGATCTACGCGCCCGGCGCGAGCAGATCAGGCAGGGAGGGGGGCCGGAGAAGATCCAGAAGCAGCACACGGCCGGCAAGCTCACCGCCCGCGAGCGCCTGGAGAAGTTGATCGACGAGGGCACGTTCGTCGAGCTCGGCATCCAGGGGCGACCGCACTTCTCCCAGCGGGCGATGGAGGGTCGCGAGGCTCCCGCCGACGGCGTCATCACCGGCTACGGCAAGGTCGACGGCCGGCTGGCGGCGGTCGCGGCCTACGACTTCACGGTCATGGCCGGTTCGATGGGCATGACCGGCGAGCTCAAGGTCACGCGGCTGCGCGAGCTGGCGCTGACCAAGCGGATCCCGATGATCTGGCTGCTCGACTCCGCCGGCGCGAGGATCCAGGAAGCGGTGGGCTCGCTGTTCGCCGGCAGCGGCTATCTGTTTCGCGAGGAGGTCGTGATGAGCGGCGTCGTGCCCCAGGTGGCGGCGCTGATGGGACCGTGCGCGGCGGGCACGGCCTACATACCGGGCCTCGCCGACTTCGTGCCGATGGTCAAGGGCCAGGGGTCGATGGCACTGGCCGGACCACACCTGGTCCGCGCCGCGGTCGGCGAAGACGTCACCCAGGAGGAGCTGGGCGGCTCGCGCGTTCACTGCCGGCGCTCGGGGGTCGGCGATCTTGAGGTGGCAGATGACACCGAGTGCATCGAGCGGATCAAGCAGTACCTGAGCTACTTCCCTTCGCACTGCGAGGAGTCACCGCCGCTGCGCCCGACGGCCGACCCCGCCGACCGGGGCGACGAGGAACTGCTCGATGCGCTGCCCGAGTCGAACCGCAAGCCGTATGACATGTATGAGGTGATCCGGCGGATCGTCGACGACGGGGAGTACTTCGACCTGAAGCCGCAATGGGCCAAGACGATCATCACCTGCTTGGCGCACTTCGGCGGCCGTCCGGCGGGAATCGTCGCCAACCAGCCGAAGCAGCTCGGCGGGATCCTTGACAACGACTCGGCGGACAAGGCGGCACGGTTCATCAACCTGTGCAACGCCTACGGCATCCCGCTCGTGTTCCTGATGGACGTGCCCGGCTTCATGGTCGGGACCAAGGTCGAGGAGGCGGGCATCATCCGGCACGGCGCGAAGATGCTCTATGCCACGGCCAACGCCACCGTGCCGAAGATCACCGTCGTGCTGCGCAAGGCCTACGGCGCCGGCTACTACGTGATGTGTGGTCGGGCGTACGAACCGGATCTGATCGTGGCTTGGCCGAGCGCCGAGATCAGCGTGATGGGCGCCGAGGGCGCGGTGGAGATCATCTTCCGCAAGCAGGTCGAGGCCGCGGAGGATCCGGCCGCCAAGCGCCAAGAGCTGATCGACAGCTTCCGCAAGATCATCGACGTCTACATCGCCGCCGGCAACGACATGATCGACGACGTGATCGACCCGCGCGAGACGCGGAAGACGATCTGCAGCGCGTTGGAGCTGGCGGCGTCCAAGAAGCTGGAGCGTCCCTGGAAGCGCCATGGCGTGGTGCCCGTATGAGCTGGGCGCTCGTAACCCAGACAGCGGGAACATGACCGTCGAGGACCCAGCGGTCATCACCTGCGCCATCTCCGGCGCGATCGCCAACCGCGACCAGTGCCCGGCGATCCCC
Source organism: uncultured Actinomycetes bacterium (assembly GCA_963730835.1). Lineage (GTDB taxonomy): Bacteria > Actinomycetota > Thermoleophilia > Solirubrobacterales > Solirubrobacteraceae > Palsa-465. The sequence continues at coordinate 311,361 of CAVSTE010000006.1, forward strand.
TACACGCCCGAGGAATACGCCGTAGAAGCCAGGCGAATCGTCGAGGAAGGCGGGGTCCACATCCACATCCACGCCCGCACACCCGACGGCACCCCTTCCTACGAGATCGAGGACTTCGTGGCGATCAAGGAAGCGATCGCCGCCGAGGTGGGGACCGCGGCGATCATCAACTTCTCCACCGGCACGATCGGCGTTCCGGTCCAGAAGCGGATCGCCTATCTGGAGGCCGGGCGCCCGGAGGTGGCGGCGCTCAACATGGGCTCGATGAACTACGCAAAGTACTCGCGCAAGCGCCACGACTTCGTGTTCAAGTTCGTGTTCGCCAACCCGTTCGAGGAGATCGTGGAGCTGCTTCAGGCGATGCGGCGCCTTCAGATCAAGCCTGAGCACGAGTGCTTCGATCTGGGGCACGTGGGCTCGCTGGGACCCCTGGTCGACATGGGCCTCCTGGAGGCGCCGCTGCACGCCGACTTCGTGATGGGAGTAGTGGGCGGCGTGCCCGCCACGGCCCTGAACCTGGCGGCGATGGCGCGGAACATGCCCGCCGCCCCGGCAAATGGTCCAAACCACCACTGGGGCGTCATCGGCATCAGCCGCGCCCAGTGGATGCTGGTGGCCGCGGCGCTGACGCTGGGCGGGTCCGTTCGCGTCGGGCTGGAGGACAACTTCTACCTCCCCGACGGCTCGATGGCACGCTCCAACGGGGACCTGGTGGCCAAGGCCAGGCAGATGTGCGAAGACGCCGGCCGCCGACCCGCCACGGTCCAAGAGGCGCGCGAGCTGCTCGGGATCCGCCCGCGGGCGCCGGAGGCCGCGGCGGCGTGAGCACGCGGGCGCCGGAGGCCGCGGCGGCGTGAGCACGCGGACGCCCGAGGGGGCGGCATGACCGAGCTGCCGCTCGACGGCCTCAAAGTGCTCGACCTCTCGCGCCTGCTGCCCGGCGGCTTCTGCTCGCTGCTGCTAGCCGACTTCGGGGCCGAGGTGATCAAGGTAGAGGACACGGGGATGGGGGACTACGTGCGCTGGGCGCCGCCCTACTACGAGGGCGCCGACGAGACCGCTCGCAGCGCGCTGTTCCTGGCGCTCAACCGCGGCAAGCGCTCGATCCGCGTGGATCTCAAGTCAGAGCAGGGCAAGGAGGTGCTGCTGAGGCTGGCCCGCGATGCCGACGTGCTGCTCGAGTCCTTCCGGCCCGGCGTGCTCGATCGCCTGGGTGTGGGCTACGAGCGCCTGCGAGCAGAAAACCCGGGGCTGGTGTACTGCGCGATCACGGGCTACGGCCAGGACGGTCCGAACCGAGATCGCTCCGGGCACGACATGAACTACCTGGCGCTGGGCGGGCTGCTCGCGCTGACCGGCGAGGGCGACGGGCCCCCCGTGCAGTCGGCGGGGCAGATCGCGGACATCGGCGGCGGAGCGCTGATGGCGGCAATTGGGATCTTGATCGCTCTGCGCGAGCGCGAGGGCTCGGGCCAGGGCCAGCTCGTCGACTGCTCGATGTTCGACGGCGCGCTGTCGTGGCTGGCGATGGTGGCCGCGGAGACGCTATTCAGCGCTCGCGCGCCGCGTCGCGGCCAAGTCCAGCTCGCCGGCGCGCTGACCTGTTACCGCCCCTACCGCTGTGCGGACGGCTTTGTGACGCTCGGCGCGCTGGAGCCCAAGTTCTGGAGTGCGTTCTGCCGGGGCGTGGGCCGCGAAGACCTGCTCCCGGGAGCGTTCGATCCGCCTGGGTCCGAAACCCATCGCGCGGTGTCCGAGATCTTCCGCGGACGGACGCGCGAGGAGTGGCGAGCGTTTGCCTCCCAGCACGACTGTTGCCTGGAGCCGGTGCTGGAGCTCGACGAGGCGCTCGAGTCGGAGCTGGTGGCCGCCCGGGAGATGGTCGCCGAGCTGGCGCAGCCCGGCGCTGAGCGTCCGGTGAGACTGCTCGGGGTCCCGCTCAAGCTGAGCCGTACGCCCGGCGACCCGTCGAGGGCACCCGGCCCGGCCCTCGGGGAGCACACAGACGAGGTCCTGCGCGCCGCCGGTTTCGATAACGATCAGATCGCGGCCCTTTACGAGGCAGGCGCTGTGGCCGGGCCGGCGGCAAGCGCACAGGGCTCGTTCATGGGAGGCTGAGGTGGCCGCCACGAGCGCAGGCATGCTCAAGATGTCCGAGCTCGCCGAGCGCTCGGGCGTCAGTGCCGGCACGATCAAGCACTACCTGCGCGAGGGGCTGCTCGGCAACGGCGATGAGGTCAAGCGCACATCGCGCAACATGGCCTATTACCCGCAGGAGTTCGTCGAGCGGATCCAGCTGATCAAACGCCTGCAGGAGGAGCGATTCATGCCCTTGCGGGTGATCCGCGAGGTGATGAGCGCCGACCCCGAGCGGGCGGGACGGCTGATCGAGCTGGAGGACCGGATCCTCGATGTGGCGATCGAGGCGAACGAGACTGGCCGCGTGTCCCGGGCCAAGGTCCGCGAGGCCTACGACGTGCCGCGCAATGTGCTCGAGCGCTTGCAGGAGCTCGAGATCCTGACGCCCAACGCACGCGGCTACGACGCCGATGACGTGGCGATCATCGAGGCCATCTCCCGCTTCCGCGCCGGCGGCTACGAGGAGGAGATCGGCTTCACGGTCTACGACACGCTTCGCTACCGTGACGCTCTGCAGCCGCTGGTCCAGGAAGAGATCGGGGTTCTGCTCGACAGGCTGGCGGGCAAGGTCGAGGTGGAGCGGGCCGTGGAGATCATCGCCTCCGGCGCGGAGCCGCTGCGGGAGCTGATCGGCGCCATGCACTCAAAGCTTCTGCTGGCGGCCCTGCGGGCGCAGCGCGGCGAGCGCTAGCAGCGTCGCACAGCGGGAACGGGTCAGCCGTACAGCTCGTCGAAGCGCTCGGCGTACTTCTGCTGAACCACGTTGCGCTTGACCTTCAGCGTCGGCGTCAGCTCGCCGGTCTGCTGGGTCAAGTCGTGGTCGAGGATGAAGAACTTCTTGACTTGCTCGACCGGGGCGTAGTTGGCGTTCGCGTTGTCGACCGCGGCCTGGATCATGGCCAGCACTTCCGGATGCTTTGCCAGTGCCGCGAGCGAAGTGTCCTCAATTCCGCGCTCCTCGGCCCAGGGGACGATCTCCTCCTCATCCAGGGTGATCAGCATCGACGGGAACGGGCGACGGTCGCCGTGCATCACCGCCTGGGAGATGTAGCGCGTCTGCTTCAGGTCGTTCTCGAGGTTCGCCGGGGTGAGGTTCTTGCCTCCCGCCGTGATGATGATGTCCTTCTTGCGTCCGGTGATGTACACGAAACCGTCCTCATCGAGGCGACCGACATCGCCGGTGTGCAACCACCCGTCGACGACGGCCCCGAAAGAGGCGTCGTCGTTCCTGTAGTAGCCCTGGAAGATGTTCGCCCCCTTGAGCAGGATCTCCCCGTCATCGGCGATCCGGATCTCGACCCCCTCGTGCGCGCGGCCGACCGAGCCGAAGCGGTGCTCGCCGGGGCGCATCCCAGTCGCGGTGGTCGACGTCTCGGTCATCCCGTAACCCTCCATTACGGGCACGCCGGCGGCGTAGAAGAACTCGAGGATCTCCTTGGCGATCGGCGCAGCACCTGTGACCGCTTCGCGCAGGCGGCCGCCGAAGGCTGCGCGGACGTGCTTGAACAGGCGCTCATCCGCTTGGGCGTACGCCGCCTGAAGATCGGCTGGGAGCTCATGGCCCGCGTGCTGGAGTTCGCGCACCTTCAATCCGATCTCGGTTGCCTTTGTGATCAGCTCGGGATCTGCGTTCGAGGTGACGAGCGTGTAGAGCTTTTCGAAGATCCGCGGGACCGACGGGAGGTAGGTGGGCTGGACCTCAGACAGTTCGGAGATGATCGTTGCCGGGTCGCCGCCCCAGTAGGCGATTGGAACGCCGCGATCGGCGCTGACCAGCATCAGCAGCAGCCCGAAGGCATGGGCCAGTGGCAGGAACAGGTAGATCAGGTCGTCTGAGCCGTCGCCCACGATGCCGCGCTTGGCGACCATGTCCAGGACCGCGCGATAGTTGCCGTGGGAGAGCACGCAGCCCTTCGGCGGCCCGGTGGTGCCCGAGGTGTAGATGAACGTGTACGGGTCGGTCTTTGTGACCCGCCGCAGGCGGGCGTCGAGCTCGGCTTGCGGGTGCGCACGCCCCCGGACGCGGAGTTCGCTCAGCGGGACCTCACCGCCGGCGTCGATCGAGATGATGTGCCGCAGGTTCGGCAGCCGATCGCGAACGGCCTTGATCTTCGCTACCTGTGAGGCGTCCTCGCAGACGATTGCGACCGACTCGGAGTTGCCCGCCACCCACGCGCACTCCTCCGGCGAGTTGGTGGGGTAGATCGGGACTGCGACCGCTCCCGCCGCGCTTATGGCGAAGCTGCACCAGGCCCACTCAACCCGGGTCGTGCACAGGATGCTGACGCGCTCTCCGGCCTCGATGCCGAGCTCCAGCAGCCCGCGCCCGAGCTCCGAAACGACTTCCCCCAGCTGGGAGAACGTGACATCGCGCCACTGTCCATCGACCTTGTGCCTCTGCGCCACGCGCTGACCGAAGCGCTCGACGGACAGCGTCAGCAGGTCAGCGATCGTGCTCGAGGCCGTCGTAGGGAGCGCTGTGCTCGTCTCCATCACCGCTCATCCTGACAAAAGACGAGTCAGGCTGGCCCCCGTTAGGGTAGGTCCGGCGTGGTCAAAGAGGTCATCCCGGGGCAGATCCACGGGCGCGTGGCTGTCACCGGCGCCGCGGGGAAGATCGGGCAGGCGCTGGTGGAGCATCTTCGAGCGCGTCGCTATCCGCTGACGTTGATCGACCTGCCGGGACGCGAACTCAGCGCCGGCGGTGCCGGCGAGAGCGTGGTGGAAACAGATCTCGCCGAGCGACCCCGGTCCGAGCTCTTCGCGGACGCCGACGTCGTCGTTCACCTGGCGGCTGATCCCAACGAGCACGCGAGCTGGGAGAGCCTTCTGCCGGCGAACATCGTGGCCTCCTACAACGTCGCGGCGGGCGCCATGCGCGCCGGCTGCCGGCGGCTGATCGTGGCCTCATCGGTCCACGCCGTGATGGCTGCTGAGCGGCGCCCGGTACGGCCCGAGGACGCGGTGGCACCGGCCAACCTGTACGGCGTCAGCAAGTGCTTCGTGGAGGCGCTGGCGTTCTGGTGTGCGCACAGCTCGGCGATGTCAGCGGCCGCCGTGCGGATCGGCGCTTACCAGACGGTCGAGGACTCGCGCGCCGGCGACGCCGGCTGGATGGCCGATCTCTTCATCGCCCCCGCCGATCTGATGGTGCTGTTCGAGCGGGCGATCACCGCCGACTACCGCTTCGCGCTGCTGCACGCCGGCGCCCAGGGCTCCGGCGTACTGCTGGATACCGCCGGTACCGAGGAGCTGCTGGGCTGGCGGGCGGAGCACCGCTTCGCGAACGGCTAGTGACAGCCGATCAAGCCTCCCCCGGCTCGATCCGGGGCAGCCTCCGCCTCTAGGCGAGCGCTGTCCGCAACGCATCGAGATCGGGGGCCCCGAACACGACGCGGTTGCGGGTGGCGACGTACACGAGATCGATGTTGACCCCGGCGCGGGCGACCTTCCGGGTCAGGTCGGCAAGTACCCCCGGGCGGTCATCGACCTCGGCCACGACAACCTGGCGCTCCCGCGTAACCGCCAGCTGAGAGAGCGCCAGCGAGTGCTTCGCCGCCCCGGGATGGGGGACAAGAATGTGAATCTCGGCTCGCTCGGACGGCATGACGCAGGTCGCCGCGGCGATGTTGACGCCCGCGTCGCTGACCGCCGCCGCTACCTGAGCGAGCGCCCCCGGAACGTTCTCGACGTCGATGACAAGGTCGAAGGCCGTGTGTGTCACCACCACGCCTCGTGATCCTCCATCACGTCGTCACCCGGCGCAAGGGGGCTGCCCGGGACGCAACAAGGGCCGGCGCTCTGGAGCGCCGGCCCTTGCCAGCTGGAGGTTCAGCCGAGCTTACGCGGCGAGAGGGTCACGAGACCTCATCGAGGGCTCGCTCTGCACCTCTAGCGAATGCACCACGCGCTCGGTGGTGAACTCATGCACGGTCAGGCCGATGATGGCCAGGCCGATCAGCGCCAGGGCGCCCGCGAAGCCGAGCCACATGACGGTGCTCAGCCCGAAGACGAGACTGGCGATGATGGTCCAACCGCCGACGACCCCCGCGACCAGGCTGATCACGCGCTGGACGACGTTTCTATCGATCACCAGCGTGCCGAGGCTGAGGGCGGTGGCCCCAGTAGCGATCGCAAAGACCAGCCACTTGACAGCGGACAGGTCGAAGGCCTGCGTAGCAACTACGAGGAAGCCGGCGATCAGCGCCAGCGCCAGATTTGAGAGATAACGGATCTTCATCGAATGCCTCCTTGGTAGGAAGCGCTCGCTCGCCCGAGGCGCTCTTGTGACCCCGGGCGAGTGGTGCTTGTTGGTTTCTTCGGTCCTCACGACTTGAATCCTATCACGTCCATAGCTACCCTAAACAATAGGCACACTACGAGAAGTATGAAGACTGACACCACCACCGTTGTAGAGGCTGGGGCCGCCCAGAGCTTCGACCACGCCTGGGATGCCTTCGTGCTGGCGATCAGGCGCGCCCAGGCCCGTGGACAGGCGGCCGGCGATCTGACGCTCTCGCAGTACTACCTGCTGAAGCCGCTCGAGGGCGGGCGCTCAGTGGCGCTGTGCGACCTCGCAGACAGCGCCGGCATTGCCGGACCGACCGCGACCCGGGTCATCGACGGCCTCGAGCGCAGCGGAGACGTACGCCGGAAGCGTTCGACCAAGGACCGCCGCACGGTGCTGGTGTCGCTCACCGCGCGGGGCCGCCAGCGACTGGCGGGCAAGCACCGCCAGCTTGCAGCGCGGCGCGCGCACCTCTACGAGCAACTCGAGCCCGACGAGCGCGAGCAGAGCGAGCGGCTGCTCCGCCACCTGGCGGAGCTGGTGGCCGAGCTCTAGTTACCACCACACGTCGTGCTCCTCCATCACGCCGTAGCCGGCGGCGAGCGTTATCCCGCCTGCCAGCTCACCCCAAAAGTTGCCGAACGGCTGACGGTAGTTGCTGCGGAGCAGGAGCAGATTCTCGTGACGCGTTCTCGTCGCCTCGGCGGCGAACCTCAGCCCGTCGACCGCCGTTAGGTCGTCCGCGAAGCGGCACGGAGGCGCTTCGAAGGGCTCTCTGTCGACCCAGATCGTGCGCTCGCTTTCGGTGGGCGGGTCGTTGACCCCCTCGACGAGGTTCCATGCCACCTCGCTGCCGTCTGTCGCCTGCCCGACGCCCGCCGACCAGCGCCATCGCGTGTGCCGCTCGTAATAGGCGGCGGTGTCGTCGATCACCGCGCGCGCATCGACCGCATGCTGTCTGTGGTCGATCGTGGCGGTGCCCCAAACGCGTACGCCTCCTTGCTTGCGCGTCCAGGCATAGCGCTCACCGCTCCGGCACACCGCCTCGACACCCGCGCCTTCCTCGATGTGAAGTTCGAGCTCGAGTCCTAGGTCACGCACGCTCACATATCCAGGCCGCAGCGTGACGCCACCGCGGCCAAGCCGCGTGCGCTCGAGCAGTCGTTGCCGATCGCGCTCCCACACCGCCCAGAACGACTGCCGTGCCCGCCCGATGCGAGCAGAGGCCGCGCACAGCATCAGACTCGGGCCGTACACGCCGACGTAGCGCCAGCGCTTGAGCGCTCGCAAGCCTTGATGCGAGGGCATCGGATCCGGCGGCAGCGCCAGGGCACTCAGTGTCGCGGGCCGGGCAGCCCCGAACCATCCCCGGTACGGCAGGGATTCGAGGTGCGGTGGGGGCCTATCCTGGCGGAACTGGTCGGTCAGCTGTCGGTCGTCGTTAGGGGATCGTGATCTGCTCGCGGCCGTTGATCTAGCACGCGCGGGCGGTAAGCCCCGACTGGTCTGAACGGTATCCTTGACTGACTGGTCAATCGGTAAACCGACCGGGGGAGCAACCCGGTGGCCGCTCGAGGAACCCGGAGAGACGTTAGTGCGCGCCGGCGCCGTTCAGCTTAACTCGACAGAGGACACGGATCGCAACCTGGAGCGTGCGGACCGTTTGGTGCGCGAGGCGGCCTCGCGCGGGGCTGAGCTCGTGGTGCTGCCCGAGAAGTGGAGCGTGCTCGGCAGCGGCGAGCAGCTGCGCGCCGGGGCCCAGGAGCTCGACGGCCAGGCGGTCGAGTGGGCAAGGCGGACCGCCGCCGAGCTGGGAATCGATCTCGTGGCGGGCTCGATCGTGGAGCGCGTGCCGGGGTGCGAGAAGAGCTTCAACACCAGCGTCCACGTCGGCCCCGACGGAGAACTCAAAGCTTCCTACCGCAAGCTGCACATGTTCGACGTGGAGGTCGAGGGGCAGCAGTACAGGGCGTCCGCGCACGAGCAACCGGGCGAGGAGATCGTCCTCTCGGAGCTGGCGGACGGGACCAGGCTGGGACTGAGCGTCTGCTACGACATCCGCTTCCCCGAGCTCTACCGGCTGCTGGCCGTGCGGGGAGCCGAGGTCGTCTCGGTCCCCAGCGCGTTCACGCTCGCCACCACGCGTGACCACTGGGAGGTCCTGCTGCGCGCCCGCGCGGTGGAGAACCAGTGCTTCGTCGTGGCCCCCAACCAGATCGGCGAGCACCCCGGGGGCTACCGCTCGGGCGGCCGCTCGATGATCGTCGATCCCTGGGGGCTGGTGCTGGCCTGCGCGCCCGACGCGGAGACCGCGATCGTCGCCGAGCTCGACGGTCAGGTGCTGCGCGACGTCCGCCGCCGCCTGCCCGCGCTGACGCATCGCCGGCCGGGTGTGTACGGCTGGGAAACAACCGAGCTGGAGCCCCGCTGATGGCCACTCCCGAGCGCGCCCCAATCGACAAGCGACGGACGATCCTGGACGCCGCCGTGCGCGTATTCGCCCGCCAGGGCTTTCACACCTGCCGCGTGTCGGACATCGCCGACGAGGCCGGCGTGGCCTACGGGCTCGTCTACCACTACTTCAACTCCAAGGAGCAGATCCTCGACACGTTGTTCCTGGAGCGCTGGGACGTGATGCTTCAGGCGATCGCCGAGACGGATGCCTCGGAGGGCTCGCCGCGCGAGAAGCTACGGGCGATCGCCGGCTTCATCATCGAGTCCTACCGCTACGACCCGGAGCTGATGAAGGTGATCATCGTCGAGGTCACGCGGGCGGCGAACACCTTCGGCCGCACGCATCTGGCCAAGATCCGCGAGGCGTACTCACAGGTTGCGGGAATCGTCGCCCGGGCGCAGGCCGACGGCGTGTTCCGCACCGAGGTCAGCCCCGAGTTCGCGGCGCTCGCCTTCTATGGCTGCGTCGAGCAGGTGCTGACGGGGTGGATCTTTGAGCTCGAGCCGGTGGGGACCGACCAGCTCGAGCGAGCAAAGAGCGAGATCGTCGAGACCATCTGCGGGGGCCTCGAGCGCTGACCCCGCAGTCCGCGGGCGCACGCGCCGCCGCGGTTAGCGCCGTCAGCGCGTGGGGTACACATATAGCCAACGTCTGATTGAATGCCCCGCCGATGAAGGAGAGCCCGCTCGTGAAGCGACTGCTGTGGTCGGGATTGCTGGCCGGCACCGGCGCGCTGGCGACGCTCGCGTCAACGCGCGCGGCGAGTGTGATCTGGAAGCGCGTCTTCGGCGAAGAACCGCCCGAGTGACCGAGTCGCAGCAGCCCTCAGAGGACGTTCCGGCGCCGTTCCAGGCGGCGGATGGTCCGCCCGCTCCAGGCGGGACGCCCGAGGTTCCGTCGCCGCCCCCGCCCGCGCCCGTGCCTCCCGCGGCGACCGAGCCGCAGGCGCCGACCGAGCCTGCAACGGCGCCGCCGCCACCCCCCGAGCCGCCGACCGTCGCAGCGGCCCCAAGCCCAGCTTCTCCCCTTGCCGCCCCTACAGCCACGCCCTCAGCACCGGTGGCCCCGGCCCCGCCCCTGGCCTCGCAGCCGCCCGGCGCGAGCGACGGATCAGGCGGCGGCAGCTTGGTCGAAGACCGGCCCGAGGTCCTCGCCGGCGCGGCCTTCGCCGGTGGCTTCCTTGTGGCCCTGATCCTCAAGCGCCTTGGCAACTGATCCCGGCAACGAGAACCTGGCTCGCGCGGTGACCGAGGTCTCCGAGCGGATCTCGGTGCTGATCCGCGAGGAGATCGAACTGGCCAAGGCCGAGACGATGGAGAAGGCCTCGAGCCTGGCGCGCGGGGCCATCGCGGTCGCCGTCGGGGCCGTGTTCGGCCTCTTCGCGCTGATCGTGGCGCTCTCGGCGCTGGCCTGGGGCCTCAACGCGATCCTCACCAACTCCGCCGGCAGCATCTGGGTGGGCTTCACGATCGTGATGGGGATCCTGATCGTGCTGGCGCTGGGCGCGTTCATGTTCGCCTGGCGCAAGCTCAAGGTAGGGGCGCCGACGCCCGACATGGCGATCGACGAGGCGAAGAAGATCCGGGCCACCGTGACCCCCAAGTCGGGGGCCTGATGCCCGCCCGCTCCCCGGAGGAGATCCGGGCTTCGATCGAGGAGAACCGCCACGAGCTGGGGACCTCGATGGAGAAGCTGCGCGGGGAGGTCGTGCGGATCACCGATTGGCGCGGGCAGTTTCGCCGGCACCGGACGCCCGTGCTGGTGGCTGCGGGCGTCGCCGGGTTCGTGCTGGGCGGCGGCCTCGCCGCGCTCGGCGGCCTGGCATCGGGCGGAGGCAGCGAGCGCAAGCAGCGCCGCGCCCGCAAGCGCGGCTGAGCGGGCGGCACCACGAATGGCTCCGACCCCGCGGCCCGGCCGCGTGCGGGGGGTCGGAGCTCGCGGGGTCTAGATCTCGACCGGCTGCCGGGAGGCGCGCTCGACGCCGTCGGCGTGGGAGGAGGCGACGCAGACGGCGAGCGCCAGGATCATCACCGCGATCCAGGCCGCTGCTGCGATTAGTCCTGCCATGAGAAGCATCGACGTGGTCCTCCGAGAGCCGTCCGAGGCGCTGAGGATTGCCTCGAACGTCCGTCCAGGCTGAGTGTTCGGAGCTTTGGTGGAGGTTTCCTGCTGCAGCTGCAACAAAGCACGCGAGCTCTCGTCTCACATGAACGACCGCGGCAGTCCTCCCGCACCCAGGAGCCCGGGCCCGACGTGGGTGCCGATCACCGGGCCGATCTCCGAGACCGCGGTGGGGCCGACGCCGAAGATCTGGATGCCGCGGGCGACGAGCTCCTCGGCCTCGTTGGGGGCCTGGATGTGCTGGACCATCCAGGCGTCCCGGCCCTCCTGCTTGCACTGGGCGAGGAACTCCACCATGCGCTCGAACGCCCGGCGAGAAGTCCGAACGCGCTCCACCGGGGTGATCTCCGACTCGACCGTCAGGATGGGCTTGATCTTGAGCGCCGCGCCGAGCCAGGCCTGGGCGCCGGCGATGCGGCCGCCGCGGCGCAGGTACTCGAGCGTGTCGATCGCGAACCACATCTTGAGCTGAGCCCGCGCCGCGCGCGCCCGCTCGGCGACGGTTGCGGCGTCCTCGGCAGCCCGCGCCCCGGCCGCGGCTGCCAGGACCACCAGCCCCTCGCCGCCGCAGGCGCTGGCCGAGTCGACCACGTGCACACGCGGGGCGCGATCGCCGAGCGCCTGGCGCGCCTGCTGGGCTGAGCCCACGGTGCCCGACATGCCACCCGCCAGGTGGATCGAGACGATGTCGTGGCCGGAGTCGAGCAGCGGCTCGTAGACGGCCAGGAAGTCTCCCACCGACGGCTGCGAGGTCGTAGGTAGGCCACTCAGGTCGCGCAGCGCGCGGTAATAATCGTCGTAGTCGGAGATCTCGGCCTCGCGCTCGGCGCCGCCGTTGTGGTGGACGTAGAGCGAGACGAGATGGATCTCGTTGTCCGCCACCTGCTCCGGCGGCAGGTAGTGGCAGGTGTCGGAAACGATCGCGACCGGCACGGCGCGCAGGCTATCGTCCGGCAGCGATGGCCACCCTCTACCGCTGCACGACGCCGACGAATTGGCTCTGTCCCTGCGGCAAGGTGGCGCGGGCGCTGGAGCGCGACGGGATCGGCTATCAGCAGGTGAGGGTGCCCCAGCGCCGCTCGCGCCGCCCCGAGGTGGAGGCCCTCACCGGCCAGCGACGCGTGCCGGTGCTGGTGATCGAGGGCCAGGCGATCTGCGACTCGCGGAGGATCGTCGAGCACCTGGAGTTCATGCAAGCAACAGATAGGCCGGCAGCTCATGAGCCGCCGGCCCCGGCCGGAACATGTTCCGGCCGGCCGGGCCGATCATGATCGGCCCGCCGGGTCGGCACATGTGCCGACCCGGTTCATCTTCACAACCGCGGATCGACCACCCATTTGCGCGCCGGACCGCCACTCGGTGCGGACAGGGCGTCCGCCAGCTGCTCGAGGCCGATTGTCTGACCGCGCAGCGCGCGCCAGTCGACATCGCCGCGCGCGAGCGCTTCAAGCGCCGTATCGACCTCGGCCGGCGAGTGGTGAAACGCGCCGCGGAGCTCGAGCTCCTCGTAGTGAAGCGGCCCGGGGTCGAGCTCGACGGCGCTGCCGGAGGGGCAGCCACCGACCAGCACTACAACTCCGCCCGGCTTGGCCGCCTCGATCGCCGCCCGCCAGCCCGCCGGACGCCCCACGGCCTCGAACACCAGCTCGTGGCGGTCCAGCGCTCGTCGGCCCGGGCCCCGAGCCCGGACGCCTGCTCGCGGCGCTCCGGGTGGTGGTCGGCGACCGTCACCGAGCGCCCCTGCGCCAGCAGCAGCGAGCACAGCATCAGCCCCATCGAGCCGGCACCGAGCACGCCCACGTCCTGGGCCGCAGAGCCCCGGGCCACTGCATGCAGCGCCGCGGCCAGCGGTTCGGCCATGGCCGCCGCCTCCGCGGGCAGGTCCTCGGGGATGGGGTGAAGCGCCGCGGCCGGCGCCGCAATCCGCTCGGCGAACGCACCCAGCAGCCAGCGCTGCTCGCGGCAGATCTGGGGTCGCCCCGCGCGGCAGGGCTCGCAGCGCCCGCAGGCCAGGGAGTCCGAGACCAGCACCCGCTGGCCTGAGTCGAGGCGCACGCCTGCCGTTTCGTGGCCGAAGAGGCAGGGGTAGGGGGGCAGCGCCCGGTGGCCACTGCGCCACATCTTGACGTCGGTGCCGCAGGTGGTCGCGGCCTGTACCTCCACCATCACCTCGCCCTCGGGCTCCGCGACCTGCTCCACGCGCAAGTCCCGCGGGCCGTGCAGGGTCGCGGCCCTCACGGCACGACGACGGCCTTCAGGGCCTCGCCGCGCCGCTGAAGGTCGAGCGCCTCGGCGGTGCGCTCGAGCGGCAGGCGGTGGGTGACGAGCGCGCCGGCGTCGAGCACCCCGTCGGAAATGAGCTCGAGCGCGGCGCGCATATCGCGGGGCCCGGCGGAGTAGCTGGCGGTGACCGTCAGCTCGCGCAGGAACAGCGAGGTGCCATCGAGCGCCGGTGCCTCGCCGGGCGCCGGCGGCGCGTACAGGCAGAGCGTCCCGCCGGGGGCCAGGGCCGAGGCCCCGGCGGCGATCGCGTCGCGCTTGGGCGTGCAGACGACGGCCACGTCAACGAGCTCGTTGCCGTGGCGCTCGGCCCCCAGCGATTCGGCCAGCGCCAGGCGGTCGGGGCGGAGCTCTCGCACCCACACGGCGTCGATTGCCCGGGCGTGGGCGGCGGCGATCTGCAGCAGCCCATTGACCCCGGCGCCGACCACCAGCAGCCCGTCGCCGGGTCGCACGCCGGCGCGGTCCTGGGCGCGGAGCACGCACGCCAGGGGCTCGATCAGCGTGGCCTCCACCGGGTCGAGTCCGTCGGGGAGCGGCAGGAGCTCGGGGACGAGCTCGGGTCCCACCTTGAGCCGTTCGGCGAAGCCGCCGGGCTCGAGCCGGGTGGAGCGGAAGCGCTCGCAGAGCGTCTCGTGTCCGCGCCGGCAGCGGCGGCATTCGCCGCACGGTGCGTGGTGGTGGATCGCCACCCGCTGCCCGACCGTCACGTGCTCGACGCCGTCGCCGAGCGCGCTGACGATCCCCGCCGGCTCGTGGCCCAGGACGGCCGGCAGCTTGGCCTTGACGTACCAATCGATTACGTCGGAGGCGCACACGCCGCAGGCCAGCACGTCGCACACCACCTCGCCCGGTCCGGGGACGGGATCGTCGGCCTGCTCGATCGCCACGCGGTCGAGCGCCAGCGAGCGGGCGACCCTCATCGCGGCGCGCTCACACCGTGCTCGGTGACCAGCGCCGTGACGAGCTGCGCGGGGGTCACGTCGAAGGCCGGGTTGCGGCACTCGGTCCCCGGCAGCGTGAGCTCCGCACCGGCGGCGGTGCGGACCTCGTCGGGGCCGCGCTCCTCGATCTCGATGTCGGCGCCCGACGGGCAGTCGCGGTCGATCGTCGAGCTGGGGCCGGCGACGACGAACGGGATGCCGGCGGCTTTGGCGGCCAGCGCCAGGCCGTAGGTGCCGACCTTGTTCGCCACGTCGCCGTTGGCGGCCACGCGGTCGCAGCCCACGACGACGGCGTCGACGGAGCCCGCGGCGATCAGGCCCGGCGCCGCCGAGTCGACCACCAGCTGGTGCGGGATTCCCAGCCGCTTGAGCTCGTAGACGGTCAGCCGCGCGCCCTGCAGGAGCGGGCGGGTCTCGGTGGGGAGCGCCAGCTCGAGCGAGCCGCGGGCGGCGAGTTCGGCGATCACCGCCAGGGCGGTGCCGCGTCCCGGGGCGGCCAGCGCTCCCGTGTTGCAGTGGGTCATGACCCGCCGCGCGCCGCCCAGGAAGTCGGCGCCGTGAGCGGCGATCGCGGCGCTGGCCGCCTCCTCTTCCGCTTCGATGGCCTGAGCCTCCGCAAGCGGGTCGGTCGCATGACGGACACGCTCAACTGCCCAAGCCAGATTGGCGGCGGTGGGGCGCGCGTTTCGCAGCACATCGCAGGCGCGCTCGCGGTCATCCGTCGATGCCAGCGCAACCCCGTAAGCGGCGGCGACGCCGATCAGCGGCGCACCGCGGATCGCCAGGCGCCGGATGGCGTCCGCGACCTCGTCGGGCGTCGTTAGCGCGAGCTCGCGCTCGGTGAACGGCAGCCCGGTCTGGTCGAGGACGTGCAGCGCGCCGCCCTCGTAGCGCAGCGCGTGGATCTCAGCCGCCGAGCGCGTAGTGCGCGATGTCATTGGCGAGCGTCGCCTCCGTGTCGTACTGGCCGGTGTGGACATTCAGCACCTTGCCCGACGGGCTGATGTAGATCGTGGTCGGCATGCCCTCGATCGCGGCCAGCGGATTCAGCTCCGCCGAGGACGCTTGATAGCTCGGGTAGCTGACGGGATGGCTGTTGAGGAACGAGCGGGCGTCGGATGAGGCGTCGTTGGTGTCGGCGCCGATGAACGCGACGCGTCGTCCGAAGCGCGCGGCCGCGGCGGCGAACAGGGAGAACTCGCTCCGGCACGGCGGGCACCAGGAGGCCCAGGCGTTCACGACCACGGGATAGCCGCGCAGCGCCTTCAGCCGCGCCTCGAGTGCGTCGGCCGAGCCCAGCAGCTGGCCGGCCTGGGCGTGGAGCTCGGCCAGCGCTCCCGGGGAGCCCGTGAGCTCGCGGTCGGTCGCCTGGGGGCTCGGTGGAGCAGTCCGGGGGACGGCGCTGGCCGGGACGTTGCGGTTCATGAGCCAGTAGAGGTCGTCGAGCGCCTCGGGCGCGGTCCAGGGAAGCTGCGGGTGCATGAGGTTCTGCTGGCCCTGGTCGTTCAACAGCCGGTGCAGCACCGGCGAAAGGCTCGAGACTTGCGGCATGCCCTCCTCGGCGATCCGCTCCTGACCCGCGGGGTCGACGAAGAACAGGGCGTCGGTGTGCTGGACGTCGAACGTCTCCGGCTTGTGCGTGAGCCAGTCGACGTCGGGGGGATTGCCCTGCGGGACCTTTTCGTAGTAGACGCCGAAGAACTGCCAGAGCTTGTGAAGCTCTGCCTGGGTGCCGGTCAGCATGGCGAAGTCGGCGCCCGTCAGCCGGCGGTAGGCCTGAATGCGCGAGGGCGAGTCTCGCCAGGGATCGACGGTCGCCTCCGCTACCACCACCTGGTTCGCCAGGCCCGACTTGCGGACCTCCGACTGGAGGTCCATCAGCGCGCCCGTGGTCATCGGGCAGACCTCGTGGCAGAGCGTCATCGAGGGGGCCAGCACGACCCACTTGCCGCGCCAGTGGGAAAGCGAGAACGGCCTGCCCTGGTCGTCTACGAGCGGCATCTCCGGGACCTTGCGAGGGTGCTGCAGGGCGGTTCCGGTGGCCAGCGGGGCGGGGACCGTGGCCGCCGCGGTGCTCTGCTGGCTGTGGACCCTTGCCAGAATCGCCAGTAGCGCCAGCAGGGCAACGAGCAAGACCGTGCCGGTGATCGCAAATCGACGCAGTGCGCGGGGCGTCACGCCGGATGAGATTAGCCTTTTGCGGCCCCAGATCCCTGAATTGCGAGGTCCAGATGAAGCTCTCAAGCGAATGGGTGGGCTACGAAGGCCCCTCCGGGTCCGTCTCCGCCTACCTCTCCCGCCCCGAGCCGGCGGCCGGCCCGCTACCGGCGGTCATCGTGATCCAGGAGATCTGGGGCGTGGACGAGCACATCGCCGATGTCACCGAGCGGCTGGCGAGCGCGGGCTACGTGGCGCTGGCGCCCGACCTGTTCTCCGCCGGCGGCGGTCGCCCGCCGACGCTGAGCTTTGAGCGGGTTGCGCGGGCCAAGGAGTTCCTGGGCACGATTCCGCCTGGCGAATGGGGTTCGGTCTTGGGCGATGAAGGCCGTCGGCGCGAGGCACTGTCCGCTTTGCCCGACGGCGAGCAGGTGGGGGAGACGCTGGGGGCGATCTTCAGCGGCCCGGCGCGGGACATGGATGCACATCTCGGGAACCTGCGCGCGGCGGTCGCGTTCGTGCGCTCACACCCCGCCGCCGCGGGGCGCGCGGTGGCGTCGATCGGCTACTGCATGGGCGGCGGCCTGTCGGGCCGGCTGGCATGCGAGGAGCCCGAGCTGGCGGCGGCGGCGATCTACTACGGACAGGCTCCCTCGCGCGAGCAGGTGGCGCAGATCCGCTGTCCGATCCGCGGCTTCTACGGCGAGGACGATGAGCGCATCACCTCCACCGTGCCGGAGTTCGAGTCGGCCTTGGACGAGGCCGGGGTGGATCACGAGCTGCGCATCTACCCGGGCACCGGGCACGCGTTCTTCAACGACACCCGGCCCAGCTATCGCCCGGAGGCGTCACGCGACGCCTGGGCGCGCACGCTCCAGCTCTTCGCCCAGTCGCTCGACCCGGTGAGGGTCGAGGCGGTGATCCGCTAGAGGCGGTTCTCGATGCCGAGCGGCTTCGCGCCGGGGGGCGTGGGCTCGGGTGCCGGCGGCACTGGCGCCTCGCCCGGATCGACGCCGAGCGTCTGCTGAAGCTCGCCGTTCTCGTACATCTCCATGACGATGTCGGCGCCGCCGACCAGCTCGCCCTCAACGAACAGCTGCGGGATCGTGGGCCAGTTCGACAGCGCAGAGAGCTCCTGGCGGATGCGCGGGTCAGGCAGGATGTCGACGGCCGCGAACGGCTTGCCGACGGACTGGAGGACCGACACCGTCCGGGCCGAGAAGCCGCACATCGGCTGGTCGGGGGTTCCCTTCATGAACAGGATCACCGAGTTCTCGGCGATCGCCTTCTGGATCTCGTCACGGAGGGGATTCGCTTCGCTCATTCTGGTTCTCCTGCCTGGGTCTGGATTGAAAGTGCGTGTATGCGTCCGCCCAGCTCCGCTCCGAAGACGTCGTAGACGAGCCGGTGCTGAGCGATACGGCTCAGGCCGTTGAACGCGGGCGCCTTCACGGTGGCGTTGAAGTGATGACCGTCACCGGAGACGCTCGCGGACGCGCCGGGGATCCCGGCCTCGATACGGGCCTTCAGCTCCTCGGGCGTGGCCGCGGTGGAACCGGCGGACATGGTCACAGCGTAGCGGCACCCGCCCCCGTGGCTATACTTCGTGAAGCATGATCAACCTAACCGACAAGGGTGCGGAGAAGGTCCGCGAGTTCTTGGCCGGGCAGGCGGCTGCCGCGGAGACCGCCGGACTGCGGGTCGGCGTGCGCGGCGGCGGCTGTTCAGGCTTCCAATATGCGCTGGCGTTTGACGAGCAGCACGATGAGGACACCGTGTTCGAGGACAAGGGCATCCGTCTGCTGGTCGACCGGGCGAGCCTGCCGTATGTCAAGGGCTCGGTGATCGACTTCGTGGAGGGCCTCCAGGGCGCCGGCTTCAAGGTCGACAACCCCAATGTGATCGCGGCGTGCGGCTGTGGGTCCTCGTTCCGCGTGGCTGACGAGGAAGAGGTCTCAGCGGTCTAGCTTCGGCGGTCTCGGGGTCGGGTCGGAGTTTTGCCCCGTTGCGGTGTCGACCTCGGCCTGCAGTTCGTCGAGTTCAGTGCGAGCTCAGCCGTCGAACTCGAGCACTGAGTACGCGCTGGAGCCCAGGACCTCACGGACTCCGTCGCCAGTGGGCTCTTGCTGCCACCACACGACGAATGGCTGATTCGGTCCCATGTCGAAGATGGCGATCACGGTCCCGCCGCGCAATGGGTCGTGCCTGCCCACTTGGGTGACGCAATCAACGGCCCCCCGCCGCGCCCAGAGGCTCAAGATCCGCCGCGCGCGGGGCCGACGGCCCATCTCGAGCTCGATCTGCTGGCGTATCTGACTGTATGCGCGCTCTGTGTCACGGGCGCCGCCGGCGATCCCGGGGATGAAGAATGCCGTCACGTCTAGAGCCCGCGCTCGCGAGCGTCCTCGCTCAGGGCCCTGCCTAGCGTGCCCGGCTGGGTCCGCGCCTCCAGCTCACCGACGCGCTTGCCCAGCCGCGTCGATTCGCGGTGGACGGAATCCTGAAGGCCCTGCACGAGCTGCTCCAGGTGCGTAACCCTGGCCTCGAGCGAACGCAGCTCGTCCTGCCGTGGATCGTTCGTGGAAGGCCTCGTGCGCTCCCGCGTCTCGGCGGAGAAGCGACGGATCTGCCGGATCCGGGCGACCAGTCCGTCACGCTCGGGCACAGTTCAACTCTGCCGGGACCGCTTGGGCTGAGGGCGCCGGGGTGGGTAGGCGGAGCGTTCCTCATTGGTCATCTTGCGGATTACCAGCGAGCCGCTCTCGACCTGGGCACGGACCAGCTCGAGCTTCTCAGCTCGCCTCTCTTCAGCCCGCTCGCGCGCCGTCTTCACAGGGTCACCGCGTGGCTCACGATCGTACGATCCCCGATTGGAGCGATGGACGGCATCGATCTCCCTCCCTTGCCGGCGCTGTCATTCGAGGGAGATTCACTGCGTCGGCGAGCGGAACCCCACGAGCGGCAACGCCGCCCGCACCATCACCGTAGCACCCGAATACCGGCCGGCGGCGGACGCGCTGCAAAATGGCGCCTGCAGATGACAGCATCCGATCCGTTCTGATTTTGTGTGCATGACTTCACTCGTGTCGCCCCACACCAGAAGCAGATGAGCTCAAGCGAAGGCCGGCGCCCCATGGCTGCCACCACGGAGATAGCCATCCTGACGGGAGAGCGCTACCGCATCGAGGGAGACCCCAAGAGCGTCGAACGGATCATCCTCGACGCCGCCCGGGGTTCAATCATGCAGCTCGCATGGCTCGTCGACGCCGAAACCGGCGAGGACATCGCGATCAACCCGGAGTCCATCGTCACGCTCAGAGCTGTCGGCTCCTAGGCTGGCAAATGCCCCGCAGTTGACCTCACGGACGGTCCTCGCCCGCCGGTGCCCTATCAAGCTCGGTTGGCTGATTCTCGGACGCTCGCTGCTTGCGCGCATCCTTCTTGGCCTGCTTCTCAAGCCGTCGTTCGCGAAGCTTGCTCTCACGGGCGAGCTTCGCGAACGTGGTCTTCCTCTTACCGCTTGAGCCCATGTCCGTCCCCTTTTCTTTGTCCTGTGGTTTTCCCGGCCCGCGCCACGCGCTGCGCGTCAGCACGGAACCGATTGCGCTCGCGGGATCTTGCAGCGACCGGATGGCCCGCTACGAGTGAGGGTCGGATGAGCTAAAAGCGGCTAGACCAGCCGCACGTTTGCCGCGGACGGGCCTTTTGGCCCCTGCTCGGTGTCATAGGACACCTTCGCACCGTCCGACAATGACCTGAAGCCGTTGCCGGCGATCGCCGAGTGATGGACGAACAGGTCCTTGCCGCCGTCATCAGGCGTGATGAACCCGTAGCCCTTCTGGTCGCTGAACCACTTCACCATTCCGGTTGTCATGCAATCCCTCCCGGGAGCTCGTGTGCTGCGAAACGCGAGAGGTGCAAGAGCAACGACTACGAACGCTGGCACTAAATCGCCGAACCCCAGTGGCCCGGCACGAAAGCCGAGTGTAGCTTGACGGCTCCGACCACCCCGCGAAGGGCTGTCCAGTCGCCGGCGGGAAGGCGCACGATCAGCGTCGGGCTAGGGGCCGTTACCCCGGCGCTGCATCCCGAGGCGAGCACGCAGCCAGCGTGAGGCGGCGGCGTGCCAGACCAGGACCACTGACGTCGGCGCGAGCACCAGCGCAGGCCAGAAGGCTCCGTGGCCGGTCAGCTCCCAGACGCCGACCAGCGCACCGTTGACGGTGACGTAGGTGGCGGCGTGGTAGTTGAGCGCTGTCCGCTGGACACGATAAAAGCGTCTCCCGGCGCGGTGGGCGGCTCGCCGGGCTATTCGGCTGAGTGGGTCAGAGGGCAGGTCGGAGAGCAGCTCGGCGAGCTCGCCTCGGGTGTGGGCGGTGTAGGCCCCGGCCAGGCGATGCTCGAGCTCGGCGGCCTCGAGCCGACCCGCCGCGAAATGCTGGCGCAATGCGCGGGCGGCGCGCTCGCGGTCCTCATCTGAGGCCCGGAGATCCCGACGATACGGCGCAAGCTCCACTTTGAATCCTGATAGCAGAAAGCCGGAGCGCGCGGCGATCCGATCTCGGCTGAAAGCGGGCGCGTGGCCGAACGCCTCACGGCCGACGGGTTAGGCTGGGGCGCAGACCTGAGCGGAGGAGACGAGCATGGCGCAACGAGAAATGGCAGTGCAACCGGCGGCGCGGGGCCGCAATCCGTTTGACACGACCGGGGTCGAGCGTGGGGAGGACGGCGTTGCCTGCTACACCGGCCGCCCCGACTCCTTAGTCCATATGCTGCGGGCGAGCGTCGAGCGGGGACAGGACGCGGAAGCAGTCGCGGAGGTGGGCGGGGACCGGTTGACGTTCGGCCAGTTGTGGGATCGAGCCGCGCGCGTGGCAGGCGGACTGCAGGCGGCCGGGCTCCAGCCTGGCGACCGCGCCGCGATCCTGCTGCCCAACGGTCTGGATTGGGTCCTGGCGTTCTGGGGCGCACAGCTCGCCGGTGTCGTTGTGGTGCCGGTCAACACCCGGTTCGCCGAGCCGGAGATCGAGTATGTGCTCTCGGACTCGGGCTCGGCGCACGTTTTCAGGCCAGGCGAACCGCTGCCCGACGGCGAGCCGGTCGTTACCGACGATCTGGCGCCGGGAGATCTGGCGGCGATCTTCTACACGAGTGGCACGACGGGATTCCCGAAGGGGGCGATGACCTCGCACGCCAACTTCCTTGCGAACACGGAGAACGCGTTCCGCTGCATCGGGGTCGACAAGTCAGAAGGGCCGGCGCTGGCGACGCTGATCAACGTCCCGTTGTTCCACGTCACTGGCTGCAACAGCCAGCTGCTGGTGCTGAACGAGCTCGGAGGGCGCGCGTTCATCCTCTCGAACCCGCTCGATCTCGAAGGGTTCCTGCGAACGGTGCGCGACGAGCGGATCCAGATGCTCACCTCCGTGCCGGCGATCTACCACGCGCTCACCCGCCACCCGCTATTTGCCCAGACCGACCTCGGTCACGTGCGTTGGGTCTCCTACGGCGGGGCTCCGATCGCGGCCTCCGCCGTGCACCAGATCATCGAGGCGTTCCCGGGAGCCCGGGTCGGAAACGGCTTCGGGTTGACCGAGACCTCCTCGATCACCTCGTTTCTCCCCCACGAGGAGGCGCTGGAGCACGCGGATTCGGTCGGCTTCGCGATGCCGGTCGTCGACCTCGCCCTTTACGAGCCGGACGCCGAGACCGGCGTGGGCGAGTTGCTCGTGCGCGGGCAGAACGTCGTCCAGGGCTACTGGCGCAAACCAGAGGCCACAGCCGAGACATTTGTCGACGGCTGGCTGCACACCGGCGATTTGGCCCGGATCGATGACGAGGGCCGGCTGTACATCGTCGACCGCGCCAAGGACATGATTAACCGCGGCGGGGAGAACGTCTACTCGATCGAGGTCGAGGCGGCGCTGACCGGTGCGCCGGGCGTCTCGGAGGTCGCGGTTGTGGCGGTGCCCGATGAGATGATGGGGGAGAAGGTCGGCGCGGTGATCGTGCCCGCGGGCGACGAGCTCGACGTCAATGCGGTCATGGCGCATGCGCGCGAGCGAATCGCGGATTTCAAGCTGCCGCAGTACGTGGCCCTGCGAGACGACCCGCTGCCGCGCAACCCCGGCGGCAAGGTGCTGAAGGGGCAGTTGCGCGAAGGGACCGAGTGGGGCGATCCGCTGCGCTGAGTGCCTGGGTCAGCGCTCGAAGAACGACCGTGCTGACTGCCTGCGTCAGCGCTCGAAGAACGACCGCCCGTTATCGCGCATCATCTGATCGATGGCGGCGTCGGCGACGCCTCGTTCGCGCAGGGCGGGGATGACGTCCCGGACGACGTGCAGGTAATGCCAGTTGGGGGCCATCTGCTCCCGCACTCCGGGCGCAAACCAGTCGGTAAAGCAGCTGGCGTCCTGGGAGAGGATCATCTTGTCGGCGTGACCGCGCTCGCACATCGCGGCGACCGTGCTCACCCGCTCCTCGAACGGCAGCAGCACGTCTAGGCCGAAGCGGTCCATCCCGAGCAGCGCGCCGGAGGCCGCCATCTCCTCAAGGTAGTCAAGGTCGGTCGTGTCACCGCAGTGCGCCAGCATGACTCGACGCGGATCGATCCCCTCCTCGCCGAGGATCCGCAGCGCGTCCCGGCCCCGCTCGTGCGGCGCCGAGGTGTGAATGCAGATCGGCACGCCGGTCTCCTTGTGGATCCGGCAGACCGAGCGCACGACCCGCTCAACATGATCGGTCAGGCCGGCCGCGTCGATTGCGCACTTCAAAATCCCAGGTTTCACGCCGCTGCCCTCGATCCCGTCTCTGAGGTCGCCGCGCATCAACTCGTCAAGTGGCTCCTCGCCGTCGAGGAGCGTGCCTGGCCCCACGAAGTGCCAGGGGCGTGGGAGCACGTCGTAGGTGTAGAGCCCGGTGGCGAGCACGATGTTCAAGTCGCTGCTCTCGCAGGCGCGGCGGATCAGGTCCAGCGAGCGACCGAGCCCGATCGGGCTGAGCTCGACCATCGTGTCGATGCCTGCGTCCTTGACCGCCCGCAACTGCTTCTGGGCCTTGGGCAGCTCGATCTCGGGGTCCCAGCCGTTGAACCCCGGGTGGACCATCTGGATCTCGGCGGTGAGATTGAACACGTGCTCATGCATCAGCACGGTCCCGAGCTCCGCCGTGTCCAGTGGGCCGTTCAGGGTCTCGATCGTGGCCACGGTGGGAACCTACACGTCCCGAGCAGTTGACGGGCGCCGCGTCATCGATTCAACACGTCACCAGGCGACGGGGCACCCCACGCTCCGGATCTCGCGCGGGGGCACCCCACGGCGTCTGGATCGAGATCTGATGAACTGATGCCCGTGGGGAAAACCGAGCTGGAGTTCTTTGACACGGAGGCTGTTCCGTGGCGTCCCGTGACGTTGCGTCCTGGAGTCTCCGAACGGATTCTTGCGCGAGATCCGGAGCGCGGGCTGCTCACTCGCGTGGTCCGCTGGGACCCTGGTCTTGATACCTCGAGCGCCGGCCCGGTCGCACATCCCTACTTCGAAGAGGTGCTGGTTCTGTCCGGCTCGATGCACGATCTTCGACTCGAGAGCTGCGAGCGATTGGAGGCGTAATGAGTGAGCGCTGGTTCTCGGACGAGGAGCTCGAGCAGATGTCCCGACCGACAATGGATCGCGCCATCGAGGCACTCGATCGCGGTGACATTGCCCAGGCACGAGAGCTGTGCGAACAGATGAAGCATGAGTGGCGCCATCTACACGATCTGATGGTCGAGGGGATCGGTGGGCTGATCTCATTTGTCCAAGATCGGCTCGGGGATGAGGGCGTGGCAGACGCGTGGACGTACGGCCAAAGTCGGGGCTGGCAGCGCGACGTCGAGGAGATCGCCGCGCGGGACCGCAAGCAGATCGTGCACGCGCTTGCGGCGACTTGGCGGGCGCATTCCTGCAGTGGCACCGGTCCGCATCCCGGTGCGTTCACGATCACCGAGGACGAGAAGAAGTTCACGTTTGAGATGAACCCGTGCGGGTCCGGTCAGCGATTGGTGCGGATGGGTCGCTACGAGGGGCTGGGCGCGCTCGGGGTGACGCACTCCGCGCACGACTGGAGCTATCAGCGGGAGCGGTTCCCGCTGTATTGCACGCACTGCTCATTCATGAACGAGTCGTTGCCGATCCGCTGGATCGGCTATCCGTTGTACCCGAGCGACCCGCCGGATGATTTCGGGCGTGATCCGTGCACCTGGTACTGGTACAAGGATCCGGCCGACATCCCGGAGCGACACTGGAAGCGCTATGGGCTCGCGCGCCCAGACGGCGCTGATGTCCAATAGCACAGCACCGCGGGGTCGCCGTGTGCTCCTCACAGGTGCTACCGGCGGCATTGGCCGAGCTATCGTCGAAGCGCTGGTCGGCAGCGGCTGCCAAGTCGCGGCCTGTGACCGGCCGGGAGCACCGGTCGGGGCTATACGGGGCGCGGCGGTCACCGCGACGTTCGATGTCAGGGACCACGCTGCTCTGCGGACCGAGGTTGCCAACGTGATAGGGACGCTTGGCGGGTGCGATTCCGTGGTCGCCAATGCAGGCGTGGTCGACACGATCCACCGCGCCGAGCGGTTCTCCGTCGAGGAGTGGTGCAAGGACATCGAGACGAACCTCCACGGTGCCTTCTATGTGGCGCAGGCGGCGTTCGAAGCACTCGCGGCGTCCGGCGACGGGCGCATTGTCTTGATCTCCTCAGTCGCGGCACAGACGGGCATCCCGGGCCAGGTCGCCTACGGGGCATCGAAGGCGGGACTCGTCGGCATGGCACGGACGCTCGCCGCGGAATGGACCTCCCGGGGGATCCGGTGCAACGTCGTGATGCCCGGGTTTATCGCCACGCCGAAGGTGCAGGCGATGCCAGAGGAGGTTCAAGAATCCATCACCGCAAGGATCCCGCTTCAGCGCTTCGGTGAGCCCGACGAGCTCGCAGGCACCGTCAGCTTCTTACTCTCGCCAGCGGCGTCCTACATCAATGGGGCGGTCTTACGGGTCGACGGCGGATTCGGACTGACGCTCCGCTAGGCGTGTACACCCAGTACGAACGCAGATTTCCCCCGTGTCTGGATCCTGAAGCCAATCGGTGAAGTGCGCCAGATCTCGCGCCACATCGCGGCTGGGTAGGTAGACGAAATCAAGGCTGCCGAACAGGTCAACCAGGGTAGGGAGCGCCCGCGTGGAGAGCGCGTCTATGTCTCGACCGCGTACACCCGCCACGACCCCGGGATCCCTTTGAGCTGGTGCTCGCCGCGGTCCGCGAGCGTCTGACCGGAGCCGACGATGAGGTCGCGGACGGTGCTGCTGATCAGCACCTCGCCCGGTGCGGCGATGCTGCCGATACGCGCGCCGATGTGGACCGCGAGTCCGCCGACGTCATCGTCGGCGAGTAGCTCGCATTCGCCGGTGTGCAGACCGGCGCGAATGTGCAGGTTGAGGGCACTGAGGCCGTCACGGATGGCGATCGCGCTGCTGATCGCGCGGCTCGGGCCGTCGAACGTGGCGAGTATTCCGTCACCGAGCGACTTGACGAACCGCCCACGGTGGCGATCGACCTGCTCGTGCACGAGCGCGTCGTGCCGTTCGAGCAGCGCCCGCCAACCGCGATCGCCTAGCGCGGCGGCGCGGTCGGTCGAACCGACGATGTCGGTGAAGAGCACAGTGGCCAGAACCCGTTCGCTGACAGCCGGCCGTCGGACACCTGTCAAGAACTGCTCGATCTCATCGCCAGTCCGGCCGCGCGCCGCGAGCTCGACATATCGCGCGTCCGGGATGTGAGCCGCGGCGTAGCGCGAGTGGCGCTTATCGACGAACGCATCACTACCTCGGTGCAGCACCAACGTCGGACACTGCACGCTGGGAAGTGCGCTCCGCACATCCAGCTGACCGACCATGGCCAGGGACGCAGCGGCAGCGTCGGGCGTCATCGAGAGCCGCCGGTGGCGGGCGAGCAAGCTTCTGCCCTTTTCGTCCGGACCGGCGAAGGCACCCCACGGCTGCTCCGGTGAACTGCTGCCCCAGTGCTCGACGACCGCCTGCACCCAAGCAGCGCGCTCCTCGAGGCTCTGCGCCCACTCGTAGCCAGGCCCGCGAACCACCCGGGGTGTTGGCGTGATCAGCACCAGCGCCCGAATACTGTTCGGATACGAGGCCGCAAACAGCACCGCCAGGGCGCAGCCTTCGGCAATTGAGATCAACGCCGGCTGGTCGGAGCCCGCCGCGCCGAGCACGGCACGAACATCATCGATCTGCTCCTCCAACGGCGTTGCCCCAGCGATCCCGCCGGACATCCCGGCCCCCCGTCGGTCGAACTGGATCAGCCGAGCGAACGAGGCTAGCTGCATGAGAAAGCGCGCCATGGATGGCAGCTCCCAATCGATCTCGATGTTCGAGAACCATCTCGGCACGACAACGACATCGAGCGGCCCCTGACCGGCCACCTGGTAAGCGATCTGCGTGTCACCACTGCGCGCATACCGCGTGACAACCTCCATCACTCGCGCATCGTATGCCCGAGCGCATCCGCCGGCGACGGCCGCTGCGGCTGCCGGTGCGGATCAACCTCGCCATTTGGCAGGAGGAGGTTGAACATCTCACGTCAAGATCAGCCGCACGCGTGGCAGCCGAGATCGCAGGCAAGGCTTGCCCGCGACGGGGAGCTCATCCAGCATCTGGAGCGGGTCGCGGCGACCGAGGACGAGCTCGGCGACCACGAGCCCGAGTAGCGAGTGCCGACCTTCGAGCCCGGGCCGCGGCTTGATCGCGAGTTCCGCCGACTGCCGGACGCGGTAACCGGACCTCGGCGCGCGCGATCTCGCGTCTCTTGTCCTCACTCGTCTCTATTTATCTGTGGTGTCTGTCTCGGTAGCCGTCGTTGAAGCCTGAGGTGAACCCCGGGTTGAAGCCTCCCTGAAAGCCGGAGTTGAAGCCGACGCTGAAGGCGGTGTTGAACCCTTGGTTGAACAGCGGATTACAGGCAGCCGGCAGCGCCTGCGCCGGGGTCGCGCTCGCGCGAGCGGCGGCGAGCAACGAGGAGTGCGCCGCGACGTGTCTGGCCGTCGATCCGTACCCGTCGCGAAAGCCCGACTGAAATCCGGAGTTGAAGCCCGAGTTGTAACCGGGGTTGTAGCCAGAGTTGAAGCCCGCGTTGAAGCCCTGGTTGTAGGCGCCGGTGGGGTCCTGACAGCCCGACGTCGGCGTGGGCGTCGGCGTCGGCGTCGGCGTCGGCGGGCTCACCACCGTGTAGTTGATCGCCGCCGCCGCTGTGAACCCGTCCTTTGAGGTGGCAGTCACCGTGTAGGTAAAGGTGCCGGCGCTCGAGGTGTTCAGGGTGCCGTGAAGCGTCCCGGTCGTGCCGGTGGTCCCGTTGGAGTCCGTACAGGACTGGATCCCCGGCCCGCCGCTGTCCGTGCACGAGAACGTGGTCTGAACCGACTGGTTCAGATTGAACGTCTGATTATTGGCAGGCGCGGATATCTGGGCGCTCGGCGCGACCAGGGTCGCGGACTCGTCGACCGTATGGGAGAAGGAGCTCGGCAGCGTGACGGTATCTCCCACCGCCGGCTGGGAGATGCTGCCGATATTCTCGCTGCCGCTGGTGAAGCTGAGTAACCCCAGCCAATCGTTGACGACGTAGAAGCCGAGTACGTCTCCGGCCTGGACGGGGATGTTGACCGGATAGGAGTGCAGCTTTCCGTCGCAGGGATCGGTCTTGTTGCCGGTATCGCCCAGCACTCGATACTGATTGGCGCCCAGAGGGCGCAGCACCTGAAAGTCGTATCCGCCAACGTAGGCGCCGCACGAGGAGGACGATTGGGTCTGAAAGCTCGTGACAACCCCGGCGGTGGGCATGGCCGCGTCATTCTGGGCGTGTTCGGCGCCGGCGCCGTAGGGGTCCGTCTGCGGCGTCCCGGTCTTCCCGACCGTTGTCTTCGCTAGCGCCGAACCGGCCGGCAAGGCCACGAACAACAGCCCGGCGAGCAGCAACACCCGCCGTACACGCACACCAACAAGGCTCTCGGACAATGGGCCCTCCCTCTGGATCAAAGCTCCACGGGCGCGACCACACAAAGCCCCTCGCGCCCGATGATCCTATAACCCCAAACAACTGAGCGTCAACCAGGCCGAAGTGGCGCCCGGGCACAACCAAGTCGCCCCACACCGCCCCAGCGTCGGCTAGGGGCTCACCACCAGCGCCCCTTGGGCGCCTCAGGCCCGGCGAGAGACTGCCGGATCATGTGCAACACATTCCCCGGGCACGTATTTCGCAGCAAATCCGGCCCGTCGCTTTCGCCGTGGCCACATAAGCGTCGTGGGGACGCTTATCTGGTCACGGCGCGGAGGAGACCGTTGGGTTTGCCACATTTTCCGAGGTCGCTCCTGGTTTGGCCTGGACGAATCGCGCCCGAGCACCAGCCCTGGAACGGACCCTCGGCTCAGCGGCAGAACCCGCCTGGCTTGGTTCGTGAGGACCATGGCCACGGTGTAGTGGCCGCGGGGCATCCGCCGAAGCAGACGCATCGTCGGCGTCGCCCTGCCCCGTCTCATGCGGCCGTGGCCGAAGGCCACGAGTAGCTTGCCGCGCATCACCCGCATGCTCACCGTCCCGCTGATGCCGGTTCCGCCGTTGACGGTCATCGTGCGCCGGAGGTGGCTGTGATGCAGCGTCTTGCGCGCAACCGACGCGTCCGTACCCGACGTTCCAGGAGTCGCCGCGAAAGCCGCCTACACGGACGCCGCGATGACAAGCACGACGGCGACGACGGCCAGGATCAGCTTGCTCACGCCGGCGTGGCGTCCAGCGAGTGCCAGAGGTAGAGGCAGGCCAGGGTCCGGTACGGCCGCCACGGCTCGGCGAGTTGCTCGAGCGTGGCGGGATCGGGCAGCTCTTCGAGTCCGTAGCGCATCATCACCGCCCGGCGGATGCCGAGGTCGCCGACGGCCACGACGTCGGGGCGCTGGAGATGGAACATCAGGAACATGTGTGCGCTCCAGACGCCGAGCCCGCGGACGGCGATCAGCTCGGCGATCACCTGCTCGTCGGGGAGCTCGTCGAGCCGCTCCAGCTCGAGCGAGCCCTCCAGCACATGCTCCGCCAGCGAGCGCAGGAACGAGACCTTGGCGCGCGAGAGGCCGGCGGCGGCCTTCAGCTCGTCCGGGTCGTCGTCCAGCACCTCGGCCGGGGTCGGCGTGCGGCCGCCGAAGCGCTCGGTGAGGCGGTTGTAGATCGAGCGCGCGGCCTTGGTCGAGAGCTGCTGTCCGACGATCGAGCGCACCAGCGCGCCATAGTGGTCGCGGGGGCGTCCGGCACGGCGGTCACCCAGGCCGTCGACGCCGACCTCGTCGATCACCGCTTTGAGGACCGGGTCGGCAGCGCGCAGGTGCGCCACGGCCGCCTCGTCCGTCTGGTTCCCGGGCCAGAGCTCGTCAGGGTTCGCGGGCACGGCCGTCAGGTGTGGGATTCAGGGCTGGCCGGCGACCGCGCCGGGGACCCCGGTGTTGGTGGAGTACTTGGGCTGGATCTTCGTCTCGGGCCTGATCTCATGGACGGCCTGGGCGACGGCGATCGCCGACTCCGCGAATCCGGTTGCGATCAGCTTGAGCTTGCCCTCGAAGGTTGTGATGTCGCCACAGGCCCACACGCGATCGAGCGAGGTCTTCATCACCTGATCCACCGCGATGGCGCCCTTGATCACCTCGAAGCCCCAGTCCTTGAGGGGGCCCAGTGCGGTCTTGAACCCCAGCTGGAGCAGGATGGCGTCGACCTCGATCTCGATCTCGCGCGCCTCATCCTCGGAGTGGAACAGGCGCACGCGCTCGACCGAGCCGTTGCCGTAGACCTCCTTGATCTGGAAGGGCACGTGCAGCGCGACGTCGCCGCGCTCGGCCGCTTCCATCACCTGCCCCACTGTCAGCTCGTGCGCCCGGAAACCCTCGCGGCGGTGGACGAGGCGCACCTCGGCGGCCGTGTCGAGCAGGTTGATGACCCAGTCCATCGCCGAGTCGCCGCCGCCGACGATCAGCACGCGCTTGTCCTTGAAGACCGCCTTCTCGCCGACGATGTAGTGCGCGCCGCGCCCTTCCCACGGCGCCATGTCGTAGCCCGGAAGCTTCTTGGGCTCAAACGCGCCGTGGCCGCCGGCGACGATCACCGTCCGCGAGCGCAGCTCGCCGCGGTCGGTGTGCAGCACCACGACATCGTCCTGCCACGAGATGGTCTCGGCGGTGGTGTTCAGGTGCACCGGCACATCGAACTGCTCGAGCGTCTGCTGGCGCAGCAGCTCGACCAGGTCTCGCCCCAAGACCCGCGGGTGGCCCGGAACGTCGTAGATCCACTTCTCGGGATAGAGCGTCGTCAGCTGCCCGCCGAGCTCCGGCAGCGAGTCGATGATGCGCGAGGAGGCCTCGCGCATTCCGGCCCAGAAGGCGGTGCACAGGCCGACTGGACCGGCGCCGATCACCGTGACGTCACGGACCTGGTCGAAGTCGTGGGTCAGCCGCTCGGGGCTCGCGATGTCGTTCGCTGAAGGAGTCACGTCGACTCGGTGAGCGTCAGCGCGGCGCCGTCCAGGGCCCCGAGGGCGCGCTCGACCGAGCAGGAGATGCAAGCGAACGTTGGTGTGTCCCGCAGCGTGTAGGAGCTGGCCTCGGTGGTGCGCAGGCGCTGGACGAGGTCCAGGAAGTCGGCGGGATTGTCGGTCTCGAAGGCGACCACGAACTCCTGGTCGTCGAGCCCGAACGAGTAGCTGGTATTGAGGTCGACCGACGGATATTCGCGGCCGATCTTGATGTGCTCCTGCATGATCCGCCAGCGCTCGTCGGCTCCCAGCGCGTACCAGGCGCGCGTCTTGACGAACGGATAGACAAACAGGTACTTGCCGTGTGCGGGGCGAACCTCTAGCCGGGACTCGTCCGAGTACTCGGAGGGTTTGGTCATCGCCAGCATCGAATACGGCACCGTGCACCACTTCATCAGGCCGCTCTGGGCCAGCACGACGTGGAACTCGTGGATGCGCTCCAGGTTCTGGGCTTGGCTGAGCAGCATCAGCTCCGCGTCCCCGCGCGTCCCGACGAGCGAGAAGGCACGCAGCAGGTGTCCATCGGCGAAGTCCTCGCAGGCGGCGATGAACTCGCGCTTGTCCGCGGCGCGCGAGTCGTCGTCGCGGCGCCGCCAGGCCGGATCGACCTTCAAAAACGTGTATTTGACGAAATGGCGCGTACGCTCGGGCACCATCCTGATGATACGCAGCGGACCCCCGCAGGCCGGGGCGCCGGCGCGGAGCGCAGACGGCGTGGGGATTCGGTGGTACGGCGGTGAGCGGACCGTGGGGCCGTGCACTCGAAACCCAGCGGCGACGGTGGGTTACGCACTAGGATGAGCAGTATGCGGATCGCCCTTGTGTCCCCGTACTCGTGGACATATCCCGGGGGGGTCACGAGGCACATCGAAGCGCTTGCGCAGCGCTTCATTGCGGACGGCCACCACGTGCGCGTGCTGGCCCCGTATGACCCGCCGGGGCGTTTCTCGGCGGCGCTACACCGCGGCGCCCGCCCGCAGCGACTCAGCCCTCCCGACTACCTGTTGCCGCTTGGCCGCACGGTGGGGTTCAAGGCCAACGGGGCCGTCTCGAACCTCGCGATCACGCCATACGGCTACGCCACGATGCAGCGGGAGCTGCGAACAGGCGGCTTCGACGTGGTCCACGTACACGAGCCGATCGCGCCCGTGCTCAGCTGGCTCGCGGCCGATAACGCGCAGCTGCCGACTGTGGGGACGTTCCACGTCCACTCGACCAACGTGGTCACCAACGGCGTGGCTAGAGCTCTAGGAGCCGGTCGGGTGTTCAACCGCCTACACGTGCGGATCGCGGTCTCGGAGGCCGCCGCCTGGACGGCCCGCCGCTTCTTCGGCGGGCACTATCGCGTGATTCCGAACGGCGTCCACGTCGATCCCGAGCGAGCCCGCCGCGCGGCCGAGCGCGAGCCCGGCGAGGCGCTGCGAATCGTGTTCGTGGGCCAGGCGGTGGAGCGCAAGGGCCTGCCGCTGTTGCTGCGCGCGTTCGAGGCGCTGCGGGAGCACGTCCCGTGCGAGCTGACGGTGATCGGTCCCTCTTCGGAGGAGCTCGCGCCGTTGATGCTCGACGGCCGCGGCGTGCGCGCTCTGGGGAAGGTTGACGACCAGGACAAGCAGCGCGAGCTGGAGCGAGCCGACGTGCTGTGCGCGCCGTCGCTGGGCGGCGAGAGCTTTGGCATGGTGCTGACCGAGGCGTTCGCCACGGGCACGCCGGTGATCGCCTCGGACATACCCGGCTATCGCGACGTGGTGCGCGACGGCGTCGACGGCGTGCTGGTTCCGCGGGGCGACGCCCGGGCACTGGCCGAGGCCCTCCGCGACCTCCACGAGGAGCCGGTGCGGCGAGGCGCGATGGCTCGTGCGGCGGTGAGAGATGTGGAGCGCTTCGCCTGGCCTCACGTGGCGGCCGAGGTGCTCGCCGCCTACGAGGACGCCGTGGCCACGCCGGCGCCCACGGGCGCGCTGCAGCGGGCGGCGATCGGGGTCGGGGCTCGCGCCGTCGATCTCAAGCCGCACCTACGGGCCCGGCGGATCGAGCCGCTCGAGCCGCTCGCGCTGCGCCCGGGACGCTCGCCGGTGATGACGCTGGCGCGGCGCGTGGCTGTGAGCACGGTCTCAGTTGGGTGCCTGGCGCTGGCGATATTTGCGCTGCAGAGGATCGGGGTGGGCCATGTCGTCGCTGCGCTGATCAACTCCTCGCCTTCGCTGGTGCTGCTGGGACTGGCGTTGATGTGCGGCGCGATGGTGCTGCGGGCGGTTTCCTGGCACGCGATCCTGAGGGCCGCGCTGCCCCGGGGGCGGCTGAAGCTGGCCGATGCCGTGCAGGGAACGTTCATCGGCGTGCTGATGTCGGCCACGCTGCCCGCCCGCCTCGGCGAGCCCTCGCGCGCGCTGATCGTCGCCCGCCGCAGCGGTCGTCCGCGGGACAACCTGCCGGTAGTCCTGGGGACGCTCGTCTCCCAGACTCTGCTGAACATCGCCGCGCTGAGCGGGCTGGGGGTCGTGATGTTCTCCTCGGTAGGCCTGCTGGGGGGCCATCAGACGGCGGTACTGATCACCGCCGCCGTGCCGCTGGTGGCGTTCGCGATCGCGCTGGTGGCGCAGATACTGCTCGCGTCGAGCTCGGGACAGCTGTCGCCCGGTCAGGCCCTCATCGCGCGGCTGCGCCAAGCGCTCGCGCGCGTCAGGGCGGGATTGGCTGTCTTTCATCATCCGCGACTCGGGGTCACGGCCGTCGTCGCCCAGCTGAGCGCATGGGCACTCCAGTGCCTCTCCTGCTACATCCTGCTACAGGCGCTGGGTGTCGACAGCCACGCCGGCTTCGGCGCCGCGGCGGCGGTGCTGTTCGCGGTCAACGTCACCGCGGTGTTGCCGATCACGCCGGCCAACCTGGGCGTATTCCAGGCCGCCTGCGTCGTCGTGCTGCACGCCGGCTGGCACGTGGGCATTCCGGCGGCCGTCGCCTACGGCGTGATTCTGCAGGCGGTTGAGATCTCGACGGCGATCCTGATGGGCGCGCCGGCCCTGCTCAAAGAGGGCATGTCCTGGCGGGAGGTCAAGCTGCGGGTGATGCACGCAACGCCGGTCAGGCTGCCCGAGCGAGGAGCATCGCGGGCCGAGGGGGCGCTGGAGACGCAGGGATAGGGGTAAGGCGTCACCCTCCCGGCGTCGAAGCCGGCCCGGGCGGTGGGTGCAGCGGCAGGATCAATGGCGCCAGCGGCGTCTGGTTGAAGTCGAAGTCCGCGGCCATGTTCCCCAGTCCGGGCAAGGAGTCGCGCACCGTCGGACGAGGATCGGGGCGGCCGTCGGTAGCGGGGTCGAGCCGCTCGCCGTCCAGGAAATCGTCCTCGATGAACTTGTTGATGGCGTCGAAGCTGAGCGTCTGATGGTCGATATAGCCGGGACGGGCGTAGGGGCTGATGACGATCGATGGAACGCGGAGGCCGAAGCCGTTCTTATCGACGTTCGGCGGGATCACGTGGTCGTAGAAGCCGCCCCAGTCGTCCCACAGGAGCACGATCGCTGTCGAGTTCCAGTCCGGACCGCGCATCACGGTGTTGATCAGGTTGGTGACGTAGGCCTGCCCGTTGGCGAGGTTCGCCGGAGGGTGGTCGGAGTGGGCCTGGTCAGGCACGATCCAGGAGACGGCCGGCATCGACCCCGCGCGCGCGGCCGTGAGGAAATCGGAGGTGGCCTGAATGTTCGTCAGCTGGTTGTTCTGGCGGACGTCGGTGAACGACGGCAGCGGGTTCCAGATGTTGGGGGTGCCCGGGCTGAGCGGCGCGCTTGCGCAATTCGAGTTGCCGTTGTCGCAGTCGGGCTGGCCGCCTGGCGTCACGTAGTAGCCCCAGCTCACCCCGTGCTTGTGCAAGAGGTAGGTCATGTCCGTCCAGGCGTAGTTGAACATGCCGGCGGTGGCTTGCGCCACGCGTGCCTGGCGGTTTGCGATCAGCCCGCGGCAGGCACGGCTGGCGTCCTGGCGAATCGTCCGCCGTCGCCCCCGCGGGATTCGACCGCGGTGGGCGATCTGCCGGCGCACGCACCTGATGTAGGCGCGCTGTGAGTCGCCGCCCACGGCCCGCGAGGCGGCGGCGGCGATCTGACTGGTGTGAAAGCCGCCCAGCTGGTCGTTGTTGTGGCAGCTCTGCGGATCTCCCTGTACCCGGCAGTGCGCCGACCACTGGGAGACCATGAACAGATGCGAGGGCAGGCTCCAGGACGCGTCTGACTGGAACATGTGGTCCTCGAGCGCGAAGTGCTCGGCGTAGGCCCAGTAGTTTGGGATTTCCCGCGCGTCGTGGTAGCCCATGACATCGGAGGCAGACCTCGTGAGGCAGACCGAGGAGGCCCCGCCGCAGCCGCGGCCGCCGTGGGTCTCTGACTCGCGCACGAAGCCGTCCATCAGCCCGCCGTCGATGTCGGCCGTGGCGGCGCCCTGGCCGTGCGGACCGCCGCCGTTGATCAGCGACGGATCGTGGTAGGGCTTCGCGCACGTCCCGTCTCGGGGGTTCGGGATGCAGGGAACCGAGCCCGGCTTGCCCGCCAGACCAGGAATCCCGTCTGCACCAGGGTACGTGCCGAAGTAGGAGTCAAAGGAGCGGTTCTCCTGAAAGATCACGACCAGGTGCTGGATCTTGTGGATCCCCTGGGGCGTTGTGGTGGCAATCGTGGCCGGCAGCTGCGGGCGGCCCGGCTTCTTGACGTGCTTGCCGCCGCCGCAGGCCGCCAGGCAGCAGACCACTACGAAAGCCGGCAGCAGAACGCCGCCGAGCCGTTTGAGGGACGCCAGCATGCCGGCGGAAAGGTACAGGCGAGGCTTAGGGTCCCCTAAGCCGCAGAACTGCGGCTCCGGCTAGGCCCCGGCCATCGCCGGCTCGTCCTCGCCGGCTTCCTCGCCGCCGACGGCGGCGTCCTCGGCCGCCGGGGGCTCGGCGTCGGTGAGCTCGGCCAGCCGTGCGGGATCCTTGTCGCTTCCGGCGATCAGCTCGTCCGCCGCCTGCCTGTCGGTCTTGGGCATAAAGCCCGACTTCATCCCGAAGTACACCGCCTGCGGATGGTGGGCCACGATCGCCAGCGTCGACTGCTCGGGCTCCACCGCGTATCCGCCGGAGAGCCGGAGCCCAATCGACGGCGCGTCCAGCAAGCGGAAGACCTTCTCGTGCTCTGACTGTTCGGGGCACGCCGCGTAGCCCCAGGAGTAGCGCCTGCCTTGGGACGGGGGGATGCCCAGCCCCGAGCGCACCCGGCCGTGAAGCCACTCGGCCAAGCCCTCGGCGCACTGGACGCCGAGGCCGTGCACGAACAACTGCTCCGCGAACTCGCCATCCTTCTCAAGGCGGGCCATGAGCTCGGTGACCTCGTGGCCGGCGGTCACGGCCTGGAGCGCGACGACGTCGGTCTCCCCGGAATCCAGCGGGCGATAGAAGTCGGCCAGACAGATGCGGTCATGCTTCGGCTGACGGGGGAACACGAGGCGCTCGAGCTCTTTGGATCCCGGCGCCTCAGGATCCCAGATGATCAGCTCGTTGCCGTCCGAATTACAGGGGAAGTAGCCAAGCAACGCGCGGGGGTGAAGGTAGGGCGGGCGTTCCGGGGAACCCTCGAGCGACTCGCGCCACATGCGCTCCAGCCGGGGCTGGAAATCGTCACGCACCAGCCGCTGCCATTCCTCGCCCTTGACGCCCCGGCCGCCCCAGTGCAGCTTGAACAGGACGTGCGTGTCGAGGTGGTGGTAGACGTCGTCCATCTCCGGCTCGACCTCCTGCACTCCCCAGAAGGGCGGCTCGGGGATGGGGACGTCGGTGGAGGCTCCGCTGCGGACCGAGGTGTCATCGAGCGCCGGGAGGTCGGAGGTGTCCTCCTGCGGTTTCTCGCGCAGCTTGCGCGCCGCGTCGCGCGTGTCGCGGACCAGTACCTCGCGCCTGTCGGGCTCGATCAGCTGGTCCATCTTCGCCAGGCCCTCGAAGGCGTCCTTGCAGTAAAAGACGCCGGGGTCGTAGACCTCGGCGGAATCGGGACCGCCGGGATACAGGATCCGCAGGCCGAAGTTGCGGTTGATCGCTGCGCCGCCGACGAGCACCGGGAACTTCAGCTCCCGCTCGTGCAGCTCCTGGACGCACGCCGGCATCTGCTTGGAGGTCGATACCAGCAGTGCACTCAAGCCGATGGCCGTGGCGTCGTGCTCGACTGCGGCGTCGAGGATCGTGGAGATCGGGACCTGCTTGCCCAGGTCCACCACCGAGTAGCCGTTGTTGGTGAGGATCGTGTTGACGAGCGACTTGCCGATGTCGTGGACATCGCCGAACACGGTGGCCAGGACCACGGTGCCCTTGGTGTAGCCCTCGATCTTGTCCAGGTACTGCTCGAGCTGGGCTACGGCGCGCTTCATCACCTCCGCCGACTGGAGCACGAACGGCAATATGAGCTCGCCGGCTCCGAACTTGTCGCCCACCTCCTTCATCGCCGGCAGCAGCACGTTGTTGAGCGTCGGCACCGCGTCGATCTTCTCCACCGAGCGGTCGATCCAGTCCTCGACACCCTCCTTCTTGCGGCGCAGGATGTGGTAGTGCAGCGCCTCCTCGGGCTCCATCCCCTCGGTCGGATCCTCCTTCTCGGTGGCCTCCTCCGGGCCCTTGGACTCGAAGTGCGCGATGAACCGCTCCAGCGCGTCATCGCGGCGGTTGAAGACCAAATCGTCGGCCAGCTCACGCTCGCCTTCGGAAATCTCGGCGTAGGGGGTGATGTGGTTGGGGTTGACCATCGCCAGGTCGAGCCCGGCCTCGACGCAGTGGTGCAGGAACACGCTGTTGAGCACGCTCCGGGCCGGCAGCGAGACGCCGAAGGACACGTTCGAGACGCCCAGTGAGGTCTTCACACCCGGGACCTCGGCCTTGACGCGGCGGATGCCCTCGATCGTCTCGATCGCGCTCGGCCTCCACTCCTCGTCGCCGGTGGTGAGCGTGAACGTCAGGCAGTCGAAGATCAGCGCCTCGGGGTCGAGCCCGTGCTCGGAGCAGCAGAGCTCCGTGATGCGCTTGGCGACCTCGAGCTTGCGCTCCGCGGTCTTGGCCATGCCCTCCTCGTCGATCGTCAGGGCGATCAGCGCCGCGCCGTGCGCCGTGGCCAGCGGCACCACGCGGTCCAGCTTGTCACGCCCGGCCTCGAGGTTGATCGAGTTGACGACCGCCCGCCCCGGGATCTGCTCGAGCGCGGTCTCGATCACGTCGGGCTCGGTGGAGTCGACCTGGATGGGGGCGGGCTGCGTGAGGCTGATGCGCTTGACGAGCTGTCGCATCTGCTCACCCTCGTCCTGACGCTCGGTCAGCGCCACGCACACGTCGAGCACGTGCGCGCCGCCGTTCACCTGGTCCTCGGCGACCACCAGCAACCCGTCGTAGTCGTCCGCCAGCAGCAGCTCCTTGGCCTTGCGGCTCCCCTGGGAGTTGACGCGCTCGCCGACGAGCGTGGGGCGCGGGTCCTGGACCAGCGGCGTGGCGGCGATCATCGAGCTCAGGTGCGCCGGGCGCTTCGCCGGGCGCTCGCCGGGCGTGCGCCCGCGCACACGCTCTGCCAGCGCCTCGATGTGCTCGGGCGTCGTGCCGCAGCAGCCGCCGACGATGCCCACGCCGTAGCGCTCAACAAACTCCCCGAGCGTGTCGGCGAGCGGTTCGGGCTGTTCGGGGAAGATCGTCTCGCCGTTCGGGCCCTGGTGGGGGATGCCGGCGTTGGGGATGCAGTGGATGGGGGTTGAGCAGAACTCGCCGAGGAAGCGGATCGCATCGCGCATGTCCTCGGGCCCGGTCGAGCAGTTCAGCCCGATGACGTCGGCGCCGAGGGCCTCGAGCGTGGCCAGCGCCGCGCTGATGTCGGTGCCCAGCAGCATCTTTCCGCCCTGCGGCAGCAGCGACACGCTGGTCTGGATCGGAACACTCCGGCCGAGGCGCTCGAACGCTTGGCGCGCGCCGAACATCGCTGCCTTGACCTCGAGTATGTCCTGCGCCGTCTCGATGATGAGCAGATCGACGCCGCCCTTGACGAGCCCGCAAGCCTGCTGCTCGAAGACCTCGACCAGCTCGCGGAAGCGGATCTGGCCGAGCGTGGGATCGTCTGAGGCGGGCAGGAAGCCGGTGGGCCCGATCGACCCCGCGACGAACCGCTGCTCGCCGGCGGCCTTGCGCGCGATCTCTGCGGCCTTGACGTTGATCTCCTCTGTGTGCTCGCCGAGCCCCCATTCGGAGAGCTTCAGCCGCGAAGCCTGAAAGGTGTCGGTCTCGAGGACCTCGGCGCCGGCCTCGAGCATCGAGTTATGGACCCCCTCGATGACGTCGGGCCGGTTGAGGACCAGAACCTCGTGACAGCGTCCCGGCAGCCTGTAGTCGTCCTCCAGGCTCAGGTCGAACTGCTCGAGCGTGGCCCCCATGCCGCCGTCGAAGACGACGACGCGCTCACGGGTGGCGGCCAGATAATCGGACATCAGGCCATGCTACCAACGATCGGCCAAACCTTGACACGAGCGTGGCAAGGTTTCGGAGGGGCGACACCCGAGCATTTCCCCTGGGTCCGGCGCAGGGCCCTCAGATCACGTAGACGGGCGCCCCCAGCGGCGTGATGCTGTAGAGCTGGATCACGTCCGGCACGAGCATGCGGATGCAGCCGTGAGAGGCCGCCGAGCCGATCGACCCCGGCTCATCAGTGCCGTGAATGCCGTCGCCCAGATCGTCGATGGCCATCCATCGCGCGACCAGCGGATCGCCCGGTCCCGGTGGGATCACCTGTCCCGCCAGGCTCCCGGCCCACGAGGAGTTGGGCACGTGCCAGGCGGGATTGACCTGCTTGTCCACGATGTGGTGCAGACCGGCCGGAGTCTCGAGCCCCTGCTGGCCGACGGCGATGGGGTACGTGTGCATAAGCCGCAGGTGGCGGTAGTAGCGGAGCGTGAAGTCGTTGCGGTCGACCACGATGTAGACCGGATACTGGGCGGCCAGCATCCCGGTGGTGAGCGACGGGCGCTGGAATCGTGCCGGCACCGGCAGCCGGTGCACCGCAGTGGGACTCCGCAATGCCGCTTCGATCTCGGCGGTCAACGCCGCTGTACCGACCTGCACGCCCCGGCGGCTCGGCACCGTGACCAGCCGTCCGCTGGGCGTGACCGAGACGCTCGCGTCCTGGGGCCGCCGGTCGATTGCACCGCTGAGAGCTGACACAAGGCCATGTACCGCCCGCCGGCTGAAGGCGACCGGAACCTCGATGTTCCGCCCCAGGCCGGGGCCGAAGATCCCCCGCAGCGTGCGGCTGACGAACCAGCCCCCGCGGCTGGCCTGAAGTGCGTCGCTGACCGCGCCGCTGACGTCCGGCCGCAGCGATGCCTGGCGGGCGCTGAGCGTGAACCGGCGCCCGCCGTAGGTGATCGTGATCAGGTCTCGTCTTCTCGGCTCGAGCGCCGCGTTCACGCGCGCACGAGCCGCCGTGGTGCTGAGACCCCCGACGTCGACCCCCGCGATGCTGACCCCGGGGGAGATCGTCTGGGCGCGCGATTGGTCGTAGATGAAGGCCGCCAGCAGCAACAGGCAGACGAGCAGCCCCAGCGCGAGCAGGGCGAGGCTTCCACGGTGAGCGGAGGAGAGCTCCCTCAGACGGTGCGCGGTGCGCGTGGCCCCCGGCATACCCGAATTCTTACGCCAGCGGTGCCGGGATCGGCATCACTCCTCATCTGAGAGCTCCCCCGCGCTCTCCTCGGCCTCGCGGCGCAGCTCGGCCAGCGACAGCCCCTCGCGCAACAGCGCCGGCACGCCCAGTCCGACGGCGGCGGCGATCTCCACGGCCTGCAGGATCAGCCCGTAGGCCAGGC
The DNA here is from genome assembly GCA_963730835.1 of uncultured Actinomycetes bacterium. Classification (GTDB taxonomy): domain Bacteria; phylum Actinomycetota; class Thermoleophilia; order Solirubrobacterales; family Solirubrobacteraceae; genus Palsa-465. The sequence goes on from CAVSTE010000006.1 coordinate 352,196, forward strand.
CCTGACTGGCGCTGATGCCGAACGGCGCCAGCACCGCAATGCAGGCGGCCTGAAAGACGCCGACATTGGAAGGGGTGATGGGGATGATCGCGGTGACGTTGACGGCCAGCAGCACGGCGGCAGCGGCGATCAAGTTGGCCTGGTGCTGGAGCCCGACAGCCAGGATCACCGCGTAACAGGCCAGCCACTGCAGCGCCCAGGCGGCGAGCTGGGTTATGCCCGCGTGCGCCGCCGCGCGCGGCCGGCGGAAGACGATCAGGCCGCGGCGGAAATGCGTCAGCTGGTGATGGACCCACCCGGCGCCGCGGCGCAGCCAGGAGATACGCGATCTGGCCGCCCGGCGGAGCGCAGGCGGGCCGCCCAGTGCGATCAGCGCGATCGCCACCGGGACCCCCACGACGCCGATGATGGCCTCGGCCCGCGCTCCGGACAGGGCCGTGCCCAGCAGCGTCACGACCGCCAGGACGGCCAGCGCCAGCAGGTTGATCAGTGTCTGGGAGACGACGGTCCCGAGCACTAGGGCTACGTTGCGCGAAGGATCGCCCAGGCGCCTTGCCACCACCAGGGCCCGCGCGGCCTCGCCCAGGCGGCCGGGTGCCACCGTCGACCCCAGCATCCCGATCATGATTGCCCGCTCGACAACGGCCCGTCCCAGATGGCTTTCCGGAAGCGCCGCGCGGATCACAGCGAACCAGGACTCGCCCCGCGCCACGAAGGCGATCGCCATCAGCCCCAGGGCCAGGAAGGCCCAGCCGAGCTCCGTGTGTTCGAGCCGGCTGCCGACCTGCGAGGGGTTGAGCTTGTCGAGCGCCAGCACGATCAGCCCGGCGACCACTGCCACGGTGGCTACGGCCATGACCCACCGCGTGCGCGTCCTCGCGCCGCGGCGGATCCGGACACGGGCGCGTCGAGGCTGGGAGGCCATACCGGGGATTGGAGCAGGTCGGCGGCTGCGCGACCGGCCCGGCTGGTCCGGACAGCAGTTCGTGTGAGCGCTCACATTTGTGGGTAGACTGGCCGCCGAGGTAACTACCGCTTGCGGTCCCCAGGCTCACCGCAAGCAGCGGAAGGGAGGGTCCATGCAGTACGTCTTTCGTGACCGAGCGAGGCTGCTAGTCAGGCTGTCGGTCACCGCGCTTATCGCGACCGGTCTAGCGTTGCTGGCGATGGGAGGTTCGGCCGGCGCGCGCAGCGGCAAGGGCAAGAAGCCTGGGGGCGGGGCACTGAACATCACGAGCAGCCCCTGGGGCACGGCCCCGAGTGGGCAGCCCGTCAGCCTCTACACGCTGACCAACGCCCACAGGATGCGGGTCAGGATCTCGAACTACGGCGGCGTCGTCCAGTCGATCTTCGCTCCGGACCGCAGCGGGCGCGTGGCCGACGTGGCGCTCGGGTTCCCGAACCTCGCGGGCTACGTGCAGAACAACGTCTACCCCCAGCCCTCGGGAGGCTCGGGCACGACGTACTTCGGGGCCATCATCGGCCGCTACGCCAACCGGATCGCCAACGGTCAGTTCACGCTGAACGGCGTGACCTATCACCTGCCCCAGAACAACAACAGCAATACGCTGCACGGCGGGCCGAACGCGATGAACAGCCAGGTGTGGAGCGCGAGCACGGCAAAGGTTCCCGGCGCCGTGGAGCTGATCCTCAGCTACACCGATCCCGACGGCTACAACGGCTTCCCCGGGGCGGTCAGTGTGCAGGTGACCTACGCGCTGACCAACTCCAACCAGCTGCGCATCCACTACAGCGCCACGACCACCAAGCCGACGGTCGTGAACTTCACCAACCACACCTACTTCAACCTGGCCGGTGAAGGCTCGGGCGACGTGCTCTCTCAGCTGCTGCGGATCAACGCCGGCAGCTACACGCCGATCAACTCGAGCCTGATCCCCACGGGGTCGATCGTCCCGGTGGCCGGGACGCCGCTGGACTTCCGCCGGCTGAAGCCCATCGGGCGGAACATCCGCTCGAGCTTCGGGCAGCTGCTGCTGGCCCACGGCTATGACTTCAACTGGGTCTTGAACGGCTCGGGGATGAGGCAGGCCGCGTTCGCGGAGGATCCGGTGAGCGGCCGCACGCTGACCACGTTCACCGACCAGCCGGGGGTCCAGCTGTACTCCGGGAACTTCCTGGTCGGTGACCTGGTTGGCCCCAGCGGGCGCTCCTACCGGCAGTCGGACGGGTTCACGCTGGAGACACAGCATTTCCCGAACTCGCCCAACCAGCCGAACTTCCCCTCCACCGTCCTCAACCCAGGACAGACGTTCGGCTCGACGACGATCTACCAGTTCGGAGTGGCCGGCAGGCGCCGGTGATTGATTAATACGGGCGGCCGGGCCGCGGCAGCGGCCCCGGCCGCCTTTTTATCTCTGTCCGTAGTAGGCGGACGGCCCGTGCTTGCGCTCGAAGTGCTTGCTCAGGATCGCCTCCGGCAGTGGTCCGGCGTCCGGCACCAGCACGCTTGTCAGCAGCGCCGTCTGCGCCACCTGCTCCAGGTCGATGCCGCTGGCGTTGCCCGAGGTCAGGATCACGAGGCCCTGCGCCGGCAGCGCGAGATTGGCCTCGAGCACCCGCTGGCGGAGCTCGTCCAGCATCAAAGTTCGATCAGCTCCAGGTCGAGCAGCTCGGCCAGCCGCCGCCAGCGCCCCGCATGCTCGCCGAGGTTCAGCACGAAGTGGTGCGGGCCGCCCGCGCGCAGCCAATCGTCCATGAAGCGCTCCATGCCGCCGCGGGGGCGAAAGTGGAAGTGGTGCATCTCCACCTTCGGCAGCTCGGGCGTATCGAGCACCTCGCCCTGTCCGACCAGCAGTCGCCAGTAGTCGCCCTCCAGCGGCACCAGTGCCGCCGTCGTCGCCGGCCCCGGCTGGGCCGAGAACACGGGCGTCGGGGGGTTGTCCAAACGGCCGATGCCCAGCTGGCGATCGATCAGGCGGATCGGCCGGTCGCGGCGCGCGAGAGCCCAGTTGCCCTCGCCCATGTGACTGATCAGCACCGAGTCGAGCTCCCAATCCATGGCGTACATCTCCGAGAAGTGCGCGTTGCCGATGAGCGTCTGGGCCGCGCACATCAGCGCGGCCGTGTTCAAGTCGCCCTCGGCGGCGTAGCCGAACCCGTCGGCCATCAGATCGGAGGCCGCCAGCAGCGGCAGCTGCTGAAAGCGGCCGTCGCCGCCGATCGAGTCGAAGTGAAACGAGAAGCCGGCGTGGGCACCGTCCGAGAGTAGGGCGCGGATCGCGAGCTCCAGTCGCGCCGCGTATGCGTGGCGCTCCGGTGGCAAGTCGCCGGCCACCTCGAAGCGCTCGCGCTGTTCTTTGATCAGCTGCTCGATGTCGGCCTCCGCCACCTCCTCCACGAGCGCCACCAGCTTGCCCAGATCCTCGCTCACCACCGTGGGGCCGATGCGCCTGAGCAGCGCCGGCGGGTCGTAGAGGATGTCGCCCATGCCGTTCATCGGATAGCCGAGCAGCGCAATCCGCGTGGAGCGAAGCGCGGTCGTCGTGCGGGCGGCCGCCGCCCAGTCCGCGAACGCCCGCTCAAATCCCTCCGAGCGCCAGTCGCCGGTGATGACCGAGAACGGGACGCCCGCCCGGACCAGCGCGTTGGCCTGATCCTGGGCCCCGTGGATGCCCTGGTTGTAGGTCAGCGTGTCCATGTCCCAGTCCTCGGTGACCGAGCGCTCGGGCTGGACATTGAGCAGCGCCAGGGGGACGGGTGTCTGGAGCAGCTGGCGCACCGATCGCATCGCTGGCCCATAGGTCAGCATCACGATCGCGATCCCCTCGACGCCGTCCGCCACCAGCTCACGGGTGATGGCTTCGATGTCCTCGCGGTTCCGCGCCGGGCGCAGGAACACCACCTCCCCTGCGTCGCTGAGGCGCCCCGCCAGCCGACTGGCGTAGTCGGCCTGGTGCTCGGTGATCCCAGGGATCATCTCGTCGTAGAGCTCCTGCATGATCCCCAGCAGGCCGATGCGGGGCTTCACGAGTGGGCCACCTCGCTTCGGATGCGCTTCAGCCCGCGCAGCAGCTCGGCCTCGGTGCCGAAGTCGACGCCGATGCCGTAGCTGTGCTCGTTCACCGAGCCAGGTTCACGGGGAGGGCTCCGGCGTCGCCGCCTGGCCGCCGCCGCCCGGGCCACCGCTCGCCGGCTGGCTGCTCCCGGCCGCCGCCCCGTTGCCCGCCTGCTCCAAGCGCGCGCGCCGGTACTCCTCGACCACGATCTCAGTCAGCTCCTCCACCGATGTTTCGGAGGTCGGCTTGTCGAGCGAGATCGCTCCATCCTGGATCAGGCTGACGCGGTCGCAGGCCTGAAAGACGTGCACGTAGTTGTGGAGGATCATGATGATCGAGACCTGGCCCTGCTCCTTGAGCCGGGCGATCAGATCGAGGATCGCCGCCCCCTCCTTGGCGCCCATCGCCGCCAGGGGCTCGTCGAGCAGGATCACGTCGGCGTCGCCGGAGACGGTCCGGGCCACGGCGATCGCCTGCCGCTGGCCGCCCGAGAGGCGGGCCGCCGGCACGTCCAGGCTGGGGATGTTGATGCCGATTTCATCCAGGGCCTTCCGCGCTTCGCGGCGCATCCTGCGGTTGGCCAAGAACGGCACCGGACGCAAGATCCGCTCGCGGTTGAGGAACAGGTTGTGGTAGACCGAGAGCTGGTCGACCAGCGCCAGGTCCTGGTAGACGGTGTCGATCCCCTGCTTGCGGGCGTCGTCGACGCTCTTGGGCGTGTAGGGCTGGCCGTTCAGCCACATGCTCCCGGAATCGGGGCGGTGGAACCCGCAGATGATCTTCATCAGCGTCGACTTGCCGGCTCCGTTGTCGCCCAGCAGGCCGAGCACCTCGCCCTTGCGCAGGTGCAGGTTGACGTCGCGCAGCGCGGTGATGGGACCGAAGCGCTTGGCGATGCGCTCGACGCGGAGCACGTCGTCGGAGGCGGTGCGGGGAGGGACGACCGGCTCGTCGGTCTCGGCCGACACGGTCCGCTCGCGCTCGTCGCCGGAGCCCTGCTGAGCAGTTGTCTGCTCCCGGGTCTCGTCGCCGGGCCGGTCAGCCATGGCCCGCCCCCGTTCTGACGCGCGCCACATACGTGTTCAATCCCATGGCGATGATGATCGCTATGCCCAGATACAGGTCCAGGTAGTCGGCGTTGACCCCCTTGAGGATCAGGCCGTCGTGGAGGATCCCCAAGAACAGCGCGCCGACCAGCGCGCCGACCACCGTCCCCGAGCCGCCCTGCAACAGCGTGCCACCAATCACCGCCGCGGAGATGGCCTGGAACAGGATGTCGTTGGATGCCGAGGGGTCGGGTGTGGCGGTGGTCACGCGCACGGCCTCGAGCACACCGACGAGCCCGGCTGTTAGGGCGCAGAGCGCGAAGTTGCGGATCAGCACCAGGCGGACCCTGACGCCCGCCTCCGCGGCTCCCAGACGGTTGCCGCCGATCGACACCGTGTAGATGCCCCAGCGGCTGAAACTCAGCACGGCTTGGAGCACGATCACGATCCCGATGGCCCAGAACAGCTCCGAGTAGGTCCCGCCGCCAAAGATCTGGTCGAACGAGTTCAGGCCCACGACCGCCGTGCCAGGGGTGTTCACCGGCGCGGCGTGGGAGAGGACCAGCGTCAACCCGTCTAAGACGAACAGCATGCCGAGCGTGGCCACGAACGACGAGATCCCGATGATGGCCACCGCCATCCCGTTGACCACTCCCAGCGCAACCGCGGCGATCAGCGAGAGGATCAGCGCCAGGTACAGCGGGATGCCGGCGTGGTGGATCTCGTGGAACAGGAACGGGATGAACAGGTACATGGCGCCGATCGACAGATCGATCTCGCCCTGGACCATCACGAACACCTGGCCCGCGGCCATGATCGCGTAGGGCGCGAAGTACGGCAGCAGGTTCTTGAAGTTGCTGCCGGTCGCGAACCTGCCGGTGTTGATCGCGAAGTACGCGAACGTGATCAGGGTGACCACGATGATGCTGCCCTCGCGCAGGGTCAGCACGCGCTTTACGACCTGGAGGGCACCGCCCGCGGCGGCAGCCCCGCGTCCCGCGGGGCCGCCGGTGCCCGGTCGTCGCTCGGTGCCCGATGCGACTGCCACGATCCGTCCCTCCGGGAGTAGACCTAGGCCGGCGTCAGCTCTTCGAGACGCCCGCGGCCGTCGAGCTGCCCTCGTAGCGGCTCTTGGTCGTTGCGTACGGCGCGATCGAGGTCTGGTCGAGGAACTTCAACCCTGTATCGACCTCGGCGATACCCGTCAGCTTCTGCGAGGCCTTGTACATGTAGAGCTGGAGCGTCGGCAAGAACCCCTGGAGGTAGGGCTGCTGGTCGATCGTGAACTGGATATAGCCGGCCTGCAGCAGATCGATCGTCGGCGTCAACAGGTCGTAGCCGCCGCCCTTCATCTTGCCCTTGAGGCCTTGCTTCTGGATCGTCTGCGCCACGCCTTGGGTGGAGCCGGCGTCGACGGCGAACATGCCCTTGGTGGTCGGGTGGCCCTGGGCGTAGGACTGGATTACGGTCAGCTCGGCGGGAATCGCCGCGCCGGTGGCGACCACGTGCGTCTTGATCGCCGGGTTGCTCTTGAGCGTGTCGAGCGCCCCGTTGATCCGGGGCTGGATGTTCAGCGAGCCCGGCGTGGCGATGAACAGCGCCACGTCGCCCGAGGGGACGAGGCTTGAGATGTGCATCCCCATCTGCTGTCCCGAGAGGAACAAGTCCTGGCCGATGTAGGACAGCCGCGGGTTGCCCGTGGCGTCGGCGTTGTATGCCACGACCGGAATGCCCGCCGAGAGCGCCTTGGACACGGGGGAGTTGAAGGCGGTCGGATCGACCAGTGTGGTGGCGACCCCATCGACGCCGGCCGTGACCGCGGTGTTGATCGCGTTGACCATCTCGGAGACGTTGCTCGACTGCGAGCCGGTCCACTGATACGAGCACCCCAGCAGCTTGCAGGCATCGGCGATCCCGTACTGGGTGGGTACGAAGAAGGTGTTTGTCGTGACGTGGTTGACGAACGTGAACTTGTAGCCCCCCGAGCTGCCGAAAATGCTCGACGCGGAGCTACCGCCGGCCGCGCTGGCCGAAGAGGTCGACTTGCTAGAGCTCCCGCACGCCTCGAGCGCGAACGCGGCGAGCCCGGCGGCGCCGCCGGTGAGAGCCGTGCGGCGGCTTACCTGGCGCCAGTCCTTGAAGGGGCTCTCCGGCTCCTTGCGCTCGTCCCATTCCAGCCGTTCGAGGGCATCACCCACGGTGTCCTGGTCTGACATATCTTGCGCTCCTCTCCTCTCGTGGCGGGACAATCCGTAACCTCGCAGAGCTGGGCGCCGGTGTCCACTCGACTTAACGCTTGCGCAATGGTCGCGCGATGTTAGCGGTCACATGGGACGGGGTCAACGGGTCCGTGGAGGGCGAAGGCGGCGCTTGAGCGTCTGCTGCCCTCAGCGCTCGGTGATCGCCACGGCGGTGCTGCCACGGACCACCAGTTCGGGCTGTACGCGCGGGGCGGAGGGGACACGCCGATCCGAGGCCATCACCCTCAGCAGCAGCCGAACGCTGCGACTCCCGAGCTCGTTGAAGTCCTGGCGCACGGTCGTCAGCGGTGGCAGGAAGAAGGGCGACTCGGGGATGTCGTCGAAGCCCACGATGCTCACCTCTTCCGGGACGCGCCGTCGGCTCTCATGCATGGCGCGCAGCACGCCAAGCGCCATCTGATCGTTGGCCACGAAAATCGCCGTCGCTTCGCGATCCCGGCCCAGACGGCGGCCGAGGTCGTAGCCCGCCCGCGCGCTCCAGTCGCCGGCCAATGGCTCGGGCGGATCGGCGCCCGCTGACTCCAGCGTCTGGCGCCAGCCGTTCAGCCGCTCGCGAGACTCCAGGAAGTTCATCGGCCCGGCGATGTGCCAGACGGTCCTGTGCCCCAGGTCGAGCAGATGGCGGGTGGCGCTGGCGGCGCCGGCGAACTGGTCGACGGCGGCCAGCGGCACCGCCTCATCGGGACCCGCCTCCACTGCCACCAGCGGGGCATCGCCCGGCGCGTGCAGCAGCGCGTCCGCGGCCTCCTCCTGGGGCGCGATCACGAGGATCCCGTCCACCCCCTGGCGACGCAAGCGCTCGACGGCGTCGGCCACGGAAGCGCGGTCGAGCGCCTTGAGGCTGGCGACGATGATGAAGTATCCGGCCTCGTGCGCGGCGCGCTCGATTCCGAACAGCGTTGAAGCCGGGCCGTACAGCGTCGTGTCGAAGCTGACCACGCCCAGGGTGTTGGAACGTCCCGTGACCAGTGCCCGGGCCACCGAGTTGGGTCGGTAGCCAAGCTCGAGCATCGCCTTCAGCACGCGCTCTCGGGTCTCAGAACGTACGTGCGGGCTGCCGTTGATGACCCGCGAGACGGTCTGGTGTGAGACTCCGGCCCGTCGCCCCACGTCCAGCATCACCGCGCGGCGGCGGCGGGGGGGCGGTCTTTCCTCATCCTCCAATGTGCGCCTCTCAGGGCGTGAGCTTGCGCCTCTCAGGGCATCGTTCCGTGCGCCCATTCGGGGCGCGACGTCCCGCGCGATGTTATCGCTAACGCGGCTATATGATCGAGCGCGCCGTCTCGAGCCTGATCGACTCCGTCTCGAGCCTGATCGAGCCCGCCGTCCCGCGTCCAGAAGGAGGAGCAATGAAGACGAGTCTCGGCATCTGGGCCTTCGGCCCGATGATCACTCGCTTCGTTCCCGGTGGTTATCAGCGGGAGCACAGCTACGAAATCGAGCCTGTAGCGGAGAAGGTGCACCGCGCCGTTGATGGGCTGGGGGAGCTCATCGATGGCTACGAGTTCCACTTTCCCCAGGAGCTCTCGCCCGACAACGTGGATGATGTGAAGGCTGCGCTTGGTGACCACGACGTCTACTGCATCGCCGGTGGCCTGCACCTCGATCCCCGCTTCGGCCACGGCGGGCTCGTAAATCCGGACGAGCGGCTCCGCAACGAAGCGCGACGGATCGTGCGTGAAGCCGCCGAGTTCGCGGGCTCACTCGGTGCTCAGCTCATCATCTGGCCCGGCGGCGAGGGCTACAACTACCCGTTCCAGACGCCGTACGCCGACTCGTGGCGCTGGCTGATCGAGGGGCTCGGCGAGGCCGCGGCGGAATGCGACAGGCAGGGCATCACGCTGTTCTTGGAGCACAAGAACTCCGAGCCGGCGATGAAGATCTTGATGCGCAACATCGGCATGACGCTGCACGTGATTCACACGCTGCGCACGCAGGGAATCGACAACGTCAAGGTCAACATGGACTGGCAGCACCTGATCATGAACGGCGAGCACCTGCCCGAGTACGCCGCGATGCTCGCCGCCGAGGGCCTGCTCGGCCACCAGCACGCGAACTCGGGCTGGGGGACGTTCGATGACGACAACATGGTCGGGGCCACGGCGTTCATGGAGACGCTGGAGCTGGCGCTGGAGCTCCGGCGCTGCAAGTACGGCTCAAACGGCGAGCGCATCGGTTTCGACCTCTACCCCTACACCGAGGATCAGGTGGGGGCCGTCAGGCGATCGGTGCTTCAGTGGCGGTTCATCGACTCCATCGCGGCGCGGATCGACGAGCCGGCTTTGCAGGAGGCCCAGCGGCGCAAGGATGCCGTACGGGCCCAGGAGATCGTCTACACGGCGCTTGGGGCGTGACGGAGCGCCCGGCGCGAGAGCCCTTGCCGGGTAGCGCGTGAGCGAGACCATCATCGGAATCGACGTCGGAACCACCGGCGTCAAGGGCCTGGCGATCGACCCCGGCGGAGCGGTGCTGAAACGGGCGGAGGCGGGCTACTCGCTACAGACCCCGCGCCCGGGCTGGGCCGAGCAGGATCCGCACGAGTGGTGGGAAGCCGCCCGCGGAGCGCTGGCCGAGCTGAGCGAGGGTGCCGGACCGCCGGCGGGGATCGGCCTCAGCGGCCAGATGCATGGGCTGGTGGCGCTCGACTCCGCGAATCAGGTGATCCGGCCCGCGATCCTCTGGAACGATCAGCGGACCGCCGCCGAGTGCACGGAGATCGAGCGGACGCTTGGGCTGAAGCGGCTGATCGCGCTCACCGGCAACCGCGCGCTACCCGGCTTCACCGCACCGAAGCTGCTGTGGCTACGGCGCCACGAGCCCGAGGCCTATGGCCGCATCGCGCGGGTGATGCTCCCCAAGGACTACGTCCGCATGCGACTGTGCGGCGAACACGCCACGGACGTCGCCGACGCGTCGGGGACTTTGCTGCTCGATGTGGCCGCGCGGCGGTGGTCAGACGAGGTGCTCCAGGCGCTCGATCTGGACCGGAGCTGGCTGCCGCCGGCGCTCGAGAGCCCCGTGGCCTCCGGGCGCACGCCCGACGAGGTCGTCGTGGCCGCCGGCGCCGGCGACCAGGCCGCCGGGGCGGTTGGGGTGGGCGTCGACCGTCCCGGACCGCTATCGGTGGCGCTCGGGACCTCGGGCGTGGTGTTCGCAGGGCTCGAGCAGTTCGTCGCCGACACCGAGGGCCGCGTACATGCTTTCTGCCATGCCATTCCCCAGACCTGGCATGCAATGGGCGTGATGCTCTCCGCGGCGGGCTCGCTGACCTGGCTGCGCGAGACGATCGCCCCAGCGACTCCGTACGACGAGCTGCTCGCCGAGGCCGACCACTGGGAGCCGGGGACGGAGGGGCTGACCTTTCTGCCCTACCTGGCCGGTGAGCGGACGCCTCATGCGGATCCGGATGCCCGCGGCGCGTTCGTGGGGCTGAGCGTGCGCCACGACCGCGGCGCGCTGGTGCGCGCCGTGCTCGAGGGCGTGGCGATGGGCCTGCGGGACGCGCTCGATCTGGTCCTGGAGCTGGGCCGGCGCCCGGCCGCCGCCCGGGTGTCGGGCGGCGGCAGCCGCAGCCGGCTCTGGCTGCGGATCCTGGCGTCGGTGCTCGAGCTGCCGCTGGAGCCCGTGGAGGTCGACGAGGGCGCGGCCTTCGGGGCGGCGATCCTGGGTGGCGTGGCCGCGGGCGTCTGGCCCGATGTGCACACGGCGGTCGCCGCCACCGTCCGCCCCCGTGCGGCGATCGAACCGGTTCCCGAGTGGATCGAGCGCTACCGGGAGCAGCGCCGTCGCTTCCGGGCCCTCTATCCGGCGCTGCGCGAGATTCAATAGACGGTCTCCGGCGCTGCGCGAGATTCAATAGACGGTCTCGGAGCCGGCAACCGGGATGAGGGTCATCGCTTGTGTTCGAAACGAGGGACGTGTATGAATCAAAAACGTATGGATGTGGTTCGGATTGCTGCTGTCGTCGGCGTGGCTGCCGCTCTCGCGCCGGTGAGTGCCCTCGCGGCCGGCAGTGATCCGTCGACCGTCGCGCCGACGAGCAGCCAACGGGCGGCGATCATCAAGGCGTTCGGTGACCCGAGCGCTGCGTCCCCGTGCCTGAAGGTGCAACTCGCGGCGTCAAATCGCGCTTACGCCACGGTTCGCCCCAAGCTCACGAAAGCCTGTCAGCGATGGGCATTCAACGGCACAAACATCGTCAAGCGTGTACGAGGGAATCGCTGGAAGGTCGCGTTCGAGGGAAGCTCGTACAGGTGCCCGCGTCCCGCGATCCCGCGTCAGGTGCAGCACCAGCTGGGGGTCTGCCCGATCGCTCGCACGGCCATGACCCGCGCTTGAAGCCCGAGCTGCTCCGCTCTGGTGCGAAGCTAAGCCCGGCGCCGGTGAGCCCCCCGCACGTCAGCCCGCTCGCGGTGTGAGCACCGAGGAGGCTCCCGGCGGGGATCCGCCGGCGCGAGGGTTCGCGTCGGACAACGCCGCCGGCGCCCATCCCGCGGTACTGGAAGCGATCGCCGCCGCCAACCACGGCCACGCAATGGGCTATGGCCACGACGATCTCACCCAGCGCGTGGAGCAGCGCTTTCAGGAGGTCTTCGGTCCCCGTGCGCGCGCGTATCTCGTTTGGAGCGGGACCGCGGCCAACGTCCTCTCGCTGCGCGCGATGTGCCGCCCGTGGGAAGCGGCCATCTGCGCCCAGAGCGCTCATCTGAACGTGGACGAGGCCGGGGCGCCGGAAGCGATCGCCGGCATCAAGCTGCTGAGCGTGCCCACCGAGCACGGCAAGCTCGCCCCAGAGGGGGTCGAGCCGCTGATCGCGCGGGTGGGCGACGAGCACGCTGTGCAACCGCGGGTCATATCTCTCTCCCAGAGCACCGAGCTCGGAACCGTGTACACGCCTGCGGAGATTGAGGCGCTCGCCGAGCTGGCGCACGACCGCGGCCTGCTGCTGCACGTGGACGGCGCGCGCCTGTGCAACGCCGCTGCCGCGCTGGGTGTGACGCTCGGAGAGCTGACGGGGGAGATAGGCGTCGACGTGGTGTCGTTCGGAGGGACCAAGGTCGGCCTGCTCGGGGCCGAAGCGGTGGTCTTGCTGCGGCCGGAGCTCGACGGGGGCGTCGCCCACCTGCGCAAGCAGTCGCTGCAGCTGGCGTCGAAGATGCGCTTCCTGGCTGCCCAGTTCGATGCGCTGTTTGGCGATCGGCTGTGGCTGGAGCTCGCCGCACACGCCAACGCCATGGCCGCGTCACTCGGGGCGGCGGTCGAGTCGCTCGCGGGCGTCGAGATCACCCATCCCGTCCAGTCCAACGCGGTCTTCGCCCGTATTCCGCCGGCGGCGGTGGCGCCGCTACAGGCACGGTTTCCGTTCTATGTCTGGGACGAGCGGAGCTCCGAGGTGCGCTGGATGTGCGCCTGGGACACGACGGAGGACGACGTCTCCGCGCTGGCCTCGGCGGTCACGGCGATCGTGGGCGGCTAGCGCCCGGAGTCAACAGGCGCGCGCGGGGCCGTTCGAGCCCCGCGCGCCCTGCCGCTCGCCTGGGCTAGTAGCCGTTGGGGTGTCTCGCGACGTAGCCGGACGTGGAGGCCATCTTGTTGCTCCAGCGCGATCCGCCTTCGGCAAGTGCCACGGTGTCGAACCGACGACCTTCGATCGTCATCCAGGCGTGACCCGAGTTGGCGTAGATCGACACGTACTTGCCGGTGCCAGGCGCGCCGTAGCTCTCGAGCTCCGTGGAGTCCTCGGGTGAGTTGAGCAGGCCCGCGGCGTGCAGCACGTAGGACACCGACCCCGAGCAGTCGTAGCCGTCGGAGTTGAACGACCCGTGACCGCCTCCGTACACGTAGGGGCGTGTGGCGATCTGGTTGCCTGCGGCGATCATCCTGTTGACCCCCGCCTGGACGGTCGGGCTGGGCCCGGACGTGCCGGTTGTGGGGGTTGTGGTGGTCGTCGTCGGCGTGGTGGTCGACGTGCCGGTCGTGGTCGGGGTGCGGGTCCTCGTGGGGGTGGTCGGGGTGGTGGGGACGGTCGCGCGCTCGGGCACGCCCCCGGTCACCTGCTCGACGCTTCCGGGGGGAGCCGGGCGCTCCTGGACCACGGCGGGCGGGGTGGACTCCGTGGTCGGGGTGACCGTCTCCGTGGTGGGGGCGACCCTCTCCGTGGTGGGGGCGACCCTCTCCGTGGCGGGGGCCACGGTCTCCGCGGCCGGGGTGACGGTCACCGCCGAGACTTCGGGGTGAAGCGTCGGACCGGCGCCGAGCCCGAGGGCATCGCGGGTTTGGCTGTCCACGACGCCGGTGGCGCTCAGCCCGTGCGCGGTCTGGTACTGGATAACTCCCTGCTCGGTCTCGGCTCCGAACGAACCATCGACGGGATCGAGATGCAGCCGTTGCTGCAGCGCACGTACCTGGTCCGCGAGCGACGATCCTTGGCTGGCCGAAGTGGTGTCGCTGGCCAGGCGGACGCTGTCCTGCAGCGAAGCTGGCTTGGCTACCGCAACGCCGCCTGATGACGACGCCACCTTCTGCGGCGCGACCGCCTGCGTCACCCCGGCGGTATGGGCGACTGCGCCCTGGTTCGCCGAGTGACTGACGTATGCCTGGGAGGCCGAGGCGCGAGACGCGTGGGAGACCGAGCCCTGTGCGGCCGAGGCCGCGCTCGACCCAGCCGTCTGAACCGAGCCTCCTCCTGGCTCGACGGAGCTTCCCCAGCTACCGCGGACTGCCGCTTCGGCCTTTGCCTTGGCGTGGGCATCGGCGGCATAGGCAACCCGTCCCTTGTGGGCGGCGCGAGCGCTGCCCAGCAGGCTCGGGAGCGTCGATCCGGCCACGAGTGCCAGAGCGGAGATGCCACCCAGCGCGAGGCTGGGTCGCGGCATCGCGGTGCGCTGGGCCGCCCTACGGCGCAGCTCTGAGTAGGAGGTGGAGCGTTGGAGAACGTCGCCCAACGTCAGGTCGCGCTCAGGCCGAAGGCGATAGAGCTCAACCGAGGAACGCCGTGACCGACCACGACGCTCGAGCGAACGCTTGAGGGACTCCTCCCACACATCGACCCGGCCAAGATCTCGTGCGTAATCCACAACTCTTCCTTTCGGATGGACTAGGAAGCCTGCGGAGTTAGCTGACGGGCTAGCGCGTTGCGCCTAAGGGCATCGCGCTACGCCACACTTGTGGCGTTTCGCCCCATGCGATCCGGCCAATCGCAGTGGGTCCCCCGCTCGCCGGCCACGGATGGCGCGGCGATTCGGCTTATGTCGGCGCAGCACAGTACCAGCAAGATTCCTCTCATGTAACGCCGATGCAAGAAACTGTGCACGCGCACAATTGTGCGCGATTTGCGGCGACTACTCGGAGTCGCTGGCCGGCGCCGACGCCGCCGCGCCGGGAGTGGCCTCGGTGGGCAGGCGGTACCCGCGCTCGGCCTTGACGATCTCCTTGCCGCGGGCCAGCTTGGAAAGGGTGGTCGACACAGTGCCTCTGGCCAGCCCCGTGGCCTCGGCCACCTCGCCCGCCGTCCTCGCCCTGCCGTCCGACAATGCCTCGAGCACCCGGTTCTTGGTCGCGCCCGGAGGCGTGCGGCGGCCAGAGGAGCGCCGTCGGGTGCTCTGCGAGCGCCGCTGCGTGCTCTGCGAGCGCCGCTGGGACTGCGGGCTGCGCCCTCGCCGCGAGCGCGAGGAGCCGGCGGCGGAACGACGGGACGCTCCCGAGGCGGCGCTGGCGGAGCGCCGGGACCCATCGCTCGAGGACGCCGCACCGCTTCTGGGATCGAGCGCGGAGAGGGCCTTGCGGAGCTTGTCGGCCTCGCCGAGGACGGCGTCGAGGCGATCCTGGATGTCATTCCGAATGCGGTCGATCAGGTCCATTCCGTGCTCCTTGGTCGAGGTCTTCAAGCGGCCATTCGGCGCGGGCGATCCTAGCCGAGCACACCGGACGCGGCGGCGAGGCCACCGGCGCCAGCGGGTCTGGACCGTCGCCAGCATGGTCGGTAGCGTCCCATCGGTGCTGCCCAGCTGGCCCGACGGTACGGTCACGATCCTGGTCACGTCCGGCCACCCGCCGCACGCGATCCCCGTCTCGGCCGCGCTACGGGCCGGCCCGCGGACCATCCTGATCGCCCTGGGCTCGGGGCGACAGTCGCTTGCCAGGCTGCGGGACGAGCCGGCCGTGGCCCTCGTGGTACTGGCCGAGGCCGACATCGCGCTGACCGCCCACGGCGCGGGGCGTGTGCTCGAGGAGCCGATGCCCGAAGGGGTGGTGGCCGTGGGGATCGACGTGCAGAGCGTCCAAGATCACCGCCGAGAGGCATTCACGATCGACTCCGGCGTGCGCTTTCACTGGACGGACCAAACCGCCGAGCGGCGCGACAACGAGGTGCACGCGGCGCTCAGCAGGATCGCCGGGAGCCTGGACCATGGCTGAGTCCGTCGCTGCCTTCGCGCCGGGCCGCGTAAACCTGATCGGCGAGCACACCGACTACAACGAGGGCTTGGCGCTGCCCTTTGCGATCACCGAGGGTGTCACCGTCAGTGCCACAGCCCGGGCACAGTCCAGCATCACCGCGGCCGCGCTCGACCTCGGCGAGGAGGACAGCTTCGCGATCGAGGGGTCGTCCCGCGGCGAGGGCTGGCGAGCGTTTGTGCGCGGTGCGGTCGTCGAGCTCCGCAATGCGGGAGTGCCTGTGGGCGGGGCGACGCTCGAGATCACTGGCGGTATCCAGCGTGGGTCTGGGCTCTCCTCGTCGGCGGCGCTCGAGGTCGCGCTGTGCCTGGCGCTGATTGCATTGAGCGACGCTCAGCCCCCGGATCGCGTGGCGCTGGCGCGACTGTGCTCACGCGTCGAGAACGAATGGGTGGGTGCTCAGACCGGTCTGCTCGATCAGCTGGCGGCGCTGTTCGGCGAGCGCGACCACGCCGTACGGATCGATTTCCGCTCGCTGGAGATCACGCCGACGGTGCTCGAGCTAGGGGACTTCAAGCTGGTGGCGCTCGATTCCGGTGAGCGACACAGCCACGCGGGCTCGGGCTACAACGAGCGGCGCGCGGAGTGCGCACAGGCCCGCGAGCGGCTCGGGGTGGCGAGCCTGCGCGACGCGACGCTGCAGATGGCGGAGCGCCTGCCGTGGCCGTTGGCCGGACGCGCGCGGCACGTGGTGAGCGAGAACGAGCGCGTGAACGAGACGGTGGAGGCGCTGTCGCGCAAGGACCTGGAGCACGTGGGCGAGCTGTTGAACGCTTCCCACGCCAGCCTCAGAGACGACTACGAGGTCTCAACGCCCGCCGTAGAGGAGACGGTCGCCCGCCTCAGACGGGCCGGCGCGCTCGGCGCGCGGATCGTCGGCGGCGGCTTCGGCGGACATGTGCTCGGCTTGCTGCCGCCGACCGCGCGGCTGCCCGAGGGGGCCATCGAGGTCCGTGCCGGAGCCGGTGCGCGCCTGCTGGGCGCCACCGACTAGGACGTCGAAATCAGCCGCCCATCCCGCCGAAGATGGCGAACGGGTTGCTCCCGACGGTCCGCTCGACCGCCGCCAGGGTGCCCTCCGCGGTGACCTTGCTTCCGGCGGGCACCTCGTCTCGCAGTCGCTCGGCGAGCGCCGCGGCGCTGTCCTCGTCGCCGGCGCCGACCACCACGTAGCGGAACCGCTGGACATTGGGCAGCCCCTCCTCCCGCAGCCGCTGGGAGAGCTCGCTTGCGGCCTCGCGGCTAGAGCACTCGATCCGCACCTCGAACTCCGGGTGCTCCTCGGCGCGCTCCCGGGCGATGAGCTCGGCGTGCTCGGCGGCCAGCTGGGCATCGCTCTCGGGCAGCGACTTGTCGGGGTCCTCCCAGGCCTCGGCCGATGGATGCCAGCGCTGAAGCTCCGTCTCAACCTGCCATCCGTGCTCTGCCGCCACGGACTGCGCGAGCCGCTCGGCGCTCTGGGCCTGCTGACGCGTTCCCGTGTAACCGAAGACCTCGGAGCCATCACGAGAGACAATCACCCGGTCTTGGAACGTCCGCTCGAGCTGGTGCTCGAGCTCGCCGGCGTCGAACCGCTCGAGAAGCCGAGTGGCGATCCCCTCCTCCTCGAAGGTGATCCGCAGCCGCCAGTCGTCGCTCATGGGAACAATCTAGTCACAATCCAGGGCGATGAGCAGCGATGGACTCCGTGCCGCCGAGGAAAAGATGCGCGCGGCCGACCAGCACGAGGAGGCCATCAAGAACTTTCGCTCGGCGTATGAGCGCCTGGTCTCGGGGGAATCGGCCTTCCTGCCGAGCGACGAGCTCGAACCGGCCGGCGAGATCGAGACGCTCGAGCAGCTGCCCGACGCCGAGGCCCGCGAGGCGCTTCAGCAGGTGGCCACGATCAAGCTAAACGGCGGGCTGGCGACGAGCATGGGCCTGCGGGCGCCGAAATCGCTGGTCGAAGCGCGCGACGGGCGCTCGTTTCTGGACATCATCGTGGGCCAGGTTGAGGCCATCCGCCGGCGGCACGACGTGCGCTTGCCGCTGGTGCTGATGGACAGCGAGGCCACGCGCTCGGAAACCCTGAGCGCGCTGCCCGAAGACGCCAGCGGCCCCCTGGAGGCGGACTTCATGCAGAGCATGGAGCCGAAGCTCGACGCCGAGAGCCTCGGACCGGTCAGCTGGTCGGCGGATCCGCATCTGGAGTGGTGCCCACCGGGCCACGGCGATGTCTATGGAGCGCTGCGGCGGTCCGGGGCCTTGGCGGCCATGATCGACCAGGACTTCCGCTACGCGATGATCTCCAACGCCGACAACCTGGGGGCCACCGTTGACCCGAGGATCGCAGCCTTCCTGGCCGCGGAGCGAATCCCGTTCTTGATGGAGGTGGTGATCGGCACGGAGGCCGACCGCAAAGGGGGGCATATCGCCCGCCGCCGTTCCGACGGCCGACTCGTACTGCGCGAAACCGCGCAGACTCCAAAAGAGGACGAGGAGTCATTCCGCGACTTCCGCCGCTGGCGCTACTACAACACCAACAATCTCTGGGTCGACCTGCTAGCGCTTGACGAGGAGCTCGCGCGTCGAGACGGGGTGCTCGAGCTGCCGCTGATCGTCAATCGCAAGACGGTCGATCCGCGAGACTCGGACTCGCCGGAGGTCCTCCAGCTCGAGAGCGCGATGGGTGCGGCCATCGGGAGCTTTGCCGGCGGGCGGATCCTCTGCGTTCCCCGCACCCGCTTCGCGCCGGTCAAGACCACGGACGACCTGCTCGTGCTGCGCTCCGACGCCTACGCGGTTCAAGATGACGACGCAGTCCAGCCCGTCAAGGATTCGCTGCCGTTCGTGGAGCTCGATTCCCGCTACTACAAACTGCTCGACGACTTCGAGGCCCGCTTTCCCGGAGGGCCGCCGTCGCTGCGCGACGCCGAGCGCCTGGTTGTCCACGGCGACGTGACGTTTGAGTCTGGCGTCGTGGTCAAGGGCTCCGTCGAGCTGGAGCGCTCGGAGCCGGAGCGCATCGCAGAGGGAAGCGTGCTCGAGGGCTAGCTGCCAGCCGGCTGCACCCCAGCTAAAAAGTTCCGAAACGACCGTTCACCTCTGCCGACATGGCCGTACCCTGCTCCGAGCCGGTGACGGATGGTCCGACAAATGCTGAGCTGACGCTCACCCGGCGGACGGCGATCGGGGCGCTCGCGGGAGCGGGGGCGGCCTCGCTTCTCGGTCCCAGCGGAGCGCTCGGCGCGGCCCGCGCCGCTCCACCGCCGTCGGTGTTCAGCCGCTTCGTCGGGCGGGTCGAAGGCCGCTCGGGCGAGCTCGCCGCGCCCCGGGCGTTTCAGCTGGTAGGCGTGGAGTGGAGTGCGCCGGGGGCGGTCTCGATTGAGCTGCGAGCCAGGCGGCGGGGCGGCGATTGGAGCCCGTGGGCACAGGCTTCGGTACTCGGCCACGGACCGGACATGCCCGCCCGCGCGGCGCCTCTGATCGGCGATGCGGTCTGGACCGGACCGGCCGACTTCGTCGAGCTACGCAGCTCGCGACCGATCGTCGGCGTGCGGCTGCATTTCGTCGACGTGGGTTCCTCCCTGAGTGCAGAGATCGCGTCGCTTCCGCAGGCTCAACCGGTGCTGAACGCCGGTCCCGGCCAGCCGCCGATCATC
This sequence comes from uncultured Actinomycetes bacterium, assembly GCA_963730835.1. Taxonomy (GTDB): domain Bacteria; phylum Actinomycetota; class Thermoleophilia; order Solirubrobacterales; family Solirubrobacteraceae; genus Palsa-465. Next base: position 371,614 of record CAVSTE010000006.1, read on the forward strand.
GCTCGGAGCGCCTGGGCACGCGGGCACGCGCCGCCGGCGGTTCCCCCGGCATACGGCGACGTCAAGCTGGCGTTCGTCCACCACACCGAGAACCCCAATGGCTATTCGGCCGGCGAGGTGCCCGCCATGTTGAAGGCGATCTACCTGTTTCACCGCTACACACGCGGCTGGGACGACATCGGCTACAACTTTGTGATCGACCTCTTCGGTCGGATCTGGGAGGCGCGTAAGGGGGGCATCGATGAACCGGTTGTCGGCGCTCAGGCCGGGGGGTACAACACGGAGTCAACCGGCGTGGCGATCCTCGGCACGTTCTCGAGCGTGGTCCCGTCGCCGAGCGCGATCGCAGCGCTGCAGCGTCTGCTGGCGTGGAAGCTGTCCTTGCACGGAGTGCCCACCGACGGTCGCGTGACCGTCACGGTCAATCCCGCCGACGCGTTCTACACGCCATTCAAGCCGGGCGCGCACGTCTCTCTGCCGCGCGTGGCCGGGCACCGGGACGGCGACTCCACAAGCTGCCCCGGGAACGCGCTATATGGACGTCTGCCCGCGATCCGTCCCCAGGTGACGGCCCTGGCGCTCTCCCAGGGGATCCCCGTGGCGCTGTCGCTGTCCGCCTCGGCCGGCCGAGCCGTGCGGGGGGCGAGCGTGAGCCTCGCGGGGAACCTCCAGCAGCTGAGCGGGACGCCCGTCACCGGGGCGACTATCGCGCTTCAGCAGATCACGCCCAACGCCGCCACGACGATCACGAGCGTCACGACCGACTCGAGCGGCAACTTCAGTGCCCCCGTGGTCGTCACCGGCTCGATCAGCATCCGTGCGATCTCCTACGGGCCGCCGCCGGCGGCGTCGAACTCGGTTCAGATCACGGTCCCCGGCCGCCGGCGCCGACGCTGAAGCCTCAGGGCTGCGGCGTGGTCAGCGAAGACTGCTCGCCGCGGGCGATCTCGAGCGTCTTCCCGAAGCCGCGCCTGAGTGGAAGCTCGACCATCCGCTGGGCCAGCATCCGGATTGGAAGCACGGGGCCGACCCAGCTCGGCGAGACGATCCTCCGCGAGCGTCGGCGAATGCCGCGCTCCAGCGCATCGATCGCCGGCTCGACCGGCCACACAGGAAGGTGGCCGCGTCCGCCGATTGGCGTCCGCGAGGCCGCCTCGGTGGCGAAACCCCGGGCGGTCATGTCGGTGTCAAGCTCGGCGTAGTAGGCGACCCCGACGCGCGCGCCGCTGGGCCTCAGTTCGATCCGCAGCGAGTCCCCCAGCGACTCGACGGCCGCCTTGGAGGCGCAGTAGGCGGACATCAGCGGCAGGTGAATGGCCGCCGCCAGCGAGGCCGTCAGCAGGAAGTAGCCACCCGGGTGGGCGACGTGCGGGCCCGCCGCGCGGACGAGGTTGTAGCTGCCCATGAGGTTGACGGCAAGTGTCTTGTCCCAGATCGCCGGGTCGCCGTCGATCAAGGTCATCTGGGCGCCGATACCGGCGTTGGCGATGGCGACGTCGAGGCCCGAGAGTGCCTCGACCGCCCGCGCTACGGACTCGGTGAGCGGCCCGCGATCGGCCACGTCGCATTCAAAAAACGGGGCGGAACCACACTCGGCCGCCACTCGCGCCAGTAGCTCCGGTTCGAGGCCAAGCAGCACAACCCGCGCCCCGCGGGCGTGCAGCCTGCGGGCCAGCAGCGCGCCGATCCCGCGCGCGGCACCGGTGATCAGGACGCGCTGGCCGGTCAGGTCGACTTCGGCTGCGTCTCACGCCGTGCGCCTCCGTCCTGCGCGTTTGGCGAGCATTGCCTGAATGGCGCGGGAGAGGCGCGGCGCGACGGGTGGCAGCTCGTCGGGCTGGACGCGCAGTGCATTGAGCGTCATGGCCAGCATCTCGTAGTGGCCGACGAGCATGCACAGCTCGATCAGCTCCCTGTCGCTCAGCTGCGGTCGCAGCTCGGCCCACAGCTCGGAGGAGATGTCTCGGCGCGAGTGGAGCTCGTCGGCTGCCCGGAGCAAGAGCCGCTGACGGGAGGTCCAGCTGGGCTCATCGTGTCCGTTCGCAACGCGGGTCGTCTCGTCGTCGCTCAGACCGGCGGCCCGTGCGAGCCGCTCGTGCTGGTGCAGCTCGTACCGGCAGTCCGTGTTGTGGGCCACCCGCAGGATCACCAGCTCACAGTCGGCGCGGGGCAGCGAGCCGCCGGGCATCAGGGCCCCGGCGAAGCGCAGCCAGGGACGAAACAGCCGCCGGTGGCGGGCCAGCGTCGTGAAGACGTTGGGCGGCCCGCCTCCGGCCGCCAGCCCGAGGACCCTCGCGATCAGGAAGTTCAGGCGCCCGATCTCCTGAGCGCTGCCCGGCGCGAGCCGTGGCGCCTCGCTCGCCGCTGTCTCAGCGTCGAGCAACAAGCTCCCGCTCCTGCCAGCTCAGGGCGTCATGCACCAGCTCCACCAGCGGCTTGTCCAGCGCGCGGAGCCCATCGATGTCACGGGCGGCTAGGCGTGCGGTGACCATGGCGATGATCGCTGCCACCAGGGCGCGGCAGGCGAACTGTTCGCCCGGGCTCTGCGCGTCGGCGCCGTTGATCATCAGCTGCTCGAAGCGCTCCTGGATCTGCGCCCGGCGCGCCAGTACCTCATCCCCGGCCGCGTAGACCTCGACCATGAACAACCGCGCGAAGGCCGGCTCCGCCGCCAACGTCTGGAGGTAGAGCTCGATGCCGCGGCTGAAGCGTTCGAGGGGCGCCTCGCCAAAGGCCGACTCCCGCTCGAGCATCGCCAGGACCGCGCTCGCCGCCTGCTCGTAGGCGGCGATGAAGCAGTCTTGCTTGGAGCTGAACTGCTGATAGAAGGTCTCGCGCGAGACGCGAGCCCGGCGAAGCACGTCGGCGACCGAGGTCTGCACGTAGCCATTCTCGGCCGTCGCCTCGGCCATGGCGCGCATCAGCCGCGCGCGCTGCGAGCCCACGACCTGCTCGCGCGGCAGCTTGTGTGGCCCGCGGGGAAGGGTTGCGCTCTCCATCGGTGTCGCCATCCTACGCGATCGGGTACGGTTAAGAACACCGATGTTCATCATCGCGGGAGGGATCAGGCGCGCACGGCAAAGAACGATCGCGCTTGCGCTCGCGCTTGCCGCGTCGGCGCTGGCGCTGCCAGCCGCCGCCCGCGCGGACGCGGCGACGCTCAACACCTCGGTCAAGATGTCCGACGGCGTGAGCCTGCAGGCCACGGTCACGGGCCAGGCCCCGCTGAGCGCGCGGCCGGTAATCGTCGAGTTCAGCCCCTACGGCCCGGGGAGCGGCACGACTCAGGACGGCTCCGCCTACAACTACCTGCTGGTCCAGGATCGCGGCACCGGCGCAAGCCCCGGGCAGTTCGACGCACTCGGCCCCCGGACCCAAGAGGACGTCCAGCAGACGCTCCAGTGGGCCTGCCACCAGTCGTGGAGCGATGGCAACTTGGCGCTCAACGGCTTCTCGGCCAGCGCCATCGCCGTCTACAACTCGCTGCACCTGTCGCTGCCGTGCGTGCGCACGGCGGTGCTCAAGTCAGGCACCTACTCGCTCTACCGTGACCTGCTCGATCCAGGCGGGGTCAACAACTTCGTCCCGGGGCTCGGCGTGATGGCGCTGATCGGCGCCCCGACGCTCGAGCAGGGGGGATCGCGGCTTCAGCCCAACCCGCTCACCGGCCTGATCTCCGGGTTCGACACCGCGGTCGGCTTCTTCGACGTCGGTCTCAGCGACATCGGCCATCCGACGCTCGACTCCTTTTGGGCCCAGCGCCAGTACACCGGTGACGCCAACAGCTTCCCGGTGCTGATGCTGGACAGCTTCTACGACGTCGAGTCGCAGGGGGCGTTCGAGGCCTTCCGGGCGCTGCGCGGCGTCGGCGACCGCCTGCTGGTGGTGGCCGGCCATGATGGCTACCCGGCGGGCACCGACGGAGGCGTGGTGCAGATCAAGGACTGGTTCGACCACTACCTGCTGGGGGTCGACAACGGCGTGCAGAGCGGGCCGCCGGTGGACATGCTGATGTCCGACGGCAGCCGTGAGAGCTACGACGCCGGCAGCTACGTGCAGTACAACGCCAGCGACTGGCCGGTGCCCGGCACGCAGTGGATGTCGCTCGCGCTGAACCCCGCCCGCAGCGCCAGCGGCTCATCGATCAACGACGGGTCGCTCACGGCGCAGGCCCCAAGCGCCTCGACCACGCAGTCCTACGCGGCGATTCCCTCGATCACGACGATGAGTGATACGCCGAATGCCGCCTTCGTCGGCCCCGATGGTTTGAATCAAGCGGCGAATCAGTTTCCGCTGCTGACCGAGACAAACCTCACAGAGCCGCTCGCGCTGACCTACACCACAGCACCGCTGACGCAGAACGTGCTCTCGGCGGGGCCCGCTGCGCTCGATCTGCGGCTCTCGAGCACCGCGCCGTCCACCGACATCTGGGCGGTGATCTCAGACGTGTGGCCGGACGGCAGCTCCCATCCTGTGGCCAGCGGGAGGCTCAACAGCACGTTCCCCTACATCAACAAGGCCCAGTCGATCACCGACGGCCAGGGTCAAGTGGTGGGTCCGTGGGGGAACTTCACGACGGCCGTCAGCACGCCGCCGCTGAGCGCGCGCAACTATCAGCTCGCGTTCTGGCCGATCGGCAACGAGTTCAAGGCCGGCGACCGGATCCGTCTCGTGATCCTCGGCGCCTCGGGGGCCTCGTTGCCGAGCCTTCCGGCGCTCAACTCGGTGCAGCTGGGCGGCAGCTCGGGCTCGAAGCTACTGCTGCCGGTGCTGCCGGCGCAGTAGTTGGGCATCTCGCCAGGCCGCGTGGCCGCGTAGCGGCCTAGCTGTCCCACCAGGCCGCGAGCACGCGGCGCCAGTTCCGCCAGGCGATCGCTTCGAGCTCCGCGGCGCTGAAGCCAGCCGCGGACAGCGCCTCGAGCACACGCGGCAGCCCGCCTGCGTTCCCAACCGCGGCCGGGATCATCGTTCCGTCGAAGTCGGAGCCCAGCGCGACGTGGGCGACCCCGGTGCGGTCGGCGATGTAGCGGGCGTGGGCGGCGATCAGCTCGAGCGGAGTGTCGGGGTCTTCCTTGAAGTCACTGCGCAGGAACGAGCATGCGAACACGATCCCGACCAAACCGCCGGACTGGGCGATCGCCTCCAGTTGGGCATCCGTCAGGTTCCGCGAGGCGGCGGCCAGGGCATGCGCTCCCGAATGCGAGGCCACGAGCGGCCCGCGACCCATCCGCGCCACGTCCCAGAAACCCGCCTCATTGAGATGGCTGACGTCGAGCATGATTCCCAGCTGGGCGCAGCGGGCGACGAGCGCGCGGCCGGCGTCGGTCAGCCCCGGGCCAATGTCCGGGCTTGAGGGAAAGACGAACTGAACGCCGTGGGCGAAGGCGTTCGCGCGGCTCCACACCGGGCCGAGCGAGCGCAGGCCGGCGGCGTGCCAGAACTCGAGCGCCTCGAGCGCCGGGTCGATCGCCTCGGCGCCCTCGAGATGCATGACCGCGAGCGGTGGCCCGTCGCCTTCCAGCGCACCGTCGAAGTCCTCGATCCGGCGCCCGATGCGCAGCTGACCGGCGCGCTCCAGTCCGATCAGGCGAGCGGCCGCGGCACTGGCGTCAGCGGCCGCGCGCTGATGGGAGACCGCGGGTGCGAGCTCGAACTCAATCACCGCATCCGTCCTCGGCAGGGGCCGTTTGCGCTCGCGCCGCGACGGGGTGAAGAGCGAGAAGATTCCACCGCGCATGCCGCCTGCCCGCATGCCCGGAAGATCGAGGTGGCCGCGAGCGCGGCCGGTGGCGAACGACGCGTGGTCCGAGCGCGTAAGCGCGTCGTTGTGTCCGTCGAAGACCGGCGGCAAGGCCATCCACCGAAGGTAGCGGCCAGGAGTGGCCCGGATTAGGGCGAGCCGGCACCAGGCGACGCCGACCCCGGCGCGCCTGCCCCGGCCAGCTCGTTGGCCCGCGCCGGCAGCAGCGCGGACGCGGGGACCGGCGCCGTGCTTCGCGACGACCCTCGGAGCGCAGCGCTCGTGTCGGCATCCGCGACCTCGGCGGCCGTGATTTTGTGCCCGGGGGCGGTCCTCATCGCCTTGCTTCGCTCCCGCTTCGTCCAGCGGATGGACTCGGGCCTGTGCCGCAGAAGCGCGGCCCAGGTCTGGGTGCCGATGATGCCGTCCGCGGAGAGCCCGTTGGTGAGCTGGAAGCTCTCGACCGCGGCCTGTGTCTGGGCCCCGTAGCCGCCGTCGACGGCCACCCGCTGACCGGCGGCAAGCAAGTGCTCCTGCGCCCAGACAACAAGATCGCCCGCCGCACCTTTGGAGATCGTGGCGTAACCGGGCACCGCGGCGGCATTGCTCAAGGAGCCCACAAAGCGCGAGATCGCAGACCACGAGCTCTGCGGCGATTCCTGCCAATCCCACCAGCTGACCCCGTAGGCGCCGTAGACGTGGAGGAACTGGCGGAAGCGCAGGATCTGCCACGTGGGCGGGTCGCCGTACACCTGCCCCAGTGGATCTATGGGGCGCAGGTAGAGGCGGTTGTAGAGGTAGGCGTGGGCATAGACCTGATCGACGCTCGTGCCGATGTCGCGCCAGTACATCTGGGGCAGGTTGTACTGGGCGCCGCCGGGGCCGAGGAAGACCGAGTAGGGAAACGCCGGGTGGTAGTCGATGTAGGGCAGACCCGCCAGCGCGAGCGGGAAGCTCGTGCCGATCAGCTGCCGCAGACGCCTGATGTAGGTCTGCGCCTGGACGTACTTAGCCTCGTACTGGCCCTCGGCGTCGATCACCAGGCAGTTGGCGCCGTCCTTGACTGCATCAGCGCCAACCTGGGCCTCCTGGGAGGGGTAGTTGCCATAGACGAACTGCCAGGCGCAGACATTGATGCCGTGCCCACGCAGCGTCGAGACGACCTGACGGTTGAACTGCGCCAGCATGCTGCTGCCGTCGCCGCTCTTTATGTACAGCGTGTGGACCTGATAGCGGCGCGCCGTGGTGATGATCGAGGACAGGCTGCCGCCGTTCGAATCGTCAAGGATCCAGACCCACATCCCGCGCGATCTAAATGGGTCGAAGGCAGCGGCCCGCGCTCTGGGCGACTGAGGCGTGGCGGTCGGGGCCATGCGCCCCGCGGCGGGTACGGCCACCGTCGCGGTGGCCGCGAGCGCAAGTATCACGAGGCCATAGCGCAGGAGCCGCGTCCGACAACCACCCTCGTGGCCGCGCGCCCGGCGGGCATGCTGCATAAGGCGAGCCACCTAGCGCAGGAAACCCCCTGCCAACTCAAAAGTTTCCTGCACCGGCTGGAGGGAGAGGATGTGCAAGCGATCGTGCGCGATCCACACGGACCTAAGTACGCCGGGGCTGTGCGGACTATCGCGAGCCGGCCCCGGGCGCTCCCGCCCCAGGAGCGCCTGCGAGCTCGTTGCCCCTGGCGGGAAGTAGCGCGGACGCCGGGACGGGCGTGCTCCCGCGCGCGGAGCCTGTCAGCGCGGGCCTCGTGTCGGCGGCGGCCACGGCGGCCGCTGTGATGCGATGACGCCCGGCGAGCCTCGCCCACTTGCTCTTGGGGGGCTTGGCCCACTGGATCGATGCCGGCTGGTAGCGCAGAAGCGCGGCCCAGGTCTGGGTGCCGATGACCCCGTCCGCCGGGATCCCGTTTGCCAGCTGGAAGCTCTCGACCGCGGCCTGTGTCTGGGCTCCATAGCCGCCGTTGACCGTCACCTGCTGGCCGGCGGCAAGCAGGTGCTCCTGCGCCCAGACGACGAGGTCGCCGGCCTTCCCCTTTGAGAGGGTGGGGTATCCGGGCACCGCCGCGGCATTCGGCAGGGGGCCCACGGAGCGTGTGATCGCAGACCAGGCCCTCGCCGGCGCCTCCTGCCAGTCCCACCAGCTCACGCCGGAGGCACCATAGACCTGGAGCAGCTGCCGGAAGCGCAGGATCTGCGAGGTCGGCGGGTTCTCCCAGACCTGCCCCAGTGGATCGATCGAGCGTCCGTAGACGCGGTTGTAGAAGTAGGTGTGGGCGTAGACCTGATCGACGCTCGTGCCGATGTCGCGCCAGTACATCTGTGGCAGGTTGTACTGAGCGCCTCCCGGCCCGAGGAAGATCGAGAACGGGAACGCGGGGTGGTAGTCGATATAGGGCAAGCCTGCGAGGCCGAGCGGGAAGCTCGTGCCGATCAGAGCGCGCAGATGCGTGATGTAGGTCTGCGCCTGGTTGTACTTGCCCTCGTACTGGCCCTCGGCGTCGATCACCAGGCAGTTGGCACCGTCGGTGACCGCATTCGCTCCGAGCTGGGCCTCTTGGGAGGGGTGATTGCCGTAGACGAACTGCCAGGCGCAGACCTGTAAGCCCTGCGCCTGGAGCGTCGAGACGACCTGATGGTTGAACTGCGAGGACGGGGTGGTGCCGTCGCTGCTCTTTATGTACAGCGTGCCGACCCCGTGCTGATGGGCCTTGGCGATGATCGAGGACAGGTTGCCGCCGTTTGAATCATGGAGGATCCAGATCCACATCCCGCGCGTACCGAACGGGTCTGAGGCGGCCGCTCGCGCCCTCGGGCCCTTCCGCGTCGCCGTCGAGCTGGCGTGCCCAGCGGCCGGCACGGCCAACGCCGCCGCGGCCAGTACCGCCACGGCGAGTACCGAAAGCATCCCCATGCAACGGCCCAGGGGGCGTGCGCGGGAACCAGCAATGTGACTGCGCCCGGGACGGGCATGCTGCAGACGGCGAGCCACTTCGCGGACAAACCCGCAGCAAACCCAAAAGTTTCGGACCGGACCGCACGGGATCAGGGGCGCGGCGACTTACTCGGCGACGATTACCTCGAGGGTCCGCGGGCCGTGCACCCCGCCGACCCGCACGAGCTCGATGTCGACGGTCGCCGAAGGGCCCGATATGAACGTGATTGGTCGGACTGGGTCCAACTGCGCGATCGCTTCGGGGACCGAGCCCACGATTTGATCCGCGCGGACCACGCACAAGTGATAGTCGGGCACCAGCGACAGGATTCGGCGGCCCATCCCTTCGCTCCCGTCCAGCACGATCGTGCCGGTCTCGGCGATCGCCGCCGCGCAGGTGCTGACGAGGCCATCGGACTGATCGAGGGCCTGGGCGTCGAGCGGCGGAGCGTCGCGCAGCGGCTCGACTTCCCCCAGCCAGGCGTCGGGCACCCCGTCGGGCGCGACGACTCGGCGGGCGCCTCTCTCGGCGAGGGCGGACCGAACGGCCGCGTCGAGCTCGCCCGGGTCGACACGCCGCGCCTTGGCGTCATAGTGGCCGAGCCGGGCCATGAAGGTATCGATCCCGCCGTCGATCCGCGTCCGGTAACGACGCGGGATCTCGTGGGCGGGGGCGCGCCTGCCCGCCATGGTGGTTGCGCCGCGTACGCGGGCCAAGATCTCCTCGCGGGCGCTCATCCCGCGCGTCTCTTTCGCTGCGGTGCATGCTCCTTGACCCACCAGTCCCGGAACGACTCGGCTGGAGGCTCGGGCAGGTCGCGGACGCTGGTCCACTGGGCGACCGGGGGCGGTCCTCCACGACGCAACAGGCGCATCAACGGCGCGAGCCTCAGCGCGGCGCTCCAGCGGCGCCGTCCCTTCATCGCGCTGCCGGCGGCGGCGAACAGGGCGTCCTGCGCTCGATGCTTCTTGGCTTTGACCGAGTCGCGGCGGAGCTTGACGAGCACCGACGGGATGTCGATCTTGACCGGACAGACCTCGTAGCAGTAGCCGCAGAGCGAGGAGGCAAATGGGAGCGTCGAGGCGTGCTCGACGCCGACCAGCTGCGGCGTGAGCACCGCGCCGATCGGCCCCGGATACGTGGCGCCGTAGGCGTGCCCGCCTGCGCGTTCGTAGACCGGGCACACGTTCAGGCAGGCCGCGCAGCGGATGCAGCGCAGCGCCTGCTGTCCGAGCTCGTCCCGCAGCACGTTGGTGCGACCATTGTCGAGCAGCACGATATGAACCTGCTGCGGGCCGTCGCTGGGGGTGACGCCCGTCCACACGGAGTTGTAGGGATTCATCCGCTCGCCGGTCGAGGAGCGCGGTAGCAGCTGGAGGAAGACTTCGAGGTCGCGGAACGTGGGCACGAGCTTCTCGATCCCCACCACCGAGATCAGCGTCTGCGGCAGCGTCAGGCACATGCGGGCGTTGCCCTCCGACTCGGCGATCAACAACGACCCGGTCTCGGCGATCGCGAAGTTGGCGCCGGTGATCGCCACCTTGGCCTCGAAGAACTTGCGCCGCAGGTGCCGGCGGGAGGCCTCCGCCAGGGCGCGAGGGTCGTCGGTGAGATCGGGTGGCGCGTCGCGCATCTCGCGCAGGAAGATCTCGCGTATCTCCGCCCGGTTCTTGTGGATGGCCGGGACGACGATGTGGCTGGGCCGGTCGTGGCCGAGCTGCACGATCAGCTCCGCCAGGTCGGTTTCGATGGCCGTGATCCCCTGCCGGGCCAGCGCCGCGTCGAGCCCGATCTCCGCCGTGGTCATCGACTTGGACTTGATCACCTCGAGCTCGCCGCTCTGGCCCACGAGCTTCGTCACGATCGAGTTCGCCTCGTCCGCGTCGCGCGCCCAGTGCACACAGGCGCCGCGACCGCTGGCGGCAGCCTCAAACTGCTCCAGGTAGCGGTCGAGGTGCAAAAGCACGTCATCCTTGATCGCCGCTCCGGCCGCGCGCAGATCTTGCCAATCGGGCATCTCCTGGACCAGGCCCGCGCGCCGCTCGCGGATCGTGCTCGTGGCCTTACGGATGTTGCGGCGCAGCTGCGAGTCCCGGACGGTTCGCTTGGCGTTCGCCGGAAACGACGGATCCTCAGTCCAGATCGTCTCACCGCCGCTCATCGGGCAGGCTCGGTGCTCGCGAGGATCTCCGCCAGATGCAGCGTACGCACGCCCGCCCGGATGCGATCGAGGCCGCCGCCTATGTGCATCAAACAGGACCGATCGCCCGCGCACAAAACCTCGGCGCCGGACTCGATCACGGCTTCCATCTTGTCCGTGAGCATGGCCGCCGACACGTCAGGATTCTTGACCGAGAAAGTACCGCCGAACCCGCAGCACTCGTCCCAGCGCGACAACTCGACGAGCTCGATGCCCCGCACGTTTTGCAGTAGCCGCAGCGGGCGGTCGCCGACTCCCAGCAGCCGCAGCGAATGGCACGTGGGGTGGTAGGTGACGCGATGGGGAAAGTAGGCGCCAACGTCGTCGGTGCCGAGCACGTCGACCACGAACTGCGAGAGCTCATACGTCCTGGCGGCCACGGCCGCGGCCCGGATCGCGAGCCCCTCGTCGCCTGCGGTGCGGGCGATCATCGGGTGCTGGTGTCGGATACTGCCGGCGCAGGAGCCGGAGGGGACGACCACCGCGTCATAGGACTCGAACGTGTCGACGTAGCGACGCACAAGGTCGGTCTCGAAGTAGCCGCTGTTGGCGTGCATCTGCCCGCAACAGGTTTGCTCGAGCGGGAACTCCAGCGCCTGACCGAGTCGCTCGAGTAGGTGCACGGTCGCCCGCCCGGCGTCCGGGAAAAGCGCGTCCACAAGGCAGGTCGTAAACAGCGCGGTCCGCATCGCAAGACCGTATCGGTCTATGGCAACTCTCATCTCCCGCCCGGCGCAACTCTGCGCGCTCTGAGGCGTTTTGTGCAGTTGCCTAATCCCTGGCGTGCCGCACCGGGGAGTGGGGAGCCCAAGTCATTTGGGGCGAGTCCGGCGGTGATCCGCCGGTAGCGCTGAGGCGCAGGTAAGCGCGAGCCCGTCAGCTAACCCCGCAGGCACCAGGCGCAAAGCGAGCATTGACGACAAGAGGAGTTGGCCCGTGTCCGCAGCCACGTGCGATTTGACCAACCTCAAGCGAGCAGCACGACTCATTGCTGTGGCGCTGGGGACAGCGGTGCTGTGCTTCGCCTTTGCCTCGGCCTCCGCGCGCGCGGCACTCCTCAACGCCTCGGCCGGCAGGCTCGGCGCTTTCTCCGCCGGGACAGCTCAGGACGGCGGCACGCTGAGCGCGGCCGGTGTGCGCTACCGCGCCGATGGCCAGACCTTTGCCGCCGCCTACTCAGGCACGGGCTCCGCTGCCGCCTACCCGGGTACCGGCTCGGGCGGTCAGGTCGAGGGCTCATTCGCCGTCAACTGGACGGCGCCCCAGAGCGTGGCCTACGGGGCGTCCTTCTACCTGCCCTACGGCTTTCATGAAGCTACGGTCGGGCAGCAGACGCTGATCGGCTGGCACGCCGTTCCCGGCAGCGACGGGAGCTACACCGAGGACAGCGTGGTCATCGACTACAGCACCAACCTGGCCGAGCTGGTGGCGACGACGAACTCCGGAGGCTCGGTCACGCAGCAGCCGCTGACCGGAGCGTTCCAGCTTCCGCTCGGTGCCTGGTTCACGCTGGAGGTCCGGCAGACCTTGGGGTCAGGATCCAACGCGAGCAGCGTTGTGTATGTGAACAACCAGCCCGTCGCGGCCTCGACCGCAGCGAACTTCGTAGGCAGCCAAGTCGACCGCGTCAGCTACGGAATCGTCTCGGTCAGCGGTGGCGCGGAGCAGGGTCCGGTCTCGCTCTACTTCGACCAGGCGTACGCCGCCGCCTACACGCGCTACGGCAACCCGCTGCGTAGCGACGGCTACCGCACCGGACGCACCGACCAGGGCGTTGACTTCTGTATGTCTCGCGGCGAGCCGATCCGGGCGCTCGGGGACGGTGTGGTCATCGGCATCGACCACAACTGGTTCAAGGGCCAGCCATACGTCTGGTACCAGCTGCTGGATGGACCGTGGGCCGGCAACTATGTCTTCGTGGCAGAGCAGATCACCCGCCTGGCGCAACCCGGCACGACGCTTAGCGCCGGTCAGCCGGTTGCCTACTACAAGCGAGAGGGGACCTGCATCGAGACCGGCTGGAGCATGGGCAACGGCGCGACGCGGGCCCGGGCTACGACGGGCTATCACGAGGGGCAGGTCACGGTGGCGGGCGTGTCGTTCGCCCGCTTCCTGCGCTCGCTAGGCGTAATCGGTCCGTTTGAGCTGAGGCCGACGCACGCGACGCGCAAACCCGCCCGAGCGGCGCACGCCCGGCGGTCGGCCCGGAAGCGCTGACGCGCAGCCCTCGAGATTGGGACGTCAGCCGCGCGCGCGCCGTAGCGCGCAGCGCGGCTATTAGCCCATCCGACACCCCCCGCCTACGTCGAGGTGTCCGGATCGACTATTTGATGAACAAGATCTCCGAGTACTTGGGCAGCGGCCACAAGTCGTCGGCCACGACCATCTCCAGTCCGTCGGCGGCGATCCGGACCGCCTCCATGGCCGGGATCACCGTGTCGCGCATGTACTTCGCGTGCTCCAGCAGGTCGTGGTGGGGGTGGTTGTCCTCCAGGTTTGCCTCTTCCAGCGCTCGCAGCACGTCCGTCAGTACGCGGATCAGCTCCGCCGTATCTCCCGCCAGCTCGGGTAGATCCGCCTCGCGCAGCATCGCCAGGTGCCGGGCCGCCGCCGGCAGCAGCATCGTCCGGGCAATCGTGGCCGCGGTCTCGGACTCGATGTTGAGCTTGGTCACGTACTGCTCGAGGAACACCTCGTAGCGGGAGCCGAGCTCCCGCTTGGAGAGCACCGTGTAGCTGGAGAACAGTCCCACCGTCTCGTCCGAGATGAGGTAGGGCAAGGCATCGGGCGTGGCGCGCAGGTTGAGCAGGCCGCGCGCCGCCGCCTCCGCGTGCCAGGACTCGGCGTAGTTGTCGCCGTTGAACACGATGCGCTTGTTCTCGGCGTAGCTGCGCTGCAGCGCCCCGCGCACCGCCTGCTCGAGCGAGGCACCCCCGGCCATGTCCTCCTCCAGCTGCTCGGCGAGGTAGTCGATTGCCTCGGCGACGATCGTATTCAGCACCGTGTTGGGCAGCGATAGCGACATGCTCGAGCCCAACGCGCGGAACTCGAACTTGTTCCCGGTGAACGCGAACGGGCTGGTGCGGTTGCGATCGCCGCCGTGCATCGGCAGGGGCGGCAATACGGGCGTGCCAAGTCCGAGGAACGATCCCGGCGTCGTCTCGCCGGCCTCGCCGCGCTCGATGGCCTCGAACACTTTCTGCAGCTCGGCGCCCAGGAAGATCGACATGATCGCCGGCGGCGCCTCGTTGGCACCGAGCCGGTGGTCCTGCCCCGGCGAGGCGATCGACGCTCGGAGCAGCGCCTGGTGCTTGTTCACCGCCTGGATCACCGCGGCACAGAAGAACAGGAACTCCAGGTTCTCGTGCGGGGTGTCGCCGGGCTCCAGCAGGTTCTTGCCCGTGTCGGTGCCCATCGACCAGTTGTTGTGCTTGCCCGAGCCGTTGACGCCCGCGAACGGCTTCTCGTGCAGCAGGCAGGTCAGGCGGTAGCGCCGCGCGACGTTCTGCATGACCTGCATCGTCAGCTGCTGGTGGTCGGAGCCGACGTTGGAGTTCTCGAACACCGGCGCGATCTCGTACTGATTGGGCGCCACCTCGTTGTGGCGCGTCTTGACCGGGACGCCCAGCTTCGAGAGCTCGCGCTCGGTCTCGAGCATATAGGCCAGGATCCGCTCGGGGATCGAGCCGAAGTAGTGATCGTCGAGCTCGTGGCCCTTGGGCGGCTTGGCGCCGAACAGCGTGCGCCCGGTCGTGACGAGATCGGGCCGCTCGAAGTAGTACTGCTCGTCGATCAGGAAGTACTCCTGCTCGGGGCCGACCGTCGTGAACACCCGCTGGGACGACTGGTCCCCGAACAGGCGCAGAGCGCGGATCGCTGACTTGCTCAGGGCATCCATGCTGCGCAGCAGCGGGATCTTGTGGTCCAGGGCCTCCCCGGTCCAGGAGGCGAACGCCGTGGGGATGCAGAGCAGCGCGCCGTTCGGATTCTCAAGGATGAACGCCGGGCTCGTGGGATCCCAGGCGGTATAGCCGCGGGCCTCGAACGTGGCGCGGATGCCGCCGGTCGGGAAGCTCGATGCGTCCGGTTCGCCCTGGATCAGCTCCTTGCCTGAGAATTCGGCCAGCGCCGTGCCCTCACCGGTAGGCGCATAGAAGCTGTCGTGCTTCTCCGCGGTGGAGCCCGTCAGCGGCTGAAACCAGTGTGTGTAATGCGTGGCGCCCTTCTCCAGCGCCCAGTCCTTCATCGCCTGGGCTACGGCGTCGGCCAGTGAGGGGTCGAAGATCGCACCCTGGGCGAGCGTCTGCTGGAGCTTCCGGAATACCTCGCGCGGCAGCCGCTGACGCTGCACGGTCGTGGAGAACACATTTGCGCCGAAGATCTGGTTGTCGGGGGCGGTGAGGTCGGGCGTCCCCAGCGCGGCCCCATTCGGGGCCCACTGCGCGGCGAGCACGTTTTGCTGTCGGATGCGAGGCATGGCTTCCTTCATAGACGAATGGCGTGAGCGCGGCAATGTAGGGGAACCAGCGCGGCGGGGCTTTATCCGAATGTCCAAACTGCGGAGAGCGCGATCCGCCGTGGGGCGAACGGGCGCGGCGCGGGGGTCGGGGCCGGGGGCGCGATCGGGGGCGCGATTAGGGGGCGATTAGGGGGCGCGATTGGGGGCGCGATTTGGGGGTCGGGGCCGGGGGGCGTGCGTCCCGGGGCGGTCGCCGTGGGCCGGACGGGGTGAACGTCCCCGCGGGGATACGCAACGCTGCGCCGGAGGACGTATTTCGCAGCAAACCCGGCGCCCTCGCCCCAGCCTTGACCACATAAGCGTCGTAGAGACGCTTATGTGGCACCGGGTCGCTACCGGACGGTGGATTTGCGACGTTTTCCGAGCTCCCGGGCCGCCCGCAGCTCTCGGGGCCCGCCCGCAGCCCCACCGGGGCACCGACCCGCCCCACGCGCCCGCTGCTCCCGGGGGCCCGCCCGCAGCCCTCCCGGGCCGCCGCAGCTCCCCCCGCGCACCGACCCGGCCCCGCGCGCCCCCCAGCTCCGCGCCCACGCCCAGCACCGCCCGCAACCGCGCCCCTGCCGGCAAACGTCGCCCGGCGCCCCCATGTAATACTCGGTTCAGTGCCGTTCAACCCGGAGCTGGCCCCGGAGGTTTACCTACCTGCCCCGGACCGCTACGACCCGATGCCATATCGCCGTTGCGGGCGCAGCGGCCTTAGGCTGCCGGCGATCTCGCTCGGCCTGTGGCAGAACTTCGGCGACGACCGCCCGCTCCGCGACAGCCGCGCGATCCTGCGTCGGGCGTTCGATCTGGGCATCACCCACTTCGACCTGGCCAACAACTACGGGCCGCCGTATGGCTCGGCTGAGATCAACTTCGGCCGGATCTTCTCCGAGGACTTCCGGCCGTACCGCGATGAGGTGATCATCTCCACCAAGGCGGGCTACGACATGTGGCCCGGGCCGTACGGCGAGTGGGGATCGCGCAAGTACCTGCTCTCCAGCCTCGAGCAGAGCCTCAAGCGGATGCGCCTCGACAACGTGGACATCTTCTACTCGCATCGCTTCGACCCCGAGACCCCGCTGGAGGAGACGATGGGCGCGCTGGACACGGCCATCCGCCAGGGCAAGGCTCGCTATGCGGGCATCTCCTCTTATGGGCCGCGGCGGACCGAGGAGGCGGTTCGGATCCTGCGGGAGCTGGGCACGCCCCTGCTGATCCACCAGCCTTCATATTCGCTTTTCAACCGCTGGATCGAGGAAGAGCTACTCGACGTGCTGGAGCGCGAAGGCGTCGGCGCGATCGTGTTCTCCCCGCTGGCGCAGGGGCTGCTCACCGACAAGTACATCGACGGTGTACCCGAGGACTCGCGCGTGCAACGCGGCAACTACTTCCCATCCGATCTGATCACCGACGAGAACCTGGCGCGCGTGGGGGCCCTGAACGAGATCGCCCAGCGACGGGGGCAGAGTCTGGCCCAGCTCGCGATCGTCTGGGCGCTCCGCGATCCTCGCGTCACTTCGGCGCTGCTCGGCGCGAGCAGCGTGGCGCAGCTCGAGCAGAACGTGGCCAGCCTCAAGCGGCTGGCGTTCGACCAGGGGGAGCTCGAGGAGATCGAGCAGTACGCGGTCGAGGGCGGTGTCGACCAGTGGGCCGAGTCGAGCAGCGCCTAGGGCGTCGTGACGATCTGACCGCTGCCGTTGACGTAGGACTGCTGCGGGGCGTTGCTGATCGTGACGGTGAAGCGCCCCTCGGGTGGCCCGCCTGAAGAATCGACCGCCTTGGCCTTGCCGTTGAGGCCCGCGGCGATGCGCCAGTTGACTACGTGTGTGCCGGCTTGCACCGCCGTCAGATGCCAGGTGAACGTGGCCGATTTCCCCGGCCTGAGCGACCCCAGCGCCCATGTGTTGGAGTAGGCGGTGACCGCTCCCCCCGGGCCGCCGGAGCAGGCGCTGAAGTTCGAGCCGGTGTAGGTCTCGGGGTTGAAGTTCTGAGGGCATGGCGCCTGTGACGGGTCGGGTGCTTTGTCGACGATCCACACCGCGCGCGACTGAGAGGCCAAGCCGGGCATGTGCAAGAGCTCCTGGAACGCCTGGGCCGTCGTGCCGACGCTGGGGTTGCCGTCGGTGATCGTCACCGCCGCGTTGGGGATCGTCTTGCGGCCCGTGTTGTGGACCGTGATCACGAGCTGCGTGTGCTCCGAGAGCGTCTGAGAAGTCGTCCAGTTGGCGTCGACGGCGACCGGGAAGTTGCCGGTCGGCTCGGCGGCGTCCTGGCGCGGTTGAGAGCCGCACGCGCTCAGCGCAACCAGCGCCACCAGACCGGCAGCGATCGGGCAGCTCCTCGGTCTCCACCCGCTCAAGACGCGGCCAACATAGCACTACGGTTGGCTCCGGATGCCGGTTCTCGGGGCGCGCTGAACGAGGGTTCATGCTGGCCTTTGCGCCAGCGGTGTCGTATGTTTACGCCCAGGCAGCCGTCAAGGCGCCGGTGCACGGACACGGGAGGAAAGAGCACAGGTGATTCGAGCAGTCGCGGACCGAGCGTTCCTGCCGACCAAGAGCCTGCTCGAAGAAGTCGGGAACATGGTGCTGCTCACCGGGCGGACGCTCATCTCCGCCGTGCGCCCGCCGTACTCCTACGGGGGAGAATTTGCGGGCCAGTTCATGTTCGCGCTGAAGCTGTGCTGGTTCCCGCTACTGATCTCGACGGTCGCGTTCGGCTATGAGGCCCCGGGGCTTCAGGCCGCCAACTTCCTGACGCTGTTCGGCGCGCTCGATCGGCTCGGCGGCTTCTTCGTGCTGGCCTCGATCAGGGAGTTTGCGCCGTTCGTCGACGCTATCGTGCTGGCCGGGGTGGCCGGGACGGCGATCACCGCCGACCTCGGAGCCCGGAAGATCCGCGAGGAGCTCGATGCCCTCCAGGTGCTGGGCGTGGATCCGGTCAAGAGCCTCGTCGTCCCGCGCTTCTTGGCGCTGATGCTGGTCACGGGCTTGTTCGACATCTACGCGCTGCTGTTCGGGATCTTCGGCGGGATCCTGGCGACGATCGTCAACCACGCACCGATCGGGCCGTTCTTCATCACGCTGTTCAACAACGCCGACACGACGAACCTCTGGGGCTCGGTGCTCAAGACGACACTGTTCGGGGCGATCATCGCCATCGTCTGCTGCTACAAGGGCATGACCGCGTCGGGCGGTGCCGAGGGGGTGGGGCGCGCCGTCAACCAGGCGGTGGTCATCGCGTTCTTGGGCATCTTCGCGTTCAACTACGCCTTCACCCAGACGCTGCTGGCCACGCACCCGGAGATCACAACGATCCCCAAGTGATCGCCGGTGACAGAAGCTGAACCGTCACGGAATGAGCGGACCGGAAGCGCACGCTGATGGGTGATCTGCTGGCGGCACCGCGCGGGTGGGTCGAGTCGTTCGGCGAGATCGTCAAGTTCTGCTCGCGGATCGTCTATGAGGTCTTCACCGGCCGGCCGCTGAAGTTCTTCGGCGAGACGCTGCGCCAGGCGGGCATCCTGATCGTCGGCTCGACGCTCGTCATCTGGGGACTGGTGTTCATCACCGGGCTGACCTGCGGCCTGGAGGGCGGCTACTTCTCGAACACCAACGGCACCCCCGCGTACGCCGGCGTGTTCGATGCCTGGTGCGATCTGCGCGAGCTCGTGCCCTACGCCTTCGGCTACATGATGGCCGCCAAGGTGGGAACCGGGCTGGTCGCCGAGCTGGGCTCGATGCGGATCTCCGACGAGATCGACGCGCTCGAGGTAATGGGCATCAGCGGCATGACGTTCCTGTGCGCTACGCGGCTGCTGGCCGCGTGGCTGGTCCTGCCGTTCATGTACTTGGTCTCGATCGGCGCCGGCTTCTTCGCCAGCTACGTGGTCTCGGTCCAGGAGCTGGGGTTCGTCTCCTCGGGAGGCTTCTTCGTCATCTTCTGGGAGTTCCAGAACCCACCTGATCTCTTATTCAGCTTGATAAAGGCCATGGCGATGGCGACCGTCATCGTTCTAGTGGGCTGCTATTACGGATACAACGCCGGCGGCGGCCCGGTCGGCGTCGGCACGGCGACCGCCAAGTCGATGGTGCTGAACTTGATCTCTGTACATCTCATCGGCATGCTCGGGACCCAGATCTTCTGGGGAGCCAACCCCAGGGCACCAATCGGAGGCTGACAATGCGGCGCTTTAAGTTCGGAAGCTTCGGTGGCTCCAAGGGCCAGGAGGAGGGAGTCGCGTCCGGCGCCCAGGGGCAGCAGGAGCCCGAGCCAGGCGCGGGCCAGCCGCAGGCAGGCGACGAAGAGCCGATGGCAGGCGGGGCGCACTCCGCTGCCGGCGGCGGACAGTCCGCGGCCGCGGGGGATCAGCCGGCGCCGGTTGAGTCCGGCGGAGGCTGGGTGCCGTGGCTTCAGGGCTCCGAGTCAGGCGAACAGGAGGGTCGCGCCGAGCAGGCGGACGCCGGCGGGCGACAGCCCGCGACGGCGTGGGGCGGGGAGGACCAGCCGCAGTCCGGGGACGGGCACGAGGCCGGCGAGCAGCCTCAGGCCGAGAGCAGCTCCGCCGCTGGTGAGCCGAGAGGCGACGGCGCGTCGGAAACCGAGCGGCCGAGAGGCGAGGGCGCAGCCGTAGCCGGCGTTGCCGGCGCCGCCAGCGGCTGGGGCGCGGCGGAGGCCGAGGGGCACGACCACGAGCAAGGTGACGCGCGTGGCGATGCCGGCGGGGGCGAAGGCGATCGCGGCGAGCAGGAGCGCGGCCGTGGGGAGGGTGAGGAAGAAGAGGAGCGCCAGTCGAGGGTGTCGGTGGTCGACGAGCCGGACTCGCGGCCGGCCCCGCCTCCGGGTGCCGACGAGGATGAGTACAAGTTCCACACCTACAAGCACTATCCCTCCGGGCGCCCCGACGCCGTCGAGTTCATCGACACCTATAAGGCGTTCGGCCGCAACAGGATCCTGCGCGGGCTGAACATGGGCCTGCCCGAGGGGATGGTGTCGATGATCCTCGGACCGTCCGGTACGGGGAAATCGGTGTGCATCAAGCACATGGTGGGACTGCTCTACCCCGACGAGGGCGACATCCTGGTCCACGGCGCCTCCGTTCCGAACATGCCGGACGACAACCTGTTCGACATGCGCAAGAAGTTCGGGCTGCTGTTCCAGGACGGGGCGCTGTTCGGATCGATGAACCTCTTCGACAACGTCTCGTTCCCACTCAGGCAGCACACCGAGAAGGGCGAGGACGAGGTGGAGGACATCGTCATGCGCCGGCTCAACGAGGTCGGCCTCGGGGACGCGCGGGACAAGATGCCCAACGAGCTCTCGGGCGGTATGCGCAAGCGCGCCGGCTTCGCCCGGGCGCTGGTCCTGGAGCCCGACATCGTGCTCTTCGACGAGCCCGACTCCGGCCTCGACCCGGTCCGCACCGCGCTGCTCGGTGAGCTGATCCTCGAGATCCACCGCGACATGATGGACGACGCCAAAAAGGCGCAGAAGGAGCACCTGCCGACGTTCTGCGTGATTACCCACGACATCATGAGCGCCCGGCGCGTGGCCGACTACATCAACGTGATGTGGAAGGGCAGGATCGTCGAGGCCGGCCCGGCCGAGGACATGCTCAACTCCGAGAACCCGTTCATCCGCCAGTTCCTGGCCGGTGAATCGCAGGGTCCGCTGACGATGGACTGATCGCCCCGCGCACGCGTTCTGGCGTGCGCCGCAGGGCCCCCCGGTAGCCTCACGCCGGCATGACTATTGCACAGCGGTTGGAGCGGGTCGCGTTGGCCTCCGCCCGGCGACCGGTGCTGGCGCTCTCGATCGTGGTAGCGCTGGCGATCGGCGGCGGCCTGCTCGCGCTGCGCCTTCAACCTTCCACGGGTATCGACTCGTTCGTGTCGGGCTCGTCCTCCAGCTACCAGGCGACGGCCGACGACGAGAAGCACTTCGGCTCCCAGTCGGTCGTGATCCTGATCCGAGAGCCGCTGGACAAGCTCGTGCTGAGCAAGGACCTCGGCACGCTCAGCTTCCTCGAGGCGTGTCTGGCGGGTCAGCAGGTCGTCCCCAACGAGCAGCTAGGTGCCTACACGCCGGCCCCGGCTAAGGACGGGACCCCCTACGGCGGCTGGCGCAGTCCCTGCGGCAAGCTGATGAAGCAAAAGCCGGTGCAGGCGGTCTACGGGCCGGGCACGTTCCTCAACCAGGCGGTGACCGCGGTCAACCGCAACGTGACCGGCTTGGAGCAGTCCGACGTGAGCAAGATCCAGCAGGCCGGTCAAGCCGCGTACGCGGTGGCGCTCGGCGAGCACCGAACGCGCAAGCAGGCGCTGTCGGCCGCAAAGGCGGCCGAGCAGCTCGAGCAGGAGCAGCTGGTGGCGCAGGCCGAGCAGCTGGCGCTCGACTCCGGCCTCACGACCAACCCCCGGATCGACAACCAGCAGTTCATCTCCCAGATCGTGTTCGACGCCACGCGCGGCGCGTATCAACCCAAAGCCAGGTTCGCCTACCTGTTCCCGACCTCGAGGTCCGCGCTGGTCCAGGTCCGGCTGAAGTCGAGCCTCTCAGACGACCAGCAGCGGCAGGCGATCGCGCTGATCCGCCAGGTGGTGAAGATGCCGATCTTCGCGCTTGGCTACGGGGGCACGTACTTGGTCAGCGGCGCGCCGGTGGTCCTCAATGACCTGGCCTCGTCGCTGACCGGGTCGATCGCCAGCCTGCTGATCGCCGCGCTGCTGGTGATGGCCGCCACGCTGCTCATCGTGTTCCGCAGCAGGCTGCGGCTGCTGCCCCTGGCGATCGCGCTGGCCGCCGCGGGGATCACATTCGGCGCGCTGTCGCTGATCGGAGCCTCGCTGACGATGGCCTCGATCGCCGTGCTGCCGATCCTCATCGGCCTGGGGGTCGATTACGCGGTGCAGTTCCAGTCACGCGTGCAGGAGGCGCGGCGATCGGAGGAGGGCGACTCGGCCCATGCGATCGCCAAAGCCGCCGGCCGCGGCGGTCCGGCGATCGCCACCGCGGCGCTGGCCACCGCCATCGGCTTTCTGATCCTGCTGCTCTCGCCGGTGGCGATGGTCCAGGGGTTCGGGCTGCTGCTGGTGGTGGGAATCGCGGTTGCCGTGGTCGGCGCGCTGGTCGCGGCGCCGGCGGCGCTGGCGCTGGCCGATCGCGAGGGCGCTGCGGTCGGCGCGTCGCTGGGGGGAGCGGGGGAGCTCGTGGCCAGCTCCCTGCGGGGGGCGCGGGAGCTGCTAGCGGCGCCACTTCGCCGCGTCCGCGTGCCGGCGCCAGGCGGCCGCCAACGCTGGGCCGAGCGCAGCCGCGGCATCCTTCGGTTCGTGACCGAAAGGCCGGGCCTTGTCCTGGCCGTGGTCGGCGTGCTGGCGCTCGGCGGCTGGGTGGCCGACACGCAGACCGCCGTGCAGTCCGATGTCACCAAGCTCGTGCCCTCGGGCATGCCTGCCCTGCGCAACCTGAACACGCTCGAGCGGGTGACAGGCGTCTCGGGCGAGATCGACGTCGTCGTCAGCTCGCGCAACGTCACCCAGCTGCGGACCGTGCAGTGGATGACGCGCTACGAGCAGGGATTGCTGGCCCACTATGGATACCTGGAGACCAAGGGCTGCGCGCACGCCACCCTCTGCCCGGCGCTGTCGCTTCCTGATCTGTTCTCGCCCGGTTCGCAGACCGGCTCGAGCACCGGAGCCGCCCAGAGCCAGGCCCAGGTCAACAGCCTGTTGGCGGCTGTCCCCGCGTACTTCAAGCAGGCCGTGATCACGCCGAGCAATCAGCAGGCGGCGCTGGCCTTCGGCATCCGGCTGATGCCGCTGTCCAAGCAACAGCAGGTGATCAACTACATGCGCTCGCAGCTGCACCCGCCTTCGGGGGTCAGCGCGCGGCTGGCCGGAATCCCCGTGCTGGCCGCCGAGGCCAACTCGTCTCTGTCCTCGTCCGCGCGCCGGCTGCTGACGCTGCTGGCGGGGCTGATCGCCGTTGGCCTGGTGCTGCTAGCGGTCTTCAGGCGCCTGGGGCGGGCGCTCGTGCCGCTTGTGCCGATCGCCCTGGCCACCGGCTGGTCCGCGCTGATCGTGTTTGTCATCGGCATCCCCCTGAACCCGATGTCCGCCAGCCTGGGAGCGCTGGTGATCGCCATCTCCACCGAGTTCAGCGTGCTGCTCTCGGAGCGCTTTCACCAGGAGCGCGCCGACGGACACGAGCTGGCCGAGGCGCTGTGGCGCACGTACCGCTCCACAGGCGTGGCCGTTCTCACCTCCGGCATCACGGCGATCGCCGGGTTCGCCGTGCTGATCGTCTCCGATATCACGATGCTTCGCCAATTCGGATTCGTCACGCTGATCGATTTGACGGTGTCCCTGTGCGGAGTGCTGCTCGTGCTCCCGGCCGCGCTGGCGCTCGGCGAAAGCGCCGACCTGGGCGAGCGCACGCGTGAGCTCGGTCGCCGGCTCGCGGCCCGGGCCCCGCGGCGACAACGTCGCGCTCGGGTGGCGTGAGCCCCGACGGGCCGTCGCATCGTCTAGACCCGGATCGGGCGGCGGCGGAGGCGGCGCGTCGAGCGGGCCGCCCCCCGGAGCCGGTGATCGACACCCGGCCCTACCGGCGCATGATCGGCGCCATCGGGATCACGATCGCCATCGGCGTTTCCGTGTTCCTGTTCATCACTCGAGGCTTCGGACCGATCGGAGTTCCGCCCGGCCAGCGTCTGCACTGGTTCGTAGCTCCGCTGGCGAGGGGCGGCGTCGACAAGGACGCCAACCTCAACCCGCACTGCGATCCGTCGCATCCCAACCCGCAGGCGCTGAATCTGTGCCCCTGGCTCGCCAACCGCTCGCCGCTGATCCTGGCGTTCTTCGTCTCGGGCTCCTCGGACTGCGTGCGCCAGATCGACACCGTCCAGGCGGTCTCTCGGCAATTCGGGCGCGCGGTGCGCTTCGCCGCGGTGGGCGTGCGCGCCGACCGCCGCACGGCGATCGGGCTGGTGCGCGCCCATCACTGGACGATCCCGGTCGCATTCGATCTCGACGGCGCGGTGGGGGACATCTATGGCGTGGAGGTGTGCCCGCTGCTCGAACTCGCCCACCGTGGCGGCACGGTCGCCTACCGCTTGACCGGTGACCACTGGCTATCGGCGGCCGCGCTGGCCGCCAAGGTGAAGGCGCTCGAGCGATGAGGGAAGAGACGGAGCTCGAGGCGGCCCCCGGCTTCATCGCCCCCGAGCTGGCGGCCGAATTCCCCGGGCTGAGGCTCGACTGGCTGACCGCCCCGGCGCGCCTCAAAGGCAGCCCGCGCGAGCTCAAGCGACGGTTGCGCGAGCTCTCGAGCAGGTATCGCGGCATGAGTGTCGTGGTGATGCGCACCCATCCGATACCTCACGCCTACCGGACGTTCTTTCACCAGATCGGGCTCGATCCTGAAATCGACAGGATCCCCAGCGAGCGGGTGGCGGTCGGCCGCCTGCTCCAGGGGCATTTCCAGCCCCGCAACCTCGTCGACGACGCATGCCTGATCGCGTTGGTCGAGACGGGCGTTCCCGTCTGGGCGCTGGACGCCGATCTTCTCGACGCCGGCGGTCTTGGCATCCGCCTGAGCGCCGAGGGCGATCGGCTCGGCTCGAGCGAGTACGCCGCCTACCTGCCGGCGGGCAGGCTCGTGGTGGCCGACCAGCGACAGGTCCACGCGCTGCTGTTCGGCGACGTTGCGCCGGGCCACGCCCCGACGCCGCGGACGGCGCGCGTGGCACTCTTCACAGTCGGCGTGGAGGGGGTGCCGGCGATTCACATCGAGGAGGCGCTGTGGGTCTGCGTCGAGGCGCTGAGCGCGGGGTAGAACCAGCCCTGGACCGTCTTGCCCGGTGCTAAGCTGGCCCGGGCACGAAGGAGGGAGTCATCGAGCTACTCGAGCACAGCACCGCTCCGGCACAGGTATCCCCGACTGTCGTCGAGGTAGACGAGCGTGCTGCGCGCCGCTCGCTGCGGGCCCAGATCGCTCGGCTCGAACGCGAGCTGGGCGACGCGTTCGTGACCGCCTACCGCATGGGCGGGCTGCAGCGACCGGAGGAGCGCCACGGCGAGCCGCGGCTGCTCGGGCTGGGAGAGCTCGAGCAGGTGCGTGACGAGCTTGCCGAGCGCCTGCGCGCGGCGCGGGTGACGATCTCCGAGCGCGCCGACGTCCAGGCGGACCACCGCGTGCGGCTGGAGCAGATGCTGCTCGAGCCGGCCAAGCACCGCTTCGCCCGCATCGCCTGCAGCGATCTGGGCGAGCCCGGCTGCGGCGTGTGGCAGGTCAGACCCCGGCTGGGACTGATCGGCATGCTCATGGGGTGGTGGCAGGTCAAGCTGTCCTCTGGCTGTCCGTTAGCCAGGGGCCACGGGACTTTCCCGTGGCCCGCAGCGCCTAACCTCTGACGCCGTATGCGTGTAGCGCTGAGGACCGGGGCGGGGGCCGTCCTGGTGGTGTTGATCATGTTCATCGGCAGCTTCGTGCTGTGGATCGGAACGCCGCTGCTGTGGCTGTGGATTGGCTCTCAGGTCCAGGGCGCCACGGACTCGCTGGGCACCGCGCTGGCGGCGGCCTTCCCCGGTGCAGTGGTCACGATCATGGTGCTGGCCACGCTGCTCGGCAAGCTGAGCGACGTCTATCGCGCCAACCGCAGGGCGCGGGGGCTCGATGATCCCGGCCATCTCGTGCTGGAGGCGGTGCTGGTCGTGAGCGCCGGAATCACGCTCGTCGTGTTCGTCGTCTGGTTCCTGTTCCTCTCCGGCGCCAACCCGCTCCCGCTCGGGATCTCCCCTTAGGCCTTAAATGACCCGGGCCGATCATGATCGCTCGGGCGCCGCGCGCTCGGCATCCTGCCTCGCCTTAGCGCGCGACGCCCGAGTCATCCAGCTGCCGGCCGGAACATGTTCCGGCCGGGGGGTCGGCGCATGCGCCGACCCCTAGGAACGAAACGACTAGACGACGAGCTCGAACTCCTCGGACACATGGGCATGTAGCCGGCCTGCGAGCACCCGACGCTGGCGCTCTGTCAGGTCACCGACGGGCCGCTTCTCGGAGATGTGAAGTCCGGTCAGCAGCTTGCGGGTGCGGATGCTGCCCCAGCGCCGCTGGCTTGTAAGCAGTTCTCCCACCGGCCAATTCCTCGCCTCCCACGGAAGGTCAAGGATGATCTCGGCCGCGGACAGGTGGCCGCCCGCGATCCTTCGCTTGAGCTCGGCGCGCTTCAGCCGTACCGCATTGGCTCGCTGCAGTGCCTGCATCCGCTGCGGATCCGGCGTCATCGTGGCGCTGAACGTCATGCTTCTCTCTCCCTGGTTGTGGTCCGGGTGGACCCGTTTTGGCAATACAACAGTGGGCGAGCGCGTGCGCGGTCGCGTGCGCTGCACCCGGCTGTCCTCTCTTACCTTCTGGCGTTCGCCGTGGCCCCTAGCCGCCCCCAAACTACCCCACCTTGACGAGCATCGGCGACGTCCATCCGGCCACACTTCAATGCCCGGGGACGCTACGCGACGCGGCCGGTCACAGCAACGTCACAAGTGGACCGGGATGTGCTTAGAGCGTGAATTTTTTGCTCTTCGGGACTTGTGCCGGAGTGGACAAGCTCCAGCGCTTCGCCGTCCGCGGTGGCGACTCACTCGGCCGTTGGGAGCGGGCCGTGCTCGGCCTCGAATGTCTGCTTCACGGCGCCGAAGGTCTCGAGCGCCGTGTCGAGCGTGTCGTGGTCGTGGGTGGCCATCACGCTCGTGCGCAGCAGGGCCCCGGCCGGCGGTACCGCGGGGTGGATCGCGGTGTTGACGAACACTCCCTCTTCGTAGAGCGACTTCCACAAAAAGGCCGCCTTCCAGTCATCGCCTACGACCACCGGAACGACGGGCGTGACGAGCTCCGTGCCGTCGGACAGGCGCGTCGGGGGGACGACCTGAAACCCGAGTTCGTGGAGGCCCGAGTGCAGGTAGCGGGCGTTCTCGAGGACGCGGGCAAACAGGGCACGCCCCTCGTCGGAGCGGCAGATCTGTACGGCGGCGAGTGTTGCGCCGATCGCCGCCGGCACGGCGGAGGCCGTGAAGATGAACGGCCGCGAGGCGACCCGCAGGTACTCGATCACCTCGGCTGGGCCGGCGATCACGCCGCCGCACGACGCCAGTGACTTGGAGAACGTGGCCATGCGCAGATCGACCTGGTCCTCCACGCCGAGCAACTCCGAGGCGCCCGCTCCTCGCGGCCCGAGGACGCCGAGGGCGTGGGCCTCGTCGACCATCAGCCTGGCGCCGAAGCGCTTGCAGAGCTCGACGATCTCCGGTAGCGGCGCGACGTCACCCTCCATCGAGAAGACCCCGTCGACGACCACCAGGATCCCGCCGCCGTCGGCCTCCGCCTTCTCGAGCGTGCGTTCAAGGCGGTCCAGCCGGTTGTGGCGGAAAGCCCTGAGCTTGGCTCGGGAGAGGATGCAGCCGTCGAGGATCGAGGCGTGATCGCCGGAGTCGACCACCACAGTATCTCCCGGTGCCAGGATCGTGCCCAGCGTCCCCAGGTTGGTTTGATGGCCGGTGGTGAAGACAAGCGCCGCCTCCGTCCCCAGCCACTCGGCCAGCTCCTGCTCGAGGCGGACGTGCATGTCGGTCGTGCCGTTCAGGAGCCGTGATCCGGTCAGGCCCGTGCCGTAGCGCTCGAGCGCCTGGAGCGCGCCCTGCTTTACGCGTTCGTCGCCGGTGAGCCCCAGGTAGTTGTTCGACCCCAGCATGATCCGGCGCTTGCCCTCCATCTCGACGACCGGAACGGTCGGGCCCTCGAGCACATGGAAGTAGGGCAGCGCGCCGAGCTCGCGGGCGAGGCTCAGACGCTCGAGATCCTCGTGCTCGCGGGCCTTGGCGAAGACGTCGATCTTGGTCGGCACGGCTCCGGATCGTAACGAGCACCCCCGGATCGACGGGGGCCGCTTTCAAAACGCGTTCCGCACTGTCACCATGTCGGTCCGTGACGGCGGAGTCCAACCATTCGGAGGGAGAGACGGGCGAGCCTGGGAGCGACGCGGTCGAGCCCGTCCGCGAGGTCGGCGAGGTCGTCGAGCCCGTCGGCGAGGTCGTCGAGCCCGAGGAGACCGTAGCGGTGGAGCCTGCGGGTGAGGTTGTCGAGCCCGAGGAGACCGTCCAGGGGTTGCCGGTGCTGGCCGATGTGCGGCCGATCGAGCCGGCATCGCCACAGGCGCTGCCGGCCGTGCAGGCGGCAGTCGCCGCCGCCACGGGCTTCGTGGCGGGCGCGGCCACGGTGGCGCTCGTCAGACGCCACACGGTCCGCAGGCTGACGCGCGGGCAGGGACTGGACCTGCGGCGCCCGGGGGCTCCGCTGCCCGCGGCGGGCGCGGGGCGGACGTTCCTGGTGCACGTGCGCGTGCTGGGGCGCCCGGAGAGCTGAGCGCCGCCGCTCGGGGTGGACGGGCTGGCACGATCCCGGGTTGTTCGAAGTTGTGGGCGTTATGCGCCATATAACTTCGAAGTAGCTAGCGATCAGGTGCCCGTGCCCGTGCCTCTCAGGTGCCCGTGCCCGGCTCCGGCCTCGCCACGGCCCGCCGGTACTCGGTGAGCACCAGGCGCAGCTCGTCGCTCCACTGCTCCCCGTGCGCCGACCAGCCGCGCCGCTCGTAGAAGCGCCGCGCACGGGTGTGGGAGGAAGGGGTGTAGAGGCGCGCCGTGTCAAAGCCCCGCCTAGCCATTTCGGCGACGGCGGCGTCGTGGAGCGTCGCCGCCACGCCGCGGCCCCACCACTCGGGCAGCACGAACAGCTGCCAGAGGTGCACGAGTCCCGGGATCTTCCGCCGCTCGCGCCAGTGACGCCGGTGCCGCGCAGGCTCACGCGCTGGGAAGAAGGCGACGTGTCCGACCGGCTGGCCGCCGGCCAGCGCCAGCAGGGCCCAGGTCTCCGAGTCGCCGAGGAAATCCGCCGTCGATTCGCGGTCGCGCCCGAGCGACGGGGGCTGCCAGCCGTCGGGCGCGAACTCCACGTAAGAGTCGAACCCGGCCCGGACGTTGTCCAGCAGCGCGTCGAGGTCCGTCAGCGAAGCGCGCCGGGTTTCGACTGGCTCGGACACCGGGAGACCGCGCGCTCAGCGCACCGGCACCCGCAGCCCCTCGAGCAGGCGGTGCACGGTCTGGCCCATCTCCTGGCGCG
This sequence comes from uncultured Actinomycetes bacterium, assembly GCA_963730835.1. Classification (GTDB taxonomy): domain Bacteria; phylum Actinomycetota; class Thermoleophilia; order Solirubrobacterales; family Solirubrobacteraceae; genus Palsa-465. Next base: position 401,162 of record CAVSTE010000006.1, read on the forward strand.
CGGCCATGGCGTCGTCGGCACGCGCCACGACCATCGCCGCCTCGTCCAGCGCGCCGAGCAGAACGTGGGCGGCGGCTAGCGCCGGCTGCGGCGGTAGGCGGCCGGCGTCGATCGCGCGCTGGAGGGCGTTTTCCAGCAGGCCCAACCCGTAGTCGGCGTCGATCGCCCGCCAGACATCCCAGCCGAGAACCGCGGGTCCATCGACGAGCAGGATTCGCTGAACCTCCGGTCTGGCGCACGCGTCGAGGAAGGCGTCGATGCCGTGGACCAGGGCGTCCCACGGGTCCGGCGTGGAGCGGGCGGTGTCCCTGACCCGCTGGGCGGTCTCGGCGCTCACCTGGACCACAGCCGCCCGGAACAGCTCCTCCTTGCCGCCGCGGAAATGGTGGTAGAGCGCGCCGCGGGTGACCCCGGCGCGCTGCACGATCTCCTCGGTTCCGACGTTGGCATAGCCGCGATCGGCGAACAGCTCGCGCGCAGCGCCGACGAGCGCGCCGGTGGTCGCCTCGCGCTGGGCGGCCTTCGTGCGGGGTCGCGCCTCGTCCGGTGGAGCGGGCCCCTTCTCAGGGGCCCGGACCGCGCGCGTCGGCTCGGGCGTCCTACTTGACATGTGAAGATCCGTACACCCTGTACGTAACCCTAGCTCCCTGGGTGTCGCCGATGCCGAAGATCGAACTCTGGCAAGGAACGATTCATTATCGGCAGCGGGTCCCCGGCGCGGGGTTGACGTCGGGTCGGCGGCGCGCACCGTCCGGGTAGCGACCGGTCTGCGTGGGTAGCTCTCGATAGACCCACGACCGATCTGGAGCCCAAATGTCCGACGAGCAAATCACAGGCAAAGACAAGGATCCGGCGCCGCTCGAGCACGTCGATGCCCAGCGACTGACGAGCGATAAGTCGCGGGATGTCCCCGAGGGCGAGGACACCCAGGGGGAAGAGGAGACCGAGCAGCAACCGGGCTAGCGGCTCGGCCGGGGGCTACGCGGCGGCCTGCTCCAGCTTCGAGACGGCGTCGGGCACGCCCGCGTGGGCCGAGGGGAAGCGCGGCGACCACAATAGTTCGCGCTTGATGCGGGCGTTGGAGCTGCGTGCCGAGCGGGTGACGGCGCGGATGGGGCCGTCGCCGGCCGCGAGGCGCGCCACCCAGGCGGGGATGCGTCGCGGCGGCCCGACGCCCAGCGCCGAGGCGGTGAGGGCCACGAAATCGTAGTAGGAGATCGGCTGGTCGTCGGCCACGTGGTAGAGCGCTCCGGCCGGCGCACGCTCGGCGGCGGTGACGCAGGCCGTGGCCACGTCCTCGACACGCACCACGTCCCACAGATTGGTTCCCGATCCGATCACCGCGAAGCGCCCCGGCTGGCGCAGGCGCCCCACGACCTCCTCCACGTACCACCCACCGGGCCCATACACGTGGCTGGGGCGGATGATCGCGTGCGGGAGCCCGGACTCCCGGACGAGCTGCTCGCCCACCTGCTTGGAGCGGCCATAGGCGGTCTGCACCGGAAGCGGCGAGTCCTCGTCCAGCACCTGCCCGTCCGCATCGCCGGTGACGACGGTGGAGGCGAACACGAACCGCGGGCTGCCGGCGGCGTGACAGGCCTCGAGCAGTCGACGGGTTCCGGCCACGTTGACCTCGTCGATCCGGCTCCCGTCGCGCTGGGTGGCGATCTCCGCGGCCAGGTGGATGACGACCTCGGGCGCTTCGTCCCGCAGCAGGCGCTCGAGCGCGCCGCTGTCGCTCAGGTCGCCGGCGGCGGGCCCCGTGCCCGGTGGGTGTGAGCCGGGCCGCCGCACCATTGCGACGACCCGATGCTCCCGGGCCAGCAGCTCGGCGCATACCGCGTGGCCGAGGAAGCCGCTGGCGCCGGTGACGAAGGCCCTCACGTCGGCTCGTTACTTCTTGCGGCCCCGGCTGGAGGCGCTGGAGCGGCCGGAGCTGCGGCCCCGGCTCGAGGTGCCAGAGCGGCTGGAGGTGCCGGAGCGGCTAGAGGTGCCAGAGCGCTTGGACGCGGCCGACCGGGTGGAGGCGGCCTTGCCCGTCTGCTTGGCCGCCTCGCCCGCCGCCTTCACCGCCGACCTGGCGCCCTTCGCCGCGCCGGTCGCGGCGCCCGTAGCGGCGCGCTTGGCCTGGCCGGCGGCCTGGCCCGCGGCGCGACCCTGGCGAGTGGCCGCCGACTTCTTGCCCGAGGTCTCCGACTGGGCTCGCTTGCGGTTGCGCTCCCTCGTCGCGGCGGCCTTCTTTGCCGCCGCCGAGCGGTCCGCCTTCGTCTGCGCCATTGGTGCTCCCTTTCGTTGTGGTTAAAGCGAAGAGGGCAGGGTACGCGAATTGGCGCCTCCGACCGCTAAGGAACGACTACGAACCCTGGCCGGCGAGCACCTCGTTGGTGAACTACGAACCCTGGCCGGCGAGCACCTCGTTGGTGAAGGCGCCGTCGACCGCGGCGGGATTCGAGATCAGGTGATTGGCGATCATCCATTGGCCGTATGCGTTCCACTCGGACTGGTCCTGCCAGCCCCACGGCTTGCCGGCGTTCGCGCCAAACGGGAAGAACGACGACAGGGTCGCGTTGACGGAAGCGAGCTGTAGCGTGGGACTGAGGCTGGGATTGGCACGCACCAGGTTGCCGACCGCCGCCGAGGGGTCGCTGCGCGCAGACTCGTAACCGCGCGCCAGGGCTTGGACGAAGCGGCGCACGAGCGCGATCTGCCCGCCGCTCAGCTCGCTCTCCCGCGCCACGACCACCAGCTCGTCGTAGGTCGGCACGCCCACCCGGTTCATGCGAATCACGTTCGGTCGCTTGCGCAGCTGCTGGAGTTGGATGGCCTCGTAGTTCCAGTAGGCGCCCAGCGTGGCGTCGACGCGTCCCGACAGCATCGCCGGGACGAGGTTGGCGCCGACGTTGACCTCCTTGACCGAGCTGGCCGGCACGTGTGCATCGGCCAGGATCGTTGATAAATAAGCATGCTGGTAGGGAATGCCGGCGTCGCCGACGGTCTTGCCGCGGAGGTTGGCCGGTGTCCTGATGTGCTTGGAGCCGATCGAGACGATCGACGTCAGCGGCTGCTGGACGATCGCCGCAACGGAAACAAGCGGCTCACGCTGCTGGCGAGCCAGCATCACCTCCGGCTCATAGGAGATCGCCAGATCGACCTTACCGGCCGCCAGCAGCTGGAGGGGGGTGGCCGGATCGGACGGGATCTGGACGTGGACGTCAAGTCCCGAGCGCGTGAAGTCGCCCTGGGCCAGCGCCTGGTAGATGCCGACGTGGTCGGCGTTCGGAAACCAGTCGAGCATCAGCGACAGCGGCTGGGCGTTGGCCTTGCCGGGGGTGATCGACTCCTTCTTTTCTCCGCAGCCGGCCAACGCGAGCGCCGTCAGCACGGCCAGGGACAGGCACAGCCTTCTCATCACGAGCGTTCTCCTTGTCGTCGGTAGGCCCACGGCACGGCGAGCCGCTCGGCCAGCGTGAGCAGCGCAAACAGGACGATCGCAAAGGCCGACAGGATCACGACGGCCGCGTATGCCCGCGCCGTTAGGACCTGCGGAACGGACTGAGCGAACAGATAGCCGAGACCGTTGCTGGCGCCCGCCCACTCGGCGAACACGGCGCCGATCACCGCCACGACCACCGCGATCTTCGCTCCCGTCAGCACCCCGGGGAGAGCCGAAGGCAGCTCGAGCAGGCGGAACGTGCGCGCGCGGGAGGCGTCGAATGTTCGCATCAGCTTGAGCAGGTCAGCGTCGACCGACGCCAACGCGGCGAGCGTCGTGACGACGATCGGGAAGAAGGCCACGAGCGCGATCACCACCAGCTTGGGCAGGATCCCGAACCCCAGCCACAGCACGAGCAGCGGCGCGATCATCGGGATGGGGACCGTCTGTGAGGCCACCAGCAGGGGATACAGCGCGCGCCTCAGCGTGGGCGAGAAGTGGATCGCCACCGCGAGGGCCAAGGCCACCGCCGCGGCCACCAGGATCCCGAGCAGGACCTCTTCGGCGGTGACGACGAAGTTCGACCACAGCAGTGAGCGGTCGTCGTACAGCGAGCTCGCCACCTGGTGCGGCGCCGGCAGGATCAGCTGCCGGCTGACGCCGCCCAGGTCGGAGTAGAGCTCCCAGATGCCGATCAGCGCCGCCAGCACGAGCGCCGGCCGCCACCCACGGGTCAGTGCCTTGATGCTCATGCTCCGACTCCCAGCGCCGCGAGCGCCTGCTCGCGCAGCGCCACGACCTCCGGGTCGCCCCGGTGGCGGGGCCTCGGCATCTCGATCTCGAGCTCCGCGACCACGCGCCCCGGCCGCGGCGTGAACACCACCAGCCGGTCGGCCAGCACCACCGCCTCCTCAACGTCGTGGGTCACGAGCACCACCGTTCGCGGCTCGCGCTCCAGCACGTGCGAGAGCCAGCCCTGCATCTGGAGGCGGGTGATGGCATCGAGCGACGCGAATGGCTCATCGAGCGCCAGGACCGGCTTTCCGGCGAGCAGCGAGCGCAGCAGCGAGACGCGCTGGCGCATGCCGCCCGACATCTCGGCGGGCCGGGAGTGCCGGAACTCCTCGAGCCCGAAGCGCTCGAGCCAGGGGCCGGCCGCCGCCCGGGCCTGATCGCGGCCCACGCCGCGGGCGCGGAGCGCGAGGGCGGCGTTGTCGATCGCGCTCAGCCAGGGAAGGAGCAGGTCGCGCTGGGGCATGAGCGCGGCGGGGTCGGCCTCGACGCGCCCGGCGTCCGGGCGCTGTAGGCCGCAGATCAGCTCCAGCAGCGTGCTCTTTCCGCATCCGCTGGGTCCGACCACGGCCACGATCTCTCGGGGGGCGACGCGCAGCGAGCAGCCCTCAAGCGCCGTCACGGGACCGCGCTTGGTGACGAACGTGCGGTTCACCGCCTCGACCCGGACACCGCCGAGCCCGTCGAGAGGCGGCACGTCGATGACTGCCTCTGTTGCTCCCTTCGCGGGCATTACCCACACAGGTTCGAAGGGTCAGCGCCGGGTGTCATAGGGCGCTATCTCAGCCGGCTTTCCCGCCAGCCCCCCTGGGTTTTCGATGACTGGTCAGTGATGCTACCGCGTCAGTTATTACGCTACCGTCGCCGCGGTCGGGCGCTGCCGTGCGACATTGGGGGCGATCCGCCTGCGCGACGGCAATGCTCGCCTGCGCGACGATGAGCCTCGACGCGCCGGTGGCGCAGGCCGCCCGCATCGTCCATCCGCGGATGGGCGCGGCGCTGGGGATCGAGCCCGCGCACGGCGCGCAACTGGAGGTGGCCAGCGGCACGAACTTCCCGGTCGTCTACCACGGTGGCTCGGTGATGCACGGCGCTGGGTCGTACGCGATGCGGTCGGCGACACGCGCACGGAGCAGCGTGTTCATCGAGCAGTAGCGGCAGTCAGGGCCTTCACGAACTCCTCCAGCTGGTCGGTGCGCCAGCACTCGAAGGCCGTGCAGTGCTGCTCGTAGGCGGAGATCACCGAGTCGCCGTAGTTCCAGTACAGCCGCGGTTCGGGATTGAGCCAGAACGTGCGCCCGGCCCTGGCTGTGATCGCGGCGAACACGTCCTCGCGCGGCGGGCGGCCGTTGGTGCGGGCGTCGCCCAGCACGATGACCGTGGCCCGGGGGTGAAGCTCGTCCTCGATCAGCGCCAGAAACTCGGTCCACACCCGTCCGTAGTCGGTGTAGCCGGAGACGTCGGCCACGCCCGCATCGCGTGAGACCGCCTCGCTGGCGGCCTGGAAGTCGCGCTCGCGCTCGAACACCTCGGTCACCTCGGAGATGCGCTCGATGAACACAAACGAGCGCAGCTTGCGAAACGCGTCGTGCAGGGCGTGCAACACGCTGAGGAAGAAGGTCGAGGCGCTGGTGACGCTGGTGGAGACGTCGCAGAGCACGAAGATCTCGGGCCGTCGTGGGCGCCGCGGGCGGTACTTGAGCGTGATCGGCACGCCGCCGGTCTCGAGCGAGGCGCGCATCGTGCGCCTCACGTCGACGTGGGCGTGGCGCTTTCGCCCCCGCAGCTCGTGGCCCTGAGTGGCGAGGCGGCGCTTGAGCTGCGCCACGACGCGGTGGATCGCCGCCAGATCCTGGATCGGCCCTGTGGGCAGCGCCCGGTCGAGCTCCGACAGCGGCCGCTTGGGCGGCAGCGAGGCCGTTCGCTCGATCAGGTCTCGCTCCAGCTCGCGGCGCAGATGCTGCTCGAAGCGGCGGAGCTCTTCACGGGGCATGCCCCCGTGCCGTGGGTCGTCCTCGGGCAGGTCGGGCTGCGGCTCCGAACGGAGGCCGAGCGCACGCCTGATGCGCTGCACGTCTACTCCCAGCACGCCCGACCCCTCGCCGCCCGCGAAGGCGGCGATCGCCAGCCGGGCCAGGTCGCGCAACGAGGCGTCGGAGCCCTCGCGCAGCGCCGCCGCGATCTGGCGGCGCAGCGTCTCGAGGTCGATCTCCGCGCCGTTGCCGCCGTTCCCGGCCGCCGTCTCCGATACCTCGCGCCGGGCGGCCTCGGCCTCGGCGGCGCGAAAGAAGAAGCGCTCAAACACCAGCTCGAAAACCCGCCGGTCCTCGGGCGACTTCGCCAGCGTGGCGGCCAGGGCCTCGCGGAAGTCGCCCTGCGAGGTCCAGGGGATGTGTCCCAGGGCCTCGAACGCGTCGAGCAGCTCGGAGGTCCCGAGCGCAAGACCCTCTTCGCGCAGGTCCTCAGCGAACGCCAGGAGCTTTGCATCAAACGCTCCCGGCTGCTGCTCGCGCGTGCCGCCGAAAAGGCCGGCCCGCCGGGCGGGGCTCGCGCTACGCCGCGGTGCTGGCATCGGCGAGCTTGACGCCCACGCGCTCGGCGACCGTGTCGAGGTCGGTGCGGTGCTTGACGATCACGCTCATCGTCTCCCGGAACGTCCCGGGGTTGATCTCGTCGGCTCCCAGGAGCAGCAGCGCCCGCGCCCAGTCGATCGACTCGGCGATGCTGGGCGGCTTCTTGAGGTCAAGCTCGCGGACCTGCTGGACGATCTCCACCAGCCGCTGGGCGATGGTGCGGTCAAGCTCCGGGGCGTGGAGGCGAACGATCTCGAGCTCGTGCTCGAGCGACGGATAATCGAGCCACAGATACAGGCAACGGCGCTTGAGCGCCTCGGTCAGCTCGCGCGTGTTGTTGGAGGTCAGCAGCACGACCGGGCGGGTGCGGGCCTCGATCCGCCCCAGCTCGGGGATGGAGATCTGGAAATCGGACAGCAGCTCGAGCAGCATGGCCTCGAACTCCTGGTCGGTCTTGTCGATCTCGTCGATCAGCAGCACCACCGGCTCCTCGGAGGCGATGGCCGTCATCAGCGGCCGCGGCAGCAGGAACTCCTCGCCGAAGATGTCGTCCTGGACCTCCTGCCAGCCGGCGGCCTCTGACTCGGTCTGGATCCGCAGCAGCTGCTTACGGTAGTTCCACTCGTACAGGGACTTGGCCTCATCGAGCCCCTCGTAGCACTGCAGGCGCACGAGCGTGCGCGACAAGAACCGCGACAGGGCCTTCGCCAGCTCGGTCTTGCCCACCCCGGCCGGCCCCTCCACCAGCACCGGCTTGCCCAGCTTGGTGGCCAGAAACGAGACGAGCGCTGTCGATTGGCCCGGCAGATAGCCGGCGTCTCGCAGCCCGAGGGCGACGTCCTCCACCGATGTGGGTTGGTCCGGCATCCCCCAAATATAGGGTTAGGGGACGGCGATGCCCTTGATCTACGCCCTGACCTCCTCCCAGCTCGACGGCTTCTCGCTGGCGCTGCTGGTGGGCGTCGTGATCGGCGTCGCGGGCCACATCTCGCGCTCAAAGACGCTGATCATCAGCGGCATCCTGATCATCGGCGCGATCAGCGTGTACTTCGGCTTCTTCGTGGCCAAGGTGCGCTAGAGCCTGCCTCGGGACATCTCCCGCACGTCCGGCGGCGGCGGATCGGCTCGGATGCTCGCGCAGCGCTGCTGCGCCACGCATCCGCGTCCTTGCCCCGCTTGTCCGGCGCTCGCCAGCCGCACGCGCGGCGCGCCGCGGCAACTGAATAAAAAGGCGGCCCGCGCCTGCCGGCGCGAGGCCGCCCGTTATTTACTGCTTGCCGTTGCGGATGACGGCTGCCTGGCCCTGGCCGCCGCCCACGCACAGGGTGGCCACGCCGCGGTGCAGATCGCGCCGGCGCATCTCGTGCAGCAGCGTCACCAGGATCCGCCCGCCGGACGCTCCGATCGGGTGACCGAGGGCGATCGCCCCGCCGTGCGGGTTGACGCGCTCGCGCTCGATCTCGAGCTCCTTGAGCACCGCCAGCGACTGGGCGGCGAATGCCTCGTTGAGCTCGAACAGGTCGATGTCCTTGAGCTCGAGCCCCGCCTTCTTCAGCGCCTTGGTCACGGCCGGCACGGGACCGATGCCCATGATCTTGGGCTCGACGCCCACCGACGCGTAGCTCTCGACGGTGCCCATCGGCTCGAGTCCGCGCTCCGAGGCGGTGGAGGCCGACATCACGACCACCGCCGCGGCGCCGTCGTTGATCCCCGAGGCGTTGCCGGCGGTGACGGTGCCCGCCTCCTTCTTGAACGCCGGCCGGAGCTTGCCGAGCTTCTCGGCCGTGGTCTCGGCGCGGGGTGACTCGTCGGTCTCCACCAGGCGCGTCTCCTTCTTCTCCTTGACCTCGACCGGCACGATCTCATCCTTGAACACCCCGTCCTCGACGGCGGTGCCCGCCTTCTGCTGGCTCTTGGCCGCGAACTCGTCCTGCTCCTGGCGGCTGATCGCGTACTGCTCGGCCAGATTCTCGGCGGTGACGCCCATGTGGATGTCGTTGAAGGCATCCTGGAGCCCGTCGTTGATCATCGAGTCGATCATCTTCGTGTCGCCCATGCGGGCGCCGAAGCGGGCCTGGGGCAACAGGTACGGAGAGCGAGTCATGTTCTCCATTCCGCCCGCCACGACGATGTCGGCGTCGCCGGCGCGGATCATCTGCGCGGCGATGGCCACTGCCTTCAGCCCCGAGCCGCACAGCATGTTGATCGTGGTCGAGGGGACCTCCTTGGGGATCCCGGCACCCATGGCGGCCTGCCGGGCCGGGTTCTGTCCCAGTCCGGCGCTCAGCACGCAGCCGAGCACGACCTCGTCGACATCTTCTCCTTTGACCTCGGCGCGCTCCAGCGCCGCGCGCACGGCGTGGGTACCGAGCTCGGTAGCCGGAACATCCTTGAACTGTCCACCGAAGGTCCCCGTCGGGGTCCGAACTGCGCTGACGATTACCGCCTCCTCCATCACATCCTCCTATCGCGAACTACTCAAATCTGGGCTGGCGTGTCCTTTCAGAAAGACTGCCAGAGTGGGGCTTTCCGCTGGGCAATGGTCCCCAAACTCGGGCTTTGCCCGAACCTTGATACCAGCACATGGCGGGCGTAAAGTGAAGCTAGGACCGTAGATGGAGCCATGGCATTAGTCGCTAGAAGGGAGCGCAATCGCAACCTGCCGCTGGTCATCTCGCAGGGCCTGCCGACAGCGTTACCCGCGGCTTCCAGAGTTCACGATTGAGCGAGATTTCATTGGCGGTTACGGGTAGCCCGTGAGCATGTGCCCTACCGGGAATCCGTGATCGCGTCAGCATCGAGCTAGGAGGAGACACATGAGCCAGACCGCACCTGCCGCTTCCGCCCACGAGCCGCTGGCCGGGGAGGAGCTCGAGCGCCGGCTGGAGGAACTGCTGGATCAGGAGTACTTCAACCCGCCGCAGGCGTTCGCGGAGCACGCTCTGATCAAGGATCGGTCGGTGTACGAGGAGGCAGACAAGGACTGGAGGGCCTTCTGGCTCAAGCAGGCCAAGGAGCTGCTGGACTGGGACAAGGAGCCCGAAGAGTCGCTCGAGGACTCCAACCCGCCGTTCTACAAGTGGTACTCCGACGGCAAGCTGAACCTCTCCTACAACTGCCTGGACCGGCACGTCGAAGCCGGTAACGGGGACCGCGTGGCGTTCCACTGGCGCGGGGAGGAGGGGGAGGAGCGCGATCTCACCTATGCCGACCTGCTCCGTGACGTCCAGAAGCTGGCCAACGGGCTGAAGGACCTGGGCGTAGAGAAGGGCGACGTGGTCGGGATCTATCTGCCGATGATCCCCGAGGTGATCGTCGCCATGTTGGCCTGCGCCCGCATCGGCGCTCCCCACAACGTCGTGTTCGGCGGCTTCTCCGTGGGTTCGGTCAAGGAGCGCATGGAGATCTCAGAAGCCAAGGTGCTGATCACGGCCGATGGCGCACGGCGCAAGGGCAAGATCGCTGATACGAAGAAGGGCGTCGACGAGGAGATGGGCGACCTCAAGTCGCTCCAGCACATCGTCGTGGTCCGCCACGCCGAGAACGACGCGCCGATGAAGGACGGGCGCGACGTGTGGATGCACGAGCTGATGGAGAAGGCTGAGGACGAGTGCCCGCCCGAGCCACTCGAGGCCGAGCACCCGCTCTACATCCTCTACAGCTCGGGCTCCACCGCCGCTCCGAAGGGGATCGTGCACACGACCGCCGGCTATTTGACCGGGATCACCTGGACCCACAAGTACGTGTTCGATCTGAAGCCCGATAAGGACGTGTTCTGGTGCTCGGCCGACGTCGGCTGGGTCACCGGCCACTCCTACATCGTCTACGGCCCGATGTCCAACGGGGCGACGAGCGTGATGTACGAGGGCGCCCCCGACTATCCGCACAAGGGAATCTGGTGGGAGCTGTGCGAGCGCTACAAGGTGACGCTGTTCTACACCGCGCCGACGGCGATCCGGGCGTGCATGAAGTGGGGCGCCGAGCACCCCAACAAGCACGATCTGAGCTCGCTGCGGCTGCTGGGCTCGGTCGGTGAGCCGATCAACCCCAAGGCGTGGCTCTGGTACTACGTGGTGATCGGCCGCGAGGAGTGCCCGATCGTTGACACCTGGTGGCAGACCGAGACCGGCCACATCATGATCTCGCCGCTGCCGGGCGTGACGGAGTGCAAGCCGGGCTCGGCCACTGCTCCGCTGCCGGGCGTTGAGGCAGACGTCGTGGATGAGGAGAAGGGCGAGAGCATCAAGGAGGGACAGGGCCTGCTGGTGCTCAAACACCCCTGGCCGGGGATGCTGCGCACGCTCTATGGCGATGACGAGCGCTACGTCGAGACCTACTGGTCGCGCTTCGGCAAGGAGACCTACCTGGTCGGCGACGCCGCGATTCGCGACAAGGACGGCTATCTGTGGATCGTGGGGCGGATCGACGACGTGGTCAACGTCTCCGGCCACCGGCTCTCGACGGCCGAGGTGGAGTCGGCGATCGTCTCCCACGGCAAGGTGGCGGAGGCGGCGGTGATCGGCCAGTCCGACGAGGACACCGGCCAGTCGATCGCGGCGTTCGTGATCCTGGAGGGGGACCGCGAGGGCACCGACGAGCTGGTGCAGGAGATCCGCGAGCACGTGGCCAAGAAGATCGGCAAGCTCGCACGGCCCAAGCGAATCCTGTGGACGGACGACGTGCCGAAGACACGCTCCGGGAAAATCATGCGGAGGCTCCTCAGAGACATCGCGGAGGGGCGGGCGCTGGGCGACGTCACCACGCTCCGTGACCCGGAGGTCACGAAGGAGCTCGAGAAGAAAATCGCCTCCGAGCAGGAGAAAGAGGAAGGCTAGCGGCATGGCCGCCGGCGAAACGAAATCCTCCACGGACATCGACGGCGGGGCACCGTCGCCGGAGCAGCAGGTCCGCGCCCTCTACGAACAGGCAGAGTCGCAGACGGCAAAGGCGCTGGAGGAGCTCGTGCAGAGGCCGAGCTTCGGGCGCCTGCTGGCGATGTCGGCGGAGAACGTGGCAGCGATGTCACGGATCGCCGCCGACGCCGCAGACCTGGTGCTGCGCAACCTGCGCATCGCCGGCCGGGCGGACATCGTCCGCCTGGCGCGTCAGCTGCACCGCGCGGAGGACAAGCTCGAGCGGGTGCTGCAGGAGGTGGAGGCGCTCCGCGACGAGCTGGACGGCGCCCGCTCGAGTTCGGCTCAGCGGGCGCGCGGCTCGTCCTCGGGCGGCCGCCGGCAGCGCGGCGGCCGCTCGGGCTCCGGCAACCGCTCGGGCGGTCGCTCCGGCAACCGGGAGGGGACCGACGCCAACGGACGATGAGCGCGCTTGAGAAGCTCATGCGGGCGCCACTCGACGCGCTCGAATTCTCGAACATCGTCCTGACGACCGACGACGCCGCCACCGGCTTGTCGCCGCGTGAGGTCGTCTGGACGCACCGCAATACGACGCTGTATCGCTACCGCTCGGCGCGGCGCAAGCACCCGGTGCCGCTGCTGTTGGTGTTCGCGCTGATCAACCGCCCGGACATCTTCGACCTGCGGCCCGGTTCCTCGCTGGTGGAGTTTCTGCTCGACGAGGGCTTCGACGTCTTCCTCGTCGATTGGGGCTATCCGGGCGAAGAGGACGCGGACACGGGCATGGACGACTACGTCTGCGACGAGCTGCACTGGGCGGTGCGCGAGACGCTCCGTGCCAGCGGTGCCGAAGAGCTGACGCTCGTCGGCTGGTGCATCGGGGCCACGATGTGCGCCATGTACTGCGGGCTCGACCACGCGCTGCTCGATGACGGCCGCAACGCGCGTAATGGCGACCGCGGCGCCGCGGCCAACCCCGTGCGCAACCTGGCGCTGCTGACGATGCCGATCGACGCCCGGGGCTCGACCTATGCCAAGTGGGTGGGGCGCCCTGACTTCGACGAGGAGTCGATCGCCGAGTCCTGGCGCGTGCTGCCGGGCCGCGCGGTCGACCAGGCCAACAAGATGCTAAAGCCGGTGACCAACTACTGGACTACCTACCGCCGGCTCTGGCAGCAGGTGCAGGACGGCGCCGCCAGGCGTGAGGTCTACCAGCCGATGGCCAAGTGGGTCGGCGACAACCCCGAGTTCCCGGGTAGGGCGTGGGCGCAGTGGATCGGATGGATGTATAAGGACGCGTCGCTCCCCACCGGGAGGCTGCGGATGCGCAACCAGAATGTCGATCTGGGGCGGATCGATCAGAACGTGCTGGTGGTCACCGCCGGCGCCGATCACATCGCTCCGCGCGACGGCACGCTGCCGATCCTCGATCTGGTCTCGAGCCACGACGTCGAGCACCTTGACCGCCCCGGCGGTCACATCGGATTGATGGCCGGCTCGGCGGCGCGCAAGGAGATCTGGCCGGATTTGGCGTCGTGGCTCGCGGAGCGGTCGGAGGCCTAGGGCCCCCGCAGGTCCGGCTATCCCCCCAAACGTCGGGGGATGAGTGAGAGCGCCGCCCACGCGGGTAGCGCAGAGATACGCCAAACGGCTATCAGGAAGGAGAGGACATGAGTACGACCACCGGCGAGGGTCAGGCGACCAAACAGTCGGTAATCACCGAGCCGTTCGAGGAGCAGCACTTCCGTCCGCGGATGCAGGATCACGTCGTGTTCGTCACCGGCGGCACGCGCGGGATCGGCGCCGCGATCTGCAAGAGCTTCGCCGAACAGGGGGCGGTCGTGGCCGCCGGCTACAGCGGCAACGAGGAGCGCGCCAAGGAGTTGCTGAAGGAGCTCAAGGACAAAGACGTCGACGCCAGCATCCACAAGGGCAACGTGGGCTCGGCCGATGACTGCCGGCGCACGCTCGAGGAGGTCGTCGACCAGCACGGCAGGCTCGACATCCTTGTCAACAACGCGGGCATCACGATCGACAAGCCGGTGCTGAAGATGACCGACGAGGATTGGTACAAGGTGCTGGCGGTCAATCTCTCGGGCGCGTTCTTCATGTCCAAGGCCGTGCTGCCGCACATGATCGAGCGCGGCTCGGGGCGGATCATCAACATCTCCTCGATCATCGGCTCGATCGGGAACATCGGCCAGGCCAACTACGCCGCATCCAAGTCGGGGCTGTTTGGGTTGACCAAGACGCTGGCCCGGGAGGCCTGCTACTACCTGGGCAAGGAGGGCAAGCTGGAGCCGGCCGCGATCGGTGTCACGGTCAACACCGTGGCCCCCGGTTTCATCGCCACCGAGATGCTCGAGTCGATGCCCGAGAAGGTGCTCGACAAGATCCGCTCGGAGATCCCTATGCGGCGCCTGGGCCGACCGGACGAGGTGGCCCGCGTCGTCCACTTCCTGGCCTCGGACTACTCGTCGTTCATCACCGGCCAGGTGTGGGGGGTCAACGGCGGGCAGGAGATGTAGCACGAGGTCCGGCGCCTGTAGCCTGTCGCGGCGATGGCCAGCCGCTCCGCGACCGCTCTCGGCGAGATCATCCGCCGCCAGCGCGAGCTGGGCGAGCTCTCGATGCGGCGCTTCGCGCAACTGGCGGGGATCTCCAACCCCTATCTGTCGCAGATCGAGCGCGGTCTGCGGGCGCCCTCCGAGCAGGTGCTGGAGGCGATCGCGGCCGCGCTCGGGGTCTCGGTGGAGGGCCTCTACGAGCAGGCCGGCGTCCAGCCGCCCGGTGCCGAGGAGGCCGACAACGCCGTGCTAGACGCGATCCGCGCCGACCCTCGCCTGACCGCCCGCCAGCGCAGCGCCCTGCGCGAGATCTACGAGGCGTTCGTCGGCCAGTCCACCCGCGCCCGGCGCGGGTCCCGGGCGGCCGCCGGGGCTGAGCACTCAGGCGCCGAGTGACCGCGGCCGGAGCTTCACCACTGGCCGGCCGGGCGGCGCTCGTGACGGGCGCCGCCAGCGGCATCGGACGCGCCGTGGCCGAGCGGCTGGAGCGGGAGGGGATGGACGTCCTGGCCGTGGACCTGCGCCCCGATCCCGAAGGCCCGGGCGTCGGCCACCAGGCGGACCTCACCGACCCCGCCGCCAACGAGGGCGCTGTCGCCGCCGCGCTCGAGCGCTTCGGTCGCCTGGACGTAGTCGTCCCCAACGCCGGCTTCCAGCACGTGGCGCCGATCGAGGAGTTCCCGGTGGAGCGCTGGCAGATGATCGTGGGGCTGCTGCTGACGAGCCCCTTCCTGTTGGCCAAGTACGCCTGGCCGTCGCTGCGCGAGTCCGAGGACGGGCGGCTGATCGTGATCGCCTCCGTGCACGGCCTCGTGGCGTCGCCATTCAAGGCGGCCTATGTGTCGGCCAAGCACGGCGTACTCGGGTTGGTCAAGACGCTCGCGCTGGAGGGCGCCGATCAGGGCATCAGCGTGAGCGCCGTATGCCCGGCGTACGTGCGTACGCCGCTGGTGGAGAAGCAGATCGGCGACCAGGCCAAGGCCCACAACCTGCCGGAGGACCGCGTGCTGGAGGAGGTGATCCTCGCTCCGCACGCCGTCAAGCGGCTGATCGAGCCGGCCGAGGTCGCCAGCCTGGTGGCCTTCCTGGCCGGCCCGGACGGGCGCGCGTTCACCGGCGCTCCGGTGACGATGGATCAGGGGTGGTCGGCCCGCTAAACGATCCCCTCTCGGGCTTTCGGCTGGGCCGCGGGGACCGAGCTGCTGAGGGTGCGACATTCGTCGCGCTATGCGCGACAAATATGACAGCGTCACCCGCCGGGGGCCCGCGGTTACCTCCCGCGCCGGGCGCTCGCGGCTAGCGCCGCCGCGTGGGCCTCGCGGCTAGCGCCCCCCGCCGGGCGCTCGCGCTACCTTCGCCGCGTGGGCTTGCTGTGAGCCAGCACGTCCGCCAGCACCGCGGGCCAGTGCTCGCGCAGCGCCTCTCGGCCCATGAACAGGCCGAGATGACCTCCGCTTGAGACGTGCCGGCGCACCAGTTCCGGCGGCGTAGCCGCGTAGTCCTCGAGCGCCCAGACCTGCGGCGGCGGCGTGATGTGGTCACGCGTGCCGGCGAGCAGGTTGAGCGGCACCTCGATGCGGCTCAGGTCGACGTGCGTTCCGTCGATCTCGAGCGCGCCGTGGATGAGCTCGTTGTCCCGGAACAGGTGGCGGACGATCCACAGGTAGAAGGCCCCGGGGATGTCCTGCGTGTGCTTGAACCAGTCCTCGAACTCCGTGTAGCGCTCGCAGTGGGCGTCGTCGCGCATGCTGTGCAGCAGCTCCAGCTGGCGCGAGATCTCATCCGCGGGATTGATGACGATGAAACCGCTCAGCATGTGCTGGCCCTTGAGCACGCCGCCGCCGGCGGCGACGAGCGCCTCGTAGAACCACAGGTTCCCGTCGGGCGCGAACTGGCGCACGACGTCGGCGATCACGGGGTCGCCGGCGTGGAAATCAATCGGCGCGCCGGCGATCGTCAGCGTGTTGACCCGCTCGGGCCGGAGCGCCGCGTAGACCGTCGCCAGCCAGCCACCCTGACAGTCGCCGATCAGATTGACCTTCTGACCGCAGTGGTCGACCGCCTGGTCGATCACGTCCAGGTAGTCCTCGACCGAAACCCCCGCGGTGGCGGGGGTGGCGCCGATCCAGTCGAGCGTCAGCGCCCGCCCGAGCCCGGCCTCCAGGATCGCGCCCATCTGGCTCTGCTCCGGCGAGTAGTCGACGATGCAGGAGTCGTGCCCGGCCTGCGGCGGCAGCACCAGCGTGGGAACGGCACCGCGGCGCGTGGTGGAGAAGTCGCGCAGCCGCGCCAGGGGCGCTTCGAACACGACCTCGTGCGGCGAGGCCCAGGCCGGAGCCTGGCGGCGGGCGACGTGCATCCACCAGCGTGTGTGATCGAGCGGCTGCACCTCGCCGGCCATGGCGGCCTGCAGATAACGCGAGCCGCCGTCGATTGCGGCCTGCAGCCCGCGAGCCCAGGTCTCGGCGAGCCGGGCCCCGATGAACGGCGTGGGAATGGGCGGCGCCTTGAACGGCGCGGTCAGCATAGGCTCGATGAAGGGCTTGACCGCGGGCGGGGCCGCGGACGGCCGTGGGGTGGGGAGAGGAGTGACGGACATGTCATTCAAAGGATACGGGCGCAATCGGCTGCCTAACGTTCCCACTCATGCGAAAGGGGAGCTCCGGCTGGGCCGAAACTCCCCTTTTAGCGGCGAAATATTCCGCGGTGGTTACTTAAGAACGGAGCGCGCGGTCTTGACGTACGAGCCGGCGAACTCGCGGCTGAAGTCGATGTGCGCCTCGATCATGTTCCGCAGCCACTCGGGCTGAGCGCTCGTCGCCAGACGGGTCTCGACCTCGAGGGCCTTGTCGACGGCCTGCTCGTAGGAATCGATGTACAGGGCGCCGGCATTGCGGGCCGCGGTCAGGATCTGCTCGTTGGCATCCTTCGCCTGCTTGAAGGGCGCCTCGAACAGCTGCTGGGTGTCGGTGGTGGTGGCCATGTGGTTGCTCCTTGAAGCTCTCATGTGGTTTCCGAGTGTGCTTGCAGGTTAGCACACTAGGAGCAAGCGTGCAAGCGCGCTTGCAGGCCTGTGCAAGCGGTGCAAGCAGGGTCAGTGGAGGGGCCTGCACGCGGGGCGGCGAGTGCCGCGCATCGCCCGTCGTACCCCCATTTGGTGCATAGGCCCGCCGCCGCTGGCCCCACGTGTCGCGTTTTGGGTGCTATAGCGCCCATTACGTGGCACGTTCGCATGCGCCCTACGCGCTCATGCACGTTATGGGGCGTTGGCTCGCAAACTGGCGAGCGCAGGCGCCACCCCGCTGGCTCCCTAGTCCCGCCGGGGACGGGCGGCGCCGGCGATGCCAGACCACCCACCCTCAGCTGATCGGGATGTCCCTGGCCTCCTCGTCCGGGCGCTCGCGCCGCTCGAGTCGCTCGAGGTAGAAGTCGATCAGGGCGCGCAGCGCCAGCAGCAGCTCGCGCAGGGCCTCGGCCAGTCGCCGCTCGAGCTCCGCCGGGAGCAGCTCGCGCACCGAGCGGATCAGCTGGGCCAGGAGCTCAAGCTCGCGGCCGTTCGCGGTCTGCTCCTGCCCCTCGCTCGTCTGCCATCCGGCGGGCGGCGGCTTGGTGGCTTCGCTGATCAGCCGCTCGGCGGCCTTGGTGGCGCGGTCGAGCCGCTGCTCGAGATCCCCCGGCTCGGGGCTTTGCCCCGGCTCGGGGCTTTCCCCCGGCTCGGGGCTTTCCCCCGGCTCGGGAGGCGGGGTGTCATCCGGTGCTGGCGGATCGGTGCTCGACATCAAAGCTGACCTCCAGTGCGCCGTCCGAGTAGCGGGCGCCGGTGGCCCGCAGCTCGGCCAGCGCCGGCGGGAGCGCAATCGTACGCCGCTGACCGTCGACGCCGACGATCAGCTCCAGACCGTGCTGTTTGAGCGAGACGTCCTGCCTGGAGGCGAACGGCAGCGTCAGCCGCAGACGGGCTCCCCGCTCGAGGATCTCGATCTCCTGCACCAGCGCGTGGTGCAGGACCGCGGCCGCCTCGCGCCCGTCGAACAGCGCCGCCGCCAGCCGATCGAGCATCTGACCGCCCACCACCTCCTGCTCGAAGTACGGCGCACGCAGGACGGGCACGGGGGCGAAGGCCGAGCGGACGAGCTCCAGGTGCTCCTCCTGGAGCCGGCGCCAGGCGGCGAAATAGGCGCCGACGTCGGCCGGGAAGATGCGGTTGACGACCACGGCATCCGTCAGATAGCCGTACAGGTTCAGGTAGGTGAAGGTCCGCATCGCCTCCCCGATGACCAGCTTCTCGGGGTTCATCACCAGCCGCACGGTGCAGCGCTCGTGGTCGCGCAGGATCTCGTTCATCGCGATCAGGTTCTCCGACAGGCGGTGGATGTCCGCGAACACGGCCTGGCTGGGCAGCGGAATGTCGAGCACCGAGCGGGCGATCGGGCCCGCCGCCGCCAGGATCTGGCGCTCGAGCGGGAACACCTTGTCGATCCACCAGCGGGCGACGTCTGGGAAGGAGAGCAGCCGCAAGGTCTCGCCCGTCGGGGCGCAGTCGACAACGATCGCCTCCCACTCACCGGAGCGGTGCTGCTCCTGGAGGCGCAGCAGCGAGAACAACTCGTCCATCCCCGGCGGGACCGTCAGCTCCTGGGCCGATATGCGATCGACGCCGCGGTCGACGAGCAGCTCGCCCAGCCAGCGCTGGACGCCCGACCAGTGGCGCTCCAGCTCGTCCTGTGCCCGCACCTGCTCGGCCCACAAGCGCTCGCAGAGCTGCGTGGGGCCGGCGCCGATCTCGGCCGACAGCGATTCCGCCAGGCTGTGGGCGGGATCGGTGGAGATCACGAGCGTGCGCATGCCCGCAGCGGCGCACGCTTTCGCCGTGCAGGCCGCGACCGAGGTCTTGCCCACCCCGCCCTTGCCCGTGTACAGAATCGTTCTGGGCCCCATGCAGCGAGTTTAGGTCGAAACAGGCCGCCCGCGACCGGCGCCCTAGGGGGTTGCCATTGCTAGATTCGCGGCCGTGTTCGCTCAACGCAGGAGCTTCCGGGCGGTCCTGATCGCGCTGGCGGCGTTGCTAGGCGCGCTGGCGCTCGCTGCCTGCGGAGGCAGCAGCAATCAGAACGCGAGCAGCCTGCTGCGCCAGACGTTCTCCGGTTCGCACACCGTCAACAGCGGCAATCTGAGCGTTGAGCTGGCGGTCAATCCAAGCGGCTCCAGCACGCTCAAGGGCCCGATCACGCTCAGCTTCGGCGGGCCGTTCGCCAGCCTGGGCAAGAACAGGGTCCCCGAGTCCAACTTCGACGTCGCGGTCAGCGCCGAAGGCCGCAGCGGTTCGCTGGGGATCCTCTCGACCGGGACCGCGGGCTACGTGACACTCAAGGGCACCAGCTACCAGCTCCCGAACTCCACCTTCCGCCAGCTCGAGTCGAGCTTCTCCTCGCTGACCTCTTCCGCGGGGAGCGGCTCGAACGGCTCGGGGGCGCTCTCGAAGCTGGGGATCGATCCGCTGCACTGGCTCGAGCACCCCACGGTGGCCGGCCAGGATCAGGTGGGCGGCGCCAGCACGACGCACATCCGGGCCGGGATCAACGTCTCTGCGCTGCTCACCGACCTGAACACGTTCCTCGGCCGGGCCTCGTCGCTGGGCATCTCCGGTGCCTCGAAGCTGCCCTCGAGCATCTCCCAGCAGACCGCCAACCGGATCGCCAACGAGGTCCGACAGCCCAGCTTCGATGTCTGGACCGGCAACTCCGACAAGACGCTGCGCAGGCTGATCATCAGCCTGACGCTGCCGGTCACCGGGCAGCTGTCCTCGCTGCTCGGCGGGCTGAACGCCGCCCAGATGTCGCTGACCATGCAGTACGCCAACCTCAACCAGCCCCAGACGATCGCCGCGCCCACGGCCGTGGCGCCCTTCAGCCAGTTCCAGTCAAAGCTCACCTCGTTCCTCGCGGCGCTCCAGGGCACGCTCAGCGGAGCGACCGGCTCGAGCGCGACCGGCTCGGCGGGCTCCACCAGCACCAGCGGATCGTCGGCCGCCAACCTCAGCAACTACACGAAGTGCCTGCGAGCGGCGGGCAACGACATCAGCAAAGAGCAGGCCTGCGCGCCGCTCTTGAACGGTAAATAGGAGGAAGGCCGCGGCGCATGCGCCGCGGCCCCGGGCCGATCATGATCGGCCCGGCGGGGTCGCGCATGCGCGACCCCGAGACAAGGCCTATTCCTCCGCGGCCTCCGGCTCGTCCTCGTCGAACTCCTCTTCGAGTTCTTCCTCGTGGTCCAGGCCCCCGGCGGGGGTCTGCTCGATCTGGAAGGACTCGAGCAGTTCGTCGCGGCGCTGCTCATCGAGTGGGATGTCGTCGGAGATCAGTACCCAGTCCGCGCCTTCGAACTCCTCCATGTCGAAGATCTCGGCGTCGAGCTCCGGGGAGTCGTCGACGACCATCAGCACCTCGGTTTGAGGGTTGAAGTACGTGCCGGGGCGAATGAGCAGCTCGTCGAGCTCAAAGCGGCGAGGGTCGGGCATGGGACTAGACCTCCGTCAGGGATGCGATCTGGCGCTCGATTTCCTTTTCCACGTCGAGCGGGGGCTTTCCGGTCCGCGCCCGGCGGTGGTTGCGGGCGATCACGAGGTCGCGGATCTCGGCCCGCAGCGCGGAGTCAACCAGCGGCGCGGTCAGTCGCTGGAGCTCCTGCTCGACGTCGACCGGCGCCTCGCCCCGGCGCTCGCGCCGCGCGTTGCGGGCCTCCAGCAGCTGGCGGATCTCCTCGTCGCGTTCGCGCAGGGCTGTGCCGGAGCTGCTCGCCGGCTCGCGGGGGAGGTCGCGGTCCATCATCAGGCGGCCTGACTTGCCGAACTCATCCCAGGTCTTGCCACTCGAGATCAGCGAAACCAGGGCCACGACGACGCCAACACCGCAAACCGCGAACAGCACAGGTCCGAACGCCTCCTGCATTGGATAAGTATTGCGCGCCCGCGCGCCTTCGCGCGGCGGCGTGTGCTGCGCGTGACCGCCGCGTCTTGGGGTAACCTTTAGAAAGTCATTGACTGACTAGTCAATCGATCCGCGCCGCGGGGCGCGGGTTTGCGATAGGAGACTTCAGTGATCGATTTCACGCTCAGCGAAGAGCAGAGGAGCATGCGCGAGATGGCGCACGAGTTCGCGGAGAAGGAGATCCGTCCCGTGGCCTGGGAGTACGACCGCGAGGGCACGTGGCCGCAGGAGATCATCGACAAGGCCTGGGAGCTGGGGCTGATGAACGGCCACCTGCCGAGCGAGTACGGCGGCCCCGGCCTCGGCTATCTCGACGGCGCCCTGATCGAGGAGGAGATCTCCTGGGGCTGCTCGGGGATCGGCACCTCGCTCTCCTGCAACGGGCTGGCGACAGCGCCCATCGTCCTCGCCGCCTCCGAGGAGCTGAAGAAGGAGTACCTGGGGCGGCTGTCAGAGGCGCCGTTGCTGGCTTCGTTCTGCCTGACCGAGCCCGACGCCGGCTCCGACGTGTCGGGGATGAAGACGACCGCCGTGCGCAAGGGTGACAAGTGGGTCTTGAGCGGCTCGAAGTGCTTCATCACCAACGGCGAGTACGCCAACTGGTACACGGTCTACGCCAAGACCGACAAGGAGGCCGGTCACCGCGGCATCTCCTGCTTCATCGTCCCGCGTGACGCCGGCGTGGTGGTCGACAAGCACGAGGACAAGATGGGTCAGCGCGCCTCGAACACGGCCACGATCACGTTCCCCGAGGTCGAGATCCCCGCCGACCACCTGGTGGGCGAGGAGAACAAGGGCTTCAAGATCGCGATGATGACGCTCGACCGCACGCGGCCTGGCGTGGCGGCCATGGCCACCGGCGTGGCCCGGGCGGCGATGGAGTTCGCGATCGACTACTCCAAGGAGCGGGTCCAGTTCGGCGTCCCGATCGCCATGCACCAGGCGATCCAGTTCATCATCGCCGACATGGCGACCAAGGTTCACCTGGCGCGGCTGGCCACGTGGAACTCGGCAGTCCTGCTTGACCAGGGCAAGCGCAACACGCTCGAGTCATCGCACGCCAAGCGGTTCGCCGCCGACGCAGCGATGGAGATCGCAACTGACGCAGTCCAGGTCTACGGCGGCTATGGCTTCATCAAGGACTATCCGGTCGAGAAGCTGATGCGCGACGCAAAGATCCTCCAGCTCTACGAGGGCACGGCCCAGATTCAGCGCCTGGTGATTGCCCGCGAAACGCTGCTTCCGCGGCGGATCGAGGAGCCGGCGCCGGCGCCGGCGTAACCCTAAGCACAGCTCCCTGGCGGCCGCCTTCGGGCGGCCGCCCTACGGGGGGATGGCGCTCGGGCGACCGCCGATAAGGTGACGGCGAGCAGACGCCCGACGTCGTAGGGTGGAGGGAGGCGTAGGTTGGAGGTAGAGGGGATGGACAAGCGCAAGCTCGTTCTGCTGGCGATGACGTTGGCCAACGCGATGGTGCTGGTCGACCAGACGGCGGTGCCGCTGTCACTTCCCAACCTGATGCACGACTTCGGCGTCAGCACCGCGTCGGCGCAGTGGGTGCTGAACGCCAGCTTGCTCCCGCTGTCCGGACTGCTGGTGCTCGGGGGACGGCTGGGGGACCTCGTCGGCCGTCGCAAGATCTTCCTGGCCGGTTGCGTGCTGTTCGCCGGCGCCTCCGCCCTCGGAGGGATCGCCCCGACTTTCGACATCCTGCTCGCGTGCCGGGTGCTCCAGGGGATCGGCGGGGCGCTGATGCTCCCCAACACGGTGGCGATCGTCGGTGCGACCTTCCCTGAGCGGGAGCGGGGGAGGGCGCTGGGAACGATGGGCGGTTTTGCCGGCGTCGCTGGTGCCCTGGGCCCCACGATCGGCGGCGCGCTAACCGCGGCTTTCAGCTGGCGGGCGGTGCTCCTGGTCAACGTGCCGCTGGCCGTTTTCGCCGTTCTGGCGACGGTTCATTCCGTGCCCAGCGATCCAGCTAAAGCTAAGCGGCCACACGTCGACGTGCCCGGCGCGGCATTGCTCACGGTAGCCATCGTGGGCGTCGTCTTCGGCCTGACCCAGTCTCAGGTCTGGGGCTGGACCTCGCCTGCGGTGATCATCTCCCTACTGGCGAGCGTGGGCGCGGGCGTGGCGTTCGTGTTTGTCGAGCGCGAGGCGCGGAGTCCGCTGATGAGCTTCAACCTGTTGGCGCGCCATTCCAATTACTTAGCGGCGACGGCCAGCCAGTTCCTCGCCGGGATGGCCGAAATGGGCCTGGCGTTGCTGTTTCCGCTGCTGCTGATCCTGAACATCGGCATGTCTCCGGGAATTGCAGGGCTGGCGCTGATCCCCACCACGGTGCCCATGATCGTGTTCGCTCCCCTGGCCGGGCGATGGTATGACCGCAATGGCGGCAAACCCCCGCTGGTGGCGGGCTTCGTGCTGCTGGCGGTGGCAGGGGGGTTGATCGCCATGGGGGTCGACGCCAACGATTACGTCTCGATCCTGCCTGGTCTCGTGGTGTTCGGGATAGCGCTGGCGTTGGTCCTGACCGTCAACGATCCGGTGACGCTGGACATGGTTGCGGAGTCGGAGCACGGACAGGCTTCGGGCGTGTCGGCCACCGCCGAGCAGTTCGGGGGAGCAATCGGGATCGCCGGGCTGTACGTCGCGTTTCACATCGCCTATCTGGCCCGCCTCACGGCCAGCATCTCGCAAAGCGGGCTGCCGAACTTCAGCGTCGGGCAGGGTCAGCGGTTCAAGGACGCCCTGCTGGCCGCCGAGCAGACCGGGCTGAGCCGAAAACACTTCGACCCTCACTTCATCCCTTACCTGCCGCTGGCCCGCGGGGCGTCGGATCACGGTTACGTCGTGGCGCTGCTGACCGTGAGTGTGCTGGCGGTGCTGGGGGCGGTGATCGTGGCGCGGCTCGTGCGAAAGCCGGCCGGTCCCGTGCCCGCGGTCGACGCCGGGGAAGCGGTGATCGCCGTCGAGTGATCTGAGACACTGGGGTCAAGCCGACACGAGGGAGATTCGATGCTCAAGCGACTACAGAGGGTCC
Source organism: uncultured Actinomycetes bacterium (assembly GCA_963730835.1). Lineage (GTDB taxonomy): Bacteria > Actinomycetota > Thermoleophilia > Solirubrobacterales > Solirubrobacteraceae > Palsa-465. Next base: position 425,409 of record CAVSTE010000006.1, read on the forward strand.
CAGCGGCCTACCGCAAGCACTTCAAGGACCGGCGCCAGGAGCGCCAGTTCATCAGCTCCGCATCGTTCTTCACCACATTCGCCATCGTGCGCGTGATTACCCATGCCATCCGGGCGAACGTGGGCCCGTTCAAGAACGTCACGCCGGGCGGGCGCCACATCCACCACATGACGTTCGGCATCATCGGCCTGCTGACCGTGGGTTATCTGTGGATGCTCGAGTTTGGCGTCTCGCCCGCTCAGCGCCGCAGCTCGCGTTTGACCTCGGGCGCCTACGGCGCCGGCGCGGCGCTGACGCTCGATGAGTTCGCGCTGTGGCTCAACCTCCAGGACGTCTATTGGGCCAAGCAGGGGAGGGAGTCGATCGATGCAGTGGTGCTGTTCGGTTCGCTTCTGTCGATGAGCTTCTGGGGCAAGGACTTCTGGCGCGAGCTGGCCAAGGCCGAGGGGGAGGTGGAGCACGGAGGCTCAGAGCACCACGAGCAGCGACACAACGGCGCCGGTGCAGACGCGGCGATCCAGTCGCACTGAGTCGCCGGTCGCGCCGGCTACTCCGTCGCGCTGAACTCCCAGATCGCCACGCCCAACATCACGAGGCCCAGGACTGCGACCACGCCGGCCTCGAGCAGTGAGGGCACGCGCCAGCCCCACCATGTGACGCCCGGATCGAGCGCGTGACGGGCGGCGGGCGAGATGTTCAGATGGCTGAAGACCAGCCGTCGCATGGGGTCGACGGCGTAGGTCAAGGGGTCGATGCGGTTGAGCACGGTCAGCCAGCCGGGCAGGCCGCTAGCCGGAAAAAGCGCTCCGGAGATGAAGAACATCGGCATGATGATCATCTGCATCACGCCGAAGAAGGCCTGCATCTGCTTGATGCGCACGGCGATCATCACGCCGAAGGCGGTGATCGTGAACGCCAGCAGCAGCTGCAGGCCGAAGATCCCCAGGATCAGCACCACGTTGTAATGCACGCCCACGGCGGGCCCGAGCAGGATCAGGATGATCCCTTGCGAGCAGGCAACGGTGGCTCCGCCCAGGCACTTGCCGATGACGATCGAGCTGCGCCGGACGGGGGCCACCATCATCTCGCGCAGGAAGCCGAACTCGCGGTCCCAGACGATCGACGCCGCCGAGAACATCGCCGTGAACATCACCGCGATGCACAGGATCCCCGGGTAGATGAACGTCTTGAGGTTGACGCCGTGGGTGCCGGAGCTCGAGAGCTGCTGGAGCCCGGAGCCCAACACGAACAAAAACAGCAGCGGCTGGACCAGCTGCGACGCCATGCGGAGGCGGTCGTTGACGAAGCGGATCAGATCGCGGCGCCAGACGATCCTGATCGCGCGCAGCTCGGAGGCGATGCTATGGGGCGGTACGAAGACCTTGACGGTGGGGGCGTGGGCGCCCGTCTGCTCGACGGCGGGTGCCGTCGGGGTCGTGGTGGCACTCATCGCCTACCTCCGTGCATCATCTGCATCATCATCCGGCTACGGTTGCGGCCGGCGTCCTCCTCGGCGTCGCGGATCGTGGTGCCGGTGTAGGACATGAAGACGTCATCCAGCGTGGGGCGGGAGACGCTCACGCCCCGGATGGGCACGCCGAGCTCGGCGAACAGGCGCGGCACGAACTGCTCTCCTCCGGGGACGCCGAAGGTCACCGCGCCCTCGGTGATCCCGGCCTCGATGCCGAAGCGCTCCCTGAGGGCGCCGATCGCCTCCTGGTCGTCATCGGTGTGGATCATCACGCGGTCTCTGCCCACCTGGGCCTTGAGCTTGTCCGGTGGGTCGAGGGCGACGATCTCGCCGTGGTCCATGATCGCGATCCGATCGCACCATTCGGCCTCGTCCATGTAGTGCGTGGTCATGAAGATCGTGATCTCCTCGCGCTCCTTGAGCTCGGCGATGTAGCTCCAGATCGAGCGCCGCGTCTGCGGGTCGAGCCCGATCGTGGGCTCGTCGAGAAACAGCACTCGCGGCGAGTGCATCATGCCCCGGGCGATCTCCAAGCGCCGGCGCATGCCGCCGGAGAACGTGCCCACGGGCGAGGCCTTGCGTTCCCAGAGCCCGACCATCTCCAGCACCTGCTGCATCCGCGGCTTTACAAGGTCCCTTTGTAATCCGTACAGCTCGGCGTGGAGGCGCAGGTTCTGCTCGGCACTCAGATAGTTGTCGAGGGTCGGGTCCTGGAACACCAGGCCGATGTTGCGCCGCACGTTGTCACGCTCTTTGACCACGTCGTGCCCGGCGACGGTCGCCCAGCCGCTGGTCGGCTTGACGAGCGTGCAGAGCATGTTGATCGTGGTCGTCTTGCCCGCGCCGTTCGGCCCGAGAAAGCCGAACACCTCGCCCGTGGCGACCTCAAAGCGGACGCCCTTCACCGCCTCCACCTCGCCGTAGTGCTTGACGAGGTCGCTGACGACGATCGCCGGGCCGCCGGCGCCGTTGGTGCTCTGGGGGGTCGCACCCCCGGGGTCGCCGGCGCCGTCCCTGTGGCCCTGGGTACTCGCGTTCCCGTTGCCGGGGCCGGGGGCCTTCGGGCTGCCGTCGCCGTTGCCGTTGCCGGGGCTGCTCGGGCTCCCGGGGCCGGGGGTCTTCGCTTTGCCATCGCCGGGCATGGGGTTCTCCGCGTGGCTGTCGCCGGGCGTGGTCTCCTTATCCGGGATCATTGGTGGTGCAAATAATACGCGACTAGACGTCCTGCTCTTCCGCGAGGATTCGATAGAGGGTACGACGCGTGTTCTTCATCGTCTCAAGCGCCTGCTCGATCTGCTGATCGTCGCCCATGTGGTTGACCTGCATGGCCGCAGCGGCAACTTCGCCGACCAGACGGCGCATGTCGCGCCGCGCACCGAGCTCGTCCTCGTCTGCCTCCCAGGGGGGAGGGGCGTCCTTGGCCTCGTCCAGTCGCTCGCGACCGGCGTCGGTGAGCTCGAACAGCCTCGAGCCCTCTCGCTCGGCTGCCCGGACGAGACCTTCGTCCTCGAGCTGGGAGAGCACCGGATACACCGAACCCGGGCTCGGACGCCAGCTTCCGTCGCTGCGCTCCTCGATGACCTGCATCAGCTGATACCCGTTACGCGGTTCCTCGCCCAGCAACATCAACAGCGCCATGCGCACATCGCCGCGCCGTCTGCGGCCGCGGCCGCGTCCGCGCGGGCCTCCTGCTCCGAAGAACGGGCCTCCGAAACCGGGGCCGCCTCCAAAGCCGGGTCCGCCGCGTCTCGGGCCGCCGCGCATTTGGCGAACGGTGGCGAACCGCTCGGGATCCTGGTGGCGTCGGTGCCGCCTGCGGCTCCTGCCTCGCCGGCCGCCTAGACCAGGGTTATCGGCTTCGCCCCAGCGTGTGCCCGGACCGCCGGCGATCGGCCGCCGGCGATGGCTGCGCCCGGACCGCCCCAGCGTGTGCCCGGACCGCCGGCGATGGCTGCGCCCGGACCGCCTGCGATCGCGAATCGCTGGCCGAAGGGCGGAAGCCAGTGTTGTGAAGAGAATCTGTTTCTCATTGGTGAAACTCCTTTGGTGTTTCTTTGACTTTACGATGTATAACGATATATCGTGAGCGCTCGCTTGTCAAGGGTTGGCGGGTCGCGGGTGGGCGCGCATGCGCATCCGGCCCCGGCCTGCGCGGAAAGAGACGGATTTCGCAGCAAACCCGACCGTTCCGGCGCGCCATGGCCACATAAGCGTCTCCATGACGCTTATGTGGCCAAGGCCAAATCACGGCGCTGGATTTGCTGCGAAATCCGCGCCGATCGCGAGTGCGGGTCGACCGCGAGTGCGCGCCGACCGCGGGCGCCCGCCGACCGCGTGCGCGCGTCGACCGCGGCGTCCGCGGGGGCGCCCGGGGCGATCGGCGGCCATAATCGCCGTCGATGCGGGTGGTAAGCGTCGCCGAGACCTTCCCGGGCTCGGTGCATGAAGCCGAAAGCGTCTGGTACGACACGTCCCGGTGGCCATCGTGGGTCGATGGGCTCGAGCGGGTCACCAGGGTGGGGGAGGGGTGGCCGGCGACGGGCGCGGAGGTGACGTGGCAGTCGGGGCCGGCAGGGCGGGGGCGAGTCTCCGAGCGGGTAGTCGACTACGAAGCGCTCGTCGGCCAGACCGTGGAGGTCGACGACGAGACGATCGGGGGGCGGCAGAGCGTGAAGTTCATGCCCGAGGACGGCTCGGTGACGATTGAGCTCAGTCTGGAGTACCAGGTCAAGCGTCGCTCGCTGGTCACGCCGCTGGTCGATTTCCTGTTCATCGGCCGGGCGTTCACGACCTCGCTGCGCACAACGCTCGAGCGCTTCGGCCTAGAGCTCGAGTCGGCGCGCGAGGGCGGCGTCGGCTAGCGTTGCGAAGCGATGTTCGTGTTCAAGGCAGCCGTGGTCGGCGCGGGGACCATGGGTGGCGAGATCGCGCAGACGATCGCCAACGCGGACATCCCAGTGGTGCTCAAGGATGTGGAACAGGGGTTCGTCGACCAAGGCCTGGAGAAGGCCCGCTCGCTGTGGCAGGGACGCGTCGAAGCCGGGAAGCTCGAGGAGTCAGAGCGCGATCGCAAGTTTGCGCTGATCACAGGCACGACGAGCTACGAGGGGTTCGGCGATGTGGACTTCGTGATCGAGGCCGTACCGGAGCGGATGGAGATCAAGCGGACCGTGTTCTCGGAACTGGATGAGTCAACTCCCGGCCACGCGATCCTGGCTTCGAACACGTCATCGCTCTCGATCAGCGAGATGGCGCAGGTCACGAGCCGGCCGCAGCAGGTGGTGGGTTTTCACTTTTTCTATCCGGCATCGGTAATGCGACTGATCGAGGTGATCGAGGGCGAATACACCTCTCCCGAAACCGTGCAGGCGGCGATCAACTTCGCCCAGGCGATCCGCAAGGCGCCGATCCGCTGCGGCGAGGCGCCGGGGTTCGTCGTCAACCGGATCCTCAACTCGAGCGTGTCGGAGCTGTGGCGATACCAGCAGGAGACAGGGATCGACGTGCAGGAGCTCGACCGGATCGTCAGTGAGTCAAAGGCCGCGCCGATGGGGCCGTTCTATCTCTCCGACTTGCTCGGACTCGACACCGTCCTTCACGTCGCGATGCACCTCGCCGATGCATACGGCGACCGCTTCGCCGTGCATCCCCGGATGAAGCAGCTGGTCGACCAAGGCGATCTGGGCGCCAAGACCGGAAAGGGCTTCTATGAGCACTCAAGCTGAGATTCGCGGAGGCGGCCGTCTATGAGCACGCAGGCTGAGATCGACGCCTCCTCGCTCGTCGAGCGCTTCACGCTCAAGGCACTCGTAGAGAGCTGTCTGGTACTGGACGAGGGCATCGCCTCGATCCGCGACATCGACCTGGGCATGATGGCCGGCGCGGGCATCATTCCGCCGCCGTTCGCCCGCGCTGACGAGGCGGGCCTCGACGAGGTGCTCGTGGCGCTCGAGCGGGCGGCAGATCGATGGGGCGAGAGCTTCCAGCCGCCGGCAATCCTGAAGCGCCTCGTGGCGCAGGGGAGACTCGGCGTCAAGAGCGGTCAGGGGTTCTTCCCCTACCCGCGGCCCGACCCGGGCTGGGATGAGAGCCCGGTCAAGCTCGAGACCCGGGGTGCTGGGGACGGGGCGCCGGCCAAGGTGGCGATCGCATGGCTCGATCGACCGCCGGCCAACTCGATCTCCCCCGATATGGTGGCGGCGCTGCGTCGCGCGTGGGACGCCGTGTCGGGTGAGGAGGCGGTGCGGGCGCTGGTATTCGCCTCGGCCAACCCGATGCTCTTCTGTGCCGGCGCCGATATCAAGGCCTTCACCAGCATGGACGCCTCTCAAGGCCAAGAGCTGCTCGATCAGATGCACGGCCTGCTGCGTGAGATGGAGCGCTCGCGGGTGGCGACGATTGCGGCGGTCAACGCCGCGGCGTACGGCGGCGGCTGCGAGCTGGCAATGGCCTGCGACTTTCGAATCGCCGCCCAGTCGGCCATGTTCGGCCAACCGGAGATCAATCTGGGGATCATTCCCGGCTTTGGCGGGACCCAGCGACTGCCGCGGCTGGTGGGCGAGGGAAAGGCGCTCGAGATGAACCTGACCGGAGAGGCGATCTCTGCCGCTGACGCCTACGGGTACGGCCTCGTCTCGCGCGTCGTGCCCGGTCATGAGCTCCTGGACACGGCGCTTCAGTGGGCCCACAAGCTCGCTCGCCAGCCGCCGCTAGCCGTTGCGCAGATCAAAAGCGCGTCCGGCGGGGCGGATCTCGATGAGGGGATCGAGACCGAGAAGCGGGCATTCGCCGAGGTGTTCGGCTCCCAGGATGCACGCGAGGGAATCGCCGCCTTCGTCGAGAAGCGGACAGCGCGCTTCACCGGCCAGTGACGCACGAGCCGCTCCGCGACGAAATAGCCGACGGCGCCCGGGGCGGCGTTTCCATCGATGGCGCCGAGAGGCTCGCCGCGCTGATCCGCCAGGCCGACTCGGTCGTGGCGCTCACCGGAGCCGGCATCTCCGTGCCGTCGGGCATCCCCGACTTTCGCTCGCCCGGCACCGGCCTGTGGGAGAACGTCGACCCCATGGAGGTGGCGCACATCGACGTCTTCCGGCGCGATCCCGCGCGATTCTGGTCGTTCTACGGCACCCGCTTTCAGACCCTGGAGCACAAACAGCCCAACGCCGCGCATGCCGTGTTGGCCCGCCTGGAGCAAGCCGGACTGCTAGATGCTGTCATCACCCAGAACATCGACCAGCTCCACGCCCGCGCTGGCTCGCGCACGCTCATCGAGGTGCATGGCACGATCGGGCACTCCTCATGCCTGGGCTGCGGCGCGCAGTATCCGCTGGCCGACGTGCGCACGCGCCAGGCGGAGGATCCGCAGGGTCTTCCGCGCTGCGAGTGCGGCCAGGTGCTGAAGCCCGACGTGGTCCTGTTCGGTGAGTATCTGCCGGCTGCGGCACTCGCCCGTGCCGACGAGCTGGCCGCCGGCGCGGAGCTGATGCTCTGCGTGGGCTCTTCGCTGGAGGTCTATCCGGTCGCAGACCTGCCAATGCGCACGCTGGCGGCCGGCGGCCGGATCGCGATCATCACCAAGGGCTCCACGCCGCTCGACAGGCATGCTGCGGTGCGGTTGGGGGGCGATGTCGTCGCGGAGCTGGAGGCGGTCGCGACGGCGCTCGCCATCTAAGCGCTCGCGGCGCCGGGGTCCGTGCTCAGGCGTTGGCGACGGCCCGGGCCCTGAACGCGGCCTCGATGCGGCCGAGCGTGAAGGCCACGACCTCCCGCTCGGCGCTCGATAACGGACCGGCGAGGGCACTCTGGGCGGCGGCGGCGATCTGGTCGCGCTGGCCGCGCAGCTCTGACAGGCGCTCGCCCAGCGTCTCCGCCGAGGGATCTGCCTGGAGCTCGGCGACGGCAGCATCCAGGGCCACGAGCACCTGCAGCGCCGCCTCCCGTTCGCGCCCCTGGTCCAGATCGAGCTTTGCGCGCAAGGCCAGCTCTTCGCACGCCAGCGCACGCTCGCGACCGCCCAGGACCGCGGCCAGCCGAGCCTGAGGCTGGAGCACCTTGGACCGCGGCTGGCGCCCACGGTGGGGCGATAGCTCACGTGCCTCCGTCCACAGCCCGTCCGCCACCTGTTCGCCGGCGCCGAAGCCAAGCCGGGCGACGAGGGCCTGCCGCCGGCCCACCGGGTGGAGGTAGGGGTCGGCGGTCACCAGCCGGAACGCGTGCAGCGCGTGGTTTAGCACCGCGACCGCGGCCGTCACCTCCTGCTCGTCCGCTCGTGCCAGCCAGGCGCGGGCCGCTCGTTCGGCGGCAAACGGTGCCCCGACGTCGATCACGGTGGCCCTGCCGGTGGTAACGGGAACGGGCTCAGGCTCAGGTTGAGCGTTACGCTTACGCTTGGAAAGCAGCCGCCGGCGTTCGGCGGCTCCCAGCGTGGCGATTACCAGAACATGAGCCGGGTCGGCGTCTGCGGGGTCGCCCGGGCGCCGCAGGAGATAGCGGCCGTCGGCGGGGCCCAGCGCCCAGGGGTATTCGAGCTGAACGAACTTGAACAGGGTGGAGGCGTCGCTCACCTGCTGAGGAGCATGGCACGCGAGGCGCTCGGCCCCGCAGTGCTCAGCGGCCGACCTTGATCGCGTACTTCGAGGGCGTGATCGGCACTACCGGCTCGGGCAGCTGCCCGATGCGGTTGATCAGCTGGATCCACTGGCTCGGCTTGAGGATCGAGGCCACCTGGGCTGCGAGCTTCTTGTTGTTGCCGAACTGCGGTGTGTAGCTGACCTGGATCCGATTGGAGTGGTCCGGCAAGGAGAGTGTGTTCGACTGGCCCTTGTAGCTCATCGTGGAGACGATCTCGTTGGGCTTGAAGATGCCCTGGAGGGTCAGCAGCCGGCGGATCGTGATATCCGTGACGGAGCCGGCGCCCTGGTGAGCCTTGATCGGGATGCCGTTGACCGCGGAGATATCGACGCTGGCGCCGGTGGAGCCCGCGGAGTCGACGCCGTTGGAGGCCTTCGTGTTGGCCCCGCACACAAGGCCGGAGACAGTTGGGTCGAGCCCCGAAGCCGAGAGGAACTCGATCACCGCCAGCACGCGCCGATCGACGAGGCCAGCCTGGACGTCGCGCTGGCCACAGTTGTAGATCTGCACGTGCGGATCCTGGAGCACCCGGTTCTGCAGCTGCTCCTTTGACATGAGCAGAATCTGGCCGATGGAGGGGTTCTTACCGGCGAACGGATTCAGCCCGGCGGCCCGGTACACCGCGGTGGCCTCGAGCAGCTTCCAGCCGTCGAGAATCGGCTTCGGGTCGATGTAGGGGGCGTTCTTGCCGGCGGGCTTGATCATGAACTGGAGATGGGACGCCCGCGTCTGCGAGGGGGAGGCCAGACGACCCACGATCGTGCCGGCAACGATCACTGCGCCTGCTTTCAGCGGCTTGAGCGTGTACTGGTTCTTGCCCAGGTGCAGAACGTCTGAGAAGTAGTTCTGGAAGCTCGAGATCTGTGCCGTCTCGTTCTGGAGCTGCGACTGGCCGCCGGCGGCATAGGAAGCAGTACGCGAGGGATAGGCGAACAGCCGCTCCTTGACCTGAGCCGTGGGAACGCTCTCCTGCGAGGACGAGCTGGTGACGGGGAGCGAGATCGGAGCCGAGGACTTGGCGACCTTGGTAGCGGCCTTGGTGGAGGGGACGGGTGCCGCCTGCTGGGAGCCCGCGGTGGCGGGCGCGCTCGGCTTCGCCGCATGCTGAGAGCCCGCGCTGGCCGGCGTCTTCGGGTTCGGCGCCGGCTGCGAGGAAAGCTCTTTGGCGATATCGGCTGCGGTGACCGGGACAGCCTTCGGCACCGGGTACTGCGACGGAATCGAGCCCAGGCCGGCGTACGTGTAGACGTTGCCGTTGGCGTCCTGAAGCTGCAGGAACTTCCCCCACTGCTTGTTCTGGCCCACCGCCAGGACCTTGCCGTCGTTGGCGGCGATGACCGGCGAGTTCTGCTTGGCGTAGATCGAGAGAGCCTTCTGCGAGGGATCGGACTCGATGGCGACCGCGGGGTTGCCGGAACTGACCTTCCGCTTGGCCAGCTGCTCCACGTAGTCGTCCGCATACTTGGACGTAGCCGCGACGGGGAAGTGCCCCTCGACCAGGCCGGTCAGGGCTCCGATGAACTGGTTCGGCAGACCGCCGATCAGCTTCGCGCGCAGCAACACGGACTGTACGTACCAGCCGGCGTGGTTATAGGCGTAGATGGCCTGAGAGAGGTTCTTGGAGGCTCCGGCGGCCTGGAGGTAGCGCGCCGCGGTGAAGATCGCGTCAACGGGGTTGTAGGGGTCGGCCACACCGTTGCCCGTGGCGGCGACCGCCCACTGCTTCCAGGTGGAGGGCAGGAACTGCATCCATCCCACCGCTCCGGCCGAGGAGACGCTCAGGTTGCGCCCGTAGTCAGATTCGATCTCGTTGATCGCCGCGAGCACCTGCCAGGGCACGTCGTACTGGATCCCGGCCGCCTGGTAGATCGGCAGCAGGAAGGGCGGGATCTGGAAGTTGTCAATAAAGAAGTTGGGCACCCCGATCGCGGCGGGCCCGGGCAGCGCGTAAGAGAAGGTGGGGTTGGAAGGAGTCGGTATGCCACCGGTGCCCCGCGGCTGGCTCGCTTTGGGCTTCGACGCCGGCTGGCCGCCGGAGGTAGTTGTCGTTTGCTGCTTTGAGCTGGAGCTCTGCTTCTGGGTGTTGGGATGCGAGGTGGGCTGCTGCTGCTTCGTGCCCCCTCCGGAGGGCTTTGGCGAGCTGCCGGTCGACGTTGTCGTCTTTTTCGGCGGGCTGGAGGGGGTTGACGTCGAGGTGGGCGTGGAGGTCGAGGTGGAGGTGGTCGGGGGCGGTGCGGAGGTCGTCGTCGGTGGCGGGGAGGAGGTAGTCGTGGTCGCCGCCGGCGGGCAGGACTCCGAGACGTTGGCCACGCCTCCCGGAAGGTTCAGGCTTGAGATGGGCGCGCCAACGGGGAGCGACAAGGAGAGCGTCTGTCCCGTGATCAAGGTGACGGTGACGGTGCAGTCGTCGGCCGACGCCGTGGGAATAGCGGCGATTCCGGTGACGGCGAAGGTCACTGCGACCGCGACAGCCCCCACTGTCAGTTTTCGACTCCTCAACAACGTGGCCTGACTCCTCCCGCCATGCAGTTACGGCAAGTCGTCGGCGCCGCGACTACGGGGCGGCGTGGCGGGGAAGCTACTGCCTGAAATCCCCGTTTGCAATGGGGAACTGTCGTCCGGGGCGGAAGTTGCGGAACCATGCAAATTGGGCAAATAAGTGCCGCTCGGCTGGATCCCGGATGCTTCGCCGGCGGACCGGCGAGCCAACCGGTCGGCGCCTGAGCGACGGAACTGTACAGCGAGGCATCCGAGGAGACGACTTGTAACGCTCAACTTGAGGGTGAGATTTGGCCTGAACGCCCTCGGCGCCGATCCGCGCGTCATCGGCGGGGGCACAGGATGGAACGGCGGGGGCACAGGATGGGCCGGCGCGGACACAGCATGGGACGGCGGGGACACAGCATGGGACGGCCGGACCCTGCCGGTAGAGTGCAGCCGTCGATATCGAAAGGCGGATTGCGGCGATGAGCGAAGAAAAGGGCCTGCGGGAGCGAATGGTCAGAGAAGGCGAGGAGGCGATCGGCAAGCTGGCGCAAGAGCTGCTCGAGAATCCCCTGGTCAGCGGGGCACTGTCGCGCGCATTTGAGACCCGAGAGCGGGCGGTACGGGCGCAGGAGATGGCCATGGGCGCGCTGAACTTGCCCTCGGCCAGCGATCTGGAGCGCCTGACGCGCCGGCTGCGCAGCGTCTCCCAGCGGCTCGAGGGGATCGAGGACGCGCTCGATCGCGTCGAACAGCGGATCGAGGGACTGGGCAGCTCCACCGCCATCGACCACCGCCTGCAGGCGATCGAGGAGAAGCTCGAGGCGCTTCAGGGCCAGACGGCGTCAAGCTAGCCGACCGGCTCTCGGCGGCATAGCGCCGGGTGTCCGGGCGCTCCGTGATCAGGGGGCCGTCTTCGCGCTGACGCTCAGCGCTCGCGTCGCCAGCTCGCCGGCGCGGACCTCGGCTTGGACCAAACGATGTGGGGCGATGCGCGTGCGTGTGGGGAAGATGAGATCCGAGACGATCAGCACAGAGCCCGCCTCCAGCCCGAGCCGGTCGGCGAGCGTGAACAGCGTCGCGCTTTCCATCTCGACGGCCGCGGCTCCGGCCTTGCGCAGCGCTTCTTCGTCGCCGCCGTAGAACAGATCCGTGGAGGCCACCAGCGCCTCGCTCGCTCCGCCGGCCTGGCACAGGGCAGCGAAGAGCGCCGAGTGCGGCGCCGCGCGCTGGCCGGCGCCGAGCCCCCGGCTCGCGCCGTCGACGGCCAGTGCCCCGCTGGCGATCAACAATGCGCCGAGCTCGAGCGAAGGGTCGAGCGCTCCGCAGGTTCCGACGCGGACCAGCCGGCGCGCGCCCAGCTCGGCGAGCTCTGTGACCACGATCGCGGCGCTGGGGCCGCCCATGCCCGAGCTCTGGATCGTCAGCGGGCCGCCGTCGGCGGCGGTGCCCGTGTAGCCCCAGAGGCCACGCTCGTGGTTGAACATGCGCGGATCCTCGAGCAGCGACTGGGCGAGCCGCAGCGCGCGGCCCGGGTCGCCGGGCAGCAGCACGCGCTCGGCCAGCGGCGCGGTGGGTTTGAGATGAACCGGCACCGGGCCCGAGCTTAGGCCCCAGCGTTCTACCGAGCTGGGACCTCGGCCCCGGCCCGGCTAGACTGCCCGCGCCATGGCGAGCGAAAAGTCAATGAAGTCCGGCTTCAAGTCCGCGGCCGAGTTCCGAGAGGTGATGGACCGCACGTTCGCGCTGATGAGCGAGGACCCCGACATGGGACCGAAGCTGCGCGATGCCGACACGCCCCAGCGCTTTGAGTTCACCGACTTCGACCTGGTGGTCAACATCCGCGCCGGGAAGGAAGACGAGCCGAATCTGGCGTGGGAATGGACGGACGAGGTCTCCTGGGAGCCGCAGGTACGCATGACGATGAGCTCCGAGACCGCCAACCGCTACTTCCAGGGCAAGGAGAACGTGGCCATCGCCATCGCCCGCCGGCGGATCAAGGCCGGCGGAGATGTCAAGGCTGCGCTGCAGATCATCCCCATCACGAAGCCGCTGTTCCCGCGCTACCGGGAGATGGTGACCGCCGAATATCCGCACCTGGCGGTCTGAGCGCCCGGCGGTCTGAGCCTCGCGGCCTGGGCGATCCCGGGCGGCCGGGTCAATTAGTGCCCAGCTTGCAGACAACAGGTGGCGTTTTCGCCCCCGTTCTATTGACAGCGGGCGGGGAGGCGAGTAGACCTAGTGACAATAGATACCGGCAACAGGCCGGAGCGTGGATGCGCGGCGGAGTCACCCGCGTGCATCTGCGAGGCGCCGCCGCTTGCGACGAGCGCCAACGGCCGAGGCAGCGGGCCGTATTGCCCGCGGGCGGCGGGACTTCGCCCCATCGGGGTCCCGCCGCCGCTTTGTTCGGGCTGGTCCGCGGGCGACGTTCGGGCTGGTCCGCAGGCGCGACGCTCGGGCTGGGACTCACGGTCTCGCACACGCGGAGTTATGAGCCAGACTCTGTGGCATGCCGGAAAGCCGCGTTTCGCAAACCGAAGCCGCCAGGCGAGTGGGGGTTACGCCCGCGACGCTGCGGCGCTGGGTGCGCGAGGGGCTGGTGTCCAGGCATGAAGGCGACGGCTGGAGCAGCGCCGCCGTGGGACAGGCGCGCGTCGTGGCTCGCATGCGCGAGCGGGGCCATACGCTCGAGAGCATCCGCAAGGCCAGCGAGGAGGGACGGCTGGCTTACGCCTACGCCGAGGAGCTGTTCCCGGCCGCGGATGAGCACTACACGCTGCGCCAGGCCGCGCGCGAGACGGGGCTCCAGCCGGCGCTGATCGAGCGGATCCTCACCGCGATCGGCTTTCCCACCCAGGTCGAGTCGCTGGGCCAGGACGACCTCCGGCTGTTGCGCTACGCCGCCGCGGCGCTCGACGCGGGCTTCCCGCTGGTGGCGATGCTGCAGCTGGTTCGCGTCTACGGCCAGGCGATCGCCCAGATGGCTGACGCGGAGGTCAGGCTGTTTCACCTCTACGTCCACGAGCCGCTGATGCGCTCCGGCGCGGGGGGGCTCGAGGTGGCCGAGCAGATGGAGGATCTGACCAAGGTCGTGCTGCCGCTGGCCTCGCCGGTGATCGACCAGGTCCACCACCGCTACCTGCAGCACTTCATCGAGCAGGACGTGGTGGGACACATGGAGGCCGACCTCGACGGGGCGACCGGCGACCTCGGCCGCATGCGGGTGGCGATCGCCTTCGCCGACCTCACCGGATACACGCGCTTCACCGAGGAGGTGGGCGAGGTGGAGGCGCTCGAGACGGTGGAGCGGTTCGTGGAGTCGGTGGAGGCGACGCTGCCGGACAGTGCACGAGTGATCAAGCTGATCGGGGACGAGGTGATGATCGTGGGCTCGGACGTCTCCGCGCTGCTCGACTGGGCCGTCGGCTACCAGCGCCTTCAGACCGAGCGCCCGCTGTCGCGGATCGGGATCCACTGCGGCGAGGCCCTCTACCGCGACGGCGACTACTACGGGCGCGATGTCAACATCGCCTCGCGCGTTGCGGCCCGCTCCGCCGGCGGCGAGGTGCTGGTGACAAGACAGGTGGCCGAGCAGGGCGGCCCGCACCTGGAGCTCGACCGGATCGGCGAGATCATGTTGAAGGGATTCAGCGAGCCGACGGAGATGTTTCTGGCCCGGGCGAGGGACGATGGTGAGTGACGCAGTGCTCGAGGAGGTCCGGGCCGGCGGCTTGTTGACGCCCGAGCGCGACGTGGTAGTTCTGCTCTCCGGGGGTCGCGACTCGACCTGTCTGCTCGACCTCGCCGTGCGGATTGCCGGTCCCCGGCGCGTGAGGGCGCTTCACGTCAACTACGCGCTGCGGGACTCGGCGCTCGATGACGAGCGCCACTGCGAGCGGCTCTGCCGGAGCATGGGGGTGGGACTCGCGATGCACCGCCCCGGCCGGCCACCGGGCGGGAACTTGCAGGCCTGGGCGCGCCGCGAGCGCTACGAGACCGCGGCTTCGCAGGCCGAGGGCGCCGACGTCGCCGCCGGGCACACGGCCACCGACCAGGTTGAGACGATCCTCTACCGGCTCGCGTCGTCTCCCTCGCGCCGCGCGCTGCTCGGCATGCGCGAGACGGAGCAGCTCGTTCCGGAGGTGACGCTGGTCCGCCCGCTGCTGCCTATTACACGCGCGCGCACGGGGGAGTACTGCGCGGAGCGGGGGCTCGAGTGGCGAGACGATGAAACCAATGAGCTGGAGGTGTTTGCGCGCGGCCGCGTGCGGGGTGCGCTGCTGCCGGCGCTGCGCTCGATTCATCCCGCCGCCGAGGAGAACGTGCTGGCGCTGGCGAGGATCCTTCGCGATGAAGGGGCCGTGCTCGACGAGCTCGTGGCCGGCGTCCTGAACGGCGACTCGGAGGTCAAGCTCGCCCTGGTACGGGAGTTGCCGCCGGCTCTCAGCCGCCTCGTCCTTCAGCGCCTGGCCGATGAGGCCGCCGGGCGCCCGGCGCCCGGCACGGCCCGGCGGGCGGAGGAGATCCTGGCGCTCGACCATGGCGCGCTCGACCTGCCGCACGGTGTGCGGGCTATCGTCGAACGCGGCACTTTGCGGTTCGAGTCAAAAAAACGGGGCGCGCCGGAGCGCGCCCTTTATTTATAAATAGAGGCGTGAGCGGCGCGGACGACGCGATCGGGGAGATTCTCGTGCCGGCCGAAGCCCTCGCGGAGCGGGTGCGAGAGCTGGCGGCCGAGGTCTCGCGCGACTACGACGGCAAGGACCTGGTCCTGGTCGGCGTGCTCAAAGGCGCCGTTTTCTTCCTGTCCGACCTGATGCGTCATCTGGAGGTCCCCTGCGAGGTCGACTTCATGGCGGTCGCCTCCTACGGGTCGGCGACCAAATCGAGCGGCGTCGTCAGGATCCTCAAGGACCTCGACGCGGTGATCGAGGGTCGTGACGTGCTGATCGTGGAGGACATCGTCGACTCCGGGCTCACGCTTCAGTATCTGCTGCGCAACCTGGGGGCCCGCAACCCGCGCTCGCTCGAGGTGTGCGCGCTGCTGATCAAGCCCGAGCGCAGAAAAGTCGATCTGCGCACCCGGTACGTGGGATTCGAGATTCCCAACCGCTTTGCGATCGGCTACGGGCTGGACCACGCGGAGCGCTACCGCAACTTGCCCTATGTGGCTGCGTTGAAGCAATGAGTCGCTTTGCAAGGCGGGTCCCAGAGGCGCCATCAAGCCCGCCAATAGGGCAAATCCAAATGCTACGCTTGGCTATTCCCTTTCCCAGTGGGGCGCGCCGGAGGCGCGATTTTCGGCTGTGAGCAAATTCTTTAAGAGCGCGGCGTTCCCGATCCTGATCGTGGTGGTGCTGGCGTTCTTCGCCCAGAAGCTGATTGGGACCGCCAGCCACCAGCCGCGCTACACGTTCGGCACGCTGCTGCAACAGCTCCCGCAGGGGCAGGTCAAGAGCCTCTCGCTGCACGTCTCGGACAACACGGTCAACCTGACGACGACCAGCGGTCAGCACGTGACGGTCGGCTATCCCGACCAGTACTCCTCAACGCTGATCTCCGACGTCCAGAAGTACGTCCCGGCGAACGACTTCGACATCATCGGCAAGCAGTCCAACGGCTGGCTCTCGCTTTTGACCTACATCCTGCCGTTCGTGATCTTCATCGGCTTCTGGATCTTCCTCATGAACCAGGTCCAGGGCGGCGGCTCGAAGGTCATGTCGTTCGGCAAGTCGCGCGCCAAGCGCATGTCGGTCGACTCGCCCAAGATCACCTTCCGCGACGTGGCCGGCGTCGACGAGGCGGTCGAGGAGCTGCACGAGATCAAGGAGTTCCTGGAGAACCCGAAGAAGTTCCAGGCGCTCGGCGCGCGCATCCCGAAGGGCGTGTTGCTCTACGGGCCGCCGGGGACAGGGAAGACGCTGCTGGCCCGCGCGGTCGCCGGCGAGGCCGGCGTGCCGTTCTTCTCGATCTCGGGCTCTGACTTCGTCGAGATGTTCGTGGGCGTCGGGGCCTCGCGCGTGCGTGATTTGTTCGAGCAGGCCAAGCAGAACTCTCCCTGCATCATCTTCATGGACGAGATCGACGCCGTCGGGCGCCACCGCGGCGCCGGCCTGGGCGGCGGTCACGACGAGCGCGAGCAGACGCTGAACCAGCTGCTGGTGGAGATGGACGGCTTCGAGATGAAGGACAACATCATCCTGATCGCCGCCACCAACCGGCCCGACATCCTTGACCCCGCGCTGCTGCGCCCCGGACGCTTCGATCGCCAGATCGTGGTCGACCGGCCCGACCGCACCGGGCGCAAGAAGATCCTCGAGGTCCACACCCGCGGCAAGCCGCTGGCCCGGGAGATCGACGTCGACGCGCTCGCCGGCCAGACACCCGGGTTCACCGGCGCCGACCTCTCAAACCTCGTCAACGAGGCCGCGCTGCTGGCTGCGCGCAACGGCAAGCGCGAAATCACCCAGGACGAGCTGGAGGAAGGGATCATGCGGGTGATCGCGGGGCCGGAGAAGAAGACCCGCGTCATGTCCGACAAGGAGCGCCGCGTCACCGCCTACCACGAGATGGGCCACGCGATCGTCGGCCACTACCTGCCGAACGCGGACCCGATCCACAAGATCTCTGTCATATCGAGAGGTCAGGCGCTGGGGATCACGATCTCCCTGCCCGGCGAGGACAAGTTCCTGACCACGCGCGCCGAGCTGCTCGACACCATGGCCATGACGCTCGGCGGTCGCGCCGCGGAGGAGATCGTGTTTGGGGAGATCACCACCGGCGCCGCCAACGACCTGGAGAAGGTCACCGCCACCGCCAAGCAGATGGTGATGCGCTTCGGCATGTCGGAGAAGCTGGGGCCGCGCGTGTTCGGCCACGAGCACTCGCAGCCGTTCCTGGGCCGCGAGTTCTCGGCCGAGCCCGACTACTCGGACGAGATCGCCCGGGAGATCGACGACGAGATCCGCCGGGTCGTCGAGTCCGCGCATGTGCAGGCCAAGAGCATCCTCACCGAGCACCAGGCGGGGCTCGAGAAGCTGGCCGAGATCCTCGTCAAGCGGGAGACGATCGAGCGCGATCAGTTCGAGGCGCTGCTCGATGGGCAGACCGAGGCCGAGGTGTTCGGCTCCGAGGCTCCGCCTCCGCCCGAGGTCCCGATACCGCCCACGCCGACGCCGGGCCGCGCCGGACGCGAGGCCCCGCGGCCGCTGCCGCGCCCGGGCTTCGCCGCGGACTAGCTGACCGTCAGTCGGGAGGTGGCAGCGCCGCGATCTGAAAGTCGCGGCTGACGGCGGCGATCTCGTCGGGAACCTGGGCCAGGTTGACGTTGGTGGTGAAGCCCATCGGCGCCGACAGGGGACGGAAGAAGTCGTCGTAGTGGGTGGGGACGATGGTCTTCGGCTCGAGCCGTCCGAGGACCCGCTGCCAGTAGTCCTTCGTGAAGCCGCGCCCGGCGACGCCGGCCAGGAAGAAGTCGACGCCGCGGTTGCGCAGCGCGTCATCGACGAGATTTGCGCTCCCCTGGTGATAGAAGCTCGCCCCGGCCACCTCGATGTGGATGCCCCACACCTGCCCGCACTTATAGGCCCCGGGCGACAGCGAGTCCAGGTGGTCGCAGGTCAGCTCGCCGTCGAACGGCACGGCCAAGCCGAGGATCAGCTTGGAGTGCGCGCTGGGAGTGAAGCCGACCGTGAACGGGCCGAGCTCGTAGCTGCGGTAGGGCTCGACCACCTCCGCCTGCCCGCCGAGCCCGTGGAGCGCCATCAGCTGGGCGAGGCTCGAGGAACCGTAGGCCCGGCAGCCGAATCGCTTGCAGATCGCGGGCGCATCGACGGCGTGATCCCAGTGGGTGTGGCCGACGAGCACCCCGACCACCTCAGGGCCTGCGTCGGCGGCGATGAAGCGCTCGAGCATCGCCGGGTCAGGGGTCGCCGGCCGGCGGCGGAGCAGCGTCGAGAGCGGCACACGCGAGACGTAGGGGTCGATGAACAGCGTCTTGCCCTCGTAGGTCATGCGGTAGCCCGAGACGCCGAGCCACTGGAGCTCCAGCCCGGGGGGCAACCGGAGCGTCCTCGCCTGGAGCTCGGCCAGCGCTTGGGCGTCATGGCGCTCCTGATCGCCCTTCCTGGCCACGAAGCGGGCGAACTCGGCCAGGTGGCGCGCCGGCCCGAGCATGCAGCTAGCGGTGGAAGTGGGCCGCCAGCAGCCGCCCGACCTCGGTCCCCTCTGCCGTTGACGCCGTGGGCGGGGACCCGGGCAGCGGCGGGGCGAGGCCCTGGGCGGTGCAGCGGGCGAGTCCCGGGGACAGAGAGGGTGCCGCCGCGAGCCGCGGCGGCCTGGCGAAGGCGGGGCGACGGAAGTCGAAGTAGTCGGTCATCGGCTGGGCATTGGCGTCCCGGTAGGTCATCGCCGGCAGGTTCCACTTGCGCTCGATGAAGGCCGTGAGCGATGTGTGGTCCTGGACGACGTTCGAGGCATAGCGGGCGCGGGCCCAGGGGGAGACGACGAACAGCGGCACGCGGAAGCCGTAGCGGCCATAGCCGCCGGGGACGTCGCCGGGCTTCAGGAGGGGTGGGATCGCGTCCGGCTTGATCGCCCTCGGGGGTGGCACGTGGTCGTAGTAGCCGCCGTGCTCGTCGTAGGTGATGAACAGCGCCGTGTGGCGCCAGCTCGGCGCGTGCATCAAGGCCTTCACTACTTGCGCCACGAACTGCTCCCCAACCTGGACGTCCTGAGGGTTCTCCTCTGACGTCGTGGAGTAGTTCGGGTCGATGAACGTGAACTGGGGCAGCCGGCCGGCGGCCACGTCGGCGGTGAAGCCGTCGAAGTTGTGCAGGCGGCCGCTGCGGCCGTTCAGCGCGCCGGGGACAATCGCCAGACTCGGCTCGTTCTGGAAGTAGATCGCCCAGTCGATTCCATGGGCGTCGAGGCGGTCGAAGATCGTCCCGTTGGCTGCGGGGACTGAGAACGTGGTGTTGTCGGTGGAGATTGTGCCCGAGGCGGTGCCGGCGAAGAAGAAGCGGCGGTTGGGATAGGTCTGGGCGAGGACGGAGCAGAAGTAGCGCTGCCCGATCGGGAAGCGCTCGGCCAGCGAATAGGTGAACGGCAGCGTGTGCCGGTCCCAGTACCACATCGCCACCGGGCCGCTGGCTCGCACGAAGCCGGCGTTGAGGCCGCCGTCGAACGACTCGTGGCTGGCGTTCCACGATTGGCTCGGCTCGGCGTGCAGCTGGCACGGTGAGGGTGCACGCTGGGCGAAATGACGCTTGCGGCTCTGGTCGCGGTTGAAGTTCGCGCTGCGGCCGTGGCGGAACGTCAGCCCGTCGAGCCCGCGGCGGCTCGGCAGCTCGTACGGCACCCGGCCCAGCATGTTGTCGAACGAGTGGTTCTCCATGATCAGCACCACCACGTGGCGGATCTCGTGCATCGACGGGGTCCCGGCGGGGAGATGGGGAAAGGGCAGGCTGTCCGGACGGCGCAGGCGCGATCGGTGATGCACCGGTCGTGCCCAGGCGGGTAGGGCCCCGGCGCAGAGGAGCGCCGTGCCACCGGCGGCGCCGCGCAGCAACGCGCGGCGCGAGATTCCCGTGTCGCTCCGCTCGATGCTGCCCACGCGCGCAGCCTATGGCTTCTGGGCAGGACGAGGGGTCAGTAACGTCCGAGCGATGCCAGCGTCGAACTCCGGCAACCGGTTCGCCAAGACGGTGCTGACCGTGACGCGTGTCTGGTTGCCCGTCGGGATCGCCGTCGCCGGGCTGGCGGGGATCGGCATCGGCCAGGCCAAGACGTCGTCGCCGTGGGCCGCGGCCGGCGTCAGCCTGCTGCTCGTGGCCGTGATCGTGTGGATGATCAACTGGATGTTCCGGATCGGCGTGGAGAGCAATCGCGAGCGCGAGCGCGAGGAACAGGCCCGCGAGTACTTCTCCGAGCATGGGCGCTGGCCGGGGGAATGAGCGGCGCAGCGGACCGGGGAGGGCGCGGGGCCCTAGACCCCGCGATTGACTTCACCCTGATGGGCGTGGTCAACGTGACGCCCGACTCGTTCTCAGACGGCGGGCGCTATCTGGACCCCCAGGCGGCGGTCGAGCACGGGGTGGAGCTGGCGGCGGAGGGAGCGGCCATCCTCGACATCGGCGGCGAGTCGACGCGCCCGGGGGCGCTGCCGGTGAGCGAGGGCGAGGAGCTCGCGCGGGTGCTGCCGGTGATCGAGGGCCTGGTTTCCGCGGGCACCGGGGCCCAGATCTCGATCGACACCTCGAAGGCCGCGGTGGCCGGCGCCGCGCTCGCGGCTGGCGCTACGTTCGTCAACGACGTGACCGCGCTGCGCGGCGACCCACGGATGGCCTCGGTGATCGCCGACTCCGGGTCCACGTGCTGCCTGATGCACATGCTGGGGGAGCCGCGCACGATGCAGGAGGACCCGCGCTACGAGGACGTTGTCGACGACGTCAAAGCCTTTCTCGAGCAGCGTCTCCAGCTGGCCGTGGCACAGGGCATCGAGGAGCGACGGATCGTGCTCGATCCGGGGATCGGGTTCGGCAAGACGAGCGAGCACAACCTGGAGCTCCTCCGCCGTCTGCACGAGCTCGTGGCGATCGGCCGTCCGGTGATGGTGGGCGCATCGCGAAAGTCGTTCATCGGACGGCTCACCGGACGCTTCGAGCCCTCGAAGAGGGTGGCGGGAACGGTGGCCGTCAACGTCATGGCTTACGAGCGCGGCGCGCGCCTGTTCCGGGTCCACGACGTGGCCCCAGCCCGGGACGCCCTGGCAATTACGGCTGCTACGGTCAGCCGGCCATGGAGCGCGACGATGAGGGCGACGAGTTCGACGACATAGAGGCCGGCGGCGAGGGCGCTGAGGAGGAGGAGGCCAGCGAGCCCGAGGTCGCGATCGAGGTAACCGGACTTTCGCTGTTCACGCACGTCGGCGTAACCGCGGCCGAGCGTGAGGTGGGCCAGCGACTGGTGCTCGACCTGCGCCTCGACGTCGGCGAGTGTGACGCCACGGTCACCGACCGGTTGGAGGACACGGTCGACTACGCCGAGGTGTGCGATGCCGCCAACCTCGTCGCCCAGCAGCGCTCATACAAGACGCTGGAGCGGCTCTGCGCGGCGATTGCGGAGCGTCTTCTGGGGCGCTACGGGGCCCATGCGGTGTGGGTCAAGGCGGCAAAGCCCGAGCCGCCGCTGGCGCTGCCGGTGGGAGAGGTCGCGGTCGAGGTCTGGCGCGAGACGGGATGAGCCCGGGGGGCCTCGGCTATCTGGGGCTCGGGTCGAACATCGGGGATCGCCGCGCGCACTTGACGGCCGCCGGCCGGGCACTGCCCGGGCACGGGGTGAGGGTGGCGCGTTCCTCGTCGGTGTATGAAACAGAGCCCGTCGGGCTGGTGAGCGATCAGCCCGACTTCTTCAATGCGTGCCTTCAGGTTGAGACGGAGCTCGGCCCTGAGGACCTGCTCGACGCGTGCAAGGCGGTGGAGCGAGAGCTCGGTCGCAAGCACGGCGGCATCCGGCACGGCCCGCGCGTGATCGACGTCGACGTTCTGCTGCTCGACGGGCTCGAGTACCGATCCGAACGCCTGACGCTGCCGCACCCGGAGGTCGCCGAGCGGCGGTTCGTGCTGGTCCCGTTGCTGGAGCTCGACCCCGAGCTGGCGCTCCCCGACGGCCGCGCTCTGGCCGAGTTGCTCGAGTCGCTGCCGGCGGGCCAGGCCGTCCGTCGCGCCGGGCCGCCGCTTTAATTGGCCGTCATGCTGCTGGTCGTAGACGTCGGCAACACGCAGACACACTTCGGTGTGTTTCCCGACGGCGAGCCGGAGGTGACCGAGCACTGGCGCTTCGCGACGGTGCGCGAGTCCACCCGCGATGAGCTCGGAGCGGCGCTCTCGAACCTGCTCGCGCTGCGCGGGCTGACGTTCGCCGAGATCGACTCCTCGATCGTCTCCTCCACCGTGCCGCAGCTCTCGCAGGAATGGCACTCGATGGCCGAGCTCTACCTCGATCAGCAGATGCTGGTCGTGGGCCCCTCGATCCGGACCGGGATGCCGATCCGCTACGACAACCCGCACGAAGTCGGCGCGGACCGCTTGGCCAACGCTGTCGCCGCATACGAGCGCTGTGGCACGGGATGCGTCGTCGTGGACTTCGGCACCGCCATCACCTACGACGTCGTCTCGGCCGCCGGCGAGTACCTGGGCGGGATCATCACGCCCGGCGCGGAGATCTCGATCGACGCCCTGTACGACCGGGCCGCGAAGCTACCCAAGGTGGAGCTGGCCGAGCCCCGCGCCTTGATCGGCAAATCGACGGTCGACGCCATCCGCAGCGGGGTCGTGTTCGGCTTCGCGGCCCAGGTGGACGGGATCCTTCGGCGACTGCGAGCCGAGCTGGGCTCGGACACCACGGTGATCGCCACCGGCGGCCTGGCCGAGGTGCTGGTGCCGTTCGTCCGCGAGACGATCGACGAGGTGAACGATCTGTTGACCCTGATCGGCCTGCGCCTGATCTGGCAGCGCAATCAGGACTGACGCTCGGCGGCCACGGGGGCGGCGCCCGGAACGGGCACATCTGGAGTACGGGCCACCGTGGCGGCCAAGATCAGCGGCCCGATCCGTCGGCGGTCGTCGGGAAAGGCCTCCGCCATGCGGTCGAAGACGTCGATCAGGCGGCGTACGGCCGCGAACACAGGCGCGTCGTCGATCTCCTCGGGGACGTCGCAAGCGAGCCGTGCCAGGGCGATCATCTCCGCCCCGGTCTCGGTGATTTTGCGCATCGTGGCGATCGCGCCCAGCATCAGGAACTCCGACAGGCGGTCCAGCAGTACGTGCTCGGCATGCTCGTGTTCGCCGACCGCGGGTCCGGCGGGCTGGAGGTCCTCGCCCCTGGCGATGCGAAGCGCCTGCTCGGAGGAGACCGAGCGGGTCTGCTCGGCCGACAGCCCGCTCTGGAGCGCCCACCGCAGCTGGAAGGTCGCCGACATGAGCGTGTTCCCGTAGGGCGAGTCGGAGGCGAACACGATTTGTCCGGGCGGCACGAGCGTGAACAGTGACGCCAGGTCCGCCGGCATCCACCAGGCCGTGTCGAACAGCAGGTTGGGGTAGTCGGGCGCCACGCGCCAGATCCAGGACAGATCGCAGATGCCGGCGTGCGCCAGGATCAGCCGTGCATCGGGGAACTCCCCGGCCAGCTCCACTGCGTGCAGGCCGAGCGCCGGGATGCCGCGCCCGGCGTGGATCAGGATCGGCAGATGTCGCTCGTGCGCCAGCGCCGCGAGCGAGCGCACCGCCGGATGGTCGAGCGTGAACCGCTCGGCGCGGGGATGAAGCTTGATCCCTCGGGCGCCGGCTGCCAGACTGCGCTCCGCCTCCGCTAGCGCGCCGTCATGGGGGTTCACGCGGCAGAAGGGGACCAGGATGCCGGCCGATTCACGCGCCGCCTGCAGCACCGCGTCGTTGGCCGCCGCGTAGCCGCCCGGCTCGTGCATGGGGAACACGAATGCTCCTCGGGCATGGGCCATCTCCAGCCCGTGCAAGCAGCTCCGCGGGGCGCTGCTTCATGCCGTCGGGATCGTTCTGGCCGATATGGGTGTGGGCGTCGAACAACTCGATCCCGGGCACCTGGTCCAGCACGATCTCCGCCCAGGGCCTCAGCATCCGCTCGAGTTCCTCGATCTGAGCGGGACGGGCGTCTCTCTGGTCGGTGGCGGCGGTTCTTAGCTTCACCCAGGGATTCGTACCATGAAAGCGATGCAGCACACGCTGAGCGACTCCTGGACGCTGGGGACGGTGCCGGTCGCCAATCGGGTCGTCCTGGCGCCGCTGGCCGGCATCGGCAACTGGTTCGTGCGCCTTCAGGCCAAGCGCTACGGGGCCGGCTTGGTGGTCTCCGAGATGGTCTCGAGCTTCGCCGTGCACTATCGCAACGAGCGCACCTGCCGCGAGCTGCTCCGGGTCCATCCCGACGAGCATCCGGTTTCGATCCAGCTCTTCGGGCACGACCCGGAGGTGATGGCCTCGGCTGCCGAGCGCGTGGCCGCAGCCGGCGCCGATTTGATCGACTTGAACATGGGCTGCCCCGTGCCCAAGGTGTGCAAGACCGGCGCCGGGGTCGCCCTGCTCGACGAGCCGCAGAGAGCACTGGCCCTGGCCCGGGCGGCGGCCCGGGGCAGCGGCCTGCCGGTGACGGTCAAGCTGCGCAGCGGCCAGCGCCCTGGTGAGAACAGCGGCGTAGAGCTGGCCCGCCGGCTGGTTCTCGACGGTGGCGTGGCGGGCATCGCCATGCACCCCCGCCACGCCTCGCAGCGGCACACCGGGGCGCCCGACTACGAGCTCGTGCGCACGTTGGTCGACGAGCTGCCCGCCCCCGTGCTCGTCTCGGGAGGGCTGCGAACGGCTGGCCAGGCACGCACCGCGTTTGAGCGGACCGGCGCGGCGGCGGTCCTGCTGGCCCGCGGGTCGCTGGGAAACCCCTGGCTCTTCCGGGCGCTGCTGGCGGAGGGCTCTGAGCGCGAGGATCCCAGCGCGGAGGAGATCCTGGAGGAGCTCGACTGGGTGATCGCAAAGGCGATCGACCACCTCGGCGAGGAGCGCGCGGGGCGCTATCTGCGCAAGTTCTATCCCTGGTATTTGGAGCGGTTGGGAGCCGTCGAGGGCCGCGACGGCCGTCGGCTGCTCCAGGCGCTACAGACGGCTCCGGGCATCGAGTCGGCGCGCGAGCTGCTGCGGAGCGCGGTGCAGGGCGAGCGCACCGTTGCGGGGCGGGGCTTTCCGGCGGACCGTCGCGAGGCGGCGCCCGCCTTGCCCGCGCGGTAGTAGCGTCTTCCGCCGTGCGCGGTGCACGCGCCATCACCCGGCGACGCAGAGGGCGGTGCATGGTGCTGTGCGCGCTGATCCTCGGTGTCGGCCTGTCGGCGGGTGCGGCGACAGCGCTGGCAAGCGACACCGGCTTTGCCGTGGCGAACGCCGCGCAGTCCTCCAACGACGTGCTCGATAACTACTGCGGGCCGCCCGCGTGCACTCCGGCGAGCTTTGCCTACTTTCCTTTCGGCGCGGTCCTGTCCGGCATTCACGCGCGCTACGTCAGGCTCATCGTGCCGTGGGAGACGGCGGGCACCGCCCGTGCCGACGGCGCATGCACCAGACCGGAGCACTACGGCTACGTCGCCCACAACCTGATCTTGTCCATGCATGAGCTCGAGCAGGCCGGTTACAGGCCGCTGCTGGCTCTCGCCCCCGACCCCTACCTCTACGACCAGACAAGCCGAACGTGGCGTGACGCGGCAGGCGCCAACGCGACCGGGGTCTTCAACTACAGCGGCCAGGCGTGGGACAGCGGCCTTTCAGTATGGAACCTCCCCGGAAACCCGACCGACGCTCAGCTCGTGTGCGGCGCCTACGCGCTTGCCCAACTGCTGCGATCCAACAAGTGGGGCTATCGCGTCTATGAGTCCGGCATCCCGGTGGAGGCCTACAACGAGCCCGACAACCTTGGCACCTCCGCATTGCACAACGGGCTTTGTCAACCGGCCTGCGACGCCACGGACTGGCGCTATGGGACGTGCAGCCCGTTGGCGACCGACCCCGCCGACTGCGCAGCCCGTTATTTTGCCGACGTCCTGCAAGGATTCAAAGACGCCGGGGCGAGGCTAAAGGTGATCGCGGGGGCGTTTCAGTCCGCCGACTACAGGCCTGCCGCGCAGAACGGCAACTGCTCATCGAGTACGACGTTCGCCTGGCGATACATGTGCTACCTGCGATACGGCGACGCGCTGGGTCCGATTCCCGGGGGCGGCATGAGCCTCGACGGCTATGCACTCGCCGCCGGCTCCTGGTCGTTTCACGACTACGACGACGTCACCTGCAGCTCGCGCGGCGGCTGCCGCCCGCCGCAATCCTCGCACGACATCCCGTGGCTTCGGTCCTCGCCCAAGCAGGCATGTCAGCAGGGCAACCAGCACAACTGCTCGACCCAAGAGACCGCGAACTTCTGGAATCAGGTTTGGTACTGGAACTATCCGACCAGAGACATCTGGGTGACCGAGGCGGGGAATCCTGTCGCCTACAACGGCCACCACTACCAAGGGTGGCAGGATGCCGCCGCCGCATGGGATTGGCAGCTGCTGCGCGACAGCCCCAATGTGTCCCACCTGTTCTGGTACGAGCTACAGGCCACCCCCAGCGACGGCTGGGATAGCGCGCTCGTCGATCAAGGCGTCTACCACGCGAGCTGGTGTGCCCTGGCTTGGGGGTATAACCGCCGCTACGACGGCGGCTGCCACAGCGGCTGATCGGTGATCCGGGGCGGCTGGCAAATCGTCCCCGAAGCGCTCAGCTCACGCTCTATACTTGCCCGCCCACGCGAGCCGGTAAGCGTGTCAGTTCCCGCCCCGAGTGCGGGAACTTTTTCGTCCGGAGCCCCAACACGAGAGTTCCAGTCAAATGCCCAAGGATGTAATTCTCACCCCCGAAGGTCTGTCCAACCTCAAGGCCGAGCTCGACCATCTGTCGACGACCCGCCGCCGCGAGGTGGCCCAACGCATCAAGGAAGCACGGGAGTTCGGGGACATTTCCGAAAACGCCGAGTACGACGACGCCAAGAACGAGCAGGCGATGCTGGAAGCCAGGATCGCCGCACTAGAGGAGAAACTCCGCTCGGCGACGGTGGTCGATTCCTCAGACCTCGGGACCGACGTGGTCCGCGTCGGCTCGATCGTCCATGTCAAGGAGCAGGGCGGCAAATCGACCAAGTACACGATCGTGGGCTCGGCGGAGGCCAACCCGACCGAGATGAGGCTGTCCAACGAATCGCCCGTGGGCAAGGCGCTCCTGGGCCGCAAGCGCGGCGAAGAGGTCGCGTTCACGACGCCCAAGGGCGAACGCCGCCTCAAGATCACGAAGATCGACATCGGCAAGTGAGCCCGTCAGCGGCCACTGAAGCGTGTCCGACGACTCCGGCGCCTCAGAGCTCCTAGCGGCGCGCCGGCGCAAACTCGAATCGCTGCGGGCCGCGGGCGTCGAGCCGTTCCCGCACGCGTTCGCCGGCGTGGAGGCGATCGCCACGGTCCGCCGGGCCCACGAGAGCCTCCAAGCGGGCCAGGAGAGCGAGGTCTCGCACCGCGTGGCCGGAAGGCTCGCGGCGCGCCGCGGACAGGGAAGGATGGCCTTCCTCGACCTCGTCGATCGCTCGGAGCGGATCCAGCTTCAGGCCCGCGTCGATGAGCTCTCCGAACAGGGGCTCGAGCGGCTGCTGAGCCTCGACCTGGGCGACCTGATCGGCGTCGATGGGATCGCCTTCCGCTCTCGGCGCGGCGAGCTGACGCTGCGCGTCATGTCGTTCACGTTGCTGGCCAAGTCGCTGCGCCCGCCGCCGGAGAAGCACCACGGGCTGCAGGATGTCGAGACACGCTTTCGCCACCGCGAGCTCGACCTGATCGCCAACGAGGAAGTCCGGGAGCTGTTCGTCACCCGGGCCCGGGTGATCGCCACGATGCGGCGGTTCTTGGACGGCGAGGGGTTCATCGAGGTCGAGACGCCGGTGCTCCAGCCCGTGTACGGGGGCGCGCTGGCGCGACCGTTCGTCACCCATCACAACGCGCTGAACCGCGATCTGTTCCTCCGCATCGCCACCGAGCTCTATCTGAAGCGGCTGATCGTCGGCGGCCTCGAGCGGGTCTACGAGCTGGGCAAGGACTTTCGCAACGAGGGTCTGTCCCCGAAGCACAACCCCGAGTTCACGATGCTCGAGTGGTATGAGGCCTACTCCGACTACCTTGCGGTGGCCGATCGGTTCGAGCGGCTGATGAGCGCACTGGGGCTCGAGGGGCCGTGGCGGCGCGAGACGTTGCGCCAGGCGATCGAGTCCCGAACCGGGATCGACATTCTGGCGCTCCGCGACGCGCGCGCGCTGTCGGCCGAGATGCGCTCGCGCGGACTCCAGGCGCCGGCTGATCAGAGCTGGCCGCAGCTCGTCGATGAGCTCGTCTCCAAGCACGTCGAGCCGACGCTGAGCGAGCCGACGCTGCTGCTCGACTACCCGGTCGAGCTGTCCCCGTTCGCCAAGGCGCATCGCTCGGAGCCGGGGCTGGTCGAGCGCTTCGAGGCATACGCGGGCGGGATGGAGATCGCCAATGCGTTCTCGGAGCTCAACGATCCCGACGAGCAGCGAGTCCGGTTTCAAGCGGCCGGCCAACCGCCCGACGAGGCGTTCCTGCGGGCGCTGGAGCAGGGCATGCCCCCCACCGGCGGGATCGGGGTTGGAATCGACCGGCTGGTGATGGTGCTCACCGGCAGGCGCTCGATCCGCGAGGTGGTGCTGTTCCCGGCGATGCGGGACTAGGGGGCGGGCGGGATGCCGGCCCGTGGCCAGAAGCCGGAAGCGGTTATCGGCTGTTCCGGGGCGATCATGATCGCCCCGGCGGCCCGGCTCATGAGCCGGGCCGGGGGTCGGCACATGTGCCGACCCCTCCATATTGAGTGACCGTTGGCACACAACCAGCCCGGCGGAGTCCGAGATACCTGTTGGTAGACTGGGCTATGGCCCGAACGAACCCGGCCCCACTGATCCAAATTCGCCGCGGCGGCGGAATAGGAAGGGTGGAACGGGCTAGTCGGCATCCCCGCGTACCCCGCCTTCTATCATCGCCATCAATTAGCCCCTCAGAGACGAGAAGTCATGTTTGAGCGATTCACAGAGCGAGCCCGTCAGGTGGTCGTCCTCGCCCAGGAGGAGGCCAGGACCCTGAAGCACAACTACATCGGCACCGAGCACATCCTGCTGGGACTGCTCCGCGAGGAGGAGGGCCTCGCCGCCCGTGTGCTTGAGTCGCTCGACATTACGGTGGAGCGCGTCCGCGCGCAGGTCGTACGGATCGTCGGCTCGGGCGAGGAGGTGACCTCCGGTCAGATCCCGTTTACGCCGCGTGCCAAGAAGGTGCTCGAGCTCGCGCTGCGAGAGGCGCTCAGCCTGGGTCACAACTACATCGGCACGGAGCACATCCTGCTCGGGCTGGTGCGCGAGAACGAGGGCGTCGCGGCCCGCATCCTGCTGGACTTCGACGCGGACTCGGAGAAGATCCGCAACGAGGTCATCCGCATGCTGTCGGGGCCCGGCAGCCGCCAGCGCTCCGGCGCCTCGGCCGGCGCCGGCCCGGGCGCATCCGAGGGCAAGAAATCGTCCAAGCTGCTCGACCAGTTCGGTCGCAACCTGACGAAGCTGGCCTCGGAGAGCAAGCTCGACCCGGTCGTCGGCCGCGAGACTGAGATCGAGCGGATCATGCAAATTTTGTCCCGGCGCACGAAGAACAACCCGGTGCTGGTCGGCGAGCCCGGCGTCGGCAAGACCGCCGTGGTCGAGGGACTGGCGCAGCGCATCACGAACGCCGACGTCCCCGAGCTGCTGAAGGGCAAGCAGATCTACACGCTCGATCTGGCCGCGCTGGTGGCGGGATCGAAGTACCGCGGAGAATTTGAGGAGCGCCTGAAGAAGGTGATGAAGGAGATCACCCAGCGCGGCGACATCATCCTGTTCATCGACGAGCTGCACAACCTGGTCGGCGCCGGGGCGGCCGAGGGCGCGATCGACGCGGCCTCGATCCTCAAGCCCGCGCTGGCGCGGGGCGAGCTTCAGACCGTCGGCGCGACGACGCTCGAGGAGTACCGCAAGTACCTGGAGCGCGACTCGGCGCTCGAGCGGCGCTTCCAGAAGATCACCGTCGATCAGCCCTCCACCGAGGAGACGGTGCAGATCCTCAAGGGCCTGCGCGACCGCTACGAGTCACACCACAAGGTCAACATCACTGACGAGGCGCTGGACGCGGCCGCCGACCTGGCCGATCGCTACATATCGGACCGCTTCCTGCCCGACAAGGCGATCGACCTGATCGACGAGGCGGCCTCCAGGATGCGGATCAAGTCGATGACCTCGCCGCCCGTGTACCGCGAGCTCGAGGAGCAGATCGAGCAGACGCGGCGCTCCAAAGAGGAGGCGATCGAGAACCAGGAGTTCGAGAAGGCCGCCAACCTGCGCGACGAGGAGCGCCGGCTGACCCAGCAGAAGCGTGAACTGGCCGAGCAGTGGGAGGCCGGCGAATCGACCGAGCGCCCGGCGATCGGCGAGGAGGAGATCGCCGACATCGTCTCGATGTGGACGGGCATCCCGGTGTTCAAGCTGACCGAGGCCGAGACCGCAAAGCTGATGCGGATGGAGGACGAGCTGCACAAGCGCGTAATCGGTCAGCACCCGGCGGTCGAGGTCGTTTCAAAGGCCATTCGGCGCAGCCGGGCGGGGTTGAAGGACCCGAAGCGCCCCACGGGCTCATTCATCTTCCTCGGCCCCTCGGGCGTGGGCAAGACCGAGCTGGCGCGCACGCTGGCCGAGTTCCTGTTCGGCGACGAGGACACGATGGTGCGGATCGACATGTCCGAGTACATGGAGAAGCACGCCGTCTCCCGGCTCGTGGGCTCGCCGCCTGGCTACATCGGCTACGACGAGGGCGGACAGCTGACCGAGGCCGTACGACGCAAGCCCTACAGCGTGCTGCTGCTCGACGAGATCGAGAAGGCCCACCCCGATGTG
The DNA here is from genome assembly GCA_963730835.1 of uncultured Actinomycetes bacterium. GTDB lineage: Bacteria > Actinomycetota > Thermoleophilia > Solirubrobacterales > Solirubrobacteraceae > Palsa-465. The sequence continues at coordinate 456,571 of CAVSTE010000006.1, forward strand.
TTCAACATCCTGCTGCAGATCCTGGAGGACGGCAGGCTGACGGACGCCCAGGGCCGGACTGTCGACTTCCGCCACTGCATCGTGATCATGACCTCGAACATCGGCGCGGCGGAGATCTCCCGCAACACGCCGTTGGGCTTCGCGGTCTCCGACGACGAGACCGGCCTGACCTACGACGACATGAAGAACCGGATCATGGGCGAGCTCAAGAAGGTCTTCCGGCCCGAGTTCCTCAACCGGATCGACGAGGTGATCGTCTTCCACAAGCTGAGCAAGGACGAGATCAAGGAGATCGTCGAGCTGCTGCTCTCGCGGATCCGGGAGACGATGGCCGAGCGCGAGCTGCTGCTGGAGCTCTCCGAGGGAGCCAAGGATCTGCTGGTGGACAAGGGCTGGGATCCGGCGATGGGCGCGCGGCCGCTGCGGCGCGCGATCCAGCGCTACATCGAGGATCCGCTGGCGGACTTCGTGCTGCGCGAGCAGGTGGACTCCGGCTCGACCGTGGTCGTCGACGCTCCCGAGGCTCCGCCGGGGGCGGACGGCGCCGAGCGGAGCGTGGAAGACGAGGTCAAGCTGACGGTGGTCGCGCCAAAGCCCAAGCCGGCCCCGGTCGGTGTCGGCGCCGAGGGCGGCGGCGACGAGGACCCGGCTGCCGAAGATCCCGACGGCACTGAGCAGCCCCAGGACGGCGAGTAGTCCGCGCGCGCCGGGGGCGGCGCGCCCGGCGTTGGTGGCGTCGGACCTCGACGGCACGCTGCTGCGCTCCGACGGCACGGTCGATGAGCGCTCGCGGCGAGCGCTCGCGGCCGTCGAGGAGGCCGGAACCGCGCTCGTGCTCTGCACGGCCCGCCCGACGCGCTGGATGCGGCCGATCGCCAAGGCCATGGGACACCACGGCGTGGCGATCTGCGCCAACGGAGGCGTCATCTGGGACCTGCACTCCGAGTCGGTGCTCCAGACCGTGGCGCTCGAGCCCGCTGTGCTGCGCGACGTCGTGGGGCGCCTGCAGTCGGCGCTGCCGGGAGGCAGCTGGGCGGTCGAGCGCACCGATGAGTTCGCGCACGAGCCCGGCTACGAGCCGCGCTGGCCGGTGCCTCCCGGCACGGTGGTGGACGACATCGAGACGCTGGTCAACGAGCCGGCGGTCAAGCTGCTGCTGCGCCACGACGAGCTGAGCGCCGATGCGCTGCTGGCGCGGGCCCGGGAGGTGGTGGGCGACGCATGCGAGCTATCGCACTCGAACTCGGCCGACGCCCTGCTGGAGATCGCCGCCGCCGGCGTGAGCAAGGCCACGGCGCTGGCCGAATTCTGCGCCCGGCGAGGCATTGGGCCGGACGAGGTGATGGCGTTCGGCGACATGCCCAACGACCTGCCGATGCTGTCCTGGGCCGGATACGCGGTCGCCGTGGCCAACGCCCACCCGGAGGTGCTGGCCGCCGCGGACGAGGTCACGGCGTCGAACGACGAGGCCGGTGTGGCGAGAGTGCTGGAGCGGGTTTTCGGGGTGTAGGGGCGTTTGCGGCGGGGCCGCGGACGTGAAAGCTGCTACAAACGATATAGCGGGGCGTAGGGATCGGGGCACGCCTTGAATCGAGTCGACCAGGGGGTCCCTATGAAAACGTTGTGCGCGCGCCTGGCGCTGATCTTTGGCGCCGCGGCGATCCTGCTGCTGGGGGCTCAGGTGGCGGCCGCCCAGGCCGACACGCTGGACCAGTCGCAGACTGACACGTCGGGGGCCGCTCTAGCGATTATCGGACCCTCCTCGGCCAACTACGGGCCCCAGAGCGTCGCGCAGACGTTCACGGCGGGGCTCTCGGGCGCGCTCGATCGCGTCCAGCTGTACGTCGCCAACAACACGTCGTCGAACAGCGACCCCCTGACCGTGCAGATCACAGACACGAGCTCGGGCGCCCCCGGCTCGACGGTCCTGGCCACGACGACGATCGCGCCGGGGGCGGTGAGCAGCAGCCCCGGCGGCTGGGTCGAGGCCGACTTCTCGGCGGCGCCGTTCGTCAGCGCCGGGAGCCAGTACGCGATCGTCGCCTACGCCAGCGGCTCGGACTTCTACAAATGGTATTACGCCTCGAGCAATGACTACCCCGGCGGGGACCCGTATTACGACAGTGCGTCGCCGCCCACGACGTGGACGTCCGCTCCCTCGTACGACTTCGCGTTCAGGACCTATGTGCAGGGACCGGTCGCCGGCCTCTCACCCAGCGGCCTTCCGTTCGGCACTCAGCCTCAGGCGACGGTGAGCGCGCCGCAGACGGTCACGATCACCAACAACGGGCCCAGCGGAACGGTGCTGGACGTGTCGGGGTTCACGTTCACCGGCGCCGATCCCGCCGACTTCTTCGTTGGCTCGGATGACTGCCGGACGCCGCTGGCGTCGGGTCAGAGCTGCACGGCGAGCCTGCGCTTCGCCCCGCAGGCGTCGGGGGCGCGGACGGCGATGCTCGATGTCCTGTCCAACGATCCCGCCAGCCCGGCAACGGTGAGCTTGTCGGGAACGGGGGGGTCCTTGCCGACCGGGCCGACGGGGCCGACGGGTCCCGCGGGTCCCGCGGGGCCGGCGGGTCCCCAGGGCACGACGGGGATCGGTACGACCGGGGCGCAGGGTCCGGCCGGGCCGCAGGGATCGACGGGGGCGACGGGTGCCGCGGGTGCTCAGGGACCGGCGGGTACGCCGGGCGGGATGGAGTTGGTGGTCTGTAGGACCGTGACCACGCACGTGCGCCGCAATGGCAAACGCGTGGCCGTCACACAGCAGAGGTGCTCGGGCCGGCTGCTGTCTGGAACCATCACCCTGACCGGTGCCGGCTTGCAGCAGGTAGCACTGTGGCGCCGGGGGCTCGAGTATGCGGACGGTGCGAGGCTCGCACTGGGCGGGGGGCGTTCGGAGCTAATGCTGGGGAGGCTGCGGGCGATGCCGGCAGGGCGGTACACGCTGGCGCTGCAGGAGCGCCGAGGCGCGCGGACCGTGACCGTGCGCAAGCAGATCACGATCGGCTGAGGGGGGTGTGGCGTGCGCGCCCGCGGCGCGCACGCCCATCCCGAGAGGCGCGCCCGCCCATCCCGAGAGGACGCCTTGTAGCGTTCGCGGATGCCCTACGACGGTTATCTACAGCTGCGCTTCGCGCGTCGGGCGCACGGCGTGCTGCTGATCACGATCGACCGCCCCGAGCGCCTCAACGCCACGGACGAGGTCATGCACGCCGAGCTGTCGCGGGTCTGGCGCGACGTGGCGCGAGATGGCGAGGTTTCTGTGGCAGTCGTGACCGGCGCCGGCCGCGCCTTCTCGGCCGGCGGCGATCTGGAGATGATCGAGCGGATGGCGGGGTCGTATAAGCGCGTGGTGGCGATGGCCGGCGAGGCCGCTGAGCTGGTGGAGAGCATGATCGACTGCGATACCCCGATCGTCTCGGCGATCAACGGCACGGCGGTGGGGGCCGGGTTGGCCGTGGCCCTGATGGCGGACATCAGCGTGATCGGTGAGGACGTGCGGTTGACCGACGGGCATCTGCGGCTGGGTGTCGGCGCCGGCGACCACGCCGTGCTCCTGTGGCCGCTGCTGTGCGGCATGGCCAAGGCACCACACCTGGAAGTGCTGGCCAGGGTGGGGTGGTTTATGCCCGCATACCGGCCATGAACGGTCACGGATCAGCCGGGGTGTCGACGCGGGGTTCTTTTTGACCGCTTTGTTGCCCGGAGCGTGGCGGCTTCGCAACAACTTCGTGACGCAGGGTCTTGGCGTCGGGGGCCCGCTCTAGCCTGCAGCAGGCCATGGCACGCGCTTCGACCGCTCACGTCTGCTCGGCCTGCGGTCACCGCTCGGCCCGTTGGTCCGGTCAGTGCCCCGGCTGCGGAGAGTGGAACACGCTCGTCGAGGAGCGTGTCGTCGATCGCGGCGAGCGGGGGCAGGGCGCGAGCCGACGGGGGGTTCGCCCGCTGGTCCCGGTCGAGCTGGGACAACTTGAGGCGCGCGAGCAACAGCGGCTGGCCACGGGCATCGGCGAGCTGGACAACGTGCTCGGCGGCGGCCTCGTGCCGGGCTCGCTGGTTCTGATCGGCGGCACGCCGGGGATCGGAAAGTCGACCTTGACGACCATGGCCCTGGCCAATCTCGGCGCCGCGGGGCGGCGCACGCTCTACGTCTCGGCGGAGGAGTCCGCCGCCCAGATCCGGCTCCGGGCAGAGCGGCTAACGGGCGGCGCTGCGCTGCGGATTCCGGTGATAGCCGAGACAGATCTTGATGCCGTGCTGGCGACGCTCGAGCAGGAGCGGCCAGAGGTCTGCGTGATCGACTCCGTGCAGACGCTCCACTGCGGCGAGCTCCAGAGCGCGGCTGGATCCGTGGCCCAGGTGCGGGAGGTCGCCTCGACCGTGATGCGCCTGGCCAAGGGGCTGGGGATGGCGGTGATGATCGTGGGCCACGTGACCAAGGACGGGGCGCTGGCCGGTCCGCGTGTCCTTGAGCACATCGTCGACTGCGTGCTGCAGTTCGAGGGCGAGCGCGAGCGGACCTACCGCACGGTGCGCGCGATCAAGAACCGCTTCGGCTCTACCGACGAAGTCGGCGTGTTCGAGATGCAAGACCACGGCCTGGTCGAGGTGCTGGACGCCTCGGCACGGTTCGTTGGCGAGGCCACACGCGCCGCGGGAAGCGTCGTGCTGTGCGCGATGGAGGGAACCAGGCCGCTGCTGGTTGAGGTCCAGGCGCTGGTGTCCTCGTCCGAGCTCGTGCCGCCGCGGCGGGTGGTCGCGGGGCTTGAGCGAAACCGCCTGGCGCTGGTACTGGCCGTGCTCGCTAGGCACGCCGGGATCGGGCTAGGCGCCGCTGACGTGTTCGTAAACGTGGTCGGCGGCGTGCGCGTGGAGGAGCCGGGGGCTGATCTGGCCGTGGCACTGGCGGTGGCCAGCGCGGTGCGGCGCGTCACGCTCTCGTCTGCGGGCTCCTCGGCGCCGCTGGCGTGCTTCGGCGAGCTCGGCCTGACGGGCGAGCTCAGAACCGTCGCCCACGCCGATCGCCGACGGGTCGAGGCCCAGAAGTTCGGCCTTGCGCCGGTGGCCGAGCCCGAGCTGTTCGCCACGCTCGGGGAGGCGCTGCAGGGCGTGATGGGGACCGAGCGACGGACCGCTCGCGCCGCGTAGAGCCGCGTTCATCCCGTAAAATCGGCCTTCATGGCGCCGCGTTCCGGGGATGAGCTCGCAGAAGAGCTCGAGACTCGACAGACGTCCCGGCTGGTGCGGGCGCTGGAGATGGTGGCGCCTGGGACGTCGCTGCGGGAGGGGCTCGATCACATCCTCCACGCCCGCACGGGCGGGCTGATCGTGATCGGAGATCCCGATGAGCTGGCCTTCATGTTCTCGGGCGGCATCCGGCTCGAGCTCGATTACTCGCCGGCGTTTCTCTACGAGCTGGCGAAGATGGACGGCGCGATCGTGTTGAACGCCAACGCCACCAAGATCGTCCACATAAATGTCCAGCTCACGCCCGATCCCACGATCCACACGCTGGAGACCGGGACGCGCCACCGAACGGCGGCCCGCGTGGCCAAGCAGACCCGCTCACTGGTGGTTGCGATCTCCGAGCGCCGGCAGGTGGTTTCGCTGTTCGTCGACGGGCTGAAGTACATCCTGGAGGACATCCCGGTCGTGCTGGCCAAGGCAAATCAGGGGCTGGCCACACTGGATAAGTACCGCAGTCGCCTCGATCAGGTCTCGACCCGGCTGACCGCGCTGGAGTTCGAGGGCGGCGTCACGCTGCACGACGTGCTGACCGTCTTGCAGCGGGCGGAGCTGATGACGAGGATGGCGGTGGAGATCGAGCGCTACATCGTCGAGCTCGGCTCGGAGGGCAGGCTGATCGAGATGCAACTCGACGAAACGATGGTCGGCGTTTCGGCCGACAAGTCAGCGCTGGTCCACGACTACCTGGTCGACGACTCCGACGAAACTTACGCGATCGCCTTCGACCAGCTGGTCCGGCTTCCCCATCAAGACCTTCTGGACTTCGGGCGGCTGGCCGAGCTGCTCGGCTTCGATCGCAAGCTCAACACGCTCGACTACCCCGTGACGCCGCGGGGGATTCGCATTCTGGGACGCATACCGCGGCTGCCGAAGCTGGTGGTCGAGCGGATCGTCGGGGAGTTCGGGGGCCTGGAGGAGCTACTGGCCGCCACCGACGGCGAATTGGAGACCGTCGACGGGGTCGGCGAGATACGGGCGAAGGACATTCGCGAGGGCCTTCGCCGACAGCAGGAGATCAACCTCGTGGACCGGTACCTGCAGACTTAGAAATCAACCGGGGCCACGCTTCGCGCTGGCCGAAAAGAGGAGGACACCATCAGCGAGCTAATGGAAGAGCACGTGGAAGATCTTGAAAGCGTCGTATCCGTCGCACACGTGGAGTTCGAGCTGGGCGACAGCGTCGTGTACCCGCATCACGGAGCCGGCAAGGTAGTCCGCAAGGAGCAGAAAGAGGTTCTGGGCGAACGCCGGGAGTACCTGACCATCAAGATCCTGCACAACGACATGACGGTCATGGTCCCGACCGAGAACGCCGCCCTGGCCGGGCTGCGGCGGGTGATCGACGAGGAGACCGTCAAGAAGGTGCTGGGCGTGCTGCAGGACGAATGCTCGGAGATGCCCAAGAACTGGAATCGCCGCTTCAAGTACAACCGCGACAAGATCAAGACCGGCGACATCTACGAGCTGGCGGAAGTTGTGCGCAACCTGGCGATCCGCGAGGCCCAGAAGGGCCTTTCGACCGGTGAGAAGCAGATGTTCACGCGTGCACGCAAGATTCTGGCCTCCGAGCTGATGTACGCGCTGGAGATGACCGAGTCCCAGGTCGAGGAGCATCTCGACTCGCTGCTGATCGAGTCGCCACAGTCGAACGGCAAGGTCGCCCACGGCAAGGTGGCGAACGGCAAGCTGGCGAGCGGCAAGGTCGCGGTCGCGGCCGAATAGCGACGGCGATGGCGGTCGCGTTGATCGTGGCCGCGGGACGGGGCGAGCGCCTTGGGTTGGACCGGCCCAAGGCGCTCGTCACACTGGCGGGGAGGCCGATGCTGGATTGGAGCGTCAGCGCGTTGAGCGGGGTGGTGGGGAAGATCGTTGTGGCGCTGCCCGCGGGCGAGCTCGACGGTGCGCCGGCTGGAACAATCGCCGTGGCCGGCGGCGCGGTGCGCTCGCATTCGGTGCGCGCCGCCCTCGGTGCTGCTGGTCCAGGAGACCCGGTCGTGGTCCACGACGCGGCGCGGCCCTTGGCCACCGCGGAGTTGTTTAAGCGAGCGCTGGTCGAGCTCGAGCGCACGCACGCGGACGCAGTGATCGCGGCGGTGCCAGTCCCCGACACGATCAAAGAGGCCCGCGGTCCTCGGGTCACGCGTACGCTCGAGCGCTCGTCGCTTTGGGCTATTCAGACGCCGCAGGTCTTTCGCCGCGCGGCGCTGGAGGAGGCGCTCGCCGATGACGCGCTGCTGGAGCGGGCGACCGACGACGCCTGGTTGATCGAACAGCGCGGCGGCGTTGTGCGCGTGCTCGATTCCGGGCAACCGAACTTCAAGATCACCACGCCGACGGATCTGAAGCTCGCCGAGCTGCTTCTCTCCGCGCGATGAGCAAAACCGGAAGCGAGCGCCGATGAGCAAAACCGGAAGCGAGCGCCGATGAGCAGGACGGGGATTGGCTACGACTGTCACCGCTTTGCCGCCGGCCGGCGGCTGGTGCTAGGCGGCGTCGAGTTCCCTGCTGAGCGGGGGCTAGAGGGGCACTCGGACGCGGACGTGGTGACCCACGCGATCATCGATGCGCTGCTCGGGGCTGCGGCCCTGGGGGACATCGGCCAGCACTTCCCAGACGACGATGAGCGCTACCGCGACGCGCGCTCGGTCGAGCTCCTGGAGACGGCGGTCGAGCTGCTTGAGACCCGAGGATTCGGCGTGGAGAACGTCGATGTGACGGTGGTCATCGAGCGGCCACAGATGGCGCCCGCCCGCGAGGAGATGCGGGCCACGCTGGCCGCGGCGCTCGGGCTGCCGCATGATCGGGTGAGCGTCAAGGCCACGCGAGGAGAGGGCATGGGCTTCGTGGGCCGAGAAGAGGGAGCCGCGGCACTAGCCATAGCGAGCGTGACAGATACGTCACATCGATGATACGCTGCCGTACCAGTGAATCTGGCACACAACGTGCTCTGTGCTTCAGGCTGGTGGTCCCGGCGCGTTGAACGCGAGGTCGTGCCCTGGGGGCTGGAAAAGGTTGAGCTGGGCGACGACGTCCTGGAAATCGGTCCCGGATTCGGGGCGACCACGCGGCTCCTGGCGCGCCGCGGCGTGCGCCTGAGCGTCGTCGAGCTCGAGGAGCGCTACTGCCGGCGTCTGCGCTCAGAGCTCGGCGACGCGGTCACGGTGACGGAGGGCGATGCGACGCAGTTGCCCTTCGAGAAGGGTCGGTTCTCCGCCGTGGTGTGCTTCACGATGCTCCACCACATTCCGTCATTCGCACAGCAGGACCGAGCGTTCGCCGAGGTAGCTCGCGTGCTGCGGCCCGGGGGGATGTTCGCGGGCACCGACAGCATCGGCAACGGCCTGCTGTTCAAGATGATCCACGTGGGCGACACGCTCAACCTGATCGATCCCGATGAGCTCCCAGGACGGCTCGAAGCTGCGGGGCTGCGGCGCGTCGAGGTGGAGCGCGGCGAGCGCTCGATGCGCTTCCGCGCCGTGAATCCCGCGTGAGGGCGCGCGAACGGGCCACCCCGGGTGAGCTACCGCGAACGCCCTGGCCCACGTGAGCGACGAGCAGCCAGACGCACCCGAGGTCCCCGCACATATCGTCGAGGCCGCCCGGCACGTGATGGCAAGCGACGGGCTCGGGGCGGCGACGCTGGAGCGGATCTCGGCGGCGGCTGGCGTCTCGCGCATGACATTGCACCGCCGGGGGCTATCCAAGACCGACATCGTGGGCGCCATCGGCCGGCGTCTGGAACGCGACTACCGCGAGGCACTATGGCCCGCGCTGGTCTCGAAGGGAACCGGATACGAGCGGCTGCGCCGAGCGATCGAGGCGCTGTGCGCCGTGACCGAGGACAACCAGGCGACGCTGGGGACACTGTCGGCCACCGTCCGAGACCAGATCTACCACGATCCGGGGCCCGCGCGCCTGACCCGCACGGTGTTCGTCGAGCCGCTCGAGCGTCTACTGCTGGACGGCGCCAACGACGGTTCATTGGCACCGCGCGATCCGGATGAGACGGCGACGCTGCTTTTCAACGCCGTTTGTCACACGTATGCGCACCTGCGTCTGGAGCACGGCTGGGCCGCCACGCGAGCTCAAAATGGGGTCGTCGATCTGGTGATGAACGGCGTGGCGGCCGGGACCTAGCACCCGCTGGCTGGTGTGGGCTCTGACGGCCGGGCGTCAGCCGGTCAGCCGCTGCGACTGAACTGCGCCGAGGTTCCGATCACGTGCCTAGAAGCGTCGAGCGCCTGGAGCTTGAAGGAGGTGTAGCCGCTAGGTACGGGCATCGCGGTCTCGAATCCCCCCCTGTCGTACCACGCTACGAGCGCCATCGCACCGCTGCTGGTGCGCCCAAAGACCTTCCATGAGCTGACGCCGGTGGCCCCATTCCAGGAGGCGTACACGGTCGTGTCCGACCCGTGCCGCCGTGCGGCGCCGCTCGGGGGATCGAGCGGGCGTGCGGTCCACGGCGCGAGGTTCGTCCGGTAGCTCTCGTCGGGATGAGGAAATGTCGCGTCCAGCAGCAGCTGGCCCGTGGCGCTGTACTCCGAGAAATTGGGCTCCGATCCCCATCCGACGAACACGTTGCCGTTCGGCAGCGACTGCGTGTCGCCCATGTAGTCGGCGTCGACGCTCTTGCCCAACCCGTACTCCGCCACCAGCGTCGCCGTGCCAGCGGAACGGTCGAGCTTCAGGATCACGCCCCGCGAGGGCCCGGTCGCCGAGAGGAATGTGCCCGCCCCGGAGATTTGGCAGCAGTGGTCGTCGAACAGCGTGACGGTGGACTGCGGTCCCAGCGCGACGTCGTGCTGCCATTCGAATGCGGCCCGCGGACCGAACTTGAAGCTCGAGCGCTTCCCCCCGAGCGCCCACTCGACCTTCCCGGTGTTGAAGTTGATCATGTAGGCAGCCCAGGTGTTACGCATCGAGATGAGGGCGGTGTCCGGGGAGGTCACATCGATCGCGTTGACGTGGTAGGCGTCCCACGGAAAACCGTTGGTGGGCGGGATCGCGTACGAGTCGCTCAGCGGGACATGGCGCAACGCGTCCCACGAGCGAAGCAGCTTGCCGGTCCTCAGGTCATATTCCTGGACCGCCGAGTCGATCAGCGCGCCGTTGTAGGTGCCGCCGAACTTCGAGAGGTCCTTGGGCACGTTCTTGTTGGCGGTCACATAAGCGTCATGCCCCTTGATCACCAGCGCATGGAGCGTGAGGATCCAGCCGTCCGCGCCCTTCAGCCGGGCCACCGTCTGGTAGTGCTGGTTGACGATGAAATCTTCGCCGCTGGTAGTAGCGCCGGTGTTGGTGACGACGCCTTGCCACCACGCGAGCACCGGTTTGCCCTCATAGGTCTGGCGGCTGAGATTGGCGGCGACGACCTTTGTCGGGACGGGCTTGAACCACACGGGGTGAAGGTTGTTGTCAAGGATCAGCGGCCCGCTCTGCCCGGTCATCGGGGGCTGGGTCACGTCGTAGAAGCTCGTGGTCAGGATGTATCCCGGTGCGAGCCTGCTGGACGCCGGCGTCTGGTTGGCGGTGATCAGCGGCGGGTGTAGCGCCGGTTGGGTGACGAATCTGTACGTCTGCTTGGTCGTGAAGGCGCCGATCGGCGCCGGCTTGAAGCTGGTGCCGATGAAGCTGGCCACCACGAACGCGCCGATCACGACGGCCACCCCCCCGAGCAGCCGGAGGTGGCGCGTCCTGTTGGTGTCCGCAGCGGCGGGAAGTAGCGTGAAAGTGGCCAGCACCGCGGCGGCCACTAACGCTGCGCCGATGAGATAGCCGAGCCGGAATCCGTCGGTCAGCGCCTGCGGCACGCCGTGGCCGGAGCCGATTAGATGGCTCGTGAACTCGGTGGCCAGCGTGATCAGAAGCGCGATGCCCAGCCCGCCGCCCATCTGGCGCGAGGTGTTGACGAGTCCGGAGGCCAGGCCGGCCTGCCCCTGCTTGGCGCCCTGGGTGGCGGCGATGGTCGACGGCACGATCGAGAAGCCGATGCCGGCGGCGGTCAGCAAACCCGGGATGACAACGTAGGCGATGGCGCTGCCACTGGACGCGATCCTGCTGAAGAGCAGCATCCCACAGGTCATCAGGAGCAATCCCCCTCCCAGCACTGCGCGCACGCCGAACCGGGAGACCAGCGGACCCGCCTGTCTGGCGCAGACCATGATCATCAGGGCCATGGGCAGGAAGGTGAGACCGGCGTCAAGCGGCGAGAGCCCGAGCACCTGCTGCAGATAGAGCGAGCTCAGGTACCACATGGGGAATAGCGCCGCGCTGAACAGCAGGACGATCAGGTTGGCATTCAGCAGGGGCTTGGTCAGGTCCTTGAACGGAACGAGCGGCGAACTGACCAGTCGGGCCTCGATCACGGCGAACATGGCGAGCAGCGCCAGTCCGATGGCGATCGGAATCAGGGCTGCGGCGTCATCCCATCCCCTCGTGCCCGCCGTGACGATGCCGTACACCAGCACGATCTGGCCGATCGTCAGGGTTAGTGCTCCCGGCAGGTCGAAGGTGGTCGCTGTGGGTTCGCGACGCCGGTTAGCGACAACGATCCAGGCCACGAACACCGCGGCGATCGCGATCGGGGGGTTGATCAGCAGCACCCATCGCCAGCTCAGCTCCTGGGTCAGAACCCCGCCGAACAGCGTGCCGGCGGCGCCGCCGGCGCCGTTCATCGCTGCCCAAATCCCGATCGCCCTGTGCAGCTGGGGGCCACGGGGGAAAGAGGAGGTGATGATGGCCAGCGACGAGGCGGCCATCAATGCGCCGCTCAGCCCCTGGCCGATACGCGCCGCGATCAGCATCTCGCGGCTCTGGGCCACGCCGCCAGTCAGCGACGCGGCAGCGAACAGCAGCAGGGCCAGGGCGAACGTATTGCGCTGGCCGAAATGGTCCGCGGCTCGGCCCCCGAGCATCAAGAAGCCGGCGAAGGCGATCGCGTAGCCGTCGACCACCCATTGCAGGTCGGTGGCGGAGAAGTTGAGACTCGATTGGATCGACGGCAGCGCCACGTTGACGATGCTCAGGTCCAAAATGACCATGAACTGCGCCACGCAGCAGACGGTCAGAAGCCATGCTGAGCGTGTCCCGCCGAGGCTTGGCTTCGCCTTTGGTGCCTGGTCCTGTTCGCCCTGCGGCGGTCGCTGCTCCTCTGTCGAGGTCCTCACAACCCCCAAGTGACTGTCCCGTCCTGTCGTCGCCGGACCTGCTTAGAGCGCGCGGGATTGTAGCGGAGCGGCCGTTCACCGCCCCCTGGCGTTCGGGTCCGCGCTGGCGACCGGAAGCACTTCCTGATCTCGCTACCATCGCCCGATCCTTGCTTCGAGAACCGACCGGGGGTAGGCAGATGAGACGAGCGCTGATGGGGGTGGTGGCCGCTGCGGTGCTGGCGGGCTGCGGCAGTTCGGCCACCTCGCACACCAACGCTTCCAAGACCACCACCACGACGACCACGGCGGCCAAGCCCCACCCCAAGAAGCCGGCCAAGAAGCCCGCCGTGCATCACACATCGAGCACGTCGGTTACCACCTCCGCGGCGCCCGTCACGACGCAGGCTGCGCCGGTCACCACCCACGAGACCCCGATGACCACCCCCGCGGCGCCGAAGAGCACGCCGGTGTCCCCATCGCCCGCGCCGACGACCCCCTCGAAGCCTTCTTCGCCAACACCGACCCAGACCAAGGCCCCCACCACGTCGCATCACGGCGGGGGGAGCAAGAGCACGCCGCAGGGGTACTAGCGCCGGGATCAGGGGCCGGCGCTTAGCCCGACGGCGGGGGATGGGCGGGGACCGCCGGGGGGCACGCAGGCCGCCGAGGCGCGCGCCGGGGAGGGCAGACACCGCCGGGGGTATCGCAGGCCGCCGAGGGACGGCGCAGGGGAGGGCAGACACCGCCGGGGGAGGGAGCCCGCGGCGGGTGGGCAGGCAACTGGCCGAGGGCGCGGGTGGGCAGGCAACTGGCCGAGGGCGCGGGTGGCGCAGGCAACAAGCGACGCATTTCGTGTCAAATCCGGCGCCCCGATGTCCGCGTGACCACATAAGCGTCGTGGGGACGCTTATGTGGTCACGGGCGGGTGCCGGGTGGTGGGTTTGCTGCGTTTTCCGGACCTCGTGACGTGAACGGCGCCCCGCGGCGCGCCCACGTAACCGGCGCCAGCTGCTCCCTGGCACCCGCGCATGCGAGGAGCGAGGCGGCGCGGCTCGCGGGCACGCCCCCAACGGGCAGCAGCTATCCCGGCCGGGTCGCGGCGCGCTCGCGCAGCTGCTCCTGCTCGGCCATGCGCCCGAGCTGGCGGAGTGTCTGGCGGAGGTGGCCGGTGACGGTCGGGGCGGCTATGTGCTCGGCAATCCAGCCGGTGATGCCCGAGCCCGCTACGCCGTAGGCCAGCCTGAGCTCGACCCGTGTACGGCCGTCCCCGTCGGCGCGCAGGCGCCAGCGGCCGCGCTGGTCGATACCGGTCACCGACGTCCACGCGATCTCTCGCGGGGCGTCCCACTCGACGATCTCGATCAGACCGCCGATCTCGGCCGAGCCCACGCGCAACAACATCCGGTAGCGCGCGCCGAGCCCGAACGGCTCCTCGCTCTGGACCTCCCAACGCGTGACGCCAGCCATGAAGCTGAGCGCACGCTCCGGGTCGGAGACGATCGCCCACACCCGCTCGGGTGCCGCAGCGATCACGGTCGAGGCATGGACCCTCATCCCAGGATCGGAAGCCGGCGCTCCGCGGCCAGCGCGTCGAGCGCGTCCTGCATCACGCGCATGACATGGTCGTAGGCCTCGTCCAAGTTGGGCTCGGGCCCGAACTCGGCGCGCAGGTCTATGGGCGGAAGCGTCTCGATCGTGATCTTGGCTGGAAGCGGTATGTGACCCAGCAGGTCGCCGATGTTCAATCCCCACGGAACGGCGATCGACAGCGGCAAGACCTTCAGCCTTAAGAGCCGGTCGAGAGCCAAGAGGCGCGCGAGCCGCTCGCCCCGGGATAGGAACAGCGCGGTCTCCTGGCCGCCGATTGATACCACGGGCACGAGCGGGACGTCCTGTTCGAGCGCCAGTCGCAAGAACCCCTTGCGACGGTCGAAGTCGACTCGGTTGCGCTCCCAGAACGGGCGGTAGACCTCATGGTCGCCGCCGGGATAGACCAGCAGCGCCGCCCCGGACTCGAGCGCCTTGCTGGCGTTGGCCGGAGACGCCGCCACCAGACCGAACCTGCGCAGCCACGAGAGCCCCGGCAGCGTCAAGAACAGGTTGTGCGCCAGCTGAAAGAAAGGACGCTCGGCGCCGAAGTACGTGCTGAAGGCCAACGAGAAGACGGTCGTGTCGGGCGTCAGGTTGCCGCCGGAGTGGTTGCCCACAAGGAGAACGGGGCCTGAGTCGGGGATGTTGCCCAGTCCCCGGACCTCGCCTCGGAACCAAAGCGACGAGAGCAGCCACAGCGCCGGCAGGTGCTCGCGGATGAAGTCGGGATCGCGTTCATCGAGATCGGCCCGGGGGATGCGCTTGCTGACCTGCGCGCCCACACCCTGCGCGACGCGCGAGAGGAGCCCGGCCCGCCGCCGGTCGCGTGATTCGTTGCGGGCGGCGGTCGGATCACGGCCGTTGCTCGATGACGGCCTGGCCAGGCGGGTCTGAGGCATCGACTACGCGGCTCTAGGTTGCCGCGAGGCGGGGAAGCGCGGGGCCGCAGTGGGCGTGCCCGCCCGGGCGAAGAAGTCCATCAGCAATTCGTTCGTCTCCTCCGAGCACTCCACCTGTGGCAGATGGCCGCACCGTTTGATCGTGACCTGCTCGGCGCTCGGCAGCCAGCTACTTACGTGGCGGCCGAATGCCGGCGGCACGAGCGGATCGTGTGCACCCCAGATGAACAGCGCCGGAGGCTCGAGCCGGGCCAGGCGGGGATAGAAACCGCGCCTGCCGAAGGGGTTGTCGAGATAGACGTTGCGGGCGCTGGCCAGGAATGCATATCGGGCGCCCGCGGTCTGATAGATGCGCCGAAACTCGTCGACCATCAGCTCGCCGACGGCCGGATCCAGCACGTTGCGGTCGTAGAACAGGCTCCAGAACTGCGAGGCAACCAGCGAGCGCCGAAAGCCGTGCGGCAGCAGACCGACCTCGGGACGCAGCAGGCGCACGATGGGATGAAGGCCGCGGCGGATCCATGCCACCGCCGGACACAGCAGTCCCAGGGCCTCGATCCGCTCCGGTGCCCTCAGCGCCATCTCGATCGCGATGCGGCCGCCCATCGAGTTGCCGATCAGGCGGGCCTTGGGAATCTCGAGCTCGGCCATCAGCCCGAGCATCAGCCCGGCGAACCACGGGGCGTTGTAGGCACCGAGCGCCGGCTTGCTCGAGGAGCCGAAGCCCGGCAGGTCCGGAAGGTGAACGCGGAACTTGGCGGAGAGGGCGGCCGCGGTCTCGAACAGCGACGCCCGGGTTCCTCCCAGGCCGTGCAGCAGCAGAACGTCAGGACCGTGACCCATCGACAGCGTGGAGATGCGGTGTCGTCCCACCGGCACCTCCTCGATGTGCAGCAGCGGCGGGCGGCCGTTCGGCAGGCGGAACATGGCCTCGAAAGCGATCGCCTGATCGAGGTTTCCCCTCACAGAGAGCAGCCGTCGCTCGAACGCCTCGATGCCGGACAGCTCGCCCTGGCGCAGCCGCAGCCAGGTGTCGGCGCTGGTGGCGATCGTCACCTCGGGCCGCCGGCGCGAAGCGCCCTTGCGTACGCGCGCCGCACGGCTGGTGCACCGGACCTCCCAGACGTGCCCCAGGTCGCCCAACACCACGTGGTAGGTGGCGTCGAAGCCTTCATCTACGCCCAGGTAGCGCTCGGGAAGCGAGCGGAAGGCGGCCTCGACGAGCCCAAGCCGCTCCGAGTGCTCAGCCCGTCCGGACACGTCAAGGACCCTATCGACCGCACCGGAGGGATGGGCCGCTCGGGGCGAGCCACGCCACGGGCCGTCGCGCACATAGGGAACGAGCGACCGGAGGGGAAACACTAAGGTTGCCGCACGTTGCGCGCGATCTTCCTGCACGACACCCGCACCGGCGAGGTGCGGGAGCTCGTTCCGCGGGAGCCAGGGCAGGTCGGTATCTACGCCTGCGGGCCGACCGTCTACGCGCGGATCCACGTGGGCAACGCGCGGCCCTATGCGGTCTTCTCGCTGCTGAAACGGTTCCTCGAGCACGAGGGCTACACCGTGACGCTGGTGATGAACATCACCGACGTCAACGACAAGATCTACGCCGCAGCGGGGCTCGAGGGCATGAGCAGCGACGAGCTGGCGCGACAGATGACCGCAACCTACGTGGCCGATACGGACGCCCTGGGGCTGGGGCGCCCGGATCACGAACCGCTGGCCAGCGAGACGATCGGACCGATCACCCAGCTGATCGATCGGCTGATCGCCACGGGGCACGCCTACGCGGTTGACGGGGACGTGTACTTCGACGTCAACACCTATCCGCAATACGGGGAGATATCGCACCAGCGCGTCTCCGAGATGGATCAAGGCGAGGGGGTGGAGGGCGCCGAGCGCAAGCGCCACGCGGTGGACTTTGCGCTATGGAAGGCGCAGAAGCCCGACGAGGACACCTCCTGGGACGCGCCGTGGGGCCGGGGCCGCCCCGGGTGGCACATCGAGTGCTCGGCGATGGCCGAGGCGCTGCTGGGGACCGGGTTTGAGATCCACGGCGGCGGAAGCGACCTCATCTTCCCCCACCACGAGAACGAGGCCGCCCAGACGCGGGCGGCTCACGAGACGCCGCTGGCCCGGCTGTGGGTCCACAACGGCATGGTGCGGCTCGAGACGGAGAAGATGGCCAAGTCGCAGGGCAACATCTTCCTGTTGCACGAGGCGCTGGCCAGCTACGGCCGCGACGCGCTGATCATGTACTTCTGCGGCGGCCACTACCGGCAGCCGATCGAGTTCGACGCTGAGCGGCTCGAGGAGGCCCGCGCGCGCGTCGCCAGGATTCGCGAGGCGGCCCGGCGGCTTGACGACGGGCCCTCGCCGGGCTGGTCGCCCGGCCTGCGCGAGCGCTTCTTCGCGGCACTGGCGAACGACTTCAACACCCCGGCGGCACTGGCCGCCGTGTTCGACTGGATCCGCCAAGCGAACCGTGCCGAGGCGCCGCTCGGCGATCGCGACCTGCGGGAGATGCTCGGCGTGCTGGCGCTTCAGAACCTGCTCGACAGCCCGGCGGCCGAGGCTCCACCCGCGGTGCGCGAGCTCTCGGCGGAGCGCGAACGCGCCCGCCAGGCTCGCGACTACGCCGAGGCGGACCGCTTGCGTGAGGAGATCGCGGCACGGGGCTGGCAGGTCCGCGATGGCCCGAACGGCCCGGAGCTGCTGCCCCGAGGGTGATCATCTACGGCCGCAACCCAGTGCGCGAGGCGCTGCGCGGGCGCCGCGCCGTGAAGCGGATCTGGGCCACCAAGAACGCGGCCCGCGAGCCGTGGCTCGCCGAATCCGCGGTGGCGCTCGAGCCGAGCGCGGCTGAGGACATCGAGCGCCTGTGCTCCTCGCCGGCGCACCAGGGAGTGTGCGCCGAAGCCGAGCCATTCCCCTACCAATCAGCCGATTCGCTGCTGTCGGCTAAGGCGCCGCTCCTCGTAGCGCTCGATCAGGTCCAGGACCCGCAGAACCTGGGCTCCATCTGCCGCAGCGCGGAGTGCGCCGGGGCGAGCGGCGTGGTCTTGCCGGCGCGGCGCTCGGTGCTTGTGACGCCGGCGGTCTGTAAGGCATCGGCCGGTGCGGTCGAGCATCTGGCGATCGCCCAAGTGCGCAATCTGGTCGATTTCCTGGGCCAGGCCAAGCGTGCCGGGCTGTGGTGCTACGGGGCGGAGGCCGGCGCGCAGGTCTCGTATGCCAGCGTCGACTACTCCGGCGGCGCGGTGCTGGTGCTCGGCTCCGAGGGTCGTGGGCTGCGTCCGCGCGTCGCGGCGGCATGCGATCTGCTGGTCTCGATTCCGCTCAGCGGGCGCATCGAGTCGCTGAGCGTCGCCGCCGCGGCCGCTGTGCTGCTGTATGCGGCTGCCGGGAGCAGAGCTTGCGGCACTTGACACGCGATCGGGGTTCTGTCAGGCTCCCGCGCCGGGAGATGAAGATAAACCAAAGCTTGAGGCTTTGGTGTTGGAGGGTGCGGCGCCGTTGCCTGCATCCCGTCGCATATATTCGGCGCTAGGGGAGGTATCGCGCCACGGTTTCCCATGGCCCTGGGGCCAGGAAAGGAAGCACTCGTGGCAAGGCTCTCCAGCTACTCTCAAGGTCAGCTTCAGGTCGATGACAAGTACCTGATCGCGCTGGCCAAGCAGGGCAACGCAGGCGCCTACGACCGCATCGTGCGTCGCTACTACGGTTTCGTGCGGCTGAAGGCATCGTCCTATTTCCTCGCGGGCGGGGACGCGGATGACCTGATTCAGGAGGGGCTCGTCGGCCTCTACAAGGCGATTCGCGACTACCGCTCAGACCGGGAGTCAAGCTTTCGGAACTTCGCCGAGCTCTGCATCACGCGGCAGATCATCACCGCGGTCAAGACCTCGACCCGCAACAAGCACGCGCCGCTGAACCAGTACATCTCGTTCTCAAGCACGCCCGCGGGGGCGAGCGCCGACGGCGAGCCGACGCTCGACGAGATGCTGCCCGGCTCGCCGATCCACGATCCCGTCAACCAAGTCATCTCCTCCGAGGAGCTTCGTGCGCTGGTGACCTGCATCTCGACGACGCTTTCGGAGCTCGAATCGCGCGTGCTAGCGCTCTATCTGGACGGCCACTCCTATGAGGAAGTGGGCAGGCGCATCGGCTGCGACTGCAAGACCGTCGACAATGCGCTCCAGCGCGTCAAGCGCAAGGTCGGCCAGCATTTGATGGAGCGCAGCCTCGCTGCCTGAGCCCCCAGAGCACAACTTCCCGGACACGGGGGTGTTAGGTTCGGCTGTGAAGGAGGTTCGGCTGTGAGAGCGACCAAACGCATGCCCGCGCTGATGGCGGCTGCCGCCGTGTCGATCGGCGCCCTGGGCACGATTGCCGGCGCCGCGCAGGCGCGCGCCATCGGGGCGTACACCACCAAGGGCGCCGCGAGCTACTGGTCGCGGAGAGACCTCCACCCGCCGAAGCTGAGCACGGACAAGCCCGTTCAGCGCTCGAAGCTGGCCGGCGGCGGCTACTTCATGACGGCGAACTTCTACAACCTGAATTCGCCGACGCCGATGATCGGCCAGAGCGGTCCGCTGATGCTCAACAATCAGCTGCAGCCGGTGTGGTTCAAGCCGGTGCCGACGAACGTCGTGGCCAACAGCCTGGAGGCGCAGACCTATAGGGGCAAGCCGGCCCTGTCCTACTGGCAGGGAGTCGTCAACAACCTCGGGGCCACCGTCAGCGGCCAGTGGGTGGTCGTAAACCAGCACTACCAGACCGTGGCCACGCTGAGCGGCGCCGATGGTTGGGTGCTCAGCCTCCACGACTTCCAGATCTCGGGCGACGATGCCTGGGTCACTGCCTACAAGGTGGTACCCGGCCAGAACCTGACCCCCTATGGCGGCTCGGCCAACGGCCTTGTCCTCGACTCGGCGGTCCAGGAATACGATCTGAGAAGCGGGCAGCTGCTCAAGAGCTGGGATGCGTTGAACCCGGGCGGGACCCCGAACATCCCGCTCTCGCAGTCCCAGCAGACTGCCCCCAGCGCCGGACCCTGGGACGCCTACCACATCAACTCGATCCAGCTCATCGGCTCCAACGAGTTCCTCGTCTCGATGCGCAACACGTGGGCGGCGTACCTGGTCAACGCCAGCACCGGTCAGATCATCTGGACGCTGAGCGGCAACCCTTCCAGCTCGAGCTTCACGGTCCCGGCCAACGGCCGGTTCTCGTGGCAGCACGATGTGACGATGTCCGGCAACCAGGTGACGGTATTCGATGACGCCTGCTGCGCCGTCACCGGGCCAGGCGCGTTCGGCAAGCCCAGCGGGCCGTCCCGTGGCCTGGTGCTCAAGCTGAATACGTCGAACAAGACAGCCTCGCTCGTGGGCCAATATCCGCGGGCCAAGAACTTCAACTCGTTCTTTTTGGGCTCAGCGCAGGTCCTCTCGAACCACAACGTGCTGGTCGGCTGGGGCTCACAGCCGTACTTCACCGAGTACAACAAGGCGGGCAAGGTGCTCCTGGACGTGCGCTGGCCGGGGCCGGACCTCAGCTACCGGGTGTTGCTGCAGAAGTGGGTCGGGCTGCCGCTGGCGCCGCCGAACGGAGCGGTCCGCAAGTCCAAGGGCAAGACGACCGTCTACGCCAGCTGGAACGGCGCGACGCGCGTTGTGGCCTGGAGGGTCCTAGCCGGATCGAGCAAGGCCAAGCTGAAGGTGGTCGTGGCCAAGGTGGGCAAGAACGGCTTTGAGACCTCGATCCCGGTGACGGGCTCCTACAGCACGTTCAAGGTGCAGGCCCTGGGCAGCAATGGCAAGGTGATCGGCACCTCCAAGCCCTTCGGGACGGGCCACGCCACACCGCTCGTCGGCGGGTACTGATTAACGGGCGGCCGGGCCGCGGTAGCGGCCCAGGCCGCCTTTTTCAGGGCTTGACGAACGTTTCCGGTTCGCCGTCGTGTTCGACGAGGATCGCTCCCTCCCCGGCGGCATAGGCCTCCTCGCCGTGCTGGGCGACGTCCATGCCCAGTGCCTCTTCGCGCTCGGTTGAGCGCAGCGGCATCAAGAGGCCCAGCACGCGCAGGATGACCCAGGTACCGACGAATGCGTATGCCGGCCCGGTGAGGACCGCCAGCGCCTGCCAGCCGAGTTGGCTGGGGTGGCCGTAGAGCAGGCCGTTGGAGGCTCCGTTCCACGACAGCTGGGCGAAGAAGCCGATGAACAGGATGCCCGTCAGGCCGGCCAGGCCGTGGGCGGCGAGGACGTCAAGTGACTCGTCGAGCCGCGTCCGCGGGCGCCAGACGATCAGAGCGTAGCTGGGGAGCGCGGCAAGGGCGCCGAGCAGCATGGCGGACATTGGGCTGATGTAGCCCGCGGCCGGCGTGATCCCCACGCAGCCCACGATGATCGCCGTGGCCGCCCCGATCGCGGTCACCCGCCGACCGCGGAACAGGTCGATGACGAACCACATGACGAGCGTGCAGGCCGGCGTCAGCAGCGTGTTGGTGAATGCCAGCACGCCCGGGTGCCCGATCGAGTACCCGCTGCCGCCGTTGAAGCCGAACCAGCCGAACCACAGCAATCCGGCTCCCAGCAGGGCGAACACCGCGTTGTGGGGCAACAGCGCCTGCCGCCCGTAGTCCTTGCGGGGGCCGACCACCCTCGCGGCTGCCCAGGCCGAGAAGCCGGAGGCCATCTCCACCGGCACGCCGCCGGCGAAATCGAGCGTCCCGCGATGCTGGAGCCAGCCGCCGCCCCACACCCAGTGCGCAAGCACCGGGTAGACGAGCACCGACCACAGTGCCATGAACAACAGGAACGGGCCGAAGCGCATGCGCTCCACCACCGCCCCCGACACGAGCGCCGCGGTGATAATGCAAAACGTGGCCTCAAAGGCCATGAACAGCAGCTGGGGGATCGCCGTACCGTGGCGGGGCGCGAAGGTGACGCCGCGCAGAGCCACGTGCTCAAGACCGCCGATGAACCCGACGCCCTTGCCGAACGCCAGCGAATAGCCGATCAGCGCCCAGGTGACCGTCACCACGCCCAGCGCGCCGATGCTCATCATGTAGGTGTTGAGCGTGCTCTTAGCGCGGACCAGGCCGGCGTAGAACAGTCCCAGCGCCGGGGTCATCATCAGTACCAGCGCCGTGGCCACCAGCATCCACGCGGTATCGCCGGCGCTGACGGCATTGGGATGAGCGATCACCGTCATCAGTCGCCGTCCACCGGTGTCACCGCGCTGCGGTCCGCCTCGCCGGTCCTGATCCTGACAGCCCGCTCCAGCGGCACGACGAAGATCTTGCCGTCGCCCACCTCACCGGTGCGGGCCCCCTGGATCAGCGCCTCGATCGTCGCCTCCACGAACGAGTCAGAGACCGCGATCTCGAAGCGAACCTTCTCTGAGAGCTCCATCTTGACCGTCGTTCCCCGGTAGGTCTCGACGCGGTCGAGTTCGCCACCGTGGCCCTGGACGCGGCTGATCGAAAGCCCGCGAACCTCCGCCCGGTAGAGCGCCTCAAGCACGTCGTTTGCCTTCTCCGGCCGGACGATGCCGATCACCAGCTTCACGTCTTGAGCCTCCTTGTCTAAGGGTTTGTCTACGGGGCGAGCGAGTACGGAAAGCTGGTCAGCGTCTCCGGGCCGTCATCCCGTACGAGCACCAGATCCTCGAAGCGCACGCCGCCGAGCTGCGGATCCCACAGCCCGGGCTCGATGGCCAGCACGTCGCCGGGCACCAGCTCGTCGAGGCCGGTCTGTCCCAAGGCGGGATCCTCGTGGATCATCAGCCCCACGCCGTGCCCCAGCGCGAACTGGAAACCGGCGGTGCGGTCCTCGCCGGGTCCTGTGCGCTGCGTGCGGTAGCCCTGGGCCTCGAACACGTCGCAGGCGATGTCGTGGAGCTCCTTGCCGGTCACGCCCGGTCTGATCTTCGCCCTGCCGTAGAGGAACGGGTCGCCGATGGCGATCGGAATCTCGTGGCGCAGCGCGGCGCTGCGCTCGGTATCGCCGTAGAGCAGCAGGTCGGGCATGGGGAGAGAGGACCTTATAGTTGGCGCGTGCCGGGAGTCGCGCACCGTCAGGTGGCTGTAGACGGGATCGAGCTGCACGTCGCCGAGCAGGGGGCCGGCAGCCCGGTAGTGCTGCTGCACGGGTTCCCGGAGCTGTGGTACTCGTGGCGTCACCAGCTGGGGGCCCTGGCCGCAGGTGGCTATCGGGCGATCGCGCCGGACCTGCGTGGATACGGCGGCAGCTCGGCTCCGGTGGAGGTGGAGGCCTACGGCCTGGAGGAGGTGTGCGGAGACTGCCTGGCGCTGCTCGATCGCCTGGGCGAGGAGCGCGCGGTGTTCGTGGGTCACGACTGGGGGGCGACGGTGGCCTGGCAGCTTGCGCTGGCGCACCCGCGGCGCGTACCGGCGGTTGTCGGGATGAGCGTGCCCTTCGCGCCACGCGGCCCTGCGCCGCCGGTCTCCCTGCTCCGGCAGGCGCTGGGCGAGGACTTCTACATCGTCTGGTTCCAGGAGCCAGGGGTGGCGGAGCGGGCGCTCGAGCGAGACGTCCGCCGCACGCTCACCACGCGGCGTGTGTGGTCTCCGTCGTGGGCGGCGGAGGATGAGGAGCCGTCGCTTCCGCCATGGCTGACCGAAGCGGATCTGGGGGTCTACGTCGACGAGTTCGAGCGCACCGGCTTCGCCGGCGGGCTGAGCTACTACCGGAACCTGGATCGCAACTGGGAGCGGGGCGCCGAGTTCGCGGGGCGCCGGATCGACCAGCCGGCGCTGTTCATCACCGGCTCGCGTGACCCCGTGCAGCGGTTTCTGCCGGCGGAGATCATGGAGGGGTGGGTCACGGACCTCCGGGGCAGCGTGCGGCTCGAGGGAGCGGGCCACTGGATCCAGCAGGAGCGTCCACGGGAGGTGGACGAGGCGCTACTGGGCTTTCTGAACGGGCTCGATTCCCTATAGTCCGGCGCCCATGGCGAGTGCTCCTGGTTGGGGTAGTTGGGCGGTCGACCCATTCCTGTGGCTGGCGCTGCTGGCCGCCGGCGGGTGGTATGTCTCGATGCTCCGCCGGGTCAGAAGCGTCACCGGCAAGCCCGTCGGCCCGGGCCACTGGTTGTTCTACTTCGCGGGGCTGGCCGTGCTGTTCGTGGCGCTCGGCTCGCCGCTCGACCCGATTGGCGACGACCGCCTGCTGCTGGCGCACATGCTCCAGCACGTACTGCTGGCGGACATTGCGCCGCCGCTTTTGATCCTCGGTGTCCGGGCGCCGGTGTTGCCCCTGGGCATGCCGCGCGCGGTACTGCAGCGCGTAGCCCGCCGCGGCACGCTCGGCCGCATCTGGGGCATCGCCACCAGGCCGTGGGTGGCGATTCCGGTGTGGATAGCGGTCACGTTGGTGTGGGCCATCCCATCGGTGTTCGACTTTGCCACCCAGCACCAGCTGGTACACGACCTCGAGCACGCAACGCTGTTCTACAGCGGCATCGCCTTGTGGTGGCTGATCATCACGCCGCTGCCCTCGGATCGCCGCGAGCCGGGGATGATTCGCCTTGCCTACCTGGGGATCTCACGACTGGGCAGCGCGGCGGTCTGCCTGCCGCTGACCTTCCTGGGCCACACCATGTACTCGCTGTACGCCCACGCGCCGCGCTCGTACGGGATCTCGCCGATCACCGACCAGCGGCTCGCCGGGGCGTCGATGTGCCTGATCGAGTTCCTGGTGTTCGGTATCGCGGTGGCGGTCGTGTTCGTTGACGCGTTGGTCCGCGAGGAGCGCGCCCAGTCGCTGCACGACGCGGCGGCGCTGTAGCCGGGGGAACGTAGGGCGAGGAGGTCTCGGAGGGCGGCGTGCGCCGCTGACCTACGATGTAGGCGGTGCCCGAGCTGGTGATCGCATGCCGTTGATGCCCGCCGCCGCGTTCAGCGGCATTCACCTAGGCGAATTCCTGCCGCCCGTGGCCGCCAGCGTGACCTACCTGGTGCTGTTCGGGGTCAGGGCGCGCACGCTGCGCCGAGAGGGACGACCGGTGGCCAGCTGGCGCGCGGTCTCGTTCGTCTCCGGGGCGCTGCTGCTGGCGCTGGTGCAGCTGCCGCCGTTCGACACGCTCGGCGATCAGATTCTGATCGCCCACATGATCCAGCACATCATCATCGGCGATATCGCCTCGCTGCTGGTGGTCTTCGGGCTCACAGGGCCGGTGATTCAGCCCCTGCTGCACATCCGTGTCACCCGGCCGCTGCGGAAGCTGGCCCATCCGGTTGTGGCGCTGGTGCTCTGGACGGCAGACATATACATCTGGCACCTGCCGCTCCTCTACCAGCTGGCGATCCGTCATGACCTCGTGCACGCCTTGGAGCACGCCTGTTTCTTCTGGTTCGGCACGCTGCTGTGGCTCGCCCTCATCGGGCCGCTGCCCAAGCCGCGTTGGTTCGCGAGCTGGGGCAAGCTCGTCTACGTGGTGGGGGTGCGGCTGATCGGCGGGATCCTGGGCAACGTCCTGATCTGGACGCAGACGGTCGTCTACCCGGTCTATAAGGCCAGCGACTCGACGCGCGGCCTCAACGCGCTGTCCGACCAGAACCTGGCCGGCGCAGCGATGATGGTGGAGCAGATGATCCTCACCATCCTGCTGCTGGGTTGGCTGTTCTACCGCTTCGCGCTCCAGGACGAGCAGCGCCAGGCGCTGCTCGATCTGGCCAACCGCCGCGGCGTCGAGTTGAGCGACGACCGCGCCGCTCGGGCGGCCGCAGCGGGTGCGAGCGAGCGGCTGCGGGAGCGGCTGCTGGCGGATCCAGCGGCCGACGCCGACGGCGCCGATCCGGCGTCCGAGCACGAGGCCTCCGAGGGCGCGAGCGTCGATCCCTCACCCGAGGGAGCGGCGCGCTAGGGCTGGTTTTCTAACTCCGTGCTCCACGTGCTGTGGCACGGGCTGCGAGACGCCCTGCTGATGGCCTGGCAGGTGTGGTGGGCTCTGGTGCTGGGGTTTGCGATCTCGGCAATCGTTCAAGCTTGGGTGCCGAGGGAGCGGGTCGAGCGAGCGCTCTCGGGCGACGGCGCGGCTCCGGTTCTGAGAGCCACGGGGCTGGGCGCCGCTTCCTCGTCGTGCTCCTACGCCGCCGTGGCGATCGCCAAGAGCCTGTTCGAGAAGGGGGCCTCGGCGGCGGCCATGCTGGCCTTCCAGCTGGCCTCTACAAACCTGGTCTGGGAGCTGGGGCTGATCCTGTGGGTGCTGATCGGATGGCAGTTCACGCTCGGCGAGTACCTGGGCGGCGTCGTGATGATCGCGCTCATGGCGCTGTTGCTGCGGGCCTTTGTCCCGGGCCGGCTCGAGCGGCGGGCCCGTGAGCACGCGCGCGGCGCCCAGGCGCGCCACATACACCACGTGGCGGGCGGACCCGACACGTGGCGAGCGCTGTTGACGAACCTGTCCGCATGGTCAGAGGTCGCCCAGTACTTCCGGGCCGACTGGAAGATGCTCTACAGGGAGATAACGGCCGGCATGCTGCTGGCCGGTTTCGCCGCCCAGCTCTCCAACCATTTCCTCGAGAGCCTGTTCCTGAAGGGCTCCTCGGGAATCGTCCAGGCGCTGTGGGGAGCGTTCATCGGGCCGGTGATCGCGGTCCTGAGCTTTGTCTGCTCGGTGGGAAACGTTCCCCTGGCGGCGGTTCTGTGGAGCGGAGGCATCAGCTTCGCGGGCGTGATGGCGTTCATCTTCGCCGACCTGATCGCGCTGCCGATCGTGGTCATCTACCGCAAGTACTACGGGCTGGCATTCGCCCTGCGCATCTCGGCGCTGATGGTCGTGACGATGATCGCCTCCGCGCTGATCATCGACGCCGTCTTCAGCGGCCTGGGCCTGATCCCCGGTGGCCCCCGCCCGACGCGGGCGGACATTTTCGAGGCCGTGAGCGTCAACTACAAACTCGCGCTGAACGTTGTCGGCTTGGTGATCTTCGCCTCGCTGTTCGCGCTCAGCTTCAGAAACCTAAATTCACGTCGATTGCGGGCCTAACTGCGCTCCGATCGCCTGCTCGGCGTGTTTACGCCGGTCAATGGGTGCGAACTCAGTTCGCGGCCGGACCCTAGGCCTTCTCGCTCTAGTCGTCGCCGTCCTGGGATTGGCCGGCGGTGCTTCGGCCCGGCCGGTGCCGGCGCTGAAGACGATCCGCTACATGGGCTACACGGTCAGGGTTCCGCGCTCTTGGCCGGTGTTCGAGCTGAGCAAGGACCCTTCGGTTTGCGTTCGTTTCAACCGGCACGCCCTCTACCTCGGTACGCCAGGCAGCGCTCAGCAGTGTCCCGCCAACGCCGCCGGGCGCAGCGAAGCGATTCTGGTCGAGCCGATCGCCGCCGGCAGCGCGCGGGCCGGCGACGCGTCCGCGACACCGCTGCCCGCCGTGAGCGACCCCGGCGCGCAGCCCGCCCAGGGCTCCGCCGGCGAGCTGGCCCTGCCCCGTCACGGAGTCCTGGTGACGGCCACCTGGCGCGACCAACCGGGTGTCATCACGCGGGCGCTGGGCGTTCGCTCCACGAGCGCGCTGGGGTCCGGGCCGGGCCGTAGCCCGTCAGCATCCGGTGCGCCGGCACCCCGAGCCAGGACCGCCGCCGCCCCCCATCAGGCGGGAAGCGTGTTCACCGGGCTTGGATTCGACCCCTGCGCGACTCCCAGCGCGTCGACCATGTCGGCGTGGGGCGCTTCTCCGTACCGCGCGGTCGGCGTGTACGTCGGCGGCACCAACATGGCGTGCTCCCAACCGAACCTGACTGCCTCCTGGGTGAGCGCGGAGACGGCGGCGGGCTGGCACCTGATCCCGACCTACGTCGGGCTCCAGGCTCCCGGCAACTCATGTGGATGCGCCGCCATCAGCTCGAGCCAGGCCAGCTCCGAGGGGGCGGCCGCCGCCAACGACGCCGTTACGCGGGCCAGTGCGGTGGGGATCGGAGCCGGCAGCCCGATCTACTTCGACATGGAGAACTACTCCCGCGGCAGCGGCAGCACTTCGGCCGTCCTGACCTTCCTGTCCGCGTGGACCACACAGCTCCACGCTTTGGGCTATCTGTCGGGCGTCTACAGCAGCTCTAGCTCCGGAATGACCGACCTCGCCGGCCAGTGGGCCACGGGATATACGGAGCCAGACGACGTCTGGATCGCCGACTGGAACGGGAGCCAAACCACGAGCGACGGCTCCGTCCCCAGCACCGCGTGGACCAACCATCAGCGCCTGCACCAGTATGAGGGCGGTCACAACGAGACCTATGGCGGGGTCACGATCAACATCGACGACGACTACCTCGACGGCGCCACCGTCGGCTTTGGCAGCGCGGCCACCGTCGCCAGCGGGCCGCCTGTCAACACCTCGCCGCCGGCGATCGGCGGCGTCGCCCGCGTCGCACGGACGCTGGCAGTCAGCCCCGGCGGCTGGTCCGGTCCAGCCATCTCCTATGCCTACCAGTGGCAGCTGTGCGCGCCAGGGTGCTCGAACATCGGCGGCGCAAACGGCAAGACGCTGAAGCTCTCCACGGCGGACCTCGACGCGAGCGTCCGGGTCATGATCAACGCGTCGAACTCGGGCGGAAGCGTGCAATCCGCCACGGGCTATGTCGGGCCCGTCGCACCGGCGGGCTACTGGCTGTACACGGCGCGGGGCAGTGTCTACCCGAGCTCCAGCACGCCATCATTCGGCTCCCCGGCCAGCCGGCGCGTGCGGACCACATCGATCGTGGGGATGGCATCCACCCCGGATGGCCGGGGATATTGGCTGGTGAACTCCTCGGGTCGCACATACGACTTCGGCGACGCGGCGCGGGTGGGAGCCAATGCGCATCATCAACCCGTGGCAGGGATCGCAGCCGACCCACGCGGAGGGTTCTGGCTGTTCACCTCCACCGGCAGCGTCTACCGCAGCGCGGGCGCCGGGTCGTTCGGCTCAGTGCGCGGCGCAGTGCCCGGCTCGATCGTGGGGATGGCGTCGACTTGGGACGGCCGAGGCTATTGGCTGGTCAGCTCGTCGGGATGGGTTTACCCGTTCGGAGACGCGGGGAGGCGGGCGTTCGACATCCATCGCCGCTTGACGGGGATCGTGGCCGACCCGCACGGCGGCTACTGGCTCTACAGCAATACGGGCAACGTCTACCGGGGCGGTGGCGCGCCGTCATTCGGCTCGCTGCCCGCGCATCGCATCCGGACGTCCTCGGTTGTGGGGATGGCCTCGAGTTGGGACGGTGGCGGCTACTGGCTGGTCAGCTCCTCGGGCCGCATCTATTCGTTTGGCGATGCCGCAAAGCTCGGCTGGCAGCCCCACGGAGGGTCGATTCTGGGCATGGCCGACCCTGCTCCGTGGAGCAGCCACTGAGCTAGCCGCGCCCCGGCGGTCCGGCGTTTGGGCCACGCGTCCCGGCCCTGTAGTCCGGCGTCGGGCCTCGCGTCCCGGCCCTGCAGTCCGGCAACCCTCAGAATGAAGCGGTGCCAGAGCCGGGCTCTCAAACCGCGGCGCGGCGGACCGTCGCCGTTTCCAGCGCAGCCTGGGCAGGCCTCGGCGTGCTCGCGTTCTCTTTCACGTTTCCCGCCACGGTGCTTGCGGAGCGAATGTTCAACCCGCTGGTGGTGGGGGCCGGCCGTTCGGTCATCGCCGGCCTGATCGCCGCTGCTTGCCTGCGTCTAGCCCGTGCACCATTGCCCGCGCGCGAACACTGGCCTGGACTGACAGCGGTGGCGCTGGGGTGCGGGATCGGCTTCGGCGCGCTGAGTGCTCTGGCGCTTCACCACACGAGCTCCAGTCACGCGGCCGTGGTCGTGGGCTTGTTGCCGGCGGCCACGGCGACGGTGGCGGTGATCCGCACACGGGAGCGCGCGGGCCCACTGTTCTGGGCGGCGAGCCTCGTGGGAACCGCTGCCGTGACGGCCTTCGCCCTGTCGCGAGGTGCCGGTTCGCTGCGCGAGTCCGACCTGCTGCTGCTGAGCTCTGTCGTCGTGGCCGCGATCGGCTACGCCGAGGGAGGCAGGCTGACGCGCAAGCTGCCCGGATGGCAGGTGACCGCCTGGGGGCTGGTGCTGGCCTTCCCGATCTCTCTACCCCTCGCGCTCGTGCCTCTGCTCGAGAACCCGATTGGGCCCGCCAGAACTTCGGCGATCCTTGGCTTCGCCTACGTGAGCACGATCTCCACGTTCATCGGCTTCTTCGCCTGGTACAAGGGACTGGCCGAGGGTGGGGTGGCCAAAGCCAGCCAGCTCCAGCTGGCGCAACCGCTGCTGACAATCGCCTGGTCGATCCCCCTGCTGGGGGAGAAGGTCGACGTCGCGGGGCTGGCCACGGCGGTGGTGGTCGGCGTGTGCATTCTGGTCACGCAACGGGCTCGATTCTCCGCCGATCCGTCAACGGCGCCGCTTCCGGTGTCGGCGGAGTCCTAGTTTCAGCACGCCAAGGCCCTAGGCGGCGGCCGTCTCGGTCGCCTTGGCGCAGGTGCTCCCCACCACCTTCTTGAGCGCCGCGACGATGAGCTCCGCCTCCTCGTGGCTCAGCTCGACGAGATACCGCTCGAGCTCTGCGTCATGGACGGCCTCCATCTGCTCGAGCATGCGCCCGCCCGCGGGAGTCAGCTCCGCCTGCAGCGCTCTGCGGTCCTGCGAGCAGGACACGCGCTCGAGATAGCCAGCATCCTGGAGGCGATCTACCAGCTTGGTGATCCCGCCCCGGCTGAGCGTCAGCCACTCTGCCAGCTCGCTCATCCGCGGGCGACCGTTGGGGCTGCGCCGGACCGCGGACAGGACTTCGAACCAGCTCAGGGGCGGGAGGTCGGCGGCGGCAAACGCCCGCTGGAGGCGGTCGGTCACCGCTGCGTGGCTCGTGACGATCGCCCGCCAGGCTTCCATCCGGGGTTGAGCAGCGCTCATGATCAGATGGTAGCCGCGGAAACAGTTGATCCCACAAGCTTTCCTGCTATGATCGTTGCCATGTCAACTGTATACGTGTCAACTTCAGGAGCGATGGCATGAGCACCACACCGATCCAGCAGGTCCCGGCCGGGACCTACACGGTGGACCCAGTCCACAGCACCTTCGGCTTCACCGTCACCCATAACGGCGTGTCTAAGTTTCACGGCCAGTTTGAGCAGGTCGACGCCAAGCTCGAGGACGGTGTCCTTGTGGGGATCGCCCAGGTCGAGTCGGTCAAGACCGCGATCGCTGACCTCAAGGGCCACCTGCTCTCCCCGGAGTTCTTCAACGCCTCCGAGACGCCGACGATCGAGTTCCGCTCGAGCGATATCCGTACCGCCGACGACGGCAGCGCCGAGCTCGACGGTGAGCTGACGATGCGCGGCGTCGTCAAGCCGGTGACGGCCAGGGGCAGGTTCGCCTCAGGCGTGGGCATCAGCGGCTCAGAGGTGGTCGGCTTCGACCTCGAGACGACCATCGATCGCCGCGAGTACGGCCTAGATTGGCAGGCTCAGCTGCCGCGCGGCGGCGACGTGCTGGCCTGGGATGTGACGCTCGACGTTCACCTCGAGCTGGTCAAGGCGTAGGTCGGATGCTGCGGATCCTCGGTCTCTCCGGCAGCCTGCGCCGCGGATCGCACAACACCAGCCTGCTCCGGGCGGCGGCGAAGCTGCTGCCGCCGGGGGTGGAGTTGGAGGTCTACGAGGATCTGGGCGACTTGCCGCCCTACGACCCGGGCCGCGACATACAGCCCGCCGAGCTCGCCGTGGCGCGCCTGCGCCGGGCAATTGCCGACGCCGACGGCGTGCTGATCGCCACCCCCGAGTACAACGGCTCGATACCGGGCGTTCTCAAGAACGCGCTGGACTGGGCTTCGCGGCCCTTCCCGGACAACGTTCTGCGAGGAAAGCCCGTTGCGGTAATGGGCGCTTCGACCGGATTGTTCGGCGCCGTGTGGGCGCAGGCCGAGACGCGTAAGGTGCTGGGCATCATCGGCGCGGACGTGACTGACCACGAGCTTCCCGTGGGCCAGGCCGAGACGGCCTTCGGGGACGGCGGTGAGCTGGTCGAACCGGAGCAGCGCGCGGCGCTCCGCGACCTGGTCCGCGTGCTCGCTTCCCGCTCCGGCGCCCAGGAGGCGCAGGTCGCATGAGGAATCAGCTGTTCTGAGAAAGGAGAGACAGATGTCTACGTGGATCTTTGAGCCGGGCCACACCGAAGCGGAGTTCCGGGCTCGCCACATGATGGTGACGTGGGTGCGGGGCCTGTTCAAGGACATCCACGGCAGGCTGGAGTTCGATTGGGAGCAGTGCCTCAGCGCCAGCTTCGAGGGACATATCGACGCCGCCGGGATCTGGACCGGCGAGCCCGCCCGCGACGAGCACCTGCGCAGCGCCGACTTCTTCGATGTGGAGAACCATCCGAAGATCGCCTTCAAGGGCCGCTTCACCGAGCGCACGGGCGCGTCGACATTCAAGGGCCACGTTGAGCTCACGCTCCGAGGCGTCACCCGGACCGTGCCGCTCGACGTCCAATATCTGGGAGAGTGGAGGACGCCGTTCTGGGTCGGGGACGAGAACAGAGGCGAGCTCCGACGCATGGGCTTAGAGGCCGGCGCCAAGCTCAACCGCCAGGACTTCGGGGTCTCCTGGCAGGATGAGATCCCAGGCGGCGGGGTCGTGGTGGGCAACGAGATCGAGCTGACGTTCGACGTCGAGGCGATCCTGCTCGACGACCTCGAGCAGACCGGGGCGATCGAGTACTACCGAGAGCAGGCCGAAGCGACGTGATCACGCGGTCGTCCGACGGCGCGAGGGCTAGCATTGCGGACATGAGTGACGAAAGCATCACGGCGCGGATTGAGAGCCTCGTCACCGAAGAGCACGAGCTTCGCCGGCGCGAGCAGTCCGACAGCAAGGAGACCGAGCACCTCGATGCAGACCAAGAGCGACTGCAGTCGCTGCAGGTCGAGCTCGACCGCTGCTGGGATCTGCTCCGCCAGCGGCGCGCCCGGGAGGAGTTCGGACAGGATCCCGACGAGGCGCAGGTCCGCGATGCCAACACGGTGGAGCGGTATCTGCAATAGCGCCCCTCGGGCGTAGGCTCACAGCGGCGGGATCCACCGCCGGGAGACCCACATTCCCTCCTCCCCGGTGGGGATGTCGCTGAGCCGTTGCTCGTGTGCGCCGTAGACGCGTACGTCGGCGATGCGCCCACCTGCCGTGCGCACGATGAACGCGCGCGGAAGCGCGTTCAGCTGTAGCCAGTCCCGGAGCTCGTAGCTGGCCTCGGCCTCGGCGATGCACACGTCGTCGACTTGCCACTGGTCGGTGATGCGGTGCGTGGTGGATCGCAGCATGTCCAAGAACTCGGTGAGCAGCTCGCGTACCGCCTCCGTGCCCTCCGCGCGCCGACCGTCAACGACCAACAGCCTCGGCTGCGGTGCCAGCAGCGCGATCACGGCCCCGACATCCAGCGCGTCGATGGCTCGGAGCAGCTGCTCGATGGGCGTCATCGCGGTGGACGTCGCTTGACAGGCGCGCGGCCGGCCGGCTGGGCCAGTGGCTCGGGCTCCGGCACCGGGTGGATGGGCAGCCGAACAGGATGGCCATGCCTGACCGTTGCCTTCTGCCCGTAGTGAGCTATTTCCAGTGGGTCCCCCTCCGTGAGCGTGTATGACGCCTGCTCTTGTGTGACCTCGACCAGTAGACGTCGGCCGCGGAACATCATCCTGTACGCCAGGCGGCCGAGTTCCTGCGGCAGCCGTGGCGTGAAGCTCAGCACGTCCCATTGGTCGCGCATGCCACCGAACCCGGTGATGGCGGCCACGTACGCCCCGGCAAGCGAGGCGATGTGCAGCCCGTCGCGGGTGTTGTGCTCGAGGTCGTCGAGGTCCATCAGCGCGGCCTCGGCGAAGTAGTCGTATGCCAGCTCCAGCTGTCCGACCTCCGCTGCCAGCACGGCCTGAATCGCGGCCGACAGCGACGAGTCGCGAACGGTCAGGGCTTCGTAGTAGGCGAAGTTGCGCTGCTTCTGCTCATCGGTGAACGCATCGGCGCGAAACAGCATCGCCATCACCAGATCGGCCTGCTTGACGACTTGCTTGCGGTACAGGTCGAAGTAAGGGAAGTGCAGCAGCAGCGGGTACTGCTCGGGAGAGGTGTGCGCGAAGTCCCAGCGGTCGTGATCCAGGAACCCTTCGGCCTGGGGATGAACGCCAAGTCCTTCGTCGTAGGGGACGACCATCGCCCGGGCGGCGTCCCGCCAGCTCGCCGCCTCCTCCTCGTCCACATTCAGTGTGCCGGCGATGTCCGGGTATCGCTCAACCGCCCGCGCCGCGGCCCACAGGTTGCGCTGCGCCATGAGGTTCGTGTAGACGTTGTTGTCGGCGATGGCGCTGTACTCGTCGGGGCCGGTCACGCCGTCGATGCGAAACTCGCCCGCGGCATCGTGGTGGCCCAGTGAGCGCCACAGCCTGCCGGTCTCGACCAGGAGCTCGACTCCCGCCTCACGCGCGAACTGGTCGTCTCCGGTCGCCGAGTAGTAACGGATGACGGCATCCGCGATGTCCGCGTTGATGTGGAAGGCGGCCGTCCCCGCGGGCCAGTAACCCGAGCATTCCTGTCCCCGGATCGTGCGCCAAGGAAACGCTGCCCCTGCCAGCCCCAGCTGGCGGGCCCGCTCGCGAGCCAGATCGAGCGTGGTGTGCCTCCAGCGAAGCGCGTCGGCGGCCGCACGGGGCGCCGTGTAGGTCAGCAGCGGGAGCACATACGCTTCGGTGTCCCAGAACGCGTGCCCGTCGTATCCCGGGCCGGTCAAGCCCTTGGCCGGGATCGCCCGGCGCTCTGCTCTGGCCCCGGCCTGCAGGCTGTGAAACATCGCGAACCGCACTGCCTGCTGAAGCTCGGCGTCGCCGTCGATCTCCACGTCGGCCCGGTCCCAGAAATCGTCGAGGTAGGCGCGCTGCTCGGCGAGGAGCCGGTCCCAACCGCGGTGCAGCGCCTCGGCAACGGCCGCCCCGACCTGATCAGAGACCGCCGATACGGATCGCTCAGCAGACCAGCCATAGGCCAGGAACTTGGTCAGGCGAAGCGGACGTCCGGGTGAGACGTCCGTGGTGACCGTGAGTCGGGCAAGATCTTCGAAGCTCTCGACCGACGATGCGAGTCCCTCCGGCCCGTCGATGACGTGACCGAAGGCCGCCGACATCAGCAGACCGCTAGCCGCGGTGCGGTGGGTAAGGATGGCTCTGGTGTCGAGCGAGGCGTGCGCCTGCGAACGCAGCGGTGAGGCCAGCGCCGCCGCAGCGCGCGGGTCATTTTCTTGCTCCGGCATCGACTCGTTGGCCACGAGCTCCGACTGCACGACCACGGGCGTCGCCTCGTCCAGTGGCTCGACCTCGTAGAGGATCGCCGCCACGGCGCGCTGCGTGAACGATACGAAGCGGGTGGAGGACACGCGTATCGCGCGTCCCGTGGGAGAAACCCACTCGGCGACCCGACGCAAAACGCCTGCGCGCAGGTCGAAGACCCGCTCGTGGCGCTTAAGCTGGCCGTAGCGAATGTCAAACGGCTCGTCCTCCACCAGCAGCCGAATCAGCTTCCCGTTGGTGGCGTTGACGACGGTTTGGCCGGACTCGGGGTTCCCGTATCCGGCTTCCGCGTAGGGCAGCGGGCGCAGCTCGTAGAGGCCGTTCAAATATGTACCGGGGAGGCCGAACGGCTCACCTTCGTCGAGATTCCCACGCAGGCCGACGTGACCGTTGCCGAGGGCGAACACCGATTCGGTCTGGGCCAGGGTGTCCAGATGCAGTTCGGTCTCGCGCACCGCCCAGGGCTCGACGCGGAAGGCGGGATGCTGAATCACGAGTGGTTGAGCAAGTCCGCCAGGTCGCGGACCACCACGTCGGCGCCGTGAGCCTTGAGCGCGTCAGCCTGACCGACGCGATCTACCCCAACCACGTAGCCGAAGTTCCCCGCCCGACCGGATTCCACCCCGGCCAGTGCATCCTCGAACACCGCCGCCTGTCCGGGCTGTACCCCCAGCTCTCGAGCTCCCGCGAGATATGTGTCTGGGGCCGGTTTTCCATTCAGATGCTCGCGCTCGGTGACATGGCCGTCGACGATGTGCTCGAACAGGTCGAGCATCCCCGCTGCTCGCAGCACATCCCGGCAGTTGGTGCTGGAGGACACGACGGCTCGGCGCAGGCCCTTCTCCCGGGCCGCCTTGGCGTAGCGGACCGAGCCCTCATAGGGCTGCACGCCGTCATCGTGGATCATCTTCAACACGATCTCGTTCTTGCGGTTGCCGAGCCCGTCGACGGTTTCGGCATCTGGCGAGTCGGCGGGTGTGCCCTGCGGCAGCTCGATGTGACGGGAGGCGAGGAAGGATCGCACGCCGTCGTATCGGGGCTTGCCATCCACGTATTCGTCGTAGTCGTGGTGGGGGTCAAAGGGGACGAAACGCTCGCCCCGCTGCTCGGCACGCTGGCGCAGGTAGTCGTCGAACATCTGCTTCCAGGCGGCGGCGTGGACCTTCGCTGTCTGGGTCAGCACGCCATCGAGGTCGAACAGGCACGCGGTCACGCTGTCGGGCAGGCCAAGCAACGGCTAGACCGTATCCCACCAGCGGTGCAGGTTGCGTAATGGCCCGGACGGCCTAGTCAACGCCACGGCGTTGGCGCCACCGAGCTCCGTAGACTCCGGCAGGGTGCAAAACCGGACGATGCCAGCGTCCACGATCATGCCCCAGCTCGTGTACAGGGACGTACCCGAGGCGATCGACTGGCTGTGTGACAAGTTCGGCTTCGCCGAGCGCTGGCGAGCGGGCGAGCACCGGGCCCAGCTCGCCTTCGGCGCGGGCACCGTCGTGATCACGGAACCCCGGACCTCAAAAGTGCTACCCGCTCGCCAATCGGTGATGGTGCGGGTCGACGATGCCGACGCCCATCACGAACGAGCGCGTCGCCGCGGCGCAAAGATCCTCCAGAGGCCCAGGGACTTCCCCTACGGCGAGCGCCAGTACACCGCCGAAGACCTGGGCGGCCATCAGTGGACATTCTCTCAGTCGATCGCGGATCTGGCGCCGGAGGACTGGGGCGGCACATCGGGACCCTTGCTGCGGGAACCCCCGAACGAGCATCGCTAGCCGTCGCCTGCTCTAGCGGCCGGACCGCGGCCGACCACGACGGCCGCGTTCTATCTTGAAGGTATGGGCAGAACGTGGGTTCTTCGCACAGACACCAAGGGAACGGGCGCGCAGATGGTGCCGCTCGAGACCATCACCGACCGCTCGGCCGATGCCGAGCCGGTGTTCGTGCCCAAGAAGCCTGAACCGCGCCCCGAACACGAGCAGCCCACGGCAAGGGCACAGCGGAGGTTCAAGGTCCTTGACGTGATGACGCGGCAAACACTGGTCGACGACGCCGGTACGCGTGAGACGGTCGACGCTCTGAAGGACGTCCGCAGCATCGTCGACGTGAGCATCTACGTCTGGGACGAAGAGCAGGATCGCTGGCGGCTGTTGACGCTCGCCGATCAGCGTGCGATGTGGAACTTGTCGCGCCGGTAGCCCGGCGCCTAAGCCGACGGCGGCTCAGCGCAACACGATCGACGCCGAGCTAGGCCGTCGGATCCTCTCCCGGCGTCGAGCCGAACTCGCCGCCCTGGGTGGGATCTTCATCGCGCCGCTCGCCGAACTCGCCGCCCTGCGTGGGGTCTTCTTCGGGCCGTTCGCCTAACTCGCCGCCCTGGGTGGGGTCCTCCCGAGGCGACTCGCCGAACTCGCCGCCCTGAGTGGGATCTTCGCCGGACCGCTCGCCGGACTCGCGGCCCTGTGTGGGGTCGTCGCTGAAGCTCACGTTTCCTCCTCTCGGACCTGACTCTGTGCGCGGAGGTCTAGCAGCCCAGCGCGATGGGAGCAATCCTGCTCCGTGGACGCGCCTAGGATTCCCGCCATGGCCGTCGTTTGCGTTCGGGGACCGTTGCGAAAGCTGGCGGGCGGTCGCGCCGAGCATGACCTGGACGGGACGACGGTGGTGGAGCTGTTGCGGACGCTCGAGCGCCGGCATCCGGCGATGTCTGGATGGATCCTCGACGAGCGCGGCCAGATCCGCCGCCATATCAACGTGTTCGTCAACGGTGAGCGAGGGAGCGAGCGGACGGAGGTGCGCTCCGGGGACCGCCTTGAGGTACTACCGGCGATAACGGGAGGCTGAGAGATTGACGGAGCTAATCGTGGGGACGAAGAAGGGACTATTCCTGCTCGAGGGCGACCCGGCCTCCGGCTTTGCGATCAAGCTGCGCGCCTTCGACGGCCAGCCGGTCGACTTCGGGATGCGCGACCCCCGCACTGGCCGGCTGCTGGCAACGGTGACTTCACCGTTCTACGGACCGAAGATCTTCTTCACGGACGGCGATCCGAGCGCCGAGTGGGAGCAAGCCGATGGCGTCGCCCTGCCCGAAGACGGCGACCAAGCGCTCGAGCGGATCTGGGTCATCGTCACCGGCGAGGGAGATGGATCGCTCTATGCGGGGGGAGATCCGGGCGTCTTGTTCGAGAGCCACGACGGCGGCGCGAGCTGGGAGATCAATCGGGGGCTGTGGGAGCAACCATCGCGCCAGCAGTGGCAGCCAGGCGGCGGTGGCCTCTGCCTCCATTCAATCTGCACTTGGCCCGGGGATCCCGACAAACTTGCCGTCGCCATATCGGCCGCGGGGATGTGGCTGACCGAGGACAGAGGCCGAACATGGCGACGGGGAAACAAGGGGCTCAACCCCCGCTATCTACCCGCAGAGGCGCTGAAGGACGAAAACGCGGGACGCTGCGTGCACCACGTCGAGCGCTCGCCTAGCCGCCCGGAACGCATGTTCATGCAGTTCCATGGCGGCGTCTACCGCTCAGACGATGCGGGGTGGAGCTGGACCGACGTCGGCGGCGGCGGGCTCCCCTCCGACTTCGGCTTCCCGCTCGCCATGGATCCCGGCGACCCCGATAGCGCCTACGTGATCCCCCTCGTCGCGGACATGGATCGTGTGACCCCCGACGGCCGGGTGCGGGTCTATGAAACGCGTAATGGAGGCTCGAGCTGGAAGGCGAGAGGGGAGGGCCTGCCTGCCGAGCACGCCTACCTGACGGTTCTGCGTCAGGCGTTCAGTCGCGCACGGGCGGGAGACAGGCTCGAGCTCTATTTCGGGGCTACCTCGGGTGATCTGTTCGCCTCGGGCGACGCCGGGGAAAGCTGGTCGACGGCTGCGACGCGGCTGCCGCCGGTGTTCTCGGTGGTGGCCACGATCGCTTGACCCACATGGCGAGCGCGGCATAGGGTGCCTTCAATAGATCGAAAGGAGCGGAGCCGTGGAGCTTCAAAAAAAGACCTTTGACGCGCCGGACGAGGTGCGGCCGATGGCGGACAAGGGCCGCGTGGAGCTCGTGGCGATGGGAGACGGTGTCATCGGCCGGGCCACGTTCGAGCCTGGCTGGCGGTGGTCCGAGCACGTGAAGCCGATCGCCGGCACCGACAGCTGTCAGGCGGCGCACGTGGGGTACGTCCTCTCCGGGCGTCAGAAGATTCGCATGGACGACGGGACCGAGCTCGAGTTCGGGCCCGGTGACGTGGTCGCCATCCCACCTGGCCATGACGGCTGGGTGACGGGGGACGAGCCATGCGTGGTGATCGACTTCGCGGGGATGGAGAACTACGCCAAATCCGCCTAGCTTGGCGCTGAGGAATCGGGGCCGGGACGGCCGCGAGCGGGAGGCAACCCTCCGCCCTTAGCTTGCGCGGACGCTCCTTCGCCCTGACGGAGGCGGGCGTGGCTGATTCACACCGCTGGCTACGGTTGTTTCGTGACCCCCGCCGTGCGTTCGCGCTCCGACGGAGCCCCGGAGACAGGCGACGCCGAGCGCGAGATGCCAGACGCGCTCAACCCGCGGCGCGTTGGCCGCAGGTTGTTGGAGTTCGCAGTCGTGGGCGTGGTGATCGGGATCGTGGTGTTGACCGGCCCTGGTCTCGGCAGCCTGCGGCAACGCCTAGCGCACGCTGCCGCTGGATGGCTGATCGCCGGCGTCGCATTGGAGGTCCTGTCCACCTTGTCCTACGTGCTGATTTTTCGCGCGGTGTTCTGTCCGAAGATGAGCTGGCGGCTGAGTTACCAGATCGGCATGTCGGAGCAGGGCGCCAACTCTGTCCTGTCGGTCAGCGGGGCCGGCGGCTTGGCGCTGGGGGTGTGGGCGCTTCGCAGAGGGGGGATGAGCACCGAGCACATCGCGCGGCGGACCGTGGCGTTCTTCTTTCTCACCAGCATGGCGAACGTCGGCACCTTGATCGTGTTCGCTGCGCTGTACGCCACCGGGGTCCTCCACCATGACCGCAACCCTGCCCTGACTTACGGCTTTGGGGCCGCGAGCCTGGCCGCGACCGTAATCGTCGCGCTCGCCGTGCCGCGGTTGCGCTTCCTGCCCGCCAGGAGTGGCTCGGGGCGGCTCGCCAGAGCTCTGCGCTTCGCTCGCTATTCGCTGGGACAGGGCGTCCAGGATGGGCTGCTGATGCTGCGCCAGCGCCCTTTGCCGATTGTGACGGGCTCGATGGGGGCAATGGCGTTCGACCTCGCCGTGCTCGGAGTGTGCTTCAAGGCGTTCGGCTACTCACCGCCGCTCGGTGTGCTCGTGGTCGGTTACCTCGTCGGCCAGCTAGGGGGCAACATCCCGGTCCCCGGCGGCATCGGCGGGCTCGACGCCGGGCTGATCGGCGCTTTCGTCCTCTTCCACCAGCCGCTCGCCGCCACCTCCGCCGCCGTCCTCGTCTACCACGCGATCTGCCTGTGGGTACCAGCTCTGCTCGGGAGCGCGGCGTTCGTGCAGCTGCGCCGCACCCTCCGCCGCGAGACGCAGCCGGCGGCTGTCTGCATGCCTCTGGCGGAGGCGGTCGAAACCGTGCGGATACCCGCGGCCAGTGGAGGCCCTTCGTAATGGCGGCTATCGATCGAGCTCTGTGAGCAGTTCTTCGAGGTCGAGTGGCTCGCCGAAGATCATTGCCTGATGGCCCTCGGAGTCGCGCGCCCACTCCTCGGGAGGCTTGTCCCACATCAGCTCGAGCGTATTGCCGTCAGGATCGATGACGTAGATCGCGTCATGCGTGCTGTAGGACTCGGCTTGACGGATGGGCCAGGCGATCGCCCTGAGCCGGCGGTAGGCATCGGCCAGCGCTCGCCTGCTCGGATAGGCGATCGCGATGTGGTGCAGCCCCGTAAAGCCATCGGGCATCGGTCCGCTGTCCTTCGACTTCCAGGTGTTAAAGCCCAGGTGGTGGTGATAGCCGCCGGCGGATAGGAAGAGCACGTCGCCAACCGTGCCCCAGCCGGGGACATCGCGTCGTTCTGCGATCACATCGAAGCCGAGCACATCGACGTAGAAGTAACGGACGCGGTCGATGTCCGCGGTCCGCAGGTGCGCGTGTCCGAGCCTCACGTCCGCGTCAACCGGATCAGGAGCCCGGCGCTGGGGAACGAGGCCCGGGGCGGAGTTCATCGGCGTGGTCACTCTCTTGGGCTTGTCAACTCGACCCAATTGCCTGACGGATCCCGGATCAGCGCGCCGCCGTCTCCTTCCTGAACCTCAGCGCCCAACGACCGTGCGCGCTCGGTCGCGCCCGCGAAGTCCGCGGAGTTCAGCACCGCGTGGCGCATTCCGGCCGCGTTCGCCGGTGCGGGCGGTGCGCCAACTCCCTGCCAGATGTTGAGCGCCAGGCGGTGCGGGAAGCTGCCTCCCGCGTGTAGCTCGGCCATGCCCATAGGGTGGGTTATGCCGTGGGTCAATCCCATGGCGTCGTAGAAGCGCACCGCGGGTCCGAGGTCGGCAACATGCAGATGGAGGTGTCCGACCCTGCTCGCGGATGGCAGCGGGCGCTCCAGGTCCCTGTCCTGCAGGTGGCTGAAGACCTCGTCGAGGTCGAGCGGGGCGGTCGCGTCGCGCACTCGCCCTTCCGAGTCCACGACCGCTGGCCGCAACCCCGAGGCCTCGTAGCGGTCGAAGCGGTCAAGCGTCTCGAAGGTCAGCTCGAGCATGATCCCGTCGGGATCGTGGAGGTAGGTCGCCCAATGCATCACGTGATCGGTGGGTGCGTGCGGGTAGCGGACGCTGAACAGACGGGCCAGCACGCGTGCAAACTCCGCCTCGCTCGGCAAGTGGATGGCTAGGTGGTAGAGGCCGGAATGGCCGCGCGACGCCGGCCCGGTGGCACCGGGATGGAGCACCACGAGCTCCGCGTCCTCAACGCCCAGATGTACTGCGTCCTCGCGCTGGGCGAGCACGCGCAGTCCGACCAAGTCGCGCCAGAACGCCAGCGAGCGTGAGCGGTCGACGACGTTCAGATGAACCGGACCAAACGTCGTGGAATCGGAGGCTGTGCTCTGCACGGGCGTCGGGCGGCTAGCGACCGGGATCGGGGACATCCCCTAACTCTAGCAGATAGTTGCGTACGCAAGTAATGCTCGCGAAGGGAGGCGGCAGCGCAAACCACTGGGTTCACGGGACGGTTTCTAGGCCGTCAGAGGGGTTCGCGGGTCGGTCCAACGAATGTGATGGACTCCTGGATGTGAGCCTCCTGGCCTCGGATCCCGTCGAAGCTCGTCCATCGACGGCGCTCGGGGCGTTCCATCCCGCCGTGAGTACCTGGTTCCAGCGCCGCTTTACGGCCGGGCCGACCGAGGCTCAGGCGCGTGGTTGGCCGGCGATCGTCGCCGGCCGGCACACGCTCATCTGTGCGCCGACCGGCTCGGGCAAGACGCTGGCAGGGTTCTTGGCCGCGATCGACGCGCTCTATCAGGCCCACGACGCAGGTCAGGCGATCGAGGGGGTGACCAAGGTCGTGTACCTCAGCCCGCTGAAGGCGCTGGCCGTGGACGTGCACACCAACCTGGAGGAGCCGCTGGCCGAGATAGCGGCCGTGGCGCGTGAGCTCGGCTACGAGCCGGCTCCGGTGAGTGTCGGCGTCCGCACAGGCGACTCGACCTCCTCGCAGCGGCAAACGATGCTGCGGCGTCCGCCGAACCTGTTGGTCACAACGCCCGAGTCGCTGTATCTCTACCTGACGGCCGAGCGCTCTCGCGCCACGCTGAAGACGGTGGAGACGGTGATCGTCGACGAGATTCATTCCCTGGCGCGTGACAAGCGCGGTTCGCACCTTGCGCTCTCGCTCGAGCGGCTGGTTGCGGTCGCCGATCAAAGACCGGTGAGGATCGGCCTGTCGGCGACCGTGAAGCCGGTCGAGACCGCCGCGCGGCTGCTTGTGGGGAATCGAGAGCCGATGCCGGCCATCGTCGACAGCGGCCACCGGCGGGCACTCGAGATCTCGTTGGAGCTGCCAGACG
Organism: uncultured Actinomycetes bacterium; assembly: GCA_963730835.1. Lineage (GTDB taxonomy): Bacteria > Actinomycetota > Thermoleophilia > Solirubrobacterales > Solirubrobacteraceae > Palsa-465. The sequence goes on from CAVSTE010000006.1 coordinate 499,765, forward strand.
GTGAGCTCGAGGCCGCCATCTCGTCGGATCACTTTGGCGAGATTCTCGATCGCATCGCGGAGCATGTGGCCGAGCACACGACGACGCTGGTGTTCGTCAACACTCGAAACCTCTCCGAGCGAGTGGCGCACGAGTTGGGCGAGCGGCTAGGGGAGGACGAGGTGGCGGCTCACCACGGGTCGCTCTCGCGGGAGCGGCGCCAGCGCGTAGAGCATCGCCTACGCGCGGGCGAGCTGCGGGCGCTCGTAGCGACCGCGTCGCTTGAACTGGGCATCGATGTAGGCCCTGTCGAGCTCGTATGCCAGATCGGCTCGCCGCACAGCATCGCCACCTTCCTCCAGCGGGTGGGAAGAGCCAACCACCAGCGCACAGGGGTGCCGCGCGGAATCATGTATCCGACGACGCGCGACGAGCTCGTGGAGTGCGCGGCGCTGCTCGCGGCCGTCAGGCGCGGACGGCTGGACTCGCTTCATCCACCGGAGCTCCCGCTCGACATCCTGGCGCAGCAGATCATCGCCGAGAGCGCGGCCAGAGGCGAACAAGGCGTCGGTGAGCAGGAGCTGTTCGAGCTGATGCGGCGAGCCTGGCCGTACCGGCGCCTCACACCAGAGCAGTTCGAGGAGATCGTCGAGCTGGTGTCGTCCGGGATCGAGACCGGCCGCGGGCGGCGAATGGCGTACGTCCACCGGGACCGGGTGAACATGCGGCTCCGGGGCCGCCGGGGTGCCCGGCTGGCGAGCCTGACCTCCGGAGGAGCGATCCCCGAGACCGGCGACTATCGGGTCCTGATGGAACCAGGCGATGTGTTCATCGGCACCGTCAACGAGGACTTCGCGATCGAATCGATGCAGGGCGATGTGTTCCTGCTCGGCACGCACCCGTGGCAGATCACCGGTGTGGGCAACGGTGTCATGCGCGTGCGCGACGCCGCCGGGAGACATCCGACGATTCCGTTCTGGCTGGGCGAGGCGCCTAGCCGCACCGACGAGCTCTCAGAGGAGGTATCGCGGCTGCGTCGTGAAACGGCCGAACGGCTTGACACCGACGGCCGCGAGGCAGCGATCCAGTTCGTCCAGCAAGTTGCGGGGGTCGATGAGCTCGCGGCGGCCTTGGTGGTCGATTACCTGCGGACGGGACGCGCCGAGCTGGGCGGGATCCTGCCGACGGACGAGGACATCGTGTTCGAGCGCTTTTTCGATCAGTCGGGCGGGATGCAGCTGATCGTCCACGCGCCTCTGGGATCGAGGATCAATCGCGCTCTAGGTCTTGGCCTGCGCAAGAAGTTCTGCCTCAATTTCGACTTCGAGCTCCAAGCCGCCGCAAGCAACGATGCGGCGCTGTTGTCGCTTGGACCGCAGCACTCGTTTCCGCTGGAGGATGTCCCGGGGTTCCTGCGCTCGCACAACGTGCAGGACGCCGTGTCTCAGGCGGTGTTGCGGAGTCCGATGTTCACCGCCCGGTGGCGGTGGAACCTGAACCGTTCGCTGGCGGTGCTGCGGCGCAAGGGAGGCAAGCTCAACCCGTTCAACATCCAGCGGATGGAGTCCGACGACCTGCTGGCGGCGGTTTTCCCCTCGCTGGCGGCCTGCCAGGACAACGCGCCGGCCGGTCCGGTCGAGATTCCCGATCACCCGTTGGTACGAGAGACGATGGGCGACTGCCTGACAGAAGCAATGGACATCGACGGCCTGAGGGCACTCGTTAACCGCTTCGAGCAGGGGACCATCCGCCTGCACTTCGTCGACACGGTCGAGCCGAGCGTGCTTGCCCACGAGATATTGAATGGCGCCCCATTCACCTACCTCGACGAGGACACCGAGATCGGCGAGCGCCGATCGCGAGCCGTGCCCCTGCGTCGCGGGCTCCCCGTCGAGCCGCGCGAGCTTGGCCGGCTCGATCCAGACGCGATCGAGCGCGTGCGCCTTGAGGCCAATCCCGAGGTGCGGGACCCCGACGAGCTCCACGACGTGCTGCTGTCGCTCGTGATGGTCCGTCCGCGCGGGGTGTGGAGCGAGCATTTCGAGGCTCTGGCCGCCGAGGGGCGCGGCTTTGAGATCCGCCGGGAGGACGCGGTCGATGTTCTGTGGGCAGCCGCCGAGCGACGTGGCGAGCTGGAGCTCCTGTTTCCAAAAGCCACCTTTCACCCTGACCACCCGCTGCCGGGCGCCCTATCGGGCGAGGCCGACGCCGACGCCGCCGAGGTGGCGGCAATACAGGGTCACCTCGAGATCAGCGGCCCGGTTACCGCCCAGGCGCTCGGCGACGCCACCGGGCTCCGTGCATCGTCTGTGACGATCGCGCTCGAGGCGCTGCGTGGCCGGGGCTTCGCCGTCTGTGGCCAATTTGAGGGGGACCAAGGGGAACAGTGGTGTGCCAGGCGCCTGCTGGCCCGGATACACGGCTACACACGAGAACGCCGCCGAGCGCAGTTCCGCCCTGTGAGCCGGCAAGAGTGGGAGGAGTTCCTCCAGCGCTGGTGGCACATCGCCCCGGGCACGCAGCTTCACGGACGGGGCGGAGTAGCGGAGGCCATCGAGCAGCTCCAGGGATCGGAATGGCCTGCCGGAGAGTGGGAGCGGATCCTTGCCGCTCGGGTGGAGTCTTACCGGCCTGAGTGGCTCGATGACCTGTGCCTGTCAGGGGAGGTCGCCTGGGGGCGCCTGTCGTTGATCGAACGCTTAGCGGGGGGAGGAGATCCTTCCGAGCAGGGGTCCCCGTGGAGCGGCAAGAGCCCTTCCCGTCGAACCCCGATCACGTTCATGCTCCGTGACGATCTCGATTGGCTGCTGCAGGCTCACCGGGGCGCGGCACGGCCCGCCGAGCCCAACGCGGGCGTGAGCAGGGAGGTGCTAGACGCGCTTCGCGAGCGCGGCGCGCTGTTTCATCCGGACCTACAGGCCATCACCGGACGCGTGCCGGCGGAGGTCGAGGAGGGCCTCTGGGACGGCGTAGCCCGAGGCCTGATCACCGCCGATGGCTTCAACGCCATCCGGTCGCTCCTTCACGCCCGAACCCGGTTCGCGCGGCGCCAGCGAGCCCGTCGCGCACCGGGGACGCGCGGCAACCGCGGCGGCTGGCGTAACGGCGTCGAGGGCCGGTGGACGCTGCTACCGCCCGCTCAATCGACGGGTGATCCCGAGGAGCTCGCCGAATCGGTCGCCTGGCAGCTGCTGTTGCGATGGGGTGTGGTCTTCCGTGACGTCTATCTGAAGGAACGGCTCGCCGTGCCCTGGCGCGAGATCCTGTGGGCGCTGCGGCGGCTCGAGGCCCGCGGCCTCACGCGCGGCGGGCACTTCGTGACCGGCATAACCGGCGAGCAGTTCGCCAACGAGACGACGATCCCGCTGCTGCGGGCTGGCCGTAGGCAGGCGGCGCTCAGCCCGGCCGTGACTCGCTGAGGCCCGCTCGCTTCCGCCTGGAGCAAGGGTCGCGTCTCCAGACGCCGAAAGAAGGGCCGACAAACGCTTCTAAACCGTCGCTTGCCGTCACGGGTCCGGGGCCGGCCTGGTGGCGGCGTGCGTCTGCGATGCCGTGATCCCGTTACTCGCCTCAGTCACCGTCAAGTTCGAGCTTGGTGTCGGATACCTGCTCGTCCTGCCGCTATGGATTGCCTTGATCGCCATCTTGAGCGGGCGGGTGCTTGGGATCCAGCTGGGTCGCTGGCGGACAGCGTTGGCGGCAACCGTCGGATGGGCCGTCGGCCTCACGGCCGGGCTGATTGCGCTCGGGCCGAAGAACCAGCATCCGTTGCTGGTCATTTCGCTGTCGGTGTTCTTCGGCGTGCTCGCGTCGCTTCCGGTGGCGATCGTCATCGACGTCCTCAGTCGCGGCAGACGGCGTCGCCGACGGGCGGTGTCGCCGTTCCGGCACCCAGTCCGGGCGGCACGATCGGTGCTCTCGCCGCTTGGGCGTTTTCGAGACATCGTCGAGAACGCCCGGGCCGAGAATCTGCTGCACATTCGCTACCGGACGCCCGCGGCGCTCAGCTCATCCGATTTCGCGCGCCGGGTGCGGCTCGTGCTGGAACGCTCGGGCGGCATGTTCATCAAGTTCGGCCAGATTGCGGCTACGCGCAGCGACCTCCTGCCGGAGACGCTGACCACCGAGCTCGGAAATCTGCATTCAAACGTCCGGTCGCTGTCCGAGGAGGAAGTGCAGGCCGTGCTGGCCTCTGAGCTGGACGAGCCGATCGAAAAGGCGTTCACCGAATTCGACCGGCAGCCGCTGGCCGCGGCGTCAATCGGTCAGACGCACCGAGCTAGGCTCCACGACGGACGCGCCGTGGTCGTAAAGCTGCAGCGGCCAGGCCTTGACGACATCGTGCGGCGAGACTCAGCTGTTCTCTCGTTCGTTGCGCGGCAGCTGAATCAACGGGTCGAGCTGGCCAGGCGGGTCGGGATCCGCGAGCTAGCAGACGAGCTGATCGTGAGTATCGAGGCCGAGCTGGACTACGGCCGCGAGATCGTGGCGGGTCTCCGGCTGAGAGAAAACCGGGGCTCGGATCTCGGCGTCCAAATCCCGATCGTCCATCCGACGCTCTCCAGCCGCCGGCTTCTGGTCATGGACGAGGTCACAGGGAAGTCAATCTCCAGCGCGGCGGCCGTTGACGCCGCGCCTATAACCCGCTCTGAGCTTGCCCGCCGGTTACTGGCGTCGTTCTTGGCGCAGATCCTGCGCGATGGGTACTACCACGCCGATCCCCACCCCGGCAACATTCTCATCGATGAGGATGGCGTCCTCTGGCTGCTCGACTTCGGCGCCGTCGGGCGGATCGACCCTCTATCCAGGGAGGCGCTGCTGACCATCGCGCTTGGCTTTTCCTTCCGAGACGCGTCGCTGATAGCGCGCGCGGTGCGTAACCTCGTCGGCGAGAGCGCCAGCCTAGACATGCAGCAGCTGGAGCGAGACATGTCGCTGCTGCTTGGCGAGATCGAATCGAGCGGCTTCGGGGCCGCCGCGCTGATGGGCGTAATCGGAGTGATCGACCGCCATGGGCTGCGTCCGCCGCGATCGATGATGCTCCTGTCGCGCACGCTGATCACTTTGGAGGGGACGCTCAAGACCATCGAACCCGACTTCGACCTGGGTCGCGAGGCGGAGCAGATAGTGTCGCGCGAGCACCGACCAGACGTTGGGTCGGCAGAGGAACTCGGCAAGAAGGAGCTGTTGCGGGCGCTTCCGGCCTTACGAACGCTGCCCGAGCACAGCGAGGCAATTGCCAGCCAGATGCGCCTGGGCCGCTTCGTTCTCCGGACGGAGCGCTACTCCGGCCGAGATCGCAGAGTGGTGGAGACCTGGCTGAACCGCGCCCTCGTCGCGCTCGCCGGAGCAGCCGGGGCGCTGACTTCCGCCGTGCTCCTCGTAGCCGGCTCGCTCACCGCTGACAAAACCGTACGCGACGCGCTCTGGACGCTGGGCTTCATCGGGCTGACCGGAACGGTGGTGCTCCTGATGCGCACAGCGGCGCAGGCGTTACACGCCCAGCTCACGTCTTCGGAGTGAGCCGGGCTCCCGGCGCCCTGGAAGGCGCTACCCCTCAGGCACCGGACGCGTGCCGCTGGATCACCCGGTAGGCGGCCTGGGGATCTTCGAGCTGGGGGTAGTGCCCCAGCCCGGGCAGTCTGGTGACTTCCGCGTGGGGGCGAAGCCTGAGCACGGCGTCCAGCACCGCCTCGGTGCAGACCGGATCACGCTCCGCCCACGCGAGCTCCAATCGGCCGGGCCAGGCGCGGAGCGCCCCGTGCCAGCGTCCGGCCAACGGAGGCGTGACGCGCTCACGGTTGTAGTAGATCAGGCGGTCAAGCATGCGGTGGCCGTCGCCGTGTGACAAGAGCGACCACTGATCGGCGGCCTCCTCGGCGCTCAGCGGGTGCGCCGTCGAAAAGATGCCCGCGAACTGTCGGCGAAATGTGACCTCGTTCGTCAGCCGGGCTGCAAGTGGGCCCAGTCGGCTCAGGAGGAGCTTCTGGCCCCACAACAGGCTGGCCCGCTCGCGCACAAGGCTCGCGTTGAACATCACGGCCGAGCGGAGCTTGAACGACAACTGGCCGTCGAGTTCGCGCGCCAGGATTTCAGTCGCCACCGAGCTGCCCATGTCATGCGAGACGATGACCACCGGCTCGCCTTCGAACCGCGCGGCCAGGGCCTCGACGATGTCGGCTTGCATCCGCAGCGAGTAGAGCTGGTTGCGCGGTTTGTCGGATAGCCCGTATCCGAGGAAGTCGAATGCCATCAGACGGGGGCCGTCGAAGTAGTCGAAGGCGTGTCGCCAGTCATACGAGCTCGAGGGATACCCGTGCAGGAAGAGGAGCGGGGGTTGCGCTCCAGCTCCATCGCGCTCGCGAACGAAAATCTTGTGTCCCGCGATCTCGGTGAACAGACCTGCTTGCTGCCAGGCCGCTGTGCGCGTCGTCAACTGTGCCATCGCAAATCCTCCTCTCCTCGCAAAGCCGTGTGTGGACCCTATGGCGGAGCCAGCCGAGGTGGCGCGTCGGATCGCTTACGGGAATATTGTGCGTATCCGGATTGGGCCGGGTCCGCCGGCGCGTTGTAATTCACGGCGCGGAAACTGACGCGGAATTGAACAAGAGGAGTTCGACATGACCGTGCCTGATGACCTCGATGGCAAATTCCTGACGCGCCGGCAGCTGATGGAGCGTCTAGGAATGGTCGGCGCGGGAGCGTTCGTCAGCCAGTCCGCGCTCGCCTGGCTGTCCGGCCCGAGCTGGGCGTCGGTGATCGAGCGGGCGGCGAGGACCAAGCCGGCCGGCTCGGACCTCGGGGCTGTGGAGCACATCGTCTTCCTGATGCTCGAGAACCGCTCCTACGACCACTACTTCGGCGCCTATCCGCGGGGGCGGGGCTTTGACGACCACCGCAGACATTCGCTCGGCGTGTTCGCCCAGGACTACCCGGGCGGATCGGACGTCGTGCCCAAATACAAGCTGCTCCCGTTCCACCTTCCGGGCAATCAGGGTCTGGAGGTGACCGAGGATTTGACCCATGATTGGGGGCCGATGCACGAGTGCTGGAACCACGGCAAGATGAACCGCTGGGTGGAGGTTCATACCCAGCCGCAGTGGGAAGGGCCAAAAGGCGCCCTGACGATGGGCTACTACAAGCGCGCGCAGTTGCCGTTCCACTGGGCCCTAGCCGACCATTTCACGCTGGGCGACGCCTACCACTGCTCGATTCTCGGCCCCACACATCCCAACAGGCTGATGGCGACCAGCGGGACGATCGACCCCTCCGGCCGGCACGGCGGTCCGGTAGTAGCGACCAGTCCTACTGCGGACACCCAGTGGAACTGCACCTGGACCACCGTCCAGGAACTGCTCGAGGACGCGGGGGTCTCGTGGAAGGTCTACACGCCGAGCAACCTCGGCGTGCCTGCGAGGTACGCCTCGCTGACCAAGTACCTGACCTGGGACCCGACGCTCTACGACCCGACGGTCATGTCCAACCTGGAGGCGAGCGACAACGTGCTGCCTTACTTCAAGGCGTTCCAGCAGCCGGGAACCCCGCTGTTCCGAAAGGCCTTCAAGCAGACGTTCCCGAACGACTTCGCGGCCGACCTCAAATCCGGCCGGTTTCCGCAGGTGTCCTGGATCATTCCCCCGCTCGGCTTCGACGAGCACCCATCCTCCTCGCCAACGAACGGCCAGTGGTTCGTCTCGATGGTGCTCCGCGAGCTCACCTCGAACCACAAGGTGTGGTCCAAGACCGCGCTGTTCATCATGTACGACGAGAACGACGGCTGGTTCGACCACGTGCCGCCGCCGACCGCGCCGCGGGGTACGCGCGGCGAGTACCTCACCACCAGCCAGTTCCCTGCCGGAGAGCCGAAGCCGGACACGCTCGGGATCAACGGTCCGCTGGGACTGGGCGTCCGCGTGCCGCTGCTCGTGGTCTCGCCGTTCAGCCGCGGCGGTCACATCGCCTCCGAGGTGTTCGACCACACCTCGCAGCTGAAGCTGATCGCCAAGCGCTTTGGGGTCGAGATCCCGAATGTCTCGGCGTGGCGCCGCAAGACCGTCGGCGACCTCACCTCGACGCTGTTCAAATCCAGACCCGACACTAGAGTCCCGAAGCTCCCGAAGACCTCGATCGTGTTCGCTACATCCGGGCCCGCCAGCTACACCAGCCAGTGGACGGAGAAGGGCGGTTTCGGTCCGAGCATCCCAACCAAGCAGCGGATGCCCAATCAGCGCGGTGGCTCCGAGCCGGCCCGGAAGTTCTTCAAGCTGGGCCGGGAGGACGAAGCGATCCCCGACGAGGCCCGCACGCCGATCGACGTCAGCGGCCCCCCGAACGAGACGGTCAAGTCACGCGGGAACCGGCTCGCCGACGCGTCGGCTTCGGTCAAATAACCCGTGCAATCACCGTGAATGGATAACGGGGGCTATCAACCGGGCTCTAACGTCCAGGCCCGGTTCCCGGCAAGGAAAGGCGAGGCAGCAGGTGAGCTTGCGCAAGGCGGGCGTTTTCTGTGTGGTGCTTTGTACGTCCGCGGCGTTGATCGCGGCATTCGCGTCCGGTGCGAGCGCGGCTAACAGTCATCGGAGCTCTGCGCGCAATTGCGGCTCGTACAAGGTCAAAGGCTCGAAGGTGGAAAACGTCAGGGCGCGGGGTGTGTCGTGTGCCCAGGCGAAACGTATGCTCGTGCGTTATCACCAGACCGGTCGAGGCCTCAATTGCTTGACCTCGATCTACCGGCCGCCGTCTGATATCCGCTGTACCAAGCGCGTACCAGCCCGGCGTAACGCCGGCGGCTCGGGACCGCGATTCGTCACGGCGGTCATCACATACACCCTTACCGACTGCGCTGCCTGCGCACTGTGACAGCGATGGAGCACAACTTCTTCAGAGCCGTCCTACTCGTGTGTGGTGTCGCTATTTGCTCCGCGGCTCTGGCTCCCGCCCTCGCGGGCGGGTTCGGGACCGTCAACATTCTTGGGCAGCACGCCGAGCACGAACGAATCACACGGCTCGCGCTGTATTGCCGCCCCGGCCAGCCCCACGACGGGTCGTGCTTTGAGAGCGACTCGCTCAGCAATGTCGCTGGGACAACGGGTCAGTTCGGGGCGGTGGGCGCTGCCGACAACATCCCGATTCACTTCGGCGGCGGACCGTTCTGGTGGCACTGCGACGACGCCGATTACATGAATACGCCCAACTATCCCCAGAGCCGCGCCCAGGCCACCGCGAAGCTGCAGGAGTGCCGCGCTTGGGCGCGCGGCATGCTCTATGACGGTCACTCTGCGGGCGCGCCCAACGCACCCAGCTGGGGGGCGGTCAAGGTCACCGGCGGTAACGGGGCAATAGTGGCCTACAACACTAAATTGAAGAAGGATCTGGTGGTCACCAGCGATCCTGGCAGCGACTACCTCACCAGCTGCTCGTTCAACGGAGCCCACGGGCGGGCCAAGTGCAACGCGTGGGAGGCGTGGGGCTACGTGCTGCACGCGGCCGAAGACTTCTACTCGCATAGCAACTGGTCTGACCACTCGGATCCCAAGCAGCCGATCAGCCTCACCAACCCGCCGGGGCTCGCACGCCGATCGGTCCCCGACTTCTGGGATTTGCGCCAGCCGTCTGCGTCGCTACCAGACGAGCAACTCGCGACCGGCTGCTACCCCAACTCGTCCTGCGGGGGCCGAATCACCCACGACGACGGTCTGAACAAGGACAAGGAGTACATAGACACCACCACCGGCCTCGTGAGCGAGATAGGGACGCGGCGTGGTGCCGTCGACCACAACGCCCAGTGGGCCGTCACGCTCGCGATCGACGAGGCAAGGCGTCAGTGGGCGATTTATCGGGATGCACTCGTAACTCGCTACGGGGTCGACAAGGGGGGAAAGATAATCTGCGCCCTCACCTCAGACCACTCGATCAGGGACTGCAACAGTCCGAAACATCCGCCCTCGGACTACGCCGCCATCCCGGCCAGCTTCACCACGATCGGGAGCGAGCTCACGGCCGGTCTGTGCATCGACGATCCGGGCGCGAGCACCAAGGACGGCACCGTGGTCGCCCTCTTCAAGTGCAACGGCAGCGCCGCACAGCAATTCCAGTTCACCGGCCGCGACGTCCAGTTCAAGGGCATCGGTGAAAGTCCAGCCGTCAAGGTGGTCGGCAAATGTCTCGACGCCCCCAACGCCGCTACCGGCACGCGCGTTCAGATCCAGGCATGCAATGGCAAACCTGGACAGCGCGTCACCGTCGCAGCGAACGGGGTATTGCAGATGCTCGGTAGTTGCCTAGACGCAGGTAGGGGTCAGTCCGGCGACGCCATCGAGCTCGTCCCCTGCGACGCGACTGCGGACAGCGACGTCTGGCAGTTGCGTTAATTCACAAACGCGTCCGAAGCGATCGCGTACCTGTTATCGACGCGACGTAACAGCGCAGCGCGCTCGTCGAGCGCCTTCAGCGAGACGCCCTCAAACCGGCTCAGGAGCTCCTGAAGTTCCTCACGCACAATCCCGTTATCGCGTCTGGCTTGTACGGCGGTCCAGGGCGAGGATTTCGCGGGCTGCTCGCTCCCCGGCTCGCACGGCACCGTCCATATATCCCTGCCAATAATCAGACGTCTCGGTGCCGGCGAAGTGCACGGGGCCAATCGGGGCGCGGAGCGTCTCCCCGTACCTGGACAGGACGCCCGGACGCGGAATGGCCGTAGGGCAGCCGCGGGTCCACTTCTCAGAACGCCAATCATGCTCCACGAACTGGGTGGGCGAGAGTGCCATGTCGCCGACGTACTGGCGGAAGCGTTTCAGCACCACCCGGCGACGTTCGGCGGCGGGCAGCTTTGCGAGGCGGTCAGCGGCACGACCGCCGGTGAATGCAAAGAGGACGCCGACGCTGCCGTCCGGCGGCGAGTTATCGAATGGCACGGAGGCGATGCCCTCGTCGTTGATTCCCTGGCCACTGAGTCCAGCGGCCCGCCAGAAAGGCGTTGGGTAGACGGCCTCCGACTTGATCAGGTGGCCCATGTGCATGCCTGCGAGCAGCTTCGTGCGCCGCAGACTGAGCCCGCGGGTGATCTCGAGTGCAAGCGGCGGCGGGACGGCGACGATCACCCGCTTGGCATCGATCACGCGCTGCTTGGCGTAGACGCGCACTCCACTGCCAGTCACACCCAGGCCGGTGACTGGGGTCCGCAGCAGCACTCGGTCTGCGAGCCGCTCTGCCACTCGTTGTGCGACGAGCTGCGACCCGCCCACGAACCGCTGCTCCTGCGCGCCACCGGCGGTTGACACCAGGCGGAACAGTGATCCCGGATTTTGGGCGTCACCGGCTGCGGCCACGTACGAGGCGACGTACAGCAAGGGCAGTCGATCGGAGTCCACTCCCCAGATGGAGTTGTTGACGGCATCGAACACCGGACGCAGACGGGAGCCGACCAACGAGCGGGTGAAGTCCGCCAGCGTGGTCTGGTCAAGCTCCTTCGCCCGCTTCGCGCGCCACGGCGCCGTCGGACCCACTTCCTTGGCGATCGGGTCGATCTTCGCCAACAGGTCGAGCAGGAAGGTTTGGGTGTTGGGATCGGTCGGAACACCCGTCGACGCTGGGTACAGCGAGCGCTGGCCGCCGATGATCTCGACGTTCGAGCCCTGGTTGTAAACCGGGAACGTCTCCACCCCTACGGCCTGCGCGAGCGCAAGTATCCGGTCCTGGGTCGGACCAACGAACTCGCCGCCCACCTCCACCACGTGTCCATTGCCGATCGAACGATTGAGCGTCCGCCCACCAACCCGGTCCCGAGCCTCCAGCACCAACACATCTTGGCCCGCGGCCGCCAGACTACGAGCGGCCGCTAGCCCGGAGAGGCCGGCACCGATCACAGCCACGTCGATTCGTCCGCCACGTCGGCGCGCTGCGAAGGCTGCCGGCGATCGGCCGAAGCCGAGCAAGGCGGCTCCCGCCGCTGCTCGCAGGACGATGTCGCGGCGGGTCAGATCGTCGTTGACGAGTTGATCGCTCACACCACCGCTCACCCCCTCGTATGTCTCGTGCCGACTGCCATGCTCTTGGGGCACACAATGACGCATCGCGAGCTACGCGGCCCCGTATGAGCTTCCGAGCGTCGGATCAGAATGGTCGTGTGCCGCAGTGGAAGAAGTACGGCAGCCGGGTGAGCTGGGCGTGGATCACGACCTCCCGTCTACCGCGCTCGACCCGGCCGGTTTGTGGGTCACGCCAGCAGCCGATGGGGAAGTACACCGCGCGCGAGCTCACGCCCTGCTGGACGACGGGCGCGACCAGCACGTCGTCGCCGAGCGTCCACTCCTGTTCCTGGGCGGCGGCGCGGCGGTCGCCGGGGAACTGAAGCCACAGCGGTCTGGTGGGTGGGATGCCGGTACGGTCCGCCTGCCGCCACAGGCGCAGGATCAGCGGCGCCGCGCGCTGGTGAAGCTTGGAGAGTGCGATGTAGGCACGGACAGTCTGCGCGTCGTAAGACCAGGGTGTGTGCGTGCCGGTGCGACCTGAGCCGTGCAGGCGGAAGATCGGGCTCAGCGCGGCCCACTCCGCCCAACGCAGGAATAACTCCTTGGTGGTGGGTGGCGTGTTGAGGTCGAAGTACCCCCCGATGTCGGAGCCATAGCCGTAGGCTCCGCCGATCGCCCGATTGAGCATGTCGGGCGTCAGCGAGCGGAGCCCCGCCGCTTGGTTCCAGTCGGTCGTCTCGTCGCCAGGGAAGTTGGCCCCCTCGTAGGCAGCAGAACCCGGCGTCCCCGAGTAGCCCGCGCGGTTGAAGAACCACAAGCGACGCCTGGGGTGGCGCCTTTCGTACGCCCTAATCGCCTGGCGGGTAGCCCGCATATACAGCATCAAGTAGCGGTTGTGCATGGCCGCGCCGGTCTGTCCATTGTGGAATCTCATGTCGGCCAGCACCTCCTCTCCGAAGTCGGCCATGAACCCGTCGAAGCCGAGATTGGAGACCTTGGCCACCTCGCGGATCCAGAACCGCACCGCCGCTGGGTCGGTGAAGTCCAGCAGCGCAATTTTCTGACCGGCTGTGCCCGTTGTCACATACGTCGATCCGTTCGCCTGGCGGACGGTCAGTCCGTTACGGTCGGGGACGGAGCCGGGTGTGATCCAAGGTCGCAGGTACGCGAGCGGATGGATGTGACGCGCCTTCAGCTCGGCGATGACCCGCGACTGGGTGGTGAAGCTCACCTCCGTAATCAGCGTCAGACCGTCGTTGTCAGGGTTGCGGAAGCCCCAGCCCTCGATCCGATAGGCGCTCAGCGGAAGGTGGTAGCGCTTGATGTTTGCGAGGTCCTGCTGCACATTTGACTCGTAGTCTGCTCGGGTATCGCCGAAGTTCTTCACCAGCCGGTCAAGCATCGGGCCCAGCACCCAGGCCGGCGGCGCTGGCTGGCGCCCGGACACCGCGGTCAGATTGGCGAGCGATCTCGTGGGCCGACCGGGCGCGACCAGGTAGGTCAGCGAGCCGGCTGAAGCAGCCACGCTCCAGGCGGACGGACGATCGGAAGCGAGCCGAAATAGGACGAGTTGAGGCTGGTCCAGCAGGAAGCCGTACCCGCGCGATGAGGTGAACTGCGCCTGCGGGTAATACGCGGCGGCGGGCCCGTTGGGATAAAGAATGCCCGCAGGGCTGCCGTGCTGACCAACGCCGGGGAGGTTCTCCTCCTCGACAAAGCTCGCCAGCACCTGACCGCGTTGGTTGAGCGCGTTATGCCGGCCGCCAAAGCCGTAGAACGCTTCGCCGGGCGAGGAGCGGAACGAGTCACTCATGATCGCCACGCCAGTTGCCGGGCGCGGCTGCGCAGACACGCGGATTAACCCTCGGCCCGCCGGCGTGACCACCACCTGCAGCGTGCGTCCGCTTGGCTCATCGGTAGAGACGATGACCCGCACACCGGTGCCGAAGCGGCGTGCCTTGACCACGCTTCGTGCGCTGTACTGGACGCCAGACAACATTCCGCTCTTCAGATCGCCGCCCCAGATCGACCCCTCGTACTGGTTGACTGAGTACTGCCCGACGAGGTACGAAAGCGGCGCATAGAGCTGCCCGCTGGCACCCGGCTCGATCCCCGGCGCAACCGGATCGGCCGTCGGTGGCTGCGGCCGCGGGCCCGCGGCGCGACTCCCCACCTCCATGAGCACCGGCCTCCCGGGAGCCGTGCCGATCGCGATCCGAAACGGACGCCGGTCGATGGTCGCTACCGCGCCCTGCCCACCGACCACGATTCGGCTCCCGGTGAACGTGACCGACGCCAGCGCCGGCCGCGTGGTAAGGCCGAGCACCTCGAACAGCATCAGCACCGGAACCCAACACCACCGCCGCACCGACCGATCCTACCCGGCAGCAACCATCACACCTGGGGCGGCTGAGCCGCGACCCGGAGGTTCGCGTCCGCGTTGAAGTGCCCACCGATAGGTTGGCGTCGTGATGGGCGGTTCCGTTCATACGTTCCGTGATCGGTTGCGGCAGAGTGTCTCGACGCTGGCCGAGATCGGTGCCGTGGATGCTTCGGAGGTCGAGGCTGTCTTGCCCGTGTCTCCACGAGGCGGTGATCGGTACTGAGGCGCTGCTGTGGAGCGCCACCTTTTATGAACCCAACGGGCGGTATCGCTCAAAGTGAGCAGGTGGGTTGTCGGGGTACGGCGCCGGCCCCAAAGACAAGCGAACGAAGCAGAGGCGGCGGAGCACAAGACATGAGAGGAGCGGCTGTGGGATACGAGACGCTGCTGTATGCGACGGATGGTCCGATGGCAACGATCACGCTGAACCGTCCCGAGCGCCTGAACACGATCGTCCCGCCGATGCCGGACGAGTTTGAGGCGGCGGTGCGGGAGGCGACGCTCGATCGCGAGGTGAAGGTGATCGTGTTGCGCGGCGCCGGACGATCTTTCTGCGCCGGCTACGACTTCGCCGGCGGCTTTCATCATTGGGATGACATGGTCACCACCGATGGCCGATGGGATCCTGGCAAGGACTTCATCAGCATGTCGGAGTACGGCCCGACGCAAAAGTTCATGAGCATCTGGCGCACCCCGAAACCCGTCATCGCCCAGGTCCATGGCTGGTGTGTGGGCGGCGGTAGCGACATGGCGCTTTGCGCTGACCTCGTGATCGCCTCCGAGGATGCCCAGATCGGAACGCCCTATTCGCGTGTCTGGGGGTGCTACCTGTCTGGCATGTGGCTCTATCGCCTCGGACTCACCAAAGCCAAGGAGCACGCGCTGACCGGCAGGCCGCTGTCCGGCACGGAGGCCGCCGAAATCGAGCTGATCAACGGCGCCGTCCCATTCGAGCGGCTCGAGTCGACGATCGCCGAGCAAGCCGAGAAGCTCGCGAGCATCCCAGCCTCGCAGCTGGCAGCCATGAAGTTGATCGTCAACCAGGCATACGAAAACATCGGGCTGCGCTCGACGCAGACCCTGGGCCCGATCCTTGATGGTCTGATGCGAAACACGCCCGACGCCCACGCGTTCATCGACAGGGCGGCAGCGGAGGGCGTCAGAGCCGCCACCCAAGAGCGAGATGCCCTCTTCGGTGACTACAGCATGGCGGGCCCTGACCGCCGTCCCGATCCTGGGCACGTCGTGGGACCGCTGCCCGCGGGCCCCTGACGCGGTCAGATACGACCGGGCACCCGCACCGCCCGGTGCATGCGACGGCGCGGTGACGTGACCACCTAGGTCAGTAAGTGGTTGTGGCCGTTACCTTGATCTTCACGTCGTCCAGCGGATCCTCGAACTTGTTGTTGTTGCGGGCTTTGACCCGGCATACGCTGCCACCGAGTGCCGAGCCCTTACTGAGGATCTTGGCTCCGCTCTTGCCGGGGCCGGAGATCGTCGCCATGCACGAGTACTTGGCGCCCGAGTACTTGAGCGCGGCGGGATAGCCGACATTGAAGGTCTTGGTCGTGTGGGAGTGCAATGTGAACGCCTTGCTCTTTGACAGGCGGGTTTTGGCCCCGACGCCGGCCGGGAGTGCGAGGGCGGCACTCAGCACGACCGCGGTCGTCACGATCGTTGCCAAGTGCGCCCGGACGCGACCCCGTCTACCCCTGACAGCTCTGCTCATGAAGGTTGCTCCGTCTGATTCGAGAGGTATCCGCGGAGCAGCGTAGCGTTTACCGGGCCGCGTTCCGCTAGATCCCGCTCGCGCGCAAACCGCGCATGAGCGCGGCGGCCGCCGACGTGCACACGGGACACGCCTGCGCCCGCGCGGGGTCGTCGAGCCAGAATCCGGAGGCGATGTTCCCCGCTGCGACAGCCGCGTTGACTAGCGCCTGCGCCGTCTGCCGTTTGCGTAGGGAGAGAGCGCTGACCCCGGTCAGCAACTCCACGCCGGGATGGGCTACTGCGGACTGCACCGCTACAGCCTGCACGAATCCCAGGTACGCCGACCGCTGGGTCTCGAGCGCGTCTGCCTGAACCGCGTAGGAATCGGCATAGCGCGCGACCCCGGCGGCGATCCGGAGCTTGAGGAACTCGGAGTAGAGGGCGCGCGGCGGTGTCCGTGGAGCTCTCGCCAAGACGAGATTGGCGGCCGGGGTAGCGACGAGCAGTAGGCCATGGGCGTGCGCGGCCCGAGCGGCCCGCAGGGTGTATTCGTCCGGGTGGAGCTGCTCCGCTTGGGGCGTCATCGACCGCGAGTGCTGAGGCGCATACAGGACGGCTAGCGTGCCTCCACGCAGCTGGCGTCGGCTTATCGCGCTCGAAAGCGCGGCCTCGCTGGAGAAGCTCGCCGTTGGGACCGCCGCTGCTAGGCCGAGCCGGCTCAGCGTCGCTTCGCTGGCCCCGACCACAAACGTGCGCGGCGAGTCGAAGAAGTGTCGGGTTTGGTTGGGTGCCCGCGCCAGGAGGCGCTGTAGCTCGCTATAGCCGACGATCCACCCCGGGGGATCGTTGTCAGACGCACCGGCCGCCTGCTCCAGGCCCCAAAACTCATCGAATAGGAGCTGCCCGGGACCATCGCCCGCCACCCCGCAGGAGAAGTTGTTATAGGTCGTGGGCGTGTACGACCAGTCGGCCACGATCGTGCTCGGGACGTCGAAGGCATATCCGACGATGCCTATCTGTCGGCTCGCGAGGTAGGCCAGCAGCTCGCCAGCCAGCGCAGGCTCACCCGCCACGCAGTGAGGCGTGTTTGTGTTGGGAATCGAATTGGCGTACCACTCGGTGACGATTACGGGCACGGTCGCGCTGACCTTTCCAAACTGGCTGTCCCATGCGCCGATGCCGTAGGTCAGCGAGGGGTAGTGGATGCCATAGGCGAACTGCGGGTTGGAGGGGTTGGCGGGATCCGTTAGCGCGGGCATTCCGACGAGCGTCGACTCACCCCCCAACCCGGGGACGATGATCACGTTATCGGCGCCGTCCTGGCGGATGTCGTTGATCAGCGTCTGCATCCCGACCTCCTGGCAGACGTTTCCATCCTGCGCGGGTACGAGACCGCCGTTCTCCCACAGCTGCCAGTTCGCGGATGTGGCCCCAAGGCTCGGCTCGTTGTAGAGCTCGAACAGCACGCCTTGATCGCCCGCGAACAACGGTGCGACCTGGTTCCAGGCTCGCTCCGCTCCGGTGTCGGGCAGTGGACAGTCGTCGCCCTGGCCAGCTGGGCCTTGCGCCTGAAGGGAGACGATCACGTTCAGGCCGATGCTCCGCGCGAGCTGGATGCCGCTTTGCACCTCCTGAACGTAGGCGGGCGAGTACAGCGGGTCCATCGGGTCGAGCCCGTACTCGCTGACCTGGAACCGAACCGTATCGGCGCCGTCGGCGCGGGCTGCCTGCAGCTCCGCCGCGCCGAAGTGCGCGTTGGCGGGCACGTACTTTCCGCTCAAAGAGGCGTCAGGGGCTACCAGCCCGACGATCTGCACTCCGCGCGGAATCCACCACACCCCCCCGCGCAGCAGGTGGTTGCCCTGGACCGTGACCGCGTCGCTTGCCGAAGCGCTTCGCGGGGAAGCGGCCGCAGCCGCACCCGGACCGAGGAAACCCAGCGTCACGACTGCGCTGGTGGCCAGCACTGCTACCGCCACGGCTGCCGCGGCGCTAGTCAACGAAAGGCGTAGGAGACCGAGCTTCAAGACCTTGATCCGAAAGAAACATTCACGCGTGGTTGGCGCTCCCAACCCGCGCGGTACAGCGCCCAATCCCCGCGGGAGAAGTCGTGAAAGAAACACGGTGGGTGAACAGGAGTTTCGCGACCTCTGAGCAGACCTTGATGCCTGACTGGGCCGTCCCGCAATCCTCAAACCGCCGCGGCGAGCGTGGGACTACACCATCGAATCGAGCGGAACCGGCTCACCGCGCGGGGTGAGAGTCGATCCAGAAGCCCTCAAGCCGGATTTTGCGAACCGGAAGCTCCTCGGGGTAGAAGAGGACGTGCTCGTCGGCTAGGCCCGCAGACCCAGGCGCCAGTCATTGCAGGTCATGAAGTGCCCCTTGGGGAACTCGAACTCGCGCTGCTCGAGCAGCTCGAAGCCGAGCTTGCGGCAGATGGCGTTCGATGGCGTATTGTCGACGTTGGGGAAGGCGTGCATGAAGCACTGGTTGCCATCGCGCTTGGCGACCTCGATCGCCTGCGTCGCCGCCGCCAGCGCGATGCCGCGCCCCTGGAACTCCGGCACGACCATCCAGCCGATCTCGTAGACGTGCTCGTCTCGCCACTCCTTGGTCCAGAAGCCGACCGAACCGACGCCGGCGCCGCTCGCCACGTCGATGACCTTGAACATGCGATCGCCGCCCTCTAGGCGCTCGTAGCGGCTCTGACGCTCGCGCAGCTTTTCCGGGCTCTCGGGACCGCCGAGATGCTCGGTCATGTGCGAATCGCCCATCAGCCGCCCGAGCAGCGGGAAATCGCCACTGCCCCAGGGCTCGAGGGCCACAATCGGGCTCACCCCGCGGAGCCTAGTCACCACGTAGCCGAGAGCCTAGTCACCACCTAGCCGACGGGCGGTAGGGTCACCGGGGTGATCGACGAGAGCGCAGAGTTCGGTGCCAGGGTGGCGCGGCGCCTGCGCGAGGAGATCGTGGTGTGGTTGACGACCGTTCAGCGGTAGCAGTAGGAGTCGGACGAGGCGTCGCCGCCTTGAAGGCGAATCTGGTGTACGCGCCGGCCGCGGAATTCCTCGCCGTGAGGGAAGAAGGACTCGTCCACAGTGATGCCGCCGTCTGGACTTGCGTCGAGCTTGGCCATCCATGCGCCGACTCCATCTGGATAGAACTGCTCGTCCCATGCCCCGTACAGTGAGTTGGTGAAGTAGACACGGCGGCCGTCTCGGCTGACCTCGACCATCTGCGGGCCGCCGGAGAGTGGCATGTCGGGAGCGGCGGGATGTGACGCGCGGCGGACGATACCGCCCAGCTGTACGGATCCGGTTTCCTTCGGATGGGCCGGTTCGGTGACATCGAACTGCTTGAGCTCGCCCGTGGCCCAGCACGACACGTACAGGAATCGGTCGTCGACCGATAGGTCGATGTCGGTGATGATGGGCGGCAGCGCCCCGAACGGCTTGAGCAACGGCGGGAGCTGATCCGGATCCATCGGCTCGGCGGGGATGGTGATGACCTTCTCCGCCTTCCACTCTCTGCCGTCACGGAACCAGCGCCACACCGATCCCGACAAATCCTCGGTACTGACCACGACGCCAAGGAACCCCCAGGTGGCATCCGGGTCATGCGACGGCCGGACCTCCAGGGCCATCTGATGCTGCGGCCCCAGATCAACGCTCTGCACGTGCTTGCCTTCAGCGAGGTCCCAAAAGTGCAGTGCATGACCGTACTTCTGGGAGAGCAACAGCTCCGGGACAACGCCGTCCTCAATCATCGACGGTGTGCCCCACTCACTGGAGATGAGCACGTTGGCGTTCAGATGCCACCACGCGTCGTAGGACAATCGCTGTGGACCGTGATCGGTCTCCCACGCACGTATGACATCGAAGGTCTGATGGTCAAGCAACGCGATCCCAGTCTGGCCGTCAGGGTCACCGTCCGCTCCGCCGAGGCACGTCAAGAACACTCCGTCGGGCCCGCAGTGCGAGGTATGCGGTCGCGAATAACCCGCCTTCTCAGATAGCACTTTCGCATCGATCGTCTTCACGAGCACCGGGTTGCGCGGATCTGGCTGGGTATCGAGCACATGGATTGCCGATGACCGGATTCCGGGCACCAGCAGGTAGCGGCGAGCCAAGTCGCCCATGTCATGCCCCTCGTGCTTGAGCGCGCTGCTGCAGGCATTCCATCCGAAGTGATGTAGCTCATGGCCGTGACCGACATCGCTCCAGCCGACCACGTGCCCGTAGCTATCCGAGGCGGGGTTCACATCGACGACGGTCATCGCGTCGCTTCGCGTGCCGTCTCGATCGAAAGCCACCACGTACGCGAGCTCCTCGGCGGGGGCCGCCGCCGCTTCCTCAGCAGTGCGATAAAAAGTCGGATCGAGTGGAGTGCTACTCATGCTCCCTCCTCATAGGTGCACATCGAGGCGTGACTTCACGACAGGTAGAGGGGCTTACGTCGAGGAGGAACCTATCTGAAGCGACGCCAACCGGTGGCTTGAGCTGCCCGGCGCATCCCGGCCCGTCGCGGGTGCAGATCCGGCCTACCCGATGACGCCCCGCCGATCCGACATTATGCGCCAGTGAGCCGAGACGCCGCGATCATCGCGCTGCTGACGGCGCGTGACGCAGGAGCGATGCCTCACGCCGGGGACCGCAGTCTGCTTGAGCACCTGATCGGTACGGCCGAGCTGCTTGGCCGCTGGGGCCAGCCGGACGCAATCCGGCACGCGGCACTGATCCACAGCGTGTACGGCACCGAGGTATACCGCCACGCGATCGCGGGAGAGGGGGACCGCGCTGAGCTGGCGGCAGTTGCCGGCGAGGAGGCCGAGCGGCTTGCGCGCCTCTTCGCCGTCACCCCGCGGCGCCTGCTGTTCGCCGGCACGCACCGGTGGATGAAGGGCCTTCCCGGCGACCCCAGCCGCGATGAGCTGGACGCGATCGTGATCATGCACATGGCGAACCTCGCCGAGCAGAGCCAGCACGCCGACGGTACGCCCGGCCGCTGGCTGGTGCCGGTGCGGGACCTCGCCGCCCACCTGTTCGACTCCGAGACCATTGTGCTGCCGACGTTCGTCGGACACCTGCTCGCCCTCACGGCCGTTGCCGAAGCAGAGATTCGTTCTCGCTATCTCGAGGCGCTCACCGCAGACGGCGAGGCCCGCACCTCCGCGCTAGCGCTAGTCGCCGCGGCCTGTCCAGTACTCGCGGAGCCCTGCGTCGCACTCGCCGAGGCCGCGGCAGCGCGTGGCGATGGAGACAGCGCGCGGGCGTGGGGAGACCAAGCGCGGACACGGCTCCTGGCTCTCGGGACGGCCTGGGACAAGCGCCAGTCGTATGAACAGTGGCTCGCGCGGGCGGAGCAGTCGTCGATGGTGATCGCCGCAACGCCCGCGTCGGCTCGCCGGCACGCCCGCCGCAGATTTCACCGCTACCTCGAGTCGCTGCGGGGTTCGCCGGCGGGCGTGGCCTATCCCGACCTCGACAGCACACCGTTCCACGACCCAGCGCCGTTCGAGATCGTCGCGAGCCTCGAAGCGAACTACGAAGCGATCCGGGAGGAGGTCCTCGCCCTCGACGGCGGGCGGTTCCATCGCGAGAGCGAGCAGATCGGTCGCGCTGGCTCGTGGGACGTCGCCTTCCTTTACGAGCGCGGCCGACGCAATGAGGATGTGTGCGACGCCTGCCCGGTGGCCGCGAGCACGATTGAGCAACATCGCACGATCCGCACCCACGCCGGCCTCAGCTATTTCTCGCGCATGCGCGGCGATACCCACATCGCCGCGCACCGTGGTCCGACGAACCTGCGGCTACGCTGCCACCTCGGCATCGTCGTTCCCGAGGGCGACTGCGGAATTCGGGTGGGGAACGAGCTGGGCCGTTGGGAACAGGGACGTTGCATCGTCTTCGACGACCGCTACGACCACGAGGCGTGGAATCACACCGCCACCGAGCGGATCGTGTTGATCGTCGATCTTTGGCATCCGGGCATCAGCGCCGACGAGGTCCGCTGGCTTGAGTCCGTGCAGGCGTATGCGGCGTTCCATGCGCCGAGGCTCAGCCGGTACTGGGCACGTAACGACGCAGCGGCGAGGCTGGCCGCCGGCGGCCTCGGCTGAGAGGCGCCGACCTAAGAGTCGCCACCACCACCGTCGCCTCCGCCGTCGCCACCGCCACCGTCGCCACCACCGCCGTCGCCATCGCCGCCGTCGCCGAACAGGTCGCCGATCACACTGTCGACCGCGTCGACGGCGCCATCTGCGACATCGCCAATTGCGTCGAGGCCACCGTCGACCACATCCCCGACCGCTCCAATGCCGGCATCGACGGCCGTTCCAACCGCGTTCACGGCGTCACCGCCGATGCCGATCGCGGCGCCGAGCCCCGACCCCACCAATAAGCCATTGATCAGATTGCCGCCGCCGAAGTCCTGGTAGTACCCGCTGGCCCACGGGCCGTAGAACCCGGGAAGGTTCCACCAGTACCACGTGTCGTCGTCGTGGAGGCGCCGGACCCTGCGTGCCTGCGGCTCCGCACGATCCTCGATGAGCTTCGCACAGGCCGCGCAAACCGGGACGAGCCGCGGCTCGCCGCCCTTGGGAGCCCACTTGACGGCAGTAGCCGACGGGCCGTGCCGAGGGTCGAAGAAGCACGGTGGCCGACGCTCCGGTATCGGTTCCCGCTGTATGAGTGCCGCCGCAGCAGCCAGCTGGTATCGGCCAACCTCCAGCAGTTCGCTGATGGCGGCGAGCTGTTCCGGGTGCTTCGCGCGTTTGAGCTGGTGCTCGGCTCGCTGATGGGCCTTTTGAGCCTCTTCGTGGCGCATTGTGGCTTCGTCCGGTGCGCCCGAGAGGTGTGGCTCGAGCGCCTGGATGTCAGCGCGAAGCGCGTCGACGTCCGCCTGGGCGGCGTCTCGTACCTCGTGGAACTGCTCGTGATGGTGTCCGAAAAGTGGCGTGGTCGCGCGATCCTAACCGTTCCGCGCGTGACTGCGTTTGCGATTTCCGAGGCCGCGTGGCTGGCTCAACTCGACTCGCCTGAGAGCTCCTGAACGACGGCCGCGCGGCCTACGACGGCGATCCGTTCGCCGACTGATAGCACGCGGGATTCCGGCACTCGCCATTCCGGCGGTTCGCCGGGGCTGGGCTGGACGGCCAGGACCCGGAGGTCACGGGACGCATGCAGGTTGGACACGGGCTTCCCGGCAGCGGGGCCATCCGCAACTAGGTCGCATTCGCCAAACGCCAGCGCCTCGCCACCCACATGGACCGTGTTCACGAGCCCATGGCCAAGCATCTCCGCTGCAAACACGGGTGCGGCGATGACGGCGGTGGTGCGCGAGATATGGATGTTGAAGCGTTGCTCGACCGCCGTTGAAAGCTCGTTGTCGAATAGCCGAAGGACGATCCGGACGTCAGGATCGATGGCGCGTGCGTTGATCGCGGCCTGGAGGTCGGCGACGTCGTTGTCCGTCGCGGTGACAACCGCCTGGGCATGCTCGACCTGAGCCGCCTTCAGCGTCTCGGTCAAGGTTGCATCGCCGACCACTACGGGAACTCCCATTCGTCGTGCGGCCGCCACGTGGCGGCTGTCGTCGTCGCGCTCGATCGCTACGACCTGCGCCCTCTGTTCGACGAATTCCCCCAGGAGCCGAAAGCCCATGTTGCCAAGCCCGCATACGACTATGTGGTTGCGCATCCGGCCGCGGACGCTGCCGAGAACCTGAGCCAGTCTCGCGCCGACGATCGTGTCGGTGAGAACCGCAAAGAAGATTGCCAGCACCGTTGCCCCGAGCATGATGAACCCAACCCCCACGAGCTTCACCGAAGCGGGGTCGTTCTGAAGATTGATGTCGCCGTAGCCGACCGTCGACAGCGTCACAACCGTGAAATAGAGCGACGTGATCGGGTTGAGACCCTTGGCGATGCCGAAGTAGATCGTCCCCGCCGCGACGATCGCAACCATCACCGCCAGCACGATCCGCAGCCGGGTGTCCAGCAGCTGCCGGACCGTCGATGTCGCCGCCCACCATTTGTCCGTCACGCTCCGCCGGTCGCGAACGGGTGGGTGTAGGAGGCCCGCGGGTCTGTCCTCGAACGGCCCCAGGTCGGTGATCACCTGACCGCCGGGCTCCGCCCGCCCCGGGAACAGCTCGGCCTTCCCGCTGCGGATGTTTGCGAGCGTCATCAGCACCGGCCGGTCCTGATCGGTGTCGGGCCGCATTCGCTCCACGAGCAGGGCCCGCCCTGCGATCGCGATTCGCTCGCCGTCGAAATCCCCAAGCGCGGCCGCGGCAAAGAAAGGGGCGGCGATCGCCGACTGGCTCAGGATCACGCAGTCCTCGAACAGGTTCTTGATCCGTTCGCCGAGTTCCTCGTTAAACAACCGCAGCACGATTCTGAGGCTGTCTCCGCGCTTGGCGGCGAGCAAGGCGCCGCGGAGGTTGCCGAGGTCGTCGTCGGCGACGAGCGCCATCGCCTGGGCGCGGTCGACGCCCGCCCGGGTGAGCGCTAGCTCGTCAGCGGGGCCGCCCTCGAGGATCGGGACGCCGAGAGCCGAAACCGCGGACTCGAACGCTGGGTTCGACTCCGAGCGCATCACGACGACCTGTTCTCCGAGCGCGTGCAGGTGTTCGGCCAGCCGCAGCCCGAGCGCGTTGAGTCCGCATACGATGTGGTGGTTTTCGTAGGCGCTCGAGCTCGAAACGGTTGTGCCCTCGGCCATCCGGTGCGGGATGATATTCGGGGCTTGCCCGCATCGACCGTAGCCGTCGAGCGGCGCCCGAGCTCGGTAGCGCGGAGTCTGGACACAAGGACGGTGGGCCCTTGCGGGATCGCGCGGGGGAGCGAGCGGGTGCGACGATCCGCTGATGCACACTCACTGGCTAAAGGCCGTCGGACACGCGCGCGGCCAGCTGCCCGTACGCTGGATCGAAGAGGGCCGGACGAGTGTTCTGCGGGAGGGTGGTTTCCCGCGCCGCCCACGCGTGCGCGAGGATGACCGTCTCGTGCTCTACGCGAGTGTGTGGCGACGGGTCTTCGGGGTGGTGGTGGCGGTCGGCGAGGCCTACCGAGTCGAGCACCCGCGTTGGCCGTGGCGGATCGCCTTTGAGCCGTTGCTAGTCGTGCCGGATCTCGATCTCGCTCCGCCCGTCGAGGCGATCGGCGTCGCAGCGCGCTCCATGTCGCAGCAGTCCCACATCCGGCTCGAGCCGCTCCACTACATCCGAGCGGTCGAAGCGCTCAGCTCAATAGCGCTGTGAGACGGGCCGAGCACAGCGCAAACAAGGAGGTGGCATGAACATAGAGTTCCTCTCGACCGTGGCCGTGATCGCGCCCGATCCGCCCACGAGCCGCAGGCTGTACGTCGACGTTCTCGGGCTGCCGCTCGAGAGCCACGGCGGCGACTATCACCACAGCGAGCAGCTCGCTGGTTGCAAGTCGTTTGGTATCTGGCCGCTGTCACAGGCCGCCGAGGCGTGCTTCGGGACGCCCGAGTGGCCGGCGGAGCGGCCGGTGCCGCAGGTCAGCATCGAGTTCGACGTTGCGACCGCTGCGGCGGTAGGCCCCGCGGCGCGGGAGCTAGAGCAGGCCGGCTTCGAACTGCTGCACCCACCGCGCGAGGAGCCGTGGGGTCAGACGGTGGCCAGGCTGCAGTCGCCTGAGGGCGCGATCGTCGGGATCTCCTACGCGCCTGTGCTGCACGACTGACCGGAGGAAGCGACACCCAGAGATCTTCACGAGTTCACGGGCCGGCTAGTGGCCGTCAGTGCGACTCATCGCCGGCGCGCCTGTAGCGCTCGTAGATCACGCGCGAGCCGAACGTCCTGGTCTCGATCAGGTCCAGCGGGACCGCTCCGGTGAGCGGCGGGAAGAACGGCGTGCCGCCACCGATGACGACCGGGTGGCGGAAGATGCGCAGCTCGTCGACGAGGCCGAGCTCGAACGCCTGCGCGGCCAGGCCGGCGCCGCCGATCGAGACGTCCTTGTCCGTCGCATCGAGCGCCGCGGCGACCTCCTCGGCCACCGAGGCCTCGGCGAGCCGGGCGTTGCCCCGGACGCTGTCGAGCGTGCGGCTGAAGACGACCCTGGGGAGCGCGCACCAGACGTCGGCGAACGCGGCCCTGAGCTCGTTGTTGCGCATCGACGGATCCGTCTCCCACACCAGCATCGTCTCGTAAAGCCTGCGGCCGAGGAGATACCCGCCGAGCTCGCGTACCAGCGCGGTGTGGAAACGAAACAGCTCCTCGCTCGTTTCCGACCAAGCGAACGCGCCCTCGCGGTCGGCGATAAAGCCGTCCACCGAGACGCTCATCGAGTAGATCAGCATGGCTTCAAGCTCATCACACCGGAGCGAGGACGATGATCGTGATGGAGTTCACCACACGGCGACCTAGCGCGACGAGCGGAACGTCGCCAAGCCTAATCCCAAGCCCGCCGGGGGACTCGAACCCCCAACCCCTTCATTACAAGTGAAGTGCTCTACCAGTTGAGCTAGGCGGGCGCGCTGCTCGCACGATGGTAGGGAGTGAAGGGGTCAGCGACGACGGTCTGGCGCCGCCGACGGCCTCGATCGTGGACCATCCAACGCTTGCGCGTGACCACATCCAAGGCCAGTCTCGGAATTGGCCGGCGAACTCGGACGCTGCTCGTGGTCTGTCCGCTCGCCCTCGCGGCGGCAGCCCTGTGGATCTCCACGGCGGGCGGCACCGTGCGCCATCGCCCGACGCGCGTCGGGTGGACGGCCAAGACCGTGGCCGGCGGCACCCAGCCGTTCGCGGTCGGCGAGATGGTCATGGATTTCGAGGATCCAAGCCGACGCGTGTCGTATCGCGCTCGCACCCCGGAGCCGCGACCGCTGGTCACGGTGATCCGCTATCCGGCGCTCGGCGATCCGTCTCAAGTGGACGTCCCTGACGCCATACCGGCGCTGGCGTCCGGCCCGTTCCCACTGATCGTGTTCGGTCACGGATTCAGAGCGAGTCCCGCCACATACTCCCGACTGCTGCGCGCCTGGGCCCGGGCGGGCTACGTGGTGGCCGCGCCGGTCTTTCCGCTCACGCACACGAACACTCCTGGGGGAGCCAGTGAGTCCGACCTCGTCAATCAGCCCCGCGACATGAGCTTCGTCATCACCCAGATCATCGCCATGAGCGCCTCGGCAAACGGCCCGCTCGCCGGCCTGGTGGCCCCAGACGAGATCGCGGTCTCGGGCCAGTCGGACGGCGGCTCAACCGCGCTGGCTGTGGCCTACAACAGTCACTACCGCGACCGGCGAGTCGGTGGGGCGATGATTCTCTCCGGTGCAAAGATCCCTGGGATCCGCGGCTACGACTTCCGGTCGCCGGGCCTCCCGCTGCTCTCCGTCCAGGGAACGGCTGACACGAGCAACGTTCCGGCCTCGACGTATCGCTACTTCCGGGCCGCTCCGAAGCCCAAGTTCCTGCTTACGCTTCTCGGCGCGGGCCATCTTCCTCCGTACACAAGCGAGGAGCCGCAACTAGGCATCGTCGAGCGCGTCACGATCGCGTTCCTCGATCGCTACCTCAGGCACACGCCAAGCGGTGCCGCGATATCCAATGCCGGCGACGTAAGAGGCGCGGCGACGCTAAGCGCCGCGCCGTGAGTGCGCTTCGCTCGCCGGCACGCCGCCCGACCGCGCAGGGTTACTACGGAGTCCGTTCGACCGGCAGCGATTGCTCGAGCGAGCCGTGGCCATTGCTCGAGAACCGCACCTCGGCCGCGATCGGCGCCGGATCGGGCGCGGCGCCCAGCCGCCTCTCGAGCTCGCCAAGGACGACGCCGAACAGCAGGTGACGCCAGGTGGCCTGGGCGAATGCCCGCCGGTTGCCGGTCAGCGCCGGCAACTGCTTGCGCGCCGGATGAAAGCGATCGCTGAGACGACCGAGAGGCCAGAACGCCACGTGCTCGCCCAGCGCCGCCAGCGGGCCGCGGAGCGCCGGCGGCACCGGCATGGCCGGCGCCACGGTGGCATAGATGGCGCCGAATACCGCGCCGTTTTGAACGTGTAGTGCCCAGCCCAGCGGGTACCAGCCCTCGCCACGCGTTAGGGCTCGCCCCAGCAGCTCGACGTCGTCGTAGTGGCTGCCGAACGCCAGCTTGTCGAGCGGCTGCTGGAGCGCCCACACAGTCGCCGCCACGGCCCCGCAGATGGCCCCCCTCAGCGCGCGAGTGGGGTCGATCTCCGGGGCCACGGCCGGGCACTCTAACGAGCCGCCTCAGGCCCAGGTGTCGATGGCGTAATGGGCGCTACAGAGCGTCGTGTAACGGCCGGCCTCAGCGTGGGTAGGCAGTGTGCGATGAATCACGATGCGCTTCACGCGCGCACGAGAGAACGCGGGGTCAATCCGATCGTCTACTGGATCGTGCGATCCCTGTTCCAGCCGTTCTTCCACATCTACTTCCGCATGAGCAGGATCGGGCGCGAGTACATCCCCGCCGAGGGGCCCGTGATCGTCGCCGCCAACCACCGCAGCTTCCTCGATCCGTTCGTGATCGCCACGATGAGCCGCCGCCGCCCGATGTATTACGTCACCAAGAAGGAGCTGTTCCAGTGGCGTTTCCTGGCCTGGTTGCTCACGGCGTTGGGGGCGTTCCCCGTCGACCGGGGGGCGGGCGACAGGGACATGATCGAGACGGCGAAGGAGATCCTCGCGCGCGGGGACATCGTGCTGATCTTCCCCGAGGGCACGCGCACTCGCCCGGGGTCGCTGGGGAAGCCCAAGCGCGGCGTCGGGCGCCTGGCGCTCGAGACCGGCGCGCCGGTCGTGCCGGTGGCCGTGATCGGGACCGAGGCCGTGCGACGCGGCTGGCGGATCAGGCCTCACAAGGTCAGGATCCGCGCCGGGCGTCCGCTGACGTTCCCCAGGGTCGAGGACGCCTCACCAGCTCTGGCCGGTGCGGTGACCGACCGCATCTGGCCGTGCGTGATGCTGCAGTGGGAGTGGCTGGGGGGCCTTGCCCCTATCCGTCGCGCCGCGATCGTCGGCGCCGGCACCTGGGGCACGAGCCTGGCCGTGTCCCTGGCCCGCGCCGGGCTCGAAGTGGAGCTCGGCTGCCGCACGCCCGAGCAGGCTCAGGCGTTGACGGACACCCGCCGCAACGAGCGCTATCTGCCCGGGGTGGAGCTGCCCGGCTCCGTTCGCGTGACCCGTGCGTCCGAGCTCGAGCTTCAGGGACACGATTTGATCTGCCTGGCGGTACCGGCCCGCGCTCTGCCCGCCGTGCTGGCGGCCCACGGCGAGCGCATCCCGCGCCGCGCTGGGGTGCTCGTGGTCTCGAAAGGTCTCGTGCCGCCGCTCGGAACGGTGCCTTCGGCGTTCGTCGCAGAGCGCTGCCGGGCGCGGGCGGTCGCCGCGTTGGGCGGTCCGGCGCACGCCGCCGAGGCGCTGGAGCACGGCGCGTCGGTTGTCCTCGCTTCGATCGACAGGGGCTTCGCCCGGCAGCTCAGGGATCCGCTGCGGGGCGCGGGCCTGGATGTCACGCTGACCAATGATGTGACGGGCGTGGAGCTGGCGGGTTGTGCCAATGACGCGGCCGTGCTGGCGGCGGCGGCAGCGGCCGGTGCAGGACCGAACGTGGCCGGAGCCGCCGCGGGCAAGGTCTTCGCCGAGGTCGACGCCCTGGCGCGGAAGCGGGGCGGTCGCCCGGAGACGTTCGCCGGGCTCGCGGGCACGGGCGACCTCGTGGCCACGGTGGTCGCGGCCGACTCGCGCACGCGCCAGGCCGGGGAGCTCTTGTCGCAGGGGCTCGCTCGTGAACAGATGAGTGGCGTGCTGGGACCGGCCGCCGAAGCGGTCGACTCGGTACCACTGCTGGCCAGCGTGGCCCGCGACGCGCGGCTTCGAACGCCGGCGCTCGATGGCCTGGCGGCGCTGGTGGAGGGACGGATCGAGCCTGAGCTGTGGACGGCGACGGTGACCGAACCGCCGCACCGCAAGCCGGCGCGCCCTGTTCGTGCCGCCTGAGAGAAAGTACGCTCCGCAGTGAGGTGGAAGTCAAAGCGCCCGAGAGCAAGGCGGAGCTCGATGCCCGATTCACCGAGCTCTATCGAGCCCATCTGCGTGATGTGTACTCATATAGCTACTACCGGGTGGGCAACCATCACGATGCCGAGGATCTCACCGAGCAGACGTTCCTACAGGCCTACCGCCACTTCGAGCGGGCGCTGCGGGAGTCGAACGGCCGCCCGCTCAGGCCATGGCTCATCCGCATTGCCCACAACCTGGCGGCCAACTTCTACCGCGATCGCTCACGCAAGCCTGAATCCGCGATCGAGGACGCCGGCGTGATCTCGGCGCCGCATACCACCGAGTCGCTGGTGGAGGGCCGGGAGGAGCTCAAGGCCATCCTGGCCGGTGTGCAGGAGCTGCCCGATGACCGCCGCGAGGCGCTGATCATGCGCTTCGCGCTGGGCATGGACAACCGTGAGATCGCCCGCGCGCTGGGCCGCACGGATGGGGCCACTAAGGTCCTGCTCCACCGCGCGATCCGCCAGCTGGAGGGGATCGTCTCCGAAGACACAACGACAGGGGTCAAATGAGCGCAACCGACTTTGAGGCGCTGCTGCGCGAGGCGTTGTCGCCGGTGGACCCACCGGCGGACCTGATCCAGCGGCTCGAGCTGACGCTCGTCAACCTGACGGAGCTGGCGCAGGAGGAGCTCGAGTCGTGGGAGCTCTCGGCGATGCGTGACCCCCGGAACTGGGCGCGGCCGGCTGCCGCGGCCGTAGTCGGCGCCACCGCCGGCACGGCGCTCGTGGCGCTGCGCGTGCGCGGGCGCCACCGGAGCCGCAAGGTCCAGTCGGCGAACCTGCTCGAGCTGGCCGAGCGCACGCTGCACGACGTCGCCGATGAAGCGCGCCGGATCATGCCCGGGCGCTAGTCAGCGGAGCAATACAGCTAGTGGCCGTCTGCTACCGCCATCCGTCGCGTGAGACGGGCGTCTCGTGCTCCTCCTGCGGGCGCCCGATCTGTCCTGACTGCATGACGCCCACGCCGGTGGGGATGCGCTGCCCGGAGTGCTCGCGTGAACGCACCAAGGTCAGGACGATGCGCTCCGCTCCATCACGCCCTCTGGTCACCGAGGTTCTGATCACGATCAACGTGGCGGCGTTCATCGTCGAGGTGGCGACCGGCACGCCGCTCGGCGGTGGTGGTGGCGGCACGGTGTACGAAAAGGGGGCGCTGCTGGGGCCGGCGATCCTTCACCAGCACCAGTACTGGCGCCTCATCACCTCTGGCTTTCTGCACTACAACCTGCTGCACATCGCGTTCAACATGTTCTTCCTCTACGTGATGGGCCCGATGCTGGAGCCGGCGATCGGCCGGGTGAACTTCGCCGCCGTGTACCTCGCTTCGCTCTTGGCCGGCTCGTTCGGGGCGCTGCTGTTCGAACCCGACGTCTACACGGTCGGAGCCTCGGCCGCCTGCTTCGGCGTGCTCGGGGCGCTGATCATCGTCGCCCGGGACCGGGGAATACCGATCTGGAGAAGCGGCCTGGGGATCACGCTGGCGATCAACATCGTCTTCTCGGTGAGCGTCGCCGGCATCTCGATCGGCGGTCACCTGGGGGGGTTGATCGGTGGCCTGATAGCCGGAACGGCGATCGTGGAGCTCGGCGAGCGCCGGCGGATGCCGGCGGCGGCGGTGAGCGCCTGCGTGGCGGTGGCCGTAGTGAGCGCGGCCGGTGCGATCGCCGTGTCAGGGGCGCACGGCTTGACGCCCACCGGGTTCGGGTTCGGCGGCTGAGCGCGGGCATGGGCGCCGGAGCGTCGGCAGCTGAGGCTACAGTGCCGTAGAGTTCTCAAGATGCTGATGGTGATCGGCGCCGCCGTGGTCTTGATCGGAGTGATCATCGGCTGGTGGACGATCGCGGGCAGCGGCATCCACAACCGCCCCTACGGCAAACAGGACGCCCCGGGCTCGGGGCGGATGAAGGGCGAGAGCCCGCTCGACTCGCCGTGGCAGATGCGGGAGTGGAGCCGTGGCACTCAGCCCCGGCGGCGGCGCTAGGGGCAACCGCGCCGAGTCGTCCGGGCGCTAGGGCTGCGAGGCCGGCAGCTGCGAGGCCGGCGCGCTCAGCAGCTGGATGTATGACGCGGCGCTCGAATTCCGCTGCACCTGGTAGACCCCGCCGATCAGGTTCAGCTCGTCGGGCGCCGTCGGCACCAGGGTCGGCAGGTCGGCGGTCGTCAGGGTCAGGCGCAGCCGGTGGCCGGCGTCGATCTGGGCGAACGTGGGACGGATCTCGATGTCGTAGCGGGTGACGGGCCCGGATCCCAGTCCCAGCGGGCCGGTCGGGACCGCCTGCTTGGAGGCCAGCGTGTAGGGGTGGTATGGCAGCAGGTACTTGCCGTCCGGCGCGGTCCAGCTCCGCGAGCCGTCGACGGCCCGCAGCGATCCCAGCAGAGCGCCGGTGGTAATCGGCGTCGCCGTGCCGTCCGGCGCCACGTCCTCCAGCGTGGCCACGAGCTCCGTTTCCGGCCGCGTGGAGCTGGCATAGATCGTGGCGTCGATCGGCCCTCCGACCACCTGGTCCTGCGAAAACGGCGTACTGGTATAGGTGAGCGAGCCGGGACCAGCTTCGGTCAGGGCGTCGTTCTCGGCGCAGGGATCGCTGTTGGGGTTGGTCGGACCGGCCAAGGTCTCGAATGCGCCCATGCTCCACTGGTCCAGCTCCCGGGAGCACTGGGCGTCGGCGGGGACGACATCCACTTGGTCTGAGCCTGTCGCGGCAGAGGGTGCGCTAGCTGACAGCGTGCCGTCGTTCTGCGACAGCGGCGCGCTGCCCGAGCGCCCGGCTCCGAAGTACCACGTGGTCGGCTGAAGCGATGGGGGCGGCCATTGGCTCTCGTCGACGTAGCGGTTTGCACCCAGCAGGTAGAGGTGGGCCGGCGTCGAGGTCTGGTCGATCCCGGTCTGCTCGTCCTTCAGCCAGCGGTCGAACCAGGCCAGCATCGTGGGGTCGAAGTCCTGGGTGGCCGCCGTCAAGTGGTACCAGGGCCCCATCAACAGCTGGTAGCGCCCGGTGGCCGTCTGCGATGGCGACATCGGCGCGTAGACCGAGCGCCCGGCGAACGCGTTCTGAAGGCCCGAGAAGTTGAGCGGCTCGCCGCGCTGGAAGAGGTCGTACCAGCCGCCGACAAGATACGCGGGAACGTGATCACGCACGACGTTGGTCAGCGCACCCACGGGGCTGCGCGCCTGCCAGTAGGAGCCGTCGTAGGCCTCCTCGCCGGCGAAAGTGGTGTCGAGCAGCAGCGGCAGGTCGAAGCTGGCCAGGTTCGCCAAGTGCTGGAGCTCGACGAGCAGAGTGTCCAGCGGGTCCGCCGGGTTCTCGGCCAAGGGGTTGACGACGTTCAGCGTCCCCGTCAGTCCTACGTACAGCGCGCCGAACTCGGCGTCGAGCAGGCCCCCGTCGAAGGCCGTGTCACGGTACAGATCGTTGGCCGAGATGACCGGGAAGATGGCCTTCACAGGCGAGCCCGGACCGAGCTGCCCGACGGTCAACAGCTGGTTGATGCCCAGATACGAGGCGCCGTAGAGACCGACCCGGCGGTCGCTGTGCGGCAGCTGGGCTGACCAGTTGACGAGCGTCGCGCCGTCGTGCTGCTGGGCGGGGTCGAAGAAACCGAACTGCCCGCCCGAGTCGCCGGTGCCGCGCACGTCAGCCACCACATCGATGTAGCCGCGCTCGACGAGATAGGGATCCTCGCCGGTCAATCCACCGACGGCCCCCGTGGTGTCCTTGCCGTAGGGCGTCTGGGTGAGCAGCACGGGGAAGCGCCCCTTGGCCACGGCGCCGTTCGTGCTCGGGTAGTAGACGTTGACGCGCAACACGGTGCCGTCGCTCATCGTCACCGCCACGTTCTGCTGCTCGAGAACTCCGTAGCTCGCCGGCTCGGGGGTCCAGGCGAGCGCGGCGGGGGCGCACAAGGCGAACGCTGCGCTGACCGCGCAGGCGCCGAGCGCCGCAAGCACGAGCCGTCCCACGGGACTAATTCCTACCAGAAACTACGAGGTCGTAGCAATGTTGAAGCTGCGCGAGCATACGTCCCGCGCCGAACCGCTCGCGGACGTCCGCCGCGGCGGCGCGGCCCAGCCGCTCGCGCTCCGCTGGGCGCGTGATCAGTTCCGCGGCGAGTTCGGCCAAAGCTCGCGCGTCACCGGGCGCAAACAGCCGCCCCGTGCGCCGGTCGTCGATGATCTCCGGCAGGCCACCAGTGTCCGATGCGACCACTGCGCAGCCGGCCGCCGCCGCCTCGATCGCCGCTCCCGGGAGCGGATCCGGGGCGGTCGAGGGCACCGCGACCACGTCGGCGGCGCCGTAGACGGCGTCGACGTCGGATCGAAAGCCGAGCAGCGCCAGACGCCCTCGCACACCCAACCGCTCGGCCAGCTCGAGCACCGCCTGAAGGCGCTGCTCGGCACCCGGCCAGGCCTCGCCGGCAATCATCCCCACGGCTCCCAGACGCCGTAGCGGCGGCTCGGCCAGGGCGCGCACCAGCACCGACTGGCCCTTCCACTCAGACACGCGGCCGACGACCGCCACCACCGGCGACGCGGGCGCCAGTCCCAGCGCCGTCCGGGCCTCGGTCAGCGGCGAGCGGTGGACGTCGAGCGCCAATCCGTCGTGGATTACGCGCACCCGGCGTCCGCCGGGGAACTGCGTCGCCGCCGCTGCCGACACGCACGGCAGCAGCGCGGCGGACCCCAGCAGCCGGCGGTAGGGGGGCCACAGCCGGCCGAAGCGGGAGTAGATCTCACGCACGTGCCACAGATGGGGTACGCGCGCCAGCCCGGCCGCGACGGCTCCGCCCAGCACGACTGAGGTGTTGGAGTGAACGAGCGCGATGCCCCGGCGCCGGATCAGCGCCGCCAGCGCGAAGCCGCTCTGCCCGGCGCTCGCCGCCAGCCGCGCCAGTCCCACAGCCCCCGTCTCCCCGCGGCGCAGCACGCCCAGCGGCCGCACCAGCACCTCGACCCCGGCCCGGCGGAGCTCAGAAGCCAGCGGGCCCTCGTGGGGGAGCACGGCCAGCGGCTCATAGCGCGAGCGGTCGAGCCCGGTGGCGATCAGCTCAAGCTGGCGGTCGGCGCCGTAGCGGCCGCTCGAGGAATGGACCAGCAGGACGCGCCGCGCGCTCAGAGTTCGACCGTCAAGGCTTCGCCGGGCGCCTCGGTCACAAGCTCCGGATGGATGATGTGTGCCAGCAGCTCCAGGCCGTCCACGATTCGCGGCCCGGGGCGCGAGAAGTAGGAGGCGGCGTCGACCGCGACGACCTCGCCGGCGCCGAGGGCCCGCAGTTGGTCCCGGTGCATCTCCGCCTCGCGGTGCGCGATCTGGGCGTCATAGCCGCAGGGCATGACAACCACGATGTCCGGCTGGGCAGCGGCCACCTCGTCCCAGGTGCGCTCCTCGGAGTTCTCGCCCGCAAACCCCAGGACGTCCTCGCCGCCTGCGAACTCGATCAGCTGCGGCGTCCAGTGGCCGGCCGCGAACGGCGGGTCCAGCCATTCGAGCGCCGCCACGCGCGGCCGCTCGGCCCGCCGGGTGACAATGCGCACGTGGTCGATCCGCGCGGCTGCCTCTTGCACGAGCCGCGCTGCGGCGTCCCTGCGGTCAGTGGCCGCGGCCAGCGTCCGCGCGTCGCCCAGCACCTCGCCCACCGTGTGTGGGTCGAGCGAGAGGACGCGCGGCTGGGTCTCCATCTCTTCGGCGATGGCCCGCACGTCGTCGTAGGAGACCGCGCATACCGAACACAGCGCCTGCGTCACGATCAGGTCCGGACGCAGGTCATGCAGCTGCTCGACGTCGAGCTCGTAGATCGAGAGGCCGTGCAGCGTGCGCTCCTTGACGGCGGCGTCGATCTCGGCGGCGCTCAGCCCGGCGGGAAGCAAGTCGCGCGTTACCTTGGGGAGCTCCTGGGCGGCGGGCGGGTAGTCGCATTCATGGGTCACAGCGATAAGGTCGCCTCCCAGGCCGAGCGCGAACAGCATCTCGGTCGCCGACGGGACCAGGCTCACGATTCGCACAGGGAGGAACGATATGGCAGAACTGCTGAGCGACACGGAGATCTCAGACCGGCTACGCGACTCAGACTGGACGCTCGAGGGCCAGCAGATCGTGCGCGACTGGAAGTTCAAGGACTTCGCCGAGGCGATCTCCTTCGTCAACCGGGTGGCGGAGGCCGCCGAGGAGGCAAACCACCACCCGGACATCGTGGTCCATGGCTGGAACAAGGTTCGCCTGTCTCTGACCAACCACTCAGCGGGCGGTCTGACGGAGCCCGACTTTCAGATGGCGGAGCGCTTCGACCGCTTGTAAGAGGTCCGTCAAAACGTCGTTTTGCCGTGAGGGGCTGGTGCTAGGGTTGGCCGCGTCGCGGGCAGATGAACGAAGACGACCCACCCCGAAGTAGCAACGCGCGGAAGGAAGGCCGCGCCGCGCTAGTCGCACGCCTTCGCCGTTGACGGCGCTATTCATCATCCTCACGGGACTTTTGGTCCTCGTGAACGCGTTCTTCGTGATCGCGGAATACGCCCTCGTGCGCTCGCGTAGGGCGCGACTCGAGGCCATGGCCGACGAAGGGCTACGCGGCGCCCGGCTGGCCCTGTCTCAGATCGACAACATCGGCGACTACATCGCCGCCTGCCAGGTGGGAATCACGATGGCCTCGATCGGCATCGGCGCCCTGGGCGAGCCGGCGATCGCGCACCTGCTGGAGCACGCCTTCGGCTCGGCGTTCGGTCACGCGGCGGCGGTGGCGATCTCGGTGGTGATCGCCTACCTGTTGATCACCTCCGCCCAGAGCATCGTCGGCGAGATCGTCCCCAAGCTCTACACGATCCAGCACGCCGAGGGCCTGGCGCGCGTGATCTCCCGGCCCTTGCGCTTCTGCCGGGTGCTGTTTGCGCCCTTCATCGTCGTACTCAACGCCTCGTCGAACTCGATCCTGCGCATGCTGGGCACCGACCCGAACGAAGAGGACGAGGGCGGGACGCCGGAGGAGCTCAAGCGGCTCATCGCCCAGTCCACAACCGGCGGTCAGCTCGACGTGGGCGAGGCCAGCATGCTGACCGGCGTCTTTCACCTGCACGAGCAGGAGGCGCGCCAGGTGATGACGCCGATCCCGGCGGTGGTCACTGTCGATGAGTCAGAGACCGTGGAGGCGGCGCTCAGGCGCTGTGTCTCGACTGGCCACTCCCGACTGGTGGTCACCGAGGACGGAAACCAGGACCGGGTCAAGGGAATCGTGCACGTCAACCAGCTGGTCAAGATCTTGATGTCCGAGGGCGAGGACGCCAGCTTCGAGAGCCGCGTGCGCGAGGCGCCGCTCGTGCCGGAGACCAAGCCGCTCGATGACCTCCTGGCCGACCTCCAGCGGGAGCGAACCGAGCTGGCGGTGGTGATCGACGAGTACGGCCGCACGGCGGGGATCGTCACGATCGAGGACATCATCGAGGAGGTGGTGGGGGAGATCTCCGACGAGACAGACCCCGCCGGGGGCGCGGTCCGCCGGCTGGCCAACGGCGACTGGTTCGTGCGCGGCCACGTGGCCGTCACCGATCTGGAGGACTACGGCTTGGACTTGCCGATCGACACCGACGCCTACAACTCCGTCGGGGGACTGGTGTTCGCCGAGCTCGGCAGGCTGCCAAAGCGCGGCGACACGGTGGCCGCCAATGGCTACTCGATCCGCGTCGAGTCTGTGCGCCAGAACCGGATCGAGGCCGTACGCATCAGGCCGCGACGCGCCGCCGCCTAGGGCATTCAGGCAGCAGCGCACGCTCTCGCCACATTCGTTACATTTCGCGTCACAACGGCACCGGGTGATTTAGCCGCTAAGGCTCGAGAAGCCTTATCCCGGTGGTTGAGAGGAGAGATGAAGCCGGCCCAGGCCAGGGCCGGCTTCGATTATCTCTAGGTCATGGACGGCCGTCGCTCATGATCGGCCCGGGACATCACAAAAAGAAGCCGGCCCGCTGGGGACGGGCCGGCCTCGTGCTTCTGGGGAGGAGGTGCTGCTATGAGGTACGTCGCGAGGAGAAGTGTCTTCCCCGCAGATGAATGAGCCTTAAAAAAAGTGGAGGGGCTGCGTAAGGCCGCGGAGCTAGTCGTAGCTGTAGAAGCCGCGGCCCGACTTGCGACCCAGCGCGCCCTCGCGCACCAGCTCGCGCAGCGCGTCCGGGGCCGGCACGCCGATCGCGTCTCCGATCGCCTCGGCGACGTCGAGGCCGACGAAGTCGAGCAGCGCGATCGGGCCCATCGGCAGGCCCGCCCCCAGGGTCATGCACGTGTCCACGTCCTCGGCGGAGAGATGTGTCTCGGACATCAGCTTGACGGCGTTGAACAGATAGGGGAACAGGAGCCGGTTGACGACGAACCCCGGAACGTCCGGCACCTCGACCGCCTTCTTGCCGAGCGATGCGCACAGCGCCCGGGCCCGAGTGCGCGTCTCCTCGACCGACTGGGGCGGGAACACGAGCTCGATCAGCTTCATCCTGGGCACGGGGTTGAAGGGGTGGAGTCCGACGAAGCGGTCGGGACGTCCAGTGGCCCGCGCCAGCTCCGTGATTGACAGCGAGGAGGTGGTGGTCGACAGAACTGCTTGCTGCTCGGAGTGCTTGGAGAGCTCGGAGAGGATCTGGATCTTGTGGTCCTGATCCTCGACGACGGCTTCGACTAGGAAGGTGGCCTCGCCCAGGCCGTCAAGATCGCGGACGATCTGGACCTGAGGCGGTAGCGAGTCGTCATCGCACAGGCGGCTATGGAGCTTCTCCACGCTCTGGACCGCTCGCACCGCCG
Source organism: uncultured Actinomycetes bacterium (assembly GCA_963730835.1). Lineage (GTDB taxonomy): Bacteria > Actinomycetota > Thermoleophilia > Solirubrobacterales > Solirubrobacteraceae > Palsa-465. Next base: position 538,637 of record CAVSTE010000006.1, read on the forward strand.
AGCGATCGGAGCGAGCCCACATGAGAACTTCTCCGTGCTGAGACGCCGTCGCCGCCAAGCCGCAGGCGATGGCGCCCGAACCCGCGATGCCAAGTCGTTCCATGGGGCGACAACTGTACGCGACCGTTCACTAATCCGCCTGCGCGCTCGGCCGGAGCAGGAGCTCGTTGACCGCCAGATGCGAGGGACGCGTGACCATATAGAGGATCGCGTCCGCGATGTCATCGGCGCGCATGATCTCGATGTCCGCAAAGCGGCGCTTGATCTGCTCCGCGATCTCCGGCCGGTTGTGGCCTTGAAGCTCCGTCGCCACGGCCCCCGGTTCGATCAGCGAGACGCGGACGCGCCGGCCCGCCACTTCCTGGCGCAGCGACTCGGAGAAGGCGCCCACGCCGTGCTTGGTCAGGTTGTAGACGCCCGAACCCACGCGCGCCACGCGCCCGGCCACCGAGCTCACATTGACCATGTCGGCGATCCCGCGGCCGCTGTCCTCGGCTGCGCTCAGGAGGTGGGGCAGCGCCGCGTGGGCGCAGTACAAGAGCCCGGCCACGTTGACGTCCAGCATCTGCTGCCACTCCTCGAGTGGCGCATCGAGCACCGGGCCCAGCAGCATGACGCCGGCGTTGTTGATCAGGATGTCGAGCCGGCCGAGCTCGGAGGCCGTGCGATCCACCGCCGCCTGCGCCTGCTGGGGTGAGCCTACGTCCGCCTCGATCACCAGCGCTTGGCCCGCGATCTCCCGGGCCAGGTCCTGGAGGCGGTCGGCGCGGCGCGCGGCGATCGCCACCGACGCCCCCTCGGCTGCCAGCGCCCGGGCGGTCGCCTCGCCGATGCCGCTCGAGGCGCCCGTGACAAGGGCCACCGTTCCCTCAAGCCGTCTGCCGTTCACGCCGCTTCCCATCTGAAACCGATCCTAGAAGGCGCCGGCGGGAGCGGGCTGGTCGGCAGGCCCGGAGGCGGGTCATCGACGTTGAAACCAACAGGCGCCAGGTCGTTCGGGGTGTCGGGGTGAAACACAGAGGCCAGGTACTGGGCCTGTCCCCGCCCCGGACCGAGCTCGAACTGCCCGCCGCCATAGGCGCCGATTTCGCGCTCAGCGCAGTAGTCGTAGGTGTCGCAAAGCTTCTTCAGCCCACCGATCCGGGAGGGCTTGAGGTTGACCATCTTCGGCGCGAACGGCAGCGCCTCGATGTCGGCGATCGAGTGGATCGGCGCGTCCCACGTAATCCTGTCATGCGCCTCGGCCAGCGCGGCCGCGGTGGCGGCGGTGACTAGGTCGGGGTCTTCTAGCCAAGCCTGGGGAAAGGCCTCGACCACGCGGCGGTAGAGCACCGGGTCGGGCGCCTGGTCGACGACCGTGCCGCGGTAGAAGCTCTTGAAGTCCACGGAGTCGACCGCCCCGCTGACGGCCAGCTCGGCGATCAGCTCCGGCGTCCACGAGCTGGTGGCATCGAGCTTGAAGCGCAGGTCGGGATAACGCTCGCGGCGCCGTTCGATCGGCTCAAGCGTCGGCGGCTCGCCGAGCCGCAGCGAGACCACGAACGTCAGCGGCCGCGCCTCGCGCCCGACTGCGTCTGCCAGGGAGCGGCGTGCCTGGCGCAGGGCGAGATCGAGCGCCGCGCTGTGAAATGTCCAGCGCCGGTAGAGGCGCGAGACATCGCGCTGGGGCGGGTCTCCGAACAGGTCGAGCGAGTCGATCAGCTCGCAGAACTCTGCGAGCGTGTAGCGGCCTTTGAGGTCGTGGACGGCGCCGGCACGCTGCAGCGCTTGCTGATCGACGCCGTCGTAGACGACGTCCTCGCCGACGCCCTCGTGCCCAGCCCCCGCCAGGCGCACGACCGTGGTCAGCCGCTCGAAGCCGCTCGAGACCTGGGCGCTCAGGCCGTCGAGGGCGTATCCCTCCACCTCGAGAGCCAGGTCCTTGAGCAGGTCGAACGTCGCCATCGGGGCGCGGATCCTATTGGTGGCAGGCCCGGTGGCTCACCAGCCGGACGCCGAGGTCCTCGATCGCCCGGCGGAGGCCGGGCGAGGTCAGCGTCTGAAGCTCGGTCTCACGCTCACGCGAGTAGCTCGAGGCGAGCTCGTCGGTGACCCGCCCCGGGTGGCAGCCGAGTTCGGTGAAGCCGGCGGTGCTCCGGCGTTCGACCAGGTCCAGCAGCGAGCGTCGGCCAACGCGCTCGAGCTCGGTGACTCCGTCCTGGCGCTTGGCGTAGAAGGCGCCGATGTAGGGCACCCGGCCGGTACCGCGCAAAGGCACGTCGAGCGGGGCCACGAGACGTTTGAACGTCGCGATGCGGCGAGCGTTGAGGTGAACGTGGTGGTGTGAGTCGATGTGGGTGGGGCCGGTTCCCACGAGCTCTCGAAAGCGCTCGAGCTGGCGGGCAAACTCATGCTCAGTCCACGAGGGGTCGTCGAGGTCGCCGCCGGCGGCGCGGTGGTCGTCGAAGTGAAGCCCGATCGACAGCGCCGGATGGCGGCCGGCAGCCGCGGCCGCCTCTGCCGCTCCCGACCGCTCGACCATCAGGCTGGCGCTGGTCACGATGCCTGCGCGGTGGGCCTCGACGATGCCGTCGGTGACGCCGGAGGACAGGCCGAAGTCGTCGGCGTTGACGATCAGAGCTCTCACTTACTAACGCAGCGCGAACACATGGGGGCGGAACTTGCCTCGTGCACCGGTGTTTATACGCGCAACGGAGCAGGACCGGCGAGACCGGATGGGGGTCGCGGGGGGCACAAGAACAGGGCCGAAAGGAAGGGCGAGTGATCTCTGCTGTCGTGATCGAGGCACCGACCGTGCGCTTATTCGATGCGCAGAGCGCCGGGCTGGACGAGCGCGGGCTTCGTCGGTGGGTCAGGGCGTGGAGCACGGAGCTCGAGGCACCCCACGTCAGCACGTCCTACTGCTACCCCCACGCCGTGGTCGCATGGCACACCGAACCTGTGGGGGTCGAGGTCGAGCGGGTCACGGCCTGCGAGGCGGAGCTGACGAGCGTGCGGTCGTCGAAGGAGGCGCTGGCCAAGGCGTTCGGCGACCTGCTCGAATACGACCCGCGACTGCTGGAAACACCGCTTCTATGGCCCGACGGCGAGTCGGGGCCGTGGAGGGCGATCAAGATCGAGGCCCCTCCCGCCCACGTCGCCTGGGTCTGCTGGCGCGTGACCGAGCCGGCACCCCGCGAATCGCACGGGACGGCGGTCCTGGGCCGCGCTCAGCTCGGCTCGCGCGGGCCTTGCTCGAGGCGCGCCACCAGCTCTTCGAGCCGCAGCTCCTCCAGGCCCTGGGTGACGGCGTCGAGCTCGCCGGCGCAGTAGGTAACGAGCTCCCGACCCTCGCGAATCAACTCGAGCGTCTCGCGTAGCTCGGCCTCGCCGGAGTCCAGGCGGCGGATGATCTGCTCCAGGCGGGCGACCGCGGTCTCGTACGTTCGCTCCTCGTTCATCGATCCGGCTCCACACGCGCGGGGACGACATCGTCGCGAAAGCGGAGACTGAGCTCGCCCGCCGCGCGCGCCGCGGCCGCGGTGCTCAGCGGCTGCCCGGCGCGGCTTTCCACCATCGCGTATCCGCGCGCCAGCGTGCGCTCCGGGTCGTGCGCGGCAAGCGCCAGTGCCAGGCGCTCGAGCTCGCGCCGGCGGCGGGCGGCGTCGGAGCTCCGCGCCCGCTCGGCGCTGCGCCGCAAGACGAGCAGGTGAACGGCGGCCAGCGAACGGCCGTCCGCGGTCGTCCGGCGGCCGCTGGCTCGCAGCTCGCGCAGCAGCTGATGAAGCCGGGCGCGGTGCCTCGCGATCTGCTCCGCGGGGGCACGCGATAGCTGGGCCAGCATGCGCGCGCGGTGAAGCACAGCGCCCCGACCATGAGCGCCTAGCCGTCGGGCGTCCCGCAGCATGTGCGCGCGAGCGTCGGTCACGTCGATCGGCACGGCGGCTTCGGCGGCGTGTGTCGGCGTCGAGCAGCAGACGGCCGCGACGTCGTCTATCAGCGTGCGATCTGTGTGGTGACCGACCGAGGAGATCACCGGCACGCGCAGCAGGGCCACCGTCCGGCACAGCGCCTCGTCGCAGAACGCGAACAGGTCGGCCAGCGAGCCGCCGCCGCGCGCCACGATCAGAACCTCGACCTCCTCGATCGCGGCGAGCTCCCTGAGCGCCGCGGCGATGTGCGGCGCGGCATGGCGGTCCTGCACCGGGGCGAACGCCCAGACCAGCCGTCCCGCCCAGCCGCGCCGGCGCAGGCCGGCCAGCACGTCATCGCGCGCCTTGCCGCGTTCGCCCGTCACCACTCCGATCGTCCGGGGCAGCGCCGGGCGGGGCAGGCGTTTCTGCGGCTCGAACAGCCCATCGGCTGCGAGCCTGCGCCGCAACCGCTCGAGCGCCACGAGCAGGTCTCCCTCGCCCGCTACCCGCAGCTCCGAGACCGCGAACGTGAACGATGGCGAGGCCGAGGCGCTGCCTGGGTAATAGTCACAGCCGCCGCCCACGACAACCCGTACGCCGTCGGCGAGGGTCATGCCCAGCGCCTCGAAGTCCGCGCGCCACATGGAGCAGGGAAGTGCGCCTCGGGGGTCGCGCAGCTCGAAGTAGACCCTGGCGCGACTGGCCCTGAACCCCCACACCTCCCCCACCAGCTGTACGGGGGCGAACTGGCGCAGCCTGCGCCTGAGCTGCTCAGCGTAGGAGCCGACCGGGAACGGGCCCGGCAGCTCACTGCCCGGTATGCCTTCGGTTTGAACGCGGGAGTCGAGCATGGACTGGGTCGAGCCTACCGCCAGGGTAGGATCACCAGGAGTGGACCTGACGCTCTCCAAAGCCGAGGAGGGGTTCCGGGACGAGCTTCGCGCGTGGCTCGAGGCCAACCACCCTGGCCAGGAGCCGAGCGGCGACGAGGCCTCGTTCGAGTTCCGGCGCGCGTGGCAGCGCCGGTTGCACCAGGCCGGCTGGGCGGGCGTCTCCTGGCCCACCGAGTACGGCGGCCGGGGCGCGACGCTGATCGAGCAAGCCATTTTCAACGAGGAGGTGGTGCGGGCCCGCACGCCGGCGGTGGCCAACGTGCTCGGACTGGCCATGGGCGGCCCGACGGTGATCGCCCACGGCACCGAGGAGCAGCGCCGGCGCTATCTGGCGCCGATCCTCTCGGGCGATGAGATCTGGTGTCAGGGCTTCTCGGAGCCCGAATCGGGCTCCGACCTGGCCTCGCTGAAGACGAAGGCCGTCCACCGGGGAAATGAGTGGATCGTCACCGGCCAGAAGGTGTGGACCACGTTCGCCCACCACGCCAAGTGGTGCATGCTCGTGGCGCGTACCGATCCGGACGCGCCGAAGCACAAGGGCCTCACCTACTTCCTGATGGACATGGAGCAGGACGCGGTCCAGGTCCGGCCCTTGGTCCAGATCACGGGCGAGGCGGAGTTCAACGAGCTGTTCATCGAAGAGGCCCGGATCCCGGATGAGAACATCGTGGGCGGAGAGGGGAACGGCTGGGCGGTGGCCATCACGACGCTTATGCACGAGCGGGCCACGCTGGCCTTTGGGCTGCAGGTCTCGGTGCAGATCGCACTGCGCGAGCTGCTCGAGGAAGCGAACCGGGCGCGAGGGATGGATGGCCAGCCCGCCAGCGCCGACCCCGTCGTTCGCCAGCGACTGACACAGCTCATGATCGAGTCCGAGGTTCTGCGCCTCAATGCCTACCGCAGCCTGTCGGCGACGATGCGCACCGGCGTCCCGGGACCGGAGGGTTCACTCGGCAAGTGGCACTGGTCGGAGGTCAACCAGGCGCTGACCGAGCTGGCCATGGACATCGCCGGGCCGCGGGCGATGGATGCCGGAGGCGACTGGGCATACCGCTTCCTGCGTGCCCGCGCGAACTCGATCGAGGGCGGGACGACCGAGATCCTCAAGAACATCGTCGCCGAGCGGGTGCTCGGGCTGCCGCGGATGCGATAGACGATGAATTTCGATCTGACTGACGACCAGCAGGCGATCAAGCGCACGGCCGGGGAATTTCTAAGCGCTCGATACCGGCCGGAAACGATTCGCGAGCTGGCCGACAGCGAGCAGGGCTTCACCGAGGAGCAATGGCGCGAGCTGGCGGAGCTCGGTTGGGCCGGGGTGATGATCCCGGAGTCCGAAGGCGGTCTGGGCCTTGGGGCCGTGGAGTTGCTGGTCATCGAAGAGGAGCTTGGCTATGCGCTCGCGCCCACGCCGCTGTTCTCGACAGTGGCCGCGGGTCTGCTGCTCACCGCGGCGGGGACCGACGAGCAGCGTGGACGGTGGCTCGAGCGGCTGGCCAGCGGTGAGGCGCGGGGAACGGTTGCCGTCTGGGACGAGGGCGCTGGCTGGGCTCCGGACCGCTCCGAGGTGGAGTCGACGAACGGCACGTTGTCGGCGGCGAAGACGGCGGTTCCGGACGCCGGCGGCGCCGACTTCGTGATCGTCGCCGGCGCCGATGGAGGCCATCACCTTGTCGAGACCGCGGCGCCCGGAGTGCAGATAACCGCGATGAAGCCACTCGATCCCACCCGCAAGCTGTTCGAGCTGCGGCTCGACGGTGCGCCGTCTGAGCCGCTGCTCGCCGGGCGCGGGGAGGAGGTGGCCGGCGCCTATGCGACGATCGTCACCTCGCTGGCGGCCGAGAACGTCGGCGCTGCCCAACGGGCGATGGAGATGGCGATCGCCTATGCCAAGGACCGCAAGCAGTTCGAACGCCCGATCGGCTCCTACCAGGCGGTCTCGCACCGATGCGCGCAGATGCTCCTGGAGGTTGAGGGCTCACGGTCACTGACCTACTGGGCCGGCTGGGCGCTCGACAACGAGCCCCAGACCGGCGTCCGGGCCGCGTCGATGGCCAAGGCCTACGCCGGTGACGCCGGTTTCCGCGTCACCGCCTCGGCGCTCCAGGTCCACGGCGGAATCGGATTCACCTGGGAGCACGACCTTCACTTCTTCCTCAAGCGGGCGAAGGCCAACGCGCACGCCTTCGGTGACGCCCGCTGGCACCGTGATCGCGTGGCTGAGCTGGCTGGAATCAGCGCCCCCGTCGCGGCGTCATCCAGTCCTGCACCCGCCGGGTGAACGCGTCAGAGAACGAGCGCCAGCTTCCCGAGGAGTCCGGGCAGGCGGACGGGGCGCGCCACGATTCCGAGGGGACCGATACTCCGCGCCAGGAGTCCGAGCTGCAGGACAAGCATGCGTCCGGGCGGCTGTGGCGCGGGTTGCTCTCGCTGGCCATTCTCGTCCTGATAGTCGTCGGGCTGCTGTTGGCGGTCCCGGGGCTGCACGGCGTGCAGCGCGAGGTGACGCGGATGCCCATCGAATGGGTGCTGGCGGCGATCGGCCTCGAAGTCCTCTCATGCCTGGGGTACGTGCTGGCCTTCCTGCAGGTGTTCGAGCGAGCGCCCGTCCGCTTCGGGGCGCGCGTGGCGCTCTCGGAGTTGGCTTTCAATGCGGCGGTCTCGCTCGGGGGTGCCGGGAGCGTCGCCGTTGGCGCTTGGCTGCTCGTTGAGCGCGGCGCCAGACCGGGCCGCGTCGCCGAACGCTCGGCCGTGCTCTTCCTGCTGACCAGCGCCGTCAACGTGATTACGTTCGTTCTGGCCGGCCTGGCGTTGTTCACCCACGTCCTGCCCGGCCCGCGAAATCCGCTCCTGACGCTGCTGCCGGCGGCGGTCGGCACGCTGGTGCTCGCCTTTTTCCTCGCCCTGCCGCGCATCATCGATCGCGGGCTCGACCGCCGCATGCCCCGCAAGGTGAGAGTCGTGCTCGACACGAGCGCCCAGAGCATCCGCGACACCCGAGAGCTGCTGCGTCACCCGGACTGGCGGATCGTCGGAGCGATCGGCTACCTGTGGTTCGACATCGGCGTGCTGATCGCATGCCTCGCGGCGACCGGACACACGCCGCCACTGGCCGCCGTGGTGCTCGCCTACCAGATCGCCTACATATCGAACGCGATCCCAATCCCAGGCGGGATCGGCGTGCTGGACGGAAGCCTTGTGGGGATGCTCGTGGTTTACGGCGCGGGAGCCACGGCAGCCACCGCCGCCACCGTCGTCTACCACGCCATCGCGCTGTGGGTCCCGGCGCTCTGGGGGACGATCGCGTTTCTCATCCTGCGGCGCACGCGCGGTCAGCCTCTACGGCTACGGCCCACGCTCGAAGAGCGGCGCAGGTCACGGGTCGCGCGGCGCCACAAGCGCGAGGAGACGCGCGCGGAGGCCCGCCGCTGATGGAGGCGCTGAGCGCCATGTTGCGGAGCATCGGCCAACTGTTGGCGCTGCTGGGGCGGGCGCTGCGGGGTCAGGTCGTAAAGCGGGTCGGCGGACCGGCGCGCTACCAGGTGATTAGCATGTTCGCCGCCGTGCTCGCGCTGTCGAGCGCCGACGCGAGCACGGTCGGCGCGGTAGCTCCCCAACTCGAGGAGGCTCTGCACATCAGCAACGCCGAAATCGGCCTGCTGAGCTCGGTGGCGCTGCTCACCGGCGCGGTGTTCGTGCTGCCGATGGGCCTCCTGGTCGACCGGATCAGGCGTGTCCCCCTGCTGGCGGTCACCGTCGTCATCTGGAGCACCGCCACTTTGGCCAGCGCGTTCGCGCCCAACTACTCGACGCTCCTCGTCACGCGGCTTGCACTCGGGGCCGTCACCGCCGTGGCCGGACCGGCAATCGCCTCTCTGACCGGCGACTACTTCCCGGCCAGCGAGCGAGGGCGCGTCTACGCCTACATCCTCGCCGGCGAGTCGGCGGGGACGGCGGTCGGTTTCGTCATCTCGGGCACCCTGGCCAGCGCGATCTCCTGGCGGGCGGCTTTCGTCGTGCTGGCGATCCCTGGGTTCTTCCTGGCCCGCACGATGTGGCGCACGATCCCGGAGCCACTGCGCGGCGGCCAGAGCCGGCTGGCACCCGGCGTAGAGAGCCTGGACCAGGCCGTGGCCGTTTCGCACATGCGCGCCGATCACCAACCCGACGAGCCGCTGACCGAGACTTCCGACGGCGGGGAGGGGGAGCTGGCCCAGGAGGCCGCAAGCCGCCGCGGCGTCCAGCCCGACCCGCACCTGGTGCTCGACGAAGACCCGCAGCAGATGGGGCTGATCCGCTCCACCAAGTACATCTTCTCCGTCCCCACGAATCTCGTCCTGATCCTCAGTCAGGCGCTCGGCTATTTCTATCTGGCCGGGCTCAGCGTCTTCGCCCTGCTGTTCGCGCGCGGTCATTACCACGTGAGCCAGATAACGGCAGAGCTCATGCTGCTGGTGTTGGTGGTCGGCGGCGTCCTCGGCACGCTGGCGGGCGGCCGCCTGACCGACGCCATGCTCCGCCGCGGGATGCTCGAGGCCCGGATCTGGGTGCCGGCGGTGTGCTACGTCCTCGCGGCCATCTTGCTCATCCCGGGCTTCCTCGGCTCGAGCGTGACGCCAGCCATCTGGTTCGACGCCGCCGGCGCTGGGCTGATCGCCGCCGCCAACCCGCCGCTCGACGCGGCGCGGCTCGACGTCATGCCGGCAGGACTGTGGGGACGTGCACAGAGCACCCGTTCGCTGTTGAGCTCGCTGGCGCAGGCGGCCGCCCCGCTTGTGTTCGGGGGGCTCTCCAGCTTGATCGCGGGGATCGTGCCCGCCCAGACGCCGGTCGGCACGCACGTGCACGGCGCGATCTCCTCCAGCACCACCACCGGGCTGGAGATCACCTTCTTGATCCTGTTGAGCACGCTCGCCGCGGCCGGCCTGTTCCTGGCGACGGCCCGGCACACCTATCCCCGCGACGTGGCCACCGCGGCCGCCTCGCGCCAGGCGCGCCGCCGCCGCGAGGCTCCGACCGAGGTCCAGGGTCCGGCGGTTACGGGGTAGGCCGACCGGGAAGCACCATTAGATGGGAACAGGTGGCACATCAGTATCGCTTGCCCTGATCGCCGTTGGCGCGATCCTTCGCTGGGCAGTCACGGCCCACATAAGCGGCCTATCGCTCCCGACGGTGGGTCTCATCCTGATCATCATCGGGATTCTGGGGTTCATCGTGTCGTTGCTCGAGCTGTTTCTGTGGGCGCCGCGGCGCGCGCACCGTGACCCCGGCGGCTACGACTACGACGCGACCAACCGGCTGCGCTAACGCCCCCCCGCGGGATGGGCGCCCGTCTCCTCGCGCCCGCGAAGCCAGGAGACGGTCTGCGCGATTCCCTCCTCGAGCTCCATGCGCGCCTGCCAGCCAAGCACGCGCCGAGCCTTCTCCACGGAGGGCCACCGCCGCTGCACGTCGACTTCAAAGCTCGGCAGATGCTCGAGCTGGAACGCGTCCGGGTCTCGGCCGCATGCTTCCCAGATGATGCGGGCGATCTCGGCCACCGTCAGCTCCCGAGCGGCTGAGATGTTGAAGTCCTCGTTCTCGCCGGCCGGGTTGGTCATCGCCGTGAAGATTCCGTCGGCGATGTCATCGACGTGCGTGAGCGTCCTCGTCTGCTGGCCCGCGCCGAAGATCTGGAGCGGATGCTGACCGCTCAACGCCTTGGCGATCAGATCCGGCACGGCGTGGGCGATCCCGGGTTCATCAGGCTCGGGAAGCTCGCCGGGGCCATATGCGTTGAACGGGCGGCAGATCGTGTAGGAGAGCCCGTGCTGGTCGTGCGCCGCCCTGGCGTACACCTCGCCCGAGAGCTTCGAGAAGCCGTAGGCCGAACGCGGCGTCGGGCAGTCGAGCAGGTGCGATTCGGTGGTCGGGAACTCCGTCGCTCGCTCAAACACCATCGAGGAGGAGACGTACAGGAACCGCTCGACCTCTGCCTCGATCGAGGCCCGTACTGCGGCACCGCTCAGCGCATTGTTCACCTCGGTCAGCGTGTACGGCAGCTTGTGGAAGTTCGCGATCCCGCCGACGATCGCCGCGAGGTGGATCACGTGCGTGCAGCTATCGACGGCGGCGCGCGCAGTGTCGTGCTCCCGGAGATCGCCGCGGTGTAGCTCGCAGCGCTCGCGCATCCATTCGGGGGCGGGGCGGTGGTCTGAAACCCGGACCTCCCACGACGCCTCCCTCAGTACGCGGCGGACGACGGCGGAGCCGATCGTTCCGACCCCGCCGGTGACCAGCACCTTGCCCGTCAACTTGGCTCGCTGTCCCCGAGCGCCGCTGCCGGCTCCGCCATCGATCGTGCATCGCCCAGATGGCCGAACACCTCGCCCGTTCCGAGCGCGTTCCAGGGATCGACCACGACACAGTCCGGGTTGGCAGTGGCGGCGATCGTCCGCAGCGCATCTGGGTGCTCGAACGCCGAATGGTTTGTGGCCACGATGACGACATCCGCGTCTTGCACCGCCTCGCTCAACGGCTGCGTGGGGGTGGGTGCGTTGGGGTCGGAGACGGCCACGTCCGCCAGCTCGCGCTCCAGCAGGCGGATGAGCTTGGGCGATAGGGAGTCCCGTTCGTCGTCGGTGTCGCGCTTGAAGGTCAGGCCGAGCACGGCGACCTTCTTCGAGCGCAGCCCGCCCAACCGGCGCTTGAGGCCCTCCACGAGGAACAGCGGCACGGCCTCGTTCACGCGTGAGACCGCTAGCAACATGCCGGGGGCGTTCGAGCGCTCCTCGGAGAACGCGAAGTCCTTGCGCAAGCAGGTACCGGCGGTCAGGCCTGGGCTGGCGATGCCACCGCGCGGATAATCGCGGTTGATGAGCTCGATCACCTCGAACACGTTGGCGCCATAGCTCTCGCAATCCATCATCAACAGGTTGGGCAGCGCGAAGTTCGCGTAGCGCAGGATGTTGGTCCAGATCTTCGCCAGCTCGGCCTGAACGGGCGTGGTCCGCTCGATCGGGGCGCCGAAGACCTCGAACAGGCTGGCCGCGCGCTCCGTGGAGGCTTCGTCGACTCCGCCGATGATGCAGGGCAATGTCGAGATCTCCTCCACGAACCGCCCGGCGGCGATGCGCTCGGGAGCGTGGGCCACGAACACGTCGATGCCAGGTCTCAGTCCGCGCCGCTTCTCGAGGTAGCCGGCGACGAACTCAGTCGTGCCGGGGGCGATCGTCGATCGCAGGATTACGGCGTGACCTTCCTGCAGCAGCGGCAGCAGGTCGTCGAGCGCTGCGCGAACCTGGCGTAGATCCGACTCCACGTGGGAGAAGGACGGGGTGCCGAGCGTGATCACGATGTCCTGCGCCCGGACGGCTTCCGCCGCGCGGTCGGCCAGCTCGAGTCGCCCGCTGGCCCTCACGCGTTCAAGGATCTCCTGTGTGCCGGGCTCCTCGAACGGCATCTTCCCCGCCTGCACCGCGTCGAGCACCACGCGGTCATGGTCGATCCCCAGCACTTGCAGGCCGCGATCAGCAAAGCACAGCGCGAGCGGGAGGCCGACCCTTCCGAGGCCGATGACGGCTATGGAACGCTCTTTCACGGCAGCTAATTAAAACGGGCCGCCCCGACCGCTCCCGCGGTCGGGCGGCCTTTATTTGCTAATCCCGCTTGCCTCGTCCGTACAGCAGCCTCAACAGACGCAGCAGCGTGGTTGAGCGGAGCTTTGAGTAGGGGAACATGTAGATGTCCTTCTTCATCGCGAAGCGCGTGAAGACGATCGTCTGCGGGTGCGTGTACTTGCGGATCCCTTGTGGCCCGTGCCGGACGCCGATGCCCGAGCTCTTCCAGCCGCCCATCGGCGCTTCGAAGGCTGAGTAGTTGGCGACACAGTCGTTGACCACAACCGCCCCGGCCTCCAGGCGCCGCGCGACGCGATCGGCCTTGCTCATGTCCTTCGTGAAGACCGAAGCCTGTAGCCCGTAGGGCGAGTCGTTCGCCATCCGCACGGCCTCGTCCTCGTCTGAGACCTTCATGATCGGCAGCGTTGGGCCGAACGTCTCTTCCGTCATGGCATCCATCGAGTGATTGGCGTTCGCCAGGACGGTCGGCTCGAAGAAGGAGCCTTCGCTCTCGACGCGTTTGCCGCCGGCCAGGAGCTGGGCACCCTTGTTGACGGCGTCCTCCACGTGCGCCTGCACGATGTCGGCCTGTGGCGGGTTGATGAACGAGCCGACGTCGACCGAGCCGTAGTCGCCGGGCACGCCCTGGCGCAGCTCGCGGACCCGTTCGGCGACCAGATCCACGAACTGATCGTGGATCGGCTCCTCGACGTACACCCGCTCCACCGATATGCATGTCTGACCGGCGTTCTGCATCGACCAGAAGACGGCGGCGTTGGCGGCGCGCTCTACGTCCGCGTCGGCGAGGACGATCATGGGGTCCTTGCCGCCCAGCTCGAGGGAGACGGGCGTGAGGGTCTTGGCGGCGCGCGTCATCACCTGCTTGCCGACTTCGGTTGAGCCGGTGAACATGACCGTATCGACGTGGTCGATGATCTCCTCGCCGATCGCTCCCCGTCCCACCACGACTTGGAAGACGTCTTCGGGGAGACCGCACTCGCGCAGGCATTCCTCCATCAGCAGCGACGTCAGCGGCGTGACGCTCGAGGGCTTCAGCAGCACGGTGTTCCCGGCGGCCAGCGCCGGGATCACGTCGCCGATGTTGTTGGCCAGCGGGTAGTTCCAGGGGCCGATGATCCCAGCCACGCCGACCGGCTCGTAGCGGACCACCACCTTGCGCCCGATCAGGAACGGCGAGGAGGTCCTGACCTTCTCGTCGGCGAGGTACTTTGGCGCCTGCTTGGCCCAGAAGCCGAACGCGGCCAGCGGGATGCTCAGCTCGAGCATGATGTCCTCCCGCGTCTTGCCGCTCTCGGACATCTCGGTCTCGATCACCCGCTCGATGTTGTCCAGCAGCCACTTCTGCGCGCGCCGCAGAACCTTGCCGCGCGCATCGAATCCGACGCCGTGCCATGCCGGCTGTGCGCGGCGTGCACGGGCCGCCATCTCGGCCACCCGCTCGGGTGTACAGGCCGGGAGCGTGGCGACGACCTTGCCCGTCGCCGGATTGGAGACCGAGATCGACTCTCCGCCGCCGTTCTTCGCCGCGCCCGCCTGCCGTTCAACCGTCGTCGCCATCACTGCTGCCTTTCTCTGGATGCTTGCGACGGCTTTGCCGTCGAGCTGGTTTCTTGCCGCACGGCAACCTTAACGCCCGCGTCCTGCACCGCGGGAACGACCTCGCTGACGATGCTCATGAACCCGCGCACGAGCAGGGCCCGCGTCTGCTCCCGGGTCAGGCGCCGGCGCTCGAGCCACTCCACGCTCGCGGCCTCGGCAAAGCCCGAATAGGCCCGCATCGCCGCCCGGAGCTCGTCCGGCGCGGGCGCCGTCGCGGCCTCGCAACTCTGCAGTGCGCCGATGAGCCGCTCCGCAGCCTGCTCCCGTGCCTGATCGAGGATCGCTTCGACCTGTCTGTCGCGCCCCAGGCCGCGGCCGCCGATCGCCGCGAGCCAAGTGCCGCGATTGCGCTCGAGCATTCTCAGCCAGCGTTCGACGCTGTCGGAGATCACGGCCTCCAGACCGCCGCCCGGCGTTTGCCGCGGGACGGGGTTGGACGGCATGCGCATCAGGCTGCGCACAACCTCGAGATACAGGTCGCGTTTGGTGCCGAAATAGTGGTGCAGCAACCCGCGGGCCACGCCCGCCTCGCGGGCGATGTCGGTAGTGGAGACGGCGTCGTAGTTGCGCGTCGAGAACAGCCGACTGGCACAGGCCAAGATCTGCGCCCGGCGCTCGTCGTGCTCCAGCCGCTGCCAGCGTGGGGTGGACGCGGTCGCCATGACGCGAGGCTAGCGAATTGGCAGAGTGCCAATAGGGAAGTGGGGTTGCGGTTGCGCCGCGGGGGCCCCGGGCGCCGTGGGCGGTGCTGGGGGTCTTGGAAGTTATGGTCGTCTGACGCCATATAACTTCCAAGACCCCGGGAGCTCCCTGGGTCCGCGGGTTTCCCGGCCGCCGCGCCCTATCCCGTCATGCCCCCCAACTGGCCGCCGGTGATGTGCAGCACCTGACCCGAGACGTAGTTTGACCACGGCGAGCAGAGAAAGAAGACGCCGCCGGCAGCCTCTTGCGGTGTGCCTGGCCGACCCAGCGGGATCAACATCCAAGAGGCCTTGCGCACCTGCTCGGGGATCCCGAGCTGAACCTGCTCGCCGGCGATGTCGACCACGTTGCGCTCGTCCTTGATCGCCGTCAGGCGGGTTTCGATGTAGCCGAACGCCACGGCGTTGACATTGATCTTGAAGCGTCCCCACTCCTTGGCCAGCGTCTTGGTCAAGCCCACGATGGCCGACTTCCCGGAGGCGTAGTTGGCCTGGCCCGCGTTGCCCATCGTGCCCGAGATCGAGGAGACATTGACGACTTTGCGAAACACCTCGCGGCCCTCCTCGAGCTCCCGCTTAGCCGGTTCGCGCATGTGAGGCGCCACCGCGCGACACATGCGAAACGGGACCACGGTGTGGATGTCGAGCATGCGCTGAAACCACTCGTCGGACATCTTGTGCAGCGGCGCGTCGAGCGTGTAGCCGGCGTTGTTGACGAGGATGTCGATCCGGCCCCACTCGCCAACTACCTTGTCCACCAACTGCTCGGGTACGCCCGGCTTCGAGAGATCGTCGGCGAATACGAGCGTCTCGGCGTCGATGGCCTCGGAGGTCTGCCGGGCCACGTCGCCGTCCAGGTCGTTGATCAGCACTCGCGCCCCCTGCTCGGCGAGCAGCTCCGCGGTGGCCCGTCCGATGCCGCGCGCCGAGCCCGTGACGATCGCGACCTTGCCGTCCAGCACGTTCATCTTGCCTGCCTTTCGTTGGCTCGGGGAAGCGGGGGATGATGCCAGCGCGGCGGTCCGATACTTTGCCCCGCCACGGCCATGCCCGACAGTCCTCTCAACCGATCGCGCCTCGGCCGCGCAACACGGCTGGGCGGCATGGCCGCCGGCGCCGCCGCCCGCCAGCTGGGCACGCGCGTGGCCAACACCAGGCGCAGCGAGGAGGAAGCCCAGGATGCGCTCGGGCGTCAGGCGCTCGAGATGGCCGATCGCGTCGTGAAGGTGCTGGGCGGCATGAAGGGGGCGGCGATGAAGGTCGGCCAGACGCTCTCGGTGCTGGACCCGGGCATGGTCCCCGGGCCCTACCGGGACGAGTTCCAAGCCAAGCTGGCACAGCTTCAGACGATGGCCCCGAGCGTGTCGTTCAAGGACATGCGCAAGGTGATCGAGCAGGACCTGGGGGAGTCCCTCCAGGCGGCGTTCGCCTCGTTCGACGAGCAGGCGATCGCGGCCGCGTCGATCGGTCAGGTGTTCCGGGCGACCCTCTACGACGGCCGCGAGGTGGCGGTCAAGGTCCAGTACCCGGGGATCAAGGACGTCGTCCGCGCGGATTTGAAGAACCTGGGAATGGTGCTGAGGCTCGCGGCGCGCGTCACCCCGGGCGTTGACACCAAGGAGGTGGCGCAGGAGATCACCGACCGAATCACGGAGGAGCTCGACTACGAGCTGGAGGCATCGAACCACCGGGCGCTGGCGCGCGAGTACCGAGGGCACCCGTTCATCGCCGTACCCGGCGTCATCACCGAGCTCTGCCGCGAGCGGGTGATCGTCACCGAGTTCGTCGAGGGCCGGAAGTTCGCCGAGATCCGCGCGGATCCGGACGGCGAGCGTTCGCGGTGGGGCGAGATCCTATTCCGCTTCTACGTCAACGGCCCCTATCGCCATCTGCTGCTCAACGGAGACCCGCATCCCGGCAACTCGCTGTTCATGGATGACGGCCGCGTGGGGTTCATCGACTTCGGCTTCTTCAAGCGCCAGACCAGAGGGGACGTCTCCGACCAGCTGGAGATCCTCAAGGCCTGCTACTCCCAGGACGCGGAGCGTCTGTTCGAGCTGACCGTGGAGCAGGGCATCCTCGCCAAGCACCGCCGTGACCTCGTGGGACCGCTGATGGAGAAATACCGCGCGGCCTCATGGTGGTTCCTCGAGGATCGCGACGTGACGCTCACGCCCAAGGACGCGACCAAGATCATCCTGGAGCACGGTGACATGCGCAAGGCGGGCTTCGGCGAGATGAAGCTGCCCGCCAACCAGATCGTCACGCTCCGGGCCTTCGGGCTGGTGTTCGGGATCCTGGGCCAGCTGCAGGCGACCAACAACTGGTACCGGATCGGCCGCGAGGTGATCTTCGGCGAGCCGCCGGTCACCGAGCTGGGGCGGATGGAGGCCGAGTGGCTCGAGCGCCGGGCGGCGCCGGCCGCCAGATAGACCGCCGCCGCAAGCCCGCCGACAGATAGAGTGCCGCGCGAGTGGCCGCCACCGCAAATACGCTCGCATTCGAGTCGTCCCTGACGGCGCCTGCCGTCGTCCTCGTCGGCTCGCGCAGCGCTGCTGCGCCACGCCTCCTGCGTCCTCGGCAGTCATCCGTTAGTGCCGTCTCTCGGTGCGCCCGTACTTACGGCGGCGACCACTGGCCATGAACGCCAAGGACTGGATCACGGAGTTCGCCGCGAAGCTCGGAACCGAACCGCCCACCACGGCCGAGTTCAGCACGCTGCTCGATGTGGCCGGCGAGGCGGCACACTCATCCGAGCGGGTGGCGGCACCCGTGGCGTGCTGGGTCGCGGCCAAGGCGGGGCGGACCCCTCAGGAGGCGCTCGAGGTGGCCCGAGCTATCTCCGGCGATGGCTGAGCGCGAACACGACGTCGTGGTGTTCGGCGCCACCGGGTTCACCGGGGCGCTGACCGCCGAATACCTCGCGCGGAACGCCGGCGAGACGACCCGCTGGGCGCTGGCAGGGCGGAACCGCAGCAAGCTCGAGCGTGTGCGCGAGCGCTTGGGGAAAGACGTTCCGCTGCTGCACGCCGACATCGGCGATCCAGGGTCGCTGCGCTCGGTCGCCGAGTCGAGCAAAGTGCTGATCTCCACCGTCGGCCCGTACATCAACTATGGCGAGTCGGCCGTCGCGGCCTGCGCCGCCGCCGGAACCGACTACGTCGACCTCACCGGGGAGCCCGAGTTCGTGGACCTCATGTGGCTGCGCTACCACCAGCAGGCGGAGAGCACCGGCGCCCGCCTCGTGCACTCCTGCGGCTTCGACTCGATTCCGTACGACCTGGGCGCGCTGTTCACGATCGAGCAGCTGCCCGAAGGGCTGCCGGTCTCGATGAGCGGCTTTGTCCGCATCGGCGGGACGTTCTCGGGCGGCACCTATCACTCCGCGGTTCACATCGCCGCCAGGCTTCGCCAGGGGATCAAAGTCGCAAAGGAGCGCCGGGCTCGCGAGGAGCGCCCGACCGATCGGCGCGTTCGCGGGGTTCCAGGCCGGCCGCACCACGACGCCTACGCCGGGGGCTGGGTCGTCCCGTTCCCGACGATTGATCCGCAGACAGTGCTGAGATCCGCTCGGGCGCTTGATCGCTACGGGCCCGACTTTTCGTACTCGCACTACCTCGTCAGCAAGCGAGCGACGACATTGGCCGCGATGGCCGCAGGCGCGGGGACCGTAATAGCGCTCGCACAGCTGCCACCGACGAGGAACCTGCTGCTCAAGCTGAAGGATCCGGGAGACGGACCATCCGAGGAGCAGCGCGCCAAGTCATGGTTCCGAGTGCGGTTCGAAGCCGACAGCGAACGCATCAATCTGAGGACGCAGGTGTCAGGCGGCGACCCCGGCTACGGCGAGACCTCGAAGATGCTTGCCGAGTCGGCGCTCTGCCTCGCTCACGACGAGTTGCCGCAGCGCGCCGGTCAGCTGACACCCGCCGTGGCCATGGGCCAGGCGCTGATCGAACGCCTGCAAAGAGCGGGCATCGAATTCCGCGTCATGCAACCGGACTGATGGCGCTGACCCCGCAGCAGGCGATCGACGCCGTCAACGGCGTGTTCGGACGCCATGACGGCGTTCGCGCTTTGCACGCCAAGGGCACGCTCTGCAAGGGCACGTTCAGCGCCTCGCCGGAGGCCGCCGCCCTGACGCGCGCTGCGCACATGAAAGGGGAGACGGTCGACGCCACGATCCGCATCTCGAACGGCTCGGGCAACCCGCGCCAGCCGGACTATGCCCCCGATCCCCGCGGCCTGGCGGTCAAGTTCTACCTCCCCGACGGATCGCGTACAGACATCGTGGCCGTGTCCTCGCCGCGCTTTCCCACCCGCACGCCGGACGGCTTCATCGAGCTCGTAGAGGCACAAGAGGGCGCGGCCGCACTGTGGAAGCTGCCCCGTTTCTTGGCCCGGCACCGCGAGGCGGTGCGGGTGCTGCCGACGCTGGCGCCGACGCTGTTACCGCCGGCGAGCTACGCCACGATCCGCTACTACGGCCTGCATGCCTTCAAGTGGATCGACGAGCGCGGCCAGGAGCGCTTCGTCCGCTACATGTGGCAGCCGCTGCAGAAACGGGCCAAGATCTCTCCGCTCGAGGCTCGCCGCGCCGGACGCGACTACCTCCAGGAGGAGCTCCGCCGCCGGCTCGAGCGGGGGCCGATCCGCTTTGGGCTGGAGCTTCAGATCGCGGCCCCCGGCGATCCGCTCGGCGACCCCAGTGCCGGGTGGCCCAAGGACCGTCCCCGCGTGGTGGCCGGGACGCTCGAGGTGACGGGGCTCGAGACCGGGCGCGAGACGGGGGGCGACGTGCTGGTGTTCGATCCCACGCGCGTTACAGACGGGATCGAGTGCTCGGGCGATCCCGTGCTGCGCTTCAGGAGCGACGCCTACCGCGAGTCAGTCGCCCGCAGGACTGCTAGTTGATGGCCGGGCGTTGGACAGCCGCCGACATTCCAGACCAGAGCGGCCGCCTGGCGGTGGTCACCGGCGCGAACAGCGGCCTGGGCCTGGCCACGGCCCGGGAGCTGGCGCGCGCTGGAGCGAGCGTGGTGCTCGCGGTCCGGAATATGGACAAGGGTCAGCGGGCGGCGGCAGAGGTGGGGGAGCGGGCGCGAGTGGAGCAGCTCGACCTCGGAGACCTAGGCTCGGTGGCCGCGTACGCCGAGCGCTTCGCCTCAGAGCACGGGCGGCTCGAGCTGCTGATCAACAACGCCGGCGTCATGGCGCCGCCCCGGCGGACCACCGCCGACGGCTTCGAGAGCCAGTTCGGCACCAACCATCTCGGCCACTTCGCGCTCACCGGAAGGCTGTTGCCGACGCTGCTGAAGGCGGAGCAGCCGCGGGTGGTCACGCTCTCGAGCGGCGCCCACCGAATGGGCCAGATCAACTTCGACGACCTCCAGGGCGAGCGCCGCTACAACAACTGGCGCGCCTACGGGCAGTCCAAGCTCGCCAACCTGATGTTCTGCTTCGAGCTGGCACGCCGCGCGGCCGAGGCCGGGTCGCCGCTTAGCAGTCTGGCGGCCCACCCCGGCTACGCCGCCACCAACCTGCAGTTCGCCGGGCCCGCGACCTGGTACGAGAAGCTGGGCGGCGCGATCGGCAACCGCGTGATCGCCCAGAGCGCCGAGATGGGAGCGCTGCCGACTCTGTATGCCGCGACCGTGCCCGAGCTACCGAGCGGCACGTTCGTGGGCCCCGACGGGTTCATGGAGCAGCGTGGCTACCCCCATATCGTGACCGCCGCGGGCAAGGCCTACGACCAGCAGGCCTGGCGGCGGCTATGGGAGACCTCCGAGGAGCTGACCGGCGTCCACTATGAGTTCCCGGCGCCGGTGTCGTGAGTGACCTGCGCGGGGACGGTGCCGCGGCGCTGGAGTGGGCGGCGCGGTACCTGGAGCGGGTCTCTGAGCTCCCCGTCCTGGCGCAGGTCGAGCCCGGCGCGATCCGCTCGCGGCTGCCGGAGACCGCGCCCGAGGACCCACAGCCGTTCACCGACGTCCTGCGCGACCTGGACGAGATCCTGTTGCCGGGCGTGACCCACTGGCAGCACCCACGCTACTTCGCCTACTTCGCCACCAGCGCCTCCGAGCCGGCGATCCTCGCCGAGCTGCTGGCTGCGGCGCTGAACTCGGTGGCCTTCCTGTGGCGCACGGCGCCGGCGGCCACCGAGCTCGAGGCCACGGTGCTCGACTGGGTGGCTGAGCTGCTCGGGCTGCCCGCCGGGTGGCACGGGCACATCGAAGACGCCGCCTCGACGTCGACCCTGGCGGCGCTGATCGTCGCCCGCAAAGCCACCGGACGGGATGTGGTGGTGTGCTCCGATCAGGCGCATTCCGCGGCGGCAAAGGGGGCGCGGATGCTAGGCATGGGACTGCGCACCGTCCCCTCCGACGACGAGTACCGCCTGCGTCCCGAAGCGCTAGGCGACCTATCGAATGTGGCCGCTATGGTCGCTACCGTCGGTACGACCGCGGCGACAGCCGTGGATCCGGTGCCGGAGATCGCCGAGGCTTGCGCCGCAGCCGGAACGTGGCTACACGTGGATGCCGCCTACGCCGGCGCGGCGATGGTCTGTCCCGAGCACCGCTGGGCGTTCGCTGGGGTGGAGCGCGCCGACTCAGTAGTTGTCAATGCCCACAAATGGATGCTGACGCCGATGGACTGTTCGCTGCTGTGGACGCGCAGGCCACACGACTTTCGTGCCGCGTTCAGCCTGATCCCCGAGTTCCTGCGTACCCCGGACGCCGAGGACGCGCTCTCGCTGTCCGAATACGGCCCGGCGCTCGGGCGCCGCTTCCGGGCGCTGAAGCTCTGGGCGGTGCTGCGCTGCCACGGGCGCTCGGGGCTCCAGGAGCACATCCGCTCCGGCGTCAGGCTGGCCGAGCTGTTCGAGCGCTGGGTGGGGGCGGAGCCGGGCTGGGAGCTGTGCGCGCCGCGCCACTTCTCGGTGGTGTGCTTCCGCCTCGAGGGCAGCGACGAGCGCAACCGCCAGTTGCTCGAGCGCGTGAACGCCGGCGGTGAGATGTTCATCTCCCACGCGGTTCTGGGCGGTCGTTATGTCCTGCGCCTGGCGGTCGGCCAGCAGCGCACGCGTGAGGAGGACGTGCAGTGGGCGTGGGACGTGCTACGGCGCGAGGCGACGGGGCTGTGATCGGTGATCGCGGATGATGCGGCGGGTGGCGTTGCTGACGGTGATGCTGAGCGGGCTACCGGCCGCTGCCGCCAGCGGGGCCACGCCCCCAGTCCCGATACCGTCGGGAATGCCCGGGCCGTCGTCCTTCGCGGGCCACGCGGCCACGACCAAGCCGCTCCGGGGGATTGCGCCGGTGCCGCAGAACCCGTTCATGGCGGGGAACGGCCTCTCAGAGATCCACAACGATGGCTGGCAGACGGACTCGTACACCTGGGCCGGGCCTCGAGGACGCGCGCCCCAGACGCTGTCGGCATATCTGCCCCCGGCCCACGATTGCGGCTCGATCACATTCGACAGGCGCGGGCGCGTGATCTCGATCTGCGTCGGGACCTTGGGGCCCGAGCTGTTCATGTTCGACCCGAGCACGCTGGCCACGGTGGCCACGTTCGCGCTGCCGCCGCGATCGGCCGAGGACCTGTTGCTCAACCCCAACCTCTTCCAGGACTTCTCGGGTGGCGGCTACTTCTATCTGGACGACCGAGACCGCGTGGTCACCGGGACCAGTACCCAGCACATCTACGTGATCGCAGAGACGAAGGGCTCGCCCGGTTTCAAACTGGCCCGCGACTACGACCTCAGCCGCGTGCTGCGCCCCGACGAGCAGATGACCTCACAGCTGCCCGACTCGCATGGGCTGCTCTGGTTCACGGCGCGGCGAGACGGCGTGGTCGGCACGCTCAATTTCAGAACCGGAGCCGTCCGCGTGATCCGGCTGGGCAGCGGCTCGGACACGGAGATCACGAAATCGCTGGCGGTCGACTCGGGCGGCGGCGTCTACATCCCCACGAACCACAAGCTGTACCGCTTCGTGGCCGGGCGTGGAGGCAGGCCGAAAATCTCCTGGCAGACGTCATATCCCAACAACGGCGTCGTCAAGCCGAGCCAGCTCGACGCCGGCACGGGGACCACACCAGTGGTCGACGGCCCCTACGTGGCGATCAACGACAACGCCGACCCGATGGACGTTGTCGTCTACCGCACGGCCGTCCGACCGAGCCTCCTCGTCGTCCACCGCGGGCAGCGCCGCCGGGTCAGGCTCCCGCGCAGGGTCTGTCGCGTGCCGGTGTTCACGCGCGGTCAAAGTGCGGATGAGAACGCGCTGATCGCAGTCGGACGCTCCTACGTGATCGAGAACAACTTCGGCTACCAGGGACCGACATCCGTAAGCGGCGGGGCGCTGACTGTGCCCGGCTTCGCGCGCGTGGACGTGACGCGCAACGGTCGCGGCTGCCGCAAGGTGTGGACCAATACGGTTGAGCGGGCGCCGAGCGTGGTCTCCAAGGCGTCGCTGCGCACCGGGCTGATCTACACGTACACCAAGGATCCCGGCCCGTCCGATCCCTGGTACTGGACGGCGATTGATTTCCGCACCGGCCGCAGCGTATTCAAGGTCCTGGCGGGCACCGGCACCTTCTACAACAACAACTACGCGGGGATCTCGATCAGTCCGCGCGGCACCGAGTACCTGGGCACGCTCGGCGGGATCGTGGCGCTCAGAGACGGCCGATAGAAAAGGGCGCGCTTGGCCGCTCCCGCGGCCGGCGCGCCTTGTTTATTTCAACTCGGTGGACGGCTTGCCGAGCAGCTGCCGGGCCACGATCAGCAGCTGGATCTGCTGCGTGCCTTCGAAGATGTCGAGGATCTTGACGTCGCGCGCCCACTTCTCGAGCAGTTCGCCCTCTCCGTAGCCGATCGACCCCGCGAGCGCCAGGCACCGCAACGCGATGTCGGTTGCCGAGCGGCCGGCCTTGGCCTTGGCCATCGAGGCCTGAAGTGAATTCGGCTTCTTGTTGTCGGCCATCCAGGCGGCCTGGAGCGTCAGCAGCCGCGCGGCTTCCCAGTCCGACTCCATGGCGATGAACTCGGAGGCCGCGGCCGGCTGCGAGTGGGGCGGCAGCGTGTAGTCGACCTCGATGCCTGCCTCGATCAGCAGCTCGCGCGTGCGCTCGAGCGACGCACGGGCCACGCCGATCGCCATCCCGGCCACCAGCGGGCGGGTGTTGTCGAACGTCTGCATGACGCCCGAGAAGCCGCGCCCCAGCTCGATCTCAGGAC
Source organism: uncultured Actinomycetes bacterium (assembly GCA_963730835.1). Taxonomy (GTDB): domain Bacteria; phylum Actinomycetota; class Thermoleophilia; order Solirubrobacterales; family Solirubrobacteraceae; genus Palsa-465. The sequence goes on from CAVSTE010000006.1 coordinate 562,583, forward strand.
TTCCGAGCAGGTTCTCCTTGGGGACGCGGCAGTCGTCGAGCACGAAGTTGGCGGTGTCCGAGGCCCGGATTCCGAGCTTGTGCTCCAGACGGTCCAGCTTCAGGCCCGGGTTGTCGCGCTCGACGACGAACGACTTGATGGCCGCACGGCCCTGGCTGCGGTCCAGCGACGCCCAGACCACGATCAGCTCGGCGCGGTCGCCCGAGGTGACGAAGATCTTCTCGCCGTTGAGGACGTACTCGTCGCCGTCGAGCGTGGCCGTGGTGCGGATCGCCGCCGAGTCGGAGCCGGCCTCGGGCTCGGTGATGGCCATCGCCGCCCACTTGCCGCCGAACCGCTTCAGCTGCTCTTCGTTGGCCACGGCGGAGATCGCCGCCTGCCCCAGGCCCTGCCGGGGCATCGTCAAGAGCAGCCCGACGTCGCCCCACGAGAGCTCGATCAGACCGAGCAGGCTGGACATGTTCGAGCCATTGCGGTTGGCATCCTCGGAGGCGGCCGAGGCGCCGTTGCCCCCGCCCACGGTGCCCGCGCCGGCTCCTTCCAGCCCACCGGACTCGTTCATGCCGTCGAGCACGGCCGCGAGCATGTCGAGCTCCTTGGGGTAGGTGTGCTCGGCGCGGTCGTACTTGCGCGAGTTCGAGCGGAACAACTCGACCGCCACCTGGTGGGCCTGGCCCACCAGCTGCTCGAACTTCTTGGGTGTTTCGAGGTTGATGGGCATTAAACGAGCAGAGCTCCTTCCATCAGGCCCGCGGCGCGCAGGTCGCGATACCAGCGCTCAACGGGGTGCTCCTTGACGTATCCGTGCCCCCCGAGCAGCTGCACGCCGTCTGAGCCGATGGCCATCCCACGCTCTGCGCACAACCGGCGCGCCAGTGCCACCTCGCGGGCGAAGTGCTTGCCCTGATCCGCGCGGCTGGCGGCCCGGTAGGTGGTGAGGCGCATGCCATCGAGCTCGATCGCGATGTTTGAGACGGTGAAAGCCACCGCCTGACGGTTGGCGATCGGCTCGCCGAACGCGCGGCGTTCGTTGACGTAGGGGATCACGTAGTCCAGCACCGCCTGGGCCGTGCCCACCGCCAGCGCGCACCACCCGAGGCGGGCCAGCGCCACGCACTGCGCGAACACCTCAGGGTCGGCTTCGGCCAGTAGCGCGCCGGCAGGGACTCGCGTCTCCTCGAATGTGACGGTTGCGGTCGCCGAGGCCCGGATGCCCATCGCGGGCTCGGGCTGCACGGCGATGCCCGGTGTCTTTGACTCGACCAGGAACAGCGACGGCCCGTGTCCCTCGAGCTCTGCGGCGACCAGGAACAGCTCCGCGTCGGCCGCCCGGGGCACGAGCGACTTGGTGGCGTTCAGGATGAAGTCGTCCCCGTCGCGACGCGCGTGGGCCTCGAGCGCCAGCGGATTGAAAAGGGGGCGCGGCTCGAGCACCGCCAGCGACGCGGCGGGCACGTCCTCGGAGACGAACTCGTGCAGGTAGGTGGACTGCTGGTCCGCGTCGCCCCACAGGCTGATGGCGGTGGAGACGGCGGCCGGCGCTAGGCAGGCCACGGCGATGCCCATGTCGCCTCGGGCCAGGGCCTCGCCCATCAGCACGGTCGCCACCGCCGAGCGCTCCTCCATCGCGCCGCCCAGCTCGTCGGGCACCCCGACCATCGTCAGGCCCAACTCATTGGCCTGGGCCAGCAGCTCTGGCGGCGTCGCGCACTCGGCGTCCGCCTGCTCGGCGGCCGGGCGCAGCTTGTCCATGGCGAACTCACCAACCGAATCACGCAGCATCTGCTGCTCGTCGGTCGGTTGAAGATCAAACAGCTGACGGGGGCGGGCAGACGGCTGGCGGGCGGGACGAGCCAGCTTCTGCACGGCGGCGAAGGTCCGCCCGGCGGTGGTGGCGGTGCGCGTCGTGGTCTTCGAGGCGGTCTGCAGGAAGCGCTCGGCCGGCTCCCGCAGCCCCAGCCGGTCGACAACCGGCGAGGCCGCGAACCGATTCAACGCGCGTAGCCCAACGGCCATCCCGCGTTCGGAGAGATTTGGTGACGGAGGCATGCGGAGATCATAACGCGAAATGGTGTGACGTTATTTGGTGTCATGCTCTAGCGGCGGCAGACCACATGTGCCGCACCGCGAGAGCGCTGGGGACCTCTTACGTTTTTCTTATGTGAGCGGCGTCATGCTGATGAGCATGCGCGTTCTGATCGCCGAGGATGAGCGTCGGCTGGCTGACGCGATCGCGCGCGGCCTGCGGCGCGAGGGGATGGCGGTGGACCTGGCGCCCGACGGATCCGACGCACTGATCAAGGCGCGGGTGATCCGCTACGACGTGATCGTGCTGGACCGCGACCTGCCGAGCATCCACGGCGACGACGTCTGCCGGGCGGTGCGCGACGAGCGACCCGAGACCGGGATCCTGATGCTGACCGCGGCCGGCACGCTCGAGGACGTGGTCCAGGGACTCTCGCTCGGCGCCGATGATTACCTGCCCAAGCCATTTCGCTTCGCGGAGCTTGTGGCGCGCATCCACGCCCTCGCGCGGCGCGCGACCCCCAGCCGTCCGCCCGTCCTCCGCCACGGCGACCTCGAGCTGGACCCAGCGCGTCGGACGCTGACCCGCGGCGGCAGGCCGATCGAGCTGGCGCGTAAGGAGTTCGCGGTGCTCGAGACGCTGATGAGCGCCGACGGCGCCACCGTGTCGGCCGAGGACCTCCTGGAACGCGTCTGGGACGAGCACATCGACCCGTTCACCAACGTGGTGCGGATGACGATCATGACGCTGCGGCGCAAGCTCGGCGAGCCGCCGGCGGTTGAAACGGTGATCGGGGTGGGGTACAGAATGCCGTGATGCGCTCAAGGCTCTCGGCCCAGACCGCCGCGATGCGCTCGCGGTTGGCAGCACTTCCAGCGCCGCGGCCCACGATCCGGCTGCGCCTGACCGTCACGTTCGGTCTGGTTTTCCTAGTCACGGGCGGCGTGCTGCTGACGATCGGCTATCTGCTGGTGCGCTCGAACATCCACGGGCCGCACATCTTCCGAGGCTTCATTCGCCCGCCGGGCAGGAGCGCCGCGGGCATCGAGAGCGCGCTGCGCGCGTATCGGTCGCAACTCCAGGCTGCGGCGCTGCACCGACTGCTGGTTGAGTACCTGCTGGCGCTGGGCGTGATGACGATGGTCGCCGTGGGCACCGGCTGGCTGCTGGCCGGCCGCGCGCTCAGGCCCCTGCGCGAGATCACCTCCACCGCCAGGCGGGTGTCGGGCGAGAATCTGGGGGAGCGTATTGGGCTGAACGGTCCCGCCGATGAGCTCAAGGAGCTCGCCGACACGTTCGATGGCATGCTCGTGCGGCTCGACGGGGCGTTCGCCAGTCAGCGGCACTTCGTGGCCAACGCCTCGCACGAGCTGCGCACGCCGCTGGCGATCATGCGCACGGAGCTCGATGTCACGCTGGCCGATCTCCACGCCTCGCCGGAAGAGCTGCGCAGCATGGGCGAGGCCCTGCGGGAGACGATCGACCGCTGCGAGCGGCTGATCGAGAGTCTGCTGGTGCTCGCGCGCAGCGAGGCCGCGGCGGGGGCTCAGGAGCCGGTCGATCTGGCATCGCTGGCGGCGGACTGCATCACCGATCTGCGCGCCCGGGCGGCCGACGCCGACGTGCGGATCGTTCCCGATCTGGGGCTCGCGTGGACGCCGGGTGAGCCGGCTCTGCTTGAGCGGTTGATCGCCAATTTGATCGACAACGGCATCCAGCACAACGAACGCGGTGGTTTTCTGAAGGTCTCCACCGCAACGCGCGACGGTCAAGCCGAGCTTCGGGTGGCAAACGGGGGCGCCCGCATCGACCCGCTCGACGCGCAAGCGCTGACCGAGCCGTTTCGGCGCCTGGGCCGCGCGCACTCCGGGTTCGGGCTGGGACTGTCGATCGTCCGGTCCGTGGTGGAGGTCCATGGCGGCAAGCTCGAGCTGAGGGCCCCGGAAAGTGGGGGCCTGGAGGTGAGCGTGTTGATGCGTGCAGCTCGGGCTCCAGCCGGCCGGCAACCGCACAATGTTTTCGTTTCGCGAAGTCCGCGCGCGCTTACAGAGAGCTGACACAGGCGCCGCTACACAAGCTTCAATACCTTCGTGAAGGAGACGATCGCGATGCCGTTTGAATTGGGTTTTCTGCGTCGCCGCACGGTTGCGGCACTGGCCGTCGGGAGCTTGCTCGCCTTGGGTGTTGCGGCGTGCGGTTCATCCTCTTCGTCCTCGACGACGACGGCCTCGGCCGGCTCCGGAGGGACGAGCGCGACGTCGAGCTCCGCCCGCTACCAGGCCCGGCTCAACTTCGCCAAGTGCATGCGGGCCCACGGCGTCAACGTGCCCGATCCATCGCCCAACGCCGGCCCCGCCGGAGGGGGCGGCGGCCTCGGGCTGCGCTCACTGCGCTCGAGCCCCAACTTCCAGTCGGCGAACCAGGCGTGCGCCAAATACCGCTCACAGGCATTCGGGCTTGCCAACCTGACCCCGGCGCAGCGGGCGCAGTTCCAGCAGGACCTGGTCAAGTTCGCCGAGTGCATGCGCGCTCACAACATCGATATCCCTGACCCCAGCACGAGCGGTGGCGGCGGTTTTCGGATCTTCCGGCAACTTCCGTCCAGCGAGCGCAACAGCCCCAAGTTCCAGAGCGCGCTGCAGGCCTGCTCCAGCAACATCCCGTTCAGGCGGGGCGCCGGCCCGGGCGGGCCGCCCCCCGGTGGCGGCACCGGTGCGTAGGGTCGCCTCGCTGCTTCGCAGGTTTCGGTCGTCGTCAAGCAGCGGCCGGGCAGGGATCGCGCTGGCGGCGATCGGAGTCGCGTCCCTGGCCGTCGGTCTGGTCGTCGGCGGAGGCTTGCCCGCGTCGAGTCGCGGCGCCAGCCCGGCGGCGAAGGTCTCAGGCGCGACGACCGTCCAGCGGCGCGATTTGGTCGCCACCGACACCGAGTCCGGGACGCTCAACTACGCCAATCCACAGACGGTCTTCAATCGCCTGTCCGGGACGATCACCTGGCTGCCGTCGGTGGGGCAGCTGATCAACCCTGGACAGGCTCTGTATCAGGTGGACGGTCAGCCAGTCGTGCTGCTGAACGGCACGACCCCTGCCTACCGCGATCTCACGTCGGGCATCAGCGACGGCTCCGATGTGCTCGAGCTCAACCGCGACCTGGTGAGTATGGGGTTCGACCCCAACCACGAGATCTCGGTCAACAACACCTGGCAGACGGGCACGACGGACGCTGTCGAGCGCTGGCAGGGGTCGCTGGGGCAGAGCGAGACGGGGACTATCTCGCTCGGAGAGGTCGTCTTTCTCCCCGGCACGCAGCGGATCAACTCCGTCGACGCGGTCCTGGGATCGGCGGGAGGCTCCTCTGGGGCAGGGGCCAGTGGCGCCGGCTCGGCCGGAGCATCGAGCGCCGGCTCGTCGGGGGGCGGGACCTCCGGTGCTTCCGCGGAGACCGAGGCAAGGCCGGAGTTCGTGAGCTTGACCGTGAGCCAGCCGGTGAATGCCGGCGCGGCCAGCGGGTCTGGGGCTGACAGCCGAGCCTCGGCGACACGCGTCACGGCCGCCGCAGTCAGAGCGGCCTGGGCGAGCGCATGCGGGCAGCACGACCTGTCGCGGCTGGCGACGCTGCTGCAAGACCATTCGGCGTTGCTCGGCTCGCGCCAGATCTCAGCATGCGCAGCGCAGCCGGCGCGGCCGAAGCCCGCTTCGGTGAGCGCCCGACCGGCCGCACGGCCTTCATCGATCACCTCGAGCTGGGATGGCTCAGACGCCGCCGTCGAGGCCGGGCGGCGCCCGACTGGCTCGAGCACGCCCGGTGGCTCGCCCGGCTCCACGACTCCCAAGCGCAGTTCCTCCAGCGGCCCGAGCGCCAACAACCAGATCCTGCCTGCGCTGAAGGCGCTGCTCCGCGCCGAGACGCTGCTCCTGCAACGCAGCGCGGCCTCCTCGGGGCGCGGAACAAGCGGAGCGTCGGGCGGCTCGCTCAGCGGCGCAAGCAGTTCGCTCGCGGGCGCCGGCGGCTCGCGGGGCGGGGCATCCGGTGCAGGCGCGTCGTCCGCCGGCACGGGCGGGGGCGGGTCCGGCGGCGCGTCGAGCGCGAGTGGAGCGTCTGGCGCGGGCGGTGCGTCTGGCTCTGGCTCCTCCACCAGCGGAGGTAACGCACAGGCCATCCTGGCCACCACTTCCAACCAGCTGAACGTGGTCGTCAATCTGGACGCGACGAAGCAGAGCGAAGCCGTGGTCGGGGAGCCGGTCACGGTGGAGATGCCGGACGGAAGCATCGTCGACGGCAAGATCACCGAGGTCAGCCCCGTGGCCCAGAGCTCCAGCTCCAGCAGCGGCTCGGGCGCCTCCGGTGCAGGCGGCGCCGGCGGCTCGAGCTCGTCCTCGAGCAGCTCGGGCAGCGGCAGCTCATCGGGTACCCCGTCGGCCACGGTTCCGGTCACGATCGCGCTGAAGGGCCACATCCCGGCATCGGGGCTGGACCAGGCCGCGGTCAGCGTCAACTTCGAGCAGCAGGTGGAACGAGGCGTGCTCTCGGTGCCAGTCACCGCGCTGCTGGCGACCGCCGGCGGCGGCTACGCGGTGCAGGAGGCGACGCCGCCGCACCGGCTGATTCCCGTCAGTCCCGGCCTGTTTGCCGCAGGCTACGTACAGATCTCGAGCTCCCAGATCTACCCGGGGCTGCAAGTCACCGACTCCCAGGGGTAGTGCGTTGAGCGCCGCTCGAGGCCAGGCTACGACGGCAAGTGGCGCCGCCGTCAGCCTGCGCCGGGTGACCAAGGAGTACCCCGGCGGTGTGAGCGCGCTGCGCTCGGTGTCGGTGGAGATCGGCGGCGGCGAGCGCGTGGCGGTCATCGGTCCGTCGGGCTCGGGCAAGACGACGATGCTGACGATCATGGGCACGCTCGAGCGCCCCTCGAGCGGCGAGGTCCAGGTCGCCGGGCGGGACGCGGCCAGCGCCACGGATCCCCAGCTGGCGGGGCTGCGGGCCCATGAGATCGGGTTTGTGTTCCAGGGCTTTCATCTGCAGGACGGGATGACCGCGCTGGACAACGTGGCCAACGGCATGCTGTACACGGGCATGGCGCTCAAACAGCGCCGCGACGCCGCGCGCGCAGCGCTGGAGCGTGTGGGGCTCGACGAGCGCGTCGAGCACCGTCCACCGCAGCTCTCGGGCGGCGAGCGTCAGCGAGTGGCGATCGCGCGCGCGCTGGCCAAGCGCCCGGCGATCATTCTGGCCGACGAGCCGACCGGCAACCTGGACTCCAAGTCAGGCGCGCAGGTGATCGAGCTGCTGCACGAGCTGGCGGCGGAAGGCGCCACACTGGCGCTGATCACCCACGATGAGCACATCGCGGAGACGTTCCCGCGCCGGATCCAGATGCGCGACGGCGAGATCGTCGGAGACTACGCTCGATGAGCGTCGCCGTCGACCGGGGGCCACTGCCCGCGCCGCGGCCGCGGCGATCCGATGATGCGGCGAGGCTCCCCCCGCACGAGCTGCTGTGGGTGGCGTTGCAGGGACTGCGCCAGCGGACGCTGCGGGCGGCGCTTTCCGCGCTGGGGATCGCGATCGGCATCGGCGCGATGGTCGCGGTGGTGGGGGTGTCGGCCTCGAGCCAGGCGAACCTGCTGGCGGAGATCGACAGCCTGGGGACGAACCTCCTGACGGTCACGCCGGGCACCACGTTCCTCGGCGCCAATGAGGTCCTGCCCGACACGGCGGTGGCGATGATCAACCACATGGGACCCGTTCAAAGCTCGTCGGCCGTTTATCAGCTGTCCAACACCACGGTGCTGAGGACACCCTATGTCCCATCGGAGGAGACGGGCGGGATCGGTGTCGACGCCGCGGACCCTGGACTCCTACGGGCGCTCAGCGTGAAGCTGGCCTCCGGTCAGTTCTTGGACTCGACCAACGAGAACTTCCCGACGGTGGTGTTGGGTGCCCAGGCCGCCAACACGCTCCAGATTCCCCGTGCCAGCGGACACGTGCAGGTGTTCCTGGGAGGAACCTGGTTCACCGTGATCGGGATCATGAAGCCGGCCGTACTCGACCCCACGCTCGACTCCACAGCATTCATCGGGCTGCCGGTCGCCGAGCGGCTGTTTCAGGCGCAGCCCAACCCATCCGAGATCTACGTCCGGGCAAACGTCAACGACGTGACCCGCGTGTCTAACCTGCTGGCGCCGACCGCCGACCCGCAGAATCCGGATGGGGTCCAGGTCAGCCGGCCCTCCAACGCGCTCGAGGCGCGCGCCGCGGCCAAGGGTCAGTTCACGACGCTACTGCTCGGCTTGGGCGCCGTAGCGCTGCTGGTGGGAGCGATTGGTATCGCGAACATCATGGTCATCTCGGTGCTCGAGCGTCGGGGGGAGATCGGGCTGCGGCGTGCGCTGGGTGCCACCAAGCGCCACATTTCCTCCCAGTTCGTGGCCGAGTCCGCGCTGCTGGCCGTGCTGGGCGGGGTGGCCGGGCTGGTGCTCGGTGGAGCCGCCACGCTGGCCTACTCCCTGGCTCGGAACCAGCCGTGGGTGGTGCCGGCCTACGTCCTGATCGCCGCGCCGGCTCTGGGACTGGCTATCGGCGTGGTCGCCGGGCTCTATCCCGCGACGAAGGCGGCCCGGCTCAGCCCGACCGAGGCGCTGCGGGCGTCGTAGCGCGCCGCCTGGCGCGAGATGCGGCGCTTTCGGACGGTCTTTATGCCCAGCTGACGCGCGAGCGCATAGCCTCGCGCTATGTCGAGGGCGCGGCGCAGAAGTGGTTGGCGGCCGATGGTGGGGTGGAGGTATCCCCGCACCCCACCCCGCTGTGCGCCGTCCGCCGCGCCCTATCGGCTTGCGGCGAAGTGCGCCTCGCCGCCATGCGGGAGCTTTTGCCCCGCATTTCCGAGGACCCGGCGACGGCGCGGGCCGCGACTCCCAGCCGCGAGCATCGCTCGTGGTGCCCGTGCCGTCAGCCGGTCCTCGGCTTTGTCAGGCCGCTAGCTCCCGCCTTGGACCGCTAACCCACGAGTCGTCACCAGGTGTCGATGAAAGGGCGACGCTTGCCTTGCCGGTGACGCCAGTCGTCGGCTGCCTCCCGGACCAGCATTCCGATCCAGCGGTGCGTGTCGGCGGGATCGATCACGTCGTCGATCTCGAAGTAGGCGGCCATGTTGATGCCCTGCCCGTGCTCGTATGCCGCCTTGACCGCGGCCTCGAACGCCCGCTCGCGCTCCTCCGGGTCGTCAATCGCCTCCAGCTCGCGCCGCATTCCCAGCCGCACTGCGCCCTCGAGCCCCATGCCGCCGAATTCCGAGGTCGGCCAACCGACCGTGAATAGCGGCGCCTTGAAGCCCCCGCCGGCCATGGCCTGCGCACCGAGGCCGTAGCCCTTGCGCAACACAACGGTGCCGGTCGCGACCTCCAGGTTCGAGCCGCACACGAACAGGCGCGCGAAGTGGCGCACGGTGGCCGTGCGTTCGGCCGCCGGCCCGACCATGAATCCGGGCGTGTCGCACAGGAACAGCAGCGGCAGGCCGAAGGCGTCGCAGAGCTGCATAAAGCGCGCCGCCTTGTCGGCTCCGTGGGCGTCGATCGCGCCCCCCAGATGGGAGGGATCGTTGGCGATCACCCCCAGCGGCCGGCCGCCGTGCCGCGCCAGCGCCGTGACCATGCCATGACCAAAACCGCGCCGCAGCTCGAACACGTCCTCCAGCAGGGCATCGATCACCGCGCGGACGTCGTAGACCCGCCGGCGGTTGACGGGGATCAGCTCTCGGAGCCGCGCGGGGTCGTCCTCAGCGCTGCGGCGCGCGGCGGACGATGTCCCTGGGGAGAAGTAGGAGAGGTAGCGCTTGGCGGCCGCCACCGCTTCGAGGTCGTCGGCGACCCGAACGTCCACCACCCCGTTCGCGTGCTGGACGTCGATCGGCCCAACGTCCTGGGGCTCGTGGACCCCCAGTCCGCCGCCCTCGATCATCGCCGGGCCGCCCATGCCGATGCTGGAGTCCTCGGTGGCGATTACGACGTCGCAGCAGCCCAGCAGGGCGGCGTTACCGGCGAAGCAGTAGCCGGACGCGATCCCCACCAGCGGCACCAGGCCGCTGAGGCGCGCGAACAGGTGGAACGCGCGGCAATCCAAGCCGGCGACGCTCGGCCAGTCGACATCGCCTGGCCTTCCCCCGCCGCCTTCGGCCAACAGCACAACGGGCAGCCGCCGGCGCTCGGCCACCTCGAACAGGCGGTCCTTCTTCAGGTGGTTTCGCATTCCCTGTGTGCCCGCCAGCACCGTGTAGTCGTAGGACATGACGACCGCCGGTTGGCCGTCGATGTCGCCCACGCCGGCAACCAGCCCGTCCGCCGGCGTCCGTTCGATCAGCTCCTGGCGCGAGCGGCGCCGCTCCTGGGCGGCGAACATCAGCGGCCCGTACTCCAGGAACGTTCCGGGATCGATGAGATCGGCGAGGTTCTCCCGCGCGGTCCGGTGGCCCCGCTCGCGCCGCTTGGCGACCGCAGCCGGGCGCGCCTCATCGAGCGTCAGACGGTGGCGGTCCTGGACCGCAGCCAGATCCTGCCGCGGCTCCCGGCTCTCCGGCTCGTCCGCGTGCGCCGCCGGCTTTGGCGCGGCGCCGTCGGAGACCAGGACCGCCAAGGGCTGACCCTCCTGCACGGTCTCACCAACGCTGACCTCGACGCTGCTGATGACCCCGTCGCTCTCGGCGACCACGTCGTGCTCCATCTTCATCGCCTCGAGCACGACGACCGGCGAGCCCTTCATCACCGCGTCCTGAGGACCGCGAGCGATGGCGATCACCGTTCCCGAGAACGGCGCGAGCAACCTCGACTGATTCACGGACCAGATGTTCTCGCACCTGCGCCGGCGGCGAGGGAAGCTCGCGAGCCGCGCCGCTTCTAGTGAGCCTGAGCGGCGCGCCTCAGCGCGGCCAGGATCTCGTCCGGCTCGGCGTTGTCGCTGGCGTCACTCGACATGTGTGAGAAGACAACGGCGCCTCCCGGCTCGATCACCATCGCTCCCCCCAGCTGCGCAGGATGTCCGACCGTCCGGCCCTGGACAACGCGCGTGCGCGCGGTGGTGGCAAGCCCCTTGGCGATGACCTTCGGGCCGAGCAGCTCGCCGAGCGTCGCCACGGTGGCGCCGGCGGCCTTGTAGCTCACGCGATGCTCGTCCGCAAGCACCGGCAGCTCGATGCCCTGCCGACGGCGAAAGTGAGCCGCCTGACGCGGTGTGGCCTGACCGACCAGGGTCAGTGAGACGCCCGCGTCTGCGAACTCCTGCCAGGCGCGATGCAACTGCACCGCGTGTGCGCGGCAATACAGTCAGCCGTAGTGGCGGAGCCAGACGAGCGCTGCCGGGCGGCCCTGCCACAGTTCACCGAGCCGCACGTCGTTGCCTTCATGGTCCGGCAGGACAATGTCCGCCAGTGCCTCCGCCCGCGCGGGCGGCTCGGGCTGCCGACGTCGGGAAGCGGTCCCCAGCACGTTGTTGAGCATACTGTGCTTATGGCTTCGCCCCAGCTGCTGTGGACACCGTCGGAAGAGCGGATCGAGCGCGCCACGGTCACCCGCTTCCAGGCCTGGTTGCGCCAGACGCGCGGGCTGACCTTCGAGGACTATGGCCGGCTTTGGCGCTGGTCGATCGACGATCTCGAGGCCTTCTGGGGGTCGATCGCCCAGTACTTCGACGTGCGCTTCGAGACCGAGCCGGAGCGCGTCCTGGGCCGTCGGCAGATGCCCGGAGCCCAGTGGTTTCCGGGGGCGCGGCTGAACTACGCGGAGCACATCTTCCGCGGCAAGGATCTCTCCGCGGTGGCCATCCGCCACCGCTCGGAGTCGCGCGAGCTCGGCGAGTGGACCTGGGAGGAGCTGCGCGCGCACGTGGCGGCGATCGCCGCCGGGCTGCGCGACTCGGGCGTCAGCGAGGGTGACCGCGTGGCCGGCTATCTGCCGAACATCCCGGAGACCGTGGCCGCCTTTCTGGCCTGTGCCTCGATCGGCGCGGTCTGGTCCTCGGCCGCACCCGAGTTCGGGGCCCGGAGCGTGATCGACCGCTTCAGCCAGATCGAGCCCAAGGTCCTGCTGGCCATAGACGGCTACCGCTACGGGGGCAAGGACTTCGATCGTTCTCCGACGGTGCGCCAGATCGCCGGCGAGATTCCATCGCTCAAGCGGGTCGTGACGCTCGGCTACCTCGAGGACTCTGGCTGGGAGGACGGCTTTCTCCATGAGGGGGCGGACTTCGAGTTCACGCCGGTGCCGTTCGATCACCCGCTGTGGGTGCTCTACAGCTCGGGCACGACCGGTCTGCCCAAGCCGATCGTCCACGGTCAGGGAGGCATCCTGCTCGAGCAGCTCAAGAAGGGCCACCTGCACCTCGACGCCCAGCCGCACGACCGGCTGTTCTGGTTCTCGACGACCGGCTGGATGATGTGGAACTTCCTCGTCGGCGTGCTGCTGACCGAGGCGTCGATCGTCTTGTTCGACGGCAATCCGGGCTATCCCGACATGGGCTCGCTATGGGATTTGGCGGCCGACAGCGGCATGACCTGCTTCGGCACCAGCGCGGCGTTCATCAGCTCCTGCATCAAGGCCGACGTCCATCCCGCGCAGGGCCGGGACCTGCGTGCGCTTCAAGCGGTGGGGTCGACCGGTTCGCCCTTGGGCGACGAGGGCTTTCAGTGGATCTACGACGAGCTCGGCTCGGACACGTGGCTGTTCTCGACCTCGGGTGGCACGGATGTGTGCACGGCGTTCGTGGGCGGCGTGCCGACGCTGCCGGTCTACAGAGGCGAGCTCCAGGCGCGGTCGCTGGGCTGCGCAGTGGAGGCCTTCTCGCCCGAGGGCAAGCCGCTGGTCGACGAGGTGGGGGAGCTGGTGATCACGGAGCCCATGCCCTCCATGCCGATCTACTTCTGGGGGGACCCGGACGGCGAGCGCTATCGCGAGAGCTACTTCTCGGTCTACGACGGTGTCTGGCGCCACGGCGACTGGATCGAGATCACTTCGCGCGGGACGGCGATCATCTACGGCCGCTCGGACTCGACGATCAACCGCGGCGGGGTGCGGATGGGCACGAGCGAGATCTACAGCGCTGTGCTGTCGCTCGACGAGATCCTCGACGCGCTGGTCATCGACCTCCCCAAGGCGCCCCCGTGGGCGGCAGGAGCGGCCGGCGGAAACGGCGGCTTCATGCCGCTGTTCGTGGTCCTGCGCGAAGGCGAGGAGCTGAACGACGAGCTCGTTTCGCAGATCAAGCGGCGGATCCGAGAGGACTGCTCGCCGCGCCATGTGCCCGACGAGATCCGTCAGATCGCGGAGGTGCCGCGCACGCTGTCGGGCAAGGTGCTGGAGGTTCCCGTGAAGCGCATCCTGACCGGCACCCCCGCCGATAAGGCCGCGAGCCGCGAGTCGCTGGCCAACCCGGCGGCCCTGGACTACTTCGTCGAGATGGCCGATTAGCGAGTGGCGTCCAGCTGCGCGGCCCAGAAGCCTCCGTCGGCGAACAGCTCCTCGACGCACTCGTCGAGGATGCCCGCCTCATTGGCGAAATCGAGGATCGTGTAGCGTCGGCGGATCATCTGCGCCCGGCGGTATGAGCGTTTGAACCGCTGGAGGTCGAGGCCGATCTCCAGCGGGCTGGACGGACAGTCCGCCTGCTCCAGCTGAGCACGTATCTGATCGGCTGGAAGCACCTGTTCTCGGACCCAGCCTCGGGTCTCACCCCATCGGTCGCCGAGCAGCTCGAGCCGGCGCGAAAGCTCGCCCGAGTCGATGTACTTCGCGCGCGTCTCCGCGACCGAGGCGTCCTGGAGAGGCGTCCCCGCGAACGCCTCGCATACGCGCCCCTCGACCTCATCCCACGACGGCCAGCCTCGCACGGCTGCGCCGACGTCGAGGCTGTCGAGGTCGCGAGCGAGCACGCGCTCATACAACGCGGCGATCGATACCGTGCCGACCGCGACCTTGAAGCCGTGCGAAAGGGGCGGCTGTCCGTTCTTCTGATCCTCGCCTAGCCCTTCCATCTCCCACAGGTGGCTGAACTGATGTTCAGCCCCGGAAGCCGGACGCGAGGAGGATGCGGCCTGCATCGCCAATCCAGACATGATCAGCCCCTCGATCAGAGCTTCCATCGCGTCCCGATCGCCCGCGTGCAGATCGGCTGGATGGCCGGTCGCTTCGCGCAACGGCCCCTGGACCAGCGACCACTCCTTGTCACGAATTGGCTCCACCTCGAGGGCGTCGGCGAGGATCCAATCCGCGCCGGCGGTAATCTTGGCCAACAGGTCGCCATAGCCGGACGAAGTCATGCCGGGCGGCGCCTTCATCAGCACCGCTAGGTCCGCCAACACCGCACGAGGCGCGGGACACTCCATCGTCTGCTTGAAGCCAGCTTTGGTGATCGACGCGCCAAACGAGGTGTAGCCGTCCATCGACGCCGCGGTGGCGACGGTCATGTATGGCCGATCGCATTCGTGTGATGCCCGCTTGACGATGTCGTTGATCGTCCCGGAGCCCACCGCCACCGGGATCGCGGTGTGCGTGCGCAGCGCCCGTGTCAGGGCCTCGATGTTTTCGTAGTCGGCGTGCAGCGCCGGCCACCCCGGAAAGACGAACGGCTCGATCACCTCTCGCCCGCCGGCGCCCAGCCCTCGAATGACCGCCTCGCCGGCAACTTGATACGTGTTCTCATCCGCGACAATCACCCCCGTGCCGGCGCCGAAGCTGGCCTCGAACACGTCCGCAACACGGTCCAAGACGCCGTCGCCGATCACCACCTGCTGCGTGTCGGTCGCCTCATCCAGCGCCTCGCGAATGCGGCTCTCATCCATGGTTTTGAACGGACTGCGCAAGTGTTTCTGTGGTCGCCCCCGAGCCGGCGCTCGGCGCAGCTCCGAACTCACCGCCAAAGAACGAGCTCCACGGCATGTCGACGGGTCGGTCGAGCGCGATGACCTCGTAGAGGCGGCGGAGGAGCGGAAATTCGTCCCGCCCGACGAGGCCGCGGTCTGTCAGCTTCGGGAGCGCCCCGCCGATCTCGCGGATCGCAGCCGCGCCCTCTAGGGTCGGGTTCCCTAGCTCCGCAGACGCTCTGTCGAACGCCATGCCCGCGCCGAGGAGCTTCCCCACGCGGACGTTTCGCCCGCCGGTGCTCGTCACATACATGTCGCCGATGCCGGGCAGCCAATCCACCGTCTCTGGCCGTCCCCCCAGCAGCTCCACCATGCGCCGCATCTCGACGGCACCCTGCGCAAACAGCGCTGCCTCGTAGTTGTGCATGCGGTCTGGACGATCGGATGCCCCTCGGGCCTCGAGCGCTCCCTCCGCGAAGCCGATTGCCAGCGCGTAGCAGTTCTTGAGCGCAGCGCACACCTCGCACCCGACCAGATCACTCGAGGTCCACACCTGGTAGGCGTCTGTCCGGAACGCCGTGGCGAGCCGGTCGAGGGCCTGCTCATCATGTCCCGCGAAGACGACACAGGTCTCGCGACGTGCAGCGACCTCGCCGGCGATCGAGGGACCGGTGATGGCACAAACCGAATGGCCTGCGCGCTGCACCTCCGACCAGCGCTCGGTCAACACCTCGGGCAGCGTCCGCAGCTCGCCGTCCTCGCCCGCCTCCAGCCCCTTGGCGATGGCGATCACGAGCGCTGCATCCGGCAGCAAGGCTACGAGTTGCTCGCTCGCCCAATGGACCCCGAACGAGTTGACCCCGCTTAGCACGATCTGAGCACCCGCGAACGCATCCGCCGCCTGCTCGAGCTGGTACGCCCTGGCCGACGACGGCAGCGGTTCGTCCAGCCCTGGGTGGACGCCGCTGGCCTTGACGCTGTCGATGATCTCGCGATCGAGGTGGGTGCCCACCAGGCGTACCTCATGCCCGTTGTCGGCGAGGGGCACCGCCAAAGCGGAGCCCATCACACCTGATCCCAGAATGGCCACTGCCGTCATCGCGGGGCCCGAATTTTGTGGCGCCGAACGGGTAGATCTATTGTCGTGGCGGTCGATCGGGCCATAGCGAGCAAGTGCCCGGCCACGGCTGCCGAGAAACACGCCGTAACGCGGTTGCTGGACGTCGTTCGCACGCCGCCGCAAAGGAGGAGGGATGGACCATGGACGTATCCAACGGCAGATCCGACGCCTGCCTGCTGGGGATCGATTTCGGCACGGAGAGCTGTCGCGCGGGGCTGTTCGACTCTGCTGGCCGGCTAATAGCCGCCGAGGTCACGACCTACGGGCTCGACCACCCGCGCCCCGGCTGGGCCGAGCAGGATCCCGACGAGTGGTGGTCGGCACTCGTTCAGTCGGTCGGCAAGGTCCTAAGCGCGGCCAACGTCAGCGGTGACGCCATCGCCGGGGTCTGCGCCGACGCGACCACCTGCACTGTCGTGGCGCTGGATGAAGCCAAGCGGCACCTGCGCCCGGCGATCATGTGGATGGACGTCCGGGCGGCCGACCAGGCGCGGCGCATCGGCGACTGCGACCATCCTGCCCGCAAATACAACGGCGGAGGACCGGTTTCGGCGGAATGGCTGCCGTCGAAGCTGCTGTGGCTGAAGGAGCGCGAGTCGGACACCTATCGCAGCGCCAAGTACCTCGTCGATGCCCCTGACTGGGCGACGTTCCGGCTGACCGGCCGGGTGACGGCAAACGTCAATACGGCCGCCGTTCGCGGCTACCACGACCGCGACAGCGAGGGTTGGCCGGTCTCGTTCTACGAGCAGATGGGGCTCGACGACGTCTTCGAAAAGCTCGCTCCGGACGTAGTCGATCTGGGCACCCCGGTCGAAGGACTGTCCGAGGAGGCGGCGAGCGAGCTCGGGCTCAGAGCGGGCACTCCGGTGGTGCAGGGCGGCGGCGATGCCTGGGTGGGCCAGGTCGGCTTGGGCGTGGTGAGGCCTGGACAGATGGCGCTCATCACCGGCTCCTCGCACGTCCTCACCGGACAGACCGACGAACCGATCAGCGGAGAGGGCTTCTTTGGCGCATTCACCGACGCCGTCGTACCCGGTCAGTACACGGTCGAAGGCGGCCAGGTATCGACCGGTTCGGTGCTCAAGTGGTTTGCGGATAAGTTCTGCCCGGATGCGCACCGTGAGGCCGAGCAGCGTGGCATCGCTGTCTACGATGTGCTGGGCGAGCGCTCGGCATCGATCTCACCCGGGTGTGACGGGCTGATCGTCAACGAGTACTGGCAGGGCAACCGAACCCCATACACCGACCCGCTGGCGCGTGGGATCGTGTGGGGGCTGAGCCTTCACCACACGCCCGAGCACGTCTACCGAGCGATCCAGGAGGGCGTCTGCTATGGGACGACACACATCCTGCGCGCAATGGGTAGCGCGGGCGTTGAGGTCGAGTCCCTGGTGGCAGCGGGCGGGTTCACCAACAGCCGGCAGCTGATGCAGATGCAAGCCGACGTCAGCGGGCTGCCGATCACGCTCACGGAGGTGGGCGACGCCGTGCTGCTGGGCGGGGCGATCCTGGGAGCGGTCGGAGCCGGGCTACACGACAGCCTCGACGACGCTGTGCAGGCGATGGTCCACGAGACCGACACCCTCGATCCCAACCCCGAGCTGCACGAGCGCTACGCATTCTTCGTCGACGCTTACGCGGAGGCGTATCCCGCGATGCGACCACTCATCCACCGGGTGGCCGAGAAGGCGGCCGAGGAGGAGCCAATCAAGGCCTAATAGGTGCGAAGAGCAAAGGAGGAACACATGCAACCAATCGCTGTCGGCGCCGATGAGGCAGGAGCGCCGCTCAAGGACCACCTCGCCAGCTACCTCGAGGAGCATGGCTACGAGATCCAGGACTATGGCAACGGGACCGATCAGGACTATCCAGACGTTGCCGCAAACGTCGCTGAAGCCGTTTCCAACGGCAAGCACGATCGCGCGCTGCTTGTCTGCGGCACCGGTCTCGGCATGGCGATCACCGCCAACAAGATCCCCGGCGTGCGTGCGGTGACGGCCCACGATCCCTACTCCGCCGAGCGGGCCCGCAAGTCAAACGATGCCCAGGTGATCGCGATGGGCGCGCGCGTGATAGCGCCCGAGGCCGCCGAGAAGGTGCTCGATCACTGGCTGGCGTCCGAGTTCCAGGGCGGCGGCTCGACGGAGAAGGTGAAGAAGATGAACGAGATCGACGATCAGTTCCGCGCGGACTGATCGGCCGTCCTAGCCGCTGCCCCGCGCTGCCCCGAGCCCATCGTCCTCGGCACGCCAGCCGAGCTCCTCCCACTGCTCGCCCGGCATCAGGCGGTCGATCCGGTCGAGCACGTAGTCCGGGCGTTCGTCGTCGTCGATCCGTGAAAGCGCCTGCGGCTCGGTCTCTCCAGTCAGCACGAGTGCCGACGCCATTGATGCCTCCCGTGCGGCGCGGATGTCGGTGGTCAAGCGATCCCCGGTGAGGACGCAATCCTCGGGGCTCAGCTCGAGTGCAGCGGCGATGGCATCCAGCATCACGGGACCGGGCTTGCCGAAGTGCAGCTCACAGCCGGATTCGGTGCACGCTTCGATGGCCGCCGTGATCGCGGCCGCATCGGGTTCTCCGTGTCCGTCCGGGAAGGGACAGAAGCGGTCCGGATTTGTCGCCATCAGCCGGGCGCCACGGGGCCCGCGGATGGCGTCGAATGCGATCTGGAGCTTGCGGTACTCGAACTGCCGGTCATAGCTGGCGATGACGATCTCGATCTCGCCCGGGTCTTCAGACATCCGAATGCCGCGCTCGCGAAGGGCGCGCTTGAGCGGCTCCTCGCTGACCGGGAACACGGTCGCGTCCGGGGCGTTTTCGGCGAGCCAGCCCGCGGTTGTCACGACGGTGTTGATCACGTCTGACGACGGCGTCGAGAGCCCGAGGTCGGTCAGCTTCCGCGCGTACTCCTCTGGGTCGCGGGTGGGGTTGTTCGAGACGAACACGACCTTGCGGTCCATGTCGCGCAGGGCCTCCACCAGCCGTCGCGCTCCTGGCAGGAGCTCTGAACCGAGATAGATCGTTCCGTCGAGATCGAAGACATAGCCGGCATAGAGCCCGTCAGGGACCCTGGTCGGGTCGCTCGCCACTGGCTCGGACGCTTCCGACTCCTCAGCGCTCACGTCGATCACCTACCCGCCCGGGTGCGCGATGCAACCGGCGACGAGCGCCCCCCGGCGTTAGGGATACGCACCCGCAGGGCAGGATTGCGTGCAGGAGCGCAGCGAGGACGGACGTGACCTACGTCATCGGAGTCGACAGCTCAACGACCGCCACCAAGGCCGTGGTGTGGGACCGAGAAGGACGCGGCGTGAGCGAGGGCCGGCAGGAGTTCGAGTTCGTCATCCCGCATCCCGGATGGCACGAGCAGGATGCGCGGGAGTGGTGGCGCTCGACGGCCGCTGCACTCCGAGAGGCGGCGGGCGGCGTGAACGCCTCCGAGATCGAGGCGATCGGGCTCACGCATCAGCGGGAGACGTTTGCCTGTCTCGATGAGGAGGGAGAGCCGTTGCGTCCGGCGATGCTGTGGCTCGATGGCCGCGCAGTGAAGGAGGTGGAGAAATATGGCAGCGAGGAGATTCACAGGATCACCGGCAAGCCGCCGGACACCACGCCCGCGCTTTACAAGCTGCTCTGGCTGCGCGAGCACGAGCCGGACGTGCTCGAGCGTACGGCGCGAGTCGTCGACGTCCACGCGTTCCTGGTCAAACACCTAACCGGCGAGTGGCGCACCAGCTCGGCTTGTGCCGACCCTCTTGGGCTCGTGGACATGGAGTCGTTCGACTGGTCGAAGCAAGTGCTCGATCAAGTGGGGCTCGGTCGGGACCAGTTGTGCGAGCTATCGCCTCCGGGCGCGGTGATGGGGGAGCTGCGTGCCGATGTGGCCGTGGAGGTCGGCCTGCCCGCGGGGATTCCCGTCGTCGGTGGCGCCGGCGATGGCCAGTCCGCGGGCCTTGGCGCCAACATCGTGAAGCCGGGACGCGCTTACCTGAACCTGGGCACCGCCGTCGTCTCCGGGACCTACAGCGAAGACTATGCATGGGATCGAGCATTTCGCACGCTTGGCGGCCCGGTGCCGGGGACCTACACGCTCGAGACGCTCCTTCAAGGCGGCACCTACACGGTGTCCTGGTTTGTGAACAAGCTGGCCGGGACGGAGGCGTTGCGACTCGGACTCGATCTCTCCGACGAGGACGTGCTCGAGGCTGCCGCTGCTCGCCTACAGCCCGGAGCCGACGGGCTCCTGGCGGTTCCATACTGGAACCAGGCGCAGACGCCGCACTGGGACGACTACGCCCGTGGCATGTTGGTCGGTTTCCGCGGGCATCACGGCAAAGCTCACATCTTCCGCGCCATCCTCGAGGGCATCGCATTCGAGCAACGGTTGCTGACCGACGAGGTGGTGTCGGCGCGAGACCAGCCGATCGACCTCTACCTCGCCGTCGGCGGCGGATCGCGCAGCTCGCTCTGGTGCCAGATCATCGCCGACGTGACGCTCCGGACCGTGATGGCCTGCAGCGAGGTGGAGACCACGGCCCTGGGCGCCGGCATGCACGCTGCCGCCGCCGTCGACTGGTTCGACTCGATTCCGGAAGCGGCCGAAGCGATGTCCGGCGAGCGCGCCACGTACGAGCCGGACGAGCGCAGCTCGGAGCGTTACGGGAAGCTGCTCGAGGTCTATCGCGAGATCTATCCGCGCGTGAAGGAGCTATTCCCCCGCCTCAGCGCAGCGGTCGAGGACGCCGGGAAGGCCTGATCAGTCCGGTCGCGCGCCGAGGCCGCGGCCCGTCATTGCCCGTAGACGTTCTGATACCGGTCGTGCAGGGCGTCGATGTCGGCTTGATCCAGGCGTTCAAGCTCACCCAGGGCCCGCGCCAGCAGGACGCTGCGAGCCACGTCCTCGCACATGACGGCGGCCTTCACCGCATCGCGAGCGTCCCGGCCGATCGTGAACACGCCGTGGCTCTCCATCAGCACCGCCGGCGAGCTGCTGTCACGCAACGTCTCGACGATTCCCTGACCGATTTCCTCGCCGCCGATCCGCGCAAACGGGCCGAGGGGAATGTCTCCTCCGAACTCGTCGGCCATCGCGGTCAGCACGCAGGGGATCGACTCTCGGCGGGCCGCCCATGCGGTGGCGTAGGGACTGTGAGTATGGACAACGCCGCCGACCCGGTGGAGCTCGCGATACACGTAGGCGTGGGTTGCCATGTCGCTGGAGGGAGCCAGGTCACCCTCAACGACGTCGCCCTCAAGATCGACCACCACCATCGATTTCGGTGTCAGCTCGCCGTAGGTGACGCCGCTTGGCTTGATCACGAGCAGGTCGGTGTCGGGTACGCGCTCGGAGATGTTGCCCGTGGTCCAGGCCACGAGCCCGTTCCGGGTCAGCTCGGCGTGCAATTCCGACACGTTCCGGCGTACCGCGTCGATGTCACCGCTCAACTCGCTCACCTCCCCGTGCGTCGGCCGCGACGCTCTGCAACTCCTGCATGACATCGCGGCTGTCGCGTCCGAAGTAGTCGTGCAGCCTCTCGTAGATGCGGTACAACCGGTCGTAGGCCTCGGCGCGCCCCCGATCGGGCGAGTACACGTCTGGACGGAGCCTGCCCATGCGCGCTGCCGCCGTCTCGATGTCCTCGTACACGCCCGCAGCGACGGCGGCGTGCATGGCCGAACCGAGCGCCGGTCCCTCCGGCGAGTCGAGCACGCCCAGCGGTCGGTTGACGACGTCGCTGTAGATCTGCATCAGCGCGGGGTTGTCGAGCAGTCCCCCCGCTGCGACGAGTTCGTTGACGGCGACGCCCGCGTTGTCGAAGGCCTCGAGGATCTTGCGCGTGCCGAACGCGGTCGACTCGATCAGCGCTCGGTAGATCTCCTCGGGTCGTGTGGCCAGCGACAGCCCGACGATCACACCGCGAAGGTTGTGGTCGACGAGGATCGAGCGGTTTCCGTTCCACCAGTCGAGCGCGACCAGGCCGTGTTCGCCCACCTGCTGCTCGTCGGCCAGCGCGGAGAGGTACTCGTGGATTCCGAGCCCGCGCTTCTTTGCCTGCTCGTGGTAGTACGGCGGGACGGCCTGATCCACGAACCAGGCGAAGATGTCGCCAACGCCGGTCTGGCCCGCCTCGTACCCCCAGCGGCCCGCCACCACCCCGCCGTTGACGACCCCGCACATCCCAGGCACCTCGGCGACGTCGTCGGCAACCACGATGTGGCAGGTCGATGTGCCCATGATGAGCACCATGCGGCCCGGCTGGGTCGCGACGGCCGCCGGCGCGGTCACGTGGGCGTCGACGTTGCCCACCGCCACTGCGATCCCGGGTTTCAGCCCGGTCCACTCAGCAGCCGTGTCGGTCAGCGAGCCGGCGCGGCTTCCCAGCTCGGCCAGCGAGGAAGCCAGCTTCTCCTCGACGAGGTTCTCGAGGCGAGGGTCGAGTGCGGCGAAATAGTCCTTCGCGGGATACCTGCCGTCCTGGAACATCGCCTTGTAGCCCGCCGGACAGGCGCTGCGAACCTCCTCCCCGCAGAGCTGCCAGACGATCCAGTCGACCCCCTCGATCAAGCGGTCGGCGGACTCGTAGAGCTCGGGTTCCTCTTCGAGCAGCTGGAGCACCTTGGGCACGGCCCACTCGGACGAAATGCGACCGCCGTAGCGACTCAGCCATTGTTCGTCGCGCTCGGCGGCGAGCTCCGTGATCCGGTCTGCCTGCGGCTGGGCGGCGTGATGCTTCCAGAGCTTGGCGTAAGCGTGTGGCCGCTCGCGAAACTCATCGAGCTGGCACAGCGGCGTCCCCTCCTCGGTCGTCGGCATGATCGTGCACGAGGTGAAGTCGGTTGCGACTCCCACGACGCTCTCCGGATCGACGTCGGCCGCCTCGAGGGATTCGGGCACCGCATGCCGAAGCACCTCGATGTAGTCCTGCGGGTCCTGAAGCGCCCAGTCGGGCGGCAGGCGCTCTCCCGTCGCGGCGAGCTCGCGATCCATGACGCCGTGGCGATACTGGTGCTCGGCGCTACCCAGCACCTCGCCGTCGCTCGCCCGCACCACCACCGCGCGGCCGGACAGCGTGCCGAAGTCGATGCCGATCACATGCGGCTCGTTGGCCACTCTTCGATCTCCTTGACGGGCGCTAGGAACCTCCCTCCACGGGACGTGGAATACCCGGGCTCGGCGGGGTCAAACGCGGCGGCGCAGCCGGATCAAACCCGACGAGATAGCCGGATCAGACCCGGCGATGGAGCCGGAACCAAACGGCAGGACCCAGCTCCGTAACGGCTGCCACTTGCGAGGGTATAACCGACGGTGTCGCCGTTACGCCGCAAGCGCTCCGCAAGGCGCCGTGTCGCCGATCTGGCGCGCATTGCTCCCAAGCATGGCCGCGAGCTGCGCGCTGCGGTCACCCAGCTCGCTCCCAAGCATGGCCGCGAGCTGCGCGCTGCGGTCACCCAGCTCGACATCCCGTGGGCGCGTTCGAGGATCGCGGGTCTGATCAGGGAGAGCTTCATGCGGTTCGTCCTGAACCCGCTGATGGACTACTACGCCCGCCGCCGGGCGCTCGGGCGCGACAAGCTGGCGGCGCTCAAGGGCCCGGTGATCTTGGTGGCCAACCACGCCAGTCATATGGATACGCCCGTGATCCTCTCGGCGCTGCCGCGGCGGCTTCGCCGGCGCACGGTGGTGGCCGCGGCCGCCGACTACTTCTACCGCAACCGGGTGGTGGCCGGGCTCGTGTCGCTGATCTTCAACACCACTCCGATCGACCGGCGCGGGGGCGGCCTCTCCAAGGACGGCAGCCATCTCGACAAGTTGCTCGACCAGGGCTGGAACCTGTTGCTCTATCCCGAGGGCACGCGCTCGCGCAGCGGCTCCCAGGGCCGAATCCGCCGCGGCGCTGCGGTGCTCGCCGCCGCACACAAGCTGACGATCGTGCCGATCCGAGTCACCGGGACCAGGGAGGCCATGCCGCCCGGTCGGATCTGGCCCAAGCGACTGCGCGCCAGGCCGGTGCCGAGGCGCCACCGGATCACCGTCTCGTTCGGAGAGCCGATCACCCCGTCGGAGGACGTGGGCGCGATGCTCGAGGCCGTGCAGGGCTTCTTCGCCAGCAGCGGATCAAGCGGCCCCTACCGCTCGCCGTACTGGCAGAGATCGGCGAAAAAGAGCGAGAGCCCGGGCGGTAAGCGGAGCCGCTAGCGCGGCGGTGAGAGGCGATTAATGGCGTCGCCCGTGCGCCTGTGACGGTGGCCCAAACGCCGTTTGACATTGTCGGACGAGCGCTGGTAATCTCGGCCCACTCGCGGGTTCAGTGGCGTCGCCGCGCTCCCGCTGGGCGAGGATTAGAGAGGTGTGATCTCCAGTTGAGCGCTGCTAGCACTTGGAGTCGATCGCTCGCGGGCGAGGCTCCGGGTCAGGGCATGGGCCGGCCATTGCCAGTCCTCCGCATCGCTCGTGGAGGTGGGGCGCACCCGCGATGATCCCGCCGGCGACCCCACGTCTCGCGGGAGACCATTTCCTGACCCTACGTCTTCCGAGGAGGTCGTGTGGCAACCGTAGCTGAGTCAACCGCGGTACGGCCGTTACCGCTCCGATGGCGCCGGGGGCTCGTGGGCGAGCTCTGGGCGGAGTTCTTTGGAACCTTCATCCTGATCTGTTTCGGCGACGGCGTGGTCGCGATGCTGTGGGCGCTGATCGGGTCTGGGCGCACGATCGGCACCAAGACGGCGCTGCTCGGCAGTGGCGACTGGCTGCTGATCACCTGGGGATGGTGCCTGGCCGTCGTGTTCGCCATCTACGTGGTCGGCGGCATCACCGGCGCGCATATCAACCCAGCGATCACGTTCGGCGTGGCGCTGCGAAAGGCCATGCCGTGGCGGAAGGTGCCGGGGTACTGGGCAGCTCAGGTCCTGGGGGCGTTCGTCGGGGCCGCGCTGGTGTTCCTGGTCTACAACAACGCGATCAACCACTACGACCAGATCAACCACATCGTCAAGGGGACACCGGCCTCGTTACCCACCTACAGTACGTTCGCCACGTTCCCGGCGCCCTATTTCCACAACGTCTTAGGGCCCTTAATCGACCAGATCGTGGGCACGTTCTTCCTGGCGCTGTTCGTGTTCGCCGTCACGGATGAGTTCAATGCGCCGCCCGAGGGGAACATGGCCCCCTGGATCGTGGGCTTTATCGTGATGGCGGTCGGACTCTCGTTCGGGGCGAACGCCGGCTATGCGATCAACCCGGCCCGCGACTTCGGCCCGCGCATCTTCGCCCTGATCGCCGGCTGGGGGAAGGTGGCGTTCCCCGGCGACTACGCCAACATCAGCACCTACTTCTGGATCCCGATCGTCGGGCCTCTAGTGGGGGCTGCGCTCGCGGCCCCGATCTACAACTTCTTCGTCCAGGACATCCTGAAAGCCCGCAGGGAGGCGGAGCCTGGAGTAGAAGGTTTCGGAGAGACCGTGGTCGAGACGGAGCGGCGCGGGCCTGGCGGGCCCGGAGTGGAAGGGTCCGGTCGTACCGTGCAGGACCGACGGCCGCCGGCGGCAGACTCATAGGAGCACGTACCCGGATGCGGCGGCGCCGGACGGGGCGCCGCCGCATCTCTCGGCGGGCGGCCGTCCCCCTATCTCTCCGGGGGACGGCCGCCCGCCGCTTGCGCGCGTCGGCCCGGATCCGCCACCGCGCCGTCCAGGTTCAGTCGTCGTCCACCCAGTCGAGCGTGCGGGCGACGGCCTTCTTCCATTTGCGAAAGCCGCGCTCGCGCACGGCCGGATCCATTCGCGGCAGCCACTCGGCCGCCTTGTGCCAGTTCTTCTCCAGGCTCGGTGTGTCGGCCCAGAAGCCGACCGCCAGACCGGCCGCGTAAGCGGCGCCCAGTGAAACGGTCTCGGCGACGATCGGACGGGTGACCGGGACGCCGAGGACGTCAGCCAGCAGCTGCATCAGCAGATTGTTGGCGGTCATGCCACCGTCGACGCGCAAGTCCGTGAGCTCGCTGCCGTAGTCGGCGTTCATCGCCTCCACGACCTCCCGGGTCTGCCAGGCGGTTGCCTCCAGCACCGCCCGCGCCAGGTGACCCTTGTTGATGTAGCCCGTCAGGCCGGCGATCACGCCCCGCGCGTCGCTGCGCCAGTGCGGTGCGAACAGGCCGGAGAACGCCGGCACGAAGAAGCAGCCGCCGCTGTCGCGGACCGTGAGCGCAAGCGTCTCGATCTCGGGCGCGCTGCCGATCAAGCCGAGGTTGTCCCGGAACCACTGAACCAGCGCACCGGTTATGGCGATCGAACCTTCGAGCGCGTAGGCCGGCCGGGCGGAACCGAGCTTGTAGGCGAGCGTCGTCAGCAAGCCGCTGTTCGAGGCTACGCGTCGCGCACCGGTGTTCAGGACCAGGAAGCTGCCCGTGCCGAAGGTGCATTTGGCGCCGCCGGGGTCGAAGCAGGTTTGCCCCACGAGCGCGGCGTGTTGGTCGCCGAGGGCCGAGGCGACGGGAACGCCCTCGAGCGGCGTGCCCGCCTCGCCATAAGTCTCAGAAGAAGCGCTGATCTCGGGCAGGATCGCCGCGGGGATTCGCATCGCGTCGAGAAGCTCCTGGTCCCAGTCGAGCGTCTGGATGTTCATCAGCAGCGTGCGGCTGGCGTTCGTGACGTCAGTCACGTGGCGCCCGCAGAGATTCCAGATCAGCCACGAATCGATCGTCCCGAACAGCACCTCGCCCGCCTCGGCGCGCTCCGGCAGTCCCGGGATGTTCTCCAGCAGCCAGCGGATCTTCGGCCCCGAGAAGTACGTCGTCAGCGGCAGCCCGGTCTTCTCCCTGAAGCGCCCCTGGCCGAACTCCTGCTCAAGGCCCTTGCAGAGCACGTCAGTGCGTGTGTCCTGCCAGTTGATCGCGTTGTGGACCGGCGCTCCGCTGCTGCGGTCCCAGATCACGGTCGTCTCGCGCTGGTTGGCGATCCCCAGCGCACACAAGTCAGCCGGCGAGAGGTCGGCCTTGGCCAGCGCGACCCGCACCACCGAGAGCACGTTGCGCCAGATCTCCTCAGGATCGTGCTCGACCCAGCCGGGCCGCGGGAAGTGCTGGCGATGCTCCTGCTGTGCCATCGACACGATCCGCGCCCGGTTGTCAAACACGAAGCACCTCGATGACGCCGTGCCCTGGTCGATCGAGGCTACGAAGCGGCCAGTCATGCTCAAGCCAGGAGTGCTAGCAGGAAGCTGGTGGAACCGCCTACCAGGGGATGGCCCCCAGTTCCCGGGAGACGGCTTGTGCGGCCTCCATCACGAACTCCACCAGCTCCGGGCGCGGCCGGCGTTCATCGCAAAGTCGCTCGATCGGGCCGGCGATCCCGATGGCGCCGACCGTCACCCTGCGGCGATCCTCAATCGGCGCCGCCACGGAAGCGGAGCCGTGGAACAGCTCGCCGACCTCGCCGGCCCAGCCGCGCTTGGCGGTCTCGTTCAGCTCCTGGCGGAAGCGGTAGATGTCGGTCACCGTCGCCGGGGTGAAGCTGCTCAGCGAGTTGCTCGCCAGCTCGGCGGCGATGTAGGTGTGATGGGCGAGCAGCGCCTTACCTAGCGCGGTGGCGTGAGCGGGCATCAGGCTGCCAACGTCCAGCGCCTGTCTGCTGTCGTCGGGCCGGAAGACGTGATGCACGACCAGCACCTGGTTCTCGTGCAAGGTTCCGATACGGACGCTCTCGCCACTGCGGGTCGCCAGCCCGTCGGCCCAGTTCAGCGCGCGCGTGCGCAGCTCGTTGCCGTCCAGATAGCTCGAGCCCATGTGGAGCAAGGCCGGCCCCAGCTGGTACTTCCCCGACTCGGGGTCCTGCTCGACGAACCCCACGAGCTGGAGCGTGCGCAGGATTCCGTAGACGGTCCCCTTCGGCAGCCCGACCTCGCCGGCCAGCTCGGCGACGCCGAGCCGCCGCGAGCGGCCTGACAGCAGCCGCAGAATCGTCGCCGCGCGTTCTATTGACTGAATCCGACCCGGCACCGACTTCCGCCTCAGCCCGGGGCTGAGCTACTTCCTCTCGTTCGGCCGAACGACGTTTGACATTGTCGCACCGTTTCGGTTATTGTCGCGAGCGAAGTTGAGGGTGGAGAACGTGGGTTCGCGAGAGAGGGTGCCCTGCCTCGCATTATGCGTGCTGAAGTGACCGCGTACGGACTCAGGACCGCGTATGGACTCGGGAGTGCGCACGCACCGAGCACCGCATACGGGCTGAGCCACCTCACCGCTCAGGCGCGCAACAACCCACGGCAAGCGCCCCATCCGGACACCGCGCCTACGAGGAAAGGGGCATGAAGAAGCTCATCAACACACCTGACAGCGTCGTTCAGGACGAGCTGCACGGCATCGAGGCCGCCCACGGCGACCGGGTGAGGATCATCTACGACCCCGCGGTGGTCGTCCGGCGCGACGCGCCGGTGGGAGGCAAGGTGGGTCTCATCTCCGGCGGCGGTTCAGGCCACGAGCCGATGCACGGGGGTTACGTAGGCCCGGGGATGCTTGACGCCGCCTGTCCCGGCGAGGTGTTCACCTCGCCGACGCCCGACCAGATGCTGGAGGCCACAAAGGCGGTCAACGGAGGCGCCGGCGTGGTCCACATCGTCAAGAACTACACGGGCGACGTGATGAACTTCGAGATGGCAGCGGAACTCGCCAAGGGTGAGGGAATCGATGTCGAGACCGTGCTCACCAACGACGACGTGGCGGTCGAGGACTCGCTGTACACCGCCGGCCGGCGCGGTGTGGGCGTCACGGTGCTGGCCGAGAAGATCTGCGGCGGCGCCGCCGAAGAGGGCCGCCCGCTCCAGCAGGTCGCAGAGCTCGGGCGGCGAGTGAACGCGGGCGGGCGCTCGATGGGCATGGCGCTGACGCCGTGCATCACGCCAGGCTCAGGCGAGCCGAGCTTTGAGCTCGCGGACGACGAGGTCGAGATCGGGATCGGCATCCACGGTGAGCCGGGTCGTTTCAAGGAGAAGATCGCTTCCGCCGCGCAGATCGCGGAGCGGTTGATGACCCCGATCCTGGAGGACCTCCCGTTCACCTCGGGAGACCGGGTGCTGGCGTTCGTCAACGGCATGGGCGGCACGCCGCTGATCGAGCTGTACGTTGTCTACAGCGAGGTGGCCAAGCTGGCCCAGCAGCAGGGGCTGCAGATCGAGCGCAACCTGATCGGGAACTACATCACGTCGCTCGAGATGCAGGGCTGCTCGATCACGCTGCTGAGGCTCGACGACGAGATGGTCCGCTACTGGGATGCCCCCGTCAATACGCCCGGTCTGCGCTGGGGCGTCTAGTGGCGGTAACGCGCGACGCGGTGATCGACTGGATGCGCCGCTTCGCTGAAGTCATCGGCGAGCACCGCCAGGAGCTGGTGCGGCTCGACACGGCGATCGGCGACGGCGACCACGGAACGAACATGGACCGGGGGATGCGCAAGGCGATGGAGCGGCTCGACGGATCCGAGCCGGACGCCCCCGGGGACGTGCTCAAAACGGTTGGCATGGCGCTCGTCTCGAGCGTCGGCGGCGCCGCGGGACCGCTGTACGGCACGCTGTTCCTACAGCTGAGCAGCGGTCTGGGCAGCGAGCGGGAGATCGACCTGGCGGGCTACAAAGCCGGATGGCGGAAGGCCCTGGAGGGCGTGCAGGCGCGCGGCAAGGCGGAGCCCGGCGACAAGACGATGGTCGATGCGCTGCTTCCGGCCGTGGAGGCGCTCGAGGCGGCCGGCGACCTCGACGGCGGCCTTGACGCCGCCGAACAGGCCGCACAGGAGGGGATGCGGGCGACGACTCCGCTGGTGGCACGCAAAGGCCGTGCCAGCTATCTGGGCGAGCGCAGCAAGGACCATCAGGACCCGGGCGCGACCTCCGTCTATTACCTGTTCAAAAGCGCCACCGAGGCGCTGGCTGGGCACTGAAAGGAGCGAGAGATGGCGCAGTACGCAGCAGCATTGGACCAGGGCACTACCTCGAGCCGTGCGATGGTGTTCGATCACGGGGGCCGGGTGGTGTCGGTTTCGCAGAAGGAGCATGAACAGATCTATCCCAAGCCGGGGTGGGTGGAGCACGACGCCAAGGAGATCTGGGACCGCTCCCGCGAGGTGATGGACGAGGCGCTCGAGAAAGCGGGGGCGAGCGCCGATGACATCGCAGCCCTCGGTATCACCAATCAGCGCGAGACGGCGGTCGTATGGGACAAGACCACCGGTGAGCCGGTGCACAACGCGATCGTCTGGCAGGACACCCGCACCGACAAGATCGTGGACGAGCTCTCCGCCGACGGCGGCCAGGACCGCTTCCGCAAGCAGGTGGGCTTGCCGCTCGCCACCTATTTCTCCGGCCCCAAGGTCCGCTGGATCCTCGACAACGTGGACGGGACACGCGAGAAGGCGGAGGCTGGCGATCTCTTGTTCGGCAACATGGACACGTGGGTGATCTGGAACCTCACCGGCGGGACCGATGGGGGGTTGCACATCACCGATGTCTCCAACGCCAGCCGCACGCTGATGATGGACCTCGAGTCGCTCTCCTGGGACGAGGAGATCGCGTCCACGATCGGAGTCCCGACCTCGATGCTGCCCGAGATCCGCCCCTCGAGCGAGGTCTATGGCGAGGTCAAATCGGGCGGCGGCTTTCAGGGCGTGAAGATCGCGGGCGATCTCGGAGACCAGCAGGCGGCGACGTTCGGGCAGGCCTGCTACGCGAAGGGCGAGGCCAAGAACACGTATGGCACGGGGAATTTCCTGCTGCTGAACACCGGCACCGAGGCCGTGCAGTCGAAGTCGGGCCTGATCACCACCGTCGGGTACAAGGTGGGCGACAACGCGCCCGTCTACTGCCTGGAGGGATCGATCGCCATCACCGGCGCGCTCGTGCAGTGGCTGCGCGACAACCTCAAGATGATCAAGGCCGCGCCCGAGGTGGAGGAGCTGGCGAGCTCCGTGGAGGACAACGGGGGCCTGTACATCGTGCCGGCGTTCTCCGGCCTGTTCGCGCCGTATTGGAAGTCGAACGCTCGTGGCGTGTTCGCCGGGCTGACCCGCTACGTCACCGCCGGCCACATCGCGCGGGCCACGCTGGAGGCGACGGCGTACCAGAGCCGCGAGGTGGCCGAGGCCATGGACGCGGACTCCGGGGTCAAGCTCGAATCGCTGAAGGTGGACGGGGGGATGGTGGGCAACGACCTGCTGATGCAGTTCCAGGCGGACCTCCTTGGCGTTCCCGTCATCAGGCCGGTGGTGGCCGAGACGACGGCTCTGGGCGCCGCCTACGCCGCCGGCCTGGCGACCGACTTCTGGGCCACCGAGGACGACCTGCGCGAAAACTGGGCCGAGGACAAGCGCTGGGAGCCGACGATGGACTCAGCCAAGCGCGACGAGTACTACACGTACTGGAAGAAGGCGGTCACGCGGACGTTCGACTGGTTCGAGTGAGGCCTCTGCGGCAATAGGTGAAAAACGCGGGGCTGGCCGCACGCGGCCGCCCCGCACATTTTCACGGCTACGCTAGACGAGCAATGGTCACGCTCAGCACCGACGTCCTCGTTATCGGCGGCGGCGCAACGGGCGCGGGTGTGGCCTGGGACGCGGCGCTGCGAGGGTTCGACGTGGTCCTCGTCGATCGCCACGACCTGGCCCAGGGGACCAGCGGTCGCTTCCACGGACTGCTGCATTCCGGTGGGCGTTACGTGGTCAAGGACCCGCGGGCGGCCGAGGAATGCATCGGCGAGAACCGCATCCTCCGCCACGTCGCCGCCGACTGCATCGAGGACACCGGCGGCCTGTTCGTCACGACCCCCTGGGACGATCCCGAATACGCCGAGCGTTTCGCCCAGGGATGCCTGGCGACGGGCGTTGACTGCGAGGAGATCAGCCCGCGGCAGGCGCTCCGAGACGAGCCGCGCTTGAACCCCCAGACTTCCCGCGCGTTCCGTGTTCCCGACGCCAACATCGATGTCTGGAAGACGGTCTGGGCGCTGGCCCACGGTGCCCAGGAGCGCGGAGCTCGGGTGCTCCCATATCACGGCGCCGTTGCGATCCACCGCGACGGCGATGAGGTGGCGGGAGCTCGCGTTCGCGACGAGCGCAGCGGCCAGGAGGTGGACGTGGAGGCCCGCGTCACCGTCAACGCCACCGGCGCCTGGGCCGGTCAGATCGCGGATCTGGCGGGGATCGAGGGCGTCCGCGTGCTGCCGGGGCGGGGAATCATGATCGCCATGAACCACCGCCTGGTGAACACGGTGATCAACCGCTGCCAAATGCCAACCGACGGCGACATCATCGTTCCCATCCGGACCGTCAGCGTCATTGGCACCACCGACCAACACACCGATGATCCCGACGACCAGACGGTCATGCAGGATGAGGTCGACGCGATGCTCGACGACGGCGAGAAGCTGGTGCCCGGCTTCCGCCAGGCGCGCGCGCTGCGTGTCTGGACCGGGGTGCGGCCGCTGTTCGAGGACGCCAAGGCCTCTGACACCGAGACGCGCGACGTGACCCGCGCGCACGCGCTGCTCGACCACTCGGAGCGCGACGGTGTGCGGGGCTTTTTCACGATCACCGGGGGCAAGCTGACGACATTTCGCCTGATGGCCGAGGAGACGGTCGATGCCGCCTGCCGGCAGCTGGGCGAGACGCGGCCCTGCTCCACCCAGACCGAGGCGCTTGCAGGATCCGAGCGCCGCGAGCACTACCGGCTCGGCGAGCGCCTTCAGCGCAAGGAGGCGCACCTCGCCACCGAGCAGCTGATCTGCGAGTGCGAGATGGTCCCACGCGAGAAGCTCGAGGCGGCGATTGCCCGTAGCGGCAGCACCAGCCTGGACGACGTCCGCCGCCAGCTGCGGCTAGGGATGGGGCCCTGCCAGGGGGGATTCTGCATCTACCGCGCGGCCGGGATCATGCACGGGCTCGACGGGATCAGCGCCGAACAGGCGGACAGCTCGCTGCTCGACTTTCTCCAGGAGCGCTGGAAGGGAGTGTGGCCGGTGCTCTACGGCGACCAGCTGCGCCAACTGCGGTTCGATGACTGGATCTTCCAAGGGGTGCTCGACGTGGAGCATCTGCCGCGGTGAGAGAAGAGCTGCACTTCGACGCGATCGTCATCGGCGCCGGCAGCGCCGGGCTGGTGGCCGGCACGCGCTTGGCGCAGGACGGCGCCCGCGTCTGCGTGCTGGCCAAGGGCATCGGCTCCACGCATCTCGCTCCGGGCACGATCGACGTGCTCGGCTACAGCCCCCACCGGGTCGAGCAGCCGGGTCGCGCGCTGGAGGAGCTGATCGCGGCCCGTCCCGATCATCCCTATGCGCTGCTGGGCGGCGAGCTCGTGGCGGAGGCGCTTCACTGGTTTCAGGCGGCAGTCGCGGACGGGCCCCTGCCGGGCTACCGGTATGTCGGCCACTTGGAGCGAAACCACCTGCTGCCGACGGCGGTCGGTGCGCTTCGCCCCTCGGCGCTCGTGCCGGAGACAATGGCCGGCGGAGACGCGCGCGATCTGCACCGGGTGTGCATCGCGGGCGTGGGGCGGATGCGGGACTTTCACCCCGGCCTATGCGCGGCCAACCTGCGGCGCGCGGGAATCGAGGCCGGGGCGATCACCGTCGACGCCCCGCTCGAGCGGGCCGACGCGAACACGCTGGCGATCGCGCGCGGCTTCGACGATCCCGCTTGGCGGGCCAGGTTCTGCGCCCAGCTCTCGCTGGCGCTGCGGGCCGAGGAGCACGTGGGGCTCCCGGCCTCGCTCGGCCTTCGCGATCCCCACGGCGCGTGGGCAGACATCGAGCGGCGTCTCGGCCGCCGAGTGTTCGAAATCCCGAGCCTGCCTCCCTCGGTGCCGGGAATGCGAATGTACGAGATTTTGCGCTTCGCGCTTCGCTCGGCGGGCGGCCGGCTGGTGCTGGGCAGCGAAGTGCTGGAGGGCGAGCGGGAAGGCGAGCGGGTGCGCGCCGTCAGGGCTCTGGCTGCCGGCCGGGAGATCCGCTACGCGGCGCCGTGGATCGTGCTGGCGAGCGGGGGCTTCTCATCCGGCGCGGTCGAGCTCGACTCCCGCTGGGTGACGCACGAGCGAGTGCTGGGTTTGCCGCTGCGCGGGATCCCGGCCGAGGGCGAATCGCGCTTCAGCGCCGACTATTTCGGCCAGCAGCCCCTGGCGCGGGCCGGCGTGGCGGTGGACGCCGAGCTGCGGGCCGAGGGCGCCGAGAACGTGGTGGTCGCCGGAGCATCGCTCCCGGGGGCGATCTCGTGGCGGGAGGGCTGCGGCGAGGGCGTGGCGATCGCCAGCGGCTTCCGGGCGGCGCAGATGATCTCCTCGCAGAGCACGACGGCGGCCGTGATCGGATGAGGCAGACGGGGACAGCGGTATGAGCGAGGACGTGCTCGGGGGGCTACTGCGGGGCTCGCTCGATCACTGCGTCAAGTGCACGATCTGCGAGACCGCCTGTCCGGTTTCGAACGTCACGCCGCTGTTCGCCGGCCCCAAATACGAAGGGCCGCAAGCCGAGCGCTATCGGGTCAGCGACGAGCCCACGGTCGACGCCTCCGTCGATTATTGCTCGGGCTGTGGGATCTGCTCGCAGGTCTGCCCGCAGGGGGTAAAGATCGCCGAGATCAACGCCCGCGCGCGCGACAAGCTCAAGCGGCAGAAAGGCATCCCGCTTCGCGACCGGATCATCACGCGCCCCACCTGGCTGGGCCGGCTGGGGACCCCGGTCGCGCCGATCGCCAATCTGACGTTGGGGATGCGGCCGGCGCGCCTGCTGGCGGAGAAAACGCTCGGCGTGCACCGCGACGCCCCGGCGCCCAAGTTCGCGGGCCGTCGCTTCTCTCGCTGGGCGCGTGCTCACACCTCACCGGCCACGGGGCGCAAGGTCGTCTACTTCCACGGCTGCGGGACCGAGTACTACGAGCCCTGGGAGGGCGAGAAGGTCGTGGCGGTGCTCGAGCACAACGGCTTTGAAGTCGAGGTTCCGAAGCAGGACTGCTGCGGGCTGCCGCTTCAGTCGAGCGGCCTGTTCGACGACGCCCGCGGCGTGGTGCTGGCGCTGGCCAGGGCGCTGGCCGCCCAGATCCACGACGAGGACACGATCATCGTCGGGAACGCCACCAGCTGCACGCTGATGCTCAAGCGCGAGGCGCGGGAGATCCTGGGGCTGGAGGACGACCCCGCCCTGCGGCTGGTCTCCGAGCGGACCTACGACATCTGCGAGCTGTTGCTGGGGCTTCACGACCGGGGCGAGCTTCGTACTGATTTCAAGCCCGTCCCCGAGACGACCGCCTACCACGCCCCCTGCCAGCAGCAGGGTCACTGGATCGGCAAGCCGGCCCTCGATCTGCTGGCGCTGGTGCCGGGCCTGGAGGTCAAGGAGATGAACGCCCGCTGCTGCGGGATTGCCGGAACTTACGGGCTGAAGGCCGAGAAGTACGAGATCGCGATGGCCGTGGGGCGCGATCTGTTCGAGCAGGTGGGCGCCTCCGGGGCGCAGACGGTCGCCTGTGACAGCGAGACCTGCCGCTGGCAGATCACCCACGGGACCGGCCGCAGCTCGGTGCACCCGATCGACTTCCTCCACCGCGCCTACGGGCTCTAAGAGCGCTTGGTCGGGATCGTCGTCGTGTCCCACAGCGACGCCCTGGCCGAGGGCGTCGTCAAGCTGGCGCGGGAGATGGGAGGGGAGGAGCTGGCACTGGAGCCCGCCGGGGGAACCGACGAGCCAGGCGTGCTCGGCACCGACGCCGAGCGGATCCGGGCGGCGGTCGACCGGGCCTTCTCCGAGGACGGCGTGCTGGTGCTGATGGATCTCGGAAGCGCGTTGATGAGCAGCGAAATGGCCCTCGAGCTGCTCGCCGAGGGCCGTGAAAAGGTGCGGCTGAGCGAGGCGCCGCTGGTGGAGGGGGCGGTCGCCGCCGCGGTGGCCGCCAAAGGCGGGGCCAGCCTGGAGCAGGTGGCGGACGAGGCCCGGGGGGCCTTGAGGATGAAGGAGTCGCAGCTCGGGGTCGAGGAATCTGAGCCGGCCGAACCTTCCGCGGCCTCCCCCGACGCCGTACCCGATGCCGAGTCGACGATTCCGATTCGCAACGCGATCGGCCTGCACGCCCGGCCTGCGGCTCGGCTCATCGAGCTGGCCCGTAGCTTCGATGCGGCCGTGTCGATCGCCAAGCAGGGTGGAGGCGCGCCGGCCAAGGCGACAAGCTTGACCGAGGTCATCTCGCTCGGCGCGCGGCTGGGAGACACCGTTCACCTCAGCGCGTCAGGGCCCCAGGCGAAGGAGGCGATCGAGGCCCTCCGGGAACTGGCCGACGCGGGCTTCGGCGAGGGGATCGTGGAGCAAGCGAGCCCGGAGGAGGCGCCCGCGGCTGCGGCGCCGCCTGCTCCCGGGACCGTCCTCACGGGCGTCGCCGCCTCCCCCGGCGTGGCCGTGGGGTCCGCGCACACGCTCAACGGGGGCACCACACAACCTCCCGAGCGTCGAGCCGAAGGGCCCGTGGAGGAGCGCGAGCGCCTGGAGCGAGGGATCGCCGCCGCCCGCGAAGCGATCTCCTCCGACCGTGAGGCGGTCTCCGCCCGCGCGGGCCAGGCCGAGGGGGACATCTTCTCCGCGCACCTGGCGCTACTCGACGACGGGGCGATGCTCGAGCCGGCGCGGTCGGCGATCGAGGCCGGCGCCACCGCCGAGCGCGCCTGGCACGACGCTGCGGCGTCGGTCGCCGAGCGCTACCGCGCGCTGGATCAGCCGCTGCTGCGCGAGCGGGCCGTCGACGTGCTCGACGTCGGCCGGCGAGTAGTCGCGGCGATAATTGGGGACGGCCGCGCCCGGCAGGGAGTGGAAGGGATCGTGATCGCCGACGAGCTGACCCCCGCGGACGCGGCGGCGCTGGAGCGGGCAAAGGTCCTTGGGATCGCCACTGCTCGCGGCTCGGCGACCGCCCACGCCGCGATTTTGTCCCGTGCCCTTGGGCTGCCGGCGGTTGTCGGCCTGGGCGACGCGGTGCTGGCGATCGGCGAGGGGGCGCGGCTGCTGCTCGACGGCGACGCCGGCACGGTCCAGGTCGAGCCCAGCGATCGTGAGGCGGCCGATGCCATGCGTCGGCGGGAGCGGGCCGAGCAGCGGCGTGCCGCCGCGCGCCGGCGGGCCCACGAGCCGGCAAGAACCCGCGACGGGCGGCGGGTGGAGGTGTTCGCCAACCTGGGCTCGGCCGAGGACGCGCACGCGGCGGTCGAGATGGGGGCAGAGGGAGTGGGCCTGCTACGCACCGAGTTTCTGTTCCTGGACCGAGCCGAGCTCCCGGGCGAGGAGGAGCAGGCCGCCACGCTGCGGGACATCGCCACCGTGCTTGACGGCCGCCCGCTGATCGTCCGCACGCTCGACGCCGGCGCCGACAAGCCGCTGCCAGCGCTGCCGATGCCGCCCGAGTCGAATCCGTTTCTGGGGGTGCGGGGCATCCGGCTGTCGCTCACGCGCCCAGAGATCCTCGCCACCCAATTCCGCGCGATTCTGCGCGTGGCCGCCGACTACGAGCTGAAGGCCATGCTGCCCATGGTGGCCACAATCGACGAGCTGCGCGCGGCGCGGGCCGCGCTGGAGCGGGCGCGGGCCGACACCGGCGTCGAGGCCCCGCTCGAGCTGGGGATCATGGTCGAGGTGCCGGCCGCCGCGTTGACCGCCGCCCGGCTGGCCGAGGAGGCCGACTTCTTCTCGCTTGGCACGAACGACCTGACGCAGTACACGATGGCAGCCGAGCGGGGCAGCGAACGGCTGGCACCGCTGCTGAGCGGCCCGCAGCCGGCGGTCCTGCGCCTGGTACGCGACACCGTGGAGGCGGCCGCGCACCGCGGCCGGCGCGTGGGGGTGTGCGGCGAGCTGGCGGGCGACCCCGCCGCCGCGGTGCTGCTGGCCGGGCTGGGCGTGGGAGAGCTGAGCATGACCCCGGCACTCGTGCCGGAGGTCAAAGCCGCGCTGCGGACGATCGACTATGAGGCCGCGGCGGGCAGAGCCCGGGCCGCGCTGGACGCCGAGGACGCGAGCGCCGCCCGTTGCTTGGCAGCCGAGCTGCTGTGATGTAATGAACCGTCCTGTGGAGGGCGGTACCTTGAGCGCGGTGCGGTCGTCTCGAATGCTCGCGGCCGCCACTTGCGTCCGAGTCGTCCTGGCTCCCGTGGTGATGGCGCTGCTGCTCGACCACGCCGACCGGGCGGCGGCGATCGTGTTCGTGATCGCGGCGGCCACGGATTGGCTCGACGGCCGCCTGGCGCGCCGGTGGGGGGTGACCACCCGCCTGGGGGCGTTTCTGGACACAACGGCCGACAAGCTGCTGGTAGGGACGGCGCTGATCGCGCTCGTCTCCGTCCATCAAGCCTCGCCCTGGGTGGCGCTGATCATCATCGGCCGGGAGTTCACGATCCTCGGGCTGCGCGTGGCGGTCGAGTCCCGCGGCCAGCAGTTCGAGACCTCGCTGGCCGGCAAATGGAAGGCCACCGTCCAGTTCGTGGCGCTGACGCTGGCCATGCTGCATCCGAACGCGGTGATCGCCGGGACGCGTCTAGATCAGTGGGCGCTGGCGGTGGCGGCGATCATCACCGCCTGGTCGGGGATCGAGTACATCGTCCGTTTCTCCGAGGCGCTCCGCTCCGCGGGCTGATGGCCCGCGTGTTCGTCACCGGGGGCTCCGGGCTGATCGGTAGGGCCCTCGTCGCGCGGCTGATCGAACGGGGCCAGGAGGTGACGGCGCTGGCCCGCTCGGAGGCGTCGAGCAGCGCCCTGTCAGAGCGCGGCGCCCAGGTCGTCCGCGGCGACGCGCTCGACGAGCAGGCGCTGTGGCGCGGGATGGAGGGCTGCGAGCTGGCGTTCAACCTGGCGGGGATCAACACGCTGTGCGTAGAGGACGCGGTCCCGATGCAGCGCCTGAACGCCGAGCAGCCGGCGCTGCTGGTCCGCGCCGCCCGCCGGGCCGGCGTGACGCGGGTGGTGCACACCTCCTCGGCGGCCACGATCGGGGAGCCACCGGGGAGCATCGGCAACGAGCAGACGCCGCACCGCGGCTGGTACCTCTCGACCTACGAGCGAACGAAGACCGAGGGCGAGCGGGCGGCGTTCGCCGCGGCGCGCGCGCCGGGCCCAGAGCTCGTGTGCGTCAACCCCTCCTCGGTCCAGGGACCGGGGCGAGCGGGGGGAACCGCCCGATTCCTGTTGGCCTTCCTCGACGGCCGCCTGAAGGTGTTCGTTCCCACCAATGTCAGCCTGGTCGACATCGCCGACTGCGTCGAGGGCCACCTGCTGGCGGCCGAGCGCGGCATGGCAGGCGAGCGCTACCTCCTGTCCGGGGTCACGCTGACGATGGTCGAGGCGTTGGCGCTGGCCGGCGAGGTGGCCGGCGTCCAGCGCAAACCCCGGCTGCTTCCGCGGCCGCTGGCCATGGCCGCCGCCGCCACCACCGAGCGCGGCTTCCGCCTGGCCGGTCGGCATCCCCCAGTCTGCCGGGAGATGGTCCGCACGCTGCTTCACGGTCATCGCTACGACGGCTCCCGCGCCGAGCGCGAGTTGGGGCTGAGCTACACGGACCCCCGCGAGACACTACGCCGCACGGTCGAGTGGGCACGCGGCGCGGGCCTACTGCGAGCCGCGTAGAGGCTCAGTTCCACGGCAGCGCGCCGCGCGCGCGCCAGTAGGTCTCGGGATCCTCGCGCACCTTGCCGAGCCGCTCGAGCAGTTCCCCGGAGAGCTCCAGGCGTTCCGCCTTGATATTGCTGGCGAGCATCCCTGGGGTTGAGGCGCCGCTCAAGACGACGTCGACCCAGGGTTGGGCGAGCACCGCCGCGATCGCTACCGCATCGGGCGAATCTCCGAGCTCTCGCGCGGCGCGGATCAGCTCTGGCACATCACCGCGCTCGGTCAGCCGCCCATTGGCCACGGCCTCCTTGACGATCACCCCCAGGCCCGCCCGGTGAGCGGCCGCCAGCAGCTCACCGGCGGACGGCTCGAGCACGTTCCACGTCGCCTGGACCGTGTCGAACACCTCCAGCTCGAGCGCCCGCTCGATCGTCTGGGGCTGCCGAGGGCCGGTGACCGTGAAGCCGATCGCCAGTCCATCCTCGCGCAGCCGGGCCAGCTCCTCGAGGACGGCCCGGTCCTCGAGCACGCCGCTCTCGAGCGTCGCCGAGTGGATCTGGTACAGGCAGAGCTCGTCGCCCAAAAGCGCGCGGCTCTCAGCCACCTGGCGGCGGAGCGTGGCCAGCGAGAGCTCCTTGACCTCGTGCACCTCGGCCTCGACCTGCCAGCCGGCCGTGTATGTGTAGCCCCATTTGGAGCCGATCGTGAGCTGATCGGTGCCCAGCTCGCGCCCCGCGAGCCATGACCCCAGGAACTCCTCGGCTCGCCCATAGGAGCGCGCGGCGTCGAAGTAGCGGACACCCGCGCCGTATGCCGCGTCCAGCACGGCGTGGGCGTTTGAGCGCATCAGCTCCTGGGCGGTGCGCCCGGAGAAGTCGGCGCCGTGGCCCAGGTTGATGTAGCCGGGGCGACCGATCGCCGCCAGGCCGAGCCCGATCCGGCTTACCTCCAGCCCCGTCCTGCCCAGCGTCTCTGTCATACGTGACGGACCCTACCGGCGTATCTCGTTACGCTCCGCGCCCCCTGCACATGATCACGCGACGCCTGGCCCCGGACATCCTGCGCCCCGAGCTCGCGATGACCGAGGACCAGCGCGATCACCCGGTCATCGAGCTGATCCGCCGCCGTCGGAGCGAGGGCTCGCGTCCGGGAGAGCGCAGCGATGGCCGCCGGGTCGCGCTGGCGATCGAGGGCGGCGGGATGCGAGGAATCGTCTCGGCCGCCATGACCATGGCGATCGAGCAGCTCGGCTTCCGAGACACCCTGGACGAGGTCCACGGTGCCTCGGCCGGAGCATTCAACGCCGCCTTCCTGGTCGCCGGTCAGGCCGACTACCTGACGGGGCTCTACCAGTGCGGCTTCGGCGATCCGCGCTTCGCCGACGCACTCAACGTGCTCCGCGGCCGGCCGGCTCTGGACATGGATTACGTGATCACCGACGTCTGGACCCGTCAGCGCCCGCTCCGGTTCGACGCGATCCTCGAGAGCGCGATCGAGCTGCACTGCACGGCCACCGACGCCGACAGAGCGGAGATCGTCGACCTCACGGACCTTGGGGACGCCGAGGAGATCAGATGCGCGCTTCGCGCCTCGGGGCGCTTGCCGTGGCTGGCCGGGCCGCCCGTCCGCTTCCGGGGACGCACGCTGCTCGACGCCACGCTCGCGGAGGCGATTCCGGTCCGCGCCCCGCTCGCCAGCGCGACCGACGTGCTCGTCCTGCAGACGCGGCCCCAAGGCGTCCGGCACGCGCCGTTCTCCCGCGCGGTCGCCGGCCTCACCGACCGCTACCTGCAGGCCATCAACCCGAGGCTGGTCGAGCTGCGAAAAACTCGCTCCGAGCGCTATGACCGGCTGAGCTTGGAGCTGGCCCAGCGAGCCGCTGACGCCTCCCCGCCGGCTGTGTGCGTGATCCGCCCACCCGCCGGCGCGCTCGTGATCGGGCAGCTGGAGCACCGCACGGCGGCGCTTCAGACTGCGGCCAGCCACGGACTGCGCGCCGCCTGGATGGCGCTGGAGGGCGAAGATCCTGAGCTCGTGGCCACGCTGCGCGCCTACCCGCCGCGAGGCGCCAATTCCTCGCCAGGCCACTAGCGGGAGCCGGCGTTCTTACGTTTCTCTCAAACAGAGGCGGGACGATGTCGGCGATGAAGCGGGGTCGAAAGCCGAAGCTGGTGCTGGCCGGCGTGCTGCTGGCCGCCTGCGCGTTCGCCGGCGGGGCCTGGGCGGCGAGCGACCAAACCAATCCGGCCTCGTCACGTCAGGCGTTCATCTCAGACGTCGCCAGACGACTGGGGACGACGCCGCAGAAGCTGAGCTCGGCGATGGAGGCTGCCTACTCCGACGAGCTGAACGCCGCGGTCAAAGCCGGCCGTCTGACCCGAGCTCAGGCCAACGCCATCGAGCGCGCCGTCCGCCAGCACGGCCTCGGCCCGATGCCCCCGCTGTTCCTGGCCCCGCCTCCGACGGCGCCGGGCAAGGCACCGTTGCGCTTGTACCCGCGCCAGCTTCGCTGGCACGGCTCCCACCTTCCGGCTCCGCCTTCCGGGAACCGCCGCTTGCCGGCCCCCGCACTCCCTCCGCTCCCGGGTGCTCCGCCGCCTCCGCGGGGCTAGCTCGCTCTTACGCTGCTCTCATCGAGTTCTGACTGGGTTCTCATCTCCGTCTGCTTTGCTAACTAGACGATGAAGTCGATTCAGCGCTTGCTTCCGGTCATCGCCGGCGCCGTGGCGGGGCTCGTCGTCGCCCTGATCGTCTCGGGCGGCGGCGGCTCCAAGACCGTCACCACCACGACGGTCGTCCCCGGTGCCCATTCCGCCCAGCCGGCCTCGTTTCAGAGCTCCAAGGGGCTGTCGGTCAACCAGCTCTACCACATGACCGATCCCGGGGTGGTCGACATCACCACCTCCACCAGCCAGCCCAGCGGCATCTTCGGCTTCGGACAGCAGCAGGCGCAGGGCGAAGGCGCCGGCGTCGTCTATGACAGCAAGGGCAACATCCTCACCGACCAGCATGTTGTCTCTGGGGCGCAGTCGATCCGCGTGCGGTTCTCCAACGGCAACACCACCAGCGGCACGGTCGTCGGCTCTGACCCGGGCGCCGACGTGGCGGTCGTGCACGTCAACGCTCCTTCCTCGTGGCTTCATCCCCTGCCGTTCGGCGACTCGGACAGCATGCAGGTGGGTGACAGCGTGATCGCCATCGGCAGCCCGTTCAGCCTCCCCAATACCGTGACGGCCGGCATCGTCTCGGCCGTGGGGCGTACGATCACGGCCCCCAACCAGTTCACGATCCCCAACGCGGTCCAGACCGACGCGGCA
Organism: uncultured Actinomycetes bacterium; assembly: GCA_963730835.1. GTDB lineage: Bacteria > Actinomycetota > Thermoleophilia > Solirubrobacterales > Solirubrobacteraceae > Palsa-465. Next base: position 605,497 of record CAVSTE010000006.1, read on the forward strand.
ATCAACCCCGGCAACTCCGGCGGCCCGCTGATCAACGCCGACGGGCAGGTGATCGGCCTCAACGACCAGATCGAGACCGGCAACCAGAACGGGCAGGGCCAGGGCTCGAGCTCCGGCGTGGGCTTCGCCACGCCTGCCAACAGCGACGTGCGGATCGCCAATCAGATCATCAAGACCGGCAAGGCCCAAAACGCCTACGTGGGCGTGAGCCTCAACTCCCAGGTTCAGGGCGGCGCGGCGATCTCGACTGCCTCGCAGTCGGGGGGCCAGTCCCCGATCGTCCCCGGCGGCCCGGCGGCGAAGGCCGGCCTGAAGCCGGGCGATCTGATCACCGCCGTCAACGGCAAGAAGATCACCTCCGTCGATCAGTTCATCGGCACGATCGCCGGCTTCTCCCCGGGCGACACGGTCACGCTGACGGTCAAGCGCGGCGGTCAGAGCAAGGACGTCCCGCTGACGCTGGGCGCCCAGCCCTCGAGCCCGCCGGGATCGTCCCAGAGCCCGCAGGGCGGCGGCGGCAACATCCCGATCCCGTAAAGAAATGAGGTTCGGGGTCGCACATGTGCGACCCCGACGGCCGGAACATGTTCCGGCCGGGGGCCGGGCGTCAGCCGGACGACTTGCGCAGCGCTGCTGCGCCACGGGTCCAGCGTCCTTGCCCTGCTTGATCCGGCGCTCGCCAGCCGCAACGCGGAGCTTCCGGATGGACTCTCAACCCTTTTGCGTCATGGCCAGGATCCCCACCGCGATGGTCCCCGCCACGCAGGCCAGGCAGGCCACCATCAGCGCCCCCCAGGCCACGCCGGCGAGTGTACGGCGCTCGCGCCGGGCTTCGAGCAGCCCGGCGGCGCTCGAGACGCAGGCGCCGAAGATGATGGCGATGCCCACGCCCGCGATCAGTGAGTAGACGACGGACTTGGCCAGCGTCGTGGTGTTGACGATCGCCGCCATCAGGCCTCAGCCGGCTTCGTGATCCGTACGCGGCGCACGGCGCCCAGAGTGGCCAGGCCGGCGAGCGCGATGACCGTGATCAGCAGCGGGCCGAGCGCACCGGCGCCGAACGCGTCGGCCAGCCACCAAGCGAGGGCGCCGAATAGCCCCGCGGCGGGCAGCGTCAGCATCCAGGCGGTGACGATGTTGCCCGCCACCCCCCAGCGCACGGCCGACAGGCGCTTGGCGGCACCGGCGCCCATGATTCCGCCCGAGATCACGTGCGTCGAGGACAGGGGGTAGCCGAAATGCGACGAGGCCAGGATCACCGCTGCGCCGGCGCTCTGTGACGCGAACCCCTGCGCGGTGTCCATCTTGATGATCCGCGTTCCGACCGTACGGATGATGCGCCAACCTCCGACGTACGTGCCGGCGGCGATCGCCGAAGCGGCTGAGACAACGACCCAAGTCGGAACGTGGAAGTGCTGCGATGAGAAGTCGCCGTGGGCCAGCAGCGCGAGGCTGATGACTCCCATCGTCTTCTGCGCGTCGTTGGTGCCGTGCGCCAGCGACAGCATCGCGCTCGAAAACATCTGGCCGAATCTGAAGCCTCTCGTGACGACGCCCGGTCGCCGAGAAGCAACCAGGCGGTAGATGATGAGGATCGAGATGCCGGCGGCGACAAACGCCACCACCGGCGAGATCAACGCGGGCACGACCACCTTGCCGATCAATCCGCCCGCCTTGACCCCCGCGCCGCCCTCGGCGGCCAGCATCGCCCCCACGATGCCTCCGATCAGGGCGTGAGAGGAGCTCGACGGCAGCCCGTAGAGCCAGGTGATCAGGTTCCAGGTGATCGCGCCGATCAGGCCGGCGAAGGCAATCATCTCCGTCACACGCCCGGGGTCGATGATGCCCGTGGCGATTGTGGCGGCCACGTTCAGCGAGATGAACGCCCCGGCGAAGTTGAGCAGTGACGCGATTCCGATCGCGGTGCGGGGTGCCAAGGCACGCGTGGAGATCGACGCCGCGACGATGTTGGCCGTGTCGTGAAAGCCGTTTGTGAAGTCGAACGCCAGTGCGGCGACGATCACGATCACCAAAAGCGCAGTGCTATGCATTGTGCGTCAGTCTGCCCGTTCAGGCGGTTACGATCCCGCCGAAAGCGAACGGGAGGTCGGTAGATGGGCAGGATCTCGCGCCTGGCGGCGCTCGTGGCGGCACTTGTGGGATTGGCCGTGCCCGCGGCGGCGGCGGCGCGCGCAGGGTGGAGATTTCACACCAGCCAGACGACCAGCCTGTATACCGACCGCAACACGGGGCGCCACTGCGGCGCCAAGCTGGGCATCTACACGTTCGTCCGTCGCAGGACCTTCAAGTCGGGCGTGTTCGCCGGCAAGACCGAGGTGCTGACCACGACCATCGCGCTGCGCGCGGATGGCCGCGAGCACCGCTTTCGCTTCGTCTCGCTGGGGGGAGGCGTGTGGCAGTCGCTCAACGGCGCCCAGCGGCGGGCGGTGGAGCGCAAGGTCAAGGGCCAGCTGCGAGGCCAGGGCGAGAAGGTGCTCTCGGTCCAGGGCAACCGCCTGCTGGTCGACGCCTACGAGGACGGGACGGTGCTGACGCTCGTGGTCACGCTTCACCCGGTGCACTGCTGAGCGCTACTGGGCTGCGCTCGCCGATTCCTCCAGGGCGCGCTCCATCAGCTCGGTGTGCACGCCGCGCGTGCGGCCGCCGCGCCGGCGCCAGCCGCCGTCGGCCTCGAGCGTCCAGCCGAAGGTGTCGTCGGCCAGGCAGCGCTCGAGCGTGTCGTCGAGCTCGCCCCGCAGGGCCGCGCTCTCGATCGGCACCAGCAGCTCGACGCGCGAGTCGAGGTTGCGGGGCATGAGGTCCGCCGAGCCGATGTAGTAGCGCGCTTCCTCGCCGCGGTGGAACGCGTAGATGCGCGAGTGCTCCAGGAACCGACCCACGACGGAGACCACGTTGATCGTCTCCGAGACGCCGGGGATGCCGGGCTTCAGGCAGCAGATGCCGCGCACGTTGAGCTCGATCGGCACACCGGCCTGCGAGGCTCGGTAGAGGGCCTCGATGCAGCGGCGGTCGACGAGCGAGTTCATCTTCATCACGATCCGCGCGGACGTGCCCTCCTGGTGCGCGGCGATCGTCTGCTCGATCTCCTCGATCAGCGGCTCGCGCATCGAGTCGGGCGCCACAAGCACCTTGCGCTGGCGCTTGGGATGGCCGTAGCCGGTCAGCGTGTTGAACAGGTTGGCCACCTCCTGCCCCAGCTCGGGGTCGGTCGTGAACAGGCCGAAGTCCTCATACAGGCGAGCATTCTTGGCGTGGAAGTTGCCGGTGCCGATCATCACGTAGTGACGCACCCCGTCACGCTCGCGGCGCACGACGAGAATCGCCTTGGCGTGCGTCTTGAGCCCCGGGATGCCGTAGACGACATGGGCCCCGACCTCCTCCAGCTCCCGTGACCACTTGATGTTCAGCCGCTCGTCGAAGCGGGCCTTGAGCTCCACCATGCACACGGCCTGCTTGCCTCGCTCCGCGGCCTGGATCAGCGAGGGCACGAGCGCCGAGTCGTCCGATGTGCGGTAGACGGTCATCTTGATGGCCAGCACGTTGGGATCGTCCACGGCCTGCCTGACGAAGCGCTCGACGCTGGTGGCGAACGAGTGGTAGGGGAAGTGCACGAGGACATCGTCGGAGCGCATCGCCTCGAACACGTCGGGCTGGCCGGATGCGTCCTGGGGTCCGGGCAGCAGCGCCGGATGGGTGAGCGGCGTCCACGGCATCTGGCGCAGCGTCGGGTAGCCCTCGAGGTTCGCGATCTGCCACAGGTCGCTCAGGTCGAGGAGGCCGTCGACGTCGTAGACCTGGAGCTCGTCCACCCCCAGCCACTCGATCAGCCGGCTGCGGAGCTCGGGGTCCATGCTGGCGCCGACCTCGAGGCGCACGACCTCGCCGAAGCGCCGGCGGCGGAGCTCGTCCTCGACGGCCTGCAGCAGATCGTCGGCCTCGTCCGAGACATCGAAGTCGGCGTCCCGCGTGACGCGGAAGAGGTCGTAGCTGATGATCTCCATGCCCGGGAACAGCGTGTCCAGATGGTGGGCGATGATGTCCTCGAGCGGGATGAACGTCTCCTTGTCGATCTCGACGAACCGTGGCAGCACCTCCTTGGGCACCTTCACCCGGGCGAACACCTCGTGGTCCAGCTCGGGGTCATGGAGCCGCACGATCAGGCTCAGAGACAGGTTGGAGATATAGGGGAACGGCCGCCCGTGGCCCACCGCCAGCGGCGTCAGGGCGGGGAAGATCTGTGTGCGGAACTGGCGCTCGAGCTGGGCGGCCGATGCCCCCGATTGCTCGCAGGTCACGATCCGGACGCCCTGCTCGGCCAGTGCGGGGCAGACCTTGTGGGAGAAGTCTCGAGCGTGGCGGCGGTCGAGCTCGGCCACGGACCGGGCAATGCCCTGCAGCGTGCTCATGGGCGACAGACCGTCGGGCCCGCGAGCGTCGATGCGGGCATCGACCTGGTCGTGGAGGCCGGCCACGCGGACCATGAAGAACTCGTCCAGGTTCGTGACGAAGATCGCCAGGAACTTGACCCGCTCCATCAGCGGCAGGTGCTCGTCCTCGGCCAGTTGCAGCACGCGGTCGTTGAAGTCGAGCCACGAGAGCTCGCGATTGGTGTAGAGCCCGGGGTCCGAAAGGTCGTGGACGGCAGCTTGCGGCGCGGCGCGCGACGCCGCTTCAGTCGCGGTGCTGGCCGACGCCTGGGTTCCGGTAGCGGTGTCGTCCATGGTCCTAACTCTACGACCGAATGAAATGGCTGTTGGTCAGCCGATCACCAGTCGGCGGCCGAACACGCGCTCGAACGCCTCACCGTCCCCGTAGCGCTCGACGCTCCAGCGCGGGAGGATCAGATCCTGTCCGACCGCGTCCAGGTGCAGGTCGACGCCCCCGCCGTTGGCGCGCAGCCGCGCCTGGGAGACCGACTGATCGCGGCCTCGCTCCAGGTGCTCGGCCAGCCGCAGGATCACCGAACAGCGTTCGAGCAGCTCTTCGTCGCCCGGCTCGGCGAGCCCCTCGAGCTCGCCGAGCTTCGGCGTCCCTTTGCGGTGGTAGCGGCTGATCTGGGCGATCAGCGCCCGCTCGCGGGGGTCGAACCCCGGCAGCTCCGCCGAGACGATCAGGTAGCGGGAATGCTTGTGGTGGTCGTCGTAGGCGATCGTCATCCCCACGTCGTGAAGCATCGCCGCCGCTTTCAGCAAGTCTCGCTCGCCGGGCAGGGGCGCGAGCAGGTCCTGCTGCACGAGCGAGTCGAACATCTGGAGCGAGAGCCGCGCCACGTGCTCGACGTGGGCGATGTCCGACTCATACTGGATCGCCAGGTTGCGCACGGCCGCCTCGCGCACGTCGTCGAACAGCGGCTGGGCCTGGCCGGCGAGCAGCGTGCGGGCCAAAAAGGCCCCCTCCCGCAGCCCGGCCTCCGTGGCCTCGACGTCCTCAAACTCGCCCAGCTGGAGCACGGTCTGCAGCACGAGCGCGGCGGCCAGGACGATGTCGGCTCGGCCGGGCTTGATACCCGGCACAGCGGCCCGCTCGCTCGCCGGCAACCGGGCCAGGGTTCGCACCAGCCCGTCCAGCGTCTCGCGGGTGATGCGATAGCCCTGCACCCCGAGGTCGAGATCGTCCGTGTGCTGGTGCGCTGCGGCGGCCAGATTTCGCACCGCACCGCCCAGTCCAACCAGCCTCCGGCGTTCGCCCGCGGGCGCTTCGGGCGTCTCGGAGGGCGCGGCCAGCCAGCCCAGATCGCCCAGCGTCTCACGCACGCGGTCCCTGACCCGCTCCAGCTCCTTTTTCTTGGCCGGCCCGGGACCGGGCAGGAGCTCTTCGGTCAGGAGCACCGCGCCCAGCGGGAACGACCCCCGCTCGTGCGCCAAGCGGTCGGCCACCCGGATCAGCTGCAGGCTGCCGCCGCCGATCTCGAGTACGACTCCGTCGGTCATCGTCGAGGTGTTGATCGCGGCCACGTAGCCGAAGAACGCCTCCTCGTCCTCGGATAGGACCTCGATTCGAAGCCCCGTCCGTCGTTCGGCGCGGCGCACGAAGTCGGCGCGGTTGGAAGCGTCACGAATGGCGCTGGTGGCTACGGCGTGGACATCCTCGGGATCCAGGCCATTCGCGCGGCAGAAGCGCTCGAACACGGTCAGCGTCTCGAGCCCCCGAGAGATTGCCTCGTTGCTCAGCCGGCCGGTGGCGCCTAGACCGGCGCCGATGCGGACGGTCTCATACAGCTCGTCGGTCCGCTTCCACCACGGGCCGTGGTCCGAGGGCGGCCCGGGCTGATAGGTGAAGACCACGAGCCGCCAGGAGTTGGAGCCGAGATCGATCACAGCCACCTGACGGGTGCTGTCAGGCGGGGTCCTTGTGGCGCGCGTCGACCGCCAGCTCACCTCGGGGATGATCGGCGCTGGCGCGGATGGAGTCGTTATCCGGGCCCGCCCGACCGCGAGGCGGGCAGCGCCGGAGGGGGCCGATCCTGGGCGCGCAGGTAGCGGATAATCGCGCAGACCAGCAGAACCGTGATCAGCACGGCGCTCGTGGCGCATTCCTCGCAGACGGCGTGGATCGAGAACAGCTCTCTGTAGGTCAGATAGGCGCTGAAGCCGAATCCGATCAGGGTCATGCCCAGCATCGCCAGGCGCGTCTCCTCGCGGTCGGGGGCCAGCAGGACGGCCAGGATGCCGACGTAGCCCACCAGTCCGATCAGCGCTACCGGAATCCCGTCGAGCTTCGACCACTGGGAGGTCTGCACCTTGACGCACGACTGGCCGGCGGTGCAGACGGGCTTGAGCCCCGAGTAGTGGACGTAGGTCAAGTACGCGGTGAGGGCGATGGCCAGGATGGCGATGACGACCATCGCCAGGCGAAGCCTGTCGGCCGTCAACGCCCGGTAGCGCGACGGGCGCGCCGGGGGGCCGCTGCCGTTGGCGTCGGCCGCGGTCAGTCCGTCGGTCACGAGCTCCGGCGTGCGCGCGCGGGTGCTCACGCCACCGAATTGATCGCCGACTGGTAGGTGCCGAAGTCCTCGAGGTTGGTGAAGTCCTGCTCGCCCTTGGGGCCCTTGACAATGACGGACGGCGTGCCGGTGAAGTTCTTGGCCTGGGCCGCCTGGGTGTCGGCGGTGAGCTGCGCGCTGACCGTTGGCGAGTTGCGATCCAGCTTCCACAACTGGTAGTTGAGCCCGGGGATCTGCTGGGCCAGGCCGCTGAGGTAGCTCTCGGTCACGTAGCCGGTTCCCTCCTGGCCCTGCTCGTGGTAGAAGAGCTCGATGTAGTACCAGCCCCTGTCCTGCAGACCCGCGGAGTAGGCGGCCTTCTGCTGAGTGGGGAAGACGTTCGGGATCGGAGATTCAGAGGAAGCGGTCTCTAACGAGCGGTAGACGAGCTTCACCTTGCCGCTGCGGACGTCACTCTGGATGATCTGGTTCTCGGCGCTGAGCGCGAACTCCTGGCATATCGGGCACTGGAGGTCGCCGAATTCCGTCACGGTCACCTTGGCCGACGGCGAGCCCAGCGACATGCCCGACTGCGGGATCCCGGCCAGCAGGGAGTCGACGCTGGACTGCGAGCTCTTGGCCTGGGGGCTGTTCGGCTTGGTGGACTTGCTGCCGCCGCCGCTCGAGGAGACGGCGATCGCCACCGCCACGATCGCCGCTGCGATCAGGACGACGCCGCCCAGCATTTTTAGCCGGCGCTCGCGGCGCGCCTTCTCGGCTAGCGCCTGCTCTTCGGCTAGGCGCCGGGCTCGTGCCTGCTCCTTCTGCTTTGTTCGAGAGGCCATCTTTGAAACGAGGTCCGTCGGGGTCTCCACACCCTGGACTGACTGAACGATACCGACGCCGATCCCCGGGCGGGTCGGTCGGCGTGCCGTGCCGGTCGCGCGGCGAGCGCGAGGGGGTAATTCGCTGTTTGCGTGTAAATATCCTGTTATCGGCGGGATACGCCCGGGCGCCGTCGGGTCGGTGTTCTACAGTGCGGCCTATGTCGCTCGAAGGGAGTGGGGCGCACGCGAGCAGCGCTGGTCCGCAGCGCTCTCAGAAGCGGGTACGGCTGGCGGTCATCGACCGCGATCCGGGCTTCTTGCGGGTGCTTTCCAATCGCGTCGAATCGCTGGAGTGGGAGCACCGTGTGCTGGCCAGCCCCGTCACGGCGGACTTCCTAATCTCGATGCGCCTCAACGCGCTGGTGATCGATCTGACGGTGCTGGGGTCGGCTAGCTGGGAATATCTGGAGCGGGTCTGCGCCCGGCTCCCCGCGCTGGCCGTGATCGTCTGCACAGCGCCCTCCTCGGTGGCCCAGCGGGTGCGCGGGCTGCGGCTGGGCGCCGACGCCTGGATCACCAAGCCCTGCCATCCCGAAGAGCTGATCTGCGTGATCGAGGCCGCGATCCGCCGTCACCGGCTCGGTGAGATGCCGGTCCTGGATGGGGAGACGCAGGTCGGCGAGATCACGATCCGGCCCGACCTCCACCAGGCCTACGCCGGCGAGCTCAGCGTCGAGCTCACCGCGCGGGAGTTCGAGATCCTGAATCTGCTCTCGCAAGTCGATCGCGTGCTCCGGCGCGAGGAGATCTACGAGCGCGTATGGGGCTATGCGATGGCTCACGGCGACCGCTCAGTCGATGTATTCGTGCGCAAGCTCCGTCAGAAGCTGAGACAGGCCTCGCCCGCGTGGCAGTACATCCACACCCACTTCGGGGTCGGCTATCGGTTCGCACCGGAGTCCGAGGAGGCGCTCGAGAACGCATTCGCGAAACCGAGCGCCGAGCAGCCGCGCGCCGATTTGGAGCGCCAGCTCGAAGCGACGCTGCCCAACTGACGCCCGCCGCCTGACGCCTCAGCGAAAACCAGGGCGCTCGTATTCGTGCCCGTCGCTCGGTTTTCGCTTCTGCCGGTGTGCACGACACGCTTCGACCGGCGCGCACGATTGATTCCTCCGATGCACGAGTTACAAATCGTTGACATGCCGATCACGACTCGGTAACGCGCGCAGGGGGCAATGACACGAGCATCGCTACAGGCATGTCAGCCGTCACACGTTCGCGCCCTGAGGTGCTCGAAGTGGGCCCCCTCCAGATCCTGCCGGAGGAGAACCTGGCTCGAGCTGACGGTCGTCCGCTGATGCTCTCGCTTCGCGAGCTACGCCTGTTGACCGAGCTAGCGCGCCGCAGTGACCGGATCACGGCGCGCGAGGACCTCTTCCGCCTCGTGTGGGGAAAGGAGATGCGGCACGGCGACCGCTCTGTCGACGTCTATATACGCAAGCTCCGCGTGAAGCTAGGGAGCGCGCTTCCCGCGTGGCAGTTCATCCACACCCACTTCGGCTTCGGCTACCGCTTAAGCCCCGAACACAAGCAAATCGTCAACCAGCGGTTCACAGGTAGATAACACCTGGCCGCTCGCGTGTCTCGAGACTCTGGATCACACCTAGCGAAGGAGATGATTTTGAGCACAAGACGCGTAGCCGCCGTCGTGGTGGCGGTGATCACATCGGTCGCGCTTGCGGCATGTGGATCGAGCAGCAAGAGCTCGGGCAGCAGCTCAAGCGGGCCGTCGGGCGGAAGCTCGTCGAACTCCAGCGGCGGGGCGGGAACGATCAATGGCGCCGGCTCGACGCTCGCCGCCCCCATCTACCAGCAGTGGGGCCAGACGCTCAAGTCGCAGGGGCTGACCGTCAACTACAACCCGGTCGGCTCGGGCGCCGGTCAGACGCAGCTCGAGTCGGCGACGGTCAGCTTCGCGGGGTCCGACCCCGCGCTGAAGTCTTCTGACAAGGCAAAGATGAAGGGTCCGGTGCTGCAATTCCCGGTCGCGTTCGGAGCCATCACGGTCTCCTACAACCTGTCCGGGGTCAAGAGCGGCCTGAAGCTCGATGGCACCACGATCGCCAACATCTTCTCCGGCAAGATCAAGACCTGGAACGACCCCGCCATCAAGGCGCTGAACCCCGGCATGAGCTTGCCGAGCACGACGATCACCGTCGTTCACCGTTCGGACTCCTCGGGTACGACCGACGGCTTCACCAACTACCTGTCCGATGTCGCCCCGACCTGGAAGTCGACCGTGGGCTCGGGCAAGACCGTCAAGTGGCCGACCGGCACAGGCGGCAAGGGCAACTCGGGCGTCGCCGCAGCGGTCAAGCAGACCCAGGGGGCCGTGGGATACGTGGAGCAGGCGTACGCGCTTGAGAACAACTTCACGTTCGCCTCGGTCAAGAACTCGGGCGGTACCTACGTGCTGCCGACGATCCAGAACACCTCCGTGGCGGCGGACGGCATCAAGGTCCCGGCGGACCTCGGGATCTCGACGATCAACTCGCCGAATCCCGCGGCCTACCCGATTGTCTCCCAGACGTTCCTCGATTCCTACAAGGACCCCTGCAGGTCGGGCGGCCTGACCTCATCCACTGCCGCGGCGCTCAAGAAGTGGCTGACCTACGCGTTGGGCCCCGGTCAGATGACGCTGGGGGCGGGCGGCAGCCAGCTGCCGTACGCGCCGCTGCCCGTGTCGCTGGCCTCTAAGGCCAACACGCAGCTGGCGACGATGACGTGCAACGGATCGCCGGTGTCGTGACGATTCCCGGTGTCTTGAGGAAGGCCTAGTGGAGGCAGGCGCCACCACGGTCGCCGGCGGTCGCGCGTCATTCGCGCGGTCGCCGCTGGCGCGTCTCCCCGACCAGGCCTTGCAGTGGGGTCTAAGCGCGCTCGCGGCGGCGATCCTGGTACTGATCGTCTACTTCTTCGTACGCCTGATCGGCCAGTCGCACTCGGTCTTCTCCAAGTACGGGCTGAGCTTCGTTTTCGGCAACGATTGGGACACCTCGCGCAACGTCTACCACGGTGCGGCGCTGGTGGTGGGCACGCTGATCACCTCCGGCATCGCGCTCGTGATCGGAGTGCCGGTGGCGGTGGCCTCGGCGCTGTTCGTGACCGAACTGTGCCCCAGGCGGTTGCGCACCCCGTTGTCGATCATCGTCGATCTGCTGGCGGCGGTCCCCTCGGTGGTCTACGGGCTGTGGGGCGTGTTCGTGCTGATCCCCAAGCTCCAGCCCGCCGAGAAGTGGTTCGCCGACACGTTCTCGTTCATCCCCTGGATAGGGGGCGGCACGGTGACCGGCCCCAACTACTTCATCGCCGGGCTGATCCTGGCCATCATGATCCTCCCGATCGTCTCCGCCATCGCCCGCGAGGTGATCGCCACCGTGCCGGCGGAGGACAAGGAGGCGGCGCTGGCGCTGGGGGCGACGCGCTGGGAGATGATCCGCATGTCGGTGCTGCCATATTCGCGCTCCGGCATCACCGGCGGGGCGATGCTGGGCCTGGGCCGCGCCCTGGGGGAGACGATCGCCGTGGTGCTGGTGATCGGAGCGGCGCCCACGATCGGCAAGCATCTCTTCAACCAGGGCTACACGCTGGCGTCCGTCATCGCCAACGAGTTCGGCGAGGCGACCGGCATCCACATCTCGGCCCTGTTCGCAGCCGGTCTGGTGCTATTCGTACTGACGCTGATCGTGAACATAATCGCCCGCTGGCTCGTCGAACGCGGCTCGCACGGGCAGCGCGGGAGCGGCGCCACCGGCATGACGATCGCCGAGCCAGGCGGAGGAAGCCGATGACTGGAGCCTCCTCATGAGCGCCACCGGCGTGACGCCGAACCCCCTGGTGCAGGTCAGTGCCCGGCGGCGCAGGACCGACAAGGCGATGCGGGGCGTCCTTCTGGCCGGCACGGTCGTGGCGCTGATCCCGGTGGTTCTGATCCTCTATTACCTGATCGAGAAGGGCATCGGTTCCTGGAGCGGCAGCTTCTTCACCACCGATCCGACCGGCAGCTTCTTCGGCAACCCCGGCGGAATCCGGAGCGCGCTGCTGGGCACGCTCGAGATCGTGGCGCTGGCAACCCTCATCGCCATCCCGATCGGGATCGGGGTCGCGCTCTACCTCTCGGAGTACGGCGGGAGGTCGTGGTTCGCGAACGTCGTGCGCTATTTCGTCGACGTCATGACCGGCGTGCCGTCGATCGTCTTCGGTCTGTTCATCTACATCGTGCTGGTGCTCGGGCACGTCGGCGGCAACTTCGCCGCGTGGAAGGGCTCAGTGGCGCTGTCGCTGCTGATGTTGCCGATCGTCGTGCGCTCCGCGGAGGTTGTGCTGTTGCTGGTCCCGAGCAGCCTGCGGGAGGCCGCGCTCGCGCTTGGCGCCCCCCGCTGGCGCGTGCTGCTGCGGGTGGTACTACCGACGGCGCTCCCGGGTCTCGTGACCGGCTCGCTGCTTGCGGTGGCGCGCGGCATGGGGGAGACGGCGCCGCTCCTGTTCACGGTCTCCGTCGCGATGGGCGCCACCGGCAACCTCTCGCAGCAGATGAACACTCTTCCCACCCAGATCTACCAGGACATCCAGTCACCCCGCGCGGCGGTTAACGCCCGTGCCTGGGGAGCCGGGCTGACGCTGGTGGTGCTCGTGCTGATCATCAACGTCGTGGCCCGCTTTTTCTCGAGAAGGAGGCGCGTGGCATGATCCCGCCCGAAACGAGCAGCAAGGAACCCACCGATATGTCAACGCCCGGCAGCACGCCTCCCGGGGAGCCGTCCGGCCGTCCGCCTTCCGCGGAGCCGGTGCAAGAAGGGGCAGTATGGAGACAGCCCGCCACGTCGGCCGCCGCAGCAACCAGCGGCCACGCGGTCCAGCTCCAGGATGTTCACGCCTACTACGGCGACCAGCACGCGATCAAGGGGATCAGCCTCAGCTTTCCTGCCGGAGAGGCGACGGCGATCATCGGCCCGTCGGGCTGCGGGAAGTCGACGCTGATCCGCTGCATCAACCGTATGCACGAGGAGATTCCCGGTGCGCGCGCCGAGGGCAGGGTGACACTCGACGGAATTGACGTCTACGGCGACAGGGTCGACGTAACCTCCGTGCGGCGGCTGATCGGCATGGTGTTCCAGAAGCCGAACCCGTTCCCGACGATGTCCGTGTTCGACAACGTGGCGGCCGGGCCACGGCTGAGCGGCATGCGGGGCTCCAATCTGCGCGAGCGGGTCCATAAGGCGCTGCGGGCCGTCGGGCTGTGGGACGAGGTCAAGAATCGCCTCGACAGGCCGGGCGTGGGTCTGTCAGGCGGGCAGCAACAGCGGCTGTGCATCGCCCGTACGATCGCCGTCGAGCCCGAGGTGATCCTGATGGACGAGCCATGCTCGGCGCTCGACCCGGTGGCCACGCTCAAGGTCGAGGAGCTGATCGACGAGCTCAAGGAGCGCTACACGATCGTGATCGTGACCCACAACATGCAGCAGGCCGGCCGGGTCTCGGACTCCACGGCGTTCATGCTGGACGGCGAGCTCGTAGAGCACGCGCCGACTACCGAGATTTTCACCAGGCCCAAGGACGAGCGCACGGAACGCTACGTGACCGGGAAGTTCGGCTAGGTCGCCAGGCGCGCGGAGGAGCGAGTAACCATGCAAGAGGTCAGGCATCAGTACCGCGAGGCGCTCAAGGAGGTCGAGAAGCAGACGCTGGGCGGGCTCGACCTCGTGATCCAGCAGCTCGACCGTGCGCTGGAGGCCGTGTCCTACCAGGACGTGGAGCTGGCCGGGATGGTGGTTGCCGACGACGACCGCATCGACGGGCGCTATCTCGAAGTCCATCAGGGGGTGCTGTCGCTGCTCGCCCGCCAGGCCCCGGTGGCCGGCGATCTGCGGATCGTCGCCGCGCTGCTGCACATTCTCCGCTGCATGGAACGGATGGGCGACCAGTGCGTCAACATCGCCAAGCTGGTTCCGCTCTCGGGCTACGAGTCGCCCAAGGACAAGGACATCCTCGACTCGATCGAGCGCATGGGCCGCCACGCGCGCTCACAGGTCTCGCAGGCCAAGGAGTCGTTTGCCGAGCGCAACGTGGAGCTGGCGCAGGACATCGTCCGCCAGGACGCGGAGATCAACCGTCTCAATCGATCGATCTTCAAGCGTGCCGTGGAGATCGGCGACGACCTCGACACGCGCGAATGGGCGATGTTCATGATCCTGGTGGCACGGGCGTTGGAGCGCGTGGGCGACAACACGGTCGACATCGCCGAGCAGGTGACGTTCGTCGTGACCGGTCTGTTCCGGGAGGTCGCCGACGAGGGTCCGGCCGCCGCCGAAGCGGTGCGCCAGACCTAGATCTGGATTGGCGCCCGGCGGTCGCCGTGGAGCGAGCGCGCGCCCCACGCGCGGCCCTTTCACTTCGGGCCCGTGGCTGCCTCGCCGGCGGGCTGCTCTGCGGCCTTGGACTTCGGGCCGTCCTTGGGCGCGTAGACAGAGACCGTCTCGCTCTTGCCCTTGAGCTCGACCCCGGTGCGCTCGACCAGCTCCACCTCGGCGTGCTGGAGCAGCGACACCGTGCGCTCGGCGACCAGCACACTGTCACCGGTCTGCCGCGTCGCCGCCTCCACGCGCGCGGCGACATTGACCGCGTCGCCGATCACGGTGAACTCAAAGCGCTCGTCGCCGCCCACGTTCCCCGCCACCACCGTCCCCGAGCTCAGGCCGATGCCGATCTCCGGCAGGTCCTCGTCGTGCTCGTCATGCTGCTCGGAGAGCGAGCGCGCGATCTCGAGCGCGGTGGCCAGCGCCTCGTCGGCGTGATCCGGCTGGCGGCGCGGGGCGCCGAACACGGCCAGCAGGCCGTCGCCTACGTATTTGTCGACACGGCCGCCGTGGGCGTGGATGACCGGCACCACGCGCTCGAACAGGCGGTTGATCGTTCCTACCACCTCGCGCGCCGGGGTGCGCTCCGAGAGGCCGGTGAAGTCGCGGATGTCAAGGAACATGAGCGTTACCTCCACCTCCTCGCCGGCCATGTCGATCCCCTCCTCCAAGATGTGCTCGGCGACCTCGGGGTCGACGTAGGTGCCGAACGCCTCCTTGATCCGCTCGCGCTCCGCCAGCCCGGCCGCCATTGCGTTGAAGCCGAGCTGGAGCTGCCCGATCTGCGAGGCGTCGTACACCGGGACCTTGACGTCGAACTCGCCGCGCTGCACGCGGGCCAGCGCCCGACGCACGGACGCGATCGGGTCGGCGGTCGTTCGTGCCGCCAGGATCGTGGCCACCAGCCCGACGGCGATCCCGGTGCCGCCCAGGACCACGGTGGCAAGCCTGAGCGTCGATACGGTCACGTCGTAGCCACCGGCGAACGCCACGATCCCGATCGAGACAAGCCCCAGAACCGGGATCCCGGTTCCCAACGTCCAGGACAGCAGCGATCGCGTCGTCACGCCGGGGACCCACAGTCGGCCCGGCACCCCCCGAGCCAACGCCCGCGCGGCCGGCGAACGCAGCAGCCGCTCGGTCAGCAGGTACGCCATCGACGCCGTCACCAGTCCGGTGAGCACGATCGCCACGGCCGTGCCGACTGCCAATCGGCCCGAGTAGGTGAGGTTCAGGATTCCGAACAGCGCGGCCGCCACCGTCCACAGCCCGAACTGGAGCACGAACAGCCGCAGCGGCGCGTACAGCACGAGCCGGATCTCTTTCTCGGTCGCCGGTCGTTCCTCGAACAGCCACTGGCGAAGGCCCCACAGTCGCCGCGTTCCGATGAGTACCCCGAGCGGCACGGCGACAGCCACGTACCCCGCGGCCACCAGCGCGTCGATCAGGCGCACGTGGCCGATGTTGTGGACTTCGTGGGGCGTGGGCAGCACGAGCAGCCCGATGACCAGCACTGCCCCCGCGCCGATCACGTTGGTCACGGCGATGATCACCGCCAGCGTGACCGAGCCAAGGCGCCATATGGCCCTCCCGCTCAGCTCGCTCTCGCCCGGTCGGATGGCCTCGATCAGGGCTTCGCGAGCGGTTGATGCCGCCGCCGGCCTCATTTCAACCCGCGCGACATTATCCGTTGGCGGACGGCGGACGGCGCGCCATTGGCCGCAGGGCCAATGACTGAGGTGCCCACGGATCGTACGGTGCCGCCATGCGAGCACGGCCTCCACAGATCGTGGCGTTCGGCGGTGGCGGCTTTTCGACGGAGGCTGGGAACACGCTGCTCGACGACTACCTGCTGGGGCTGACCGGGGTCGAGCGCCCGCGCGTGTGCTTCCTTCCCACGGCCAGCGGGGACGCCGATCACTACATCGTCCGCTTCTACAGGGCATTTGCCGCATCACGCTGCGAGCCCTCCCACATATCGCTGTTCAGGCGCGAGACCGGTGTCGGCGACCCGCGCGCGCACCTGCTGGCGCAGGACCTTGTCTACGTCGGCGGCGGCAGCCTGGTCTCGTTGCTCGGCACGTGGCGGGCGCACGGAATCGACTTCGCATTGCGCGAGGCATGGCAGGCCGGCGTGGTCCTGTGCGGCGGCTCCGCGGGCTCGCTGTGCTGGTTTGCCCAGGCCGTGAGCGGGTTTCACGAGGGGCCGGCGCGGCGAATCGAGGGACTCGGATTTCTGCCGTGCTCGAACGCCGTCCATTACTGCGAGGAGCCCGAGCGCCGGGCGGCGTTCGAGCAGGCTGTCGTGGCCGGGATGCCGCCGGGGTACGGTGTCACCGATGCCGCAGCGCTGCACTTCGTCGGTACTGAGCTCTCGGACGTCGTCTGCTCGCGCCCCGGGGCTCACGCCGTCCACGTCTCGAAGGGCAAGCGCGGCGTGATCGAGCACAAGCTCGCGGCTCGCTATCTGGGCGGCGGGCCCAGCGCCGTCGCGCCTCACGCCGCCGTCGCGGCGTGAGCGGCGAGCGCTCAGAGCAACGCGGGCGGCGTCGTGCCAGTTTGCGCCGGGACCGTCCCGGGCGCGGAGTCCCGTCTCGCCGGCAACGGATCCTGGCCATGGGCGGGGGCGGCTTCACGATGCAGGACCGCAGCCCGGCGCTCGACCGGCTGGTGCTCGAGGCCACCGGGCGTCCGATCCCGAGGATCTGCTTTCTGCCCACCGCCAGCGGCGATCCGAGCGAGCAGGTGATGCACTTCCACGAGCGCTTCGGGTCATGGCCCTGCGAGCCCAGCGTCCTGTCGCTGTTCCACATCGTCCCGGGCAGCGATCCGGTCCAGCACCTGCTTGCCCAGGACGCAATCTACGTAGGCGGAGGCTCGATGAGGAACCTGCTCGCTGTGTGGCACGCCCACGGCGTTGACCGTGCGATGCGGGCAGCCTGGGAGCGGGGGACGCTTTTGGCGGGGCTGAGCGCCGGCGCGATGTGCTGGTTTCAGGGCGGGATCTCAATGAGCCGCGGCGCCTCCGAGCCGGTGCGCGGACTGGGGCTCCTCGAAGGCAGCATGTCGGTGCACCTCGACTCTGAGCGCGGGCGCCTGGCGGCCTACCGCGGTGCGGTGGCGTCGGGAGAGCTCCCGGCCGGCCACGCGGTGGCCGACGGGGCCGCTCTGCTCTACGAGGGCGCGCGGCTGGTGGACTGCGTCGGCTCGCGTGCCGACGCCCGCGTCCTGCGAATCCGAGCCGATGGCTGCGGGGGCGTCATCGAGCAGAGCGTCGAGGTCACGCCGCTCCCCGGGTCCGAGCGTGGATCGTCTGGCGCTTTGCCGGGGGCGGAGCCCGCGGGCCAGGAGGCGGACGGCATCGCCGAGATGCGCGAACTACGGGCTGGGCGCCGGCGCTGGGACTAGCGGCCGCCCTGGCGGCGAGATCGAGAGCTCGTGCCGCTCGCTGGCCAGCTTCACGCTGTCGGACTTGCGCCCCAGCTGCTCCCAGCGCTCCGTGACCTCGCCGCCGAGGCCGTCGAGGAAGTCGTCGGTGTGCAGCGGGTCGTGGTGGAACAGCAGCAGCCGTTCGGCCGCCACGCGCTGAGCGAACGCCAGTGCGTCCGAGACCGGCGAATGGCCCCAGCCCAGATGGTTGGGGTACTCGGTGTCCGTGTACTGGCAGTCGTGAATCAGCAGTGAGGCGCCCTGCCCGAGCTCAAAGCCGGAGATCCAATCGTCGTCCAGCTCCGACAGCGGCGAACCCAGACCCGGCTCGTGGTCGGGGATGTAGCAGAGCGTGGTGTCTCCGTCCTCGATCCGGTATCCGAGCGTTGGGCCGCGGTGGGTCACGGCCTGCGCGCGGATCCGCGCTGCGCCGATATCCCACTCCAGCGGCTCGGCCTCGCGGAAAGAGACGTGTGAGGGCAGCTCGCGGACCTCGACCGGGGCCAGCGGCGCGGAGATGTAGCGGCCGATACGGTCGCGCAAAGATGCCTCGGGAGACGCCGGGCCCCACACGGTGATCTCCGACTCCGGCCGGAAAGCCGGCGCGAAGAACATCAGCCCCTGGATGTGATCGAGATGCAGGTGCGTGAGCAGGATGTGGATCGGCCGCTCCACTCGCGGAAGCGCCAATCCCAGGTTCCGGATCCCGGTCCCGGCGTCGAGGATCAGCGTGCTTCCGTCCGAGAGCGTGACCTCGACGCACGAGGTGTTGCCCCCGTAGCGCGTGGTTTCAGGTCCCGGGGCCGGTATCGATCCTCTGGCACCCCACACCTTGAGTCTCACCGGATGTCGCTCTCCTCTGCCATCACGGCCGCGGCTTGCGTGCGCTCATCGCCGGGCAACGGCCAGAAGATTACGATCGCCCCGCTCGAGCCGTCACGCCCGACGATCGGGATCGCGCTCGCTGCGATGTCCTGGTGGATGTTGCCGGCGACGCAGATTCGGAAGTTGCCGTGCGCCGGGCGTCCTTCGCGCAGCGACTTCGTGAGGTTGTTCTGGTCGTAGGGGATTGGCTGTTCGCTGTCGTCGAACGGGCCGAACGCCGTCGTCCACTCCTCGGCGGTCATCGTTCCGGTCTCTTCGAAGCGCCGTCCGACCATCGCCCCCGCGGCCTCGTTGTAGAACAACAGCATGCCCTCCGCGCCGACCAGGAACGCGGGCGTGGAGATGCTCGAGAGGAGGTTGCGGGCCAGGATCAACTCGAGCGGCTTCTGGGCGGCCACGACGTGAACTCTAATAGCGCTCGGTGAATAAGTCCCCACCAGCTGAGGACTATCCTGGGCGCGTCGTGGCCGCCGAGAAACAAGGGGGAGCGAAGCGCAAGCGGCGCGGGCGCGTCAGCGCTCCGCGCTCGGTCCGTTCGCCGCGCCGCGAGCAGCAGGCGACCCGCCGCGCCGTCTCCGAGCGTGACCGGCGCGCCGGCCAGCGGATGCTGGGAACCGTTGGCGAGCGTCCTCCGAGCCCGTTCGGTGGCCTGCCGGTGTCCGAGGTGGCGATCTTCGCCGGCGCCGTGGCGTTCGTAATCGGGTTGATCCAGGGGGGCGCCAACCCCGCACTGATCGTTGGCCTGATCGTGCTCGCGCTGGGGGTGGTTGAGGTCACCGCCCGCGAGCACTTCTCGGGCTTTCGCTCACACACCACGCTGCTCGCCGGGATCCCGGCGGTCGGCGTGGGAATCGCGATCATCGCGATCGTCGGATCGCACACAACCCGCCAGCTGCTGTTGATCGTCGTGGTGTTTGTCTTCGCCGGGCTGTTCTATTCGTTCAGGCGCTCGTTCATGGCCGCGCGCCAGCGACGTGTGGCTCGGCGCTAGGCGCCTCCTCGGCCGCGACCACCGGCAGCTGGATCGTGAAAGCTGCGCCGCCGCCGGGGGCGTTCTCGGCGCTGACGGCCCCGCCGTGCTGCTGGGCCACTTGCCTGACGATCGACAGGCCGAGCCCTGAGCCCTGCTGTCCGCGGACATTGGCGCCGCGGTAGAAGCGGTCGAAGACGTGTGGCAGATCCTCCGCATCGATACCAGGACCGTGGTCACGCACCCGGACGCCCGCCGCGCCGACGTCGACCTCGACCGCGCCGCCCGGCGGCGAGTGACGCGAAGCGTTGTCGAGCAAATTGTTGACCGCCCGCCCCAGGCGCTCGGCCACGCCCTCTAGCGTCACGGGCTGGAGGCGGGCAACGAACTCGAGGTCAGGCGCGTTGCGCCTGGCCCGGGTCAACGACTCCTCCACCACGCGGTCGAGCCGCACGTCCTCGGCAGCGCCGCTCGGTTCATCGCCGCGCGCCAGCTCGATCAAGTCGGACACCAGCGTGCTCAGCTCCTCGCTCTGCTCTACGACGTCTGTCAGCAGGCGGCGGCGATCCTCTTCGCGAAGCTCGCCTCCCTGCAGCAGCACCTCGATGTTCGTGCGCAGGCTGGTCACCGGCGTGCGCAGCTCGTGCGAGGCGTCGGCCACGAGCTGGCGCTGGGCGCGGACCGACTCATCGAGGTCGCTGCGCGATTGCTCGAGGTGCGCGAGCATCGCGTTGAAGCGTTCGGCCAGCTGCCCCACCTCGTCGTCGGCGTGGATCTTGAGGCGTCTGGAGAGATCGTCCGTGACCGATATGTAGCTGGCCGTCTGCGCGACCTCGGCCAGCGGCGCGAGCACCCGCCGGGCGGCGATCCGGCCGAGCGCGGCCGCGAGCGCGATGCCCCCGACGCACAGGAGCACCAGGATCAGCTGCAGGTGGGAGAGCACGTGATCTGCTCCCGCCAGTGAGTCGGCGAGCTGGAGTGCGCCGCCGTTCTGCAGGGGGATCGTCAACATCCGCAAGTGGGTGCCGTCGACCGTCGTGTCGGTGAAGAAGTTGGCGTCCGATTGGCCCTGGGCGGCGTCGATCGTGGCGTTGTTGATCGGCAGCCGTAGCCCGCTGCTGGCATCGGCGGCGCCGGCGGGGTTGACCACCTGCCAGTACTGCGGTGGCCCGCCGGCGCCCGGTGACAGCGACGGCAGCGTCCGGTTGTGCAGCAGCGTGTCCGGGTTCTGCTGCACCATCGCCGCCTGGTTGTTGAGGGCTCCGTCCACTTGTCCCAGGACCTGGCCCTTGACCACCAGGTAGCAGACCACCGCCGCGATCACTACTGCGATGGCGACGGCGACCCCCGAGGCAAACGCCAGTCTGCGATTGAGCGGCACCGCCTACTCCCGCAGTACGTAGCCGACGCCCCGGACCGTGTGCAGCAGCCGCGGCTGGCCGCCGGCCTCGGTCTTGCGTCGCAGATAGCCCATGTAGACGCCGAGCGCGTTTGAGGTGGGGCCGAAGTCATAACCCCAGACGTGCTCGAAGATCGTGGAGCGGGTCAGGACCTGCCGCGGATGCTGGAGGAACAGCTCGAGCAGCGAGAACTCGGTCTTCGACAGCTCGATCAGACGCTCGCCACGGTGCACCTCGTGTGCCACCGGGTCGAGCACCAGATCCGCGTAGCGCAGCACCTCGCCGTCGCCGCCCTCATCCGTTCTGCGCAGCAGCGCCCGCAGCCGCGCCTGGAGCTCGCGCAGCGCGAACGGCTTGACCAGATAGTCGTCGGCGCCGACGTCGAGTCCTGCCACGCGGTCATCGATCGCGTCACGGGCGGTGAGCATCAGCACCGGGGTTCGATCGCCCGCTTGGCGCATCCGCCTGACCACCTCGAGACCGTCCAGGCGCGGCATCAGGACGTCCAGGACGACGGCGTCCACGGACGCTCCGACGAGCGCGTCGAGCGCCTGCTCGCCGTCGGCGGCCAACTCCACGTCGTAGTTCTCAAGGCGCAGCGCGCGCTCGAGCGCCCGCCGCACTGCGGGTTCGTCATCCACCACCAGCACGCGTGCCATCACCGAAATGATTGCGTGTGCGCGTAAAAGTTGGCGAAGAGAGGGTTGCAGGGGGCTCGGGGCCGGGGCCCGCGGGGGCCCGGGCCGCGGGGGCCTGGGCCGCCAGGGGCCGCGGGGCGCGGGGGCCCGCGGGGGCCTGGGCCGCCCAGGGGGCGCGGGGGCCCGCGGGGGCCTGGGCCGCCCCGGGGGCGGGGCCATGATCGAGGGTGGGTCGATAAGCGAAGTCAGGCTTCGCTTATCGACCCACCCTGCTAGGAACCGTCGACCCCAGCCCTCGTCCGCGACACTATGCCCGTGGCCCGCGACAAGTTGAAGAGCTACCGCGGCAAGCGCGATTTCGCCGCCACCTCAGAGCCTTCGGGGCGCCCGCGCCAGGGCGCGCGGCCCGCCGGGCCGCGCTTCGTCGTCCAGGAGCACCACGCCACGCGGCTGCACTGGGATCTGCGCCTGGAGCACGACGGCGTGCTCGCCTCGTGGGCGATCCCCAACGGCATCCCGCCCGACCGCGAGGAAAACCGCCTGGCCGTCCACACCGAGGATCACCCGCTCGAGTATCTGGACTTCCACGGCGAGATCCCTAAAGGCGAGTACGGCGCGGGCACGATGAAGATCTGGGACGCCGGCACCTTCGAGCTCCACAAGTGGGAGGAGCGCAAGGTCGAGGTCACCTTCCACGGCGAGCGCCTGCACGGCCGCTACGGGCTGTTCGTGATCGGGCGCGACGAGGCCACGAAGAACGACTGGATGATCCACCGCATGGACCCGCCCTCGGACCGGGGGCGCCAGCCGATGCCCGAGCGGATCGTGCCCATGCTCTCGCGCGCCTCGACGCAGATCCCGCGCCCGGAGAGCGAATGGTCGTTCGAGGTCAAGTGGGACGGCGTCCGGGCCATCGCCTACATCAAGCCGGGCCGCCTGCGGCTCGAGAGCCGCAACCTGCGGGAGGTCACGGATTCCTATCCCGAGCTGCGGGGCTTGCTGCGCGACCTGGGGATGCGCGAGGCGGTGTTCGACGGCGAGATCGTGGCCTTCGACGAACGCGGTCGCCCGAGTTTCGAGCGGCTTCAGCGGCGCATGCACGTCACCTCGCCTTCGTCGGTGCGGCGACTGGCGGGCAGTACGCCGGTGGTCTACGCGATCTTCGATCTGCTCTACCTGGACGGTGAGCTGCTGTTCGATGCGCCTTACGAGGAGCGCCGGCGGCGGCTAGAGGCGCTGGAGCTCGCCGGCCCGGCGTGGCGCGTGCCCGCTACCCACACTGGGAGCGGCGAGCGTCTACTCGAGGCCACCCGCTCGCAGGGACTCGAGGGCCTGGTGGCCAAACGGCACGGCAGCCGCTACGAGCCCGGCCGGCGCAACGGCGCCTGGGTGAAGATCAAGCACACGCTGCGTCAGGAGCTTGTGATCTGCGGCTGGCTCCCGGGCGAGGGCCGACGCGCCGAGCGGATCGGGGCGCTCCTGGTGGGCTATCGGCGCGATGGTTCGCTCGTCTACGCCGGACGGGTCGGGACCGGATTCACCGAGGCCACGCTCGACGAGCTGGCGGCGCGGCTGCGACCACTGAGGACCGAACGCAGCCCGTTCGATGAGGCGCCCAAGCTCCCGCGCGAGGCCCAGTTCGTGGAGCCGCGGCTCGTGGCGGAAGTGGAGTTCCGGGAGTGGACGGCTGAGCGTGTCCTGCGCGCTCCGTCGTTCAAGGGGCTGCGCGAGGACAAGCCGGCCGACGCCGTGGTGCTCGAGGGCGACGTGGCGGATACGGCGCCCGACGAGGGGGAAACTGATCCGCCCGAGGCGCAGGCGGGCCCTCGCCGCGCACAGGCGGGCCCTCGCCGCGCACAGGCGAATCCTGCTTCCGACGCGCCCGAGGCACTGTTCGAGGAGGTCGAGCGGCTGCCGCAAGGGGCGCTGTCGGTCCAGCTCGACGGCAGGCAGCTGAAGCTCTCGAATTGGGACAAGGTCCTGTTCCCCCAGAGCGGCTTCACCAAGGGCGATTTGATCGCCTACTACGCCCGCGTCGCGCCGGCGGTGGTCCCACACCTCCGCGACCGCCCGCTGACGCTGAAGCGCTATCCGAACGGCGTCGAGCAGCCGTACTTCTATGAGAAGCAGTCCCCCTCGCACCGCCCGGAATGGGTGCAGACGTGCAAGATCGGCGATGTCAACTACACGCTCGCTCAGGACCGCGCGACGCTGGTATGGCTGGCGAACCTGGCGGACGTCGAATTGCACACCTCGCTGTCCCGGGCCCAGGAGCCAGAGCGGCCGACGATGCTCGTATTCGACCTGGACCCCGGGCCGCCGGCCGCGGTGCTCGAGTGCTGCGAGGTGGCGCTGGTCCTGAACGGGCTGTTCACTCAGCTCTCGCTTCAAAGCTTCGTCAAGACTTCGGGCTCCAAGGGCATGCAGGTCTACGTGCCGTTGAACGACTCCGCTGTCACGTACCGCCAGACCAAGCCGTTCGCCCGCCGGATAGCCGAGCTGCTCGAGCAGCGGCTTCCCCAGCTGGTCACGAGCCGCATGACCAAACGCTTGCGCCCGGGGAAGGTGCTCGTGGACTGGAGCCAGAACGACGCCCACAAGACGACCGTGAGCGTCTATTCGATCCGGGCGCGCGAGCGCGCGATCATCTCCACGCCGCTCAGCTGGGACGAGGTAGAGCGCTGCCGGCGGGAGCGGCAGGCCGAGCTGCTGAGCTTTGACTCCGAGCAGCTTTTGCGGCGCCTCGAGGAACGCGGCGATCTGTTCGGGCCGCTCGAGAGCCTGCAGCAGGCGCTTCCCGCGGCGGCTTAGCCGAACCGACACATCGATTTAGCGCCACCCGCGGTGCGCCTAAATATGATGGTGCCCGATGGACTCGATCGCACTGCGCAACCGCCTGCTGGTGGCGACCGCAATGTGGAAGGAAGCCACCGGCGAGCCGCTGCCCCGGCTGGCGCCTGGTGATCCAGCCGATCAGATCGAGAGCTTCGAACTGCAGCTGGTGGGTCGCCTGTGGGAGATGGCCACACCCGAGAACGCTCGGGAGGTGGCCGACCGCACGTGGGACCTGGTCTATGACCGAGACGATGGCGATCCGGTCAAGCGGCGCGTCGTGGAGTTACACGAAGCGCTGGCCAGGATGACGCAGCTGCACGACTGAAATCCGGTCCTTTGAGCGGGCCCGGCCGTGGCCGCCGAGTGAAGATTCTTTAGTAGCGGGGCCCACTAGCAGCCCAATAGCGGGTCAAAAGCTCTGCAAAAGCGGCCCTACCGGCTTGGATTCGCGGCGGAGGGTGGATCTTCCGTCCAGGTGGCGTCCTGACGTTGAAGTTATCCGGGGTACGTGTCGTCAATGCCGGCCCCGCCACCAGCCGGCTACACCAGGGAGGCATCTTCGATGCAAAAAGGATCGAATCGGCGTGGGCGGCGTTCGCTGTCTGCGCTTGTGCTGGCATCGCTGGCCGCATTCGTCGTCCTGCTAGCGCTCCCGCTCACGAGCCTCGCCGATCTTCCGTTGGGCTCGACCGTGAGCGGTCTCGTGAACGGCGTGACGAATACCGTCCAGTCGACAGTGCAGAACGTGGTCGCGGCCACCAGCCCGCTGACCGGAGCAGGGTCCGGTCAGACGGGGTCGGCGGGACCCAGCTCGTCCGCGAGCGCGCCCGCGCGTTCAAGCGCGAGCTCGCCCGTGAGTGCGGTGCACCGTGCGGTCACGTCGGTGTCAAGGCCGGCGGCGAGTGCACCGGCAAGCGCACCGGCCTCGGCACCTGCCGATAGCTCGACGGGCTACACCCCGCCGATGTACGGCACCAACCCGCACGGGCAGGGCACCGTCGGGAGCGCGGCGCTCAATCCGAGCTCCAGCGTTCCGTACTCCTACTCGGCGGGCGGCAGCTCGAACTCGGGTGAGATCCTCGTTCTCGGCCGCGGCCGTAGCGAGCAGAACCCGGACGGCTCGTATCACGCGCACACGACGATCGTGGGGCTGCTGGGAACCGAGCTCCTGGGCGTCGATGCGCCTCAGGGCCAGTCGAACACCGGCCCGCTGAACGCGCTTCAGACCGGCGTCCTGGATCAGATCTGCTCCAGCACCAGCGGGCTGCTCTGCCTCACGGTGCTGGCCGCAGACACCAGCGCGTATCAGAACGGAGCCAACACCCACTTCGCGGTGGCACAGCTCACCTCCCAGCAGCTGGGAGGCCTGAACGCCAGTGCGGCGTCGTCAGACAGCGGCATCAGCCAGAGCAGCACGTGCCAGTCGTCGTACGGCGACAGCTCGGTGGCGAACGTGGCCCTGGCCAGCGGTCCGGTGGCCGGCGCCAGCCAGTCGGGCGACAGCTCGAACGCGTGCGCCGGGCAGGCGCCCAGCCAAAGCGCCAACTCGAGCGTTATCAGCCTGGGTGGCACCGGCATCGGACTGCCGGC
The DNA here is from genome assembly GCA_963730835.1 of uncultured Actinomycetes bacterium. Lineage (GTDB taxonomy): Bacteria > Actinomycetota > Thermoleophilia > Solirubrobacterales > Solirubrobacteraceae > Palsa-465. The sequence goes on from CAVSTE010000006.1 coordinate 631,430, forward strand.
AGCCGGTTGCGCCAATGGCACTCCGAACACGGCGTTCACGCCGCTGTCGCCTCTGGCGGCGATCTACTGCAACGCCGATGACACCAGCCAGGCACCCGTTCCGGCCGGCGTCCGCGAGGCGCTGACGGTCCTGGGTCTCCAGGTCGGAGGCACCTCGCTGGCCAGGGTGACAACCGCGGCCTCCGAGGCCCACGCCGTTGCTCCGTCGTCGACGAGCACCGGCGGTGGCAACGGTGGTGGTGGCGGCACCGGCACCGGCAGCGGTCCGGGCAGCGGCACGACCGGCGTCACCCCCAGCACCGGCACGACCGGTAATGGCGGACATGGCTCTGGGTCCGGCCGCGGCAATGGCTCGGGCTCCGGCAATGGCAACGGCAACGGCAGCGGCACGCCGGGGTCCGGGAAGAACTGCTCGGACGCCGACCACGACTGTGGCATCGGGCCGAACGGTGCCCCCGAAGCATGCGTCGCGGGCGTCGATCCCGACGGTGACGGCGACTGCAGCATCGGTGCCAATCGCTTCGCGGGCCAGATCACTGCCGCGAAGTCGTCCTCGAGCCTGCCCTTCACGGGCGAGAACGTGCTCGAGGTGATCCTGCTCGGTCTGATCCTTGTGGGGGTCGGACTGACGCTCTCCACCCGCGGCAAGGTTCCGGTTCCGTTCCGGAAGCGGTCCTAGCCCTCGGGCGGTAACACGCGGACGCGCCGCCCCGCTCGCCGGGGCGGCGCATCCGCTGTCCGCCCACGAACGTGCGGGCGGCGCGAACCGCTAAGCCTTCTCGACGACCGGCGGTGCTTCCTCCGGCGCCGGCTCCGGATTGCGCGGCAGGCCAGCGGCGGCATAGGCATCGGCCTGGTCCAGCGTCTCGTGCTGGAGCAGCCCGGCCACCAGCGAGTCGAGGTTCGAGCGGTGCTGGCGCAGCTGTTCCACTACTTCCTCGTGCGCCGTCTCGACGATCCGCCGGACCTCTTCATCGATGAGGCGCTGGGTCTCCTCGGAGGTCTCGGAGGCGCCGGGCAAGAACGGCCCCATGCCATCGACGGGAAGCACCGAGATCGGGCCGATCGCGGGGCTCATACCCCAGCGCCCGACCATGTGGCGTGCGATCCTCGTCAGCTGCTGGATATCCGACTCGGCGCCGGTGGTCAGATCGCCGAACACGATCTCCTCCGCGGCGCGGCCGCCGAGCGCCACCTTAATCTGCGCCAGCAGGTGACGCTGGTCGAAGTTGAAGCGGTCGGCGTCCGGGGCGGAGAACGTCACCCCAAGGGCCTGACCGCGAGGGATGATCGACACCTTGCGAACGGGGTCGGCCCCCACGGTGAGCATGCCGACGATCGCGTGGCCGCCCTCGTGGTAGGCGGTCCTGCGGCGGTCCTGGTCTGAGAGCATGACCTTGCGCTCGGCGCCCAGCACGATGCGCTCCAGCGCGTCGTTGAGATCTCCGGTGGTCACCTTCTCGTGGTTGCGACGGGCGGCCAGTAGTGCCGCCTCGTTGACGAGGTTGGCCAGATCGGCGCCGACCATTCCCGGCGTGGAGGAGGCGAGCGCCCCCAGATCGACCTCGGAGGCGAGCGGAACGGAGCGGGTGTGCACGCGCAGGATCGCCTCGCGACCGGCTCGGTCGGGAGGCTGTACCGAGACCCGCCGGTCGAAGCGTCCCGGCCGCAACAGCGCCAGATCGAGCACCTCAGGCCGGTTGGTGGCGCCGAGCACGATCACCCCCGTGCGGGGATCGAAGCCGTCCATCTCGGTCAGGATCTGGTTGAGGGTCTGCTCGCGCTCGTCGTGGCCGCCGGAGATGTTGGGGCCGCCCCCGGCGCGCGAGCGCCCGATGGCGTCGAGCTCGTCGATGAAGATGATCGCCGGAGCGGCCTGTTTGGCCTGCTGGAAGAGGTCACGCACGCGCGAGGCGCCGACGCCGACGATCATCTCCACGAACTCTGACGCCGACATCTGGAAGAACGGCACGCTCGCCTCCCCGGCCACGGCCCGGGCGAGCAGTGTCTTGCCGGTGCCGGGAGCACCCGAGAGCAGCACACCGCGTGGGATGCGGCCGCCGAGCCGTAGGTACTTGTCGGGGTTCTTGAGGAAATCGACGATCTCCGTCAGCTCTTCCTTGGCCTCGTCGATGCCGGCGACGTCGGCGAACGTGACGTGCTGGTCTTGACCCTCGACGCGGCGGGCCCGCGAGCGCCCGAACGACATCAGCCCGCCTGCCCCGCCGGCGCCCGCCGCTCGGCGCATGATCATCACGAAGATCAGGATCAACAGCAGCGTGGGGCCGAAACCGAAGATCAGGCTCTCGAGGAACGAGGGACCGCCCGAGAGCGGATGGGCATTGATCGTGACGTTCTTCTGCTGGAGGAGGTTCTGCAGATTGGTCCCATTGGCGAACGAGGGGATCTGCGTGGAGAAAAGCGTCGTGGGCTGAGCGCTCTGACTGTTCGAGGGGTACTTGACGGCCGTCTTGAACGTGCCCTGGATCGAGTTGCCGGTCGAGGAGATCGAGGTCACGTTGCCGGCGTCGACCTGGTTGGTGAACGTGGGCGAGTAGGGAATCGAGACGCGCGGGCTGGGCGACAGCGCCTGCGAGGAGATCCACAGGTTGAGCCCCAGCAACGCCACAACCGCCAGCACCACCAGCCAGCGGGTGTTCGGCCTCCGGGGCGGCGTGGAGGGCTGCTGGCGGCCGCGGCCGTCGGGGGCGGGCGTCACCCGCCAAGCCGGCGGCTTCGGCGGTGCGGCGTCGGGCCTTTGCCGGGGGGATGGCGAGCGCCTGGCTTGTGAGTCGGCCATGCTCAGATTGTCGCAGGCGTGCTAGTCCTCGATCCGAGCGCGGAAGCTCTCCGCGCCGACGACGCTCGCCCCGATCGCCCATGCGCGGTCCGCCAGCCAGCGGTCCGAGGTGACGACGCGCACGTGCCTGGGATCCGGGTGGCGTTCGAGCCGCCTGATGATCTCGTCGTCGGCCGCGTTGCGCTTGGGGCGCGGCGCGTGAGCCACGTCGATGACGGTTGAGCGGATCGGTGGGCGCGGCGGGCGCTCGAAGACCACGGTCACATCTTCGCCGTCGGCTGCGGCCCACCGTTCGAGCTGGTCCACCAGCCGGAGCATCGCCGCATCGCGGTCGCGCCACCACTGATCGGGTCTGGTCCCGATCACGTTCATACCGTCGACCAGCCAGAGCATCGGCGCCAGGCTACGCCAGAGCGATCCGGGGGTCGGCCTGCTAGCGTCTGCGCGCGCAAGGCCGCCTGGATAACCGGCGGCGAGAAGGGTGCCGTTGTGGCGGGGAGGCCTCCGCATGGCAGCACTGATTTAGGAGGACTTCCGAAACACATGGCAACAGGAACTGTCAAGTGGTTCAGCGACGAGAAGGGCTTCGGCTTCATCACGCCCGACGAGGGCAGCCGTGACCTGTTCGTCCATCATTCGAGCATCAACGCCGACGGGTACCGCTCGCTCCCCGAGGGGGCAAAGGTCTCCTACGAGGAGGAGGCCGGCCCCAAGGGCCCGAAGGCCGTAAACGTCTCCCGCGTATAGAGAAATGATGTTCCGGCCGGAACATGTTCCGGCCGGCCGGTCCGATCATGATCGGACCGGGGGGTCGGCACATGTGCCGACCCCTACCTGGTAATGGCCGATTGGGTCACGATCTCCTCGCTGGCCACCGCCGGCGGAACGCTGGTGCTGGCCCTCGCCACGTTCAGCTCGGTCAGGTCATCCAACCGCTCGGCGCGCGTGGCCGAGAAGGCGCTGCTGGCAGGCCAGCGGCCGATCCTGATGCCCTCGCGGGACGACGACCCGCTGGAGCGGGTGCGCTTCGGCGATGAGGTGGTGCTCGAGGTCTCAGGCCACGGCGGCGCGATCAAGGCCAAGGGCGAGAACGTCTACATGGCGATGGCGCTGCGCAACGGCGGCGAGGGCCTGGCGGTGATCCACGCCTGGCGGGCGGAGGTCCGCGACACCGCCGGCAACGAGGCGCCCGGCCTCGAAGATTTCCGCGCCCAGAGTCGCGACCTCCACATCCCGGCGGGGTACACCGGCTTCTGGCAGGGAGCGCTCCGTGACCGCCAGGACCCGAGCTACGAGCCGGTGCGCCGCGCGGCCGAGCAGAAGCAGCGCGTGATGATCGACGTCCTCTACGGCGACCAGTACGGCGGCCAGCGGACGATCGGGCGCTTCACGATCTCGGAATGGCCCCACGTCGAAGGTGAGCGGGCGGACGTCGTGCGCTACTGGAACGTGGACGGAGCGAACCCACGTTAAGAAAAGAACATGCTGGCTCGAGCTCTCAAGGACCGTCGGGGGTCCCGCCTACAATCAGTAAGCGCGTCGTGAGCAAGGCTGTCGAAGAACGCGAACGGGTGGTGGTGCGGTTCGCCGGGGACTCCGGCGATGGCATGCAGCTCGCGGGCAGCCGCTTCACCGACGCCACCGCGATGGTGGGCAACGACCTGGCGACGCTGCCCAACTTCCCCGCCGAGATCCGCGCTCCGGCCGGCACCTTGGCCGGCGTGTCGGCGTTTCAGATCCACTTCGCCTCGCGCGACATCCTCACGCCGGGCGACACGCCGAACGTGCTCGTGGCGATGAACCCCGCGGCGCTCAAGTCCAACCTCCCGGAGCTCGAGGCGGGCGCCACGATCATCGCCAACGAGGATTCGTTCTCCAAGCGCAATCTGGAGAAGGCGGGCTACGACTCGAACCCGCTCGAGGACGGCTCTCTGCGCGAGTACCGTGTGCACCGGATCCCGATGACGACGCTGACGACGCGCGCGGCGGAGGCGATCGAGGGGACCTCGACGCGCGACGCCGGCCGGGCCAAGAACCTGTTCGCGCTGGGCGTGGTCTCCTGGCTCTACGGCCGGCCCACCGAGGTCACCGAACGCTGGATCGAGCAGAAGTTCGCCGCCAAGCCCGCCGTGGCCCAGGCGAACCTGGCGGCGTTCAAGGCCGGCTGGTCGTTCGGGGAGACAACCGAGCTGCTGGACGTCCAGTACCGCGTGCCGCGGGCCACCGACGTCCCACCCGGCACGTACCGCAACGTCAACGGGACCACCGCGCTGTCGCTGGGCCTGATCGCGGCCAGCGTCCGCAGCCGGCTGCCGCTGCTGCTGGCCAGCTATCCGATCACGCCGGCCTCGGAGCTGCTGCACGAGCTCTCGCGCCAGGAGCAGTTCGGGGTGGCAACGATTCAGGCCGAGGACGAGATCGCCGCCGCCGGCATGGCGCTCGGCGCCTCCTTCGGGGGGCGGATCGGCGTCACCGCGACGAGCGGCCCGGGCATGGACCTGAAGGCCGAGACGATCGGTCTGGCCGTCGCGCTCGAGCTGCCGATGGTGGTGATCGACGTGCAGCGCGCCGGCCCGTCGACCGGCATGCCCACCAAGACCGAGCAGTCCGATCTGCTGATGGCGCTGCACGGGCGCCACGGCGAGTCGCCGCTGCCGGTGATCGCGCCCTCGACGCCCGGGGGATGCTTCGACGCCGCTTTCGAGGCGGTCCGGATCGCGATCCGCTACCGGACCCCGGTGATCGTCCTCTCTGACACGTTCCTGGCCTCCTCCTCCGAGCCCTGGAAGATCCCCTCGGTCGAACAGCTGGCCCCCATCGACCCCCACTTCGCGCGCGCCCGCGCGGGAGAGACGTTCCAGCCCTACGAGCGTGACGAGCGCCTGGCGCGGCCCTGGGCGCTGCCCGGCACCCCCGGTCTACAGCACCGCATCGGCGGCCTGGAGAAGGCCGACGTCACCGGCAACATCTCATACGACGGCGCCAATCACGGCCGCATGACCGAGCTCCGGGCGGCGAAGGTGGAAGGCATCGCCGAGGAGCTGCAGCCGCTTGAAGTCGATTCAGAGCCCGAGGCGCGTCTGCTGGTCCTGGGCTGGGGCTCGAGCGAGGGCGCGATCCGTGCCGGCGTGCGCCGGGCGCGGCTGGAAGGAGCCAAAGTGGCCTCGGCCCACCTTCACCACATGAACCCGCTGCCTTCGGGGTTGGGCGACGTGCTGCGCTCGTTCGACCGCGTGCTGGTGCCGGAGATGAACAGCGGACAGCTGGCCAGCGTGCTTCGGGATAAGTTTCTGGTGGACGTGGAGTCGTTCTGCAAAGTCGAGGGCCAGCCGCTGTTCGCCGCCGAGATCGAGCGGGAGATAGAGGCCAGGCAATGAGCATCGCCACCAAGAACGGAAACGGAGGAGCGCCCGAGGCGCTCTCGAAGGCAGACTTCCAGTCCGACCAGGAGACGCGCTGGTGCCCAGGCTGCGGGGACTACGCGGTCCTCTCCGCCGTCCAGCAGTTCATGCCCGAGCTGGGCATCCCGCCGGAAAAGACCGTGTTCATCACCGGCATCGGCTGCGCGGGGCGTTTCGCCTACTACATGGACACCTACGGGATGCACGGGATCCATGGCCGGGCGCCGGCGCTGGCCACCGGTCTGGCCTCGACGCGGGACGACCTCTCGATCTGGATCGTGACCGGCGACGGCGACGCGCTTTCGATCGGCGGCAACCACCTGATCCACGCGCTGCGCCGCAACGTGCCGATCAAGATCCTGCTGTTCAACAACCAGATCTACGGGCTGACTAAGGGCCAGGCATCCCCGACGTCCGAGCTGGGCAAGATCACCAAGTCGACTCCGTTCGGGGTCTCCGACCACCCCTTCAACCCGGTCGCGCTGGGGCTCGGGGCCGACGCCACGTTCGTGGCCCGCACGATCGACCGAGACCGTCACCATCTGACCGAGACGCTGCGCGCCGCCGCCACGCATCCGGGGTCGGCGCTGATCGAGATCTACCAGAACTGCCCGGTGTTCAACGACGGCGCGTTCGGGGCGTTGACCGACAAGCAGGTCAAGGACTCGAATCAGATCCGCCTGGAGGCTGGAGCGCCCGTGCGGTTCGGCGTCGAGGGCGAGCGGGGCGTGGTCCGGGGGGCCGACGGCTCGCTCCAGGTGGTGGACGTGGCCGAGGTCGGCGAGGACGCACTAGTCGTTCACGACCCAGCCACCGCCGACGGCGCCCTGGCCTACGCGCTGGCTCGCCTGGCCGAGGAGCCCACCGGTCCCACGCCGATCGGGATCTTCCGCCGTATTGAGCGTCCCGTCTACGGGCGGAGCGCGGGCACCCAGTCGGTCGCCTTCGGCGACGGCGACCTCGACCAGCTGCTTCACGCCGGGGATACCTGGACGATCTCCTAGCGCCGGTCTTTGCACTCCGCGTAGTCGCGAGACAGGCTCCTGAGCCCTACGGCTCTACAATGCGCGCTTCGGCTTCACGGCCCCGGAGGAAGCAAGGGGAAAGATGATGCGATGGCCGCCCAGACCGGGGTGGGCGGTCGCATCGCCTGGGGCACGCGGCGGGCGGACTAACCTCGACTCGATGCGCACTCCCGACATCGAGTTGCTGTGGTGGCAGGGTTGCCCGTCCACGGAGCGGGCGCGGGCCGAGCTCGAGGACGCGCTCGACGAGCTGGGCCTCGGTGGCGCCGAGGTCAAGGCGACCGAGATCTGCACCGATGAGGAGGCCCTGGGCCGGCGATTCGTCGGCTCGCCGACGATCCGCGTCGAGGGCGTCGACGTGGCCCCGCCGGAGTCCGGGGAGCGGGCGGGCTTGGCCTGTCGCGTCTACCGCCGCCGCGACGGGCGGATTTCCCCCACGCCCGACCCCCAGGATTTGCGTGAAGCGCTGCGGCGGGCGACCGGAGACACCAGAACCGAAAAGGAGGTGACCTAATGGCCATATCGATCGGAGAGCAGGCGCCCGACTTCGAGCTGCCCGACACCGACGGGGCCTCGCATGCGCCCGATGGCGCCCCGGCAACGGTCGTCGTATTCACCTGCAATCACTGCCCCTACGCGCTCGCCTGGCACGAGCGCATCCTGGACGCCGCGCGCGACTACGCCGACCGCGGTGTGCGCTTTCTGGCCATCAACGCCAACGACGCCCAGCGCTATCCCCGCGACTCTGTTGAGGCGATGAAGCAGCGCGTGGCCGCGGAGCATTGGCCGTTGCCATACCTGCGCGACGAGAGCCAGGACGTGGCCCGGGCATACGACGCCAAGACCACCCCGGACGTGTTCGTGCTCGACTCCCAGCGCCGGCTGCGCTATCGAGGCGCACCCGATGAGGACTACGACGACCCGGGGCAGGACGCCGCCTGGCTGCGCCAGGCGCTCGACGCCGTCCTGGCCGGGAGCGATCCCCAGCCCGCTGAGACCAGGCCGGTCGGCTGCTCGATCAAGTGGAAGCGGTAGGCCCTGGGGCCCGATCGGGGTCAGCTCTCGGCGACCTGCCCGTCGGCGGGGTCGAGCGGCAGGCCGGCGGCCTGCCATTCAAGTAGACCGCCCGCCATGTTGCGGGCGTCGAAGCCGGCGCCTCTAAAGGCGCTGGTAGCCAACCCCGAGCGCGCGCCGCTGCGGCAATAGAAGACGACCGGCAGATCGCGGTCGATCTCCTCGGCCCGGCCCGGCAGCTCGGCGAGCTCGATATGGGTTGAGCCCGCGATCCTCCCGGCCTCGCGCTCGTGCGGCTGGCGGACGTCAACGAGCTGAATTTCGCCTCGCGCCAGCCGTTCTGAGACCTCCTGAGGCGTGTATTCGGCGTCCATTTCAGCCGAGGCTAGCGGGACTCCGCGGGGGTCATAACCCCGGACGACATCCATCTTGCACGTTCGCTAGTCTGCCCGCGCCAACATATGACCCAGCCGAATCCCTCGGACGCCACGGCGGTGAGGGAACGGGGGATCCCGTGGGCCGCCGAAGGGCGTCCCGGGGGCGAATCGCCACGACTGTGGCGTAGCGCGATTCTCTTTCAGCGCGAGCCCGACAGCTAACCCCGTAGGCGTGGAAAGAGAAAGGGTTTCGCTTGCAATCGAGGACTCGTCGCTGGGCCTGTGTAGTGGGGTTGGCCCTGTTTTTGGGGGCAGTTCCGCTGGCGCCGTCGGCGCTGGCAGCAGTGCCGCTGGGTGGGCGCACGCTCAAGGAGGGAATGAGCGGCAGCGATGTCTTGACGTTGCAGAATCTGCTGAACAAGATTGGGCTGAGCGCCCCGGCCACGAGCAAGTTCGACGCCAAGACAGAGACCGTGGTGCTCAGCTTTGAGAACAAGTACGGGCTGATCGCCAACGGCCAGGTCACCGCCGCCGACGTCAACGAGCTGCGTCGAGTGGTGAACCTCCAGTCGCCCACCGGTGGCGTGTCCACCGGCGCGCTCACGCCCACCTCGACTTCAGGGACCTCGACCTACTCCAGCAGCGGTCCGCCGGCGCTGAAGGCGAACTCCACCGGCCGCTGGGTGGCGGTCCTGCAGCAGGATCTGACCTACGCGGGCTACAGCACCGGCGTCGACGGTCAATGGGGCCCGAGCACGACCAAGAGCGTCAACGCCTTCAAACAGGCGCACGGGCTGGCGCTGAACGGCACGTTCGGCCACCAGGCGTGGTCGGTGCTTCAGTCGGCGGTCAAGGCCGCCGAGAGCAGCGTTCCGGCTGCTGGGACGGCGCGGTTGAACTCCGACGGGACCGTTACGGCCCCCTCCAACGCACCGGTGGTGGTGCAGGACATCATCGCCGCCGCCAACCAGATCGCGTTTACGCCCTATATCTACGGCGGTGGTCACGCGAGCTTCGTCTCCAGCGGTTACGACTGCTCTGGGTCGGTCAGCTACGCGCTCCACGGCGCCGCGCTGCTCTCGGCGCCCGAGGACTCGAGCGAGCTCGAGACATTCGGGGCCGCCGGCCCGGGACAGTGGATCACGATCTACGCGAACGCCGGCCACGTCTACATGTCGGTCGCCGGCCTGTGGTACGACACGGCGGCGCAGAGCTCCTCGAACAACCAGGACCGCTGGTCGGTGAGTCGCATCTCGCCGACCACCGGGTACGTCGTGCGCCACATCCCCGGCTACTAGCTCTGTTGGCGTCCGGAGGCTTTCCGTAGGACACCCGCTGGGGCGAGGTCCTACGGGGAAGCCTCCGGTCTGCTTCTCATCTCCGAGGCGCGGCCCGGCGGGTCGAGGTTCTTGCCCGTATTGCGGTATTGCGCGGCACGAACACGAAGCGGCGCGCGTGCTTGTCGTAGGATCTCGGGCAAGCGCCCATGTCGCCCACGCCGCCCACCGCTCGCCACGTTTTGCTCTCGGCACTGGCGGCGCTCACGGTGGGGTTCGGCGCCGTGAGCCTGATCGTCGGCTTCAGCGACTCCTTCCCGCTCCGGCTACTCCAGGGGCTGGCGGTGTTCGGAGCCGGCGTGGTCATCATCGGCGGCGCGGCCCTGATCGTGATGTTGCGCCTGGCCGGCTGGCGCGATCCCTCCTCCGAGGAGGACTTCGAGGCGCTGGTGCGGCGCGCCGAGCTGCTGGCGGGCGGCGAGCCGCTGGGCGAATCGGGGGACTACGGATTCGATCTCGCCGATGACGCCGACCTCGATCCTTACGACGAGAATGACTTCAAGGCACTGGTCCGCGTGGCCGTCGATGACCTGCCGCTTGAGTTCCACGCCGCCCTCGAGCACGTGGCGATCGTGGTCTCCGAGGGCGGGCGCCGCCAGCGCGCGTACGGCCTGTACGAGGGCGGAACCGTCGCCCGGGACTTCTTCCACGACCGCATCGTGATCTTCAGGGACACGCTGGTGCGCGACTTCGGCCACGATCCGGAGCTGCTGCGCGCCCAGGTGACCCGCACCGTGCGCCACGAGCTCGCCCATCATCTGGGCTGGGGCGAAAAGGGCGTGCGGGGGCTGGGGTTGTAGCCCGGCGAGGGGGCGCTGTCGGGGGCGGGCGCTCGCCGGGGGGGCGGCGCGGGGCGGCCCGGTTGAGGGCGGCCGCGGCGGCCGCGGACTTGCTCGCTGGGAAAACGTGGCAAACCCGACGGCGGCCACGGGCCCTTGTCCACATAAGCGTCCTGGGGACGCTTATGTGGACATCGGCGGCTGCGTGCGGCCGGATTTGCCACGTTTTCCGCGGTCGGGCGGTCCCCACCGTCACCGACGCATGGGAGGCACGGCCGCGTATCGCCGCCATCCGGGAAGGCGCTCGAATGAGTAACACCCCTAGGATCTGGGATGCCCCCGGCCCACGCCCCTCGAGGAGGATCTGAACGACATGCCAGAAGCTGTGATCGTCGACGCCATCCGCACCCCGATCGGGCGAGCCATCAAGGGCTCGCTCAAGACGGTCCGCGCCGACGATCTGGCCGCGATTCCGATCCGGGCCTTGACCGAGCGAAACCCGGAGGTGGACTTCGCCCAGACGAACGATCTGATGATGGGCGCGGCGTCCTCGTTCGGTGAGCAGGGCTACAACGTGGGCCGTAACGCGGCGTTGCTGGCGGGAATCGACCATCACGTCCCGGCCTGCACCGTCAACCGTTTCTGCGCCTCCTCGCTGCAGACGATCCGGATGGCCTTTCACGCCATCGAAGCCGGCGAGGGCGACCAGTACGTCGCGGCGGGAGTCGAGGCGGTCTCGCGGGCCGGGCTAGGCGCCGGGATGATGGACGAGACCAAGCACCCGAAACTCGACGGCTCGCCCGGATCCCTCTACGACGTCTACATACCAATGGGCATGACCGCCGAGAACGTCGCCGCACGCTGCCAGGTGACGCGCGAGCAACAGGATGAATGGGCTGTGGTCTCGCAGTCCCGCGCCGTGGATGCCCGCGATTCCGGCCACTTCGACGCCGAAATCGTGCCCGTCACCGTCGCCGCGCACAAGGACACAGACAAGGAGGGCAACGAGGTCGACGTGCCGGAGACGGTCATGGACAAGGACGACGGCCCCAGGCCCGGGACGACGATGGATGTCCTGGCGCAGCTGAAGCCGGCGTTCAAGGAGGACGGGACCGTGACGGCGGGCAATTCCTGCCCGCTCAACGACGGCGCCGCAGCAGTGCTCGTGATGTCCGCGGAGAAGGCGGACCAGCTCGGCTGCAAGGTCAAAGCGCGGATCCTGGCCTCCACCGTGGCTGCAATCCGTCCCGAAATCATGGGCCTGGGGCCGATCCCGGCCATCCAGGCGCTGCTGAGGCAGACCGGCATGTCGATCGACGACGTGGACGTCGTCGAGATCAACGAAGCTTTCGCCGCCCAGATCGTGCCCTGCAAGCAGGAGCTCGGGATCGCGGAGGAGAAGCTCAACCCATTCGGCGGCGCGATTGCGCTGGGCCATCCGTTCGGGATGACCGGCGCCCGGATCATGACCACCCTGCTGAACGGTCTGCGCGCGCTCGATGGGACCTACGGGATCGAGTCGATGTGCGTCGCCGGCGGGATGGGGCAGGCGATGCTGGTCGAGCGGCTGGCGTAGAGCGCGGGGGAGCGGTACCGGTGTGCGCATGATCGAGCGCGAGGCGTCCTGCAGTTGCGGTCAGCTCCAGCTGATCGCTCAGGGCGAACCGACACGGATCTCGGTCTGCCACTGTCTCGCCTGCCAGCGTCGGACCGGAAGCGCCTTTGGCTTCCAAGTGCGCTTCCCGCGTGAGCGGGTTCGCACCAGCGGCCGGTTCACCGAGTACGTCCGCATCTCCGATGAGGGCGACCCGCGCACGTATTACTTCTGTCCCGAGTGCGGGGCCACCGTCTACTACGTCCTAGGCTCGGCGCCAGACCTGATCGCGGTTCCCATCGGCGCCTTCGGTGATCCAACCTTTCCGGCGCCGAGAATCTCTATATGGGAGTCGCGCAAGCACGAGTGGGTCACGCTTCCACCACAGATCGAGCGTCACGCCTGAGGACGGCTGGTTTTCTTACGGTAGGTGCTCGATGAGCACGGGTCCGGCATCGCCGCTCGCCCGAGGACGGCCGCTGCGGGTCTTGCTCGCGGCCGTGCTGGTCGTGGGGGCCGTCGGCGCCCTCTCCCGCCAGGCGTTGGCGGTGCTCGATAAGACCTCGGCAGCCTCCGCCCGTCTGGTTTCCGCGGCTCGTCGGCTCCCTGGGCAGTTCTTCGGTTTCAACGCCGAGTCGATCGTGCTGCCCGCCGACGATCGGCTGTTTGCCAACAGCGCCGCCCTCCACAGAAGGATGGCCTCGACCCCGGTGGGAATCCTTCGCATCCCCGGCGGCACCACCTCACAATGGCTGGACTGGCGCACGGGGAGGTTCATCAACGACCCGGGGAGCCCATTTAGCACCGTCGATCCGAGCCGACCGCCGATCACGATGGCCGATTGGGCCCGAATCGTTCGGGCCACAGGCGCCACGCCCCTGTGGGACCTCAACGTCCTCACGTCGAATCTTCCCGATCAGATTGCGATGCTCAAGCGGGCCAGAAGCCTCGGCCTGCCGGTCCGCTACATCGAGCTGGGAAACGAGCTCTGGGACCCCCGAGGTGCCTACCCCGCTCGCTTCCCGACCGGAGCCATCTACGGCGCCGCGATGAATCCGTGGATCAGGGCGCTAAGGCGGCGCTTCCCCGCCGCCAAGATCGCGGTCTCGGGCGCGGACGAGACTGTGCCTTCGACCCTGACCGCGCTCGGGGGAGCGCGCTTCAGCGGTTGGAACGCCAGCTTGCTGTCGACGGTGCGCGGCGAGGACGCGATTGCCATCCACCCGTATTGGGGGCTACCGAATCAGGCGACAGCGGGAAGCGACGTCCCCTCCACGCTCGTGGCCGGGGAAGACCACTGGCGCGCCTTCTCGCGGCAGACCCTCGACGCGCTGCCGCCACACCTTCCGGTCTGGCTGACGGAGTGGAACCAAACCGCGCTTCTCACCACTGGCGGAACGCAAATCTGGGCGCAAGCACTCTCCGTCACTGCGGTAGCGCTTGCGCAACTGGCAAATCCACGAATCACCGTCTCGCTCCTCCACGACATCGTCGGCGGAGCGCCCAACCCACAGGACCTGGGTACCGCCAAGGTCTTCCCGCTGTTCACCGATGGCGCCGGCGGCAGCCGTGTTCTTGCCCGCACCGCCCTCGGCTACGCGGTGCCGCTTCTCTACTCGACGATCGCCAAAGCGTCACGCGTCCAGCGACTGCAGATTCGACGCGTACCAAACGTCGGCGATCAGCCGGGCGTGATGGCGCTCGCCGTCTTCGCCCACCGCCCCATGGCCGTCCTGGTCAACCTGACATCACAACGCATCACGATCCGGCTGCCGAAACCGCTCAACAGGCGAGCGACCCTCACATCCATACACGCCTCACCGCAAGCGCAACCAGGATGGGCGCCGGGTGACACCGTCGCTACGAACAAGCACACCGTACGAGGATCGGTGACACTTCCGCCGTATTCCGTCGACCGCCTCGTGACACAACTCCGCTGACACTCCCGGCGCGTAATTGGCGATGTGCAGGAGTCGGGAGCGGCCGGCGCGGGCGATCACTCTTGCGTCGACTTGCGGGTTCGGGCCGCCTCGGCCTCCCGCCTCTCCGAAACCTCGCCGGTTGCAGGGGCGTTACCCGCCTGGCTGCGGGGTGCGAGGATGGATCGATGGTGCGTTGTGCTCTTAGCGGCGTCGTCGTGTGGCGGCGGGCGGGTTGGTGGCGCTGACGGCGAACCTGATGCGCGGCGAGGAGCGTCGTGCGACCAACGTCGAGTTGTTCTTCGATCTCGTCTATGTCTTCGCGGTCACGCAGCTGTCTCATCATCTGTTGGCTCATACGACGGTTACCGGGGCCTGGCAGACGGCGCTGCTGTTGGCGATGGTCTGGCTGGTGTGGACGTACACGACCTGGGTGACCAACTGGCTTGATCCGCAGCGGATGCCGGTGCGGTTGATGCTCGTGGGGCTGATGCTCGCTAGCCTCGTGCTCTCCGCCGGCCTGCCGCGCGCCTTTGAGGATCGCGGCCTGTGGGTGGGGGCGGCCTACGCCGCGATGCAGATCGGCCGCAGCGCGTTTGCGGTCGCCGGACTGCGCGGCGACGGGCTCCAGCGCAACTTTCAGCGGATCCTGGCCTGGTGCGTGTTCAGCGGCGGGTTGGCCGTCGCCGGCGGGTTTGCCCACGGCAACGTGCGACCGGCGCTATGGGCCGGCGCGGTCGCTGTCGACGTGCTCGGAGGAGCGGTCGGCTTCTACACCCCGGGGCTGGGCCGCTCGACCACGGCGGACTGGACGATCTCCGGCAGCCACTTCGCCGAGCGCTGCCAGGCGTTTGTGCTGATCGCGCTGGGCGAGTCGATCGTCGTCGTCGGCTCAACCCTGGCCGGCTTGCGGGACGTCACGGGCGTCGAGGTCGGCGCCTTCCTCGCCGCGTTCGCCGGGGTCGCGTTGCTGTGGTGGGTTTACTTCGACCGCAGCGCGGACGCGAGCGCAGAGATCATCGAACGCTCCTCTGATCCCGGGCGCCTCGGCCGCTCGGCCTATCACTTCATCCACCCGATCATGATCGCTGGGATCATCGTCACCGCAGCCGCCGACGACCGAGTGCTCCACGACCCGACCGCCACGACCAACCCGGCGACTGCTTGGCTCGTGCTCGGCGGGACGGCCCTGTTTCTCGTCGGGCACGCCGCGTTCAAGGCAACTGTCTGGCGGACTGTCCCATGGACACGACTCGCTGCCATCTCCGCCCTCGGCCTGCTCGCCATCCCCGCCACGTCGATCACCGTACTGGCCCTCGGCGCCGCTACGGCGGGCGTCGTCGTCCTGTTGGCCATCAGCGACCGCCTGCCCTCCCTCGCCGGGCCGCGCGGCGATACCTCACGGCGATCGGGGCCAATCAGTCGGCCGTCAGATCGTTCCAGAACCTCCTAGACCTATCCCCTTGCGACACGCCCCCAAGGTGCCGCGGCAGCGACTGAGACCTGCTCTCGCCGTTCGCCGCACGCCTCTTCGACGAACCTGCCCACGGTGACGCTCCAGGCGTACAGCAGACCCCTCCCGGCCCCGGGGGCTCGCTACTGCTGCGGGCTAAACCGACATCGCCGGCGAATGTCGATTTGCAACCACCGGCGTATTTCGCGACCTGCGCAACTGTTAGGTTCGGTGATCTACCGGTCGGGGAGCTGCGCCCCCACCTCCCTGACCAGGCCCGGGGCCGGATGGATCCGGTTCCCCGGGCCTTTATGTGGAGACACGCCGGCGGGACGACATTAGGCGCTGGCGCGCTATCCGTAGCCTTGTGCCGTGCCCGACCTCCGCGAGCGGCTTCGCACCGGCTTCATCGAGACGACCATCGACGACTGGGTGGTAAGGCACGCGATCGTGGGCCCGGATCTAGAGTCCTAGCTCATGATGAGCGAACAAGCCCAACGGGCTCTGACACACGACCGGACGGTCGACATCACGACCATCGGGCGGCGATCTGGAGAACCGCGGCGAATCGAGATCTGGTTTCACAACCTCGACGGCCGCATCTACATCAGCGGCCTGCCGGGCCGGCGGGGCTGGTACGCGAACGTCGTCGCGCAGCCCGAGTTTGTGTTCCATCTCAAGGAGACCGCTCAGGCGGACATCCCGGCGCGTGCCCATCCCATCACCGATCCGGCCGAACGCCGACGCGTGCTGTCCGGGCTCCTCGCGCGCATCGGACGCGAGGGCGCGCTGGAAGATTGGGTCAATCG
The DNA here is from genome assembly GCA_963730835.1 of uncultured Actinomycetes bacterium. Lineage (GTDB taxonomy): Bacteria > Actinomycetota > Thermoleophilia > Solirubrobacterales > Solirubrobacteraceae > Palsa-465. Next base: position 647,938 of record CAVSTE010000006.1, read on the forward strand.
CAGCCCGCTCATCGAGGTGGAACTGCTAGGCCGGGAAGATGCGGCGTAGCCCTCGGGCCGCCGGCCGGACACACGACGAACGCCCGGTGCAGGCAGGCGTGTCGCCGCCGGCCTCAGCGCGGCGCCATACGCAGCGCGCCGTCGAGCCTGATCACCTCGCCGTTCAGCATCTCATTGGAGATGATGTGCGCGGCGAGCGCCGCGTACTCGTCCGGGTGTCCTAGTCGCTTCGGGAAGGGAACGGCGTCCCCCAGCGCCTGGCGTGTCTCCTCGGGCAGCGCGCCGAGCAGCGGGGTGTTGAAGATCCCCGGGGCGATCGTGCAGACGCGGATGCCGACGCCGGCCAGGTCGCGGGCGGCCGGCACGGTCATGGCCACGATCCCGCCCTTGGAGGCCGAGTAGGAGAGCTGGCCGATCTGGCCCTCGAACGCCGCCACAGACGCGGTGTTGACGCACACCCCCCGTTCCCCGTCGGGGCCGGGGTCGTTCTCCTGCATCGCCGCCGCGGCCAGACGCATGACGTTGAACGTGCCGATGAGGTTGACTTTGATCACGGTCTCGAACGGCTGAAGCGAATGCGGTCCTCGGCGCGACGCGGTCCGCTCGGCCCAGCCGATGCCCGCGCAGCAGACCGAGATTCGCAGGCCGCCATCTACCCCGGCCGCCCGCTCGACCGTAGCCTTGACCGAGGACTCGTCGCTCACATCGGTGCGGACGAACGCCGCCCGATCGCCTAGCTCCGAGGCCAACGCGTTGCCTTTCTCCTCGTTGAGGTCCGCGAGCGTGACGTGGGCTCCGTCGGCGTGAAGGCGGCGCGCGGTCGCCGCGCCCAGGCCGGAAGCGCCGCCGGAAACGAGGGCGCTGCTGCCATTTATCTCCATGAGCTCGAACCCTACTTCGCGCGGCGTGGCGCCGCGCTGCGGGTCTTCTTCGAACAGCTCTACGTATCCGCCTCAGGCCGCCTGCTACTGGCCAGCGACAGCGCGAAGAGCTCGTCGCCGTCCGTGTACCACTGCTCGAGCGCCAGCCCGGCCGCATCGAAGTCCGCCTGCAGGCGTTGGCGTGTGAACTTTGCACTGATCTCCGTCCGCAGCTCCTCGCCGGCCTCGAACTCCACGCTCAGCCCCACATCGTCGATCTCCACCGAGCACGCCTCCCGCGCTCGCAGTCGCATCTCCACCCATTCGTGCCGCTGATCGAAGAACGCCACGTGCTCGAACTTCTCGATCGGGAAGTTTGCCCCCAGCTCCCGGTTGATGACGTGGAGGACGTTGCGGTTGAACTCCGCGGTCAGTCCGCGACGGTCGTCGTAGGCGGCCTCGATCACGGCCGGGTCTTTGACCAGGTCGGTGCCCAGCAGCATCCGGTCTTGCGGACCGAGCAGCGCGCCGATCTGGCGCAACAGCTTCCGGCGAGTGCCGGGCGGGAAGTTGCCGATCGTCCCGCCGAGCAGCGCCACGAGGCGCGGTTCGCCGTCGGCCTCGGGGACGTGGTCCAGATGGCGCTCGAAATCGCCGATCACCCCGTGCACCGCGAGCCCGTCGTATTCCGCCACCAGGTCCCGCGCCGACTCGGCTACCACGCGCTCGGAGACATCGAGCGGCACGTAGCGGCGAAGTATCCCGGCCCTGGACATCGCGTCCAGCAGGATGCGGGCTTTCTCGGCGGCTCCCGACCCCAGCTCGACGAGCTCTGACGCGCCGGTGCGAGCGATGATCTCGTCGGCTCTGGCGGTCAGGATCTCGATTTCGGTGCGGGTCGGGTAGTACTCCGGCAGCCGGCAGATGTGCTCGAACAGCTCGGAGCCTCGCGCGTCGTAGAAGTGTTTCGGCGGCAGTTCCTTGAACGGCCGCGTCAGACCGTCCAGGACGTCGTTGGCCAGCGAGCGCTCGTCGGCCTGATCGAGATAGGAGGCGATCGTCACGGTCGTCACGGAGCATCCTTTGCCAGCCGCAGGCCGGAGAAGATCTGACGGCGCTGGGGGTAATCCCAGTTGCGGAAGGTGGGCGTCGCGACCCGGGCGCGGGTGGCCCACGAGCCGCCGCGCAACACTCGGTAGCGCTGCCCAAAGAACACCTCCGAGTACTCGCGGTATGGATAGGGCTCAAACCCCGGGTATCCCGCGAACGTGCTCGACGTCCACTCCCAGACGTCGCCGATCATCGCCAAACAGCCCGCCGGTGAAGCGCCGGCGGGGTGCGAAGCGCTCGGTGCCGGTCCCCGTCCACCATGGTCCAGGTTGGCGTGAACGCCCGGGACGGGAGGATCGTCGCCCCACGGGAACGCTCTGGCTTGGCCTATCTCCTGGTCCCAGGTCGATGCCTTCTCCCACTCGATCTCGGTGGGGAGGCGAGCGCCGTGCGCGCGGGCAAAGGCGTCGGCCTCGAACCAGGAGACGTGGACGACGGGCCTTTGCGGGTCAAGCGGCTCGAGCGCTCCCAGGCGCCACTCGGCGCTCAGGTCCGTCGTCCACCCGTTGGGGTGGCTGATGTCGTACTCCTCCTTCCAGGCCCAGCCCTCGTCTGACCACCACTCGCGCCGTCGATAGCCGCCGCCCTCGACGAACGTCAGGTAGCTGGCGTTGGTGACCGGATGCTGACCGATCAGAAAGCCGCGCACGTCGGTGGTGTGCCGCGGCCGTTCGTTGTCGTAGGCGAACCCACCGGCGGGCGCGCCGATCGTGCACTCCCCGCCCGGGACCTCGATCAACACCAGACCGCTCGCAGGATCGGCTTCGCGTCTCGCCGCGCGCGGGTCGGCGCCATCGTTCGCCGGTCGGCCGGCGCCAACGCCCGGCGGCTCGTAGCCCTCCAGGCGGGCCAGCTGGATCGTCTGAAGCATGGTTTCGTTGTGCTGCTGCTCGTGACGGAGGACGAGCTCGTGAAGCTCTCCGGTGCCCCGCGCGGCCGCCAGCTCGCGCGCCCGGCCTCGGACTTCCGCCAGGTAGGCGCGCGCCTCCTCGGGACCCAGAAAGCGGAGCTCCCCGCGGTGGGCACGCGGCGTCTCGAACGCGTCGTAGGTGCTGGCCAGGTCAGGACGGAGCATCGGCTCGCCGGCACAGCGGTGCACGAGCCACAGGTCCTCGAACGCCGCGATGTGCCCCAGGTCCCAGACCAGCGGGCTCATCAGCGGCGAGTGGACACGCACCAGATCGTCGTCGGCGATCGGCGCCACGAGGGCCAGCGTGCGCTCGCGCGCCTCGTCGAGAGCGTCGACGACGGCGGCCTCCGTCCCGGTGCTCATCTCACTCATTGTGCCCCATGCGGCTCAAAAGACGCGTGGTAGCGCAGAAACAGCGACGCTTCGCGCTCGAGCAGCCAGATGAGGCGGAGCGATGTCGGCTCTGGCAGCTCGGGGGCGGCGCTGATCGTCGGGCCGCGCCCGCCTCCGGCCAGCTTGGGCGCCAGTGTCAGGAAGAGCTCGTCTGCCAGCCCTTCCCGCAGGAGCGCGCCGAACAGTGTCGGGCCACCTTCGCACAGGAGATGGCGAACGCCATACTCCTCACGCAGGCGCCGCACGACGCTGGTCAGCGTGAGTTCTGCGGGGTCAAGTCCGACAACTTCAGCGTTGCCCTTGGGCTCAACCGCGCCCTCGGGCGCGAACAGGATGACGCGCTGGTCCGGTGCGCTGAACAGGGGTATGTCGAATGGGATATCTCCGCTGCGAGTGACGACGGTGGCCAGAGGCTCCGGCGCCAAGCCGGCCGCCGCCCGTCGCTGGCGGGACTCGGCGTCAGGCACGAGGCGCCCGTAGCGCTCTGTCCTGATCGTGCCGGTGCCGGCGATGACGGCATCCACCTGTTCACGCAGGGCATGGAACATCGCCCGGTCGCCGGGATCCGACAGCGGCGCCGAGCGGCCTCCGAGCGTCGCCCGGCCGTCCACGCTCGCGACGAAGTTGACGATCGTGTACGGGCGGTCGGGGAGGGCGTCGGTCGGCAGCCGAAACGCCTGACGAAGCTCGGGGAGCGAGATCGTCCGGGGCTCGGGGATCAGGCGGTGAAAGTCCATGGGCGTGTGCCCGAACCTAGCGGCTAGTACTTTCGGCCGTCCCCCCGGTGGGAAGCACTACAGTCGAGCCATACTCGACTGCACCTTCAGGATCGAGATCCCGCATCGCCCCGGGCAGCTCGCGCGGGTGATGGGAGCGATCGCGGAAGGCGAGGGGCTGATCGGCGATGTGGTGACGATCAGTACCGGGCGCGAGAGCTCGGTGCGCGAGATCACCGTCGAGGTGCGAGACCTCGAGCAGGCCGAGCGGATCGCACAGCTGGTCGATGCGCTCGACGAGGTCTGCGTGCTCTGGCACCGGGACCGGGCGCTCATTCGCCACGAGGGCGGCAAGCTCCACATCGACGCGATCAAACGCGTTTCGACCGTCCAGGAGATGCGCGACGTTTACACACCGGGGGTGGCGCGCGTCTGCCAAGCGATAGCGGAGCAGCCCGAGCTATCCAGTCGCTACACGATGATCGCCCGCAGCGTCGCGATCTGCACGAACGGCACACGCGTGCTCGGACTGGGCAACATCGGGCCGCTGGCGGCGATGCCGGTGATGGAGGGCAAGGCGGTGTTCTACCGCCAGTTCGCGGACATCTCCGCGATGCCGATCCTGATCGATACCGAGGACCCCGACGAGTTCGTAGAGACGGTGGTACGGATCGCGCCGACGTTCGGAGGCATCCACTTGGAGGACATCGCCACCCCGCAGTGCTTCGAGATCGAGCGGCGGCTGATCGAGATCCTGCCGCAACCGGTGATGCACGACGATGTTCACGGAACGGCGGTGGTGTCGGTGGCTGCGGCGCTGGTCGCCTGCCGCGAAGCCGGCGTGGAACTGCGCACGGCGACCGTGGGTCAGCTCGGCCTTGGTGCTGCGGGATTTGGTATCGCCGCGCTGATGGTCGACGGCGGCGCCAAACGCGTCCTGGCGTTCGATCCGCAAGAGGCTTCACACGCTCGCGCGCGTGAGAAGAACATCGAGCTCGTCTCGATGGACGACGTCATGCGCGAAGCCGACGTTGTCGTCGCCACGACCGGCCGGCCCGGGCTGATCGAGCCCTCGATGGTTCGCCGCGGTCAAGTCATTCTGGCGCTGAGCAACCCCGACCCCGAGATCGCTCCCGAGCTGGCGGAGGAAGCCGGTGCGGCGTTTGCGGGCGACGGCCGCAGCATCAACAACGTGCTCGGCTACCCCGGCATCTTCCGCGGCGCGCTGCAGGCCGGCGCCAAGCAGATCAATGTGGAGATGAAGCTGGCGGCGACGTATGCCCTCGCGGAGCTTGCAGGCGATGGGCAGCTGGTTCCCGACGCCCTCCAGCAGCGGGTTCACGACGCGGTTACCGAGGCGGTGCGCAAGGCGGCGGAGCGCTCCGGCGCGGCGCGCCCCGAGCTGTCGGCGGCGGGACTCTAAAAGCTCGCCGGCCGTCTCACGGCCGGGCGAGCTGCATATCTCCATCGCTGCGCCACAAAACGGTTACGCTCCGGGCGACGATGAATTTCAAGCAGCTCGACAGGGGGGAGATCATCGCCACCGGGGGTGGGATCCTGCTCGCCATATCCCTCTTTTTGGTCTGGTACAAGCTCGGCAACGCCAACGCCAAGCTGAACGTCTGCCACGGTCCCAACACCACCTGTACTGGCTGGCACTCGCTCAGCATCATCCGGTTTCTGCTGTTGGCCGCGGCGGTGGCACCGGTGATCCTGGCCTGGATCATCGTCCGGGGTCACGCGCTGTCCTGGCCCCGGGGCGAGCTCACCGCCGTGATCGCGCTGGCGGCCCTGACGTTCACCGTGTTCCGGGGCCTGATCGACAAGCCCGGCACGCCGTCGGGTGAGATCAGCATCGACTACGGCTGGTGGGTGGCGCTCGGCGGCGGCCTGCTGATCCTTGCCGGTTCGATCTGGCGCTCGCGCGAGAGCGCCAGCAGACGCAAGCCTCCCGGCGTCCTTTGAGCACCTCGCAAGCAGCCGTCCGGCCGGATCGAAACCTGGCCCTCGAGTTGGTGCGCGTCACCGAGGCGGCGGCGCTGGCTGCCGCGCGGATGGTCGGCCGTGGCGACAAGGAGGGAGCGGATCAGGCGGCGGTCGACGCCATGCGCGCGGTGCTCGACTCCGTCTCCATGGACGGCGTGGTCGTGATCGGCGAGGGCGAGAAGGATGAGGCGCCGATGCTCTACAACGGCGAGCGGATCGGCGACGGCACGCCTCCACAGGTTGACGTGGCCGTGGACCCGCTCGAGGGCACGAGGCTGACGGCGCTAGGGATGCCGAGCGCCCTGGCGGTGATCGCGCTCGCCGAACGGGGCACGATGTTCGATCCGGGGCCGTGCGTGTATATGGAGAAGATCGCCGGCGGCCCGGAGATCGGGGATCTGCTCGACCTCGACCGCCCGCTCCGGGAAACGCTGGAGCTGATCGCCAGACGCAAGCAGATCGACATCCGCGACGTGATGGTCGTGATGCTTGACCGCGAACGCCACCACGAAGCAATGGGCGAGGTGCGCGACGCCGGGGCCCGCGTGCGGCTGATCATGGACGGCGATGTCTCGGCGGCGTTGCTCGCGGTCTCGGAGAATTCGCCCGTCGATTTGCTGTGGGGGATCGGCGGCACGCCGGAGGGCGTGATCTCTGCCGCCGCGATCAAGTGCATCGGAGGCCAGCTGCTAGGTCGGCTCTGGCCCCGAAACGAAGACGAGCGCGCGGCGGCCAAGGCGGCCGGCTACGAGCTGGATCGCGTGCTCGACTGCGACGATCTGGTCGCGGGACAGGACGTGTTCTTCTCCGCCACCGGTGTCACCGACGGCGACGTGCTGGAGGGGGTTCGCTACCAGGGCGACCAGGGCGCGACCACGGAGTCGCTCGTGATGCGCTCGCGTTCGGGCACGGTGCGGCGGATCAGTGCCCGCCACGACCGGGCCAAGCTTCGGACCCTGAGCGGCGTGCGCTACGGCTGAGGGGCTCCCACCGGCGGCTGCTCGGCGGACTCCGGCGGCGCCAGCTGCTTTACCTTTGACTCGGCCAGCTCGAGATTCGCCAGCGAGCGCAGGAAGGCATGGGTCACCATCACATGCACGAGCGATTGTGTGGCCATGTATGCCGGCATGCTGAACCCGGAAGCGATCGCCGGATAGAAGTTGGCGACCTCCACCTCGATGCGAAGGCTGGCCTGGTCGGTGGTTCCATCGTCCTCGCGTCGCACGTCGAGCGATAGGAAGCCGCAGCCCCGCCCCTGGCGCGCGACGAGCAAGCCATCGCGGATTTTCCAGCGAACGTTGCCGTGCGTCGCCTCGAGAACGTATTCGGGAGCCTCGAAGCGCAACAGTGTGAGCGGACGACCCACCAGCACAACCCGGCGCGCATTCTGTGAGTAGACAACGCGGATCAGGCCGAGCGTCACCCGGCTAAGGAAGTGCCAGTACGTTCGGGCCAGGTTCTCGAGGTTCTCCGGATTCCACATCTCCTCGAGTCGCTCGGCGGGCAGCAGAACCACCGCAGTCTGGGCCGAGCGGATCGTGCCGTCGCGGGCGATAACAGTCGAATTTCGCGGCGAGATGATCATCGTGCGGCCCGGCAACCGCCGCTTGCGATGCTGTCGCACGGCGATCGCGGCACCCGTGAGCAGCAGGAGCAAGGAAAGCGGGGCGGCCACGTCTGAGATTCTTACCCGGGGAGGGGCTCGAGTATGACGTCCCGTCCCGCTGGATACTCCCCGTCTCCGGCGGGGATGAACGCCAGCGCATCGGCGCCGACCAGCGAGCTGACGATGTGCGAGTCCTGTGGACCGTTTGGAGTGGCGACCGTCAGGCCGTCCCGCTGCTCCAGGCGCACCCTGATCGCTTGCGTGCGGACCGGGTTGCGCTTCACGGGTACGGCAAGGCGCGCCGCTGCGCGTTGCCCCGCGCTCGGTCGGCGACCCTGCAATGCCGCCAGCGCCGGACGGGCGAAGAGGGTGAAGGTCACCACTGAGGAGACCGGGTTGCCGGGGAGCCCGAACACCAGCTGGCGCTCTCGGGTGCCGAACCACGTCGGTTTTCCCGGTTGCAGCGCGACGCCCCAAAAGCGCTCCGTGACTCCGAGCGCTTGAAGCGCGGGCTTGACGTGGTCATGCGGCCCAACCGACACACCGCCTGAGACCACAACCACGTCCGCCCGGCCGAGCGCCGCTGCCAGCCCGGCACGGGTCTCAGCGAGGTCATCGGGCAGGCGCGCGGTCGCCAGCGGCTCGGCGCCAGAGCGCGCAGCCAGCGCCCGCAGCATCGTGGCGTTCGAATTGTGGATCTCTCCCGGGCCCAGCGGTTCGCCGGGCGCTCGCAGCTCATCGCCGGTACTGAGCACGGCCACGCGTGGCCGGCGCGACACTGTCAAGGCCCCGGCGCCGGCGCCGACTGCCGCACCGAGCTCCCCCGGCCCAAGCAGCGTTCCCGCCGCCAGCACGCCGGCGCCGGCACGGAGGTCCTCGCCGACGAAACGGACGTTGTCTCCCCGGGTGACGGGCACCCGGAGCTCGATCTGGCCATCGCGCTGCTCGATGTCCTCCTGGCGGATCACGGCATCGGCGCCGGCGGGGACGGCGGCGCCGGTCGAGATCCGGATCGCCTCTCCCGCTTCGAGCCGGCAGTCAGCGGGAGCGCCGGCGCGAGCCTCGCCCACAACCGCCACTGTCCGCTCCGCCGGGCCTTCCTTCACGGCGTAACCGTCCATGGCCGAGCAGGCGAAGGGCGGCACGTCCCCGGCCGCAACGACGTCGCGGGCGAGGACACGGTCAAGCGCGTCGGATACGGCCACGATCTCTTCACCCAGCGGCGAGACGTGCGCCAAGACCGTGTCTCGGGCCTGTTCGATCGTGATCAACTCGGGGGCCATGCGCTGATTCTGGCCGCGCCCGCGCCGCCGACCCCCGCGCGCCCGCGGCGCCGGCCCCCGCGGCGCCGACCCCCGCCCGCCCGCGGCGCCGATTCCCGATCGCCTCCTCACCGGTCCCTCACCCCGTTGGCGTCGCTTCGGCGCCGCCCCGCGTGATAGAAGAGCCAGCATGCACGCAGGGGTGCCACGACGGCGGCGGGCGAGGCCCGTTGCCGACGCTCCGATCGACCCACTGCTGGCACACGTTGATGACCTGGCCAAGGGATGGCTGGTGGCGCTGCTCGAGCAGTTGCCATTGGCGCGGGCCTCGAGCGTCTTGGCCGCCGAGCTGGCGCGCGACGGACCGCGAATCTGCGACGCGGTCATCCGGGCATTGGCCGACGACAATGAGCTGCGCCGGCTCGGCCCCGACGGCGCTCTCGAGGCGCTGGCGGCTCGTGCCGGAGACGTGTCGGGTGGCACCGACGCCGTGACGGCTTCCGGCGCAGTCGACGCCCTGCATGCGGTGATCTGGAGCGCGCTTCGAGCGGAGCTGGCCGATCCCGAGCCGGAGCAGATCTCAGAGCTTGCCGAGCGACTCGCGCTGGTGATCGGGACGGTGCGCAGCGCTGCGTTGGGCCGGCCGGGTGCCGACGAGGAGCGTCCCCACGTCGAAGAGGAGGCTCGCCGCGTCGAGGAGGAGACTCCCCGCGTCGAAGAGGAGGCTCCCCGCGTCGAGGAGGAGGCTCCGGCCGCGGAGGAGGACGTCCCCCGGGCCGAGGAGGACGCCCCCCGGGCCGAGGAGGACAGCCATCTAGCCGAGCGGCCTTCGTTGGTTGCGGCCGCGCCGCTTCGCAGCGCCCGTTCGGCCGAGGCTCTGTGGATCGGCGCGTTCGAGGAAGAGATCGCGCGCGCCACGCGGGCCGGAACGCCGCTGGCGCTGCTGCTGGCCGAGCTCGAGGAATCCGAGCACCTGGCGGTGATCGAGCCCCCGGCTATCGCCGCGGCGACCATCGGGCGCTTTGCGCAGGCGATTCGCGACACGGTCAGGCGGTCGGACATCCTCGCCTCCGAGACCGACAGCCGAGTCTGGATCATCGCCCGCGATACCGGTAGGTCAGGTGCGCAGGCACTCGGCTCACGGGTGGCGCGCGCGGTTCGCAACGCCGAACCGTGGCGAGGAGCGCCGCTGACGATCGCCGTCGGGATCGCCATCCTGGGGGAGGAAGGGCGCGAGGCGGAGCGCCTGATCGCGGCAGCCGAAGAATCGCGGTTTGCCGCAGCGGCCAGCGGAGTCCCGGTCGTGCTGGCCGGGGACGAGGAGCGCTCCGCGCCGTACCCGCCGCCAGCGCAGGGCTAGGTCTGCCTCCGCGGCAGGGCCTTGGCTCCTACTGCTGGGAAGACGAAAGCGGAATCGCCCCGATCGTCGAGGTCCCGGACATTCCGAGCGTCTGTGCTGTCGCTTCGGTCAGGTCCCAGTTGGCGTGGTTTGCGTAGGGACCGCGGTCGATCACGGGGACCACGGCGATCCGTCCGCGGTAGTAGACCGACACCGGCGTGCCGCACGGGAGGGTGCGGTTCGCCACGCCGACAGTCGTGCGCCGAAGCACGCGTCCGCATGCCGTGTGGTGCCCGTAGAGCCCCGGTCCGTAGAGCGTGGCGGTCGATGGGCGGTACGCGGTGACGGCGATTGCCGGTGAGCTGGTTCCTTCGCCGGCTACATCCGCCCTGAGCTGGACCTGGCCCGCCCGGCTCGCTTGCCAGTAGGCGCTGAATGAGCCCCCGGCCCCGGCCGTGGCTTGTGCAGCCTGCGTCCAGGCGGATCCACTACCTCCGGCCTGTACCTGGACGACAACCGTGTTTCCCGCTTGCGAAGCCGGAACCGTCCCGGTGATCCACAGGCCGCCGCCCTCCAGTGTCGCGCTCCGAGCGCTGAGCGTGATGCCGTTGCCGGACGCCGTCACGACGCTGCCGGCGGGCGGCGGGGTGGAGGTGGTGGGCGACGTCGATCCGGGCGCCGACGTCGATCCGGGCACAGCGGCGCCACCGGAGGCGGCGAACGCGGTGGCGGGCATGGCGATTGCGCTCAGTAGGAGCGCTGCGGCAACGGCCAGCGTGCCGTGGCGACCCATCTAGCAGCCTTTCGTGTCGGTTGTGATTTGCCTACGGGGTGAGCTGTCGGGCTCGCGCTAGGTGCGCTACGGACCGCTCAGGGGCCCGATTCGCCCCTGCGACCTATTGGCCGCAAGTGGTTCCCCCGCCGATCGCCCAAGGAGGACGACCGCTCGGCTGAACGGCGCGAGAGTATACGGCTCGGCGGCCGGAAGGATGTTCAGGGCCTCGGGAGCCTGCCGAGCGCGCCCCGAAGCACGCGGGCGCTGATCGATAGACCGATCTCGGTCAGCTCCGCGGCGGCGTGCACGGCGGTGGATACGACGTCGCCGCGGCGGGCCGGTGGCGGCCTAAGTGGCGCGCTCGGGCCGGGCGATTTCGCTGCCCGCTTGCGTGGGCGTGGCGGAGTTCCACCGGGCTGCTTGGGCTGGCGCAGCGTCTGGGTGCGCGTGGTGGCTCGCGGGGGCTTGGCACTCGCTTGCGGTTTCGAGGCCGCATTCGACGCCGGCTCGGTACCGGCGGGCGCATTTCCGGAGACCCCGCGGCGCTTGTTGCTGCGGCGGTGAGGGCGGGTGCGCGGAAGCGAGCCGAGGATCTCCGGCGGACGCTCTTCGCTCATCGCCCCACATGATCGCGCACCTGGTGTGCCGACGTGCTCGCGGCTTGAAGCGAGGCCCAAACTTTGAAACCAATTGCGCGGTTCTACGTATGGCTTCTAATACGCCGCGCCTATACTCCTGCGTGTGCTGGAGTTGCGGGTCTACGCCTATCGCCGGCGGGATCCGATGGCCGAGACGGAGACGCCTGCTAAATCTCCTCGCGGGAGTCACGACCAACAAATGAGATCTGATGTCAGTAGCTGAACTGCAGGAACTCGAAGAAATCAAGGGGCTGATGAATCGGGGCCAACAGCTCGGAGTCCTCACGTATGCGGAGGTGGCGGGAGCAGTTGCCGAGCTGGACCTTGACGAGGCCGACGTTGAGGAGCTCCACGGGTTCATCGAGCGCGCCGAAATCGAGCTGGTGGAGGAACTCGATCCGGCCATAGCGGCAGCGGACGTCGAGCGCGCGCCTGACAAGCGCGGGCGGCGCAAGCCGAAGACGACGCTCGATCTGAAGCCCGACATGACCACCGATTCCCTTCAGCTGTTCCTGAAGGACATCGGCAAGGTGCGACTGCTGACGGCCCAGGAGGAGGTCGATCTCGCAAAGCGGATCGAGCGCGGCGACCTCGACGCCAAGCAGAAGATGGTCGAGTCCAACCTGCGCCTGGTCGTCTCCATCGCCAAGAATTACCGCAACCAGGGACTGCCGTTCCTGGATCTGATCCAGGAAGGAACGCTGGGGCTGGTACGCGCTGCCGAGAAGTTCGACTACCGCAAAGGCTTCAAGTTCTCGACCTACGCCACCTGGTGGATCCGGCAGGCGATCGCTCGGGCGCTAGCCGACAAGGCGCGCACGATCCGCATTCCGGTCCACGTCGTGGAGAAGCTCAACAAGATCGGCCGCGCCGAGCGCAAGCTGGTGACCGAGCTGGGCCGTGAGCCGACCGCCGAGGAGATCGCCGAGGTGACCGGGATCGAGCCCGAGGAAGTGGAGTCGATCAAGCGCTCCGCGCAGGCGCCGGTCTCACTCGAGAAGCCCGTCGGTGACGAGGAAGAGTCCGAGTTCGGGCAGTTCATCGCCGACGAGCGCGCGGAGTCGCCGTACGAGCGCGCGGCGGAGATCCTGACCAAAGAGGCACTGCGCGAGGCGCTCGAGAACCTTAGCTACCGTGAGCGCCGCGTGCTCGAGCTGCGCTACGGCCTGGGCGGCGAGCATCCACGGACCCTGGACGAAGTCGGGCGTACCTTCAACGTCACGCGCGAGCGGATCCGGCAGATCGAGAATCAGTCGCTCAAGAAGCTTCAGTCGCTGGCTGAGGCACAGAAGCTGCGGGACGTGGCGTAGAAGGAGCCCGGGGGCCTTACCCGTAGGACGCCGCTAGCGCGAGGTCCTACGGGCAAGTGCCCCGGACTCTTTCTCGTGTCCCTGATGGTATGTGCGCGCGCGGGTCTGCGCCTCGCTTTACTCAATGAAGCATTGCGCTAGACTCGACTGTGCGATGACTTCAAATGACACATGTCCTGTCTGCCGGACCGCGGAGGTCGTGTGCGGCAAGTGGACGATGTTGGTGATCCGCGACCTGGCCGAGGGCCGGTCGCGGTTCTGTGAGCTCGAGCGCTCGCTTCAGGGCATCAGTCCGCGGACGCTGTCGCTGAGGCTGCGGGCGCTCGAGGAGGAAGGCATCGTCGTGCGCCAGACTTTTCCCGAGGTGCCGCCGCGCGTCGAGTACGCCCTCACTGAAAAGGGGCGCGCGCTGGTGCCGTTGGTCGAGGACATGCGCCGCTACGGCCGCGAGTGGCTGTGCGGTGAGGAGCCGGCGGAGGAGCCGGAGACGTCCGAGGCCGCGCCGGTAGTCGCTCTCGCCTGAGGCCCGCGTGCGCATAGCGATCTCCGCCGACGAGCTGACTGGCGTCGCGGCGGAACTTCCACAGGAGCTTCGCCGGCGTGGCCACGAGCCCGTGCCGCACGGGGCCTACCGCGAGGATGAGCGTCCGGACTGGGCGTGGGCCAGCGAAGCCGCGGCCAGGGACGTTGCCGAGGGGCGCGCCGAGCAGGCGGTCGTTGCCTGCTGGACGGGCACCGGCGCCTCGATCGCCGCGAACAAGGTGCCCGGAGTCCGCGCCGCGCTTTGCGCTGATGCGCAGACCGCCGAAGGGGCGCGGCGCTGGAACGACGCCAATGTGCTCGCGCTCAGCCTGCGGCTGACCTCGCCGGCGACGCTCGAAGAGATCCTAGACGCGTGGTTCGCCGGAGCCTCGAGCCAGGACGTCGATGACGCGGCCAATGTCGAGCACCTGGCGGAGATCGAGCGCCCGGCCGCGGCACCTCGCTGAACCGCCAGGCGAGAACGTCTAGCGCGGGACCACTCGCCTGCAAGCCGCCGCCCGCCGGGAGGACCGCGCCTGTCCAGGACGAAACCGCCGCCGTGCGCAACTCAACCCTTCACGCGACGCTCGAGGCGTTCACAGGCGACGCGGCCGCGCGTCTGCAAGCCGAGACGGCCGACGGTGCCGAGATCCCGTTCGAGGTGACCGAGGAGCGTGGGGGTCGCACGCTTCTGTACTGCTACCGCCCGCTCACGTATCGGTTCATCGACGATCGGCTCGGGCTGCTGCGGACGCTCCCCACCTATACCGCCGCCGTCCGCGCGCTGTCGGAGCTCGAGAGCGTAGGGGCATACCTCCGCCAGCGCGGTGAAGTGCGGATCCCCGCGGAGCCACGCGCCCGCGGTGACGCGGCGCTGAAGCTCTTCCTGGGAGCGGTGTTCGAGGAGCGCAGCCAGTTCAGCTTCGAGGCCCGTCGCTTCGAGGTGGCATACGAGGAACTGGAGCGCGCGCTCTACGAAGGGCGCTGCCTGAACACGGTGATCACGCCCGTCCTCGGAGTGGCGCTCGACGAAGAGACGAGCGAGCTCCCGTTCGGTGACGGGCTGTCGCTGGTCCGTGGCGAGACGCTGCCCGATGCCCCACCCGATGCCGTTTGGGGGGAGGGCGAGGACCCAAACGTGCTGGCGGTGCTGTCCATCGTCCAGGACCGCGCGCTGCCGCCCCCGGTGTCGGACGCGCGGTCACGCTTCAGCCGGCTGCTCAAGGCCTTGCGCCTGTTCGACCGCGGCGGCTACGCGCTCGGGCCGCTCGCCTGGGCCCGGTCAGACGGAGGGACGTGGCGGGCGGTCCCGCTGGGCGGCAGCGGCCGCCCGCGGTTCACGACGATGGTCACGGCGGAACACGAGGATGAGCTGCGTGGCTTCTTCAACCTGATCGCCAAGCGCACGCCCGCGTCCGGAGAGCTCGCCTGGGCACTGTCCCGATTCGAGATGGGCTGTGAGCGGCTGGCGGTGTTCGAAGCTTTGACCGACTACCTGCTGGCACTGCGCGCGCTGCTGGAGCCCGAGGGCCCGAGCAGCGGGCGCCTGGCGCCGCGGCTGGCGGCGATCTGCGCCCAGCCGTCGGACCGCGGCGGCCTGGCGGAGCGAACGGCGGCCGGAATCTCGCTGGAGCGGGCGGTGATCGCCGGCCTGGGGCAGGAGGAGCCTGGGGCCGACGCGCTCGTCGAGGAGCTCGGCGAAAATCTTCGCGCGCTGTTGCGGGACATGATCTGCGGGCACCTGGAGTTCGATGTCCGCGCGCTCGCCGACGATTTGCTGGAGGAGGCGGCGCCGGTTGAGGCTTGAGCTAGAGCTGTAAAGCTCATGGCGTCGTGTTTCACCTCGAGCTGCGCCGCTTCCCGCGCCTGGCGCGGGCATTCAACCTCTCAGAGCAGGAGCTGCACGAGCGCTTCGTCGCGCGGTGGGTCGCGGACCGGCCGATCGTGCTCGACGAGCGCGAGTGGACGCGCGAAAAGACCCAGTTGACGATCTACGAGGCTCGGAAGGTGGCCGCCGACGAGCGCGGCATGGGGCGCGGCTGGTCGATCGTGACCCGCTCGGGAAAGGACGTCACCGCCAGCGTGCTGGAGGCCGCCGCCGAAGCCTCGCCCCTCGCGGAGCTCAAACGGCGGCTGCTTGAAGCCGCTCCGCTCAAGCTGGGCGAGACGGTGACGCTCGGCCGTGCGTCCCGCGCCAGCGAGCGCCTGGCCCTAGCCGAGCAGGCGGTGTGGGAGCTGCTGCACGAGGAGCGCCTCGAGCTCGTCAGGGATGGCGCGGGCCTCGACCGCGAGCAGTGGCAGCCGCTGCTCCTCGAGTGGGCGAGCTGGAGCGATCCGCGCAATGTTCTCGAGCCAGCTGGGGCGTGATCGGCCCTCAGGCCACGACATCGGCGATGATCCGCTCGCGCTCCTCTTCGGAGGCGAACAGATAGCGGTGCATGCGGGCCAGGCCCCTGAGATCGTGGACGTCGTCATCGAGTTGCGGCACCAGCAGCAGAGGACGGCCGTCTAGCTCTGAACGCAGCCGCGCGATGTTGTGCCGGTCACGGCGCGCGAGCACGTGGTAGTCGTGGAAGTTCTGGGCCACAGCGCGAGCCAGCTGGGGCTCGACGGTCTGCGACAGCGCCTCGTTGAGGTCGGCCGGCTCGCGGTCGCCGAGCATGTCGTGGTGCACACGGTTGACGACGACCCCTGCGAATGGCAGGCCGCCGTGCTCGAGCGTTCGCCTGAACCAGATCGCCTCGTCGATCGAGACACGCTGGGGCGAGGTTACGAGCACGAACGCGGTGCTCGGGGCGCTCAGCAGGTCCTGCACCTCGGCCGCCCGGCGGCTGAAGTCCTCGGTCATCTCACCGAGCAGGCCGAAGAACGTCGAGAGGTCGGTCACGAGGTCCACTCCCGTGACCCGTCGGAGCGCTTGCAGCAGCGGCTGGGCCCCGCGTCCCAGCACTCTCATCCCGAAGCCGGTTGGACGAATGAAAGCGCGCAGCGCCCGGCCCTCGAGAAATGAGGTCAGCCGGCCCGGGGCGTCCAGGAAATCGAGCGCGTTGCGCGAGGGCGGCGTGTCCAGCACCAGCAGGTCGAAGTCGGCTTCGCGGTGGAGCTCGAACAGCTTCGCCACCGCGGTGAATTCCTGCGAGCCCGAGACGGCGCTCGAGAGCTCTCGGTAGACGCGGTTGGCCTTGATCTCCGAGGCCCGCGTGGGGTCGGGCGCGACCCGGTCGATCAGCTCATCGAATGTCCGCTTGGGGTCCAGCATCATCGCCCAGAGCTCACCCTGCACCTCGAACCCGGCCACCTGCAGCCGCTCCGGCTCGACGCGACGTGGCTCGTTCTCGAGCTCCTCGAGCCCCAGCGCATTGGCCAGGCGCTTGGCGGGGTCGATCGTCACAACCGCCACCTTGGCCCCCCGCGCGGCCATCCCGAGGGCGATCGCGGCCGAGGTGGTCGTCTTGCCGACGCCACCCGAGCCGCCGCACACACACACCCGCTTGCCGTCCAGCAGGCGAGCGACGCTCACGACAGCCCGGCCTCGAGCGCGTCCGCCAGCCGCCCGAGCTCCGCCAGTCCGACCTCCTCCGAGAACACAAACGGCAGCTCCAAGAGGCGACCGTTCATGCTGAGCCCGGCGCTCAGGCGCTCCAGCTGCGAACGCTGCGTCTCGCCGCGGGCGTGCTCGGATAGGGCGGCGCGCAGCGCGCCGCGCGCCAAGGGCGAGACCTCGCCGCGGAGCGCCCGCTCCACGCTGGCCACCTGCCGCTCGTCGAAGCGGGGCGGGTACACGGCGTTGACGATCACCGCATCGAGCTGTAGCTGGTCGCGGGCCAGCTCGTCGCGCAAGAGGAGCGTCTCGTTGACGGGCATCTCCTCCGCCGTGGCCACCGCCACCACACCGGTGAACTCACGATCGGCGATCGTGGAGGCGATCGTCTTGCCCTGATGCGCGATCGGTCCGACGCGAGCAATCTCCGCGAACGTCTTGGGCGTGCGCAGCAGCCCGACACCGTGGCCGGTGGCGGGCGCGTCGACTACGACCAGGTCGTACGGCGCCGCGCCACGCGTCCGTCGCTGCAACTGGGCCAGCTCCCAGATCTTGCCCATGCTCAGCAACTCGCGCATCCCGGGCGTGGCCATGGCGAAAGCGTGAAACAACCGACTCGATCCCAGCGCGTGACCCACCGGCCCGGTCTTGACGCGCAGGTACTCCTCCATCGCGTGCTGCGGATCGATGGAGATCGTGAACAGCCGGGGCGCGAGCTCGACTTCGACGAAGTGCTCGGCCTGATGGTCGAACGTGCTCTGCACCCGCTCCTGGCTCTGAAGCTCGGCCACGATCGTCCGCATGCCGCGGCGCGACGCCAGCAGCCCCAGTGCGGTGGCGACCGTCGACTTGCCGACCCCGCCCTTCCCGGTGACGAAGATCAGCCGGTGTTTCAGGAGTCCGAGCACGCGAGAAACATACGATGCGCCTCGATTCGATGCCCCCAGCGGCGCGCGAGGGCTCTGACTGGGTGCCCGATGGGAGGGCTCCCAGCCCGGATTCGCCGCGCCCAGCGGAGGATTCTTGAGCGCGTGTGCGAATAGTCACCGCGTATGGAGTTCCCGAACCCCTGGAGCCTTCCGTGACTGCCTCCGCCAAGGTGATTGCGCTCGCCAACCAGAAGGGCGGCGTCGCCAAGACAACGACCACCCTCAACCTGGCCGTCGCCTTCGCCGAGGAAGGCCACCGCGTCCTGTGCGTGGACATGGACCCGCAGGGCAACCTGACGATGTCACAGGGCATCGACCCCGACACGCTCGAGCGTTCGATGTACGACGTCCTGGTGCACGGGCTGCCGATCCGAGACGTGATCGTCCGCCGGGAGGTGGACATGGCCTGCGCCTCGATCGACCTGGCAGGGGCCGAGATCGCGATGTCGACGATGATCGGCCGTGAGCGCAAGCTGCAGAAGGCGCTCGAGGAGATCGACGCTGACTACGACTTCATGCTGGTCGACACGCCGCCCAGCCTGGGCCTCCTGACGATCAACGCCCTTACCGCCGCCACCAAGGTTATTGTCCCGGTGCAGTGCGAATATCTGTCGATGCGCGGCCTGATCCAGCTTCAGAACACGCTGGCGATGATCCGGGAGAACCTGAACCCGGACGTCGACATCGAGGGAATCGTCCCGACCTTGGTCGACACGCGCACGCTGCACGCGAAGGAGGCGATCGAGCTGCTTGAGGAGAACTTCGGCGATCGGGTTTTTGCCTCCAGGATCCGCAAGACGATACGGTTCGCCGAGGCGCCCGTGAAGGGCATGTCGGTGCTCAAGTACGACCCCGACGGCCTGGCCGCCCATAGCTACAGGCAGCTCGCGAAGGAGGTCCTCTCAAATGCCAACCGGTAAGCGCGCGAGCATGCGTGAGGGCCCGCTAGCCGCCCTGTTCCGCAAGACCGCAGAGGACCCCCAGCCAGCCGCGCCAGACAAAGGACCCGCCGCTTCAGACGAAGCCGGCGCCGACGAACAGGCTGGCCAGACCTCGCGTCCGCTCGTGCCTGAGGGTCCGCCCTCGCCAGTAGGTCATAACACTGCGCGGCGCGAGCCCGCGGAGCCGACCGAGGTGAAGGAGCCCGCCCACGTCCCATCGCCCCAGGAGCGCCTGCGGCACGCGTTCTCTGCGGACATCCCGGAGAACGTGCTCGACCGCCCGCGCGCCGAGCCGCCGGACGCCTTTGCCCGTCCCGAGCGCTCGGCGTCGGCGTTCGCCGCGGCCAGTAGCCTCAACGAGCCGCGGACCACGCCACTGCTGCGCGTGGTTGGCGTCGGCGGCGCCGGCGTCAACGCCGTAAACCGGATGGTGGAGGCAGAGATCGAGGGTGTCGAGTTCCTGGCGATCAACACCGACCTGCAATCGCTTCAGAGTTGCGCAGCTCACGACACTCTGCACATCGGCGGCGGGGTCACCCGCGGACTGGGTTCGGGGTCGGACCCGGAGCTGGGCAGTCGTGCGGCGCACGAGGAGCACGACCGCATCAAGGCCATGCTGCGCGGGTCGGACATGGTCTTCATCGCCGCCGGCGCGGGCGGCGGCACCGGCACCGGTGCGGCCCCCGTGGTGGCGAGGATCGCTAGCGAGCTGGGCGCGCTGACGGTCGGCATCATCACCAAGCCGTTCCAGTTCGAGGGCTCGCGGCGGCGCGACCAGGCCGATGCCGGCGTCGCAGCGCTCTCCGACGAGGTCGACACGCTGATTGTGGTGCCCAACAATCGGCTGCTGTCGGTGCTTGAGCGAGGCACATCGATGGTTGAGGCCTTCCGCGTCGCGGACGACGTCCTGCGGCAGGGCGTGCAAGGCATCTCCGATCTGGTCACGCTCCCGGGCCTCATCAATCTCGACTTCGCCGACGTGCGGACGATCATGTCTGGCGCCGGCCCGGCGCTGCTCGGAATCGGCATGGGCGCCGGCGAGCGCCGGTCGCTCGACGCCGCGGAGCAGGCGGTGGCCTCGCCGCTGCTCGAGACGAGCGTTGAGGGTGCCCGCTCGATTCTGCTCTCAATCACCGGTGGCCCCGACCTCTCGCTGTGGGAGGTAAACGAGGCCGCCAAGGCGGTGGCCGAGGCAGCGCACCCGGACGCCAACATCATCTTCGGCGCGATGGTCGACGATAAGCTCGAGAACCAGGTGTGGGTGACGGTTGTGGCGACAGGATTCGGCGAGCCGCGGCGGCGGCGGACCGAGGCCGAACGGGCTCCGGCGCGCGACTGGCGCGAGGGCGTGCTGCGCGAGCCTCACGGCGAGCCGCGCGTCAGCCGAGTACGCGATCGCGATCGCGATCGGCCGGGTCGCCGCGCCCCGACCGAGTTCGACGTACCGGAATTCATTCCGCGGAGATAGGCCGAACCGTGGCCGGGCACCAGCTCGGCGTCGTGGCGGCGGGGCACCCGCGGAGCGCCCGGGCCGGTGCCGAGGTGATGCGCGGCGGGGGCAACGCGGTGGACGCCGCGCTGGCGGCGATGCTGACCTCGTTCGCCTGCGAGCCGCTGCTCACGGGGTTGGGGGCGGGCGGCTACATGCTGGTCGTCGCGCCGGGCCAGGAACCGACGCTGCTGGACTTCTTCGTCGAGGCCCCGGGGCGGGGGGTCGAGGCTGCGGGCGGGGGGGTGGAGCCCCCGGGGCGGGCGGTCGAGGCCCCGGGGCGGGGAGTCGAGTCTGGACGGGCGGGCGCCCCCGCCCAGCGCGCCGAGCTCGTGCCCATCAGCGTCTCGTTCGGCGACGCGATCCAGGTGTTCAACATCGGCGCCGCCTCGGTGGGGACGTATGGCCTGCCGGCGGGGATCTGCGCGGCCTCCGAGCAGTTCGGGCGCGTGCCCCTGGCGGAACTCATCGAGCCCGCCGCGGCGCTGGCGCGGGAGGGCGTGGAGCTCGCCCCGCAACAGGCCTACGTGGTCAAGATCCTGGGCGACATCGTCACCTCGACCCCGGAGGCCGCGGCGCTGTTCGCGCCGCACGGCGAGCTTCTGGGCGTCGGCGGCGTGGTCCGCCAGCCGGAGCTCGCGGACGCGCTGGAGCGTCTCGGTGCCGAGGGCGCGGCGCCGTTCTACAGCGGCGACATCGCAGCGGCGATCGCCGACTGGGTCACCGCCCGTGGTGGCACGCTGGGCGCGGAGGACCTCGCGGCATACGAGGTCAAGCGGCGCCGGCCGGTGGAGGTCGCCTACCGCGGTCGCCGGGTGCTCACCAACCCGCCCCCGTCCGCGGGCGGCATCCTGATTGCCCACGCGCTCGCCGACCTCGAGGCCGAGGCGCGCGGCGCGCCAACCGTGGCCGAGATCGTGATGGTCATGGAGCAAACGCAGGCGCTGCGTACGCCCGAGTTCATGGCCGGGCTCGACCAGCCCGGGTTCGTGGAGCGCTTCCTGGGCGGCCCGCTCGGCTCGACCACCCACGTCGCCGTGCTCGACCGCGAGGGGTGGGCCTGCTCCGTGACCTGCTCCAACGGCTCCTGCTCGGGAATCGTCGTGCCGGGCACCGGCGTGCACCTGAACAACATGCTGGGCGAGCAGGACCTGAACCCGCTCGGATTCCACCGCCACCCGCCCGGAAGGCGGCTCCCGAGCATGATGGCTCCCACCGTGGTCATGCACGGGTCCTGGCCGGAGCTCGTGTTGGGAAGCGCCGGGTCGAACCGCATCCGTTCGGCGATCCTGCAAACGATCGTCCGCGTGATCGATGAGCGAATGGAAGCCGGCCAGGCGGTGCAGGCGCCGCGCGTTCACTACGAAGACGGCGTGGTCTACGCCGAGCCGGGGATCGACACCTCGGCGCTCGAGTCTGCCGGTCAGGCGATCAGCCGCTTCCGCGAGCGCAACCTGTTCTTCGGCGGCGTGCAGGCCGCGGCACGCGCGGAGGACAGCAGGTTCTCAGGCGGCGGCGATCCCCGGCGCGGCGGAGCGGCAGTGATCGTCGACTAGCGGGCCGGAAGCCTCAGCGCCCGCGCCACACCGGCCGGCGCTTCTCAAGAAACGCGCACATTCCCTCCTGCGCGTCTTCGGCCGTGGCGTTATGCGACATGACCTCTTGGGAGTACTCGTAGGCTCCGGCCAGATCGCGATCGATCTGGCGGTAGTAGGCGCGCTTGCCGATCCCGACGGTCAGCGGGCTGGCGTCTGCGACCTGCCTGGCCAGGGCGTCCGTTTGAGGCTCCAGGTCCTCGGGAGCTACGACGCGATTGACGAGCCCCCAATCGGCGGCGGTGTGGGCGTCGATCGGCGCTCCGGTCAGCAACATCTCAAGCGCCCGCTTGCGGCCGACCGCGCGGCTGACCTCCACCATCGGCGTGGAGCAGAAGAGGCCGATCTTCACGCCGGGCGTGGCGAACTTGGCCTCCGTGCTCGCCACCGCCAGATCACAGGCCGCGACGAGCTGACAGCCGGCGGCTGTGGCAACTCGGTGCACACGGGCAATGACGGGCTGAGGCAGATCGTGGATGGCATTCATCATCCGCGTGCAGACAGCGAACACCTCTTGGTAGCGCTCGAGATCGAGCCCAACCATCTCCTCGAGATCGTGGCCCGCGCAGAATGCGGGCCCGGTGGCGGCCAGAACGACGACGTGCACCGCCGGGTCGGACTCGAGCTCCCCGAGCGCGGCGATCACCTCTCCCATCATCTCCAGCGAGAGCGCATTGCGCCGCTCGGGCCGATTGAGCATAAGTGTCGCCACCCCGGCCTGATGGGTCACTGTCAACAGGCGCTTGGTCGCCACAGTCACCACTCAGCCCTCCTCGTCGATCGCCTCGATGTGCTGATTGTACGTAGGCCCCGATGCGTCACGATGGGGCCATGTCTCGCCGCCTCGCCGCGCTGGGGATCGCCAGCCTCGCCGCGTCGCTGACGGGCTGCCTCAACGTGCAGGCGCCCGACCTCTTTCTGATGACCCGCACCGGCGCCCCGAGCAAATTGACGCTGCTGGTCAACGACGGCGGCACGATCCGCTGCAACCGCGGCCCGGCCAAGCCGCTGCCGGACAAGATGCTGCTCGAGGCGCGTGACCTGGCCACGCTGTTGAGCAACGACGTGAAGCAGGGGGTCCGCTTCCTGGCCAGCGCCCACAGCGTCGCGAGCTACAGGGTGAGGCTCCAGGCTGGAACACTCACGTTTCCGGACACGGCGGCCCGCCAGCACTCCGAGCTGGCGCAGCTGGAGCTGTTCGCAGTGCAGGCGGCGCAGGGGCCCTGTGGGCTCAGCGGCTAAGAGGGCGCTTAGGCTTAACCTCTCTTCACCGGGGTGGGTAGGGTTCCCCGCCGCTCATGCTCGCAATGGCCCTCACCCACGGGTTCGACGCCTTCCGGGCGATCGTGCTCGGGGCGCTCCAGGGAATCTCGGAGCTATTCCCGGTCTCGAGCCTCGGGCATACGGTCCTGTTCCCGAAGCTGTTCGGCTGGAGCGAGCTGGTCAAATACCAGTCCAGTGGGGCCGAGAACGCCTGGCTGGCGTTCATCGTGATGCTGCATGTCGGCAGCGCCGTCGGGCTCTTGATCTACTTCTGGCGCGACTGGGTCGAGATCATCGGTGCGGGGCTGAGGACGATCGCCAAACGGCGGATCGAGACCCCCACCGAACGCCTGGCGTGGCTGATCCTGATCGCGTGCATCCCCACCGGGATCCTCGGCGTTGCGCTCGAGCACGTCGCAAGAACCGCCACGGCAAAGCCGGAGGTGGCGGCGATCTTCCTGATCATCAACGGATTGATCCTGTTCGCCGCAGAGCGGTTGCGCCAGCGCGCCGAGGTCCGGAAGCTGGCGCGCGAGGAGGGGCTGAATCGCGAGGGTGGGCGCAAGCTCGAGACGCTCGATTACAAAGAGGCCGTCGGCATCGGCGTCGCGCAGTCGGCCGGGCTGATCGCGGGCATCAGCCGTGACGGCATGTGCATGGCCGCGGGGCTGCTGCGGGGGCTCGACAACGAAGATGCGGCTAGGTTCGGGTTCCTGCTAGCGACCCCGATCATCCTCGCCGCCGGCGTCTTCAAGCTCAGTGACCTGACGGGCCCCAACGGCAACGGGATCCGCGGCTACGCCTTGCTGGCGGCAGCCACCGCGGCGGTGTTTGCCGTCGTCACCGTCCACTTCCTGATGCGCTACTTCCGGCGCGGGAATCTGAACCCGTTCGCCGCCTACTGCGTGGTGTTCGGGGTGGCGATGGTGCTCTACAACGCCTAGGCCCCGAAGCGGACCTTGCCGTTGGAGCGCGCGCGCTCCTGGGCCTTGTCCACCAAATCGAGGCGCTTCATCGCCGCGCGGAACAGACGCGTGACCAGGCGCAGGCGGGCGTTCTCGGAGCGCAGGTCAAGCAGGCCCTGCTTGGCGTCGAGGCCGAAGTCGACGGTGGCGGCCATGGCGTAGGCGCCCATCTCCCGGAGCTCCTGCTCGTCTGGCTCGCGGTCGGTGGCGCGCTTGACGAGCTCGGCGTAGGCCTCGTGGGCGCTTTCGGCCAGGCGCGGGTCGATGCTCTCCGGCTTGTCCTGCACGAATTCGATCACGCCGGCGGGATAGGGCAGGTGGGCCTGGCGCTCGAGCACCCTGAAGGCTCGCGTGCCGCGCGTCAGCAGATTCATGCGCCCGTCCTCCATGCGCTCCAGCACTTGCTCGATTCGCACCGCGCAACCCACCTGGCGCAGGCCGTCGTCGGACAGCCAGACGATCCCGAACTCCCGCTCGCGCTCCAGGCAGAAGTTGATCATTGTCTTGTAGCGCTCCTCGAAGATGTGCAACGGGATCAGCTCGCTCGGCAGCGCGACGATGCCCAGCGGGAACAGCGGGAACTCGTCTTCGGCCATGTAAGAAAGAGTCTATGGAGGGCGCGGGCGCTCGCGCGCTCAGCATCCGGCCTCGCCCCACGCGCGGCGCCCGCGTCATCCGGGGTCGGCACATGTGCCGACCCCCCGGGCCGATCATGATCGGCCCGGCGCCGGCGCACATGTGCGCCGGCGGAACCACGTTCATGGCTTGCGGGCGCTCAGCAGCAGGTTGTAGAAGATCGCCGGCGGCAGGCGCGGCTCTAGCACGTACTCGTCGAGGCGCCGGAGCAGCAGGTAGCCGTGGTAGGCGTACTGCCGCCACAGCATCGGGACGTCGTCGGGCTCGGCGGTGGCCTCCAGTGCGCGGTTGAACCACCCGAACAGGTTGGCGACCAGTTCCTCGCCTCGCACCTCAACCTCGGCGAAGCCGGCCTGGCGGGCGTAGCGGGCGAGATCCGCGGGGGCGAAGGCGTGGATGTCGACGGCGCCCTCGAGCCCATGATCATCGCCGTGGCCGCCGTCGTTCTCGCCGCCCCGCAGGGCCCGGGCGCGCATCAACGTCCGCCACAGCGGGGCCACGGTGCCCCCGCCGCGCTTGGGCACGGACGCCAGCCGGTCACCGATTCGCGAAGGCTCGCCGGCGAACACGATCCTGCCTCCGGGCCTCAGCACGCGGTGCAGCTCGGCGAACGCCTTCGAGAGGTTTGGCAGGTGGTGGAGCACGGCGTGCCCCAGCGCCAGATCGAAGGTCTCGGAGGCGAACGGCAATGACTCGGCGTCAGCCCGCGTAGCGTTGACCGCCACCCCCAACCGGCCGGCGTTGGCGGACAGCATGGCCACCATCCCCGGGGAGATGTCCGTGCAGGTGGCCTCGGCGACGAGACCGGCCTGCAGCAGGTTGAGGCTGAAGTAACCGGTGCCGGCGCCTATCTCCAGCGCCCGCTCATAACCCGCGTCGAGCTCGGGGCCCAGCGCCTTGCGCAGCTTGCCGACCACCTGGCCCTTGCCCACCTCGCCGAAGTCGATGCCCCACTTCGAGTCGTAGCCCGGCGCGGCAACGTCGTGATAGCGGGTGTTGACGTCGCGGATCTCATCCGCGCTGCGGAGCGCCTCCATGGCGCGGAGGACTCTACCCGCTAGTTTGCGCCCGATGAACGCTCACGTTCAAGGGAACCAGCCGACGGGAGTACCTCCGCTCGAGCTGACCGGTGAGCGCACGCTGCCCGACGTCCCGGCCGAGAACTACTGGTACCGCCGGCACCTGGCCGTCTACGAGTGGATCGCGGACCGGGTCCGCGCAAAGCGCGTGATCGACATGGCCTGCGGCGAGGGTTACGGCTCCGAGGTGCTCGCGCGAGCGGCGGCCAGCGTCGTGGGGGTCGACGCCAACCCCGAGGCGCACGCGCACGCCCGGCTGCGCTACGCGCGGGGGAACCTGCGCTTCGAGCGCGGCCTGGTCGAGACCTACGGCGATCCCCAGAGCTGCGACGCGGTGGTGTTCCTGCAGACGATCGAGCACGTGCTCGACCCGCCCCGCGTGCTCGAGCACTTCCGCTCGCTGCTGGCGCAGGGCGGCGTGGCCTACATCTCCACCCCCAACGTGTTGACGCTGGCGCCGCCCGGCGCCGAGCACTCCGGCAACCCCTGGCATCTGCGCGAGTACCGTCACGAGGAGTTCGCGAAGCTGTGCGGCGGGACGTTCGGGTCGGTGAGGGTTCTTGGCGTGTACCACGCCCGCAAGCTGAAGGCTCACGCCGTGGCGCTGAAGCTGGGGTGGGACGCGGTCCACAAGCGCCTGGGGGTCACGCAGGCGTTCTACGACCGCTTCACTCCGGCCATTAGGGCGCGCGACTTCGTGCTCCGGGACGCGCCGTTGGATGAGGCCCTGGACTTCGTCGCCGTGTGCGGGGCGTGAGGGTGCTACCTCCGTCGCGTTATACGCAACATCGGTAGCACCGTCAGCTCAGTCGACCCAGCGGAAGGTCTTGGGCGCCTCGCGCATCCTGATCACCCGCGCCGGGATGCCCCCGGCGACGGAGTTGTCGGGAAGGTCCTTGTTGACCACGGCGTAGGTGCCGACCACCGAGTTGTCGCCGATCTTCACGCCGCGCAGCACGCAGGCCCCGTAGCCCAGCCAGACGTTGTGGCCAATTCTCACGTCGCGCTTGTAGATGCCCTGTTCGCGGATCGGCCGTTCCACCTCCACCATCCCGTGGTCGAAGTCGATCATCATGACCCTGTCGGCGACGATGCACTCCCGGCCGATCGACACGTGCTGGTAGGCGGAGATCGTGCACTCCTGTCCCATCACCGACTTGGCGCCGATCGACACCGTGCCCTCGTGCACACGCAGCTTGCATCCCTGCCCGATCCAGCACCAGCGGCCGAGCTCGAGCTTGGCGTTGCGGCCGATCTCGAACTTGACAGAGCCGCCGACGAAGCACAGACCGTCGGTCTGAAGGCGGCCCCGCCAGCGCAGCTTCAACCACAGCCAGCGGATCACCAGCGGCACATAGCCCGGCTTCAGCAGCCCACGATCGACGACGAAGCGCAGGAACGCCAGCGGCCCGCCGCGCAGCGCTGCCGGCGGCTTACGCGCCTGCGCCGGAGTCGTGGCAGCCGGTTCAACACTTCGCAGTGCCACGGCGGCATCGTAGTGCGCCGCCCTGGCATGATTGCTCGTCGCACGATGCCCGACGCCGACACCGCGCTCGCGGAGCGCCTGATGAGAGGGGACAAGCGCGCCCTGGCGCGCGCGATCTCGCTGGTCGAGGACGATGACCCGGAGGGCTGGGCGCTGGTGCGCGAGGTCTACCCGCACACCGGCCGCGCGGCGATCGTGGGCTTCACCGGTCCCCCGGGCGTCGGCAAGTCGACGCTGCTCGGCGCCCTGACGAAGCTGGAGCGGGCGCAGGAGCGCACCGTGGCGGTGTTGTCGATCGATCCCTCCTCGCCGTTCACCAAGGGGGCGCTGCTCGGAGACCGCATCCGGCTCTCGGACCACTTCCTCGACCCGGGCGTGTTCATCCGCTCGATGGCCAACCGCGGCGCGCTCGGCGGATTGAGCGAGGCCGCCCTGCAGTCGGCGCTGCTGATGGACGCCTCGGGGCGCGACGTGGTCCTGCTGGAGACCGTGGGGGTGGGTCAGGGCGAGGTGGACATCATCGATCACGCCGACACCGTGGTGCTGGTGCTGATGCCCGGCTCGGGCGATTCGATCCAGGCGCTCAAGGCCGGCGTGATGGAGATCCCCGATGTGATCGTGGTCAACAAGGCCGACCATCCCCTGACCGACACCATGGTCCGCGAAATCAAGGGCGTCCTGGCCCTGGGGCCGCGGGGCGCCTGGGAGGTGCCGATCGTGCGGACCGAATCCGTGCGGGGGGAGGGGATCGAGGAGTTGCGCGAGAAGCTGGCGGAGCACAGGGCGCACATCGAGGCCGAGGGGACGCTGTCCGAACGCCGGCGGCGCAACCTGATGAGCGAGGTGCTGGCCATCGCCACGTACCGTATGCGCCGCACGCTCGAGGAGTCGGTGCGGGAGGACCCGGAGGTTCGCGAGCTGCTGGACCGCGTCGTGGCGCGAGAAATCGATCCCGCCAGCGCGGCCGTCCGCATCCTTGAGACCCGGGAGCGGGTTTAAGCCAGACGTGCCGGATGTCTTGACGCCGCCCCTCGCGCTCGCCGCGCTCGTGCTCTGCGTGGCCGGGGTGACCAAGCTGCGCTCGCCCGGCGCGGCGGCGGATGCGCTTGCCGGGCTGGGCTTTGCGCCGCCGGCGGCGATTGTGCGGGCCTTTGCTTTGCTGGAGCTGGCGCTGGGACTTTGGTGTCTGGCGCGCCCGTCGACGGGCGCAGCCGCCGCGGTCGGCGTCCTCTATGCCGGCTTTTCCGGTCTGGCGCTCGTGCTCGCCCGGCGGCGCTCGCCGTGCGGCTGCTTCGGCGGGCACTCGGAGCCGGCCTCGGGCGCTCAGTCGCTGCTGAGCGGGGCGCTGGCGACGGTGGCCATAGCCGCCGCGGTCTGGGGCGCGCACGGCGTGCCGTGGCTGGTGGGGCGGCCGGCGATTACAGCCGCGGCGCTGATCGTCGGCCTGGCCGGCGCGGCGTACGCCACGGTTATCGCCTACACCGAGCTGCCCCTGGCGTGGTCGGCTTGGACCGGGGGCTCGCGGTGAGCGGGCTCGCGGAGCGCCTCGCGCTGTCGATCGGCTCGCTGCTCGAGCGGCGCGTCTCGCGCCGCAGCGCCCTGGCCCGGGCGGCGGTCGCCGGCTCGGCGCTCGCCGTGGCGCCCGTCCGCTACCTGGTGCGGCCGGGGACGGCCTGGGCGGTGATCGGGCCCGGCGACTGCTCCCCGGGCGCGCGCTGCAACGACGGCTATACCGCGTTCTGCTGCGAGCTGGAGCAGGGCAGCAACCGCTGCCCCGCCGGCACCTACGTCGCGGGCTGGTGGAAATGCACCCACTACAGCGGCTCGGGTATCTGCTCGCAGGAGGGGGTCCGCTACTACCTTGACTGCAACAACTTTCCCGGTCGGCCGTTCGCCGGCGGCTGCCGCTGCGCGCACGGAGACTGCAACCGGCGCCGGGTGGCCTGCAACACCTTCCGCTACGGGCAGTGCAACACCCAGATCGGGGGTACCGGCGACGTGGTGTGCCGGCTCGTGATCTGCCAGAACCCGGCGTCGATCGGAGGCTGGGGCTGCAACGACACGCTGATGATCGACAACGCCGTCTGCGGGCACGAGATGGACTGCCTGCAGGGGCTGGGCAACGGCGTGCCGGGAGATGGAGGCGCCCCCCATAGTGCGCGTCGGTCCCTCGCGCATCGACAGATGCGCCACGCTCCCTGCCTCGCCGACGTCGGTGAACACTCGGTGCACCATACCACGGACCCATGTCGCCTGTTTCGATCGAGACCGTGCTGCTGGTGGTCTTGGTGGTGTTGGTGGCCGGCTTGTTGCGAAGCCACGCCGAGATCCTGCGGCGCCTCGGTCAGGCCGATGCGATACCCCAACCCGGCGCCCGCCGCGGGCGGCAGGCGGAGCGGGGGACGGCCGCCGCGGCTCCGATCGCGGGCCAGACGCTCGAGGGCGATGCCGTGAGCCTCGACTTCTCCGGCGCGCCCGGGCCGCCGACGCTGCTGGCGTTTCTCTCGAGCGGTTGCTCGGTATGCGGCTCGTTCTGGGAGCGGTCTGGGGAGCGACGGCTCGCCGCGGGTGTGCAGACGGTGATCGTCACCCACGGACCCGAGCGGGAGTCGCCGAGCCGGCTGCGGAAGCTGGCGCCGGCTGGCGTTCCGGTGGTGATGTCCTCCGCGGCCTGGAGCGACTACCGCGTGCCGGGCTCGCCGTACTTCGTGCTGGTGCAGGGCGACATTCGGGGGGAGGGATCGGCCTCGAGCTGGGAGGGGCTGGTTTCGCTGGTCTCGGACGCGATCGCCGACGAGGGGCTGTCGGCCGCTCCGGCGCGGGCGCGCCGGGTCGACGAGCGCCTGGCCGCGGCGGGGATCGGCGCCGATCACCCGAGCCTGCATCCCCGGGATGAGTAGGGGGGCGCGATGACTGAGGTCTTGGTGCTCGGTTGCGTCGCCGCGGTCGTCGGCGCGATCAGGGCCACGTGGTCACCTTGAGGAGAGTCGATGCTGGCCAGCATCACCCCGCTCGGCGAGCGGGGCCGGCAAGGACATTGGGGCGTGACCGTCACGGCGTTCGTGCTGGGCGCGAGCGCCGGCGGGGCGATGGTCGGCGCGCTAGGCGGCTGGGTCGGTGCGCTGCTGCTGGGCGGCTCGGGCGGGGCCGGGGTCGGAAGCGGCGCGCGGCTCGCCGTGCTCGCGGCGGCGGCGCTTGTGGCCTTGGCGATCGACGCCATGACGAGCTCCGTCCCCGGTCCTCGCCGCCAGGTCGACGAGCGCTGGCTCGACGAGTTCAGGGGCTGGGTCTACGGACTGGGCTACGGCGTTCAGCTCGGAAGCGGAGTGAGCACCGTGGTCACGAGCGCGGCCACCTATCTGGCGTTGCTGGCGGCGCTGCTGGTAGGAGATCCCGCGCGCGGCGCGGCGGTCATGGGCTGCTACGGCGCGGTCAGGGGCCTGAGCTTGCTGGCCGGCGCCCGGGTGAGCACCCCGCGGGCGCTGTTCGACCTGCACGAGCGCCTGGCCCGGGGGCGGGGACAGGCGCGGCTCGGCGGGCTGGTGGTGACCGGCACGCTCGGAGCCGGCGCCCTGCTTGGAGCGCTGCTTTGACCCTCGACGCCCACGGGGTGCGGGTGGAGCTTCCGGCCGGCTGGAGCGGGCGGGTGTTCGCGCGCGCCGCTGCCGGTCAGGCGGCCGGTCGGCGCGCGGCCCGGCTGCACGCCGGCAACTTCCCGCTCGTGCTCGGCGACGGCGAGTTCGGCGACCGCAGCACGGGTGTGATGCCGGTCCCGGGAGCGTTTATCGCGCTCGCCGAGTACCTGCCGGGGAAGGGGCTCGAGCCCGGCCGGGGGCTGTTCGCCTCGGGCCGGATCCCGCTGCCGCTCGATCCGACCGCATTTGGCGAGTCGCGGCTGGCGCATCCTCGGCCCGATCAGGTGGGCACGCAGCACTTCTTCACCGCTTCGGGGCGACCTCTCTGCCTGTATGTGGTCGTGGCCGGCGGCCGCCGTGAGCGCCGGCTGCAGCTGGCGGCGGTCGATCACGTGCTGAGGACGCTGCGGGTGGCGCCGGCAGCGGTGGGCGCCCAGGCCCCGGCCTAGGAGGCCCGTGAGCGAGCGATTCGCGATCCGCGTTCACGTCCGCTACGCGGAGTGCGACATGCAGGGCCACGTGTTCAACGGCCACTACCTGACGTGGTTCGACATGGCGCACACGGGTCTGCTGACCAAGGCCTTCGAGCGCTCCTACACCGAGATGGTGGCCTCGGGCGTCGATGTGGTCGTGGCCGAGGCGGGCATCCGCTTCCTGGCGCCGGCGCGTTTTGAGGAGGAGCTCGAGATCGCGGTCGAGCTCGACCCCCCGACGGACTCTTCGCTCACGAGCAGGTACACCGTCCGCCGCCAGGGCGCGGTGATCACGACCGGCTTCTTGCGCCACGTGTGCGTCGACGCCCGCGCCATGACGAAGGTGCCCTGGCCCGCCGAGCTCCGCGCGGCGCTCGAGCCCTACGTCACCGAGCGGCGCTCACCTTCCCGCTGAGGGCGCGAGCTGAGAAGCTGTGCGCGTGGACGGGGACGCCGATACGCGCATCGATCGCCGCGCGTTCATGGCCGGAGCGGGGGCCGCGGGGCTGGGGCTCGCCGTCGCGGCGACCGGCTGCGCGCACTCGGCGGCTGCCCATCCGCGCGCCGCGGCGCGCCTAGCGGCCGGCCGGGGCGCGTCGCGCGGCTCGCTCGCCGCCGCGATCCGCGGTCCGGTGATCGAGCGCGGTGCCCGCGGCTTCGCCGCAGCCGCGCAGGTCTACAACGAGCGGTTCGACTCCGTGCTTCCGCGCGCGGTCGCGCGGCCGCTGGACCGCCAGGACGTCAGGGACGCCGTGCGCTGGCTGGTCCAGCACGGCGTCCCGATGCGGGCCCGCTCCGGCGGGCACAGCTACGCGGGGTATTCGACGTTGTCCGGCGGCGTGGTGCTCGACCTGCGCAACCTGCGGCGGGTGAGCGTCGACCGCCGCGCGGGGACGGCGACGATCGGGGCCGGCGCACAGCTGATCGACGTGTACTCCGCGCTGGCCGGGGCCGGGGCGACGATCCCCGCCGGGTCGTGCCCGTCGGTGGGAATCGGCGGCCACGTGCTGGGGGGCGGCGTGGGACTCGCCGGACGGGCGTTCGGCCTGGCCACTGACAACGTGATCGGCGCCGAGATCGTGACCGCCGACGGGCGGCTGTGGACGGTCGATCGCAGCTCGGATGCCGATCTGCTGTGGGCACTGCGCGGCGGCGGCGGCGGGAACTTCGGCGTCGTCACCAGCCTCAAGCTCAGACTGCACCCGCTTCCGCGGGCGTCGTCGTGGTTCACCGTCAGCTGGCCGTGGTCCTCGGCCGCCGAGGCGCTCGACGCCTGGTTGCGCTGGGCCCCGTACGCCGACGACCGCCTGAGCTCCGTGTTTCACCTCCAGACCGGGCCGAACGCGCTCGTGTCGGGGCAGTACCTCGGGCCGTCCGGCGACCTCGGTCGCCTGCTCGGTCGGCTGGCAGGCGTGGGCGGCGCCGCGGTGCAAACCGGAGACCAGGGCTACCTCGCGCTGCAGGTGCGCTGGGCGGGCTGTCTGGGGCGCTCGCTTCAGAGCTGTCACACCCGGGGCACGCGGCCCGGAGGCATGCTCGAGCGGGCGAGCTTTCGCGCCAAGTCCGACTACGTAGACAAGCCCTTGTCGGCCGGCGCTCGCGACGTGCTCGTGCGCGCGATCGAACGGCGCCAGGGCCAGCCCGGCTCCGCGGCAATCCTGTTCGACTCCTACGGCGGCGCGATCAATCGCGTCTCGCCGCAGGCCACGGCGTTCGTGCACCGCAATACGGCGGCGTGCATCCAGTATCTGAGCTACGACGGCGGCTCGTCGTGGCTCGATCAGACGTATGCCGCAATGCGCGGGCACGTCTCGGGGATGGCCTACCAGAACTACATCGACCCCC
The DNA here is from genome assembly GCA_963730835.1 of uncultured Actinomycetes bacterium. Lineage (GTDB taxonomy): Bacteria > Actinomycetota > Thermoleophilia > Solirubrobacterales > Solirubrobacteraceae > Palsa-465. Next base: position 681,242 of record CAVSTE010000006.1, read on the forward strand.
AGCTTCGAAATTGGCGCCAGGCCTACTACGCCTCAAACTACGCGCGGCTGGTGGAGGTCCAGCGCCGCGTGGATCCCCACCACTACTTCAACTTCCCGCAGGCGATAGGTCGCTGACGGCGGGCCGGGCGCTCGCCGTGGGGGTCGTGCTGGCCAGCGTCCCCCCGTAGACGGCGGCGTCGTGGCTCGGGGGAAACACACAGCTGGTGTTGTTAGAGCGCACGCGGTTTGTGTAGGTGGCCTTGATCGTGCTGGCGATCAGGCCGTCCGAGGAGTTTGAGGCGGCTGTGACGCGGACGGTGATCGTGAAATGAACCGTTTCGCCGTTCGGCTGTAGCTGGCCGGCACAGCCGAGCGGCGCCGCAAACGCGCTTTGGCCCCGGTAGTAGCCGGGCGAGACGCTGTGCAGTGTGAGCGTGTCGGTGCCGCCCGCGCGCTGTCGCGTCAGGAGCACATCGGCGCAGGGCCCGGCGGAGCAGAGCGGGGTGAAGCTCCAGACGCGCGCGAGGTGCTGGCCTCGGTGCTCGGCCTTGATGTGAATCGCGACCGTCACCCGGCCCCTCAGGGCGAACGTCCCCTCGAGCCGGGCGGCGCCGTTCTGGGCCGCGGCGGCCGCCGGGAAGGTCGTGAGCAGAGCCGATGCGGCGATCGTCAGCGCCAATGCCCGCCCGGCGCTCATGCCCCCAGGGCGCGGGCGATGACCAATTCCTGCACCTCGTCGGTGCCCTCGCCGATCGTGAGGATCTTGGCGTCACGGTAGAAGCGGCACACCGGATACTCCTCGATGTACCCGTAGCCACCGTGGATCTGGACCGCCTCATCGGCTGCCCACACCGCGAGTCGGCCACTCTTGAGCTTGGCCTGGGCGGCGGTCAGGCTGAAGTCGGCCGCCCGGTCCTTGAGCCAGGCGGCCTTGTGCACCAGCAACCTCGTGGCTTCGATCTCGGTCGACACGCGCGCGAGCTTGGCCTGGATGGCCTGGAACTTCGAGATCGGAGTTCCGAACGCGCGCCGCTCGCGGGCGTAGGCCAGGGCCTGCTCGAACGCTCCCTGCGCCAGACCGACGCCCATCGCGGCGACGCCGATGCGCCCGATGTCGAGCACCCGCAGAAATTGGCGCAGGCCCGCCCCGCGCGGCCCGAGGAGATTCTCGGCCGGCACGCGGCAGTCGTCGAACGTCAACGGTCGGGTATCAGAGGCGTTCCAGCCCATCTTGCGATACGGCTGGCCCTGGTCGTATCCCGGCGTGCCGTTGGGAACGAGGAAGTTGGAAATCTCGCGGTGGGCCGCTCCGTCCTGGCCGGAGCGCCCGGTCAGCGCGGTGATCACTACGACGCCGGAGATGCGCGTGCCGGCGTTGGTGATGAACTGCTTGGCGCCGTTGATCACCCACTGGCCGTCCTCGAGCACGGCATGGGTCTGGGTGTTGCCCGCATCCGAGCCAGCCTCGGGCTCGGTCAGCCCGAACGCCCCGAGGCGTTCGCCGCTACAAAGCTGCGGCAGCCATTCCTGCTTCTGGTCCTCTGAGCCGAAGAGGTAGATCGGCTGTGTGCCCAGCGAGGTGTGGGCACAGAGCGTGATCGCCACCGACGAGTCGACCCGCGCCAGCTCCTCCACCACCAGCGCATAGGCCAGCGTGTCGCCGCCGGCTCCTCCGTATTCCTCGGGGAACGGGATGCCCATCAAATCGAGCTCCGCCAGGCGCTGCACGATCTCATAGGGGAAAGACTTCGTGCGGTCAAGTTCCTCGGCCACGGGGGCGATCTCTTGCTCGCCGAACTCGCGCACCGTATCGCGCAGCAGCGTGTGATCGTCGCTCAGCTCGAGCTGCATGTGGAGGATTGTCACACGGCGGTGATCCAGATCCCACCGGGAGGCGAATGAAGGGCAATGATGCCGGGTAGGATCGCGAACGGATGGCCAGTGAGCGACCACCACTAGAGCCCGAGTCGCCGGCACCCGAGCGATCTGCTTCGGAGCGACGGACGGCGACCGAGGGTGCCGGCGCGGCCCCCCAAGTTCCGGCAAGGCCGCCGCGGACGAAAGTCTCGACGGCCTTCAGCGGCTTTGTGGCCGGGGCGATCGTCCTGATCCTGCTGCTGATCTTCATCTTGGAGAACACCCAGAGCGTGAGGATCAGCTTCCTCGGAGCAGGCGGTCACGTGGCGATCGGCGTGGCGCTGCTGCTGGCGGCGGTTGGCGGGGCGTTGGTCGTAGGCATCCTCGGCGCAGCTCGAATCGGCCAGGTCAGGCGCCACGCCAAGCGGCGCGGTCCGGCCCGCAGGCGCTGAGTCCGCCCTCGAGCCACACGCCCGAGCGCGGACCGCGAGTCCCCGGGTCCGGAAACCGATCCTCCCCGCCAGCTCGGGCGGGCGCCGGCGCGCTACTACGATTGCCAGAGCGATTCAATCCGGGAATCCCGATGCCGAAGACCGTCATCCTGTCCGCAGTCAGAACGCCGATCGGCAAGCTCGGCGGCGGCCTGAAGGAGCTCGATGCCACCGAGCTCGGCGCCGCGGCGATCGGCGCCGCGCTGGAGCGCGCCGAAGTCGCTCCTGATCAGGTGGAGCACGTAGTGATGGGACAGGTGCTCCAGGCGGGTCAGGGTCAGATCCCCTCCCGCCAGGCTCAGATCAAGGCCGGGATCCCCAAGGAGGTCCCCTCGGAGACGATCAACAAGGTCTGCGCCTCAGGGATTCGCGCGGCGGCGCTGCTCGACACGGCGGTGCGCGCGGGTGATCTGGAGATTGCGGTGGCCGGCGGCATGGAATCGATGTCCAACGCGCCCTACCTGCTCCCGCAGGCCCGCTTCGGCCTGCGCATGGGCGACGGCAAGGCGATCGACGCGATGCTCAGGGACGGGCTCACGAATCCGTTCTCCGGCAAGCACATGGCTGAGGACGCCAGCGAGGTGGCATCCGAGCTCGAGCTCACCAGGCCAGACATGGACCGTTGGGCGCTGCGCTCCCATCAGCGGGCGATCGCGGCCACCGACGAAGGCCGGCTGCCCGAGGAGATCGTGCCGGTCACCGTCCAGGGCAAGAAGGGGGAGACGACGGTGGAGATCGACGAGAGTCCGCGGCGCGATACGAGCCTCGAGCAGCTCGCCAAACTGCCCTCGATCTTCATCAAGGACGGCTCCCACACCGCCGGCAACTCTCCGGGCGTCAACGACGGCGCCGGCGCGCTGGTGGTGGCCAGCGACGAGTGGGCCAGGCGCAACCACCGCCCGGCGCTGGCCACGATCATCGCCCAAGCGCAGGTGGCCGATGACTTCGCCTACCTGGCCCGCACACCCGCCAAAGCGGCACAGAAGGCGCTGGAGCGGGCGGGCCTGCGGACCGAGGACATCGACCTCTGGGAGATCAACGAGGCGTTCGCCTCGGTGGCAGTCAACTCGATCCGGATGCTCGGGATCGCCGAGGACAACGTCAACGTCAACGGCGGCGCTGTCGCCTTGGGGCACCCGATCGGCGCCTCCGGCGCGCGGATCCTGGGAGCCCTGGTGCACGAGCTGCGCCGCCGAGGGGGCGGCCGCGGCTGCGCGGCGATCTGCTCTGGCGGCGGCCAGGGTGATGCCGTGATCGTGGAGGTGAACGGCAGCTGAGCGCCGGCGACGGCGCCCCCCCGAGCCGGACGGGACCGCGCCCGCGGCCGCCTTCTTCGACCTCGATCGCACGCTGATGGAGGGCTCCTCGGCCTTCCAGTTCGGGCGCGCGGCGTACAGCGCCGGACTGCTATCCGGGCGCCAGCTACTGGCGGACGCCTGGGCCAACCTGCGCTTTCGGCTGCAGGGCTCCACCGACGAGGCGACACACGCGCTGCGGGATCGCATCTCGGCCGCGCTGGCCGGCTCGCGCGTGCGCGACCTTGAGCGGCTCGGTCCGGACGTGCTGGCGGGCATCCTGCCGCGCATCTATCCGCAGGTCCTGGCGGTTGCCTATGAGCATCAGGACGCCGGCCGGCGCGTGTACATAGCCACTGCCGCCTCGCGCGAGCTGGCCGAGGTGTTGGCCCGCGTGCTGGCGCTCGACGGCGGCATCGGATCGGACTTCTCGGAGGTCAGAGACGGTGTATTCACCGGAAAGCCCGCAGGGCTCTTCATCTATGGCTCTGACAAGGCGCTGGCGATCGAGCGGCTGGCCGCGCGGGAGGGAATCGACCTCGCCGCCTCCTACGCCTACTCGGACTCAGCCTCGGACCTGCCGATGCTGCGGGCGGTCGGCCATCCGGTGGCCGTCAACCCGGATGCAGAGCTGGCCCGGGTGGCGAGCGAGAAGGGCTGGGAGGTGCTCCGCTTCGAGCGGTTGGGGCGGTGGCTGAAGGCGGGGGTGGCGATCGCCGGGGCGGCCGTGGCGGGCGGCGTGGGAAGCGCGGCGTTCGTGGGCCGGGGACGAGCCCGGCGCCTCCAGGACCGGCTGCCGGCGGTCCGGCGCAGGCCGTGGTGGCGGCCGGACATGAAGGGGCGCTGGTAGGGCTCCGTCGGCGGTTCGGCGGGTTCGGGAGCGGTGGCGGGTGGTCGGGCGGTCCGGCGGCTGGCGGCGGTCCGGCGTCCTCGGGCGGCGGTCAATCCCCACGCGACCGGGGTCGGATTTCGCAGCAAATCCGCTGCCGGGCATCGGCTTGGGACCACATAAGCGTCGTAGGGACGCTTATGTGGCCAGAGCCCGACGGGATGGTTGGGTTTGCTGCGTTATCCGAGCACAGTTGGGGGCGTTCTAGGCGCCGGGACCCGGCTGGGCCTGACAGGGGCGGGCCGGGGCACTTGGCCCCGGCCCGCCCATCAGGTGCGCGGCTTACGGCCCGCTACTTACTTGCGATCGAGCGCCCCGCTGTAGTTCGACGTCACACTCGACGGCGCGCAGACCGCGTAGACCAGGAATGAGAAAGTCGAGGTGGTGCTGCTGTTGTTCTCATACACGCCCCAGGCGTTGGGCTGCGGGGTGGTTGTGGCGGTACGCGTCGGCCAGGATGAGTTGACCGACTGGGAGGTGCCACCGTTCCCGAAGACACCGCCGCCGATGACGTTGGTGCCCGTGGGGCAGTTCGCCTGGCCGTAATTCTGCGACGAAGGCCCATTCGTGAACGGACCTCCCCTCACGACCTGGACGCCGTTCAGTGAATTGGCCGCGTTCGCGGTCGGAACCGTCAGTCCGCTGGTGTTGATCTTCGACGCGGTCACGGCGTTGTTGTTGATCTTCGCGGTGCCGACGGAGTTAGGCCCGAGCTTCGCGTTGGTGACCGCCCTGCTCCTGAGCTGCTTTGTGCCCACGCTGTTGTTGGGCAGGCTGAACGCCGCGTAGCTGGTACCGCCGAGTGCCACTACCAGCGCGGCGACGGATACGACGAGCGCCGGGCTTGGCGTCCGTAGGCGGAACTTCCTCATGTGAGGCCTCCTGAGTAGCTTTGCCGAAGGCGCAGACGGCGAGTAGCCGACCGCGCTGCACTCGCGACCTCGGACCGACCACCGACCGAGTTCTCACAGTTGTCCCGCCGCGGCCGCTTTCTGGCCGATAACCCTGTTGCCTCAAGGTTGCGCACCGCGGCCCCTCCCAACTACCCCTCCGAAGTCGCTTGCCGAGGACCACACTAATGCCGGCCGGGGGTCAGATCAAGGAATCCGGGCGTTTGCTCGTGCCTCCGAGACCTGAGCCCGGCCGCACTCCCGAGGGCGAGCCGGGGCGGCCTGCAAGGCCGCCCCGGTCATCAGGCGTTCAAACGGCTCTCAGCGCTGCCGTTACTGGGCCACCGCCCAGCTTCCGAGCGCGGCGTCCACCACTCTGGAGCCTCCGACGATGGAGGAGCAGAGCAGCGTCACGGTGTGGGTTCCGGCTCCCACCACCGCCGACGCCAGCGGTGACACGGACGCGTCAACGGGGGAGGTGTTCTGGTTGAAGGCGGTGTCGTTGACACCCGAGGTCCCGTCGATCGTGATGCGGCAAACGAGGTAGAACCCCGTCGCCGTCGTATTGACTGCATGCACGGCGGCCGACGCGAACACCCGCTTGGTGCCCGTGGTCGTGATCTGGATCGGCGAGCCGACTGTCACGGTAGTACCGGTGAGCGTCTGGGCGGGTGAACTCTGCGTGAAGTTGGACGCAGTCTGGTCGTTCGGAACCGTCAGGCCGCTGGTGTTGATCTTCGACGCGGTCACCCCGCCGTTTTTGATCTTCGCCGGCCCTACAGCGTTGGCGTGGAGTTTTGAGTTGGTGACTGCACCGTTCTTGATTTGGCCGGTGCCGATCTTGAACGCCGCGTAGCTCGTGCCACCGAGCGCCATGACCAGGGCGACGATCGATATGACAAGCGCGGGGCTAGGTGCCCTCGGGCGCAATCTGCTCATAAGAGCCTCCAGTGTTGATTAGCTGATGCGGATCGGCCGCAGCCGACCCGCCCGCACTCCGTGGAGCCAACGTCCGCGAAGTGGCGAGATCCGCGCGTTCAATGCTGATCGATGCCCCGGCCCTGCGTTGCCCACCATTGCACCCCGTCGCTTCTCCAGAAGACGGCCAGACAAGCCTAAGCGCGGACAGCCCGTCGGTCAAGGGGGCGCCTTAGACTTGCCACATGGCCACGCAGCCGCGAGAGACCGATCGCGAGCGTCCGGGTGACGCCGAGATGGGATCGGAGCGCGAGGCGCCGTTCTCCACGATCTCCGGCGAGCCGGTAAGGCCGCTCTACACCGAAGCGGATCTGCCGGGCGATCTCGAGCAGGCGCTCGGCTCGCCGGGCGAGTTTCCCTACACCCGGGGCGTATACCGCTCGATGTACCGCGGTCGCCTGTGGACCATGCGCCAGTTCGCGGGGTTCGGCACCGCTGCGGAGACCAACGCCCGCTTTCGCTATCTGCTCGATCACGGCCAGACCGGACTCTCGACGGCCTTCGACATGCCATCGCTGATGGGGCACGACTCCGATCATCCCCGTTCTCTGGGGGAGGTTGGCCGGGAGGGTGTGGCGATCGACACGCTCTCGGACATGGAGACGCTGTTCAGCGGGATTCCGCTCGACGAGGTCAGTGTGTCGATGACCATCAACGCACCGGCGGCGATCATGCTGGCCTTCTATGTGGTAGCGGCCGAACGCAAGGGGATCGGGCCGGAGCAGCTGGCGGGCACGATCCAGACCGACATCCTCAAGGAGTACATCGCCCAGAAGGAGTGGTGCTTCCCGGTCGATCCGGCGATGCGGGTAGTGGGCGACATGATCGAGTGGTGCTCGCGGAACATGCCGCGCTGGCATCCGGTGTCGATCTCCGGCTATCACATCCGCGAGGCGGGATCCACCGCCGCCCAGGAGCTGGCATTCACGCTCAAGGACGGCCTGACGTACGTCGAGCAGGCGGTGGCCAGAGGCCTCGACGTCGATGATTTCGCGCCACGGCTGTCGTTCTTCTTCAACGCCCACATCGACTTCTTCGAGGAGATCGCCAAGTACCGCGCGGCGCGGCGGATCTGGGCACGTGAGCTGCGCGACACGTTCGGGGCCCGCGACGAACGCTCGCTGCTGATGCGCTTTCACACCCAGACGGCCGGCGTTTCGCTCACCGCCCAGCAGCCGCTCAACAACGTCGTGCGCACGGCGATCGAGGCTCTCGCCGGGGTGCTGGGCGGCACCCAGTCGCTGCACACCAATTCGTTCGATGAGGCGCTGGCGTTGCCCACCGAGGAGGCGGTGCGGGTAGCGCTCAGGACGCAGCAGATAATCGCCGAGGAGACGGGCGTGGCCAACACGATCGACCCGCTCGGCGGCTCCTACTTCCTCGAGGCCCTCACCGATCGGATGGAGGAGCACGCGTACCGCTACTTCGCCAAGATCGACGAGCTGGGAGGGATGGTGGAAGCGGTCAAACGCGGCTTCCCGCAGCGTGAGATCGCGGACGCCGCGTTCCGCTACCAGCAGGAGCTGGAGTCCGGAGAGCGCAAGCTCGTGGGGGTCAACGCCTACGCCGAGGGCGGCGACGGCGAGATCCCGCTCCTGCGAATCGATCCTCAGCTGGAGGCCACGCAGATCGAGCGCGTCAAGGCGGTCCGGGCGGGACGCGATCAAGAGCGCGCCCGGCAGTCGCTCCAGCGGCTCCAGGGGGCGGCCCGTGATGAAGGCGAGAACCTGATGCCGCACCTGCTCGACGCGGCCCGGGCCGGGGTCACCGAGGGCGAGATAACCGCCACGCTGCAAGAGGTGTTCGGCAGCTACAGCGAGTCGCCCCAGTTCTGAGCGGGGCCGGCGGGGCGGCGCGACGCCGCGGGGGGAAATGCCGATAAAACGGGCGCGCGTAAAGCGCGCCCTCCTAAGCACAAATACAATCGGCGTCGCCGGACCATGGCCACCTCCACCGACAAGAAAATCCGTGTCGTCGTCGCCAAGCCGGGGCTCGACGGGCACGATCGCGGGGCGAAGATCATCGCCCGGGCGCTGCGCGACGCGGGCATGGAGGTGATCTACACCGGCCTGCATCAGACGCCGGAGCAGATCGTGGAGACGGTCATCCAGGAGGACGCCGACGCCGTCGGGCTCTCGATCCTGTCCGGCGCGCACATGACGCTCGTTCCGCGCATAGTCGAGCTGCTCAAGGAGCAGGGTGTCGAGGACGTGCTGATCACCGTGGGCGGGACGATCCCCGCCGACGACATCCCCGAGCTGAAGTCATTGGGCGTGGCCGAGGTGTTCGGCCCCGGGGCCTCGACGCAGGACATCGTCGACTTCATCCGCGGCGCGGCGCGGGTCTAGAGGCGCTGGACGGAGGGCGCCGTAAGGGTCCAGGACGTGCGGCGGGTCGAGGGCCGGGTAGGCACGCTGATCCTGTGTACGACTGTTCACCAAACCTGATTGACTCGTCAGTCAACGACATGGGTACTATTCATCCGTTCCAGCATTTAGGAGGCCTTGAGAAGTGAAAATTTGCGTCCTGGTCAAAGAGGTGCCGGACGCCGCCGTCGAGAAGCGGATCGACCCCTCGACGGGGCGGATGGACCGTTCCGGGGAGAAGAACCTCAACCCCTACGACACGCACGCGATCGAGGCGGCGATGCAGATCCGCGAGGGGGGCTCGGTCCAGGTCGATGAGATCGTCGCGGTCACCATGGGCCCCGAGTCAGCCGTGCGCGCGCTGCACAAAGCGGTCTCGCTGGGAGCCGACCGCTCGGTTCACCTCTCAGATCCGGCGCTCGCCGGCTCCGATGTGGCGGCCACCGGCTACGCCCTCTCGAAGGCGCTGGAGTCCGAGCAGCCCGACCTGGTGCTGCTCGGCCAGCAGTCGGACGACGGCGAGTGCTACACGATCGGCGCGGTCGTCGCCGACCACCTGAAGATGCCCTCGCTCACGCAGGTGATCCAGATGGATGTCGATGGATGGCCCGCCCCCGACCTGCGCTGCGAGCGCCAGGCGGAGTACGGCTACGACACCGTGCAGATCGAGCTACCGGCGGTGATCTCGGTCGGCGACGCGATCAACGAGCCCAGATATCCATCGCTCAAGGCGATCATGGGAGCCAAGAAGAAGCCGCTCGAGTCCGTGGCCACGGGCGACGTGGGCATCGAGGGCTCGCTTATCGGCGAGGACGGCTCCCGCGTGCAGTGCGGGGACTTTCACGATCCTCCGGCCAAGGCCGCCGGACAGGTGATCGAAGACGAGGACACGAACGAGACAGTCGAGAAGATCGTCTCCTGGCTCGAGGAAAGGAAGCTGATCTAGGCATGGCAGACGTCCTGACATACGTTCTTCACTACGAGGGCGAGTTCAACAAGAACTCGCTGGGCGCCGTATCCGAGGGGGCGGCGCGGGCCGAGGAGATCGGCGGCCAGTGCCACGCGGTGGTCGTGGGCGGAGACGACCTCAGCGACGAGCTCTGCCAGTCGCTCGGCGCCTACGGGGCGACCAAGGTGTTCCGGGCGCGCGGCGAGGAAGGCCTGGCCCAGCCCGTGGTCGACGCCATGTCGAAGGTAATCGACGAAAACGGCCATGCCTATGCGCTGTTCGGCGGCGGGTTGCTCGGATTCGAGATCGGCGCCGGGCTCGCGGCCCGCAAGCAGGCCGGGGTGACCATGGAGGTCACGGCCGTGCGCGCCGAGGACGGCAAGCTCGTGGCCGAGCGCCCGATCCTGCAGGACTCCAAGATCTCCGTATCGCGCTACAAGGGCGATCTGGGGATCATCATCGGGCGCATCAACGCGTTCGAGGTCGCCACGCGCGACGGGGCCGCGGCGGAGGTTGTCGACGTCGAGGTCGAGTACTCGCCGTGGTCCAACCAGGCGAAGATGGTCCAGCGTGGTGAGCAGCGTGGCGCCGATGTCAACATCGAGGGCGCCGACATCCTGGTGGCCGGGGGCCGTGGCCTGGGCAAGGCCGAGGGCTTCCAGCTGGCCGAGGCGCTCGCCGCCGCGTTCGGCGGCAACACCGCGGTGGCGGCGACCCGGGCCGTGGTCGATGCCGGCTGGTACCCGTATGCCGCCCAGATCGGACAGACGGGCAAGACGGTGTCGCCGAAGCTCTACCTGGCGGCGGGGATCTCCGGCGCGATCCAGCACAAGGTCGGGATGCAGTCCTCGGAGAACATCGTGGCCATCAACAAGGACGGCAACGCGCCGATCTTTGAGTTCTCCGACCTGGGGATCGTCGGCGATTTGAACAAGATCCTGCCCAAGCTGACGGAGGCCATCAAGGCCAAGAAGGGTTCGTAGTGAGCGCGAAGCGCGAGCGGTCAAGCGAAGCTGGAAGCGGAGTTTCTTCTCAGAACGCGGGGCCGGAAGCCCCGCGGAGGTAACCCGATATGGCCAGCGCCTCTCGAAACGGCGCCGTCGCACCGAGCCAGTACCCGCCGCCGGTCTCATCGCCGGAGGAGTTCGTCAAGCACGAGCTCGACGCCGAGGACGAGCGCATCGACGTCGGCGTCGTGATCGTCGGCGGCGGTCCGGCGGGCTTGGCGTGCGCCAACAGGCTGCTCCAGCTGCTGGCCGACGATCCCGAGCTGATGGAGCGCCTGGGTGAGGTGCCGGTGGCGGTCATCGAGAAGGGCAAGGCGTGCGGAGCGCACAACCTGTCGGGCGCGATGATGCGCCCGTCGGGGCTGAAAGCACTGTTCCCTGACCTCGACCCTTCGGACTGGCCGACGTACGGGACCGTCGACAAGGACTCGGTCTACTGGATGCTCAGCGCTAGCGCCGCGTTGCCGCTGAAGCCGACGCCGCCTCCGTTTCGCAACCACGGCAACTACATGGTCAGCGTGGCCGAGCTCTCGCGTTGGCTGGCCGAGAAGGCGGAGGAGGCCGGGGCATACATCCTGACCGAGACCAGCGCCCAGAAGCTGCTCGTCGAGGACGGCGTGGTGCGCGGCGTACGCTCGGGCGACAAGGGGCGAGGCAAGGATGGCGAGGAGCTCTCGAACTTCGAGCCCGGCTCCGATGTGACCGCCAAGGCGACGGTGCTCGCCGAGGGCACCTGGGGTCATCTGACGGGGGCGGCGATCAAGGAGTTCGGGCTGGCGGAGGACCGCGAGCCGCAGGTCTGGTCCTTGGGGGTCAAGGAGGTCTGGGAGATCCCCAAACCGCACGATCGCGTAATCCACACGCTCGGCTGGCCGCTTCGCTACGGCGCCCGGTGGCACGAGTTCGGCGGCTCGTGGATCTACCCGATGGGCGAGAACAGGGTCTCGCTGGGCTTCGTCGTGGGGCTTGACTCCACCGACGCCACCGTTTCAGCGCACGACTTGCTGCAGCAGTTCAAGACCTCAAAGCTCGTGCGCCGCATCCTGGAAGGAGGCAAGCGCGTCGCCTGGGGGGCCAAGGCGATCCCCGAGGGCGGCTACTGGGCGATGCCCAAGCTCTCAGCGCCGGGCATGGTCCTGTGCGGCGACGGCGCGGGCATGGTGAACGTGCCGATCCTGAAGGGGATCCACTACGCGATCCACGCCGGGATGATGGCGGCGGAGACGATCTACGAAGGCTTGAAGGCCGGCGGCACTGACCTCAGCGGCTATCAGCGCCGAGTCCAGAACTCGGTGATCGCCAAGGACCTTTACGAGACCCGGAACATGAAACAGCCGTTCGCCAAGGGCTTCTTCCTGGGCGGCGCGATCACCAACGCGATGGTGGTCTCCAAGGGCCGGTTCCCCGGCGGGCGCTGGGCCAACCACCCGGACGCGCAGGCGCCGGTGACGGTCGGCGACAAGCGGGACACCTACCCCAAGCCCGACGGGAAGTACATCTTCGACAAGCTCTCGAGCGTCTACATCTCGGGGAACGCGACACGCGACGACGCTCCCAACCACATTCGCGTGGAGAAGGAGGTGCCGCGCGAGGTGGCCGAGGCCTGGCGGTGGATGTGCCCGGCGGGGGTCTACGAGATCCCCGAGGACGCCCCCGAGTCGGGGCCCGTGGACGTGATCGTCAACTACACCAACTGCGTGCAGTGCGGCGCGATCACGGCCAAGGGCGGCCGGCTCACGCCACCTGAGGGCGGCGACGGGCCGCTGTACACGATCACCTAGCAGCCAACTCAGGGCCGTACGCGGCAACTTTCGGCCCCCTAGGGTTGTTTACCTCAGCATGCGACGGCTGCTCTGTGCCTTCCTCGCCGCCATCATCGCCGGACTGGCGGCCAGCGCACTCGCGCTGGCCTCGACCGTCCCCAGTGACCGGGCGACGCTGAGCAGTCCTGCCTGCCGGCGCGCGCTGGACTCCAGCCGACGGAACGTGTCGATCACCGCGGTAATGCGCCCGCTGTCCGGGACCGGGCGCCTTGCGATGCGCTTTCAGCTCTTGGGGCTCGATGGCGGACACGTGATAACGGTCCATGGCGGCGATCTCGGAACCTGGCTCGCGCCGCACCCCGCGACGCTCGGCCAGCTACCCAACGACGTGTGGATCGTCCACCACCCGGTGAGCGGCGTCCCGGTGCCGGGGCTCTACCACTTCCGAGTGAGCTTCCGCTGGGTCGGATCCGCCGGGCAGACGCTGGGTACCACGGTCCGCGTCGGGCCGGGCTGCTGGCAGCCGGACATGCGCCCGGAGCTGAACGTCGATTCGCTGGCCGTGCAGCCCGTGAGCGGAAACCCAACAGAAGACACCTACAGCGCCCAGGTCAGCAATATGGGCCTGACCACGGCCAACGCGGTCGAAGTCCAGTTCACACCGGTGGGGGGGCCTGCCCAGACGTTCACGGTGCCGCAGCTCACGCCGCACGAGCAGCGCGTGGTCGTCTTCACCGGCCCTGCCTGCAACGCTGCGTCGGGGCCTCCCACGGTGGTCATCGATCCCGAGCACCGGATCAGCCAGCGGTCGGGAGGGACCGCCTCGATGACCGCCACCTGCCCCAGCTCCACGTCGAGCTCAAGCTCCGCCGGGGCCTCCGGCACGACCGCGGCCGGCGGCTAGACTGGGTCTATAGATGAAGAGCGAAATCCATCCCGAATACATAGAGGCCCACGTGCGCTGCACGTGCGGCAACGAGTTCACGACGCGCTCCACCAAGCCTGAGATCCACGTCGAGATCTGCTCCGCATGCCATCCGTTCTACACCGGCCGCCAGAAGCTGGTCGACACCGGTGGACGGGTTGAGCGCTTCCAGCGCCGTGCGGCGAGGGGACGGCGCGCGGCCCGGGCAACCGCCGGCAGCTGATCAGCAGATGACGGCGGTCGGGGAGCGCCCAGCCCTGACCGCATCCCGCGACGCGCCCGTCGGCGGCCAGGCGGTGCTCGAGGGAGTGATGATGCGCGGCGTCAGAACGTGGGCGCTCTCGGTACGCAAGCCGCTTCTGGACGACGCGGCCCCGGAGGATGTGCTCGGCCCGATCGAGACCCAGACGTTGCCGCTGCACTCCTGGGCGGGCCGACATCGGATCTACCGCCTGCCGGTGATCCGGGGTGTCGTCGCGTTGGCCGAGTCGCTGGCCATCGGGCTGCGAGCGCTGGGCATCTCGGCCAACGCTCAGCTTCCGGAGGGAGAAGGCGAGCAGGTCTCCGGGGCGACGTGGGCGGTGACCGTGGCGCTGGCGGTGGCCTTCGCGGTGGGCTTGTTCTTCGTCTTGCCGCTGGGGCTGGCAGGCATCATCCGCAGCCAGGTCGGGCATTCGTCGCTGCTGTTCTGGATCGTGGAGGGCGTGCTCAGGACGGCGATCTTCCTCGGCTATTTGACCCTGCTCTCGCGCCTGCCCGACCTGCGGCGGGTGCTCGAGTACCACGGCGCCGAGCACAAGGCGATCTCGTGCTTCGAGGCCGACGACGAGCTCGTGCCGGAGCGAGCCACGCTCTATTCGCGTCTTCATCCCCGGTGCGGGACGAGCTTTCTGCTGGTGGTGATGATCGTGGCCATCGTGGTGTTCGCGCCGATCGGCGTCCCCGCCTGGTACTTGCTGCTCGTGACCAGGGTCCTGGGCGTCCCGGTGATAGCCGGCGTGTCGTTCGAGATCATCAAGTGGGCAGGGCGCAACCGCCGCCGTGGCTGGGTGCGGGCGCTGATGTACCCCGGGATGCAGCTGCAGCGGCTCACGACCCGCGAGCCGGACCTCGGCCAGCTGGCGGTGGCGATCACGGCGCTGGAGGCCGTGCTGGCCATCGAAGCGCCCGGGCAGGCGTCGGCCGAGGACCTGGTCGGTGTCGAAGTGGTCGCGTAGTCTCTGTCCGTGGCTGCGCGTCCCAGCGTGTTGATCGTGGGGGCGGGGTTCGGCGGCGTCGCCGCCGCGATCGAGCTGCGCCGGCACGGCTTCGAGGACATCACGATCTTGGAGCGCGGCCCAGAGGTGGGCGGCACGTGGCTTTACAACACCTATCCGGGCTGTGCGTGCGACGTGCCCTCGCACCTGTACTCGTTCAGCTACGCCCAGCGCACCGACTGGTCCCGGCTGTGCTCGCCACAGGAGGAGATCCTGCGCTACCTGCAGGGCGTGGCAAGCGAACACGGGATCGACCGCCTCGTCATCCCCAACGTCGACGTCGCGGCCTGCGCATGGGTGGGTGAGGCCGGGCGCTGGCGGGCGGAGAGCTCCGACGGGCGGGTGTTCGAAGCCGACGCGCTGATCATCGCCACCGGCCAGCTGCATCAGCCGGCCCGGCCCCGGCTCGAGAGCTCGTTCGCCGGACACAGCTTCCACTCCGCGCGCTGGGATCACGACTACGACCTGCGCGGCAAGCAGGTGGCCGTGATCGGCACGGGCGCGAGCGCCGTGCAGTTCGTGCCCGAGGTGGCGGAGCAGGCGGCGCGGCTATTTGTCTTCCAGCGCACGGGCAACTGGTTCCTGCCGCGCAAGAACCACGCCTATCCCCGCTGGCTGCGAGCGGTGCTCAGACGCGCGCCCGCGATCGAGCGCCTGCGGCGCTGGGGGCTCTATCAGTACGCCGAGTCGCTGACGCTGATGATCCGCAACCCGGCCACGTGGGGAAAGCTCGGCCGCGCGCGCTCGGCGCTGTTCATGCGCTGGCAGCTGCGCGACCCTGAAGTCCGTCGCAAGGCGTGGCCCGACTACACGTTCGGCTGCAAGCGGATCCTGTTCAGCTCGTGGTTCCTCCCGGCGTTGCAGCGCGAGAACGTGGAGCTGGTGGCGGAGCCGATCACGCGACTCTCCGAACGGGGCGTCATCAGCGCTGACGGCGCCGAGCGGGCGGTCGACTGCATCATCTATGCCACCGGCTTCCGAACGACGCAGTTCATGTTCCCGATGGCGGTCACCGGCGCGGACGGCCTCTCGCTGCAGGATGCCTGGGCAGACGGACCGCACGCCCACCTGGGGATCTCCGTGCCCGGGTTCCCCTCGATGTTTCTGGTCTATGGGCCCAACACCAACACCTCGGGGGGCTCGATCATCGCCTACGAGGAGGCGCAGGCCTCCTACATCCGCCAGGCGCTGGAGCAGGTTCGCGACCGCGGGGCGGCGATCAGCGTGCGCCCGGAGGTGGAGGCGGCAAGCGACCGCGAGCTTCAATCCCGCTTTTTGGGCACGGCCTGGACGCAGTGCGACTCCTGGTATCGCGACGAGCACGGGCGGGTCGTGACCAACTGGCCCGGCTACATGCGCGATTACGAGCAGCGCGTACGCGTGCTCGACCCCAGCGAGTACCAGTTCGTGCAGCAGCCCGCCGCCGTGCCCGTCTGAGCTCCCGGTCCGCTCCTAAACTCGGTAGAGCCATGATCGACGAACTTGTCTCGCAGATAGAGGCGCGCTTCGCAGAGCTCGAGCGCGAGCTGTCAGATCCCGTGGTGATCGCCGACCGGGAGCGGTTCACGGCGGCCAGCAGGGCCTACCGCGAGCTCGAGACTGCCGCCCGGCTGGCCGCCGAATACCGGCGCGTGGCCGGCGACCTCGACGGAGCCCGCGAGCTGCTCGCCGAGGACGGGGATGACCCCGAGCTGCGGGCGATGCTCGACTCGGCGCGTGAGCGCATCGGTGCCCTGGAGGAGGAGATCCGCCTGGCGATGGTCGAGCCCGACCCCAACGACGACAAGAACGTGATCGTTGAGATCCGGCCCGGAGCCGGCGGGGAGGAGGCCGCGCTGTGGGCGGGGGACCTGTACCGGATGCTGACGCGCTACGCCGAGCGCCGGGGCTTCAAGGTCGAGCCGCTGTCCACCGGGGACGGCAACTACACGTTCGCGGTCAAAGGCGACGGCGCCTACTCGGTGTTCAAGTTCGAGGGCGGCACCCACCGCGTCCAGCGCGTGCCGGAGACCGAGTCCCAGGGGCGCATTCACACCAGCACGGCCACCGTCGCCGTGCTGCCGGAGGCCGACGACGTTGAGGTCCAGATCGATCCGAACGACCTTCAGATCGACGTCTACCGCAGCTCGGGCCCCGGGGGCCAATCGGTCAACACCACCGACTCCGCGGTCCGCATCACCCACAGGCCGACGGGCATCGTCGTTTCGATGCAGGACGAGAAGTCTCAGCTTCAAAACCGCGAGCGCGCGATGCGGGTGCTGCGCGCCCGCCTCTACGAACGGGCGCTGGCCGAGCAGCGGGCGTCGATCGACGCCTCGCGGGCCGCGCAAGTGGGCACCGGCGAGCGCGCGGAGAAGATTCGCACGTACAACTTCGGCGAGCGGCGCGTCAAGGACCACCGCGTGAACGTCCTGCTCCACAACCTCGACGACATCCTGATGGGCGAGCTCGACGAGCTCACCGCAGCGCTGCAGGACGACGAGAAGCGCCGGCGGCTCGAGGAGCAGGCTGTTGCCTGAGGCGGCGGTCGCGGAGCCGTTCCTGCCGCGCGCGCCGACCGTTCGCCGGGCGCTGCAGGCCGGCGCCGCGCGACTGGCCGGGGCCGGGTGCGAGACGCCGCGCCTGGACGCCGAGCTGCTGCTGTGCGGGGCGCTGGGTGGGAGCTGGAACCGGGCGCGTCTGGTGACCGCCGATCTCGAGCTGCTCGAGCGCAAGACCGTCGGCGCCTACCAGCGGCTGCTGGCGCGCCGGGGCGCGCGGGAGCCTGTCGCCTACATCGTGGGCTACAAGGACTTCAGGCGCATCAGCCTGGCCGTTGACCGGCGCGTGCTGATCCCGCGCCCCGAGACCGAGCTGCTGGTGGAGGTCGGATCGACGCTGATGAACGAGGCGTCGGTCGCCGATGTCGGCACCGGCAGCGGCGCCGTGGCACTGGCGCTGAAGCAGGAGCGTCCCGACTTGGCGCTGACCGGCATCGACTTCTGCGCCGACGCGCTCGCGCTGGCCCGGGAGAATGCCCGGCGGCTGGGGCTCGATGTCAGGTTCGCCCACGCCGACCTGCTGGACGCCGGTCGCTACGACGCCGTGCTCGCCAACCTTCCCTACGTCCCCGCGGGCGCTGAAGGGCTGGCGCCCGAGATAACTCGCTACGAGCCCGCGCGCGCTCTCTTTGCGGGCGGCGACGGTCTAGCGGTCCTGCGCCGCTTGATCTCGCGGCTCGACGGGACAGGAGCGCGGGTCGTCGCGCTCGAGGTTGGCGCCGGGCAGGCTCCGAGCGTCGCGGGATTCCTCGGCAGCGCCGGTTTCGGCTCGATCGAACGGCTCCGCGATCTTGCGGGCCACGAGCGGGTCGTAGTCGGACGGCGGTGAGCCCCTCCCCAGCGGCGGAGCTCGAGGACTGCCTCGGGCTGGGCGGTGTGGCGGTGTTCCCCGCCGACACGGTCTACGGGCTGGCCTGCGATCCAGAGAACAGCTTCGCCGTGCAGCGGCTGTACCTGCTCAAGCGCCGCTCGCTGCAAAAGCCCTCGGCGGTCATGTTCTTCGATCTCGAGCGGGCGCTGGCGGCGCTGCCCGAGCTCGGCGCTCGGACCCGCGAGGCCCTGGGCCGGCTGCTGCCGGGGCCGGTCGGCGTGCTGCTTACCAACCCCGCGCGCCGCTTCCCGCTGGCCTGCGGCACGAACGGCGCGACGCTCGGCCTGCGGGTGCCGCTGATCGAGGGGCTGGCCGACGTGCGCCGCCCCGTGCTGCAGTCGAGCGCCAACCGCGCCGGCGGCGCTGACCCCCGCCGGCTGTCCGAGGTCCCGGAACTGCTGCGCGCCGCAGCCGATGTGGTCATCGACGGCGGCGAGCTGCCCGGCACACCCTCGACGATCGTCGACCTGCGCCGCTACGAGGACGACGGCGCCTGGTCGATCGTGCGGGGCGGCGCCGTGCCCGAGGCGGCGCTGGTCGAGGCGCTGTGGGGGCAGTTTCACTTCGATCCGACGAGCTATTCACACATGATTCGTGACGATGTCCCCGCATATGACCGCTTTCAGGACGAGGCGGTGGCGGCCAGCGGGGAGGGCGCCAGGCAGGTGCTCGAGCTGGGCACGGGCACCGGGGAGACGACCCGCCGGCTGTTGGCCCGTCACCCCGATGCGTCCCTGGTCGGCGTTGACGCCAGCGAGTCGATGCTGGCCGCGGCCCGCGCCGCGCTACCGCCGGACCGCGTTGAGCTCCGGGTGGCCCGGCTAGAGGATCCGCTGCCGTCCGGGCCCTTCGACCTGGTGACGAGCGCGCTCGCCGTCCACCACCTGGACGCCGGGGCCAAGGCGGATCTGTTCGCGCGCGTGCGGGGAGCGCTGCTGCCGGGCGGGCGGTTCGTGCTGGCCGACGTGGTCGTCCCACAGGATCCGGAGGACGCGGTGACCTCGCTCACCGACGGCTTCGATCGTCCGAGCACGGCGCAGGAGCAGCTCGAATGGCTGGCGGCGGCGGGCTTCGACGCCTCGGTCGTCTGGCATCACCGCGACCTGGCGGTGATCGTGGCCGAAGCCGTGGTAGGCCGCTGATATCTTCGAGAGGCGATGAGCACGGATCTGCCGCCGGACTTCCTCACCCGCCCGCTGGCGGACGTGGACCCCGAGATAGCGGACGTGCTGGGGCTCGAGCTTGAGCGCCAGCAGCGCACGTTGGAGATGATCGCCTCGGAGAACTTCGCACCGCTGTCGGTGCTCGAGTGCCAGGGCTCGGTGCTCACTAACAAGTACGCCGAGGGCTACCCGGGCAAGCGCTACTACGGCGGCTGCGAGTACGTCGATATCGCCGAGCAGCTGGCCATCGACCGGGCCTGCGAGCTGTTCGGCGCCGAGCACGCCAACGTCCAGCCGCACGCCGGGGCCCAGGCCAACGCGGCCGTCTACCACGCGCTGCTCGATCCCGGCGACACGATGATGGGACTCGAACTGGCTCATGGCGGTCACTTGACCCACGGCATGCGGATCAACGTCTCCGGTCGCTTGTACAACGTCGTCCCTTATCAGGTCGACCCCGAGACGAGCTGGATCGACATGGACGGGGTCGAGCGGCTGGCCCACGAGCATCGGCCGAAGGTGATCGTCGCCGGCTGGTCGGCCTATCCCCGATTCATGGATTTCGAGCGCTTCAGGACGATCGCCGACGCGGTGGGCGCTTACCTCGTCGTGGACATGGCCCACTTCGCGGGGCTGGTGGCGGCGGGTCTGCACCCCAACCCGGTGCCCCACGCCGACGTCGTGACGACGACGATCCACAAGACGCTCGGCGGCGCGCGCGGGGGAATGATCCTGTGCCGCGAGGAGCTGGCAAAGAAGATCAACTCAGCCGTTTTCCCCGGGCAGCAGGGAGGGCCGCTCGAGCATGTGATCGCGGGCAAGGCCGTGGCACTGCGGATCGCGATGTCAGAGCCCTTCCGCGAGCGCCAGGAGCGGACCGTGGCCGGTGCGCGCGCGGTTGCCTCACAGCTACTGTCGGCCGGCGGCGGCGTGAACGTGCTGACGGGCGGCACCGACGTGCACCTCGTGCTGTGTGATCTACGCGAATCCTCGCTCGACGGCAAGCAGGCCGAGGACCGCCTGGCGGCGGTGGGCATCACGGTCAACCGCAACGCGGTGCCGTTCGACCCCCGACCGCCCGCGGTCTCGAGCGGCCTGCGAATCGGCACGCCGGCGCTGGCCACACGAGGCCTTCAGGGCGAGGACTTCATCGAGGTCGGCCGGATCATCGCCGAGGCCCTGCAACCCCAGGGCTTCGAGGAGCGCCGGGACTCGCTCGCGGAGCGCGCCGCGGCCATCGCCGAGCACTACCCGCTGTACGCCGGGCTGGGGGCTGCGGCGGCGGTTTAGCGGCCGCGCGGGTGCGCGCCGCGTCAGGGCCGGACCGCTTGGGACACAACCAGTCCTAGCGGGCTGGCATGCTTACCGCGAGCACATGCGCTATTGGCACGCAGTGTTTGCCTTTCTGGTTGCGATGGCAGTCGCGACGGTGCTGACGCCTTTGGCAGCCCGCATCGCGCGGCGCCTCGGCGTGATGGCCAGGCCCAGCGACCGGGGGCTGGCATCGATCGACACGCCGGCCCTCGGTGGCTTGGCGATCCTGGTGGCGGTGGTGGTCGCGACCGCGCTCTGGATCCCGCCCACGATCCACCTTCCCCGTACGGTGGGGGCGCTGAAGGGCCAGGGCGGCTCGGTTGACACCTGGACGGTCATCGCCGGTGCCGCGGTGATCGCCCTGATCGGAGCGATCGATGACTGGCGTGAGCTGAAGGCGCCGGTCAAGCTGGTGGGCCAGGTCGCTGCCGCGCTCATCGCGGTCGAGGCCGGGGTCAAGGTCACAGACGTCACGCTGCCGTTCATCGGCGGCCTTCAGTTCCCGCGCGAGGGCGGCACGCTGAGCGTGATCTGGCTGGTGGGGATGATGAACGTCGTCAACTTCTCGGACGGCGTCGACGGGCTGGCCGCCGGGCTGTGCACGATCGACGGGATCGCGTTCTCGATCATCGCCTTCGACCTGCACGTCTGGCCGGCGGCGATTCTGGCAGCCCTCACCGCCGGCGCCGCGCTCGGCTTCCTATTTCACAACTTCCATCCGGCATCGGTGTTCATGGGCGACTCCGGCGCGAACCTGCTGGGCTACCTGCTGGGGGTCGTGGCGGTGATCGGATCGCTCAAGACCAACGCGGTCGTGGCCTTGGTGGTACCCCTGTTCATCCTGGCCGTGCCGTTCCTCGACACGGGCTTCGTGGTCGCCAAGCGGCTCAAGTACCGGCGCAAGCCATGGTCGGCGGATACCAATCACTTCCACCACCGCATGGCGCGGATCGGCTTCAGCCAGCGCAAGACGGTGGCCTACCTCTATGCCTGGACGGTGATGCTGGCGGGGGTGGCGATCGCCGCGCGCTTCGTGCCCTATTCCGATCACCACGGCAACTACCGGCTCGGGTGGTCGCTGCTGATGGCCGCGGTCCTGCTGATCGCCCTGGCGGCCAGCGTGTACCTGGTGTACGTGCTGGAGATCTTCAAGTTCAAGCGCCGCCGGGTGCGCGAGCTTCAGACGCTCGAGCCAGACACGAGCGAATACGAGATCGAGGCGCGGGTCAGCCGCGACATCGATACCGGCGACTTCGAGCACGTCGGATGAGGGTCGCCGAGCGCAGACCGCGCGGGTGAGGGGCACCGAGCGCGCACTGCTGGGGGCCGTGGCCCTGGCGACGGCGCTGGCCGCGGTGACCCGCTACGCGAGCGGCGTCTCGCACGTGCTGGCGTTCGTGGTCGCGACCGTGGCGCTTGCCGGAGCTGCGTGGGTCGTGTCCTTCGCCACCGAGCAGCTCGGCGAGCGCTTCGGGCCGGCGGTGACCGGCGTAATGCAGTCGACCGTCGGCAACCTGCCCGAGTTCTTCGTCGTGATCTTCGCCCTGAACGCCGGCGAGCTGGTCGTTGCCCAGACGGCCATCGTGGGCTCGATCCTCGTAAACGCGCTGCTCGTGCTGGGGTTGGTGATCGTCGCCGGCGCCAGACGCGCGGAGGACGGCGTGATGCGCTTCAGCCCGCGACTCCCCAACGACACCGCCACGCTGCTGCTGGTGGCCACGTTCATCATCGTGCTCATTGGCCTGGCCGACGCCGCCCACGACCCGGCCAGCCACCACACAAAGACGATCTCGATCGTGGGAGCAATCGCGATCCTCGCCGTCTACGCGGTATGGCTCACCCAGTACCTGCGCTCCAAGGACCCAGCGACGAGTGGGCGCCGAGCGGCGCCGCGGCTATCGGCCGCCACCGGTGTGATCCTGCTGGTGCTGGCGGGAACGGCCTCGGCCTTCGTGTCCGACTGGTTCGTACACGCTCTCCAGCCCACGATCAAGACGCTTCACATCTCGCAGGCCTTCGCCGGCCTGGTGATCGTGGCCATCGCCGGCAACGCGGTGGAGAACGTGGCGGGGATCGCGATGGCGGCCCGGGGCCGCTCCGAGCTGGCGATCTCGGTGGTGAAGAACTCGATGGCCCAGATCGCGGCGTTCCTCTACCCGCTGCTCGTGCTCGTCTCGCTGCTGACGGCGACCGCGCTCACGTTCACGCTTGCGCCCGTGTACATCGGCGCCCTCTTCGGCACCGCGGTGATCGTGTGGCAGATCACGGGGGACGGCGAGGCCGCGGCGTTCGAGGGCGCGGCGCTGGTGGCCGCATTCGTAATCCTGGCCACAGTCGCGGCGTTCGAGGGGTAGAACAATGGGACCAGGGCCGATCATGATCGGCCCCGCCGGTCCGCACATGTGCGGACCGGGCCTGGCGCGCATGCGCGCCAGGCTTGCTATTCTTACGTTTACGTAAGATGTCAGTTCAAACGCCAACGCTCGACGAGCCACGGACCAGGCGCACGCCTCGCATCGGTGTCCACCACGAGCACGAGAGCTACAAGTGGTGGGCGCTGTCGTGCACCAGCCTGGGCATGCTGCTGGCGACGGTCAACTCGGGCACGCTGATCATCGCCCTGCCGAATCTCGAGCGGAGCCTGCACACCAGCCTGCTGGAGCTGGTGTGGGTGATTCTGGTCTACATGATCGCCTCCACCGTGCTGGTGCTGAGTGCGGGGCGCCTGTCCGACCAGTTCGGCCGCAAGCGGGCCTACATCTTCGGCTTCGTGCTGTTTGCGGCGGCGTCGCTGGGCGCAGGGTTCGCCGGCAACGGCACGCAGCTGATCCTGTGGCGGATCCTGCAGGGGGTAGGCGGGGCGTTCCTGTTCGCCAACGCGGGGGCGATCGTCACCGACGCCTTCCCCCGTGAGCAGCTGGGGCTGGCGATGGGGACCAACACGATGGTCGCCGCGGTCGGGCTCGTGATCGGGCCGGTGCTGGGCGGCGCGCTGGTGGCCATCTCCTGGCACTGGGTGTTCTGGTTCAACGTGCCGTTCGGGCTGGCCGGCAGCCTCTGGGCCGCGCTGGTGCTCCACGAGCTGGTGGGGGGCGGCGAGGACCACACGTTCGACGCGCTCGGCACGGTGACGTTCCTCATCGGCCTCACTGGGCTCGTGTACGGGATCTCCAGGGGCGGCATCGAGGGCTGGGACGAGCCGCTGGTACTAGGCGGGCTGATCGCGGCCGCCGTGCTGCTGCCCACATTCGTCCTCATCGAGCGCCGCCAGCGCTCGCCGATGCTCGACTTGACGATCTTCCGAAACCGCCTGTTCTCGGCGGCGGCGGCGGCTGCCTTCATCAACGGTCTGGCCCGCTTCGCGCTGATGTTCGTGTTCGTCTTCTACTTCCAGGGCGTGCAGGGCAACTCGCCGATCCTGGCCGGCGTCAAGCTGGCGCCGCTGGCGGTGGGGATGCTGGTCTCCTCGCCCGCCGCCGGCGTGTGGGCCGACCGGCGCGGCTCGCGCGGCCTGGCGGTCTTGGGGATGGTGGTAACCGCGGTCGGGCTGGCGCTGATGACGCTGCTCGAGCGCAGCACCACCTACTGGGCCAGCGGCAGCTTCATGTTCATCGTGGGCGTCGGGTCGGGCATGTTCAACAGCCCCAACACGGCAGCGATGATGGGCACAGTCAAGCCGCATCGGCGGGGAATCGCCGCGGGCGCCCGCATCCTGGTGCAGAACACGGGAGCCGTCATCTCGATCGCATTCGTACTGGCTATCGTCACCTCCGCGGTGCCCAAGACCGTGCTGTTCAGCGTCTTCTCCGGCCTGGCCAACCACATCTCAAACCACGAGCTTCAGCCATTCATCGCCAACATGCACACGGCGCTCTGGACGCTGGCGATCGTCTCGGCGCTGGGCGCGTTTGTGGCGGCGGCGCGTCCCTCGCAGGGCGCCAGCGAGCAGCTTCAGGAGGCCAGCGCGGTCTCGTGAGCACGGCGGTGCCGACAAAGCTCCGGATCGGCGAGGTGGCTGAGCTCACCGGGACCACACCGCGCACGATCCGCTACTACGAGGAGATCGGCCTGCTCCCGGGCGGGGAGCGAACCCAGGGAAAGCACCGGTTCTACACGGAGGCCGACGTTGAGCGCATGCGCGAGATCCTGCGCCTGCGCGACCTGCTCGGTCTCACGCTCGAGGAACTGATGGACCTGCTGGGGGCCGAGGACGCCAGGGCCGAGCTGCGCCGCGAGCTTCAGCTCACCGAAAGTCCCCAGGAGCAGGCGCGGCTCCTGGCGCAGGCGCTCGGGCACATCGAGAACCAGCTCTCGCTGGTCCGCCGCCGGCGCGAGGAGGTGGAGAAGTTTGAGCGCGAGCTGGGCGACAAGCGCCGCAAGGTACGGGCAAGGCTGAAGGCGCTCGGCCGATGAGCGCGCTGACCACAGCGAAGCCGCCGTCCGGTGCGCCGGCGGGACGCTACGGCGTCGATCGCCGGGCGATGGCAGTCCTGTCGGCCGGGCATCTGTTCACCGACCTGGCCCAGGGATCGGTGCCGGCGCTGCTGCCGTTCCTCGTCGCGCGTGACCATTTGAGCTACGCCGCAGCGTCGACGCTCGTGCTGGCGGCGACGATCTCGAGCTCGGTCATTCAGCCGCTGTTCGGGCACCTCTCGGACCGGCTGTCGCTGCCATGGCTGATGCCGCTGGGACCGGCCTTGGGCGGCCTGGGCATCGCGCTGGTGGGATTCGTTCCGAGCTATGGGCTGATCTTCGCCGCGGTGCTGCTGAGCGGCGTCGGGGTCGCGGCGTTTCACCCCGAGGGCTCGCGCTTTGCGAACTACGTCTCAGGCGCGCGGCGGGCGAGCGGCATGAGCCTGTTCTCGGTCGGCGGCAACGTGGGCTTTGCGCTCGGACCGGTGGTTCTGACGCCGGCGCTGCTGGCGTTCGGCATGCACGGCACGCTGATCGTGCTCGTGCCCACCTGGCTGATGGCCGCCGTGCTGGCCTTCGAGCTGCCGCGGCTGCGCGGCTTTCGCTCCGACGTGGTGCGGGGCCGCGTGAAGCGCAGCGACGCGCACGAGGCGTGGGGACCGTTCGCCCTGCTGGGGAGCGTGATCGCCGTGCGGTCATTCATCTACTTCGGGCTGATCACGTTCATCCCGCTCTACTACGTACACGTCCTGCACGCCGGTAAGGCGCTCGGGAATGCGGCCCTGTCGGCGATGCTGATCGGCGGTGCGGTGGGCACGCTGATCGGCGGTCCGCTGGCCGACCGCTTCGGTCGCCGCGCGGTGCTGACCGGCTCGATGCTGGTGCTGCCCGGTCTGGTGGTCGGCTTCCTGCTCTCGGGGCAGGTGCTGGCGGTGGTGTTCGCGGCGCTGGCCGGCGCGGCGACGATTGCCACGTTCGCGGTGACGATCGTGATGGGGCAGGAGTTCCTCCCGGGCCGGCTCGGCGTCTCGGCGGGGGTGACGATCGGACTGTCGATCGGCCTGGGCGGCGTCGGCGCCCCGCTGCTGGGCCTGCTGGCCGACGCCCACGGGCTGCGCTCGGTGTTCGAGGCCGTGGCGGTGCTGCCGGTGCTGGCCCTCGTGCTGACCCTGCTGTTGCCGCGCAGCGGCACCGGCCGCGCTGCTCGCGCTTCCCGGGGCGCCGCACGCATCGGCACATCAGCAGGATAAGCGCCGCACTCGGCGTAACCAACGGCCGCCGTGACCGTAAGAGTCCCTTCGATGCCCACCCCACGGGATTGGCTGCCCCGCCTAGCCGCGCTGTGCGCGGCGCTGGTGGGCGTGATCAACGTCGGCTCGGCGCTTACGCCCAACATCCGCTGGCGAGGACACCTGCTGCTCCAATACGAGCCGGTGGCTGCCATGCGGCTGTTTCACGCCCTGGCGCTGCCCGCCGGCGCGGCGCTGCTGCTGGTGGCGCCCTATCTGCTCAAGCGCCGGCGGCGGGCCTGGCAGGCCGCGATCTGGCTGATGCTCGCGCTGGGGGCCTTCGATTTGCTCAAGGGCCTCGACTTTGAGGAGAGCGCGATCACCTGGAGCGCCGCGGCGATCCTGCTCCTGGGCCGGGGCGGCTTTCACGTCCGCCACGAGCCGATCACGCTGCGCTCGGCGCTGTGGCGGGTGCCGCTGCTCCTTTTGGCGGGGCTCGCCGTGGCCGTGCTGGCGGTCTGGACCTCACAGCCCGACAGCGTGCAGCTGACGGCCGTCGCCACGCTGGTCGCGGTGGCCTATGTGATCTTCAGGCCGCTTGCCGCGCCGCGTGCGCTGCCCGGCCCCGGCGCCCGGGCAGCGGCAGCGGAGCTGATCCGCAGCCACGGGCGCGACACGCTGTCGTACTTCAAGCTCCGCGGAGACAAGCACTACCTGTTCGGGGCCGACGGGCGGGCGTTCGTCGGCTACCGCATCGAGAACGGGGTGCTGCTGTGCTCGGGCGATCCGGTCGGCGAGGAGGCGGCGTTCGCCGGGCTGCTGGCCGAGCTGCGGGCGTTTGCCGACATGCGCGGCCTGAAGCTGGGCGCCGTCGGCGCCAGCGAACGGTTGCTATGGCTGTACGAGGGGCTGGGCCTCCGCACCCTCTATCTGGGGGACGAGGCGGTCATCGAGCTCGACCGCTTCTCGCTCGAGGGGCGGCCGATCCGCAAGGTGCGCCAATCCGTCAACCGGCTGGAGAAGGCGGGCTTCAAGGCCCAGCTGTGCGGCTTGGACGAGCTTGACGAAGAGACGCTGGAGCAGCTCGAGGTGGTCATCGAGCGCGGGCGCCAGGGAGCTCCGGAGCGCGGCTTCTCGATGGCGCTCGACTCGCTCCAGGGCGACCATCGTGAGGAGACCAGCGTGGTCATTGCCCGCGACTCCGAGGGCGTGGTCCGCGGTGTCCTTCACTTCGTGCCCTGCTATGGGCGCCCCGCCGTGTCGCTGTCGTTCATGCGCCGCGACCCCGAGACGCCAAACGGGCTGATGGAGTTCATGGTCGCGCGGGCCACGGAGCTGCTGCGCGACCGCGGGGTGCGCGAGCTGTCGCTCAACTTCGCGGCCTTCGCCCGCTGGCTGCACTCGCCCGAGAAGCGCTCGGAGCTGGCGCTGGGCAAGCTGGTCGCGTTCGGCAACCCGTTCTTTCAGATCGAGAGCCTCTACCGCTTCAACGCCAAGTTCTTCCCCCGCTGGGAGCCCCGGTTCCTGGTCTACGAGGGGGCTCTGGGGCTGCCCAGGACCAGCGTCGCCGCACTTTGGGCCGAGGGGCAGCTGTGGAAGCCGCCGCTCGGGGCGTCTCGGTAGGGCGAGCTTTTCGCGGCGTCCACCGGGGCGCTTCGGTAGGACGACGCGCCCGATAGCCACCCCCATTTCGTGCACGAGCCCGACGTCTGCCGGCGTACGTGTCGCGTTGTGGGCGCTACGGCGCGTAAAAGGTGACACGTGTGGTCGGCGGCGGTCGGCTCGTGCACGTTTGTCGTGGCGAGTCAACCCTGGATCCGGCCGCCGTCCTCTTGACATCCATACTGTCTGTATGTGAAAATACAGCCGGCGCTGCCGGCCGTACAGGTCGACCGATCCGCAATCGGGTCGTCCGATCCGCACCGCTCGGGCAGCAGCCGCGGCCACCTCACCGGCCGCAGTAATCAAGACAACCGCGGCCGAATCAGGAGCCGCGGCAGGCTACATACGCGCGGCCGTCGCCGGCCGCGACCGTCAATCACCCGATTTGCCCCCCGGAATCCCTCGCCGGTAGGGTACTTTCGTCGCCGTCGATGCCCTTGCCCAACCTCCACCATGCCCCATCAGCGTCCGCCGCTGAGCGGACGGGAGGCAGCGCGCGTGCCAAATCGTCATCGGCCGGTGACCGGCCGCGAGTTCGAGGGGGCCGGCGCACCGGCGTTGTCGGTCGACCTCGTTTGCGCCGGAGTCGGGGCGGGTATTCGAGCCCTTGTCCGGGCGGTGGTGCCGCTACTTCTAGTCGGGTTCGTCATCGGCTTATCTGGAGGGATGGCAGTTGTCTCTAAGCGCTTCCGCCACCTCCTCTGAGCCGGTGTTGCTGTTCCGTTACCTGGACGTCGCACTGGTGGTGCTGGCGACACCGATCATGCTGCTGATCGGCGTGCCGGCCACTGGCTATCTGGTCGGCGCCGGCGCCTGGGTGCTTCTGCGGGCCGTGGGCGTCGGAGTGGAGCGCTATGCGGCGCAGGGCGACCCGCGGCGGATGATCTCGGTGAGGCTCGGCTACCTGATGCTGCGGCTGTTCCTGCTGGCGCTGGCCGTGATCCTGGTACGCCGCGGCCAGAACCAGGATGAGGGCCTGGCGGCGCTGCTCGTGATCGTCTTCGCTTTCACGGTGCAGCTGGCGATCTCGTTCGCCACCCGTCCCCGGAGGGCGACATGAGTACCAAGAAGGTGCTCTGGTCGCTGGTTGGCGTCTGGCTCGGGGGGACGATCATCCTCGTTGCGGCGCTGGGGTTCGGGCACAAAAACAACTCATTTCAGATCCAGAACGAGTTCAAGCTGATCAACTGGGTTGATCTCGGCGTGCTGAGCATCAACCGCGCGGTCGTCTACCTGGTGCTGGCGGCGATCCTGACCACCCTCACGATGGTGTGGATCTCCCGACGCATGCGGGCGCGGCCCAATCGCGTCCAGACGGCCGTCGAGACGATCTACTCGCTGATGCGGGACAACATCACCCACGGAAACATGCCCGATTCGATGGCCGTGAAGTGGTTCCCGTTTCTCGGCGCGCTGTTCCTGTTTTTGTGGTGGTCGAACATCATCGGCTACCTGCCGTTGCCGACCAACAGCGAGGAGAAGTTCAACCTGTTCGGCGCGCATATCCCCTCGTTCGCGTTGTACGCCGCGACCGCCAACATCTCCGTCCCCCTGATCCTGGCCATCATCGTCTTCTTTCTCTTCAACGGGGAGGGGATTCGCGCCCAGGGGCCGGTCGGCTATGTGAAGAGCCTGGTGCCGGCGGGCGTGAGCGGGCCGATGCTGCTGCTGATCTTCCCGCTCGAGGTGATCTCGACGTTTATGCGCCTGATCTCGCTGACCGTCCGGCTGTTCGCCAACATCCTCGCCGGTCACATGATCATCCTGTTCATGGCCGGAGGCCTGGCGGTGATCCTCGGACTCTCGTTCCTCGGCTGGGCGCTTTTGCCGTTCGGGGTCCTGGTCTACCTGTTCGAGCTTGGCCTGATCGCAACCCTGCAGGCTTTCATCTTTGCGACGCTGGCCGCCATCTACATCGGCGGCGCCGTCACCCACCACTAAGCGAAAGGAGCTGGGAACAGAAGTGTTGAGCGTTATGAACCACATCCTGACGTTCGCCGCCGGGTCGTCGTCCTCGTCGTCGTCGGGGGTCGGCGCCGGGCTCGGTATCGGCATCGGCGGGGGGCTGGGCGCCGTGGGCGCCGGCGTCGGCATCGGCTTCATCTTTGGCAAGGTGATCGAGGCCGTCACGCGCCAGCCGGAGATGCGCGACGAGATCACGAGCATCCAGTGGCTCGGCTTCGCGCTGACCGAGGCCTGCTTCTTCTATGGCCTGGTCGCCGGGCTGCTCTCCTACGTGCTCAAGTAGATGTTCGTTCTCCTCGCGGCAGCCTCGAGCAGTAGCAGCGGCTCAAGCAGCAGTAGCAGCAGCAGCAGCGGCTCGTTTTTGATCTCTCCCAACGTCGGGCTGATGGTCTGGACGCTGCTTCTGTTCGTGGTGTCAATGGCGATCCTGTGGAAGCTCGCGTTTCCCCGTATCTCGGAGGCTCTGGACCGCCGGCAGCGGGCGATCGAGGACTCGATCGACGCCGCCGAGCGCATCCGGCGGCAGGCGGACGAGCTGCTCGACGAATATCGCGAGCGGCTGGGAGAAGCGCGGCACCAGGCGGAGGAGATCGTGCAGCGGGCGCGTAACGCGGCCGAAGTCCACGAGCGGGACTCCAAGGAACAGGCGCAGGCCAGGCGCGATCAACTGATGGAGCAAACGCGCCGGGAGATCGAGTCTGAGACGCGCCGGGCGATTGACCAGATCCGGCGCGAGGTCGCCGATTTGACGGTGATGGCCACCGAGAGGGTCACCCGCAAGACGCTCACGGAGGACGACCAGCGGCAGCTGGTGGAGGAGGTAGTCGGCGAGCTCGATTTCAGCGCACTCAGCCCGGGAGATCACCACTAGTGGCTACTTGCACACGGAGTCACTAGTGGAGGAGATCGCCCAGGTCTATGCCCGCGCGCTGTTCGAGGTGGCCTCCGGGCGCGAGCTGCTGGACACCGTTCGCGACCAGCTGCGGCAGTTTGTCGACGCGCTGAACGACAATCGCGAGCTGACCGTGTTCTTCTTCTCTCCCTACTTCTCCACGGAGGACAAGAAAGAGGCGCTCTCCAAGGCCATCGAGGATGCCGAGCCGATCTTCTTCAATTTCCTCGAGACGCTCGTAGAGCGCCACCGGATGCCTGCCATCTTCCGTATCGAGGCCCGCTTCGAGGAGCTGTGGGAAGAGACACACGAGCTGCTGCCGGTGGAGATCACGAGCGCGGTAGAGCTCGATGAGGACACGGTGAAGTCGATCGGCGACCGCATCAGCGAGGCGACGGGGCATAACGTCGAGCTCTCAAGCCACGTAGATTCCGACATCCTGGGTGGCATCGTGCTCCGGGTAGGGAACTCCATTCTCGACGCATCGATTCGCAACCGTTTGAATCAACTTCGCAAGCAAGTGGCGCGGGCCTAAGCTGGGAGCCCGGCGCCGTCCATAGGAGCGACTGAACGACATGCAGATCAAGCCAGACGAGATCACCGCAATCCTCAAGGACAGGATCGAAGGGCTGGACAGCTCGGAGGCCGACCTGACCGAGGTCGGGACCGTATTGTCGGTGGCAGATGGCATCAGCCGGGTGCACGGGCTCGAGAACTGCATGTCGTTTGAGATGCTCGAGCTGCCGCACGACGTCACCGGGCTGGCGCTCAACCTGGAGTCCGACAACGTCGGCGCCGTGCTGTTCGGCGAGTGGGAGAAGATCTCCGAGGGGGACACCGTCAAGCGCACCGGACGCCTGCTCGACATCCCGGTCGGCGACGAGCTTCTGGGACGGATCGTCGATCCTCTGGGCAATCCGCTCGACGGCAAGGGTGAGATCAATACGTCGGAGACGCGGCCCTCCGAGCACAAGGCGCCGGGCGTGGTCCAGCGCCAACCGGTCAAGGAGCCGATGCTCACGGGCCTGAAGGCGATCGACTCGATGATCCCGATCGGCCGCGGACAGCGCGAGCTGATCATCGGCGACCGCCAGACGGGCAAGACGGCGATCGCGCTCGACACGATCATCAACAACCAGGAACGGGACCTGGTCTGCGTCTACGTGGCCATCGGGCAGCGCAAGTCGACCGTAGTGGCGCTGGCCGAGACGCTCGAGGATGCCGGCGCGCTGGATAACACGATCATCGTGATGGCTGCAGCCGATGAGGCGGCTCCGATCAAGTTCCTGGCCCCCTATGCCGGCTGCGCGATGGGCGAGTACTTCCTCTACAACGGCAAGGCCGCGCTGGCGATCTACGACGACTTGACCAAGCACGCCTATGCGTACCGGCAGATGTCGCTGCTGCTGCGCCGGCCCCCGGGTCGTGAGGCCTATCCCGGCGACGTCTTCTACCTGCACTCGCGGCTGCTCGAGCGGGCGGTCAAGCTCAATGACGACCTCGGCGGCGGCTCGCTGACCGCGCTGCCGATCATCGAGACCCAGGCCGGCGACGTCTCGGCGTACATCCCCACGAACGTGATCTCGATCACCGACGGGCAGATCTTCCTGGAGCCGAAGTTGTTCTACTCCGGCGTGCGCCCGGCGATCAACGTCGGCATTTCGGTCTCGCGCGTGGGCGGCAACGCCCAGATCACGCCGATGCGCAAGGTGGCCGGCACGCTGAAGCTCGAGCTCTCGCAGTACCGCGAGCTGGAGTCGTTCTCACAGTTCGGGTCCGAGCTCGATCCCGAGACCCAGAAGACGCTGGCCCGCGGCGAGCGACTGGTGGACACGCTGAACCAGGCCGAGCGCCACCCGATGCCGATCGAGGACCAGGTGGCGCAGGTCTATGCAGCCACCAACGGCTACCTGGACAGGATCAAGGTGGACCGCGTTCAGGACTTCTTGAGCGGCCTGACCGAGTCGGTGCGCGGCAACGAGCCCGAGCTACTCAAGAAGATCGCCGACGGCGACTGGAGCGACGACGTTCAGAACAAGCTGAGCTCGGCCGCGGAGCAGTACGCCGAGGACTTCGGCTTCGACCTCGACGAGGAGGGCCACCCGCTGGACGAGGAGGATGACCAGGAACGGAGCTCCGAGCGGGACCAGCAGCAGTCCCGCGGCGGTGAAGACGAAGAGCAGGAGGAGGAAAAGGAGGAAGAGGCGGTCCCGGCGTAGCACGCCGGACCGCCCTTTTAAAGTGGCCCCATCCAGGAATATCGTCGCATTCGAGCGGCCCCTGGCGGCGCTTGCCGGCGTCCTCGGTCGCTCGCGCATCTACCGATGCGCCACGTTCCCTGTGTCCTTGGCACGCACCGCCAGTGCCCCCTCTCGGTGCACCGATACTCCTGGACGGAACCACTAGATGCCGATCACGCAGCGTGACGTCAAGAACCGAATTGGTTCGGTCAAGAACATCCAGAAGATCACGCGCGCGATGGAGATGGTGGCCGCCGCGCGGTTGCGGCGCGCCGAGCAGCGGATCGAGGCCCTCAGACCGTACGCCGCCGCGATCCGCCGGATGACCAGGGAGGCGGCGGCGGCAGCAGGCAGCCTGCCACGGTTGCCGATCCTCCAGGAGCATTCCGAGATCAGCACGGTGGGGCTGCTGTTGATCGCCGGCGACCGAGGCCTGGCCGGGGCGTTCAACTCCAACATCGTGCGTGCCGGAGTGGCCGCGGCCCGCGAGCACGAAAGAGACGGCCGCGAATCCGTCTACTACGCCTCGGGCCGCCGGCCGGCATCGTCGCTGACGTTTCGCGGCGTTGAGCCGAAGGAAGCGTTCATCGGCTTCTCTGATCGCCCGGCCTACGCCAACGCGCGGGAGATCGCCGAGAAGCTGATGGCCGCCTACATCGACGACGAGGTGGACCGGGTGGAGGTCTTCTACAACGCATATCACTCGCCGATCTCCCAGGAGGTGAGGCGCGAGGTGCTGCTGCCGCTGCAGCAGGCGAGCGTGCTACAGGAGAGCGACGCGGAGGACGCGGACGACGAGGAGCGCGACGACTCCGGCGAAGGCTCTCAGCGCGAGGGCGGAGAGTCACGCCAGCACCAGCGGGACTCCGGGCCCTCGGCGCTCGTGGACTACGAGCCCGGCCCGGAGGAGATCCTTGAGCGCCTGGTGCCCGACTACGTCGAGGTCTCGATCTACAGAGCGCTGCTCGAATCGACCGCCTCCGAGCACGGCGCGCGGATGACCGCGATGCGCAACGCATCCGACAACGCAAGCACGCTAATCGACGATCTGACGCTCGAGATGAACCGGGCGCGTCAGGCCGAGATCACCCAGGAGATCATGGAGGTCGTGGCCGGCGCAGAGGGGGTGGGATGAGCCCCTTGCGGGAAGAACCGGATAATGGGAAAGGGCCGGGGAGGCCGGTCTGAGAGCTGAACCTATAACGGGAGACACATGGCCACCGAGGAGACGACCAACCGCGAACGCGGCGAGGAGCAGGAAAGCGGCGAGCGAGAGCGCGCCGATGACCAGGAACGCTCAGAGCAGCAGCAGAACGGCGCCGGCGCGGATGGCAAGCGCAACGTAGGCCGCATCGAGGAGATTCAGGGCGTCGTGATCGAGGCCGTGTTTCCCGACAGGCTGCCCGAGATCAACCACGCCATCACCGTCAAGCGGCCGGAGGCGGCCAAGGCCGAGGAGGACGAGGACATCGCTGCCGGTATGGAGGACGTACTGGTGTGCGAGGTCGAGCAGCACCTGGGGGACGATCGCGTACGGGCCGTTGCCATGGACACCACCGACGGGCTCGCCCGCGGTACGGAGGTAGTCGACACCGGCCAGCCCATCACGGTGCCGGTTGGCAAGGCAACCCTGGGGCGGCTCTTCAATCTGCTGGGCGAGCCGATCGATCTGGGTGACGAAATGCCCGAGGACATCGAGCGCTGGCCGATCCACCGCGAAGCCCCAACTGTCGAGGCTCTGATCCCGACCGCGGAGATGTTCGAGACGGGGATCAAGGTCATCGACCTGCTCGCTCCCTATGCCCGGGGCGGCAAGGTCGGCCTGTTCGGCGGCGCCGGCGTGGGCAAGACCGTGATCATCCAGGAGCTGATCCACAATCTGGCCCAGGAGCACGGCGGTCTGTCCGCCTTCTGCGGCGTTGGCGAGCGCTCGCGCGAGGGCAACGACCTCTGGATCGAGATGAAGGAATCCGGCGTGCTGGACAAGACGATGCTCGTATTCGGGCAGATGAACGAGCCGCCCGGCGCCCGCATGCGGGTCGCCCTCTCGGGGCTGACGATGGCCGAGTACTTCCGCGATGAGGAAGGCCAGGATGTGTTGCTGTTCATCGACAACATCTTCCGCTTCGTGCAGGCCGGCTCTGAGGTCTCCGCGTTGCTGGGGCGGATGCCTTCCCAGGTCGGCTACCAGCCGACGCTGGAGACGGAGATGGGGCAGCTCCAGGAGCGGATCACCTCCACGCGCAACGGCTCTGTGACGTCGATCCAGGCGATCTACGTGCCGGCGGACGACCTGACCGACCCGGCCCCGGCATCCGTGTTCGCCCACCTCAACGCCACCACCACGCTGTCGCGCTCGATCTCCGAGAAGGGGATCTATCCCGCGGTCGACCCGCTCGACTCCACCTCCACGATCCTCAAGGAGGACATCCTCGGCGAGGAGCACTTCCGGGTGGCCAACGAGGTCAAGGAGGTGCTTCAGCGCTACCGCGAGCTACAGGACATCATCGCCATCCTGGGGATCGACGAGCTCTCCGACGAGGACAAGCTGACCGTGGCCCGGGCGAGAAAAATCGAAAGATTCCTCTCGCAGCCGTTCCACGTGGCCGAGGAGTTCACGGGCACGCCGGGCGTCTACGTCCCTGTGTCCGAGTCGATCCGCGGCTTCAAGGAGATCCTGGAGGGCAAGCACGACAGCCTGCCGGAGCGGGCCTTCTTCATGAAGGGCACGATCGATCAGGTCGTGGAGGAGGCCGGCGGCGCCGAGGAGGAGTCCGAGGAGGAGTCGGAAAAGGAGTCGGAGGGCAGGTCCGAGGAGGAGTCGGAGGGCAAGTCCGAGGACGAATCGGAGGGCAAGTCCGAGAGCGAATCGGAGGGCAAGTCGGAGGGCAAGTCCGAGAGCGAGTCTGACCAGGAGTCAGACGGCGACTCCGAACGGGAGTCCGGTTCCGATTAGGTCGCGCTGAGCGATGGCCCACACCAAGTTCCCGGTCGAGGTCCTCACGCCCGAGGGCGAGGCCTTCAGCGATGAGGTGGAGATGATCTCCACCCGCACGACGACGGGCTCGATCGGGGTGCTCGCCGGTCATCAGCCGATCCTGGCGATGCTCGAGCCGACCGAGCTCAGGCTGTACCAGTCGGAGTCCGAGATCGTTCGCTTCGCTCAAGCCGAGGGCTACATGCAGGTCGCCGCGGGACGGGTGCTGGTGCTGGTCGAGGAGGCCCATCCGCCGTCCGAATTGGACTCGGGGCAGCTCCAGGAGCGCCTGCAGCAAGCCGAGCGCGAGCTCGAGCAGGCCGGCGAGGACTCAGAGCGCCGCCGTGTCGCCCAGCGCGACAAGCATCGGTGGGAGCGCTTTTTGGAGATCGCCGGCTCGTAGCCTTCGAGGCGGGGGCTGGCTCCGCCGAGACGGGACAAGCCCGCGCCACGCCGGCCGCTTGGCCGTAATCTCCGGGCGGATGATCGAAGAGCGCGTACTTGCCGAGCGGCTGATCCGCTATGACACCTCGCGCGGCGAGGATCTCGTTGCGGCGGCAGGGTTCGTCAAGGGCTGGCTCGAATCCCGGGACATCGAAGTGCAGGACTACGAGCACAATCGCCTGCCGGTGCTCGTCGCCGGCGTGGGACCGCACGACCCCGAGGCTCCGGGCGTCGTCTTCCACGGCCACCTGGACGTCGTGCCAGGTCGCCGCGAGCAGTTCGAGCCCCGGACGGAGGGCGACCGCCTTGTCGGCCGCGGTGCCTATGACATGAAGGGCGCGTTGGCGGCGATGATGTGCGCGCTCAAGGACCTCGATGGCCAGGAACGGGTGCGGGTCCGGTTCGTGTGCGTACCGGACGAGGAGTCCGAGGAGCTCGACGAACGCTCGACCGACGAGATCCTGGCCCGGGGGCTGAACGCCGGTTTTGCCATCACCGGCGAACCCACCAACCTCCACATCGGGATTGAGGCCAAGGGCGTCCTGGCCATGAGGATCGAGGTGCACGGCAAGGCCGCACACTCCTCTACGCCCTGGCTGGGCGACAACGCCGTGTTGAAAGCCACGGATGCCTTCCGGGCGATCGAATCGCTGCCGTTCACCCGGGAGTCAAGCGAGCTGTTCGACTGTCCGTCGATCAACCTGGGCCGGATCAGGGGCGGCAGCGCGGTCAACATGGTCCCCGAGCGCTGCACGATGGCGGTCGACGTACGCTATCTGCCGGGCCAGGATCCCGATGCGATATTGGCCCAGATCCAATCGCTCGAGGGCATCGAGATCACGCGGACGTTCATTCATCCGCCGGTGACGGTGCCGCGCAACAACCTGCAAGTGCGGGCCCTGAGCCAGGCGGTGGCGCGCTCGTCGCCGGACATGGAGACGATCAGCGTCGGGCGCGACGGCGCCTCAGACGCCGCCTCGTTTATCGGGGCCGGGATCCCCGCTGTCGAGTTCGGGCCCACCGGCGCCGGCCACCACGGCCCCGAGGAGTGGGTCTCGCTCTCGTCGCTGGCGCGCTACCGCCGCGTGCTGCAGGACTTCGTGCGTGGACTGCCGCTGTGGCTCGAGCAACCCGACGGCCCTCGGGGCGAGCTCAAGGCGATCGAGGGAGGCCTGGCTTGAGCTCGATGGGGGCGGCCGGGTGAGGCTGATTCCGCGCACGCGAGGGGGCGCGCTGGCGCGCTTCGCGCTGGGAGCCTTCGTGGTGATCGCCTTCACGGCCACCACCGCGGCGGTCGCCGGGCTCCTGCAGTTCAAGCAGCTTGCCAAGGACATCTCGGCCACCCCGGCGCTCAAGCAGGCTCGCGTCACGATCGCCAACCCGGGCGACCCGCAGACGATCCTCGTAGTGGGCTCGGATCACCGGGCCGGAACGCCTTGGAACTCGGCGAACACCGACACGATGATGCTGATCCGCCTCGACCCGAGCTCCTCGACGATCAACGTGATCTCCATCCCGCGCGACTTGAAGGTCAACGTCATGGAGAACGGCGTTCCGGTGACGACGAAGCTCAACAGCGCCTATTCCGTCGGCGGCCCCAACCTGCTGGTCAGGACGCTTCAGCAGAACGTGTTTCCCAACCTGGCCGTAAACCACATCGTCGACGTCAACTTCGGGGGCTTCGAGGCCCTTGTCAACGCAATCGGCTGCGTCTATACGGACGTCGATCACCGTTACTACAACAACACCGCGCTGACCGACTACTCGAGCATCAACCTCCAGCCCGGCTACCAGAAGCTGTGCGGCGCAAAGGCGCTCTCGTTCGTGCGCTTCCGCCACACGGACAACGACATCGTCCGCAACGCCCGCCAGCAGGACTTCATCCGCTGGTCCAAGGACCAGTACAGCCAGGACAGCCTGATCTCAAACCGCGACACGCTGCTTCACATCTTCGGCCAGCACACGCAGACCGACCACGACCTGCACACCACCGACGGGCTGATCAACCTCTTCAACCTCGTGGCGTTCATGGACGGGCACACGATCAAGCAGGTTTCCTTCCCGGCCATCCTCCAGACTTGCCTGCCCGCCCCCACAGCTACCGGATCCCCGGGCTCGTCGGCGGGGGCCATTACGCAGACGGCGTGCTATGTGACCGCCGACCCCGGCGCCGAGCAGCAGTCCTTCATCAAGTTCATGGCGCCCACCACGAGCCCCCCTGTCAGCAATCCACCCCCTTCTGCGTCCGGTTCCGGCCAGGGCGCCGGCGCGGGCACCCACCGTTCGAGCGCGCCGCCTGATTTGGTGGCCGACGCCGCGGACGGCAAGGGCCAGGTGGGGTCGCTGCGCGGCGCGGGGATGCCGGTCTACTTCCCGCGGCTGATAGCCCCCGGTTCGCAGTACTGCACGGACGGAAACCCGACGTGCCCAGTGGAGATCCCCAGTCCCGGCTCCTATCCCCACGCGTACACCATCAGCGACCGGCAGGGGGTCGTCTACCGCGCCTACCGCATGACACTGGTGATCAACGGTGACCTGGGCGAGTATTACGGTGTCCAAGGCACGACTTGGCAGCATCCGCCGCTGCTGAACAGCCCCTCGACGACGCGGGTCGTCAACGGAAAGACCCTCCTGCTGTATGCCAACGGCCGCAAGGTGTCCGTCGTGGCATGGAAGACGGGCCAGGGCGTCTATTGGATCTCGAACACGCTGACCGACACCCTGTCCAACCAGCAGATGGTGGGGATCGCGGCGTCGCTGATGCGCGAGTAGGAAGTTGGGCGGCCGCTGCTGAGCGCTGCTGCTGCAAGGTGCCCCGCTAGCCTCCCGATCCCATGCCTTCCGAGCGTGAACCGATCGCGGTGATCGGCACCGGTTACGTCGGCCTGGTGACGGCCGCGGGCTTCGCCGAGCTCGGAAGCGAGGTGTGGTGCGTCGACATCGACGCCGAGAAGGTGAAGCGCTTGTGCCGGGGCGAGATCCCGATCTACGAGCCGGGACTGGAGGAGTGCGTGACGCGCAACCGGGAGCGGCTTCACTTCTCGACCGAGCTCGGGCCGGCGCTCGAGCACGCCCGGCTGCTGTTCGTGGCCGTGGGCACCCCGCCCACATACTCGGGCGACGCCGACCTCTCGGCCGTCGATCAGGTCGTGGCGGCCATGCCGGCCTCCGACAGGCATGCCCTGGTGATGAAGTCCACCGTGCCCGTGGGGACCGGCGCGGCGATCAAGCGGATGTTCAGTGCGCAGGGCAAGGCCGGCTTCGCCTACGTCTCGTGCCCCGAGTTCCTCCGAGAGGGCTCGGCGCTGCCCGACTTCCTGGAGCCCGACCGAGTCGTGATCGGCGACGAGCGCGACTGGGCCGGTGATGCGCTGCTGGGGCTGTACGAGCCGTTCGACGCCCCGCTGCTTCGGACCGATGTCGCCAGCGCCGAGATGATCAAGCTAGCGGCCAACGCGTTTCTGGCCACCAAGATCTCGTTCATCAACGAGATCGCGGTGGTCTGCGAAGAGACCGGCGCCGACGTCTCGATGGTGGCCCGCGGCATGGGGCTGGACCAGCGGATCGGTCCCAAGTTCCTTCGGGCCGGTATCGGTTGGGGCGGATCGTGCTTCGGCAAGGACGTCACCGCGCTGAAGAAGCTCGCCGCCAACACCGGCTATCAGTTTCAGCTCCTGAACGCGTCGCTCGAGGTCAACGAGCTACAGAAGCGCCGGGTCATCGCCAAGCTGCAGAAGCATGTCGGCAGGCTGGTCGGCAAGCGCGTAGCGCTGCTCGGTCTGGCCTTCAAGCCCGACACCGACGACATGCGGGACGCGGCGTCGCTGGTTCTGGCCGCCAGGTTGCAGGCCGAAGGAGCCCACGTCAGGGCATTCGATCCGGTGGCCGAGGACGCCGCCCGCCACCTGATCACTGGCGTCGATTTCTGTCCCTCGGCGATGGACTGCATCGACGGCTGCGACGCCGTGGTGCTCGTGACCGAGTGGCGGCACTTTTCGGAGCTCGACTGGCGGGAGGTGGCGGAGCGCATGCGCGGCTCGCTCGTCCTCGATGGCCGCAACTTCTTCGATCCCGGCGCGATCCGCGCCGCGGGCCTCGAATACGAGGGCGTCGGCAGGCGGTAGTGCAAGCGTTGATCCTCGCCGGGGGGGAGGGCACGCGGCTGCGGCCGCTGACTTCCACGATCCCCAAGCCTGTGGTGCCGCTCGTGAACCGCCCGTTCGTCTCCTACATGATCGAGTGGCTGCGCGGCCACGGGGTCGACGAGGTGATTCTGGCCTGCGGCTTTATGGCCGCCGACGTGCGCGCGGTGATCGGCGACGGAAGCGCGCTCGGCGTCCGCGTGCACTACGTGGAGGAGCCCGAGCCGCTCGGCACCGGAGGCGCACTCAAGTACGCCGAGGAGCTGCTGGCCGAGCGGTTCCTGATGCTGAACGGCGACGTCTTGACCGACATCGACCTGAGCGCGCAACTCGCCCAGCACGAACGGACGCAGGCGCGGGCCACGCTGGCGCTGGTGCCGGTCGAAGATCCCTCCGCCTATGGGCTCGTCCCGCTCCACGCCGACCGCTCGGTCAAGCAATTCATCGAGAAGCCGGCGCCCGGGGAGGCGCCGAGCAACCTGATCAGCGCCGGCGCATACGTACTGGAGCGCAACGTGCTGTGCGAGATGGCCCCCGCGGGCACCAACATCTCGATCGAGCGCGACGTGTTTCCCCGGCTGGTGGGGCGCGGGCTGTACGGCTTCGAGGCGCGCGGCTACTGGCTCGACATCGGCACGCCCGAGCGCTACCTCCAGGGCACGTTCGACATCCTTTCGGGCACCGTCCGCACCGAAGCCGGCGCCCGCCTCGCCGAGCGCGACTCTGTGCTCGTGGAGGACGGCGCCGTCAGCGGAACCGTGCTCGCGCCGGCGCTCGTCGGCGAGGGCTGCGACGTGGCGCCGGACGCGACCGTTGGTCCACACGCGGTGCTCGGCCCGTCGGTCTCGATCGCGGCGGGCGTGCGGATCGAACGCTCGGTCCTGCTGGACGGAGCTAGCGTCGGCGCGGGGTCGGTCCTCCGCCACGCGATCGTCGGCCCCGGCGCACGGATCGGCGAGCAGTGCGTGGTGGCACCGGGAGCGGTCCTGGGGGAGGGTGCGCTCGTGGGGTCAGGCCACGTCCTTGAGGCCGGTGCGCGTATCTTCCCCGGCGTGGTGCTCGGTGGTGAGGAAGCGATCAAGCCTTGACGGCGACCCAAGCCTTTAGGCCGCTCACTCCCGAGCGTGTCGCGGCGGTCGACTCCTCGGGTGAGTTCGGCGACGTCCTGGGATTCCCCGACCATCTCCGCGACGCCATGTGGCGCGTCGAGTCGGCCAACCTGGAGCCGCAAGACGCCCCCGGCGGCCTGATTGTGGCCGGCATGGGCGGCTCGGCGATCGGGGGGGCGCTAGCCCGCGCCGCCCTCGGCGACCGGGCATCTCGGCCTCTGGTGCTCTCACGGGGTTACGCCCTGCCAGCCTGGACTACCCCCGACACCACCGTGCTGTGCTCGAGCTATTCCGGTCAGACGGAAGAGACACTGGCCGCATACGAGGCGGCCGGAGCGGTGGGGGCTCGCCGGATCGCGGCGACAACCGGCGGCCGGCTGGCCGACGCCGCGCGCGCCGACGGCGTGCCGGTGATTCCGCTCCCGGGCGGGTTTCAGCCCCGCGCGGCGGTGGCGTACTCGCTGGTGATAGCGCTGGAGGTGGCCGGCATGTGCGGCGTGGGCGACCGGCTTCACGCCGAGATCGACGTCGCCGCGGCGCACGCCGAGCGGCTCGTCGGCGAGTGGGCTCCGCCGGCCCCCGAGGACTGCCTGCCCAAGGAAGTGGCGCGTGGGCTGCACGGCACTGTGGCCCAGATCGCCGGAGCGGGGCTGACCGCGCCAATTGCCTACCGCTGGAAGACACAGATCAACGAGAACGCCAAGGTGCCGTGCTTCGCGGGCGAACTGCCCGAGATCGACCACAACGAGATCGAGGGCTGGGGCGGCTCTCAGGGCCTCGGTCACTTCAGCGCCGTGTTCCTGGACGATTCCGACCTGCACCCCCGAATCCGCCAGCGGATCGAGCTGACCCGGGGGCTGATCGCCTCCCATGCGGCCGCCACCTACCGCGTCGAGAGCCGGGGTGAGACGCGCATGGAGAGGCTCGTATCGCTCGTCCTGTTGGGCGATCTGGTGTCGCTCTATCTGGCCGTGCTGCGGGGCGTCGATCCGGCGCCGGTCGTCCTGCTCGAGCGGCTGAAGGGCGAGCTGGCGCGCGGGTGAGCCTCCGTCCACGCTGACGAGCGCAAACCTTGACACAGTCGTGATAAGGTTTCCTCCGATGGAGGGCCTGACGATCCATGAGGCCGC
The DNA here is from genome assembly GCA_963730835.1 of uncultured Actinomycetes bacterium. Classification (GTDB taxonomy): domain Bacteria; phylum Actinomycetota; class Thermoleophilia; order Solirubrobacterales; family Solirubrobacteraceae; genus Palsa-465. The sequence continues at coordinate 723,980 of CAVSTE010000006.1, forward strand.
GGACACCACGGGCTGGAGCCCGCGCATGCTCCGCTACATCGAGCGCTCGGGGCTGGTGATGCCGGCGCGCTCGGCGTCCGGATACCGGCTCTACGGGCCGGGCGAGCTGCAGCGCCTGCGCACGCTCAAGGAGCTGCTTCAACGCTTCGATGTGGGGCTGTCAGAGGTCGCCTTCGCCGCCCGGATGCGAGTCGAGCCGGAGCTCCGCGAGGCCGTGCAGGCTTGGCTCGAGGCCAAGCCACGCCGACCGCAGCACGTGAGCCCTGCCGATTGGTTGGACTTCGAGCAGGACAAGCACGAGAAGCTGCTGGCAGCAGCCTAGGACCAGCAGAACGCCGACACCGATGGAGACGAGATGAGTACGACCGCCGTCAAGAGCGATTTCAAAGTGGCCGATTTGGATTTGGCCGAGTTCGGCCGCAAGGAGATCCGCCTCGCCGAGCACGAGATGCCGGGTCTGATGGCCACCCGGCGCGAGTACGCCGAGCGCCAGCCGCTGGCCGGCGCGCGCATCACCGGCTCGCTGCACATGACGGTCCAGACCGCCGTGCTGATCGAGACGCTGGTGGCGCTCGGAGCCGAGGTCCGCTGGGCCAGCTGCAACATCTTCTCCACCCAGGACCACGCCGCGGCGGCGGCGGTGGTCGGCGCTGATGGATCCCCGGACGATCCCAGGGGCGTGCCGGTCTACGCCTGGAAGGGCGAGACGCTCGGGGAGTACTGGTGGTGCACCGAGCAGGCGTTGAGCTGGCCGGAGGCGTCGGGTCCGAACATGATCCTTGACGACGGCGGCGACGCCACGTTGCTGGTCCACAAGGGGGCCGAGTTCGAACGCGCGGGCGCGGTACCAGATCCAGCGAGTGCGGAGTCAGAGGAGTTCAAGATCGTGCTCGAGCTGCTGGCGCGGTCGCTGGAGCGAGACCCGCAGCGCTTCACCCAGATGGCCGCTGGGATCCAGGGCGTGACCGAGGAGACCACGACCGGGGTGCACCGGCTGTACCAGTTCGCTGAGCAGGGACAGCTGCTGTTCCCGGCGATCAACGTCAACGACTCGGTCACCAAGTCAAAGTTCGACAACAAGTACGGCTGCCGGCACTCGCTGATCGACGGCATCAACCGCGCCACCGACGTCCTGATCGGCGGCAAGCTGGCCGTGGTCTGCGGCTACGGCGACGTGGGCAAGGGCTGCGCCGAGTCGCTGCGGGGCCAGCGGGCGCGGGTGGTCATCACGGAGATCGATCCGATCTGCGCGCTGCAGGCGACGATGGACGGCTACCAGGTGCTGCGGATCGAGGACATCCTCTCGCAGGCCGACATCTTCGTCACGGCCACGGGCAACCGGGACGTGATCACCGCCGAGCACATGTCGCAGATGAAGCACCAGGCGATCGTCGGCAACATCGGCCACTTTGACAACGAGATCGACATGGCCGGCCTGGCGCGCACATCGGGCATCAAGCGGGTCAATATCAAGCCCCAGGTCGACGAGTGGGTGTTCGAAGACGGACACTCCATCCTCGTACTCTCCGAGGGCAGGCTGCTGAACCTGGGTAACGCCACCGGTCATCCGAGCTTCGTGATGTCCAATTCGTTCACCAACCAGGTGATCGCGCAGATCGAGCTGTTCGGACACGAGGATGCCTACGACAAACGCGTCTACACGCTGCCCAAGCACCTGGACGAGAAGGTGGCGCGGCTGCACCTTGACGCTCTGGGCGCGAAGCTGACTGAGATGACGCCGGGCCAGGCGGCCTACCTCGGTGTGCCCGCCGACGGCCCCTACAAGCCGGATCACTACCGCTACTAGATGCTTGCCCCCAGCGCATGACGTAGCCGACCTGAGTCTCGCGCACGAGGGCGAGGCGCGGGTCGCCTGGGCCGACGGCCAAATGCCGGTGCTGGCGCAGCTGCGCGAGCGCTTCTCCAGGGAGCGCCCGCTGGCCGGGGTCAGGGTGGCGGCTTGCCTGCACGTGACCGCCGAGACCGCGAACCTGGTGCGGACGCTGATTGCGGGCGGGGCGGAGGCCGCGCTGTGCTCGGCGAACCCCCTGTCGGTACAGGACGACGTGGCGGCGGCACTGGTGGACAGGCACGGCGTCGAGGTGCGGGCCCGCCGCGGCGAGGACCTCGACACGTACGCCGCCCACGTCCGGGAGCTGCTGGCCGCCGCCCCGCAAGTGACGCTCGACGACGGCGCCGATCTGCTCATCACCGCCCACCAGGGCGAGCGGACCGCGCTCCAGCAGCTCGTGGGCGGGATCGAGGAGACGGCCACGGGCCTGGTCCGCCTGCGGCGGTTGGAACAGGACGGCGAGCTGGCCAAGCCGGTGCTGGCGGTGAACGAGGCGCGCAGCGAGCGGGCGCTCAACGACCGCCACGGTACGGGGCAGTCGGCGATCGACGGGATCGTCCGCGCCAGCCACATGCTGCTGGCCGGGCACACCTTCGTCGTGATCGGCTACGGCTGGGCGGGCCAGGGGATCGCTGAGCGCGCTCGCGGTGCGGGAGCGAACGTCGTGATCTGCGAAATCGAGCCGCTGCGGGCGCTCGAGGCCCGGATGGCGGGCTATGAGGTCATGCCCGTGCTTCGGGCGGCCGAACGCGGCGACATCTTCGTGACAGTCACGGGCTCGACGGGCGTCCTGCGAGCGGAGCACTTCGAGCGGATGAAAGACGGCGCGCTGCTGGCCAATGCCGGGCACTTCGACGTGGAGATCGAGCTTGACGACCTGCGCGCGGTGGCCACCGGCGGCGTGCGCAGGGTCCGCCCCCTGATAGAGCGCTACGAGCTGGCCGACGGTCGGGGGCTGAACCTTCTGGCGGCGGGCAGGGTCGTCAACCTTGCCGCCGGCGAAGGTCATCCGGCGCCCGTAATGGACGTCTCCTTCGCCCTCCAGGCGCTGTGCGTACTGGAGCTCGTCGTCCGCGGCGGCGAGATGCCTGCTGCCGTATTGCCGGTCCCTCCGCGGATCGACCGGGAGGTCGCCCAGCTCAAGCTCCAGTCCCTGGGGGTGGAGATCGACGAGCCCACGGCCGCACAGGCCCAGTACCGCGAATCCTGGGCGTGAGACCGCGGCCTGTGGGAGGATGCGTCTGTGCCTGAGCGCGGCGGCATCGACCTGGGGGGAACGAAGATCGAGGCGGTGATCGTCGACGCCCGGAACACGGTCCTCGGCTCGGCACGCCGGCCTACGCCGGCCAGCGGTGGTCCCGGGGCCGTGGCTGCGGAGATGGCGCGGGCGGTGCGCGAGGCCTCCGACCAGGCCGGAATCCAGCCGCCCGCCTTGAAGGGCGTGGGCGTCGGCTCCCCTGGAGTGGTCGACCCGGATGACGGCTCGGTGGCCAGCGCTCGCAACCTGAACGGTTGGGACGGCAAGTTCGAGCTGGGTTCGGTGCTCTCGGAGCAGCTTCAGACGAAGGTCCGGGTCGGTAACGACGTCCAGGTGGCGACGGACGCAGAGTTCAAGTTGGGCGCCGGTCGCGAGTACAAGTCGCTGCTGGGGGTCTTCTGGGGGACGGGCGTCGGCGGCGGCCTGATCCTCGATGGCAAGCCGTGGCTGGGACGGGGCGGAGCGGGGGAGATCGGGCACATGGTCGTAAAGCAGGGCGGTGCCCGGTGCACGTGTGGGCGCCGAGGATGCATGGAGGCCTACGCCGGGCGTGCGGCGATGGAGATACGGGCCCGCAAGCGCGAGGCCCAGGGGCACAAGACGGACCTGTTCAAGATCATGGAGGAGCGGGATCGCACCAAGCTGACGAGCTCCGTGTGGGCGCATGCGCTGCACCATCACGACAAGCTCGCCACCAAGCTGTTCGACGACGCCGTGGCGGCGCTGGGCACTGGGATCGCCTCGGCCGTCAACCTGCTCGACGTGGAAGCCGTGGTGATCGGCGGTGGCCTGGGCGTCAGATTCGGGCAGCCGCTGGCCGATCGGATCGCGGAGGCGATGCTGCCCCATCTTTTCCACGACTCCGAGCCCCCTGCGGTCCACGTGGCGGCGCTGGGGGACCTCGGCGGAGCCATCGGCGCGGCTCTGCTGGCGCGATAACCTGAGCTGAGGCAAAAGCGAGAAGGAGGATCGCCCGATGCGCATCGAGGTCAAGGGCCGCAATCTGCCGGTCTCGGACGAGCTGCGGGGGCACGTGGAGAAGCGCTTTCGCAAGGTCTCCAGGCAGGTTTCCGAGCTGGCCGAGCTCGAAGTGGAGGTGTTCGAGGAGCGCAACCCCGCGATCGCCGATTGCGAAATCGCCGAGGCGACGCTGCATCTGAAGGGCGTGACGCTGCGAGCCTGTAGCCGCTCGCCTGACATCCTTCACTCCATCAACGTCGTCAGCGACGAAATCGCCGTGCAGGTCAAGCGCCATCGCGACAAGCGCCGCAAACGTCGCGAGGCCCGGGCGGCAGCGGCCGCTCCGGTCAATGGCGACGTGTCGCCCGCGGCCTGAGGTCGGGCCCTGAGCTAACCTGAGCGCATGTCCTTTCTGGACCGCGCGCTTCGCATCGGCGAAGGCAAAAAGTTCAAGGATTACGAGCGGCGCGTCGGGCAGATCAACGCCTACGAGGAAGAGCTCGAGCTGGAGGACGACGCCGAGCTGCGCAAAGCGGCGGACGCGCTGCGCGAGCGCGCCCGCGACGGCGAGAGCCTCGAGGACCTGTTGTATGAGTGCTTCGCCCTGGTGCGCGAAGCGGCCAGGCGCTCGATCGGAGAGCGCCACTACGACGTTCAGCTGATCGGCGGCATGGTGCTGCACGACGGGTCGATCGCGGAGATGAAGACCGGCGAGGGCAAGACGCTCACGGCGACGCTGGCGGTGGTTCTCAATTCGTTGGGCGGGCGGGGCGTGCACGTCGTGACCGTCAACGATTACCTGGCCCGCCGTGACGCTCAGTGGATGCAGCCCATCTACGACATGCTCGGGGTGACGGTCGGCGTACTGCAGAACATGCAGCCGTACGAGGAGAAGCGCGCCGCCTACGCGGCGGACGTCACCTACGGGACCAACTCCGAGTTCGGCTTCGACTACCTGCGGGACAACATGGCCAAGTCGCTGGAGGAGAAGGTCCAGAACGGCGGGCGCCCGAAGCCCGAGGACGGCGGCTCCCCGTATCACGCCTATGCGATCGTCGACGAGGTCGACAACATCTTGATCGACGAGGCCCGCACGCCGCTGATCATCTCCGGAGCCCCCGAGCAGGCGGCCGACCTGTATGTCAAGTTTGCGCGCCTGGCGCCCAGGATGGAGCGGGGCAAAACGCCCGAAGGCCTCGACCCCCGATCCAAGAAGGAGTTCGTCGCCGACTTCGACTACGAGGTCGACGAGAAATACAAGACCGTGTCGGTGACCGAGCAGGGCGTGGCCAAGGCCGAGCGGTTCTTGGGGATCGACCACCTCTACCGGGCCGAGAACGGCCACCTGGTCAACCATCTGATCCAGGCGCTCAAGGCCGAGTCGCTCTACCAGCGAGACGTGGACTATGCGGTGATCGACGGCGAGGTGAAGATCGTCGACGAGTTCACCGGTCGGATCCTGGAAGGTCGGCGCTGGTCCGAGGGCCTGCACCAGGCGGTCGAGGCCAAGGAGGGCGTCCGCGTCCAGGAGGAGAACCAGACGCTGGCGACGATCACGCTGCAGAACTACTTCCGCATGTACGACAAGCTGGCCGGCATGACCGGCACGGCGCTGACGGAAGCCGTGGAGTTCATGAAGATCTACGAGCTCCCGGTGGTCGAGATCCCGACGAACCGGCCGATGGTCCGCATGGACTACAACGACCAGGTCTACAAGACCAAGGACGGCAAGTGGGACTCGGTGATGAAGGAGATCGAGACCCGGCACAACGCGGGACAGCCGGTGCTGGTTGGAACCATCTCCGTGGAGGTCTCGGAGCTTCTCTCCGAGGGGCTGTCGGAGAAGGGCATCAAGCACAGCGTGCTCAACGCGAAGCCCGAGAACGCGGAGCGCGAGGGTGACACGATCGCCGAAGCCGGCGCGCCCGGAGCGGTGACGATCGCCACCAACATGGCGGGCCGCGGCGTCGACATCAAGCTCGGCGGCAACGAGGAGCACCTGACACGGCTCGAGGTGGCGAAGCTCGGGCTGAGCCCGGGCGAGCCCGACTACCAGGAGCACTACGAGAAGCTCATGCCGCAGATCACCAAGCGGGTTGAGGACAGCCGCGAGGAGGTCATCGACGCCGGTGGGCTGTTCATCCTGGGCACCGAGCGTCACGAGTCACGGCGGATCGACAACCAGCTCCGCGGCCGTTCGGGTCGTCAGGGGGACCCCGGCGAGTCACGCTTCTTCCTCTCGGCCCAGGACGACCTGGTGCGCCTGTTCGCCGGAGAGCGGATCTACAAGATCCTCGACCGGCTGGGCACCATCGACGAGGAGGGCAACGAGGAGCCGATCGAGGCCAAGATGCTCTCCAAGCAGATCGAGAAGGCGCAGAAGAAGGTCGAGGAGCAGCACTTCTTGATGCGCAAGCACACGCTCGAGTACGACGACGTGGCCAACCAGCAGCGCGAGGTCATCTACCGCTACCGGGACGACGTGCTCGAGGGTCGCGACATGTCAGAGCCGGCTCGGGAGCAGATCGCCGAGCTGATCGAGCGCCTCGTGCACGAGTACACACCCGGCGACTTCGTCGAAGACTGGGACATCGAGGGGCTGCTACGACGCGTGTCCGAAATCTTCACGCCCAGCGACTCGTTGCTGGACGTAGATGCCGACCGCGTCGATCGCGAGGATCTCACGCGCCTGCTGCAGGGGGAGGTGCTGGCGCTTTATGACCAGCGCGAGCAGGAGCTCTCCCCAGAGGTCATGCGCGAACTGGAGCGTTTCCTTTTGCTGGAGCTGATCGATCAGCGCTGGCGCGAGCACCTCTACGACCTCGACTACCTGCAGCAGGGCATCGGACTGCGCGCCGCCGCACAAATCGAGCCGCTCGTGGCTTACAAGAACGAGGCCTTCGAGCTGTTCCGCGATCTTATGAACAACATCTGGGGCGACTTCGCCCGCATGATCTTCCACGTCGACGTCGTGTTGAGCACGGAGAACGGTGGGGGTGCGGCTCCCTCTCCGGTGCCGCCGCGGCCCAGCAGCCGCTCCAGCTCCTCGACCGGCGGGGGCCGCGTGAGCTACTCGGGCGGCGGGGCGGCACAGCCCAGCGCGCTGGCCATGGCCGCGGCAGCGGGGGGAGCCGCGGCCGCCGAAGAGATGGCCGCCGAGCAGGGGCCACCTGCCCCCGTCGAGCAGCGGCGCGTCGACGAGAGCCAGCAGATCGGCCGCAACGATCCCTGCTGGTGCGGCTCGGGGAAGAAATTTAAGAAGTGCCACGGCGCCTGAAGGCGCCAGTGGCACTCTTTTTATAAGCGCGTGTCGGTCGTCGACGCTTGACGCTCGCTCGTCGGGCGTGGCAGAGTTCGGCCATCGCCACGACGCACGCCCCCGTTATGCCCTTCGAGGGTCTGATGATGCGCACGCCGCTGCTGGTGCGCTCGATCGCCGAGCGGGCCGGGCAGCTGTTCGCCGAGCGGGAGGTGGTGAGCGTCACGGGGCAAGGCGTTGAGCGCTCGAGCTACGGAGAGGTGGCTCGGCGTGCCCGTCGGCTGGCCAGCGGGCTGCAGGAGCTGGGCATCCGTCCCGGAGACCGCGTGGCGACGTTCGGCTGGAACTCGCGCCGCCACCTCGAGCTCTACCTGGCGGTGCCGTCGATGGGGGCGGTGCTGCACACGCTGAACGTCCGCCTGTTCGAGGACGACCTGCGCTACATCGTCTCGCACGCCGGGGACCGGGTGATCTTCCTCGATGCCTCGCTGGCCGACACCATGCCCCGGTTCGACGACGTCGAGCACGAGGTGCTGATGCCAGACGCCGACGCGGCGCGCGAGGGGGCGATCGACTACGAGCAGCTGCTCGAGTCCGGCGACGAGGGATTCGAGTTCCCGGAGATAGACGAGAATGCGGCCGCGGCGATGTGCTACACGAGTGGCACCACGGGGCGTCCCAAGGGCGTCGTCTACTCGCACCGCTCGACCGTCCTGCACACGCTGCTGGCCAATCAGGCCGACGGCGCGGCGCTGCGGGAGCGCGACACGGTGCTCCCGGTCGTCCCCATGTTCCACGCCAACGCTTGGGGCCTGCCGTACGCGGCGGCGATGGCCGGCAGCAAGCTGGTCCTGCCGGGACCGAAGATGGACCCCAAATCGCTGGCCGAGATGATCACCTCCGAAGGGGTGACCTTCGCGGCGGCCGTACCCACCATCTGGCAAGGCATCGGCCAGCTTGAGCCGACGCCCGATCTCGCTTCGCTCGAGCGGCTCATCTGCGGCGGCTCGGCCGTGCCCGAGAGCCTGATGCGCCTCTACGACGAGCGCTTCGGCGTTCCCGTCCTACAGGCCTGGGGGATGACCGAGACCAGCCCCATGGCATCGGTCTGCCACGTGCCGCCCGATGGGCCCACCGGCGACGAGGCCTACGCCATCCGGGCCATGCAGGGCAAGGTCGTGCCGCTGGTGGATTCCCGCGTCGACGACGACGCGGGTGGCGAGCTCCAGGTCCGCGGCCCGACCGTCGCCAGCGCCTACTACAACGACGAGTCGGGCGCCGAGAAGTTCACAGACGACGGCTGGTTGCGGACCGGCGACGTAGCCGAAATGCAGCCGGCGGCCATCATCAAGCTCGTCGACCGCACCAAGGATCTCGTCAAGTCCGGTGGCGAGTGGATCAGCTCGGTGGAGCTCGAGAACGTGATCATGGCCCATCCGGACGTGGTGGAGGCGGCGGTTGTGGCCGTGCCCGACGAGCGCTGGGACGAGCGGCCGTGCGCCTGCGTCGTCCGCCGGCCGGACTGTGAGCTGGACGGTGATGAGCTGCGCTCCTTCCTCCGCGACAGGGTGGCCAAGTGGTGGATTCCGGAGCGGGTGGAGTTCATCACCGAAGTACCGAAGACGTCCGTCGGCAAGTTCGACAAGAAGGTGCTGCGGGCACAGCTCGCGGAGGGCGAGCTCGGCTGAGCAAAGCCGTCGACGGGCCCTTCGGGGCGGGCCCAACCCGCTGCTAGCCTCATCAACCGATGCCGACCGCGCCATCAGAGCCGCTCTCCCAGCGGCTCGAGACGATCCGCGAGCAGCTCAAGCTGCTGGCGGACTATCTTTGACCCCGACGCCCTGAGCGAGCGCGTCGGCGCGCTCGAGCGACAGATGGGCGAGCCGGGCTTCTGGGACGATCAGGAGCAGGCGGCGGCGATAACCGCCGACCACGCCCGCACGGCGCGCAAGCTCGCCACCTACGAGGAGCTGGCGCGCGACGTCGAGGACCTGGAGCCGCTGGCCGAGCTGGCCGAGGAGGACCCCGAGATGGCCGCCGAGCTCGAGCAGCAGGTGGGCTCGGTCCAGCGCCGCCTGGAGTCGCTGGAGGAGGAGCGCCTGTTCTCGGGCCCCTACGACACGGGGGACGCACTGGTCACAGTCAACGCGGGCGCCGGCGGTACCGATGCCCAGGACTGGGCGGAGATGGTGCTGCGGATGGAGATGCGCTGGGCGGATAAGCGTGGCTTCAAGGTCGAGCTGCTGGAGGTGTCGCCGGGAGAGGAGGCGGGCATCAAGTCTGCGACGTTTTTGGTGCGCGGCGAGAGCGCGTACGGCCTGTATGGCAGCGAGAAGGGCGTTCACCGTCTGGTGCGGCTGTCGCCGTTCGACGCCGCTCATCGTCGCCAGACGAGCTTTGCCGGGGTGGAGGTCTCGCCGGTGGTCCACGAGATCGACAACGTCCAGATCGACGACGACGACCTCCAGATCGACACCTATCGGGCCAGCGGCGCCGGGGGCCAGCACGTCAACAAGACCGACTCGGCGGTGCGCATCACGCACAAACCGACGGGGATCGTCGTGCAGTGCCAGAACGAGCGCTCGCAGTCCTCGAACAAGGCCGAAGCCATGACCATGCTGCGCTCCAAGCTCTTGGAGCTCGAGGAGCGCAAGCGTCGCGAGGAGATCGCGCGCGAGAAGGGCGAGGCCCAGGACGTCAACTTCGGCTCGCAGATCCGCTCCTACGTGCTTCACCCCTACACGATGGTCAAGGACCATCGCACCGACTTCGAGATGGGGGACGCGGCCCGCGTGCTCGACGGCGACCTCGACGGGTTCGTGCGCGCCTACCTGCTGAAGAACGCCCGGGACGGGCAGGGCGCCCGGCGATGAGAAAGCCCCCCGAGCAGCCAACCGCGCCCTACCTGGACGCGGTCACGGCCTACGGCTTCCGCGGCTCGACCCGGTTTCACATCCCGGGCCACAAGGGCGGCGAGGGGGCCGATCCCGGGCTGCGCGCCGCGCTCGGCGACCGGGCACTGCTACTGGACGTCCCGCAGGACATCGAGGGGGTAGACGTCGGGCCCTCGCCGACGCCCTACGAGCATGCCGAGCAGCTGGCGGCCGAGGCCTACGGGGCAGGCCGCACGTGGTTTCTGACCAACGGCGCGACACAAGGAAACCACGCGCTCTGTCTGGCGCTCGCAGGTCCTGGAGAGCGCGTGCTAGTTCAGCGGAATAGCCACGCCAGCATCATCGATGGGCTCGTGCTGAGCGGCGGCTCGCCGACCTACGTGGCGCCCGAGTATCACGCGGAGCTGGGAATGGCGCTCGGGGTGACGCCCGAGGCGCTGGAACGCGGGCTGCGCGCGGCGCCCGGAACGCGGTCGGTGTTCATCGTTTCGCCTACCTACTACGGGATGGTCGCCGACGTAGAGGGCTGCGCCGAGGTCGCGCACGCCGCGGGAGCGGCCCTGGTCGTGGACAACGCCTGGGGGGCGCACTTTGGCTTTCATCCCGCGCTGCCGCAGTCGCCGCTGGGGCTGGGCGCCGACGCGGTCCTGGCCTCGTCGCACAAGATCGTGGGCAGCCTGACACAGTCGGCGATGCTGCACGTGGCGCGTGGCGGGCTGGTTGATTCCGACCGCGTGGCGCGCGCGGTCCGGCTGGTGCGCTCAACGAGCCCCAGCTCGCTGCTGTTCGCATCGCTCGATGCGGCACGCCGGCAGCTCGCGGTCCACGGCAACGCATTGCTGGGGCGTACGCTGGCCGCCGGGGCCAGCACGCGGCTGGCGATCGACGCCGTGCCCGGCTGCGAGGTGGTGGGGGACGCGCTCGTCGGGCGGCCGGGAGTCGCGGGTTGGGACCCGCTGCGGCTGGTGGTCGACGTGCGGGGCACCGGCTGCACGGGTTATGAAATCGCGGCCGCGCTGCGCGCCTCCTACGACACCTATACCGAGCTCGCCACGCACGCCACCGTGGTGTTCGTGCTGGGGCTGGCTCAGTCGGTCGATCCACTGGAGCGCTTGGCGCACGACTTCTCGGAGACCGTGCGGCGTATCGCCCGTCCCGGCGCCCTGCCGGAGGTCCCCTCCGCCCCGGCCGGAGGCGAGCGGGAAACCGCCGCAACGCCGCGGGAGGCGTTCCTGGGGGCGGGCGAGAGCGTGCCGGTATCGGAGGCCGTGGGGCGCGTGTCGTGCGAGGCGATCGCCGGCTATCCACCGGGCGTGCCGGCGCTTCTGCCCGGCGAGCGCGTCACCGCCGAGGTGGTGGAGTACCTGCGCGAGCTGACCAGCGCCGGCGCGCGGCTGCACGGTGCCGCCGATCCGAGCTTTGCCACCGTCCGCGTGCTGACGGAGAGCCGGGTCGAGGTGCCCTCCGCGGTGAGCTTGGGAAGTTGATGTCGTCAGGCTCGATCAAGCTTCCCAACGGCCCGATGCGGAGGTCGTCGACGCCATCGCTCGGGCCTTGGCCGAGGATGTCGGCAGCGGCGATGTGACGACCGAGGCCACCGTGCCGGCCGATGCCCGGGCACGGGCGCTCATCACCCAGAAGGCCCCGGGCGTGATCTTCGGCTTGGCCGTTGCCGCGGAGGCGTTTCACTCGCTGGACCCCGGCATTGTCGGCGGCCCCCTCTGCGCCGAGGGCGCGTGGCGAGAGGGAGGCCCGGTGCTCGAGATCGAAGGTCTGGCGCGCGCCATCCTCACCGCCGAGCGCACCGCGCTCAATTTCCTGGGACGCCTGTCCGGGGTGGCCACGTTGACGGCGCGCTACGTCCGCGCCGTGGAGGGCACCGGCGCCCGGATCCTTGACACCCGCAAGACGACTCCCGGCTTGCGCGAGCTGGAGAAGGCGGCCGTCGCGTCCGGCGGCGGCACCAATCACCGCGCCGGCCTGTTCGACGCCATCCTGATCAAGGAGAACCACGCGGCGATTGCCGGAGGGGTGGGAGCCGCCGTGACAGCTGCCCGCGGGCAGAGCCCCGACCTCCCGCTGGAGGTTGAGTGCCGGACGCTGGAAGAGGTCGACGAGGCGCTGGCGTCAGGGGCCCGGCACCTGCTGCTGGACAACATGACGCCCGGGGAACTCAGCGCCGCCGTGGGACGCGCGGCCGGCCGGGCGATGCTCGAGGCCAGCGGCGGGGTGACGCTCCAGACGGTTCGGGAAATCGCGGCCAGCGGCGTAGACTTTGTCTCGGTCGGCGCCTTGACACACAGCGCCCCGGCGCTTGACCTCTCCCTGATCCTCGAACCACTGCTTCCATGAACCTTCCGATGATCGGTGCGTCTGACGCCCCGCTGATGCTCGAGAACATCCCCGCCCTGCAGGATGAGGTGCGGGCACTCAAGGCCACCCGAGGGGCGGTCGTCCTGGCCCACAACTATCAGCTGCCCGAGATCCAGGATGTCGCCGACTATGTGGGCGACTCGCTCGGGCTCTCGCAGCAGGCGGCCGCCGCGGATGCCGAGACGATCGTTTTCTGCGGTGTGCACTTCATGGCCGAGACGGCATCGGTTCTATGCCCCGCCAAGCGCGTGCTGATCCCGGACCTGGACGCCGGTTGCTCACTGGCCGAGTCGATCACGGCCGATCAGCTGCGGGGCTGGAAGGCCCAGCACCCGGGAGCGATCGTGGTCATGTACGTGAACACGACCGCCGAGGTCAAGGCTGAGACCGACTATTGCTGCACCTCGGCCAACGCCGTACGGGTCGTGGAGCACATCTACCGCCGCCACGGGGAACACACGGAGATCCTGTTTGGGCCGGACATGTTCCTCGGGGCCTTTGTGGAGAAGGCCACCGGGCGGCGCATGCGGGTGTGGGACGGCGAGTGCCACGTGCACGCCGGGATCAGGCCCGAAGACATCACCGCGGTGCGCGGCGCTCACCCCGAGGCCGACTTCCTGATCCACCCGGAGTGCGGCTGCTCTACGAGCGTCATGGAGTACGTGGCCGCCGGCGACGTTGCGCCGGAGGGAGTGAGGATGCTGTCAACAGGCGGGATGCTCGACTATGCCCGCGAGCCCGCGGCATCCGAGCGCACGGCGATCGTCGCCACGGAGACCGGCATGCTCCACGGGCTGCGCCGGGCTGATCCGGAGACGGAGTTCATCGCCGCCAACGAGATGGCTCACTGCCGCTACATGAAGATGATCACGCTCCCCAAGCTGCGCGACTCGCTGCGCGACGAGGTGCACGAGGTGCGCGTGCCGGCAGACATCGCCAGCCGCGCGAGGCTGCCGATCGAGCGGATGGTGGCGATCGGCTGAGCGGCGCTCAGCGCGCGTCGCCCAGTAGGTCGAGGCCGTTTCCCACCGCCTCCCGCACCGCCCGCAGCGACTGGCGCTTGCGGTCGAACTCGGCCGGGGTGTAGCAGTGGATGTCGGCGGCGCCGCCCATTTCCAGCGCGTCCCACAGCGCTCCGGCCTGGTAGACCCGCTCCAGCCAGGGCATGCCGTCGTAGGAGGACGAGACCAGGATCAGGATGAACTCCGGTCCGCGCTCCCGCTGCGGCGGGGCTCCCTGCTCGTCGGCGACGCGGGCGCCGCCCAGGATCGCTCCCTGGAGCTGCCAGCGGTCACTGATCCGCTCCAGATACCGATCCAGCTCGGCTCGGTTGATGGTCGCCGCCACGTCCACGCCGCGATTGTCGCTCAAAGGCGGGCGATCGCGGCGATCATTTGTCCCTCGATCTGAAGCGCGCTCCAGTTGGGCGGCCCGTCGATGAACAGCGCAAACGTCAGCAGCTTGCGTCCTCTGGCGTGGCAATAGCCGGCCAGGTTGGTGACCCCGTCCAGCGTGCCGGTCTTGGCGATGCAGTTTCCCTGGGCAGCGGTGCGCGCCGCGATTGTCCGCACGGTGCCGGTGACGCCTACGAGCGGCAAGGCGGTCTGGAGCTCCTGCCCCGTGGTGGTGCCGTGTACGAGGCGCAAAAGGCGCACGACGTCCTGCGGCGAGGAGCTGTCAGAGCGCGAGAGCCCAGAGCCGTCGACGATCCTAGGCCGGACGCCGTACGGGGCTACGGCGTCGGAGATCATCCTCGCGCCGGCCTTCGTGGTACCGGCGCCGGCAAAGCGAATGCCGAGCTGCTTGGTCAGCATCTCGGCGTAGAAGTCGTCGGAGGGCACGTCCATCAGCCGCACCAGCAGCGACATCGACGGCGAGGACACGCCGGCTAGGAGCCGGGCCCCGGCCGGCGCCTTGCCCGGAAAACGGAAGGCGCTGGCCTGGATGTGGAAGGTGCCCATCGTGCGCGCCAGCTGCCGCGCGGCGAACGCCGGTGGCGAGAGGTTGGCGCTCGCGCCATGGTCGAACGTGAGCGCGCTCAGCTGTCCGCCGAGGTCTGAGACGTCGGGGGCGAAACCCGTCGAGGGCGGCCCAGGGCGGGGATCGAACAGCGAGCCATCGCCGATCACCCGGCCGGTCACGCGGCGGATGCCCGCCGTCTGCAGCTGGCGGACGAGCTGGACGGCGGTCGGCCCGTAGCCAAACTCCCACGTCCGGTTGAAGGTCTGATCGCCGAACGACGGGTCGCCGCCCCCTACCAGGTAGAGGTTGCCGTGCCAGACGCCGCCCGGGCCGAGGTGGCCGACGCCCAGGACTCTCGTGTGTAGTGTCGCGTCGGCCCCCAGATCATTGAGGACGGCGACGCTGGTGTACAGCTTCTCCACCGACGCCGGTGGGCGAGCGATCCTGGAGCGCAGGGCGAACAGCGGCATGCCGTCGGTCAGGTCGTAGACCAGAGCGCCGCTCCCAGGTCCCGCCTGCGCCAAGCGATGCAGCAGTGCCAGTCGCAACGCGCCGGTGCCGGCCGGTGGGGCCCGAGGGGTGGCCGCCCGGGCTGGCGGCGCATTGTCCGCGACCGTAGCTCGCCGCGGGCGCGGCCGCTGGTGAGCGCTCCCACCGCAGGCAGAAAGGATGCTCGCGAGAACGATCGCGAGCGCGATCAGGCGGCCACTCAGACGGACTTCAACTCCTCCGCGGTGTGTGGACCGACGCACGCCAGCGAGAGCTCCTCGGGGACGCGTGCAGCGACCTCGGCCACTTCGTCGAAGCTCACCGCGTCGAGCAGCGCGATCGTAGCGTCGGGGTCGGGCCGCTCGCCATAGAGGATCGTCTGCTGGGCCGCGAAGCGGGCCAAGGCGCCGCTGTTCTCAAACGCAATCGCCCGCGCGCCGGCGGCGTAAGCCCGGGCGCGCTCCAACTCCTCGGTCGTCGGTCCCTGCTCCCGCAGCTCGGAAACGATGTCCCGCATCCTGACGAGGGCCTCGACGCACTTGCTCGATTCGAGGCCCGCAGAGAGCTGCAGTACGGGTGTGTCGGCGTACGCGTGCGCCACCGAGTGGACGGAGTAGGCCAGCCCGCGCTGCTCGCGGATCTCGTCGAATAGCCGCGATCCCATCGAGCCGCCGAGCAGCGTGGAATAGATCTGGAGCGCTGCGCGCTGCTTTGGATCGGAGACCTCTACCACCGGGCGGTAGGACATCCGCAGATGCGACTGGTTGGACTCGCGCTCCTGCACGAGCACGCGAGGACGAGCCGCGGGCGCGGGGTCGTAGGGGTCGGGCTCCGGTTGGGCCGAGAAGCGGCCGAACAGCGCCTCGAGCTCACCGTTCTCGGGAAGCGCAGAGAGGTTTCCGACGGCGAATGCACCTCCGCGTGCCGGCGCCCAGCGCCGGGAGCGAAAGGTGACCATGGCCTCGCGAGTGAACGACTCGCGGATGTGCTGCACGGTCCCCAGCACCGGTCTTCCGAGCGGATGATCGCCGAACGCCGCCTGGTCGATCAGGTGCTCGGCGACCATCGACGGCTGATCGTTGGCCCGTGCGATCTCCTGCACCACCACGCCGCGCTCGCGGTCGAGCTCGGCGGCGTCGATCCGCGGCCGGGCGACGAAGTCGGTCAGCAGGTCCGCGGCTGCCGGCGCCTGCTCGGCGCGGGCGGTGATGTGAAAGGCGACGAGATCGTGGCTGGTGTAGGCGTTCAGCACCGCGCCGATGCGCTCCGCCGCGGAGTTGACGTCGCGATAGGTGGCGTACTTCTCACCGCCTTTGAAGACCAGGTGCTCCAAAAAGTGGGCCATCCCGTTCTCGTCGGCGTGCTCGGCCCTGGCGCCGGCGTCGAATGCCACCAGCAGCGTCAGCGCACGCGTGCCGTCGATCGCCATCCGGTACAGCGGCAGGCCGTTTGCGAGGGTGGTCGCGGTCAACTTGGGCATCGGAATGCGAAAGTTAGCGAGCGAGGTGCAAGCCCCGTTGCACGGGGGTCCTGGGAAGGCGCCGCACAGCTATCGCCGCTAGGCTGGCCCGACCCGTGTCCGCCTCCAGAGAAGATCTTCGGAGCCGCTCGCGGCGCCTAGCCGCGCGCGCGGGAGCCCCCCGCCCGATCGACGTTGCCGGGTTGCGGGGATCCAGTGGGCCGCCAGTAGTGGAGTTCCGCGGCGTCTCGAAGCACTATGGCGGCGGCGAGAAGGGCCTCGATCACGGGACGTTCTCCGTTTCCCGCGGGGAATTCGTGTTCCTCGTGGGAGCGACCGGGTCAGGCAAGTCGACGGTGATGAAGCTGCTGATCAAGGAGATCGAGCCCACCGAGGGGACGATCCGCGTCGCGGGCCGCGACCTGGGCCAGATCAGGCGAGGGCGCGTGCCGTACTACCGCCGCAACGTCGGCGTGGTGTTCCAGGATTTCAAGCTGCTGAGCAGCAGGACGGTCCATGACAACGTGGCCTATGCGCTGCAGGTCACGGGCGGTACGCGCCGCGACATCCGTCAGAAGGTGCCCGACATTCTGCGGCTCACTGGTCTCTCGACGAAGCTGCACAACTATCCGGACCAGCTCTCCGGCGGCGAGCAGCAGCGCGTGTCGATCGCCCGAGCGTTCGTCAACCATCCGCCACTGCTGCTGGCCGACGAGCCGACCGGAAACCTCGATCCCGAGACCAGCATCGACATCATGCGGCTGCTCTACCGAATCAATCGCACCGGCACGACGATCCTGGTCGCCACGCACGACAAGGCGATGGTGGACAAGATGCGCCGCCGGGTGCTCGAGCTCTCCCACGGTCGCATCGTTCGCGACGAGGCCGCCGGCCTTTACACCCGCGAGGAGTCAACGCGGGAATTCGCCCAGCGGCTGCGGGCGCCGTCCACCCGGCCGCCGGGGCTCTAGGTAAGTGCGCTTCGGGTTCTTCCTGCGCGAGTCCTTCCGGGCCATGCGCCGCAACGCGGCGCCGAGCTTCGCCGCGCTGGCGACCGTGTTGGTGACGATGCTCGTGGTCGGGGTCTTCATCCCCGCGGTGGAGGTCACAAACGATGCGGCCAACAACGTCCGCGACCGGTTGATCGTCGACGTGTTCCTGAAGACCTCGGCGACGCGGTCAGATGCCACCCGCGTTCAGGGCGAGATCAAGGCACTGCCGCACGTGCGCTCCGTGCAGTTCGTCTCAAAGCAGCAGGCTTTTGCCCAGCAGAAGGCGCAGAACCCGGCCGCATACGCGCTGCTCGGTTACAACCCGCTGCCAGACACGTTCCACGTCACGCCCGATAACCCGGCAAACGTGCTGGCGATCCATGCCGCGCTCAGCCCCGGCAGCGGGCCGCTTGACTCGGCAATCGCCAGCGTGTCGAACAAGAAGGCCTACACCAAGAAGGCGCTGGAGCTGACCTCGGCCATCAAATGGGGAGGGCTGGCGTTCGCTTTGCTGTTGACGATCGCCTCGATCCTGCTGATCGCCAACACGATCCGCTTGTCGCTGTTCGCCCGCCGGCGCGAGGTGGAGGTGATGAAGCTCGTCGGAGCCACCGACTGGTTCATCCGCTGGCCGTTCGTGATCGAGGGAGTCCTGGTCGGCGCCGCCGGAGCCGTGGTGGCGATTGGGGTGCTGGCCCTGGCCAAGGTGGCGCTGCTCGACCCGCTGTTCTCGGGATGGGCGCTGGTAGGCGGCATCCGGACGATCGCCTTCCCAGCGCTGCTCGGAATCCTGATGGGCGCCGGCGTGCTGGTCTCGGCGATCGGGTCCGGGGTCTCATTGCGCCGCTTCCTGCGCGTTTAGTCCCGGTGAGGCAGCTCGCGCCAAGCCCTACCTAGCGCGGGGGCCAGCGGGCTCGGCTGGCTACTCTCAGCTGAATGATTCAGGCCTCGGGACCAACAAGGCGCTCGCCGCTGCGCCGAGGCAGCACGATGCTCGGCGCGGCTATTGTGATCCTCGCCATCGGCGTATGGCTGGGCGGCCATCCCAGCTGGCTGCCCTCGGGACTGCGCAGCACGTTCACAGACGGCTCCAACGCCCAGCTGACGCAGGACGTGCTGGGCGTGCTCCAGCGGGATTACTACCGGCCGATCGACGCACAGCAGCTCGAGAACCGCGGCATCAGCGCGGCGATCGCCAGCCTCAGCGATCCCTACTCGCACTACTTCGACCCCTCCGACTACCGGTCGTTCATCAACCAGTCAAACCCGCATCTGTCGGGGATTGGGGTCGACGTCCTCCCGGATCCCCGCGGTCTGCGGGTCGTCGACGTATTCCCCGCCTCGCCCGCCGCCCGCTCCGGCCTCGCCCGCGGCGACGTGATCGTGGAGGTCGGATCGACGTCGCTTGCCAACCGCTCCGCCGACTTCGACTCCGCCCTCATCCGGGGTCCGGCGGGCACACGGGTGACGCTCAGCGTGTTGCGCGGGGGAAAGCGCACCACGCTGGCCGTGACCCGCGCCAACCTGGTCGTCCCCGTCGCCAGCGGCCGGATCGTCACCTATCACGGCGTCAGGATCGGCGACATCCAGTTGACGAGCTTCACGCAGGGAGCGGGCGACGAGCTCCGCGCCCAGGTACAGAAAGTCATGCACCAGGGGGCAGGGGCGCTGATCCTCGACCTACGCGAGAACGGCGGCGGGCTGCTCGATGAGGCGGTCAACGTTGCCAGCATCTTCATCCCCGACGGCACGATCGTCTCCACGGCGGGCCGCAGCCAGCCGCGGCAGGTGTACCTGGCAAAAGGGAACGCGGTCGCAGCCACGATCCCCATGGTGGTGCTTGTCGACCGCGGCACGGCGTCCGCGGCGGAGATCGTCACGGCTGCGCTTCAGGACCGCCACCGGGCGGTGGTCGTCGGAACCCACACCTACGGCAAGGGCGTCTTTCAGGAGATCGAGCCCCTTCCCAATGGTGGCGCGCTCGACATCACCGTCGGGGAGTACTTCACACCGAACGGGCGCAACCTGGGAGGTGGCGGCGTCCGCGAGGGTGCCGGTATCAGGCCCAACGTCTACGCGATCGACAACCCGCATTTGGCGGTCGACGCGGCGCTGAGCGCGGCGGAGCGCACCGTGGCCCGCGAAGTTAGGTGATGCCCGGCGAGCGGCCGGCCGGCGCACGGGTCGCAGTATTGGAGCGCCGCGGCAAGTTCCTGGTGGCCGAGCCGTTTTTCGAGCGCGGACCGCGGCTGGTTGTAAGCCGCGACGGGCGGGCCTCCGTGGGCGACCTGGTCCTGGTCAAGCAAGCGACGAGGCGCGGGGGCCGGGGCGGGGGAAGGGCAACGATCGCCCGGCGGCTGGGCAGCCCCACGGTGGCCCGAGACGTGATCGAGGCGCTGATGCTCGATCGGGGCCTGCGGCGCTCCTTCGACCCCGCCTTGGAGCACGAGGCGCGCGCCGCCGAGTCAGCCGTTCACCCCGCCGACGGCCGCCGCGACTTGCGCCATACGCCGACGTTCACGATCGATCCGGCGAGCGCGCGGGACTTCGACGACGCAATCTCGGCGACCGCCGAGGACGACGGCTCGTGGCGCATCTGGGTGCACATCGCCGACGTCTCTGCCTACGTGCCGTTCGGCTCGCCGTTGGATCGTGAGGCCTATCGCCGCGGTTGCAGCGTCTACGTGCCCGGGACCGTTGAGCCGATGCTCCCCGCGGCGCTCTCCAACAGCGTCTGCTCGCTGGTCCCCGGCGACCAACGGCTGGCGGTGACCGTCGAGTTCTCGGTTGCCGGCGGCGAAGCCTCGAAACCGTCGTTCTACCGCTCCTTGATCCGCTCCGATGCACGGCTGGAGTACGGACAGGTGGACCGCATCTTCGAGGGCACGGAATCTGCCGAGGACCCGTGGGCCGAGCCGCTGGCCGCCGCTCGTGCGGCAGCCGCCTCACTGCACGTCGCCCGCGCCCGCCGCGGTTCGCTCACGCTCTCCAGCGAGGAGCCGGAGTTCCGCTTCGACCGGGCGGGGAACGTGGTCGCCGTCGAGCCCACCGAGCAGACCGAATCGCACCGGCTGATCGAGCACCTGATGATCGCCGCCAACGAGCAGGTAGCGAGACGGCTCGACGGGCGCCGGGTGCCGACGCTGTACCGCGTTCACGAGCGACCGGACGCGCCCGCTGTCGAGCGGCTGATCGACCAGCTCGCCTCGCTCGACGTGCCGACCCCCCCGGTTCCCAAGGGAGCGCTCACGCCACAGCAGGCTGCTGATGTGGTGGGGGAAGCCTCGCGGCTGGTGGACGAGTGGGTGAGGCGCTCCGGACGCGGATCGCGCGCGCTTCAGAGCCTCGTGCTCCGCTCTCTGAAGCAGGCCTACTATGACGACCGCAACCGCGGCCACGCCGGGCTGGGGTCGCCGCGCTACTGCCACTTCACCTCACCGATCAGGCGCTACCCGGACCTCGTCTGTCACCGGGCGCTGCTCTCGACGCTGGGCGGCGACGTCGCTGCGCCAGAGTCATCCTGGGTAGCGGCGGCCGGCCCGTGGGCCTCGGCCCGCGAGCGCGAGGCGATGACCTTGGAGCGAGATGCGGACGACGTGGCTCAGTGCTTCTTGCTCGAGCGCGAGCTGTTCGAGGCCGGATGGGAGACCGAATACGACGGCGAGGTCGTGGGGCTTCACGGCTCGGGAGCATTCGTGGCCTTTGGCCCGCGGCTGTCGTTCGAGGGGATGCTGCCCGTACGCCGGCTGACGGGCGACTGGTGGGAGCTGAACGAGGAGCAGACCATGCTCGTTGGTTCACGAACCGCTCAGACCTTGAAGCTTGGGGATCCCGTGACCGTCAGGGTGGGCCGGATCGAGGCCGCGCGGGGTAGGGTTGACCTCTATCCAGCCTCAGAAGAGTGATCACGGATGGCTAGATCCCGCAAGCGCAAAGCCGCACCCGGCGACGTGGCGACCAACCGCCAGGCCTACTACCGCTACAACCTTCTCGAGCGGTTCGAGTGCGGCATCATGCTCACCGGCACGGAGGTCAAATCGCTGCGCGAAGGCGGCGTGCAGCTGAAAGACGCCTACGCGGTCGTGCGCGACGGCGAGGTCTGGCTTTTGGGGATGTACATCGCGCCCTACGGTCCGGCCGCTCGCGAAAACCACGACCCCGAGCGCTCCCGCAAGCTCCTGCTGCACCGCTCGGAGATCGAGCGGCTGATCGGCAGCACCGCGGAGCGGGGCCTGACGCTGGTGCCGACGCGTGTGTACTTCGCGGGCCCGCACGCCAAGGTGGAGATCGCGTTGGCCCGCGGCAAGGACCTCTACGACCGTAGGCAGACGATCCGCCGGCGCGAGGCCGCGCGCGAGGTGCAGCGCGAGCTGCGCGAGGCAGGGCGGTAGGGCCTCGCCTCGATGCCAGCCGCTTCCTTTCCCGACGGGAATCAGCCGAACGTGGCGTGCAGGTGGGTGGCGCTCATCCCCACCACCAGCAGCGCCACGAGCGACAGATAGACGAGCGCCACCAACGCTCTGTCAAGAGGCTTAACCCGGTAGTAGGCGCGCTGCTGCTCGCCGCCCGTGCGGCGCTGGCGCCAGCGCCTGTGGGTCTCGAGCCCGGCGAACAGGATGATCAGCAGCATGATCGGGTTGGGAAAGACGACAGCCAGCGGGATCAGCGCCAAGAACCCGACGATCCACATCCAAGGCGCCATCGCCGCCATCGCCCGGCCGCCGTCCAGCGGGACCACCGGAAGCAGATTGAAGAGATTGAGGAAGAAGCCGGTGAAGGCCAGCGCTCGCCAGATGTCGCTCCCGGTCGCGAGCCACACCACGACACAGACAGCCGACGCGATGCTGCCGAGGATCGGGCCGGCGAGCCCCACGCGGGCCTCGGCCAACGCGTTGTCGCCGAGCGAGCGGGCGCTGATCACAGCCCCCAGGAAGGGGATGAACGTCGGCGCGCCGGCCTTGACGCCTTCGCGCCGCAGCTGGATCACGTGCCCCATCTCGTGGATGAACAGCAGGGCGACGAAGCCCACCGCGAACGTCCAGCCGAACACGAAGCCGTAGGCCGCGATCGAAACCAGCATCGTCCCCGCGGTGGTCAGCAGCTTGAGCTTCGGCAGCAGGAGCAGAAGCGACTTGAACTTGGCCAGGAACGCGATGAGCGCCGCCAACGCGGGCCCGAGCTTGCGCTTCAGGAACGACCGCTTGGGCGGCTCTGAGTGAGGCGGCTGAGACCACTCCGGTGAGGTGCTCGCCGATCCGAACCACGGCGACGGGGGTAGGCGAGGCTCTGGTCCGCCGGCCGGGTGCCCTCTCGGTGCCGGTAGCCAATCTGGTTGCTTCATCAACCACATTGTGGCAGCGGTCCAGCGGGAGAAGGCGAGCTTTTATGAGGTTCTTCGGGACCGCCGAGGGGCGTTGCCTTCTACAATAAGAAACGCATACATATCCCCAGGGGACGACAGGCTTCGACGTGGTCGGCTCGTGGGGGTGGTTGCGAGCCGAGGTTCCGGGCGGCCTCGTAAATCACCCGGAAACGAATAAGTGCGGACTCGCACAATTTCGATCTCGGTTACGCGGCTGCTTAGTCGGTAACTGAAGTCGTCTCGTCCATCGCTCGCCTGCGGCGGGGGATCGAGATCAATCAGCAGGCTTGCTCGGTGAGGATTTGCTCCCTCCGATCCGGGGACGCTCAGGGAGCTAGCACTCGACAACCCTGCCGGCGAGGCTAGTCGAGGGCGAAGCTCAGATCGCCGGCTACGCTCGTAGACGCCACCATCTACGCGACCGCGGACGCGGGTTCGATTCCCGCCGTCTCCACCTCTACAAAGAATTCGAACCGCCCTCCGCACCGGGGGGCGGTTCGTCGCGGAAGACCTCCTCGTGTCTCTTTTTGAGCGCGTCGACCTCCTCGGTAAGCGTTTCGCGCGACGCTCGGTTTCGACGAGTGCCTTCGCCAGCGCCTGGCTCCCGCGCCCCTCGCCGACAAGGTCGATGAAATTCGCCAGGCGGCGCTGCTCGGCGTCGAGCTCGGCCTGCTTGAGCTCGAGCGCCTCCGGAAGGTTGGAGCGGAGCCTTGCGATTTCCTCCTCTACGCGACGCAGGACGTATGCGATGTGATCGGGATTCGAGATCTCGTCCTGGACCGTCTCGACGACCATCTTCTCGACGAGCGTTCGGCGGACGAGCAGCTTGTTTTCGCAGGCGCCCTTCCGCGGGGCGAGGCAGCAGTCGAGCTGCTGCATGAAGGAATCGCGCTACGCCTGATACAGCGTCAGCTCGGGCACACCCACCTATCCACCACAGCCGTTCCCTGCTGTCGCTCTGCACAAGAGCAACGACGAGAGCCCAGCACTCCTACTCGTCCGGACCATCAGCCAGCGCCGGTGCGGTCGGCGCTGACGCTGCGCCTGCGGACGCGAGCGTCGCGGTGGCGCGGACTCGGGCCGCTGATGGTCCCGTTCCGGGCCAGCGCGCCGAGGAACGCTTCCGCAAATCAGGCGAACCGGCCTAGCCCCCGCGCGACGTTCACTGCGTAAACGTAACCTTGACAAATGCTCTTGTAAAGGCTACCTTGACGGCATGGATGACCCTCGCTCGCCGGCCCAATTCGATCGCGAGGTGATGGCGATGATGCTGGCCACCAACGTGCAGCTGGTTGGCGAGGTGCTCCGCGGCGACGAGCAGTCCCCGGGCCAGGTGATGCGCGCCATCGCGGCGACCCGGAGCCTGGACATGATCGTCGAGGACACACTACGAGCGCTTGTCGAGCAGGCGCGCGCGGCCGGCCACACGTGGGCCGAGATCGGCGATGTCCTGCACGTCAGCCGCCAGGCCGCGTTCCAGCGCTTCGGCGGCGGCCGGCGCCCCAGCGCCGAGGACGGGGCGATCGCTGCGCCGGTGGAGGGCGCGGTCGAGCACGCCGTCCCGGTGCTGCAGGCGTTCCTCGACGGCCGCTTCGACGAGGCGCGGTCGAGCTTTGCCGAGCGCATGCTGAAGGCCTGCTCGGTGGAGCTGCTGGCCGACGTGCGCGAGAAGGTGCGCCGCGAGGCCGGCGAGGTCCAGGCGCTCGGCACGCCCGCGGTGTCGGTCCGCGATGGCTACACCGTCATCGACATTCCGGTCGCGCTCGAGCACGCCGACGGGATCGGTCGCGTGGTGCTGGACGCCGACCGGCAGGTGGCCGGCTTCCTCGTGCGCCCGGCCGAGGCCGTCTCATGAAGGGGCGCCCGCCGCAACTGTCGCCCTACCGGCTGCTGGCCGGGCTCGTGATGCCGCTGGCCGCCTACATGATCATTCGCGCCGTGATCGGGTCGGCCACCGGGGCGCTGGCGATCACCGAGGCGGTCCCAGCGACATGGCTGCTCATCAACGGGATCACCCGCCGCCGAATCGACCCGATCGCTGTCGTGTCCACTATCACGGTCGCGATCGCGCTGGCCGTCTACGCGCTGACCGGTGGCGACCCGGTTGCACTCAAGCTGCGGCGGGGTGCCGTCACCGGCACCCTCGGCGTCGCCGCGCTCGCATCGGTCGCGCTCGGCCGCCCCCTGCTGCTGATGGTCTCCCAGCACGTCGCCAAACTCAACCCTGGGCGCCCCGATCTGGCGGCCAGGCTGGCAGACCCTGACCGGCGGCGGGTGGTGACGATTCTGACCGCGATCATCGGGCTCACGTTCACGATCGACGGCGCCAGCCAGATCACGCTCGCGCTAACCGTCCCCACCGGGAGCTTCGTCGCCGACTCCACCGGGACGCGGATCGTGGTCCTCGGCACCGGCCTGATCGTGACGATCTGGTACTTGCGCTACCAGAAGGAGCAGCGCGAGCGAGGACAGCGACCACCCGCCAGGTCCGAGCGCCCCGGATAGCCACGGTCCCTGTGCCGGCAGGCGCGAGGCGGACCTTCGAGTTGACTGCGCCCATTCCTGTGACGTGGCGCCGTACCGATCGCTCACGTACAGAGTGAGTCGCTCGGCGATGTGCTCTGGGTCGCGATACCCGATCCGCACAAGCTCGCGCGAGCCCGAAACTACGCGGCGAATCCGGCTCCTGGGAGGAGGCGCCTCACTTGGCTCCGGCACTATGGAGCTGGTCTGATTGGCTGACGTCATTGTGACCTGCGTGGCGCCAACTGCTCGAGTGCCGATTCGATTCGCGCCAGCCGTTCGCTGAGGTCCTCGACCCGGCGCCCTTCGGCCAGGTCGGATCGCGCGGCGAATCGCCGCCGGCTGCTCTCAATGAGCGAAGCGGTAACCGAGGCCGTGATCACCGCAAGAAAGCCAATCCCGGCCAGCATCACGACCGCGGCGCTGAGCCGTCCACCGGTCTGCTTGGGCGTGACATCCCCATACCCCACTGTCGTGACCGTCTGCAACGCGAACAACAGGCCTTAGCCCCGCCGCCGCACCCTAGGCTGCGTTGGAGCCTGACGTTCTTGCTTCTTCCGCCACGCGCGGGATCCCCTTAGTGACTCGGCCGCTGCCTCCCGAATCCTCTGTGCGCGGCGAAGGATCTCCCGGTAAAGCTCGCCTTCGTCCTTACGGTCTTTCACCAGCAGGCTCGTTAGCCGTTCGCCAAACCCGGCTACCTTCCGCGCGGCTGACCGCGCGCCCGCGAGCCGCCTAGATTCGTCGGAACCTCAGGTACGGGGATCGAGACGGCAACCGCCTGGGGCAGCGACTGAGGAGCGTCCTCGAACCTGAAGATGCGGAAGCCGAGGATGTCCTCAGCATTGGAGGCTTGAAGTGACCGACCGCATTCGGGGCATTCACCGAGATACGCCGCCGCGGCGGGCGTGAAGCGCAGCCAGCAATGCGGGCAGCACAGGCGGGTCATGTGACCGCGGCCTGTCGCGCGAGCCGTCTCGCCGTCGCCTCGCTGGTGACGCGGCCGCCGTCGCCCAACGGGCTCTCACCGCCCGAGTCGCTTGGTCGATCGCAGCCAGCGGCAGAGCCTTCGCTGGGGCAGTGATCGAGCAGCGCCGAGGCGGCGTGGTCACGGACGCGCAGCGCGGCTTGTTTTGCGCCCTCATAGACAGCGAAGCTTCCTGAGTGCGCGAGGTTTTCGTCGCCGTCGACAATCGTCCAGCGGTACTCGCCGCTGTTGTCCTCGAAGATCACGAACTCCATCGAGTCCTGCTCGTGTTGATCACGCGCACGACGCGAGGTCTGACGAGCGCCGCGAGACTCCTTTGCTGCGGTGGCCATGGCCAACCGCCTCTCTGCTCTTCTGACCGAAGACGTCGCTCGGAAAGCGAGAAGAGCCAAGGCTCACTGAGCGAGGCAACGACACTACCACCTTCCGACCTGCGCACTTGGAATTGCGAGGAACTCAACGCTAAGCGGCGATACCCCCGTCAAGGACGACCGCCGATGCACGCGTCCGCCATCAGCCGCGCATCGCGACGCTGGATCCCGGGGTGGGCATAAGCACCAGGCGATGAGCCGGAGGGCTGCTTTGTGGTCCAGGGGAACCCATCGGCATCGATCGCGTCCTCCACGGCTGAGGAAGGCGAGCAGATTCTGGACCGGGCGCTGACCGGTCCGGGGATGACGGGAGCGCTCCCTCGAGCGGTCTGGTTCGAGCCGGCGTTATAGTCAACGTTGGCATCGCTCGATGGCTCTTGCCCCCTTCCTTCGTGCGTCAACCCAGAGGGGCTAAGGAACGGTGAGCACATGAGATTTCCCGAGCTCTCGCGAAGGGGCGAGGCCTCCCATCGCGACGCTGTCTCTCGTCTGGCCGCGGTACGCAGTGAGCGGCGGCGTCTGGCCGGCGACGCCCTCGCCGCAGAAGGTGGCTCAGATGAGCACGCAGCCGAGTCCCGGTTGATTTCGGCAACCACGGAGGTCGCGGCGCGCGAAGCCTGGGTCGATTGGATCGAGCGCGGCGTTTGATCTGGCAGCAATGTCCGCCGCGCGTTTAGACGATCTTCGAGCCCAGGCGCGTTACGCCCGCGAGCGCTATGACCTTTACAAGGCCAAGAGCTACGGGCCGCACCTGACCAGCCCCGCGCGATTGCGTGAACTAGAACGCGAGTGCGCGCGGGCCGAAGCCAGTCTTCGCTTCGCCGCGGCCGAGGCAAAACGGGCTGCCGCCGACACAGAGCTCGGTCCGGACCCGCCCCGGTCTGCATGACACGGTTGTTGGCTGCAGCTCGCGGGGACGCCGATCGTCTGGCTCGCCTCTCCGGAGGCCGAGGGCCTGCCGGCGTGACCGGCTAACCGTCGCCGCGGAATTCGAGGAGTGGTTCGCGCGGCGATGAGACAGGCGAAAGCGCCTCACCAGCGCAGGAGGGCAGCTCCGATGGTCTTCGAAGGTTCTTCTAGTCGTGCGACCGCGTGAGGTAGTCGTAGCGAGAGTCGCGCGGACCGAAGTGGCTTGCGCTGGTCCCAGCACGATGCTGTCGTTGCACATTCAGGCGCCGTCGGGCATCGATTGTCGGCAACAGCCGGCGGCCGACGCCGTCGTGACTAAGTTCGCCGCGCTTGCGGGCTGCGTCCGCGCGTTTGGTGCCCGTCATCGTCCTCAACCTTCCGTCCCTCATTGGATTCGCGCGGCAGGGGAGGGATGCCCCGAAGGCGATCCGGCATGATGGGCGAGCTGTCGCTAGCCGGTCGACGACGTCCGTAGACGTAGCGGACCGGCCCCACAGTCGCAACCACTATGGCTCTTGCCCCTCGCCTCGTGGCGCTTGGCGCCGTCGGTGGCTTTCGGGCTTGGGCCGGGGATGCTGGCCGCAGGGCCAGCTCACCTCACGACAGTACTCCTATGGATCGTGCGTGTGTGAGCGGCCCGCGAACTTAACATTCCAACCCGCACCGTGCCACGATCACC
Organism: uncultured Actinomycetes bacterium; assembly: GCA_963730835.1. Lineage (GTDB taxonomy): Bacteria > Actinomycetota > Thermoleophilia > Solirubrobacterales > Solirubrobacteraceae > Palsa-465. The sequence goes on from CAVSTE010000006.1 coordinate 752,310, forward strand.
TGGATGCTCGCGAGGGAGGGGTGTCTAGGGCTCTCGGACACCGTCCAACGTCGGCTGCCGGGCCTGGTTGTGGGCGGGCGGCGGATCACTGTCCGCCGGTGCTGAACATGATCAGCGGGTTGAACAGTACCTCGCTGTGAACGGCCAATGGTCCTGTCGGCGCAGCAGTATCCGGAGCTTCCGAGACCGTTCGTCAGCGGATGCGCGATCGAGAGCGGTCGTCAGGCGGTGAATGCCACCTCGACCTCACCCACGACCGCGTTCGGTGCCGCGGCGATCGTGAGCACGCAAGGGGATACGCTGCGCTACTTCCGCTCCCTGATCGCCGGGCGCCTGCTCCCACGCCCGTGGCTGCGCGAGATGGAGGATTCTCCCCAGAGCCTTGTCAGGGAGGACGGTCGGTATGGCTACGGCCTGGGGCTTGAGGAGACGAAGAGCCGCGGAACGAACTATGGGCGCGCTGGGGGTGCCCGGGCTACTGTCCTTGACCGAGGCGATACCGGACGCAAGCGACAGCTTCACCCTCTACACCGACGCCGCACCGTTCGGGTGGATCGGGATTCGGGGGCGTTGGGGCGCCGGACCTTCGTCACTGTCCGTGGGACAGGAGCCTGACGAAACGATCGACCGCGACGTTACCGCCAGACATGATTATGCCGACGCGGAGACCCTTGACATCGATGAGCTCGGATAGGACTGCCGCGAGCGCGCTCGAACCGCTCGGCTCGGTCACCAACTTCTGTCTCTCGAACAGGTAACGCATCGCCGCCAGCATCTGCTCGTCGCGGACGCCGACAACATCCTCGACGAGCGCCTTGACGACGGGGAACGTCAAGTTCCCTGGCGACGGAAGCTGCTGACCGTCGGCGATCGTGGCGCCGACGGGCACGCGCACCCGGCGACCAGCCGCGAGCGAAGCGCTCCACTGGCCAACGGCTCCCGGTTCGACGCCGATCACGCGAGGGGCATCGACGACTCCTTGGGCTGCCACCGCGCCGCCAGAAAGCTGGCCGCCGCCTCCAGCTGGAATCACGATGAGATCGAGCGGATCCACCTCTTCGAGCAGCTCGAGCGTCGACGTCCCGGCGCCCGCCATGATCCTCGGATCGTCGTAGGGGTGCACCGGAGTCAGGCCCTGGCGCTCCACCAATTCGTGAACAATCGCCTCGCGGTCGTCCTGATAGCGGTCGAACTCGATGACGCGTGCGCCATAGCCTTCCGTTGCGGTCCGCTTTGACGCCGGCGCGTCCCGCGGCATGAAGATGGTTGCCCTAGTGCCCACCAGACTGGCCGCGATCGACAGCGCCTGCGCATGATTACCGGATGAAGACGCCACGACTCCGCGCGCGAGCTCTCGCTCGGAGAGCAACGACAACGCGTTATAGGCGCCGCGAAACTTAAAGGCGCCTCCGCGCTGGAACTGCTCGGCCTTTAGGAACACCTGTGCGCCGACACGCTCGTTGAGCTGCCGGCTGGTGAGGACCGGCGTGTGATTCGCGACGCCCGACAGGCGTCGCGCTGCGGCGACGACGTCATCGGACGTGATAGGTAGGTGATGATGATCGACAGCCATGCAAAAAGGGCCACGTAACGCGGCCTGGTCGCAACCGCCACCTGGTTCCTTGCCACCGTACGCTACGCCACGCCAAGCGGGCCGACGGGATAGCCCTGAGTCCTTGTTTTCGCCCACAAGCATTCGTCCGGGACGAGACACGCCGGCGCCTCCCCGGTCGCCATCGGAGTCGCGGGCGGCGGGATGCTGCGACGGCCCAAAGGATCGTCCGTGCTCACGGGCGCCCCGATCGAGATCGCCGCCCTCAACGCGGTGCTGGTCGGCTGGTGGGTCTTTACTTCGGCAGCTGTCCGCCGCGCTTGGCTTCCAGTTTGCGGCGCTCTCGCCGTGCGCCGTGAATCTGGCCGACTGCGTACCCGCCGCCAAGCGCGATGATGGCCGGGACGAACGCGAGTACGAGCGCGCTGACTGCGGCGATGACCTTCAGCACGACGATCACAGCGATGACTGCCGCGACCACGACGAGCACTGCTCTCATGGTTGGTGACTATAGGACCCCTCCTGGCCCGGGGGTCGTGAACGCGCCAGCCGCTCTCCTGCCAACGGTCCTCGCACAGCTTTTCGCTCGAGCGCGCTCGCCGCTGCCGCCGAGCCTCACCCGGCGCGAGCTAGTCGCAGCTGGGCAAGCCGCGTTCCCCCTGGTCGGCCGCCACGTCCCTTCGCTGCAAAGCAATCGTTCGGCGTCGGCGGCCGAGACGCCCCCCTTCACGCCGAAGCGGTCACGCCGTGGAAAGGCAACCGCGCTGCTCGGCGGGGCCTCCCCGGAAAGCACGCGAGGACTGTCGGGTTTCCCGATGCTTTTGTCTGGCGAAACAGCGACGGCATGCGCCGCTGTCGTCCGAAGGCACGCGCGGGGTTTCAGGGTTGAGGCGCGCGGTCGGGCCTGGCGGTAGGCTACCCGGACCACATCGAATATTGGGGGAGAATAGATGCGAGCAGTCACACGCTATGCGGCACTAGCCGTCGTCCTGGGATTCACGATCGTGGCTGCTGCGGGCGCGGCTTTCGCGACCTCGCCGGTGAAGGTCCGGCGATGCGGTTACGCCCACAGCGATGAGTGGGGCCGGGTCGCGGTCTATCCGTGGCACATGTCGTGCGGCGCGGCTCGCCAAACGCTCACAAAATCAGAGTCCAGGCATGACTCCATCATCAATTTCACGGCCGACGGCGCATACACGTTCGACGCGGGCGCGGTGAAGATCGCCGGCAAGTGGTGGGTGTGCGGAGGACGGATGGGCTATTACTTCTGCGGCTATCCGTACCGGCCTGCCACGGCGCCTGGCGCAGGCGGTGGCACAACGTACAAGGGACCGTTCACGAAGGAGTTCGTCGACCAGGCGTGTACAGACAGCTCCTCTCTGTGTGAGCGCCAAGCTCAGACCTACCAGCCGCCGCGCTCCTACTAGCTAGGTAGGTAGGAGCTGAGGCGTGGTCGGGCGCCTCCCGCCAAACGTACCTACCGCATCGGCGTGCGCGCGCTTCTGCGCTGCCGTGCCGCTGCGCGAGCGTCAGCGGCCGTTTGTAGTAGGCCCTACCCGGGCGCCTGCTTTCTCGCCATTGCGCTCGTTCGTTCGGGAAGGTCGCGACGATTGCTCTCGAGGAATGCGCTCGTCGCGCCACCGGCGCGGTTCGAGCGAAGCGGGGGGTCGGTGTTAGCCAGAATCGAGCAAGCACCCGCTCCTCCTGCCGCGGAATAGCAGGGCCCTGGACCTGTCCCTCACGACGCCGGGGTGCCCGGCGTCGTGGCCGGTTGCGCAATTGGCGAGGACCGGGACAGAACGCCGTTTGCGCCTGAGTCCCGCTTCCGCACCGGCACGGGTATCAGCTGCAGCTAGCCTGAGCCAAGCTCTTCCATACACAGGTACGCTCAGCGGATTCCGTAACGCTCCCAGAGGGGGCCGACGATACGGCCCATCGCCGCCGGGTCGGCGATCGCGTCGGGCCGGTCTGCGACCGCCTCGGCGAGGTCGGCGAAGAACTGCTCGAAGCCGGCCGGCGCGTAGATCGCCAGGAAGCGGGCGGGCTGCTCGCCGGGGTTCGACCACGCAAACCGGGTCCCGCGGGGGAACAGCGCCAGGTCGCCGCATCCGGCGCGGACCTCACCCTCGTCGGTGGCGAATGCCACCTCGCCGGCCAGTACGTACGCGGCCCAGTCCTCGCGGGTGTGGCCGTGCAGCTCCGGCGGGGCCCGAAATCCGGGGGCCGCCTCGAAGACCGCCACCGAGAACGCCGCGCCGTTTTGGGCGCCGACCTTGATCGTCACCGTCGATGGGCGCCCATTCAGGCGGGTGCCATCGTCGGCACGAACCATCACCGGAGCAGACGTGGCGCCGTCTGGAACGTGGCCGGTGTGCACGATCTCGTAGAGGGCGTGGGTCGAGGAGAACTCAGCCCACTCGGGGCGGGACAGGAGCTGGCGGAAGCCCTCGTCGTGCGCCGCGCGCCAGTCCTCGACGGTCTCCCACTCCGCGTAGTTGACGAAGCGGAACTTCGCGTCGGGCGAGAGTGAGCGGTGCAGCCGGTGGCAGACATAGCCGGGCTTGGCCGCCATATAGGCGTTGACCTCCCGCCAAAGTACAAAGAACGGCTCCTCCCGCCCCGCGGGCACCTCGAAGCAGTTCACGAAGGGGACAGGAGCCATGGCTTCACCTTTCTACATAGATGTGCAATTACTGCACACCGTTATACTTGAACCATGCCTCACGCGTCAAGGCCAAAGTCCACCCGCGCGAAGAGCACGCACCAGGGTCGGCCATCGCAGCGACGCCGCACGCGCAAGGCGATCGTCGACGCCGCCACTGAGCTCATCACCGACGGCCACACGCCCTCCATAGATGAGATCGCGCGCGCCGCCGAGGTATCCCGCCGCACCATCTACCTGTACTTCCCAACCCTGGACCAGCTGCTCATCGACGCCACCGCCGGTGCGTTCAGCAACACGACGATCGATGCTGCGCTCGACCAGGTGGCCGACAGCCACGATCCGGCCTCACGGGTCGAGGCGCTCGCCCGCGCCATGCTCGAACTCGCCCCGGACGCACTGCCGCTCGGCCGACAGCTTATCCGCCTTACGGTCACCACCCCGCAGAACCAGCAGGCGGACGCGCCGAAACGCGGCTATCGCCGCATCGAGTGGATCGAGCGAGCGCTCGAACCCCTGCGAGAAAGGCTCGACGAACAGCAATTCGAGCGACTCGTATCAGCGCTTGCGATCGTCATTGGCTGGGAGGCCATGATCGTGCTGCGCGACATCCGCGGCCTCGACGCCGCAGGCGAAGCAGACGTCGTCACCTGGGCGACCCGCACCCTAGTCGACGCGATCCTCGCCGAAGCTAACGCTGCTGGCTGACCGACATCCCGGCAAGGGCTCACGCCCGCGACGGCGGCACCCAGGGCGACACGCACATTCGGGTCCCGCTTCTCTCAGGGGACAGGCACTCGTCACGGACCCCGTGCTGTCCCCGTTCGCGCGGCGTGCGGGGCGTAGGTAACGGAGGCCGACGCACCACAGGTTCATGGTGGGGCTATGCCGCCGCGTTCTCGTCGCTGGCCCGGTGCTTTCCCTTCGGGCGGATGCGGCGGTAGAGCCAGAGGAACAGGGGAAACTCCACCCACTGCAGTGCCGCCCACGTCAGCGCTTTGCGGCGAGGGATGCCGCGGGCGCGAGCGTCGCGAAGCACCCAGCCGGTAGAGAATGCTGCGGCTGAAACTAGGACGACGACGATGATGGTCCCAATCGCCGAGCTGCTCATCGCGACGATTTCCGTCCGAGTCCGAAGTAGGCGGCTGGTCCGATCACGTTCTGTGTCGCGATGACGCGCCACAGGACCTTTGGGCCGCGGATGTTCTGAGCTGGTTGCCGGTGGATGTCGCGCTCGGTGCCCGCGATCAGAACCGCCTCGATCGCCAGCAGCACCCAGAGCACGCGTTGCACCAGCGGCGAGAGCCCCCGATAGAAGCTAACCAAACTTGCGGTTCTGTCCTTCATCGCGACATCTCAGGCTGGCCGGGGGTCGCGTCGACGTCCGGCCCGTGCCCTCACTCGCGCAGAGCGCGCGGGCCGCCCGATGCGGCCATGTCCGCAACCTCGGTCGCTATGTCCTCCAGGACGGAGGTCTGCAACGAATAGATGATGTTGCCGCCGTGGCGCTCAGAGCTGACCAGGCTCGCCGCTTCTAGCACCTTTAGATGGCGTGACACCGATGGCCACGAGATCTCGAAATGCCCCGCGAGCTCCCCGGCAGGCATATTTCCTTCCCGCAACAACCGTAGGATCTCGCGCCGGGTGGGATCGCCCAGGGCTCGATACGCATTCGCGATCGACATTTCGCTTCGCAATTTAGCACACGTGCTAAATAGGCAAGGCGATTTGGGCGCGAGTCAACAGCGCGGGACGCCGCGCGGACCCGCCGACGCAGAGCATCGACCCAGACGCGCTTCGCTCGCGTCGGGGTACTTCTCGCCCCTCCCACTCGGAGGCCCGGTAAGCGCAAGAAGGGCGCCTGCGAGAAGGGGGTTCATCACCACGGGCCGCGATCTCGGGAAACGCCAGCGAGTAGCGGCTCACAGCTCATGCCGCGCGGGCTTTCGACCGCCAACGTCGCCGGCCGCAGCCTCGTGGTCGGCTTGCGCTAAGCGGCAGCTGCCTGCGCGAGGTCGGAGAGCAGGCCAGCCATCGCGTCGAGCGTTGGCGCGCCCTCGCCGACGTCGTAGACGTTGGCCAGCTCTCGCGGATCGTTGTAGCCGATCATCGTCTCCTCGTCAGTCTTCCAGAGGACGATGCGGAGCGGCAGTTCAATCCCGATCCGCGGGTCGCTGTTCATCAACGGCGTGCCCGCCCGCGGATTACCGAACACAACCACTGTCTCCGGAGCCAAATCCATGTCCACCTCTCGGGCGGCAGCCGCGTGGTCGAATTGCGCGAACACGGTCAGACCGCGCCCGGCAATCGAATCGAGCAGCCTGCTCAACGCTTCCGCATATGCATTCGAGCTAGGGACTGTGAGCACGAACGCATTGTGGCGGGTGAGCTGGGCCACGACGCAAGCCCGACATCAAGAGACCCGATTCGCCCGCACCGCGAGATCCCCGTCACGCGGAAGCCGGTCCCCCCATGCGCGGAAGAGAGAAGCGATGTTGCTACTCCTCGCCCACCCGCCGGGCGATGCCTGGGTAGTCGACCACGAACCCGTTGTCGTCGAATTGGATGTCGGCGGTGAAGCTCCCGGAGCGGAAGCGGATCCGTCCCTTGCCGAGCGGCTCGTATCGCTGCTCGGATGTGGTGACTTGCAGCGAGGGGACCTCCACCCACTGCATGACGTAGTCGCGTGGCGGACCGGACTCCAGCAGGCTGTCCCGGATGACCGGCAGCGAATTGAACAACGGTGACCAGCCCAGATCGAAGAAGTCGGCGTCATCGAGCGGCACCTCAAGCGAGCGGTGCCCAACCAGCTCTAAGCGCAGCCGGTCCGGCTCGAGCCGGTAGCGCAACTCGTAGGTCGCTCCGAGCTGGGTACCGACCGCGGTCAGTTCCCTACCGCGCCGTTCGGCGTGCGCCACCTCCATTCGAGGCGCACCATCTCCTACCCACGCGAGGGTGACCGGCACGGCGGTCAATCTAGCTCGGCGGCTGGGCGCGGGCGGACCAGCGCACTGGAAGGCCGGAGATTGTGCTCGTGCTCATGGCCGCGCCGCGACATTCCGCCAGACCCGCTTTGTCTCGCGGACGCGCACAGCGTCGATGCCGGCGCGTGCACCCGCTCCGCGCGGAGGCGAGGGCGCTCGCCTTCGCCGCTCTATGAGCCTTGCATGTTGGGTCAGGGTCGCGGGAGGCGCTGGGCTCCGATCCAGAGCGTCCATGGCTCGACGCTCTCGATTCGCAGGACGCGGTCCATCCAGGGATCATCGGCGAAGATGGCGCGCGCGTCAGCCTCACTGCCGGCTTGCACGACGAGCACCGCGTACTGGCCGTCGACGTCGCCCACTGGACCGCCGAGCGGGATCGTGTCGTCCTCGCTTAGCCGGTCGATGAACGCGGCGTGCTGGTCCCAGCCGGACTGCTCGCGCCGCCGTCGCGAGGGGTCCCAGTCCGGCCCCCGGGCTTGCCTGACGAGGAAGTAGCCGGCCATGCCAACAAGGTAATGGGAAGCTGGCCTGGGGAGGCGTGGCTGCCATCGTCGCTCGAACCCGTAGTCCGGCTTTCATTCGATCGCGAGCATCGTGGGTAGTCCCGACCACGAACCTGCTCCGCGCGGAAAGCGGGCACACGTAACCGAGGCCCACGCACCAAGGTTCATCCTGGCGCTAGGCCGCCGCGTTGTCGTCGCTGGCGCGGCGCTTTCCCTTTGGTCGGATGCGGCGGTAGAGCCAGAGGAAGAGGGGGAACTCCACCACTGCAGCGCCGCCCACGTAAGCGCTTTGCGGCGAGGGATGCCGCGGGTGAGAGCGTCGCGAAGCACCCAGCCGGTGGAGAACGCCGCGGCGGATACCAGGACGACGACAATGATGGTTCCGATCACCGAGCCGTTCATTGCGATCTCCGTCCGAGTCCGAAGTAGGCGGCCGGTCCGACGACGGAGCGTGGCGGGTCCGCAGGTCGGCTGGCGCGGGCGGCGTCAGGGGCCGCGAAAGGACCGGCGCTGGGGACGGTGTTGGAGCCCGGAGCAGATCGCCGGTCGGCTACGCGGTTGACTTCCCCGATGATGAGTCGATGCGTGTTTCCCATGAGGCGATCTATCAGTCGCTCTATGTGCAGGGCCGCGGAGCGCTGCGCCGGGAGCTGACAGCTTGCCTTCGGACAGGTCGGGCGCTGCGGGTTCCCAGAAACAGAACATCGAGGGGCAACCGAAGCTTCGTGAACGATGAGCTGTTGATCAGCGAGCGGTCGGCTGAGGTTGCTGACCGTGCCGTTCCGGGTCATTGGGAAGGCGATTTGATCCTTGGTGTGGAGCGCTCTGCGATCGGGACTCTGGTCGAGCGCTCAAGCCGGTTTACGATGCTTTTGCATCTCCCGCCGATCGAAGGTCACAACAGCCCGCGAACTAAGAGCAGCCCGGCGAGCAGCCCGGCGCTCACGGGTGCTGGCGCGGCGGCGGTTCGTAATGCGATCGCCTGCACGATCACGACGCTGCCCGATCAGCTTCGGCGGTCTTTGACCTGGGATCAGGGCATCGAGATGGCCCAGCACGTGCAACTCCGGCTCGATACCGGTCTGCAGATCTACTTCTGTGATCCGCGAAGCCCGTGGCAGCGCGCCACCAACGAGCTGCTGCGCCAGTACTCCCCCAGAGGCACCGACCTCGCCCGCCACAGCGCCGACGAGCTCGGGGCGGTCGCGGCGGCGTTGAACGGGCGGCCGCGCAAGACACTCGGGTGGAGAACACCCGCCGAGGTGCTCACCGAGTACCTGAGCGCCGCGGCCTGAACATCGCCCTGCAGCAACCAGCGCGGGTGACAACTGCCGGACTGCGGTATCGCTGTCTCCGGGGGTGTCCGGGCGGCGGCGCGCGGCTATCGCCGTTCCGGTCCGCCCTCCGGGCGAGCCTCCACAACGACAGCCGCATCACCCAGCCAAGCCCAGGCGACTTTTCAACCTCTAGAGTCACCGGCCACACCGTGTTGCGACGACCGGTTGAGCTCAGGGGGCGCGTAGTGACATTTCGCGCACGGTGGTTAGCTGGTCGTCAGCCTCTACGACCATGACTTCCCGCGCTAAGGTCACGCAGCCGATGGTTTCGACCGCAGATCCTGGCGTCCGTGATAGCGACATCACGGTTCGCCTGAGGTCAGTTCAGGATCTGTTTAACCCCTCCGAGTGCGACCCGCTGGCATCGGCGCCGCTGCGTTTTCGTTCGGGGATCGACGAGCTGGTCAACGAGCTCGGCCCGAGGCGCCTTGGGAGTGTCAAGAGGGCCGTGATTGTGCTGCCGCCGTCTGAGCGTGAGCCGGGCCTCGAGCGGCAACTGAAGCGGGCGATCACGGCCTACTGTGAAGTGCGGCTGCGCGAGACCGACAATGACCTACGCGCGTTCCGACAGGATGGCTGGCGGGCGCTCGGGGTAGGCGCGATTTTGTTCTTCGCGGGGTTGGCGGTGGCTACGATCCTGGCGAAGAGCTCCGCGGCTGGGTGGCTCAAGGTCTTCTTCGGTGACGGTCTGGCGGTGGTGATCGCCTGGATCGGGGCTTGGTATCCCCTCGACACGCTGATCAACTACACGCGTCCCTACCGCCGTACCAGGAAGTTGCTCCAGGCCCTCCGTCAGATCGAGATAATCGTCAGGGCGGGCTAAGCGGTTGGGGCTCTGCTCGGCCCAGTAGCGTCTCGCCGGTTGTCACCGCAGCCGCGACCAGCGCCACCCCGATCATGGAGTACACCACCCGCTCGAGATCGATCTCGAAAACGTTGCTTCGCTGGGCGTCTAGCAACACGATCGCCGCTGTGACAAAGACGGCAAAGTAGAGGTAGCGGGCGTGCTGCAGCTGCGCCACCGCCGCTGCGACCATTGCCAGGGTGCCTAGGGCGACCAGCACCGTGCTGTCGGACACGATCGTCGCCACTGCGGCCGCGACGACGCCGCCGGCCACGGTGCCGAGCGCCCGTTCCCGGATCCTCTCACGGGACTCGTCGTACGTGGGCCGGGCGACCAACAGCACGGTCAGCAGCACCCAGCCCGCTGTGGTCTTCAAGAACCAGGTCGAGGCGACATATGCGCCGAGGCCAAGTAGCAGCACCAGCGCGCCCGTGTAGAAGCACACGATCCGGGCAGGCACCCACGGTGGGGGACCGGCCGGCGCATCGCGCAGCAAAGTGGAGCCGATGAGCAGCGCCCACAACCCGCCGACTACCGCCACGCCAGCGCAGATCAGCGCCTGGCCCACCGTCCCCGGTGTCGTGCCGTTTACCGACACAGCATGAAAGCCTGAGACGACCGTGATCGCGGGTTGAATCGCGGCGAATGCGGCCACGGCGTGCAATCCCCGCAGAGCGCTCAGCCCAACCATAAGCGCGATGCCCACCATCAACAGCGTGGTGACAAGGACATGGCCGAACGCGAGCACCGCCAACGCGTTCAGGAGCGCCGCGACCGGTATCGACAGCGCCGCGTACCGCGGCGCGTAGGTCCAGCCGACTATGGCCGGCAGGATTCCGGCGATAACCAATGCCGAATCGACATGCAGGGGCGTGAACTCGATCACCACCTCCGGGACGAACAGCGGCAACACCACCAGCAGGACCGGCCACAGGGACTTGATGTTCGGCAAGCGCTAGTCCGCAATCTCGTCGAGAGTGGGCTAAGGGCGAAGGCTGACCTCCGAGCTAAGCCTAGACCGGGCGCTGATAGCTGCGGAGTCGGTCGGCAGGATCTTCACCATCTTCAAGGGGCTGAACGACGACCCGAAGCTCGGGAACGTCGGCAGGTCGACGCGCCCGTCTGCACAAGCTTCATCTAAAGCGACTGGTCCGGCCTTACCGGGCCGGTTGCTACGGGTGGCTTGGCATCCGACGCGTCCTGGCACGGGCCAGCGGTGGCTAGTTCCCGGTGCCGAATCTCAGCACGAGGTGAGAATGCTCCGGATTCGCCTTGACCCCGTTTAACGTCGCGGGGTATTCATAGCCACCGAGCGCGAAATGCCATTGGTAAGGACGTATCCACCGCTCGAGCTACCGGGAACTGCAGTAACCGAGAGAAGCCGCAGGTGTTTGTTGTTGAGCCTGATGACCAGCTGGCGATTGCTTGCGCCGCCTGCGATCGGGACCGTCGCAGCGCACGCGCCGGCTCCGCCCTGGCATTCGATCGTCTCGGTTGCACCGGGACTTGGCTTGGCGCCGGGTAGACCAACACCTGTCGCGAGGGACAACGCGCCCTCGGTTATGGTCGATTTCTGACCGGTCCGGGTGTTGATCGCGGTCACTGTCGCGCCGGCCGGGACGTCTGCGGTGCCTGTCACGGCCTGACCATCCACCTTGAGCCATTGCTGAATCGTCACGGGCGCCGACCGGGTAAGACCAAACAATTCCTTTGCCCAGCACCACCGTGAAACCGTGGAGCTGCAAGTAGCGGCGGCGCTGTGCCTCGGTAGTCAGTCTGCTGTTTTGTGGCCCGAGCCGATCAGGACCGAGCCGTCGAACGCGATTCCATTCCCCTCGCTGACGGCGGCGTTCGCGCCGGTCTGCGTGGCGCGCTCGCGGATCGCGTGGCGGACGTCAGCGTCCATCCCGGCCAGTGCGAGCGCCAGTGGACCTGCGAGCTTTGGGACGCGCTCCCACCATTCCTCGATCGATGATGCGTGCATTGGCGTGGACATGGCGGTGACGGTGACCTCGTCGAGCCCGCCGTCCCGCAGCACGGACAACAGCGCCTCGGGGGTGTCGAGCGAGAAGGGGCCGCGTATGTTCGGCGGTGGAAACGGCGTACCGAACTGGGCGCTCACAGCATCGAGCACCAGCCCGAGCCATGGGTTCGCCTCGCGGCGATCCCATGTCATCACGGCATAGCGCCCACCGGCTCGCAGCACCCGAACTGCCTCCGAGACAGTCTGGACCGGGTTCTCGGCGAACATCAAGCCATGGCGGTTGATCACCGCGTCAAAGCTGGCATCACCGAAGTCGATCGCGCTTTGATCAAACACCGCGGTGCTCACCTGCGCATGAGCGCCCGCGCGTTTGGTCGCTACTGCCACCATCCCGGCGGCAACGTCGGAGAGGACGACGAGGCCGGTAGGTCCGACCCGCTGAGCGGCGGCGAGACCCGCGCCTCCGGGACCTGCTGCCAAGTCGAGAACCTGATCTCCCTCGGCGATGTGCGCCGCGTCGAGCAGCGCCTCCGTCGCCAATGCGAGCTGCTCATCGACGAACCCAGCATTGGCTTCCCAGCCCGGAGCGACGCTGTCCCACATGTCCGACATCGAGACCGATCCTCCCACTTGCGCCGTGTCCCGTGCGGTCAGGCCACCTCCTCAGCTTCGGGCTGCGGCGGCCGGGACTGCGCTGCTCGGCGTAAAGGACCGGTCGCTCAGCGCCGGTTGCTAAGGACTAAAGGGGGGCGCCCGCTATGCCGATGAATGCGTAGCGCTCGATTATTTGGTAGGTCGAGCATGAGGACATGGGGGTGGGCAGAATCACCCGGCGCAGACTTGCGGGCGGTACGGCAGACACGTTCCTCACATGAGGGGCCGTGGGGGCCTACGTGGGCGATGGGCTTGTCTTCTGACCGCGCTTGCGCTGTGCGCAGCGATGCTGACCGCGGCCGACGCGGGGGCTAGCTCCTGCCGCCGCCTGTGCGCCGAGAGCGCCGACGGGATGGTGTACAGGGTCCTCGGCGAGTTTCACTACACGGATGTGATTGGCCAGTCGGCCGTCGGATTCGCGTTCACGGTCACGAACAACTCACGAAGCGCGGAAACGTTCGAGCCGTTCCCGGGGTTCACAGCGCAGCTCTCGACGGGGGACTACGTGCAGTACCCCACCGGTTATGAAAGCGCGTCCGCCGCGGATCCCAAGTGCTCGCCGGTGGCCACCCAGCCGGGCGTGATCACTCCACTCGGCTACCGCGTAAAACCCGGCCAGACCGGCGGCCCGTGGGAGGTCTGCATGGCCCTGTCCCCGGGGCAGACGGTCGTCAAAGCCGTATTCGCCGATGACAACCCGAATTTGCACCAGAACGCCGTGATCCCACTCACAGGAGCAATCCCGCAGCTGCGGACACCGCTGCCCCCACCGCCCTCAAGCAAGTCATCGAAGCCGTCGAAGCCGTCGTCGTGGTGGCTCCCCGATCCGGCCGATCTGCCGGCCGCCGTGCTTTCGGGGACCGGCGACGCTGTGGGGCGCGGGTGTTACCACGTGTGGGCGAACCGCGGGACGCGCCGCGCCTACAGGAGATGTGACTACAACCCCACGATCTTTGTTTTCAGCAGCTATGTCGGCTTCGTGCCTCCGTCGCTAGCGTATTACGGCGTGCTCTTCCGTGGTCCCGGTGTCGCGATCCCCGGGTTCCCCAGCGCGGAGCTGTTCACGGAGAGCCAGGACCCAGAAGGTGGGGCGCACCCCGTCCTTGCTGTCCGATTCACCCGGACCATCGGGGGCAAGAGGATCTACGGACAGGTAGCCGCGAGTTTCGTAAGCCGACCGCAATGCCCGGAGACGAACCGCATCGCGAATGTGGAGATCGCCGCCAGGGCGCTGTTCAAGCTGCTAGGACCGGGTCCCGCGCCACGCTTGTCACTGCCACCGTCGTCACCGCTCTGCTGACCAACGGCCCGAGAATCGGCAGCTGACGCGGCCAGGGGTACTGAGCCCGCGTTTCCTGCCAGAGCTCCGCTGGTCGTGAGCACCAAATCGACCCGCCGCTGCTGTTCGCGGTGCGCGCGTGCCGGGCCGCGCTGCCTCACCTGATTGAGCGCGAGAGCAGCGCGATCGTCAACGTGTCCTCGGGAATGGCGCTGCAGCCATCGGCAATCAACGTGGATTACTCGACCGCCAAGGCCGCACTCATCGCGCTGGCGAAGGCTTTGGCCGAGGAGTACGGACCGCAGGGTGTCAGGGTCAATGGAGTCTGTACCGGTCCGGTGCGCACAGCATCGTGGACCGACGAAGGACGCGCAGGGGACATCATCGCCACCCAGGCCTCGACCGACCGCGACACAGTCCTCGAGAAACTAGCCCCGGAGATGATGCAGCACCACACTGGCCGCTCGTCGATCCACAGGAGATTGCGGATGCCATCCTGCTGCTGATCTCCCCACGCTCGGGCAGTACGAGCGGCACGGAGTTCGTCGTCGACGGTGGCCTGGTGAAGGCCGCGTAGCCGCGCTGGACCATTGTGGCGTGCAGATAGCGTCCGGGTACGTAGGCGCACAGGAACAGGAGAACGAAATGGATCACCTTGCCCATTTTCGTGGGCTGTATGAGGCGTTCAATCGTCGAGACATCGATGCTGTGCTCGCGATGCTCAGCGACGAGGTGGACTGGCCGAACGCTTGGAAGGGCGGCCGCCTAACCGGGCGAGAGGCGGTACGCAACTACTGGACCGCGCAGTGGGCCGAGATCGATCCAAACGTCGAACCGCTCTCGGCGATCGAGCGTGCCGACGGTTCGCTGGCAGTCAGAGTCAGGCAGGTGGTGCGCTCACCCGAGGGCCAACTACTCGGGGAAGGCGAGGTGTTGCACGTCTACCGGATGCACGACGGGTTGATCGACCGCATGGACGTGGAGAAGCCGGGGCAATGACCCCTTTCACCGAGATCGCCGCCCTCCAACAGTGTGAGGAGCGATATCCCTGTGCCCCGCATCGATCGGGCGGGATCCAGCTCGACACCCGTTTCGTCACGGCGCAGGCTCAACCGCTGGTCGGGAACCGCGGCTTGAGACCGGCTTAGCGCTCGGTGAGCTGACCGGGTGCGATGAGTCGGCAGTGCTTAGCCGGCCTGTGTTCAGTTGTTCGCGTGGCGGGCGTTGTAACGCCTGACGCGGTTGCGGTTGCCGCAATCACTGGAGCTGCACCAACGTCGTGTGTGGTTGCGGCTGCGATCGAGGAATACCCAGCCGCATTCGGGGTCCTGGCAGGTGTTCACGAGGCGCACGTCATCGGAGATCAGGAATTGGAGCGACAGTACGGCGAGCTTGCGCGGGAGGTCGTTCGGCTCGTGGATCTCGAGGGTCATCGTCACGGGCAGTCCTCGCGGCTCCAGGTGGCGTAGGGCTGCTGTCAGCTGAGGCCATGTTCGTTGGAGCGCTCGCTCGCGCTCGGATCCGGTCGAGGCGAGAGCGTGATGCAGGCCTTCGCGCAGCCGCTGCGCATCGGTGAGCGCTCCGCGCTGCAGCCTGGGAGTGAGCTCGGCGGCGCGACGAACTCGTTGAAGTTCGGTTGTGTTGAGCAGGTTGGCTTGTAGGGACCATGCGAGGAGCGCGCCGAAGTCTGGCATCCGCTCGATTCGGCGGGCAGGATTGCGGCGCCACGAGACGGTGTTGATGAGATCTAGAACCGGGTGCCCGGCGATCAATTCGAAGTGCGACGGACGGCTCAAGCTCCTTCACCTGCTGTTCGTCGGCGTGCGAGTATCGCTGCGCAGCTGAGGATCGTCAGCGAGCCTGCCAGTTGTAACGCCGTCGGGCGCTGGTCGAGCACCAGTGCGGCGAGCACGAGCGAGCCGATCGGAGTCAGAAGCAGCAGAACCGACGCGGTCTGACTATCGAGCTTCGGGCTCGCACAGGCCACGAGCAGCCATCCGACGACCTGGCCGCAGATCGCCGATAACCCCAACCAGCCGACCGCGGCAAGGCGGGGAGCGAAGCTGAGCCCCTGCCACAGCCCGCCGCCGACACACGATGCCGCGGCGCTGACTGCGATCACCACCGTGTAGGACCTCAGCACCGGGGTGCCTTTCCCGGAGCGCCGCAAGATGAAGAGAAAACCCGAATAGCACAGCGCCGCCAGAACCGCCTCGATCATTCCGCGCGCCGGGTGCGCGCCGCTCAAGCCATGATCGAGGACCCCGCCGGCCAGCAGCACCCCCACCGCCACGGCCGGCAATGTCGCCACAAAGGGACGCCTGATCGGCTCACGATCGATGGCCAGCGCGAGCAGCGGCACGAAGACGACCTGCACGTTGACGAGCACGGTCGAGATGCCGGCGCCCACATCGAAGATCGCCTGCGTCCACAGCAGCATGTCGCCCGCAAACAAAACACCGGCTCCGCCGGCCGCCAGAACCTCCCAATGACCGAGGCGTCGCGTCTCGCGACGTTCTGTCAGCGCGAACGGCACGAGCAACGGCAACGCGAGGACGCAACGGTAGAAGGAGGCGGTTCCCGGCCGGCAGGCCGCCAAGCCAACGAACACCGCAGTGGCCGATACCGCCAGCGCACCGATCGCAACCGCGACACGCGGATGCGAGGACGTCCAAGCTTCGAACGCTCCGATGCCAAGCGACCGCCGGCCGACCTTGGTCGCCTTCAGCTGCATAATGACCGTATCCCCGTTTGACCATTATCCCAAACCCGGCGGGTCAGAACAGGAGGACACGTGCGCAAACTGGATCGAGTCCACCCTCGCCTCGCTCGACGGGAGTGATCGAATCACCCGACCGCTGGGCGCTGTTTGACCAGGAGGCTGCGCAGTTGGCGATGCGGGAACTGGACAACTACGACGCGTTCGTGATGGGCCGCAGGGCTACGAGCGGCTCCGGTCGCTCTGGGCGCCCGTCACCGCGCCAAGCCCCCTGATTGGACCGGGCCCATATCAGCAAGACGGCTTATGGATGACCTTCGTGGCATGGGTGCCACCCGAGAACCACACGCAGCGACGTGATGACGCCGTGCAACTCGAGCGGGCACTCAGACGCCTGCACGAGGAGCTCCAGGTGGTCTCTGGTGACCTCGGGCGTGCCCCGTTGTTCCAGGACGGCGCCGAGCAAGAAGACCAGGACGCTCCCGACGCTTCCGGCCGAAAGTCACATAGCATCTTGAAAGCGGCGTGGCGGTTGAACGGATCGCCGCGCGTGGCGTCCACCTAGAGCGACATGACCCAGGCCGCGACCATAGCCGCACGTGCGGCCCACTATGGCCAGTGACGCTCGGCCGGTCTGGCCGGTCATCACACCCTTCCTGCCGCGAACGATCCACCATGTTGGGTTCCATGTACCGGACCTGCGGGCCGCGATTGACACATGGGTGGCGGTCTACGGGGCCGGGCCGTTCTACGTGAACGAGCACGTCGCTTACGACGAGTGCGGGTCGAGCGGGATGCCCGCGACGTGGGATCACAGCGCGGGGTTCGGCCAGTGGGGGGCGGTGCCAGTGGAGCTGCAGCAGACCCACGACCTGCGACCGGCAGAGCTGGTCGGCCCGTTCACGGCCGAGGGCCGCAGCGCAGTGAACCATGTCGGGGTCACCGCAGAGGATCCCGCGGCCGAGAGCTCGCGGCTGGAATCTCTCGGCTTCGACGTTCGCATGTACGCCCGCCTAGGCGAGGTTGAATTCTTCTGGCACGACGCTTCCGAGGCGTTCGGCTACTGCATCGAGGTCATCACCGCAGGACCGGGCCTCGACGGCTTCTTCGAGATGGTGGCCGGCGGTGCCCGCGACTGGGATGGCCGGGATCCCATCCGCAGCCTCTAGGCCCGCCGCACCGACATACGCTGGGCTCGAGCCCAAATTCGCAAGCGGCGGTGCAGCTGGCCCTGGTTGCGACGACCTCGGCAAAGGAGGACGCTCGACTACGACCTGATTGCCTGCTCCTTGTCTGAACCGGGACGGCTCGTTCGCTGGCCAGGAGTGGCGCGATGGCCCAGCCTCGCCATTCCACATCCACCGAGCCGTGTAAAGGCGCGGTGGCTGTTCGCCTCCGGACGCACGAGCCGGCGTGATTGCCGACAGTCGGGCGCTGAAGCGCTCTCCGCCGGGCTGGCATTGACGGGGACGTCAACGGCTGCGGTGCGGGCGAGCCGTCTTGATAGGGCCAATCCCAGCCCAGCGCCTCGGGCGCCCGCCGGGTTGTTGCGGATGCCGTCCGGTCCCCGATGATCCATTAGTCCCGTGCGGGAAGCCGCACCCGCGCCAGGCGATGATGGTGGCGCGCCAGCTCCTGCAGCCGATCGTGGTGCTTGATGGTCCCACCCACGAGTGCAAGCGCGACCACCATTCCACAGAGCGCCAGCACAGCGTCGACTCTGAAGGCCAGATGCAGTCCGGTGACGAACGCATCGCGGACCAGCAGCTCGAGCCGGTGAGCGATCGCTGGAGCGAACTCCGTCAGGATCTGCTTGCCCGAGCGAGTCCCGGCGAGGATGCCGTGCACCAAGTCCGATTGGGTGTCGGTCACCTTGGTGCCGAGCGCCGCGACATGCGAGTCCAGCACGTTCTGCGAGCGGGTGGTGAACAGGGTGGTGTTGAAGCCCAGGCCAACCGACCCGCCGGCGATCTGGAACATGTACACGATCCCCCCGGCGAGCGCACCCCGCGAGGCATCGAGCACCGTTACGCCGGCGGTGGTGACCGAGGAGTAGAACAGCCCGGCGCCGATTCCCAGGATCAGCAGACCCACGACGAGTGACCCGTAGCTCGCGCTCTCCCCGAGGAGCGAGAGCAGGAAGACTCCGAGCCCGATCGCCGCCGCGCCGAGCGAGACGATCAGCTTCGGCCCCAGCCGCCCGTACAGCGGCCCGGCGATGAAGGACGTGAGCGCGAAGGTGCCCATCATCGGCAGCAAGCCGGCGCCTGACTTCAGCGGGCTGTAGCCGAGGATCTTCTCCATGAATTGCGGCACGAACAGGAGCACGGAAAAGAAGATCGCGGACAGCAGCAGCACGGTCAGACAGGCGGCGCTGAAGTCCCGGTTGCGCATCACGTCGGGTGGGACCAGGGCGCGCTCCCCGAGGACGCGCTCGATCAGCACAAAAGCAGTCAGCATCACCACGCAGATCACGATCAGGGCGACGATCCGCGGGTCGCCCCAACCCCAGTCGGTCACCTGGTCGAGCGCGATCAGCAGCGACACAAGTCCGAGCCCCAGCGTCAGCACTCCGGCGTAGTCGATCCGGTGGTCGGTCGCCTCCGGCTTGTCGCGTGGAACGGCCCAGAGCGTCACCAGCACTGCGAACGCGGCGATCGGGAGGTTGGCGAAGAACACCCACCGCCAGCTCAAGGAGCCGGTGAGGACGCCGCCGAACAGCGGGCCCAGTGCGTTGCCCAGGCCGGCGGCGCCCAGAATCAGCCCACCCGCTAATCCCGCCTTGCTGCCGGGCAGAATGGCGTAGGTCATGCCGAGGATGGCGGGCCACATCAGTGCGCCGCCGATGCCCATCAGCGCCCGGCAGGCGATCAGGACCGTAGTGCTCGGAGCCGCGCCGCCGATCACCGAGAAGCCCGCGAAAATCGCCGCTCCGACCACAAACGCGTTCCGGCGCCCGAACAGGTCGGCGAGCCGTCCACCAGCCACAATCAGGACGCCAAACATCAGCGCGTACGCATTGATCACCCACTGCACGGTGCTGACGTCAGTGTTGAACTGCCGCTCGATCGCCGGCAGCGCAACGCTCAGCGCGGTGAAGTCGTTCGCGACCACAAGCACCGCGACCGCCATCGCGATCAGGGCAACGATCGTGGCGCGATCAAGCCGCTCGCTCGACTTCCCTTCCAGAGCTTCGACCGGCGCGCTCACCGGGCGAGCACAATACCTAGGGGGCCTGATGCCGCTGAATCCGCCCATGGGGCCGTGCTCCGATGAGCGAGGGACATCTTAAGCGCGGTCACCGCGTCGACTGGTTCCATCGTGCAAGGCGGCCCCGGGATCCTCTGACCCTCTCTACCGACGAACTGGGGAAGCCGCCGAGCACACAGGCTCCATAACTTGCAGGTGGTGCCGTGGATCGACTCGAATCTGCGCACGATCGCCAATCGCTCGGGTCGCGGTATCGGGGGCCTCTCGATGGGCGGGTGGGGCGCGGTCCATTATGCGGAGGACTATTCGCAGCTGTACTCCTACGCGGCCTCCTTCTCGGGCGCAGTCGACACGGGCAATTTCACCACGGACGTGGCGATCGGCGCTGAGGAGGCCGGGATCGTTCCGGGCTCCGGGACGCCGGTTCCGGTCGGGTCGATTTTCGGCTGGGAGTTCTGGCCGGTCAATCAGAACGTTGTCAACATCTCGGGCGTGAACCCAGCGAACATCGCAAACCTGAAGAAGACAACGGTCAACCTTTACGTCGGCACCGGCAACAACAACTCCGGTGACGGGATCATCGAATCAGCGGTCTACCCGCAGAACCAGCTCATGGCCTACAACCTGTCCCAGGCTGGGATCAACTACTGGTATAGCCAGGACCACGTGAACTCGGCCAACCTCGGCTGGGGTTGCGACAACAACCACGACATCATGTGCTGGAACGCGTACCTCAACGACGCGATGCCGCGGTTCATGGCGGCGATGAACGGGAGTCCGCCCCCGACTGATTCATCTAATCCGCTGCCTGCGCCGCCCGGCAACGTCGTGGCCGACGGCGACTTCATGGAATCCGGGAACGGCCCGTGGAACTGCATCGGCTATTGCGGTGTCGACCAGAACCTGGGCAACGGCTACGCCAGCCCGAACAACGGCTGGGTGCGAAACGTCAACGGATGGAACGACATCGACCAGACCGTCGCGGTCCGTCCCAATACGAACTACACCCTCACTGGCTGGTTAAGGACGTCCCCCAACAACGACGCCGGCTACTTCGGTGTGCGCGACACGAGCGGAAACGTCATCGGTGAGGACGAGTACAACAGCCTCCCGGGCTACACCCAGCTGACCGTGAACATCAACACCGGCAACAACACCAGTGTCGTGGTGTACGGGGGCTTGTGGCCGCCGAACTTCCAGGACACCTGGATGCAGATCGACGACATCTCGCTGATACCCACCGACGGGTGATCGGGTCGCAGGTGCGCCGCGGCGGGCCGCCGGGTCCACTGGCGCCGGCCGAGGATGCCTGGGCGGGCCCCCCACCCGCTCAAGCAGACTTCAGCTTCCAGACTGGACGCTGGGCGCCTTTTGACCTTGAAGGATTGCCATTTCGGCTGAACGCATCGCCTGGGCCACGTCGCCATCGTGCGCCACCTGACCATCAACCCCGGGGACGGTTGACGAGTCGCTTGCGTAGCAATATGTTTCCGCCCCACTGAGTGACTCAGCGGTGCCCGGGGGGCCGCTCGGAGGGAGGTTTGTCATGCGTAAGAGCGTCGTGCGCAGACGGGCGGTGCTGTCTGTCCTTACGGTGGTGCTGGTTGGCGTCCTCGGAGCATCGGCCGTGGCCAGCGGAAGCGCCACGAAGGCCCGCGCGAGCGCGGATCCCACTACGGGCTACGGCCCGTTCTCGCCGACGTTCGTCGGCCCAGCGGCTACGGGCTGCGCGGCGAGTGGCTGCTCGCTGCTGAGCGGTCCGTTCCCCACGGCTTCAACCGCCTCTGTGGCGACGAGCAACGCGGCCGCCGGGAAGGCCGGAGCCGCACTGTCCAGCGCGCATGCGCTGCCCGGCCCGACGACTGCCAGCCACGCGGCAACTTCCACCGGCGCGGCTCGCCGCCGCGCGGCAAGGTCCGCGCGGGCCGCCGCCGCGGCGGCCCCCGCCCCGATGGTTCCCACGGTCAGGTGCAAGCCGCTGGGAGCAGGCTGCGACAGCATCAGCACATCGGCAGGCGGCGCCACCGGCGTGAAGGGCCTGAACGCGGTCGACAGCGCATCACTCGCCACGAACCCCCTCGGTGATATCGAGCCGCCGGACCAGGGGCTCTGCGCGGGCAATGGCTCCATCGTCGAGGCGAACAACATCGGCGAGATGCTCGTCTACAACACGGCGCTGCAGCGCCAATCGGCTCCGATCCCGCTGGACACCGTGATGGGGCTCACCAGCCGCGGGTGGAGCAGCGGCGGCGATCCCTCCTGCGAGTACGACTCGAGCAACGGTGGGCACTGGTTCTTCACCGAAATCGTCTCGGCCAACCCGGAGGCAAGCGGCGGCGCGTTCACCGGCTGCTTCGCCGCCGCGGCCAACGGCTGCTATGAGGGCATCGCGGTGAGCCAGGGCTCCAGCCCGTTCGGCCCCTACAACGTGTACTTCCTAAGCGCCAACTACAACCCGCGGGAACCCGGGTCTCCATACCTGCTGAACGACTTCGCGAAGATCGGCGTGACCCGGGACGCCTTTTTGATGTTCTACGACGAGTTCCCGCTGTCGAGCTCGGCGCACGGGTTTGGCGGCGGCATCTTCAATGGCGCGCAGGAGTTCGCCTTCGACAAGGACGCGCTCGAGCAGGGCCGTCCGGTCACGCTGCCAGGTGGGCAACCGAATCCCAACTTCAACGTGGCGAGCGAGAACATGGGCCGGCTGAAAACCCCCGACGGGACGTGTGCGGGCAGCAAGGGCGTCGACTGCTGGGTGGCGGTGATCCCCGCGCAGCCAGCCGACGCCAGCCAGTACGACAACCACAATGGCGGGACTGGGTTCATGATGGGCGGCCTGGACTTCAACAGCTTCGCGGGGCTCCCATCCGCAGGCGACAACCGGATCGCGGTGTGGGACTGGACCGGGCTTGGCAACCTGAACAGCAGCGGCTGCGCTAGCTGCAGCGGAGTCCAGTTCGGCGGCCAGCTGTTCACCGGCACGGACCCGTACTACGACCCAGAAAACTCGTTGGGGGTCGGGTTGCTGGGTCCCCAGAAAGTGGGGCCAATCCCGCTCGGCGACGAATGCGGCAAGGCCGGATTGAGCACCGGTAGCCCTCCGCCCAAATCGTGTCCCGAAGGTGGGATCGAGACCAACGGCGACTTCATGACGCAGGTCTCGCAGGCGCAGGGTCAGCTGTGGTCCCCGATGATGACTCAGGTCAATCAGACGTTCGGGACCCGTTCGGAGCTGCACCAAGGGGCCGTGTACTGGGTGGTCGACACCAACACGTTCGACCAGACCGGCCAGTTCACGATCACCAACCAGGGTTACGTATCCGCGGCCCACGAAGACCTGGAGATGCCCGCCGTGGCAGGCGAGGGCACCGGCGGGAACAACGCGGCGATCATGGCATTCACGCTCAACGGCAACGGCGGCCCGCGCGCCGGCCTGCACGCCGGTTTGTACCCGAGCACCGCCTACGGCCGTCTGACCGCCACCTCGCTCGGCCTGAACGGGTCCGTGATCAACATCGCCGATCCCGGGCAGTCGCCGCAAGACGGGTTCAGCGAGTACCAGGGCTACCCCGGGCCGACGCGGCCCCGGTGGGGTGATTACAGCTGGGCGATCTATCTGCCGGACGGCAGCGACCGGTTGTACTTCGCCAACGAGTACATCCAGTACCCCAACTGCACCGGAAAGGCGTTCACGCTGACGATCGGAACCTGCGGCGGAACCAGGGACGGCAGCGCCAACTGGGGAACCTCGGTCAACTACGTCGTGCCATAGCTCCGAGCGGCTAGCCCTGCCCCGAACACGTTGCGGGGCGCGGACCGAAGGACAGGGTCCGCGCCTCGCATAGCACGGGGCCGCGACCCTGGGCGGCTGCGGTACGCGTACCCGGCGATCGGTGGCCCGCCGGCGGCGATTATCGCCAAGAAAGGGGGTAGCACCGTGATCACGGTGAGGTGGTGCGCGTGCAACCGCAGCTCGCGTAGTCTCCGCCGCCGCTCTCGTCATGAACGCCGACCCCCAAACCATCCCCGCCTTCGACTCTCTCGGCGTGGTGATGGAGGCAGCGGCGCGGGCTGACGAAACGTTCGGCCTGGCGGCGTCCTACCTGGACTCGTCCCTGGTCGACCTGCTGAGGATCCTCGGCTTTGACAAGGACTATGTGTCGGCTCAGGGGTCGTATCTGTATGACGCGACGGGGCGGGCGTACCTCGACTTTCACACAGGAGAGGGGTTTGCGAGCTTAGGTCACAACCACGCCGAGGTGGGCGAGGTCCTTCGCTCGGTACTTGACGCCGGTCTGGTGGATGGCGTCCAGCTGCACTACTCGCCGCTGGCGGGAATGCTGGGCGAGGAGCTTTCCCAGCGCCTACCCCCGGGACTCGAGGCGGTGTTCTTCACGAGCAGCGGCTCGGAGGCGGTCGACTCCGCGATGAAGTTCGCTCGTGCCGCGACGGGGCGTCCCCGGCTGATCACCTGCGAGAGCAGCTTTCACGGGGTGACCTTGGGACCACTGTCGCTGGTCGGGGACCAGTTTTTCAGGGAGGGGTTCGGGCCAATGCTGCCCGGCTGCAGCCTGGTGCCATTCGGCGACCTGGGGGCGCTCGAGCGAGAGCTGCGAACCAAGGATGTCGCTGCGTTCATCGTCGAGCCGATCCAGGGCCGGGCGGTGACGCCGGCGCCCGCGGGGTACCTGCACGCTGCGCAGGACCTCTGCCGGCGCTACGGGACACTTTTCGTCGTTGACGAGATCCAAACCGGACTGGCACGAACCGGGAGATGGTTCGCTCTGGAGCACTGGGAGCTAGAGCCGGACTTCGTGCTGGTGGGCAAGGCGCTCAGCGGGGGCTACATGCCGGTCGCGGCAATGGTCACGACGCGCCAGATCTACGACCGGGCTGTGGGGACGGTCGAGCGCTCCTACGTGCATCAGTCGACCTTTGGCCGCAATCGCCTGTCGATGGCCGCGGGTCTGGCGACGCTGCGGATAATCGAGCGCGACGGCCTCGTGGAACAGTCCCGACGGATGGGTGCGTTACTCAAGGAAGGCCTCGTCGAGCTCGAACGGCGGTACGAGATCGTCAAGGACGTGCGTGGCAGCGGGCTGATGCTGGGGATCGAATTGGGCGCACCACACTCGCGCGCGGCTCGCCTCAGCTGGCGCCTGATGCGGATGGCCAGCGAAGGACTGTTTCCTCAGCTGATCGTGATTCCGCTGCACCGTGACCACGGGGTGATCACGATGGCGTCAGGCAAAAACGACGTGATCAAGTTCTTGCCTCCACTCACGCTGAGCGAGGATGAGGCCGCGAGCTTTTTGGCGGCGCTCGACGCCGTGTTGGCCGACTGCCAGTCTGAGACGGGAAAGAACTGGGCCGTGGTCCGCGATATCGCGGTCACCGCCCTGTCGCGCAAATCGCGCTCGAGATGACCGCCGGTGATACGGCGCCCGCCGGTCGGGCGCGTGACGGCCGCTCCAAACACGGGCTATGCCTGGTCACCGGCGCGAGCGGATTCATCGGCGGTCACGTGGTAGAGCGTCTGCTGCGTGAGGATCACCGCGTTCGCTGCCTCGTGCGCCCGACTAGCGATGCCTCGCTGCTCGGGAGATCGGAAGTCGAGCTGGTCTCTGGGGATCTCACCAGTCCAAGCTCGCTTGCACGCGCCGCTGTGGGCTGTCGCTACGTGCTCCACTGCGCCGCCTTGGTTTCAGATTGGGCGACCGTTGAGGAGATGAGGCGAATCAACGTAGTTGGCACAAAGAACCTGCTGCATGCCTCCCTCGCCGCATCCGTCGAGCGCTTCGTGCATTTCAGCACCACTGATGTCTATGGCTATCCCGGCGGCGAGGGGATCGACGAAGCGCATGTTCCGGGCCGTTTTAGGAACTGGTATGCACAGAGCAAGCTGGAGGCCGAGCACGAAGTCCGCCATGTGGATCAGTCGGGCGCGCTTGAACTCGTGATTCTCCGGCCCGCCACGGTGTATGGGCCGCGGTCCAAGGACGTCGTTGGCGAGATCGCTGCAGCAATCCGCGGTGGTCACATGCTGCTGATCGACCGAGGGCGCGCGGTCGCAGGGCTTACCTACGTGGAGAACCTCGCAGATGCCGCGGTTGCGGCTCTGGGTCATGACGCAGCGCCCGGGCAGGCTTTCAATGTCACCGACGGGCTGCGGGTGACGTGGCAGCAATTCGTCAACGACCTTGCCGACGGGCTGGGGTGCCGTCGAGTGCGGTGGAGCCTGCCCTATCCCGTGGCGAATGGTCTTGCCTTCTCGCTCGAGCACGCTTACCGGTTCCTTCGCAGAACCGTGCGCCTGAAAACACCGCCATTGCTCTCGCGTCAGGCCGTGCAGGTGCTTGGAAGGCCTCAGGACTTCAGTAACCAGAAAGCCAAGCGAGTGCTCGGATGGGAGCCGCGCGTCGGATACGCGGCAGGTCGAGACGCGACCCTGGCGTGGCTAAAGCAATCTCTTTCTTGATCGACTTGACTAGAGGGTCCTGGCTTCCGCGGATGACCGCTCACCCGGGCCCGGGAGAGTGGCGATAGCGCTCGTCTTCCTCGGCGGTCCGTTCCGCGGTCGGGAGCGCCTCGAGCCGAGCGTCAGGAATCGGCTGGCCGCTCTCCACCGAGAGGCCATAAGTGCCGTCTGCGAGCCTTGCCTCGGCGCGCTCCACGGCCGCCAGTTCGGCGTTGAGGTCCTGTCGGCGCCCCTGATCGAACTCGTCCTGATATAGGTCCTCAGAGTCGACGTCGCCCGGCTCGGCGCGGTCGGACGACTCGAGTGGACCCTCGCGGTCAAGCGTGGCGAGTGCGCTCTCGATGCGTTTCCGTTCGCGGGCAAGCAGGTCGTGGGCGCGAGCTGGATCCATGATCAAGGAGGTTGACCTAAACCCTATGTGAATGCTGAGCGAGCTGACGCGTTCGTCTCAGGCCGCAATCAGCGCCGCGCTTTCAATGGAAGTGCCTCCTCGAGCCAGCCAGCGGCGAGGCGCGCATGCTCCGGCTCGATCCAGTGACCGCCGTCTCCTTCGCAATAGTCGACCTCGAGCCCGCCGTGCTCGAGGATCTCCCGCGCGTGCCGTGCAAAAGCGATCTCGATCACCGGGTCGTTCCGGCCGTGGGCGATGAAGGCGCGCAGCGCGCTGCGACCAGCAAACGAGGGCCGCCAGCCCTCGACTGTGGGAATGAATCCGGAGAAGGCAAGAATCCCGGCCGGCGCCGGCCGATCGGCTGCCAATCCGAGCGCGTAGCTCATAACCGACCCCATCGAGAAGCCCCCGAGCACGGTGCGGGCGGGGTCAATCCCCGTCTCGGCCCACAGCTCGTCGTGTAGCCGGCCAAGCTCACGACACGCCGCGTAAAACGTGTCCCCATCGGGATGGCCGACGCGACGCGCCACGTACCAGTGCCAGCCGGGCGAGCCGGGCAGATGCAACGGCGCCCGCACCGCCACGACGCGCAACCGTCGCCGCGGGTCCAGTGAGTCGGCAAGGCCGAGGAGGTCATTTTCGTCGCTGCCGCGACCATGGTGGAGCACCAATAGACCGTCGGGTGTCCCAGTCGCGAGTCGTTCGCGATGGAAGAGCGTTCCGGGCATGACGCCGCCTGCCCGCGCGCTCAGTTGAGCGCCGCCTCCGCCAAGCGGTCGATCTGGTCGAGATCGGTCGATACCGGGAAGCAGATCACCTCGTCGGCGCCGGCCTGCTCGAATGCCGTCAGATACCCCTTGACGGTGGCGGCATCCTTCGCGGCACCTTCGGCGATCCGCCTGGCGTAGTCGCCAAGGAATGAGTAGTAGTCACCGAGGGCTTCGCTTGCCATCTGTTCGGCGCCCTCGCCGAGCGCGAAATAGAACAGCGCCATCGTTCGCGGCTTGCCGGCTCGGCCGGCCTCGCTCCAGGCCTTGTTCAGCTTTCCCCGCGCCTCGGCAAAAGCATCCGGAGTCCCGCCGCCCATCGTCCAGCCGTCGGCATACTGCGCCGCCCGTCGGTAGGCGGCGTCCGCCGATCCGCCGATCAGCAATGCGGGCCGTTCCCCGCGCGCCACGTCGGGCCCCACGCCGTTCTCGTCCTTCCAAACAGCCGTGATCTCCTCGAGCTGCTGGTCGAAGATGCGACCGCGGCTCTGAAAATCAACGCGGCTGACCTCAAAGTCGTCAGGGCGGCCCCCGACGGCCAGGCCCAGGGTCAGTCGCCCACCGGATAGTGAGTCGATCGTGGCTGCCTGCTTGGCGAACAGCGCGGTGTTTGAGCGCAGCGGCGCGATCAGGATGTCGGTCACCAGGCCGATTCGCTCGGTGACCGCGGCCGCGGCGGCGAGTACAACGAGCGACTCGTAGTTGGAGTACACGAGCCGGTCGATCGTCCCGAGGCTCGAGAATCCCGCCTGCTCCCCGCGGCGCGCCCAGTCGATGATTCCGGAGCGATCCACTCCGCGCACTGCGTTTGGTAGCCCGATCCCGACGTCCATGGTCTCTCCCCTCTCGAGCGGATGGTCTTTCGTGCCGTGTACGACTCTAGGCCGCTTCGGACAGGCTAATCACCCCGCCGACGAAGATCTGGGCGCCGCGGCACGTCACGTCTTAGGGCAGCTCCGCGTAGTCGGCTGGATTCCACGCGAGCATCGAGTAGATCTGGAGCATGGCTCCCTGGTCGAGTAGCTGGTAGCCGCTGCCCGACGACGACGGGAAGCGGAACAGCCCCTGCGAGTTGCGGAAGTAGTTCCAGGAGTCCTCAGCGTAGGTCTGGATCGTCTGCATGATCCGCGACTGAAGCCCTGTATCCGTCGTGGCCGAGTAGAGGACGAGTAGCCCTCTGAAAAAGATCGCGTTGAACGCCGGCGGCTGGTCGGCGATGTAAGCGGTCTCGGTGAAAGTATTGAGAGCGGCGTTGGCGAGCGCTTCGGCATTCGAGAGATATGCGGGCTGGCCTGTCTTGCGGTACTCGCGGACGTTGGTGGCGATCATCGCCCCCTGGTTATAGGTCCACAGCGTCTCGTCGATCGCGTTGTTGCCGCCCACGTTGTCGAACATGAGCGGCGCCGCGTTCGGATCGAAGCCGGGATTCGGTCCCTGCGGATCGGTCGGATTGGCGCTGACGTTGTAGAGGTAATGGTTGGCCCATCCGTACATGGCGCTTGCCGCGGCGTCGTACTGGGCCGCGTTCGCGGGGTCCAAGTTCTCGAGCAGTAGCGCCAACTCCGCGTTGGGGGTGGTGGAGTTGGTGGTGCGACTGTGGTTCGTCTGCCCAACGCCGACGCCTTGCTGAACCCAGTAGATGCCGCCGGGGTCAAAGCCGGCGCCTCCCGCCCAGCCACCCGGGTAGACGAAGTTGAGTACGTTCACCGCCTGACCCAGCGAGCTCTGGCTGCCGGTCAGCTGGTAGTTCTGCGCCAGCGCCAGCCCGATCCAGGCCTGATCGTCGTAGTACTTATCGCCTCCTGTGCCATACGGGGACGGCGGATATGAGTCGTACCCTGGGCCGGAGGAGGTCCCGTCCCAGTAGCGGGAGAGGCCCGTCAGGCGGTCGTTTACATCCGCCTGGTAGCTCGCGCCGCCGGTCAGCGCGGACGGAATCCCTGACAACGTGATCGTTCCCACCAGCGCACGCGAGAACGGCCACAGGTACGAGTAGCGATTGCCGCTCTGGGGATCGCTCTCGACGTAGAGGCTGCCCACGTCGCCGGCGTAGACGTTGGCGGCGTAGAAGTACCTCTGCATGGCGTTGTAGGTCGAGATGGCGCGGTCGGCGCTCAGCTGCTGAGGCGACAAACCGGCTCCGGTGAGGGTCGTGAGTTTCTTGTCGGCTCCATAGCTTGTTCCCCAACGGCACCCCGAGCAGTTCGTGGTCACCAGCCGGTAGTGGTAGGTCGTCTCGATACTCAGCCCGGTCAGCGTCGCCGAAGCGTTCGTGGGCTTTCGCGCTGAGGTTGCGAGCTGTCCGGGAGTCCGCGCGCCGTAGTTCGAACTCGTGCCGTACTGGAAGTAGTAGGTGGTCGGCTGGCCGTAGGGCGCCGCGACCCCTGAGATGCCCGCCGTGCTCTCGGTCACGGAGCTCGGGGCCCCGGTCGAGGCAATGGGCGCGGTGTGGGTCTGTAGGAGATACACCAGCCGGCCTTTGCGCGTGAGACGCAGGACGACGGAGTCGCCACGCATCAGCAGCTTGCCGGCGTGCGTGAGCTCGTCCGCTTGGAGGATGTAGACGCCGGCGGTCAATGACCGCCTGGCGCCACCCAGATTGATTACCCGGATACGAACCCCGGCCCGCAGCGGCCGCAGCCTCACGCGGGCAACGGTGACCCTCCTGTCTCCGAACGGGAAGCTCCCGGCCAAGATCTCCGGCGGCCGCCGGTTGATCAGCCTCGGACGAGCGCCCGCGAGACGGCCACCAAGCGAGCGCGTGACGACGAGCTCCAGCGGCCCTCCCCTGCTGAGCAGCAAGCTGAGCTGCACCTTGCTGCCTCGGAGCTGCTGGATGGCGGCGAGATGGGGGCCGCCGCGCTGTCCGCAGAACGCAGGACAGAGACGGGGCCGTGCCGGCGACCGGGCAGGAGCTACGGCTGCGGCCAGCGCACAGGCCGTCGCGATGACCAACGCTGCCGCACACGTCTTAGACCGTAGCTTCATCAAACGCTTGACTTGCCCTCGACCGCTGGCCGTCCCCGGCGCCGATCGTCACGGCCGAGGGCGCGCCTGTCAAGTGGCCAGATGACCGGAACTCAGGCGGCCAGCTGGATTAAGTCGTCCGTTTCGCGACGCAGAGCGTCGACCAGCGCCGGTAGGTCCGGCACCGCCGCGCGGTCCGCGCACAGACCGAAGAACAGAGATCCCGCCGACGAGATCACGGCCATGCGCAGAGCGTGATGCTGGGCGATCTCTGCCAGCGTGTACAGCCCCCTGACCGGTGCGCCGAGCACGAACACCTCCTGTTCCGGGCCGCGCACGTTTGAGACGTTGAACGTGAACACCCGCGGGCTCATGGCCACGCGCGCGACCAGGGGATGGGTTCCCAGCCGGTAGAGGGTTTCAGCATCATGGTGGAGCTTTCGCTCGGCGGTCTCGCGGTTGATGGTCAGCAGCCGCTTTGTCGGGTCGGCCTCGGCTACCGGCAGGTCGACGAAGAAGAACGAGTTGTGGTTACTGACCGTGCCTTCATCCGCGCGGTGCAGGCTGACGGGCACTTTGACGCGGATGGAGTTGGACGGGCCAAGCCACCTGCGAACCGCCCCGGCGATGATCGCCAGAACGATGTCGTTCACCGTGATCGAACCGTCGACCGCCTTGCCGGCGCGCCGACACTCAGCTAGCGGGGCGGAGGCGAATGCCACCGCCCGTCCGGCGCTGGCTCTGGCGTCCAGCGCGGTGATCGACGCGTCGGGGCGCAGCTCGCGTCCGAATACCTCCCGCAGCGGCTCCGCACGGTGTGACTGCGCGGGCGCTTCGGGCCGCCGCCCGAAGCGCGCCTGTAGCTCCTCGGCGAGCCCGCTTCGCACAAGTGATATCGCCCTGGGGGGCGGGTGCGGGTGCCAAGCGGGCATCGGCTCCGGACGTTGGGCCGGAGCCTCGTCCCACAGGAGTGCTGCGGCGCGCCGGACGCACATCGTCCCGTCCGCCAGGCAATGATGCACTCGCCAGATCAGCGCCGTCCGGTCGGGGTCGAGCGTCTCGACGACGTCCAGATGCCACAGCGGGTGCGAGCGGTCCAGGGGCTGCGTCATCAATCGCCCGACGACCTGCTCCAACGTGTCCTCGTTTGCCGGGCCCTCGAGCCTAGTGCTCGTCACGTGACGAGCGATATCGAAGTCGGGATCGTCCACCCACACCGGATTCGCCAGCCGCAGCGGTGTGGCCACGACGCGCTTGCGAAAGAGCGGGGCGGCGTCCAGCCGCGCGTTCATGTGCTCGCGGATCGCCTCGACGGTTGGCAGGGCACCCCCGGCCGGGCGCTCCAGCACGAGCACCTTGCACGTGTGCCCGCGGATCGCTCCCTTCCCCAGCCTTAGGATCTGTGTGTCCTCGTCGCTGAGGCGGTCGATCGCCCGGCGTCCGCTTAGGGTTAGAACGCTGCGCGTGGAGCTACGCGACTTTTGCCCCAATTCGCCCTCCAGTTCCGCTCCGTCTGCTTCCTTGCGGTTTGCCCAGGCGGTGGAGTCTAGCGGCGGCGTGCTCGACCGGGCAGCCGCGCCCGCCTTCGTCGCCGCCGACCACGGCGCGCGGACGCGAGCGCAGGTGCTGGCGCTGGCCACGCGGCGGCTTTTGACCTAGCGCGCGGCGCTCCGACGCGTGGGCACCATGCTCGATGGGTAGGACGCTCGCATGGCCGATCACGGGTCTAGGTATCGGGAGATACGGCGCCTCGGCGCCGGTGGCATGGCCAAGGTCGTGCTGGCCGAAGACACGGTCCTTGGGCGCCTTGTGGCGCTGAAGCGCGTGTATGCGTCAGGCGATCCTCACCAGCGGCAGCGGCTGAAGCGTGAGGCGCTGGTCGGAGCTTCGCTCAGCCATCCCAATCTCGTCTTCGTCTACGACGTTCACGCCGAAGGTGACGGCGATCTGATGATCGTCATGGAATACGTGGACGGCGAAGCGCTGTCCGAGCTCATCGCCAGCCGCGGTTCGCTGCCTCCGGGCGAGGCGCTCCGCATCCTGCATCAAATCGCCGCCGGTCTCGACGCGATTCATGCCAAGGGCATCGTCCACCGCGACGTCAAGCCGGCCAACATCCTGCTCGGCAGCGATGGCGGGGCCAAGCTCGCCGATCTCGGGGTGGCAGGTGTGGCCGATCCCACCCACACCACGAGCCACGAGGCCATCGTCGGCAGCTTCAGCTACATGGCGCTTGAACAGCTGGAAGGCGAACGGCCAAGCCCGGCCATGGACGTCTACGCGCTCGCGGCGGTGGCCTACGAGCTGCTGAGCGGGCGAAAGGCGCGCCCAGAGACGAATCCGCTCGCCCTGGCGCGCGCGATCTCAACCCAGCCCCCGCCAGACCTGAGGAGCGCGTGGCCCGGCGCCCCCGCCGCGGCCGCGGCGGTCTTGAATCGCGGCATGTCGCGCGATCCGCGTGAACGACCGGCTTCGGCCGGTGAGCTGATCGGGCGCCTTCAGCGAGCAGTCGAATCCCAGCCGGCGACCGAGGCCGTGCCGGCTATCGCGTTCGCCAAGCCCGGGGCTACGCCCGCGATCGCGTTCGCCAAGCCCGACAGCGGGACGCTCCGCGCCGGCAGGCGGCGAGCCGCGAAACTGCTGCCCGCGATCGCCACCCTCGCCGTGCTGCTGGCGGTGGCGGTGACCGTGGCCGCGCTCAGCTCGGGTGGCGGCAAGCGCTCGGGGACGCGCTCAACCCTCGCCGCCCGCCCCGGCCACTCGACTTCTACCGCCAGCCCGAGCTCCCCGAGCGCGCCGGGCGGCGCCGGCCACGCCTCGGCGGGCGCGAACAGCGGGTCAGCGGCAAATGCCAGCGGCAACCAGCAGGGGACTCCGTCCGGCGCCGTCGAGGCGTTCTATGAGGCCGCGGCGGCGCACCGGTATCCGACTGCCTGGGCGCTCGCGGACGCCAGCATGCGCAGTGAGCTCGGCGGGTTCGTGGCTTTCCAGAACGAAATGAGCTCGGTGCGATCGATTGCGTTTCATCGCGCCCAGGTGCTGAGCGGGCAGAGTCCTGCGTCCGCGACCGTGGCGCTCCAGACGACCTCGGTGCAGGCCGACCGGACTCAGCAGTGCGCCGGAACCGCCGACACCGTACGAGCGGACAGCGGCTGGCTCCTGGACGGGATCTCGATCAGCTGTTCCTAAGCTGCCACGGCGGCCATCGCGGCGCACCGCTGACAGAGTCCCCACACCACGAGTTGCGTGTGATCAGGAACGAAGCCCGTCTCGCCGGCGCGAGCCAGGGCCGCTTGGGAGACATGCGCGCCATCGAGATCAGCGGTTGCCCCGCACTTGCGGCAAACCGTGTGCGCGTGTGGCTCGACACGCGAGTCGAACAGCACAGCACCCGTCCCGGTGCCGAAGCGTCGAACGAGGCCCAGCTCCTCGAGCAGCTCGAGCGTGGCGTACACGGTTGGCAGCGACACCCCGGGCAGCACGCTGGACACCGCCTCGAGCACCTGGTCGGCGGTCATGTGCTGATCGTGGGCGCACAGGGCGCGATGGATCAGCACGCGCTGCGAGGTGACGCGCAATCCGCGCTCGCGCAGCCGAGTGATGAGTCGCTGGTCGATGTCGGAGGACTTCATGAAATGAGATGATAGCTGAAATTAGGCCATCCTTATTCTAACTCGGTTGCTATAGTGATCAAATGAGCGTTGAGGCCGCCGAGGCCCAGCAGGAGGGCCAGGGAGAGGAGCGACCCGAAAGGGACGATCAGCGGTCACGCGTGACCGGGGCGATAGCACGGCTGATCGGCTTTGACGAGTCGGGCTTCGTGCTGCGCGTGGTGCAGCCGGGGCTCGTGGGGATGATCGACGGCACCGTGTCGACGCTCGCGCCGATCTTCGCCGCGGCGGTGTCGAGTAACTCTCACACGGCGCTCGTCGTGGGCATCTCCACCGCGCTGGGCGCCGGCGTGAGCATGGGGTTCTCGGAGGCGTTATCCGATACGGGCGAGCAGACCGGAAGGGGGTCGGCGATCGTCCGCGGGGCGATCACCGGTGCGATGACCGCCTTCGGCGGCATCTTCCACTCGCTCCCGTTCATCATCAAGGACGTGCACACGGCGCTGGTTGTGGCCAGCATCGTGGTGGCCGTCGAACTCTGCGCGATCGCCTTCGTTCGCTTCAAGTTCCTAAAAGTCTCGCTTGCCTCCTCGCTCGTCGTCGTCACGCTCGGCGGGGTGATCGTGGTGGCAATCGGCGTGACGATTGGCAGTTCCTGAGGTCTGGCAGGGGTTATGAGCGCGCCGGCCGCATCGCGGACCGGCGCGCTTTTGTTTCTGCTAGGCCGGCTGCGGCTGCGGCACCGCTCCGGCCTCGGGGCCCTGGGGGCCGGTCATAGCCTCGGGCTGCGGCTCCGGCTGGCTTGAGGCATACAGGTGGGCCCCCACCGCGCCGGCCGCTCCGCCGGCCAAAGCAAACAGCGCCCAGCCGTTGCCGTGAAACTTGTCACCCAGCGCGGCGTCCACCGACGGGCGCCCCGGGCCGATCTCGGCGAGCGTGAGCGCCGCGGCGATCAGCACGAGGTTGTACTCATACCCCTGGTTGGTGACCCAGGGCCCGTTCTTGAGGTGCACTCGGTTGATGGCCGTAAGCATCGTGCCCGTCAGCATCGAAGCCGCCAGCGGCGTGGCCAGTCCGAGGGTCATCAGCGCACCGCCGCCGGCCTCCGCCACGCCCGCGGCCAGGGCGTGATGACGACCGGGACGCAATCCCAGATTCTCGAAAAACCCGCTCGTTCCCTCAAGGCCGTGACCGCCGAACCATCCGAACAGCTTCTGTGTCCCGTGGCCGATGAACAGAACCCCGACTACGAAGCGGAGCAGCAAACGCGCGAACTTCATCCGGTTCCCCTTTCGTTGATGTTGACGGATCAACTATATCGGCTCGGCTCGGCCCAGCACTGATCGCCGCCCGCCGCGGTCTGGGCGCCTCGGGCGCGGGCCCTCGTGCCGTGGGCCCTGGCGGCTCGAGGCGCATGCTCTTGGCCATGCTGATCCGCTGCGGTAACCCTCACGACGCGGCGGGGAAGGCACTCTCGACATCGCGGGGGGCGAGGTGTACGGTGGCCCAAGGCCCAAGGACTCGGACGAGAGAGGAGACGATGAGTAGAACCGTTTCTGTGCGCCTCCATGTCAACGGCGAGGAGCACCACCTGGAGGTGGAGCCGCGGTTGTTGCTGGTCCATGCGCTTCGCGACCAGCTCGGCCTTACCGGCACCCACGTTGGATGTGACACTTCTAACTGCGGCGCCTGCACCGTCCACCTCGACGGCGGTGCGGTCAAGTCGTGCACGGTGCTCGCCGTCCAAGCCGACGGGGCGGAAGTGACGACGATCGAGGGACTGGCCTCCGACGGCGAGCTGCATCCAGTCCAGGAGGCGTTCTGGAACGACCACGGCCTGCAGTGCGGCTATTGCACGCCGGGCATGATCATGGCCGCCAGCGCGCTGCTGGCCGAGAACCCGAACCCCAGCGAGGCCGAGGTCAGGCACACGCTGGAAGGCAACCTCTGCCGCTGCACGGGCTACCACAACATCGTCAGGGCGGTGCTCGACGCGGCAAAGACGAAGGGCGCGACTCTCTCTCAGGAGGTTTCAGCATGACCGAGGCCAGCGGCGGTGTGGCAGACGAACTAAGCGAAGTCGCAGCCAGGGCGGCCGAGGAACGCCAGGCGCCGGCGCCGAGCGTCCACGTCGGCCAAAGTCTGCGCCGCAAAGAGGACCCGCGCCTGATCACCGGCCGTGCCCGCTACATCGACGACATCTCGCTCCCCGGCACGCTGTGGGCGGCGCTCGTGCGCTCCCCAGAGGCGCACGCGAAGATCGTCTCGATCGATGCCTCGGCGGCGCGCGAGCGCGATGGCATCCACGCCGTCTTTACCGGCAAAGACATGGAAGACGGCGGGCCGTTGCCGATGGCCTGGGTCCCGCCTGGCGTCGAGGTCAACAATCCTGAACACTGGCCGCTGGCCAAGGACAGCGTCAAGCACGTCGGTGATCCCGTGGCGGTTGTGCTGGGCGGCGATCGCTATGCAGTCGTCGACGCGGCCGAGGAGGTGCTCGTGGAGTACGAGCCCCTGCCAGTGGTCACCGACCCCGAGAAGGCGCTCGAGGGCGGGCCGTTCGTTCATGAACAGCTCGGCACCAACGAGGTGCACCGCTGGTCGCTGTCCGGCGGCGACGTGGAGCAGGGATTGGCCGACGCCGATGTGGTGGTAGAACGGCGCGTGATCAACCACCGCACGGCCGGTGCGGCAATCGAGCCGCGCGGCGTGCTGGCCGACCACCGTGCCGACTCGCTGACGGTCTGGAGCTCGACCCAGGTGCCGCACTTCCTGCGGCTGTTCCTGGCCCTCCTGCTGGGAATGAGCGAGGAGCGTGTGCGCGTGATCGCCCCGGAGGTCGGTGGCGGTTTCGGCTCCAAGCTCCAGGTTTACGGCGAGGAAGTGCTCGCGGCCTGGTGCTCGCGCAAGCTAGGCCGGCCTGTGAAATGGATCGCCACCCGCTCGGAAGACATGATGGCCTGCCACCAGGGTCGCGATCACGTGGCGCGCACGCGGATGGGCGCCAAGCGCGACGGCACGATCACCGCCTTCCACGTGGAAATCATCGCGGACTTCGGCGCGTACAACATGCTGCTCACACCGCTGATCCCGTCGCTCGGAGCGTTCGTCATGGGCGGCGTCTACAACATCCCCGCCGTACAGACGGACATCGTCGGTGTGTTCACCAACAAGTGCCCCACCGACGCCATCCGCGGCGCGGGGCGGCCGGAGGCCACGCACATGATCGAGGTAACGCTCGAGCAGCTGGCCGACGAGCTGGGGATGGACAGGCTGGAGCTGCGGCGGAAGAACTTCATCCCCAAGGAGAACTTCCCGGCCGAGGTGGCGACCGGGGTCATCTACGACTCGGGCGACTACGAGAAGACGCTCGACAAGCTGCTCGAGCACGTCGACGTCGAGTCGTTCCGGCGCGAACAGGAAGAGCAGCGGAAAAAAGGCGTCTGCCGTGGCATTGGCTTCTCCACCTACACCGAGATCTGCGGCCTGGCGCCCTCCCGGGTAACGGGCCCGAAGGGCGTCGGCGTCCAGGCCGGCGGCTGGGAGTCCGCGATGGTCCGCGTCCACAACACGGGCGCGGTCACCGTGTACACCGGCAGCTCGCCCCATGGACAGGGCCATGAGACCGGGTTCGCCCAGATCGCAGCCGACAAGGTCGGTGTCGATCCGTCCGTGGTCGAGGTGATCCACGGCGATACCGGAACAGGGCCCGAGGGACGAAACACCTACGGGTCGCGCACTTTGGCGGTGGGCGGCGAGGCGGTCGCCCGGGCGGCGACCAAGATCGCCGACAAGTGCAAGGCCGTCGTCGCCCACCACCTAGAGGCAGCTCCCGAGGACATCGAGGTCAAGGACGGGAAGTTCGCTGTCAGGGGGTCCCCGGACAAGGGCATGACGCTCGCGGACGTCGCGGGCGCGGTGTACATCAACGATGTTCCGGATGGGATGGAGCCCGGGCTGGAGGAGACCACCTTCTACGACCCGGATAACTTCGTCTTCCCGTTCGGCGCCCACGCCTGCGTGGTCGACGTGGACCCGGAGACCGGCAAGGTGTCAGTCGTCCGCTACGTGGCGGTCGACGACTGTGGCAAGGCGATCAACCCGCTGCTGATCGACGGTCAGGTCCATGGCGGGATCGTCCACGCCATCGGCCAGGCGCTCTACGAGCGCGTGTCCTACGACGGCGAAGGGCAGCTGCAGACCGGCACGTTCGTCGACTATGCCCTGCCCACCGCGGCCGAGCTGCCGAGCTTCGAGCTCGATCGCACCGAGACGCCGTCGCCCGTGAACTCGCTCGGCGCCAAGGGCGTCGGCGAGGCGGGGACGATCGCCGCCTCCGCCGCGGTCACCAACGCGGTCATCGACGCGCTGAAGCCGCTCGGGGTGAGCTACATCAACATGCCATTGACGCCGATGCGCGTGTGGGAGGCGATACGAGAGGCGAGGGGGTCCTCGGGCAATGGAGCAGCGAGCGAAGGAGGAGGTGGGCGATGATCCCCGCAGAGTTCGACTACGAGGCGCCCGAGTCGCTGGAGGAGGCGGCACGGATGCTGGAGGAAAACGGCGACGAGGCGAAGCTGCTGGCGGGCGGCCATTCGCTGCTGCCGCTGATGAAGCTCCGCCTGGCCGCGCCGGCGTTGCTGATCGACCTGCGCCGGATCCCGGGTCTGCACGGCGTCCAGCGCGAGGACTCCAGCTGGCGGATCGGCGCGATGGTGCCGCATACGGAGCTCGAGCACACCCCCGAAATGGGACTGGTGTCACGCGCGGCGGGCAAGATCGCCGACCCACAGGTGCGCAACCGGGGGACGATCGGCGGCTCGCTAGCCCATGGGGACCCCGCATCGGACCTTCCCGCCGTGCTGCTGGCCGCCGAGGGCGGCGTCACCGCGCAGGGTCCAAGCGGCCAACGGACCGTAGCGGCCGGTGAGCTGTTTCGTGACTACCTGGATACGGCGCTCGAGCAAAACGAGGTCCTGACAGAGATCCGGCTGCCCGTGCTCGACGGGTACGGGTACGCCTATGAGAAGTTCACGCGGCGCAGCGAGGACTGGGCGATGGTCGGCGTGGCGGCGCTCGTGAAGCGCAGCGGCGATACGTGCGAGGACGTACGGGTCGCCTTCACCAACATGGCGTCCGTGCCGATCAGGGCGGGCGCCGTGGAGGACGCGCTGCGCGGACAGCCGCTGGAGGCCGAGCGGATCTCGGCCGCCGCCGAGCAGGCGGCGGAGGGCACGGATCCTCCGGCGGATCTGAACGCCAGCTCCGAGTACAAGCGTCACCTGGCGCGGGTGCTCTGTGCCCGCGCGCTCCGGGAGGCCGCAGGCCTGACGTGAGCCTCACGCAGATCGGGTCGGTGGCGGACGCCCAGACGGCGCTCGCCACCCAGGGCTACCTCGCCGACCGGCCGCTGGCATTGGCCGTGTACCTGGCATCGGTGCTGGAGCAGCCGCTGCTGCTCGAAGGCGAGGCCGGCGTGGGCAAAACCGAGGTGGCTCGGGCGCTGGCCGCCGCCACTGGCGCGCGCCTGATCCGGCTTCAGTGTCACGAGGGGATCGATCTCCACCACGCGCTCTACGACTGGGACTATCCGCGCCAGCTGCTTGCGTTGCGGGCGGCCGAAGGCGGCATCGATGAGGGAGAGCTGTTCTCGCGGCGGTTTCTGCTGCGGCGCCCGCTACTCGAGGCACTCGAGGCCGATCCAGCGCAAGCAGTCGTTCTGCTGATCGACGAGGTGGACCGCGCCGACGACGAGTTCGAGGCCTTCCTGCTCGAGCTGCTGTCCGATTTCGCGGTCACTGTCCCCGAGATCGGCACGATCAATGCTGCTCGGCGGCCGGTGGTGGTGCTGACGTCCAATCGCACGCGCGAGCTCCATGACGCGCTTAAGCGCCGCTGCCTGTATCACTGGATCGAATACCCCGACGCCCTGCGCGAGCGGGAGATCGTCGAGGCGCGCATTCCGGGCATCCCGGAGGCAATCGCGGAGCGGGTGGTCAATGCCATCGGCCGCCTGCGCGGGCAGCGAGACCTCTACAAGCTTCCGGGGGTGGGAGAGACTTTGGTTTGGGCCCAGGCGCTGCTGGCGCTGGGTGGCGAGGCGGACCTCGATGAAACGGTGGGCGCGGCGCTCAAGGTGCATGAGGACGTCGTGCGGGTCCGGGAACGCGAGGTGCTCGAAGGTGTCTGACTCCCTGCCATCCACTGTGGCCCGGGGCGTCACGGACAATCTCGCGACGCTGACGGCGGCTCTGCGCTCGCAGGGGACGCGGGTGGGAATGGGGGAGCTGCTGAGTGCCCACCGGGCGCTGGCGGCCGTAGATTGCACCTCTCGCGACGAAGCGCGTCTGGCGCTGCGGGCCGCGCTGTGCTCGGGCCACGCTGACCTCGAGCGCTTCGAGCTCGCTTTCGTGGCGGCGTTTGGCATGCCTGGCGCGGGCTCCGCGGATGACCCGCTGGAGGAACTCGGAGCGATCGAGCGGGCGGCGCTGCCCCGGAGCGGCATGCCCGGCTCGGACGCCACGGCGACCGGCGAGCCAGATCCGGTGCCGGTCCCGGCGTCCTGGAGCGACGTGGAGCTCCTGCGCCACAAGGACTTTGCGCAATACACGACCAACGAGATGGCGCTGGCGCGCGAGCTGATCGCCGCGCTGGCAAGGCGTGGACCAACCCGGCTCTCCAGGCGCAGACGCCCTGCGCGCCGCCGGGGCACGGCGCCCGATATACGGCGGATGGTGCGCTCGTCGCTGCGCACAGGCGGCGAGCCCGTCGAGCGCCACTGGCGCGGACCAAGCGTTCGATCCCGGCCGCTCGTGATGGTCTGCGACGTGTCGGGTTCGATGGCTCCGTACGCCCGCATGCTGCTGCAGTACATGCATGCCTGCGTGGCCGCCCGCCGGCGCGTCGAGGCGTTCGCGTTCGGGACCCGCCTGACCCGGATCACCAACGAGCTTTCGGGTCGCGACCACGACAAGGCGCTCGAGCGGGCGGCAGCTGCGGTGCAGGACTTCTCCGGCGGCACCCGCATCGGCGGGGCCCTGGCCGAGCTCAACCGCGTACACGGGCGACGGCTGGGACGCGGCTCCGTCGTCCTGATCCTCTCCGACGGCTGGGACCGCGGCGAGCCCATGGAGCTCGAAGCCGAGATGGCGCGGCTGCGCCGCAGCGCGCACCGGCTGGTGTGGCTCAATCCGCTCGCCGCCCACGCCGATTACGAGCCGCTGACGCGCGGCATGCGAGCCGCGGTTCCGCACACCGACCGCCTGCTCGCCGGCAACTCGCTGGCATCGCTCGAGGAGCTTGCTGTCATCCTGGAGGAGTTGTGAGAGACGTTCTGGAACAGCTCACAGCCTGGACCGACCGTGGTCAGAAGGTGGCGCTGGCGACGGTCGTCGGCGTCAGGCGCTCCGCACCCCGGCCCCCGGGGGCCAAGATGGTCGTCAACGAGCGGGGCGAGCTGGCCGGCGCCGTGTCGGGCGGCTGCGTGGAGGGCGCGGTAGTGGCGATCGCCGACGGTGTGATTCAAGGCGAGGGCCCGCGCCTGGAGCATTTCGGGATCGCCGACGATGAGGCCTGGGACGTCGGGCTTCCATGCGGGGGTGAGATCGACGTCTGGATCCAGGCCTACGCGCCCAATCGCTTCGCGGAAGTGGCCCGACAGGGAGGACGAGCCACCGAGGTCACGCTGCTGGAGGGCGCTGGGCCGGGCGCGAAGCTGGTGGTCGAAGCGGACGGCGGCCGCTCCGGCTCGCTCGGAGCGCCGGAACTCGATGATGAGGCGGCGCGGGTAGCGGCGGAGCTGCTCTGGGCCGAGCGCTCCGAGCGCCGTGGGGCACTGTTCTACGACGTGACGGCGCCGGCGCCCCGGCTGGTCATCTTCGGTGCGGTCGACGTGGCGTCCTCGCTGTGCCGCTTGGCCCGCGCGGCGGGCTGGCGGCCCTACGTGGTCGATCCCCGTGCGCGGTTTGCCACTCCGGATCGGTTCCCTGACGCCGACCAGGTGATCGCCGGCTGGCCCGAGGCCGCCTTCGCCCGGCTCGGCGGTATCGATCCCGCCACCTCGATCGTGATCTTGACCCACGACCCCAAGCTCGACGACGCGGCGCTTCAGATCGCTCTGCGTTCGCCCGCCCGGTTCGTCGGAGCGATGGGCTCCCGGCGGGCGCAGGCCACTCGCCGCGAACGGCTGCTCGACGCCGGCTTCGGTGAGGATGAGCTGGCGCGGCTCTCGGCGC
The DNA here is from genome assembly GCA_963730835.1 of uncultured Actinomycetes bacterium. Lineage (GTDB taxonomy): Bacteria > Actinomycetota > Thermoleophilia > Solirubrobacterales > Solirubrobacteraceae > Palsa-465. The sequence goes on from CAVSTE010000006.1 coordinate 794,486, forward strand.
CGCTGGGACTTGATCTCGGCGCGGTAACCGGGGAGGAGACGGCGCTGTCAATCCTGGCCGAGGTGGTCGCCGCCCGCCACGGACACGAAGGCGGCAAGCTGACCGCCGCCAGTGGGCGGATCCACGAGGTCACCGCTTGAATGCCGGCCTGATCCTGGCTGCCGGCGAAGGGACGCGCTTCGGCGAGCAGTCCAAGCTGCTCGCGGACCTGGAGGGTCGCCCGCTGCTTGAGCACGCGATCAGAGCGCAGTGCGCGGTCAAGGAACTCGACCGCGTGGTGGTGGTGCTGGGTGCCCACGCGGCGGGGATTCTGGCCGCCGTCGATCTGATCGATGCCGAACCGGTGATCTGCGAGCAGTGGCGCGACGGCATGTCGGCGTCGCTGCGCTGCGGGGTCGAGGCGCTGCCCGAGGCGGAGCGAGTGATCGTCACGCTCGGTGACCAGCCGCTGGTAACGCGGGAGGTGATCACGAGATTCCTGAATGCCGAGCCGGGGACGCGCGCCAGCTACGACGGCCGGCCTGGGCACCCCGTCGTCCTGGGGGAAGAGCAGCTGCGTGCGGTCATTGATTTGCAAGGTGACCGAGGAGCCCGAGAACTGCTGGGCAACGCACCGACGATCGAATGCGCATCACTGTGCTCTGGCCGTGACATCGACACACCCGATGACCTGGAGGAGATCCGCGATGAAGCTAGAGCAGTCCTTTGAGGTGCAGGCGCCGGCCGAGCGCGTCTGGCAGGCGCTGATCGACATTGAACGCGTGGTTCCCTGCCTGCCGGGGGCCGCGCTGACGGGGCGCGACGACGAGGGCAACTACGACGGAACCTTTTCGGTCAAGATCGGACCCACGACCGCCTCCTACAGCGGCAAGCTGAAGCTGGAGCAGGTGGACGAGGCCGCCCACTCGGCCCAACTGCGGGCCAACGGCACCGACCGCCGCGGCCAGGGTGGCGCCAGGGCGACGATCACCTCGAGCGTTCAGCCGAGCAATGGCAGCGCACGGGTCGAAGTCGTGACCGACTACCAGATCACGGGGCGGCTGGCCCGGTTTGGCCGCGGAGGGATGATCGAGGACGTCGCGGGGCGACTGCTGAAGGAGTTCGCCCAGCGGTTGCAGGCCTCCTTGGAGGAGGGTGAAGGCACGGGGGTCGCGGCGGAGCCGGCTGAAGCGGACACGACGGACACGGCTGGTGAGGCGCAAACCGAGGCCCAGGTCCCCGAGCAGACGGCGCCGCCGCCGAGGCCCGAGTTCACGCCTCAGTCGCCCAGCGAGCCGCTGGAAGGTGGCTCGCTGATCGCTTCGGTTGCGCTGGAGCGCGCGCGGCGCAACCCTGCAGGAGTCGCCGCGGTCATCGCCGGGGTCCTCGTCCTGTTGGCATTGGTGCGCCGCAGGCGCTGAGCGGACCCGTCAAACGCGTGCCGCGGTACCCCTGAGTACGAGCGGCGGCCGCTCGATCACCGGCGCGATCGGACCGCGGAGACGACCCTCGCGCTCCAACCGGACGGCCACCGCCTGCAGGACGGCGGAGGCCATCGCGCCGAGCTCGCGCAGCGGCTGGTGTGCGTTCTGCCGGACGTCTAGGTCCACCTGGGCCAGGGCGTCCATACCGGCGAGCGCATAGGCGTCGAGCAACAGCCCGATATCCACGCCGTACCCGGTGACGAACGGCAAACGCTCCAGCAGCTCACGCGTAGCGGCTACCTCGCCCGCCAGCGGCTGCTCAAAAGCTGCGAGTTGGGGATAGAAGGTGCTGAGCAGCGGACGGGCCGTGAGCTCCGTCACCCGGCCTCCCTCGTCCGGGAGCGTCACAGGCCCGACTCGAAACGGGCGCCGATAGAAGCCCTTGACGAACGCAATCTCCGGCTCGCAGAGCAGAGGTCCGAGCAGGCCGCACACGTAATGGGCCCCGAAGCGCTCGGAGTCGGCGTCAAGAAAGCAGATGAGCTCTCCGCGCAACAGCGGCAGCGAGCGCCACATGGCGTCGCCCTTGCCGAGCACCGGCCCCAGCTCGGGCATCAGCTCGCTCTGGGGATGAACCTCCGCTCCCAGCCTGGCTGCGATCGCCGGGGTGCTGTCACGAGAGTCATCCACGACTACGACCTGCTCGATGATGCCCAGCTCGCGCAGGGGCGCGAGTTGCTCCAGAATCTGTCCGATCGTCCGTTCTTCGTCACGCGCCGGCAGGCAGACCGAGACGCCCGCCGACCGCGCCCCCGCCAGGCGCTCGGGCGGGTAGGCCTCATGATTGAAAGTGTTGCGGCGATACCAAGTGGCCGTGTCGACCGGCATCCGCACAGCATGACGCAGGCGACGCCCGCCCTTTCCGAAAGCCGGAATCGCTGTGCTAGGTTGCCAATCAACAGTGGACGGTCGGCCAAACTAGCCAGTTGCGGCGGCTCCGCCCGAGAGTGAAGGTATGAGTGAGTCCGCGACCGATACGCCCGGGGCGGAAGCGAGCTTCCCGTCGTTCTCGCGCAATCTTCCGTTGACCGCCCAGGCCGTGCGGTTCGCCCGCGAGTGGCATGACGGCCAGCACCGCGCCTCGGACGATGCTCCGTTCGTAATCCATCCGCTCGAGGTTGGGGTGCTGCTGCACAACACTGGGGCGCCGGACGAGGTCGTGGCCGCCGGAGTGCTGCACGACGTGATCGAGGACACCAGCGTCTCGCATGCAGACATCGGCCGTCGCTTCGGCTCCCGGGTGGAGCAGCTGGTGGAAGCGGTGACCGACGACGAGACGATCGAGGACAAGGACGAGCGCAAGAAGGCGGGCAGACGCAAGGTGCAGGCGGCGGGCCATGACGCAGCGATGATCTTCGCCGCCGACAAGATCTCCAAGGTGCGCGAGCTGCGAACCCGAATCACCAACGCGCGGCACGCGGGCGAGCCGTCGCCCAAAGACGCCGGGCGGAAACTGGCGCAGTACGACGCCGGCCTGGAGATGCTCGAACAGGTGCTTCCGGGCCATCCGCTGGTGCGCCAGCTGCGCTTCGAGCTGGAGACGCTGCGCGCGCTGCCGCCGGGCGAACCGGCCAAAGCTGCGGGCTAGCGCTCCGCCATCCGCCGCAGCAGCCCCACCGCCTCCCACAGCGTCCGCTGCTCGGAGGGAGACAGGTCTGCCTCGACCGCCTCCGCCAGCCACCCGACGCGCGCGCGACGGTCGGCTTCGAGCGCGGCGCGGCCAGACTCGGTCAACTCCACCAGCGCGCGGCGCCTGTCGCCTGGATCCGGGCGGCGGACGACGAAGCCCTCGGCCTCGAGCTCCGCCACCGTCTGGGCCATGGATTGGGGTCGCATCCGCTCCGCCGTCGCCAGCTCGGAGGTGCTGGCTGGGCCGCAGCGGTCAAGCCGTCCGAGCACCGTCGCCTGCGGGAGCGGAAAGCGATGCTCGGCGCGCAGTCGGCGGATGAGTTGACCGAGGACCAACCGTAGCTCGCTGGCGATCAGCGCGGGATCAGTCGTCGGGCCCATGAGATAAAGAATACAGGCAACCTGCGCAGGTTGCCTGTATATTCTATTTACGTGAGGCGGACGAGCTCCGATACCCCGGCCAAATCCCGAGCGCCGGCGCAGCGGGCTCCCGGAGGCAACGGGACCGCCGCGCGGCGGGGCGCCGAGGAGCGGGGCGACGGGTACAAGTGGATCGCCCTCTCCAACTGCACGCTGGCGGTGCTGCTGGCGACGCTCGACGTGTCGATCACGATCATCGCCATGCCGGACATCTTCCGCGGCATCCACCTCGATCCGCTGGTGCCCGGCAACAGCTTCTACCTGCTGTGGATGATCCTGGGCTACATGATCGTCGGCAGCGTGCTGATCGTGAGCCTCGGCCGCCTGGGGGACATGTTCGGGCGGGTGCGGATCTACAACCTGGGGTTCGTCATCTACACCGTGGCCTCGGTTGTCCTCACGGTCGACTGGCTGACAGGTACCGCCGGCGCGGACTACCTGATCGTGTTCAGGATCGTCCAGGGGATCGGCGGTGCCTGCCTGTTGGCGAATGCCGCCGCGATCATCACCGACGCCTTCCCCGAGAACCAGCGGGGCATGGCGCTGGGCATCAACAACATCGTGGGCGTGAGCGGCATGTTCATCGGCCTCGTGCTCGGCGGGCTGCTGGCGCCGATCGACTGGCGCATGGTGTTCCTGATCTCCGTTCCGGTAGGTCTGTTCGGCACCGTGTGGGCCTATGTGAAGCTCAGAGAGGTCGGCCAACCGAAGCGCGCCCGCGTGGACTGGTGGGGGAACATCACCTTCGCCGTGGGGCTGATCTGCCTGATGGTCGCCGTGACCTACGGAATCCGCCCGTACGGCTCGCACAGCACGGGCTGGACCAGCCCGCGCGTGCTGATCCTGTTCGCGGTTGGCATCGCATCACTGGTGGCGTTTCTCTTGATCGAGCGCCGCGTCGCGGACCCCATGTTCCGCCTGCCCCTGTTCCGGATCCGGGCGTTCACTTTCGGCACGCTATCCACGTTCTTATCGGCGGTGGCCCGCGGCGGGCTGATGTTCATCCTGATCATCTGGCTTCAGGGCATCTGGCTGCCGCAGCACGGCTATGACTTCGAGAAGACCCCGCTGTGGGCGGGCATCTACATGCTGCCGCTGACGGTGGGGATGCTCATCGCCGGACCCGCTTCCGGCTATCTGTCTGACCGCTTCGGCGCTCGACCGTTCGCCAGCGGCGGGATGGTGGGCACGGCGCTCAGCTTCGGGCTGCTGTTGCTGCTGCCGATCAATTTTTCCTATCCGGTGTTCGCCCTCATCCTGGCGCTGACCGGCATCTCGATGGGCATGTTCGCCTCGCCCAACCGGGCCGGGGTGATGAACAGCCTGCCCCCCGGCGACCGCGGCGCCGGCGGGGGGATGAATCAGACCTTTCAGAACTCGGCGCAGGTTGTGTCGATCGGCGTGTTCTTCACGCTGATGATCGTGGGCCTGGCGGGCACGCTGCCCGCCGCGGTGAGCTCGGGGCTCGAGGCGCACGGCGTGGCGGCCGCGGCCGCCCAGCAAGCGGCCCATCGTCCGCCGGTCTCGATCCTGTTCGCCGCCTTCCTGGGCTACAACCCGATCCAGCACCTGGCCGGCGCCCACGCCCTGGCCACGCTACCCGCCGCGCAGCAGGCCGTGCTTACCGGCCGCTCGTTCTTCCCTCAGTTGATCTCCGGGCCGTTTCGCAACGGCCTGCACGCGACCTTCATCTTCGCCATCGTCGCCTGCCTCATGGCCGCGGCCGCGTCGCTCCTGCGAGGTGGTCGTTACCACCACGCCGAGGAGCGCACCCCCGTCCGTCTCTCACCGGAGGAACAGCATGCAAGTTGAGTGGTACGGGCAGTCGGCTTTCAAGCTGACCGCCGCGGATACGACCGTGTTCATCGATCCCTTCGGGGACATGTCCGGCATAGCCGCCTCGCGCGGGATGCAGTGGGATTACCCGCCGATCCAGGGCGTGGAAGCGAACCTGGTGCTCGTCACGCACGAGCACGGGGACCACAACGGCGTGGAGGCCATCGGCGGCTCACCGGCCGTGCTGCGCTCCACCGCGGGGCGGCTCTCCTCGCCGATCGGCGAGGTGCTGGCCGTGGCCTCAGAGCACGACCAGGTGGCGGGCACCGAGCGGGGACCGAACACGATCTTCGTGTTCGACCTCGACGGAATCCGCTGCTGTCACTTCGGCGACTTCGGACAGAGCGAGCTGCGCGCCGAGCAAGCCGCGGCGATCGGCAACGTCGAGCTGTTGTTCGTTCCCGTGGGCGGGGGGCCGACGATCGGCGCCGCGCAAGCGCGCGAGATCAGCGGTCGGCTCGGCGCCCGCTGGATCGTGCCCATGCACTACCGCACGCCGCGTATCGGCTTTCTGGAGCCGGTTGACGGGTTCCTCGCCGAGGTGGAGCACGTAGAGCGACTCGACGCCCCGAGCTTCGACACCGTCTCGCTGGCGGCGGACGGGGCGCCGCTGACCGTGGTGCCAGCGGCGCCCTGAGCCGTTAGCCGACCTTCGTAAAGGCGCCGTGGGTCAGCACGTCCTTGCGGCCGACGCACGCCGAATTGGAGTCGCTGATGACGGTGAGCTTGAGTTTCTTGCCGCTCAGCTTGAACCTGTATTTGCCCGTCCCCGGGCACTTACCCGGTCCCGAGCTGTCCTTGAAAGTGACCGTGTTGCCGCTGATCGTCGCGCGTCCCTTGACGATCAGTTTGCCGTTCTGGGTTCCGCTGTAGCCGTGGCTCTTTGAGAGCTTGACCACCCACGTGCCGTTCAGTGCTCCGCCGAGGGCCGGGTCGTTCTTGATCGTAGTCTTGTACGTACCCGACAGCCCACCGGCGGCCAATGCCACAGAAGCCAGTCCCAGTAGCGCGACCACGGCAACCGCGCATACGAGTCGTTTCATCTGATGCCCCTTCTTTTAGAGTTCCCCGGCCGCGGCGCGGATCATACAGGCGGCACTCAGCTCCGGTGCTGCTCCCAGCTGAAACCGCGCACGGCGAGTAGCACGCCGAGCAGCGCCCAGGCCGCGATCACTCCCAACGCACTGATGTTCGTAGCGAGCGATGTGCCCTTGACCATCGCTCCCGACAGCCCCGCGATCAGGTGGTAGAGCGGAAGCGCCTCGGCGATGCCCTTCATGAACGCTGGCGTGTGGGCCTCGTCGAAGAACACGCCCGAGACAAAGATCACCGGCAGAAAGACAGCGTTCACGTAGGCGGGCGTCGACTCGAAATTGGGGATGGCGTGGGAGAAGGCGACCCCCAGGGAGGCGAAGCAGAGCACGCCGGCGGCGACGAACACGACGAGCTCTGCCACGTCGCGCGGCCAGCCCACGCCGAAGAACGCCCGCCCGGCGAGCGTGATGATCAGGATCTGCAGCGCGGTGTTGGTGATCGCGTTGCCGGCGATGCCCAGCAGGTAGGAGATCGCGGGCATCGGCGTGCCGCGGATCCGCTTGAGAACGCCTCGTTCCCGCAGGAAGGTCATGTTGTAAGCCAGCGCGGTGAACGTCGTCGACATGACGCTCATGCCGGCAATGCCCGGGACGATCACGTTCAGCTCGTGCTGCTTGCCAGCGAAGATGGCGCCGAAGAACGCCAGGAACAGCAACGGCAGCAAGAAGTTGAAGAAGGCCGCGCTGGGGTTGCGCCAGAACAGACGCCGCTCGAGTCGGTACTGGCGCCAGGCGAGCGTCAGCACACCCGGCATCAGCGCGACCGGCCCCGAGAGAGAAGCGTTCGCCGCTCGCTTCGAGGCGTCGCAGCCTCCTCCGCGCCGGTCCCGGTGCCATCGTCGGACGTCCCGTCGTCGCCGAGGGCGTCGTCCGCGGCCGTGAGCTCCAGATAGACGTCCTCCAGCGTCGGCCGCGTGACCGTCAGCCCCTCTAGCCGGTCGCCCCGGGCCAGCGCCTCGCCGGTCAGCTCGTGCAGCAGCGCCGTGGGGTCTTCGGTCTGGCGCTCCACAAGTGCACCGCTTTCATCGCGGTACGTGATCCGGTACGGAGTCTTGCCGGCACTGACGCCGATCTCCCGGGGCGCCCCTTCGGTCAGGATGCGCCCGTCCTTGATGATCGCCACGCGGTCGGCCAGCGCCTGGGCCTCGTCGAGGTAGTGGGTGGTCAGCAAAACCGTCTTGCCCAGCTCCTTGAGCGAGAAGATCGTCTGCCATGCCGTGCGCCGCGCGGCCGGGTCGAACCCGGTGGTCGGCTCATCGAGGAAGATCAGCTCGGGGTCGCCCACCAGCGCCAGCGCCAGATCAAGGCGGCGCAGCTGTCCACCCGACAGCGTGCGGGTGGTCGAAGCCTCCTTGCCCTCCAGGCCCGTCAGCCCGATCACCTCGTCAACGTCGCGCGGGTGTGGATACATCGAGGCGAAGTGCGCCAGCGCCTCCCGCACGCGGATGTGGCCGTAGAGGCCGGTGCTCTGGAGCACGATCCCCACGCGGGCCCGAAGTGCCCGCGGCCGCTCGCCGGGGTCGAATCCCAGCACGGTGACCTTGCCCCCGGTGCGATCGCGGTAGCCCTCAAGGATTTCGACCGTCGTCGTCTTCCCGGCGCCGTTCGGGCCGAGCAGGCCGAAGACCTCGCCGCGGCGGACCTCGAACTCGATTCCGCGCACGGCCTCGAAATCTCCGTAAGCCTTGTGCAGGTTTCGGACCGAAATTGCAGCCGGCATCAAAAAGATGATGCACTACGGGCGTGAAGCGGGTCTTAGATCTGCCCGCCTACCGGCGGCTGCTGCTCGCCTTCGCACTGAACGAGCTCGCCTGGGCATTCGGCGCGCTCGCGCTGGCGGTGCTCGTCTATCGCCGCACGGGCAGCGCCACCTGGACCACGGTGTTCTTCCTCTCCTCGATGTTCATTCCGGCGCTCGTCTCACCGGCGGTCGTCGCCCAGCTCGATCAGCTCTCCCCACGGGCGGTGCTGGCCTCGCTCTATCTGCTGGAGGGCGCCGCGTTCGGCTTGTTGGCGTGGCTCGTGGACCGTTTCAGCTTGGGGCCTGTGCTCGCGCTGGCGTTCATCGACGGCGTGCTCGCCGTCAGCGCCCGGGCCCTGGCCCGGGCGGCAACCGTGGCGATCCTCGAACCGGTTGGGCTGCTGCGTGAGGGCAACGCCGTGGCCAACGCGTCGATGACAGTGGCCTTCACTGCTGGTCCGGCCATCGCGGGCGCCGTCGTGGCGCTCGGCGGGACAGTAGCGGCGCTGCTGGTCACCTGCGGTCTGTTGTTGGCGATCGCGCTCGTCCTGGCCACAGGCCAGCTGCCCGCGGCTCCCAGGCAGCGCGCTCCGGTGGCCGGGCGGCTGCGAGCGGCGCTGTCACACGCACTCCACTCGGTGCCGATCCGCAACGTGCTGCTGGTGCAGGTCGCCGGGCTCGTGTTCTTCACGATTTCTATTCCCGTGGAGGTCGTCTTCGCCCAGCGGACTCTGCATGCCGGCGCCGGTGGGTACGGGGCGCTGCTCTCGTGCTGGGGGGCCGGGGCCGTGGCTGGCAGCGTGGGGTTCGCGCGCTGGCGGGGGAGCTCGATGCGGTTGCTGATCGCGGCCAGCTGTGCGCTGCTCGGGTTGGGCTTTCTGGTCATGGCCGCCGCGCCGTCGCTGGGCGTGGCCATCGCCGGCGCCGTCCTGGCGGGTGTCGGCAACGGAGCCGAGGCGGCGGCGGTCCGCACCGCGCTCCAGGAGCTGGTCGACGCCGGCTGGATGGGCATGATGATGAGTCTGGCCGAGTCTGCCAACCAGGCAGCGCCCGGGATCGGGATCGTCCTGGGCGGAGCTATCACCGCCCTCTTCTCGGCGCGCGTCGCGCTGGGCGTCGCCGGCGGCGGCGCGCTGGCGGTGACCGCGGTTATCTGGGTGGCGCTCCGGCCGGCGCTGATGGTCGCCAAGCCAACGGCGGACCGACGTCCGGCCGAGGGCGGCGCAGGGGGGATGGGCGCTGCCGGGGCGAGTCGGTAGCGTCCAGCGGCGCTGTGCGCCTCGCGTGCATCGACATCGGCTCAAATACCACCCGGCTGCTGGTCGCCGATTGCGAGCTCGGGAGCCTGGCAGAAGTCCACCAGCAGCGTGCGTTCACGCGGCTGTCCGGCGAGCTGAGCGCCGATGGGATCCTTTCGGAGCAGAAGATCGAGGAGGTGGCGAGCGTGGTATCGGAACAACTCGGTGTGGCACGGTCGCTCGGTGCGGCGAGCGTGTACGCGCTGGCCACGGCGGCCATCAGGCGGGCGCGCAACGGTGCGGCGCTGGCGGGCGCGGTCCGCGCGGCTTGCGGTCTGAAGGTGAGGATCCTCTCCGAGCAGGAGGAGGCCAGGCTGGCCTTTGTCGGCGCGGCCAGAATGCTCGAATGGGCGGTCGGCGGGCTGCTGGGCGTGGTCGACGTGGGCGGAGGCTCCTCCGAGCTGATCGTGGGCCAGGCGCCGGACGTGATCGACTGGAGTAGGTCCTTCGCCGTGGGCTCGGGTGACGTGGCCGACACATTCCTGCGATCGGACCCGCCGTCCGCCGGCGAGCTGGCGCGAGCGCGGGCTCACGTCAGCGCGGCGTTCGCCGGGGTGCGCGTCCCGGACACGGCGGCTGCGGTGGCCGTCGGGGGGAGCGCCACCTCGCTGCGCCGGCTGGCGGGAGAGCGCCTGGACGAGGCCGTTTTCGCCCGCCTGTTCGAGCTGCTGATGAGCGCTCGGGCGGCCGAGGTGGCTCGCCGCTACGCACTTGACCAGCAACGTGTCCGCCTGCTCCCGGCCGGGCTGATGATCCTCCAGGCCGCCGCCGCGGTGTTCGGGACGACGCTGCGGATCGGCCGCGGCGGGATCCGGGAGGGCGCGCTGCTGGAGGCGGCCAGGTGAGCGAGCGGCCAGAGCCCCCGGTGCCCGCGGGCGCGCCGGAGCCGCCGCGTTCTGCCCGCGAGGCGTTGGCCGAGATGCAGATCCGGGCGCCGAGCCGCGGCAACCGGCGCCTGGAGCGGCTACTCGAGGCCGCCAATGCCGACGAGCAGCTCAAGGCCTGGTGGCACGTCTCGGCAGTCAATGCCACCAGGCGCCTGCAGATGTCAGACCACTCCTGGGTTCACGTCCAGATCGTGCTGAACATCGCCCTGCGGCTGGCGCGGCTCCTGTTCCGGCGGGGCGTGACGGCAAGCGTGGTGGCGGACTTTGGCATGAGCGAGCACGACGCCGAGGTGGTGATCGCAGCCGGGAGCCTGCTGCATTGCGTCGGCATGTCGATCCACCGCGACGATCACGAGCGCTTCAGCCTGTTCCTGACCGCGGACAAGCTCCCGGCGCTGCTCACAGGTATCTACGAGGAGCCCGAGCGCACGGTGATCGCCTCCGAGGCCCTGCACGCCATCATCGCCCACAGGCGCAAGGGAGCCCCGTTCACGGTCGAGGGGGCGATCGTACGCGTGGCGGACGCGCTCGACATGGCCCGGGGACGCTCCCGTGTGCCATTCGAGACCGGCCATCAGAACATTCATTCCCTGTCGGCGTACGCGATCGAGGAGGTCACGATCACGCCCGGCGAGGACCGCGCCGTGCGCGTGGAGATCGAGATGTCCAACAGCGCCGGGATCTTTCAGGTGGACGAGCTCTTGGCCACAAAGCTGCGGGGCTCGGGGCTCGAGCAGCACATCGAGGTGATCGCCCGCATCGAGGCAGAGCAGGAGCAGCGGCTGCTGCCCGTGTTCCGGATCTGAGCGGCTGTCAAATGCCGGTGCCCCTGGCAGCTGATCGAAGTTAAGGGCGCCTGGCGCCATATAACTTCCCAAGCCCTCATTGCGCGCGCCAACCCCCTACAGCAGGAACGGGATCAGCCTCTTCGTGTGCGCCTTATAGGTGGGATACGCGGTGGGGAACGCGGCGGTCATGTTCCTCTCCTCCACCAGCGCGCTGTAGAAGAAGAACCCGCCCAGCAGCGGGAGGATGATCAAGCCGATCAGGTTGCTCACGAGGGCGGTCCCCAGCACCGCGAGCAGCAGGCCCGAGTAGATCGGGTGGCGGACAAACCGGTAGGGGCCCGAGGTGACGAGCTCCGGCTCGGCCTTCTCGGTCATCGGCATGCCCCAGTTGCGCCCCAGATAGATGCGAGCCCAGACCGCCAGCCCGATCCCGAGCGCGAATACACCGACACCGATGCCGCCGATGAGCACGCTGTGGATCGCCAGCGAGCCGCCCCGAAAAACGCGCAGCAGGAGCACCACCAACAGGGCCGTCAGCCCGCCGAGGGGAAGCCGGCGCCCGCCGCCCCTGCCCTGCTTCACGCCGAAGGCCGAAAGCAGCCAGTAGGCGCCAAAGATGATCCAGACGACGGTTGTGGCGATCTTGAGCGCGGACATGGAGTTCGGGAACGGTGGAGCGTGTGCGCCTGTCCACGCTACGCCCGTGAGGAGATCGTGTCATCGGCCTTCGGATGGATCTCGCGATGCACCCGTGGGTGCAGGTGCGCCAGCCAGGCGCGATCAGGTGCCGAAGGCGCGGGCCGCGGCGGCGGCCATCTCCGCCGGTGATACGTCGCGGATGTGCTGGGCGATGTTCCAGCGATGACCGAACGGGTCCCTAAGCTGGCCGTGGCGCTCTCCCCAGAATTGGTCGGCGAGCTCGTGGTGAACGGAGGCGCCGGCGGCGAGGGCTTGCCCCCACAGCGCGTCGGCGTCGGCGGTGTTGATCTGGAGCACGGTCGCTGTGCCCCCGATCGATAACGGGGACAGGATCCCTGCCTGCGGGAACTCGCTGCCCACGTGCACCGTCGAGTCGCCGATCGTGAGCACGACGGTCATCACCTTGCCGCCGGGCAAGGGGATCCGCCACTGCTCCTGGGCGTCGAAGGCGCGCGCGTACCAGGAGGCGGCCTCGGCGGCGTCGGGGACGACGAGGTGGGGGGTGATGGTGCTTTCGGTCATCGCGTCCCGTCCGGGCCCGTCTTGATCGGCTCCGGGGCGGCGGTGATGCGCTCGTAGTTCAGCCGCATCAGCGCGACCACGTCGTGCACGTCTGCCTCGTTCTCAATCCGCCGCGCCGCGGGGCCCGCCTTTCCCGGGAACACCGGGTGCTCGGTGATGCGGCCCTGCCGGTTGAGGTCCAACCAGACATCTCTGGGAAAAAAGAAGTGCGCGGCGTGATCTCCGTGGAGGTGCCCGATCTCACGGCGACCGAGCTTGAAGGCAAACTCACCGCGCCGCCCCGGGCCCGCCTCGACTCCGGGCCATGCCGTGACCTCCGCAGTGATCTGCCGGCTGGCTGTGTTGACGGTCGTCATGTTGGCTCCTTCGATTGTGGTCCGATGGCCAGCTTAAAAGTTCAAGTGAGCTTGAAGTCAAGGGGAGATCGTGATTTCTTTGCACGTGTGGTGGACTTGCTCACGATCGCGGAGGTGGCGCGGCGCAGCGGCGTCGCTGCCTCCGCGCTTCGGTTCTACGAGCAGCGAGGGCTGATCAGCTCGGAGCGAGCGGGCTCCGGGCATCGTCGCTTCCGACGGCCGGTGTTGCGGCGGATTGCCTTCATCGTGTTCGCACAGCGGGTGGGGCTGTCGCTGGATGAGATCGGAGCGGAGCTCGCCAAGCTGCCCGGAGACCACGCTCCAACCCGCGGCGACTGGTCGCGGCTCTCCCGCACCTGGAGCTCACGCATCGATGACCGGATCGCGGAGCTCGAGCGCCTGAAGGCGGGTCTCACAGAGTGCATCGGCTGCGGATGCCTGTCGCTCGACCGCTGCCAGCTCGCCAACCCGGGCGACCGAGCCTCGCGGCTGGGGCCGGGACCGCGCTACTGGATCGGCGATCGGTCCCTGGCGCCGGCGGAACAGGCCGGGCACGCGACTCGCCCGCGGGGCTAGATTTCGGGGCGCTCGATGGAGGGGCGGTGGAGCGCGACCCCAGCGATCACGAGTGCGACGCCAGTGGTCTCGATCCAAGTGGGGATTTGGGTCAGAACGATGATCCCGATGATCGTTGCCAGGGCCGGCAGCAGCGCGACCATCGTGGCGTAGGTGGCTCGCGGCAGGCGTGCCATCGCCAGCTGGTCGGTCACGTAGGGGATCACCGAGGAGGACAGGCCGACGCCGACGCCCGCCAGGAGCGCGACGGGGTCGCCGAGCGCGGGGAGGACTCGCCAACCGCCGATCGGCGTTACGACGAAGGCGGCGATCAGCATCGCGGCGGCTAGGCCGTCGATCCCGCTGAGCTCCGGGCGCTTGGCGACCTTGTCCGCCAGGACGATGTAGAGCGCGAACAGCGTGGCGTTGGCGAACGCGAACAGGAAGCCGACCAGCGCGCCGGCTAACCGGACGTCGGTGAGCAGATACACGCCTCCAACCGCCATCAGCAGCGCGAGCGCGTTGCGCGGCGAGCGGGCGCCGAGCGCCGCCAGCCCGATCACCGGCAAAAACTCGATCGCCGCGACGGTGCCGAGCGGCAGCTTGCTGATCGCCACGTAGAAGCAGCAGTTCATGACGGCCAGCACGGCTCCCCAACCGAGCAACAGCCGCCGCCCGTCGCGTTCCAGGCGGGCGAACGCCCGCCAGGGCCGTCGCCAGACGGCGAAGATGAGTGCGGCCGAGACGATCCGCAGCCAAGCCACGCCCAGCACCTGAACACGCGCGAACAAGAGGACGGCGAACGACGGCCCCAGGTAGTGGAAGATGGCGCTCAGGACGAAATAGGCGTGTGGCGGCACGTTTTCCGCCGCGCGCCCGGCGCGAGCCCGAGCAGGGGACCAGCGAGACAAGGTCAGGTCCAGTTGCACGCGCGTAGGATGCCCGGCTATTAGCGCGATGTACATGGTCAAAGGTAGGTATACTTCGCGACATGCCTGAGCTTCGAAGGCAAAGCGGTCGAACTGCCGAAGCTACTTCTCTGGATGCCGTCAACCTGCGGCTGTTGGCGGAGCTGCAGGCCGACGCCCGCCTGAGCCTGGCGGAGCTCGGCCGGCGCGTCGGGCTCTCCTCACCGGCTGTCGCCGAGCGATTGCAGCGACTGGAGCAAGATGGGGTGATCCTCGGCTACCACGCGCGACTCGATCCCCGCAAGCTGGGGATGACGCTCAGCGCCGTAATCCGCGTGCGCCCCGCGCCACGCCAGGTGCGCGAGGTCGGGGAGCTGGCCCAGCGTACGCCCGAGGTCGTGGACTGCCGACGCATCACCGGCGAGGACTGCTACATCATGACCGCCCACGTCCGTGATGTCGGCCACCTGGAAGAACTGATCGATCGCTTCGCGGCATACGGGCAGACCACGACGTCGATCGTCCAGTCGGCTCCGGTCAGCGACCGGGGTCTGGTGCTCGAGTCGGGCGCGGAGCCATCCACGCGCTCGCTGCGGCTCGCGCCGGCGCGTTAGCGGACCGGGTGGGGGTCAGCCTGCCGCGCCGAGCAGCCGCAGGCCCGTCAGCTCAACCTTCGTGGCGTCCCGCCCCACGACCAGGACCATCAGCACGGTTTCGCACCTGGGGCAGCGGACCACGATTCCAGGCGCCCGCGAATAGACGACCAGCTCGGCGAGCTGCGCGGTAGCTCCACAGTGAGCGCAGGCGCCGCGGGCGGTCGTCATCTCGAGCCCGAAGTGCTCGAACAGCGTTCCGGCAATGGCGTTTCCGTCGAGTGCGTCCATAGGGCTCCGCGGTCAGGTTCCCGTCGGCCCGAAACGCTCGGTCCTGATCCGGCTCGGATCGTGTCGGAGTCCGACCAGCGCCGAGGCCACGGTCTCAACGAACGCGCTCGGGCCGCAGGTGTAGACGAGCGGGCGCTCGGCGGCGGAGAAGACGACCTCCTCGAGCAGCGCCTGATCGACGCGTCCGCGATGATCGGCCCACTCGTCGGGCCATTGGCGGGTGAGCGCCAGGCGCAGATCCAGGCCGCGATCCTCGGCCAGGCGCATGAGCTCGTCCTTGTAGATGACCTCCGCCAGCGAGCGGGAGGAGTAGAGCAGCCGCGCTCGGACGTCGTCAGAGACGGCCTTCCAGTGGCGCAGCATGGCCCGGAGGGGGACGATGCCCGAACCGCCGGCAATCAGGACCAGCGGCCCCCCGAGCGACTGCTCCCACACGAAGTAGCCCCCGATCGGCCCGCGCAACTCGAGTTCGTCGCCGGGTCGCAGCTCGTCCACCAAATAGGGAGACACCTCGCCATCCTCGAGGCGCTCGACGGTCAGCACGAGCCCGCTGTCCTCGGGCGCCGAGGCGATCGAGTAGCTGCGCTGCGCTTGATAGCCATCCTCGGCGGTCAATCGCACATCGACGTGCTGACCGGCACGGTGACCCATCCAGTCCGCAGGCTCGAGGACGATGGACTTGCACCTCGGCGTCTCGTCCACCAGTTCGACCACGGTAGCCAGCTGCCAGGTCAGTCGCCTTGGTAGCGCTGCTCGAGCCAAGGATCTCCGCGGTTGTGGTAGCCGTACGTCTCCCAGAAGCCGGGCTCGTCGTCGGGTGTGAGCGTCAGCCCGCGAACCCACTTTGCGCTCTTCCAGAAGTACAGGTGCGGCACCAGCAGCCTTGCGGGTCCGCCGTGCTCGGGCTCCAGCGGCTGGCCCCCGTACTCGTAGGCCACCCACGCCTTGCCGCCGGTCACGTCCTCGAGCGGCAGGTTCGTCGCGTAGCCGCCGTCTGAGAAGGCCGTCACGAAGTCGGCCTCCGTCGTGACGCCGTCGAGCAGCGTGTCAACCGATACGCCCTTCCAGCTCGTGTCGAGCTTCGACCACTTGGTCACGCAATGAATGTCGACCGTGATCGTCTCCGTCGGCAGCTCGATGAAGTCCTCCCACGGCCACGACACGGGCTCGTCCACCGCGCCGTGAACCGTGAAGCTCCACTCGTCGAGCGGCGTGTGCGGCGTTGGACCGGCCGAGAGCACGGGGAAGTCGGCGGTCACGTACTGGCCGGGCGGAACGCGGGAAGGATCCTCCACCGGCCGGCGCCGACCCGTGAAGCCTCGGCTGATCGGCGACATCGCGCTCCAGCTTACGCCACGCCGGTGGGAAATCAGCCCTGGCGCTGGTGCCGGACGTGCTGCGGCGTGATCGTGAACTTGATCCGCTGCTCGCCCGGCTGGCGAAACGGGTACTCGTCCTGGTCGATGAACTTCTTCGACAGGCGGTTGATGTGCTGGTCGGCGCCGTCGGTCGTGGCGTCGGCCTCGCCGCGGATCTCGACGTAGTTGTACGGGTTACCCGCCTCCTGAATCAGCAGCGTGACGCGCGGGTCGCGTTGGAGGTTGGTCGGCCATTTGCGTCCGATCGCGCTGTTGATTGCGACGTCGCCGTTCTCGGTATCGACCCAGACGAGCGTCGAGAGGATCGTTCCGTCTCGGTTGTAGGTTGACACGACCGCGTAGTTGGGGTTATCGAGCAGGTCGCGGACCTCAGGATCAGTGATGCTTGTCATGCCCGTGCTCTACCCGCGAGGACGCGTCGCCTACCAGTGCACGCCACGCATCAAATGCGCGAGCGCCACCTGCTCGGTGGAGGCCTGCTCGCTCGGGTCCTGCTTGCCCCGCGCCGCAGCCGAGTCGGGGAAGACCTTGTAGGCCGTCGAGAGGATCTGGTCGACGGCTTTGGGGGCCAGCGCGTATGCCACCTCGCCGAACGTTCCGAGCCGCGTGCCGATGTGCTTCGGCTTGGCGCGGATCGCCTCGCAGATCAGATCGGCGGCCTCATCTGGCGAAATCGTGGGGAAGCTGTCGTAGATCTTGGTCGGAGCGATCATCGGCGTGCGCACCAGCGGCATGTGGATCGTCGTGAAGTGAACGTTGTCGGAGATCGTCTCCGAGCCCACCACCCGGGTCCAGGCGTCGAGCGCCGCCTTGGAAGCCACGTAGGCCGAGAACCGCGGCGGGTTGGTCTGGACGCCGATCGAGGAGACATTGACCACGTGGCCTGACTTGCGCTCGCGCATGTGCGGCAAGAGCCCCATGATCAGCCCGATCGTCCCCAGGTAGTTCAAGCGGATCGTTCGCTCGAAGTCGTGGAAGCGGTCGTAGGAGAGCTCGATCGAGCGGCGGATCGACTTGCCGGCGTTGTTGACGAGCACGTCGATCGCCGGATGGTCGGAGAGCACGCGGTGGCAGAGGCCCTCGATCGATTCCGGATCTGACACGTCCGCCGCGTACACGTGCGCGGTGCCGCCGAGGTCCTCGATCTCCTGGCGCGTCTCCTCGAGCTTGTCCTCCGAGCGCGCGACCAGCAGGGGTATCCCGCCGGCCAGGGCGATCTTCAGCGCCGCGGCGCGGCCGATCCCGCTCGAAGCGCCTGTGATCAGCACCGTCTTGCCGTTGACGGCGCCCTCGAAGCTCCGGTCCTTGAACAGGTCGGGATCCAGGTTTCGCTCCCAGTAGTCCCACAGCTTGTCGGCGTAGCCGTCGAGTGGGGGCACCGAGATGCCGCTGCCCTCCAGGGCGCGCTCGGCGTCACGCGTGTCGAATTCGGCGGTGAGCCCGATGTAATCCAGGATCTCGTCCGGTATGCCGAGGTCGGCCAGCAGTGCCTTCCGCACCCCTCGGCCGGCCGGCAGTTGCATCAGCATCCCGAGCGTGCCCTTCGGCAGCGCGCGCAGCAAGCCGGCGTCTATCCGCATCGAGAGCCGGGGCGCGTGAGCAGCGGCGGCGAACGCATTGATTACGTCCCCCGAGCGCTGAGGCTTGGGGTTGCAAAGCTGGAACGCCTGGCGGTCTAGTCCCGGCTGGTGGGCGATGTGGTCGAGTGCCGCGGCGACGTAGTCGACTGGGACGATGTTCGTGTAGCCGAACTCCGGAGCCACGAGCGGAAACCAGCCAGGCAGGTAGTGGCGGGCCTTCTTGATCGCCGTGAAGAAGTAGTAGGGCCCGTCGATCTTGTCCATCTGGCCCGTCCGTGAGTCGCCGACTACAACCGACGGGCGGTATACGCGCCAGGGGGTCGTGGTTCGCTCGCGGGCCAGCTTCTCAGCCTCGAACTTCGTGCGGTGATAGGGATGATCGAGCTTCTGGCCCTCATCGAACATGTCCTCGCGGAACAGGCCCTTGTGCATCCCGGCGACGGCGATCGACGACACGTGGTGAAAGCAGCCCGCGCGCAGCTCGTTACCGAGCCCCACGGCGTGCCGCGTCCCCTCGACGTTTGCCGTCCGGTTGACGTCCTCCGCGGCTGTCATGTCGTACACGGCCGCCAGGTGAAAGAAGTGATCGATCTGGCCCTGGAGCGCGGCTAGTGTCTCGTCATCGACGCCGAGCCGGGGGAGCGTCAGGTCACCAATCACGGGACGCACGCGCTCGGACGCGGCCGCTCCCCAGCCTTCAACCAGCCGCTCCAGGCGGTCGATCGACCCTGCACGGACCAGCACATGGATCTCGCCCTCGCGCTCGAGCAGGCGCTCGAGCAGGTGGCGGCCGATGAACCCCGTGGCTCCGGTTACGAAATAGGCCATCGGGGCCGTGAAGCTACCAGCCGCCGCGCCAGTCGGCGTTTGCTGCGCGCCGCTTCTGCGCGGCCACCCTGGCGTGCTTGCGCTTGTCCAGCCGCCACTGGATCAGCGAGAAGACCGTGATGAGGACCGGGAAGAAGGCGATCGTCAGGAACATCGCGTCCGTCACCGTCTTGTCGTCGCTCTCCCCGTACCAGCCCTGACCGGAGTTCGCAAGCGCGGCAGGCGCCGCCACCAGCACCGCCACGACGACGGCGGTAACGGCGGCGGCGAAGCGGGCGCGGTGCATCGCCGCCAAAGCGTACCTCAGAGTCTGTCTCATAACCCGCGGGGTTATGGACTCAGGCCGCCACGCTCTCGTTCGCGGCGTGAACCGCCGCGATCGCTTCCAGCAGCGCGGGGTTGTAGCGCTCAGGTCTGGCGCTGATCTCGATGTGCCGGATGGCGGCCTCAAACTCCTGCGCTCCGAGCGCCGCCGCCAGCTCGCGCTGCTTGCGCGGCGGCACGGCGTCGTCCTTGGTGGTGACGACCACCGCCGAGGGGACGTCGAGCGGATGGAGCCAGGGCCGCGAGTCGAAGCGCCCCAGCTCGCGCCCGGCCTCGGCGATGTCCGTCGCCGAGTGGCGCTGGAGTTCGGACAGAACCCAGGCGGTGCGCTCGGACTCGGGCAAACCGATGCGGCGAAAGCCCCACCGCCAGGTCTGAAGCGGCGCCACCTTGAGCATCAGTCCGAAGGCGCCCATCGTCCGCCAGTAGCGGCGCGACTGGGGGTCCTGCCAGTGCTGCGCGGTGCCGCTGAGGACCAGCCCCGCCACCACGTCCAGCTGATCACGCGCGACGAGCTGCGCGATCGCGCCGCCCATGGAGTATCCGACGATGATGGCCGGTGCCAGCCCAAGCTCGCGCAGCGCGGCAGCCGCGTCGGCGGCGCAGTCGGCCAGCGTGAAGGGCTTGAGCTGACGCAGGCCGCGCCCGTGGCCGCGGTGATCGATTGCCAGGACGCGGTAGCCGGCCCCGCGGAGATCCGCGTAGGCCCCGCACCAATTGAGATCGCCGCTGGCGATCCAGCCGTGCAGCAACATCACCGCCGGGCCGTCGCCCCCAGAATCACGGAGGAACAGCTCGCCGCGATCGGGCGCGACGACGGTGCGGGCCGGGGGAAGCTCCACCGGCGGCACCGGAGGCCAGCGTGACGCTCGCACGCCCGGCATCCTACTGGCGCCCACGTCAGCGCTTCCTACCATGGGCGCGTATGGCCGTGGCGATCGCATCAGACCTGGGCAAGGACATTGCCGGCGAACCGCTGCTGCGCGGAGTGTCTTTCAAGCTCGAGCGCGGCGACCGCATGACGCTTGCGGGACGCAATGGCGCGGGCAAGACGACGCTGCTGCGAATGCTCGCCGGCGAGGCCACGGTCGATGAGGGCGAGCTGGTGGTCGGCAAGGGGGTGAGGATCGCGCTGCACGACCAGCGCCCTCCGCGGGAGCGCGAGCTGTCGTTGCGTGACTACGTGCTCACCGGGGCCGGCGAGCTGATCGCGATCGAGCAGCAGTTGCAAAAACTCGAGCGCGAGATGGCGGCGGGCGCCCACGACCAAGCCACTCTCGGCCGCTACGCCGACGCGCAGGCGCGGCTCGAGCACGCCGGCGGCTACGCCTGGCGGCAGCGGGCGCTACAGACGCTGGGCGGCCTGGGCTTCCGCCATGAGCTCGATCTCGACCGTCCGCTGCAGACGTTCTCAGGCGGCGAGCTGACGCGCGCCTCGCTGGCCAGAGCGCTGGTTGGCGGCCCCGACCTGCTGCTGCTGGACGAGCCGACCAACCATCTGGACATCGAGTCGCTCGAATGGCTGGAGCAGCGGCTCCAGTCGCTCGACGCGGCGATTGTCCTGGTGGCCCACGATCGCTGGTTCTTGGAGGCGGTTGGTACCTCGGTCTTGGAGTTGGACGGCGGGCGCGGTCGTTTCTTCAAGGGACCGTGGCACCTGTGGCGCAAGGAGAAAGCCCAGCGCGAGTTGGCCCTCGGCCGTGCAATCGCGCACCAGCAGGCGGAGATCGAGCGGCTGGAGCGGTTTGTCACCCGCTTCCGTGCCGGCACCAGAGCTCGCCAGGCTGGGTCGCGGGCCAAGCAGCTGGCCAGGATCGACCGGCTCGACAGGGGGCCTGGAGACGGCGCCGGCCTCGAGTTCAGCTTCAAGGCGCCCGAGCGCTCTGGTCGGGTGGTGTTCGAGTTGCTCGGCGGGCGTCTGGATGCAGGCGAAAAGCTGTTGCTGGAGGACGCCGAGATGTGGCTCGAGCGCGGTGAGCACGTGTCGCTGGTCGGCCCCAACGGCGCCGGCAAGACAACGCTGATCGAAACACTCGCCGGCCGGCGTGACCTCCAAGCGGGCAAGCTGCGCACAGGCCACAACGTCAAGGTCGGCTACCTGAGCCAGCACGCTGACGAGCTGTCCGCAGCGGGCGCCCGCACGCCGCTGGAGGCCGCGCAGCGAGCAGCTGGGCTGACGCCCAACAAGGCACGCGCTCTGTTGGGGCGGTTCCTGTTCTCGGGACAGGAGGCCGAAAAGCCGCTGAGCGAGCTCTCGGGCGGCGAGCGCCGCCGGCTGTCGCTGGCGATTCTGGTCAGCTCAGGAGCCAATGTGCTCGTGCTGGACGAGCCCACCAACCATCTCGACCTCGAGAGCCGCGAGGCGCTGGAGCTTGCGCTTCGGGAATTCGAAGGCACAGTGCTGCTCGTCTCCCACGATCGCGCGCTGCTGGACGCGGTCGGGACGCGGACCGTTGCGCTCGAGGAGGAGACGCTGCGCAGCTACACGGGCGGCTGGGCGGAGTACGTGCGCACGCGTGACGCTAGGGAGCGGCAGAAAGAGCCGGACCCGGTGCCCTCCCGATAATCGATCCGCACGCCCGCTGCGCAGACTTGAACGCGGGGGCTTGGGGGTTGATGCCGCTCTTCGCCCCACCGATCCGCACGCCGACACCTCCGCCCGGCGTGCTCGACACCTGCGGGTCGGGGAAGTTCGAAACGCCGTGAGCGCGCATGCACTCGGCGAACCGCAGCGCCTTCTGCCTGACCACGTTGACTCCACCAGGCGGCGGGTGTCCACCGCTCGGCAAATAGGCGTGGCACTTCTGCATCGCCGTCTGAAACGCCGGCCCGTTGACGGGCACGCCGTTGACCTCGGTGGACGGACCGGAACCGCCACGATCCGATTGCTGGATCTGGATGCCCCCGCCGCTGCTGGTCGTCGGATCCGGGAAGTTGGGAACGCCATTGGCGCGCATGCAGTTGGCCAACTTGATCCCGTTCGCTTGTGCGGAGGCATTCGCGCCCGAGGCGCCGGTGGCGGTTTTGTTCGACGACCCGCAGGCGGCGAGGGGGAGAGCGAGCGCGAGCAGGAGGGCGGTGCCTCGTGTGAGTCTCGGCGATTGCATGGAACAAGTGGTACGCCGGCGGCGGTTACAGGAGCGGAACCACGGTCGTAACCGCGTTGTAACCGCGCGGCGAGGATCCTCAAGCGGCACACTTGGATGGCGGATGCGCGTGCTGATCGTCGAAGACCACGAGGAGCTGGCCACCGTGGTGGCCGCCGGTCTGCGGCGCGAGGGCATGGCCGTAGACACGGCGCTCGATGGGGGCACTGCGTTGCAACGGGCGTTTGTCCACAGCTACGACGTGGTCGTGCTGGACCGCGACCTTCCGGACGTGCACGGCGACCAGGTCTGCGCCCGCCTGGCGGACGGCGGCGGCAGGCCCCGGGTGCTGATGCTGACCGCGTCGGGAACGATCGAGGACCGCGTTGCGGGCCTCAGCCTGGGGGCCGACGACTACCTGCCAAAGCCGTTCGCCTTCGCGGAGCTGGTGGCTCGGATCCGGGCGCTGGGGCGCCGCTCGCAGCCCGCGCTGCCGCCGGTCGTGCAGAAAGGCGATCTATCGCTGGATTCCGGTCGCCGCGTGGCGCTCAGAGCCGGGCGGCGACTGGGGTTGAGCCTCAAGGAGTTCGCCGTGCTCGAGCTGCTGCTGGCCGCCGACGGAAGCCCGCTGTCCGCCGAGGAGCTGCTTCAGCGGGCTTGGGATGAGGCGGCCGATCCCTTCTCGAACGTGGTCAAGGTGACGATTAGCCGGCTGCGCCGAAAGCTCGGCGAGCCGCAGGTGATCGAAACGGTGCCCGGTGTCGGCTACAGGATCTAGAGCTCACGCCCGGGGGCCGCTTGCCGTCGGGGCCGGGCGCCGCGGGCGGCTCGCCGACCGGCGGTGGCTGCCGCGCTGGACGCTGCGGCTGCGTCTGACGGTGCTCTACGGCGGTCTCTTCCTGGCCGCGGGCGTGGTCCTTTTGGCCATCACCTATGTCCTCGTGGCTCACAGCGTGCAGGGAGGCAAGGTCACGATCGCCGGCAAGGACGCTGTGATCACCGGCCGCGCCGGCCAGCTGCCCGCCGTCCCGCCGCTCGCCGCTCCGCCGAACGCGGCGTCGCCGCGATCGGGCGGCTCGGGGACCGTCGAGTTCCTACGGGCCTACAACGGCCGGGTGCAGAGGACCATCAAGCGGCTGACCTCAAAGCAGGAGGCCGAAATTCACGCCCTACAGGTCAGGGCCACCGGTCAGCTGAACGCCCAGCGCAGCTCGGAGCTTGACTCGCTGCTGACCGAATCGGGCATCGCGTTGGGAGTGACCGCGCTGCTGTCGATCGGACTCGGGTGGCTGATGGCCGGACGCGCGCTGCGGCCGTTGCGAACGATGGGCTCCCGGGCCCGCGGCATCTCCGCGCGCAACCTGCATGAGCGGCTCGCGATCGAGGGCCCCGACGACGAGCTCAAGGAGCTGGGGGACACGTTCGACAGCCTGCTTGCTCGTCTGGAGAAAGCGTTCGGTTCCCAGCGGCGCTTCGTGGCGAATGCCTCGCACGAGCTACGCACCCCGATCACCGTGGAGCGCACGCTGGTGGAGCTGGCGCTGTCGGATCCCGAGCCCTCCACGGCGTCGCTCCAGGACACCTGCCGGAGGGTGCTCTCGGCGGTCGAACAGCAGGAGCGGCTGATCGAGGCGCTGCTCACCCTGGCTCGTGGTCAGCGGGGTCTGGCGGACAGACAGGAGGTGGACCTCCGCGAGCTCACCGGGCAACTCGTAAGCGGCCTCGACAGCAACGGCATCAGGGTGGAGTCCGAGCTGCGGGAGGCGAGCACGACCGGCGATCCGCGATTGCTGGAACGGCTCGTCGCCAACCTCCTCGAGAACGCGCTCAAATACAACCTCGAGCACGGCTGGGTAAGGGTCTCGACGAAGGGCGACGGTGGAGACCCCGCGCTCAGGGTCCTAAACAGCGGACCGCCGATCGATTCGGCCGCGGTGGGCGAGCTCGTCCAGCCGTTTCGGCGGCTGAACGGTAGCCACGGCGATGGCCCGGGGCGGCCGCGAGGTGTGGGCCTCGGACTCTCGATCGTGGCGGCGATCGCCGAAGCCCACGGCGCCCGCCTGGTCGTACGCGCGCGCGCCCAGGGCGGACTCGACGTGGAGGTGGTGTTTCCATCGCATCCACAGCCCGCCGGCGAACGGGCGCCCGCGCCCGTCTAATCTAGATGGCGATGCCCGCTGGGCTGCGCAACTTCGCGATCGTGCTGGCGATCGCGGCCCTGATCGTCCTCGTCCCCGGTGGCGGCACGGGCGCCAACTTCGCCCTGCAGGCGATCTCGCTGGTGTTCCTAGCTGTGGTCGGGTGGTTCGGCTACACGATGTATCGCGACCGCCGCGCGCAGCTGTTCTCGCTGGGCGCCGCCCGCCGTGCGGTCCTCTACGCGGCGATCGGGGTGGTGGTGCTGACGCTGACCGCCGAACCGCGGCTGTGGGTGGGCACCGACGGAAAGATCGTCTTCCTGCTGCTGTTGGTGGGCGCCTTCTACGCCGTCTTCGCCGTCATGTGGTCCGCGCGCCGCTACTGACCCGTCTCAGCAAGGAGAACCGCGAGGTCCTGGCCGACTGGCTGATCGTGGTCGGGGCGGCCGGCCTGTTCGCGTCGCTGTTCTTCACCTGGAGCCACCAGTTCTCCCCGAGCTTCCTGCTCGCGTTCGGGAGCTCCGATCTGCTGCGCGGCGTCCCCCACGACCCAACCGCCTGGCAGGTGTACTCCGCGGCCGATGTGGTGCTGGCGCTGCTGGCGGCGGCGCTGGTGGCGGTGGCGCTGCTTGGCAATCGCCGGGTGCGGATGGTGGCCACAGCGGCGAGCGCGATCGCGCTCGGCTTCACCCTGCACGCGCTGTCCGCGCCGCCCACGAACGGGGCCAACATTTTCAATCCGGCCTACAGCGTGCCCCGCTACGCCTCGCCTGGCGCCAGCGCCGGGGCAGGCGAGACGGTCGCCATCGTCGCTCTGGTACTGGTGCTGGCCGGGCTGGCAGTGTCCTTCACCGCGGACTGAATATTTGTTCCGCTCGGGCGCACGCGCGCTCGGCATCCCGCCTCGCCACATTGCGCGGCGCCCGAGTCATCCGGCGGGGCACATGTGCCCCGCCGTCGGCCCGATCATGATCGGGCCGGGGGCCGGCTCATGAGCCGGCCCCTATCCTCGATTTAGTGTCCATAACCCCCGCAGACCGGCGTCGCGAGCTGCCCGACGAGCCCGGCGTTTACCTGTTCCGCGATGCCCGAAGCAGGGTGATCTATGTGGGCAAGGCCAAGTCGATCCGCAAGCGGGTGGCGTCGCACTTCTCGAACCCCTCGACGCGCGGCGGCAGCGACCTGGTCGATCTGATCGATCACATCGAGGCGCTGGTCGTACACACCGAGGCCGAGGCGCTGCTCGCCGAGCAGAACTTCATCAAGCAGTACAAGCCGCGGTTCAACATCCGCCTACGGGATGACAAGTCCTATCCCTACATCGCGATTTCCCTGGACGAGGACTTCCCGCGGGTCTACTTCACGCGCGAGCGCCACCGCCGCGACCGCGCCTACTTCGGCCCCTACTCGAACGCCAAACGGGTTCGGTCGACGCTCGAGGTGCTGGGCAAGGTGTTCATGTTCCGATCGTGCGAGGGGCCGGAACCCGGCCGGCGGTCCGGCTCTCCATGTCTCGACTACTACATAAAGCGCTGCGAGGCGCCGTGCGTGGGCTACGTCAGCCGCGAGGACTACCGGCGCGGGATCGACGGCGTCGTCGACTTCCTGTCCGGCCGCTACCGGGAGATCGAGCGGGCGCTGGAGCGGGCCATGCGCCACGCCGCCGAGGAGCAGCGGTTTGAGGACGCGGCGCGAGAGCGCAACCGGCTGCGGGCGGTGCGCTCGCTGCTCGAGCGCCAGCGGGTTGCCGGCCGGGCCACCGAGACGCTCGACGCCGTGGCGGTGGCGGTAGCCGACGGCGAGGCCAACGCCCAGGTCTTCCAGGTCCGCGACGGTGTCCTCTCGGACCGCCAGAGCTTCTACCTCGATAACGCGGCCGGGGGAGGGGTGGCCGACGTGGCCGAGGCTTTCGTCCTCCAGTACTACGCAAGCGCCATGTCGGTCCCGCCGCTTCTGATCGTTCAGCGCGAGCTGGGACCGGCGCCCGCCCTCTCGCAGGCGCTGTCCGAGCGGCGCGACGGGCCGGTGGAGATCCGAGCAGCGGAGCGAGGCGACAAGCGCCGGATCCTTGAGCTGGCGGAGCGCAACGCGCGGCTGGCGCTCGACCAGGAGAGGCTCCGCTCGGAGCGCCGGCGCCAGCAGCGGGTCGAGGCCCTCGACGGGCTCCAGCGGGCGCTGGCCATGGATGCCATCCCGCTGCGCGTCGAGTGCTTCGACATCTCGACGCTGATGGGCACCAATACCGTGGCCTCGATGGTGGTGTTCGAGGGCGGCGCGCCGAAGAAGTCCGACTATCGCCGCTTCAGGGTGTTCGGCGGCGAGGCCGGCGCCCCCGACGACTTCGCGGCCATGGAACAGATCCTCTCGCGGCGGCTCGCGCGCTGGGAGCAGCAGCGCGACATCTCGCCCCACGACAAGGAGTACGACCCCAGCTTCGCCGCGCTCCCCAACCTGGTGGTGATCGACGGCGGCAAGGGCCAGCTGTCCGCGGGCCTTCGGGCGCTTGACGGCTTCCGCGCGCGTGGGGTGCTGGTCGTGTCGCTGGCCAAGCGGATCGAGGAGGTGTTCAGCCCCGGGCGCGCCGCCCCGCTGCGACTCGCCCACGACACGCCCGAGCTGCAGCTCCTGCAGCGAGTGCGCGACGAGGCGCACAGGTTCGCGATCGCCCACCACCGCATCCGGCGCGACAAGGCGATGACGGCCTCGATCCTCGATGAGCTGCCCGGCGTGGGGCCCGCCCGCAAGCGCGCGCTGCTGGCGCACTTCGGGTCGCCCGACGCGGTGGTGAGCGCCTCGCGCGAGGAGCTCGAGTCCGTCCCCGGTGTGCCGGGCAAGCTGGCGCGGGAGCTATATCGGGAGCTTCACAGGACGGGGGTCTAGGACCGGCCTGGCGCTCGTCCGCCGGGCGCGTCAAGCTTTGGGTGATGCACGACACGCACACAGTCCCAGCGGAGTCGGAGCAGGCGGCTTTGGCGCTCACCGATCTCGTGATCATCACCGGCTTCTCCGGAGCGGGGAAGTCGACCGCCATGGCCGCCTTCGAGGACGAGGGTTACTTCTGCGTCGACAACCTGCCATCGGAGATGATCCAGTCGCTTGTCGAGCTGTTCAAGCACGAGGGATCCAAGGTGGCGCGCGCCGCGGTCGTCTCCGACGTGCGCGGCGGAACCTACTTCGGCGGGCTGGAGACGATGCTCGACGACCTGCGCGCTTCGGGCGTGGCGCATCGCCTGCTGTTTCTGCAGGCCGACGAGCAGACGCTGCTCACGCGCTACAAGGAGACGCGCCGGCGCCATCCGCTGGCACCCAGCGGCAGCGTCGCGGACGGGATCGCCCAGGAACGGGAGCTGCTGCGGCCCCTGCGCCGTCGCGCAGACGTGGTGATCGACACCACCGGGCTGACCGCGGCCATGCTCCGCCGCAAGCTGGCCGACGAGCTGCTGGCCAGCCGCTACGGGCGCCTGGCGGTCACCTTCGAGAGCTTCGGCTTCAAGCACGGCCCGGTGCGCGACGCCGACCTGATGTTCGACGTGCGCTTCCTGCCCAACCCCCACTACGAAGAGGACCTGCGGCCGCTGACCGGCGCCGACCCGCAGATCAAGCAGTTCATCAACCGCGAAGGGGCGCTCGACGCGTTCTATGGGCATCTGTTCCCGATGCTCGACTACCTGCTTCCCCAGTACCAGGCCGAGGGCAAGGCCCACCTGGTGGTGGCCATCGGTTGCACCGGCGGCAGGCACCGGTCGATCGCCATCGCCCGGGACCTGGCCAGGCGCTACGAGGACTCGGACGCATACCTCGTGGAGGCCGTCCACCGCGACATCGATCGCCCGATCTGAGGTGCTGGTCCCGCGATGATCGACCACATCGGCTTTGAGGTCTCAGACCTCGCGCGCTCGGCCCGCTTCTACGACGCGGTGTTCCACGCGCTCGGCGCCCGCCGGGTGCTCTCCTCGGAGCAGGCGGTGGCCTACGGTGTCGACGCTCCCACGGTGTGGATCGTGGTCCGCGGCCGGGCGCCCGCGCCCGGATACGGCCACATGGCGCTGCGGGGCAGGGGGCGGGCGGCGGTTGACGCCGCCCACCGGGCCGCGATCGCGAACGGCGGCTCCGACGACGGGCCTCCCGGGCCTCGGCCCGCATACGGCGATGGTTACTACGCCGGCTATCTACGTGACCCGGATGGGCTCCGGGTGGAGATCGTCAGTCTCAGGTAGCCTTCAGGCTGCCGACGGGCGGTGCCGGTCGGCCTTCTTTTTGCGTTTCGATGCTCGTGGATAGGGAGTCTCAGGCATGGCGGTAAGGGTCGGGATAAACGGCTTTGGTCGGATCGGCCGCAACGTTTTCCGGGCGGCGTTCGAGCGCGGCGCGGACATTGAATGGCTGGCGGTCAACGACCTGGTCGATCCCAAGACGATCGCCCATCTGCTGCGCTACGACTCGAACTATGGGCCCTTCCCGGGCACGGTGCAGGCCACGGACTCGGGTCTCGAGGTCGACGGCAAGGAGATTCGCGTGCTCGCCGAGCGCGACCCCGGGGCCCTCCCCTGGGGTGAGCTGGGCGCCGATGTGGTGATCGAGTCCACGGGCCTGTTCACCGACCGCGAGAATGCGGCCAAGCACCTGGATGCAGGGGCCAGGAAGGTCGTCATCTCCGCGCCGGCCACCGACCCGGACGTCACCGTGGCGCTCGGGGTGAACTTCGACGAGGCCTACGACAAAGACCGCCACCATGTGATCTCCAACGCCTCGTGCACGACCAACTGCCTGGCGCCGGTGGCCAAGGTGGTCAACGACGTGGTCGGCATCCGTCACGGCCTGATGACCACGATCCACGCCTACACCGCCGATCAGCGGCTTCAGGACATGCCGCACCGTGATCTGCGCCGCGCGCGAGCGGCCGCCGTCAATCTGATTCCGGCCTCCACGGGTGCCGCCAAGGCCATCGGGCACGTGATCCCCGAGCTCAACGGCAGGCTCCACGGCTTCGCCGTGCGCGCCCCGGTGCCGACCGGCAGCGTCGTCGATCTGACCGTCGAGACCGAGCGCGAGACGAGCGTCGAGGAGCTCAACCGGGCGTTCAAAGACGCCGCCCAGGGCGGCCCGCTGCAAGGCCTGCTGGCCTACACCGAGGACCCGATCGTCTCCTCGGACATCATCAAGAACCCAGCCTCGTCGATCCTCGACAGCGAGCTGACCGCCGTGATGGACGGCACGATGGCCAAGCTGGTCTCCTGGTACGACAACGAGTGGGGCTACTCCAACCGGATCGTCGATCTCGTGCAGCGGATCCTCTAAGGCTTCTGGTGCGGTGAGGACGCTCCGGGACCTGGGAGACATCGAGGGAAGACGGGTTCTCGTCCGGGTCGACTTCAACGTGCCGCTCGAGGGACGTGCGATCACCGACGACACACGGATCAGGGCAGCGCTGCCGACCGTCGAGCAGCTTCGTGATCGCGGCGGCCGGTTGGTGCTGGTCTCGCACCTCGGCCGCCCCGATGACCGCGAGCCCGAGCTCTCGATGCGCCCTGCCGCCGATCGCCTGGCCGAGCTCACCGACGCGGATGTCACGCTGGCCCCGGCCGTGGTGGGCGAGGACGTGCGCTCCTTCACCGAGAATCTGGGACCGGGGGAGGTCCTGATGCTCGAGAACGTCCGCTATGAGCCGGGTGAGACGCGCAACGACCCCGAGCTCTCGGCGGCGCTGGCCGAGCTTGCAGATGCGTATGTCAACGATGCCTTCGGAGCCGCCCACCGCGCTCATAGCTCAACGGAAGGGGTTGCCAGGCTGCTCGAGGACCACGCCGCTGGGCTGCTGCTCGAGCGCGAGGTGACGGTGCTCTCGCAGCTGCTCGAGGATCCGGCCCGGCCACTGGTGGCCGTCCTGGGTGGCGCCAAGGTGTCTGACAAGCTGGGCGTCATCAAGCGCTTCCTCTCGCTGGCGGACACGATCCTGATCGGCGGAGCGATGTGCTTTCCGTTCTTCGCCGCCCAGGGCCATGGTGTCGGGGCCTCGATGTGCGAAGACGACGACGTCAAGCTGGCGCGGGGGATCCTTGAGGCGGCGGGTGACGCCCAGGCCGAGCTCCGCCTCCCGGTTGATCTCGTGATCGCCGACCGCCTGGCGGCGGAAGCTCGCACGCGGGAGCTCGACGGCCTCGACGTGCCGGAGGGGTGGATGGGGCTCGACGTCGGGGCGCGCACCGCGTTGGATTACGCCGAGGCCATCGCCGATGCAGGAACGGTGTTCTGGAATGGCCCCATGGGCGCCTTCGAGCTCGACCCGTTCGCCGGCGGGACGCGGACGATTGCCGAGGCGGTCGCCACGGCGCCGGGGACGACGATCGCCGGGGGCGGCGATTCCGTCGCGGCGTTGCAGCGGTTCGGGCTGGCCGACCAGCTCACGCACCTGTCGACGGGCGGCGGAGCCGCGCTCGAGCTGATCGAGGGACACAAGCTGCCGGGAGTGGAGGCGCTGCGGTGAGTGCTTCTGGCCGCGCTCATCAGCGCCGACGCCCCCTGGTCGCCGCGAACTGGAAGATGCACAAGACCGTGGCCGAGGCCGAGGCGTTCACCGCCGCCCTGCTGCCTGCCGTCTCGACCGCCGAGGGTGTGGATGTGGCGGTCTGTCCCGGGTTTCTGGCCCTCCAGGCGGTGGTCGGCTCCGCGCGCGGCTCGCGCGTGGCCATCTACGCCCAGAACATGCACTACGCCCCCGAGGGCGCCTTCACGGGCGAGGTCTCGGCGCCGATGCTGCTGGAAGCGGGGGTCCAGGGCGTGATTCTCGGTCATTCCGAGCGCCGTGAGCAGTTCGGCGAGACCGACCGGGCGCTGCAGCGCAAGGTGCCGGCGGCGTTCGACGCCGGGCTGCTACCGGTCCTGTGCGTCGGCGAGACCGAGGACGAGCGCGAGCGCGGAGACACCGAGCGCAAGCTCCGCCACCAGATCCAGGAGGACCTGGCCCGGACAGATCTCGAGCGGCTGGGGGAGCTGGTCATCGCGTACGAGCCGATCTGGGCGATCGGCACGGGCAAGGTGGCCACGCCCGAGCAGGCGCAGGAGGCGATCGCGTTCGTGCGCGCCCTGGTCGCCGACCGCTCGGCGGAACAGGCGGCCCGGACGCGAGTCATATACGGCGGCAGCGTCAAGCCTGAGAACGCCGCGGAGTTGCTGGCGCTACCCGACGTCGACGGCGCGCTGGTCGGCGGCGCCAGCCTGGAGGCCGACTCGTTCGCGGCGATCGTCGCAGCGGCGAGCTGATGGCGACGCCTCCGGGCGCCGAAGGGCTGCCAGCCAAGGCCGCCGCGCTGATCGTGCTCGATGGCTGGGGGCTGGCTCCGGAGGGGCCTGGCAACGCCGTATCGCTGGCGTCGACGCCGGTCTTTGACCAGCTCTGGTCGGGCTTTCCGCACACGACGCTGACCGCCTGCGGCCGGGCGGTGGGGCTGCCCGAGGGACAGATGGGTAACTCGGAGGTGGGGCACCTCAACCTCGGTGCCGGTGCGGTGGTGGTCCAGGACCTCACCCGGATCGACGGAGCCGTGGAGGACGGGACCCTGGCCGAGAACGCGGCCCTACGAGAGGCGTTCCGCTCGGCCGAGCGGGTCCATCTGATCGGCCTCGTCTCGGACGGGGGCGTGCATTCCGGCTTCAGGCATCTGGAGGCGCTGATCGCCATGGCGGCGTCGTTGGGCGTTCCCGATCTGGTGCTCCACGCCTTCGCGGACGGACGCGACACGATGCCGGAGTCGGGCGCGGGCTATCTGGCCACGGTCCAGAGCTGGATGGAGCGCGAGGGCGTAGGGCGGATTGGCTCCGTGGTGGGCCGCTACTACGCGATGGACCGCGACGAGCGCTGGGAGCGGATCCAGCGGGCCTATGACCTGCTGGTCCACGGCAGTGCCGAGCGTCACGTCTCCTCAGGCGAGGAGGCTGCCCGTGAGGCCTATGGACGCGAGCAGACGGACGAGTTCATCGAGCCGGTGCTCGTGGGTGACGAGGCCCGCATCCGGCCGGGAGACGCCGTGGTGGCGTTCAACTTCCGTCCCGACCGGATGCGCGAGCTGACCCGGGCCCTGGCGGAGCGGGACTTCGAGGAGATCGACCGCGGCGGCGCACCGGTGGTGGAGCGCTACGTGACGATGACCGAATACGAGCAGGGCTGGCCGTATCCCGTCGTCTTCCCGCCCGAGCGTCCACAGACCACGCTGGCGGCGGTGGTGGCGGACGCCGGCATCCGCCAGCTGCACGTCGCCGAGACCGAGAAGTACCCCCACGTGACGTACTTCTTCGGCGGCGGTGAGGAGGAGCCGCAGGAGGGCGAGCGGCGCGAGCTGGTTCCCTCGCCGCGCGACGTACCGACCTATGACCACAAGCCCGAGATGAGCGCCCGAGAGGCGGCGGCAGCGTTCGTAGAGGCCTGGGAAGCCGACTCGCCGCGTTTCGGCATCATCAACTTCGCCAACCCCGACATGGTCGGCCACACGGGTGTGATCGAGGCTGCGGTGCGAGCTGTCGAGACGGTGGACGAGTGCCTGGAGCGAGTGGTCCGGGTCGTCCACGAGTCCGGAGGGGCGTGTGTGATCACCGCCGACCACGGCAACGCCGACAACATGCTCGAGCCGGATGGCAGCCCCAACACGGCCCACTCGCTCAACCCGGTGCCGCTGATCGTCACCGTATCGGGGCTGTCGCTACGCGCCGGCGGCGTGCTGGCCGACGTGGCGCCGACGATCCTCGAGGCGCTCGGGATCGAGCAGCCCGAGGCGATGACGGGGCGCTCGCTGATCGAGGGGTAGGGGGTCCGCCCGGGCGGCGGGGTGGGGCGTTTGCGCGGGCGGCGGGGGTGGGGGGTTTGCCTGGGCGGCGGGGGTGGGGCGTTTGCCCGGGCGGCGGGGGTGGGGGGTTTGCCCGGGCGGCGGGGGTGGGGGGTTTGCCTGGGCGGCGGGGGTAGGGGTATCGCCCGAAGGGGGCGGGCGGAGCGGGACGCCGGGTGGCAACGTGGGGCCACCGCCCGAAAGGGGGACGGATTTCGCAGCAAATCCGCCGCGCCGCGCCGGGCGGGGCCACATAAGCGTCGTGGGGACGCTTATGTGGCCCAGCGGGAGAGGGACCGTTGGGTTTGCTGCGTTTTTTGAGGCAGCGGCGGACCGGACCCACGTCGTGAGTGACCAGGCACCGCGGTGGAGGCAGCAAGGGAAACATCGTCCCCGCTAAACTTGACAACGATCCACTTAGATTTTATAGTGGTTTTCACAGTAGGTCCCAGTACGAAAGGGAGGTTTCAAATGGCACTAATCCGATGGGAGCCGGTACGCGAGCTGAACACGCTTCAGAGCGAGATGAACAGGCTTTTCAACACGCTGGTCGATGCGCCCTCGGGCGGAAATGGCGGCAGCACACTGCGCCGCTGGATCCCGGCCATGGACCTCGTCGAGACCGACGAGGACTTCGTGCTGCGCGCCGACCTGCCGGGGCTGTCCGAGGGCGACGTGAACATCGAGCTCGAGGACAACGTGCTGACGGTCTCCGGCGAGCGCAAGAGCGAGCACGAGGAGCGCAAGGAGGGCTACTACCGCGTTGAGCGCTCGTCAGGTTCGTTCTCCCGGTCGCTGACCCTTCCCGAGGGCGTTGACCCCGAGAAGATCAAGGCCAGCTTCGATCGCGGCGTGCTCGAGGTGCGGATTCCCAAGCCTGAGGAGCGCAAGCCGCGCAAGGTCGCGATCAGCGTCGGCGAGCAACCGCAGGCGATCGAGGGCTCCGAGACCAGCTCGTAACCGGCTTGAGTAGGGTCCGGACCGTGTTCACGGTCCGGGCCCGCTCTGGCGATTCGCGCGCTCGCGCAGGCACGCTCCGGCTGGCTCACGGGTCTGTTGACACTCCGGCCTTCGTGCCGCTGGCCACGCGCGGCGCCGTAAAGGGGCTGGAAGCCAGAGAGGTCGGGGAGCTGGGCTACCAGCTGCTGCTGGCCAACACCTTTCACCTGATGCTCTCGCCGGGTGCCGATGTGATCCGCGCGCACGGTGGCCTGCACGAGTTCATGCGCTGGGCCGGGCCGATCATCACCGACTCCGGCGGCTTTCAGGTCTTCTCGATGGGACACGGGGCGGTGGCGGACGAGATCAAGGGACGCGGCCGGAACCGCCAGGCAGAGGGCCGGATCCTGGCGATCGACGAGGACGGGGTCCGCTTCCGCTCCTACGTCGACGGACGCGAGCGCTTTCTGGGTCCGGAGAGCTCGATGGCGGTGCAGGCCGCGCTCGGCTCGGACATCGCGCTGACGTTCGACGAATGCACGCCGTTTCACGTCACGCGGGAGTACACGGCCCGCTCCACGGAGCGCACGCACCGCTGGCTTGAGCGCTGCCTGCAGTGGCATGCCCAGAACGGGCAGCCTGGGCAGGCGGTTTACGGGATCGTCCAGGGCGGCGTGGAGCGGGACCTGCGGCTGCACTCGGCGGGCGTCGTCGCGGGCAGCGGCTGCCAGGGCATCGCCATCGGCGGCTCGCTGGGCCGCGACAAGGAGCAGATGCACGAGGTCGTCTCATGGACGGCCGCCGAGCTGGAACGGCTTGCTTCCGACCGCCCCCGCCATCTGCTCGGCATCGGCGAGATCGACGACCTGATTGCCGGCGTGGAGATGGGCATCGACACGTTCGACTGCGCGATGCCCACGCGTCTCGGCCGCCATGGCGTGGCGCTGGTGCCCGATCCAGCCGCCCGCTGGCGGGTGGATCTCTTCAAGGGCCGGTGGCGCGAGAGTCCCGAGCCACTGCTCGACGGCTGTGCGTGCCCGGCATGCGCCGGCGGCTATTCGCGCTCATATCTGCACTACCTGCTGCGGGCGGGTGAGCTCACTGCGGTGCGGCTGCTGACGCTTCACAACCTGAGCTTCGTCGTCGCGTTGATGGCCGAGCTGCGGGAGGCGATCGAACAGGACCGCCTTGCGCCCCTCGCGGCCGCGCTTCGCCAGGGCCGCTTGGGCCTCGCCCCCAAAACGTGAATCAGCGCCGCGCACGCTGCGGCACGTGTCACGCTCGGGGGCCTATAGCCCCGCGAACGCAGCACGTAGCGCGGTCCACGAGGCGCTCATTCACGTAAAGGGGGTTGTAGCGGAGCCCACGAGGCGCTGATTCACGTAATGAGGGTGGCCGCGCTCCGCGCGCCAGGGCGAGGCAGCGACTACTTCGTGTACTGGTGGATCAGGCCCTGGAGGCTGTTGAGCGCGTGCGTGGCGTCGTTGCGGATCTGGACGGCGGTGGAGCTGGTGCTGGTGGAGATCACGACCGCGACGACCACCGCGGCGGCAATGACCGTCAGCAGCACAACGAGGACGATCAATCGGCGGATAGCCCGTCCTGCTCCGCCTCGGCGGCGCGGCGCCATCTCCTGGACCGGCTCCCGGCGGCGGGGCGCGGGAGCGGGGGGCGCAGCGCGGCGCGGCGCCTGCGCCGGACGCCGCCCAGCGGGCGCGGGCGATTCCCGCAGCCGCGTCGCGGCGGTTGGCGGCTGCTGCTGCTGCAGCACGCGGGTCGACCGCGTGCCGAGGCGGGCGGTCGCCGCGTCGGCGCCGACCGGCATCACGCCCTGCAGGCCGTCGCGGAGCGCCTCGGAGAACCCCGCGTCGTCTGGCCGCTGGGCCTTGTCCAGTGACAGCGCCAGAGCGACGGCGGCGCTCAGCTGGGGGGAGATCTCGGGGTTGAGCTGGTCGAGCGGAGACGGCGCTTCCCGCTGCTGCTTTAGCGTGAGTTCCGACAGCGAGTTGGCCTCGTATGGCAGTCGTCCAGAGAGCAGCTGGTAGCTCACCACGCCCAGCGAATAGACGTCGGCTGGCGGTCCGGCCTCCTCGCCCCGGGCCTGTTCGGGCGCCAGATAGGCCGCTGTGCCCAGCACCGAGCCGACCTGTGTGATGCTCGACTGGTCGGTCGCGCGGGCGATGCCGAAATCGGCGAGCTTGACGACGTCGGAGTCCGAGACCAACAGGTTTCCGGGCTTGACGTCGCGATGCACGACGCCGTTTCGGTGGGCGTAGTCGAGGCCGCGGCAGGCCTGCGTGACGATCCCCACGGCCTGGTTGACATCCAGTCGTCCCTTGTCGCGCAGCAGCTCGGCGCACGAGTTTCCGGGAACGTGCTCCATCACGATGAAGTGCTGGTGCTGCGACTCGTCGAAGCCGAAATCGAAGACCTGGACGATGTTGGGGTGCACAAGGCGGGCAGCCGCCAGAGCCTCGCGCCGAAACCGAGAGACGAACGTTGCGTCATCGGCCAGATGCTCGGCGAGCAGCTTGATCGCCACCGATCGCTCCAGGCGCTGGTCGAACGCCAGGTGGACGGTTGACATCCCGCCCACTCCGAGGCGCCCTTCGAGCCTATAGCGGCCCGCGATTGTCGTTGCGTTAGTGGCCATTGTTGCCGGGCCCATTGCCGCCGGACCCGTTGCCGTTGCCATTGCCGTTGCCGTTGCCGTTGCCCGGGCCGGCTCCCGGCCCGGTCCCGCCACTCCCTGGTCCAGTGGAAGTAGTACCCGTATTGGTAGGGGTCGTTGCAGTCGAATTCGTCGGCGGGGCGGTGACGGTCTGCGTGGTAGTGGTGGCGGTCGGCGTGCTCTGCGTCGTCGTGGTGGCCGTCGAGGTGGTGTTGGTCGATGTTGTCTGACCGGACGGACAGTTCTGGTTAGCCAGCGATTGCATGGTGTTCACGGCCTGCGTCAGCTGGCCCTTCACCGATCCCACCGAGCTTGGCAAGCCCTGAACGTCCTGGGAGAGGACCGACAGCTCGTTCAGTGCAGCGGTGCAGTTGTGCTGCGAGAGCTCGTGGGAGACCTGGGCCACCTGGCTCGAGAGATTGCTCGCCTGAGCATTGGAAGAGCTTCCTGAGCCGCTTCCGCAGGCAGCAAGTAGAGAGACGGCGAATCCCAGTCCGCCGGCAGCGAGTGCGCGGAGTCCCTGGCGCATCCGCGGCATGACTTTAGAGACTGCGGCCGTTGGCTTCAGGTTAGGTGCCAGACAGCCCGCTCAAGCCCGCGCTATTGACCGTATTCCAGGCGCTCGGCCAGCGACGCCGGGAGCTTGGCAGCTCGGATCGCGGCGCCCGCCCCGGCAATGTCGTACTCGGTGCGCCGGTAGGTGGCCTCCCAGCCGTCGAGGTCGAGCTCGAGCCACGCGGCCCGGGGGTCGCCGTCCCGGGGCTGGCCGACGCTGCCGGGGTTGATCAGCCATTCGCCGGACTCGAGATCGAGCCGATCGTCGGCCTCACGTGTTTGCCCCGTGGTCAGATCCCCGGGCTGGCGGAAGAACGAGAGCGCCACGTGGGAGTGGCCGATCAGACAGACGCGGTGCTGCTGGGCGTCCAAGCACAGCTCCGCCTGAAGCGGCGAGAGCACGTACTCCCAGACTGGGTCGCGGGGGCTGGCGTGGTAGAGGCCGACCGGCTCATCGAGCATCGTAGGCTCCAGCCCCTCGAGATAGGCGCGCGTATCCGCGGTGATTGTCTGGCGCGTCCATTCGGCCGCCAGCGCGGCCCCACGGGAGAACTGCTCGAGCGGCAACGCGCCGGTCACGACCAGATCGTGGTTTCCGGCCAGCGAGATCGCGGCGTGCTGACGCGCGAGCTCCACGCAGGCGTCGGGGTCCGCTCCGTAGCCCACTAGGTCGCCCAGGCACCAAACCTCCTCGCAATCCGAGGCTGCGATCGCGTCCAGCGCCGCCTCGAACGCCTGCCGGTTGCCGTGTATGTCTGAAATCACCGCGACGCGCATGCCCTACATCTACAGTCTTTTGCGTGCGCGTGCGGCGAGCACATAGGCCATCCGGTGTCGTCTCGTCGATGTTCCTCGCGGCAGGAGCCGCCGAACTGGGCGTCCGGCTGCTCAGCCCCCGGCCGGCCGCACGGCGTGCCGAGGCCGTTGAGCTGCGATCCTATTTCTCTGAGCAGGAGATCGCGCGCGGGGCACGTTATGCCCGTCCCCAGGTCGCGTTGGGGCTGGCCCGCGGGGCAGTAGAGCTCGGGGCGCTCGCCTCGCTCGCGCGCCGGCCTCCGTCGTGGTTGCGCCGCCGCCACGCGCGAGAAGCGCTGGGCGGCGCCATCACGGGGGGAACCGTGGCCGTCGGCCTGTCCGCCCTGGCGCTGCCGCTGGCGGCGGCGTCGCGACGGCGGGCGATGGCCGTGGGTCTCGTTACCCAATCGTGGCCGGGATGGGCCGGTGATGTGGTCAAGTCCACGGCGATCGAAACGGTGTTGGCCGCCGGTGCCGGTGGCACGATCACCGCCGCCATCCGCCGCTTTCCACGGACGTGGTGGGTGCTGGCCGCCGGCGGCTCGGTGCTCGTGGGCGCGGTGTTCGCCGCGCTCAGCCCGGTCATTCTCGATCCCCTGTTCAACGACTACACGCCACTTGTGGAAGGCGAGACGCGCGACGACGTGCTGGCGCTCGCCGCGGCCGCCGGCGTAGGGGTCAAGGAGGTCTACTCGGTCGACGCCAGCCGGCGCACGACGGCCGCCAACGCCTACGTGACGGGTCTGGGTCCGACCAAGCGCGTCGTCCTGTTCGACACGCTGCTCGACCGCTACGGGCGCGACGAGGTCCGGGTGGTAGTGGCACACGAGCTGGCCCACGTGCGACACCGTGACGTCGTGCGCGGCGTGGCGTTCGCCGCGACCGTCGCCGGCCCGAGTGCCTACGCCGTCAAGCAAATGGCGGCCAAGCTCGGCCCCCGGGACGGCGGGCCGGCGCTGCTCCCCGCGCTGGCGCTAGCCGCGGCGATGGTGTCGGCCCCGGTGAGCGTCATCGCCAACCGCCTCTCGCGCGCGATCGAGCGCCGCGCCGACAGCTTCTCACTACAACTCACGGGCGCCACGGAGGCCTTCGTCTCGTTCGAACGCGCGATCGCGCTCCAGAACGTGGCCGATCTCGATCCTCCGTGGTGGGCGCGGACGCTGCTGGCCACGCATCCGTCGACCGCAGAGCGGATCGCCGCGGCCGTCAACCACCGATAAAAAGGCCGGCCCGGCTGTCAGCCGGGGCCGGCCCGTTAATCCTCTTCCTCGTCCGGCTGTTGCTCGCCGCCGCGGCCGCCCCATTCCGGCAAATTCTTGATGCCCTCGCGGGTCTGCCACTTGGAATAGTTGTCCTGCATGGCCTCGATCAGCTCACGCATGAACTTCGGGGACAAATTCATGCGCGACACGACGACGCCCGGGATCTCCTCCTCCTCGACCTCGTGGTCCACGCGGGCGAAGGTGATCGTGAACTCGTAGTCCGAATGACTGACGTTGGCGAAATTGGCGTACTTGCCGCCCATTTCCTCGGGCGAGAAATGAATGTTGATGTGGCGCTCGGGGGCGTTCAGGTCGTCCATATGGCGTTTAGTATCGCAACGTGCGGATCGTCGTCGTCGCCGTGGGGAGGTTACGCCCGCCGTTTGCAGACGACATCCAGCACTACCAGAAGCTGATCGCTCGTCATGTGCGGCTGGAGCTGGTCGAGGTGCGTGAGGGCGAGAGCGCGCAGCGCCGAATGCCGGAGACCGCATTCAAGTCGCTGCTGCACCACGACGGAGAGATGATGGACTCCATCACCTTCAGTCGCTTCCTGGAAGAGCGCCGGCGCAGTGGACGGAACCTGTGTTTCATCATCGGCGGCCCCTACGGGCTGGAGCTGGCGGAGGTCGACCACCGCTTCTCGCTGGGCGCCATCACCCTGCCTCACCAGCTGGCGCGAGTCGTGCTGCTGGAACAGCTCTACCGGGCGCACAAGATCCTGGCCGGCGAGCCCTATCACTACTGACGATGGCCGAGCGGCTCGACGCCATCCGCAATCGGCGCGCGGTGGAGCGACAGGTGACCTCGCGACGCGAGCTGGAGCTGTTCATCCGCCGTCTGAGCCTGCTGTTGATCGCGTTGCTGGTGCTGTTCATCGCGGGAAGCTTTGGCTACGCGGCGATCGAGGGGACCTCGGTCGGCTACGGGTTCAACTGGACGCTCGACACGATCACCACCGTGGGCTCGATCCCCGATCCGCCGGACACGGCGGGGAGGGTGCTCAAGGTCGCAATCGAGCTCCTGGGCATCGGTACGCTCTTCTATGGCTTTGCGACTGTGGCCGAGTTTTTCGTCTCGGGCGAACTATCGGGCCTGCTCGAGGGGCGTCGCACGCAGAGGATGATCGACTCCTACTCAGACCATTTCATCATCTGCGGCTTCGGCCGCGTGGGGCGCCAGGTGGCGCGC
Organism: uncultured Actinomycetes bacterium; assembly: GCA_963730835.1. Classification (GTDB taxonomy): domain Bacteria; phylum Actinomycetota; class Thermoleophilia; order Solirubrobacterales; family Solirubrobacteraceae; genus Palsa-465. The sequence continues at coordinate 835,130 of CAVSTE010000006.1, forward strand.
GAGATGCGAGCCGCGGGGGTGGCCCATGTGGTGGTCGACAACAACCCCGACAACCGAGAGCCCGCCCAGGTGCTGGGCGTGCGCTATCTGGAGGGCCCGGCCGCCGACGACGAACTCCTGAACAAGGCTGGGATCGAGCGGGCGGCGGGGGTTATCGCCTGCGTCGACTCCGACGCCGAGAACATCTTCATCACGCTCACGGCGCGTGAGCTCCGCTCGGACATCATGATCATCGCCCGAGCCTCGGCGGAGGACTCGGAGAAGAAGCTGCTCCGCGCGGGAGCCGACCGCGTGATCTCGCCCTACAAGACCTCGGGCACGGAGATGGCGCGCTTCGCGCTTCATCCGCAGGTCGCGGGCGCCGTGGAGGTTGCGGACTACCGGATGGAGGAGATCGAGGTGTGCGCGGAGTGCATGGGCGTCGGCAAGACGATCGACGACGTTCGGGGCCGTTCGGTGATCGTCGCCCTCCGTCGTTCGGACGGCCGGCTGGAGCCCCAGCCCCCGCCGCAGACGGTGATCGGCGCCGGCGACTTGGTCGTCGCCCTCGGTACGCCCGAGGCGCTGGAGCGCCTCGAGGCCGCCTTCCAGCCGGCGACCAGCGCCCAGGCGACGTGAGCACTGCTTCCTCGGACACGGTGGCTCCGCTGCAGGAGCTCAGAGCGGCTGTGTGTTCGGCGGCCGCCGCCGTCCGTGGCTCGGCCGGCGAGCCGTCGGCCCAGCCCCGCCTCGAGCGCCCAAAGCGCGTCGGCCAGGGCGACTACGCCACCAACGCGGCGATGCTGCTGGCGCCCGTTCTCGGCGAGCCGCCCCCGAAGATCGCAGCCACTCTGGCCGAAGAGCTGGGCCGCCGGCTTGGCGAGCTGCTGGAGCGCACGGAGGTTGCGGGTCCCGGCTTTTTGAACCTGTTTCTGTCCGACGCCTGGCATCGCCGCGCGCTGAGCGCGGCGCTCGAGGCGGGCGAACGCTTCGGCAGCGCACAGGCCGATCCGCCGGAGCGGATCGTGATCGAGTTCGTCTCGGCCAACCCCACCGGGCCCCTGGTGGCCGCCAGCGGTCGCGCGGCGGCGTACGGGGACGCCCTGGCCCGGATCCTCGAGCACTGCGGCCACGCTGTCTCGCGCGAGTACTACGTGAACGACATCGGCGGACAGATTCACCTGCTGGGGGAGTCGGTCCGCGCTCGGGCACGCGCCGCCGAGCTGCCCGAGGGCGGCTACCAGGGGGAGTACGTCGCCTCTCTCGCGGCGGACATCCCGGATGCGGCGACCGCCGACGTCAACGTAGTCGCCGACCGAGCCGTGCAGCTCCTGCTCCAGCAGATCAAGGCAACGCTCGAGCGCTACGGCGTCCACTACGACACCTTCTTCCCGGAGAGCCGGCTGCACGCCGGGTCGCCGAGCGAGCTCGCCCGCGCTTTCGGGCAGTTGGAAGACGATGGGCACCTGTATCAATCCGAGGGCGCCACGTGGCTGCGGACGACGACGTTCGGCGACGACAAGGACCGGGTGGTGGTGCGCTCGAGCGGCGAGCCCACCTACCTCGCCTCCGATCTGGCCTACATACTCGACAAGCGCGATCGCGGCTTCGAGCGGCTGCTGCAGCCGCTGGGGGCCGACCACCACGCCTACGTGCGGGAGCTAAAGGCCGCGATGACCGCCCTGGGCGGGGATCCGGACATGATTGAGGCGCCGATCATCCAGTTCGTGCATCTGGTCGAGGGTGGCGAGCGAGCGGCGATGTCAAAGCGCCGGGCGACGTTCGTGACGCTCGATGAGCTGCTGGACGAGATCGGCGTCGACGCCACGCGCTATTTCATGCTGCAACGCTCGCACGACCGCACGCTCGATCTCGACCTGGACCTTGCCCGGCGGCAGTCGGCGGAGAACCCCGTCTACTACGTCCAGTACGCACACGCCCGCATCGCGTCCATGTTGCGTCGCGTGCCCGGCGAGCGCATCGCCGAGGCGGCCGGCCCAGGCGGCGGCCAGTCATGGGGCTCGGGCGAGCTTCACGGCGCCGAGCGGACGCTGATCCAGAAGCTGGTCGACTTTCCGGATGACGTGCTGGAAGCCGCGACACGGCGCGCTCCACACCGGATTGCCGCCTACGCGCTGGAGCTGGCGCAGGACTTCACCGCGTTCTACCGTGACTGCCGGGTGATCGGCTCGCCGCCGGAGGTGGAGTCGATGCGCATCGCGCTCTCCGCGGCCGCCGGGCAGCTGATTGCCGTGTCGCTCGGGCTGCTGGGGGTGAGCGCGCCGGACTCGATGTAGCGTAATTAGGGCCCGTGACGCGCCAGGTCTTCGTCCAGCCGGCGCTGGTCGGCGGGCTCGAGCGGGGCCGCGGCACCGTCCGCGGCGACTCCCGGCGCCGCCCTCGTGCGCCGGCGCCACCGCGGCAAGACGAGTGCCAGAGCCGCGATTCCGGCCACCAGGATCGCCGGCGGGAGCACGTAGATGGTCAGGTTGAAGCCATGGGCGGGAGGGAGCGCCAGGACGGACGGCCCATACTGGCCCACCAGCGCCCGCTCGATCTGGGCCTTGGTCTCGCCTCGGGCGATCAGACCGCGGATGAACTGCCGCTCGGCGTCGGCCTGGGGCGACTGCGACACGGCCAGCGGCGTGTTGCACACCACGCACATGACGTCGTTCTCGATGTCGGTCAGCGAGACACGCTGCTGCGGGGCGCCGGCTGCCGTGGCCGGCGCCAGCGCGGCCGCGACGATCAGCGACACGCCGATCGTCGTGAGGCGTCTCACGCGCTTGCTCCCAGCAGTTGTGAGAGCTCTTGCTGAAGGGCCGAGCCCGCCAGCTGGTAGCGCCGAACCCAGGCCACATGTCCGTTTCGGTCAAGCACAAACGTCTCGGGAATGCCATTGGCGCCGTAGGCGCGGGCGAAGCTGCCGCTCACGTCACGGACCACCGGGTAGTTGATGCGCTCCTGGCGGACGAACTGCTCGGCGTCGCTCGTTGTGTCACGGTAGGTAACGCCCAGCACGGTGCCGTCCTGGCGGGCGAGTTGCCTCTGGGTCCGCTCGAGGATCGGCGCCTCGGCGAGGCACGGCTGGCACCAGGACGCGAACAGGTTGATCACTACGACCTTGCCGCGCAGGCTGGCCAGCGACAGGCCATGCGAGGACCCGAGGCCGGGAAGCCGCGAGCCGGCCTGGGGCGCCGGGGGACGGACGCCCCGTGACAGCTGCCCGTCGAGCGATGTACTGGTGCCTTGAGTGGCCACGGCAAACACCAGCAGCGCCAGCAGCGCTGCGGCGACCAACGTGACCGATCCCGGAACGAGGATCCGACGCATCCTGAGGGGAGAGTAATGCCCGCGGCGTTCAGCCTCGGCGGGTCTCGGCGGCGCGGATGTCGCTGAGGACCGCTTGGAAGCCCTGACGGTAGCCACGCAGGTATTCGTTCTCGTCGCGCTCGTCGAGAAGCCGCCACGAGCGCAGCGATTCGAGGCAGTACCGGCGCAGGTCCTCGAGCGTGTGATCGAGCCGCGCTGCGTGCTGTTGGGCGCGCCACAGCGCTGCGCGGTGGCCGCTGGCGAGCGGGTCGCGGCGACGGTGCGGCTCCTGCGAGCGCTGGGCCTCAAGCTGCACGAGCCGCGCGCGGATGCTCGGGATCAGCTCCATCGCCAGCATGGGCACAGCTCAGCCGATCTTAGAGGCCCGACGTAATACGCCGGCGTGGTTTCTCGCCACCTAGGCTCGGGTAGCGGCCGGGTGAGCGAAAGGAGTGGGTATGGCCGAGGCGAAGGGCGAGCGGGCTGAGCCGGAGCAGAGCGGCGAGCAGGACGGGCAGTCGGAGGAGGAGCTCGAACCTCGCGAGCTGACTCAGGAGGACCTCGTGGGCATGGACGTCATCGATTCCCACGGCGACAAGATCGGGAAGATCGAGGCCCTGTTCATCCATCAGCACGAGGAGCGGGCGAGCTGGGCGAAGGTGAAAACCGGTATCGGTCCGCTGGGCTCTCATGTGTTCATCCCCTTGCACGACGCGCAGGACGAGAACGGCCGACTACGAGTCGTTTATGAGAGGGAGCATGTCGGCGAGGCCCCGGAGATCGAGCCGGACGGCAACGAGATCAGCGACGAGGACGCCGACCAGCTGCACAGTCACTACGGCCTCGAGCGCGTTCAGGGGCTGGCCACCGAGACCAAGGACGAGGACATCGCGCTGTCCCGCGAAGCTCGTGATGCCCAGCCGCCGACGATGGAAGAGCCGCCGTGGGCGGTTGAGAAATATCCGCTGCCGGACATGGACCGTGAGAACGTGCGCGACGAGAACGAGGAAGGCGGGGACGGGGGAGAGGACGCGGAGCGCGGAGGGGACGAGGGCGAGGAGCGGGAGCAGGGCGAGGACCGCTCGTAGCGGGCGTCCGACCCGCATCCGATCCAGACCTCGATGCGCTTCCTCTCGACCCACCACGTTCACCGCAACCGTGCTCAGCTCGTCTCGCTGATGGCCGTGGCGGCGGCGCTGTCGATGGCGGGAGCGCTTGGGATGGCGTACGTCGCCGGCTTCGACGCCGTGGGGCACAGCCTGACGCACGGGCACTGGTGGTGGCTCGCACTGTCGCTCGGCGCGGTGGCGCTGTCGTTAGTGGGGTACTTCTTCGGCTACCGGGGGATCAAACTCGCCGAGGAAGGTCCGAGGCTCGAAGGGCGCTCGTTGTTCGCGGTGGTGGTCGCCAACTTCGGCGGCTTTCTGGCCCACGGAGGAACGGCGCTCGACCAGGTGGCGATGCGAGCCGGGGGCGCCGACGAGCGCGAGGCGAACGTACGGGTAGGGGCCCTCGCAGCCTTCGAGCATGGCGTGTTGGCGCTGATCGTCTGTCCGGCATCGATCGTCGCGCTGCTGACGGGCGTGGTCATACCGCGTCCCAGCTTCACCTGGCCGTGGGCGGTCATCCCGCTGCCGGCGTTCGTGATCGGGATCCTGCTGGCGGAGCGCTACCGCGATCGTCTACGCGGGCGCGGCGGCTGGCGCGATGGGCTGGCCAAGTTCTTCGATACCGCGCATCTGATCAATGTGGTGTTGACCAGGCCACGGCAGCACGGGCTGGCGGTCGCAGGCATGGCGCTCTATTGGGGCGCGGACATGCTCGCGCTGTGGGCGGCGACGGCCGCGTTCCGCGTTCAGATGAGCGCGCTCTCGGTGATCGTGGCGCTGGGGACGGGGATGATCTTCACCCGGCGTACGGCGCCGCTCGCCGGTGCCGGGGTGATGACGGTGGCCCTCGTCCCGACGCTGTGGTATGTGGCCGCGGTTCCGCTGGCGCCGGCCACGCTCGGCGTCGTTGTCTATCGCCTCTTCACGTTCTGGATTCCGCTGCCCGCGGCTCTGATTGCGCTCCCGAGGCTACGGCTGCTGGCCCGCGGGGCCGAGGTCTACAGTTAGCGCCGATGGGACGCGTCTACGAGGAGATCGACGATTACCTGCGCACCTGGATCGGACGTCAATCGATGTTCTTCGTGGCCACGGCTCCCTTGTCCGCGGTTGGTCATGTGAACATCTCTCCCAAGGGACCGATCGGATCGCTGCGCGTGCTCGGCCCCCATCACATCGCCTATCTCGACGTGAGCGGCAGCGGTGCGGAGACGATCGCTCACGTTCGGGAGAACGGACGGATCGTGGTCATGTTCTGCGCCTTCCAGGGCCCGCCCCGGATCCTGAGGCTGCACGGAGAGGGCAGCGTGGTGTTCGCCGACGAGGAGCGCTTTGAGCAGCTGCTGGCAGAGGCGGAGTTTGAGGATCTGTCCGTGCCCGAGGCCCGCCGGGCGATCGTCGATATCAACGTCCACCGCATCGCCGACTCCTGCGGTTACGGCGTGCCGCTGATGAGCTTCGATGGCATGCGCGAGCATCACGCGCTGTCGGCGGCCAAGAAGGTCCGGACGCTGGGAGTCGAAGGCTACGAGGCCCAGCGCAGAGAGAAAAACGGGCGGAGCATCGACGGACTGCCGGCGCTGGCGGAGCTCGACGCTCTAGCTCGGGCCGGCGACGAGGAGTCTCGCGCCTAGCTCGGCCTGCTCGAGGCCGAGCAGCTCGGCGTTGCGCTCGTGCCAGCGACCGCTTGCGAGGCCCGAGCCCGGTCGCGCAACGTCGGCCGACTCTTGGCTCTGCGCTCGAGCGGGACGAACAACCGAGCTCCGCGACTATCGCCGCGGTGAGAAGGCGGACCCAGCGCCGCCGGCGGCGGTCGGGGAGAGCACCGAAGGGGCCGTCCATCAGTGCGCGGCGACGGAGCGACCTGCCAAGGCGGTACACGATTGAAACTGTAGGTTGCCGGGGCATGCACCCCACGGCGGCGCGCTTCGCGGAGCGGCTTCGGCAGCGAGGTCTTGAAATCGAGGTCAGGACGCTAAGCGACTCGGCCCGCACCGCGCCGCTCGCCGCCGCGGCCCTCGGAGTGCAGGTGGGACAGATCGTCAAGTCGCTTTTGTTCCTCCGCGGCGACGAGGCGGTAATGGTCCTATGCGCTGGCGACCGCCGCGTCGACGCTCCACGGCTGGGCTTGGTGCCAGCGCCGGCGGAGCGAGTACGCGCCGCCACCGGCTTCTCGATCGGCGGCGTGCCGCCGCTGGGTCACGACGTCTCGCTGCCGACGACGATCGACGAGTCACTGCGCCGGTTCGAGGTCGTATGGGCCGCCGCAGGCACGCCGCATGAGGTGTTTGCGATCGAGACGGATTCGCTGATCGAGGCGCTGCCCGGCGCCGAGGTGACGGCGGTCAGCTGACTCGGGAGTTGGCTGCTAGTTCGGCCCGAGCCGAGGCCCGAACCCGGGCTGACGCTCGCCGAGCGGAAGGATCACCAGCTTTTCGGCCAGCCGGCAGTAGGCGCGGGTGGGGGCCGAGAGCGCAGCGAGAACGTCGGCGCCGTTGGTGTCGATGACCTGCGGCTCGCCGACGCCGAAGGTCCGTCCGGCGCGGATCACCTGGCCGCCCCCGGCACGAAGGTTTCGGAGCCAGTCGGATTCATCGCCGTACAACAGAGCGACGATCAGCGCCTGGTCGTGTCCGAAAGCCAACACCGGAGTCCGGTACCGGCGCGCCGAGCGCCGTCCCCGGTGCAGGATGACCGTCCACGGCGGAACCAGCCAAGCGTATGTGCCCTGGATCCGGTTGGTGATGAGCCTGTTGAAGCGCGCGACCCGACGGGACAGCTTCACCGCAAACCCTCCTGTGTCGATGGGGCGCCTAGCGGGATACCACGCCCGTCCGCCAGGGGTCAGGTCGCCTTGGGCGCCTCTTCGCCGGGCCAAGTCCCGGTGGCCCTCGTGAAGAGCTCTCTGGCTCCCCGGTCAAACGCACCGCGCACAGCGCGGAAGATAGCTCCCTCCAGGACGAGGGCGGCGATCAACTTGGTCCACCGCACGCCACGCTGATCGGGCTCCGGCGATTCCTGCTTGTCGATCAGCCGCCACGTCCGCTCGAACAGAGCGGTCGCGAGCTTGCCGGCCAAGAACCCGCTGATCACGCTGAATGGAACGAACAAGACCTTGCTCACCTCGAGACCTCCTCGCCGTCGTACACGGACAGCGTTCCTAACCGCTCGTTGCCTTGGGCTGTCTTCGCGGTTCCACGAACGGCTCTTCATCCCCGGGATGGCCGGCTTCGATCTGTCGACCGCGCTCCAGCTCAGCGTTCCACTCGGCCCCCAACAGAACGGCGATGTTCGAGATCCACAGCCAGACGAGGAAAATGACCACCGCTGCCAATGCGCCGTACGTCTTGTTGTAGGACGAGAAGTTGGCGACGTACAGGGCAAACAGACCTGACGCGATCAGCCACACGACGACCGCGAACATTCCACCAGGGCTGAGCCACCTGAATCCGGGGTGACGCACATTTGGCGCTGCCCAGTAGAGGATCGAGAACATGAAGCTCACGATCAACAACAGCACCGGCCATTTCGCGATGTCCCACACCGTCACCGCGGTGCTTCCGATCCCCAGCAGCTTTCCGACCTGGGTGGCCAGTCCGCCGGTGACAACGACGGCCATCGCGCTGATCGCCAGCAGGAGCAGCAGCACGACAGTCACGCCGACCCTCACCGGGATGGTGACGAAGACCGGGCGGCCCTCCTCGATGTCATAGATGGTGTTCGAGGCCCGCATGAAGGCAGCGATGTAGCCGGACGCGGACCACACCGCCCCAGCGATCCCGACGATGAACAGGACCCCCGCCGCACCGCGGCTGTGTTGGAGGTTGGTGACGGCGCTGGTGAAGATCTGCTTCGCCGGTCCCGGCGCCAACTTCTCGAGATTGGAGATCAGCGGCTGCGTCGCCGAATGCCCGACGAGCCCCAGGATCGCCAGCAGGGCGATCAGCGCGGGGAAGATCGCCAGGACTCCGTAATAGGTGAGTGCTGCCGCCATGTCGGTGACGTTGTCGGCCCGGAACTCGCGCAGCGTGCGAGTGAACACTCCGAACCAGGAGCGTGTACCCAGATCGGTGGGCTTCGCAGGGGGTTCTTGCCTGTCCGCTGAAGCCCCGCCCCTGTAGCTGCCGGTCGTCATTCTCGTTCCTCCTCAGAGCTAGCGCTTGCTGATCCGGCCGCCCAGGAAACCAAGGGCGAACGCCCCCAGCGCCGCGAGCGGAAGCGGGTTCTCGCGGGCGCTCTGAGACAGTTGCGCGGCCGCCTCATTCGTCGTGTCGGGCGAAGCTGACTTGGCCTTTCCGAGCAGCTGCTCCTTCTTCTCCGCCGCCGCGGCTTTCGTCTCCTGCAGCCGCTGCTTGGCCTGGGCCTTGACGTCGGTCTTTTCCGCCAGTGCCTCGACCGTGTCGCCGAGTTCTTCCCGGGTCTGCTCGATCTCCTCGCGAATCTGCTCGGGCTCCGCCTGCTCGGTCACTGTCGTGCTGCCTTTGCGCGGCTCTTCGCCCATTCCACGTCCTCCTTCACGCTGTCAGTTGCCTGCTCCGGCACCGGCGGTGTCGCCTGCTGAACCTTCGTTTTGCCCTGGAGCGCGAGCGCCCCGGCGAGCGCGCCCAGGACCGCGGCGACGATCAGTGCCGAGAGCCATGCGGCCACCGCCGTGGCCAGTCCGAGAATCGCCGCAGCAATCAGCGCGCCAACCCCATAGAGGCCAATGAAGCCCGCCGCGCCGAACATCCCGGCACCGATGCCGGCCCGCTTTCCTTTCATGGCGAGCTCCGCTTTGGCCAGCTCCACCTCCTGGCGGGCCAAGTGGCTGGTCTGTTCGGAGAGCTGCTTGACGAGCTCGCTTACCGATGCCTGCGAGAGCTGCGCGTCTCGAGCCTGGGGTGTGCTTTCCACCGGTCCTCCTCTCCTAGCGATCTCGCTCGTGTGCCTGATCCTCCGCGGGGATCGCGGAAGTCCCGGCGAAGCGCTCGCGCTCGTGGTCCTCGATCAGTTCGTCATCGGCCAGGCCGCGTTCGTGCAGATCCGCTCGCTCCCTCCGTAGATCGGATTCGACCCGCTCGCGGCGCGCCTCGTCGGCGGCGATCCGGGCCCGCTGCTCGGCCGCCTCCGCACGACCGACGTGCGCGTCGGCTTCCTCGCGCTGCTGTGAGACGACCCGCTCGCGTCGCTGGCCGAGCTCCCGCTCGCGGCCCTTTAGTCGCGCCCGCTCTCGCACAAGCGGCAAGAAGACGAACACCGCCGCCAGCAGGGCCACGACGACGACCGCGATCACGATGATTGCCAGCACAGACATCCTCATCCTCCTTCTTCCATGGGTGGGCTCGAGCTTCCCTGGGCGAGAGGACTTGAAACAGCTGTCCCAGTTAATTGGCCAACGCGGGACAGTCGACCCTCGTTCTCAACATCGTCGCCATTAGGTGGTACAAGTGAAGTGATGGCGGAATCGGCGCCGATACCAGATCGCGATTTGGGCAGGGAATCCGGCAGCGGGCAGATGCGGGCCGACGCCGTGGCCAGTCGGCAGCGCATTCTCCGCGCGGCACGGATGCTGCAGGGGGACCGACGGGTATCGATGGTCCAGCTGGCGGCGGCGGCCAATGTCGGCCGGTCCACGCTCTACCGGCACTTTCCGACTCGAGAAGCCCTTGAACTGGCGCTGGCCGACCTAGACGACGGGCAACGTGGCGCGCCGGTCCCCGCGCGCGGCCGGGTAGCGACGATGCCGTTCCGCTCTCCGGGGCAGCTAGGACGAGACTCGCCGCTCGCGCTCGAAGTCACGCGCGTCCTCGACGAAGTCCCGCCACATCTGGTGCCCGACCAGCTGGTGGCCGAGGCTAGGCGGGTGGGCGGCGTGGCCGTGGCGCTTTACGTCGTTGACATCGACGGTTCGCACCTCCTGCGCCTGGCCGGAACAGAAGAATTTCCTGAACGTCTCGATTCTCCCCCGGCGCTGGGCCCCGAGATCGTTCCCGAAGGGTTGCCCGACTTCGAAGACCGTCTGCAGAGTCAGCTTCCGGGCTGCGTCACCGAGCCGCTTTGGCTGCGCGGGAGGGTCACCGCCCTCATGCTCTGCATCGGCGAGCCCCTGGCGGCCCTCGACGACATCGCCAGACAGGGAGCGGCCGCGCTGGAGTTGGCGAACGATTACACGGACTACATCGAAGCCGCTAGGCGACGAAAGCCGACGACGCCCGCGGCGGAGGTGCAACAGCACCTCTTCCCACCACGGATCGCCCGTCTCGGGGGAGGCCAGGTGGCCGGCGCCCTGTTGCCGAGCTACGAAGTGGGCGGCGACTGGTTCGACTTCGTGGAGAACCGCGACGGTGCCTGGTTGGCTATCGCCGACGCCGCCGGCAACGGGCCGACTGCGGCCGGGCTCGGGGCCGCTGCGCTCGGCGCGCTTCGGGCGGCCCGTCGGAGCGGCCGGGACCTGCAGGAAGCGCTCACGGCCGTGCACGAGACGGTTCGGCGCCTCGACAACGACGATTTCTACGTCACAGCAGTCTTCGCGCGGTGGAGGGGTCCGACCGCGACGTTTACGTGGGCAAATTGCGCCCACCCGTCGCCCTATCTCCTCGACACGGACGGCGCCGTGGAAGAGCTCACGGGGCCTCGGCATCCTGCCCTGGGCACCGGGGGCGCCGCGCCGCGATTCGAGCTGACGAGCCGTCAGCTGTTTGCCGGACAGCGCTTGATTTTGATGACGGACGGGATCATCAACCGGCGTCTGGAGGGGGGCGGCACATTCGGCGTGGACGGGGTCAAACGTGCACTCGAGCGAGCCGCGAATCCAACCGCGGCGGCGACCGCGATGGCCATTCAGCGCGCTGTAGCGGAGTGCTGGGCGGAACCGCTCGAGGACGACGCGACGGTCGTCGTGATGGCGGTCGAGTAGGCCCCCGCGGAACCTCTTCGATGGGAGCGCCGGTCGTCCGCGGGGGCTCTGACCGGCTGCCGCGGCGGGCGTCTAGCCCTCATGTGGCGCGTCTTTCGCCCCGCATGCATCGATTTTCTGGAGTTTTGAGTAGCAGAAGCGATTCGGATTCTCGCCATGTGGCGCCCTGGACGGATCTACCGCGTTAAGTCTGCCGGCGAGTGACAGCTGCAACAGCTGGAAGCTTGCACGGCTGCATTTAGCTCAAGTCCGACAGGAGGCTGACCTTGAGGTTCACACGGAAGGGCGCATTGGCGATGGCGGCGACGGTTGTCTCGCTGCTCTGTATCACTGGCACGGCGAGCGCCGCGAGCTCGCCATTCGGCTGCCGGGCGTCGGTGGCCCGCGTGGGCCTTCTTGACAACACGCTGCTCGAACCCCTGATTGCAAACAACCAGACGGCCCCCTGCTCGGACGATCAGCAGGGCCTGAGCTCCGTCTCGATACCGACGGTCGGCAATCCCATCCTTACTGCCGGTCCGGTGGCGGCGTATACGTCCCAGACCTCGGCACCCAACGCTGCGGCGCTGACATCGGTCAACGGCGTGACGATCCCCACTTCCGGCGGGAGCATCGTAATTGCCGGGCCGATCTACTCGTATGCGACCTACGGCTGTTACAACGGCACACCCGTCGCGAGCGGAACATCGAATCTTGACCTCCTCTACCTCAACGGTCAGCCGGTGACGATCACGCCCAACCAGAACCAGACCCTGGATCTCGGTGGTGGCTCCTACGTGAGCGTCAACGAGCGGATCCAGACCCCCACCTCGCTCACCGAGCGTGTGCTCGACGTGCACCTGGCGGGGCTGGCCGACGTCGTCGTCGGTGAGTCCCAGGTGACCGAGGCCTCCGCCAATCCGTGCGCCGGCTCCGGTGGCGGCGGCGGTGGCGGTGGCGGCGGCGGTGGCGGCGGCGGTGGCGGTGGCGGCACCGGCGGCGGCGGCAATGGTGGCGGCAGCGGCGGCGGCCTGAGCATCTGTCCCAACGGTTCCACCTACAACCCTGCCGATCAGAATTGCGAAATCGTGCTCCCGGGCGGCGGAGTGATCTTCATCAGCAAGCCTTTCGCCGGGCCGACGGGTGGCACGGTCATCCCGCTGAGCGAAGCGCTCCAGCAGTACCACAGTGGCTGCCTGTACGGACCTGGTCCGGATTATGTGATCGTCGGTACTAACGGGGCGGATCACATCAACGGCACCAGGCGCCCAGAGCGGATCTTGGGCTTGGCCGGCAATGACGTCATCAACGGCGGTGGCGGCGACGACTGCATCGACGGCGGAGCGGGCAATGACCGCATCACCGACGCCGACGGCAATGTCCGGGCCTACGGCGGTCCTGGGAACGACCAGCTCAACGTTCGCAACGGCAACGATCGCGTCTGGGGTGGCCCCGGTAAGAACAAGCTCTCCGTCGGTCGTGGAAACGACTGGGTGTGGGCCGGGCCTGGTGTCGACACGATCTTCATGGACAATGGTCCGAAGCACGTGTGGGCAGGCGGTCGCGGCGGCCGGGTGTACGCGCCGGGGGCACGCGATGCGATCCACTGCAAGTCGCGGCACGACGTTGCCTACGTGAACACCTACGCCGCCAACTTCGCGGCCCGCCACGGATGCGTGGCGGTGCATCGGCTGCGGCCTGCTCGGCTGAGGTAGGCCGGCGTGAGCGGTGGCGCGACCCGGCGGATCCCGGGTCGCGCCGCCGCGATTGAATACGGAGTCGCTACCACGTGACTCCCTCCTCGCTCCACGAGTTCTTCGCCGCTTCAGCCGGCGTGGCCGGCGCGCTGATCGGCCTCCTGTTCGTCGCGGTCTCCGTGGTGCACGACCGACTGACGGCCGACGAGGCCGAGCAGGTTCATCGCATCAGAGCGGACGCCGCCCTGACGGCGTTCAGCAACTCCCTGTCGGTTTCTCTGATCGCGCTCATCCCCGGGCACAAGCTGGGCTGGACGTCTCTTATCGTCGGTGTTGTGGGCGTGATCTTCGTCGCCGCTTCGCTGCTCTCACTGACGCGCGTTCGCGAGTCCCAGCCGCGCTCAACGCGCGACTTCGGGTTCCTGATCGGAATGGTGATCATCTTCTGCGTGGAGCTCATCGTGGGAGTGCGGCTGATCTCGCACGCCCACGATGCGAGCGCCGCAGACTGGATCGCGGGGATGGTGGTCGCGTCTTTCTTCGCCGGCATCGGGCGCTCCTGGGAGCTGATCGGCGGGCCGACGATCGGTCTGGCCTCCGAGGTAACAGCGACCGTCCGCCAACGGCGCCGGCGCTGAGCCGCGTTACGCCGCCCGCGGCAGCAAAGTGTGTGACGCAGCTCACTGAGTGGGACTTGACATCGGCCGGTACTCACGCGTACCGTAACGGTGCCGGTACTCGTCGGTACCCGGGTTCGCACACGAAGCTGCAAGCTGTGAGTACAACCGCCCCTAGCCGGCCCCACATGGCGGCCACCGATAGCTTCCGGCTCCCTGACGGGCCGAAATCGCCACGGTTTCTCAACGGCCTGCTGTTCCTGTTCGCGCAGCGACGCTCCGTGGGGCGGCTGAGGCGCCGCTATGGCGACGCCTATACGGTCGACCTGCCAGTGATCGGCAGAACCGTGGTCGTGTCAAGCCCGGAGCTCGTCAAGGCCGCCTACACCGCCAAGCCGGCCGTGCTTCATGCTGGGAAGAACCCGCTGGGCAGCCTCTTGGGCCCGGGTTCGCTGTTCTCGATGGACGAGGACCGTCACATGGAAGAGCGCCGTCAGCTTTTGCCGCCCTTTCACGGCGACCGCATGCGCTCCTATGACCGGCTGATCGAGGAAGAGGCGCTGCGTGCCATGGCGGGTTGGCCGGGGGAGACCGAGTTCCCATCGATCGCGACGTTCCAGACCATCACCCTGCGGGTCATTCTGCGCGCCGTCTTTGGCGCCGAGGGCGCCGAGTTGGCCGAGCTCGAGCGGCTGCTGCCGCCGATGACCGCGCTCGGGCAGCGGCTTGTCACCGCTCCCCTCCTGCGCCGCGATCTCGGGCCGTGGAGCCCCGGCCGGCGCTATGCGTCCATGCGACGCCACTACGACGACCTCGTCGGGGCATTGATCGAGAAACGGCTGGAGGATCCACAGCTGGGTGAGCGGATCGACATCCTGGCAACGATGCTGACGCCGCTAAGGGAGACCGCAGCCGACATAAACCGGGACGAGCTCGCCGATGAGTTGCTGACGCTGCTGGTTGCCGGTCATGAGACGACCGCATCCGCGCTGGCGTGGACGGTCGAGCGCTTGCGCCGCCATCCACACGTGTTGGCGCGGCTCGAGCAGGAGGTCGTGGACGGCGGCTCGACACTGCGCGCGGCGGTGATCCTGGAAGTGCTCCGCCTCCGTCCGGTGATCGGCGCGACCGGGCGGACGGTGATGGAGCCCTTCCAGCTCGGAGAGTGGCTGCTGGCGCCCGGGACACGCGTGGTCACGGAGATCTCACTCACCCAGCGCGACGAGCGCTTCCATCGCAACGCCCACAGCTTCGACCCGGATCGGTTCGTTGGGCGCAAGCCCGATACGTACGCCTGGATCCCATTCGGCGGCGGCGTGCGCCGCTGCGTCGGTGCGGCGTTCGCCCAGTTCGAGATGGACGTTGTGCTGCGGACGCTGCTAAGCCGCTTTGAGCTTCAGCCCACTGACGCGTCGGGCGAGCGCGAGAGCTTCCGTGGCGTTGCATTCGCGCCCGCGAAGGGCGGGATCGTCGCCGTCCGCCGTCGGCCTGGGCCGCTTGGCACCGCGAGCGCTGCTGGGCAAACGCCGGCCGCGCAGTGCCCGGTCAACCACGACCGCCACGACGATACCGTCGCCGTCTGATGTCGAGTCGCTCTGTTCAGCCGCTGGCGCGTCGAACGGTCGTCATCACCGGAGCCGGCTCAGGCATCGGCAGGGCGCTGGCGCAGCGTTTGTCCGCGCAGGGCTGCCCGACGGCCATCGTCGACGCGAAGGCCGACGTGCTGGAGGAGACCGCGTCGGGACTGAGCGGGCCTGTCCTCAGCCAGCAGCTCGACGTCCGGGACCGCCAGGGCCAATTCGCGTTCGCCGCGCGCGTCAAAGAGTGGGCACCGGCGCCGATCGGGGCAGTGTTCAACAACGCGGGAGTCGCAGTCAGTTCGACCGTGGCGGCAGCCGCAATTGAGGACGACGAGTGGCTGCACGCGATCAACTTCGAGGGTGTCGTCAACGGAGTCCGCGCTTTCCTGCCGATAATGCTCGAACAGCGCTCGGGCGCGATCGTGAACACCTCAAGCGTCTTCGGGCTGGCGGGCGTTCCGCATCAGAGCGCCTACTGCGCGTCGAAGTTCGCCGTCCGAGGGTTCACCGAGGCGCTGCGCCACGAGCTCGTGGGGACCGGGGTGCGGGCCATAACCGTCCATCCCGGCGGCGTCAAGACGAACATCGCCCGCAACGGGCGTATCCGCACCGACCCGCGCGGGCTTGGGCGCTCACAGGAGCAGCTCGCGGACGAGTTCGAGGCGCTGGTGCGGACGACGCCCGAGCGCGCCGCCGAGATCATCCACAGGGGAGTCGATGCGGGCAAGGCTCGGATCCTCGTCGGGCCCGACGCATACTTCTTCGACTTCCTCACCCGGCTGGCGCCGAGCCACTACTGGACCGTGCTCGGCAAGCTCGATGCGCTCGCCGCCCGGTCGGCGGCAAAGCGGCAAAGGGAGCGCACTTGACCACCGAGCATGTCGATGTCTTGATCATCGGCGCCGGGATCTCCGGGATCGGCGCCGCTGCTCATCTGACCCAAAAGCAACCCCGCAAGAGCTACCTGATTCTCGAGGCGCGCGATGCGCTCGGCGGCACGTGGGATCTGTTCCGCTATCCGGGGATCCGCTCGGATTCCGACCTGCACACGTTCTGCTACGCCTTCAAGCCGTGGCTCGAGGACCGGGCGATCGCCGATGCCGAGTCGATCCTGTCCTACATCCGCGAGACCGCCACGGAGTATGGGATCGAGGATCACATACGTTTCGGCCACCGGGTCCGGCGGGCCGAATGGTCAAGCGCAGACGCGCGCTGGACGATCGAGGTCGAGCGGGGGCACGCCTCCGAACCGACTCGGGTGATCGCGAGGTGGCTGTTCTGCGCCGGTGGCTATTACCGCTACGACTCGGCCTACGTGCCGGAGCTTCCAGGGATAGAGCGCTTCTCGGGGCAAGTCGTCCATCCCCAGTTCTGGCCCGAGGACCTGGACTGCGCCGGCAAGCGGGTCGTGGTCGTTGGCAGCGGTGCCACGGCGATGACGATCGTTCCGGCGATCGCGGAGAAAGCCGAGCACGTGACCTTGCTCCAGCGCACGCCGACGTACGTCGTAGCGATCCCGGCGGTTGATCCGATCGCGGAGAGGTTGAAGAGGTGGCTGGGGCCGGTCCGGGCGCATCGTGTGGCGCGAGCGAAGAACGTGCGCCTCCAGAGGCTCGTGTACAAGCTCTCGCGCCGGCGGCCGAGATTAGTTCGGAAACTGATCCGGGCGGGCAACGTCCGTGCTCTCCCCGAAGGCTATGACGTCGATACCCACTTCAATCCCCCTTACAACCCATGGGACCAGCGCATGTGCGTGGTACCCGACGGCGATCTTTTCCGGGCGATAAGCAAGGGACGGGCGTCAATCGTCACCGACCGCATCGAGACCCTCACCGAGGACGGCGCGGAACTGCAGTCCGGCAGCGCCCTCGAAGCCGACGTCGTGATCACCGCCACCGGACTGAGCCTCTTGGCGCTCGGAGGCGTCTCCTACGCGGTCGACGGCCGGCCGATTCGCCTCAACGAGACGATCACGTACAAGGGCATGATGCTCACCGGCATGCCCAACTTCCTATACGCGGTCGGATACATCAACGCGTCCTGGACGCTGAAAGTCGACCTCATCTGCGAGCACTTCTGCCGGTTGCTTACGCTGATGGACGAGCACGATTACTCCTACTGCCTGCCCGAATCGCCCGACCCGCAGGCGCCGAGGCGACCGTTGCTCGAATTCGGCGCGGGCTATGTGCTGCGCTCGATGCACGAGTTCCCCAGTCAAGGCGTGACCCCCCCGTGGGAGCTGAACATGGACTATCTGCGAGACCGGAAGGTTCTCCTGGACGGTCCCGTCGGCGATCACATGCACTTCGCCGAGGGCGAATCCGCCGACGAGGGGGCGCTGCGGCCTGCTCAGCGAGCGGCTGCCGGCTGAGACACAAGCACGGCCTTCATGAAGTCCTTGATCTCGGTGGCGAGCTGGGCGAGGTCCTCGCCGTGCGCCACGGCGCGAATGATCGCCTGCTGTACGCCGCTGACGACCATGTATGCCCGAGCGAGCGACACGGGTTCAATATCCGGGTCGCGGTTGGCATCAGCGGCGACGACATCGACCAGCAGCTGCGCGTAGCGCTCGACTCCATCTCGCTGGGCGATGACGACGCGCTCACCCAGCGAAGGACTCGCCCACGTGGCGGTCAGGTTCGACTCATCGACCAGGATGTCGACGTAGGTGTCGATCGCCTGGTCGATCTGGACCTCCAGCGGATCATCACGATCGATCGCCTGATCGACCCTCTCGAGCAGCAGCTTCGAAAGCGCGTTCGTCAGCTCCACAAAGCAGGACTCCTTGTCGGGAAAGTGCTTGTAGAACGTCCGCCGCGAGGCTCGAGCGTGGCGGACGACGTCCGCGACCTGTGTCTGCGCCAGCCCTTTTTCCCGAATCGAAGCGGCGAGCCCGTCGAGCAGCCGGTCGTGCTGAGCCTGGTACAGGTCTTGAGCCACTGCCATTGCGGTATCCAACAGTACCGCTGGGAGAGGCGGGCCTTAGACTCGCCGCCATGTCGCTGCACCTCTTCGCGGGTTTACGGGTGCGGGACTTCCACGTCGCCCGCCGGTGGTACGAGCAGTTGCTGGGCGAGCCGACGTTCTTCCCGCACGCAACGGAGGCGGTGTGGACGCTCGCCGAGGACCGGTCGGTCTACGTCGTGGAGAATCCCGACGGCGCCGGCAAGTCCGTCGTGACGGTCTTCCTCGATGACCTCGATGTCCGCGCTGCAGCGATCGCCGCCCGGGGCCTGGAGCCCCACGAGCGCGAGACATACGCGAACGGCGTTCGCAAGTTGGTCTACCGGGACCCCGACGGGAACGAGCTCGGGTTCGCCGGCGCGCCGCTCGATCGCGGTCGGTAGGCCCGCCGACCGTCCAGCTCCTGCCGAGGGCCTGCTGACAGCGCTCGGCTAGACCGCTGATGGTTTGCCGGGCGGGACCTACGGAACGAGGACGACCTTGCCGACGTTGCGCCGCTCGGCGATGAAGCGGTGTGCGTCAGGGGCACGGTCGAATGAGAAGCTCGCGGCGACAACCGGCTTCAGGTCGCCCGCTTGGAGCCCCGGTATCAGCGGCTCGATCACGCGGTCAAGACTCCCTTCGGCGTCCCACCAGGAGAGCATGTTGAGGCCGAAGACACCCTTGTTCTCATTCATCACCCCTAGCCCCTTCCACCATGGCATCGACGAGAACGGGCTCTTAGCGAGGGTCCTGAGGGCGGCCGGGATGCTGCGCATTTCCCCCGTCTGCACCTCTGAGGCGCCGTACATGACCAGCCGGCCGCCCTGGCGGAGCAGCTGGTAGTCCTTGCGAAAGCTCGAAGGGCCCAGTGCGTCGAAGGCGACGTCTATCCCCTCGCCCCGTGTGAGCCGGCGCACTTCGTCGGCGAAGTCCTGGCTGCGGTAGTCGATCGCGTGGTCAACTCCCTGCTCGCGGATCGCTTCGTGTTTTGAGGCCGACGCGGTGCCGAACACCTCGGCGCCGAGGCGCTTGGCGATCTGCGTTGCCGAGATCCCCACGCCGCCGGCTGCAGCGTGAATCAGGACCCGCTCGCCCTGCTTGAGGCCTCCCATCACGACAAGTCCCGCATGGGCCGTCGCGTAATTCACGGGGAATGCTGCCCCCTCTTCGAACGAGAGCCGGTCGGGCAGCTTGTAGGCCATGTTCGCCCGCACGGTGACCAGCTCTGCCTGGCCGTTGAAGCGCGTACCTGCGAGCACACGCTCCCCCGGCTTAAGCGACGTGACCCCGTCTCCCACAGACTCCACTTCCCCTGCCACCTCGTATCCGACCACGCAGGGCACCTTCGGTGAATCTGGGTACAGCCCCGTTCGGGCTAGCGTGTCAGCAAAGTTGATTCCCGCCGCCTTGACCGCGATGCGCACCTCCCCCGGTCCCACGGGCGGGTCGATCCGCTCCTGGACCTGGAGCACCTCGGGGCCCCCGTGGCTGGTGATTACAACGGCCCGCATCGCACGAGGACTGTATGCGATTCGGACACGCGCAGGTAGGTGCCGCAGACCGAGCGCGCTCGGCCGTGATGGCGGACGGCCGGCAGGCTACAGCGCACGCAGCGCCACAACGCAGTTCTGTCCGCCGAAGCCGAACGCGTTCACGAGCGCGGTCTGGACCGAGAGCTCGCGCGCCTCTTGCGGGACGTAGTCCAAGTCACACTGCGGGTCGGGACGCTCGAGATTGATCGTCGGCGGCACGATCCCATCGCGCATCGCCAGCAGGCAGACCATCGCCGAGAGCGAGCCGGCCGCGGCGATCAGATGACCGACCATCGACTTCGGCGAGCTGACCGCGACCCCGTCGGCGGCGTCGCCGAGCGCCGCCCGGATCGCCCGTGTCTCGACGGCGTCATTGGCCTGGGTCCCGGTTCCATGGGCGCAGATGTAGTCGAGCTCGTGCGCCGAGATCCCTGCTCGGTCGAGCGCAATCCGGATCGCCCGCGCGGCTTCGTAACCCGAGGGCTCCGGGGCGCTGATGTGAAATGCGTCGCAGGTCAGCGACCCTCCGGCCACCGCTCCATAGGGGTGCGCGCCCCGTCCCGCAGCATGCTCGGCCGACTCCACGACCAGCAGCACCGCGCCTTCCCCGTATACGAATCCGTCACGGTCGGCGTCGAATGGCCGGCTGGCGCGCTCGGGCTCATCATTGCGCTCCGACATCGCGCCCATGTTCGCCAGCCCGGCGAACATCGCCGCCGAGATTCCCGCGTCTGCGCCCCCGGCGATCACCACGTCCGCCTCGCCGTCCAGGATCAGGCGGCGTGCCTCGAGCACGGCCGCGTTGCCGCTGGCGCACGCCAGCGAGCTGGCGCTCACCGGGCCGTGGACACCGAGGTCGATCGCGACCTCGCACGCGGCCATGTTCGGAATAGTGGACGGGACGTAATAGGCGCTGACGGATCGGGGACCGGAGGTCAGCAGCGACTCCACGTTTGCCTGCGTCTCCGGCACGCCGGCGACCGCCGTGTTGACGATCACTCCGACCCGTTCATCGCCGGCGTCGATGCCAAGGCGGGCGTCAGCGACCGCCTCGCGCGCGGCCAGCAGCGCGAGCTGCGAGAAGCGCGCTGAGCGGCGGGCGCGCTTCAGTCCCAGCACGCGGTCTGCGTCGAATCCCTTCACCTCGCCGGCGATTCGCACCGGCAGCGCGGAGGCGTCGAAGCTCATTAGCTGCCCGATCCCGGACGCTCCCGCGATCAGCCCTCGCCAGGTATCGCGGGCATCGAGCCCCAGCGGAGTCACCGCCCCGATCCCCGTTACCACGGGGTCAGCACCCCGCTGTGCAGCGCTCACGAAGCCATGATCAGCTGGCGGCTGGCTACGTGAGCTCGCGTGGCAGGCGCTCGACCTTGGTCGCCTGGGGGCCGAACGCAGCGGCGGACACGATCAACAGCACCGCGGCGGCGAGCACATCGAGGCTGAGCAAGAAGCGCTGGCGTGACATGGTCGTGAACACTGCGGGACGCCACTCTGCTCAAGGCACCCTCGACAGAGTATCCCCGGCCGCGTGGCGGCGCAAGAACCGATCGGAGACCGCGATCGCGTCCTGGATCGTCTGCCAGCGCAGGCCGTCGGGAATATCGGTGGGCCAGTGATAATTGGCTGGAAGCTTCGTCTCGTCGACCGATGCGAGCGTCGCGACCGGGAAGCCGGCCCGAAGCGCGATGATCGCATCGGTCGCGGCCACCGTCCGCAGTCCGCGGCGGATGTGTACGCCAGCGTCGGCTGCTGCGTCCGCCAGCGCATCGCGCATCTGCGGAGGATAGTCACGCATGCGCAGCATCCCCTCGCCCTCGAGCACGATCAGCTCCGGACCACCGAGGCACTCGAGGCACAGGAAGGCCGTGGAGGCGGGATCAAGCTCGCCGAAGTGCCGGTCCCCGAACGCCTGCATCCCTTCGCTAAACGACTCCTCCGAGCCGGTGGACAGCAGCAGCACGCGCACACCCTCGATCGGACGATCGCGCAACGCCGCGGCGAGTGCGATCAGGGCGCCGACCGCGCTCAAGTTGTCGTTGGCGCCCGGTACCACTGCGCGAGTACCGATATCGGCCATCGCGGCGACGGTGCCGAGTGCCAGCGCGACCCCGCAGTGGATCAGCCGGCGAGCACCGAGCAGCGCTCCGGCGGCGATCAGCACAGGTCCGAGCCACACTGCGTAGAGGATCGGCACGGTGTGGCTCGAGCGCGCGTGGGCGCGGGGTGCGAGCCGCGGCCCGAGTTGCCCGAGCGCCGGGTGAAAGACGAGCCCCGAGTGCGCGGCGTCGTGATGAGCGATCACCACCAAGGTGCGCTGCGCGGTGCGATCGCCCGTTTCGGCGAGCACGTTCCAGGTCGCGCGGTGGCGGAGCAGCGTACGCCGGAACCAGCGCCGCCCGTGGCTCAGGTCATCCCACAGCGCGGCCGCGCTGGCCCCGGCGAGCAATGCCGCAGCCGCCCGCGAGGCCTTGCTGCGTCGATGCAGGACCGCGGCACCCCCTGCGAGCGCTGAGGCGTTCGCCAAAGCGAGGGGCCACCAGTAGCCGCCGTGCGCACGTTCCTGCTCGACGCTCGTTTCGCATCCCAGCGCGCGGAGGCGCGCGGCGATCCAGTCCGCCGCCAGGCGCTCGCCCTCCGAGGCCGACGGGCGCTCGATCGCTGCCAGCGCTCGGATCGCTGCTTGCCAGTCGCCTGCCTCTAGCGTTGGGTCGCGGGCGGGGAGGCGTTGAATCACTGTCGTAGTGTTGCGTCCTTGCGTCGGACGGGCTGGATCCTTGAGACGAATGAGCTGATGAACCGCGCGATGGACGCACGGCGCCGAGGTCGGCGCACGGCTCGAGACAGCAGATCGGCGGCCGGGATAACGGTGGACACGGTCTTACTGCAGGACCCGCTCGGCAACCCGGTCGAGCTGATCGAGCCGCGCACGGGCTACCACGAACGAACACGCCGCGACAGGGAACTGAGACACCCAGATGGCGCCTTCGACGACAACCGAGGAGGAACCGCAGTGATCACAGAGCTACACACCGTCGCGCTCTACGTCGCAGACCAGGACCGCGCCAAGCGCTTCTACGTCGACACCCTCGGGTTCGAGCTAGGCGCGGATCAGCCAGGCATGGGCGGCATCGGTCGTTGGATAGAAGTCGCGCCCAAGGGCGCCCAGACCGCGTTCATGCTCGCCGACGCCACCGGCTGGAGCAAGCAAGACCAGATCGGCAAGTCCGCCGATGTCACGCTTCGCTGCGATGACGCCCACGCCCTGCATGCCGAACTGACGGCCAAGGGTGTACCGGTGACCGAGCCGCAGACCCAGCGCTTCGGGACCTCCATCGACATCACGGACCCTGACGGTCACCAGCTTCGCGTCGTCGACATGCACGGGAGAACGATCCCCGACCGCGAAGGGTCAGCCGAGTAGCCGAGTCGCTCGACAGGTCCCGGTGACCGCAATCGGTCCCCTATCAAGGCGCACACGGCTTCGCTTAATGGCCTTCGGAGCAATGCTGCTGGTGTTAGCCCAAGCGGCGATTGGGGTGATCGTGAACCTCTACGTCACGATCCCGACCCGGCATCCCGGAGCGCATCCCTCCGGGTACCTCGGTGGGTCATTTCACAGCATCGTATGGGCGATCGGTCATGGCGCCGCCGCGCTCGCCGTCCACGCCACGCTTGGTGTGGCGCTCGTCGTGGTGGTGATCGCTATCGCCATCAATGCGATGAGGGTCGGCGGCCGGACGGTAGCCGTGTGGTCGCTCCTCGCCGCTTTACTGGTGCTTGGCGCCGGCTTCAACGGCGCGAGTTTCCTTGACTTCAACGACAACACCAGCTCACTGATCATGGCCCTGCTCGCCTTCGCTGCCGTCGCCTGCTACTCGGTCGTGCTGCTGCGCACCTAGCCGAGGCACGGTCGTGACCGTCGACACGGCTTCCCCGCATCCGTCGCAGGACGACAATCAGGACCAGGTCGCGGCCGGTCACCGTCCCCCGAACGGTTCGCCATTGCTGCTCTCTCGTCATGTGCTGGCTGAATCCGCTCCATGACGTTTGTTGGATAGCGGATGCCAGTCGTGGGACGAGGCGGCAACATCCTCCCGGTGGTTCCAATCAGCATAAGACCGGCTGCCGAGCTCGAGGCGGAGACGACCGCGGCGTTTGAGCTGCACCGCAAGCTTGTGCTCGTATTGCTGCCCGGTGCCGAGGTGGAACACGTTGGTTCTACGGCGGTGCCGGGAGCGCTGACCAAAGGGGACCTCGATCTTCTCGTACGCGTCGATCAGGCCGCCTTCCCCACAGCGATCGGGATGCTGGGCAGCCATTACGCGGTCCACCAACACAGGAACTGGACACCGACCCTCGCAAGCTTCAAGGATCCGAGCAGCACCCGACCTGAGGTCGGAGTCCAGTTAGTGGTCATAGGCTCGTCCGACGACCGGTTGTTCGGGCCTTTTCGAGACGCATTGATCCGCGATCCCGCACTCCTGGCGGAGTACAACGCATTGAAGCGGCGTCTCGACGGTGCTGACTACGAGCTCTACACCGAGCAGAAGGGCGAGTTCGTTGAACGCGTACTTCGCGAGATAACCCCGTGAGGGCTACGTCTTGGGTGCGGAATCACTGGACTACATGTTCGTCGGGGATGAGGCGGCCCTTGACGAGCAGTTCACTGCGCGGCGGGATCATCCCGAGTGGGCTCCAGGTCATCCCAAGCTCGCGGTGCGGGGCAATGGTGGCCGCTTCGATCTCGAGCTCACCATCGATCTGGCGCACCGACGCGTCCAGCTCGAGCGGGGTTGAGCGGCCGCGGGCGTACAGCCGACCGCGGACTTTGAGGGTGTCGTCGTGCAGTTCGACCGAATCGGAGAGAAACCGGACCTGTGAGTGGTTTTCAGCGTCGAAGAAGTCTGTCGAGCGTAGGTGGCGGTCGCGCTTGCGGATGCCGGTCCGCAGGCTGCCGGCGTCGATCGTCAGATCGATTGCGGGGTTGGCGCTCAGGTCCAGCTGACCCTCGTAGTCGTTGAAGTGGCCTCTGACGGTCACCAGGCCCCACAGCTTTCTGGCACGGAACTCGACGCTTGAGCGCTGCGAGTCAAGTTGCCATCTGCCGCTGATCGTCTGGCTGGGGTGACGGATCGGGTTGGTGATGCTCATCGCTCTCTCCATGGTTGCGGTTAGTCATGCGGCCCTTGGGGGCCGCCGCGAGGTGGGGTTGCTCGTCGCCGAGGTGCTCGCAAATCCCTCGGCCTTAAGACCCGCGCCGAGGGCGGTATGTGACATGAACGAGCACGATTGGTGGTCTGGTTGCATTCAGGCCATGGACATTGTCGAGTTCGGCCCACTCACTGCCGAGCTGAAGCACGAGCTCGAGGGCAACGAGGAGGATCCGTTCGATACGCGAGGTATCGCTCTGCACTACCGGCCGAAGGACCAGCACATCGGCTTACGGGATGATTGCGGCCGGCTCGTTGCTTCTACCGGACTGGTCGTGGTTGAAGTGGAGGTCGGCCGGCAGCGCTTCCCGGTGGTCGGATTTGGCGGCGTCATAGTGAAGGCGCAGCACCGCGGTCGCGGTTTGGCGCGGGAAGTCCTCGCAGCGGCGCTTGGGAAGGCGGGGAATCTCGGTCCCACATTCGCGATCCTCTTCTGCCACGACGATCGAGCCGGCCTGTATCGAAAGGTCGGATTCGTCGCGGTCAACGACGAGGTCGTGGTGCGGCAGCCCGAAGGCCACGCGCGGATGCCGCAGCAGACCATGTGGCAGTCGCTACAGCCGAACGCGCACTGGCCAGCAGGCAAGCTAATCGTGCACAGCTTGCCCTTCTAACCCGGGGCCGGAAGCCTGGCCCCGTGAGGGTTCCGGCCCCTGTTCTGTCAGGCTCGGCGCGAGCGGATCAGCGTGGTCACGCCGAGCCCTGCCGCGACGAGCCGCGATGAAGGTGACGAAGAAGGGCGTAGGCTTGTGCTGTCCGGTGGCAGCGTCTGCGGACAGCCCGCTGTCTTCCCGCAAGCGCCACGCGCTTGACCTATTCGCGGGTCTTCCCTGCCGGTATGACCGCATGGGTGCATTGCTCAGTTTTGGTCAGGATCCGCGCTGGCGCCGCGAGCTGGTGGCCGGGATCGACCCGAGTCCCGGAGAGCGGGTCCTCGATGTCGCGACGGGGACAGGGCTCGTGGCGCTCGAGCTCGTTCGGCGCGGTGACTGCGAGGTGATCGGGCTGGATCAGAGCGAGGAGATGCTTGCAGGCGCCCGTGAGCGGCTCGCCACCGACCCTGTACTCGCTGATCACGTGACATTGGTGCGCGGGGAGGCTGAGCGGTTGCCGTTCGCCGACGGCGAGTTCGATGCCCTGACGTTCACGTACTTGTTGCGCTACGTCGATGACCGAGCGGCGACGATGGCCGAGCTCGCTCGTGTGATCAGACCAGGAGGTCGGATCGGGATGGTCGAATTCGCCGTTCCGGACCTGCCGCCACTTCGCGCCCTGTGGCGGGGGCATACTCGTATCGGGCTGCCGCTGCTGGGTCGCTTGGTCTCCTCGCCGTGGTTTGAGGTAGGTCGCTTTCTTGGGCCGAGCATCGAGGAACTTCACGCGCGCGAGCCGGACATGGCTGCGCTCTGGCGCGGCGCCGGGATCGGCGGGGTGCGCGAACGTCGCATGAGCTTTGGTGCGGGATTGTTGATGTGGGGAGTGAGGGATGCGGACGGCGCCGCGTGAGCTGGACCGGCCGACGTCGTTGCGTGAGCCGGACCGGGCCGCGTTCTACGCGCTTCGCTCTGGGGGCTGGCGTGACTTGGTCACGCTGTTGCACCCGCCATACACGGCGTGGCACCTGAGTTACGTGGCACTCGGGGCGGCAGCGGCGCCGAGATTTCATGTCGACCGCCTTGGGGCCGCGCTGGTTGCGTTCTTCCTGGCGGTCGGGATCAGTGCACACGCTCTTGACGAGCTGAACGGCCATCCGCTCAAGACGACCGTGAGGCGACGATCGTTGATCGCGCTTGCAGTAATCGGCCTGGTGGGAGGCCTCGCGATCGGTGTCCTCGGAATCGTGGTGGTCTCGCCATTGCTCGCGCCGCTGGTCCTCGCCGGCGGGTTGCTCGTCCCCGCATATAACCTTGAACTCGCCGGCGGTCGCTTTCACACCGACATCTGGTTCGCACTCGCCTGGGGCGGGTTTCCGGCGTTCACCGGCTATTTCGTCAACGCGCTCACGATCCGGCCGGCGGGCATTCTCGTGGCCGCTGCGTGCTGTCTGCTGAGCGCTGCACAGCGACGCCTGAGCACACCCGTGCGCGTGCTTCGGCGCCGGACCGCCGAAGTGGTCGGCCAGCAGCGGCTCACCGACGGGAGTGCACTTGAGCTGACCCGGGCGCGGCTGACGGCGCCGCTGGAGGGCGCGCTCTCGGCGTTGTGGCTAGCGCTGGTGCTGCTCGCCGCCGGGCTTGTTGTCGTGCGGCTGTGAGGCCAGATCCCTCGCTCTGGAGTGTTGACCCGCAGGAGCGCGGGCGCCCCCGCCTCGGCCGATTGGCGAGCAGAACTGACTTCCGATTTCATCGCGCCCTGGTGGCACGTTCGAGCACGCGCGCCGCAAGTGGCATGCCAGCGGACCGCCACACGTGTCGGTGCTCGTAGGGCCAAGCGTAAGTCGGGTTGCCGTCACGAACTAGCTCAAGAAGGCGAGGCTCGCCGAGCTCCCCGGCGGACCACTCGTAGACGCGTTGCAGCCGGGGCACAATGACCGCGTAGTCGAGCATTCGGCCCGCCCGATGCTCTGCGGCGATATAGCGCTGCACGTCTTGCGCGAGCGGATACCGGTCTGGGAGCACTCGGCCGAGTGACAGGAACGCTCCCGCCATCCCGAGCCGGGGATCGCCCAGCAGCCGGCCGAGGGGAGCGAACCGTCCTAGCGCCAGGCGCGGGGCCGCATTGAGCGAATGCGCGTACAGCACGCGCCCGAGGGCGACGTTCATGAAGAAGCGCTCCGCTGCGCTCTCCAGCTCGGCGAGGTCCCGGTGCTCCAGGTAGCCGCCCACGATGCTGGCGTTGTGAGCTCGGTACCAGTTACGTCCGGTGGGTTTCGCGACGAAGTGAAGCCAGAGCTGCACAGCCGCCGACGATGGCTCCCCGGCCAGGCCGGCAGAGAGCGCCACCGATTCGCATCCATCCCGCAGCAGGCGCTCGTTCACCGCACGCCACCACACGCTGCCTGGGGGCGAGCCGTCAAGCGGACCCAGCACACCACGGTCGACCTGCCAGCGCATGAACGACAACGCTGCCCGACGGAACGGCAGGTGTCGCCGTGGGCGGCCCGTCGGCAGGTGATAGGTCCGCGCGAGCAACGCCAGACGTGCCGCGGGATCGTCGCACACAGCCCCGACCCGGGCCTCAGCCCAAGCAAGCGCGTCCGCGTTCTGGCTCATCACGGCGCCGTCGAGGTCGTGGCGCGATCGCGGGTCAACCGCCGGTGATCAGGCGAGCACAAGGTCAATCTGAAACAGCAGGCGACTTTCGCATCCTGAAATGACGTTCCAGCTCGTTTAGGTATACGCGCCCGAGTGCTGGCCCGGTCTCATTTAGCCACTCGAGGAAAGAGATGCGCCCGAGGGCGGGCTGGCCCGAGACGAGCAGCCCATCGGTAAGACCTCGGATCTCGTCAGCGGTGAGGACCACGTCGCCTACAACAAGGCCGAGCGCGCGCGCTAGGGCTGACATCGCGGAAGACGACGCGTGCAAGATCGGCCTATTCCCTCCGACGGCGTGGCGAATAGCTCGAACAAGGTCTTCAAACGCCATCCTGTCGGGCCCGGCCGCGTCGATGATCACATCGGGACCATCCTGTGAGGCGCGGAGGCAGATGTGCGCGACGTCGTCTATGTGGACCGGCTGCACGAGGTAGCGCCCATCGCCGGGGACCACAAAGATCGGCATGCGCCGCAAAATCCACGCGATGTTGTTGGCCAAGATGTCCTGCCCACCGCCGAAAATCCAGGTTGGCCTCACAATCGAGTGTGGAACATTGGCAGCGGCCAGAGCGTGCTCGGCAAGTGCCTTGCCGCGGTAGTAGGGCAACGGCGAATCCATTGACGGATTGGCAATGCTCAGGTGGACGATGCGTGCAACGCCAGCATGTCGTGCTGCCTCAAACAGCGCTCGGGAGTTAGCGACA
This sequence comes from uncultured Actinomycetes bacterium, assembly GCA_963730835.1. Classification (GTDB taxonomy): domain Bacteria; phylum Actinomycetota; class Thermoleophilia; order Solirubrobacterales; family Solirubrobacteraceae; genus Palsa-465. The sequence goes on from CAVSTE010000006.1 coordinate 863,941, forward strand.
GCCTCGGCAAACGTCGCCGAACCTCGCTCGAAGCGAACCCAATAGGTGTTATAGAGAGTGGTGATCCCCTCAAGACTGCGCGTCAGCGCGAGTGGGTCATTGAACCGGTAAGGCGATGCCTGGACTCTTGTTCGGAGGTGATGCTCGCGATCTGGATGGTGAGTGAGGGTTCTAACCTCTCGCCCGGCCTCGATCAGCAGCTCGGCGATCCGCGAGCCTGAATAGCTGAACGCCCCCGTGACCAGGTCGGTGTCCGTGCCACGGCCGTTGATGGCGTCCGAGGATCTCGCTCCTGGATCATTCATAGCGACGACGCCGCATCCGACCGGATTGTGAAGGAGCGATGACCCGCACTTCCACCTGTTCTCGCCGCGGCAGGCGTTCTCCGAGTGGCTGGGAGCGCGGAACGCAGGGACGCGGCGCCCGCTTCCCTGCGCGAACGCTACGCGTCGTCGTCCGTCACCACCTTGCTGTTGGGCCCTATTCGCCCGTAAGCCCGGTCGAGCGCCAGGCGAAGGTCACCATGGCCCCGGCCGGCAGGTCGTAGGAGAACGACTCGTTGTGCCACACGACCGCGAAGCGGGCTGGAGCGCTCGAGTTGTTGTATGCCACGAGCGCTTCGGTCCCGTCCGGGTTGAGGAAGGCGACGTCGTCCAGCCCGGCCCCAGGTCCCGCCGCGGAGTACTTGACGAAGTGGTTTGAGTAGATCCGCACGGCTCCCGGTTTGAGGAACTTGCTCACCTGTCCTAGCTGGAAGTACGGGACGCCGAACGAGACCTGGCGCGTGCGCTCGTTGACCGTCACCACGCCGGTGCACCCACTGCATGCGGTGTTCGGCGCTTGCACCGGACCGCCTGCCGGATCGAGCGCCAGGTTCCAAAGCGCCACCGCGCTCGCCCAATTGCGAAGCGAGGCGATTTCTAGTTCCGCTGGGAACCAGGTGGGATCGGTCTGCGTGGTGCATTCTGTGACCCATTGCTGGAGCTTCGGCTCCTGGCTGTGCAGGGTGCTCATCACTGTCGGGGTGCCGTAGTAGCAGTGGAAGGCGATGCCCGCCAGGTCCTGACCGGCTGCGCCCGTAAGCAGCGCCCTGACGTAGGGAGGAAAGACGTTCGACCAGGTGGAGTCGTAGCCAAAGATCGCGGTCTTCAACCGCGCGCGCCGGAGTGCGGGCTTCAAGTAGTCCGCCACGAAGCTGGCCTCGGCCCATTCGGGCAGGTTCAGTCCGGGATACCAGGTGCCCTGACCGGGTTCGTTCTGCGGGGTGACGGCGGCGACCGGCACCTTCTCGCGTGCATAGCCCCGCAGGAACTTGACAAAGTAGTTGGCCAGCGCGCTGTAATCGGACGGCAGCAGGTACGACGCGTCGTCGTTGTTTCCGATGATGTTGAAGATCTTCATCCAGTTCGGCGGAGTCCAGGGCGTGGCGATGATCTGCGCCGAAGGATTGAGTGTCAGCGCTTGGCGCAGAGCGGGCAGGATGTAGCGACTGTCGTGGCCGATCGAGAAGTACCGCAGGCTAGGGTCCAAGCCGCCCGGGGGATGGTCGTCGTACGTATACGGATGACCCTGCGCGCTGAAATCCGACGCCCCCATCGGCACGCGGATGAAGCCCAAATGGATGCCGCCCGGCCCGAACAGCGCGTCCATCGTCTTCTTGAATAGGTATCGCGGCAGCTGCGTGTACAAGAGCCACGCGGAACTGTCAGTCATAGCCGCGCCGACGCCCACGATGCGCTGGTAACGCACCGAGTCCGAGATGCGAATCACGGGAACGCCTGACGGCTGCTTGCTCGTGAACCGCAGCTCCCGCACGGGCGTCAGGCGCTGACCCAGATCGTGGCTGGTTTGGATCACCTTGATGACCGGAGCCACCTTGGCGGGCGGAGGCGACATTGCGGCCCACGCCACTTCACCGCCGAGGACCGTCGCGGCGAACAGCAGATACAGCACACGCGCCATTTTTCCCGGCATCTCGCTAGGTCGGGATTCGACGAGCGCGCAGGGTACCAGCGGGTCCCACGTACTTTTCCTGACAGCGTCGGGACCCATGGCGGCTCGGCGGAAAAGCCTTGCCCCTTACCCGAAGCAGGTCAAGCATCGCTTTCCGCTTCGGCTAGTACCGACATTCTGCGCAGCGCTGGTGGTGCAGACCGCCGTTTTTGCTGGGAATCCGTGCACTGAAAGTGGCCATTTCCAGGGGCTTTATTCCAAAGCGGACGACGGGCCTCGAACCCGCGACCTTCGGCTTGGGAAGAACTCATCTGTTGCGCTCGGGCGGACGGAAGATGCCCCGCGGACGTAGCCTAGGGCCCGTGGTAACCCGGCGGCTGCTCATCGTCATAGCCAGGCCGGAGACGTGCACTTCGCGGGGCGCGTCGCGCGGTTGCTCAAAGTTCCGGCCACCGCGTTCGGCCCATCGCCTCGGTGCTCAAGTCGGCCGACTTCACGGCCGTCCGGGCCGCGAAACGGCTTGCCCCGATCGTCGTCGTGTTCATGCACTGGGGCACGGAGGGCATGGCCTGCCCGGACCAGAACCAGCTGTCGCTGGCGCCGAAGCTGGCCGCGGCGGGGGCGAGCATCATCATCGGCTCGCACGCGCACATGCTCCAGGCCTCGGGCTGGCTGGGCCACACGTTCGTCGCCTACGGCATGGGCAACTTGCTGTGGTGGGAGAACTCCTACAGCACGGCCACCGGAGTGCTGAAGATCACCTGGCATCCCCATGCGCCGCTGAGCGCGCGGTTCATCCCAAGGTTTGTCTCCGACACCGGCCAGCCGATCGTGGACCAGGGCGCCGCCGGCCGCCGGGCCCAGGCGCACTACGCGAGCTTGTGGACCTGCGCCGGACTATCTACGAACCCGCCCGCTGGGGCGACCACGCCGACGTCGGCCGGTTGACCCCGGTCCCCCGGCACAGATCCGAGAGCTCGCTGCCGAGTACGTCGGCTGGCTCGAGAACGTCAGGGGCGCGGAGCCGTCGACGCCTCGCGACCACCAATTGGAGCTGCCAAGCCGCACACACATTGGCGGTCGCGAGCGAACGCGCCATCACTGCCACGGTGCCCCGCGCGGCGCGATACTGACGTCGATGGCAAAGCGGCCGCTCTCCGATAGCCGGAGCGACTTCGCGAGCGCCCCCTCGGACGTGCAGGTCACGATCTTTCGCTCGCCGGATGATCGCGGTCTCAACCAGTGGTTGGATAGCCATTGCGACCGAATCCCGGGCCGCCTGCGGAAGTTTGCAGTTGCGGTCACAGTTGCAATCGTGGGAGTGACCTTCGCGGTCGCGTTCGGTGTCGGTGGTAGCGGTGGGCCACAAGGAGTTATCTGGGGTGTACGAGAGGCGGGGCCAGCTGGCGTCGCGGCGGCATATGGCTACCCGACTGACTGCCTGCGCGTCAGGATCTCGGCAGCCAAGCCGGTGTTCGCGCGCGCGGACTTCGACCGCCCAAGGTCGTGCGGGTACGACGTCGCATTCCCCACCGCCGTATTCCACCGCTTCGACGGGGAATGGCACCCGGTGCTCTACGCCGTGCGCTATTCGTGCCCGGCGCCCTTGATTCCGGCACTTGTTCAGCGTCAGCTGTCTCTTTGCCCCCGGCACGCTCTGCGCTGACGGCGCCCAGCCGGAGTAAGGGCTCGTCCGTCGGCGCTGTACTGGCCAATGCGATCGCTGGGCGAGCCCGTACCGGATGCGCGCGCTGTTCCAATACTGCGGTGGCGGGGATCGTTGGCCTCGTCGGGGGGCGCTCACGAAAGCGAGAGTCCCGTCAGTCGAGCGTGGTGACGACCTTGCCGTTGGCGCGGCCCTGCTCGAGGTACGCGAGCGCCTCGAGGGTCTGGTCGAACCGGAACGTTTTGTCGATGAGTGGGCGGAGGTGGCCGGCGTCGTACAGCGAGGCCAGCTCGCGCAGCTCGGCGCCGTTGGCTTGCATGAACATGAACGAGTAGCTCACGCCTAGTTTCCGCGCCTGCTGGCGGATCTTGCGGCTGAGCAGCGCCATCAGGACGCCAGTGAACTTTGGCGCCCCGATCTGCTTCGCGAACGCGGGGTCCGGCGGGCCGGTCACGCTGATCGCCTGTCCGCCCGGCTTGAGGACGGTGAGGGACTTCTCGAGGTTCTCGCTCCCTAGCGAGTCCAGCACGACGTCGTAGTCGGAGAGGACTTCGGCGAAGTCCTCCTGCGTGTAGTCCACGATGACGTCGGCGCCGAGGCTGCGCACCAGCTCCGCGTTCTTTCCGCTCGCGGTCGTCGCCACCGTGGCGCCGAGGTGCTTGGCGAGCTGGATGACGGTCGACCCCAGGCCGCCGGAGCCGGCGTGCACGAGGACCTTTTGACCGGGCTGCACATGGGCGCGGTCGACGAGGGCCTGCCAGGCGGCCAGCGACACCAGCGGCACCGCGGCCGCCTCGTGCAGCGTGAGCGAGGCTGCCTTGAGGGCGACGTCGTCCTGGTCGATCGCGATGTACTCCGCGAAGGTCCCGATCCGCAGATCGCGGGGGCGAGCGTAGACCTCGTCGCCTACCTGGAAATCGCGTACGGCCGAGCCGACTGTGTTCACCACGCCGGCGACGTCGTGGCCGAGCACGAACGGGGTCTGGTACTTCAGGAGCCGCTTGAACTCGCCGTTGCGGACCATCGTGTCCAGCGGGTTGATGCCGGCGGCGCTGACCTTGACCAGCACGTCACCGTCGCCGACCTTGGGGTCGGGTAGGTCGGCGGCGCGGAGTCCGTCCTTGCCGTAGTGCTCGACGACGAATGCCTTCATGACCATTCTCCGCGGCCGGAGCTTGCCAGCGGCTCGCAGGTCGTAAAGGGACGCGGCGCGCACAGCATCCGGAGTCCGGTCCGCGCAAGGGTATGAGGCCGCGCGGGAGCCATCACAGGAACTCGAGAGCTCGCTTGACGAAGTCCTGGTGGAACTGGAAAACGCCGCCGTGCCCGGCGTCGGGATAGATGACGAGCTGGCTGTTCGGGAGTCGTCGATCGAGGTCGATGGTGTTCTTGGTCGGCACCATCTTGTCGCTCTCGCCGTTCATCACGAGTACCGGCTGGTGGATTCTCGCGAGGTTCGTAGGCGTTTGCTGACCCCATCGGTGGATCGCTTTAAGCTGGGCTTGGAATGAGCGGACGGAGATGGCCTTGTCGCGGGTGCTCTCGCGTTCCTTCAGCCGTGCCAGGAACTCCTTGCCTGCTCGGCGCCCGTTCGGGGTTCGGGTGAAGAAGAGCAACTGCTTGGGGTCCTGGCGGGTGAGCAATCCTCGCGCGGTGCCGAGGTAGGTAATGCGGGTCACCTTGTCGATGCCTTCGCCCCCCGCAGGGCCGGTTCCGGCGATGATCATCTTGCGCACGAGCTGTGGCTCCTCTTGCGCGATCACCTGGGCGATCATGCCGCCCATAGAGAACCCGAACAGGTCGACCTGATCGAAGCCACGGGCGCGGATGAAGGTCACGGCGTCCTTCGCCATCTCCTCGATGGTCGTTGGCGTGGACCCACTGGAGGCACCGACACCCCGGCTGTCGAACGTGATGACTCGATGCTTCGCAGCGATCCCGTCCACGACGCGGGGGTCCCAGTTGTCCAGGACTGCCGCCAGGTGGGTGAGGAAGACCACCGGCACCCCCGTGGCCGGGCCGAGCTCCCGGTAGGCGAACTTCACTCCCGCGGAAAGCGTGCGCGTAGGCGCGTCCTTCCAGGAGGTCATCGAGTGGTTGTGCGCATCTGGCGCGGATGACGCTCCCGTACCAACCGCTACCTGATCTGTCTCGACCGCCATGGTGTGCTCCCTATTCGTTATTGGCTGACGGTCGTAATACTATCGTATGATCGTAATGTAATGATGAGACATACGTCACACCCACGAGCAGTCGCGAGAGAGGATTGCTATGCGCTACAGCGAGGACCACAAGCACGCCACGAGACAGCGCATCGTTGAAGTGGCGGGGCGTCGCTTCAAGCAAGACGGCATCGACGGCGCAGGCGTGGCGACGCTGATGTCCGACGCCGGCCTGACGAACGGCGCCTTCTACGCCCACTTCACCTCGAAGGAAGACCTCGTCGCCAATGTCCTCGCCGACCAGCTGCGCACACAGCGCCGAAGCCTTCACGCCCAGCCCCCGGATCGGGCGGGACTTGAAGCCTTCATCCGCTTCTACTTGTCCCCGCAGCACCGCGACCAGTGCGCCGACGGCTGCCCGTCCGCTGCGCTGCTCGACGAGATCGCCCGCCGACCCGCCACTACCAGACAAGTCTTCACCGACGAACTGATGGGAGTCACGCACGACGTCGCCTCGCGCCTGGACCCGACCCACGCCGAGGCATCTCGAACCGACGCGCTCACGCTCTTTGGCCTGATGGTCGGCACCCTGCAGCTCGCCAGGGCGCTCACAGACCGCGCCCTCTCCGATCGGCTCCTGGACCGGGGTGTGGAGACAGCCTTGCAACTGCTCGATGACCAGGCATGACGGCGTCGCAACACACGCCCCGCCATGCAACGACGACGGCGAGCTGGGCTGTCGAGTGCGCGGCTTGACCCTCGCTATGCGAGTGCCTGGTACTGCTCGTCAGTCAGCTCGATCTCCAGTGCCGCGAGGTTCTGGCGTACATGGTCGGGCGACAGTGTCCCCGGAATCGGCAGCATCGTCGGCGAGCGCTTGAGTAGCCAGGCGAGCGTGATCTGGCTCGGTGTCGCTCGATGTGCGTCGGCGATCTCCCTCAGCATCGGTCGGCCGTCACCGCGCAGTGGGAAGTACGGCACGAACAGGATCTGTTGCTCGGCGCAGTAGTCGACAACTTCCTCGTGCTGGCGCTCGGAGAGGTTGTAGTGGTTCTGGACCGCCGCGATCGGCACCACCTGCCGCGCTCGCTCGATCTCCTCGATCCCGACCTCGGAGATGCCCACGTGCAGGATCTTGCCTTGTTCGCGGTACTCCCGAATTACCGTGAGGCTCGTCTCGAGCGGCGTCTTGGGATCGACACGATGGAGGTAGTACAGCTCGATCTGGCCGGTGCGTAGGCGGTCCAGGCTCTGCTCGATCTGCGCACCGAGGATCTCCGGGCGCCCCTCGCCTGGCGAGTACCCGCCCTTGGTCGCTACGACGCACCCCTCAGGGAACGGCGCAAGGCCGGCACCGATCGTCAGCTCGCTGTCCCCGCCGGTGTACAGGTGCGCCGTATCGATGAAGTTGATCCCGGCAGCGATCGCCTCCCGCAGGAGCGCCTGATTGCCCGGCGTGTTCGTCAAACGGTTCGTGCCAAGACCGATGCGAGTGACGTCCCTCTCGCCAAATGCCACGGCCTTCGCCATCAATCCCGATCCTAGCCATGGGCGCTTTCAGACGGCAATCGAGAAATTGGTCGAGCGCGAGACGCACTGTAGAACCCGCGCTCACCGACGAGCTGCGCGTGGCGGCGTGAAAGCGGGCTTGGTGGGCGTGCGTGCGGCACGTGTTCGCCCGCGGTGTCGCGGCCAGGCGACGCGACTCCGCGCGAGGGTCCCGGTGCGTGGGATGCTGCGGTGCGTGGAGGTTCCCGAGACTCGGTATGCCAAGAGCGGCAATCTGCACATCGCGTATCAGGTGGCTGGCAGCGGGCGGCGGGACATCCTGTTCCCGACGACGCTGTGGTCGCCGCTCGATCTGTTGTGGGAGGACCCCCTCGCGGCTCGCGGGTTGCGGCGTCTCGCATCGATGGGTCGCCTGGTGAGCTGCGATCTGCGCGGGTGGGGGAGCTCCGACACCGTCGACCTCGAGGCTCTGCCCGCCCTGCAGGCATGGATGGACGATCTCCATGTCGTGATGGACGAGGCCGGGGGCGAGCAGGTGGTGCTGATGGGAGCCGGCGAGGTCGGATTGGTGGCGATCTTGTTCGCCGCTACCTATCCCGATCGGGTCTCGGCATTGGTGCTGATCAACTCTTTCGCGCGGTTCCGCCGCGCGCCCGACCAGCCGTGGGGCATGCCGCCTGATGCCGCCGAGCGGTACTTGCGCCTCTATCTTGAGACGACCGGTCGCGGCCCGGTCGCCGATCTCCTGGCGCCGAGCCGGGCTGGTGAGGCTGGATTCCGCCGATGGTTCGCCAAGTGCGAGCGGCTTAGCGGTGGCCCGCGCTCCCACTTCAGGCTCTACAGCCTCTTTCAAGCCAGCGACGTCACGGTTGCGTTACCGAGCATCCGCGCTCCAACCCTCGTCCTGCACAGGACCGGGAACCCGCACGTACGTAGCGGTCACGCCGAGATGCTGGCCGAGCGAATCCCGCAGGCGCAGCTGGTGGAGCTGCCTGGCGACGATCATGTTTGGTACGCCGGCGATGTGGAGGCGCTGTTTGACCAGATCGAAGCGTTTCTCACCGGCGTGCGTGCCCAGGTGGGCGGTGCACGTGTGCTGACCACGGTGCTGTTCACGGATGTGATTGGATCGACCGAGCGGGCAGCGCAGCTCGGAGACCGTACATGGACTGCGCTGCTGCAGACGCACGACGAGCTGGTCCGTGGGCAGGTCGAGGGGTTCGGCGGGAAGCTGATCAAGACGACCGGCGATGGCACCCTCGCGATGTTCGACGGACCGGCGCGTGCGATTCACTGCGCAGCTGGGATCCGCGACGCCGTCAAGACGATCGACCTCTCTGTTCGAGCAGGGCTACACGCGGGCGAGGTCGAGCTGCGGGGCGGCGATGTCGCTGGTTTGGCGGTCCACATCGGAGCGCGGATCGCCAGCCTCGCCGAGGGGGACGAGATCCTCGTCTCAGGATCCGTCCCGCCGCTGGTCGCGGGGTCTGGAATCCGGTTCCGTGAACAGGGTCGGCACGTACTCAAGGGAGTGCCAGAGGAGTGGGAGGTGCTCGCCGTCGAATCAGGCGCCTGACGGGACGCCGGTCAACGACAGGAGTGGCACGGGGTCGCGGATCCCGCGCAAAGCACGCACGGAGACCACCTTGCCGACGTGCTCGTCGCGTCCCCCGAGGGCGACCGTCGCGGTGCCCGCCACTATCCCGAGCACTTCGTGGGTCGTGCAGTGGAAGTGGTGGAAGGAAAAGATCCCGTTCTGCCATGCGCCGAGCCAGCAGTTGCGCTCGAAGGGCTTCTCGCACCGGGTCCCGTCGCTCGTCTCCTCGACCTCGTGGAGAAGAGGACCGGCAGGCGCGAGTTCGGTTTCGCGCCGGCGTCCTCGAACGTGTCGGTGTCGGGTCTTGCCATCGGTTGCTCCGTGTCAGAGCAGACGCGTGCCGGTGAAGCGAGCCAGCTCCTCGAGCAGTTGGTCTTGGAACCGCTGGTCGTTGACGCTGGGGGCTGGCTCGGCGCGGCGTTGGTGATGCCAATAGCCGCCGGAGGTGCGCGCGTCGGGATCATCGCTGGTGGCGAGCCACTCCTGGGTGAGATGCCCGAGGCGCAGATCGTCGGGCGCACCGGGGCCGCCCATCCTCGTCGGCACCCAGCCAGGGTCGACCGCGTTGCTGAACACGTCTGACCATATCCGCGCGATGGCGACGGCGAGCGTGGTCACGAATAGCTTGCTATCCGAGTAGGAGCCCGTCGCGCGGCGGCCGCCCCAGTCCATGCCGGTCAGGGTGGCTCGGCCGCCGCGGTGCATGCCGCTTGAGAGGTAGACCAGGCGCTGGGGGCGGTCGATGAGCGCGGTCAGCAGGTACGGGGCGACCACGTTGACGGGCAAGACGTGCGGCCCGGCAAGGACGCCGGCGTTGTGGATCACCGCGTCCATCCGCCCAAGGCGGTTCGCCTGGTCGGCAACGCCGCGCGTCTCATCGAGGTCGGACAGGTCCCCGACGACCGCCGCAGCACTCCGGTCCTGGAGGTCGCGCACGGCGGTCAGTCGGTCCGGGCTTCGAGCGTGGACGACGACCTTATGGCCCTGCTCGAGCAGCGTCTGCGCAGCCGCCCGTCCGAGACCGTCTGCGGAGCCAGTGATAAGGATGCGTGCGATGAGATCCCTCGCCACTCGGCTTTGGATCCGTGTCAGCCAGTAGGTGACAGCGGCAGCACCTTGTCAGGGTACGAGAGCCGTTCCGTGACGGTCTTGCGCTGGTGCCAGATCGGGTAGGGCATTTTCGGGCGGGAGGCGCGCTCGATCCTGTCGATCTGCTCGTCGGTGAGCTTGAGTTCCATGGCGGCCAGGGTGTCGGCGAGCTGATCGCCGTGCCGTGCACCGATGATGACGCTGGAGACGCCGGGACGGGTCAAAAGCCACGCGACCGAGACGCGGGCGGCCGAGCAGCCCTGCTCCTCGCCGACCTCGACTAAGGCGTCGACCGTGTCCCAGAGCCGGTCGGGGTCATCGGCGGGCGGCTCGTCCCAGTCGCCGAGATGGCGGCCGCTGTCGGGTAGCTGGTCGCGCCGATACTTGCCGGAGGTCAACCCACCAGCGAGCGGGCTCCACACGGTCATCCCCATCCCGGCGTCGATCACGGCGGGGAGTAGCTCCATCTCGACGTCGCGGAAGGCGGGGCTGTAGAAGCTCTGGGTGACGACGAACTTCGGCAGGTGCTCGCGGTCGGCGACGCCCAGGGCCTTGACGATGTGCCAGGCCGAGTAGTTGGAGCAGCCGATGTAGCGGACCTTGCCCGCATCGATCAAGCCTCCCAGCGTCTCCAGGGTCTCCTCGAGCGGGGTGAGCCCGTCCCAGGAGTGGACCTGGTAGAGGTCGATGTGGTCACGGCCGAGATTGCGCAGGCTCTGCTCGCACTGCTCGATGATGTGCTTGCGGGACAACCCGCGGTCATTAGGGCCGTCGCCGACCTTCATCCCGACCTTCGTGGCGATCTGCACGTCGTCGATCGCGTCTCCGAGCGCCTGGCGGAGAATCCGCTCTGATTCGCCGTTCGAGTACACGTCGGCGGTGTCGAAGAAGTTCACCCCTGCGTCGCGGCTCTGCGCGATCAGCTCACGGGCCTCCTCCACCCCCGAATCGCCGACGGCGGCAAAGTCGCCGTCGCCGCCGAAGGTCATGGTGCCCAGCGTCACGGGCGACACCATCAGCCCCGAATGTCCGAGTCTCCGGTACTCCATGTCAGCTCCTTGTTCCTCGTCTTGTCGTTCGTGGTCGTCGTCGCGAGTCGATCGCTCGGGTTGCGCGCTCATGGGGTGACCATGACCTTGATCGACTCGCGGTCGGCCATCGCGCGGTAGCCGTCGGGGACGCCCTCGAGCCCCACTTGGCGGTCGAACACTTTCCCCGGCTCGATGCGGCCCTCGAGGACGTCGGGCAAGAGTTCTGCGATGTAGGCCCGGGTCGGTGCGGGGCCGCCGGCGATCTTGACATTCGCGAAGAAGGCGGTGAGTGAGGCGGGCATCGTCTCGTCCCGCGCCGGGAACCCGACGCGACCCACCGTGCCACCCGGTCGCGTGATGCCAATCGCCGTCTCCATCGACTGCCAGGTGCCGACGCACTCCAACACCGAATGGGCCCCCTCACCATTGGTTAGCTCGCGGATCCGCTCGATGGCCTCCTCGCCGCGCTCAGAGACGACATCCGTGGCGCCGAACTGCTCGGCCAGCGAGATGCGGTCTTGGCGGCGGCCCATGATGATGATCTGTTCGGCCCCGAGCCGCTTGGCGGCGATCGTCGCGCACAGGCCCACGGCGCCGTCGCCCACGACGGCGACGGTCTTGCCCGGCTTCACGTCGGCGATGACGGCCGCGTGGTGACCGGTCCCCATGACGTCAGACAGGGTCAGGAGCGAGGGCATGAGCGCGTCGTCCTCGCCCACCGGCAGGGGGACGAGCGTGCCGTCCGCCCACGGCACGCGCAGGGCCTCGGCCTGCGCGCCGTCAAGACCCCCGCCATTGCCGATGAACCCCCGGTGAACGCACGCCGTGGGCAGGCCCTCCCGGCAGAAAACACAGGTGCCATCGGAGGACACGAAGGGCATCACTACAAGCTGACCGGGCTTCAGATTGCGGACGTCGCTGCCGACCTCCTCCACGACCCCGATCGCCTCATGACCCATCCGCTGATCGGGCTCGTTCGGGCCGCCGGTGTACGGCCAGAGATCGCTGCCGCAGATGCAGGCCCGGCTGACGCGCAGAATCGAGTCGGTCGGCTCAACAATCGATGGGTCCGGGACCTCGCCGATACGGACGTGGCCGGCGGTGTGCATCAAAGTCGCTCTCATTTTGTGCTGCCTTTCTGCTCGAACCTCTTGTGTCCGCTATCCAAGAAAGCACCGGATCCACGGAGCTGGGAGACCCTGTTGAGAGGGGTACTGGCAGGGTCACCCGAGGGCGCCACGGCGGGTCTACCCTGGCCGTATGGACGCCTCCGGAGAGATACGTGAATTTCTAACCTCGCGGCGGGCGCGGATCACGCCCGACGAAGTCGGCCTGGCCACGTACGGTGCCCGCCGTGTTCCAGGGCTGCGGCGCGAGGAGGTCGCCGTGCTCGCTGGCGTCAGCGTCCCCTACTACACCCGGATCGAACGCGGAGAACTGCGCGGCGTGTCGGACAGCGTGCTCGAAGCGATCGCCCGCGCGCTGCGGCTCGACGAAGCCGAGCGCGCGCACCTGTTCGACCTAGCCCGCGCTCTACGACCCAGCAGCCCGCCACGCCGCAGGCGCACACCCAAGCGCAGCGTACGGCCCAGCATCCAACATCTCCTCGACGCGCTCACCGGCGCAGCCGCGTTCGTTCACAACGCCCGTCTGGACAACCTCGCCGCCAACCAGCTCGGCTACGCCCTCTACTCCGGCATGTACATCAAAGTCGGCCCCGGTCCCGCCAACAGCGCCCGCTACGTCTTCCTCGACCCCGCCGCCCGCGACTTCTACACCGACTGGGAACGCGCCGCCGACGACGTCGCCGCCTTGCTGCGCTCAGCAGCCGGCCGTGACCCCTACGACCGCGAAATTTCCAATCTCGTCGGCGAACTCTCCACCCAAAGCCGCGAGTTCCGCACCCGTTGGGCCGCCCACAATGTTCGCTTCCACGACACCGGCACCAAAGAACTCCACCATCCCGTCGTCGGCGACATCACCCTCACCTACAACCGCACCGACCTCCCCGCCGACCCCGGGCAGATGCTCACGGTCTGGACCGCCGACCCAGGATCCAAGTCAGCCGAGGCGCTCAGCCTCCTGGGAAGCTGGTCCGCGACGCCTCAGCAGCCCGAGCTACAGGACGCCAAACACCATCCCTAACCGCGCCACCAGTCGGGCAGTGCCCGCCAGCCCCGCGTCCGCGAAATGCTCGCGGCGGGCAAGCTCCCGCCGGGCGGCTAGATTGGGCACATGGCGGTTCAGCGGATGGATAACGTAGGCATTGTCGTCAACGACCTACCGGCGACGATCGCGTTCTTTCGCGAGCTCGGCCTCGAGCTCGAGGGCCAAGCCACGGTCGAAGGAGAATGGGCAGGGCGCGTCACTGGACTGGGTAACCAGCGCGTCGAGGTCGCCATGATGCGCACGCCGGACGGCCACAGCCGGCTCGAGCTCTCGCGATTTCTCACCCCTCCTGCAGTCGCCGATCACCGGAACGCCCCGGTGAACGCTCTCGGCTATCTACGCGTGATGTTCGCCGTGGACGACATCGACGAGACGCTGACCCGGCTCCGTGAGCACGGCGCGGAGCTTGTCAGCAGCGAAGTGGTCCAGTACGAAGACGTGTATCGGCTCTGCTACATCCGCGGGCCCGAAGGACATCTTATAGGCCTGGCCCAAGAACTCGGCTGAGCGCCAAGCCTTTTCACCTGGTGATTTGATCGATTTCCGATCGCTCGAGGGATCCGTAGGTGGTTCCGGCAGTGAGCGGGCCGAAGCGCACACTCGCTCCCTAGAGCGTTGATGACGATGGCCGTGTCCACGCGGTTGTGAGAGTCGGGGCGGGCGGGACGAGGCGTATAGCCAGGGTGGTTTCTTCGTCTGTTTTGGGTGATGCGAGCAAAGCGCGCAGTCGCTGCACTACTTGCATGGCGGTGGCGATCAGGCCTGGCGGGTCGAGGTGCCGGCGCCGCGGTCGAGCCGTTTGTCGAGAGGCGCGTGCCGGCGCATGACTCGTCAGCGCTGGATGGCGTTGTTCTTCGCCCTCGGCTCGATCTGCTTCTTCGTCGGTCCGTTTCCTGGCTTCGCAAGCCTGGTGGGCGATTCCGCTGACTCGATCACGTTCTTTGTCGGCTCGATCCTGTTCACGATCGGAGGAGCGCTGCAGAGCTGGGTTGCGTGGCCTGGGAGGCACTCAGCTGGCGAGGGGCGCGCGGCGTGGTGGGCAGCCGTGATCCAGTCGGCGGGCACGCTTTTCTTCAATGTCACAACGTTCCTAGCTATGCACACGGCCGTGACCAGCTCCGAGTACAACAAGCTCGTATGGCGACCTGACTGGCGGGGGTCGATCTGTTTCTGGTCTCAGGCGCGATCGCGTACCGCGCCTCGCCGCGTCATGGGTGGCGCCCCGCGCGCGGGGGCCGTGGATGGTGGCAGCCGGCGATCAATTGCTCGGCTGTATCTTCTTCGGCGTCTCGGCCGTCGCCGGTTACGTGGTGCCCTCGACCGGTTCGGTTCTGGATCAAGCGGCCGCCAACTGGAATACGGCGCTGGGGGCCGCGTGTTTTCTTGCGTGCGGGGTCGACACGTTACTCAGCGACCAGGCAGCGAAGATGCCGGGGCACCATCGCCTGCGCGAGTTCGAACACGCTCTGGATTCCGACGTCGAGCGCGTGCTCTGATCGGCGCTATCACCCGTTTTGGGGGATGCGGAGTTGATCGGGCGAGCTAGGTTCGGGGTGCGCCTGGGCCGTTGTGCCGCCACATAGCGCTCGCCGGAATCGGGTGGCTAGCGCGGTCAGAGGCCTCGGGACAGGGTGGTGATGCCGGCCATTTGAGCAGCCGAAAGGGATTGGGATGCAGCAGCAAACAGAGCAAACCGGCCGTGATAAGTCTGACGGCGAGAGTCCGGAGGTACTCGAGGCTCGCTATGGCAATCGCTTTCTGCTCCAGGAGGCGCCGGCCGAGAAGCTTCCGGATGTGGGGATGCCGGCGCTCGATGCGTTGCGTCTGGTCGGGGAGGAGCTGGTCATCGACGGCTCGCCGATGCGAAACCTGGCGACTTTCGTCACGACGTGGATGGAGCCTGAGGCTCAGCGGTTGATCGCGGAGAACCTGCACCGAAACTTCATCGATCACGCGGAATATCCGCGGACGGCCGAGCTCGAGCAGCGCTGCATCCGGATGCTGGCGGATCTGTTTCACGCCCCAGGTGAGACGACGGGGGCGCGCACGCAGGGATCTTCGGAGGCGATCATGCTGGGCGCTCTATCGCTGAAGTGGAAGTGGCGTGAGCGCCGCGAAGCGGCCGGCAAGCCCACCGACCGGCCGAACCTGGTGTTCGGCGGTGATGTGCATGTGGTGTGGGAGAAGTTCTGCCGCTACTTCGACGTGGAACCCCGGATCGTGCCGCTAAAGCCCGACAAGTACACGATCGGAGCGGAAGACGTCGAACCGCACGTGGATGAGAACACGATCGGCGTGGCCGCCGTGCTCGGCACGACGTTCACCGGACACGCCGACGACATCGTCGGGATCAACGACTACCTGGTCGAGCTAAAGCGCCAGCGCGGGCTCGACGTGCCCTTGCATGTCGACGGGGCGAGCGGCGGGTTTGTGTGGCCGTTCCTCTACCCCCACTCGGAGTGGGATTTCCGACTCGAGCAGGTCCGCTCCATCAACGCATCCGGCCACAAATACGGGCTGGTGTACCCCGGGATCGGCTGGCTCATCTTCCGTGAACGCTCCGACCTGGCCGAGGACCTCGTCTTCTACGAGAACTACCTCGGCAAACGCGACGCGACGTTCACGTTGAACTTCTCGACAGGCTCGGCGATGGTCGTCGCCCAGTACTACAACTTCGTCCGGTTCGGCCGCGACGGCTACAGCTACATCATGCACACCATGCAAGCCAATGCCCGCAAGCTCGCCGAGGACATCGCGGCGATCGGAGACTTCGCGATCATCGGCGCCCAAGACGCCGAGCAGCTACCGCTAGTGGCATTCCAGCTCGCACAGGAACAAAGCTTCGACGAGTTCGACATCGCCGCGCAGCTCGCCTCCGAGCGCGCCTGGATGGTTCCCGCCTACACCCTCCCACCCAACGCCGACCACATCAAAATCATGCGCGCGCTGGTCAAAGAAACACTCGGACGCTCCCTCACCACCGCCCTCGCCCAAGACATCGCCCAGGCATGCGAAACGCTCAAACAAAAAGGCCGCGTCCACCACACCGAACGAGCCCGCGTACACACCAACACCGGATACTGACCGACACCCCACGGCTCCGACTCCCGACCAGACGCAAAGCCATTGCCTCCGGAGTCCTCGTTGCCTCGGTCGCGCACTGCGCCCGAGTCAAGACAGCTACACACATCTCAGACCCCGACAGAAAGGAGCGGCATATGTGCCGCTGGCTCGCATACTCCGGCTCCCCCATCCTGATGAAGGACGCGCTGTACGGGGGAACCCACTCACTGGTCGACCAAAGCTTGCATTCGCGGCTCGGGGCCGAGGCCACAAACGGCGACGGCTTCGGCGTCGGCTGGTATGGCGACGCCCCTACCCCCGGTGTCTTCCACAGCATCGAACCGGCCTGGAATGACAGCAACCTGCGCGAACTCGCTGGACACGTCAGGTCCCCATTGTTCTTCACCCACATCCGCGCGGCGATCGGCAGCGCCGTGCAACAGACCAACTGTCACCCCTTCCGCCACGACCGCTGGCTGTTCATGCACAACGGCTACATCAACCAGTTCGCCACCATCAAGCGCGACCTCATACTCGCCGTCGACCCGTCCCTGTACCCGGAGATCCAAGGCCAGGCCGACACCGAGGTCCTGTTCTTCCTCGCCCTCACCTTCGGCCTCGAACACGACCCCCCAGCGGCAGTCGCGCAGGCGATCGGGCTGGTCGAAGAGGTCGCCGCCGACCACGCCGTCCCCCATCCTTTTCAGGGCACGGTCGCCACCTCCGACGGCGAAAGCACCTGGGCATTCCGCTATTCGAGCGAGAGAAACTCGCGCTCGCTCTTCTACACCACCGACGTTCCCACACTGCGCGAGCAGCAGCCCGAACGGCAGCTACTCCGAGAGTTCTCAGACGACGCACGGCTGATCGTCTCCGAACCGCTCGGCGACGTTGCCGGCGTATGGAACGAGGTGCCCGAATCCACCTACGGCCACCTCGGCCCAAACCACGCCGAACTTCGACCATTCCAACCCAAGGCGCCAGCGAAGCCCGCGGCAGTCGGAGCGTGAGGAACCGCCGCCACCGGCCGGCATCCCGGCCTGGACGCAAAGCCGCGCGCTCCTCCACCCGCCAACATGCCAACTCCGATCCTCGGACACCCAGGCTGCAAGCAGCCTGACCCCGGTTGGAAGACCGCTGCGGGGGAGTCCCTGTACGCGACCGAGGCAGGCCGCGCCCATCGTTGGCGGGAACTCCGGAGCGCCTTACCGATGACGCCTCGGTCCGCGCTCGGCAGGCTGGTCACGTGCGAAGCGTTCTGACCAGACCGGATCACGGCCGGGACGCCAGCAGTGTCATCAGACGAAACTGCGGGATGACCACTCGCTCGAGGAAGGATGGACGCATGGTCGTACTCCCTGTCTCCACGCTAGGGGTTTGCGACTCAGGGGCGTCGGCTTGCGACTAGCCCGGGTCCCGCGTCGCGCGTTCCGGCTTCGCCCGCCCGGGGCGGCTGGTAGCCGGGCTGGTCTACCGCTGAAGGCGTGAGGCTCTTGGCCGCAAGTTGCTTGCTAGTTGAGGAATGCGAGGATCGCGGTCCTAGAGCGTGCGGGATCGATCGTTGGCATGGCTGGGACGCGCCGGGTTGCGCTCCTCGGGCGCCCATTCGTTACAGGCTCTCAAGATGGAGTATGACCGACCCTCGACACGCAGCGAAAGCCGGTGTGGCTCATCCCGGTGTCGACCATCAAGGGGCGGCGCGCGGCGGGGCGGTAGCGCATGCAGTAGCTGTCGGCGCAGAGGTGAGATCCACCTTTGATCACCCTCCGGGGGATACGGAACTGCGGCTGGGCGGGGTCGAAGCTCTGCTCGAGCGCCCCTCCCTTGGGATTGTCCGGCACACAACACGGCTTGTCCGCATCTTTGGGATGCCGATCGATGTACCAATCGGATGTCCACTCCCAGACGTTGCCCGCCATGTCTGAGAGCCCGTAGCCGTTCGGGGGATAGGACCCGACGGGCGTGGTCCCGCCGTAGCCGCGTTCGGCTCGCCATGGAAAGTCGCCGTGCCAGTAGTTCGCGAGGCGATCTCCCGGACCTTCGGGGTTATCGCCCCAGGTGTAGGCGGCGCCGTCGAGGCCGCCCCGGCCGGCGAGCTCCCATTCGGCTTCGGTAGGCAGCGACTTCCCGTCCCACTCGGCGAACGCGGCAGCGTCCTCGTAGGCAACCTGGACGACCGGGTGATCCTCGCGACCCGCGAGCGAGGAGGTGGGACCCTCCGGGTGCCGCCAGCTCGCGCCGGGTGTCCACGTCCACCACTGGGATAGGTGGCGGAGATCGACTGGGCCCGGGGTACGGGTGAAGACCAGTGAGCCGGCGACGAGGTTCTCTGCCGGCGCACCGGGGTAGTCCGTCGGGTTAAGCGGCCGTTCGGCCACCGTGACGTACCCCGATTCCTCGATAAACGCGCCGAACCGCTGGTTCGTGACTGGTGCCGTATCGATCCAGAACCCGTCGACAGAGACGGCGTGGACGGGCGCCTCCTCGGGGTAGTGGCGAGTCGAGCCCATCCGGAACATCGCGGGCGCGATCCATGTCATCTCGTGCGTGAGCGATCGTGGCGTTTCCCCGGCGCGGGTTGGCTCGGTTCTCATTGCACTGGCCACCTATATGTGTACCGACGTGGTCTCGCTAGCGGCCTCGGGTGATCATCGCCTCTAGCTTCTCGAGCGCTTGGTCGACCGTGAAGCTCGCGGCCTTCTGCCGCGGCGGGAATTCCGGGAAGGTCGCCAGGAACTGCGCGACGAGCCCCTGCGCTGCGTACGCCAGAAAGGCGTGGTCCAGCAGCCAGTCCCAGTAGGTGTTCGAGGTGACGTCGGCTCGCTCGAATGGGTCGGTGCGCAAGTTGAACATCTTCGGGATGCGCAAGGTCACGAATGGCTCGGCCCAGATCTGCAGCGTTCCAGGCATCCGCTGCTCCATGAACACTAGCTTGAAGTTGTCATAGCGGACCGCGAGCAGGTCGCCGTCGTCGGAGAAGTACACGAAGCCGGGCCGCGGGCTCTTCTCCACCTCCCCGGTCAGGTATGGCAGCAGGTTATAGCCGTCGATGTGGACCTTGTACGTCCGCTCCCCGATCGTGTGACCGGCCTTGAGCTTCTCGACGATGTCTGGCTCTCCGGCGGCTGCCAGGAACGTCGGCAGCCAATCGTGGTGCTGAACGAGCTCGTTGGAGACTATGCCCGCGGGAATCTTCCCCGGCCAGCGGATCACCTCCGGGACCCTGAACGCCCCCTCCCAGTTTGTGTCCTTCTCGCTGCGGAATGGGGTCATCGCCCCGTCCGGCCACGTGTTCATGTGCGGTCCGTTGTCGGTCGAGTAGAGCACGAGCGTGTTCTCGGCTAGCCCGAGCGCGTCGAGCTTGCCAAGCAGGCCCCCGACGACCTTGTCGTGATCGATCATCGTGTCGTGGTAGGGGGACTGCCAGCGCCCAGCCTGCCCGACGCTGTCCGGCTTCGGATGAGTGCGCAGATGCATATGGGTGGTGTTGAACCACATAAAGAACGGCGCGCCCGCCTGTTGCTGGCGATCGATGAAGTTGATCGCGTGCCCCAGTATCTCGTCGTCGATCGTCACCATGCGCGCCTTGGTGAGGGGTCCGGTGTCCTCGATCCGCTGCTTGCCGACACGTCCGAAGCGGCCTTCCTCGGTCGGATCGTCCTCACCGGTCGCCCACGAGTGGATGACCCCGCGCGGCGCAAATCGCTCTCTGAACTGAGGAAAATCGTCCGCCGGCGGATAGTCCGATAGCTCAGGCTCCTCCTCCGCGTTCAGGTGGTAGAGGTTGCCGAAGAACTCATCGAACCCGTGCACGGTCGGCAGGAACTCGTTCTTATCGCCGAGGTGGTTCTTGCCGAACTGACCGGTCGCGTAGCCGAGTGGCTTTAGCAACTCCGCGATTGTTGGATCCTCAGGCTGGATCCCGACGTCCGCACCTGGAATACCAACCTTGCTCAGTCCAGTGCGAAACACGCTCTGCCCCGTGATGAACGCAGCTCGGCCCGCCGTGCAGCTCTGCTCGCCATAGGAATCGGTAAAGCGCATTCCCTCGTCCGCGATCCGGTCAATGTTCGGCGTCCGATAGCCCATCAACCCGGCGCTGTAGCAGCTGAGATTCGTGATCCCGATGTCATCGCCCCAAATGACCAGGATGTTCGGCTGATTCCCGTCAGACACGCTCACGACCTCCTAGCTGGATGGGCCACTCTGACTGGCGGATTCAAACTCCATCCGCGCTGGAACGCATCACCCCAATTGGATGATAGGCCCGCTCGCACCGCGGTTACCGACTGACTCTGTGCCCCACAGCTCCGAAGGCGGATGCTGCTCCGTACTTTTGACTCGCCGCCCCCGGGTGGCCGCACTTCTGCTTCGCGATTCTGCGAGCGCCAGCGAGGGAAACTAACGACGTCCGTTCCATCCAGGCAAGACCCCCAATCCGCGTGAAGCAGGGACACGCGGGGGACACCGGGCCTGAGCTGGAACGCGTGGAAGAGGCTCCAGCCGAACCCCCGATGGGGTCGTCCGAGCAGGCCAGTCGGCGATATCAGCTTGGCGGGATCGTGCGTTGCCTGTGCTCACGGCTGCCGAGCACTGCGGCGAGCATGACTCGCTGGCGCTCGGTCAGCGACCCGAGCGTCTTTTTCTCAGGCAACGAAACCGAACGCAGCATCTTCGCCGAACGCGTCGGTCCCCAGCCACGCTGGCTTAGAAGTAGCTCGGCGACGGTCATCGTGTCGGTGTCGTGGGAGCTGCGCAGGATCGCGTCAGCCGCCGCGACCTCACCTGCGCGTAGTCGCCGTTTGAGCGTGGCGCGGGTCCGCCGAACGTGATTAGCGCGCTCGAGCGCAACCGCGCGCTGATGCGCGGTACTCATGGCACGTGTGCCGAGCAGCCCAGTAGCGGGAGCCCGGCTCCGCCTAGCGCGCGGATTCTCGTCGGCTCGCCAGTCAGCCGGTCAGGAGCCGTCTGAAGCGCTCGGCGGCGCCAAGCGGCGTCTGGGCGAGCGGAAGGCCGCGCTCGTCGAATTCGAGTGGGTGCGCAGGCAGACGACGTCCGCGCTCGCGCCCCAAACCCGATCGGCGCGATCGCGGATCGATCCCTACGACGCTTAACCGGGGACGGCGCCCAACGCTGCGTTGCCCTCGAGGCGCGTGCATCACCAGCCTCCCAATTCGCCGGCGCCGACGGCAGCCAGCGTGAGCCGCGCATCCTGGCGCTGCTGCTCGACGTCGCGCAGCGACCACGCGAGCAGCCACAGCGCGGCCTTGTGCACGGTCGAGAACTCGCTGGCGTCGATCACGTCCTCGACGTCCGAGAACGCCGTGCCCTGCTCCATCATGCCCTCGACCCGCTCTTGGCTTTGGTCGAAGGTGAATTGCGCGCTCCGTGTCATGGACGCGCTCCTTTCCTGGGTCCCGCAGAACTGCCCTAAGCGTGCAGCCGGCGATCCCGCTTGCTGAAGGATTGGCATATCAGAGATCGAGCGCCTCGACCACCCCGGACCGCGCAATTGCCGACAAACAATCGCCGAAACCCAGGCTCCCGAGGAGTACGCTGTAGGGAACGCTGCTTGCGGGCTCCGACGCGTCCTCTCCCTCTCGTGGTGCCAGGCACCCGCCCGAGGATGCGGCTGAAAGGTGTCCCATGGACCCGCAGCATGAAAGCCAAAGCCCCGCGGCGAAGATCGCCACCTCAGCGGTTCACCTACTTCACCAATACACCGGTCGAGGACCGACGAAAGCCAAGACCACGATCGACGAGACCGTGGTGACGATCCTGCTGGCCGACACGCTCACGACGGGTGAGCGCACGCTCGTCGACCACGGCCACGCCGATCGCGTCCTGCAAGTCCGCCACGACTACCAGACCACGATCCGTGACGAACTTGTAGGAATCGTGCAACGAGAGCTCGATCGCGAGGTGATCGCGTTCATGAGCCAGAACCACATCGACCCCGACCTCGCCGTCGAGGTCTTCGTGCTCAAGCCTGTCGAGACGCCTCGTCAGACCACGCAGCCCCCCAACTCGTAACGCCGCCATCCCGACCCCCATCCGACGCAGACAGCGCCAATCACGGCGCCTTGGCCAACGCGAACGCTGCTCCTCGCATGCCGCACCCTCCAATCCGCTCGCACGCTGCTGCACCCGAAACGCCGAGCAGCCGCGTCCGACACGCCAAATCGCGGTGCCCGCAGATCGCACGCGCGCGGCTGAGGCGGCTTCCCTGACTTCCGCGCAACTCAGGAGCGCGGCCGCGGACCGCGAGATTCGCGCGGCGCGACGAGACCAGGACGGGTAGCGTCAACGCTGGGACGCACAGGCGGCCGCCCGCTCGAGCAGCGCGGCCCGCTGCCGCGAGTTCGCTGTGCGCTGCGCGGCCCGCTCGAACTCGGCGCGGGCCTCATCGGGGCGGCCCAGTTTGTCGAGCAGGTCGCCGCGCACGCCGGACAGCAAGTGGTAGCTGTCGAGGGCGGGCTCCTCTCGAAGGCGGTCCACGATCTCGAGCGCCGCCTGCGGACCGGACGCCATCCCGACAGCCACGGCGCGGTTGAGTTCGACCACGGGCGAGGGCATCAGCTGGGCCAGCCCATCGTAGAGGGCCACGATCCGCTCCCAGTCGGTGTCCCGCGCTGCGCGGGCGCGTGCGTGACAGGCGGCGATGCCGGCCTGCAGCGTGTAGGGCCCGATCGGGCCGCGGGTCGCATACGCGCGCTCTAGCTCCGCAAGGCCCCGGCCCACGAGGAGCCAGTCCCAGCGCGACCGGTCCTGCTCGAGCAGCAGCACCTGATCGCCCGCAGGCGAGATCCGCGCCCGCGTGCGGGACGCCTGCAGCTCCATCAGCGCGACGAGCCCGTGGACTTCCGCCTCGCGCGGGAGAAGCTCGGCCAAGATCCGCCCGAGCCGCAGCGCCTCTTCCATCAGCTCGGGTCGGATCAACCGCTCGCCCGCGGTGGCCGAGTAGCCCTCGTTGAAGATCAGATAGACGACCTCGAGCACCGAGGCCAGCCGCTCGCGCAGCTCGTCCCGCTCCGGTACTACGAACGGGACCTGCGCGGCCGACAGCGTGCGCTTCGCTCGCACGATGCGCTGCGCCACGGCCGACTCTGACGCCAGGTAGGCCCGCGCGATCTCCCGCGTCGCCAGCCCGCAAAGCAGCCGCAGGGTCAGCGCCACCCGCGCATCGGAGGAGAGCACGGGATGGCAGGCGGTGAAGATGAGCCGCAGAAGGTCGTCATCGAACGGGTCGTCGGCCGCGGCCGCAAGGTCCTCCTCACCAACGGGCGAGCGCAGTTCCGCATCGCGGCCGAGCTCCTCGGTCTTACGTTTGTGGACCTCCGCGCGCCGCAGCCTGTCAACGCCGCGATGCTTGGCGGTGGCCATGAGCCAGGCGCCCGGGTTGTCCGGGACGCCCGACTCGGGCCACTGCTCGAGGGCGGCGACGAAGGCCTCCTGGGCAAGGTCCTCGGCGAGCGCGACGTCACGCACCAGGCGGGCAATGCCCGCAATCAGCCGGGCGGACTCGATCCGCCACACGGCCTCGATGGTGCGCGTGACGTCGCGACCCGCCACGGCCACGGCTACGCGCCCGCTTCCGTCTGTGCGCGCAGCCGCTCCTCCCGCTCACGCAGCTCGGGGGTGAACTCCTCTCCGAAGTCGTCGGCCTCGAACACCGATCGGATCTCCACCACGCCATGCTCGCCCGTCGGATTGGGGATCCGCCTCACCCACTCGACCGCCTCATCCATCGACCTAACCTGCCACACCCAGTAGCCGGCAAGGAGCTCCTTGGTCTCGGCGAACGGTCCGTCGATCACCTTGCGCTCGGACCCCGAGAACTCGACGCGTACGCCCTCCGAGCTGGGATGAAGGCCCTCCCCGGCGAGCATCACCCCCGCCCTGACGATCTCCTCGTTGAATGCCGTCATCTGCTCGAGCAGCTCCTGGCTTGGCATTTCTCCCGCCTCGCTCTGCTCGGTCGCCTTGATAAGCACCATGACTCGCATCCGCATGCCTCCTATCGGTTGGATTGCTTCTACCTCTGCGTCGAGCGAGCGAGGCGAAAATCGACACCTACGCTAAACCCGCTGCGGCGGCTACGCGGTGGGCGCACATTCGTGTGTCACCACCGAAGTCCTCAATTACCGCGCCGACCGCATTGCAAGTCTCATGGCCGCAGGAACCGGATTCCCCGCTCCTCGCCAATCTCGAGACTCGCAGCGCTAACCCGAAGCTGCCAGTGAGCCGGCCCGATCTGACCATCCGATCGTCGCCATTGCGCTCGCGCGCTCGAGCGCCCGGTTGAGGCGAAAGCGATTGTGACCGTGACGCTCGCTTTCCGCGCACCCGAGGGGACGCGAGCTGACGCCGGTCTCATACACGTACTGGTAGGGAAGCAGGAGTCTGACGCTGCGGCGGGCGTCGCGGCGTCTTCACGACGCGGGAAGCTGTCGCTGGAGGCCTTGTAGCTGGCGGGTGATCTCGCCGTAATCCCCTCGCATGTCCGGCGGCACGCGCCACACGTCGACGGTGCCGAACAGCCAGAACGCGCGGACGCGGATGATCGGATCATCGACCCGGGCCGCATCGCGGCCCCAATCTCGCCGATGACCGAAGACCCCAAATCCTCCAACCGTCACCTCGACGCCCTCGGGCACGTACACATCGACGTTGCCGAACGCAGCGAAGAGCGTCACCGAACTTTCCGTCGTATCAAGCTCGGTCTCCCGAAGATCAAGGTCCAGATCCGAGAAAGCGCCTACGGCGACGGTCCAGCGGCGCAGCCTCAGCCTGCCACGCTTGACCACACTGCCGAAGAGGCCGGCTGTCAACCGAGTCGGCTTGCGCCGCGAGCTTGGCACCGGCGCGCTGCTTGAGTCGGGCAGACGTTCCTGTGCACTGGCCAACTCGTGACCGACCCGCGCCGAGTACGCAGCTTCGACCCGCTCGGAGAACTCCTCCAGCGTCAGCCGTCCGGCGAGCAAATGACTGCGTAACGAACCGACCGTCCGCTCTCGCTCGGCGTCCGATACATAATCATCGGGACCTCCCATCGCGCCGGACCGTACGCTACCCACCTCTGACCCTTCGCCATAAGGGCCTGCTCGCAGCCCGGCCGTACCAGGCGACGCCTTCAGGTCACGCCGCGCGCAACGCTGCATTTCCTACGCCCCTGCAGCAAAGCGGGGCACATCAGCCCTCATCTGCACACACCTGCTCGTCGCCGCCAATAGCGAGATCCCGCCAGCAGCCTCCCACTGAGTCGCGAGGCGGGCGTCACGCTACGGAGCACGCGGGCTGTGAAAGCGAGCGTCGCGCTTTCCGCGCTTAGCGGGACGCTCGTGCACTTGGGCGAGGTTCGCGTCGCGCGATGAAAGCGGGAGCGGGGGGCACGCTGACCATGCGATGAGCCTGCGTGCGGCGCTCGCGAAGCCAGTGGTTCTCACGCTAATCCGGCAGGATTGGCTGCGGCCGCGTGGTCGATGATCGCGGCAGGTCGTGGTTCCGGCGCGCGGCGAAGTCACGCGCGCGATCGATGTCGCGGCGGACGAGGTCGCGCATTTGCGCCTCATCGAACGGGCGCTCGCCTCCCCCGAGCATGCTGCTGTAGCCGACCAGGTAGTCGACGACCGAGTCCTTGTCGGACCAGTCGGCCGTTGCGTTTGAGAGGAACCGCAGGAACTGATCGGTTGGACCCGGCAGCTCGCGGTTGCCGGGCGTCGCGGCGGTGGTGCTGATCAGGACGAGCGAGCGGACGCGGTCGGGAGACTCGAGCGCGAGCACTTGCGCGAATGCCCCGCCGGCCGAGACGCCGACGATGTGCGCGCTGCCAATGCCATAGGCGTCGAGCACGCCGGCCGCGTCCGCGACCAAGTCAGCGCCGGTGTAGCCGGGATGCCCTGACTCGTAGCTGACCGACCGGCCGGTGTCGCGGTGGTCGTAGCGGATCACGAAACCCCCCGCGCCAAACAGCGTCCGACAGAGGCGCTCATCCCACCACAGCATCGACGCCCCAGCGCCCTGGATGAGAAGTATCGGCAGATCTGCCGGATCACCGAACGGCTCTGTGCAGAGCTCCACACCGTTGACCTGAACCATCCGTTCCGTCATATCGCTACCTCACTACTGTCCGCTCGCAGGGGCCGCCGCAGATGCGTGCCGATTTCATCAGACCGGGCCAACGCCTCGAACTCATCGGCCGCGCCCCCGCGCGTTGCGGGTCACTCGTCAGTCGAGGCGACGGTTCGGTCGTGATGCGAAAGGAGGTGCCCGCATCGTTGCCCCGATG
Organism: uncultured Actinomycetes bacterium; assembly: GCA_963730835.1. Taxonomy (GTDB): domain Bacteria; phylum Actinomycetota; class Thermoleophilia; order Solirubrobacterales; family Solirubrobacteraceae; genus Palsa-465. The sequence goes on from CAVSTE010000006.1 coordinate 890,468, forward strand.
CAGCTCGGGGCGAAGTTCTGTTACCCCGGCGTCGCGTCCTCGTGGACCGGCTGGGCGATCCCGATGAGGTTGCGCTCGCTGTCGTAGAAGAACGTGCCGAGCTCGCCGGTGCCCTTGCTCGGGTAGTTGTCGGGGGCTGCGATCGTGTCGTCGCGGACATCAAAGCCAGCCATCTCGAAGCGCTCGAAGACGACACCCCGGGCACGCAGCTCGGCCAGGGTTGCCTCGAGATCGTCGACCTCGAATCCCATCTGGGTCGATTTCCCCGACGGCGCACCCGACGAGCTGAAGAGGTGGAACTCGGTCGGCCCGCACACGTAGCGCAGGCCTCCGGTGCGCTCCTCGACCGGCTCGAGCCCGAGCTTGTCGCGGTAGAAGGCACGCGCCCGCTCGAGGTCCTGAGCGGGAAGCTTGGTGACGGTGTGGGCGTTGTTGAGCGGTCCGGGCATGTCGCCTCCTGGGTGCGATTGCAGGGGTCAAGGACGAGAGTTGGGAACGGCGGCGAAGTTATCGACGTAGTGATCCGGACCGACCCGTGATCCGCGTTGCGGGCTCCGGGAAGTTACGAGATGAAGTCGCCCGCGCTAGGAAAGCGGGACCGCGACCGATTGCCGCGTCCCACTCACGTAGTTCAGCTCTTTCCGCGCGTCTTTTGATCGGGGTTGCTCTTGGCCCAGGCGGCGATGTTGTTGGATTCGTCGATGACGGTGCCGTTCTCGAGGACGAGGGTGGGGACCTTGTAGTTGCCGGTTAGGCGTTTCACGGATCGGCGGCCGGGCCAGATTGGGTCGGTGCCGAAGCAGCCGTAGGTTCTGATTACTTCTGGCGAGTGTCCGGCGTCGAGGAGGGCCTGGTGGGCTTTGGCGCATGGGTGGCGGTCCGGGCCGGCGAAGGTTCCGTAGCAGACGTAGAGCTTCATGCCGGTCGATTCTCCTTTCGTTTTGTGACCGGTCTGATGAGCAGGGCGGGCAGTTCGATGAATGCCTGATCGGGTATGTCGCTTGGGTCGGCGAGGCGTTCGAGTGCGAGTCCATTGCCGAGGGCGGTGAGGGCTAGGGCGACGTCCGCAGCCGGGATCTGGAGGTCTACACCAACGCGTGCGGCCTGGGTCTCGATTAGCCGCGTCATGGCGGCTCGTAGAGCCCGGGTTCGCTTAACGAGCTCGCGTCTGGCGCGCGGGCTTCGTGCGGAGTGCGACACGAATTCGAAGTAGAGGCGTGGCCACGTGCCCTCGCGCACGACCTGCAGGAAGTGGCTGGCTAGCGGGCTCCACTCCGCGTCCGGCGAACCATCGGCTGTAGCTGGGTGCTCCAGGTAAGCGAGGTATGCCGCACAGCGCTCGTCCAGCAGCGCCATGAACAGGTCCTCCTTGGTCTTGTAGCGGTAGTACAGCGCGCCTTTGGAGAGGTCTACGCGCTCGGCGATCTCCTCCATCGTCGCGGCCTCGAATCCCCGGTCAGCGAATGTCTCCGCTGCCGCTTGGAGCAGCGCGGTGGTCGTCGCCTCGTTCTTCTCTGCTCTCGTCTGCTTTCGCCGTCGGTGTGTGGGTGTCACATTCATACGTAAAGGTATAACTTACTGACTCGTATGAAAGAAGCATTATGGCGTGAGCGCCAGGTGCAGAGCCAGCGGGCCTTCTACCGAGCCCTCGCGGGCGGCTCACCCGGTGCCAGCCTCATCGAGCTCGATGGTGTTCAGGCGACCCTGGTACCTGTCCGCGAGTGGTTCTCGATCTTCAACAGCGTGCTGTACACCGACGCGGCCTCGCTCGAGCAGTGCCACGCTCAGCTCGCGGCCGCGTATGCAGAGGCTGGGGTCAAAGCGTGGACCGTGTGGGTGCAACCCACCGACGCCGACACCGGAATCATGCTCCAAGCCCGCGGGCATCACCTCGATTCGACACCGATGCTGTTCGCCGCAGACATCCGCTCGCTGGAGCTGAACCCGGTCATCGAACTTGACCTTGATCCCGACCCAAGCTGGCGGCTGGTGGCGGAAATCAACGATCGGGCGCACGGGGTGCTCGAACCATGGAGCATGGGCGCGGTACTCCAAACGATGCGCGATCCCTCCAGTCACCTTCATGTCGCGCGCGCAGATGGGAAGCCTGTTTCAGCACTCCTCGGGCGTGAATATGAAGCCGACTGCTACTTCTGGTTCGTGGCCACCGTGCCCGAAGCACGAGGGCGCGGGATTGCCAGCGCGCTCATGCGCCACGCCCTGCGACTGGCTGGCAGGCGAGGCTGCACGACCACCACACTTGAATCTACGAGGATGGCCGAAACCCTCTACGCCAACCTCGGCTATCACGCCCTCGGCCGCTACACGATGTGGGAGCTACGAACCGGCTAAGCGCGACACGCATCGATGACGGCCGGTCATCACCAGCCCCCCAGTGGAAGTAATCCGCCCCCGGTGCCGCATCCCGCGCGATGTAGTTGCGAGGGTCCGCGATGCGAAGATGCTTGTCGCAGCATCAAAGCGGGGCAGATCGCATAGAGAGAGGAATGCCGAGATGGCCGTTCACTACTTGGAGATCGTCAGCAACGACGTAGACACCCTGACTGGGCTCTACCGGCGCATGCACGGCATCTCCTTCGGTCCCCCAGATCCTGATCTGGGGCAGGCCCGCGTCGCAACTCAAGCGGACGGAGGTCTGGTCGGAATCCGGAAGCCGCTTGCGGCGCATGAGCAGGCGATCATGCGGACCTACCTCGCGGTCGAAGACATCGAACGAGCCGTGAAGGAGGCCGAGGACTGCGGCGCGACGATTGCCTATCCCCCAACCCGACAGGGCAACCAAGGCACCTTTGCCATCGTGATCCAGGGCGAGGTGGAACACGGACTCTGGCAACGCTAGCCCACCGTCGGCGGTGGAGGATCATGGCTCCTCGGCGACCGGCAGCGCGTGTGGAACCTTGCGCGATGTCTGCCAGCCCTCCATGATCAGAAACGCGACGACCGCTCCGGGGGGTGGGTAAGTCGTTCCGCCAGCGCAGCGCTTAGATGAGCACTGTCGAGAGGACGCGGGTCTGACACAGAGGCGCCTTCCCGGGACGAGGAGGAGACGGCCAAGGGGCCCCGCTCGAGCCACGGCCGCTTGCCGTCGCGACGGCCGAGGGGCAGTCACGGATCCCACGCAAAGGGAGGCGCTGGTCCGGGAAGCGAGAAGTACCGCGCCGCGAGCAAAACAGAACTGAGCGCTCTGCCAGTCGGCTACGCGGGGTGAAAGTCGTAGCGCGAGGCCACGCTGCCGATCACCTCGGGTGTGAGCGGCCCCGCCTGGGCGGCCTCGGCCAGGTCGCGCATGTATTTCTCCCAGCCCGCGGGCGTGTTGAAGTTCAGGAACCGGACCGGGCTGTCACTCGGGTTGCTGAAGGTGTGAACAACGCCAGCAGGGACGCACACAAACGATCCCGGCCCGAGTTGGCGCGTCTCCTCGCCAAGACGCACCGTCAAAACGCCATCGAGCACGTAGAACATATCGACGAGCCGCTCATGGCGGTGCGGAGGCGGTCCAGGGAATCCAGGAGCGATCGTCGATTCCGATAGGAAGAACGTCCCCGCTGTCTCGTCGCCGGTCGCCTTGACGACGATCTCCGAGCTGCCGGCGATGTGGCGCTCTCCCTCACCAGGTAGGTGCACGACGGCTTCCATCACGCACAGTCTCCCATCCTCGACTGACCTCTCGCCATGTCACCGACGTGTCTCCATCCATCAGATCGCGGATACCGGCAAGCGAGGGACGCATCCATACAAGCGGCGGATACCCCGCGATGAGCAAAGTGCGCCTTATCCGGGGAGGCCGACGCTCTGCGATGAGTCTGGCCGGCCGAGCCGGTCTATTCGTTTCGATACGGAGGGAGAATTGTGGCGATCACGTTCCCGGGCGAATCAGCGGACTACCGAGCGGCGCGCGGCCGACTGCTCGAGCAGGAGATCGAGCTGCGCCGGGCCATGGAGGCGGTGGCGGCATCACGGCGGACACTGCCGCCGGGCGGACAGGTCCAGGAGGACTACGTCTTCGAGGGCGCCGCCGCCGACGGCGCTCCGACGAGCGTGAAGCTGTCGGAGCTGTTCGAGCGCGGCAAGGACAGCCTCGTGATCTACAGCTTCATGTTCCCGCGCGATCCAGGCGACACTTCCCCCGGACCGGAAATCGGCAAGACCGCAGCCCTGCCTCTAGAGGAGGGCCCGTGCCCTTCCTGTACTGCGCTGCTCGATCAGCTTAACGGTGCTGCCGAGCATGTCCGCCAGCACATCAACTTCGTTGTCGTGGCGAAGACGTCGCTCCCCCGCCTGCTCACGTTCGCCGAAGAGCGCGGCTGGCGTCGCCTGCGCCTCCTGTCCTCAACGACCAACACATACAACCGCGACTACCACGCAGAGACCGCCGAGGGATTCCAGCGCCCAATGCTCAACGTGTTCCACCGCGACCCAGACGCAATCCGCCATTTCTGGGGCTCGGAGCTCCTCTACGCCCCAACGGACGGCGACCAGGAGCCGCGTCACGTCGGCACGCTCGAGCCGCTGTGGAATCTGTTCGATCTCACCCCCGAAGGACGCCCAAGCGACTGGTACGAGCAGCTGAGCTACTAAATCGCCCGCGCGATCACGGCCGGAGATTCGGTCCTGCCTCTACGGCGATGCGATAGGCCCCCGGACCCCGCCACCATGGAAGCAGGTGCCCATGCCTGATTCAGATCGGACCCGCTCCTCGCCAACAGCGAGAGCGCGCCGTCACGAGCGCGTGCGTCGCATTGCGAGCGTCCGGGCGGGAGACCGTCGCAATGATGAAAGCGAGCCCTGGTCCCGGGGAGGTCTGGCAAGCTAGGCACCGTGGATCGCCGTGCCCCGGCTGATTGGCTCAGGGTAACGTGGTGGGCGCGGGTCGCCACTGTGATGTTCGGAGTCGGTTGGGGGGCAAACCAGTTCTCCTCCCTGCTTCTGGCTTACCGCTTGCACCGCGGGGTCTCGGAGAGCACGGCGGACGCGCTGTTCGGCGTGTATGCGCTCGGGCTGATCCCGGCGCTGCTGATGTTCGGGCCGATCTCCGATCAGCGCGGCCGCCGGCGGATCGTGCGCGGAGCGGGCGTGCTGTCCGTAGCGGCCTCGCTGGCGCTGATCGCGGGGGCTCACTCGCTCGGCATGCTGTATCTCGGTCGATTCCTAGCCGGCGCGTGCAGCGGCGCCGCATTCGCCGCGGGCACGGCGTGGATCAAGGAGCTGTCAGTCGCTCCGTACGATCCGCTCGCTAGCGAGCAGGCCGGCGCCCGGCGGGCAGCGATTGGGCTATCGGCCGGCTTCGGGCTCGGTCCGCTCGTGGCAGGGCTGCTCGCTCAGTGGGGCCCCGATCCCCTGATCACCCCGTACTTCCCGCACATTGCGATGATGCTCATCGCGCTAGTGATATTGCTCGGGGCACCAGAGACCGTGTGCTCCGACGTGCGGCCGCTTTCGCTCGGTGGCGTGTTGCGCGTGCCCTCGGCTCGCCACGTCAGGTTTCGCCGCATCGTCGCCCCAGCCGCGCCTTGGGTGTTCGCCGCGCCGTCGATCGCCTTCGCTGTCCTGCCCGGCCTGGTCACCCACCAGACGGGCAGCCACCAAGTGGCGTTCGCCGCTGTGGTGGCAGGTCTGACTCTCGGTCTAGGGATCCTGATCCAACCCCTGGCGCGTTGGCTCGATCGGGCCGGGGACGTGCGTGGGCTGCTCGCCGGTCTGCTTGCCGTCAGCGCCGGCACGCTGCTCGGTGCCGCGGCGGCTCAGGACCAGAGCTGGCCGCTCGTCGTCCCAGCCGCTGCGCTGCTCGGATGCGGCTATGGGCTGTGCATCGTCTCAGGTCTGCTGGAGATCCAGCGGCTGGCAAGCAGCGAGGACCTCGCGTCGCTCACGGCGATCTACTACGCGCTCACCTACGTCGGCTTCGCCGTGCCGATCGTTCTCGCCGAGCTCGAGCGGGTTGCCACCGCTCCGCTGCTGCTCGTGCTGACCGCGGCACTGGCGACGATGAGCGCGGGTCAGGTGCTGCGCGCCTCAGCGCGGCACCCGGCCCGAGTCAGCCCCTCCCGCCAGCCGGCCCCCTGACGGGTGATCTCCACAACCAAGCGTCCACCCTCGCGTGGGTGCGGTTGCGCCTTATTGTGCATCGCAGCGGGCGCAGGGAGGCGGCAGCAACCGCTGCCCGCTCCGACCGCTACTCGCTCGAACAAAACAAAGACCCGGATTTCCGGGCCTTTCCTCCAAGCGGACGACGGGTCTCGAACCCGCGACCTTCGGCTTGGGAAGCCGACGCTCTACCAACTGAGCTACGTCCGCGCGCGGGTGATTCTAGGCCCGGAGCGACGTGGCGTGGCGGTCCCGAAGCGGGTGGGGAAGAGGGTGGACGGATAACGCGCCTCTATCGCGCGCGATCCGCCCAGCCTCGGGCTGACGGATGTCAGGAGGTCTCGCTGCCTTTGGCTTCGGCAGCGCCTTCCGGCTCCCCGCGCCCCTCGCCGCGGTCCGACCCCGCGGCCTTCTTGGATGGGGCGTCGGAGTCGGGGACCTGGGCGGCGTAGGAGTCGTTGTCGGTCCGTAGCTCTCCGTCGCCGATGCTGACGCTGTAGTACGCGCGCAGCGCATAGTCGTCCTCCTCGGAGAGCTCGTCCTCGCCCTCCACCTCGGGTGAATCGTTGATGTGCTGCGAGGAATACGGCACGTGCAGCTCCCCGCCTTCCTCCTTGATGCGCGCGAGCGGGATGAACACCAGCCGGTCGCTCGCCATCCCGGTGTCGGACTTGATGGTTACCCACATCGGGTCGCCGTCCTGCTCGTAGATCTCGCAGATCTGGCCGATCTCGTTGCCCACCTGATCCATGACCTTCTTATCGCGCAAGCTGCTCGGGTCCTCGACCGGGGATGCCATCCGCTCACTCCTTCTCCGCGTTGCTGTCGGGGTCCGGCTACCCGAATCGGGTAGGACATACCACCCGGCCCGGCCTGACCCGAACGGCGAGAAGCGCTACGGGCTACCAGGCCTGGGAGTCGCCGCAGTGCGGACAGCCCACCGAGGTGGACACGGGCGCCTGGAAGATTGCCCCGCACTGGCAGGTGTAGAGGGCCTCGTCCTGAGGGGGCCCACCTTCGCGGGCGCGCCGCGTCTCGCGGTGCTGGTCGGCGAAGCGCCCGTGCGGTTCGATCTGCTGCCCGTTTGACTCCGCGTGACGGCCAGTAGTGCTGGCCGGCCAGTAGCTGCCGCGGGCCCGGTGGGGCCGGCGGAAGCTGGGGTTGCGTCTGTTGAGTCGAACTTGCACGTCATTACTACTAACGACCTAGGTCGGAAATGGTTTCGCCTCCACGCCAGAAAATCCTGTGATTAACACGACGCAAATCCGGAGCGCGCGGGAGGGGAGCTGCGGAGCCCCCGGGTCGGGAGCTGCGGAGCCCCGGCGCGGGGAGCTGCGGAGCCCCGGCGAGCGGAGCTACCGAGCCCCGGCGAGGGGAGCTACCGAGCCCCTCCGAAGGGGATCCCGCGGAGGCCAGGCGCGCCGCCAGAAAAGCCCCGTATGGGAGAATGGCCGGCAGGTTTATGGATCCGAGCCGCAAGCGAGCCATCCGTCTGACGCTCGCCCTCACCGCCGCGTTGTTGCTGGCTTCCGCTCTCATCTATACGAGCTTCAGCGCTGGGCGTGAGGAGTTGACCGCGTCCCAGCTTCTCAGGCAGGCGAAGCCCGGCCAGTCATACATCCTGGCCGGAACGGTCCTCAACGGCTCGGTCCGGCGCCAGGGATCGGCGCTCTATTTCCGCGTGCGCGACCCCAAGCTCAAGCTCTCGGTCCCGGTCCGCTACACGGGGATCGTCCCGGACCCCTTCCAGCAGGGTCGCGGCGTGCTCGTGACGGTCAGCCCCGGTGACGGCCCGCAGTTCGTGGGCCAGCAAAACTCCCTGACCACCAAGTGCCCCTCCAAGTACCAGGCCGCAAGCGGGGCAGATTGAGGACCCCACTGACATGGCGCTGATCGGCCGCGCGCTTCTGATCCTCGGCCTGCTGGTGTCGCTCTACGGCATCGGCGCGTCGCTGTATGGCGCGCGCAGCGGGCGCCGCGAGTGGGTGGCCTCCGGGCGCCGCGCGATGTACGCGCTGTTCGGGCTGATGGCGCTGGCGTTCGCGATCCTGGAGTGGGCGTTCCTGGGCAACAAGTTCGCGTTCAACATCGTCGCCAACGGCTCGAGCACGACGACGCCCACGCTGTACAAGGCGGCCGCCGTGTGGGCCACCCAACAGGGCTCGCTGTTGCTGTGGATCCTGCTGCTGTCGCTGTGGTCGAGCCTGATCCTCTTTCTCTCGAGGCGCAAGGTGCGGGAGATCGCCCCGTACGCGACGGCCGTGCTGTTCGGCTTCTGCACGTTCTTCACCGGGCTGGGCGTGTTCTTCGCCAATCCGTTCAAGACTTCGGCCATCCACGCGACGGAAGGGGCGGGGCTCGATCCACTTCTGCGCCACGCGACGATGATGATCCACCCCCCGATGCTCTATTCGGGCTACACGATGCTCACGATCCCGTTCGCATTCGCCGTCGGGGCGCTGATCACCGGCCGGACCGGAGCGGAGTGGATCCAGGTCACGCGGCGCTTCGCCCTGGCGGCGTGGCTGTTCCTGGGCGTGGGCATCATGCTCGGCGCCCGCTGGTCATACACCGAGCTAGGGTGGGGCGGCTACTGGGCCTGGGATCCAGTTGAGAACGCGGCGCTGATGCCGTGGCTCCTGGCCACCGCGTTCCTGCACTCGATCATGATCCAGGAGAAGCGCGGGATGCTGAAGCGCTGGAACATGGGCCTGATTCTGGGCACGGGAACGATGGCCATCGTGGGGACGTTCCTGGTGCGCTCGGGAATCCTGTCCTCGATCCACGCCTTCGTCTCGGACCCCACGCTCAACATCTCGTTCGTCAGCCTGATCGGCGTGATGATCGCGGGGTCCGTATTCCTCATGCTGCGGCGGCGTGACAGCCTCCGCACCGAGGCCAGGCTCGACTCCCTCTTGTCGCGCGAGGCCGTGTTCTTGATCCAGAACCTGCTGCTGGTTGCGCTGGCGCTGGTGATCTTCTGGGTCACGTTCTTCCCGCTGATCTCCGAGGCCATCACCGGTACGCAGGTCTCGGTGGGCCCGCCGGCGTTCAGGCCGTTCGTCGTGCCGCTGGCGCTGATCGTCGTGCTGCTCTCGGGGATCGGCCCGATCATCGCCTGGCGCCGGGTGACACTCTCAAACCTGCGGCGGAGCTTCGCGTTGCCGCTCGTCGCGGCGCTCGTGACGCTGGCGGTGGTGCTGGTGGCGCTGGGGGGCTCCCAGCACGCGTTCGCGCTGGCCATGTTCGCCTGCGGAGCCTTCGTGCTGGCCGCCGTGGGGCAGGAGTTCTGGCGCGGTGCCCGCGCTCGCCGCGCCATCTCCCACGAGTCGCCGCCCGTGGCGCTGGCCCAGCTCGTGCGCCGCAACCGCCGGCGCTACGGCGGCTACGTGGTGCACGCCGGCGTCGCCGTCGCGCTGATCGGCGTCGCCGGCTCCACCTCGTTCCAGCACTCCCGCTACGCCACGCTCAGCCCGGGGCAGAGCGCGCGCATCGACGGCTACACGGTGCGCTACGTCCGCCCGACGGTGGCCGCGACCCCGGCCAAGCTCTCACTGGGCGCGATCCTGTCGGTCTCGAAGGGCTCTCAGCACGTCGCCACGCTCGACACCCAGCACGAGCTCTACCCCTCCCAAGACCCGACGCTCGGCCCGATCGGGCGCTTCTTCAACGGCTCGGATGAGAGCCGCATCGGGCTGAAGTCCGGATTCACGCGGGACATCTGGACCGTCGTCAACCCCAGCCTGCAGCCGCTCCAGGGGCTGATCGCACGCGGCGACAAGGTCTTCACGGCCGCCGAGCTCAGCGCCATGCGCAGCGTGGCCGGGATGCCGCCGGCCCAGGCCCAGGCGAACCTCCAGCCGCTGTGGCAGGCGCGCGACCGGGCGATCAGCGAGCTCACGGCCCGCTACGCCACTCATCCCTGGCCGGTGACATTCCTGCTGATCGTCTCGCCGCTCGTGATGTGGCTCTGGATCGGAGGAATCATCGTCGCCGGCGGGGCGCTGATCGCCCTGTGGCCGGTCCCGGCGCTCGCGCGCGTGCGCGCGCGTGTCCCGGCGTTCGCCGGTCGGCCGGTGCGCGAGCCGGCCTAGATCGACGGGCGTGGAGTTCCTGGTCGTCCTCGCGGTGCTGGCGCTGGTCGCGCTGTTCGTCACACGGCCGCTGTGGCGAGCGCCGCAGATCCGGGCCACAGACCCGGAGCGCGGCCCTTCGCCGGCGGACGAGCTGGCCGAGCTCGAGGCGGCGCGGGACGCCAAGTACCGCGAGATACGTGATGCCGAGCTCGACCACCGGACGGGCAAGCTCTCCCAGGAGGATTACGAGGCCACTGATCGCTCGCTGCGGGGCGAGGCGCTCGAGATTCTCAGGGCGCTCGACGAGGCGCGCGAGCGTCTACCATCTCCCGAGCGATGACCACGCTGCTCGACATCGTTCAGATCTTCCTGTGCGTCGTGCTGGTCTTCTTGATCCTCATGCACTCGGGCAAGGACTCGGGCCTGTCCGGGGCGTTCGGCGTCGGGACCGGCGCCGGGCCGCTGGGGGGCGGCTCGCTGGTCGAGCGCAACCTCAACCGCTGGACGCTCGGCTTCGCGATCGCGTTCGGGGTCAACTCGCTGATCCTGGTGAAGATCTCTTAATTAGGGGTGTTCGGGTCGGCGCATGCGCCGACCCGCCGGGCGCGCATGCGCGCCCGGGGCCGGGTCGCATGCGACCCGGCCTTCATAAATAGACGCGCCAGTCCGGGCGGCAGGCGCCCGTCGGTGGCCAGCCACGAGCCGGCCAGGATCAGCAGCAGTCCGGCCACCGCGCCCGCACCCGGGCGCTCGCCGAGCAGCGTCACGCCGAGCGCTACCGCGATCAGCGGGTTGATGTAGGTGATGACCGTCGCTCGGCTGGTGCCGGCCTCGGCGATCAGCACGCTGAAGATCACGAATGCCACGGCGGTGCACACCAGTCCCAGGACGACCAGGCAGGCCAGGGCACCGGCGGAGGGCACGGCGCGCGGCGGGTCGAGCGCCGCCGCCGGCGCCAGCAGCACGGAGGCCATCGCCAGGCTGGCCCCCATCGTCGCCCGGGGGTCGAGCCCGCCCATCCGCAGCTTGATCAGCATCGGCCCGATGGCATAGCCGACAGCCGCCAGCAGGATCGCGCCGCCACCCAGGAGCTCGCCACCGCGTCCCGCGACGTCGATTCCCATCAGCGCGACGACGCCACCGAAGCCCAGGAGCAGGCCGACCGCGCGGATCGGAGTGGGACGCTCCGAGTGGTCGAAGCGCAGCGCCAGCACCGCGCCCACCAGCGGCACGGAGGAGACGAGGATTGCGGCCAGCGACGAGGAGACGCGCGTCTCGCCGGCGGCGATCAGCGGGAACGGGATGCAGATCTCAGCCACGGCCAGCGCCAGCAAGACCCGAAAGCGCCCGCGCAGCGACGGCAGCGTGCCGGCCCGCCAGGCCAGCGCCAGCAGCACGACGGCGGCTAGCGTCACGCGGCCCCAGGAGAGGAACAAGGGGCTGATGCCATGGCGGACGGCGATCCTGATCAGCAGGTAGGGAACGCCCCAGATGACGGAGATCGACGCGAATGCCAGCCACGCGCGGCGGGTCACCTGAAAGCCTCCACCGACCCAGCGCTAAGCATGCGTCGATGCTAGCCGCGTCAACCTACGATCGGCGTGCGCAGCTCGCCCAGCCCCGCCGCCGCCAGCGCGATCTCCTCGCCCGGCTCGAGCCAGTCGCCGCCGAGCTCGAGCAGGCAGCCGCCATTGAGCGTGCCGGAGCCCAGCACGTCCCCGGTCCGCAGGCGGGTGTCGCGCGCCGCGTGATCGGTGAGCTGGGTCCAGGAGAAGTGCATCGCGCCGGCCCAGGAGCGGGTGATCATCTCGCCGTTGCGCGTGGCCGTTGCCTCCAGCGCCAGGCGCCCGTCCTCGAACTGGAGCTCGTCCGGGGTGACCAGCCACGGTCCGAGGCTGATGGCGAAGTCCTTGCCCTTGGCCGGCCCGAGGCCCACCGTCATCTCCCGGCGCTGGACGTCGCGGGCGCTCCAGTCGTTGAGCAGCGTGAAGCCCGCGATCTGGTCTTCGGCGCCGATGACGGCGGCGATCTCGAGCTCGAAGTCGAGCCTCTGGGAGGCCGGCGGGCGCCGCACGGCCTCGCCGGGCCCGTGGATCGCGGCGGGGTTTGAGAAGTAGAACACCGGCGCCTCGTACCAGGCTTCGGCGATCTGGGACTCGCCGCGCAGCGCAAACCCGGCCCGCACGTGGTCCTCGTAGGCATAGAAATCGCGGATGCTCGGAGGGGAGGGGACGGGGGCCAGCAGCCGGACGTCGGCGAGCGGCGCGGTCGCTCCCGTGGGCTGGCGGCCCCGGCCGGCGAGCCACTCGATCATGCTCGGCGCCTCGAGCTCCTCGACCACGTCGTCGGCCCGCAGCGTGCCCACCCGCTCGCGGCCGCCAGCCACGAAGGTGACGAGCCTCACGGGGCCTGCTCTCCGAGCTGATCGACGAGCCGCAGCAGCTCGAGCGGGCTGAAGGGCTTGGTCAGGAACAGGTCGGCGCCGGCCTCCTCGGCCTGGCGCTCGACGGCGTCGCTGTGCGCGGCGGTCAGCATCACGATCGTGGTGGCGCTGGTGCGCTCCTCCGCCCGCAGACGGCGGCAGGCGTCGATCCCGTCGAGCCGCGGCATGTCGACGTCCAGGAACACGAGCGAGGGGCCCTCCCGCCGGGCGACGTCGAGTGCCTCGATGCCGTCCCCGGCCTCGTGCAACTCGAACTGAGCCACATCCTCCAGCGTGGTGGCGATCAGCTTGCGGATGAACGGGTCGTCGTCGACGACCAGGACGCCGCGCTTCATCGGATGTCTGCGGCGATGCTCTCGAGCTTCCGCACGGGGATCGTGCAGAAGGCCTCGATCACGCGGGGATCGAACTGCCGCCCTGACTCCTGGACGATCGTCTCCCGGGCCACGGACAGCGGCGACGCCGGCCGGTAGGGGCGCACGGTCGTCAGCGCATCGAGCACGTCCGCCACGGCGAACACGCGCGCGGCCAGCGGGATCTCTTCCCCCGCCAGGCCGTCGGGATAGCCGTGGCCGTCCCAGCGCTCGTGGTGCGAGCGGACCACCTCGGCGGCGGAGCCGAGGAACTCGATTTCGCGCACGATGTCAGCCCCCACAAGCGGGTGGCGGCGCATCAGCGCCCGTTCCTCGTCGCTCAGCGAGCCGGGCTTGTAGAGGATCGCGTCGGGAACGGCGACCTTGCCGATGTCGTGCAACAGGAACCCGAACTCCATCTCGGCGGTGTCCGACAGCGCGATGCCGAGCGCCGTTGCGATCTCCAGCGCATAGGCGGTCACGCGCTCGGCGTGCTTGCTGGTGTACGCGTCGCGCGCCTCAACCGCGTTTGACAGCGCACGGACGGTGTCCATGTAGGACCGCCTCAGCTCCTGCGAGCGGGCCCGCTCGCGCTTGAACGTCTCGCGCAGGTCGGCGGCGTAGCGCTCCAGCTGCCGCTCCTTGTCGGTCGACTCGCGTTCGCGGCGCGCCAGCTCCGCCCGCAGCCGCCCAATCTCCCGCGTCAGCTCGGTCTCGTTTGAGAGCGCCACCGCCGCCAAGGCTATCCCTCCGGCACCCCGACGCCGACGTTCTGGCCCCGCAGCGTGGCCATCAGCGCGGCCGCCGCCTGCTCCACCGGCACGACCTCCATGCCCAGGCGCGAGATGCCCGCCGGGACGGGAGTGGTCCCGTCGGTGAACAGGATTACCGCCCGGCGCAGTCGCCGGCCGCGCAGGTCGAGCGCCTGAAGGACCGCCTGCGGATTGCGCACGCCGACGTCGACCAGCGCCACCTCAAAGCGGCGCTCCGAGCAGACGCGCGCCGCGGTGGCGCTGGACTCCACCCATTGATGCTCGATGCTCAGCTCGTCGAGTGACGGCTCGAGGACGTCCTTCAACGGCTCGCGGCCGACCACCAATACGCGTGAGCGCCCCGCGGCAACGGCGCCGCCGAGGACCCGGCGGAGCTCGTCGGCGTCGATCGGCTTCGACACTGACCACTCGCCGGCTAACTCGCGCCGGCCGGAGAACACCGAGACGAACACGATCGGCGTGGCACGCAATTCCGGATCGCCGCGGATCGCGCGCAGTACCTCGAAGCCGTCCATGCCCGGCATCAGGATGTCGAGCGTGATGGCGTCGAAGCGCTGCCCTCTGAGCGCTCTCAGCGCCTGCTCGCCGCTGGTGGCGACCTCCACCGTCGTCTCCAGCGGTGCCAGCTGGCCCACGATCAGCTCAGCGATCTCGCGTTCGTCGTCGACCACCAGCACCCGCCGGCCGCGGATGACGTCTGCGGCATTGTCGAAGAACGTCTCTGGGGCGGCGACGGGGAAGCGGACGCGAAACAGGGTGCCTCGGCCGGGCTCGGAGTCGACCTCGATCTGTCCGTCGTGCAGATCGACCAATGATTTGACGATCGACAGGCCGAGACCCGTCCCGGGCATCGACTGCCCGCCGCCGCGCGCGCGGTAGAAGCGCTCGAACACGCGGTCGGCCTGCTCGGGGGTCATGCCGATACCCGAGTCTTCGACGACGATCTCGATCCAGGCCCGGTCAGGCTCCACGCCGACGTGGATGCGGCCGTTCTCCGGCGTATAGAGATGCGCGTTCGTCAGCAGGTTGGCGACGATCTGGCGCACGCGGCTGGGATCCGCCAGCGCCGGGGGCAGCACCGGCGCGATGTGGGTGCCGAGCTGCTGGCGCTTTTCGGCGATCCGCGGTCCCATCAGCTCCACGACCTCCCGCACCGCCTCGCCGACGTCCACCGGCCGGCGGTTGATGTCCACGCGGTCGGCCTCGATCCGGGCCACGTCCAGGAGGTCGTTGACCAGGTCGACGAGCCGATCGGTGGAGCGCAGGATGATGTCCACGAACTCGCGCTGGCGGGCACTCATGCCGTCCGGCGAGCGCGCCAGCAGCTCGACAAAACCCTTGATCGAGGTCAGCGGGCTGCGCAGCTCGTGGGAGGCGGTGGCCACAAACTCCGATTTGGCGCGCTCCAGTCTCGCGCGCTCGGTCATGTCCCGCACGGTCCACACAACGCCGTCTTTGCCGTCGGCGACCTGGGCCGCTGTGAGGGCCAGCGTGCGCCCCTGGTGCTCGACGGTCGCCTCGCCCGCCAGCGCCGACTCGAGCGGCGGGAGCGGCCCGTGTTCGGTGCTCTTGCCCGGCTCAAGCTCGGGCAATAGCTCGGCGGCCCTGGGATTCACCGTTCGCACGGTCAGCGAGTCGGGCTCGGTGACGATCAATCCGTCGCCCAGGCTCTCGATCGTCACCGCGAGCCGGCGACGTTCGGTCTCGAGCCTTTCCTGGGCCACCGCCAGCCCCTCGCCCATGGCGTTGAAAGCCGATCCCAGCTCCTGGAGCTCGCGGGGGCCGCCGGGTTCAACCCGCCGGTCGAGCTTGCCTGCGGCGATGTCGCGTGTCGCCTTGACCAGCTCGTCCAGCGGGCGGCGCATGGTGGCCACAACGGCGCCGATCAACCCCAGTGCGCCGAGCAGCGCAAGCAGCCCTGCGGCGGCCACGAGGATCAGGTCGAGACGCGAGTCGGAGCGCGCCTTGTCCTTGGCGCTGGTCTGGCGGCTGCGCTGGCGCGCCTGGACCTGGGCGGCCAGCAGGCGGGCCCGTTCGAGCGGTCCGCCGCGGGCGGTGGCGGCGCTCAGACGCCCGGCGACGAGGAGCCTGCGGGCGGTGTTCTCCGCCGCCACCTCGGCGGCGACGAGTCGCGCGCTCGGCGGGTCGTGGGCGGCCAACCGCGTCGCGGTGCCGGCGAGCGCCGCGTAGCCCGATCGAGTGTCGAGCCAGGCAGCGGGAAGGCTGGCCGCCGCGCTGGAGAGGCCGGCGCTCGAGGCCAGCGTGTTCTCGTAGTCCTGGCGGGCGCTATAGAGGCTCGCGACCCCGGCCACCGCCACTGCCACCAGCACCAGGGTCAGCGCCACCAAGGCCAGCCGGAGCGAGCGAGCGATCGACAGACGCTGCATTGTTCCGGGCCGGACGATATCCGGAGCTTGCGCCGAATTTGCCAGCTACGATGCGCGCATGGCGCTGGTTCGCGCGTGGATGCGACAGCTTTCGGGCGCCTCCGCTGCCGTGCTGCTCGTGCCCGGAGCGATCTTCACGGCGATGGTCCTGCTGGCGCTGACGGGCGGCTTCGGCGAGCTCGGCGGGCTGGGGCAGGCGTTCTCCGGGCCGAGTTCTTCGAGTGAGACGCGCGCCGCAGCGGCGCTGCTGGGGAGCGGGACGAGCGCCCGGGCGGCTGTGCCCCTGACCACCACGGTTGCAGGCGGTGCGGGGCGGCTTGTGGCTTCGACCCGCGGCGCCGGCGGTGGGGCCGTGCGCGGCGGCGGTCGTGGCGGCGCGGGTGCCCGGGGCGGCGGCGTCCTCGCGGGGAGTGGCGTCTCTACGGGCAGCGGCGTTCCCGTCACGAGCGGCGGCGGCTCGGGCGCCGGTAGTCCTGGCGGTGGCGGTGGCGGTGGCGTTCCGGGAACCGGGGGCTCGGGGGGCGCTGGGGGTTCCGGGGGTCCCGGGGGTTCCGGGGGTCCCGGGGGCGGGGGCCCGATAGGCCAGCCCCCATCGGCGCCGCCGTCTGGCGGCAGCCCGAGGCCGCCCTCGCTGATCGACGACGTAGTGGGCGCCGGGACGACGATCACGAAGTCGATCCCCGGTCCGCTGGGGACGCTCAGCACGCAGGTGCTTCAGAACGTCGGCCAGACGCTCGACAACACCCTGCAGACTGGCGGCTCCTCCAGTGGCAGCAGCTCCGGCGACGCCTCGTCGGGGGCCGGCTCGCAGCTGAGCTCAACGGTGCAAGGGGTGACATCGGGCGCGGGCCAGCTGGTCTCGGGCATCACGTCGCGGTGATCAGCGTTCGCACCAGGCGGGCAGTGGCGGTGGGGGGTGCTGCGCTGCTCGTTTGCGCTGCGCTGTTGGCGGCCTGCGGCTCGCACTCCTCGGGGTCGGCTTCGGCCAAGACCACCTCCTCCACGTCCGCGAGCCAGCCGACGGCCAGCGTCGCCCGCGGGCCCGTTCCCGACGGCGATTGGGCGACTTTCGACTACGACGCCCAGCGCTCGGGCGTGGGGCCGGCGCGCACCGGCATCACCGCCGGCAACGCGGGCCGGCTGCGCCGCCGTGCCGTGAGCATCGACGGGGTCGCCGATTCGTCCCCGATCCAGCTCCATGCGGTGCGGATCGCCGGCCGCTCGCGTGACGTAGTGATCGTGACGACCACCTACGGGCGGACGATCGCCCTGGATCCCTCGAGCGGCCGGGAGCTGTGGGAGTTCGCACCGAGCGACGTCGGCACCTATCAAGGCAGTCGCCAGGTAACGACCGCCTCGCCGGTCGCGGACCCCAACCGCCAGTACGTCTACGCCGCTAGCCCCGACGGCCTCATCCACAAACTGATCGTGGCGAGCGGAAGGCAGGTGTGGGCGGCGCGGGTCACCTTCGACCCCTCGCGGGAGAAGATCGGCGGGGCGCTCAACGTGAGCGGCCCCTACGTGCTGGCCGTGACCGGCGGTTACTTCGGCGATCAGCCCGTCTACGAGGGGCATGTGGCGCTGATCGACCGCGCGAGCGGCAGCGTGGTTCACGTGTGGAACGCCGACTGCTCCGATCGACAGCAGCTGATCGATCCTCCGAGCACCTGCAGCGCTGACACCAGCTTCGGCGGCTCGGCGCTGTGGGCCCGGGAGGGGACGGTGATCGAACCTGGGAGCGGGAGAATCCTCGTGGCGACGGGCAACGGGCCATTCAACGGCTCGACGAACTGGGGCGACAGCACGCTCGAGCTCAGCGCGACCGCGGGCCTGCTGCACAACTGGACGCCTAGCGACCAGGCGCAGCTCAACAGCACGGACGCCGATCTTGGTAGCACGGCCCCGGCCCTGCTGCCGGGAGGCCTGGCCGTGCAGGGAGGAAAGCGGGGCGTCCTCGACCTTCTGAATTTGCGGCGCTTGAACGGAACCACGGGGCCCGCCAGCGCCCGCACAGGCGGCCAGCTTCAGGAGCTCGCGTCGCCTGGCGGCGACCAGGTGCTGACCGCGCCCGCGGTCTGGACCCGGAGCGGGCGGACATACGTGTTTGTCGCCGACGGCTCGGGTACGAGCGCATACACGCTGAGCGGCGGGCGGCTGCATGTGGCGTGGCAGGACGGGAGCGCAGGCACCAGCCCGGTCGTCGCCGGGGGCTTGCTGTACGTCTACGACCCCGGCGGGACCCTGCGTGTGCTGGCGCCCGCCAGCGGGCGAACGGTCGCCACACTTCCCGCGGCGTCGGGGCACTGGTCGAGCCCGATCGTCCTCGGCGGCCGCGTGATCCTGCCGGTCGGCGGCAGCACCCAGGACACCGCCACCCGCGGCACGGTCTTCATCTATCACCTGGCGGGGAGGTAGCGAGCGGGCCCGTCGGGGGCTCGCGGCCGCTGGGGGCCGCGCGGGGGGAGGGGGCGCGGCCGCGGGGCCGCTCGGGGGGAGGGGGCGCGGCCGCGGGGCCGCGAGCGCGGCGGGGGTGCGTCGTCCCACGCTGCACTTCTGCCACGTATTTCGCAGCAAATCCGGCGTCGGCGCGTGGGCCTTGGCCACATAAGCGTCGTGGGGACGCTTATGTGGACACGGGAGGTCGCGCCGGGCGGGTTTGCGACGTTAGACGTACGCCTCGTGCACAGGGCCGACGCCGACCGGATGCGCGGTCGGTAACCGGGTGCCTATGGCCCCTCTTGGGTCGAGCGCGACGCTAGCCCGTCAGCGCCCCAGGACGCGCGCCAGCAGGTTGCGGGTCATCGCCACCACGCGCCGGTCGGGCGCCCGCGGCGCGTCCGGCGAGGCGCTCGGGACGGGCTCGAGCGCGAGCTCCCAGCCCAGTGTGCCGGTGTCGAACACGATCGCGCCTGACGACGCCGTGTAGAGCGTGGTGTCGGCGCGATCGTCGCCGGCGCTGGGCACCGGCTCGCCGGGCTCCGAGGCGCCGGCGCCCATGCAGGGCGCGGTTCCGCCGCCGACCACCTGGGTGCCTTGTGGTGCTTGCGGGGTTCGTTGGTCAAGCTCGTAGCCAACGATTCCCGGGATGCTTGTGCCCGCGGCGATGCCGCTGCCGGCAAACAGCCAGGAGGGGGACAGGCCGGGGGCGGGCGACCATCCGTAGTAGCGGTAGGTCGGCGGGCCCGGTTGATCGATCCGCGGGGTGATGCAGCCGAGGTAGGCAGACCCCGCAAGCGATCCGCCACGGTCAGGAAAGGGACCCGTGGGCTGCGCGCGGTCCGGGTCAAGGGCGGCGTGCTCCTTGTAGCCGACGATCACGTGGCCGGGGCGCCCTGCCTCGCTCGAGGCCTGCGTAGCGGGCCGGTAGCGCACGCGCCAGGCGAGCGTATCCGAGCCGAAGAACAGCAGGCTCTCGCCGCTCGCCAGTGCACGCGCAAACCCCTGGTGCTGTCGCTGCGACCAGTATTCGGAATGGCCGAAGTCGATCAGCGCGCGATGGCCCAGCAGCTGCCCCGGATCCTGATCAACGGACTCGCTGGTCGTATAGGAGACGGGGTAGCCGTAGCGTTCGAGGAAGCGGACCATGGCCACGTCGCGGGCGAAGAACTGACCGGCGCCCGTGACGCTGTCGTAGGGCCGGTCGTAGGAGACCTCGACGCCCTGCGTGCTACCCGTGAGCCCAGCGACGTCGGCGCCGCCCGGGTAGAGGCTGTTTCCGCCCCAGGCGTTGTAGGCCTCGTAGGTGGAAGTCGGGAGCTGGGCGAGTAGCGGCTGGGAGGAGGAGGCCTCGACGACGAACAGGCAGTCGCTAACGCCGGTGCCGGCCGAGAGCTTGGCGATGTAGATGCCGCTCGGAAGCGCGGACGGGATCTGGAAGCTGAGCGTGGGGTGCCAGTCGCACTCGGTGAGGCCCGTCTGCGACTGGTGAGCGCAGGGCGGCTGGGCGACGGCCGGCAACGGGTCTGAGGCCAGCACCTGGCGGCCGCCGGTGCCGCCGTACCAGCCCATGCGAAAGATGCGAATCTCAAACGTGCGCGAACCTGGCGCGTTGGCATAGACACGCTCCGTCTGGCCGGGGCGCACCGCCTGCTGGGAGACGTAGCCGCTCACGTCTCCCCGGCCGAGGCCGCCGACGTCGGCCGTCGGCCCGGGCAGACGCCAGGCCGTCGTGCCGGCTGCGCGGTTCTCAGCCGCCACCGTCGGCGGCGGACCGGCCGTCGGCACGAGCCAGTGGTACGGCCCGGCCGCCAAAGGTGCTTGAGCGTGCCGAGGTGACGAGTGATGCGCGCCTCCGCCGCACGCCGCCAGTGCCGGACACGCAAGGATCACCGCAAGCGCGGCGAGGGGCCGCGGGCCCCTGACGTTCATCCCAGCTGCGAGGCGGGCCGGGGTTCCGGTGCGCGGCGAGAGACGGGCCGGGTGTCGGCAGGGTTGTGGGTGGCCGGCCGGGCGTCGGCCGGGCGGACGGCCAGCCGGGCGGCCTGGCTACCGCGGCGTCGGGGCCGCCACACACGAAGGTATTGCGCGGCCAGGTAGGAACCCACCACCAGCAGCACCGCCAGGGCCTGCGCGACGAGCGTTTCCACATTGGCGAACAGCGAGAACCAGGTTCCGGCCCAGCCCGGGAAGTGAAGCCAGGAGATCTTCGTGGTCCCGATCCAGCCGGCGAGCTGCATCTCGTTGACTTCCTCGCCGACCATCACGAAGAGCACACAAAGGAGGAGGACCCCGGTGATGATCAGTAGTCGCTTGTAGGGCAGCCGCTGATGCAGCCCGAACGTCAGCACGCCGACGGCCCCGGTGCCCAGGGCGCCTAGGGCCACGCCCTCGAGCACGACCCCCGAGCCGAACGCCACGCGCAGGTTCTGGAGGAAGAGCACAACCTCGAATCCCTCTCGATACACCGATGTGAAGCCGAGCAGCGCCAGTCCAAGGAGCACCCGCCGACCACCGCCCTCGAGCCTCCGACGCCGTTTGTTGTGGTGCGAGATCCAGCCAGTCCAGTAGATGCGGTGGAAGAACCAGTTCATCACCACCAGCAGCACGATGATCGCCGGGATGCCGGTGGCCGCCTGAACGACCAGTCCGCGTCCACCGAAGGCGCCGATCACCCACACCGCTAGGAACCAGGTGCCGATGGTCGCCAGCAGCGCGACAGATCCACCGGCGGCGATTGGGCGGCGATATACCCGGTTTGCGCCGAGGAAGCTCGCCGTGATGGCGGCCAGCACGAGGATCGTCTCGAGCCCTTCGCGAAACACGAGAATCGCGCTGTTGAGGACCGCCGTCGTTCGACTCATGTGCTGGCCGGCGGCCAGGGCGGTGGGATCGGTCGGCCCGCCCTTCGAATGCCAGCCCAGAATCACTGCCAGTGCGGCTACCGCGAGCGCGAGCAGACACCAGATATAGAATGCGGCGGGGCGCTCCCGCTCCTGCGTCCGCTGCACTTGTGTCGTAGCGCTCAAATCCGATCCGGGCGGTTGGAAATTGACCGGGGCGCAGCCTACCAGGTTGTATTAGGGGACCCTAATACACGAGTTCTGAGCGGCTCGCGAGATACAGTCGGCCTGTGCAGGACATCGCGGTTGAGGATCGGCTGGCGATCGAGGCGCTCGTCACCGAGTATGCATGGCTACTCGACCACCGCCGCTGGGATGACGTGGCCGGCCTGTGCACGGATGACGCGGTCCTCTTCATCCGTGGGCGGGAGATCGTCGGCAAAAAGGGTCTGGCGGAATGGGCGGAATACCGCGCGCAAAAGAAGAGCCGGCGTACTCAGCATCAGATGACGTTGCTGCGGCTCGAGCGCGTTGAGCCTGATCTAGTGCACGGCACCGCGGCGCTGGTGCTACATGTGGCCAAGACTGGAAGCAGCGGGACCTATGTCGATCTGGTCGGCGAGTATCAGGACGAGTACGCGCGGACGCCAGAAGGCTGGCGCTTTCGCCGACGGCGGCTGGTGCCGGTAGACGCCGCATGAGCTCCACCGAACCGACTACGGCCGCCGGCCGTGTCGCGGAGACGGAGGGCGGCGGGGCGGAACGGCTGTCCGCGATTGCCGCTGTGGCGATGGCGGTCCCCGATCGCCGAGTCTCCAACGCCGAGATCGCTTCGCGCATCGGCGTCGATGAGCAGTGGATCAGCAAGCGCACGGGCGCCAGTGAGCGGCCCTGGGCGCGGGAAGGAGAGCGGCTATCCGACTACGCCGCGTCCGCCGCACGGGAGGCTCTGGCCCGAGCGGGATTGGACGCCGACCAACTCGATCTGGTCGTGGTGGCGACCTCGAGCGCCGACGAGATCACGCCCAACGCCGCCCCGCTCGTGGCGGGACTGATCGGCGCCGGCAACGCCGGCGCCTTCGATGTGGGCGCAGCCTGCACCGGCTGGTTGGCTGGACTGGGCATGGCCTGTGGCCAGATCGAGTCCGGGCGCGCGCGGCACGCGCTCGTCGTGGGCGCAGATTTCCTGTCCAAGTTTCTGGACCTCGCAGACCGCTACACCGCGCCCCTGTTCGCCGACGGCGCGGGCGCGGCGGTCGTCTCGCTGCGAGGTGAGACTGGCGGCCGCGTCGGGCCGATCGTGTTGCAAGCCGATCACGCCGGGGCCGAATTGATCAGGCTGGACCGCGGCGGCCAGATCAGCATGCGGGGTCCCGATACCTTCCGCGAAGCCATCGCCTGTCTGAGCGCTGTCAGCCGAGAGGCGCTTGCCGCCGGCGGATATGCCCTCGAGGACATCGACCTGTTCGTCTACCACCAGGCGAACTCGCGCATCATCCGCGCGGTGGGCGATCGGCTCGGCCTCGATCCGCACAGGGTTGTGGACTACGTGGGACGGTTCGCCAACTCGTCTACGGCGACACTTCCGATCGCCCTTTCGGTAGCCGAGCGGGAGGGTCGCCTGCACGAGGGCGAGCGGGTCCTGCTGGCGACGTTCGGCGGCGGGTTTACCTGGGGCGCGACGGTGGTGGAGTGGGGTGGACCCGGCGCACCTAGCGCGAGGTGACCCGCGTGGCGGTCGCCTTCCACGAAGCGGTCACCTCGTGGCCGACCAGCAGCCCTAGCTCGTCGGCGGCAGTCTGCGTGACCTCGGCGACGAGTGGCTGTCCGGCCTCCAATCCAACACGCACCCGGTTGCCGACGGCGGTCAGCGACTGCACCCGCGCGGGCAACCGGTTCTGGGCCGAGTCGTGGCTTGGTTCCCCGGGTGGCCCGAGCGTTATCTCCCAGGGAAATACGCTGATCGCCACGGGCCCCACGCCGGGATCGGTCGCGGTTGCCGTTCCCCCGCGGTCGAGCTCGATCGTTGTCAGTGATCCTGGCCCGGACCGGGCGTGGCCAGTCAACACCACCGAGCCCGTGAACTCGGCGACGAAGGCGGAGGACGGCGTCGCCGCCAGCTGCTCGGCGGTTCCGTCCTGGATAACGTGACCGTGGTCGAGGATCGCTACCCGGTCGCCGAGCACGGCCGCCTCGTGGAAATCGTGGGTGACCAGGATCGCTGGGATCTCCGACTGCCTGAGCACGGCCGCCAGCTCACGGGTGGCCTCGCCACGGGAGCGCGTGTCGAGCGCGCCGAGCGGCTCGTCGAGCAGCAGTACGCGCGGCTCGAGTGCCAGCGCGCGGGCCAGGGCGACCCGCTGTCGCTCGCCCCCCGACAGCGTCTGTGGCCGCGCCTCCGCGCGGGCCGAGAGTCCAAAGCGGTCAAGCAGCGCAAACGAGCGTTCTCGGCGGTGGGCACGCGACATCCCACGTAGGCCGTACGCCACGTTGCGCCAGGCCGGGAGGTGTGGAAACAGCGCCTGGTCCTGCGGGACGTAGCCGCAGCGCCGACGTTCGGGCGGTATCGAAATGCCGCGGCGCGCGTCGAACCAGACTTCCTCCTCGGAGCTGATACGGCCGCCCGACGGCGATGCCGTGCCGGCGATCGATCGCAGAACCGTGGTCTTGCCGGCACCGGAGGGACCGGCAAGCGCCAGGCACTCGGAGCGCTCGACGCGCAGCGCGACCTCGAGTTCAAGGTCGCCGGCGGTCATGACGAGCTCCGCGCTCAGCACGGACAGAGCTCAGCGGGGCACGGCGGTGAGCGCGGCCGAGCCGGCCACTAGCTTGACCGCGATCAGAACGGCGGCGGACACGATCACAAGGATCGCCGATAACGCTAGGGCAGCCGGGAAGTTCGTCGCGAACTCGTCGTAGATCGTCAGCGGCACGGTCTGGGTCACGCCCTGCAGGGAGCCCGCGAACATCAGCGTGGCCCCAAACTCGCCCAGCGCACGGCCCCAGGCCAGCGCCAGGCCAGCAGCCAGCCCGGGAACGGCCACCGGGACCGCCACGCGCGCGAACGCCCCGGCCTCACTCGACCCGAGCGTCCTCGAGGTCTCTAGCAGGGACCGATCGACCGAGCCGAAGGCGGTCTGCGCCGTGCGCAGGTAGAACGGCGAGGCCACGAAGATCTGGGCTACGACGACCCCCGCGGTCTGGAACACGAGCGCGATGTGGGCCTGCTTGATCGCGCCGCCCAGGATCCCGTCCGGCCCGAATGCCGCGAGCAGCGCGATTCCGGCGACCGCGGGGGGTAGGACCAGCGGGAGTTCGATCAGCGTCACCACCAGCGTCTTGCCGGGGAACGTGCGCGTGGCGAGCAGGTAGGCCGCTGGGGTTCCCACCACCAGGATCACGCCGCTGGCAATCGCCGTCGTCTCCAGGCTGAGGCGCAGAGCCTCGGTCGATTCCTGGTCGCCGAGACTCGAGAGCAGATGCCCGACGCCGGTATTGACGAAGATCGCCAGCACGGGAATGAAGACGAACGCCAGCGTCAGCGCCAGCGACGCGGTGAGCAGCAGCGCGAACCACAGCGGCTTTGTGCGGGCCACCGGGCTCAGCGTCAGGGCGGGGGCAGGAACCCGTCCGTAAGCAGGGCCGTCCTGCCGGCGCCGGTAAGCAGGCCGGCGACGAACTGCTGCGACTGGGACGGGTGGCCGGTGCCCTTGACGACCGCGACGCCATAGGCGACCTGCGGCTGTAGGCTGGCGGGCAGATCTATCGCCTTGAGCTTGCCGTCGGTCGCCTTGACGTCGGTGATGTAGAGGAAGCCTGCGTCGGCGGCGCCCTCGCTGAGCTTGCCGACGATGCCGGTCACGTCGGACTCCCGGTCTTTGACGTTGCTCAAGACCGCTCTTCGCTGCGTCGGCGGCAGGCGTGCCAGAACGGTGTCCGTGTAGTCGCCTACGGGAACGGTCGGCGTGCCGATGACGAGCGTGACACCCGGCTTTTCGACATCGGCCAGGCTCTTCACCTTGGTGGAGCTGGCGGGTACCGCGAGCACCAGCTTGTTGGCCGCGAACACGACCGGCTTATCGACCAGGCCCTTGGCGTACAGGAGGCGCGGCAGCTTGGTGTTGGCCGAGGCGAACACGTCGGGCTTCAGCCCCTGCTCGATCTGAGCCGCCAGCACGTCGGAGCCGGCGAACGAAAAGCGCGCGCTGGCGTAGGAGAGCTGTGATCCATAGGCGGTGAAGGCCTTCTTGAGCGATGCCGCCGCGGAGATCGTCAGCGTGGGTTTCTTGTCAGCCCCACCGCTGCTGCCACAGCCCGCGAGCGCGAAGCCCGCGAGCGCGGGGACCACGATCAGCGCGACCAACCTCGCGCGGCGGGTCATCCCTCGTTTCGCTCCACCATCACGGATGTCGCTTTGACGGTGGCCGTGGCCCTGACCCCGGGAGCCAGCCCAAGCTCATCGACCGAGTCCCTGGTAATGGCGGCCGTGACGAGATGAGGCCCGGCCTCGAGTTCGACCAGGGCCATCACGCCGTCCTGCTCCACCGAGCGCACCACGCCGTCGAAGCGGTTCCGGGCCGAGAGGCTGGCGCCGGTTTGGTGCCGCCGCGGGCGGCCAGCGAGGCGCTCCACATCGCGCCTCGATACGAGTCGCCGTCCGCGGGCGTCGCGCTTGGCGCGCAGCTTGCCGGCGCGATCCCAGCGCCGCAATGTGTCCTGGCTCACGCCGATGGCTTTTGCCGCTTCGCCGAGCGTCAAGTCTGGCATCCTGCATAAGTATTGCATAGGCAAATGGTTGCAGGAGGAAAGCGACCGGGGGCGACTGGGCTTTGCCGGATAGAGTGCCGGCGTGCCTGAGCTAGAGGGCAAGGTCGCGATCGTCACCGGCGGCGCCGGCGGGCTCGGCCGGGCGACGTGCCGGGCGCTGGCGGG
>CAVSTE010000007.1:0-952643 GCA_963730835.1 uncultured Actinomycetes bacterium
ACTGCGCCGTACGGCGTCGAAATGCGCTTCACGCGAGCGAAGCAGGTCTCGCCAACGGCCCTCGGGAAAAGGGCGGCCAGGCGAGGCCGCTGGCGGTGACGTCCTGCCCGCCGCCGGAGGGCGTTGGGGGTGGGATGCGCGGGCTGCGCAGTGTGCGGACAAGTCGCCCTTCCGCATCGGTAGGGGTATGCGGAAGGGCGATGTCCGCTGCGAGTTAGTCGACCGCTGTCGCCTCGAGCAGGACGAGGAGCGGTGGTGCTGCTAGCCGCGTGACGCCGAGCACGCTGGTTGCAAAGCCGCTGTCGGAGTTCTGGAAGCGGCCCGGAATATGTGCCCAGTGCTTGAACAGCTCGTCGACGTCGGTGGTGTACACGTTCAGCCGAACGACGTTGGCGAGCGTCATGTCGCCGTCGGCTAGAACGGCCTCTAGGTTGTCGAGGGCCATGTCTAGTTGTGCGGCCATGTCGCCTGGATGCTGGGGGCTGCCTTCGGCGTCGACCGCGTCTTGTCCGCTGCAGATGAGCTGGCGCTGGTGGCTCTCGATGAGCTCGGCTTGATCGAATCCCAGTTTTTGAGACCAGGGCCAGGGGTTGATTCGGTCTCGCTGCATGTGGTGCCTCCCGTTTGGGTTGGTATGGGTCATGTCGTGCCGGCGAGCGCCCTATCTGATACGAAAAACATACTAGATAATCCTAAAGTAGTCAAGACAGGAATCTCTGCAGGACTTGCTGCTATGATTCTGGTTGTGGCAACGATGCGCACGTATGGCGACGGTTGCGCGATCGCGCAAGCCCTCGACGTCATCGGGGAGCGCTGGTCGCTGCTCGTCGTGCGCGAGCTGCTGCTCGGGCCGAAGCGCTACACCGACCTGCGCCGAGGCCTTCCCAACGTAAGCCCAAACGTTCTCTCCCAGCGTCTCCACGACCTCGAACAAGCCGGGGTAATCCGGCGGCACAAGCTGCCGCCGCCAGCGGGCTCGCGCGTGTTCGAGCTCACCGACTGGGGGCGCCAGCTCGAGCCGATAGTCATCTCACTCGGGCACTGGGCAGCGCTCTCGCCAGCCGGACTAGCGACCGACCTTCCGATCGGCGCCGAGTCGATGATCCTGTCACTCCGCGCCCGATTTGACCCACGGGCCCTGCACGGACTACACGCAATCTACGAACTGCAGCTCGGCGAAGATCGCTTCCGCATCGAGGTCGCAAACGACGAGATCGCGATCGCCCGCGGAGGCCCCGATCAGCCCGATGCCACGATCGCCACGGACCCCAACACGCTCACCGCACTGCTCTGGGGGGACCAGTCGCTCAGCGCTGCGCAACGGTCAGGACGCATCGCGATAGATGGCGACAAGAAGGCCGTGGACCGCTTCCTGCGGTTGTTCCCCATCCCCGAGCCTCCCGCCGCCGCCCGCGCCGCATAGTCCCAGACCGCCGATCCGCCGGTTGAAGCAGAACTCCTCGGAGCACCCAGGGTCGCGCCATCCGCGCAATAACGCTTTCAGTCGTAGCGGAGTGCGGGAAAGTTCGAGTCGGTGCCGCGCCCGCCCGGGGTCACGTCCAGCACGTTCCAGATTGGCCAGATGGAGTCGACGTGGCGGGCCTCAAGCCCTTCGTCGCGAGGCGCGTACATGAGCTCGGAGGCCCAGGTGTGGCGGAACCGCTCGCCCCCGCGGACGAACACGTTCAGCATCGGCATCTGCTCCCCGTCCGGTGTCTCCGCGTTGTAGTCGCGGTTATAGGTGTTGTTGTGGGAGGACAGAAGGCGCAGGTGCCGCCAGCCACGCTCGTGCGCGAAGGTCCGGATCCGGCCGGGATCCGACTTCGCGACCACCGCGAGGTTGAGCCGCTGCGCGAGGTGAGGGGCGGCGCCGTCGAGCGAGTCGAGGATCGAGGTGCACGAGGCGCACGGAGTCTCGGCGAGCGGCAGCTGCGCCGTCTCACCCTCCGCGGGTCCCGGCCTGGTATCGCCCGAGTAGCGCGGGAACATGAAGCCGTAGATGACGAGCGTGTCCTTGCCCGCCTCGAAGAGCTCCGAGAACCGCACCGCGCTGCCGTCGGAGGCCTCCTCGAAGCGATAGTCGTCTGGCACGACGCCACCTGGCGGCAGCCCGCGCCGCTCCGCCGCGACCTTTTCGATCGCGCGCCGCAACTCGGCCTCGGCCTCCAATAGTCGGTTGCGTGCCCGGCGGTACTCCTCCGACTCGCCGGGAAAACGAACGCCAGAATCAATCGTCGTCATCCTCGCCTCCTTTGGGATCTAGTCTGTTCGTTGCGGCGGATCCAGAAATGGAATCCGTCGTCCTCATGTACGCCTTTCTCACTCACTCCGATATCTGCTCGGGTAGGTCGAACCCCACAAACGCTTCCGGGCTCCTGAAGATCGTGAAATCCGCGATCTCCATTTCGCGTAGCGCCAAGACGGTGATCGAGTGGGGCATGAACGCGTTTTTCTCCTCGTCCCAGACGTAGTGACCGAACGCGATTTGGCCGTTGGATCGTGTCGGTATGAGGCGGATCGGCGGTGCTCCAGGGGCGAGGGGATAGGCCGCGAACAGCTCGCGGATCGCGTCGCGCCCCGCCAACCACATCGGCCGCGGCGGCATCGTGAGCACGGCGTCCTCGGCGAGCATTGAGACCACTGCGTCGATGTCGGCGCGCTCCCACGCCCCGATGAACTTCTCGACCATCTGCTTGAGCTCCTCGTCGTCGAGCGAGCGCAGCGTTGCCTGTTGGCTGCGCTGAGGCAGGCGCGCGTCGACCGCCTTGTGTGCGCGTTGCAGTGCGCTGTCCACCGAAACGGAGGTGGTGTCCAGGGCCTCAGCGGTCTCGCGGGCCGAGAAGCCGAGCACGTCGCGGAGGATAAGCACCGCGCGTTGCCGGGCGGGGAGGTGCTGAAGCGCTGCGATGAACGCGAGTTCGACGGCTTCGCGCTGCTCATAGCGCACGTCGGGGGTTGCGGTTTCCGCGGGAACGGTGTCGGGGTACGGCTCGATCCAGACCGATTCGAGAAGCGGTTCGGCGACCGGGTCGTGTGGGTCAGACGCCGGGCCGTAGTCGATTGGCAGGACGCGCTTGGGCCGGCGCTCGATGGCACGCAGGCAGGCGTTGGTCGCGATCGTGTAGAGCCAGGACCGAACCGAGCTTCGGCCCTGGAAGCGCGGCAGCCCACGCCACGCTCCGAGGAGAGCGTCTTGGAGCGCGTCCTCGGCATCGGCCGCGGAGCCGAGCATGCGATAGCAGTGGGCGTGCAGCTCTCGCTGGTAGGACTCGATAAGGCGGGCGAAAGCTTTCTCGTCGCGGCGTTGCGCGGCGGCGAGCAGCTGTTGTTCGTTCACGTCCACTCCTTCGGTTGCCACAGTGCGAGCTCGGCGCACGCGGGGGCAGCGACCACGCTGCGCCATCCCGCCGATCCTTCGCGCGGCTCCAGCAGCACCGAGCCGCCGAGTGTCCGGGCGTGGTCGGTAGCCAGGTCGATCCGGTCAACCTGCACGTAGGGGATCCACAGCGGGCGATCGGTCCCACACTGAACGACGCCCCCGCCGATCTCTCCGCCGAGATCGAGTGCCGTGTAGTGACCGTGCTCGGTGTCGAGGCGCTCCGGCCGCCAATTGAGCAGCCTGAGATAGAAGTCCCTGGCGGCCGGCAGGTCGGGAGTGTGCAGCTCGAGGTGCACAACTGGCCGGGGGCCGGCGCAAACGCGGAGTCCCTCGCGATCGACTACCTGGTTTCGAGACATGACTGACCTCCAGTCTTTCGCGTTGTTCTCGTCGCTGGGGCTCAGATCGCCTCGAGCCCTTGACCGCTCACGCCGAGGACCGTCGCCTCACGGTGCTCCTCACCTGAGCCGACCGAGAGGATCGCGCGTGCAACCCCCGACGGATCGAGCGGCACCGGCCAGCTCCTGATGTACGAGTCGGCCGACTCGCCGACCTGGGCGCCGTAGGCCTCGGCGGCAGCCTCGCCGATCCGGGTGCCCACCAGGAACTGCATCGGTGCCAGGGCAACGAAACGGATCCCGAGTTCGCGCGCGTCTGCGGTCCGCTGGAGGTAGCCGGCCATGAACATCTGCATTCGTTTGGCGCCTGCGTAACCGCCCGAGAGCGGCGAGCCGTTTGGGTTGACCCCGGCGCCACTCGAGACGATCACGATTGTGGACCCCGGCCGCAGCGGCCGAGCGAGCGCAGCCCGGCCGACCTCAAACGCGATCTTGACGTCGACGTTCCAAGGGGCCGAGAATGACTCCCACGTCTGGCCCTCGATGGGGGCCATCCGCGGGCGGGTGCCAGCCGCGACTACGACCAGGTCCGGGTCGGCCTCGGCGAGCAGCTCGGCTACCTGCCCCGGATCGGTCGCGTCCCGCTCGCGGCCGGACGCGACCAAGCGGATACCGGCGGCGCTGAGGGCGGCAGCAGTAGCTTGGCCGACGCCGCTCCCAGCGCCGATGACAAGGGCTCTTTCGATACGCATCGGTGTTCCTCCATAGCTGTCGTTTCAACTACGGAGTCGGTCGAACTCCGAAATCCATCGCTCGACCCCCACGAAATGCGTGACCAGCTCAGCTAGTGCGAGCGCACGCGTCCGGCTGGCCTCAACTCAGCGCCTTCTTCAGGAGCGCTTTGATCCTTGCCTCGTCTTTGGCGGCCATGCCCTTCAGCGTGGGCAACCGCGTCACGGGTCAGAACTATGCGTACGTGGGCGATGTTCGAAGCGCTCTCCAGCGTCCGAGGCGACAGCCGCGCGTTCCTCGGAGTGCCAGCGAGGCCATCTCGCCCGCCTGTGGCTCCACACGCGAAACGCGAACCTCGCTACCGGGTCGGGGTCGAGATGGTCCGCTGTGTCAGGGGTGCGAGCCTCGGCCCGAAAAGTACCGAAGACCGCGGCGATGGATTTCAGGGCCTTGGTGGATCGGAATGAGCATGAACCACTCGACCACTGGAGGTCAAGAAATGCAGTCCACAATCCCTCACCGCTGGCGAGCGTTCGCGCTCCTCGGCGTCGCGTACTTCATCACGACGATCGACCTCACGATCGTCAACGTCTCGATGCCGACAATCGGTCGCGACCTGCACTTCAGCGCCACCAGCCTGCAATGGGTCGCAACCGCCTACGCGCTCACGCTCGGCGGGTTCCTGCTCCTCGGCGGCCGCGCCGCCGACCTGCTCGGCCGTCGCCGGATCCTGATCGTGGGGCTCGGCCTATTCACGGCGGCATCGCTCGGAGCCGCGCTCGCGCGCAGCGATTCGTTGCTCATCGGGATGCGAGCACTGCAGGGCCTCGGCGCCGCGACCATGCTGCCCGCCGCCCTCTCGATCGTGATGAACATGTTCGAGGAGGGCGCCGAGCGCAACAAGGCGCTCGGGATCTGGGGGCTGCTCGGCGCCGGCGGCGGGACGGTCGGGCTGATCGCAGGCGGGATCATCACCCGCTACCTCGGGTGGGAGTACATCTTCTACCTGAACGTCCCGATCGGGTTGACCGCGGTGGCGCTCGCGCCGCGGATCGTGCCCGACAGCCGGATCGCCGCGACTCGGAGGCGGTTCGACCTCGCCGGTGCGATCACCGGCACGGGCGGGCTCGTGCTGCTGGTTGACGCGATCTCGCAGGCCCCCCAGTACGGCTGGGGAGCGACGAGGACCGTGGTGCTGCTGGCGGCCTCCCTCGGCATGCTGCTGTCGTTCCTGGTGATCGAAAGCCGCACCAAGGATCCGGTGCTGCCGCTGTCGATCTTCCGGCTGCGCACGCTCGCCGGAGCGAACATCGCCGGGCTGCTGCTCGGCGGCAGCTTCTTCGCATTCGTGTTCGCGGGCACGCTGTACATGCAGGAGGTCCTGCACTACAGCGCGCTGCAGACCGGCGCCGCATGGCTGGCCGCGTCTGTGACCTCGATGACGATGGCCGGCATATCGCAAGCGCTCGTGACCCGCATCGGGCCCAAGATCGTCATGGCGATCGGCATGACTCTGATCGGCACCGGCATCCTGTGGACGACCCAGGCGCCGGTACACGGGAACTTCCTGGCGAATCTCGTCGGCCCGTTCGTGGTTGCCGGTGCCGGCACCGCGTTTTCGTTCATCCCGATCTCGGTGGCCGCGCTCCAGGGCGTCTCTGAGCATCAATCCGGGCTCGCGTCAGGGCTGCTGAACACCTCCACGCAGTTCGGCGCTGCGATCGGGATCGCGATCGCCTCGACCGTCGCCGCGAGCCACACCGGCGCGCTCCTCCACGCCGGCCAGGCCGCGCCCGTGGCGCTGACCGACGGTTTCCACGCCGCGTTCCTGGTGCTCGGAGCGATCGCGCTGATCGCCCCGCCGGCGGTCTTCGCGCTGGTCCGCCACACCGATACGCCGGAGCGCAAGCCCGCGCTGGTCGCAGGCGAAGAGCCTATGCCCGCGTAGCTACGCCCCCACAGGCCGGAGCAAACCAGGTGAGCGAGCCGTTAACACGGCTCGCTCACCCTCTCATGACGGGAACGTGACAGTAGGCCGGTGAAGTCGCCTCAGGCCGCGGCGCCCGCCTCGAACGCGTCCGAGAGGCGGCTGACCTGGACCCCTCCTCTGGTGGGTCTGCGGCCGCATCGGGGACGGATGCGATCGCCCGCGGAGGCGCGCCTGCCGCGCGTTGCGCGTCCCCGGGCGCCGACGCACAGATGCTCGTCGTGACGGCAAAGGAGGAGTGAGGAGATTCGGCGCTCGAGCTGCTGGTGCTCATCAAGGAGGCGCCTGGTGCACGCTCCCGCTCCGCAGCGAGCCTCGTCGTCGGGGCCGCGCTGTTCGGCGTGGGTGAGGAGCGGGGCCTCGGCCGGACGCGCAGGGGTGGCTGGGGTGTGGCTGTTGCGCTCGTTACGGCCGCGGAGGGCTGGAAGCGCTCGCTCGTGCTGTTGCGCGGCGGCTCGGCGAGGACGCGCGGAAGCCCTGAAAGCCGCGCGCTCGCCGAGCCATGGGGTGCGTCAGCCGGCGGCGGCTGCGGGAGCCGGGTCGCCGCTGCGCGCGGCCATCGAGTGTTCGTGGCTGTCTCGCGAGGAGATCAGCACGGCGGCGAGGATCGCTCCGGCGACGGCGAAGCCGGCACCGACCAGGAACGCCTGGTCGAACCCCTTGGTCAGGGCAACGGAGGCGCTGTGGACTCCTGAGTGGTAAAGGCTCTGGGTGCGGCTGTTGGCGATCGTCGCGAGGATCGCTAGTCCGAGCGCCCCGCCGATTTGCTGGGAGGTGTTGATCAGACCGGATGCCAGCCCTGCCTCATGCGGCCTGGTCCCGGTGACCGCGGCGATCGTCACGGACACGAACGCGAATCCGAACCCCAGGGCCGCCAGCAGCGACGGGCCGAGCACGTCGGCGGCGAACGAGCCGCCGCTGCCGGGCACCTGGGAGAACCAGAGCAGACCGCCGGCGACCAGCAGCAGCCCGGCGATCAGCGTCGGCCTGAACCCGATCCGCGTGACCAGTTGGGACGCGAGCCCGGCCGAAACGATGATCCCGACCGCCAGCGGCAGGTAAGAGATTCCCGTCTTGATCGGCGAGTAGTGCAGGACGTCCTGGAGGTACAGGGAGATGAAGAAGAACATCGAGAACAGCGACATGCCGAGCAGCAGGCCGACCATGTCCGCGCCGCGCAACGTCCTCAGACGGAAGATCGAGAACGGCATCAGCGGCTTGCGCTGCCGGGACTCGATCAGCAAAAAGGCGATCAGCAGCACGACCGCACCGGCGATCAGCAGCAGCGTCTCCGACGATCCCCAGCCGACATTGACGGCGTTGACGATCGCGTAGACGAGCAGCGACAGGCCCGCGGTGACGGTCACCGCACCCGGCATATCAAACGTGCTGGTGTCATCGTCGGCGCGGCTCTCGACCAGCGTCCGGGGCGCCAGCGCTGCCGCCGCGAGGCCGATCGGGACGTTGACAAACAGAACCCAGCGCCAGCTCAGGC
This sequence comes from uncultured Actinomycetes bacterium, assembly GCA_963730835.1. Taxonomy (GTDB): domain Bacteria; phylum Actinomycetota; class Thermoleophilia; order Solirubrobacterales; family Solirubrobacteraceae; genus Palsa-465. The sequence continues at coordinate 7,932 of CAVSTE010000007.1, forward strand.
CGCTGGTCAGGATGCCGCCGAGCAGTACCCCGGCCGCCCCCCCGGCGCCAGCGACGGCTCCCCAGATGCCGAGCGCTCGGTTGCGCTCGGCGCCCTCTGCGAAGGTGGTGGTGATGATCGACAGGGCGGCCGGCGAGACGATCGCGGCTCCGAGGCCCTGCACGGCGCGGGCGGCGATCAGCCATCCCTCCGATTGCGCCATTCCGCCCGCGAGTGAGGCGAGCGAGAACACGACCAGGCCGACCATGAACATCCGCCGGCGCCCAAGCAGATCGGCCATCCGACCGCCGAGCAGCAGGAAGCCTCCGAAGGCAAGCGCATAGGCGTTCACGACCCACGACAGGTCGGTGCGCGCGAAGTGCAGCGCCTGCCCGATGGACGGCAGCGCGACGTTCACGATCGAAGCGTCGATCACGACCACGAACTGCGTCATCGCGAGCAGCGCGAGCGCGAGATTCTTGGAGCGGGGCGTGAGCGCGCTCACAGGCTCATCCCCAGCATCCGGCCCAAGCCCGACAGCGACGCGAAGGCAAATCGCTGAAGGCGCGAGGTTCGGATCGCGGTCGGGTGGGCATGGAACAGCATCGCTACGTAGATCGCTTGACGCGGACTGTGAGGTACTCCGGCGCCCATCCTCCCGGTCGACGCCAGCGACGCCATATCGCGAAAGAACCCCTCATAGTCGGCGGCGGGGCGGTGGCGATTGATGAACCTAACCGGCTCATCGTGCGTGTTTCGCAGGGTGTGCCGGACACCGGGAGCCGCTGCGGCGCGCTCTCCCGGACCATAGGTACGCCAGCTGCCGTCGAGCTTGACGTCAAGTCGGCCCTCGACGATCTCAAAGCTGTCCTCAGCATTGTCGTGCACGTGAACAGGGGGACTGGGGCTGTGGGGACCGAGCCAGCTATTTGCCTCAAGAACTTCACCATCGGTGTCCACGCCGTTGCGAACGATCTCCCACCACATATCCATGCCCGGGCGAAAGTCGATGCGCCGAGTCGTGGTAGGGCGGTTTGCAGGATCAAGGGAAGCAGTACTCACAGGGGCTCCATTAGGTCATTGGTTCTTTATTGGTTGCAGCTCTTGCGACGGGTCGTCGCGAGATTGACGTGATGCAGCGCTGGCGACGGCGCGGCATCGGCGTTCAGAACTTCTCCCAATTGTTCACCTTGGTTGACAAGTTGGAAGAACCTTCTCACAACGGGTCGCGTTTGTCAAGCGAGGTGAACTACAATGGTGTGGACATGCCGAAGAGCCTCCAGATCCTTTTCCGCGACGCCCGCAGCACGATCGAGGCCGCCGTCCGCGCCGATCTCGCACAGAACGGCTTTGGCGATGTCGCGCCCGCGCACTCCGCGCTCTTGCGCAACGTCGGCGACGACGGTGCTCGCCCCAGCGAACTCGCCGCACACGCCGGCGTCACGCGCCAAGCCATCACCAAGCTCCTAGACGAACTCGAGCGGCTCGATCTCGTGCGCCGCGACCCAGACCCGGACGACGGGCGCAGCGTGATCGTTAGATACACCGACCGCGGACGCGCCGGCGTTGCCATCGCTCGCAAGCGGATGCTCGCACTCGAGCGCGCCTACGCCGCACAGGTCGGCGCCGACCGCTGGGCCGAGGTGCGCTCAACCCTCGAGACCCTGTTCGGTGACGACTGAGCCGACCGGCGTTTGACGGAGGCTTCCAAACGAGTATCTGGTCCCCGGGGAAGGAACTCATTCATCATGCCCGCTCCGAAGAAGCACCCAGATGAGTTGATGGACCGTGGTGTGTGCGTCGCAGGCACGAAGAATGGAGATCGACATGGGCGATCCCATCACCGCCGTCGTCGCAGTCGTGCTGGTCACTCTGCTGCGCGACGGCAAGAAGAAGAAGTAGCGCGACACGACCGACCGCTCTCGGCGATGGGTGTCTCCCAGGTTGCTCCGGGGAGGCACCTGCGCCGTGTGTTCCCACCCCCGTCGCGAGTGCCCTGTGGAGACCCGCGGAGCCACGAAAGCAGGACAGACCCTCAGCACCGGTCACGTCCCTGACATTCGCCACAAGTACGTCTGGCTGGGCCTTGCGTCGTCGCGACACCGCAATCATCCGGGCCTTTCGAAAGAGAGGAGGCGTGCCGAGAGCGGGAGTGTCTCGCGGCGCGAGGCCCTGTAGCCGCCCGAGAACGTCCCCCGACTCCGCGAGACCGCGAGCCGGCGCCGATCCGCCCCGGCTCGAAACGGAGACCGCGACGCGTGGTCGCCGGGCTGCCTCGTCAACGCAGCCGGGCGGCACCGGGCCGTCTGAGATGTTCGCTCCGGCGTCCGTATCGGGCTCTACCGTCGAGGCGGTGGCGGTACACGATCGCGATGTCGGATGAGCTTCGGTCCGTTTGTGGGCACCTACGATCTTCTGTTTAGGGGAGCGTGGCTCAAGTGGGCTCACGGTCTCGGCCACGCGCAGGCGCTCGACGCCGACATCGAGGCATTCAGCTTCGATGGGCATCGCGATCCGCTCCTCGGCGTCCAAGCCGACTACGACCCGAGGCGGCGCGGCTTCTCCGTCCAGGCAACGGCAGTCGCGCCGGTTCCCTCGCACTGGGGACTGATGCTTGGGGACGTCGCGCACAACTACCGCTCCGCGCTCGACCACATTGCCTGGGCGGTCGTTTGCCGAGGCAGAAAGCCACCCGCCGTCCTGACCGAGAGCCAGCAGCGCGCGGTCCAGTTCCCGATCGCCGATGAGCGCGCTGCGTTCAACAGCTCGCTGCGCAGCAAGCTTCCCGGCGCGAGGCGCGCAGACGTCGGAGTGATCCGGCGCCGGCAGCCGTACCACTACAGCACCCGATTCCAGCTGCGGCACTATCTGACTGTGCTCTCGGCGCTCAACAACCGCGACAAGCACGGACGCTGCAGCCGATCTGGGTCCAGCCCACTCGAGTCGACGTCGAAATCACGCGCATGCAGGACTGCGTGGTTCCGAGGCTGGGCTTCCCACGTCGGCCGACTCCGCTGGAAGTCGGGGAAGAGCTCACTTTCATCCGAGCGCGAAAGCGTGGTACTGCGCCCCGCTTGGAAGTCGCGCCGCGCGTCGCCGGAGAGCCCAGCATCGAGAACCGCATCGGCGTCAGGACATGGATCGTGCAGTGCGCGGTCGTCACGGCCGTCATGCTGCGTGAGTTCTCGGAGCCGCCCCAGGAAGTCATCGACCGCAGCGACCTGTGGGCCTGGTTCGCCCCGCACGCAGCCGCTTCTCGGCCACCGGTGAAGCGCAGCTGACGAGCTGGGTCAAGCGCGCGATAGGACACCGACAGGGCGCCGGCCTTGACAGCGGGCGTGCGTACGATCGCATCCATCGCCGCCGACCTTCCGGCCGGACGAGCGCCTTGGCGACCTTGCGCTGCTGCGGCTTCGTTGGGTGCCGATAAGCGCTTCGCCGCGAACGCGATCGTGAACTCGGCGGGCTTGAAGACGATGTCCCTGGCGACGAGGACCCGCTGGCGCATGGCCGGCGCTCGGGCATGAAGACGAGCGATGCGTCAACGTGCACAGCGCCGCGTCGATTCCTCCGTCCCGGACCGACGCCAGCGCTCTTCCTCTCCGAGTAGCCGCAGTCAGGCCCTCATCCGGCCGGTCTACCAGGACGACGGTTGCGGTTGCTCGCGAGACGGACCTCGGCTTCCAACGTCGCCTCCAGCGGGGGTACTCCCCGCCGGAAGACGGCCCATCCGGGCCCGTCTCCCGCCGGGGAGTGGATGATCTCCGGTTCAGGGGGAATCGCACCAACATCAAGACCATCCTGGAGAACGGCAACCAATCCGTGTTCTCCAGGCAGGTCTGTCAACGAGCAGAACGACGTCTGGGACGCGGTTTCCAAATCGTTTCCATACCGCCAGCGGACGATGCCGACGCCATTCCACCGCATCCCAAACCCCCGCCAACCAAGGCAATCCGCCCCAAGCCCTCTGTCGGACTCGAACCGACGACCCCTTCCTTACCATGGGTCCGCGGGCGCAGGCCGATGGTATGCGGATCGTGATTTCTGGCGTGAAATCAGGGATTCCCGCGCGGTCTGAAGGCGCGATGAGCGCGGTTGTGTGGGCTGAGGCTTCCATCAGGCTTCCATCCTGATGGCGCCGCGCTGAGTTGCGCTACCCGCCGCGGATCTCGGAGACCGCGCCGCGAGGAACACGAAGCACCTCGGTCTCGAACGGCGGCTTGCCTTCCATCAGCATCACGAACTGATAGCTGTCGTCGACCTCTGCGTACGCATGGGCAGTCACCTGGAGCATTTCCCCGGTGCGCAGGATCACGGTCCATATCCCGGGGTCGTGGACCAGCTGGAGTCGTTTGGTCTTGCTAGCTACCGCCATCGATTCCAAGATAGCGCTTGCCGGTGGCGACAGCCCGCTGTGCAGCCGGATTGGCAGCGAGCTTATCCGCCAATGATCGTGGGAGATCCGCGAATTCATCAGCCTCGAAGTCGTATAGGTACTTGTTCCCGGCATCGTCCTGAAGATGAAGCTGTCCGGGTCTGCTGCCGGGAGCTGGGTTCTCGACGTCGATTCGGAATCCCTCGGTCTGGAGCAGCGTCCTGCTCGTCACCTGCGTGCCGCCCTCGCCGATCATGCTGTCCGCCAAAACGGCACGATCCTACGCGTGCCACCAGTCGCGAACCCCGCGCGATCCGTGGCTACGATCCGGATCGATGTGGGGCTGACGCGGGGTAAGGCCCACTTCCCGACCGGCGGGGCGTAACGACCTCGAAGGCGAGCGATGCCGGATGTCGTCGCTACACACCCCGCCGCTCGCCCGCGGTGCACTGAGGTTAGGACTGGTCCGTGTCCATCGCCGCTTTCAGCGCGCCCGCGTACTCGCTTGCCATGCGGGATCGACGCATCGCGCGCCGGCGAGCGTCAGCGACCTCCCGTACGTAGACGGTGCGAGTCACCGTGCCGTCCCGGTGGCCAAGCAGGAACGCCACCTCATCCACGCTTTCGCCGGTAAGCAACGCGCGCGAGGCGACCGTATGCCGGAAGGAGTGCATCGACGGAAGGTCGCCCCGCGGCACCTTCATGGGGCGTCCCTCACTGTCGGACTGGTGAAGGATCGGGAATGTCGGCACCCCGTCCGGCGTGGTCGCCCGCTCCTGTGCGATCCGCAACGCTCGCGACACGTTGCGCTGGCTGAGGGGACGCCCGCTCCGCGTAGCGAACACGAAAGAGTCGGGGCGCTGGTCGCGCGATGCGCGCTTGTGTCGCGCGAGCACGAGTCCGAGCTCGCGGGGAATGGGCACCGTCCGCGCAGAGCCGTCCGTCTTCGTCGGTCGGCGGTCGCCCCGACGGTCGACTTGCCAGCCGAATTCGATCTCGGGGTCATCGAGGTCATCGAGTCGTACGTCTGCCCACGTGAGGCCACATAGCTCGGACATGCGCGCGCCAGTGAGTGCCGCAACCGCGAATAGCGTGCGATAGGGCTCGGCGGCAGCGGCGATCGTCTGCTCGATCTGCTCCGGGGTGAAGATCGGACGACGCCTGGCGAGGGAGACCTTCGGTCGCTCGGAGGACAGCATCAGCGTCGTCGGACTCGCACCCTGCCATCCCAACCGCCGGGCCGCGTACTTGTAGATGCGACCGGCCACGCCTAACGCCACTGCGATCGTCGCCTCACTCTTCCCGGCTGTCGCGCATCTCGCGGACCAAGGCCGCAAGGTCATCCGCACTGACGCCATCGAGTCGCCGACTGCCAAAGCGTGGACGAAGATGCGTCTCGACGGCATTCCGATAGCCCGCTTGGGTTGACGAGCGTAGGTCGGAGACGGGGCCGTCAAGCCAACGATCGGCGGCCTCACCGAAGCGTAGCCGGGGATTCGGGGCCACGATGTCACCGTGGCTTCGACCGGCGAGCAACTCATCCCTGAGGTTGCGCGCGGCCAGAATTCCACCTCTGACAGTCCGCCAGCGCTGCACGCCGCCGCCGTCTTTGAAGCCGATTTCGAATGTGCCGTTTGCGCGCCGGTAAATGTTTCGCTCGACCCGAACTCGTCGTGGTGCCGTACTCATCGCAGCGCGCTCCCCTTGATTGCAGCTTCCTGCCGGCGCGACTCAGCCGTGTGCCGCCAGTGATCAAGGTCACTTCGCCGGAAGAACAGCTTGCATCCGGCTCCGGCTTGCTCCGATGGGATCGCGTGCTGCGCGGCGAGCCGGCGAATCGTGTCACGATGGATTCCCAGGTATTCGGCAGCACCGCGGCTGTCGAGCCAGCTGTCTTCCTGCTGTGGCGCGGCTCCAAGCCGGCTGGCGAGCTTGTCGGCGACGAGCTCGGCGAGCCGTCCTAGCAGCTCGTCAACGACGTCGGCGCCCGGCGGAATGCCCGCGGCGCCGTCAAGGGGTCGCTTGATCGACTGAAACGACACTGAGTGCTGGCCTCGCGCGGAGCCGCTGCGCGGTGGCGTACGCTTGCATTGTCGGGACCTCCTGTACAGGTCTCGGCCAGACCCCGGGGTGTTGTCGCACCGCCGGGGTCGCCTTTGATTGATTACGTTACGCGAGTAGGCTACATGACGCCCCGGACGGAAAGACCCTTCGGCAACACGGGTATGTCCGCTGACCGGTGTAGGCTTGCTGCGTGTCTCGACGAGTCGTCGTTGATGACCTCATTGACGCCCACGACGTTGCCCGAATTCTCGGCCTCGCTCACCGCAACACAGTCAGCCAGTACCAGCGACGGTGGCCCGACATGCCGCGGCCGGTGCTTGACCTTGGTCCCGGGCGTCCCAGCCTCTGGCTTCGTCCTGAGGTCGAGCGCTGGTATGCGCGCCAAGTCGCGCGCGGTCGAACGCGTCCAAAACGCCGGGTTCGTCATTGACGCCGGCGTGACTCGCCAGATCACGTCCTGACCAGGATGATCCTTTTGTCTAGAGATTCGATCCAGATCCGGTAGATAAACACCTGGCGGTTCGGGCGGCGGGATGCCGCCCGTAACCGCCAGGTACTCGCGTCGGGCCGACAACCGTCGAGTTCACCGCCGCCGTCGAGCCCGACGCGATAACACCTGTCCGGATGAGGCCCGCTACGGCACACCGGGTCCACGTCGCTCCTTGCAGATCGGTGAGCAGAAGCCCCACCGCGACCGGAGCGTCCTTCTCCTCCTCGTCCGTCTCGATCATCTCGTCGGGGGGGTTCGGGTTTGCCGCTCCTACAGGCGATCCGTCGTCTTGGTTTCGTGGTGGGTGGCGTTGAGGCTGCCTTGTTTGTGGTGCTCTGCGTGGCCGCAAGCTCGGTGTCCGTTGCGCTGCGCGGAAGCCCAAAAGTCGTGCTGTGCGTGGTACGGTCTTTTGGCCGGGCCGTTTGCGGCTTCGCTGTCGGCTCGTCCCGAGGACAGACATGTGGGCTCTGCGCGCGCTTGGCGGCGGCCGGTTGCGGGGACGATCGAGAGGCTGTGGTTATGGCGAGGACCGTTAGGCGTGTAGTTGTGGTGGTGTTGTGTTGTGTGGGGGTGTTCGGGGGTTTGGTTGTGTCCGAAGCGCTGGCGGTTTCGGGCACGTGGAGCGCCCAGACCTCGGGCACCACCAGCTTCCTCAAGGGGGTGTCGTTCGTGGACGCAAGCCACGGCTGGGCGGTCGGCTCCGGCGGCACGATCCTGGCCACCGCGAACGGGGGGAGACGTGGAGCGCGCAGACCTCGGGCACCACCAGCTTCCTCAACGGGGTGTCGTTCGTTGACCGAAGCCACGGCTGGGCGGTCGGCGACGGCGGCAAGATCGTGGCCACCAGCGACGGGGGGGCGACGTGGAGCGCCCAGGCCTCGGGCACCACCAGCTTCCTCAACGGGGTGTCGTTCGTCGACGCCAACCACGGCTGGGCGGTCGGCTCCGGCGGCACGATCCTGGCCACCGCGAACGGGGGGGCGACGTGGAGCGCGCAGACCTCGGGCACCACCAACGTGCTGTTCGGGGTGTCGTTCGTCGACGCCAGCCACGGCTGGGCGGTCGGCAACAACGGCACGATCCTGGCCACCAGCGACGGGGGGGCGACGTGGAGCGCCCAGACCTCGGGCACCACCAACATCCTGTTCGGGGTGTCGTTCGTCGACTCCAGCCACGGCTGGGCGGTCGGCAACGGCGGCACGATCCTGGCCACCACCGACGGGGGGGGCGACGTGGAGCGCCCAGACCTCGGGCATCGCCAACCCCCTGATAGGGGTGTCGTTCGTTGACTCAAGCCACGGCTGGGCGGTCGGCGGCAGCACGATCCTGGCGACCAGCGATGGGGGGGCGACGTGGAGCGCCCAGACCTCGGGCACCACCAACACTCTGTTCGGGGTGTCGTTCGTTGACCCCAGCCACGGCTGGGCGGTCGGCGATGTGGGCACGATCCTGGCGTTCACCGTCCCGGCTGTTCCGTCGGTGTCGATCACCACGCCGGCGAACGGCGCCACCTATTCGCTGGGGCAGGTTGTGAGCTCGAGCTTTAGCTGCACCGAGGGGGCCGGGGGGCCGGGGATCCAGAGCTGCGTCGATCAGAGCGGCAATCCGTCCGGGGCGCAGGTCGACACCTCCACCGCGGGTCAGCACACGTTCACGGTCACCGCCACCAGCAAGGACAGCCTGAGCAGCCAGTCAAGCGTCACCTACACGGTCTCCCCATCGACGGTCCCTCCGACCGGCTGCCAGGACCCGGCCGGAGCTTACAACCAGGGGTTCAATGCCGGCTTCAACTCCGGGTTCAACACCGGGTTCAACTCCGGCTTCAACCACGGATTCAACTCGGGCTTCCAGTCGGGGTTCAGCGACGGGTTTCGATCGACCGCCAGACATGCCGCAGCCCGCTTCTCATCGCTCGCTAGCGCGCAAGCGGTCGCGGCGCAGGCGACCTATCCGGCCTGTAACCCGCAGTTCAACCAAGGGTTCAACACGGCCTTCAACTCCGGCTTCAACTCCGGCTTTCAGAAAGGCTTCAACCCCGGGTTCAACTCGGGATTCAACCCCGGCTTCAAAGCCGGCTTCCGGGCCAGTCACCACCCGCGCCGGCGCCATCACCACTAACTGCCGGGCCGCACGCGGCCGCGGGGCCGCTAGCCGCAACAGCGCGGGACATACGCGCCGTGCCAGCGACACCGCAGGACAGCGGGAGCCGACACGGCTCCACTACATGGTCCGCTAGCGCTAAGCGCTAGCCGGGAATGCGCGGTCTGCGAACGAAGCTGCCGCGCACCGCGGCTTCTGCTCCCGTAGGGCCAGCATCACAGTGGACGATCGGTCCCGCCGCTGGCGCTCGGGACGAGGAGGAGAAGGACGCTCCGGTCGCGGTGGGGCTTCTGCTCACCGATCTGCAAGGAGCGACGTGGACCCGGTGTGCCGTAGCGGGCCTCATCCGGACAGGTGTTATCGCGTCGGGCTCGACGGCGATCGCGTCGGGCTCGACGGCGGCGGTGAACTCGACGGTTGTCGGCCCGACGCGAGTACCTGGCGGTTACGGGCGGCATCCCGCCGCCCGAACCGCCAGGTGTTTGATCTACCGGATCTGGATCGAATCTCTAGACAAGGAGATCATCCATCACGACCGCCGCACGCTGCGGCTGGTGAGGCGGCGCTAGAAGTTTCCGCGCCGACCGGGGCACGTCCGGCTCCGTGCCCGGAGGCTTCCATAATGCTTCCATCCGGCCGGCGCGGAAAACATGGCCGCCGCGGTCGACCGGCACAAACCCCGCCAACAAAGGCCATCCTCCCCAGAGCCCTCTGTCGGACTCGAACCGACGACCCCTTCCTTACCATGGAAGTGCTCTACCAGCTGAGCTAAGAGGGCGGCGTGATCAGGCTAGCGATTCGCGGAGCCGCTGACATCGACCCGTCAGTGCATGGCCCCCATGGCTTGCATGGAGTTTGCGTGGCTGGGCGGCACGACCAGGCCAGGAACATCGTGCGGCGCCACGGCCACGCCGACCGCCAGCGCCAGCAGGACCGCGGTCACGCCGGCCAGCACCGCGGGCTTTGACGGAAAGGTCTTCTCGAGCACGATCAGTGCCGCGACCACCGCCATCCAGATCAGGCTCATCACGCCCAGCGCGAACAGCGCGGCCATCAGGGCCCAGCAGCACCCCAGACACCAGGCGGCGTGCCGTGCGCCCATCTCGACGGCTCCGCTCCAGCCGTCGCGCCAACGGCCGAGCAGGAATCCCAACGGGCTGCGGCATTTGGTCAGACAGGCATTCTTGAGCGGCGTCAGCTCGTACAGCGCCGCGATCGCCAGCACGCCGGCCGCGAACCATCGTCCGCCCGCGTGCCAGGCGAGGTCCGAGCCGAACACGCTGCGACCTGCCTCGAACAGGCCATAGGCGGCCAGGCCGGCGACTCCCCACACGATCAGATAGGCGCCGGCGAAGAGCAACGGACGCACCGATCCACGCCGCCGGGTCATGCGGGCGTAGAGGGCCACCGTGGGCGTCAGCGCCGGGAACATCATTGCGGCCATCATCACCAGCCAAACACCCAGGAACCAGCCGAGGGCGCCGAGATCGGTGCCCGGGCCGGCATTCATCCCAGACATGCGGTCGGCTGTCGACCACCAGGCGATGGCCGTCAGCCCTAGCAGTAGCGCGACCAGACCAAGCCGCGCTCGGACCGCGGCGAAGGCGCTATGAAGTTCTTGGCGCTCGGAGCCCGCTTCGGTCAGAGAGGTTGCAACGACGGCGCTCACGCCGCCCACGAAAACTCAGAGGTGGAGAACCCGGACTTGGCCTCGTACCGGATCCCGAATGCGTCGATCTTGGACCGCGTCGCGTGAGCGACGTTGAGCTCAGATCCCGCGGGATGAAAGATGCCAGTCAGCTTCGCGGGCTGGCCCGACTCGACGCCAAAGGGCACAACGTCTTCGATTTCGAACTCGGCCGCGTCACCAATCTTGACCGAGTGCCGCAAGCCGTCCTCGCGCACCTCGATTGGCGTTCGCTCCACGCCCAGCATCTCGCCGACGAGCGGTCCGAGAGCCTCCATCGGCCCACCCAGCGCGCCCGAGAACACGGCGCCGAGCTTCTCAGCCTGCGCGTCGGATGCAGCGGCGTCAATGAAGACCCCGAGGCGCCAGTTGCCGTCGCTCATCACCTTCGGCGTGTCTGCCGCCAGCGCCACGATCAGCCCGCCGACATCGGTTCCCTCGACGTCACCCCGCTTGATGTTGAAGACAAGAACTACGCGGCAGTAGTCGTTCGTTGCGCCAAAGGCGAGCGACGCAGTACACGGACATACGACATCGCACGAGCAACTCTCGAAATACGATCCCTCGAGATTCCACGCCATCGGCCCCCTCCTCAATTGTTGCGGTGCCTGGCCCGATTGTCTGACAGCCGGGACACGGAGTCAATAGCCGCTCTGGCAACGACGCTTCAGCGCCTGGAGATCCGCGCCACCTGCTGCTGCCGCGGGGCCCCGTCGGCGCGCAGCCGCTTTGAGCGACCAACTTCGAAGCGGTCCCGATCGAGTTGCTTAAGCACCGAGTCGGAGACGACTACCTCGCCCGCTTTCGCGAAGTCGCCGACCCGGGCAGCGATATTGACGTCAACCCCGAGGTAATCACCGCCCAACCTCCGCGGCCTGCCCCAATGAATGCCGGCCCGCATGCGCGGCGCGTATCCATCCAGCTCCACGTCGCCCAGCGCATCCTGGGCGTCCAACGCAGCTTCGACCGCCTCGGGCGCGTCCAAAAACGTGGCCATCACCCCATCGCCGAGCCGCTTGATGATCCGCCCCTGGTGTGCATGGATGGGCCCTTCCACCGCGGTCCCGACTAGGCGCAGCAGCTCAAGCGCGGCGACATCGCCCGCCTTCAACGCCCAGGAGGAGAACCCAACGAGATCGGTGAAGAGGAGCGCCACAGGCTCGTCTCCGCGCCCTCGCCCAGCGGCCTCAGAGAGCGATTGCCAGAGCTGAAGCCCGGCGAAACCGATCTCCTGGGCCACGCTCTCGCGTTCGGGTACAAGCGTCGAGACGCCGCGAGCCAGTACCGCCACCGGCGTGATACCGCCTGTCGAGATGGGATCGCCGAACCGCTCGTCTCCTGGCAAACGGCTGCGAAGGCGGCGCGCTGCAGCAAGCAGAGCGGGTTGCGTATCGACGCCGGTGAGGATCCGCCGCAGCCGCGATGCAGCCCGGGCGTCGCCGTCGACGATCTCTCGCAGCTCGTGATCGTCGGTATCCATATCCATTACGAGCATAAGAGGTGCCTTGGCGGAGACACGCTCAGTGGGTGGCTCGGAGCGAACGATGTTGAAACCAAACGCCGTTCGTAAGAGACATCACGAGTGTGGCGACGCGGCTTTTTCGCTCTGGGCCGAAGGCGAGCCTCTCAGCGATAAGGCCACCAGCGGGCGAGCTGGAGAGTTTGTGAGAGCTTGAACGGCACTGCCTGGTCGTGTAGCCACGGACGCCCGATCCACAGAAACGCGTCGAGCAAGCGTGCCGCGATGCGCCGATCCGCCCGCGACAGGCCCCAGCGTTGGTTCGTGACGTTCGTCGTTGGTGGAACACCCAGGGCCATGCACGGCCAGTCCTGTGCGCCGTGACATACGCGCGGGTTGTCCCGGTCTCCGTGGTATTGCCAGAACTTTGCCGGCACCCCGTTCTCAGCGCTGTTGATGACGAAGTGCGTGCCGCTGATGCCTGCTTTGGCCAGTCCCGCCACGACCTGAGCGCCGAACTCGAGCTCGGAGGCATTCGAGTCATAGTGGGTGGCATTGAGGGCAAATCCGCGCGTGTAGGCGACGCCCGCGGCGCGCAGGAGCGAGACAGCCTGCTTCACCGTCGGCCAGTCGGCGGCGCCGACATCGATGTAGACCGTCGTGTTTGGCAATGCACCGAACTGCTGAGCGGCCCAGTTGACCAGTGACAAGTCCAGCCGACCGTGGTGTGGCGCGCACAGCGCAAATGGAAGGTCCGGCTGAAGTACCAGCGCCACGCGCGATGAGCCGATGCCGGCGGCGAAGCTGCTTATCCAGTTCTCGTAGCTCTGCTGCTGAGCGACCGTCGGGTTGTGGGAGCAGGCCGTCCCCTCCCATGGATCGAGCCTGAAGATCGCGATCTGGGTGATGACGTTGGGGTTACCGTCCGTGACGTTGGCGATGTACTGCTGGGCGGTGGCCTGGGCGTTGTCATCCGAGATCCAGGGGCCGAACCAGGTGAAACGGGGGCGCAGCGCGATCCGCGCCAGCAGCGACTGGTTCCTACCCGTCGCAGACTGATAGGCGGGATAGACACCGTCAATCGGGCCGGTATAGATGCCCCAGGGCACTCCGGCTAGAGGGTTGCTCTGGGACGCGCCGGGAATCCCGGCGTTGGCGGCGCCAGCAAGGGCGCGCGAGGCCGTAGCGAGCAAGGTGAGCACGACCAGCGCGACCACAATTGCGGCGCGGCTCAGGCGTCGGTTTTGCGACGAACGGGCAATCGGCACGGCGAAATGGCGGGGGCAGGATTCGAACCTGCGAAGGCTGAGCCATCGCGTTTACAGCGCGACCCCTTTGACCGCTCGGGAACCCCGCCGGGATCGCCAAGTCTACCGGCGAGGAACAGTTGCCCTCGGCCCAGTCGGACGGCCAGCGAGCGGTGCACCCGGCTCGACTTCGTACTCGCAGTACTTCGGGCCGCCGAGCAGGATCGACGTTCCACCTCCCAGTTCACTGGCCGGGATGTACCAGCGCCGGCCGTCACCCACGTGAACGAAAACCGCATCGCACCGCGAGGAATCAAGGCGCTTGACGATGCCATTCCAACTTTGGTTCCCGCCACGAGTACACACCGCTACGACGAAGCGGCCTTTGTACCAGCACGTCGATGTTTTGACCTGAACCCGCACAAGCCGCCCGTGGAAGTCGGCGACGAGGTCGTAGTCCGGGTTATTGAACAGCGGCAGTGATACGCGAGCGCCTGAATGCGTAAGCCACTCCATCGCTGACAACTCGCCAGCGTCTCCCTGGTCTCGAGGTGTCCACCCCATAGCACCAAACATACGTTCGCCTCCGGACGGACCGCGTGCTCGTCGTGACCGCCCGGGCTTCCGAAAACGTCGCAAACCCGCTTGCACCGGAGAGCGCATGTCCACATAAGCGTCTCTACGACGCTTATGTGGACATGGACCCGTCCCCAGCGGTGGGTTTGCTGCGTTTTGCGTAAGTTTGAGGCTCCGGGCCGCTCGCGCCGAGTCCGGAAGCGCCGCTCGCCCCGAGTCCGGAAGCGCCGCTCGCCCCGAATCCGGAAGCGCCGCTCATCCCCCGCCGGGCCGAGCCGAGAACCGCTACGACGCGTCCCGCAGCCGCTGCGCCTCGGGCAGGGCCTCGAGCTTCTTCAGGGTGTGGTTCTCGATCTGACGGATGCGCTCGCGCGTGACGTTGAAGGCGCGGCCCACCTCCTCGAGCGTGTAGGCCCGCTCGCCCACCAGGCCGAAGCGCATCTCGATCACTTCGCGCTCGCGCTCCGGTAGGGCCGCCAGGGCGCGGCGCAGGTTCTCGCGGCGCAGGTGGTCGGCGGCGAGCTCGAACGGCGACTCCGCCGTCTGGTCCTCGACGAAGTCCCCGAGCTCCGAGTCCTCCTCCTCGCCGATCGGCTTCTCCAGCGACACCGGCTGCTGCGCCATGCGCAGGACATCGCGCACCTCGCGGACGGTGGTCTCAAGCTCGTCGGCGATCTCCTCGGGCTTCGGCTCGCGGCCCAGCTGTTGGACGAGCTGGCGCTCGACGTGGACGACCTTGTTGAGCTTCTCCACCATGTGCACCGGGATCCGGATCGTCCGCCCCTTGTCGGCGATGGCCCGCGTGACCGCCTGACGGATCCACCAGGTGGCGTAGGTGGAGAACTTGTAGCCGCGCCGGTAGTCGAACTTCTCGACGGCCCGGATCAGGCCCATCGAGCCCTCCTGGATCAGATCCAGGAACGTCAGCCCGCGGCCCAGGTAAGACTTGGCGATCGAGACGACCAGGCGCAGGTTGGCCTCGATCATCTGCTGCTTGGCGGACATGTCCCCGCGCTCGATCCGCCGCGCCAGCGTCACCTCCTGTTCGGCCGTCAGCAGGCTCACGCGGCCGATTGCACGCAGATAGAGCCGCAGCGAGTCGAGGCTGGGCTCGACCGTCAGATCGACCTCGGCCGGCTTGCGCCCCTCAGGCTGTGGCTCGGCGGCCCGCGCCGCGCGGGCCTCGACGCTCGAGGCCTCCGAGCGTGCCGGCTGACCATTTGACTCCACCACGTCGATGCCCTGCTCGTCGAGGTAGGAGTGCAGCTCCTGCACCTGCTCTTTGGTGAAGTCCGCCTCCTCCAGGCAGGCGGCGATCTGGTCGAACGTCAGATACCCGCGCTCATATCCCTCGGCGATCAGCGGTCGGAGCTCGTCCAGCTCCGAGACCGGCGTCTCGTCACTGAGAACGGAAGCCATCTCCTTGGTGCTCATTGCCCTCGCGCCCCCTTCATTTCGCCCCCTTGGCGTCGGCCCAACACCGTCCCTGCAGTCCTCTCATCTACAGCGACTCCTCTCTCTCCCAACCCGACGGCGGGAGTGATACCACAATCGCAGCTTTTGTCCATGTGCGGAAGTAGCGAGTTTTTTGAGGGCCGCCAGCCGAAGGACATGCGGCCTCCGCGCTCGAGTGGCGATCTCCGTACGGGAACGCCGACCCGCGCCCGCATCTCTGTACGGGAATGCCGACCCGCGCCCGCGCCCCTCTACCCTTTGAGGTCATGACCGGCGACCGCTCACGCACGCTCGAGGTGCTCGACGTCCAGGCTCGCCAACCCGCCGTGCAGCTGAGCCTCTCGCGCGTCGGGGTGACCGGAGTGGAAAAGGTGATCCGTCTGCGCCAGAACGGCGCCGAGCAGCTGTTCTCGGCGCGGTTCGAGTGCGTGGTCGACCTCGGTCCCGGCCAGAAGGGCGCACACATGTCGCGCTTCGAGGAGGTCATCAACGAGGCCATCGGCGAGGTGGTCCTCAACGAAACCACCTTCAAAGCCGAGACGCTCGCCGAGCACATCGCGGGCCTGGTGCGCTCGCGGCAGAGCGCGCGCCGGGCGGAGGTCACGGTGGAGGCCCGCTTCCCGGAGCACAAGCCAGCCCCCGTGTCCGGCGTTCAGACCCAGGAGCTATACACGCTGCACGGCTCGGCGGTCTCCTCCGGGCTCGGTACCAGACGCCTGATCGGCGTCACCGCGCAGGGCATGACCGCCTGTCCCTGCGCGCAGGAGCTCGTGGGGTCGGCCGCGCGAGAGCGGCTGGAGGACGACGGCTTCGACGCCGAGGAGATCGACCGCATTCTGCGCGCCGTTCCGGTGGCCACCCACAACCAGCGCGGGCTGGGAACGCTGCACATCGGCTGCACCGAGCTGTGCGACGACGAGATCGAGGCCGCGACGCTGCTGTCGATCGTGGAGCAGGCGATGTCTTCAGAGATCTACGAGCTGATGAAGCGCTCGGACGAGGCGGCGGTGGTTGAGAAGGCGCACCGCCGGCCGCGATTCGTCGAGGACTGCGTGCGGGAGATGGTGCGCGGCGTGGTCGAGTCGTTCCCCGGCCTGGACGACCGGGCGTTCGTATCGGCCCGGCAGGTAAATCTGGAGACCATCCACCAGCACAGCGTGGTCGCCGAGCGGTTCGGGACGCTGGCCGAGGTCCGACGGGAGCTGGACAGCGGCGTGCCGTCGACGAGCCACACCACGCGGCGCGAGTGGCTCGACGCCGCCGCGTGAGCGCGAGCGCGGCGGCCGCGCATAACGCCAGCCCCGCCGCCGAGCAGCTCTCAGCCCGGCAGCCGCCGAGCAGCCCTCAGCCCGGCAGCCACCCCTCCCGGTAGCCGACCGCACGGTCGGGCGCCATATCGGCGTACGCCAGCTTCGGATCATGCGTCTGCACCCGTACCCCCGCGCCGTGCCGCTGCGCCAATTCGGAGGCCGGATACACCACGTCGTCGGTCAGGCGCGTGCCCACGGCCAAAAGCGCGCACGGACCGTCGCCCGCCCCGACGAACACGTGCTCCGTCCACGCCGGGCAGTGCACGAAATCCCATTGCCTGAGCCGCCGCTCCTCGCCCTCGATCAGCAGCAGGCACTCACCCGACAGAACCAGGAAGTCCTCCTGCTCGTCCTCGCCGTGGTACATCGACGACGGCTGGCCGGGCTCCAGAATCCCGATGTTGAACCCCAGCAGCGGGAAGCGATGCTCTCCCTCAAAGCGGGTGTAGGCGCCGTAGTCGCCGTCGAGCCATTTCGCCTCATGCGCGTTCAGCACGAACCACCCCGCGCCGGCGGGAACGCCACCGCCTTCTGCCGGCTCGATCGGAGCTTCGGGTACCTCGGACATGACCAGGGATCATGATGCCAGCATGCGCGCCAGCGTCCTGAGTCAGCAGCGCCAGCCGCTCGAGACCTCCGAGCTACCCGACCCCCGGCCCGAGCCGGGACAGCTGCGACTCACGATCAAGGCGTGCGCCGTGTGCCGCACCGATCTTCACCTCCGCGATGCCGAGATCCCGGCCACCAAGCTGCCGGTCGTTCTCGGCCATCAGATCGTGGGCCTGACCGAAGACGGGCGGCGCGTCGGCGTCCCGTGGCTCGGCTGGACCGACGGCGACTGCCGCTATTGCCGAAGTGGCCGAGAGAACCTGTGTATCAACGGCCGCTTCACCGGCCGGGACATCGACGGCGGCTACGCGGAGGCGACGGTCGCCGACGAGCGCTTCTGCCTGCCGCTGCCCGAAGGCGTCGCCGACGAGCAGCTGGCGCCGCTTCTGTGCGGCGGGCTGATCGGCTACCGGGCACTGCGCATGACCGGGGACGCGGCGCGGCTGGGGCTCTACGGCTTCGGCTCCGCGGCACACATGATCTGCCAGGTGGCCGTCTTCCAGGGCCGCGAGGTGTTCGCCTTCACCCGTCCTGGTGATACCCGTACGCAGGACTTCGCCCGTTCGCTGGGCGCCGTGTGGGCCGGCGGCAGCGACGAGCCGCCGCCCGAGCAGCTCGACGCGGCGATCATCTTCGCCTCCGCCGGCGAGCTCGTGCCCCAAGCGCTCAAAGCCCTGGCGCCGGGTGGCAGCGTCGTCTGCGCCGGCATCCACATGACCGACATCCCCTCGTTTCCCTACGAGGACCTGTGGCAGGAGCGACAGATCCGCTCGGTGGCCAACCTGACGCGAGAGGACGGCTATCAACTCCTGGAGCTGGCGCCGCGGATCCCGATCCACACCACGGTCAGCACCTACGGGCTCGAGCAGGCCGAGCAGGCGCTCGCCGACCTGCGCGCCGGCGCCTTCGAGGGGACCGCGGTCATCATCCCCTAGGGTGTAGGCCAATGGACATGCAACTGATCCCCATGGTGATCGAGCAGACGGCCCGCGGCGACCGCGAGTTCGACATCTACAGCCGCCTGCTGAATGAGCGCATCATCTTCCTCGGCACGCCGATCGACGATCAGATCGCCAACCTGATCGTGGCCCAGCTGCTGCACCTGGAGTCCGAGGACCCCGACAAGGACATCTCGATCTACATCAACTGCCCCGGGGGCTCGATCTACTCGGGGCTGGCGATCTACGACACGATGCAGTTCATCAAGCCCGACATCCAGACGATCTGCGTGGGGATCGCCATGTCACTGGGCTCGCTGCTGCTGGCCGGCGGGGCCAAGAGCAAGCGCTTCGCGCTGCCCAACAGCCGCCTGTTGATCCATCAGCCGTCCGCGGGCTTCGAGGGCCAGTCGAGCGACATCGAGATCCACGCCCGGGAGATCCTCAAGGTGCGCGACCGGATCGACGAGATCTATGCCCTGCATACCGGCCAGACGCTCGAGCAGGTGCACGAGGACATGGAGAGGGATCGATTCTTCACGGCCGAGCAGGGCGTGGAGTACGGGCTGATCGACCGCGTCATCGAGCACCACTGAGGGCGACGGCGCCGCACGCCGGCGGCGCATCCGTCCGCCACGACCAATTTCTCATCGCTCGACGAAGTAGCCGCCACTCCCCTGGCCGCTTGAGAAATAACGGCTGGTGACGGTCTTCTTGCGCGTGTAGAACTCCACGGCATCCGGGCCGTGGGCGTGCAGGTCGCCGAGGAAGCTGTCCTTCCAGCCGGAGAAGGGGAAGAACGCCACGGGGGCGGCGACGCCGATGTTGACGCCGACCATGCCCGTTTCGACGTCGTGCCGGAAGCGACGCACCGAGGCCGCCGACTCGGTGAAGATCGAGCTGCCGTTGCCGAAGCGACTCGAGTTGACGATCTCAACCGCCTCGTCCAGTGACCCGGCGCGGATCACAGACAGCACCGGTCCGAACACCTCCTCCTGGGCGATGTCCATCTCCGGCCCGACGTCGTCGAGGATCGTCGGGCCGACATAGGAGCCGTTCCGGGCTGGCCCGGCGCCGACATCGACGGCGCGCCCGTCGAGGGCAAGCTTGGCGCCGTCTTTCACGCCGCGCTCGATCCAGTCCCTGATCCGCTCGCACGCGGTGCCCGAGATCACCGGGCCCACATCCACGTCCGCCTCGAGCCCGTCGCCCACCCGGAGACCGCGGGTGGCGCCCAGCAGCGCCGGCATCAGCTGCTCGTGGGCGTCTCCCACTGTGACGAGGACGGAGCCTGCCATGCAGCGCTGGCCAGCGGAGCCGAACGCGGAGCCGATGATCCCCTCCACCGTCTGCTCGATCACGGCATCAGGCATCACGACCATGTGGTTTTTCGCGCCGCCCAGCGCCTGGACGCGCTTGCCCGCCTTTGCCGCCCGCTCGTAGACGAGCCTGGCCACCGGCGCCGAGCCGACGAATGACACGGCGTCGATTCCCGGGTGGTCAAGGATCCCGTCGACCACCTGGCGGCTGCCGTTGATGAGGTTGACGACCCCCGGCGGCAGCCCCAGCTCGTGGAGCTCAGCGAACACCAGCTGGAGGGTCAGCGGCACCTGCTCGGAGGGCTTGAGCACGAACGCGTTGCCGCAGGCGATCGCAAACGGCAGAAACCAGAACGGAACCATGCCCGGGAAGTTGAAGGGGACGATCGCCGCACAGACACCCACGGGCTGGCGCACCGTCTCGGCGTCGATTCCCCGCGAGACATCCTCCAGGATGCGGCCCTGCATGGTGGTCGGCACGGCGCAGGCCAGCCCGACCATCTCGATCATCCGCTCCACCTCGGCGCGGGCGTCGGGCAGCGTCTTGCCCATCTCGATCGTGATCGAGCGGGCCAGCTCCTCCCGGCGTGCGTCGAGCCGCTCGCGGAGCTCGAAGAGCCTGCGCGCCCGGGCGATTACGGAGACCTCACGCCACTCGGGCAGCGCTGCCCGTGCCGCCCGCACCGCGGCGTCCAGGTCGGCCGCGCCCGACAGCGGCACGCGGGCGAGCGCCTCGCCCGTGGCGGGGTTTGTGACATCCAGGACCTCTGTGGGATCGTGCGCCGGCGTCCATTCGCCGCCGATGTAGTTGTCAAGTAGGCGAATCGCGGTGACGGCCATCTGTCACTGCTCTACCCCGGGAGTTTTGCTCTTAGACCGTCCCGCGGCGAGAGTCAGGCCACCCGATGCTCGATCGCGCCCAGGCGCTCGATCTCGATCCGCACCACGTCGCCCGAGCTCAAGAAACGCGGCGGATCGAAGCCCATCCCCACGCCGCTCGGCGTGCCCGTGAGGATCAGATCGCCCGGCGACAGTGTGCAGGTCTGGGCGATGAAGTCCACCAGCTGCTGGCAGGAGAAGATCAGATCGGCGGTGCTCGAGTCCTGTCGCAGCTCGCCGTTGACCCAGGTGCGCAGCCGCAGCCCGCTAGGGTCGCCGAGCTCGTCGGCGCTCGTCACCCACGGGCCGAACGGGCAGAACGTGTCGGCGCCCTTGGCCCGCGTCCACTGCGGCTCGCGGCCCTGAAGGTCGCGCGCTGTGACGTCGTCGGCCATGCAGTAGCCCCCGATCCGGCCGTCCGCGCCGATGACGATCGTCAGCTCGCCCTCGTAGTCGAGCCGTTGCACGACCGGGGGACAGCGGATCGGTCCCCCGGGCGGAGCGGCCGAGTTCGCGACCTTGACGAACACGATCGGCTGCTCCGGGCGCTGGCCACCGGTCTCCTCCACGTGCTTGGCGTAGTTCAGGCCGATGCCGTAGATCGCGCCGGGCCACTGCACGGGAGCCGAGCAGCTCGACGTCCGCGAGGGCCCACGAGTCGCCGCCCCGCTCGGGCGTTTCGCCGCTCAGCACATCCTGCACCGCGAGCTCGTCGGTGAACAGGAAGATCCGGTCATCGACGACCTCGCCCGCCAGCGGACGATCGAGCTCCGGTGCTTTGAAGGTGGCGAGCTTCAGACGGCCCGCCAGGTTATCGATTGATCGTCGCTGCTAGCTCTGCGCCGCCCCCACGGGCGAATCCGCCGCTTCGACGTGCGTCACCGGCAGGCCTAAGCCCTTGGTCTTCGAGACCAGGTCGAGCTTCAGCCAGCGCGAGATGCGACGCGGCAAGGTGGAGAGGATGATCTCCTCGAAGTTGCCGAGGTTGACGGCGTCCTGGATCGCCATGAGCGGCTCGGCGTCGCCCAGCTCGCCGGTCACCTCACTGCCCGCCGCCTCGGAGAGCTTGGGCAGTGCCTCCCGAAGCACGGGCTCGGCGTCGTCACCGCCGCTCTCCTCGGGATCGACGACCTTGTGCATGCCGTGGGGCATGCGCGGCACGACGAGGTGAAACTGGGCTTCGCCACGCTGGGCGCGCTCCCGGACCGCGGCGAGTAGCCGCTCGGTTGCCGCCGTCTGGTGCGCGACGACGAGGACGTGGGCCGGCTCGGACATGCGCTCACCTCCCAGGTGATGGCTTCTGGTCCGAGTATCCCACCGGGCCCGAGCCTGCTCAAGGCCCTCAGTTCAGCTTGGCCGCCAGTCCTCTGGCGTTCATGTGGGCGATGGCCTGGATCGAGATCTGGGGGTTGACGCCCGAGGCAGTGGGGAACGTCGAGCCGTCGGAGACGTAGAGGTCGCGCAGCTCCCAGGTCTGGCCGGTGGGGTCGCACACCGAGCTGGCCGGCGTACCGCCCATCCGCGCCGTGCCCATGATGTGAAACGAGGCCAGCGGGCACTGCCCGGCTCCGTAGCCCACGCCGTCGGCGTCGGCCATGAACTGCTGGCGCGAGCCCGAGCGACCGGGCTCATAACCCACCCACCTGGTGTGGCCGCTGTAGATCCGCTGCGCCCCCGCGGCCTCCAGGATCTGCGCGGCCCCGTCGATCCCGGTGCGCAGATGGCCGGCGTCGAACGGCGAGAGCTTGTAGCGGACGATCGGCTCTCCGTCGCGGCCGACGCGGACCTCGCCGCCCTCGCGGTCGCGCAGCAGCACCCCCACCGGCGAGGTGCTCGCCAGCGCCTGCATCAGCTCGAAGTGGTGGCGGGCGCCGAGCCAGGGGCTGAACGCCAAGTACAGATGGGGATGGTTGGCGGCCGTCTCGTACTTGAGGCCGTAGCCGTCGTGCAGGTCGCGGTACTGATCGGAGTACAGCGCCTGCATGACGCCCTCCCAGGGCTTCAGCTCCTCGTCGAAGACGCCGAACACCGCCGTGGCCGGGTGGAGGTAGAGGTTCTTGCCGATGTTGGGGTTCTTGAGCCCCGAGCGCTTGAGCAGCGCCGGTGTGTGCAGCGCGCCGCAGGCCACGACGACCGCCCGGGAGCGCACCGTCAGGTGATGGCCGGCCGCGGTCACGCCGGTCACGCCGGTCGCGCCGCCGGCCTCGGTCATGACGCGCGCGACCTTGGTGCCGACCACCAGCCTGGTGCCGGCCGCGTGCGCGTCCGCGAGCCAGGTCTTGACCACCGACTGCTTGGCCCCCACGCGGCAGCCGAGCCCGCAGTAGCCGCACTCCTTGCCCTGGGCACATTGCCTCACGCCGCGCGGCATGGCGTCGATGTGCCACCCGAGCTTGACGCAGCCCTCCTGGAGCTTGCGCTCGCGCGTGGAGGGCTCGTTGTACTCCTGGCTCACGCCCAGGCGCTCGGTGACCGCGTCAAGCGAGGCGGTGTAGTCCTCCGAGGTGAAGCCCGGCACGCCGAACGACGCCCACTCGGCGCGCACGTCGTCAGGGGTGCGGAAAGACGTCGTGTAGTTGACGACGGTGCCGCCACCCAAACACGAGCCGGCGATCAGGCCGACGCTCTGGTCGACCGTGCCCGCCGGCGCCGCCATGTAGTAGCGCGTGAGAGCCCCCAGCTCCGAGCCGTCGAAGTCCTGATCGTCGTAGTAGCCGCCCGCCTCGAGCACCACCACGTCGAGCCCCGCGGCAGCGAGGACGGCGGCCGTCGTCCCGCCGCCGGCGCCGGAGCCGACGATCACCACGTCGCAGGTGAGCGTCGTGTCGCGGTCGATCTCGGTGACGGTGAGCGCTTTGGGAGGCGCGCCCTCGAGCTTGCCCAGCGGGCCGTCGTAGCCGATCGCGTCCCAGGCCGGGTTTCGCCCCCCGCCCGGGCCCGGCAGCATGTAGTAGAAGAGCAGCGTCGCCTTGCGCAGGGCCTGGAACACGGCGCGCCGCTGCGGTGCGCGCGAGCCGGCCCACGAGAGCAGCACCTGCTCGCGCTGCGCCTCGGTCATCTGCCCGAAGCGCTTGAAGCCCGCGCCGCCCAGCGCCCCCAGCGCCGGCGAGTCCCACAGCCCCAGCAGCAGCTGCAGCTGCTTGCGCTCCGACGCGCGCGGGTTCTTGGCCAAGGCCTCTCTCAGCGCGTCGGGCACGCCCAGCTCGCTCGCGCTCAGAACGCCGTCGCCCGACGGACAGAAGGTGTCGCAGATCTCCTCGAGCGCCCGGCGCTGGCGAGCCGTCAGCTCCATTCTTCAATCCTATGTGACCGCCGCGCATGCGCGGCGGTCCCGGCCGGAACATGTTCCGGCCGGCCGGGCCGATCATGATCGGCCCGGGTCACGTTGATCACTCCTCGAGCGCCTTGACCAGCAGCGCCCGCAGCGTCTGGCGCTCGTGGTCTGAGAGGCTGGCCAGCACCTTGTCCTCGCTCCGCGCGACCGCCTCGCGGGCGCGGGAAACCGCGGCGCGACCGTCGTCGGTCACGAACACCAGGTGCCGCCGGCGGTCGTCCGGATTGCGCCGGCGCTCGACGTAGCCCGCGGACTCGAGCTCGTTGAGCAGCAGCACGGCGTTGTTGGCGTCGAGCATGAACGCGTCGCCCAGCTCGTGCTGCGCGATGCCGTCGCGGTCGGCGAGGAACGTCATCACGAAGTAGTGGCGCAGGCGCATGCCCAGCTCGCTCTCCGGCGTCGCCCGAGAGACCTTCTTGGCCAGCCGCGAGAGCAGCGAGGAGGTGTTCGTCGTCGTCACGCGCCTACTCCTCAGCCATCTGAAGCAGCGTCGTCACCGTCGTCCAGTTACGCGCGGTCGCGGTGACGCCCAGCCCGCTTCCTGCGAGACGACCCCAGAGCTTCGAGCGGGCGACGCCCTCCGGGTGCCAGCCATAGAGCTCGCGGTCGATCGCCACCAGCCGCTCGTCGCCCTGCGCGAGCTCTTGGAGCTTCGCTACCCGTTCGGGATCGAGCTCGCGGTCGAGAAAGCTCACCTGGTAGCGCTTGGGGTTCTGGGCGACGTCGGCGAGTGGGTTGCGCTCGACCACGTCGGCCAGCTCGTCGCGCGTACGGACGATCACCGCGACCTGCAAGCCGAAGCGCTCGGCGATCAGCTGCTCGCATCGCTTCGCCAGCTCCCGCGGTGAGAGCTCCGATTCGAGCACGACGTTGCCGCTCTGGACGTATGTGCGAACGGGGCCAAAGCCGGCGTCGTCCAGCAGGGCGCGCAGCTCGGGCATCGAAACCCGGTTGCGAGGGCCGAGATTGATGCCCCGCAGCAGGACGATCTGGCGCACTTTCAGAAAAGGGGTTCCTGGCCCGGCAGCAAGCCGGCCTGCCGCCGTCCGCGCGGGTTCTGGAGGCCGAGCGCCGCGGACAGATCCTCGGCGATTGCGCTCTCCGATCGCGAGGCCACCAGCGGCTCGTCGATACCCTCGACGTGCACGAGCGTGCGGCGGCCGTCGCCACGCTCGGCGCCCTCCAGCGGGACCAGCGCGTAGATCCGGTCCGCCCGCACGAACTTGCCGTAACCGAGCGGAACCATCGATGGTGTTGCACGCGTTGACACAGGGGCATCCTACGACCAGACACCCACTAGAATGCGCGTTTCGGCGCCGCGCAGTCGGCGCTTGCTGCTGTGGGGGGTGGAGACAATTGGAACCTCGTGAGGTAGCTGTCCCCTGAGCACCCTGATTGACAAGCCCGAGGCCCCGAGGCGGTCGAAGCCCCCGGCCCGTCAGGGGCTGCAGCCCCCCGGGCGGAGGCGTGCGAGGTATCGCGTCCTGGCCTGGCTGATCATCGGCGCGATCGTCTGTGTCGGTGTCGTGCTGGTCAACGTCAGCCGGCTCTCGACAAACCCCGCCGAGCTGCACCGGGCGATCCCCGAGACGGCCCACGCCCCGCCGCTCTATCAGCAGGCGATCATCGCCTGCCAGCGCCTGCTGCGCAGCGATGACCACGTAAGCGCGAAGCGGCCCTGGTGCGGCGAGCTGGCATATCAGCCTGGGTTCAACCAGGCACCGCCGATCGCCCAGGCCGCGAGCGTGGGCGTGCAGGAGTTCGCCGACCCCACCAACGGCCAGGCGTTCGCCGCACAAATCGGACCGAAAGCCGAGAAGGACCTCGACTGGCGCTGGAACTACCAGACGGGGCTGTGGGGAGCCCACAGCCTCTCGCACTGGTGGCAGTCGGCGCTCGCGCTGCGGACGCTGGTGCGCTACGCCGAGGACACGAACGACACCGACGCAGGCGTTCAGGCCATCCTGCAGCGCACGTTCCAGCGCGAGGCAGGCCACACTCCCGACGAGCCTCCGTTCGCCATCGCCTCAAACGATTTCGTCAACCCGTTCATGGACGACACCGCCTGGTGGGGGCTGGCCTGGCTCGAGGCCTCCAAGTACGAGCTGAACGTCCGCCACGACCTCGCCGACGCCCGCACCTTCCTGCGCACCGCCGTGCACGACGCCACCTACGTCGAGAAATCGCAGCGCTCGTGCGGCGGCATCGAGTGGCAGATCGGATTCCCCACGGACACGATCACAAACGCCGAATACATCACGCTGTCGGCCGCCCTGGCCAACTACCTGAACGGCGCCGGTCCGCTGCAGGACACCGCGGGGGCCAGCAAATGGCTCTCGCAGGCCACCGGGCAGATGCAGTGGCTCGAGAGCCACAAGCTGGTCAACATCAGCGCCGGCACCGTGCACGACTCGCTGAACGCGGCCTGCAACGGCCTGGTCGCCGGGCCGATCACCTACACCGAGGGCCAGGTCGCCGACGCGCTGGTACAGATCGGCGCGGTCAAGCACGACCCGAGCTACTACAAGCAGGCAAACAACTTCCTGCACTACGTGGTCTCCAAGCAGAGCGGCATGGTCGACGCCAAGGGCATCGTCCAGGAGCCCTGTGAGCGCGCGACGCTCGGCTGCCTGACGTCCGGCAGCTATCTTGACTCGCTGCCCTGGAAGGGGATCCTGGTGCAGGGCTTCTCCGACTACGCCGCGGCCACCGGCGACCCCCGCTACGACGGCTTCCTGCGCCGCCAGGCATGGGCCGTCGTGCACAACGCGATCCTCGGGCCGAACAGCCAGCCGGGCAACTGCTCCTCGCCCTCCTCCTGCCAGTTCGTCTTCTACTGGGGCTGGCCGCTCACCCCCAGCCGTTCCGAGTTCGTCGACCAGGCCACCCAGATGGACGCCCTCGACGCGCTCACCGCCTCGCTGGCCCTCAGGCCTTACAAGCCGCAGCCGCAGCCCTTCTGATGGCTACCGAAGCCAGCGTGGGCGAAGCCGGCGCGGGCGTAGCGCTCGGGCGCCGCCGGCGGGCGTGGGGGATCGCCGACTGGCGCAGCTGGGGTAACCGCTCGGGCCCGCTGCTCGCCGGGGCGGTGGTCATGGGGCTGGGCGTGGCACTGAGGGCGGGGACCTTCGCCTACCACGGAGCAGCGGTCCAGTCCACGTTCAACACGTTCGCCTACAGGCACCTCGGCGGCTACTCCGACATCGCCTCGCTGTTCTTCCGCAGCGGCATCTGGCACCACTGGCTGCCGTACGTTCGCTTCCCGTTCGAATACCCGGTCGGGACGGGACTGGTGGCCTGGCTGACCGGGCTGCCGGTCTCCACCGTCGGCGGCTACCTGGCGCTCAACGCCGTGCTCCTCTGTCTGTGCGGGCTGCTGACGCTGTGGCTCCTGCGGCGCCTGCCGGGCGCCAACCCCTGGCTGCTGGCCCTGTCGCCGGCGCTCGCCCTGTACGTGGTGCTGAACTGGGACTTGGTGGCGATCGCCGCGCTCGCGGCCTCGCTGGTGCTGTTCGAGCGCCGGCGCGATGGCTGGGGCGCGGTGGCTCTGGCCGTGGCCACGTGGACCAAGTTCTTTCCGCTGGTGGTGCTGCCGGTGGTGCTCTGGGCCCGGATCCTCGACGCCGGCGACCGTCGGGAGGGGCTGCGGGCCGCGGCGCGGATCCTGATCCCGTTCCTGGCGGTGACCGTTGTCGTGAACGCGCCCTTGGCCCTCACCGGCGGCGCCCACGGCGGCCTGGCGGTGCGCTCGGGGTGGCTCTACTTCTTCCGCTTCAACGACACCCGCGGCGTGGGCGGCAGCCTGTGGGCGCTGATCTCAAGCGGACACATCAAGTCCCCGGCGGCGAATGCCGACAGCGCCGTGGCGACGATCGGCGGCCTGGTCGTGATCCTGGCCGCGATGCTGTGGCGTAAGGCGCGGGCCGATGGCGGGGGCTGGGGTCGCGGGGCTTTGGGCGCGACTGGGGCCGAGCTGCTCGTGCCGGCGACGCTGGCCGCGCTCGGCTGGCTGTTCTTCGCCATCAAGGCCTACAGCCCGCAGTACGACCTGTGGGTGATGGCGCTGCTGGCGGCCGCCGCGGCCCCGTTGGCCCTGGCTGTGGCGTTTGCGGCGGCCGACCTCGGCTACTTCGCGAGCGCCTTCACGCACCTGCGCATGGCCCCCCACGACCACTGGTTCTTGACGAACGTGCTGCGGCCGGCGGAGGGAATCAGGGAGGCGGTGCTGGTGCTCGTCGTCCTGTGGGCGCTGTGGGTGATCGCCGGTCGCGCCGGGCCGCATGGGCGCACTGGCCTGTCGAGCGCAAGCTAAGCGACATCACGCCTCGCTAGAGCCGAAGGGTAATATTCCCGATGCGCGGGGGGCGCGTGCCGGGCGCTGATCATTTCCAATCACCCATTGGGACCGGGGGATGGAGGTCACACGATGATCAAGGCCGGACTGTCCCGGCGCGCGCTGATGGCGGGCGCGAGCATCGCCGCGATCGGCGGGGGCGGCGCGGCCGCGGCGCTGGCCAGCAGCAGTGGCTCGGCCCCGGTGTTCAAGGGCTGCCTGAGCCGTGCCGGCACGCTGTACAACGTGCGGCTGAATCCCCGGTCGCGGCCGCACTGCCGGCGACACGATCGACTGGTGAGTTGGAACCAGAGCTCTACGTCGGGGGCGGGCGGCGCCAAGGGGCGACGGTCTGGCGGGGACGCAGGGGGCTGAACGGCACCACGGGACCGCAGGGGCCGAGCGGTCCGGCGGGTGCGACGGGTGACTCGGGTGCGACTGGCCCTCCGGGTCAGCCGGGCAGCAACGCCACGATCGACGGCGTGGCGGCCGGGGGTGACCTGACCGGCACCTACCCAAACCCGACGATCGCCCCCGGCGTGGTCGGCGCTGGCAACCAAAGCGCGCTCCCGCACGCGATCGCGACCGACTCGACCACCCAGAGCTTCGATAGCGGCGTGGGAGCTCAGGTGAATCTCGATCAGGCCTCCGACGCGTCGCAGGTGACGCTGAGCAACAACCAGCTCACGATCGAGCGCAGCGGCCTGTATCTGATCAGCGCCTATATCGAGTGGTCGTATTTGGGCGGCGCTACGGGAGCCAGGGAGCTCTTCGTCGACGCCGGCGGCAACCAGACGCACGTGGAAGATCTTCAGAACGCGTTTGCCGGCGGCGGCGACACGATCAATCACGCCAGTGGCATCGTCCGCCTGGCGGCGGGCGACACGGTCTCCATGAACGCTGCCCAGAGCAGCGGCATCACGCTCTCGACGCGACAGGTCAACGGATCGGCGGTCGCTCTCCAGGTCGCATGGCTCGGCCCGTGACGCGGACTGAGGACGCTAGGCGCCCTGGCCCAGAACGGCGTTGAGGCGCCGCTCGAGCGCATCGGCCAGGACCTCGCGCATCGGCCCCTGCTCGAAGCGCTCCACCAACGCGGACAGGAAGCCCTCGATCACCAGCCGCTTGGCCTGCGCCTCGGGCAGGCCGTGGGCGCGCAGGTAGAACAGCTGCTCGGCGTCCACCTGGGCCACCGCGGCGGCGTGCGTGCAGCGCACGTCGTTGGCCTGGATCTCCAGGCCGGGGATCGCGTCGGCGTGGGCGCGCTTTGACAGCAGCAGGTTGCGTGACTCCTGGAAGGCATCGGTCTTCTGGGCCCCGGGGTCGACGATGATGTTGCCCTTCCAGACGGCCGTCGAGCGGCCCTGGAGCACGCCCCGGAAGGCGAGGTCCGAGGTGGTGTTGGGCGCCGCGTGCTCCTGGGTCGTATCGAAGTCGATGTGCTGTCGCCCCCGGCTGGCGTAGGCGCCGGTGACGCGGGCCTCCGCACCGGGACCGCCCAGACGCGTCTCCATCCGCACCCGGCCGCCGGAGGAGCCGAAGCCGAGCGCCACCCAATCGAGCGCCGCGTCGCGACCCACCTCGGCCCGGTGGGTGCCGAAGATCCAGCTCTTCTCGGCCAGCGACTGGCCGCAGACGAAGCGAAGGCGCGCGGCGTCGCCCACCTTGAGCTCGACGACGGTGTTGAACAGCGCGTCGAGGTCCGGCTCGCTTGAGAGCTGCTGCTGCCAGATCTCGGCCTGCGCGCCCTCGTCGAGCACGATCAGGGTGCGGCTTGCGAGCTCGCTCCCAGCGGTGGCCTGGATCGCGGTCAGCAGGATCGGCTGCTGGAGCGCCACACCCCTGGGGACGTACACGAACGCGCTGTTGCGAAAGCCGGCCTCGTTGCGCGCCACGAACAGATCCTCCTCTGTGACGACCGAGCCCAGATGGCGCTCCACGAGCTCGGGGTGCTCGGCGGCCGCCTGCTCCAGCGTCGCGACGATCACTCCGCTGGGGAGCTCGCCGGCGACGGTCGTGCTGGCCCCGTCGACCTGAAGCAGCTCGGCCGTCGCCTGCGGAGTGAAAAGCGCTTCGGGCAGGCTCGCGGAGTCGCCGTTTCCGCCGGGAGCGGCACCGTAGGACCCCAGCTCGAGCCCGCTCAGGTCCGTGAACTCCCAGCCCGGGCGGCCCTTGAACTGCGGCAGCTCGAGCTGCCGCGACAAAGCGACGGCGCGCTCTCGGCGCGCCGCCAGGAAGTCGGGCTCCGCTATGGAGCCGCTAGCCAATCGAGCCTTCCATCTGGAGCTCGATCAGGCGGTTCATCTCCACCGCGTACTCCATCGGCAGCTCCTTGGTGATGGGCTCGATGAAGCCGTTGACGATCAGCTTCGAGGCCTCCTCCTCGGGGATGCCGTGCGACTTCAGGTAGAACAGCTGGTCGTCACCCACCTTGGAGACCGTGGCCTCGTGGCCGACGTCGACGTCGTCCTCGCCGATCCTGATCGTGGGGTAGGTGTCAGAGCGCGAGTGCTCGTCGAGCAGCAACGCGTCGCAGACGACCTTGGAGCGCGCGCCGTGGGCGCCCTTGGCCACCTCCAGCAGGCCGCGGTAGGAGCCGCGCCCGCCGTCCTTGGAGATCGACTTGGCGAAGATGTTCGAGGTCGTGTTCGGCGCGCCGTGGATGATCTTGCCGCCCGCGTCCTGGTGTTGTCCCTTGCCGGCGAAGGCGATCGACAATATTTCTCCGTGAGCCCGCTCGCCTAGCAGGTAGACGCTCGGGTACTTCATCGTCAGCCGCGAGCCGAGGTTGCAGTCGACCCATTCCACGGTTGCGTCCTCGTGCGCCACGGCCCGCTTGGTGACCAGGTTGAAGACATTGGTCGACCAGTTCTGGACCGTCGTGTAGCGGATGCGGGCGCCGGGCTGGGCGATCAGCTCCACGACCGCCGAGTGCAGGCTCGAGCTCGAATAGGTGGGCGCCGTGCAGCCCTCGACGTAGTGCACGTAGGAGCCGGGCTCGGCGATGATCAGCGTGCGCTCGAACTGGCCCATGTTCTCGGTGTTGATGCGGAAGTAGGCCTGGAGCGGCATCTCCACGTGGACCCCTTCGGGCACATAGACGAAGGAGCCGCCCGACCACACGGCCGAGTTGAGCGCCGCCAGCTTGTTGTCGTTGGGCGGGATCACGTTGGCGAAGTACTTGCGCACGATGTCCTCGTGCTCGCGCAGGCCGGAGTCCATGTCCATGAAGATCACGCCCTGCTTCTCGAGGTCCTCGCGCACCTGGTGGTAAACGACTTCAGACTCGTACTGCGCTCCCACACCCGAGAGGAACTTGCGCTCGGCCTCGGGGATCCCCAGCCGGTCGAAGGTGTTCTTGACGTCCTCGGGGACCTCGTCCCAGGAGCGCTCAGCGCGCTCCGAGGCACGCACGAAGTAGTGGATGTTGTCGTAATCGACCTCGGCCAGCAGCGGGGAACCCCACGTCGGTTGGGGGCGCGACAGGAAGTGCTCCAGCGCCTTGAGGCGGAAGTCGCGCATCCACTGCGGCTCTGACTTGAACTCGGAGATCTTCTCCACGAGCTCCCGAGTCAGTCCCTTGGGCGCCTTGTAGAGGTAGTTCTCGGCGTCGTGGAAGCCGTAGCGCTCCGTGTAGTCAGCGTTGATCCGCGCCAGCTGCTCGTTCTCGCTCAGCACGGGGGGCACCTGCGGGGCCTTGGTTTCGGGCGTCGCCACTACTCCACCTCCAGCTTGATCGTCTCATCGTCGATGATCACCGGAAAGGTGTCCACCGGAACATACGCGGGCAGCGTCATCGGCTTGCCGGTCTTGAGGTCGAACAGCGAGCCGTGGCGCGGGCACTCGATCGTGCAGTCCTCCTGATCGAGCTCACCCTCCACCAGCGGGCCGTTGTCGTGCGAGCAGCGATCCTCGATCGCATAGACGGTGCCGGCGCAGTTGAACACGCCGATCTCCAGATCCTCCCATTCCACCAGGCGCACCTCGCCGGGCTGGAGCTGCTGGAGAGGACAGACCTCGATGACTTGTGGCACGTGTGTTTAAGTCCTAGTGCGGTGATCGGATTTCCTTAGGTGGATGATAGCGGCGGCGGGGGTCAGCGCCGGGTGCCGTGTCGCTTGGAGCACCCGGTCAGCCCGCTGCCGGACGAGGTCAGCGTCCAACCGTTACGGGTCTTCTCGAGCGTCACCTCCCTGAGGGCGTTCGCCACCGCCGTGCCGCTGAGGGCGGCGCGTGCGGTAGATCCCTGGCTGGTGACTTGGACGGTGGCGTAGAACAGCTGCGACTGGTCCTCCTTGAGGATCAGCGCGTGACTCGGCAGGCAGCGTTTGAAGACCGTCGTGCACGAACCGTGGACGCCCGTCGAGGCCGACATCGCCCCGCGGGCTTGCGCGGAGAGCATCCCGCAGGCGTCGGGGTAATCCCCCTCCGCCAGCGTGTTCAGGTAGTCGTTGACGACCTGGTAGGACGTGGGTGCCGTGCTCCCGCACGCCGCGAGGCAGATGGGTGCGAGCACCGCGATCGCCGCGGCGGCCGTGATCGACATGAGGCGCCGGGCGCCGATCATCCCCCGCTCACGCGGCAGCCCTCGCCGCGGTGGCCTTCGCTCACGCCGCAGCCCTCGCCGCGGTGGCCTTCGCTCACGCCGCAGCCCTCGCCGCGGTGGCCGGCGACTGCGGGATGACACGGCCCTTGATCCAATCGTCGGCCACCTCCTCCAGCACCCGGAGCATGGCCTGTAGGGCGGCCGAGCGGTAGCCGGTCGGGACGGCGGCCAGGATTGGACGCGGCGGAGCCGGAGGATCCAGGCTTCGGACGACCACGTCATCGCGCACCGCACGGGCCACCATGTCCGGGATCAGCGCCAGCCCCACCCCGGCCGCCACGAAGCCCAGGATGGCCTGGTAGTCGTCGTTCTGGAAACGCGATCCGCGGCTCGAAGCCGGCGGCATGGCAGGCCCGCAGGAACAGCCTCGAGTCGGGACAGGTGTTGGGCGTGGCCAGCATCCACGGCTCGTCGCGCAGATCGGCCAGACCGAGCTGGGGCGACTCGGCCAGCCTGTGCCCGGTCGGCATCGCCATGTACATCGGGTCGTCGAACAGCCTGATCAGCTCGAGCCCAGAGGCCGAGACCGGGACGCTGCCAAGGGGTCGGTCGGGATCGCTGAGCGCGTCGTGCGACAGCGCCAGGTCGAGCTCGCCGGCGCGGAGGCGGGGGATGGAGTCGACCGGGTCGGCCATCATGACTGTTAGCTCAACGGCCGGGTGACGGTCTCGGAACGCGGCGATGGCCAGCGGCACGATCGACGAGGCCGCCGAGGCGAATGTGGCCATTCGCAGCCTTCCTCCCTCCAGCCCCGCCATCGCCCGCAGCTCGTTCTCGGCATCGTCGAGCCTGGACAAGATGGCCTCGGCGCGATCGACCAGGAGGCGGCCGGTATCGGTCAGCACGGCGCCCTTGGGTACGCGCCGGATCAGTGTCGTGCCGACCTCGGCCTCGAGCGTCGCGATCTGGCGGGAGACCGCGGGCTGGGTATACCCCAGCGACTCCGCGGCGCCGGAGAACGAGCCGTGGCGCGCGACCTCGCACAGGACCCTGAGACGCCTGCTGTCGAGCATGATCAGAAGTTATACCTCATCCAACAAACCCCTATTTGACGTTATGGCTCATCGGCGTCACAGTTGGCGCTGTAAGTAAGCGTTTGACCCCGCCGCCTAAGGGGTCCCGGCCCGAAGAAAGCTCCATCCGCCCGATGCGAAACACCCCGTCTCAGTCCATCCTTTCTCTCATGAACACTCCCGCCATCACCATCCGCCCGGCCTATGCCGACGACCAGCTGGCCCTCGACCGACTCGCCGCCCTCGACAGCGCCAAGCAAGCGCCGTCCCACCCGCTGCTGCTTGCTGAGTACGACGGCGAGCTGCGCGTAGCGCTGTCCCTGCGAGACGGAACCGCAATCGCCGATCCGTTCTACCCCACCGCGGCTGTCCTGCGCATGCTGCGCGAGCACGTCCGCGCCAATGAGCGCAGTCGGCGCTTCTCGGTGCCGGCATGGCTGAGGCCGGTTGTCGTGCCGAGGCCGGCTGTGGGCCGGGGCTAGGCCGGGCGCTGCGCCAGGAACGCGAACTGGCCGCAGAAGACGAGCTTGGTTGCGTTGATCGCCCGGGGCCGCAGCCGCCGCAGCCTGCCGTAGCCGTCGATCAGTCGGTTGAGCGGCGACTGGCCGCCCCACCAGCGGTCAAAGCAGCGCCGCGGCCCGAGCATGCGGTGGCCGATCAGCGACAGCGCGTCGATGCCCGGTCGGATCTCGATCGTCGTCAGGCCGGCCTCCGCGGCCAGCTGGACGAAGCCCAGCGGGGTGTAGTTCCACACGCTGAGTGAGTGGAAGGGCTCGAGCTGCGAGGTCGAGCCGGCCAGGAAGCCGCCGGGGCGGATCACGCGGCAGGCCTCCTGAAGCAGCGGCAGCGGATGGCGCACGTGCTCCAACACCTGCTTGCAGTACACGAGGTCGAAGCTCGCGTCCGCGAACGGGATCGTCCGGCCGTCGAAGGTCTTGAAGCGCGCGTCGGCTCGCGTGCGGGTGCGCACCTCGGGCGAGTCGGGCAGGTCGAGCCCCACCCAGTCGACCTGCGGGTCACGCGCGCGGAAGAAACCGACGGAGTCCCCGGCGCCGCAGCCCAGGTCGAGCACGCGCCACGGCATGCCGTCCGTCCGCCCGACGGCGCGGTCGATGTAACGCTCGGCGAGCGTCTGGCGGGCGTGGTCGGAGGGCACGGCCGCGGCCAGCAGCTCGTCGAGCTCGCGGCCGGGATAGCGCATCGCGGGCGATCGTAGCCTGGTGGGGGCCGGGGGCGGCGGCGGGCGGAGGGGCGCCCGGCGGGGAGCACGTCCGGGCGGCGAGGGTTCCGGCGCGCGGGCGGCGAGGGTTCCGGCGTCCGGGCGGCGAGGGTTCCGGCGCGCGGGCGGCGAGCAGTTCGAAGTTATATGGCGCCAGACGCCCACAACTTCGAACTGCTCACCCGCATGGGACCCGGCAAGCGCCTGGCTCGCCGCCAGCGGCCACGGGGCCCCCGCCCGGCTCACGCCGCCCTTCATACCCCTAGTATTCGGTGCGGTGGCGAGGACGGGGAACATCGTGAGGGCGGCGGTAGTGCTCGCGGCTCTCGCCCTGCTGGCCTGCGCCGGGTCGGCGTCGGCCGCCACATACGCCCCACTCGATCAGCCCGGACCGCCGCTCAGCGTCCCTGAGTCGCAGCTTGCTGCTTCGCTGAAGTGCGAGCCCGGCGTGCGCAACGCCAGCGTCGAGCCCGTGCTGCTGAACCCCGCAACCGGCGTCACCGCGGAACAGAACTACTCCTGGAACTGGGAACCGGCGCTCGACCACCTGGGGATCCCGTGGTGCGCGTACACCGCGCCCTACTCGACGCTCGGCGACATCCAGACCTCGGGCGAGTACCTGGTCTACGCGATCCGCACCATGTACGCCATGGCCGGGCGGAAGATCGCGATCATGGGCCATAGCCAGGGCGGCATGTCGATGCGCTGGGCGCTGCGCTTCTGGCCCGACACGCGCTCCATGGTCGACGACGTGATCGGCTTCTCGGGCTCCAACCACGGAACCACCGTCGGCGGCCCGTCGATCTGCGGCGGCGGGTGCCCACCTGCCGACTGGCAGCAGTTCGCCGGCTCGAACTTCATCCAAGCGCTCAACAGCTATGCGGAGACGTTCCCCGGGATCTCCTACACCGAGATCTACACCCACACCGACGAAGTCGTGCAGCCCAACTCCGGCCCCAACGCCAGCGCCGCGCTGCACACCGGCGGGGCCCAGATCACCAATGTGGCCACCCAGGACATCTGTCCCACCGACACCTACGAGCACCTGGCGATCGGCACCGTCGACCCGGTGGCATACGCGCTGGCGGTCGACGCCCTGACCCACCCTGGATCGGCGGACCCCTCGCGGGTCCCGCAGTCGGTCTGCCTCCAGGCCTTCATGCCCGGCGTCAACCCGCTGAACGCGGAGACCTACCTCCAGACGCTGGCCGGGGCGCCCGGGCTGAGCAGCGTCGCCGTTGGGCCGCTGGCGCCGGCAACCACGGGCGTCCAGGACACCACCTCCGAGCCGCCGCTGGCCTGCTACGTGTTCGCCGCCTGCACCAGCTTCTCCACCGGTAGCTCCGGCAGCAGCGGCGGCGCCTCGTCGAGCAGCTCGGCCCCCACGCTGCGCGTGCACTACAAGGTCCGCAAGGCCAAGCGACGCGGCTACGAGCGCGTCCGGATCCTGGTCCAGGCCCTCGAGGGCTATCAGCTTGCTCCCGTGTCCGGCGCGACCGTCACGCTCGCCGGCCACCGCGCGCGGACGAACGCCCACGGCGTCGCCTACCTGACGGTGAAGCTGAAGCCCGGCCGGCGCTATCGGCTGAAGGCCACGCTCGCCGGGTGCAATCCGGGCTCGAGGGTGGTGCGGCTGCCGCGGGCGCGGACGAGGCGAAGCTAGGGCCCGCGGGCCGCCGCGCCGGCGAAGCTAGAGCCCGCCGGCCGCCGCGCCGGCATTGCTCTCCGGCGTCTCTGGCTCCCAGGCGGCCGCTTGGCCCAGCGACGCGCTCTTCAGCACCTTGAGCGGCAGCAACGCGCACTTCATCCGCGTCGCCGAGATGTCGATCCCCAGCAGCTCGAGCACGAACGAGCGGTCCAGGCTGAGGAGATCTGAGACCTTCATCCCCTTGACCTCGTCGGAGCTCATCGACGCCGCGGCCTGGGAGATCGCACAGCCGTGGCCGGAGAAGCGGATGTCGTCGATCCGACCATCCTCACCGACCGCCAGCTGCACTGTGAGCTCATCGCCGCACAGCGGGTTCAGGTCATGAAACTCCAGATCCACCCGCTCGAGCTCGGGCGCCGGGGGGGTGAAGTTGTGCGGGCGCTTGTAGTGCTCGAGGATGTTCTCGCGATAGAGGGCTTCGTCCATGGTCTAGCTAGCGTAGCGGCCGCCGGCTGGGGCTAACCGCCGTCTGAAGCCGCCGCCGCACCCGCCATCTGCGATTCCGAGCCGGCCGGCGGGGGGCGGTCCTCGACGGCTTCGGTGATCAGCCGCGAGCCGCGTCCGCGGGTCAGGAAGCTGATGCTCCAGCGCGTGATCACCACCAGCCGGTTCTCGAAGCCGATCAGGTAGTAGATGTGAACTACGAGCCAGATGTACCACGCCAGCACGCCGCTCAGATGGATGCCGCGGATGTCGGCCACCGCCCGCAGGCGACCGATCGTTGCCAGCATGCCCTTGTCGAAGTAATGAAACGATCGCGGCGGCTGCTCCAGGCGTCGCCGAGCGATGATGGCCCGCGCCGCGTAGCGTCCCTCCTGCATGGCGACTGGGGAGACTCCCGGCAGGACTTGCGCTTCCCCGGTGCGCGCGTCGCGCACGCGGATCATGTCGCCCAGCGCCAGCACCTCGGGGTGTCCCGGCAGGGTCAGGTCGGCCTCCACCGTGACGCGGCCGGCGCGGTCGACCTCGGCACCCGTGGCCTCGCCGAGCATCCGGGCCAGCGGCGAGGCGGTCACGCCCGCCGCCCAGATGACCGTGCGCGTGGCAACCCTGGACGTCGTTTTCTCAGCGTCCTCCATGACCACGCCGCTCTCGTCGATGCCGACCACGGTGTGGTTGAGCATCGGCGTCACTCCCAGGCGCTCGAGCGAGCGCTGAGCGCGCCTGGAGAGGGACTTCGGAAACCCACTGAGCACCCGGTCGCCCATTTCCACTAGGAGCACGCGGCCGGAGCGCGGATCGCTCATGTGGTATTCACGCGGCAGCGTGTCCCGCGCCAGCTCGGCGATCTGGCCGGCCATCTCCACGCCGGTTGGCCCGGCACCCACGATCACGAACGTCAGCCAGCTCTCCTGCTGGGCCGGCTCGAGCTCGGCACCCTCGAATGCCTCCAGGATCCGTCCGCGCACGGTCAGCGCGCTGTCCAGCGACTTCACCTCCAGCGCGTACTCGCGCCAATCTTCGTGCCCGAAATACGAGTAGCTGGAGCCGCCGGAGACGATGAGCATGTCGTAGGGCACCGTGAAATCCGGTGTGTGCGGCATGACGGAAGCAACCTGCACCTCGCGAGCCTCGAGATCGAAGCCCGTCACCTCACCCATGAGCACCCGCACGCTGTGCATGCCGCGGAAGATGCGCCGCAGCGGGATGGCGATATCACCGGGAGCCAGTGCCCCGGTCGCTACCTGGTAGCTCAAGGGCTGAAACAGGTGGTAGTTGTGGCGGTCGATCAGCGTGACCTGCGCCCCAGTCCGCGCCAGTGCCTTGACCGCCTCGAGTCCCCCGAAGCCGCCGCCGACCACGACGATTCGATGCGGCACCGCGCCAGTGGTTCGGCCCGTACGTGTCGGCGCAGCGAGACTGGTCACCGGTCCCAGTCTGACAGCCGAGCCGTGAGGGTCGCCGTCAGGCGACGGCCAACTCGGCGGGGCGCTGTCAGGCGACGGCCAACTCGGCCAGTCGCCGCATGGACGCGCTGATCACCTCGCGCTGTGAGTCCAGCCGGTCCGCCTCGGCATCGGGAATCTCCACCTCCACCGAGATCTGGGTACCCGCCTCGGCCGGCTCGAGCCGCCAGTCGAAGCGCAGATCAGACACCAGGCAGGAAACCGTGACCCGCTGGCCCTCGCTCCTGCTGTCGAGCAGCTGGGCCATCGGGAAGTCCGGATAGCCCTCGGGATACATCGTGTACTTGCCATCCCCCCCGGTCTCCACGCTGCCCACGCCCACCCACCAGTCAGGGAACCGCGAGGGGTCGTACAGGAGCTTCCACACCTCCTCCGGTGCGGCGGCCGAGGTCACGCTGTCATGAAACGACAACATCGCTTGTTCCTTTCTGAATCATCGCCAGCTCCTTGCGCGCCAGTGTCAGCTCGCCCTCGGGCTCGACCAGCCCCACCACCGGTCGTCCGAGGTCGGCTAGAACGGTCGTGATGCTCTCGCTCGCTGGTGTCCTCTCCAGCACGCGCTCCCAGCCGGCGACGGCCTCGCGCAGGCGGCCCTCCGCCTCCTCGCGCCTGCCTTCCGCCAGCGCGATCAGCCCCTGGGCGCGCGCCAGCCGAGGCACGAGCGAATCGGGAAAGTCGCTGGGGCGGACGGGCTCGAGCACGGTCGCCCGCACCTGAGCGCGTGCCTCCCGCGGGCGTCCGCTCCTTGCCAGGGCCTCGGCCAACGCGAGCCGGGTCAGAGGCCGGCTGATCGGCGCGCCGTCGACGAGCGCGCGCTCGAGTTGCCCCGCCGCTTCCTCGAACTCGCAGGCGGCCAGCGCCACGAGTCCCACGTCATGCTGCGCCATGGCCTCGAGCTCGGGGTCTCCGAGCAGCTCGGCCAGTTCCTGCTCGGTCGACGCAGCCCGGCGGGCGGAGTCGATCCAACCGGCCTTGCGCAGCACGAACGATCGCGCCCCGAGCAGATGGACCTCGAGACTCTGGAGCCCTTGGTCGGAGAGCGCCGCCATCCCCCGATCCAAGAACTCGAGCGCCCGCTCGGTCTCGCCCGCAGCATTGGCCGCGCTGGCGGCGTTGGCCCAGCATCCGTAGGAAAGATCGGGGCGTCCGGCCCGCGCGATGGCCTCGCCCGCCGCGATCGACGGAGCGAAGGAGTCGACGAAACGACCCCGGCGCATCAGCGCCAGAGCCCGCGCGTGGCCGCTGTCGTATGTCGCCAGATCACGGTTGTGCGAGGGGCCCTCGCCGAGCTCGATCAGCAGCCGCTCCGCCTCTTCGACGCTGCCGGCGACTGCCTCTGCCCAGGCCCACGCGGCCAGCGCTTCGCTGCGCTCGAGGTCGGCCGCTCCATCCACGCTTTGCAGCAGGTCGATCGCCATCCGCGCGCTGTCGAGCACGGCGCGCGGGACACAGATCGGACCGTGATACGCCCTCGCCCGCCGCAGCCAGGCACGCGCCAGCGGCAAGGGTTCGGCGCCCGCCAGCAGGCGCAGTGCCTCCTCGAAAGCCTTCTCTGCTTCCTGCCGGCGGCCCCGCCACGCTTCGACCTCGCCCAGCTCGAGCCACAGATCGCTCCGGTCGGCGTCGATCGTGAGCGCCTCCCGGAGGTAGGCGACAGCCTCCTCGAGCGCCGCCACGGTCCGGGCAGCCGCGGCGGCGCGGACCAGCTGCGGTACGGCGGCTCGGTCCTCGCCCGCCAGGCGCAGGTGTCGCGCGACCTCGTCGGGTCGCGCCACGGTGCCCGCACGCTCGCTCTCCAGCAGCCTCTGGGCCCAGAAGTTGTGCAGCGCCCGCCGCCGCGGCTCGGGCACCTCCTCGTAAACCGCCTGGCGCAGGAGCGCATGCCGAAAACCGACGCGCCCCGCGGAGCTGTGCAGCAACCCGCTGTCCAGCGCCTCGCTGGTCGCGTCGCCCAGCGATAGTCCGTCGACCTCGACCGGCTCGAGCGGCCGCGCGGCGATCGCCGCGAGCTCTGTCAATCCGCGCGCGTCCTCCGAGAGTCGCGCCAGCGTCGCCCGCGACGATCCCCGCAAACTGGCCGCGACAGTCTCCTCTCCGTGGGCGAAGGCCCGCGCGGTCTCGACGGCGAGCAGCGCATTGCCCTCCGAACGCTCCACCACCTGCTCGACCTGCCGGCGGGTGAGTCGCGCCGAGGCACGCGCCAGCGCCGCGATCCGCTCGGAGGCCAACGGCTGCACGTCTACCTCGCAGGCCAGCACCCCGCGGAGCCGCAGGGCATGCTCGAGTGTGTCCGCCGCGGCGCGCGTCGGCCGATGGCGTCGCGTGAGAAGCATCATCATCGGCAAGCTCGCCACGCGCCGCGCCGCGTAGCCCGCCAGCTCCAGGCTTGCCACGTCGGCGTCGTGGGCATCCTCGAGCACGACCAGCAGCGGCGCGTCGCGGGTTGCCCAACTCAGCAGCGCCACGACCGCTTCGAACAGCCGCGTGCGCTGCAGGTCCGGCGCGACGGCTACCGGGGGCGCTCCGCTGTGCGAAAAGTGCTCGGGGAGCTCCGGCGTCAGCACCGCCAGCTCGCCCGGCCAGGTAGCGTCGGGCGGAGGCGCCGGCAGCGACGGCAGCAGCTCTCGGATCAGCTCGGCCCACAGGCTGAGCGGCGCCGTGCCACCGAGGTCGAGCGCGCCGGACACCGAGGTTCTGGCTCCCGACGCGGCCACCCGCGAGCACAGCTCCGATGCTAGCCGGGTCTTTCCGATGCCGGCCTCGCCCCGGAGCACCGCCGCGGTTCCATGCCCGCCGGCGGCGGCCGACCAGGCACGCTCGAGCTCGCCCAGCTCGCGCTCTCGGCCCACAAGCGGCGGCTGGCCCGGGATCTCCACCTGGCGCACCTCCGGTGGCGGCTCCG
The DNA here is from genome assembly GCA_963730835.1 of uncultured Actinomycetes bacterium. Taxonomy (GTDB): domain Bacteria; phylum Actinomycetota; class Thermoleophilia; order Solirubrobacterales; family Solirubrobacteraceae; genus Palsa-465. The sequence goes on from CAVSTE010000007.1 coordinate 49,441, forward strand.
ACCGCAAGGAGGCGACGAGCTCGCGGGTTACCGAAGACGGCGCCACCCCCAGCTCGCGACGCAGGCGATCGGCCAGCGCCTGATGGACGCGCAGCGCGGCCGCGCGGTCCCCCGCTGCGTCGAGCCGCGTGATGAGTCGCCGATGCGCCGCCTCGTCCAACGGATCACGCTCTACCTGGCGACGAGTCAGGTCGATCGCCGCGCGCGGCTCGCTCTCCGCCTCGCGGGCCTCGGCCTGCTGCTCGAGCAGTTCGATCAGCTGGTCGCGATGCCGCGCGCGCGCCTCGAGCGCCCATTCGTCCTCGATTCCCTCCAGCAGCTCGCCCCGGCACAGCTCCAGCGCGCGCGCGGGATCGTCTGCGGCCAGCCGTTCGAACTCCACTACGTCGACCCACGTGTCCCGCAGCCCGACGCGCTCGCCTTCCACGACGAGGCGGTCGCCGATCCGCCGCCGCAGCGCCCACAGCGCGCTGCGCAGGCTGGCGCGCGCGCTCTGGTCGAGAACGTCGGGCCAGAACCGGTTGGCGAGCTCCGACCTCGTCACCGGCCGTCCAGACAGCGCGAGATACGCGAAAAGGGCCCACGGCCGTTGGACGGCCGAGGAATCGATCGCGGTCCCGTTGAGCTCTACCTTGAGCTGCCCCAGCAAGCGTGCACGAAGCACTACTTGCATAGCGTACCGCGCTTTTGACGCTTTCCGGTGGCGGTTTGACGTTCGTTTGACGCCTGTCCGACGCTCGCCCAAGAAGGTGACCGACACATGGCACCGACACTAGAGAGGAGATCGCCATGAGCACCACGACAACCTTCGACCTCGACCGTTTCACTCGCGCCGCCGAGGAGCGCGACGCCGCGACGCAGCTGTCGATGTATGGGCCAGACGCCCGGGTGACGATCCTGGACAAGCTGGCCCAGCCCGGCTCGCCGCGCGTGCTTTCGAGCCACGAAGAGATCAAGGACTGGCTCGAGGACATGTACGGCCGCGACATGACCCACAAGGTCCAGCAGCGAGTCCATGACGACGATGGCGCCGCCTACACGCTGGCATGCCGCTATCCGGACGGGACGAACGTCGCCTGCGCGACGGTCTTCAAGGTCGACGGCGGTCACATCTCGGATCAGACCGTCGTTCAGGTGTGGGACGAGAACTGATGTCCGCGACCGCACAGACCATCGATCAGGCAAAGCTCGATGAGTTCATGGGCCGCTTCGTCGGCGACCTCGGCGCGGCACTCAGCGCCGCGCTGGTGGTGATCGGCGACCGGCTCGGGCTCTACCGGGCAATGGCGGACGGAGCACCGGTGAGCGCCGACGAGCTGGCGCGGCGCACCGGCACAGACGCTCGCTATGTCCGCGAGTGGCTGTCCAACCAGGCCGCCGGCGGGTACGTGACCTACCGCGACGGTGCCTTCTCGCTGACGCCGGAGCAGTCGCTGGCGCTGGCCCAGGAGGGAAGCCCAGCCTTCGTGCCGGGAGCGTTCCAGCTCGCGAGCTCGCTCGTCAAGGACGAGGAGAAGATCTCCCGCGCCTTCCAGACGGGAGACGGCGTCGGCTGGCACGACCACCACCACGAGCTGTTCGTCGGCACCGAGCGGTTCTTCCGGCCCGGCTACGCGGCGAACCTCATCTCGTCCTGGATCCCGGCGCTGGACGGTGTCGAGGCCAAGCTCGAACAGGGCGCCCTCGTCGCCGACGTCGGCTGCGGACACGGGGCCTCGACGCTGCTGATGGCGGAGGCCTACCCGCGCTCGGAGTTCGTCGGCTTCGACTACCACCAGGCCTCGATCGAGCGTGCACGCGGCGCCGCGGCCGAAGCTGGTCTGAACAGCCGCGTGAGCTTCGAGATGGCCAAGGCGAAGGAGTACCCGGGCGACGGATACGACTTCGTCGCGATGTTCGACTGCCTGCACGACATGGGTGACCCGGTCGGGGCCGCGGCCCACGTGCTGAGCACGCTCGAGGCCGACGGCACCTGGTTGATCGTCGAGCCCTATGCCGGGGACGACCTGCAGGACAACCTGAACCCGGTGGGGCGCGTGTTCTACGGGGCTTCGACCCTGGTCTGCACGCCAGCTTCGCGCGACCAGGAGGTCGGGCTGGCGCTGGGGGCGCAGGCGGGAGAGGCCCGCTTGCGTGAGGTCGTCACTGCCGGCGGCTTCACCCGCTTCCGGCGGGCGACTGAGACCCCGTTCAACATCGTGCTCGAGGCGCGGCCTTAGGTCGTTTCCGCGGCGCGTGCCGCCTGCAACAAGTGAGGACCACGGGCGCCGGCTCAGCTTGAGTCGGCGCCCGTCTGTGAGGCGGCTGTTGAGAACCAGAAGCTGTGCAAAGACATACAGCGTCCCGGATGTCGCTCACCCCGGACTGATACTTGGCCCGGGGCTCCGCGGACGAACTGAGGGCCGCAGCCGCCTGCTAAGCGCGGACCGCGGTGGTCCGGCTGGCCGGGGCAAGGGGCAACAGCGAATCTAGAAGGAGCGAGTCACGAATGACCTCATCCCGCGCCAGGCTGCCGTTGTTGGGCGGCCTCATCATGTTGCTCGTGCTGGCTTCGGGCGCCATCGCAGCCCAAGCCGACACGCTGGACCAGCAGCAGACCGGAGCGATCATCGCCCAAGGCATTGCCGGCCCGTCGAACATGTACCCCGTCAGCGAGGCTCAGACGTTCACGGCCGGACTGTCCGGCTGGATCGGTCGCGTCCAGCTCTGGGTTTCTGGCGACGACTCCGACACAGGGGGCCTCACCGTCGAGATCAGGACCGTGAGCTCCGGTGCCCCAAGCGCCACAGTGCTCGCCAGCACGAGCGTTCCGGCCGCGGCCATCTCGTCCACGGGCGGCTGGGCCGAGGCGGATTTCTCCTCGCCGGCGCCGGTCTCCAGCGGCACGCAGTACGCGATCGTCGCCTATGCCGGCGGATCGGACGTGCTCGGCTGGTACTCCGAGAACGGCAACCCCTACGCCGGCGGCGAGCAGTACTTCAGCTCGGCATCGCCGCCGTCGTCGTGGACCGCCACCACCTCAAGCACCGACTTGGCCTTCAGGGAATACGTGGAGTCGTCGCTGCCCGGAACAGCTACCGCAGCCCCCGGCTCGCTGCCGTTCGGGACGCAGGCGCAGACCACCGTCAGCGCGCCACAGACCGTGACGATTACGAACACGGGTCAAGCAGACACCGAGTTGGATGTGACCGGGGTCTCGTTCGTCGGCGCCGATCCCGGTGATTTCTTCGTCGGATCCGATAATTGCGGCGCGCCCATCCCGCCCAGCGGGTCGTGCCAGGTAACTGTCAGCTTCGCCCCCCAGGCACAGGGGTCCCGAGCCGCGAGGCTCTTGGTCTCGAGCAACGATCCGAACGGCCCGGCGATCGTGGGCCTGTCTGGGACCGGAGGCCAGCTGCCGCAGGGGCCGACGGGCCCCCAGGGCACACCCGGGACGATGGGCGCGACAGGTGCCACCGGGGCGACAGGTGCCAGCGGATCGTCGGGGGCTACCGGGTCGCAGGGTGCAGCCGGCGCCGGCGGTCCACAGGGTCAAGCGGGCCAGAACGGGGCGCCGGGCAAGGTCGAGCTCCTGATGTGCAAGACGGTGACCCGTCACCACAAGAAGCAGGTGCGGTGTACGGGCCGGCTCGTGTCCGGGACCTTCGCCCTCACAGGTTCGGGCGTCGTGGCGGCCACAGTGCACCGAGGGAATGCCATGTACGCAACCGGCGCGAGGCTTGACCTGGGCGGCGGCCGTTCGGAGCTTGTGCTGGCGGACGTCCGCCCGGTGTCCGGCGGACGCTACACGCTGACTCTCCGGTATCGCAGCGGCCGGCGGTCGATCACCAGCACCCGGCGGGTAACGCTGAACTAGCGAAGCGGCCGCAAAGGTCGCGACGGGCGACCGCAAAGCTCGACGGCACGACCGCAAAGCTCGCGCAATCGGGCGCCGGCTCAGGCCGAGTCGGCGCCCGGGGGCGCCGCCTCAGCGCCGCGGCCCCCCCGAGCGGCGAGCCTGCTGTGCCTGTACGAGTACACGCCGTACACGATCAGCCCGGCTGCCATCCAGATCACGAACCGCAGCCAGGTGACCGCCTGCAGGTTGAGCATCAGCCAGACCGAGGCGACCACCGACAGGATCGGGATCACCGGCACGAGCGGGGTTCGGAACGGACGCTCGAGATCCGGCCGGGCGCGGCGGAGCACCGGCACACCGATCGCCACCAGCACGAATGCGAACAGGGTGCCGATGTTGACCAGCTCGGAGAGCGTCTTCAACGAGAAGAAGAACGCCAGCAAGGCGACCACCACACCGGTGACGAGCGTCGTCCGATAGGGGACGCTGAAGCGCTGAGAGACGGCGGAGAAGATCGGTGGCAGCAACCGATCGCGGCTCATGGCGAAGAACACCCGGCTCTGACCCATCAGCAAGACGAGGATCACCGACGTGATCCCGGCCAGCGCGCCATAGGCCACGATCGTGGCGATCGTGTGCTGATGAACGGACTCGAATGCGCTCGACAGGGGTGCCTTGTAGTCGAGGTGGTTGAACTTGACCATCCCCGTGAGGACGAACGAGACGGCGACATAAAGCAGCGTGCAGATAGCCAGCGAGCCGAAGATCCCGACCGGCACGTCGCGCTGCGGGCGGCGCGTCTCCTCGGCGTTGGTGGCCACGATGTCGAAGCCGATGAAGGCGAAGAACACCAGCGCTGCGCCGGTGAAGATCCCTCCCACCCCGAACGTCCCGGTGTTCACACCGATGTCCTGAAGCAGGGTCTTCGTGCTGCTCCCGCCCGGCGCCGGCGTGGTCCCCGAGGGCGGGATGAACGGGTGGTAGTTGGCGCCGTGGATGTAGGTGATCCCGGCGATGATGACCAGCAGGACGATCGCCACCTTGATCGTCACGATCACCGCGTTCGTGCCGCTCGAGGTCCGCACGCCGAGGCACAGCAATCCCGAGATCCCGAGCACGATCAGCGCGGCCACCAGGTTGTGGCCGGTGGCGAAGATCCAGCTTCCGGGGTGCGCGTGCCACGGTGCCGAGGTCAGCACCACCTGGAAGTACTGCGACCACCCGGAGGCGACGGTCGCGGCGCCGAACGCCAGCTCCAGCATCAGATCCCAGCCGATGATCCAGGCGATCAGCTCGCCCAGGCTGGCGTAGGAGAACGTGTAGGCCGAGCCGGCGACCGGCACCACCGACGCGAACTCCGCGTAGCAGAGCCCGGCCAGCGCGCACACGATCGCGGCCACCGCAAACGAGATCGTGATCGCCGGTCCGGCGAGCGTGCCGGCGGCTTCGCCCGTCAGCACGAAGATCCCGGTGCCGATGATGACGCCGATGCCGATCGCCGTCAGCTGCAGCGGCCCCAACGAGCGGCGCAGCCGGCGGCCGGGCTCATCGGTGTCTTCAATCGACTGCTCGACGGACTTGGTCCGCAGCACCTCCATCTCGCGGCGAACCTACCCCGGAGCGAGCCGGCTTATGCAGCCGCGGGATCGGCGGCGGCGCGCGTCAGTCCAGCTGCAGCGTCTCGCGCACGCGAGCCAACCCGGTGATCAGCCGCTCGATGTCGAGCGCACCGTTGTGCACGGCGAACGAGGCGCGGGTCGTGGCCGAGACTCCGAACCGCCGCATCAGCGGCTGGGCGCAGTGATGTCCGGCCCGCACGCAGACGCCCTCTCGGCCGAGGATCTCGCCGATGTCGTGGGGGTGTGCTCCCTCGAGCGAGAAGGAGACGAGCGAGCCGCGGTCCGCAGCCCGCAGCGGACCGTGGATCTCCAGGCCCGGCACCTCGGACAGCCGCTCGAGCGCCAGCGCCACGAGCGACTCCTCGTGCGCGCGGATGCCCTCGATCCCCAGCGCCCGGATCCAGTCCACGGCCGCACCGAGACCGATCGCCTCGGCGATCTGCGAGGTGCCGGCCTCGAACTTCCACGGCAGGTCGGTCCACGTCGATTCGTTGGCGGCCACCGTGCGGATCATGTGGCCCCCGCCGATGAACGGGGGCATCTCCTCGAGCAGCTCGCGGCGTCCGTGGAGCACGCCGATCCCAGTCGGGCCGTAGGCCTTGTGTCCGGTCCAGGCGTAGAAGTCGGCGTCGATGGCCGGCAGGTCGACGGGCATCTGGGGAACTGCTTGAGCACCATCTATAAGTGCGACTGCGCCCACTTCGTGGGCTCGTCGCACGATTTTTTCAATCGGGTTGACGGTCCCCAGCACGTTCGAGACGTGGACCAGCGCCACCAGCTTGGGCTCGCGCGCCAGCAGCTCGTCGAGCGCGTCGAGGTCGAGCAGGCCGTCGTCAGAAACCGGCACGTAAGCCAGCTCCGCCTCGCGGTCCTGGCAGAGGATCTGCCAGGGCACGATGTTGGAGTGATGCTCCATCTCGGTGAGCACCACCAGGTCGCCGCGCTGCACGTTCTGCCGGCCCCAGGTGTAGGCAACGAGGTTGATCGCGGCGGTCACGTTGGAGGTGAAGATCGTCTCCTCCGGCGTCGATCCCAGCCAGTCCGCGATCCGCCGCCGGGCGCCCTCGTAGAGATCAGTGGCCTCGACCGCCAGCGGATACACGCCCCGGTGGATCGAGGCCCGCGACTCCGTGTAGTAGCGGGTCATGGCGTCGATCACCGGCTGCGGCGTCTGCGAGGTGGCGGCGCTGTCCAGGTAGGTGATCGGGTGACCGTTGATCCGCCGCCGGAGGACCGGGAACTGGTCGGCGACGGCGCTGAGCGCATCCGCCTCCAGCGTGTGTTGTTGCAGCGCTCACGCCGCGGCCTCGAGCTCTTCGGCGATCCAGCCGTAGCCCTTGGCCTCGAGCTCGTCCACCAGCTCCGGCCCGCCCTGCTTGACGATCCGCCCGCGGTACATGACGTGCACGTGGCTGGGCTGGACGAGGTGCAGGATGCGCTGATAGTGGGTGATGATCAGCACGCCCATGTCCGGGCCGGCGACGGCGTTGACGCCGTTGGCCACCACCCGCAGCGCGTCGATGTCGAGCCCGGAGTCGGTCTCATCGAGGATCGCCATCTCCGGGCGCTGGAGGGCGAGCTGGAGGATCTCCATGCGCTTCTTCTCGCCGCCCGAGAAGCCCTCGTTCAGGTACCGGGTCGAGAACTCCTTCGGCACGTTGGTCAGCTGCATCGCCGCCTCGACGGACTGACGGAATTCCTTCAGCGCAACCGGCTCCTCGCCGTGGGCGTCCCTGTGAGCGTTCAGGACCGTGCGCAGGTATTTGGTCACGGTCACCCCGGGGACGGCGATCGGGTACTGGAAGGCCATGAACAGCCCCATCCGCGCGCGCTCATCGGGCTCGGCCTCGGTGATGTCCTCGCCGTTCCAGATGATCTGCCCGTCGGTGACCTCCAGTCCCGGGTGGCCCATGACGGCGTTGGCGAGCGTTGACTTGCCCGATCCGTTGGGCCCCATCAGTGCGTGAATCTGGCCCTTGGCGACGGTCAAATCGAGCCCGCGGAGGATCTCCTTCTGGCCGGCGCGGACGTAGAGGTTTCGAATCTCGAGTTCTGACATCTCCAGCTTTCTATTTTCAGTTTCAGGCGACGGCGGCCGGGTGGCGCTCCGCGCCGGCGACGCTGTGCGGCTCGCGCTCGTGGCGCCGCGAGAACTCGACCAGCTCGGCAAGCGTCGTGGTCTGCAGGGAACGGATGATTCCCCCTTGCACGCGCGTCCACAGGAGCTTGGTGGCGCAGCCCCGGCCGGCATCCGGCTCGTGCGAGCAGAGCACCCGCTCGGTGCGGTCGTGCACGAAGCATTCCATCGGGGCGATCGCGCCTTCCAGCGCCTGCACGACCTCGTCCATCGCGATCTCCTCCGCCGGCCTGGCCAGCCAGTAGCCGCCGTGGGCGCCACGGGCGCTCATCACCAGACCGGCCTTACGCAGCCGCGCCACGACCTGCTCCAGATAGGCCAGCGGCAGCCCCTCGGCGTCGGCGATCGCCTTCAGGCTCGTCGGCTGCTCCGGTGATTGGCGCCCGAGCTCCACCATCAGCCGTACGCCGTATTCGGCCTTGGACGAAAAGATCATCGGACGGGCACGGCAGTGGTCATGCGCAAATCCTACCAGGGGGGTCGGTTTACCCGGCAGGGGCCGCCTGCAATCGTCGGGCTCGGCGCCAAGACGCCGATACGCTGCACTGATGGCGCTCGCAGCGGTCCCCAACCTCGCCACCAGCAAGGAGATCGGGGAGCTTGCGGAGCTGGCCGCGGCCACGGGGCGCTTGGGCATCGACACGGAGTTCATGTCCGAGGGCCGCTATCGGCCGCTGCTCTGCCTGGCCCAGATGGTCGTCGACGTACCGGACAGCGAGCGCCCCCGCATCGCGCTGGTCGACACGTTGCGGGAGCAGCTCGACCCCTCCCCTGTCGCGCGGCTGCTGGCCGACCCGGCGATCGAGGTCATCCTCCACGCCGGGCGCCAGGACGTGGCGATTCTTCGCCGCGCGTGGCGGACGGAGGTCCGCAACGTGTTCGACACCCAGGTCGCCGCGGGCTTCGTCGGCGCCAGCGCCCAGACCGGGTACGGCAACCTGCTGGGGGCGATACTCGGCCGGCGCGTAGCCAAGACCGCTTCATACACGCGCTGGGACGCGCGGCCCCTCACGGCCGAGCAGCTTCGTTACGCGGCCGAGGACGTAGCCCACCTGCTGGAGCTCGCGGACGAGATCCAGCGCCGGGCGGCAACCGCGAAGCGCCTGGAGTGGGCGCGCGAAGAGTGCCGCCGCCTGGAGTCCGCAACCGAGGAGCGCGACCCTGACGCCGTCTGGGAGCGCCTCCCGCGCATTCGGCAGCTCGATCCACGCTCGCGTGCCGTCGCCCGCGCGCTCGCCGGCTGGCGGGAGCGAACCGCCGAGCGCGAGGACCGCCCCGTCGGTTCGGTGCTGGCAGACCAGACCCTGGTCGAGACCGCAAAACGCCACCCGACCACGGTCGAGGAGCTCGCCAACATTCGCGGCATGCACCGCTCGGTGATCAAGCGCCGCGGTGATGCGATCCTGGAGGCCATCGAGCGCGGGCTGACCGACCCGCCGATACCTCGCGAGCGCGCCCGCGATCACTCCGAGCCCAGCGACTCGCCGCTGATCGTGCTGGCCGAGGCGCTGCTGCGCGCGCGGGCGCTGGAGTCCGGGCTGGCCTACGAGCTGATTGCCTCCCGTGCCGAGCTCGAGGCGGTCGTGGGCGCGGCGCGGCGGGGCGATCCCGAGCCATCGGTACGCACGCTGACAGGCTGGCGGGAGCAGCTGGTCGGGGCCGAGCTGCGCGACCTGCTGGCCGGAAAAAGCGCGGTCGCTGTCGGTGGCGACCGGCGTCTGGCCGTGGTCGACGTCGAGAACGGGACGACTACTGCGAGCCGATCTCGAGCAGCACCGAGATCGCCGGCGAGTCGTTGAACAGCGATCCGTCGAGCGCGCTCACGATCGGCCAGGAGCGCTGGAACCACCCGAGGTCGACGGCTTTGAGCTCGTCGAACGCCGTGCCGTAGGTCACCCGCAGCTTGTTCTGGGGCGATTCATTGGCGACCTCGTCGCCGGTATCGGGGCTCGCGCCCACCCAGCCGTTTGACCGCAGCAGATCGCGTTCGGCCAGTACCAGTTGATGCGAGGAGCGGTAACCCGCACCCGACACGACCATCTCGATCCCGCAGAACGAGCTCGCGCCGGCATTACAGGTTCGTTGTTGAGCGACGACGTGGGCCCCGGACGCCAGCGGCAGGCCAGAGGCCTGAGGCGTCCGCGTTCCGGCGCCGCCACAGGCGGCGATGCCCAACGCCACTGCCGCCGAGAGCGCCAGTGGCGCCAGTCCTCTTATCACCGCCATGAGCCTTGTGGCAAGCGTACCGGCAGCTCTTAGCATGTAGCTGATGCCGGGGGCTGAGCTTTCCCGTCAGGGCGAGACGCGGTGGGCCGGATGGTCGCTGCTTCCGCTTGGCCTCGGCGCCTGGGCGCCCATCTACGCCGGCGTGCGAGCGCGTAAGCCACTCTGGACCGTGATCGGCGTGTTGCTGACGATCATCGCCATCGCGGGCTGGGTGATCGCCGGCGCCAGCCACGGCAACAGCGCGCTGGCCGGTGGTCTGATCATCGGCTCCTGGGTCGGCGCCGTCGCGACGTCGTACACGATCCGCCCGGCCTACGCTCGCGCCATGGCGTCGGGGTGGGGAGACGCCCTGGAGAGCGCCCAGAGCAAGCTGGCCGAGCGTGACCAGGCCCGCCGGCTGGTGCGGGAACGACCTGCCCTCGCCCTGGAGATGGGGATCGGCCGGCCAGATCTTGCGGGAGCCCACGACGCCGGTCTGATCGACGTCAACCACGTCAACCGCAGCGCACTGACGAAGCTCCCGGGGATCGACCCTGGGCTAGCAGAGAAGATCATCGATGCGCGTCAGCGCGTCAATGGCTTCGCATCGGTCGAGGACCTCGGCGCGACGCTCGATCTCGACGGCGACCTGATCGAGGGTCTAAGGGACCGCGCGGTGTTCGTGCCTCGCTGAGCCCGAACTCACCAGCGCGGCCACTGCGTCCTTGTGGGCATGCGTCGTGAAGCACATCGGCTCGGCGAATTCCTCCATCGTCACCGTCTGCTCCCAGGTCATCTCCGCGCACTGGCGCAGCAGCGCCTTGCTCATCTCGAGCACGTGAGCCGGCTGGCGCTCAATGCGCTCGCACCAAGCCGCCGCGGCGTCTAGCAGCGCGCCGTGCGCCACCAGCTCATTGCCCAGGCCGAGCTCGTGGGCCTCCTGACCCGAGAGGTGGCGCCCGGACATGAACAGGCCGAACGTTCGCTGGTACCCCAGCCGCCTCGTCAGCTGCCAGCTGGTCCCCACCTCCGGGATCAGCCCGATGCGTCCGAACGCCGGGACGACCCGGGCGCGCTCTGAAAGCAAGATCACATCGCAAGCCAGTGCAAACGCCAGCCCCACGCCCGCCGCAGGCCCGTTCACCGCCGCGATGAACGCCTTGTCGCTTCGTGTTATGAGCCGCGCGATGCCTCCGAACTGACGCCTGATCCAGCGCCAGACGTCGGTTGCCCCGCCGGGGCTCTCGCGCAGCAGCTCCTCGCCAGTCTGCCGGATCAGCCTCAAGTCTCCACCGGCGCTGAACGCCGGGTCGCGACCGGTGATCACGATCACCCGTACCGCATCGTCGGCGGCGAGCTCTTTGAGACGCTCGTAGAGCTGCACCGTGAGCGGCGCGCTCAGCGGGTTGAGCCGCTCGGGGTCATCGAGGGTGACCGTGGCGTGAGCGCCCTCGCGCTCGACGGAGACGAGCCGGCGCCCGCTTTCGGCTCGGGCGCGGACGACCGTGTCTTGGTAGCTGGCGGTCATGTGGGACCTCCTTTCATGAGGCCTAGAATAATATTCTAGGGGCCAGCGGAGCGCGACTGGCTAAGCTCACGCTCGCGATGGCAACCACGGCCGAGAACCTCTCAGACCCCGAGCTCCTCTCGACCGAGTGGGACCTCGGTCCGCTTGTCGACGGCGACGCGGAAGGCGGGATCGACCGCCTGCTGGACGATGCCAGCAGAAGGGCGGACGAGTTCGCCCACGCCCATGCCGCTCGTGTGGCCGAGCTCGACGCGGCGGGTCTCCGCGAGGCCATGTACGAGCTGGCGGCGATCGAGGACCTCGTGGGGCGCGCGGGGTCCTACGCCGCATTGCGGTTCGCCACGGACACCGCTGAGCCGGCCCGGGGCGCCTTGCTCCAGCGGGTGCAGGAGCGAGAGACGGAGATCGAGACGAAGCTGCTGTTCTTCGAGCTCGAGTGGGCGGCACTCGACGACGAGCACGCCGAGCGGCTGCTCGCCGGCCAGGGGCTGGAGTTCTGCCGCCATCACCTCTCAAGCGCGCGCCGCTACAGGCCGTATCTGCTCTCCGAGCCAGAGGAGAAGGTCCTGGCCGAGAAGTCGATCTCCTCCCAGGGCGCGTGGGGGCGGCTGTTCGGCGAGCTGGTGTCGGCTCTGCGGGTCAAGCTCGACGGCGACGAGGTCCCCCTCGACGTGGCGCTCAGCCGTCTGCAGGCGGCCGATCGTGAGACTCGCCGATCCGCCGCGGAAGCCGTGTCCGAGACGCTCGGCCCCGGCCTGCGCACCCGAGGCTTCATCTACAACACGCTGATTCATGACAAGGCCGTTGAGGACCGGCTGCGCTCCTATCCCCACTGGCTCGCCGGCCGCAACCTGGCCAACGAGGCTTCCGATGAATCGGTGCTGGCGCTGATCGAAGCCGTCAGAGCGCGCTACGACATCCCTCAGCGCTGGTACAGGCTGAAGGCCCGGCTGCTGGGCGTCGAGAAGCTCGCCGACTACGACCGGATGGCGCCCGTGTCGGCCGAGGATGTCAGCTACTCGTTCGCCGACGCACGCGAGCTGGTGCTTGACACTTACTCGTCCTTCGATCCCCATGCGGGCCGCGTCACGAAGCGCTTCTTCGACGAGCACTGGATCGACGCCCCTGTTCGCCCCAACAAGCGGGGTGGCGCGTTCTGCTCCTACACCGTGCCGAGCGTGCACCCCTACGTGCTGCTCAACTTCACCGCGCGGCGCCGCGACGTCTTGACGATGGCCCACGAGCTGGGACACGGCCTGCACGCCGCGCTCGCCCAGCCCCAGGGGGTGTTTCACTTCTCGACGCCGCTGACGCTGGCCGAGACCGCGTCGGTATTCGGCGAGACGCTGGTGTTCGGGCGCCTGTTGGATGAGGCCGCCGACGATCAGTCGCGCCTCGCTCTGCTAGCCGACCGCATCGACGGAGCGGTGGCCACGGTCTTCAGGCAGATGGCGATGAATCGCTTTGAGCATCTGATGCACACCCGGCGCCGGGCCGAGGGCGAGCTGTCCGTCGATCGCATCGCCGAGCTCTGGAGCGAAAGCCAGGCGGAGATGTTCGGAGACTCGGTCCAGATGACCGAGGGCTACCGCATGTGGTGGTCGTATGTCCCCCACTTCATAAACACGCCGGGGTACGTGTATGCCTACGCCTACGGCCAGCTGCTGGCGCTCTCCGTCTACGGCCGCTATCTGGAGGAGGGGCCCTCGTTCGCTCCGGACTACCTGGGGCTGCTCGCCGCGGGTGGCTCGCGCAAGCCGGAGGACCTGGCCGCGATGGTGGGCATCGACCTCGCCGATCCCGGTTTCTGGGATTCGGGCCTGAGGCTGGTCGAGGACCAGCTGCGCGCGGCCGAGGAGCTGGCCCCGGCCGCCTGAGCAACTGAGCCACCGGCGCCCGAGCGTTGGTACTGTCGCCGATCCGTGCCGTCGGATCTCGGGAGGTGCGCATTCCCCGTTCGGTTCTCAAGCTGATCGTGCCGCTGGTCCTCGTCGCGCTCGCCAGCGTCGCGGGTGCCACGGCGCTGGCGAATGCATCGACCCCGGCCCAGGTGCGGATCGGCGCCGCGCCAGCGGCGCCTGCTGGGTCGAGCGTCGTGGGGTCATTGGCGCCCAGCACCGCGATCAAGCCGACGGTGGCGCTGAAGCCACGCGACCCGGTGGGCCTTGAGAACTACGCCAGCGAGGTCGCCACGCCGGGTTCGAGCATCTATCACCAGTACCTCTCGGTGGCCGAGTTCCGGCAGCGCTTCGGCCCCACCGACGCGCAGATCGCCGCGGTCAGCGCCTCGCTTCGGGCTCACGGTCTGACGCCCGGCCCGGTGAGCGCCAACGGTCTGGCGATCCCCGTCAGCTCGAATGCCGGAGCGCTCAGCCACGCGTTCTCAACATCGTTCAATCGTGTGTCGCTGAGGAGCGGTCGCGCCGCGTTCGCCAACACCCAGGCGCCACTGCTCGACTCATCGATCGCTGGGGACGTCCAAGGCGTGCTCGGGCTGAACAGCACCGCGCAGGCTCGGCCCCTGGCCCTGCACGCCGCGCAGGCAGGCGCTCACGCCGTGCCCCACGTCGTCACCGGGGGGCCGCAGCCCTGCGCGGCGGCCTCCGCGAGCCAGCGGTTCTACACGGCCGACCAGCTGGCCTCCGCCTACCGCTTCTCCTCTCTATACGGCGCCGGCGACCTCGGAGCGGGCCAGACGGTCGCCGTCTACGAGCTTGAAGGAAACTTCCCCTCCGATATCAGCGCCGACGAGGGGTGCTACGGGATCAGCACATCTGTCTCCTATCAGCAGATCGACGGCGGACCGCCGGCACCGAACTTCTTCAACTCCGACGGCCTCGAGACATCGCTCGACGTGGAGCAGGTGATCAACCTGGCACCCAAGGCCAATGTGATCGTCTACCAGGCCCCGAACACGAATTCGGCTGCATTCGACGACTACAACGCGATTATCAGCCAGGACCAGGCGCGTGTCATCACGACGTCGTGGGGCGAGTGCGAGTCGCAGCTCGGAGCGCCGACCGCCGCCGCCGAGAACACGCTGTTCCAGGAGGCGGCCGTCCAGGGCCAGTCGGTCTTCTCTGCCACGGGCGACGAGGGCTCGAGCGACTGCACGGCACCCAACGGCATACCGCTCTCGGGGCTCGCCGTCGACGACCCCTCGGCGCAGCCGTTCGTCACAGGCGTGGGCGGCACGTCGATGCCCAGCGCCGGGCCGCCGCCGTCCGAGTCGGTGTGGAACGACTCCTGCCAGGGCACCCCGTGCGCCGGCGGCGGCGGGATCTCCAACATCTGGCCGATGCCCTCCTATCAGTCGACGGCGGCCGGGTTCTTGAACGTCGTCAACGGGAACTCGTCCGGTGGCCCATGCGGGGCCGGCCTGTGCCGTGAAACACCGGACGTGTCGGCCAACTCCGATCCCAGCACCGGCGACGCCGTCTACTACCACGGCGGCTGGGGCGGGATCGGCGGCACCAGCGCAGCGGCGCCCCTCTATGCGGCGCTGATTGCCCTGGCGAACGCCTCGAGTGCGTGCGGCGGCCAGGCAATCGGCTTCGCCAACCCGGCGCTCTACCGGGCCGCCGCGGGCAACTATGGCGGAAGCTTCCAGGACATCACAAGCGGCAGCAACGCCCTGCCGCTGTCGCTGCAGTCGCTCTACCCCGCCGGACCGGGCTACGACATGGCCTCGGGGCTCGGGTCCCCCGACGGCGCAGGCCTGCCAGCCGCGATCTGCGGCTCGTCGCTGCATCTCGCCAACCCCGGCTCCCAGGCGTCCGTGGTCGGCGTGCCGGTCAGCCTGGGGCTCCCGGCCAGCGACGCCCCCGGGAAGAATCCGGGCTTCGCCGCGACAGGTCTGCCCAACGGGCTGTCGATCAACGCGAGCACCGGCGTCATCAGCGGCGCACCGACGGTGGCGGGCACCTTTGCCCCCACCGTGCGGGCCACGGACAGCGACGGCCAGACCGCGAATGCGACGTTCACCTGGACCGTCTATCCCGTCGCGGTGGCCATCGGCAACCCTGGCTCGCAGCGGAGCCGTTCCGGGAACGCGGTCCGGCTGCAGATCGGCGCCGGCGACAACAACGGCGGGGCGCTCGGCTATGTCGCCTCCGGCCTCCCTCCGGGGATCTCGCTCAACCGCTCGACCGGCCTGATTTCCGGCAAGCCGATGAACGGGGGAAGCTTCACGGTCACGGTCACCGCCGCCGACGGCGGCGCCTCGTCCGGCGTCCGCTTCTCGTGGACGATCAACCCCGCGATCTCGCGCGCCTCGCTATCCGGAGTCGCCAAGAACAGGCCGAAGCTGTTCATGGTCGTCACCGCTCAGCCCAGCTTCCCCGGTCTGAAGACGATCACCATCGCGCTGCCGAAACACATCGCGTTCTCGCGCTCGAGGCTGGCCAGGGGCATCACCCTGCTCGGCCCGAACCGCAAGCGGCTCAAGGGCTACAAGCTGAAGCTGTCGCACGGCAAGCTGACGATCACGCTCAAGAAGGCAACCACCCAGGTTCGGCTGACGCTCTCGAGCGCGTCGATCCACAGCGACCGCAGCGTCGTCAGCTCGGTCAAGCGCAAGACGGTGCGCGCGATGACGGTGTCGGCCAAGACCACCGACGCGCGTCGCCAGACGGCCACCGTGACGCTGACGCTCAGGCCGTCGTAGCGCGGCCGCCGGCTAGTGCCGCGCCTTGCGCGTCCGCGAGCGCGCTTCCTGGCGCTCGACGACGTTGACGATCAGCTTCAGCACCTGCTCGATGCCGGTGGCCTTGACGTCGCCGTGCGCCAGCGCGTCGCGCCAGTCGTTCACGCGCCCCTTGGTGGCCAGCTCGTTGAAGTGCGAGCGCGGGACGGACAGCCGCACGGTGGCGTCGGCGGCAATGTCCTTGGTCACCTTCGGACCAGGCATCTCCACGCGGTACAGCTGCACATCGCCGCGACCTAGCAGCTCGAGGGCGGCCACGAGCTTCAGCTGCTGAAGCGCCGGGACCTCGTCGAGGAACCGCGTGACCGCGGTCTCGATCAGCGATTTGGTGTCCGACGGAGAGGCCAGGCGGCCGAGTGTAATGACGCGGGGCCGCGGCCCGTTCCCCTAGCTGATGCGCTCAGGCCGCCCCCGGCGTTACGTCGGACGAGTGGCTGGGCTGTCCGCGTCGGATCCGACCGACGCGGACAGCCTGGCCATCTGCCCCGTGCCCCCAGCTCCCAACGTGTACGTGGGCCGCGCGCTCGACGGAGTTGTGAGACGTCGTGCGCGGGCCCTACAGGTATCGGCAGTCACACCGGAAACTTGAGCAGCTTTTGAGCGCTATTTGCGAGTTTTAGGTGGATTGATCGGCGCGCGGCCGCCGGCGTCGGGCGGTTTGCGTCGAGTCCCCCCGGTGGGCCCGGTCGACTTGACGCGCCGGGCCCGTGGCGGGACGATTGAGGCGGGCAACCCGACAGGAGGGGCCAATGGCCAGAGTAATGACCGACTGCCGCCGCTTCCCCAGCGAGAGCAACTGCTCGCTGGTGATCATCGGCGAGCAGGGCGAGGTCGAGCGCGCGGCGGTAGAGCACGCCGTATCGGTGCACGGACACGCCGACACGCCGGAGCTCCGCGAGGAGCTTCATCAGTTCATCGAGCCCGCTGAGAACTACACGCTCGAGGCGCGGCCGCAGGAGCCAATGCCGACCTAGGTAAATACGGGGCGCGCCTTATGGGCGCGCCCTTTTTTTAGATCTTGTGGCGCTGCAGCAGCTTGCGCCCGATCACCATTCGCTGGATCTCGCTCGTGCCCTCGCCGATCAACAGCAGCGGCGCGTCGCGGTAGAGACGCTCGATCTCGTACTCCTTGCTGTAGCCGTAGCCGCCGTGGATGCGCAGCGACTCCTCGACGCAGAAGCGGCCGGCCTCCGAGGCGAACAGCTTCGCCATTCCGGCCTCCAGATCCGAGCGCTCGCCGGCGTCCTTGAGGCGCGCCGCCCTCATCGTCATCAGCCGGGCGGCCTCCACCTGCGTGCCCATGTCGGCCAGCTTGAACTGGATCGCCTGGTGCTGGGCGATCTGCTTGCCGAACGTCTTGCGCTCCTGGCTGTAACGGAGCGCCAGCTCCAGGGCCCGTTGGGCGATGCCCACGCCCCGGGCGGCGACGTTGACGCGCCCCACTTCCAACGCGTCCATCATCTGCACGAAACCCTGACCGAGCCCGGCTTCCTCGCCGCCGAGCACGTTCTCGGCCGGGACCTTGAAGCCGTCGAACACGAGCTCGGTTGACTCGACGCCCTTGTAGCCCAGCTTCTTGATCTTGGGCGGCACGGTCAGGCCGTCGTTCTCGGCTGCGCCCGGCTCCTTCTCGCAGATGAAGCAGGTCATGCCCTTGTACTTCGGCTCCGCCGCGGGGTCGGTCTTGGTCAGCACGAACACGAGGCCCGAGAGGAGGCCGTTGGTGACCCACATCTTCTGGCCGTTGATCTCGTAGCTCTGGTCGCCGACGCGCTTGGCGCTCGTCTTGATCGCCTGGACGTCGGAGCCGCACTCGGGCTCTGAAAGGCTGAAGGCTGCTCTTAGCTCGCCGCTCGCCATGCGCGGCAGGTAGCGCTGCTTCTGCTCCTCGGTCCCGAACTTCAGCAGCAGGTAGGAGCCGATGAAGTGCGTGTTGACGATGCCGCTGATGCTGATCCAGCCGCGGCTCAGCTCCTCGACGATCATCGCGTAGGTCGTCAGGTCGAGCCCCATTCCCCCGTACTCCTCGGGAATCGTCACTCCGAACAGACCGAGCTCCTTCATCTGCTCGACGATCGGCTCCGGAAAGCTGTCTTCGTGGTCGTAGTGCTCGGCGTTGGGGATGATCTGCTCGTCGGCGAACTGATGGACCATCTCGGAGATGGCCTTCTGCTCGTCGGTCTTGTCGGTGTAGGGGGTGGTGGTCGTGGCCATGGCGTGGACTTTGTCAAAAGTGTCCGGGGAGGGGGTGAGCGCGGTCCGGTGGGGGCTTTGGAAGTTATATGGCGTCAGACGCCCACAACTTCGAAGCGCTCACGCGGATGGGCCTCCACCGGCAGGTGACCTGGCAGCAGCTCTCGTCGCTCGGGCTCGATAACCACGGTATCCGCCGGCGCGAATGGCTCTGCCGCGTGCACCGCGGCGTCTACTCCGTCGGCGGTCCGCCTCGTAGCGGCCGCGAGCACGCCGCGGCAGCCCTGCTCGCCTGTGGGGACGGCGCAGCGCTTAGCCACGACTCCGCGATGGTGCTCTGGAGCATGTGGAAGCGTTGGACGCTACCGATGCACGTGACCGTTCCAGGTGACCGCAAGCGGAGGGGCATCGCTGTTCATCACCTCCGCGGCCTGACCAACCGCGACGTGGGGACCCACCTCGGCCTCCGCGTCACCTCCCCCGCGCGCACCCTGCTCGACATGGCCCTGTCGATGCCGGGAAAGGCCCTGAAGCGGCGGGTGAACGAGGCTAGAAGGGCGAGGATCCTGACCGTCGCCGACGTGGCCGACGTCATCGAGCGCTTTCCGCACCATCCGGGCGCGTCAAGGCTGAGGCCGCTCCTGACGGTCAGGGGCGGGCCGACGCGCTCCGAGTGGGAGGACGCGTTCCCGGCGTTCTGCAAGCAGTACGGGTTGCCGGAGCCCGTGCTCAGCACGTGGGTGGCCGGCTACGAAGCCGATGCGGTGTTCCCGGAGGAGAGGATCGTGGTAGAGCTCGACAGCTGGGACTTCCACCGCGACAAGGACGCGTTCGAGACGGACCGCGACCGCGACGTCGATCGGCTGGTGGCGCGCTTTCTCACCGTCCGGATCACCTGGGAGCGGATAGAGCTCCGCTCGGCCCGCGAGGCCGCGCGGCTACACGAGCTTGTGCGTCAGCGGCGGGCTGGTTGACCGCTGTCAGTGCCGCGCCGGCTCCGGCCGAGCGCGCGCACCGTGGCCCTTGCTCCAGGGCGTATCCGGCCGCTCCTCCAGCTCGCCGTCGAGCTCGATGTCGACCCTCTCGTTGAAGAAGCAGAGCAGGTCCTTGATGCGGCCTACCTCGGGCAGCGGGTCGGCGTAGTACCAGATCAGATCCTCGCTGCCGTTCACCGAGTAGTAGCTGGCCGACCCCTTGTACGGGCAGCGCGTGACCGTGTCACTGGGCTCGAGCCCGGCGCTGACATCCTCCCTTGGGATGTACCACCGCGTAGGGAGGCTGGACTCGAACAGGGCCACCGCGCGCCGAGTCTCCGCCAACGGCGCTCCGTCCAACGAGACCCGGACGTGACGGTCGGTTGCCAGCACGTCGATCCGGTGGTAGGGGTCGCGGGCGTGGACGCCGATCTCCTCGGCCTCCTCCAGCCATCGATCCATGCGGTCGAAGTAGAAGGCGATCAGCCCCTTCAGGGCGGGCGGGGCGTCGGGCAGCGGCTCGGGGTAATACCAGGCCCCGTTCTCGACCACCCGGTCGCCGACGCGAATCGTGTAGTAGGAAGCCTCGCCCTTCTTCGGGCACCGGGTGTGCCTGTCGCTCGACTCGAGCACGTCGGGGCGAACGTCCTGGGGCGGGAAGTAGTAGAGCGGCTGCAGGCCGGACTCGTGCAGCAGCATCGCCCCACGGCTGTCGGCGATCGTCTCGCCGCCAACCTCAACGCGGACGCGCTTGGGCGTCGGCTCGAGATACAGGGCGCGACCCGGAGGCGGGGGCTCGAAGTTGAACGAGCCTGCAGGGCTCTTGCCAAACGGTCCGCTGCCGTACATGAGACCCATCGTGTATGAGGCTACCAGGGGCCCGAGGGCCCGGATCGGCGTTCAGCGCTCGCCTGAGTGGCCTCGGCCGAGCGCGGCGGCCAGATACTCCCAGTCCCGGTTGAACCGGTAGGAATAGTTGGCGGGCGGTTGCGGCGACTGCGTCTCCAGGAACCGCACGCGTTGCTGGGAGTGGTTTTGAAAGGAGTGGACGCACCCCACGCCGGTCCAGAAAAGGTCGCCCGGGGATAGCCGGAACTCCTCGCCGTCCGCCGTCGCGTCGATATCGCCGGCGAGCACGTAGTAGGTCTCCTCGAACGGGTGGTCGTGGGGCTGAGCGACTCCTCCCGGCTCGTACTCGACCATGAACATCTGATGGAGAACCGCTCCCAGGCGTTGGTCGACGAGCATCTTCACCGCAATGCCGCTGTACGCGAGCAGCGCCGTGGCCATGCTTGCGGAGACTGTCGGAGCATCGACGGCCGCACCCAGCTTGAGGCTCTCCAGGTCCATGTCGTCGGCGCCGAGGCGGAAGAAGGTGCGGGTCCGTGGATCACGGATGTCGAGTGGCAGCGGTGCGCCGCTGCCGGGCTCCTCACCAGTCCAGAAAGTGTCGGGAGGCCCTGAGAGCCGCGGCGCGGGCGCGCTGACCTCGAGCCATACAGCAGCCTCGGGCCTCTCGTTGCGCCACGCGTGGGGCACGGCGACCGGCAGCAGCCCGCACTCGTTCGGCGAGAGGCGATACGTCTGCCCATCGACGGTGAGCAACGGATTGCCGTCCAGGACGTAAAAGCTCTGCTCGGTGGAGTGCAGGTGTGTGCCGAGTTGTCCGGATGAGCCGAGCGTGTGGAGCGTCCAGCCAGTGTGCATGGCGCCGAAGCTCTCTCCGACCAGCGCCGTGAGCTCGAGCCCCCGGGTCCGATCGTCCGGTACGCCAGGTGCCGCTGGCCCGGGGTCGCCACGCCGCTGAACGTGGAAACGCGCCGGTCTCACATGATCATCCAGCCGCCGTCGACGGCGAGGTTCACGCCGTTGACCGCTCGGTTCTCAAGCAGGAACAGGGCGGCGTCGGCGATGTCATCCATCGTCACCAGGTGGCCGGTGGGAGTTCGCTCCACGACGCGCTTCAACATCTCGGCATTGCCCGCCCACGCCGGGCTGTCACCGACGATCCCCGGGTGAAGAGCGTTGACCCGGACGGGAGCTAGCTCCACGACGAACGTTCGCACCATCGTCGCGACTGCACCGTTGACACTCGTCACCGTTGTCGAGCCGGGATACGGGCGATCCTTGGCCAGGCCGCCGAAGAGCAGGACCGATGCGCCGCTGTCCATTCGCCGGTGCAGGCAATGGAGCACTTCCGTGTAGCCCACGAGCTTCAGGGTCGCCAGTCGCACCGCCCGCTCGACGCTGTAGTCCTGCACGGTGTTGGTGTCACGCTCGATCGCCGTGAGCACGACGCGGTCTACCTGGTCGATCTCGCGGAGGGCATTTCCGATCAGCGCGGGCTCGGCGAGGTCGACGCCGATTCCGGAAGTCGAAGCGCCGATCTCCCGAGCGATGGATTCGGCCGCGACTCGATCTCGGCCCGAAATGACCACGGCGTCGCCCCGCTGTGCGCACCGCTCCGCCAAGTGACGCCCAAGGCCCCGCGTGCCACCGATGATCAGCGTTGTACCCGCGGCCATCGAATCCGGCCGCAGTGTATAACCGTGCTGGTACACCAGCGCGCCGCGGATCGCCGCGATGCGCACCGTAGCGGCGAGGCCCAGAGGAGGGCTATATGGCTGAGCGGATCCTCACCACGCACGCGGGAAGCCTTCCGCGACCTGACGACCTCGCGGACATGATCTGGGCGCAGATGGACGGGGCACAAGTCGACACCGGAGCGCTTGAGGCCCGCATCGACGCCGCCGTTGCCGAGGTGGTTGAGAAGCAGCGTGCCGCCGGCATCGACGTCATCAGCGACGGCGAGATGAGCAAGACGGGCTTCAGCACATACGTCAATGAGCGCTTCTCGGGTTTCGCCGGCCGCTCGGAGTTTCAGGCCGACGACGTGGCGAATTTCCCGGAGCTGGCGATGCGGCTGTTCAACACGCCATCCATGGCCCACATCGTCTTCTCGAACTGCGTCGGCCCGGTCGAGCTGGCGGACAAGCAAGCTGTACACCAGGACGTCGAGCGGTTGGCGCGCACGCTCGACGGCCACGCCCGGTCAGAGGCATTTTTGGGGGCGATCAGCCCCGGGCAAATCGCGTTCAATTACCCGGACCAGCACTACGGCTCGCACGAGGCCTACCTCGGTGCACTGGCGGATGCGCTCTCCTATGAGTACAAGGCGATCACCGACGCCGGCTTCAACCTCCAGATCGACTCGCCCGACTTCGCCATGGCCGCGCACTGTCGCTCCGTGGGCAGCAGCGTCGGCGACTGGCACACGCACCTGCCGCTGGCTGTCGACGCGCTCAACGCCGCCCTTGCGGGTATCCCGCCGGAACGGGTGCGGTTGCACGTCTGCTGGGGCAACTACGCGGGACCGCACCACAAGGACGTCCCGCTGGAGCAGATCATCACCCACGTGCTGGGCGTCAACGCGGGCACGATCTACGTAGAGGGCGCAAACCCCCGGCACGCGCATGAATGGCGCGTGTTCGAAGACGTCACGCTGCCGGCGGACAAGTCCGTGATCCTGGGCGTCATCGACGTCAAGTCCAACTGCGTTGAGCATCCCCGGTTGGTCGCCGACCGGCTCGCGCGGCTCGGCAAGATCATCGGCAAGGAACGGCTGGTGGCCGGTACCGATTGCGGCTTTGACACGTTTATCCGCTTCTCGCAGGTGGATCCGGCGGTCGCGTGGCTGAAGCTCAGGTCGCTCAGCGACGGTGCAGAGATCGCCTCAGCGGAGCTCTGAATTCACATGACGGCGACGAAGACCGCACCCGCCGATATCACCGCATCGGCGCTGGCGAGCTTCGATCACTGCCCGGACGCGAGGCTCCGCGGGTTGATGCGCTCGTTCGTTTTACACCTGCACGAGTTCGCGTGCCAGCAGAAGCTGACCGAGAACGAGTGGCGCGAGCTGATCGCCGTACTGACGGCGACGGGCCACATCACCGACAAACGCCGCCAGGAGTTCATCCTGTGGTCGGACGCGCTCGGTCTTTCGATGCTGGTGGATGCGCTCGCCAATCCGCTTCCGGCGGGGGCGACGGAGTCGACAGTCCTCGGACCGTTCTATGTACCGGGGGCGCCGCGCCGCGAGTACGGCGAGAGCATGGCCAGCCCCACCGAGGATTCGGGAGGCGTGCCGGCATGGGTCCACGGCCGCGTGCTCGACCTGGAGGGTCAGCCGATCGCGCGCGCAGAGTTAGACGTCTGGCAGAACGGGCCGGACCGGCTCTACGCGGTGCAGCGCCCAGAGGCGCCCGAGGACCACCTTCGCGGTCGCTACCTGACTGGCGACGACGGCAGCTATGCCCTGCTGGGCGTGCGCCCGGTGCCATACACGATCCCGGACGACGGCCCGGTGGGAAAGATGCTCGCGGCCTCAGGACGACATCCGTGGCGCCCTGCCCACATCCACATGATCGTCCGCGCCGAGGGCTACCGCACGCTTACGACCCACATCTTCGACGCAGACAGCGATTACCTCGAATCCGATGCAGTGTTCGCCGTCAAGCCATCGCTCATTCGCAGGTTCGTGGAGCGCCGTTCAACTGACCCCCAGGCTCCGCCCGGCGTCGACGGGGAGTGGTGCTCGGTTGAGAACGACGTGGTGCTGGCGCCCCTCGAGCACTAGCTGCGCTCGCCGACCGCGTTCAGCACACCGCGCCCCTCGAGCACTGGCTGCGCTCGCCGACCGCGCTCAACGCACCGCGGGCCCGCGGCACGCACCGGTTATCCGACCACCAGCACGACGCCACACCACACGATCGCCAGCGATACCAGGAAGATCGCCGCGTCGAGGACGTGCCACTCCGGCTTGCGCATGTGGGCGCCGATCAGCAACACGACGAGGAACACCAGCCCAAGCTTGACCTGGAGCGTCGAATTGCCCCAGCGGTGGTCGTGGGAGGCCATCGCGGCGCCGGTGATGATCAACACGCCGACCGCCGCGAGCGTTCCAAGCCCGAAGCGGCGCGCCGCGGCGCGCAGGGGGGCGCGCTCGCCGACGCCACGCAGCACCGGCACAACGATCGCCGCCAGCATCAGCTGGCCGCCGACGAAGAACGCCATTGCCACCAGATGCAGCCACAGGACGCCGTTCCAGAAGGTCACGGTTGGCGATCGTGGCAGACTCGCGCACCGATGAACTTCGCCGAAGACGTCGTGGACAAGGCCCCACCGCAGCGCCTGGCTCTGATCGAGCTGGCTCGCGACGGGCGTCGCAGAGAATGGTCGTTCGGCGAGATCGCGGATCGCAGCGCGCGGCTCGCGGGCCGGCTCGCCGCCGAGGGGGTGACGCGAGGCGACGTGGTCATGACGCTGATCGGCAGCCGACCCGACTGGGTCCTGACAATGGTCGCCTGCTTTCGCATCGGCGCCGTCGTCCTTCCCTGTAACGAGCAGCTGCGGGCACGGGATCTGAAGATCAGACTGCGCTCGGCGCGTCCCACGCTGATCGTCGCCGACGAGCGCAACGCCGGCGAGCTCACCGAAGCTCACCCCCAGTGCACGGTGCTGACAGTCCCGGACGAGCGCCTCTACGACGCGCCTCCCGCGCCGGCGGTCGAGCTCCAGCCGGACGACCCGTGCTTGATCGTGTTCACGAGCGGCACGACGGGCGAGCCCCGGGGAGTGGTTCACGGCCAGCGTTACCTGCCGGGCCAGCGCCTGCAGTCCGAGCACTGGCTGGGCGCGCGGGAGGGCCGGCTGGTGTGGTGCACGGCGGCCTCCGGTTGGTCGAAATCGGCGCGCAACGCGTTCATCGCGCCGTGGCTGCAAGGCGCCACCGCGTTGCTCCACGACGCCCGCTTCGATCCGCACGAGCGCCTCAGCATCCTGGCCACAGAGCGCGTGGAGGTGCTGTGCATGGCGCCGACCGAATACCGCGTGATCGCCAAGCGCGCCGACATTCCTCGGCTGCCCGCACTGCGTGATCTGGTGGCGGCGGGTGAGGCGCTGAACCCCGAGGTGATCAGAGCGTTCCGCGAGGCCACGGGCCTCGAGATCCGCGACGGCTACGGGCAGACCGAGACCGGGCAGCTGACGGCGAACCCCGTGGGGCGAGCGGTGAAACCGGGCTCGATGGGATTGCCGCTCCCAGGCGTCAAGCTCGATATCGAGGGCGGCGAGATGGTCCTGACGGAGCCTGCCACGGATCCCACCTTCTTCGTCTCCTACCTGGGGGCGGAGGGCGGCGCCGACGGCGATCATCACGCGCCACAGCGAGGACCATGGCGGACCGGCGACCGCGTCAGCCAGGACGAAGACGGCTATCTGTACTTCGAAGCGCGCACCGACGATGTGATCATCTCGGCCGGCTACCGCATCGGCCCGTTCGATGTGGAATCGGCGCTGGTCTCCCATCCGGCGGTGGCAGAGGCGGCGGTTGTGGCGGCGCCGGATGACGAGCGTGGGGCGGTGGTGCGGGCGGTCGTCGTGCTCCGCGGCGGCTTCTCCCCGAGCGACGATCTGGCGCACGCGCTTCAGGAGCACGTAAAGCGCGAGACGGCCCCCTACAAGTACCCACGGATCGTCGATTTCACCTCCGCGCTGCCGAAGACCGCGAGCGGCAAGATCAAGCGCGCGCTGCTCCGGGAGACACCGCCAGGCGCCACGCCTTGAGATGGGGCCCGGCTACTCTCAGGCCCGCTGGTGGTACCGACCCCCGACACGAGTGTGATGGCCCCGCGGCGCCCCGAGCCGTGGAGTGGCGCCATCCCGAACGGCGAGAACGTCTGGTACATCGCCTACGGCTCGAACATGCGTCGCGAGCGCCTGCGGTACTACCTGACCGGCGGGCAACCGCCGAACGGCGCGAAGACATTTCCCGGTTGCCGAGATCGCCGCGCGCCCCAGCGCTCGATTCCCGTGGAGCTGCGCGGCAAGGTCTACTTTGCGCTCGAGTCAGCCGTGTGGACCGGGGGTAGGGCGTTCTTCGACCCCGATGCCGCGGGGACGGCCTGGGCGCGAGGCCACCTGATCACGATCGGACAGTTCTCCGACATCCTCGCCCAGGAGATGTACCGCGTGCCCGCCGAAGATCTTGGGCTCGACGATTGGCTCGGCCGGGGGCGACTGCAGGTCGGCCCTGGCCGCTACGAGACGGTCTTGTGCGTGGGTTCGCTCGACGGATATCCGGCGCTCACCTTCACCGCGCCGTGGCAGATCGACGAAACCACCCCGAACAAGCCCTCGGCGGCCTACCTGGAGAACATCGCGGCCGGGCTGCTCCAAGCGGGCGCCTGGAACAGCAATGAGATCGCGGCCTATCTCGCGGGGTGCCCCGGGGCGGCGGGGATGTGGGACGAGGGCGAGATCATGGCGTTGATCAGCGCATGAGCGATTCGCCGCCCGTAATCGGCGTATGCACAGAGCTCGTCTACGCCCGCTCGGGAGTCTGGGAGCAGCGCGCGGCGCTGCTGTCAGAGCTCTACATCGTCTCGATCCAGGACGCCGGCGGCCTGGTGTTGATGATCCCGCCTGATCCTCGCCTGGAGTCGGACCCCGACGCGGTAATCGATTTGATCGACGGGCTGATCCTGGCGGGCGGCGCCGACATCGACCCATCCTCTTACGGCGCTGAAGCGCACCCTCGGACGAACGGCACGGTCCCGGAGCGTGACCGCAGCGAGCTGGCGCTCGCGCGCCGCGCGGTCAAGCGAGGGCTGCCGGTGCTAGGGGTCTGCCGCGGAATGCAGCTGCTGAACGTGGCCTTCGGGGGTACGCTGCGCCAGCACCTGCCCGACGACGTGGGCCACGAGGAGCATCGACGCAACCCGGGCAGCTTCGAGAACTCAGAGCACGACGTGCGGCTCAAGGCGGGATCGCTCGCGGCTCGGGCGGCGGGCGAGGAGCTACACAGCACGAAGTCGCATCACCATCAGGGCCTGGCCACGGTCGGCGAAGGCCTGCAGGTGACCGGCGTATCGGTACTCGACGAGCTGCCCGAAGCGGTCGAGTCGCCGGGACAGCTCTTCTGCCTTGGCGTGCAGTGGCACCCCGAGGCCGACCAGCGCAGCCGTGTGATCGGTGCGCTCGTGGAGGCAGCGCGCGGATACCGCGGCGCAGCGGGCGACGGGCAGCCGCCAGAAGGGCGGGCGCAGGGAGGCCAGGGGCAGGAGGCCGCCCCCGCGGCCGGCTAGCCCCCTTTGGTCTCGGCCGGCTCGCGCGCCGCCGCGCTGCCCGAGCGCTCCATCTGCTCCACCCACAGCGAAAACGACATGAGGCCCCAGAGCTGCCTGCTGTGATCCTGGCGACGCGCAACGTGCTCCTCGAGCAGCGAGGTCACGAAGGTGGGCTCGAAGTAACCCTGGGTGCGCGTTCGCTCCGGCGACAGCAGCTCCTGGGCCAAAGGCTTCATCTCTTTGCGCAGCCAGGCCGCGGTGGGGATCGAGAAACCCCGCTTGCGGGCGTGGAGGATCTCCCGGGGTATCAGCGGGGCGGCCGCCCTACGGAGCAGGCGCTTCTTGGCCGGTCCGCGCACCTTGTGCTTGGTGGGGAGCGCGAGCGCCAGCTCGGCCACAACGGGATCGAGGAACGGCACGCGCGCCTCGAGGCTGTGGGCCATGCTCATGCGGTCGGTCTTGACGAGCAGGTCGTCGGCCAGGTAGATCCCGAGGTCGACGTCCTGCAAGCGGGCCAGCAGGGGCGCACCCTCCGTCTCCTCAAAGCGGCTTCGCCACGGCGCCAGCGGGTCGCCGGCCGGATGACGCCAGTCGCTCGTCAGCAGACGCGCGCGCTGTTCGGAGCTGAAGATCTCCTTCCAGCCGTGATGGCGCTCGAGCGGCGACAGCGCCGCGGCACGGACGAAGCGCTTGGCGCGGTACTCGAGGCTCACGCGTGCATCGGAACTCGGGATCCGTTCCACCAGCGGTCCGAGCCGCGCCGCCGCCGGACCGATCCAGCGCGCCAGCTGATCGGCGGTGTAGGTCTCATAGCCCCCGAACAGCTCGTCGCCGCCTTCGCCGCTCAGCACGACCTTGACGTGGTCCGCCGCCAACCGGGAGACGAGAAACGTGGGCACCGCCGAGGAGTCGGCAAAAGGCTCGTCAAACGCGCTCACCAGCTCGGGCAGCAGCTCGGCCATGTGCGGTGAGACGACCAGCTCGTGATGATCGGTGCCGTAGCGCTGCGCGACCTCACGGGCGAGATCGAGCTCGTTGAATGAGCGCTCGCGGAAGCCGATGGAGAAGGTGGAGACTTGTTCGGCCGCCCCGCGGGCCGCGAGCGCCGTGAGCACCGACGAGTCGACGCCGCCCGACAGCAGGACCCCGACCGGGACGTCGGCCAGCAGGTGCGCGGTGACGGAGTCGAGCAGCCGCTCGCGTAGCTCCTCTGCCAGCTCCTCGCCGGTGCCTTTGCGCAGCTGGCCGTCAGAGGCCGGCGTCGGCCGCGCGTAGCGCTCGATCCGAACCCCTTCCGGCGAGCACACGAGCAGATGCCCCGGAGGCAGCTTGCGGGCGGCGCGGAAGATCGTCAGCGGCGCGGGGATGGAGTTGAAGGCCAGGTAGGAGTGCAACGCCTCGCGGTCGACCTCGCGCGAGAAGGCGGGATCCTGGAGAAGCGCCTTCAGCTCCGAGCCGAAGCTCAGTCGTCCGGCAGCATCCGAATAGAACAGCGGCTTGATCCCGAACCGGTCTCGCGCCAGCAGCAGCGTCCTTCGCCTTGAGTCCCACAACGCCAGCGCGAACATGCCCCGCAGCTGGGAGACGAAGCCGGGGCCGTCGCGTCGGTACAGGTGCAGCAACACCTCCGTATCGCACTCCGTGCGGAACTGCGCTCCACCGCGCTCGAGATCTCTGCGCAGCTCGCGATGGTTGAGGATCTCGCCGTTCTGCACCACGCAGCTCGCTCCGTCGGCCGAGACCATCGGCTGGTCGCCGTGCGCGAGATCGATGATCGCCAGACGACGGGCGGCGAGCCCCACCGGGCCCTGCGTGTAGGTTCCGCCGCCGTCCGGTCCGCGGTGGACGAGCGTGGCGTTCATCTGCTCGAGCAGCCCGCGGTGGGCCGGTCGCTGGCGCGAGAAGTCGTAGGTCCCGCAGATCCCGCACATTGCGTGCCCCTCAGGGGAGGCGATTGAGGACGGCTCGGCGGTTCGCCGGCCGCACGATGATCAGCCAGGCGGTGGTGGCGATGATCGACAGGTAGAGCCTCACCGAGCGGTCGGCGATGTACTCCATGTCGTGCGCCAGCTTCTCCGCCCAGGTCATCTCGCGCGTCAGTCGCAACTGCGCCAGGCCCGTTATCCCCGGGCGCACCACCAGGCGCTGCCAGTACTGCGGGATCTCCGAACACAGCTCCGCAAAGAACGCCGGGCGAATCGGTCGCGGCCCGACGACGCTCATCTCGCCCCGGATCACGTTGATGAGCTGAGGCAGCTCGTCGAACCTGGATGCCCTCAGGACGCGACCCACTCGCGTGACCTCGTCCTCGGTCAGTTTTGAGAGCTCGGGGCCGATATACGGCCCGAGGCGCTGCTCTGCGTCGGGCACGAGCGTCCTGAACTTGAGCATCTGAAAGAGATGTCCTGCGCGTCCCACGCGCCAGCCTCGGTAGAGCACCGGTCCGCGGGGCGAGGTCAGCTTGATCAGCAGCGCGATCACGAGCGCAAGCGGTGAGGTGAGGAGCGCGGCGAGGGTGGCGATCGTCACGTCGAGCGCACGCAGCGCACGGTCAACGGCCCGCGGTTCGAGCGCGTGTGCCATCCGCGCGTACTGCTCGACTAGTGACTCGTAGTGCTCGGGCGGTGCGGTGACATACCGGCGTGGGGTCGCAGGGGATTGCCTGCGCGCCCCCCGCGCCCGGTTCGCGACCCAGCTCATCGCGCCCCCCGCGCCCGGTTCGCGACCCAGCTCATCGCGCCCCCGAGAGGACCATGTCCACGAGCAGCTGTGGATCACGCCGAGGCCAGTCGAGCTTGTCGGTGCGTTTTTGCAGTTGCACGGCGCGTGGGTCGGTCAGGGGGCGCAGACGCCCGGATCTGAGCAGTGATTCGTCCACTCCCCCCAGACGTCCTCCGTATGTCGTGTAAACCGGCACCCCGAGCGCCACAGCCTCGCGGTTCATGCTCCCCCCTGCCGAGATCACCAGGTCGGCCGCCGCGATCAGGCTTTGCGCGTCCACCGCTCCGTCCGTGACGATCACCGACGGAAGCGCCAGCGATCGAACGAGCGCCCGCTGAGCGTCGGTGCGTGGCAGCACCACGGCCTGCACGCCGTCGTGAGAACCGAAGTACTGCAGCACACGCGGGAACAGGGGGTTCGATTTGCGGTGGTACAGGGAGACGTCGGGCGGGGGGCGGATCACGACGACCACGCGCCCCTCATCGACGCCGAGCTTCGCAAGAATCGCCTCATCGGGCTTGAAGTCATAGAGGTAGTACTCCTCCTTCAGCCCGGGGTACTGCAGCAGCTTCTCCTCGCTGACGCCAAAGCGGGTCAGGCGCGAGGCCGGTATGGCGTCGGGGGTGATGACCCGGTGTGCCAGCCGGCAGCCGATGTTGTGCTGCTGAACCGCGAACTCGTAGTCGAACATGTTGACCGCCGGGATCTTGGCCCAGGCCGCGGCCAGCGCCAGATCGTTGGACCCGTGAGCCACGGCGAGGTCGAACGAGCCCCGGGCCCAGCGATGAAGCTTGGAGGTGCGCGAGAAGAGCGCCAACAGCTTCCGGGGACGAGACGCTCCGGCGTGGCGGCCCACGACGATGTGATCGAGCCCTTGCAGCTCGAGCAGGCCCAGGGTCTGGGCGTAGTCCCTCGCGGTTATCTCGATCTCATGACCTTGGTCGCGTAGCCGCGAGATGATCGGACGAAAGACAACCGGATGGGCTGATGCGGTCATGTCAAACCAAATTCGCATTGACCGTGCGCAGCAGAATCCGGGGCGCCTGCCGGACAAACAGGAGGCCGGGCGAGTCTAACAGCGGCCTCGTGGGCCGAAATGGCGCGGACGCGGGGAGTACCTGCTGGTGCCCTCGCCTACGGCACGATTCGGGGCTCCGCGTAGCCGCCTTCGCGCACGGCGCGCTCAACCTGCTCGGCGTGCTCGAGTCCGCGGGTCTCCAGCACCAGCTGCACCGCGGTCTCGCGCACGTGGAGCTCGATCCCCTCGCGGATGTGCTGAACGTCCAGCAGGTTCGCGCCCCGGCCCCCGACCAGCGACAGCAGTCCCGCCAGCGAGCCCGGCCGGTCGGGGACGCGGGCCAGCAGCACGAGGCGGCGTCCGGCGTGGCTCTCGTGGTGACGCACGACGTGGGCCAGCACGCCGGCATCGACGTTGCCGCCGGACAGGACCACGACGGTTGTTCCTTCCGCGGTCCCGGACGCCCGGCCGGAAAGCAGCGCGGCGACGCCCACGGCACCCGCTCCCTCGACGACCAGCTTCGCCCGCTCGAGCAGGAAGACCATGGCCTCCGCCACCTCGTCCTCGGGGACCGTCACCAACTCGTCGACCCAGCGCCGGATGAGCGTCAGCGTCAGCTCGCCCGGGCGCTTGACGGCGATGCCGTCGGCGATCGTCTGGGCGCTCTTCACCGCCAGCGGCCGGCCCGCCTCAAGCGAAGCGGAAAACGGGGCGCAATTCTCGACCTGGACGCCCAGCACCTCGATCTCGCGGCGGGCCGACTTCAGCGCGATCGCGATGCCCGAGATCAGCCCTCCCCCGCCAATGGGCACGATCACCCGCGCGATATCCGGGACCTGCCGGAGCAGCTCTAGACCGATGCCACCCTGTCCGGCGATCACGTCCCGGTCGTCGAACGGGTGAACGAACGCCAGACCCCCGCTCGCTGCGCGCTCCCGCGCGGCGGCGAGCGACTCGTCGACCGTCACGCCCACGAGATGGACGCTGGCACCACTGGCCATGGTCGCCTCGACCTTGGAAATCGACGCGCTCTCGGGCATGAAGACCTCGCATCGAACGCCCAGAGCCTCGGACGCGTAGGCCAGCGCCTGGCCGTGGTTTCCGGCGCTGCCGGTGACCACGCCCGCGGTGCAGTCTTCGCCCAGGGCCTTGATCTTGGCCATCGCGCCGCGGAGCTTGAACGAGCCCGTGCGCTGCAGGTTCTCGGCCTTCATCGCCACGGTGGCGCCGGCCAGCTCGCTCAGCGTCCGCGAGCTCAGCACCGGCGTCTCGCGGGTCAGGCCTTGGCCCGCGGTCGCGGCACGCTTGATGTCATCTTGGGAGGGCCCGGGACTTTCGGTGGCGGGGTGCGCCGACACCGCACTCACTCCGCCAGCGCCACCACCGCGTCGATCTCAACCTTGGCTCCGCGAGGTAGGGCGGCTACCCCCACGGTCACCCGCGCCGGCGGATCGGACTCGAAGAATGAGCCGTAGACCTCGTTGACCGCGGCGAAAGAGGACATGTCGGTCAGGTAGATCGTAATTTTCACGGCGCTACCGAGCGTAGTACCGGCGGCATTGCACACCGCCGCCAGGTTCTCCAGGCAGCGGCCGGTCTGCTCGGCGGCGCTGGCGCTGTTGAGCTCGCCAGTCCGAGGGTCGAGCGGTATCTGGCCCGAGCAGAACAGCAGCCCTGCGCTCTTGACGGCATGGACGTAAGGGCCGACGGCGGCGGGCGCGTCGGGAGCTGTGACGGACTCTGGCACGGGCGACACCCTAGGGCATGGCGCCGGGGCTTGCCTAGGGCATGGAGCCAGGTCCGCGGCGCTGCGTGCTCGGCGCTCGGTTGCCCGATCCCGCCGCCCGGTACCGTCAACTGAAATGCCCAACCGACTGGCCAATGAGAGCTCGCCATACCTGCTCCAACACAAGGACAACCCGGTCGACTGGTATCCCTGGGACGAGGAGGCACTCGAGCGGGCCGCGCGCGAGGACCGTCCCCTGCTCGTCTCGATCGGCTACTCGGCCTGCCATTGGTGCCATGTGATGGCCCACGAGTCCTTTGAGGATTCGGAGACGGCCAGGCTGATGAACGAGCGCTTCGTGTGCATCAAGGTCGACCGCGAGGAGCGGCCCGATATCGACGCGCTTTGCATGGAGGCGTGCCAGGCGATGACGGGACACGGCGGGTGGCCGCTGAATGCCTTCCTCACCCCCGAGCGCCAGCCGTTTTACGCCGGGACGTATTACCCGCCCGAGCCGCGCCAGGGGATGCCCAGCTGGCGGATGGTGCTCGACGCCGTGGACGATGCCTGGGAGCGCCGGCGCGAGGACGTCCGCCGCCAGGGCTCGCAGATCCAGGACTCGCTCGCGGCCAGCGCCCGACTCGAGCCCTCCGCCGAGCCGATCCGGGAGCAACTGGTCGCCGATGCGGTAGGCGCGGTGGAGAAGGCCTACGACCGCCAGCACGGAGGCTGGGGCGGCGCGCCGAAGTTCCCGCAGGCCTCGACAATCGAACTGCTGCTGGCTCGCGGCGAGCGACAGATGTCGCTCCAGACGCTGGGGGCCATGGCCGCCGGGGGCATCTACGACCAGGTGGGCGGCGGCTTTGCGCGTTACGCAGTGGACGCCACCTGGACCGTGCCCCACTTCGAGAAGATGCTCTACGACAACGCGCTGCTGGCGCGGGCCTATCTGCACGGCTGGCAGGTCTCAGGCCAGGAGCGCCTGCGGCAGGTGTGCTGCGAGACGCTCGACTGGGCGCTGCGCGAGATGCGCGGAGAAGAGGGCGGCTTCTACTCGGCGCTCGATGCCGACTCCGAGGGCGTGGAGGGAAAGTTTTACGTCTGGACCCTTCAGGAGATCAGGGACGCGCTCCAAGAGCCCGAGCTCGCCGAGCAGGCGATCGCCTACTTCGGCGCCACCGAGCGCGGCAACTTCGAGCACGGCGCAAACGTGCTCGAGGGCCGGGGGCCCGCGCCCGAGCGCCTGCCCGAGATCCGCTGCAAGCTGTATGGCGCCCGCGCCGAGCGCGTCCGCCCGGGGCTCGACGACAAGCGCCTCACCGCATGGAACGCGCTGATGATCTCGGCGCTGGCTGAAGCTGGCGCCGTGCTGGAACGTGGCGACTACCTGGAGGCGGCGGTCCGGTGCGCCACCTTCATCGGCGACGAGCTGCACGACGACCAGGGCCGCCTGTTGCGCACCTGGAAGGACGGCCGTGGGCGGCTGGATGCCTACCTGGAGGATCACGCGTTCCTACTCGACGCCCTGATCACGCTGTACGAGACGACGTTCGACCCGCGGTGGTACGAGCAGGCGACGACGCTGGCCGACCTCACGATCGAGCGCTTCGAGGACTCAGAGCGCGGCGGGTTCTACACCACCGCGTCCGACAGCGAGGAGCTGCCGGCGCGGCGCAAGGACCTCGAGGACTCGCCGATCCCTTCGGGCAACTCCGCCGCCGCCTTCGCCATGCTGCGGCTCGCGCTGCTGTCCGGCGAGGGCAAGTACGAGCGTCATGCGCTCGGCCCGCTGCGGCTGTTGACCCCGATCGCCGCCAGATATCCGCAGGCCTTCGGCCACCTGCTTCGCGCCGTTGACTTCTACCTCTCCCCGGTGCGCGAGGTGGCGATCGTGGGCCCGGATCCACAGCCGCTGCTGCGGACGGTGCGCGCCGACTACCGCCCGCACCTGGTGTTGGCCTCCGATGACTCCGGCGCGGCCGACGACACCCCGGCACGCGTCCCCATCCTCGAGGGCCGCGAGCCCGTGGACGGACGCGCCGCCGCTTACGTCTGTGAGCACTTTGTCTGCCAGGCGCCGGTGACGACGCCCCAGGAGCTGGCCGCGGCGCTGTAGTGCCTGGTGCCCGAGGGCCACAACCGCCTCAGGGCAGGACGAACGAGGTCGTCGCCGCGGTGCTGAAAGGCTCCGCGATCTCTGGGAAGCGCGCGCCCGGCAGGAGCGCGACGCCGAACAGCTCCTGGACGATGTCCTCGAAGCGCAGGAACCCCGCGATCGCGGGCCGGCGCAGATCGACGATCCACACCCCCGCGACGCGCTCCTTCAGCCGCTTGGTCAGCGGCAGATCCCCGAACGTGGAGGACTCGCGGATCTGAGAGAGCCCGACGAATGCCAGATGACCGGCCAGCGCCAGCCCGCGCGTGAAGCCCGGGAGCTCGATCACCGTCTCCACGGCGCCGCTCGAGACGTCGACGGTGGCGATCGAGCCCCGACCGGACTCCAGCACCCACAACCGATCGTCATGCCAGCGTGGCGAATGGGGCATCGAGAGCCCGGCGCAGACGATCTCCCCCGAGCGAACGTCGATCACGCACCCGCCGGCGGCCTTTCCCTGTCGCCAGCCGTGGGCCTCGTCCGTCTGCCCCAGCGCGGTGACGAAAGCGATGCTGCCGTCCACCACCGCCAGCCCGTTGAGGTGACAGCGGTCTTCGGCGGCCAGACGGCTGATGAACGCGGGCTTCCAGCGGGGCACGAAGCTGTGGTCGTCGTCGAGCGTCGCCAGACAGGAGAATGCCGTGGCCACCAGCCACAGCTCGTCGCCGGCGAACGCGATCTCGTGCGCGAGCACGTCGCCCGTCAGGTGTCGGTTGCGTGGGATGAAGCAGGCATCGTGCGTCCCAGGCGGGTCGAGCTTTCCGGCCACGGCCGGCATATCGCGGAAGTCCCACACCTCGCTGCGCGTGGCCAGCGCGAAGCGGCCGGGCGCGACGCCGATGCCCATCGGCTTGTCGAAGTCACGGAAGTGGGTATTGAGGAGCCCGCGCGAATCGCGGGCGCAGATCAGCTTGCCGCTCTGGTAGGTGGAGACGATCAGCGAGCTGCGCATGGCCGCCAGGGTGCGAGCGAACGAGGCCGTGGACACGCTACGAAACGGCGATGGCTCAGCCTCAGGCCCCGCGCCCCCCGCCTCGCCGGCGGTCCGTGATGGCGCTCGCCCGCTGTCCGGCGCCGCGATCAGCTCCCTGACCCGGGCGGCGACAGGGGCGGCGCGGGGCAGCTGGGCGGCGAGCTCCTCACTCGCTGCCGCGCGCGCAGTGGGCAGTGAGCGCCGCGCCAGCTCAACCGGCGTGAGCAGTGCCTGGTCGTAGTCGATCTCCAGGAAGCGGCACAGGGGCCGCAGCGCCTGGCGGGGGCCGGCGAGCAGCGCGGCCACGTCGCACACAGCCCAGCGCTCGGGCGCCAGCGGCTCGAGGTCGGCGAGCGCCAGCTCGGTGATCGTCGCCCACTGCTGGACCGCGATCTCCTCTAGGGGCCGCCCGCTGAGCCGCAACCATCCCGGGATCAGCGGCAGCGACCACGGCGGCCCGTCCCACCCCGGTAGTTCGGGGCACGTCACGAAGCGCCCTGATTGCCAGGCGGCGACCATCTCCGGCACCGTGTCCTGTGGCTCGCGGACGGTGATCACGAACCTGGCATCGGGAAACGCGGCGGCCAGCAGCGATACCCGTAGCGCCAGGCGGGGACCGCCGGCCACCGCCCGGAGGCCGTGCGCGCTCTCCGCAGGCGGCCGCCCTTCCCGGTCCCGAAGCGTCACTGCGAGCGCCTCGGCTGCCCCGGCGCCCAGCGCCCCGGCGTCCTCGTCCGTCAGCCGGTGGCTGTGCCAGCCGCGCCGGGCGGGGTCCGCGCCGGGCAGCGCGTCGAGGAAGGTGACCTCGTCGCCGTTGGATGCGTACACGCCGCTGGCTCGCGAGAGCGCATCCACCAGCAGCGCGTCGCCCGAGAACGGCGCTCCCACCACGAACACGGGGGCCTTCAGCGCCAGCGCCACGCGCTTAGCGTAGGGAAGCGCTGCACAGCGCATGCCAGGCGCATATTGCGCATACCCACAACACCTGGGCGTATAGTCGCCGCGTGGGGGTTCGATCCACAGGGGGAGACTGCGAGTGAGCAGGCGCCAGCGCAGGGCGCGGACCGGGCGCCGCCGGCGAGCCGCGAGATGGGCCCGGCGGGGAGGCACTGCCGGGGGGCTCGCGGTGGCCGCCACGCTCGTCTCGGGCGCCGTGGCTGACGCGGCGACCTTCACCGTTACGAACATCGGCGACAGCGGCATCGGCAGTCTCCGCAACGCGATCACCTACGGCGACCTCTACGGCCTCCTAACCGGCGGCGCGGCCAGCACGATCGTTTTTCAGTCGGGAATGTCGGGCACGATCGCGCTCCAGTCCTCGCTGCCCCAGATCACAGCCCCGCTCACGATCGCCGGACCCGGCGCGCTCGGGCTGACCGTGAGCGGCGCCAGCCAGTTTCAGCCGTTCTACATCGGCGCCGGCCTGAAGAGCCCCAGCCAGATCTCCGGCCTGACGATAAATAATGGCTCGGCCGCCTATGGCGGCGCGATCCGCGCAGGCTCCCCGCTCGTCTTGAGCGGGGACAACGTGACCTCAAACCAGGCAACGAGCTCCGGCGGCGGCGTGTACGCCAGCCAGGGTCTCGCCGTCCAGAGCTCGACGATCAGCAACAACAACGCATCCGAGGGCGCCGGCCTGCACGTGCTCTATGGCCTGACGGTCCAGAACTCGACGATCGCCAACAACACCGCGGGCGCCGACGGCGGCGGCATCTTCCACTCGGGCACCGGAATGACGATCACGGCCTCCACGATCTCCAAAAACGCCGCCAACGGCGCCAGCAACGGCAACGGTGGCGGGATCTCGGCGGGCGGCACCGGCGCCAACGTGCTGCAGGACACGATCCTGTCCGGCAACACCGCGGCCGTGACCGGACCGGACATGTTCACGGCGTCTGGGGCCTCGCCGCCGAGCGCGTCGTTCTCGCTGATCGGGAGCACCTCCGGCTCTGGGATGGCGACCGACGGCACCGACCTCGTGGGCCAGGATCCGGGGCTGAACGGACTGCAGTCAAACGGCGGACCGACACCGACGATGGCGCCTGCGATCACGAGCCCCGTGATCGACAGCGGCAGCTCGTTCGGGCTGAGCACCGATGAGCGCGGCGCCGCACGGCCCGTCGATCTGCCGGGTTACCCCAACGCCCCCGGGAGCGACGGCGCAGACATCGGCGCCGTAGAGACGCAGGCAAACGAGGTTTCGCCGAGCGTCAGCGGCCTGTCGCGCACCTCGGGCACCCAAGGATCATCGATCGGCGTGTTCGGCTCACGCATCTCGAACGCGACACAGGTCTTGTTCGGATCGACGCCGGCGAGCTTCAGCCCCGCCGCGGGAGGGAACCTGAACGCCACTGTCCCGCCGGGGTCGGGGACGGTCGATGTGCGCGTGGTGACCCCTGGAGGAATCACCCCTACCACCCCCACCGCCCGCTTCACCTACGTGACCCCAGCACAGCAGCCCACCCCGCCCCCCGCTCCGCACGTCGTCACGAAGCGCTTCGGCAACCAGAGCATCTCGTTGTGGGTCCCATCGCTGCTTAGCTGCACGGCCAGCAACGCAACGCTGCCCACGCTGCTCTACGAGACCAGGACCGCCAGGGGGACAAAGCTGCGGTTTATCCGCGCCAGCTACTACGTCGCCAAGGGCATCAAGCACGTCCGCTACAGGTCCAGGCGGCTCAAGAACGGCAAATTGAAGCGAGTGGCCATCGTCACCTATTCGCCGAACCTGACCCTGACCCGGCTACCCGCCTCCCAGGCGTTCAGCCTGCGGGGTCTGAAATCGGGCGGGAAGGTGGTGAAGGTAGTCATGTCTTACAACAAGACCGTCGTGCGCAAGCACCGCAGGAACACGGTCCGCGCGACGACGTCGATCAGCGCGCGCTTCAACGTCTGCTAGCGCGCGAGCCCATGACGGTGCCCCGGCTCGGCGAGCGCCCAAGCCGGGGCTGGCGCGCGAGCGCGCAACCCCAGCTGGGCGTGCCATCGAGGGCCCGGGCCAAGCCGCGAGTGTGACGATGCTCACTCCGGCGCGCGCGGGGAGTAGGTAACAGATGGTGATGTGGCGGTCCAGGGCACATCTGAGCTAATA
Source organism: uncultured Actinomycetes bacterium (assembly GCA_963730835.1). Lineage (GTDB taxonomy): Bacteria > Actinomycetota > Thermoleophilia > Solirubrobacterales > Solirubrobacteraceae > Palsa-465. Next base: position 88,450 of record CAVSTE010000007.1, read on the forward strand.
GCGTTATCGCCACCCGCGCGCGACACCGCGGCGGGCGCGCGCGACACGGCCACGGGCGCGCGCGTATCCACGGCGGAGCTGCCGCGCCAGCTGACGCGTCGCTTCACGCTGGTCATCGCGCCGATCAATCTGGCGATCGCGGCCTTCACCTACGTTTTTGTGGCCTACGTCGTGCCGCTTCCCGGAGCTGCGCCACCGGCACGGGCGCGGACGTCGGTCCTGGTCGCGGCGATCGCCGGTACCGCTCTGTGCTGGGCCGTGTGCGAGGTGTGGGGCAGGCACTCCTTCAGGCCGGTTCGTCGCTGGCTCGAGGAGGGCGGCGAACCCGACGGTGAGACACGTCGGCGGACAGTTCGGCTGGCGCTGCACGAAGCCGGGCATACGCTGGCGGTGTGGGTTGCGGGCGGGGTCGGATTGGGGATCACCGACATCGCGTTCGGAGGCGGGTATGCAGCCGGCGCGCTGATCTCGGTCCTCGTCGTGCTCGGCGGGCTCAGCGCCTCGGCGCTGACCTACCTGGCGGTGGAGTGGATGATGCGCCCGGCGATCGCGCTGGCGCTCGGGGCGGATCCGGCGGAGCGTCCGCGCTCCACCGGGATCGCGACCCGGATATATCTGGCTTGGGAGTTCGGAACCGCGGTGGCGGTGTGCGGCGCCGTTGTGGTGGCGATCGCATACCTGGCTGGCGGGGGAATGTCACCCCGGCGCATGGCCGCCACCGTCATCTTCCTCGGCCTGCTGGCGCTCACGGTGGGGCTGTTCACGTTGCTCGTGGCGATTCGCTCGGTGGCTCATCCCGTGCGCGGGCTGCGCGATGCCATGGCCCGCGTCGAGGCCGGTGACACCGACGCTCGCGTGCAGGTGGACGACGGCGGCGAGATCGGGATGCTGCAGGCCGGCTTCAACCGCATGGTGGCGGGGCTGCGCGAGCGCGACCGCGTTCGTGATCTGTTCGGACGCCACGTGGGCGAGGAGGTAGCCCGCTCGGCACTGGCCAGCGGTCTGGAGCTGGGCGGCGAGCTCCGCGACGCCGCAATGCTGTTTGTGGACGTGATCGGCTCTACCGCCTACGCCGCAAACCGCGACCCGCGGGAGGTGGTGGAGACGCTCAACCGTTTCTTCAGCATCGCCGTGGACGTGGTCACGCTGCATGGCGGCTGGGTGAACAAGTTCGAGGGCGATGCGGCCCTGTGCGCGTTCGGCGCCCCCGCCCCGCATCCGGATTGCGCCACGACGGCTCTCGCCGCGGCTCGGGAGCTGCGTCGCCGACTGCACCTGGAGCTCGACGGGCTCGACGCCGCGATCGGCGTGTCGGCCGGGTCGGTCGTGGCGGGCAACGTCGGCGCCGCAAACCGCTATGAGTACACCCTGATCGGCGATGCGGTCAACGAGGCCGCCCGTCTGACCGAGCTCGCCAAGTCGCATCCATCGCGCCTCCTGGCTTCGGAGGCCGTCCTCAAACGAGCCGCAGGCCACGAGGCCGCGCACTGGGACCTCGGCGAGGCCGTCCCGCTGCGCGGACGCCCAAACGCAACGCTCGTGGCCGCCCCGAGCTGACCGGTTGCTCCCATAGCCGCACCGCTCAGTAGTCGTTGCTGGTGCCGGTGGCGTTGAGCGCACCGGAGGTGAGCAGCAGGATCCAGATGACCGCGGCCACGATGCTGATCGCGATGATCGCCACACCGTGCCTCGAGCGCAGGTTGCTGAAACGGACGGCTATCGCGACCCCCAGGGCGAACCCGATCGGTGGCATCGCGACGGCCATGATGTATGCGAGAGCGAGCACTCGGCTTGCGCTTCCAGGCCTGGCGTTTGATGCGGCGCCATTCCTGGACGCATAGGTGCTCACCCAGTGTTCGTCATCGGGGGTAGGCGGTGATTGAGCGCGGATCGGACCCTCCTGGCGTCGCATCGTAGAGCCCGGACGGCGCCGGGCAAGCGATCCCGGGCGGGCCGAGATCCAAGCCACGTCGATCCCCGCCTGCTAGCCGCTCGACGATCGATGGGCGACGCAGCAGCTCGCAGGTCCAGCGCGGTGGGCAACGAATGTTGAGCACACCACACCAGGGAGCCGATTGACCCCATGGCAAAAGCAAAGGGCAGTAAGCCGGAGACGGGTACGGTGCCGATCCGCTGGCTCGACCATGTCGCCGAGCACGACTACGCAGCTGCGGAGGCATACCTGTCGCTGAGGCTTGACGAGCCCAGAGCGAACAAGGTCGTGACTCAGCTGCGGAAGGCTCACATAGTCAAGCGGCGGGCGAACGACATCCTGCGGGCCGCGAGACTCGATCCCGCCCCGCTCGACGATCCCGGCGTTATCAAGGACCTGATCAAGGTCATCGAGGGCAAGAAGCTGAGCCCTGTGCTCGCGGTCAGGGGCGCCGATCGGACCGGAATCGCAGACGGCTTTCACCGGGTGTCATTGGTCTACCGCGTCGACCCGTACGGCGAGGTGCCGCTCTGCCTCGCCGACGGCTGAGCCTGGCCGCCCTAACCGCCTCAGCCCAACCCGCTGATCCGCTCCACGAGCAGCTGGAGGAAGCGCCCGGCGTCGATCTCGACCGCCACGTGGCAGTCGCGCTCCCACCCCATGTGACCGAAGCGATCGACGTTCGTGCGCCCCCGGGAGAGCGCAGAGTCCGTGTCCACCCTGACCCCGCACGCCACGGTCTGAAGCAGCGTCGCGTCGATCACGTAGGCCATCGCGCAGGCATCGTGGATCGGCGCGCCATCGCGCCCGCGACGCCGGCGCTGCGCGCGCGAGTAGAACGCGTACAGGTCGGCCACCAGCCGTCCGGCGCGCCCGGCGGCCGCCAGCCGCTCGGCGTGCTCGTCTCTCATCAGCGCCCGATGCGTGACGTCGAGTCCGACCATCACCTTCGGCGCCGGGCTCTGGAACACGCGCGCGGCGGCCTCGGGGTCCCACCAAATGTTGGACTCGGCGGCGGGAGTGACATTGCCCTCGCCGATCGCGCCGCCCATCAGCACGATCCCCTCGAGCCTGTCCTCGAGCTCGGGGTAGCGGGCCAAAAACAGCGCCACGTTCGTCAGCGGGCCGGTGGCCACAAGCGTCACCGGCGTCTGGGCGCCCGCCACCACAGCGGCGATCCAGTCGACGGCGTGCTCGGCGAGCGGCTGGCGCGAGGGCCCGGGAAGCTCCGGCCCGTCGAGCCCCGTTTCGCCGTGGACGCTGGTGGCAAGCTCGGCGGCCCGCACCAGCGGCCGCGCCGCCCCGGCCGCCACCGGCACGTCGTCTCGCCCCACGTGGTCAAGCACGCGGATGGCGTTTGCCGTCGTGCGCTCGAGTGTCTGGTTGCCGGCCACGGTGCTCACCCCCAACAGCTCCACCTCCGAGGGGCTGCCCAGCGCCAGCAGCAGGGCGATCGCGTCGTCGTGTCCCGGATCGCAGTCCAGGATCACGCGCCTCATCTGGCCAGCAGTGCGTCGAGCTCCTCGGCCGTCGGCAGCGACGGCTGCGCACCCGCCCGCGTGGCGGCCAGCGCCCCCGCGGCGCAGGCTCGTGCGAGCGCGCCCTGGCGCTCCATGCCCGAAAGCAGCGAGACCACAAGCGCGGCACAGAACGCGTCGCCGGCGGCCGTCCCATCGAGAACCTTGACCTCCGGCGGCCGGGCGCGCGCGATCTCCTCGCCACCCTCCAGCAGCACCGCGCCCTCGGCGCCCAGCGTCAGCGCCAGCAGCCCGGCGTAGTCGCCCACCCGCTCACGCTCGTAGCGGTTGACGATCATGAGGTCGGGCTGCACGCCCTCTGGCAGCGGTCCCCGGGCCGGGGCGGCGTTGAGGCAGAAGAACGCGTCCCCCGCGCGCGCCACGGCGCCCACCACCTCGGTCGGGATCTCGAGCTGGCACATGACCGCGTCCGGCTGGCCGAGCTCGACCTCCTCGGGCCGCAGCCGCCGGTTGGCGGCGGGGGCCACGACGATCGCGTTCTCGCCGTCTGAGTCGACGAGCACCACGGCCGTCCCGGTCTCGCCGTCGTCGCGGACCACGCCCGAGACGTCGACGCCCTCCTCGCGCATCGAGCGCAGCACGAGATCGTCGCTGCCGACCTTGCCAACGAAGCGCACGTCGGCCCCCAGTCGCTTGGCCGCCACCGCCTGGTTTGCGCCCTTGCCACCCGGATACCGCTCGAGCGTGGCGTCGGTGAGCGTCTCCCCCGCCCGCGGCAGCCGCTCGCAGCGGGCCACCAGGTCGGTGTTGGCCGAGCCGACCACCGTGATCCGAGGCGCGGGCACAGCGATGTATCCTGCCGTCCCATGGGGATGCGGGCAAGGGTTGTCGCGCTCGTCGTCGCTTTCGCAGGGTTGGTGCCGGCTGCCTGCGGGTCGAGCAGCGGCTCTCCGTCGCCGCTCGACCCGGCGCAGATCGCGCCGGCAGGCAGCGCCGCGTACGTCGAGTTCACCGTCCGTCCGCAGGGAACTGAGCGCGACGGGGTGGAGAAGGCGCTGACCAAGCTGCTGGGACACAGCCCCGACGCCGGCATCCAGCGGCTGGTCAACCGCTCGCTACACACCGACGGACTCAACTACCAGCGCGATATTCAGCCCTGGCTCGGCCAGCGGGTGGGGCTGGTGGTGACCGCGTTCTCACGTAATGGGTACGCGCTGATCAGTCCCAGCAACGACACCGGCGCGGCGATGGCCACAATCACGCGTGACGAGAAGCGCCACGGGACGCCCACCTCCGGCTCCTACCGTGGCGTCTCCTACAAACAGGTCGCGGATGGAGGCGCCGAGGTCACGTTCGGCACGGTCGGGCACTACGTGGTGCTGGCCGCCGCGCCCGCCCTGTTCGACGAGATCGTCGACGCCTCGAAGAGCTCGGGCCTGGAGGGCCAGGCAGCGTTCACGACCGCCATGGCAGCGCTGCCGTCGTCCTCGCTGATCCGCGCCTACGCCAACGGTCCGCAGTTTTTGACCGGCCTCCAGTCGCTGACCACGGCCAGCCCCCAGGTCAGGCGTGCCCTGCAGGCGGAGGTTGCTTCGGGCAAGCTGCGCGGCGCGCTGACGCTGTCGGTGGCGGCCACCTCGAACGCGTTCACGCTCGACGCACGTTCGAGCGGGGGCACGCCCGGCGCCCGGCGCTCAGCGGCGGACGTCAGCGGGCTACCCGCCCAGTCGTGGCTGGCCCTGTCCACCGGCGCGGGATTCTCGAAGAGCTTCTCCGCGTCGTTCGAGCGCTCGTTCATACAGGGCTGGGGCAGCGCCGCGGCGTCGCAGGGGATCAACCCCAACACGCTGATGAACCTCCTCCAGCAGCGGACCGGCGTCAGCCTGCAGGACCTGATCTCGGCGCTGGGCGGGTTTGAGCTCTCGGTGCAGGGAACCTCGGTGGCCACGCTCGGCGCGGGCATGGTGCTCCACCCGCAGGACCCGCAGGCCGCCGTGAGGCTGCTGAGCGGGATCCACAACCTGCTGGCACGCAACAACGGCCTGAGCGTCAGCGGCTCGGCCAAGTCGTTCACCGTCACCAAGCCCGGGCTGCCAATCCCCAGGGCGGTCGTTTCCTCCCTGGGCCGCGAGGTGGTGGCGACGCTCGATCTGCCGAACTTCGCCGCGCTGCTGGCGCCGCCCAGCACGCTCAGCTCCAACGCCGCCTTCCAGCGGGCCCGCAGCCAGCTCGAGTCCGGCTCGAACGTGCCGCTGTTTGTCGACTTCGGCCCGCTCGCCACGCTGCTCGGCTCGCTGCCCCAGTTCCAGCAGCAGCCCAAGGACAAGCAGGCGCTTCAGACGGTCCAGCGCATGGACTACTTCGTCATCGGCTTCAGCTCCCTGACCCACGACTTCAGGATGATCCTGGGCCTGCACTGATCCACTTGTTCCGGGCCGGCTCATGAGCCGGCCCGCCGGTCCGATCATGATCGGACCGGGGCCGTGGCCACCGGCGCTGGCCCGCTCGGCATCCAGCCTCGCTTGATCGGGCCGCGCCGGAGTCCTCCGGCTGCGCCACGGCCATCCCCCGATTCAGAGAACCGGCAGGTAGCGCTCGAGCTCCCAGGGCGTGACCTGCACCCGGTAGTCGTCCCACTCCTGGCGCTTGATCTCGATGTAGCGGTTGAACACGTGCTCGCCGAGCGTGCGCAGCACGAGCTCTGACTCCGCCGTCAGCTCGATCGCCTCGCCCAGGGTCTCGGGCAGCTGCTCGATCCCCAGCCGCCGGCGCTCGTCCGGCGAGAGGTGGTAGAGATTCTTCTCCATCGGGTCGGGCAGCTCGTAGCCGTGCTCGATGCCCTCCAGTCCAGCCTGCAACAGCACGGCGAAGGTCAGGTAGGGGTTGCACGCCGGGTCGGGGCAGCGGAGCTCCATCCTCGTGGCCCGCTCCTTGCCCGGGTGGTACAGGGGCACCCTCACCAGCGCCGAGCGGTTGCGCCGCGACCAGGCCGCGTAGACCGGCGCCTCGTAGCCCGGGACCAGGCGCTTGTAGGAGTTGACCCACTGGGCGAAGATCGAGCAGATCTCGCGGGCGTGCCGCAGCTGCCCGGCGATGAACGCTTTGCCCACCTCCGAGAGGAAGTACGGGTCCTCGGCGTCGAAGAACGCGTTGTCCTCGCCGCGGAACAGCGACTGGTGGGTGTGCATGCCCGAGCCGTTCTTGCCGAAGATGGGCTTGGGCATGAACGTGGCGTGCAGGCCGTCCTTGAGCGCGTACTCCTTGACCGTGATGCGGTAGGTCATGCAGTCGTCGGCCATCTTCAGCGCGTCGGAGTAGCGCATGTCGATCTCGTGCTGGCTGGGCCCCACCTCGTGGTGGGTGTACTCGGTGTGGATCCCGAGCTGCTCCAGCGCCAGCACGGTCTCACGCCGCAGGTCGGTGCCGGCGTCCAGCGCGGTCAAATCGAAGTAGCCGCCCTCGTCGAGGACCTCCGTGGACTTCGAGTCGCGGAAGTAGAAGTACTCGAGCTCGGGCCCCACGTAGAAGTGGTCGAAGCCCATCGACTGCGCCCGCTCGAGCGCCCGGCGCAGCACGTAGCGCGGGTCACCCTCGTACGGCGTGCGCTCCGGCGTCTGGATGTCGCAGAACATGCGCGCCACGCCCTGCTCGGCCGGTCGCCACGGCAGCACGGCGAACGTCGCGGGGTCGGGCATGGCGATCATGTCGGACTCCTCGATCGGGTTGAACCCGGTTATCGAGGAACCGTCGAATCCCATCCCGCCCTCGAACGCGTCGACCAGCTCGGTGGCGTTGATCGAGAAGGCCTTCAGCTGGCCGAGGATGTCTGTGAACCACAGGCGGATGAAACGAATGTCGCGCTCGGCGACGAGCGAGGTGACCTCGTCAGAGTTCATCCGAGGACGCTGCTCCGCGCCGATCCGCCGCCGACAGATGTGCGCGGGGGGTTTCCGAATGGGCTCTTTGTCAGGGGGGCCGGCAAGGGACGCGGGAGGTTACTGGGGCCGAGTGATCCGGTCCGTGAGGATCGGTGCACGAGAAGGCGGAGCCACTATGAGCCTGGGGAGCTCTACCTCACCGCTAGGAACAGGTACCGGTTGAGGCTGAAGAAGTAGTCATCCCCCAGCGCCTTCAGATCCTCGGCCCAGGCCTGCGCGTCGGCCCCGGTCAGCCCCTGGCGGCCCGGGACGAACTGCGTGATGAAGCCCATGAGGCCGGCACTGAAGGTGTTCGGGTCATAGCCGGCGTTCAGCAGCGGGATCGCCTCGCGGCGCGTCAGCGAGAATCCCGCGTCCGACAACAGCCGCGCCAGCCGCCGAGGGAGATAGGGGTCGACGAGGTGCTCATCCCAAGCGGCCAGCACGCGCCGCATGCGCTCGGCGTCGCCTGAATGCCACACGATCGACCCCCAATCGGTGTCGAGCACGAGCAGCCGGCCGCCCGGTCGCAGCACGCGGAATGCCTCCCTGAGGGCCGCGGGCATGTCCTGCACGTACTCGTAGACCTGCGTTGCGACGGCGGCGTCGAAGCTCCCCTCCGCAAAGGGAAGCGCCAAGGCGTCGCCGGCGACGAAACGGATCTCCCCGGCCCCATCGGGGGCTCGATGCCGGCGCGCGAGCGCGAGCATGCTCTCGCTGGGGTCGATGCCGTCGACCGAGCCCGCCGCACCCACCTCGGCCGCCAGCTCGCGGGCGAGCAGTCCCGGGCCCGATCCGATATCGAGCACCTTCTCACCCTGTCCGAGCGCCAACGCCGCGCGCACCGCACGGCGCTGCTCGACGACATCGGGCGTCATGTACGCCGCTTCGCTCCGCCGCGAAGCCTCCTCGTCAAACCGGAGCGTGGAGCTCATCCCGAGATCCTTTCAACCTCACCGGGCGCTCTCAACTTCACGCAGCGGGGAGGTGCCGGTCAGTCACCGGGGCGGCCGGCGTCGTCCGGCCGGCGCCTACCGACGTGGGGGGCGCTCGGCGCGCGGCGGTCTCGGTCAGCCGAAGTTGAACCCGTAGGCGCGCCCGCGCAGCGCGAACGAAACGGATCCATGGCGTGAAGCGATCGTGACCCTGCACGAAACATCTGCCCGCTTCCGCAAACAGGAGACCCGGCTGTCCGGGTAGCGACCAATACCGCTCTGGGTGCAACTCGTGCCCCGGAAGCACGCGCTTGGCGCGCCTAGGAACGTGAGCGCAGCCTGTCGCAGCGTGGGACATGAGAACCCACGGCCGGTAACGCGAGTCGCGCGCACGAAGCTCGAAGGAGCATTCCGAAAGCCCGCCGATCCACAATGCTGCGACGAAGCCGCAGCTGCCGGTGTAGCAGTCGCCACCAGGCCGAGGCACGAAGCCAAAAGCAGCATCCTCACCACCCGCATACCCGCGCATCCTAACCGCTCCACTGACCGATGTTTGCGGCCCATGCCAGCGCATTCGTGTTCGTCATCAAAGCGGGCAGCCGTTCCCTACTGGTCAAACGGCGTTGCTTGTGCGCGCGTAGTGCGCGCCCTACGGGTGGGGTGTTGCCTGTGCGCCCGTAGTGCGCGCCCTAGGGGCGGCTGAACGCCAGGCGGCAGTTGTGATGTGCCAGCAGCGCCTGGAACGCCGCCCAGCCCAGGCGGTGGGCCCTCACGTCACGGTAGAGCGAGTACACGGTGACCGCGCAAAAGACCTTGGAGATGATGTGGTGGCCGCCTGAGGCTGACGAGCCCGAGCTGCTGCTTCCGCACGCCGCCACGGGCAGCGCGAAGGCGAATATGAGCAGGAGAGTTGCGAGGCGCCTCATGCCGCTGGCAGCGTAGAGCAATCTCGCCGCAGCTAGAGATGAGTCGCGTCCCTGGCGCTGCTCGTCGAAGGGGCCGGACTGCCCACGCTTGAGCTAGCCTGACCGTCGTGTCCAGCCGCCTCATAGCGCTGCTCGGCGCTGCGGGATGGCTGGCGCTCGGGGCCTGCGGCAGCTCGGCCGCCAGGAGCGCTCGCTCCTCCGGCGCTGGCTGCGCGCCTGCGGGATCGAGCGTCAGGGCCTCCACTCGTGACGCCCAGGTCTACGCGCTGCAGGGCCTCGTCTACGCCTGCTCGGTTGCCGGGCAGAAGCGCGTGCTGCTCGGTCGCGGCACCTTGTGCGTGGGCTCGGCGCGGGTTCAGCGCGTAGCGCTCGCCGGCGCCGTCGTGGCCTACGCGCTCGAGCGCTGCGGCGTCGATACGGGCTCGGCGACGGTGACCGTGCTCGAGGTGTCAAGCGGGCTGAAGCTATCGAGCCGTCCCGCCCTGAGCGGTCCAGTCCCGCCCGAGTCCTACCCGTCGATCGGCTCGCTGCTCGTGAGACGAGACGGGGCGGTGGCCTGGATCGCCTCCGGGCGCTCGATCATCGGTCACGGGGAGTCGGTCGAGGTCCATCGTGGCGGCGCGCTGCTCGACTCGGGGCCCGGAATCGTTCAGTCCTCCCTGCGCGCGCGGGGCGGAACGCTCAGCTGGCGCCACGGCACGAGCACCCGCCGCGCGAGCTTCGGCTAGCGGGGGATTTAGACGCCCGCGCGCTCGCCGGCCGGCGCGCCCTCAGGCGCGCGGCTGCTCTCATCGGCCGAGGAGCCCTCGGGCGCGCGGCTGCTCTCGCCGGAGGAGCCTTCACCGCCCCGGCCGCTCGCGCGACGCCTGCGCTTCAGCCAGCGGTTGGCCCACTGCTGGATCTCCGACAGCGCCGGCTCCAGCTCCCGACCCATGCGAGAGAGCCCGTACTCGACGCGCAGCGGCGGACCGGATTTGACCGTGCGCTCCACGATGCCCCGACCCTCTAGCTCCTTCATGCGCTCGGACAGCAGTCTGTCGGACAGCTCGGGAACGGCCTGGGCGATCTCCGAGAAGCGCAGCGGACCGTCCATCAACACGCGCAGGATCGCGCCTGTCCAGCGGCGCCCGACCAGCTCGACTGCTTCGTGGTAGAGGGGGCAGCAGTGGGGTCCCGCGGTGTCGGCGTCGCCCTGTGCCGTGTCGCCGCGCGCACCCATGCTGAAGCGAAGCTTACGCCGCGCGCAGCGTGCGCGACGCCTCGGTAGAGCCGTCGACCGGCACCTCACCGGCGACATTGATCATCGCGGCGAAGGCCTCCAGCGCCACGGCTGCGATCGCCTCGAGAATCTGCTCATCGTCCCAGCCTGCCTCGCGAGCCTCTTCGTGAAGGTGCATGGGAGCCCGGCCGTTCTGCTCGAGCAGCGCCTGCAGGTAGCGCAGCAGCGCCGCCTCGCGGGGATCCTTGGAGTGGAAGTGCCGTGCCGCGGCCACCTCGTCGAGCTGAAGCCCGGCGCTGCGCGCCGCGCGGGAGTGCATCTCGATCCCCGGCTCGGAGTGGTAGTGGTCGGCGACCGCCAGGGCGATCCGCTCGAGCGTGGGCAGCGTCAGCTTGCCATGACGCAGCTCGGAGCGGAAGCGCGCGTACGCGCGAAGCGCGGCCGGAGATCCGGCCAGCACGCCCAAGAAGTTCGGCAGCTGCCCGCCTGAGGCGAGCGCGCCGCGCAGCACCGGGACCGACCCCTCAGGGGCCGTCAGATCGTCATGAATCTGGAACCTGCTCATCTGAATCTTCATGTCGGCTCACTTATGTCGGGCAACCTTGCCAACAACTGCCCTTTACTTTCTAGCCCTGCTTACGGTAAATAAGTCTACGCCGGGGGGGCGGTTTGCACAAGCCGTACAGGCCATCAGGCAAGGGCGTCATTTGCGGTCTCATCCCCTTATACGTCGGGGCATAAACGGTGGATCAGCAGCGTTGGTTAACGGCATAACAATGGCCGTCGGGCGCGCGGTCGCAGCCGCCGGAGCCGGTGCAAGCGGGGCCTTGGGAAGTTGTATGGCGCCAGAGGACCATAACTTCCCACGGGCTCGCCGATCGGTTGCCCGGCCACCAGAGTGCCCGGGCTACCTGCGGCTGCCGACGCGAGCGGACGGCCGCTTTGCCGCTTTAGCCGACGGGCGCTTTGCCGCTTTAGCGGACGGCCGCTTTGCCGCTTTAGCGGAGGGGCGCTTTGCCGCTCTAGCGGACGGCCGTCAGGTGCCCCACATGCGCCGCGGCGTGGATGACAGCTGCATGGGAGCTTGTGGCGGCGGCAAGCAGGAGCAGAACGCCCAGCAGCACGGCCCACATGGCGATCCGGTCGGGCTTTGAGCGCCCACGGTCGTAGGAGCGACCGCGGGAGCGGGCGGCGCTGCGACTGGGGGGTCGCCTGGGGCTATAGCGCTCAACTACCTGGCCACGTATGACCACAGTGCGACGACTGCCTTCGTCGGGCATCTGGCGTCCTCTCACTTGTGCTTGCGGGGTTAGCTGACGGGCTCGCGCCAAGGGCGGCGCTACGCGGCAATCGGGCTGCGATTAGCCCCAACTTCCTGGATCCCCCGCTCTCCAGCCCGGGGCGGGTGGAGACTCAGCGGCATCGGGCGCGATGCTACCAACGGCGCTGGACAGATGGGGCCCCGCCGCCAGGAAGGCCGCTGGATGCGGGGATTTCTCGCCCGTCGGGGCCCTCCGCGGGCCCCGCGGGAATGTCGCTGGGTTCGGAATTCCTGGCGGGCCGGCCGCGGCTGGCCGGGCCGCCGCGGCCCCGACGGCTTCTGCGCGGCTACACGCCCGGCGCCGGAGCAGCGCCTGGCCAACCCGACGGCTACTGCCCGGCTACACGCCCGGCGCCGGCGCAGCCCCTGCGAAGGCGGCTATTCCTTACCGGCCACGCGAGCCACGAACTGGGCGACCTGCGATGCCTGCTTGGGCTGCACGATGCCCGAGGGCATGGTCCCTTGGCCCAGACAGGTTTCGCTGGCCTGGGAGGAGCTCGGATTCTGCAGGCAGCCGTACTGGATCGTGTGCTCCACGAGCGAGACGCTGGGCTGAATCTGGTCGAGGTTCGGCCCGACCTTGCCGATCGCGTTGGCAGCCGCGAGCGTGTGACATACGCCGCAGTGCTGCCCGAACAGCTCGCGCCCTGATTTCTCGGCCGCGTTGAGCGTGATCCCTCCGACCTGTGCGTTGGCGTTGGAGTGGTTGCCGGTCAGGAACACGAGCGGCAGCGCGACGCCGAACCCGACGTAGATGACGATCGTCAGCAGGCCAAGCACCCGGCGCGAGGCAGGGACGGGCGGCGCCACCGCGGCCTGGACCGCACTCGGCCCCCTTCTGGACGCCATGAAGAACAGGCCAAGGCCCAGGACGACCCAGAAGGCAATGAACAGCGCCACACCCAGCATCGGCGCGGCAGCTTACCGTGCAAGCCAGGCTCCGGCCGGCATCACCTCCTTCGTCCGGCCGGCATCACCTCCTTCGTCCGGCGGCATCACCTCCTTCGTCCGGCGGCGAAGCTGAGGACGGGAGGGGCGACTGCGCGGAAGTCCTCGGCCGCGGCAGGCTGGCCGTCGCCGACGGTCGACTCGTCCTCGGCGGCCGGCTCCCGCGGCGCACCTCCGCCCTTCTGCTCTTGAAGGCCACGCCGGACCTGCTCGTCAAGCATGGAGAAGTCCTTGATCTCGGCCAGCGGCCGATCGGGAGCATCGAGCGAGCCGACGCTGTCGACCAGGACATTCGTCGCCCCACCCGCGGCCGCGAAACGCTCGAGCCTCCCCTCGACGAGCATCAGGGGCTCGGTCCTGACGGTCAGGCGGTGGCGCTCGTACACCGCCGAGGGGACGATCAGATTGATCGTGCCGTGTTCGTCCTCCAGCAGCACGAACACGATTCCGTTGGCGGTGCCCGGGCGCTGGCGGGCCACGACCATGCCGGCCGTCTTGACCCGCGTTCCGTGCTGCAGCGAGTCAAGGTCGCGGCTCGAGACCACGTCCGCCGGCAGACGCGTACGCAGCAGCCCCAGCGGGTGCGCGTGGACCGTCAGCCCGCTGGTGTTGTAGTCGGCGAGCATCGCCTCCCAGGCCGTGAGCTGGCGCAGCTCGGGCGGCGCGGGCAGGTCGAGCGGCAGCGCCAGCTGCACGCCGCCGGGAACGCTGCGTCCGGGTGCCGCCACGCCAAGCTGCCAGAGGGCGAGCCGGCGGTCGCCCTGCGCCAGCGGGTCGCACGCCCCCGACCACGCCAGCAGCTCGAGCGAGGAGGCGCTTGCCCCGGCGCGCGAGGCCAGCTCGGAGAGACTGCGGAAGCGTCCAGCCTTGTGCCTGGCGGCGACGAGCTCCTTGACCTCCTGCTCGCGCACGCCCTTGACGTAGCCGAGCCCCACCCGGACGCGCTTGCCTTCGGCGTCCATGTCGCACTCGGCCTCGCTCTGGTTGACGTCGGGCGCCAGCACCTCGACCCCTCGCCGCTGCGCTTCGTGGATCAGCGCGTCGGGGGGATAGAAGCCCATCGGCTGCTCGTTCAGCAGCGAGCAAAGGAACTCGGGCCCGTAGTGGACCCGCAGCCACGTCGACTGGTAGGCCAGCAGCCCGAACGCCGCCCCGTGTGCCTTGGGAAAGCCAAAGCCCGAGAAGCCCTGGATCATCGCGAACACCCGCTCGGCCGTTTGCGCGTCGACGCCGTGCTTGCGCTTGGCGCCGGCGATGAAGCGCTCATGGTGGGCCTTGATCGCCGCCTCGGAGCGCTTGCGACTCATCGCCCTCCTCAAGCCCTCGGCCTCGCCCGTGGAGAAGCCGGCGAACGCAATCGCCACCTCGAGCACCTGGTCTTGGAAGATGATCGTTCCCAGCGTCTCCGACAGCACCGGCTCGAGCGAGGGATGCTCGTAGGGCACCTGGTAGTCGGGGTCCTCGCGCAGGCGCTGACGGCGCGCGATGTAGGGGTTGACGGCGCCGCCCTGGATCGGCCCCGGCCGGACGATCGCCACCTGGATCGTGAGGTCTTGAAGACTCTCTGGCCGGGTGCGCCGCAGCGACTGCATCTGCGCCCGGCTCTCGATCTGGAACACGCCGGTCGTGTCGGCCTCCTGGATGCACTCGTAGGTGGCCTTGTCGTCATACGGGATTCGCGAGAGATCGATTCGCTCCCCGCGCGTGTGGGCCACGAGCTCGACGCACCGCTCGACCGCCGAGAGCATCCCCAGCCCGAGCAGGTCGATCTTCAGAAAGCCGCCATCGGCGCATGAGTCCTTGTCCCACTGGACGAGCTGGCGACCCTCCATCGCCGCGGGAACGATCGGGCAGCAGTCGACGAGTGGCCGCGTGGCGACGATCATCCCGCCCGAGTGCTGGCTCAAATGGCGCGGCAGCCCGTGCGCCTCGGCCGCCAGCCGCGCCAGCCAGCGCCAGCGGCCACCTCTGCCACGGGACCCCTCGGCGGGCGCGGGCGCATGACCCTGGGCGACGCGCGAGTCGAACACGTTGTCGATGTCCTTGCCGACCTGGCGGGCATCCCAGCCCTCACTACCGCGGGCCACGCGTTCGATCTCCCCCGGCGGCAGGCCCAGCGCCTTGCCCAGCTCGCGGATCGCCCCCCGGGCCCGGAAGGTGGGAAACGCAGCCACCAGCGCCGAGCGGTCGCGGCCATAGCGCTCGTGGATGCGGGGGATCAGCGCCTCGCGGATGTCGCGCGGGAAGTCGAGGTCGATGTCGGGCAGCGAGGTCAGCTCCTCGTTGAGGAATCGCCCGATCAGTAGCTCGTTGGCGATCGGATCGACGTGTGAGAGGCCGGTCAAGAAGCAGACGATCGATGAGACACTCGAGCCGCGCCCGCGGCCGGGAGGCAGAAGCGCCCGGGCGGTGTCGGGCCCGCGCACCTCGAGCGCCACCTCGCGCGCCAGCTCTAGCAGGTCGTGGTGAAGCAGGAAGAAGCCCGCCAACCCCAGCGTCGCGATGATCCGCAGCTCGTCCTGGAGACGGGCGGCGGCTTTGCGGCGCAGCTCGGGCCGGGCGCTCGCGTAGCGCTCCGCGAGACGCGTGTCGCACAGCTCCGAGAGCTTTCGCATCCCCTCCTCGTCCTCGGCGCCCGGGTAGCGGTAGCCGAGGTCCGAGCGCAGGTCGAAGCGCAGGCTGTCTGCCAGCCGGAGCGACTCGGCCACGGCCTCCGGATGTTCCGGGAAGCGCGCGGCCATGGCCCTCGGCGCGGCCAGCACGTGGCTGAAGTTGCCGCGGCGCTGGGGCTCGGAGGCGTCGAGCGTGGAGTGCAGGCGCACCGCAACGAACACGTCCTGAAGAGGCGCGCGCGAACGCGCGTGGGCGTGAACGTTGCCCGTCGCCACGCACCGCAGGCCGAGCCGCCGGGCGAGTCCCTCGAGCCGGCGGTTGCGGGCCCGATCGTCGCGCAGGAACGGCCGCTGCAACTCGAGGCGCAGCCGCTCGGGGCCGAACGCTTCACGCAGACGTTGCAACGTCGGCTCGTCGTGCACGCCGCGCAGTGCGCAACCAGACAGGCAGACGAGGCCATCATTGTGCTCGAGGATCGTCTGAAGCGGAGTCTCCGGAGGGGTTGGTGGGGAGCCCGGGCGGCCCTCGCGCGTGTGCGCGTGCGCGCGCGTCAAGATCCGGCAGAGGTTCGACCACCCTTGCGCGTCCTGGACGAGCAGCCCCAGGTGCCGCCCATCGTCGAGGTCGACCTCGGCGCCGTGGATCGCGCGCAACCCGAGTGCCCGGGCGGCGACGGCGAACTCCATCGAGCCTGAGACCGCGTTGTGGTCGGTCAGCGCCAGCGATTCGTAGCCCAGCTCCAGCGCCGCCGCCACCAGCTCGTCGGGCAGCGAGGTCCCATCGAGGAACGAGAACGCGGAATGACAGTGAAGCTCGGCGTAGGGCGGCAAGGCGCAAGAAGTGCTGGTTCAGCGTTAGTGAGGTCAGTGCGCGGTGAGAATCATGGGCGAACACATGTTCGCATGGGGGGCGGACGGTCTCGCGCTCGTGGTCCGAGCGGGCGGACGTTCCGCGCTCGTGATCCGAGTGGGCGGACGTTCCGCGCTCGTGATCCGAGTGGGCGGACGTTCCGCGCTCGTGCGGAAAACGTCGCAAACCCGGGTCGCGGCGAACTGGCGTGACCACATAAGCGTGCTGGAGACGCTTATGTGGTCAAGCTCGGCGCTCTCGGGTCAGCTTTGCGACGTTTTTCGTGTTCGCTCGGGGGACGGCGACCCGCTCGGGGGACGGCGACCCGCTCGGAGGGACGGCGACCCGCCCGGGGGGACGGCGACCCGCTCGGGGGACGGCGACCCGCCCGGGGGGACGGTGACCCGCCCGGGGGGACGGCAACCCGCCTGGGGGAACGGCGACCGCCGGGGGGACGGTGACCCGCCCCCGGGCGAGCTCGTGCCCGGGGGCGGAAGTCAAGCGGACCGACTCCCCTAGGACGCCGGGATTCCGTTGGCGGGCGGCGCCGGCTGGGGCGTCGTGTAGGGCGTGATCGCGCTGCCGGCGGCCGGCGAGGTAGTCAGCGACTGGCCGAACAGCACGATCTTGCCGCCACGGATCTGGCCCATCTGTGCTCCACCCCAGCCACCGTGATCGGTCTTCGAGAAGCGCAGCGGGGCCAGTCCTGGTCCCGTCCATGAACCGCCGTCGTTTTCGATCGTTGAGACGAGCTCCTGGCGCGTGACGTTCTTGCCCGCGGCCTTCAGCGCCTGCACCAGCAGGTAGGCGTTCGCCATCCCGTACAACACGTTGGTGTCGAACGGAGCGCCCGAGTCGTACTGGGCGTGGACCTTCGTGAACAGCTGGATCCAGGGGTTGGAGGTGTCAGTCGGCGAGGGCAGGTAGCCGTCCGTGATCGCGCCCTCGATCAGCCCCGTGCCGGACGCCTTGCCCTTGGAGACGGTCTTCAACAGCGTCCCGACCGTCGTGGGGTCGATGCCCACGTTCGAGACCACCAGCTGCGGATGCCAGCCCAGCGTGAACGAGGTCAGCTCCGCGATCGCGGTGAAGATCGGCACCGTGAACTGCACCAGCACCTTGGCTCCCGAGGCCTTGAGCGCCGTGATCTGCGGCGCCAGCGTGGTCGCTGTGGGCTCATAGGCCTGCTTTGAGACGATGTCCGAGGCCGGCACCTCATCCTCGATTCCGGCCAGGCCACCGCCGCCGAAGTCGTCGTTCTGGTAGAGGACTCCGATCTTCTGGCCCGCGAAATGCTGCTTGATGTACTGCCCGAGGATCTTGCCCTCGATCGTGTAGTTCATGATCGAACCGAACGTGTAGGGATGCGCGCTGGCGCTGTCCCAGCATGGGCAGCCGGTGGCCACGAAGAGATCGGGGATCTTCTCCGCGTTCAAGAAGCCCACGACCTTCGTGTGGGTCGGAGTCCCGAGCCCTTCAAACGTCCCGAAGACGTGGCTCTGGAGTACCAGCTGGTGCACGACGTTGACGGTGTTGGTCGGGTTGTAGGCGTCGTCTTTGATGTCCAGATGGATCTTGCGGCCGAACACCCCTCCCTGGGCGTTGACGTAGTTGAAGTACGCCTGCGATGCGGGCGCGACCTCGCTGTAGCCGGGAGCGGCCGGCCCGGTGAGCGGCTGATGCGTGCCGAACGTGATGCTGGTGGACGACAGCCCAGGTTGCGAGCTGCTGCTCGAGGAGCCGCAGCCCGCGACCGCGCCGACAGCGCCTAAGGCGGCAACAACCGCCAGCCATTGCCCCCGCCTGCCAGTGAGCAATCTCATGTCTCTCCTCCTAGGGTTGATTTTCGGCGCCGCCCACCAACGGCCGCGCCCTGAAGCGTTCGAAGCTCGGTCCGAGCCGACGGGCAAGCGCCCGCAGGCCGCCTTGAATCCCGCTCGGCCACAGCAGCATCGCCGCGATCAGGATCACGGCATAGATCCCGAGTTGCAGGTTGGCCGAGACATTGCGCGAGAGCGAGAACGAGTTGGCGAGATCGGTGGTCCAGCCCGGCAACAGCACGAGCAGCGCGGCGCCCCAGATGGCGCCGGTCAGCGAGCCCAGCCCACCGAGCACGACCGCAGTCAGCAGCGACAACGACAGCTGCAACGGAAACGCCCCGGGAGAGGCCAGCTGGAGGACCAAGGTCAGCATCCCGCCGCCAAGCCCGGCGCACGCGGCGCTGATCACGAACGTCAGCGTCTGCGCCCGCGCCACGTGCAGCCCGCAGAGCGACGCGGCGATCTCGTCGTCGCGAACCGCCCGCAGCCCGCGTCCGGTGCCGCTCCGCAGCAGGTTGTAGAGCACAAACATCACCACCAGCGCTCCCAGGCAGGCGATCCAGGCCTCCCAGCGCTCGAGCGGGAAGTTGGCGCCCAGGCCCGACGGCGGTACCGGTGGGTTGATCGTCAGCCCGTTGTCGCCGCCGAACAGTCCCGAGAACTTGTCCGCCAGCCCGGGCAGGCCGATGGCGAATGCAAGTGTCACGCCGGCCAGGTACGGCCCCCGGAGCCGGGTTGCGGCGGCGCCGACCAGGATCCCGACTAGGGCCGTGGCCAGCACGGCCGCCACTAGTGCCGGCAGTAGCGGCCACCCCTGCTTGCCGATCAGCAACGCCACCGTGTAGGCGCCCACCGCCATGAAGCCGCCCTGCCCTAAGGAGATCTGACCGTTCACGCCGATCAAGACCGTCAGCCCAGCCAGGACCATGAAGTAGTAGGCGCCCGTCGCCAGCTGCAGGTTGTTGTAGGAGCTGAACAACTCGCTCAGGAGCAGGAGCACCAGCGCGCCAGCCAGCACGATCCCCACCGAGCGGACGAGCGTCGTCCGCGGCGCCCGGACGCGTGCGGCGAGCGCCGTCATACGCGCCGCTCCTGGGCGATCGAGAACAGCCCGCTGGGGCGCACCATCAGGACGGCCACCAGGATCACCATCGCCGCCAAGGTGACCACGGACGAGCCCTCGTAGCCCGATACGTAGGAGAGGGCCAGACCGAGCGCCAACCCGCCGATCACGGCGCCGAGCGGGCTGTCCAGCCCGCCGAGGATCGCGGCCGTGAAGCCGAAGATCAGGATCGGATCGAACGTGTTCGGTCCCACGAACACCGACGGCGCCACGAGCACTCCGGCGATCGAGCCCACCAGTGCCGCCAGCGCCCAGCCGAGCGTCAGCATCCGCCCCACGCGCACGCCCACCAGGCGTGCGACCTCGGGCTGGAACGCCGCCGCCCTCATCCTCAGGCCGACCGACGTGTAGCGGAACATCAGCGCCAGGCCCAGCGCGACGCCGATCACCAGCAGCACGATGAAGGTGTCGTTGGGCGCGAACAGCAGCGTCGTCCCGCCCACCTTGTAGCCGCGGATCGAGAATGCGGCTGGATAAGACTTCGGCGTGTTCCCCCAGATCATGCCGGCGACCGACTGCAGCAGGACCAGCAGGCCGAGCGCGACGATGACTGCGTTGAGCGGCGGCGCGGACTCAACGCGCCGGATCAGCAGGCGCTCGACCACCGCCCCCAGCACCAGCCCGGTGGCCAGGGCGACGACGAAGCCGAGGACGTAGGAACCCGACGCGCTGAACACCGCCCAGGCGATGAACGTGGTGATCATCAGCATGCCGCCCTGCGCAAAGTTGACGATCCGCGTGGCGCGCCAGATCAACACCAGTGCCAGCGCGACGGCCGCGTAGATCGCTCCCGTGGACACGCCGTTCAATGTCAGGTCGATGAACTTGGTCATGGCTCAGAACCCCAGATAGGCGTGCCGCAGTCGCTCGTCCGCCCGCAGCGTCTCGGGCGCTTGGTCGGCGACCACTTGCCCCAGGTTGAGCACGATCCCGCGGTTGGCGATCGACAGCGCGCTGCGCGCGTTCTGCTCGACGAGCAGCACCGCCAGCGACAGCGTGTCGGCCAGCCTGCGCACCAGGCTCATGAGCTGCGCCACCAGCGCCGGCGCGAGCCCCAGTGACGGCTCGTCGAGCAGCAGCGCCCGCGGTCGCGAGATGAGCGCCCGCCCGATCGACAGCATCTGCCGCTCCCCGCCCGAGAGGTTCGACGCAGGTTGGCTGCGGCGTTCCTCAAGGCGCGGGAACAGCTCGTACATCTCGGACAGGGGCGCGGCGTCACGTCGCCGCCAAAGTGCGCCCAGGCGGAGGTTCTCCTCCACCGATAGCTCGCCGATAACTCCTCGTCCCTCGGGCACGTGCGCCAGGCCGCGCCGCACGATCTCCTCCACCGCCGAGCCCGTGATGTCCTCGCCGTCGAACTGCACGCTCCCCGCGCTTGGCCTGACGAGACCCGAGATCGTCCGCAGCAGGGTCGTCTTGCCCGCGCCGTTGGCTCCCAGCACCGCTGTCACCGTGCCCGGCTCGGCCCGCAGCGACACGCCGGCCAACGCCCGCACCGGTCCGTAATCGGTCGTGAGCGCTTCAACGGCCAGCATCGGCTGCTCCCGCCGGGACGGACTCTTCGGCCTCGGCCTCGCGGCCCAAGTAGGCGTCAAGCACGCGCGGGTCCTGCCTGAGCTTCGGCGGCGGCCCCTCGGCGATGACGCGCCCAAAGTCGAGCACCACGAGGCGATCGCAGACCGAGGTGACGAAGTCCATGTGGTGCTCGACCAGCATCACCGCCACTTCGCTACCGAAAGACGAGACGACCTTCGCCAGCTCGGAGAGCTCCTTCGCGTCGAGCCCTCCCGCCGGCTCGTCGAGCAACAGCAGTTCTGGCTCGGAGACCAGCGCGCGCGCCAGCGCGACGCGCTTTCGCTGTGCGTAGGGGAGCGTCGCCGGCAGACGCTCGGCCATCTCCTCGCAGCCCACGCGCGCCAGCGCCGTCAGCGCCCGCGCCCGCAGCGCGCGCTCGTCCCGGTCGGACGTCGGCAGGCCCAGCAACCCGCCGAGGACCCCGGCCCGCCGGAACCGCTCGGCGCCGGCCATCACGTTCTCGATCACCGTCAGGCGCTCGAACAGACCGACTCCCTGCAGGGTCCGTGAAATGCCCGAACGCGTCAGCCGGTGGGGACGCATCCGCTCGACCACTTCACCCCGCCAGCTGAAGGTCCCCTGCTCGGGCGCCACGAACCCGCAGATGACGTTGAACAGGGTCGTCTTCCCCGCCCCGTTGGGGCCGATGATCCCCAGGACCTCGCCCCGCTGGACCTCGAGCGAGACGCCGTCTAGCGCCACGACGCCGCCGAATCTCACGGTGACGTCGCGGACAGTCAAGGCGGCGCCGAGCGCTGAACGCTCCCTCTCCACGAACGCTAGATATACAGATGTTCAATCTGCATCACAAGCGACATCTCTGAGATCTGTAAACATTCTCTGCCATGAGCACGGACGGCAAGTCCGCTGTGCTCTTGCCCGGGGGCGTGGAGGAGTCGCTCGCGCTACGTGCGTTCCGAGTCCCAGGGGCGGAGCGCAGCCGCACCCAGGCCACCCCGGCAGGCGCCTTCCGCCTCGCCCGCCGGACGTTTTTGGAGGGCAGACGGCTCGACATGCAGCTGCTGGCAGCAGAGCTGAACATCTCCCGCACGACGCTGTATCGCTGGTGCGGCGACCGCGACCGCCTGCTGAGCGATGTCCTGTGGTCGCTCTCGCACCAGATCTTTGAGCGGGCGAAAGCCGACTATCCCGACCACACCGGCGCCCACCGCGTGCTGGCCGTCTTCCGCCGACACGTCGGCGAAATCGTGGGGGCGCAACCGCTTCAGATCTTCCTCAAGCAGGAGACTCATGCCGCGCTGCGACTGCTGACCTCGCAGAACGGCACCGTGCAGCCGCGCACCGCCAGCGACTTCGCGGCCCTGCTGCGCGAGGAGCAGGTGGCGGGCACGCTCGAGCTACGCGCGAGCGCCGACACGCTCTCCTACGCGATCGTCCGCATGACCGAGGGCTTCATCTACCACGACACCGTGGTCGGCACGCAGCCCGACGTCGAGCAGGCGGCGTCGATCGCGGCCCTGCTGCTGGGCTAGCGGCCGGGTCTCAGGCCAGCGCCTTCTCGGCCAGGTACTCGGTGTGGTAGTCACCGCGGCGAAAGCCCGGGTCATCCAGCATCCGCCGATGAAACGAGATCGTGGTGGTGAGGCCGCCGATCGTGAACTCCTCGAGCGCCCGGCGCCCGCGCGCCAGCGCCTCCTGGCGATCGCCGCCCCAGACGATCAGCTTGGCCACCAGCGAGTCATAGAACGGCGGAATCTTGTATCCGGCGTAGATCGCGGTGTCCACCCTCACGCCGGGACCACCGGGTAGCTCGAGCTCGGAGATCTCTCCGGGGGCGGGACGAAAGTCCTGATCGGGATCCTCAGCGTTGATGCGGAACTCGATCGCCGCTCCTTGCTGGGCGATTTCGTCCTGGGATAGCTTGAGACGCTCCCCGGCGGCGATCAGCAGCTGCTGCTTGACGATGTCGACGCCCGTTATCACCTCGGTCACCGGATGCTCAACCTGGATCCGGGTGTTGACCTCGATGAAGTAGAAACCGCCGTCGCGGTCGACGATGAACTCGACCGTCCCTGCGCCGGCATAGCCGACCGATTCCGCCAGACGGACCGCGGCGGCAGCCATCTCCTCCCGGGTGCCGCCGTCGATTCCCGGTGACGGCGATTCCTCGATCAGCTTTTGACGCCGGCGCTGCACCGAGCACTCGCGCTCGTAGAGATGGATCACGTTCCCCTCCGGGTCTCCCAGCACCTGAACCTCCACGTGGCGGGGGCGCTCGATGAGCTTCTCGACATACAGGGCCGGGTTGCCGAACGCGGCCTGAGCCTCGCGCGCGGCATCGTCCACGCCTTTGCGCAGCTCGTCGGCGTCGTGAGCGACGCGAATCCCCTTACCGCCCCCTCCGCCCGCGGCCTTGACCATCACCGGATAGCCGATCTCCTCGGTGACCGAGATCGCATCCTGCGGCGCGAGCGTTCCCGCGGTACCGGGCACGACCGGGACATCCGCTTGGCGAGCGAGCTCCCGTGCGACCGCCTTATCCCCCAGCTTGTCGATCGCCTCGGGCGAGGGCCCAACCCAGACGAGACCAGCTTCCACGCACCTGCGGGCGAACTCGGCGTTTTCGGCCAGGAAGCCGTAGCCGGGGTGAACTGCGTCGGCCCCGGCCTCACGCGCGGCGTCGATCACGGCATCTATGTTCAGGTAGCTGTGGCGGGCGGCGGGTTTGCCGATGCACACTGCCCGATCGGCCTTGCGCACATGCAGCGCTGACTCGTCCGCGGTTGAGTAGATGGCGATGCTCTCCAGCTCGAGCTCGCGGCAGGCGCGCACGATCCGCAGCGCGATTTCGCCGCGGTTCGCGATCAGCACCTTCACCGGCTAGTCCTGAAGCGTGGCGATGTCGTCGCCCTCCTCCACCGCGTCTTCGGTCTCGACCAGGAAGCGCTCGAGGGTGCCGCCCTCCTCCGCCTTGACCTCGTGAAAGTTCTTCATGATCTCCACGAGCCCGACGACGTCACCCGGATCGACCTTGTCGCCCTCGGACTTGAAGGGATCGGCTTCCGGGCTCGGCTGGCGGTAGAAGGTGCCGGGAATCGGCGCCTTGATCGTCTTCTCGGCCATTCTCTAGAGCTCCTCTCGTCGGGATGTCGGTGGCAGACTCGTGCCGCTAGGCGTCTTCGAGACTCGCCTCGGTCAGGATCTCGCGCTGCGCTCGCTCGAGCTCGGCCGCCTCTTCCACCGTCACCTGGCGAAAGTGCACTTTGTCGCCGCCGATGGGCCGCACCTGTCCGAGCTTCCACAGCGCGGCGTGGGCGACCGTGGCGGCCACGATGAACCCGCCGGCCGTGGGACCGTCCGGGCCGAGGATCACCGGTAGATCGCCGTTGATGTTGACGGCCCCAACCGGGTAGGGGTTGTCAAGGATGTTCGAGGGATGGCCCCCGGCCACCCCGCCGCCCTCGCGCGCCCACTGGAACTTGAACGACTCGAGCCTGATGCCGGTGCGGTCCGAGTTGCGATCGACCGGCCAGCCGCGCTCGAAGAAGGTCCGGGCGTCCTCCTCGGTGAAGTAGTCCGGGGCCCCTTGCGGGCCGGCGACGGCTTCGATCTCCCATTCGCGGGCGTACGCGGGCCGGGCGCTCTGCTTGAAGCGCCGGGGACGCCCGTCGCCACGGGCATCGCCGAGTGGCAGGCGATCTCCTGCTCGCAGCGCTCGGCCATCGACGCCGCCGAGCGCGCCCATCGTGTAGGTCGCTCGCGAGCCAAACAGCTCCGGCACGTCGATCCCCCCGGCAAAGGCCAGGTAGATGCGAACGCCTGGACCACGGGCGCTGCCCATCTTGAGCTCGGAGCCGGCCTTGACGGCGCGGCTCTCCCAGAGCGGAATCACATCTCCGTCGATGGTGAGCTCCACCTCGGCGCCGCAGGCGGCGATCAGGACATCCGTCTCGAAGCGCAGCGAGAGCTTGCCCAGAGCCACCTCGACGCCCGCTGCAGTCTCCGGGTTGCCGACCAGCAGATTGGCTGCCCGCATGGCGAAGCTATCCATCGCGCCCGCCGGGAAGAACCCCTTGCGCAACATCCCCGGTCGGCCTGGATAGTCCTGGACGGTCGACTGGATTCCGCCCTCCAGCACCTCTGCGTGCTTGTCGCTGGCCATCGTGACCTCCTCTCTATGGGACCGGGGTAGCCGCCGACGCCTCCAGGCGACGCCGTGCTCGCTCCTCTGCCTCGTCGCGCAGCCGCTCAACGGACCTCATGTACTCACCGACGTCGAAGACCTCCTCCTCGATCCGATAGACGTAGCGGTCGGCCCTCACGTCCTCGAACAGCGACATCAGCTCCTCCTCGCTCACCTGGTGGAAGCGGACGCGGTCGGCGGGCCTCAGCAGCAGCTCATCGTCTCGGAACGCCGCGTTGCGCTTCTGTAGGTCGTAGACGGGAATGCTGCGGCCGAAGACCTGATACCCGCCGGGCGATTCGACCGGATAGATCGCAAAGCACGGCCCGCCGATCCCGACGGCTCCCTCCGGGGTCCAGGTCCGCGTCGGGTTGTACTTCGGCACCACGACGACGTTGCGCGGGTCTGTTGGGAACATGAACGGCAGCCCCGGGAAGAAGCCGATGAAGCCCGTCCAGTACTCGGTCGACAGAACCTGCTCGTAGAACTCGTCTCGATCGGCGAGGCCGTTGCAGCGGACGATGTAGTCGATGTTGTTGCCGCCCTCGCAATTCGGCGCGTCGCGGCGGATGCTGTGGATGTAGCGCTCCACGGCGCCGCGCGTCTGGGAGTCGTCCAGCGCGATCGGCATCTCGATCGTGCGGCTTGGGATCTCGATCTCTCCCTGCTCCGGGAGCTCGTCGTGGACGCCGCGGAGATGGTCGACGAGATCGCCGGTCGAGAGGCGCAGCGGGTCATAGCTCACCAGCATCGTCCGGAACCCCGGAGCTGTCTCGATCAGCCCTTCCACCGGGTGCTCGGCGAGCGCCTTGTCGAACGCGAGCACGAGGAAGTTCAGCCCCAGGTCGAGCTCCATCTCGCCGTACTCGATGAGCAGCGCGCGGTCCCCCGCTTGGCGAAGCGTGACGCTCGGTTTGCCGCCGGCCGCGGGGCGCTGATCGACGATCGTGCTGGCCGCGGCGCTCATCGCTGGCCTCCTCCGACCGCGGTCTCACCGGCGAGCGTCTGCCCCAGGGGAGCGATCTCGACGCCCGCCTCCTGCAGTGCCTGCTTTACCCTGGCGGCGATCTCGACAGCGTTCGGAGCGTCACCGTGGATGCAGACGGTCGGCGCCCGGATGCTCAGATCGCTCCCGTCCACGGCGTCGACGACGCCCTCCCGGACCAGTCGCACGGCTCGCCGGGCGACGCGCTCCGGGTCCCAGGCCTGCTTGACGGCCTCGATCCGCAGCGTGCCGTCCGGGCTGTATTCGAGGTCCACGAATGCCTCGTGCACGAGCCGGACGCCGTGCTCCTCGACGGCGGGCGCCACGTCACGATTCAACAGCAACAGCAGCAGCTCGGGATCGACTTCCGCCGTGGCCTTCGCCACCGCGCCGGCGAGCTCGGGATCGCTGGAGCACATCGCATAGAGGGCACCGTGTGGCTTGACGTGCCCAAGCTCCCCGCCCTCGGCATGCACGAACGCCGCCAGCGCTCCGATCTGGTAGACGGCGTAGTCGCGCAAATCGTCCGCCGAGACGGCCATGCGCCGGCGACCGAAGCCAAGCAGGTCGGGCAGCGCCACATGCGCCCCGATCTGCACACCGTGCTCGACGGCCGCCCGTACGGTCTGTCGCATCGTCCTCGGGTCGCCCGCATGGAATCCGCAGGCGATGCTGGCCGAGGATATGTGCGGCATCATCGCGGCGTCGTCGCCCAGCTGCCAGCGGCCGAAGCTCTCTCCCATGTCGACGTTGACATCGAGGGTGGGACGCTGATCACTCATCCCGCTCTCCTCTCCTCATGTCAGGTTCGGGATCAAGGGACCCATTTAACGCTCCCAGCCCGCAACGGCGCAACCTCCGCGGAGGACAAACCCGCGCGACGGTTTTGGAGCATCCGACAGTCGCCGGCGCGGGCGGCGGCTGGCAAGCTGTTGGTCATGTCACAGGACCGCCGCCACACGGCGTTCTGGCATCCGTTCGCGGACATGTCGGCGGTCGGCTCGTCGGAGCTCGTGCTGGCCCGCGGCGACGACGTCTGGCTGTGGGACGTCGAGGGCAGGCGATACCTGGACGCCACGGCGAGCCTGTGGTACGCCAACGTCGGCCACGGCCGCCGCGAGATCGCGGATGCGGTCGCCACGCAGCTCGCCCGACTCGAGACCTACTCGGCATTCGGCGACTTCGCCAACGAGCCCGTGCTCCAGCTGGCAGAGCGCCTTGCGGCGCTGGCGCCGGTGCCCGGCGACGGGCGGGTCTTCTTCGGCAGCGGCGGGGGCGACGGCATCGAGACGGCGGCCAAGCTGGCACGCAGCTACTGGGATGCGGGGGGCCAGCCCGAGCGGACCCACATCCTCAGCCGCACCGCGGCCTACCACGGCACCCACGGGTACGGCACGGCGCTGGCAGGCATCGAGCCAAACCGGACGGGGTTTGGAGACCTGATGGCCGGCGTGTCGGTCGTGCAGCACGATTCGCTCGAGGCGTTGGAGCAGGCTCTGGCCCGGCTGGGCGAGGACCGGGTGGCCGCCTTCTTCATCGAACCCGTGATCGGGGCAGGCGGCGTCTACCCGCCGCCCGAGGGGTACATCGAGGGGGTTGCAAGCCTGTGTCGCGACGCCGGCGTGCTGCTGGTGGTCGACTCCGTGATCTGCGGTTTCGGCCGGCTGGGGACCTGGTTCGGGATCGAGCGCTGGGGCGTCGAGCCCGACATGATCGTCTTCGCCAAGGGCGTGACGAGCGGCTACCTGCCGCTCGGTGGTGTTGTGGTCTCCGATCGCGTAGCGGAACCGTTCTGGACGGGCGACGGCGCGCGTGTCTTTCGCCACGGGGCCACGTACGCAGGTCACGCCACCTGTTGCGCGGCGGCGCTCGCCAATCTGGACATCCTCGAGCGCGATGGGTTGGTGGCCCGCGGGCGCGAGCTCGAGTCGGAGCTGCTGAGCGCGCTCGAGCCCCTCGCCCAGCACCCGCTGGTAGCGGAGCTCCGTGGCGGTGTCGGGCTGCTGGCGGCGCTGGAGCTCGATCGGGAGCTGCTATCGGCGCGGCCGGCCGCGGTGCAAGAAGCATTCGCCCGCACCCGAGAGCTCGGCGTCATCGTCCGGCCGCTGCTGTCGGGCCTCGCCGTCTCTCCGCCGCTGACGGTTACGCCCGCCCACTTCGAGCTGATCGCCGATGCCCTGAGCCGCACGCTGGACGAGCTGCTGGCTTGACAAGTTATTAGTCGCTGCTAAGCTTTGCGTAGTTAGCAGTCACTAAGAACTTGGAGGACGAAATGGCAAACACCGAATCTCCCGCAGGCAAGGCCTCAGCAGCGACTGAGGATTCGGGGCGCGGCGGCTTCTGGACGCTGCTGATCGTGTCCGTCGGCCTGTTCATGGTGGTGCTCGACAACCTGGTCGTGAACGTGGCGCTGCCGAGCATCCACCGCGACCTGGGAGCGTCGATCCAGTCGCTGGAGTGGACGGTCAACGCCTACGTGCTGGCCTACGCCGTGTTCCTGCTCACGGGCTCGGCGCTCGGCGACCGCTTCGGGCGCAAGCGCATGTTCATCGCCGGCATCGGCCTGTTCACGCTGTCATCGGCGGCCGCGGCGCTGGCGCCAACGACCGGCCTGCTGATCGCGGCGCGCGCCTCCCAAGGCCTCGGGGCCGCCATCGTCACGCCGCTGACGCTGACGCTCCTGGCCGACGCCTTCCCGCCGCAGCGGCGGGGCGTGGCGCTCGGGGTATGGTCGGGGATCAGCGGCGTCGCCGTGGCGCTCGGACCGCTGGTTGGCGGCGCGGTGGTCCAGGCGCTCTCCTGGCACTGGATCTTCTGGATCAACGTCCCGATCGGGATCGTGCTCGTGCCGCTGGCCATCGCCCGCCTCGGTGAGAGCCACGGCCCCTCCCGCCGGCTCGACCTGCCCGGTCTGGCGCTGGCCTCGAGCGGCCTGTTCGGGATCGTCTACGGCCTGGTCCGCTCGCAATCAGAGGGTTGGGGCAGCCCGCAGATCGTGTTCGCGCTCCTGGCCGGGGCACTGCTGGTGATCGGTTTCGTGGCCTACGAGCTGCGCGCGGAGGAGCCGATGCTGCCGATGCAGTTCTTCACCAAGCGGAGCTTTGCCGTCACGAACGTCGTCTCGCTGTCGATGTACTTCGGCATGTTCGGCTCGATCTTCTTCCTCAGCCAGTACATGCAGAACGTGCTTCACAACAGCCCGTTTCAAGCCGGGGTGAAGCTGCTCGTGTGGACGGGAGCCTCGATGGTGGTCTCGCCCCTCGCGGGTTTCTTCTCGGAGCGTTTCGGAAGCCGGGTGTTCATGGCCGCCGGCCTGGGCCTCCAGGCCCTGGCGCTGGGCTGGATGACAACGCTGGCTTCGGTCGATCAGAGCTACGTCAGCATGATCGCGCCGTTCATCCTGGCCGGCGCGGGCATGGCGCTGGTGTTCGCGCCGTCTGCCAACGCAGTGCTGAGCTCGGTCCGCGCGCAGCAGGCCGGACAGGCCTCGGGCGCCACCAACGCGATCCGCGAGCTGGGCGGCGTGCTGGGAATCGCCGTGATGGCCACGGTGTTCACCAGCCACGGCGGCTACCTCTCGCCGCAGGCGTTCGTCTCGGGTCTGGTCCCGGCGATGTGGGTGGGCGTCGCGGTGCTGGCCGGCGGGGCGCTGATCGCGGCGGCGCTGCCGTTCTCGACCACCGCCGAAGCGGCCGCCCAAGTCGATACCGTGGCGGCACTGGCATGAGCGTCGCGGCGAAGACAACCCGCCAGCGCGTCCCGGCGTCGGAGCGCCGGGACGCGCTGATCGATGCGGCCGTGCACGAGTTCGCCCGCCGCGGCCTGTATGGCACCCCGGTGGACGGGATCGCGCGACGTGTGGGCGTCGCGCAGCCGTACGTGTTCAGCCTGTTCGGCTCTAAGAAGGAGCTGTTCCTGGCCGCGGTGCAGCGCGGCTTTGAGCTCACGAGCGAGACCTTCACCGAGGCCGCGGCCGCTTACGACCCGGCGATCGCCAAGCCCGACGCGGACGTGCTCAAGGCGATGGGCAACGCCTACGGGGAGCTGCTGCAATCCGAGCACCGCGACTACCTGATGCTCCAGCACCACGCCTATGCCGCCTGCGACGACCCCGAGATCCGCGAGCGGGTGCGAACGCTCTACGCGGGCCTCGTGGGGCACGTCGAGCGGCTGGCGCACGAGACGTCGGAGCGCTGCGGGGTTCCCGTCCCGGACTCGGAACGGATCGACGAGTTCTTCCGCTACGGCGCGTGGATGAATGTCGCCGCCGCGCTGGAGGTCGAAGACATCTCGATTGGCTGCGACTGGATGCGAGGCGACGACTAGTGCCGATCGTCAAGTCCGTCGAGCTGGAGGGCAACACGCTCTACGGCGCCGACCACGGGGCGTCGATCTCGATCATCCTTGACAACAGCGAGCCCGGGCAGGGGCCGAAGCTCCACCAGCACCCCTACGACGAGACCTGGGTCGTCGAGCGGGGTGAACTGACCTTCCAACTGGGCGAAGAGCTGCTCGAGATCGGGCCCGGCGACATCGTGATCGCCCCGCCGAACGTGCCCCACAAGTTCACCAATCGGGGCCCTGGACGCTCGCGCATGATCTGCATCCATGCCGCCCCGAAGATGCAGACCGAGTGGCTCGAGTGAGCTAGCGGAAGCCGAGGTTCATCAATCGGAACGGGGCCGCACATGTGCGCGCGGCCGCCGCCGCAGGCCGGCATCCCGCATCGTAATGTTCCGGCCGGGGCCGGCGCTCATGAGCGCCGGCCTACTGGTCTATCAGCCCCTTGTCGCGAAGCTCCCGCAGCGCCTCGGGGGTCTTCTCGAGCCCCTCCACCCCCTGGGCCCGAAGCACGGCCGGGACCTTCGTGAACTGGATCTGGCGATAGTCGACGACCTGGACGTGGTTGCCCCAGGGGTCGCGAAAGTCAAGCGAGCCGGAGGACGATACGTCGATGCCCTGCTCTCGCAGGCGCCCCCGGACGTCCTCCTTGTCGTCGACGACCAGACCGAAGTGCCGTGCGCCGTCGGCTGGCTGGGTGCGGCCCGAGGACATGGCGATGAACTGGTCGCCCATGTCGATGAAGGCCATGCGTGAGCCGTGGCGCCCCCGCAGCTCGAACTCGAACAGGCGCCCGTACCACGCCAGCGCCTCGTCGATGTCGCCCACCTCGAGCGCGATGTGGTTGATGCCAATGAGCCGCGCCATCGTCGTCGCGCCGCTACCCCCGGGCGCCCACCTGCGCGAGGTCGCGCTCGGGTTCGATCCGCCAGCGGTGCGCGAGCTCTACCAGGTGCTCGTCGAGCCGCCAGCGGTCGGGCCGCATCTCACCCGCGTGGTCCGGGCTCGCGCCCTTGAGCGCCATGCAGCCGGTGTTGTCGCCGAGCGCGCGGATTTCGTCCACGTCCTCGGCGCTGAGCAGCAGCTCCGACGGCAGCGCCGCGAGCTCGGCGCGCTTGTCCTCCACCGGCCGGGCGTGGGGGCCGATCTCCTGGATCAGCGTCGGAGCCACGCAGCTCGACGGGCGCGTGCGCCAGGTTCCACTGGCAGGCCAGCTGGAGCATCGTCAGGCGGTGCTTGACGGCGATCGGGCGCATGGCGTCGACCCGCTCGCGCCCCGCCTCGATCCAGCCCGGAGGACGAAAGCCGCGATGGTCCTGCGCCGGGAACTCCTGGCCTGGCAGCACGTCGTCGAACAACAGCCCGCCGTAGTCGACCACCCGGGTGATGAGCTTGACGCCCGCGCGGGATGCGGCCTCCAGGCACAGCTCGCCGGGCCAGGGCTCGAGCGGACCGAGGATGATCATCGCCCAGTCGATCAGCGCTCCGAAGCGCTCCAGGCAGTCGATCAGATCGAGCGTGAAGCCGTTGGCCGGGCCCGGGGCCACGCCGATCATCCGCGTCAGCCCGCGCTCGCGCAGGGCCGCCATCCCCGCCCATACAGTCTCGCTGGTGTAGCCGGTGCGATCGGGGTTGTGGAGCAGCAGCAGGTCGAAGCGATCGAGTCCGCAGCGCTCGAGACTGCGCTCGGTGGCCGTCGTCAGGTAGTCGGCGTAGCCGCTTTCGCTTCGTAGACCGGGATCGGTGAAACGAGGAAAGCCCTTGGCACCGTCGCGCTGGCCCGTATAGAAATCGTGGCCCACGGCGCCCACGGCGCAGAAGTCTTCGCGCGGACGGCCTGCCAGCGCCCGTCCCAGCATCCTGTCCGCCTCGCCGGCGCCGTAGACGTCGGCCGTGATCACGGTGCGAATGTGCTCGTCGGGCGTGATCAGCTCGAGCAGCCGCTGCTCGTCGAGCGGCTCGCCGAAGCGCATGAAGCGCCCGCCGCTCCATGTTCCAACGGCGCTCGGGCCCGGGTCGATCACGGCTCGGGACCCCGCCGCCGCGCGCGCATCGCCCTGCATCGCCTAGAGCCCGGCTGCCGCGCGCGCGTCGTCGGCGTTGGGGTAGTGCACCATCTCGATGGCCTTGCCGTCGCGGAAGGTGGTCACGTTGCCGGTCAGCTCCGGCTCGCCGCTCTCAGAGGACCGGCGCGTGATCAGAACGACCTTGTCGCCCGAGCCAATTACGTCGACGAGCTCCGTGCCCGACTGGCGAAAGCGTCCCCGGCGCATGAACGCGAGCGCCTCCCCACGGTTGTGACAGGCGTAGGCGGCCGAAGGATCCCCGGCGTGCCACTTGACATCTGGGTGAAGCAACTCCCCGATCGTGTCCAGGTCGCCGCGTAACGCCGCCTCCCAGCCGCGGCGAACCCGTTCTACGTTGTTCTCGCTCATGTCTTTATGTTCGCACCCCGGAGCTGAACTATCGCTGTCGCCACCACCTCCCGCTCTGGAGGTCGTGGAAGACGACCTCGTCGCGACCGCAGGTGGTGACGACCTCCCAGTAGCGCCGTCGCAGCGGACGCTCGGTCCACCACCGATCCTCCACGAGCCACGACTCCCGCACTGCGTCGATCTCGCGGCCATCAACGACTCGCGGTATCCCGTCGTCCGCGGCACGGACCGCGACGCGACGCGGCACGGATAGACGCCGCGGACCGGTCATGCTCCCGCGCGCCGCCAGGGCACTTCGCAGCAGTTGCGTAAATCAGTCACGATCGCTCATCAAGCCCCCTCGAACGGAGCGAGCACCGCGCGGCGCTCGGGAAAGCGGGAGTGGGGATCGATGCTCAGCACGCGCAGCGCGGCCTCGGGACCGGCGGCGGCCCGCGCCTGGCGGATCGCCTCCCGCAGCCGTGCCGCCCGCGCCGCGGCCGGATCCTCGAGCAGCGTTCGCTGATCGGCTGCGGGCGGACCGAAGCGCTCGACAGCCAACCGCAGCTCGTCGGCCGGCGCCGGCATCAGCTGAAGGTGCGGCGTCAGCGCCAGCCGCATGCGTCCGGCATCGGCGAGCGCTTCACGGAACACGACCGGCTCGCGCCAGGTGCCGCCGTGCTCCACCAGCACCGCGGATAGGACGACGGAGCGGAGCGTTCGCCCCCGGCGCTCACGCCGGGCCAGCAGGCGGTCGATCAAGAGGCCCAATCCCCGCTCGAGCTGCGTGCCCGACGCCGCTTCGGGTAGCTCCAGCGACTCGCGCACCAACTCGCTCGCCGGGCGGGGGCGAAGCGCGCCGTCGCCGCCGCATGCCAGCTCGAGCGCGTGCAGGCCCGCCGCCCCGAAGCGATCGGCGATCGCCGGCGGCGAGAGCGCCGCCAGCTCACCCAGCGTCTTCACGCCGAGGCGCTCGAGCGCCTCCGGCAGCTCAGCCAGCGCCGGCCGGGCCCGCAGCAGGCCGACCGGGAGCGGCGCGAGGAACACCCTGGCCCGGCCCTGCTCGACGATCATCGGCCGGCGGGCCCGTGCTCTGCTCGCCGCCGCCACCGCTGCGAACCGCGCCGGCGCGACGCCATAGCGGGCGGAGACGCGCAGCGCGCGCCGGCAAGCGGCGATCACGCCCTCGACCCCTCCGTGCAGCCGCAGCAGTCCCTGGGCGTCGAAGCACACGAGTCCGGGACGCTCCGGCTCGACCGACGCCCCGATCGATTCCAAGCGGACCAGCAGTCGCTCCCAGGAATCCGCGACGCCGGCCGGGTCGCCCGGGAGGAGCGTCAGCCGCGGACAGCGCGCGAGCGCCTCCCCCAGCCGCATCCCGGGATGGACGCCGAATGCCTCGGCGGCGAGCGATACTTCGCCAATCACCTGCGTGCCGCCGGGCTCAGGCGCCAGCGCCACCGGCGCCTTCAGCAGCTCGCCGCGCTCCCTCCCGCTCGCCGCCGCCGCGACGGTGAGCTCAAAGCGGGGGAGCAGGACACAGATGATCACAACGAACGTATGTTCGCATCCGGGGCGGACGAGTTGTCTTCAATCGTTTTCGCGCTGATCGCGGGCCGAAGCTG
This sequence comes from uncultured Actinomycetes bacterium, assembly GCA_963730835.1. Classification (GTDB taxonomy): domain Bacteria; phylum Actinomycetota; class Thermoleophilia; order Solirubrobacterales; family Solirubrobacteraceae; genus Palsa-465. Next base: position 122,616 of record CAVSTE010000007.1, read on the forward strand.
CTCCAATGTTGGTGTGCGTCATCAAGGCGGCCAACACCTCGCTCCAATGCCGGATGCGCATGCCTGAGCGCCGCCAAAGGTGGATCTCAGCATCCCTCACCGCGGGCGTGCTGGGCGGCCTTATCGCGCTCGCGCTGACGAAGATCGACTGGCGAGAGCTTCCCCGGGCGCTGTCCGATGTCAACGTCGGCTGGCTGGCGGTCGCGTTGGGTCTGACAGCGGCATCGAATCTGGCACGCGCGGAGTCATGGTTCGCCGTGATCAGGGCCGCACTCCCACACCATGTGATCAGTAGGGCGGCGGTGGCTCGCGGTCTGCTGATCGGGGCCGCGACCTCGAGCGTCACCCCGGCACGGCTCGGCGAGCCCGTCAGGGCTTGGTTGATCGCCAGGCGCCTGGGAGGTGTGCGCGCGCTGGCCACGGTTGCCGGCACCGTTTTCGCGCAGACGCTGCTGAACCTGCTCGCGCTGATGATCCTGGCGATCCTCGTGCTGGCCGCCAGCACGATTCCGGGTGCGCGCACGGCCGCGATCGCCACCGCCGCGGTGCTGCCAGTGCTGATCCTGGCAGCGCTGCTGGCCGGCCCGCGCGTCGCCCTGGCCGCGAGGCCAGTCCGCTCTCAGCGCCTCCGGCGGCTCTCCACCTGGGTTGGTCGCCAATTGGTCGCGGTTCGCGGCGGTCTCGTGGCGTTTCGCCGGCCGCGAACTGCTGCGCATGCCGCCGCGCCGCAGCTGAGCGCGTGGGCGATGCAGTTCGGATGCTGCTACGCCGTGCTGCTGGCGCTCGGACTTCAGCATCGCGCCACGCTGCTCGCCGCCGCGGCCGTGCTACTGGCCGTCAATCTGACGGCGATTCTGCCCTTGACCCCATCGAACGTCGGGGTCTACCAGGCTGCATGCATCGCGGTGCTGGCGCCGTTTGGAGTGAACGCAGCTCAGGCGCTGGCGTACGGGCTTGTCCTCCAGGCGGTCGAGGTCGTCAGCGGCCTCGCGCTTGGTCTGCCCGCGCTCGCCCGCGAAGGGCTCTCGCTGACAGAGCTGCGCCGGGAAGCCAGCGCGGCATCTCCACGCGCGGCCGGCTAAAGCGCGGCGCGTGAAGCGCTCGGGCGATCATCACGTTCTGCTGCCAGCCATATGCAGGAACCCGGCGGTGGAGGGCTTGCGCGATCAACCAGATCGGCACAGGGATGATGGGGATCACCATCCGTGGTTCGCTCGTGAAAAACAGATGGATCGCAAGCCCCACGCTGGCGAACAGCACGAACGGGGCGGTCTCGCTCGGCAACGAGATTCGCCCGCGGAGCGCTGACCTGGCCGCGGCGAGCACCCCCACGATCAGCGTCAGGTTGATCACAATCATTCCGACGAGGGCCCAGTCCGACAGCGCAAAGGCAAACGGCCAGCCGATAAATGTTCGACCGATATTCGCCAGCAAGTTCAACGCGTAGGAGGCGGGGTGCGCGAGCGCGTGGCCGATTGCCGCGTGCTGGAGCGCGAGGTCGGCTTGGACGGGGCTGAGCGTCGCCAAGTGGCTGAAGAAAGCCCGGTAGCTGGCCAGCGCCGGATCGACGAACACGCTGTGCAGTGGCTGCCACTCGCCGAGCTGACCCGGCACAGACATCCAAAAGAGCGACAGACCGCCTGAGTTTCCCCAGTAGAACAGGTGGCCGGTGAGCGCGTACGTATAGGCCAGCCACGGCACGCAGGCCAGCATCCCCACAGCACACACCGTCATCCAGCGGCGGGCCGTGCGCGTTTGACGCGATGCTGTCCCGTGTCGCAACCATGCGGCCAGCGACCAGGTCACGCCGACAGCCAGCATTATCGCGATCACCCATCCGTATTCGAGCCGTGTCATGGCGAGAGCCCCGAATGCCAGGCCGGCTACGACCGCCTGCCGGCGTCGGCCGGAGCGAATGTAGCGGGCGGTCCCGTTGAGCGCGATGATCGAGAGCACGAGCGCCAACGGCTCCTTGGCCGGCGAGCCAAGCACGTAGTACGCGGGTCCGTACAGGCCCAAGGCGTAGGCTCCGATCAGCGCGGGGCGGTGGCTCAGCCTGAACCGCAGCAAGCGGTAGAACAGCAGCACGGCAGCGAACATCAACAGCGGGCTGGTCAGCCGAAGTTCGCTCAGCGGTGTCCCCAAGGCAATCAGCGGGGCCAGAAACGCCGGGAGTCCCGGTCCGTGCCACAGGAAATCCACCGGATTGCTCGTGCCGAGTACCGCATAGTGCCCCTCAAGGATCCGGTGCGCAGCCGCCAGAATCGGCCCCACGTCGCCGTCCACCGCCCCGCGATCCACCACCGTGGACATGACCAGGAGAAACGCCAGCAGAGGCAGGAGCTGAACGAGTGTCCAGGGCACCCGGACTGACGAAGGCCTGGGGGGTCGGGCGAGTCTCATCAAACGTGGCACGCGCTATGGCCAGCAGCGCGGTCGAGCCATGTCATGGCGGACCACGCTACCGGGCGGGGCGTGAACGGAAGATCTGGACCCCCGATGTGCTCGAGCTCGCGGTTGCAAGGCAACATGGCTAGCGGCGTATTTTGGGCCAGGGGGTCACGTCGCGCACGGTGGCTCAGTCCCCGACCCGCTCCAGCGCCTCTACGTAGCGCCGCGCCGAGCGCTCGATGGCCGCCTTGCCGTCGCGGGCCACGATGCGCCCATACCAGGCACCGTAGATCCGCTCGAACTCATAGGGCTCGAGCGCCCTCACCATTCGCTCCACCTCACCTCCAGGCAGCGGAATCAGATTCGGGTAGCTGCGCATGAAGCTCACCCAATCGCGATCCTGCACGACCTGGACGATGTCCCCGGAGAGCAGCGCGCCGCGGCCGCCCTGAGCTGCATGCCAGTGGAGCACAGTCCCGCCCGCGAAGTGGCCGCCTAGGCGCAGCAGCGTGATGCCCGGCTGAAGTACGTGCTGCTCGCCGTCCCACAGCACGATGGCCGGATCGGGGCGCATCGCCCACCGGGCGTCGGCCTGGTGCAAGTAGACCGGGGCATCGAACGCCTTCGCCCATTCGACCATGGTCGTGTAGTAGTGCGGGTGCGAGATCGCGATCGCGGAGAGCCCTCCGAGCCGCTCCACCGTGGCGAGGATCTCGTCGTCCAATAGCGCGATGCAGTCCCACAGGACATTGCCGCCGGGGGCCTGGATCAGCAACGCGCGCTGGCCGATCGCAAATGACGGCTCGGTGCCGATCCCCAGCAGCGACTGCTCCTCCCGGCGGATGTCTGCGCGCAGCTGTTCCCGCAGCCGCTCGAGCGTGGTCCAGCGCTGCCCGTTCCACCCGACGTACTGACGCTCGTCCTCGCAGACCGCGCAGCCCTCAGGTGGTTCCGGCGCGGGGGCATGCTGCGTGCCGCAGGTCTCGCAGATGAACGGGATCGGCTGGGCTGACTCGGCCATGGTGGTTGTAGATGATCCTGCCCAGCTTGAGCTCGCTTCACCCCGCCTCGCGCCGGCGAGCAACCTGACCAGTGATCGACGGGACGAAGCGCTACCGTCCGCCCATGGCCTCACCGCTCGACCTACCGAAACTTGCTTCGATGAGCGCCCGCACGGTCCGCGCGTTTGGGCAGCGGATCCCGGGCGCCGGCACCGTGCTCGCCCATTCCCTCGAGAGTGCGGTCCGAGACCGCACGGTGCTGATCACCGGCGCCTCCTCCGGGATTGGCCAGTCGACCGCGATCAAGGTCGGTGCCGCCGGGGGAACGGTGCTGCTCGTGGCCCGCACCGAGGAAAAGCTGCGCGAGGCCGCCGACGACGTGGAGCGCCGCGGCGGTACGGCGCACGTCTACCCGTGCGATCTCTCCGATCCTGACGACATCGATCGAATGTCAGCTGAGGTGCTCGGTCGCCACCAGCGCGTCGACATCCTGGTCAACAACGCCGGCAAGTCGATCAGGCGCTCGGTCAGCCGTGCGTATAACCGCTTCCACGACTATGAGCGGACGATGCAGCTCAACTACTTCGGCCCGGTGAAGCTGATTCTGGACCTGCTGCCGGTGATGCGCGAGCGGGGCTCGGGCCACATCATCAACCTCTCGACGATGGGCCTTCAGATCAACACGCCGCGGTTCTCCGCGTACCTGGCCTCGAAGGCCGCGCTCGACGCGTTCTCACGCTCGATCGCGCCCGAGATCATCGACGACGGCGTGCACATCACGACCGTCTACATGCCGCTCGTGCGCACGCCGATGATCGCCCCCAGCAAGATCTATGATCGCTTTCCCACGCTCAGCCCGGAGGAGGCAGCGGATTTGATCTGCGACGCGATCCGGAAGCGGCCCAAGCGCATCGCCACGGCGCTGGGGAATCTGGGCCAGCTGAGCTATGCGGTCGTGCCTGGGGCCCAGGACCTGGTCGTCAACCGCGCGTACAAGCTGTTCCCCGAGGGCAAGCCGCCCGACCACACCACCGCCGAGCAGCGCGCCTTTGTGCAGGCCACGCGCGGAGTCCACTGGTAGCGACTTAGCGGGCGGACGCCGATGCTCGCCCTGATCGCAGCCAACCTCCGCCGGCGGGTAGCGCGGACGCTGTTGACCGTCGCGGGCATCGCCGTTGGAGTCGCGGCGGCGGTCGCCCTGCTGGCGCTCTCCACCGGCCTCAACCAGGCGGCCGGGCAGTTCGCCAACCTGGGAGGTGCCGACTTCGGCGTGTTCCAGAGCGATGCCGGCGATCCAACGTCGTCTGTGCTGCCGCTGTCGTTGCTCGCGAAGATCAGAGCGGAGCCGGGCATCGCCCAGGCCTCGCCGATCCAGCTGCTGGTCGGCGCGGTCCGTGGCGCTCCCGGGGCGATCGTGCTGGGAGTCGACCCCGGCGGATTCCCCTACCGCCAGCTCGTGCTGACCGGAGGTGGCGGACTGCACGAGGGGCAAGTGGTGGTGGGCACCGGGCTGGCCTCGCAGCTCGGCCTGCGCGCGGGCGACGCGTTGCGGCTCGGTCGCCGCAGCTTTCCCGTCGCCGGCGTCTACCACACCGGCCTGAGCTACGAGAACGCCGGCGCCATCGTGACCCTCAAGGATGCCCAGGCGCTGGCCGGGCGGGCGCCGAGCGAGGTGACGACATTCGCCGTGCGGGTGGCGCCGCAGACCACGATCGCGCATGTCAAGGGGGAGCTCGAGCGCGCGTTCGGAGGGATCAGCGTCATCGCCGATCCAGGCCAAGCTGTCCGCGCCGGCGCCAGCACGGTCCTGATCTCGAAGGCCGTGTTCCTGATGGTCGTGCTGGCGCTGATCATCGGAACGCTCGCGGTCGCCAACACGATGCTCGCGGCGGTGCTGGAGCGCAGGCGCGAGCTCGCCCTGCTCCAGACGCTCGGCTGGAGCGGGGGCCAACTGGGGATGCTGGTGCTGGGCGAGGCGCTGGCCGTGAGCTTGATCGGTACGGCCCTGGGGCTACTGCTGGGGTTTGTCGCTAGCGAGCTGCTACCGGGAGCGCTCGGGCTGAGCGCCTTCATCACCCCGGCGCTGACCGCCTGGGGAGTGGGTCGCGCGGCGCTGATCGGAACCGTGATCGGCACCGTGGGGGCGCTCTACCCGATCTGGCGCGTCACCCGCATGCGCGCCGTGGCGGCGATGGCCGGCGGGTAGCCGCTGGATCGGCGACGACGAAGCCGAAGTGCGCTACTGAGACGCGCCGGGGCCGCTCAGCGAGCGAAGCCGCCGCTCGGCCGCCTCTAGCACCGTCTGGCGTTTGGCGTGCGTCTGCTCGTACAGCTCCACGACGGCGAGCTCCGCTAGGTCGGCATCGCCGATCCGGGCGGTGATCGCGTCGGCGCTCATCTGCGCGTAGCCCTGCCACGGCTCATCGACCGTCGCGTTGGCGCCGGCCCCGTCCTCGGCGCCGCGCTCGGCGAACTCCGCGACGAGCTCCACTTCTTCGTCGACTGTCTTGGCCTCGGCCTCAGCACGATCGATCGGCGTGGGGGGCTCAGCGTCATAGTCAACGGCGGGCGGCCGCTCCGGCGGCTGAGGCTCGGGCCGGGGCGACGCGGGCTGCGGGCTCGGGCCGGGGCGACGCGGGCTCGGGCTCGGGCCGGGGCGACGCGTGCGCGGGCTCGGGCCGGGGCGACGCGTGCGCGGGCACCGGCTCCGCCGTCTCGGCCGGCGTCTCGGGGGTGGCGCTCGCCGCGGCCGCGGCGGCCTCTTTGTAGCCGGGCTCGTCGGACGGCGCGTGCGAGACGCCCATCGCGCGTTCGGCGACGCTTCCCACCAGCTTCAGGGTCCCGGTTGTGACGTTGACAGCCAGCCGGACCGCGCCGGTACCGGCGTTGACGTAGAACCCGATGACCTTGCCGATCATGAGCCGTCTGCTACCCCGCGCCACGCTTTCACACGCATCATCCCGCGCCACCCTCGATCACCCCGTCGACCAGCCGCACCACCCGATCCGCGCGGCGTGCCACCGCGTCGTCGTGGCTGACGATGATGATCGTCATGCCGTGGCGCGTGCGCATCGCCGCCAGCAGATCGAGCGCCCGCTCGCCGCTGACAGAGTCCAGTGCGCCTGTCGGCTCGTCGGCCAGCAGCAGGCGGGGATTGTTGGCCAGAGCGCGGGCGATCGCCACGCCCTGACGTTCGCCGGCCGAGAGCTGCGACGGTAGGTGCTCCGCCCGGCGCTCGAGCCCGACCTCGCCCAGTAGCTCACGGCTCATGCGGCGGCGCTCGCCGTGCCGGACGCCGCTGGCCACCAACGCCGTCTCGATGTTGGCCGCGGCGCTCAGGTAGGGCAGCAGCCGGTGATCCTGGAACACGAAACCCACCAGACGGCGGCGGAACTCGACCGCGCCACGCACTCCGGGTACGGGCTTGCCGTCGACCTCGATCGTGCCCGAGTCTGGCTGGTCGAGGCTGCCGATCAGGTTGAGCAGCGTGCTCTTGCCCGACCCCGAGGGGCCGGTGATCGTCACCAGCTCGCTGGGCGCTACCTCGAGCGACACGGCGCGGAGCGCATGAACCGGGCCGTACGACTTGCTCACGTTGCTGACCTGGACGCCGACCCCGGAAGTGGCCGGTGCCTGCGCCTTCTCCTCAGGGGCAGCCCGCCGGCCCGCGGATCGCAGGACGCTCACGGCCGGACCGTCACCGGCCAGTCGAGCGTCACCGAGCCCTGGCTGGTATGGACCACGGTCTGGAGATCGAGCGGCTGGCCGACCGCCTGCTTGGGCCAGTTGAGCGTGTCGGTGAGAACACCGCGCTTGAGCGGATGCGTCGCCGGCGTCTCATGACCCACCACCTGACCGGAGAACGTGAACTCGGTCTCCACCGTTCCCGACAACGGCTTTCCGGCGGCGTCCGTTGCGCGTACCGAGTACACCCAGTTCGCGCCGGCGGTCGGCGCGTGGTTCGCGCCATGAAGCGTCGCCCTCACCGCTCCCGCGGTGATCGAGGACTGACCGCCGCTGGACGCTGGCTGACCTCCGCTGGACGGAGTGCTCGCCGATTGGCTCGATGCAGTGGTGTGCGTCTGGGTGGCGCTCGACTTGGAGCTTCCACCGCAACCGGTGAGAGCGGCGAGGCCGGCGAGCAGGACGGCCCCGGCGACCAGCACCCGACTGGCGATCCGTCCCCTAGCGGCGATCAGAACGCGAACACCCGCACCCATCACGTCTTCTTACAGTAGCGCCTGCCGCCGATACTTGATCGCGCAACTATCTCGTGCTAGAGTGACTCGCCGAGCGCAACAGCTTGGGCCAGCGCAAAGGGAGAACCCGCATGAAGCTTGAAGGCATTCATCACATCACCGCCATCACCGCCGACGCGCAGCGCAACGTGGACTTCTACGTCGGCGTCCTCGGTCTGCGGCTGGTGAAGAAGTCCGTCAACCAGGACCAGACCTCCGTCTACCACCTGTTCTATGCCGACGAGCGCGGCGAGCCCGGGTCGGACATCACGTTCTTCGAATATCCCGGCATCCAGGAAGGCCGTCCCGGCGCCGGCATGGTGCACCGCATCGTGTGGCGCGTGGGCTCAGATGAGGCGCTCGACTTCTGGGCCGCGCGGCTGTCGGACAACGGAAGCGAGCCACAGCGCCTCGATGACAGCGTCGTGTTCTCGGATCCCGAGGGGCTGGTTCACGAGCTGCGGGTCGTTGAGACGAGCGACGAGCCGCTGACGGCCGAGCACCCTGAGATTCCCCGCGAGCACGCCCTGCAGGGATTCCACGCCGTGCGCGCGTACACCGAGAACCCGTCCCACAGCCGGCCGCTGTTGGAGGACCGGCTGGGGTTCGTCCCGGTGGAGCATGGTCCGGTGCAGACAGCGGCCTATGAGATCCGCGGCGATCGGCGCGGCGGCTTCTACCTGTACGACCAGGCCCCCGCCGCGCCGGGGCTCCAGGGCGCCGGCACGGTGCACCATGTGGCCTGGGCGGCCGCGCCGGAGGACGAGGAGGCCTGGCGCCGGCGAGTGCTACAGGCGGGTGCGCACGCCACACCGGTGATCGATCGGCACTACTTCCGCTCGGTCTACTTCCGCGAACCCTCCGGCGTCCTGTTTGAGATCGCCACGATCGGCCCCGGCTTCACCGTCGATGAGCCGCTCCAGCATCTGGGCGAGAAGCTCTCGCTGACGCCCCAGTTCGAGCACCTGCGCGAGCAGATCGAGCCCACGCTGACGCCGCTGCGCAACCCGCGGGAGAGCTGGGCGGCGCGATGAACGCCTCGGGCCCGGGGCGGGCGGGTGCCTGCGGCGACGCGAGGCGGGTTAAGCCGAGAGTGCGACCTGCGTCGCGAATAGAGCGACGGAGGTTGCACTCTCACGCCAGGGCCCCGCAGCGTCGCGGATCCCCGCCCGGCGCCAGGGCCGCCGCAGCGTCGCGGATCCCCGCCCGGCGCCAGGGCCGCCGCAGCTCCGCCAGAGCCCTAAGCCGGCGTCGCGGATCCCCGCCCGGCGCCGCGAGAGCCCTAAGCCGGCGTGCCGGCGTCGCGCATCAGCCGGCCGAGCGAGACACCGCTGAGATGCTGGTCACGCAGCTCGAGCTCCAGCTTGGCGAGCAGCGGCCTGAGCGCGGCGGACTTGTCGACCGTCAGCTCTACGACCTCGCCGGGGCGTAGGGCACCGACCGAGTCGTCCGCGTCGCTCAGCTTCACCGCCCCGGCCACGAGCCGACCACCGGCGCCGTGGGCCATCCACCACTGGCCGACGTTCGGGCCGCTCGAGCAATACAGGAAGTGATGTCGATATCCCAGCCGGTCGGCGAAATGGTCAAGTTTGCCCCGAGTCCCAAGCCACCGCACGACCCCTCCCCCGCCGAGCCGCGGCACCGCCTGATCCCCCAGGCGGCGGAAGCCCACCCAGGCCGCACCTGAAGGGACGCTGCCCAGCCCGAACGAGGCGTGGATCCCGCGCTCTGAGAGCGTCGCGGCGATCCCCGGCACCTCCGACGCCGGCGCGTCGACCAGCACCCCGACCTCGGGACGGCTGGTCTGCACAGCCGTGACGGGGCGGATGTTGACCACATGGGAGACCAGCTGGTATGAAGCGCCGGTTGACAGGCCCCACACCGCGACGCCGAGCATGGCCGCCGTGGCAGTCGCGGCGCGGGCGGTGCGAACGCGCCAGCGGGGCAGCGTGCGCGCGCGGCGCTCGTCGCTCAGGATCAGCGACGCGGTCGACGGCCGGCGGGCGAACGCGCCGTCCGGCTCGGGACGATGCTCGAGTGCGCGCTCAAGCGCGGGGACGATCTCGGCTTCGGTGCCCGCCACCTGCGCCAGCTTGAAGCGCATGAGCGCCGCGTTGGACGCCCGCACATGGCCGTAGCCGAAGCCGTATGAGATCACGGGACAGCCGCGGATGATCGCCTCCAGGACGGTCAGCCCGGCGCTGGAGTGAACGAGCGCGTCCGAGGCCGCCAGGATGTCGCCCATCCTGTCGGTGAAGCCCATCAGGCGCAGCCGTGGCTCGTCGCCGAAGCGCTTCGCAACGCTGGCCCGGAGCTTGTCGTTGCGACCGCAGAGGCACAGCACGGTGGCGTCCGGGACCTGAAGCGCAGCCCGGGTGGCGCCAGCCAGGTCGCCGACCCCCCAGCCGCCGCCGGAGACCGCGATTACCTTGCCCTCCGCCGGCAGCGCCAGCGCTCGCCGGGCGTCGGCCCGCGAGCGGGCGGCCAGGAACGAAGACGAGGTGGGCGGCTTGGCCCAGCGAACGCTGCCGGGGCCCGCGATCTTCTCAACCTCCTCGGCCGATTCGGGATGGGTGATGAAGTGCAGGTCGATCCCCGGGTGGGCCCAGAAGTGGAGTCCGGCCAGGTCGGTGATCGACGAGTAACAGGGAACCTTGAGCCTTCGCTTGCGCCGCAGCTCGCCGAGCACGGCGGTCACACCGGGGTAGGTCGAGACGATCAGGTCCGGGTTGTGCGAGCGGATCAGCCGCATCAGGCCGCGGCCCCCGAACAGCGTCAGCAAGCGGCGCGCGATCCAGCGGGTTGGCGCGAAGTTCATGAACAGGCTGTACTGGAGATCGAACAGCCACGGGACGAACGTGAACATGAAGGCCGAGTTCTCACGCAGGATCTTGGTCAGCAAGCCGCCCATGGCCGGCAGGCCGTTGACGATCGAGACCTGGGCGTCGGGGTCCTCGTCCTTGAACTCGCGTGCCACGGCGCGGGCCGGCAGGTCGTGTCCCTCGCCGATGTCGGCGGAGATGATCAGCACCTGCCGGGGCCGCGACTCGGCGTCGGGCTCGCCGGCCGGGATCACTGCATCGGCCTCGTGCTCGGCCTCCAGCGCCGCCTGCTCGCGCCGCCATTGGACGTACTTGGCGACCCCTTCCGAGAACGGCGTGGCCGCGGTCCACCCCAGCTCGCGCTCGGCCCGGGCGGAGCAGACGATCTTGCCCCCGAAGTCGCCCGGCCGCGCCGGGGTGTGGGCGATCTCCACGTTGCCGATCAGACGCTGGACCGTCTCGGCGATCTGCTTGATCGACACGTTCTCGTCGGAGGCCAGGTTGTAGACGCGGTTGGTGGCCACGTCGTTCAACCCGAGGGCCACGCCGTGGGCCAGATCCTCCACGTATACGAACCGCCGCGACTGGCTGCCGTCGCCGGCGATCGTCAGCGGCTCGCCCTTGAAGGCCTTGTTGACAAACGCCGGGACCACCGCCGCCTCGCGGGCCCGCGGGCCGTACGGGATCCCGAAGCGCATGATCGTGTAGTCGATCCCGTAGAGCTCCTGGTAGGCCTTGCAGTAGAGCTCGCCGGCCAGCTTGGTGCTGGTGTACAGATGGCTGGGGGCCGGCAGCAGCGTCTCCTCGTCGACCTCCTCCTCGTCACAGTCCGAGTAGACCCAGATCGTGGAGGCGTAGACGATGCGCTTGACCCCGGCCCGGCGGGCGGCCTCGAGCACGGCGACTGTGCCCCGGGCGTTGACGCGCTCGGCGTCCTCGGGCGAGGCGTGGACGTCGTTGACGTCGGCCACGGCGGCCAGGTGGGCGACGGCGTCGCAGCTGTGAAGCGCCCGCTCGAGCGCCTCCCGGTCCGTGATCGAGCCCAGCCGCTCCTCGACCGTGCCCGGCCCGTGCCAGGGCGAGGGCCGCAGGTCGTAGATCACCGGCTCGTATCCGCGCGCGCGGAGCTTGTCGACCACGTGCGAGCCGATGAAACCCGAGCCGCCTGTTACTAGAACTCTCATGTCGTGTGCGCCATTTACCCCGTCTATACGACGTCCGGTCGGTAGTACAGCGGGACGCACGAATGGTTGCGCGCCACCCACTCGGAGTTCGGCAGCTCGACGTGGTGTCCCATGATCCGGTGGCAGGGTTCGTCGTACACCCTGCCAGTGGAGCGCTCGAGCCAGTCGAAGACGACGTATTTGTACAGGCCGCTGACCATGCCTCCGGGCAGCTCGAGGCGGCTGGAGTACTGCGGGTCCAGGTGCTCTCGGGCGACGTTGTTCTTCCAGCTCACGATCTCGTCCAGGCGCTCGAGCTGGATCAGTCCCAGAGCGGCAGTGAACTCGTTCATGCGGAAGTTGAGCCCGGCGACCTCGTGGGTGGGCTTGCCGTAGGTGCGAAACGCCCTGGCGTGCTCGACGAGCTCCGGACGCTTGGAGACGAGCACCCCACCCTCGCCGGTGGAGATCGTCTTGGTGGCGTAGAGGGAATACACGCCTGCGTCGCCGTAGCTACCCGGACGGCGGCCGTTCCAGCTGGCGCCGTGGGCGTGCGCGCAGTCCTCGAGCAGGAAGATCCCCTCCTGTGCGCAGTACTCGGCGATCCGCGCGGAGTCGAAAGCCAGATGGCCACCGATATGGACAAGAATGGCCGCCTTCGGCTTACGCCGGGCGGCCTTTTTTTCGAAGTCCGCGAACGACATGCAGAGATCCTCGCGGTTGCAGTCGACGAACTCGATCTCCGCCCCGGCGCGGAGCGCCGCCAGCGGCGTGGCCATGAACGTATTCGACGGGCACAGCACGGTCTCCCCCGCCACGCCGGCGAAGTCGAGCGCCGCGAGCGCCCCCCCGGCCCAGCTCGAGAGCGCCACCGCCCGGAGGCCGTCGTGCGCCTCCCAGGCCTTCTCGAAGCGCTCGGTCAGCGGTCCCTCGGACCAGCGGTTGGAATCCAGCACCTCGTCGATCAGCGTGTGCAGCCGCGATCGGTCGCGGTGATCGAAGCCGATCGCGAAGCGCGCGAAGTCGGGCGTTTTGGTGGAAGCGGTAGTCATGCTTGCTCGGCCATCAGCCGGCAGAGTTGCGGGTCCCTGCAGACGCACCTCCGTCCACGTGATTCCCCGCAGCGCTCGCCAATCCTGTCAACTCTACGCAGACGGAGGCAAGCGTCTCAGATGGGTAGGACGGTATCGGTTTGGCGACGTGTGAGCTCTGTGACGATCATCGCCAGGGCCTCGATTGTCCGCCAGTGCGAGCCTGCCGCGCTGTAAAAGTCGGCGTCGTGCAGCAGGATGACGTCGCCATCGCCGAGCTCACCGACCACGCGGCGGGCGATTCGCTGCGGCGTCGTGAACCGCCGCCAGTCCTTTCCCCACCGCGACCACAGCAGCGGCTTCAGCCCTCGGCTCTTGGTGGCCTGAAGACCTGCAGGGCTGTAGACGCCGTACGGGGGACGGTGGTAGGTGGGCCGGACCGCGGTCGCCTCCTCGATGGTCGCCAGGCCCCGATCCAGGTCGTCGTGGAGCGCGCCGGAGCGGAGCCGTGGCTGCAGGCGGTGGCGGTAGCCATGCAGCGCGATCGCGTGCCCCTGCGCCGCCACCTCGCGCGCCAGCTCGGGGCGCCGCTCCACCTGCTCGCCGATCATGAAGAACATCGCTCTGTATCCCGCGCGCGCGAGGAGCTCGAGTACCGCCGGCGTCCCCTCCGGATGCGGACCGTCGTCGAACGTCAGCGCCACGGAGGCCGTCCGGGTGGGAACGGTCCGCGGAATGCCGAGCGCTTCGGCGGCGCCGGGCATCACCGGGGCGAGGGCGTGGCGGAGCATCTGTGATGGGATGATCGCTGACCGTGGCCGTAGACCTTGACCGCTGGCTTCCCTCTCCGGCGCTGCGCGTGGCGCACTCGCGGGCCAGCAGCGCCTCGGTTGATGAGCTGTGGGCCGCGGCGCGGGCTGTCCGGATCCGCGAAGCGGGGCTGCTGGGGCGCCTGATCCGCTGGCGGATTCCCGGCACGAGCGCGCAGATCACGTTCGATGAGCTGTTCCGCCAGCCGCCGTTCCTGGTGCTGGAGGAGGGTCAGGAGACGGCGCTCGTCTCGGGCATGGTGGGGCGGATCTGGACCCTGCGCCGCGACTATCCGCGCCTTTCCGACCCCGGGGAGTTCCGCGACTGGTCGGCGCGGGGCACCGCCCGGGTCCTGTTCGCCAACTGGGCCACCGACGAGGGCGACGGCCGGGCGCGTCTGGCCTCGGAGGCCAGAGTCGAAGCGATCGGCGCCCAGGGACGCCTGGGGGTGGCCGCGGTGCGCCCTCTGGTATCGGCCTTTCAGCACCTGATCGGCAGCGAGGGCCTCGCCCTCGCGGTGCGAAGAGCTGAGCGACCCGGGGATTCGACGCTATCCCCGGGTCGCGCGCAGCGTTAGGCGGCGGCCGGTTCCTCTGCTGCCTGGGCCATCACCAGCTGCTCTTCGCTCAGAGCCGTCTTCGGGAGCAATACCGATGAGGCCAGCACCAGCGCCAGCAGTCCCAGCTCCCACCACATCGTGTGCCGCAGCGCATCGACGAAGTCACCGTGAGCCGCGGCGGCGAAGAACACGGTCCCCAGCACAGCGATCCCCGTCGCCCCCGACAGTTGCTGAACCGCATTCATCACGCCGGACGCAGATCCGGTCTCGTGGTTTGACACCGCTCCCACGATCGTCCCGAACACCGGGCCGATGAACAGTCCCATGCCGATCCCGATCAGGAATAGCGGGCCGACGAGGTCCCAGCTGCTCGTCTGCGGTCCGGCAGCGGCTGGGATCACGAGCGCATAGCCCGCCGCGCTCAGCACCACGCCTGCCTGGATCAGCAGCCGGCCATAGCGCTGTCCGAGCTGTGAGCCGAGCGGGGCGGTGAAGGCCACGCCCAGCGGGAACGGGATCATCGTCAACCCGGCGTGGATGGCCGAGAAGTGCTGACCGATCTGCATGAACAGGGTCATAGCCAGCGAGCCGCCGATCATTCCGGCGAAGTACAGGACGAGTACCACCAGGCCGCCGGAGTAACCGCGGTGAGCGAACATTCCCGGCCTGATGAGCGGCTCTCGCCCCGCGCGCTGGCGGCGGACCAGGTGCAGCGCGAAGAGCACGAACACGGCGACGCCGCCGGCAATCGAGACGTAGGTCCACGTCGGCCAGCCGAGCTCGCGGCCCTGGATCAGGGGATAGACGACGAGCGCCGCCCCCAGGCCCACGAGCGCCGTTCCGAGGAGGTCGAGCGCCCCCGATCGTTGTTGACGGACGCTCGGGATCAGGCGCGAGGCGCCCGCGATGGCGGCGACCCCGACCGGGAGGTTGATCAGGAACACGCTCCGCCAACCGCTCGAGAACAGATTCAGCTCGATCAGACCTCCCGAGATGATTGGGCCGAGCAGTGCGGCCGAGCCCATCACCGGCCCGAAGACGGCGTAGGCCTTCGGCAGCTCATCCCGAGGGAACACCTCTCGCAAGACGCCAAGACCCTGCGGGAGCATCAATGCGCCGAAAGCGCCCTGGATCAGTCGAGCAGCTATCAGAGCGCCGGTCGACGGCGCCAGGCCGCAGAGCACAGACGCAGCGGTGAAGCCCGCGGCTCCGAGCACGAACATCCGCTTGCGTCCGTAGAGATCTCCTAGACGCCCGCCGGTGACGAGGCCGATGGCGATCGCCAGCGGGTAGCCGCCGATGATCCACTGCAGGGCGGTCGATGAGGTGCCGAGGTCACGGTGGATCGTGGGGGCGGCGACGTTCACGACGGTGCCATCGAGAAGGTCCATGCATTCGGCGGCGAGCAGCACGAACAAGATCTGCCAGCGTCTGGGGTGGGCAATCGTCATCTGATTTCCTTTCCGGTCGAAGGTTTAGAACGTTGTACGCGAACAGCGTTCGCTTCAGGCGAACAGTGTTCCAGACGAACGCCGTTCGTGTCAAGTAAGCTGTGATGATGGCCGAGCCGATGCCGACACCCCCGAGGCGCCCGGCCACCGCCACCAAGGAGCGAGCACGGGCGCTTCGGCCGCCCCGCCGGCGGTCGCTGACAAAGGAGGCGATCGTGGGCGCGGCGCTAAAGGTGCTAGATGCCGAGGGCCTCGACGCGATGACCATGCGGCGCGTGGCCCAGGAGCTCGACACCGGCGCTGCGTCTCTGTACGCGCACGTGGCCGATAAGGACGAGCTGACCGAGCTGGTCGTGGAGCGGGTGGTCAGCGAGATGGAGGTGCCGGGACCCCCGGATCCCGAGCGCTGGCAGGAGCAGGTGATGCAGGCCGGGCGCAACATGCGTGCGGTGCTCGCGTCGCATCGCGATGTCGCGCGCGCGTCCTTCGCGCGGGTGCCGCTTGGACCCAACGCGTTGCACGCGATGGACGCAATCCTCGCGGTGCTTCGAGCGGGAGGCCTGCCGGACCAGGTCGTCGCCTACGCGGCCGACATCCTGCCGCTGTACGTGACCGCCACCGCTTACGAGGAGAGTCTCTATTCGCAGCAGGGCGTGACGCCCGAAGAGTTCACCAGGTACGTCGCAGAGATGCGGGAGTATCTGGCGGCGCTGCCGGCCGAACAGTTCCCGAATATGAAGGAGCTCGCCATCCCCTTGACCTCTGGCGCCTCGGGAGATGAGCGTTTCGAGTTCGGGCTCGAGGTACTGGTCCGTGGTCTGGCGGCGATGGGCGAGGCTGTCTAGGACCGCCTAGGCCCGGGCTATGGTCCGTGGCCATGAGTGCCTTCGACGCCGAGATCACCGTTCGCCGCATACGGTTTGCCAAGGAGGCGACGGGCTGGGCGGTGGTGGAGGCCACCGAGGCCGACGGCAAGCCCGTCGTTCTGGTCGGACCGTTGATCCACCTCGAGGAGCGCGAGCACGCGCATGTTCTCGGCACGTGGGTCGACGACAGCCGCTTCGGCCCGCAGGTCAAGGTCACGGAGGCGCGGCCGCTGCCCCCCTCGGATGCGGAGTCGCTGTCCGCGCTCTTGACCCGCGTCAAGCACATCGGCGCGAAGCGAGCCACGCAGCTGGTCGAGCGCTACGGCCAGGCAGGAGTCATCGAGGCCATCGACCACGACCCGGCACGCGCCTTCGCAGCCGCGGGCTTGCGCAGAGGCCGAGCCCAGGAGGCGGCTCAGTCATGGGAGAAGCTCCGGACCACGCGCCGGCTGCACATGCTGCTGGCGCCCCACGGGCTGGCCTATCTGGCCTCTCGCATCCACGGCGAGTACGGCGAGGTCGCTCACCGCGTGGTCAGCGAGCGGCCGTACGAGCTGACGCGGGTATTCGGGGTGGGCTTTCACCTCGCGGACCGCATCGCGCGCGCCGGGGGCATCCCACCCTCCAGCCCGGACCGGGCGAGCGCCGGAATGCTTCATCTGCTGGCCGAGGCCGAGCGCGGGGGCAGCACCTGCATGCCGATCGGCGCGCTGCTGGCCGCTCTCGCTGAGTTGCTCGGCGAGAGCTGTGGGGCGCCGGTCAGCGAGGCGTTCGTGGATGAGCGCGTCGTCGCCGGCGAGCTCGAACGCGCCGATCAGTGGGTTTACCGCGCGCCGACCGCTCGGCTTGAGGCCGAGCTCGCCCGCCGCGTGGCCGAGTTGCTGGCGGGCCGGCCGTCGGAGCGGCTCAGCGTGCCGGACGGCGGGGATATCGCCGCCACCGGCCTCGAGCCGAACGAGGGCCAGCTTGGGGCGATTCGCAACGCGTTTGCCGAGCGTCTGTCGCTGATCACGGGGGGACCGGGGACCGGCAAGACCGCCAGCATCAGGGCCATCGCCCGGGGCGCGGCCGCTCAGGGGGCCAAGGTGGTCCTGGCCGCGCCCACCGGCCGGGCGGCGATCAGGATGAGCGAGGCCAGCGGGCTGCGGGCGCGCACGGTTCACTCGGCGCTGGGATGGATCCCCGGCGAGGGGCCGGAACACGACGAGCAGGATCCGCTGCCCTGCGATCTGCTGATCGTGGACGAGTCCTCGATGGCCAACCTCGAGCTGATGGTGACGCTGCTGCGGGCGGTCGGGCCGGGGTCGAGCGTCGTGCTTGTGGGGGACGCGGATCAGCTCGCCCCGGTCGGCGCCGGCAAGCCGTTCGCCGAGCTCGTGGCGTCGGGCCTCGTTCCCACCGTCAGGCTGGAGCACATCTTCCGCCAGGCGGCAGGGAGCATGATCGTCCAGGGGGCCCACGCCATCAGGCGCGGCCAGGCGCCGGCGTTCGCCGCGGCGCCCGAGATGCGCCGGGACCTATTCCTGATCGAGCGCCCGAATCCCACCGCTGCCCGCGAGGAGATCGTCTCGCTCGTCGCCGAGCGGCTGCCCTCGCACTACGGGGTCGATCCGGTGAGCGACATCCAGGTGTTCGCACCCGTCTACCGCGGCGAGCTGGGGATCGACGCGCTGAACGAGGCGTTGCGAGAACGGCTCAACCCCGACGGGGAGCCCGTCCGGGGTGGCCGGCTGCGGATCGGCGACAAGCTGATGATGGTGGGGCGCAACCTGCACGAGCTGGGACTGATGAACGGAACGGTTCTCCGTCTGATCGACGAGGTCACCGGCTCCGGTGACGGTGACCGGGAGGCGGCGCTCGTGCTGATGGGCGAGCAGACGCCGTTTCGCCTCCCGCCCGAGGAGTCAGACCGCCTGCAGTTCGCCTACGCCTGCTCGGTGCATCGTGGACAGGGGATCGAGCTGCCGGTGGCGGTGATCGTCGCCCACCCGGCCGCTGGCGCGTTCTTCCTGCGTCGGGAGATGCTCTACACGGCATTGACTCGGGCCAAGCTGGCCACGGTCGTCGTCGGCACGCGCGATGTCATCGCCCGGGCCGCCGCCACAGCCGACACCGGGCGC
Source organism: uncultured Actinomycetes bacterium (assembly GCA_963730835.1). Lineage (GTDB taxonomy): Bacteria > Actinomycetota > Thermoleophilia > Solirubrobacterales > Solirubrobacteraceae > Palsa-465. The sequence continues at coordinate 141,068 of CAVSTE010000007.1, forward strand.
CGCCATGGCCGCCTCGCGGAACGGCTGGCGCTCGTGCGCGCCAGCTAGTGCCCGACTACCTCTGGGCGGGCTCCGGCGCCGGGAAGAGCGCCAGGAAGCGCTTCGCCTTGGTGCGGTCGCCGGAAATCCGAAGCGCGCCGTCGGACTGCGAGCGGCCGTGCCAGAGCACCTGCTGAAGGGTCTCGGGGTCGGTCTCGATCACCGCGTCTGGATCGCGCGCGCCGCGGCGCTCCACTTCGAGGCGCTGGCCGGCGACGCGCGCGGTGAAGCGCTGGTCGCCCAGGCGCAGCTCCCAAAGGCCCTCCAGCGCTCCGGCCCGGTCCGGCGCAAACACGGTCTTGAGTGCAAGCACGAGCGAATCCACATGCAGGGGGCCGGCAGCAGCGGGCATCGGCGCCCGGCTCCCCCAGCGGCCGAGCGCGAGCACCACGGGCTCGAGCTCGCGACCCCATTCGGTCAGCTCGTAGATCCGTGATCCGGCGGGCGGCGGGAGCTTGCCCCGGCGCACGATGCTCGCCTCCTCGAGCTCGCGGAGCCGCTGCGCCAGGACGTCGGCGCTCAGGTGCGAAAGCCCCGCCCGCAGGTCGGTGAAGCGCTTGGGCCCGAGCAGCAGCTCGCGCACGACCAGGAGCGCCCAGCGCTCGCCCACCAGGTCGAGGGCGCGGGCGATTCCGCACGAATCGCCGTAGGTCCGCTTGCCGGCCACGAGCTAACAATACCACTTGACAGTCCGGCTTGCCAACTTTATGGTTGGAAAAACCAACTAGAGCGCCAGCCGAAAGGAATGATGATGAGCACACGCGACGAGTATCAACCCGGAGTTCCCTGCTGGGTGGACACGCTTCAGCCAGACCCGGCGAGAGCGCTCACGTTCTATGGACCGCTGTTCGGCTGGGACTTCACGGAGCCGGGAGCCATGCCGGGCGATCCGCCAGGGGAATACTTCGTCGCCCGCGTCGCCGGCCGCGACGTCGCGGCGATCGGCACACAGCCGCCCGGCACGCCGACCGCCTGGAACACCTACGTGGCCGTGGCGAGCGCCGACGGGGCTGCCGAGGCCGCCGCCTCCGCCGGCGGGGAGGTGATCGTCCCCCCCGTCGACGCCGCCCCGGCCGGCCGGTTCGCCGTGGTCAGCGACCCATCCGGCGCCCCGCTCGGCCTGTGGGAAGCCCGCGAGCGCAACGGCGCGCAGCGCGTCAACGAGGCCGGAGCATGGGCGATGAGCATGCTGCGTACGAGCGAGCCCGAGCGCTGCGCCGAGTTCTACCTCGCGCTGTTCGGCTGGCACAGCGAGCCGTTCGGCGATGACGCCACGCTGTTTCGGCTCCCGGGGTACGTGGGCGGAGAGCCCCAGCAGCCCGTGGCCCGGGACGTCGTGGCGGCGATGGTGGCCACCGATCAAGGGCCTGGCCCGCAGTGGGGCGTCGACTTCTGGGTCAACGATGCCGACCAGGCCGCGGAGACTGCCGCACGGCGAGGCGGGAACGTGCTCGCTGCCCCGTCCGGGGGCCCCGGCGGCATGCGGCAGGCCGTGCTGGCCGATCCCGCGGGCGCCGCCTTCTCCGTGACCACGTCACCTAGCCACGCATAGGCCGCGCCAGCCCCAACCCGCCGCGACCTACGTAAAACGTGGCAAATCCCCCGCCCCGGCAGGGGGCTTGTCCACATAAGCGTCTCCAGGACGCTTATGTGGTCCTAGGTCGATCGGGAGCGACGGGTTTGCGACGTTGTTCGTACCCGGGAGGGCTCCCGGAGCCGTTTCGCCGCTCCCGGGAGGGCTCCCGGAGCCGATTCAGGGCGCCCGCCAGGGCTCGGAGCCGATTCGCCGCTCCCGCGAGGAGCTCCCGGTGCCGTTGCTCGGGGTCCGCGGGGTCAACCCCGGGGGTCCATAAGCCGAGCGAGCCTCAACCCACCCCGAGTGATGCCCGGACCCGTGGCCCGGAACGCCGGCACCATCTCGCTGGTCACGAGCCCCGTCTCGCCCGTCAATTCGTCGATCAGCTCGAACCACCGGCGACAGCGCTCGGGGGCATCGACGATCACCGTCACCAGCGGTACGCGGCGGTGCAATTGCCGGAAGGAGTCCCCGTGTGGCTCATGCTCGCCGTGGTAGCCCCAGATCCCTCGAAGCGTCGTCGCTCCCGACGCCCCGGCGCGGCGCAGCGCGCGAACGAGGCGGTCGTGCAGCGGATGGCCGTCGCTGGTGGCCCGGCCGCCGCTGTGGACCATGAGCTTCTGCCAGATGCCCAGTCCGGCAGGATCGCTGCCCGGGAGCACGTGCGGTTCGGCCAGCTTCAGGCCGTCCCGCTTACAGACCTGCACGCGCTCGAGGGTCAGCAACTGGCGCGGCAGCAGCGCGCCCAGCTCCGGCAGCAGGTTCTTGATCGTCGCCTCCGCTCCCACGGAGATGATCATCAGCGGTACCTCGGCGTTTGCGCCGAAGAACGACGCCCGCCGGCGGACGCCCTCGGCCGTGCCGTCGACTCCCAGCAGCACGGTGGCGCCGGCCAGGCCGTGGCGATGCATTAGGGCTACCACCGCCTCGTACGCCGGCCGGCCGTCAGCCCGCTCGTGACGTCCCACGTAGGAAGTGAGCTTGACGGCTTCATCCGGCCGTGCGCCGAGCTGAGGCGTTGCGGCCAGGCCATCGAGCGTCCGCGCGCGCTCCAGGGTGACCAGTCCGTCGAAGTGGAGCGCGTCGACCTCGGCGAGTGCGGCCTCGATCCGCGGGCGCCTATCGACCGCCACTGAGACCAGCGGCAGATCCTCGGACAGCGTCAGCACCCGGTCGGTGTGCAGGTGGTGCTTGACCCCGAATCCCTCGATCCCTCGCATCACAAGGCTGATCTGCAGCTCGTGGCGCGCGTAGATCTCGCCCAGCGCGTCGGCCAGGAACACGCCGTCTGCACGGTCGCGCTCGCCGAAGTAGATCGTGAGCTTCAGGCAGCCGTCGCTCACAGCGAGGCTCCCAGGTGGCGTCCGGCCCACGCGGCGGCCAGCCCCAGAATCAGGCTGATCACGAAGTTCACGACCCCGACCCGAAGCTCGCCCTCCTCTGCCAGCCGGTGGCTCTCGAGCGCCCAGGTGCTGAACGTCGTGAACGCTCCGACGAGCCCCGTGCCCACGAGCTGATAGGCGCTCTTGTCGAGCGCGGCGCCCACCAGCACGCCGAGGACGAACGCCCCGAGCACATTGACGCTCAGCGTGCCGTAGGGAAACTCACGCCCCGCCCAGCCGCTGACGGCTCCGTCGAGCGCGAAGCGGGCCAGCGCGCCGAAGCCGCCCATCAGGCCGACGCCTAGGGCCAGCAGCAGGCTCATCTCGCCAGCCTCGCTCGCCGCACGAGGTTTGTGGCCAGCGCCACGGCGACAAAGCCGGCCAGCACGCTTACCACGACATACGCCAGCGCCAGGCCGAAGTCATCGCCGTCGAGCATGCGTAGGAGCTCGATCTGCACCGTCGAGAAGGTGGTGAACGCGCCGCAGAACCCGGTGCCCAGCAGCGGCCGCCGATAGGCCGAGACGGGCAGGCGCTCCTGGAGCCTGGTCGTGAAGTACCCGAGCAGGAACGCGCCGACGATGTTGACCGAGAATGTCACCCAAGGCCACTGGCCGGCGGGGTAGGGGATCGCGACCGCCAGCTCGGCGCGGGCCACGGCACCGACGAATCCACCGGCGAAAATCGCCGCCAGCTCACGGCGGTCAAATCTCAAACCACGCCTCCACCTCGGGCTCGACGATCAGGTAGAGGCCATTAGCGGACGTCCGCGGTTATGGAGCGAGCCTCATCGCTCGGCGGCGACGATATCGAATGCTCAGCTCACCGCCGGCGCGAGCGACTCGGTCGTCTGCGCCGGCTCCGCCAGCGCCCGCGCGAGCTCCGGGCGCGAGTGGACCCCCAGCTTCATGTACACGTGGCGCAGGTGGTATTCGACGGTCTTGGGGCTCAGGAACATTGCGGCCGCGGTCTCACGGGTGGTCTTGCCGCCCGCCAGCTGAAGCGCGATCTGAAGCTCCTGCGGGGTCAGCTCATCGAGCGTCGTCGGATCCCGCCTTCGCAGGGTCTCGCCGCTCGCCGCCAACTCTGCCCGCGTGCGCTCGACCCACGGCTGGGCACCGAGGCGCTCGAACGTTTCAGCCGCGGCACGGAGTTGTTCGCGGGCCTGGCGGCGGTTCCGCGCTCGCCGCAGGCACTCTCCGAATGCGAGCCGGGTGCGTGCCGTCTCGAACGCGTCCGGCGTGTGGGCGTGGCACTGGAGCGCCTGCTCGAAGCAGGACACGAACCGATCATCGTCGGCCACTCGCCCCCGGCAGCGGTGCGCTCGCGCCAGCGACCATGGTTGGCCCTTTGCTTCGGCCATCTCGCTGAACTCATCGGCCAGTCGCCGCGCTGCGTCTGAGCGCCCCAGCCTGATGTAGGCATCGACCATGTCGGGCGCGGGCGAGAGGTCCGCGTCGGTGATGTGGAGCGCATCCAGGAGCCGCTGCTGGTGCTCGAGGTGCTCGACGGCGCGCTCGGCGTGCCCCAAGCCCAGCTCGAGAATGGCGAGCGCCTCGACGGCCCAAACCTCGATCAGCCGGGTTCCCAGCAGCTCGCAGAGATCCAGTGCCTCCGTGACGTACGCCCGGCACTCGGGCTCGCGGCCGCGACGCGCCTGCAGCCGCGCGAGGCCGGAGAGGCCAAAGGCCAGGTCCGTCTGCTGTCCGCTCTCGCGCGCGAGACTGATCGCCTCCAGATAAGTGGCCTCGGCCACCGCCCAGCGGTCGGTTGTGGAGTGGTCCAACGCGATCAGGTTGAGCACGAACGCCAGCACGCCGATCGCCGCACGGGCGCGGGCGGCGTCGAGCGCCTGGTTGAGCAGCGGCCGACCCGTACCGGCCTCGCGCAGGAAGATCGGCGACTGCGCCAGCCACGGAAGCAGCTGGAGATCGTCTCGCAGCTCGGGCGAGCTGCGCGCAAGGTCGACCGCCTGCTGGATCGCCTCGGACCCCGCTGCCGCGTCGGCTCCGAACACACGGGCCATTCCAATCGCAATCGTGGCCAGAAAGCGAGTGCGCGCCGGAGCGCCGTCGGGCAGCAACGACCAGGCCCGCCCCGCTACCGACAGCATCTCGGCGGGGTCACCGGCTACAAAGCAGGCGGCGGCGGCCTCCGCGAGCATCGCTACCGCGCGCTCGGGATCTGCGCGCTCAGCCGCCGCGGTGAGGATGGCGTGTGCGCGCATGACCGGTCCCCGGCGGCTGGCGATGTGTCCGGCTAGCTCGTCGATGTCGAGCAACGTGTCCTCCCTGGCGCTGAGTCCCCGGGCCTGTTCCAGCAGCGCGCCCGCGTGTTCGGCGAGCCCTCCCTGCCACGAGGACTCGGCGGCCCGGAGCAGCAGCCGGGCCTGGCGCTCGGGGTCGGATGCCAGCTGCGCGGCACGCTCGAACGCGGCCGCCGCCGCGGCGTACGCGCTGCGCTCATGGGCCCGAGCGGCCGCCTGCTCCAGCGCGGTGCAAGCGCTCTCATCGGTGCCGAGCGTCCCCGCCGCAAGATGCCAGGCGCGGCGGTCGATGTCCCGATCCGGAAGGGCGTCGGCCAGCCCCCGGTGGGCTGCGCGGCGCAGCTCGACCGCGGCGTCGGCGTAAATCGCCGAGCGAGCCAGCGGATGGCGGAATTCAACCGAGCCGGCGCGCAGGCGCACCAGTCCGGCGCTTTCGGCGCCGGCGAGCGCCGACAGCTCGACGCCGACCCGGTCGGCGGCGCGCTCGAGCACGGCCAGCTCTCCGCGGTCACTGGCGGCCACCAGCACCAATGCGCGGCGTACCGGCTCGTCGAGCTCGCCGAGGCGCCTGAGGAAGGCGCGCGAGATCCTGGTCGAGACGAGCAGCGGAGCGCCCTCGGGCGCAAACTCGAGCTCGCCGGCGTCGGAGGCCAGCTCGAGCAGCGCCAACGGGTTGCCGCCGGTGGCCACCTGCAGACGCCGTGCGCTCTGCGGCGCGAGCTCATCTAGCAGCAGCTCGGCCTCCTCGCCGCTGAGCCCGCCGATCCGCAACGTGGGGAGGTCGGCGCCGTCGAGCAGCGACGGCTCACCCTCTCTGACCGTCACGACTACCGCGATCGGATCCGCCACCAGCCGGCGGAAGGCAAACAGCAGAGCCGCCGCGCTGGAGCCGTCCAGCCAGTGGGCGTCGTCTATGAGCACAGCCAGCGGCTCCTCCTCCGCCCAGGCGGCGAGCAGGCCGAGCGTCGCTGCCCCCACCGCAAAGCGCTCCTGCGCCACCGCGGGCCGCAGCGCCAGCGCTCCCTCGAGGGCGAGCGCCTGGGGCCTTGGAATCTGATCCAGCGCCCCCAGCGCCGGGCGAAGCAGCTCCAGCAATGAGGCGAAGGGGATCTGCGCCTCGGACTCGATGCCGCGGGCGCGCAGCACGCGCATCTTCTGGGCCCGCTTGGCGGCGTAGTCGAGCAGCGCCGTCTTGCCGATGCCGGGCTCCCCCACCATGGCCAGGATCGCGCTTTGGCCGCCAGCCGCGCCGGCGAGCACGCGCTCGATCTCGTGCCGCTCCCGGTCGCGCCCCAGCAGCATCAGCCGATTGTGGCACCAGATCCGTCGCACGCAAAGACTAGGTGCCCCCCGGATGCGGGCCGGGGGGACCTGGCCCTAGGGTCGCTGGAAACCAATCAAGGAGGGGCACGATGGGTGCAACTACCGAGCAGGCCGTCGAGGTGGACGGCGACAAGCTCATGCAGTTCGTCTTCCGAGCGGTGGACGAGGTCGGTGCCACGCTCAACGCCGCGCTGGTGGTGATGGGGGACAAGCTGGGGCTCTACCGGGCGCTGGCCGGCAATGGCGGCCTCTCGCCCGCGGAGCTCGCCGAGCGGACGGGCACGGCCGAGCGCTACGTGCGCGAGTGGCTGAACGCCCAGGCGGCCGGCGGCTACGTGACCTATGACCCCGATAGCGGCCGCTACTCGCTGCCGCCCGAGCAGACGGTGGCGCTGACGGTTGAGGACAGCCCGGCCTACCTGCCGGGGCTGTTTCAGACCGCGCTCGGCTCGGTGCTCGACTCACCGGAGATCACGGAGAAGGCGCGGAGCGGTGACGGATTCGGCTGGCACGAGCACGTGCACGACGTGCACGAGGGCTGTGAGCGGTTCTTCCGGCCCGGCTACAACGCCCACCTGGTGGCCGAGTGGCTGCCGGCACTCGAGGGCGTGGAGACGAAGCTCGAGCACGGCGGGCTGGTGGCCGACGTGGGCTGCGGCCACGGCGCTTCGACCATTCTGATGGCGCAGGCCTTCCCGAACTCGACATTCGTCGGCTACGACTACCACGAGGGTTCGATCGAGACCGCCCGCCAGAGAGCGCAGGCGGCCGGGGTCGCCGACCGCGTTTCGTTCCAAATCGCGCCGGCAGCGGCGTACAGTGGCACCGAGTACGACCTGGTGACGATGTTCGACTGCCTGCACGACATGGGCGACCCGATCGGCGCCGCCCGCCACGTGCGCTCGACGCTCAAACCCGACGGAACGTGGATGATCGTCGAGCCGCACGCCGGCGACCGGGTGGAGGACAACTTCAATCCGGTCGGGCGCGCGTTCTACGGCTTCTCGACGCTGCTGTGCACGCCGGCCTCGCTCTCGCAGGAGGTGGGACTGGCGCTCGGCGCCCAGGCGGGCGAGGCCCGGATCCACGACGTCGTCCAGTCAGGCGGCTTCACCCGCTTCCGGCGCGCGGCGGAGACGCCGTTCAACCTCGTCTACGAGGCGCGTCCGTGACGGACACGACGCTGCCATTGGCGGAGCCCGCGGAGCTGGGGGCCTCCGCGGGCGCCGTCAGGCGTGAGCAGACCCGCGCCCGCTATCCGGACGCCGAGGGCTACGTGGAGCGCGACGGCGTGCGGCTGTTCTACGAGCTCTACGGCCAGGGCGAGCAGACCGTGTTTCTGCTCCCGACCTGGTCGATCGTCCACTCGCGCTTCTGGAAGGGGCAGATCCCCTATTTGTCCCGTCACTTCCGCGTACTGACCTTCGACGGGCGCGGCAACGGGCGCTCGGACCGGCCCGTGGGACGCGAGGCCTACAGCACCAGCGAGTTCGCGGAAGATGCGATCGCGGTCATGGACGAGACCGAGACCGAGCACGCGGCGCTGGTGGCAGCGTCCTGTGGTGCGCTGTGGGCCACGATCATGGCCGCCGAGCACCCCGGGCGCGTCGATAGCGTCGTCTACATCGGCCCGGCGGTCTCCCTGGCTCCCAACCACCCGGAGCGCGACGTCTCGCCGTTCGAGGACGCGCTCGAGAGCGACTCGGGCTGGGCCAAGTACAACGCCCGCTACTGGGCCCGGGACTACCTGGGCTTTTTGGAGTTCTTCTTCGCCAGGTGCTTCACCGAGCCGCACTCGAGCAAGCAGATCGAGGACTGCATCGGCTGGGCGCTCGACACCACGCCCCAGACGCTGGCGGACACCACGCGCGGCATCGCCGTGCCGCGCGAGGAGCGCTTCCGCCAGACCTGCGCCCGGGTGCGCTGCCCGACGCTCGTCATCCACGGCGATGCGGACGAGGTCCGCCCGCTGGCCCAGGGCCAGGCTTTGGCGCTCCAGACCGGCGGCGAGATGGTCACGCTGGAAGGCACGGGGCACATCCCGAACGCCCGCGACCCGGTCAAGGTGAACCTGCTGCTCCGCGGGTTCCTGGAGCCCTCGCGGCCTGTGTCCAAAAAATGGGCACGCGCCCGCTGCCGCGGGCGGCGTGCCCTTTATATCTCCTCACCGATCGGCCTCGGCCACGCCCAGCGCGACGTGGCGATCGCCGACGAGCTGCGCAAGCTTCACCCCGACCTCGAGATCGACTGGCTGGCCCAGCACCCGGTGACGAAGGTGCTTCAGGCGCGCGGCGAGCACATCCACCCCGCCAGTGCCGAGCTGGCAAACGAGTCGGCGCACATCGAGTCGGAGTCGGCCGAGCACGACCTGCACTGCTTTGGCGCCTGGCGGCGGATGGACGAGATCCTCGTAGCCAACTTCATGCTGTTCGAAGACCTGGTGCAGGAGGAGGCCTACGACCTGTGGATCGGCGACGAGGCCTGGGAGCTCGACTACTACCTGCACGAGAACCCGGAGCTCAAGCGCGCCGCCTTCGCCTGGCTGACCGACTTCGTGGGCTGGCTGCCGATGGACGACGGCGGCCAGCGCGAGCGTTTTCTGACCGCCGACTACAACGCCGAGATGATCGAGCAGATCACCCGCTATCCGCGCGTGCGTGACCGCTCGATCTTCGTCGGCGACCCTGAGGACATCGTGCCCCAGAGCTTCGGCCCAGAGCTTCCCGCGATCCGCGACTGGACAGAGCGCCACTACGACTTCGCCGGCTACATCACCGGGTTTGACCCTGCGGCCTTCGCCGACCGCGAGGCGCTGCGGGCCGAGCTGGGGTTCGCGCCCGACGAGCGGGTGTGCATCGTGACCGTCGGCGGCTCGGGGGTCGGCGGGGCACTGCTGCGGCGGGTGATCGCCGCCTTCCCGGAGGCCAAGCGCCTGGTGCCGGAGCTGCGGATGATCGCCGTCGCCGGGCCGCGGATCGACCCCGCTTCGCTGTCCGCTGGCGAGGGCCTCGAGGTCCGCGCTTATGTGCCCGACCTCTACCGGCAGCTGGCGGCCTGCGACCTGGCCGTGGTGCAGGGCGGCCTGACCACGGCGATGGAGCTGACGGCCAACCGGCGACCGTTCATCTACTTCCCGCTGGGGCACCACTTCGAGCAGAACTTCCACGTCCGCCACCGCCTGGAGCGCTACGGCGCGGGGCGGGCGATGGACTTCGACGACAGCACTCCGGAGATGATCGCCGCGGCGATCGCACAGGAGATCGGCCGCCAGGTGCAATACAAGCCGGTGGCCTCAGACGGGGCCACGCAGGCCGCGGCGCTGATCGCCGAGATGCTTTAGCGCAGGTGGGTCAGCGCCCCGTGAGGCGCTGCTTTTGCACCTTGCCCAGCTCGTTGCGTGGCAGCTCCGAGACGAAGCGAACGACGCGAGGGCGCTTGTGCGGCGCCAGCTGGTCGGAGACGTGGTCCGCCAGCTGCTGCTGCCTGGCGCTCGCCCCCTCGCGCAACACGACCCAGGCCACGACCCGCTCTCCCAGCTCGTCGTCCGGCTCCCCCGTCACCGCCGCGTCGTCGACCGCGGGATGGTCGCGCAGCGCATTCTCGATCTCGCCGGCCCCCAGCTTGTAGCCGCCGCTCTTGATGAGGTCGGTGGCCCGGCGGCCCACGATGCGCACGTATCCGTCGGTAGCTTGCGTCGCCAGATCGCCGGTGCGGAACCAGCCGCCACGAAAGACCTCGGCCGTGGCGTCGGGTCGGTTCAGGTACTCCAGGAACAGGTTCGGTCCGGAGACCTCGATCTCGCCGATCGTGTCAGGCGCGGGCGCGGGCATCGCCGCGCCATCGTCGTCGAGCAGGCGCAGCTCGACGCCCGGCAGCGGTGGTCCGACGAAGCCCGCTCTGCGCTCTCCGTCGGCGTGGATGGCGGTGTTCATCAGCGTCTCGGTCAGGCCGTAGCGCTCGAGCACGCGCTGTCCCGTGAGGCGCTCGAGGCGCTCGTGCTCGGTGGCCGGCAGCGCCGCCGAGCCCGAGACCAGCAGGCGCGCGCGGCCCAGGGCTTCGGCCAGCGTGCGCGACTGCTCGGCGGCGTCCGCCAGGCGCCGGTACATGGTGGGCACGCCGAACAGCATCGTCGCGTCCTCGGACAGCGCCTGCTCCACGCCCTCGGTGCTGAAGCGCCCCAGGTGCCTGACGGCTCCTCCGCGGCGCAGTGGCCCAAGCAGGCCGAGCACCAGACCGTGGACGTGGAACAGCGGCAGGCCGTGGGCCACGACGTCCTCGTCGGTCCAGGCCCACACGCCGGCCAGCGCGTCGAGGTTGGAGGCGATGGCCCGCCGGGGCACAACGACGCCCTTGGGCGGCCCGGTCGTGCCCGAGGTGTAGACGACGAGCGCCGGCGCGTCGCCGGACGGCTCGTCCGAAGTGAGTGCGGCTGACGCCCGTTGCCCGAGGTCGACGACGAGCTTTGGGCGATGCCCGAATTCCTCCGGGGCGCCCACATTTGGCGCCAGTAGGAGCACCTCGGGCCGCGCGTCGGCGACGATGTGCGCCAGCTCCTTGCGGCCCGACTTGGGGTTGATCGGAACCGCCTGCACGCCGGCCAGAAGCGCGCCGATCACCGCCACGCAGGTCTCGGGAGCCGGCTCGGCCAGCACCGCGACCCGCCGCTTGCCTTCTAAGCGCTGCGCCACTCGCGCGGCGGCGGCGCCCAGCTCGGCGTAGGTCAGCGAGCGACCGGGGAAGCTGAGGGCCACCCTGTCGGGAAAATCCGACTCGAGTGCGGGAAACAGCGGGTCGGGCATGGGGTTAGAGTCTGTCCCATCCATGGGCGGGTGGAGGCCGTGAGCACCAAAGCGATCCTCGCCTGCGGCCTGCTGGCCGGCGGGCTCGTGCTGTCCAGCGGACCGGCGGCGCCGGCTCGGACCAGCGCCGGGGCGGCCCCGGTCATCACCACCGTGGCCGGGACGGGGAAGCCGTGCACGGTGGCCACGCTCCCCTGCGGCGACGGAGGCAAGGCCACCAAAGCCATGCTCGCCGGACCGATGGCCGTCGCGCCCCTGGGCCATCACGCCTTCCTGATCGCCGACCGCGACGTCCCGCGCATCCGTGAGGTCTCGAACGGGACGATCACGACCGTGGCCGGCACGGGCCAGACCTGCCGGCATCCGGCCGCCAAGCACAACCCGTGTGGCGACGGGGGCCCGGCCACACAGGCCGAGCTCAACATTCCCCACTATGTGATCGCGGCGCCGGGCGGGGCGTTCATCGTCGCCGACCGTGGCGATGACCGGGTCCGCGAGGTCTCCTCCGCCGGGATCATCAACACGATCGCCGGCGACGGTCTTCCGTGCCAGCCGAGCACAGACCCCTGTGGCGACGGTGGGCCCGCTACTGGGGCCCAGATCACCTCGCCGCAGGGCGTGTCGCTCACTGCGGGCGGCGCGCTGCTGATCGGAGGCAAGGACAACCGCATCCGCGAGGTTTCCTCCGCCGGAACAATCACAACCGTCGCCGGAACCGGTGCGGCGTGCCCCCAGCCCACCGACGCCTGCGGTGACGGCGGCAGCGCCACCGCCGCCCAGCTCTCTGATCCCCACGGCGTGGCCGCCCTCCCCGACGGCGGCATTTTGATCGCTGACCGGCTCGACAACCGCATCCGCGAGGTCTCGCCCGCCGGAACGATCACAACCGTCGCCGGAACCGGCACGGCGTGTAAGCCGACGCACAATTGCGGCGATGGCGGCAAGGCCACTCACGCCACTTTGAACGAGCCGGTGGAAGTGACGCCGGTGCCCGGCGGGGGATTTCTGATCCTCGACTCCGACGCAAACCGCGTCCGCTACGTGAACGCTCAGGGCATCATCACCACGCTGGCCGGAACGGGCGCGGAGTGCAAGCCCTCGACGGCCAGGTGCGGGGATGGAGGGAAGGCCACCGGCGCCGAGCTCGCGCGGCCCCATGGCGCCGCGATCACCAAGCACCACGTCTACATCGCCGATCGAAACGACAACCGCATCCGGCGCGTGGACGTGTCGCTGCCATAGGCCGGGCGTCCTACGCGTCGGGCGCGCTCGCGGGTGGCGTTACGCGTCTGGCACGATCGCCACGACACGCGCCGGCGCTGCGCTGGCGGCGATCAGTCGCAACGGGAAGCAGGCGACGGTGAAGCCGCTCGCCGGGATCTGATCCAAATTCGCCAGGCGCTCGATCTGCGAGTAGGGCAGATCCACCTGATGGGCCGCCCAGAAGACGCCCCGTTCGCCGCTTGACAACGCCTCCGCCGCCTGCAGATGCAGCGGCCGATCCCATCCCCAGGCGTCGATCCCCATCACGCGCACACCGCGCTCGTACAGCCAGCGAGTGGCGGCGGCGCTCACGCCGGGGCCGCGCTGCATGTAGTCAGGGGCGCTGTAGAACGCGTCTCGCCCGGTGCGCACCAGCACGATGTCGAACGGCGCCAGCTCATGGTCAGTCGTTCTTAGAGCCGCCTGGAGGTCATCGGTCTCGATCGTCTGGCCGTCGTCGCGCTGGTGAAAGTCGAGCACCACACCGGGCCTGAAGAACCAATCGAGCGGCAGCTGATCGATCGTCTGCGCGGGCTTGCCCTGGATCACCGAGTTGTAGTGGTACGGAGCGTCCACGTGGGTCGAGCTGTGGGTGCCGAGGCGCAGGAAGTTCTCGAGCGACCAGCCCTCGTCGCGGCGGAGCAATTCCCGTCCCACGCCGAACATCTCCTGGATCTGCGCCGCGCCGCCGGCGTGGTCGACGAACTCGATCTCGGTACGCAGCAGGTCCGGCGTATCCGGCGGGCTGGGCGTGATCGGGGCCGAGAGATCGACGATTCGCATCGGGGGCCGTGAATCTAGCCAGGCCCGGCGCCTGGCTCCATCCCCGCTGCCCGCGCGGCTCCACCCTCCTGGCGCAGCCCGGACCGCTGGCTGTCGGAACCGGGGTAAAGGGCGCTGCCCGCCAGGTAGCCTGCGGCCCTTCATGCCGCGGCGGTTCACCTTTCTCCTTGGGCTCACCCTCGCGCTGGCGGCCGTGGCTCTGACCGCGGCCAGCGCCGGCGCCGCGCCCGCGTGGACCACATACCGTCACGATGCCGGCCAGAGCGGAAGCGACCCCGACAGCACCAACCCTGTCACGCCGGGGCAGGCGTGGCAGACGCCGGCACTCGACGGCGAGGTCTACGGACAGCCGCTTGTGTACGGCTCGTATGTGTACGTGGCAACGGAGAACGACACGATCTATGAGCTCGACCCCGCAACCGGAGCCGTGCAGTGGGCAAACCACCTGGCGGCACCCGAGCCATCGTCGGCCGCGCCGTGCGGGGACATCTCGCCCTCGATCGGAATCACGAGCACGCCGGTAATCGATACCAGCACCAATCGCATCTATGCCGTGGGCGCGGTATCGGCGTTCGGCGCCGTCTACCACGAGCTGTTCGCGCTCGATCTATCGTCCGGACAAGAGGTTCCGGGCTTCCCGATGGTGGTCGACCCGCCCTATCCGAGCGGCGGATCTGCGGTTAACCAGCTACAGCGTCCCGGCCTGGCGCTAGATGGCGGTCGGATCCTGATCGGCTACGGCGGCAACAACGGCGACTGCGGCACGTACTGGGGCTGGTTGGTGTCGGCGCCGACCAGCGGATCCGGTGGCCTCGGGTACTTCCAGGTCGATCCGGGCTACCACGCGGGCGCAATCTGGGCTTCGGGCAACGCTCCGCCCGTGGAGGCCTCAGGCAACGTGTTCGTGGCTACGGGCAACGGGAGGGGCGACTCCAGCTCCAACCCGCAGTACGGCGATTCGGTGGTGAGGCTGAATGCGTCGGCTTCGCCGCTCGACTGGTGGGCGCCCACGAACTGGCAGTCGCTCGACGCCTCTGACGCCGATCTGGGCTCGAGCATGCCCACGCTGCTCCCGGGGGGATATGTGTTCCAGACCGGCAAGGACCACAACGGCTACCTCCTGAATGGCAATGCTCTCGGCGGGGTCAGTTCCCCTGTCGCCCAGGTGTCAGGCTTTTGCCCGGGCGGGAGCTTCGGAGGTTCGGTTTACGACGGCACCAACTCCACCATCTACGTTGCCTGCAACGGAGGCCTGAAAGCGCTGTCGCTGGGCTCGGCTTCGCCACCGTCGCTGGCGGTAAAGGCGGGGTTCAGCGCCCCGGCGGGCGCCACCGGTCCACCGATGATCGCCGCCGGGCTCGTGTGGGTGACCAACTACTCGACCGGCACCCTCTACGGGCTGGACCCGGCGTCGGGCGCGGTGGCAAGCCAGTTCTCGATCCCCGAGAACGGCTCCGCCGTCAATCACTTTTCAACCCCCAGCGCCGGAGGCGGACAGCTGTTCGTGGGCTCCGGAAATCAGGTGACGGCCTACACGATCGCCCAGCCGCCGCCCCCCACCTCAACCGTGATCGGCGCGGCCGGCGTGCCGGAGCTTTCACAGCTCAGCATCGCTCCACGCCGCGTCTCGGTCGCCGGGCGCAAGGTGGGACGCCGTTGCCTGACGCCCAGCAGGCGCAACCGGAGCCACCGCTACTGCTGGCGCCATGGCCAGTTCAGGCTCAGCTTCACGCTGAATGAGGCAGCGTTCGTGAAGCTCACGATCAAGCGCCAGGCCCTGGGGCGCAAGGTCAAGCGCCAATGCGTGAAGACGACCAGGAAAAACCGACGGCACGGGCATTGCTGGCGCTGGGTCGCGATCCCCGGCAACACGAGGCTGACGGCCAGCGGGGGCCCGAACGCGTTCACGATCCCCGGGAAGATCGGCGGTCACGTTCTCGTGCCGGGGACCTATGAGCTGATCGCCACACCGACGACTGGCGCGCTCGTCGGCGCTGCTCAAACCGTGACCTTCAAGGTCGTGGGGTGAGGCTACGGATGACGGCTCAGACCCCGCAAGACGGCGTCCGCGTCGCGATGAGGCGCGCGTAGGGCGATGCCGGCCAGATCGAGGTCCGCGCCTCTGACGCCGCGGACCGCGGCACGGTTTGCGGCGTCATGGCCCGTGGCGAACATCTCGACGGTGTAGAGCGCAATCGGAACGCTGCGTCGCTCGGCGCGCTCTCGCACGGTCTTGAGTTTCGCCGCGCCGGCCTGGAAGATCAGCACGGGCTGAACCAGCAGCGGCAGATAGCGGTTGCCGTCGGCGTCCAGATAGTCCTCGCCGATCGCCTCAGAACCAGCGGCCGCCGTCACGCCGCTGATCAAAAACGCGCACACGTTCAGCCGCTGCCAACCGGCCAGGTCGTCGCGCACCACGACCGCGATCTTGGTCTCGAAATCCGTGACCGCCACGGGAAGATGATGCCCTCCCGGGCAAGCACCGTCTTGAACGAAATTGCGCCGAGGGCGTATGGGGGCGGCGCCGAGCGCATGCCGGAACGTCCGGGCGGATTTGTCGCGAGCGCTACGCCGCGGCGAAGCGACCCGGCGTCACACCGACGGCGCGTCTGAAAGTGCGCGTGAGGTGAGACTGGTCCGCGAACCCGCAGGCCGCCGCGACCCGGGCGATCGGTTCCCCGGCATCCAACATGGCGCGAGCGCGGGCGACGCGTAGGTTGACCTGGAAGGCGTGCGGGGTCAGGCCCGTCTGTTGGCGAAATCGTCGCACGAGCTCAAAGCGCGTGAGCCCCGCGAACGAGGACACGGCTGCCAGCCTCACAGGTTGATCCCAATGCTCGCCGAGGAACGCGCGTGCCCGTCGTACGGCCGCGTGCTCAACCCTTTCACGGGCCGGTCGCGGTCCCGGCCGTAGGTGGGGACGCAGCGACTCCAGAGCGGCCGTGACGGCTTCGTCCAGCTCCAGCCCCACGGTCCCGGCGTCCAGCGCAGCGTGGACACGTAGCAGCGAGGCGCGAAGCGCCAGGTCCCGGAAGACGACCCAGCGGGCGGCCCGCGGCGTCGGGGCGTCCCGTTCCTCCCACTCGTGCAGGAGCTCGGGATCGAGGTACAGGACCTTGTAGGCCCACCCCTCCGGCACGGCCGCCATTCCGGTGTGGACCGCCTCCGGCTCGAGCACGAAGAGCTCGCCACGATTAGCTCGCTGCTGCGTCGCGTCCACCTCGAACCGCGCCGCGCCGTCGTGCACCACCGCGACCGTCCACGTTGGGTGAGAATGAGGGACGTAAGCGTGGCGGACGAAGCGCGCGTGGAGCGCTTCGACACCCGGCAACTCACGCGGGCGAAAGTAGGTCGAATGCTCCACCGCGTGTCAGCGTAACGATGCGGCACGCCCGTGCACACGGGCTTGGTATAAGCCTTCGGAATAGGCGGGAAGACCGGAAGGGGCGTGCAGTGAGGAGCGCGATTTTCAGGCTGGCGACGCTTTCGTGTCTGGCGGCGACGATCTAGGCCAGCAGCGGCCCCAGGTCAGTCCGGGTACTCGTCCTTGCGCCAAGCGCGAGGCTCCTCGGGCCCAGCCTTCGGGGTGCGCTTCAGCAGGAAGGAGTGGTACGGCGCCACAAACGGGTCGGGTGCCATGACCGTGTAGGTGTGGTACACGGTCCCGTTCTCGCGCGCGAACGCGATCCAGCTGGGGCCTTCCCGCAGGCCGTCTTCGATCTTTGCTCCGACCTGCTTGGCCCAGTCCTGGAGAAACGGTGGCGGGTTGTCGATCATCTCCTTGAGCTGCGGGATCTGCTGCGGCTGGCCCGGCCTAAGCGCGAGCCCGAAGTCAAACGGGAAGTCGGTGCCGTATGTCGAGACATACGGGAACTGCCAGCCCATCCGCTGCTTGTAGGCGATCAGCCGATCGATCGGTGCGCGCGAGAAGCAGATCAGCGTCACATCGCGGTGGCCAAGATGGACGCGCGGGCCGTCGAGCTCGTCGCCGAGGTTGGTGCAGCCCGGGCATGCGCCGAGCTCGTAATCGGGCCCGTACATGATGTTGTACGCCAGCAGCTGCGAGCGACCTTCGAACAGGTCCGCCAGCGTCTTCTTGCCGTCCTCAGTGTCGAACTCGTACTCCTTCTCCACCGGGACCCAGGGAAGTCCGCGCCGCTGGTCGGTCACCCTCTGGCCAAGCTCGGCGTATTCGGCCTCGAGCTTGGCGAGCTCCTCTCGCTCAGCCTGCCATTCCTCGCGGGTTCCAATCCTATGGTCGAGCATTAGGCCTCCTTTCGAGGTTCAAATCGGCACTGCGCGGCGCCCGCGGAGCCTCGTGGTCCCGCGCCGCCACTCACCATAGACCTGCGGGACCCGTCAGGCTCATCGGTGCCCGGTCACACTCCCTGCCTGGCGCCGACGACGGACTGCAGCCGCGTGAAGGCGCCGGGCAATCCAATTTCGTGCTCGTCGCGGAGCTCGACGGTGGGAAAGCCGCGCTGGATCATGGTCACGAGTGTCTTTCCATCTTGGTCCTCGAACGATGCGTAGAGCTCGTCAGCCGCCCGACTCTGGGCGTCTCGCCCATAGTTGCTTGTCAACCGCTATGCAGAAAGGGCGGTTGGAAATGCGGTCGCCCGGGCACAGCCGGTTCGATGGTCACGGATCGGGATGCCCGGAACCCCGTGCCCGACCAATGGCTGGACGTGCTCGACGCCGTTGCGGACGCGTGTGCAGCAGAACGCGCGAACAGTGCATCGACTGGACGCGTTTCTCTGCGGATACAAGGCGTCAACCGACGTCGAGCGCGGATGCTGTTGCGCGTCCTGCGTCGCCGGGGTTACCTCGCCACCATGGGCGGGTCTGTTGATGGCGCGCCGCTTCGCTGGGGACTGACGTCCGCGGGACGTCTTATCCGCACCGAGCGCAGACCCGGATAGCCACCGGCAAGACCGGTCCGACGACGACCTAGCGGTGTCGGCCGAAGAGTGCGGGGATCCCCGGTCGACGCCCAGGCCGGCACCTGAGAGCGGCGCCCCGCCCACCATCCCGCCGAGCTCAGCTGCCAGGCGGCAGAAGCTGGACCTTGGGGTCGACCTGCTGGGCGATGGCCAAGGTCGCGGCGAACGCCGCCACGAGGAGGTCGCGCAGCTTCTCGCGGGGGATGTCCTTGGCTTCCGCCCAATCGAGGATCACGGCGTCCATGTACCCGAGCCAGCCCGTGATCGCTGCCCGCAGCAACGGACGCGGCTTTCGTGTGCCCGTCAATTGCGCCAGCACGATCTCCATCGTTCGTTGCCGGAACCCTTCGATGAGCTCGCGCGCTTCCGGCAGCGCCGCGGCGCTCTGCATGAGCTTGGACCACGTGCGGGCGTGTGTCTCGATCCATGCCAGGTACTTCTCAAGGCTGCGCGTGAGCTGCTCCAGGGGCATCTCGTCTCCGCTTGGCTCGATCGCCGCCTCAAGCTCGGCCGCGCTCTCGGCTACGGCGGCCTTGAAGAGCTCGGTCTTCGACCGAAAGTAGTGGTAGAGAAGCGGCTTTGACACACCGGCGGCGGCGGCGATGTCGCGCATCGATATTTCCTCGTAGGCCTGCTCGGCGAACAGCGCAGCTCCGGCATCGATCAGCTGGCGCCGGCGCTCGTCAAGCTGAAGCCGCTTGTAGGACGGTCCTTCTGCCATCGAGAGCAATTCTACTTGACCGCCGGTCAACAGTGGTGTAGTCTTATCGACCCAAGGTCAACAGGGGATTCGGGGGCAGGGCCTGTCGACCTGGATCGCCTCATCGGTGCCAACGCGCGCGATGAGGCACGGGGGCGTTCCCTGGTGAGCCGAGTGGCCCGAACGGACACGGGTCACTCGGCTTTCACCCGGTCCAGCCCCGGCACTTCGGGGAGCCTGGCGGAGCGGCTCGGTCGTTACGCTTGGTGTGTGGAGAGATTGCCGTCGCTTCGCGCGTCAGATTCTGATCGCGAGCAGGCCGCGGAGCGGCTACGGCTCGCGACGGTTGAGGGGCGACTCAGCGCGGAGGAGCTTGAAGAACGGCTTGAGGGCGTGTTCGCAGCGCGGACGTACGGCGATCTCAACGCCCTCCTGGCCGACCTTCCGGCCAGTCAAATCCGGCCTCAGCCGCGGGTGCCGGTCGCACATTGGGCTGCCGGACTCGGCGCTCTCACGCTCATGCTCGCGGTGCTCGGGATGCTGGCCGCCGCGCGGGGGCATTCCGCGGTCGCGGTGACCGGCACCGACCGTCTCAGACACTCCGAGTTCCGAGGCCCGTTCGAGTATTCACATCACGCCTTGGCGTTGGCGACGCCTGTGGTTGGGCTGGTTGCAGTCTTGCTCGTTTGCGCGGCGCTTGTCTGGGTGTTCGCGCACTCGAGAGGCACATCGCACGCATAAACGCCCGCGGCAGCAGCGGGTTAGCGGCCGGCCGACGTCAGAAGTAAACGCCCTACTGTCGCGGCGATTCTGACAATCGGGCTGTCTTTCCGCTCAGAGTTCGCTGCCCGTTTGATCGAGAGCCAGCACTGACGGACGAGCGCTTCCACGCGAAGGGAGAAGCCAGCCGGTCAGACGTGAGCCGTCCGACTGGGCTGGTGCTTTTCAGACTCCATGTGCTTGCTCCCCCCACACGGCAACTGGCTAGCACCGACGCCGCGGCATTCCGTCGGCCGATGCGTTCGTCTAGCGAAGCGCAACCCCGAATGGCGGCGTCAGTCCGGCTTTCGCGCGCGGACTATGGCTGCAGCTGCGTGCTCGTGGACGCGATGGGTCTCGTGGATCGTGATTTCGTGGAGCCCGGAGTCGCGCAGGGCGTTCGTGAACTCTTCGTGGGTCAATGCGCCGCCGATACACCCCGTCCAGGCAGCCATATCAGCACGGGCCTCCTGGTCCATACCTGAATCGGCGATTACATCTGAGACGGCGAGCCGACCACCTGGTCGGAGCACGCGCGCTGCCTCTCGCATGACCTGGGGCTTGTCGCCGGAGAGGTTGATCACGCAGTTGGAGATGACGACATCGACGCTGGCGTCCGGGAGCGGCATGTCTTCGATATAGCCCTTCAGGAACTCGACGTTCTCGATCCGTGCATCGGCGGCATTGGCTCGGGCCAGTTCGAGCATCTCATCGGTCATGTCCAGGCCGATCGCCCGTCCCGTTGGACCCACTCGTCGCGCAGAGATCAACACGTCAGCACCTGCGCCCGAGCCGAGATCGAGAACGGTCTCGCCCTCGCTCAGATCAGCGACCGCGGTGGGAACCCCACAGCCGAGTGACGCGCTGAGAGCCGGCCCGGGTGCTGCATCCGGGTCGCCATTGGCGTACAGCGAGGAGCCGAACGCACCAGTCTCATCGGCAGGGCTGCAGGATCCGGCAGCGCCATTCGCGGCTGCGGTGGCTGCGGCTGCGTATTTCTTCCGGACGCTCTCGCGGACGGTGATCATGCTAGTTGTGCCGCCAGCGTCGCAGCCGCATGACGTAATGGCGGTGCCGCAACACTCAGCTTTGTCTTCCGGTCCGCAGCACGTCCGATTAACGCTCGGCGTACAGCAACCGCTCTCTAGCTCAGCCATGTCGAGAGCTCCTGCAGCGCATCGGGAACGACGAAGTAGTAGGCCCAAAGCCCCCGGCGCTCCGATCCGACAATTCCCGCCTCGCGCAGCACCTTCAGATGATGGGAAACCGTGGGCTGGGAAAGGTCAAACAGCGGCACCAGTTCGCACACGCACACCTTCCCCGCGTGCTTTCGGAGCACATCGACCAGTTGCACGCGCACCGGATCGCCCAGCGCTTTCGCCACCGACGCCATTCGCGCCGCCTCCTCGCGCTCAACGTCGGGATACACAACCGGCTCGCAACACGCTTCGCCCGACCGACGCTTTTGCTTTGGAAGCAATTCCAGATCGAGGGCCATCTATATACAAATACCGATTGAATCGATGATTGTCAATCAATACACTCCAACCCCATGACCACGGTCTTGTTTGTCTGCCGCCAGAACGCGGGCCGCTCCCAGATGAGCGAGGCGCTGTTTGCGCGAGCATCAGGTGGCAGACACAGCGCGCTCTCCGCTGGAACCAGCCCAGCCGCTGCGGTTCATCCCGAAGTCATCGCAGTGATGAACGAGATCGGAATCGACTTGACCGACCGAACGCCGACGCTGCTCACCCGCGAGGTCGCAGAGCGTGCGGACGTGGTGATCACCATGGGCTGCGGCGACCACTGCCCGCTGATCCCCGGCAAGCGCTACATCGACTGGGACCTACCGGACCCGGACCACCAGCCCACGGACACCGTGCGCGCAATTAGAGACGACATCAACACCCGCGTACAGAACCTGCTCGCCGAACTCGAGCAGCCCACAGCACCAGCGTAATCATCGCTCTCGCGGCTCTTCGTCTAGGTCCACCATCGCCCGGTTGGTGGCGGATTCAGCCATGGCAGTTCGGCCTCCCCGCGCTCGCCCCGCTCTTCCAGACGATGTCGTGCGCGCCGTAGCGCTCGACGCTGATTCCCTCTCGAGGGTCGCCTTGGACAAAGCGTATGTCGGTCCGTCGACGCGACGCTTCTCGGCAAACGCACCATAAGACTCGCCTCCCGCGTCGAAGAGGGTGACCATCGTGGCTCCGGCCCGGTGAGCACGCAGCGGGGTCGTTGTGTCCGTCGCGGTGAAAGCAGTCGTGAGTGCGCGACTCGGCCGGACGATCGCGTCTAGCCCTAAAGCTCGTCGGCGCCTACACCCGAGAAGGCCGCCATCTGCGAAGGCCAGCCCTTACAAGCTCGAACGTCGCGTAGCGGGTGTGCTTTCAGCGCGAACCTACTCAGAGCCACGCCAGTGATCACCCCGACGCGACCGACGACGGCGCAAGGCTACGAGGTATTCGGCGATCCGGGGTTCGGCCCGCGCGGGGCTACGTTCAGCGCGGCGCGGGCCACTGCGGTCGCCAACGCCAGGCTCGGGGCTCGATGCAACGGTCCTTTCACGGTCGCGGTCACGTAGCTGCCGCCCTGGGTCTCCGTGCCATTGGTGGTGAAAACCTCCTTCTGGGCCGGCACCCAAAACGCGTTGCCAAAGGCCCCTCGCCCACCGCCGTCCTCGCCGTACAGGCTCGGGCAACAGAGCTGGGGGATCTCCGAGGCGACGTGGACGGGGCCGGTACCGTACGTCTGGATGAAGTGGTTGCCCATTTCCCCCCATTGGACCAACGCCAGCGCCTGGGCCTGGGCCTCGGTATCGACCTTGATCCGGCCTCGGGACACTACGCACTCGATGTCCGTCGGGTCCGAATCTGCGATCCGCATCCGCGCCCCCGGCAGCAGCGCAGCGGCCGCGTGGAGCTCGGCGCGGCAGACGCGCTGTGCGACCGGGACCCGCGACGCCGCGGCCGCGTGGTGGGACGAACCCGAGCAGGCCGCGAGAGCAAGGCACGCCAACGCTAGCGCGCTCGGCCCCTGGAGCGAACGGATGCGGGCAGCAGAGCGTCGGTTTCGTGACGTGACCGCCACGATACTCAGCCAGCGGCGGCTCGACTTCCCTGCACACATCGGTCGCGCGCGGGCGGCGCGTGTGAAGACGGCACCCACTCGGCGGACTGATCGGGTTGGGGGGCACTAAAGGCTTTCTTCGTTCCATCGACCTGCGGTTGGCAACGGATCGCCGGACGAAAGGACGCGTCCGGTATCGGCAGACCTAGCGGGATATGAGTCGGGCGAGGGGGGTGACCGCGTCCAGCAGCATGCGCTGCGGAGTGTTGCTGAGCCGAAACTCCTGCTTGTGGCGTGAGATCACGAGAGCTTGCGTGAGCGTTGACCCGGCACTCGAGAGCTCCTCGAACATCTGCTCGGTGCCCAACGCCGGGCGCACCTCCCACCTGAGCGTCGCCGCCTCCCTACCAGGGTTCCAGAAGGCATGGCTGGTACCGGCAGGGATCGTCACCGTCTCGCCGGGCCCGATGCTCCGCTCCACCCCAGCGATGCGGGCGGTCACCGTGCCAGTGATGCCGGTGAACGTCTCCTCCTGGCTGGGGTGGTAGTGCTCGGGCGGTGGGCTACCTCCGGGTTCATACCGTGCCTCGATCACCAGCAGCTCGCCGCCTGAGTCCGCGGCGCTGGTGATGATCGTGAGCTGCTCCTTCGGTGTGAGCTTGAGCGTCTCGCCTGACTTAGCCATAGTTCGCAAGCGTACGCTGAGAGAAGCTCGATGGGATGCCCGCCTAGTCCTTGACGGGAGCGCCCGAAGAGGACAGCTGCAATCGTGCAACAGTCGCAGCCCGCCAGGGCTGCGGACGCACGCCCCCACCATCTAGACATTTGCCGACGCATGCTCGCGGTGCATTGCGAGCGTCCGAGCGGAGAGCGTCGCAACGATGAAAGCGAGAGCGTGGCTGGCCTGTCGCGATTACCGTCGCAACAGTGTCCGGAGGACCGGCGCGGGGCTTGGAGTGCCTCGGGTCGTGACGGCGGTGGGTCGTCGTGTTTCCCGGATCGGGTAGCCGACTCCCGGTGCCCCGGGGGCGCCGGCGGCGCCCCGGGGCAGGAGTTGGGTTGTTGGGATCCGTGGCTGGTTAGGATCCGGACGGGCCGGGGCCGGCGTAGAGCACGCCGATATCCCCGTCGCTTGTATCGGGCGGGGACATGTCCGGCGGGGTGCTGGTACACGTGTAGGAGCTTGAGTTCATGAGCGAGAAGTTGGCCTGCTGCTCGCCCGCGAGCTCGCCGGTGCTGAGCTTGAAGTCGCCGACGGTCAGCTCTGTGCCCGCGGGTATCTGCGACGGGTCGATCGTGATCGTGGGCTGCTGACCCGATCCCTTCTGCCAGGTACCGGGCCCAGGCCCTGACACGGCCTGTGAGAAGCCGGCCGGCTCGGGATCCGAGGTGCAGTAGCTGCCGGTGGTGACCTTCGCCGGAATGTCGTATTTGGCGAAGTCGCTCTGCAGCTGGGCGGGATCGAGCAGCCCGCCCGGTTTCAGCGTCAGCGTGTCGGTGCCGTTCTGGTTGTGGCGAAGCATGTATGCCGCGGTGCGGATCGTGCCGAGCTTCGCCGCTGGGCTGAATGCGCCGCTCACGCCCAGCGCCACCGCCGTAGCGGCGACCACGCCGGCCACCGACGCGCGCGTGACTATGGTGAGCCGCTGGCGGCGGCGCGCTCGGCCTCTCGCGGTGATCGCTTCAAGCGGCGGCGGCCCAGGGGTCGCTACCCCCGACAGGGAGTCGCGCAGCTCGCGCAGCTCGGGGCTGTCGGTCATCTGATCGTTGTCGTACATGGATCTGCCTCCAGGGTTTTGGCTTGGGCAAGTTCGTTGCGCAAGCTCGTGACGGCCCGGGACAGGTGGGCGCGGACCGTTCCCGGCGCGATCTCCAGCTGCCTGGCGGTCGTTTCGGTATCCATGTCCAGGAGTACGCGCAGCACGACCACCTCGCGCTGGCGGGCCGGCAGGCGCCGCAGCGCCGCCAGCACGACCGCGTCCAGGCCGGTTCCGGACCTCCCGGGCGCGGCGAGGTCATGATCTACCAGCGGCAGCTCCCGCGCCCGCCGCCGCCACCGCGACGCCCCGGCATTGAGCGCGGTGTGCACCACCCACGCCCTCGGAGCCGGATGGCGACCGACCCTCCGCCAGGACGCCCAGGCTCGGGCGAATGCCTCCGCAACGTGCTCCTCGGCGAGCTGCATGTCGCCGGTGCTGGCGGCAACCGCCCTCAGGCACGGATCCCAGCTCTCCCGGAAGAACTCGGCGAACCCTTTCTCGTCACGGCTCACGACCGCTTAACGCACCACAGAACCGAAACGCTTACATCAAAGTCCACAAATCCACGTGATCATCAGACCCCATAGCTTCGGCCAACGGACAGCCAACGAAATCTACGATCTCCGCCCCAGCCGCCCAACTACAGCCGGGGCGCCTACCGCTCCTCAGACAGGGACCGCTGCGGCAACTATCGATAACCAGCACTCTGAGAGACGCCCGCGAGCGGATCAGTCGCAGAGGAGCGAGATCGCCTCCGCTGGTCAGCTCGAAAGCGAGTGTCCTCTTCGTGCGAGGGAGGTCTGGTCATGGCGCACGCAGCAATGCTCGCGGCGGGAATGGAGCATGTCTCCGAAGCTATCCGCGCGGGTGTGGCCGGCTACGTCGATCCCACCGAAGCAGTTT
Source organism: uncultured Actinomycetes bacterium (assembly GCA_963730835.1). GTDB lineage: Bacteria > Actinomycetota > Thermoleophilia > Solirubrobacterales > Solirubrobacteraceae > Palsa-465. The sequence continues at coordinate 166,633 of CAVSTE010000007.1, forward strand.
CATAATGGTATGCGCTGCTGGATCGCGGCCTGTGAGGCGGGGTCGATCTAGGTGCGGACGATCCGGTACAGGGCGGGGTGAAAGCGCCAACGCAGGTCGGCGCTGGCCTCCCGAAAGCCTGGGCTGCTCACCGCGTCGTTGAACTCCTCGGCGCTGCGCCAGTGGGCGATGTTGATGAACTGAAAGTCAACGTCTGATGTGATCGCCTGATGCAACGCGGTGTTCAGGTGGGCGGGGTAGCGTTTGAGGTAATCGTGAGTCTTTTCCCAGGCGGCGGTGAACTGCTCGGCGTCGTCCGCGGACACCTCGAAGACGTTTATTAACACGACGGGTTCAGCCACGAAGACTCCCTTTCGGGTTTGGGTTTGTGTCGGCGCATGGAACGCGGGAGCGGCCCCACAGGGGCTGGCGGTCCCGCTTGTATCGGCGGTCCTGGCTCAGGGTTTCCAGCCTGTGGCTGTCAGCCAGGCCCGTAGGGTCATGAGGTCAGGGTGGATGCGCCGGAGCACGGCTCGGTCAGGCGCCGGAGCGGGCTTTCGGTTGAAGTGCTCGAACATCATCGCCAGCTGCGGATCGAGAACTCGAATCTGCTCGATCGGCACCTGGTGGTGACGGGCGGGCATGTTGCAGACCTCAGTGAAGGTTTCCGCGATTTGCTGAGGCGTAAGCACGTCGGCGACGAGGGTCAGAGTCTGGCCGACGAACTCTTGCGGCGCGCCGAGCGCGATCGCGGCTAGCTCGCCGATGTCGCGCACGGCGATCAGCCCCATCGGCACGTCCGGGCCTACCGCCAAGTTGATCACCAGCTCCCCGTCGCGCGCGATGGGTCGGCTGTAGGTGGCGAAATTGTCCATGAACGAACCCGGCCGTAGCACCGTTGCTGGCAGCCCCAATGCACGAATGCGAGCCTCGATCGCCGCTTTGCTCTCATAGTGGGGGATGCCGGAGTGGGTGTCGGCGCTCTGGAGGCTGCTGTAGACCAGCTGCTCGACTCCGACGTCGTAGGCCAGTTCCGCAACGCGTGTCCCGCGCTGCTGTTCGGCCTGCACCCCTTCCGGCGTGATCCGATGGCCGGTCATCATCGTCAAAACTAGGAATACCGCCTCCACGGAGCCGAGTGCGGTCCGCAGCGACTCCGCAGCGTCAAGGTCGCCTACGACGAGGCGAGCGCCGTCCCGCTGCAGCGCGACCGCGGCGGGAGCATCAGCGTCGCGCACGAGCGCGTGCACAATCCGGCCTCGGCGCAGCAGCGCCCGCGCTGTGGCGCCGCCCTGCTGCCCGGTCGCACCGATCACCAACACTGGCCCGCGGCGGGCCTCCTCGTCAGCGCCGTCGGCAGCCGGGACCGGGTGGCTGGCCGATCCGGTCTGGTCAGACATGGCTGGTCAGGCTACCCCGCGGCGTCGCGTCAATCCTGGTAGTGATACTGCTACCAAGTCCCCAGGAGAAACCCGCACGAAGGTATGGAGAGTTGACCGAAGACCCGCGGACGGGCGGATCGACGCAGCACGCCGAGCTGGCCGCGTTTCTGCGCGCGCGACGGGGGACGCTGCGTCCCGCCGATGTGGGATTGACCGAGCCCGGCCCCAGTGGGCGGCGCCGGACCCCTGGGCTGCGTCGCGAGGAGGTCGCCCAGTTATCCGGTGTGGGGCTGACGTGGTACACGTGGCTTGAGCAAGGTCGGCCGATCAACGCCTCTCTCCAGGTCCTCGACGCGCTGGCTCGCGCCCTCCAGCTGGATCCCGATCAGCACCGCCACCTGCATGAACTGGCCGGGCTGACAAGCCCCCCGCGCAGTCACCCGGTCGCCGACCTGCGGCCCCGCCTCCAGCGCCTGGTCGACGCCGTCAGTCCGAACATCGCCTGCGTCTACGACGCTCACTACGACTACCTGACCTGGAACAACGCCTACACCCAGGTGCGGACCGACCCCGCCCGCATGCCCCAAGACCGGCGCAACCTGCTCTGGATGATGTTCACTGACACCGAGAACCGCACCCGGATGACCCGCTGGGAACCAGCCGCTCGCAACGTGATCAGCCAGTTCCGCGCCGCGGTCGGCCGCCGCCCCAACGATCAGCGCCTGGCCGACATCGTCGCCGGACTGAGCGCAGCCAGTCCACAGTTTCAACAGTGGTGGAGCGAATACCCAATCCGCGAATTCCAGCCCGTGATCATTCAAATCGCACACCCCGAGGCCGGGGCGATCGCACTCGAGCTCTTCCAGACCCGCCTCGTCGAACACCCCGACCTGCTGCTCGTGGTGCAAGTACCGGCCAGTGCCAGCGACCTCCGGCGCGTCCGCGCCTTGATCGGCCCCGCCAAGCGCCGCAATTAACAAAAGCCGCGGTCTCTGATCCGGCCACCGACCACAACAAGCGACATCCAGGGCGGAGCGAGTCTTACTCTGAGGAATCCCTTACGGACGACATCCCTGCTAACGAGGCAGTCTCCGCGGCGTCGGGAAAGAAGTGCTCATGGGACCCACCCAGACCCGTTCCCTTCACAAGGCCTCCCGTCCGGAGCACAGTCGTCGCCCGAGGGCCGTGCCCGAGTTGACGCGAGACAGCCGCCCGCACCAGCCGGCCGCGGTCCTGGTCCTCGCCAATAGCGAGATCATCGCGTGCGCACGCGCGTCGCAATCCGAGCGTCCGCTCGGAGGCTGCATGGAAACAAAAGCGGACGTTCGACGCAATGGCTGGCCGGCACTCGCTGGCCAGTGAAGTGGCCACGTTGCTTGACCGGCTTCGTGACTGTATGCAGCCAACCAGACGGCTGGCGGCGTTTGCGACGGACGATTGTGCGCAACTCCAGGGCCGATGCCACGTTCTTGTCTCTGCGGCCATTGGGGTGGTTTAGGAGGTTTTGGTGAAGCGCGCCATCTTGGGGATTTGCATCACCGCCGCGGCAGTTTGGCTCCTCGGGGCGCAGGTTGCTGTGGCGCAGCCGGAGCCGGGGTTCTTTCCGTTTGCCGGCTCGCCGTATGCGACCGGCGCTAATCCACGGTCGGTCGTATGGGCGGACGGTCTGGCCGTCGCCGACACCGGCGCCAACGGCCTAAGTTTTTTCTTCCTCACTAATCCCGGACATGGAATCCTTGGGTTGTCTCCGACATTGGGGTCTCCGTTTGCGACCGGGGGCACTCCTGTGTCGGTGGCTTCTGTTCTGACCGCGGGATCGAGCGCGTACCAGTACGGATCGCTCATTGCCGTGGCCAATCGTGGCTCGAACGACGTGTCGATGTTTTCCGTCTCGGCGCTTGGACCGACGGTGACGCCAGTGTCGGGATCGCCGTTTGCGACTGGCGCTGGGCCGCAGTCGGTGGCGTTTAGTCCAGACGCAGGATTGCTGGCCGTGGCCAACCGCGGTTCCAACAGCGTGTCGATGTTCTCTGTGTCCTCCGGCGGTTCGCTGACGCCGGTACCGGGATCTCCATTTGCCGCTGGTGCTAGCCCGCAGTCGGTGGCGTTCAGTCCGAGCGGCGGGCTCCTCGCGGTGGCCAACAGCGCCTCCAACAACGTCTCTATATTCTCGGTGTCCTCGGGCGGGTCGCTCACGCCGGTGCCGGGGTCTTCGTTTGCCGCTGGGTCGACTCCCCAGTCGGTGGCGTTCAGTCCGAGCGGCGGACTGGTTGCCGTCGCCAACAGCGCCTCCAACAACGTGTCGGTGTTCTCTGTCTCCTCGGGCGGGTCGCTCACGCCGGTGCCGGGATCTCCGTTTGCGGTCGGAAGGGCGCCCTTGGCAGCCCAGTTCACCTCCGACGGCCAGCTGCTGGCCACAGCCAACTTCACCGACAACGACGTGACGGTGATGTCGGTGGCGGCGTCCGGGGCGCTCGCGCCCGTGCTGGGCTCACCGCTGCCGCTGGACGGCGGAAGCGGGCCTACGTCGCTGGCATTCGGCGGCGATTTCCTGGCCACTGCCAACAGCGGCTCGAACAACGTCTCGGTGTTCTTCGTCGTCGAGGACTGCAGCAATAACCAGGGCTACAACACCGGCTACAACGGCGGCTACAACTTGGGGTTCAACGCGGGCCACAACTCCGGCTTCACGAGCGAATTCGGTCATGCCTACCGTCGAAACGGCTCCTGGCAACTGGGGTGGAGAGCCGGCTTACAGGCGGCACGTCGGCGCCGGCGACACGCGGCGCGAGCGTCAACGCAATCCGCCCGTCCGGCGGCATTAACCGACAGTCGGCCCGATGCGCTGCCAGCCCAGACCGGCTGCGACCCAATATTCAACTATGGCTTTAACCAAGGCTTCAACCCGGGCTTCAAAAGCGGATTCAGCGCAGCCTTCAACCTCGCCTTCCGCAAAGGCTTCAGAGCTGGATTAGCGAAGGACCGGCGCCATAAATGAACGCACGGACGCAAGACCCCGGTCAATCGCACATGCGTCTGCGCGCATGGGCCATCATGCGATAGAGGTGACGCTCGCTACGCACCGCGTGCGTCGCAATCCGCGCGTTTGGACGTGCCGAAGCGGGAGGCGCAAAGCAGTAGTCAGGGGCTACGGGATTTGCTGCTCCGGGGCTGCCGCTGGTTCGTGATCCGAGGTGTAATGTCTCGCTGGCTGCGAATGTGACCACCACCGCTGCCGGCAAGGCCGGGCGCCGATGTCGCCCATAGCGGGCCAGCTCGTCAACGAGAGGCTCGATTATGACGGTGGGCGGGTGGTCACGGCGTATGTGCCTCCGGGTGTGCCCGAGGCCATCGTCTTCGCTGGCGACGGCCAGTTGGTTACGTCATGGGCCGATGTTCTCGAACCGGCCGACCTGCCGCCCACGATGATCATCGGAGCACACCGCCTGGACGATGAGACGCTGAGGGTCCGGGAGTACTCGCCAGGCGAGAGCACGCCGGCCTTCGCCTTTGACCCTGAACGGTTCGCCGCGCACGAGAGGTTCTTTGTTCAGGATCTGCGCCGGTGGGCGCATTCGCGCTTCGACGTCACGCTGCCTACTGACCGAACGGCCGTACTCGGTGTCTCGGCGAGCGCGGAGCTCGCGCTCGCCATGGGGCTCCGACATCCCGACATCTACGGCGCGGTCTTGTGCGCGTCGCCGGGCGCAGGCTTCAGACCGCCAGTCGTGATGCCGAGCCCGCTTCCGCGCGCATACCTCGTTGGCGGCACGCAGGAGCCGTTCTTCCTCGAGAACGCCAGACGTTGGGCCCACGCACTGCGCGATGCAGGTGCCGAGGTCGTCATGGCCGAGCGGGTCGGCTCGCACGGCGGCGCTTTCTGGAAGGAGGAGTTTCCGTTGATGGCGGCGTGGGCGTTCGGGCGCTGAGCAGCGCGACACCGCGCTTCCACTTCATCGCCCAAGCGACGCTCTCAAAAGGGGGCTGCCGTTATCTGCAGATCTGAGCCCTGCTCGCGTCGCAAACCGAGAGTCCGAGTGGAGCCGGCTGAGCGATGAAAGCTAGCGGGCGCGGGGAGCGGAAGGTTCGGCGTGGGGCGGGGATAGGTCAGGCTTGACGCACGAGCTCAGCGATGACTTGGTCGACTGCCTGGCCGCGTTCAGTCGCGATCTGCTCGAGGCGTTTTGCGTCCTCGCCCTCGACGCTGATGACGATCGTGACCTTCCCCCCTGAGCCCGCCTCGACTACTTGCACGTCGCGCGGATCAACGGCCGCTAGCTCTTCATCGAAGTCCCCGGGCCCGGGGTCCGGGAGTGTCCATGGGTCCTTGGCCATCTCAGCGATCTAGAAGCTTACGCTCGCGAGCGGTTGCCTCCCAGCCTGTGATGATCAGCCAGGTGCTCGGCTCGCGGGTCCGCTCCACGACTACGGTCAACGTTCGGCCTCCGTGCGTTCGGCCGATGAGCAGACGACGTGCGATCGTCTGCTCGAGACTTCGTCCGCCACCGCGGTTGCGCACGATCAGGTATCGGTTGTCGAGGAGCTGCTGGGTTTCATCGATCGAGATAGCGCGGGCACCGAGCTTACGCACGGCCGCGGTGGTGGCTAGGAGCTCACGGATGACGTCCACCGTCGAAAGTTGTAGTCCGAGCTTCGGATGTGGGCGGCGCAGTTGCGCCGGCCCTGGATGAAGGTGACCATGCGCAACGGGGCGTCGAGCATCGTCTAAAGGAGGACTGATGGAACCCGTGGCAGTTTTCGACTGTGCTGGCCGACGCCGCTCGCCGGCGACCTTGCCCGGCTATCACCGGGGTCGCCCGCCCCGGAACAAAGGGCTTCGTTACCCACCGGACCCACCCACAGTTGAGGAGATCATCGCCGTTATGCGTACGGCAGGAGGCGACATCGATGGAGTTCGGCTGCGTGCGCTGATAGTCGTGCTCTGGCGGGCGGGGCTGCGGATCAGCGAGGCCCTGGCGCTGACCGAGAGCGATCTTGATTCCGCGCGAGGCGCCGTTCTGGTGCGCTCAGGCAAGGGAGGCAAGCGCCGGGAGGTCGGGATGGACCGCTGGGCCTGGGAGCAGCTTGACCCGTGGCTTGAGCTCAGACGGACGATGCCGGTCGGCGCGCTGTTCTGCATCCTGCGCAGCCCGACGCGCGGGCGGCCGTGCCAGGCGGCAACGATCCGCGTCCAGCTGCGCAACGCCGCCGTTAAGGCTGGCGTCAGGCGACGGTTCGCTCCCCACCAGCTGCGCCATGCCCACGCGGTCGAGATGTCACGCGAAGGAGTCCCGCTGCTAGTGATCCAGCGCCAACTCGGCCATGCCAACCTGTCGATCACCTCGGTGTACCTGCGCGGGATCGACAACACCGAGATCATCCACACCGTCCACGAGCGGCCCGCACCGATGATCTCGGCCAGCAACGGGCTGCGGTCCGGGACCTGAGCGAGCCACATCTCCAAGCATGAACCAAGCGCGAGAACCACCGTTTAGCGCCTACTCGCGTCGCAAAGCGAGCGTCCGAGCGGACACGAGCGCGTTCATGAAAGCGAGCGCGCCCGTCGCGGCGGAGTTAGAACCTCGTGACGCTTTATGGATTAGATTTGGCGCTCGAATCGCTCGGCGTTGGGTAGGGATCGGGGGCGCTTTCGCCGGGAGGCTGGACGGGCGCAACAGCAATGGTCGGGGGTCAGGAGCCGATCGGCGAGACCCACCACTTGACGCCGGACGGAGTCACGGCGTTTCCAGATGTGTCGGCGCAGCTAAGCGAAAGCTGCGCGGGCACCTGCCCCGCTGCTAGTTGCACCATCCCGGAGAACGAGTACACGCCCTTACTGTGGTTTGTCGCCGCGAACGCCGCCTGGAAGAAGCTGCTGATGGCGGGGGGCGGGGCTATTACGCCGCAGAGGCCGACCAACGGGCTGCCAGCGCCGATCGCGATGGTGGCCTCAACGTCGACGAAGTAGGTTCCGGTCGTGCTCTCAGTCGGCCCCGGGTTGCCGGATGTGGTCGTGAACTGAAACCCTGGCCCGGGCGGTCCGGGCGGTCCGGGCGGTCCGGGCGGTCCGGGCTGGCCGGTGTCGCCCTTCGGTCCCTGGAGGCCTTGCTCCCCTTGCGGGCCTTGGGGGCCCGTGTGGCCGGTGGCGCCGGTATCGCCCTTCGGCCCCCGGGGGCCTCGCGGCCCTGGCGGCCCCTGCGCACCTTGGAAGCCCGTCTGGCCGGTGGCGCCGTTCGCCCCCGGGAGTCCCTGCGGGCCGCTCGTCCCGCTTGGCCCCTGTGCGTTCCACGTGAGTTTCTTGTCGCCCTTGGCGCACTTTCGTGCCTTGTAGAGCCCTCCGCCCTTGTGCTTGACGCAAACCGTGATCTGGCCAGTACCGCTAGTGGCGGCATACGCGCCGCCGGCAGCGGCAATCGCCAGCGCGATCATCCCGAACAGCAGCACTGGCGAGCGCAGCGCCCGCAGGAATCCTGCCAGAGAAAACCCTCTCATCGCCACCACCTCTTTGGGATTTGAAAGAAGAGGCGAGACGGGCCGGCCCGCCCACTCCTACCCGTGAATCCCCCAAGACATTGTCCCGGCCTAGAAGTCCGACCTGACCGTGCAATCACAAAGATGGACATTTACTGGCCGGAACGCCCCGTAGCTCTCACTAAGTGCCTCCTCGGCCCAAAGCCTGTCGACGGGACTGGAGCGCCTTTCCGGCGTCGGGGCGGCAACCCAAACTGACGTAACGAGATCAAGCCGTTAAGTCGCCGTGCGTTCACCGACGATCGCAGCGCCGCCAAGCGAGCGTCTGCCAGGGACGGTCCCCGCCGATGAAAGCGGGAGCGCGGCTGCCGCGGCCGACCAGCGAATTTGGCGGCGTGGGTCGGACGGATGCGCCCGCTCGGGCGCTCCTTGCGCCACCATGGCGGTCGTCGATGAGGTACTGGGTCAACACCATCAGCCGAGATCATGTTTTACGTGGTGTCGAGGGCGGCTTCACCCAAGCTGGGCACGGCAAGGCGACGGGCCTCAAGCGCCTGACCGCAGGTGACTGGCTGGTCTTCTATTCCCCGAAAACGAGCTTGCGCGAGGGAGAGCCACTGCAGGCGTTCACTGCGCTCGGCCGGGTAGCCGACGACGAGGTCTACCAGGTCGAAATGGAGCCTGGGTTTATGCCCTGGCGCCGGAACGTCGAATTCGTCGAGTGCGTGCACACCCCGATCAGACCGCTGATCGACCAGCTGACGTTCATCAAGAACAAGCAACGCTGGGGCTATGTGTTCCGGTTCGGTCTCTTTGAGATCTCGGAGCGAGACTTCGAGCTCATCAAGCGCGCGATGAGCGAAGGTGCCTGACCGCCAGACGCCGGCGGCGCGAGACCAACCGGGACGCATGGTCGCGTCGCAGAGCGCAAGCGCGATCGGCGGGAATCTTGGGGCGAAAAAGCAGAAGTCCCGTTTCGGTCCGTTGCAGGTGGCGCCCAGTTTCCGTGGGTAACCGCCGCCGGGCTCGGAAGGCGGGTGGAGTTGGCTCGCAACTCCCGTAGGTGAGGTGTCAGCCCGTATCGCCCTGCGCTACTTGCCCTTCTTGTGGCCTGCGGCGTACCCCTGCTGATAGGCCGCGTGAGGGCTCTTGCTGTAAGAGAACCTGTACGCCGCGTTGTATCCGCTCTTGAACCCAGGATTGAAGCCGACGTTGAACAGGCTGTTGCAATCGCCCGTCACAGCCTCGACCGCCAGCGGCGCTCGCTGGACGCTGGCCGCAGCCGCCCGGAAAGACCCCTTGGCGACCTTGCGGCGTGCGGCGTTGAAGCCGGCTCGGTAGCCCACGTTGTAGGCCGAGATGTGGTTCTTGCCGTAGGCGTAGCGCCAGGAAGCGTTCCAGCCCGGGTTGAAGCCCGTGTTGAAGCCTTCGTTGTAACAGGACACGGGCGTGATCTTCAGGATTGGGATGCGGGTCGTGTCCGTGCCGAACGTCGCCCCCGAGGGGCCGTAGCTCGAGCCCCCGCCACCGCCACCCGCGCCGCAATTGTTGGTCTGGCTTGTGCCGGCGCCACCACCGCCGCCGAAGTAGCCACCGCCGCCGCCACCGCCGCCGGCGGTCAGAGCTCCCGGTTGGCCGCCCCCGTTGCCGCCCATGCCAAGAGCACCCGCCGTCGCAGAAGTAGTCGCGGGGCACGCCAGCGCGGTAGCGCCCTCCGGCCCTCCAGCCGTCAGCGTGCCCGCGCCGCCACCGCCGCCACCATTCCCAGGTGGTGTGGGGAACTCAGTGACCCCGGGGGCGCCCGCCGAGCCCGCTGCGCCTCCCGGTCCGCTTCCGGTCGCAGCGGCAGCAGCACCGCCGCCGCCGCCGGCGGCGACCAGCAGGCGCGAGGTGAGCGTCGTCCCCCCGAGCGGAACGCACGGTGAGCCGCAGGAGGCGGAGCGCAAGTCGGTGGCGCCGCCACCCCCACCGCCACCGCTGGTGGTCACCCCGGGAATCCCGCCGGTGCCACCGCCGTTAAAGCCGCCTGCGCCGCCGCTGGAAGTCCCGACGCCTCCGGGACCGCCGACCTCGACATATAGCGTCCGTCCCGCGATGACCTGGACGTTGGCGGTGACCAGCGCGCCAGGTCCGCCTGAAACGGCGCCGTTCCCCAAGCCACCGGGTGCCCCGACAGCGGTTACCTGGAGCAAACGCGAGTCGCTGGGGACGGTGTAGCACTGCTCCCCGCCTGTGTAAGAGAACGTGACGGCACCGGTCGCGCACGTAGCCGCGGCTGCGGAACCCGGCAGCAGCGCCACGCAGATGACCGTGGCGAACGCCCCGACGAGCGTTACAAGGATGGAGGACGACCTAGATCTTCGGCGCATACCGCACAAAACGACGCGCCGGAACGGAAGTTTCGCATGGTTGAGCACAGACACCTTTATGACCGGAAACCCACAAGGTCAGTGCCCGCCCGCTCGCTCCCCGCGCACCCACCCTCGCTGAGATCTGGCCGGCGCTGCGCGCCGTGAAACGCTCACATTACGTGTCACGCCGCAAGCCGGGCGCAAGCCTCCCGCCAGAGGTGGTCTCGCAAATCGCCAATCTCGCGACCAAGCCGGTCCATCCTCGCGTCGCGATGCACTTGTCCTGTGCCAGGGGTTGGGTGGACGAAAGGAAGCGTCGGCAGGAACGGCCGGGCGACGAGGGTTCGGCCACGCCGGTGTATGGATTAGTGAGCGGCCGTGAAACGCTGGCGTGGATGAGTCGGGTGCTCGACTTCGTCGAGCATCGCGATCGCGAAATCCTCCATCGTGATCCGGCTGCGTCCCTCATCATCAGTCAGGAGCTGATCGCCTCCAACGCGATACGTACCAGTCCGATCGCCCGGCTCCAGAAGTGCTCCCGGGCTGACGTAGGACCATTCGAGGTCGGTGCCGGCGTGCTCGTAGAGGGCCAGGGCGTCGGCCTGCGCCTGCGCTTCGGGCTTCCACTCCTCCTGGAAGCCAGGCGTGTCCATCAAGCGCTCTCCAGAGCCGACCCTCAAACTTCCGGCGCCACCGGCCACCACCAGCCGCCGGACGCCCGCACGCGCAAGCCCGTCGAGCAGGGCCCGCGCCGCCGCGACGAGCATCTCTGGGTGCTCGTGTTGAGTGACCGCGCTGAGCGCCACCTCATGGCCCTTGGCTACTGCGGCAACCGAGTCGGCGTCGGTCGCGTCACCAGCCGTCGCGCGGACGGCCTCGGGACCCGTGAACCGCGAGGGATCCCGCGCGACGGCAGTGACCTCGTGGCCGCGCCGCACCGCCTCGGCGACCAGCCGCGAGCCGAGCATGCCGGTCGCTCCGAACACGATCAGCTTCATCGCCCGATCGTCGCACACCAAGCCCTGCGTCAGCCATGCCGCGTTCACATCCCGCCCAGACGTCAGAACGTCGCAAAGCGCAAGTCCGCTCACCGGTGTCCGCGGCCTCGAAAGCAGCAGTGAGCGCGCGGGCTCGAACGGACGCTTGCTATTAGCCCGAAGCGGAAGTAAGCATTGCCTGCTTGTGCCGATGAGCGAGGGCGTCGCGTACGAGTCGGGAGGCTGCGGCCTGGCCGCGCTTGGGAGGTTCGATTTATGGCAGTCAGGTGCTCAGGAGGAACCCGTGTAGATCCGCCCGAGAGAGTTCCCGGACTTGTTCGTGAACCAGAGCCAGCCGTCTGGGCCGTCTTTGATGTCGAAAGGTCCTTCGACTTCCGGTGGCCGTCCGAACGTCTGTACCGTAGAGGCAGGATCGCCTGCGTCGGGGTCGACACGCCCGATCGAGTTGGCGCCTGTATTCGCAAACCAGATGCCGGCGTCGGCTCCGAGCCAAATGCCGTCTGGCGCCGCGAGCAGCGGGGATGTGAACAGGACGGCGCTCGCGGCGGGGTCGGAAGCGTATGGATCGATACGAGCGAGCGCGTCCGGCCCCTGAACTGTCAGCCAGATCCGGCCGCGGGCGTCGTTCGCCCAACCACGCGCAGCACCGCTTGCGGGTGCCGCGATCCGCTCAACCGTCTCGCTTGGGCTGACGGCGCGAGGATCGAGTCGGGCCACCGTGCCGAACTCGGAGTTCACCCACCAAAGGCTGCCGTCAGCGGCGGGGAAGATCGCGGCGGGGGCATCGATGCCATTGGCACGGATCACCTCGATCGAGCTTGCCGGGTCGTCGGCGAATGGATCGATCGACCCGAGTGCACTCGTGCCTCGCAGGCTAAACCAGATCCGTCCGTCCGCCGCCACTTTGATGGCGACGGGCCGATCGAAATCGCGGGCTGTGAACGTTTCGATCGTGTCCACGGGAGCGGGCGCGGCGGGGTCGATGCGGCCCACCCTGTTGCTGCCGAGGCTGGTGAACCAAATGCGTCCGTCCGGGCCCGGGTAGAGGTTCGCGGGTAACCGTACGGCGTCGGCAGGGTCGGCGAACAGCTCGATGCTCCCGCTCGCTGGATCGATTCGGCCGAGTCGATGGTTGCCGATACTGGTGAACCAAACCCGCTCGTCAGGCCCTTGGATAATGCCGCTTGGCCCATCGAGGTCCTCGGACCCATCGAACAACTCGATGTCGCCTCTGGTCGCGATGCGCGGCAACCCTACACAGACACCAGGGACGACCGAAGCCCGCTCGGCGCGGGAAGCGAGACGGAGCACACTTGTGCCTTGATCGACAAGCAACCCTGTGCCGTTGCCGTCGCGAGCGCAGTCGTCGCTAAGCGAGCGTCCGCTCAAGAGCGGTCGCGAGAGAAAAGCGAGCGTCCGCCCGAAACCACGGCGCGGATGTCAACCACGCTGAGATGTGGGCGCAGCGCCACGACGCGCGCTTCTGCCTTCCCGTTTGCGAGAGCCCGGTGCAGTAGTTCTCCGTTCGTCCCAACCGTCAGCGCTTGCGAGCGTCGCGAGGTGCTGTGCAATCTCAGGCGAAGCAGCGCCGTCGCCGGGCAGGTTCACGGGTCGTCGGCGGCTTCTGCTTCGACTCGCTACGGCTTGCTGGCGGCAGCGCCGTGGTGCGTCGAGCACATGCAGACGGCCGGTCAGGATTCGTCGCTGATTCGGTAGCCCACGCCAGGGGTGGTGTGGATGACAACGGGCTCGCCGAGCTTGCGTCTAAGTCTGGCGATCGTGACCCTGACCGTTTTTGTGAACGGGTCGATGTTCTCGTCCCACGCCCGCTCGAGGAGCCTCTCGGCGCTGAGTCCACCCGGCATTGCTCTGAGCAGGGCTTCCAGCACGGCGCGTTCCTTGGGGGTCACGTCGATCGTGTGGCCGTCGCGCGTCACGGTCCCCGTCAGCGGGTCAAGCTCTATCCCACCTGCCCGGAGTGTGCGGGGTTGGGCAGTGGGTTTGCGGCGGGCGAGCGCGCGGATGCGCAGGACAAGCTCGGGGAAGTTGAACGGCTTTGGTAGGTAGTCATCGGCGCCGAGCGCGAATCCGGCGACGCGGTCGGTGGGGCTGCCGGCGGCGGTGAGCATCAGGATCATCGCCGGATCGGCGGAGGCCGTGATCATCTCGCACAGCGAGTCGCCGTGGATTCCGGGGAGGTCGCGGTCAAGTACGACGACGTCGTATGGGTGTAGGTCGAGCTTCGCTGCGGCTTCGTGACCGTCGTAGGCGACGTCAACGGCCATGTTCTGGTCGCGTAGCCCCTCGGCGATCCGGTTTGCAAAGCGCGGCACATCCTCTACCACGAGCACCCTCACGTCGGGACTCCCGCCGTGTGCGCGAGGGTCTCGGCCGGGAGCGTGAGCTGGACCCGGAGGCCGCCTCGCTGACGGGCCTGAAGCCGAAGCGCGCCACCGTGCGCCTCGGCAATCGCGGCGACGATCGAGAGCCCAACCCCATGGCCGTTCTGCGATCCGGTGCGATCTTTACCGAGCCGCCTGAACGGCTGGGCGAGCTGTGCGACCGCCGCGTCATCGAGGACGGCACCGTCGCTGTCGACGACCAGGCGTGCGCTTGCTCCATCGCACGCGAGCACCACGCGGATGGATCCCTGTGGTTCGTTGTAGCGGATGGCGTTCTCGATCACGTTCTCAACCATCCGCGCCAGCAGGGTTTCGCTCCCAACGACCCGAGCCGGGGTGAGCTCCGTCTCTACGCCGATCTGGGAAGCCGCGATCTCGCCGGCGCGGGACTCGAGCGCGGCGCCGATCAGCGGCTCGAGCGCGACGAGGCTCTCCTCACCCAACTCGCGATGCTGCGCGCGCGCGAGCACGAGGAAGCTTTCCAGCAGCCGGTCGGCCTGATCGAGGTCCAGACGGAGCTCCGCGTCCAGCGCCCGAGTCTGCGCGGGCACGCCGTCCGGTTTGGCGACCGCGACGTCGAGCGTCGTGCGCATCATCGCTAGCGGCGTACGCAGCTCGTGCGAGGCGTTGGCGACAAACCGCCGCTGGGCCTCGAACGCCGCCTCGAGCCGCTCCAGCAGCCCATCTATCGTCTCGGCAAGCGCTCTCAGTTCATCGCGCGGGCCGCCGATCGCCAGCCGCTGGTTGAGATTCGTCTCGGAGATCTGTCGGGTGGTGGTGGTGATCGTGCGCAGCGGTCTCAGCACCCGCCCGGCGACGACCCATCCAAGCAGCGCGGAGGCAATCGCCATGATCGCCAACGCGATCCCAGATTCGATCTCCAACCGATGCAGATCGGAGATCTGCTGCTGAGAGCGAATGAAGCGCGAGGCCGCCTTGACCTCAGGCGGGACCGGCTCCCCGAATTTTTGGCCCAGGAAAGACGACAGCGTCGGGCGATTGCTGTTTGCATCGGCGACCAGCGCGTAAGTGATCGCCAGCAGCGCCGCGGCGCAACACACAAACAGAGCGCTGTAGAGCAACGTCAGCCGCCATCGGACCGTCGTCTGCGGGCGACGCATGCGACACAGGAGCTTGCGTGTCATGTCATCCTTCGCGCGCGCTCGACTCGCTGGGCGGACGCGGCATGTGCCAAGGGGTGCACAATGCCCGAGCGCAGGTTACAGCGAGTTAACGCGGTTATCCCCGCGTAACCAGGGTCCGTGTATCACGGCGCAAGAAACGACGGTCGACGACGCCGGTTACGTCCAGGACATGAACCGCACAGAGCCCACCACCCCGCTCACGCGCCCCGTCCTCACCCGCCCACGACAATACCCCGGCCGGCGTCGACGCCTACCACTCGTCCTCGCCGCACTCAGCTCCGCCCTCGCGCTAGCAGCCTGCGGAGCCTCGAGCAAGCCGAGAAGCGCCGTCCCGAGCAGCGCCAGTAACGGGAGCCCTTCGGACTACGCGAAATCCCAGCTCGCGGCCGCGAAGTGCATACGCAAGCACGGAGTGCCGAACTTTCCGGATCCGACGTTCGGTGCTGGCGGCGCTCAGGTCAACCTCCACGCCCCCCTGGGCATGCTGACCTCGCCGGGGTTCGAATTGGCCCAGAAGCAGTGCGCAAAGCTAGGCCTTGAGCTCGCCGGCTCCGCCGCTCAGTCCCAAACGCCGTCCGCCGCCACCATGGCGCAGATGCTGGCGATCGCCCACTGCATGCGTGCACACGGAGTGCCGAACTTCCCGGATCCGGCGAAGACGATGCCCTCCGACCCCGCCACCTACCCAGCTAGGTACGACTCCGTAGCGGACATGAACGGCGTGGTCTGGGCGATCCCGAAGTCGATCGACCTGCAAGCGCCCGCCGTCAAACAGGCCGCGGCCGCCTGCGGCGGCGCTGCAGGAGCAGTGATCAGCGTCGGGTGACGCAGCGGGAGCCTGCGATCCCACGAACCGGGCGAGCGCCCGCGACCACGCAAGCCAGTCGTCGACGATCTCCTCGCCCGCCGTCAGATCGCGTCGGAACTCCTCCGCGCCAATCACATCGGAAACCAGAAGCCAGCGCCAACCTCAGCGACTAATACCCGATTGGACGACGAGGAGGAGCCATGACAGGTGCGTCCGCGCGCCCGACCGGTCTCGCGACGTCGGGACGGAGCAGCAGTCCGAATGCCCAGCGCTGACGTTCGCGAGCGACTGCGTGCTCGCGTCGCAAAGGATGCGTCCGGTTGACCAACGTCCCGAACACGAAAGCGAGCGTTGCGCTATCCGCGCAAAGCGGGGCTCGCCCCGCTGGCTGCGAGTGTCGCGTCCGGTGACGAAACCAGGGCCGAGTCCTCTCCCTGAGGCATGCTCACTCTCGACGGCGCCGCACGCTCGCCCGGCATCCGCGTGACCGAGAAGGAGCAGTCTCGCGTCTGTGCTGGGTCTCGTCCGCCTTGGGCTGCGACCCGGCCTACCCGCACGGCGCCCGCTCGGCCGAGTGCGGGACAGGCAGCGGCTCGCTGGCGAAGCGGTCGACGGCTAGCAGTGGGTGGGTTGCGCTAGGGCCGGACTCGACTCGCGCGCCCCGCTTGAGCGCGTCGAGGTCCGGCGCATCGCCATCCGCAAGGCGGTCGGCTCCGGCGCCAGTGGGCCCGTGCTTGTGGGTGGAGGTTGCTTTGGTCATGGCGCATCCGCTCGGGTGGCGACGAGGTCCGCGAGGTGGGTGACGAGCAGCTCTCCGGTGCTGGAGTAGACCTCGCTTCCGCCGCTCGCTGTGAACGTCTGTGGGTCCGTTGGGAGCGTTCCTTGTCCGTGGACGTAGACGACGTGGTCGGGCCGGCCCGATGGCTCGTTCAGGACGACGTTGAACCAGTAGGAGAAACGGTCGCCGTCCGCGGTCCACTCGCCGATGCCGCGTGGGAGCTGACCGTTCTCAGCGGGGATCTCGTCAGCGTGGACGATCACCCCGTCGGGGAGGAAGGTCAGGCGGACCGGCTCGTCGGTGCCTTGGCGGGGGCCGTCGGTGAACGTCAGTTGGGCGCCCCACGCGCCAACCAGCCCGCTGTCGGTCATGATCGTCATGATTGTCTCCTGTCTGGTGTCGGTGTCATCTGATGACGATGGGCGTTCCGTCCAGGTCCTGGTGCGCCACGCGCTCTGACTGGTAGGTGCCGGCCTTCCGGATGGCCGAAGGTCGGGCGATCGCGCAGCGGCGTTTGCGGACTCTGGAGGCCGTGGCCGGTCATCGCCGGTGCTCGCTCGCCGGCGGGATGTTCTGGTTGAAGCGAAATCGGTTGCACGGGTCCACGGCCTGTTTGAGCGCGGCGAGCCGTTCGTAGGTGTCGGGGCCGTAGGCGGCACGGACCCGTTCGGGACCTTCGTCGCCAAGGAAGTTCACATAGCCCGCACCGAGTGAGGCGCTGGCGGCGGCGGCACGGACGCTGTGCATCCAGTCGAGGTGCACTCTGGGGTTCTCGCCCTCAGCCCAGGCGGGTAAGACCTCGAGCGCGTGCTGGGCGTCACGGAAAGCGAACGCGGTCTCGCGCGCGGCGACGCGGGCGAGTGCGCCGCCCATCGCCACCAGCACGATCGCCGACAACGGCGAGGGCGCCTCGCGGTGCGCGTGAACGAGGCCGTCGATGGTTGCGTCGTCGAGCTCGCCGAGCCATTCGCCGGTGGAGGCGGTGTGCGCCCGGGATGGGATCGTTTCCCCGGCGGAGCGCTGGACCGTCGAGATGTCGAGCGGCGCGAATGTGTCGAGCACCGGCGGCCCGTAC
Organism: uncultured Actinomycetes bacterium; assembly: GCA_963730835.1. Lineage (GTDB taxonomy): Bacteria > Actinomycetota > Thermoleophilia > Solirubrobacterales > Solirubrobacteraceae > Palsa-465. Next base: position 184,022 of record CAVSTE010000007.1, read on the forward strand.
TCGCGCATTGGCGCGAGCCGTCGCTCGCCTTCGGCGATATCACCGAGGAAGGCAGCGCGCAGCATCACGGCTCGCTCCCCGTGCAGCCGCTCGGGGAGCATCGGAAGCGGGGGCAGCGTGATCAGAGCCACGGCGAGCGTCAGCTCATCCGGTGCCTCCCGGCATAGCTCGCGGCACAGGCGCAGGACATCCGTCGCGCGATTGCCGGGGTGAAGCACAAACCCGGCCAGCGCCTGGCGCAGGGGGTGCAGCCGCAGCTCGAGCTCGGTGACCACGCCGAAGTTCCCGCCGCCGCCCCGGAGCCCGAACAACAGCTCGGGCTGCTCATCGACGCTTGCGCGGACGACCTGACCGTCGGCGAGCACCACCTCGGCGGACATGAGGTTGTCGCAACTGAGCCCGTGGCGGCGGTGAAGCCACCCGTACCCGCCGCCGAGCGTCACCCCGGCGATCCCGGTGCGGTCGATCGCGCCCGCGCTCGCCGCCAGGCCGTGCTGGCTGGCGGCGGCTTCGAGATCGCGCCAGATCGCGCCGCCCTGTACGACCGCGACCCGTCGCTCGAGGTCCAGCCGCACATCGCGCATTGTGGACAGGTCGATCATCACCGCCCCGTCGGCCACGCCGAACCCCGCCAGGCTGTGCCCGCCCGCGCGCACGCAGACCGGCAGCCCCTGCGCGGCCGCGTGCTCGACCGCTGCTACGACATCGTTGGCGGTGCGGCAGCGGACGATTACTTCCGGGCGGCGGTCGATCGCCGCGTTGAACACACGGCGAGCCGACTCATACTCGGGATGCGCGGCATCGATCAGCTCGCCCGCGAGCCGCCGGCGAGCGCTGGTCTGCTTGGTGGTCATGGTCACCTCCGTTCTCGACGGCGAGCGAGAGTAGGCACCAATCGCGCCCTCGCCTATCCCAGCGATTCTGGGATTTCGCAGCCAAAGGACAGGGCGTACATTTGAAGGCATGAGCACCGAGCAGGCAACCGTGGTCCGCGACGTCGAGCGGCTCGCCCACGGCCCGCTCGAGCTTGCGACGCTCCCAGAGCGGCTACTCGAACCGCTCGCAGAGGCGGTGGCGTTTGACGCGTTCTGCTGGGGAGCGCTCGACCCGGCAACGCTGCTGACGACCCGCGCCACCGGAACGCTGATCCCCTTCGCTAGTCCGCTGCTCTGGGAGGTCCAAGACCTGCACGCCCGAGACGCGGAGGCCGGTGACATCCGCGACCTCGTGCGCTCCGGCCGCCCGGTTGGGCTGCTCTCCGAGAACGCCGGGGAGTGCGAGGAGCGCAGCCCGATGTATCAGCGCATCCTGTGCCCGCACGGCATCGAGCACCAGCTCCGCGCCGTGCTCAGGATCGACGGAATGCACTGGGGCCAGCTGAGGATCGCCAGGCGCGCCGGACAGCCGGACTTCTCGCGTGAGGAAGTGGGTCTCGTCGAAGCGCTCATCCCGCTCTTCGGACACGCGTTCCGGCGTTGGCTGCTGGCCAACGCAGGCGACACACCGGAAGCGGGCAGGCCCACGATCCCGGGGGTGATCGTCCTCGACGAGGACAACGAGATCGATTCGATCAGCCCCGAGGCCGAGCACTGGCTGACCGAATGGGGATTTGCCGATCTCAGCAGCCCGCCGGCGGCGATCGCCGCCGTCGTCGCCGTCGCCCGGGCCCGCGCCGCTGGCCACGACACGTCTGTGCCGAGCGCTCGCCTGCGCTTGCCGACCGGCGCGTGGCTCCATGTACACGCCACCCACCTCACCCGGCCCGACCCGCGTGCCCGCACCGCCGTCGTGCTCGAGCGTGCCAGCATCGATCAGGTCGGCCCACTTATCGCACGCGCCAATCAGCTCACCTCACGAGAGACCGAGATCGCGCTGCTCGTGCTGCGTGGCCTCAGCACCAACGAGATCGCGGCCGAGCTGTTCATCTCCTCCTACACCGTCCAAGACCACCTCAAGGCGATCTTCGAGAAGGTCGGCGTACGCAGCCGGCGCGCGCTGGTCACCGAGATCTTCGAACCTCACTACCTCACCGCCTAATCGCAGGGCTCCTGGGCCTCGCGGTCTGTGCGCGAACTGCGCCCGCCAGCCGCGCAAACCGGGACTGATCGTGCCAGCGGTGGACGGCGTCTCGCCAAGGGGAAAGCAGGTCCGCTCGTCCCGTAGCAAGAACGTGAGGTCGAGCGTTACAACAGGTCGAGATCGCCAAGCGAGATTGCCCACGAAGATCGGCTCGTTGGATCTGGCTCGATGTGCTCGACAAGTTGACGGACTACGGGGGCTGGACCCGAGCGCAAGCTCACAAAGCCGCGTTGAATGGCCGCTTGTCGCGCGGCCGAGCCCTGCGGGAAGTGGCAGACCAGATAGTCCACAGGCGCTGCTTGTGCGGCGGCGCGGAGGAGTCGGCGCGCCGTGGAGCGATCCCCAGGCCGGACGAGCAGTTCGCACACGATTGAGATCCACGAGCGTTGTCGCCGGCGAACTCGGAAGAACGCCATCCCGGCCAGGCGCCCGTCCTGATATTCCCGAACCGCCCGGTAGACAGGCAGGGTCCCGTACCGCCAGGTCAAGTAGTTCAGATCCCTCACCGTGGCGAGCCGCCCATTCGCCTGCTCGATCTGTGCGAGAAGACTTGCGACCTGCTCGCGATGGCTCAGCGCGTCGGCCGCCGACTCCGCGTCGATCGCCGGACTCCCCCGACTCCCCCGAAGCAGTCCGGACCGCATCCCGTCACCTACCAGCGTGCGTGCGCTGCGCACTGGAGCTCGCGGGCGGACCAACAAGGCAAACACGCCGAGCTCCCGTCCTCCCGCCCTGAGGCTCCCACCGCGGCTCAATTCGTTCGGGGCGTTGAATGTGAACACCACCTCTGGCACAAAGCGCGTCGTCGCCTCGCGCACAAGCCGCGCATAAACCCCCTGGCCGCGGTAGCGGTGATCGACAGCGACGTCGACCGCGCGCAGCACCTCGAAAACCTCGGCACCCGCGGTCACTCTCCATTGCATCCAGGCGGCGAATCCGACCAGCGAGCCGTCAGTCTCAGCGACCATCATCAGCGAGCGCCCGAGGGGGTTCGCCAGGTGCTTCCAGCGAAACGCATCCCCCGGATCCTGGTCCTCGACCAGGCGAGGCCACCGACCGAACGCAGCCTGCAGCAAGCGCAGCGCATCCGGCTCATCATCGTCGCCATATGGTCGGATCTGGACCAACTGGAACCCCGCAGTCACCGCTCCAGTGATGCATCGCATAGCCTAAGCCGCCGACCAGCAGCGCCGCAACCCGCGCGCCGCCGCATAGCGCACTCTGGGTCCGGATTGCGCGGCTCCGGCATCCGCCGGGGCGGGCACCTGCACCCGTACCCCGACGACAGAGGAGCAGGGCACAACACCAGATCGTTACGTGCCCTGCTCCTCGCCAATTGCGCGTTCGTCGCAAACCGAGCGCCCGGGGTTGGCATTCGCGATCGCGAAAGGCGAGCGCCAGCGCGACCGCGACATTGAGCTCAAAGGGCTCCCGCTTCGCGAGGAACGCGTAGCTGGGAGTCAGTGCTGGTCATCGTCCGATCCAGATTAATTGCGCCTTGGCACTCTCAATGTCACGACCTCCGGCCGTTATCACGGCGTGAGCAATGCGGTGGGCATTGACGACGCCGCCTCGACGACGGGCGCGCTTCTGGATCCCCAGGCTGAGTGGCACAGCCAGAACATCGTCGGGCTTGTCAGTGCTGGGAGTCGTCCGGAGCGCGCACCTGGTAAGGCTCTCCGCTGGCTCCCGCTGGCGCGGGCGAAGCAGCGCCCTGCATCTGGCGAATGGGACGTGCGCGGCGACGCGCGGGTCGACCGCCGCTTTCACTTCCGCAGGGGTATCACGAGCGTGGTGCCGTGGCTGGTTGTGTCGGATATGGCCACGCGATCGCCGCGGCGCACCGACGCTGTCCCTGCACGAGTGGGTGTCACAGCCGGGGCTGCTGTCTTGTCTTGTGGGGTGCAAGATCTTCGATCAAGGAGTTTGATGATGAGAGTGTTTGTTGCTGGTGCGACGGGAGCGATTGGAAGGCAGCTGGTGCCGCGTCTGGTGGCCGCGGGTCATGAGGTTCATGGGATGACGCGTAGCGAGTCAAAGCAGGCGATCATCCGCGAGATGGGTGCGGTGCCGGTGGTCGCGGACGCGCTCTCAGCCGATCAGGTCGCGGACGCCGTGGGGAATGCAACGCCCGATGTGCTCATCCATGAGCTGACGGCGATCCCTGACCCGCTTGACATGCGCCATTTCGATCGCGACTTCGCGCTGACCAACCGTCTGCGGACCGAAGGCACGGATCATCTGCTCTCGGCCGGGCGGGCGGTGGGAATCAAGCGGTTCATCGCGCAGAGCTATGCCGCGTGGCCGTACGAGCGGGTGGGCGGCCCGGTGAAGAGCGAGGAGGATCCGCTCGACCCATCGCCGGCTCGCGAGATGCGCCAGTCGATGCGGGCGATCCGTCACGTGGAGGAGGCGGTGCTCGATGCCAACTGGACGGAGGGGATCGTCTTGCGCTACGGCGCGTTCTACGGTCCCGACACGAACACGACTGCCGGGAGTGCGCAGATGGAGTTGGTCCGCAAGCGCAAGTTCCCGGTGGTCGGCGACGGCGGCGCCGTGTGGTCTTTCATCCATGTCGCCGACGCGGCGGAGGCAACGGTGGCGGCGCTCGCGCACGGCAGCCGCGGCGTCTACAACGTCGTTGACGACGACCCCGCCCCGGTCGCCGAGTGGCTGCCGGCGCTGGCACAGACGCTGGGCGCGAAAAAGCCGATGCGCGTGCCGCGGTTGATTGGGCGCCTGTTCGCCGGGGAGGCTGGCGTGGTGATGTTGACCGAGATCCGCGGCGCGTCGAACGCGAAGGCCAAGCGCGAGCTTGCGTGGTGTCCCGGGCACCCGAGCTGGCGACAGGGGTTCGCGGCGGCATGACCGATCGCGACCAACTGCTTGACGAGCTGCGCCCGGTCGCGTTTCAGATCGCCTACCGGATGCTCGGAAGCGTCTCCGAGGCCGAGGACGTGGTCCAGGAAGCGCTGCTGCGGGTGCATCAAACGCTCCAGGCGGGGGAGCGGATCGCATCGCCGCGCGCGTTCGTGGCCACCGTCACCACCCGGCTTGCGATCAACGAGCTGCGCTCCGCACGCGCGCGTCGCGAGCGCTATGTCGGCGAGTGGCTGCCGGAGCCGATCATCACCGACAGCACCGAAGGCCCCGCGCAGCACGCGGAGATGGCCGACTCGCTGTCGCTGGCGATGCTGGTGCTGCTCGAGAGTCTCTCGCCCGAGCAACGAGCCGTGCTCCTGCTTCACGACGTGTTCGACTACCGCTACCCGGAGATCGCGACGATCGTCGACAAGAGCGAGGACAACGTCCGCCAGCTCGCCACCCGCGCCAGAAAGCATGTCGAGCAGCGCCGGCCCCGCTTCGAAACGACGCGCGAGCAGCGCGACGAGCTGGCACGAAAGTTCTTTGAGGCCGCCGAGCAAGGCGATCTCGCCGGCCTCGAGACACTGCTCGCTTCAGACGTGGCACTGACCGGCGACGGCGGCGGCAAGGTTCCAGCGCTCGCCCGGACGCTGCGCGGGCGCTCCCGTGTCGCGCGCACCGTCATCAACTGGTTCCGCCTGGGCGCGCGCCTTCCAGGCGTGTCGGTGCGTTCAGTCGAGGTCAACGGCGGCCCGGGAGCGCTCTATCTCGACCCTCAGCAGCGGCTGATCGGCGTGATGTCGCTCGACATCGCCGGCGGTCAGATCTCAGGCATCAGCTCGCTCGTCAACCCCGACAAGCTGACCCACCTCGGGCGAGTCGCCGATGTCAGCTCGCTACTGGGGACGGCGAGATGAGCTCCGGCGTAGTTGCCGCGTCGCCCCCTGCCGCGGTGAAAGACGGCGCTCGGCTGCCGGTTCGCGTGGCCTACGCGGCGCTCGCTTGGGTGGTCGTGTTCTTCGCCTTTCACGTCTACTGGAACCTCGGCGGATCGTTCGGGGTGGGCGGCGAGGGGTACGTCGGGGGCGCGAAGCTCAAGCTCGTCGGCTGGATCGTTGAGGTGCTGGCCGGGGCCGCCGTCCCGCTCGGCGCGTGGGTGAGCCTGGCCATCGCTCGCGGATGGCCGCGCGGCAGGGTGCGCCGCGCCGCCACGATCATCGTCTGGCTCGGCTGCACGCTACTCGTCGTCCGCGGCGCCGCCGGGCTCATCGACGACCTGACGCGCGCGGTCGGCCTGCTGCCCAACGGGATCACCGGCCTCTCACACGAGCAAACGATGGGCGCGGCGTACTACCGGTCCGCGTCCGCCATCTGGTCAGGCAACGTCACCGACGCCTACTTCCTGGCCGGCGGGATCACCTTCGGCCTGCTGGGCTGGCGCTACCGCCCATCTCGATCAGAGGCTAGACAAGGAGTGCCGCCGTGGACCTCCAGCTGACGGGGAGGACCGCGCTGGTCACCGGCGCTAGCCGTGGATCGGGCTGGCCACCGTGCGCCCGCAAACAGGCCGCTCGGCGTCCTGGGCGCGTAGGGCGCTGGCTGGGCGACGGCGGCATCGGCGACGACGGGGTGGACGGCGTCGTGATCACGGCATAGTTCCTGCTCAAATCTGTGCTGGATTGAACGACGAGCAGCGTTATCGTCTCGCCGGCCAGACTGATGGATCCGTCCGAGAAGGCAGAAGTCCCATGACGCTCCGTTGACGCAAGCGCGGGGCCTCGAGTTGTTACGCGAGCTCCCGCGCGCGCATGCTTTCGTGTCGGCGACTGACGCCTCCTATCAACGGAAAGGAAGCGCGGGCTGCCATGACCCGTCGAGCGCGACAGAGCGCAGCTGCGGGGCGCGGGCGCACGTCCGTGCCCAGTTCCGCCGGCGTACCTGCCAGCGGGCGACCCCCTCACGCAGACACCCCACTCCGCCACGAGCACAAATCACGCCTCTCAGCGCTCCCGTTCGCCGACCGTCCTGTGCTCCGGCCGCTGCGATAAGCGCTCAATGTCCTACGACAACCATCGCCCCGCCGTACTAAGAAACGCCGCCGTGAACCCCTCTATTGACGTTCCCGATGACAGGAACACACTCTACGCACTAGGTGCTTACGTCCGGAAACGTCCTCGAACGTCCGAAGCCGTCCGCCGCTCTAGGTGACCGGCGCTCAGAGGTGTTTCGACCCGGAACGCGTCTGCAACGAGCTCGACGTCCGCTTCACGCGGCGCGTAATGCAGATATCGCATCGTCGTCTGGATATCCGCGTGCCCCATCCATTCCTGCACCCGCCTGATGTCCGCCTTGCCGATCATCCTCGTCCCGAACGTGTGCCGCAGGTCATGGAACCGGAGTGGGCGCAGACCGGCTCGGTCGAGAGCTGCCTTGTAGCGGCGTCGGAGCGGCAAGTGCGGTCGCGACATCTGGCGCCACCGGCACCGCTCGCACCTTTCCCGACTTCGGAGTCGTGAGTTGCCCGCTGTAGTAGCTCGCCCGGACCCGGACCGTCCGCCCGGCGAAGTCGACGTCGCGCCAGCGAAGCGCGTTAGCTCGCCCATTTGAAGCCCGGTGAAGGCAGCGGTCAGAAAGATGGCGGCATCCCGCTCGGACGCCGCTGCCCGCACTAGCGACCACACCTCCTCAGGCGAAAAGACGTTGATGTCGCCGCTGCGGTCGAGGGACGGTTTCTCAACATCGGCCACGGGATTTGCCGGAAGCGCCCATACGTTCCGGGCGCGCTGGAAGACGCCGTGCATGAGCACGAGGGCCTTCGTGCGAGTGCTCGCGGAAAGCTCGAGCGATCCGATCCAGCGCTCGATCATCGCCGGGGTGATTGATTCGATCGGGACGTCACGGAAGACGGGCAGCAGCTGTGCGCGGACAATCGCCCCGTAGCCGGCCAGGGTCGAAGCCTTGCGGCCACGGTCGTGCTCGACGTAGCGCAGCCATTCGGCTACCGCGTCGGTGAACGTCGCGCCGGTCCGCACCGACCCTGGCAACGTTCCGCGACGTGCGTCGTCCAACACGGGGCGCAGCCATGCCTCGGCTAGGCGCTTCGTGAAGTAACCAGCCGGCGGTCGCCCTCGGTCGCTCCAAGCCGGACCAATCCGCTTCTGGACCTGGCGGCCGTCAGGGAGCCGGAACTTCGCGTACCACTGCGCGCCCCGGGCGCGGTCGACCCGGAACACGTGCCCCGTGGGCTACCTCGACACACCAGCCATAAGCGCAAAATCATACGCCGATTTCGGGACATATCGGGGACACGCGTTTCCGCGGAAACGTCCCTCGAAATACGAAAACTGGATGATTTCCAGCCCCTCCTCAGAGCCGACGCGGGGACTCGAACCCCGGACCCCTTCATTACGAGTGAAGTGCTCTACCAGCTGAGCTACGTCGGCGGTCCGCCGGTCAGTCTAGGCATTGTCGATTAGGCGCTGGCTCGCGGGCCGGGCTCTCCATTCGTCGGCCAATATCGCCCAGCGCTCGTGGTCTCGCCAGCGGCCGCCGATCTTGAGGTAGCGGGGCGAAAAGCCCTCGCGGCGGAATCCTGCACCGCGCGCCAGGGCGATCGAGGCCTTGTTGCCGGGCTGGATGTTCGCCTCGACCCGATGCAGGCGGAGGGTCACGAAGGCGTGACGCAGAACAAGCGCGAGCCCCTCGCGCATGTATCCATAGCCTGCAAAGGACTTGGCCGCCGCGTAGCCGAGGTAGGCGCTTTGCAAAAGCCCACGGGTGATGTGAGACAAGTTGAAAAATCCAATAATCGCCTCGTCCTCGGCGCGGCATACGAGCAGCGCCTCGAAATCGCTCCGCCTGGAGTCCGCGAGGTAGGCGGCGAATCGTTCGGAATCGGTCGGGGCCGTGGCCCACGGGCGGTGAAAAGATCGGCTGGCACGCATCAGCGTCACGAACTCACTCTCGTCGGAGCGCGCCGGAGAGCGGAGGTAGACGCGCAGCCCACTGGCGACGACCGCGGTCATGCAGCGGTCGCTTCGCTTTTTGCCAGCACTCGCTCCAGCCTGTAGGCCAGGGCCTCGCACGCAAGCTCCTCAGAGACGTTCAGCTGGAAGCGGAGTCTGGTGTCCTCCACCAGCTCCACCGCTTGGCGCAGCCGCTGCGGGTCGCGGCCGGCATCCGCGGCCAGCTCCGCTTGACGGTCACAGTGGCGGATCAGGTCCTCTGCACCCCACGCCAAGCACGCAAGGTCCTCAAACCACAGCGACACGAGCTGAAGTCCGAAATCGAGCGTCGCGGTTTCGAGTCGCCGCCGAGCGCGGCGGATGCGCTCTCCCCACTCGGTCTGCGCACGCTTCTGGTCACGCCGTGAGTGAAGTTCAAGCTCAGCCCCCGCCCTGACCTCCAGCTCCGAACGGAGCGCTTCCCCTCGCCCGCGCACTGACTCCAGCAGTTCGGTCCAGGGGCGGCGTGTCGCGACATCGCCCGCGAGCGCAGATCTCGCGAAACTCTCTCCCGCACTCCGAAGCGTCTCGCCTTCCGGCGAGGCCAGCTCCAGAGCCTTCGAGGCATCTCCGAGCGACAGGCGAGCGCAGGCCAGGGCGGTGCGGTAATTCATGCCCTTGGCCTCGAGGTCGCCGGCCACACGCTCGATCGGTGCCGGATCGAACCGGACAAGCTGACAACGCGATCGGATCGTCGGCATGACCTCGCCGAGCCGATCAGTGAGCAGGATCAGATGGACGAACTCGGCGGGCTCCTCCAACGTTTTCAGCATCCTGTTCGCCGCCTCCTCTCCGAGCTCGTCCGCCCGCTCGATCACGAACACGCGGCGGTCGGACTCGAACGGCGTCTTACTGGCCGCGGCGATCACGGGCTCGTCTATGTCCCCGACCAAGATCTCGTGCGCTCCGCTGGGGGCGACCCACGTGAGATCCGGATGGGTGCCTGCCAACGCACGCGCTCTGGCCCCCACGGGATCGAGCGAGCCGCCGGCCAGCCACGCGGCCGCTACCGCTCGGGCCGCTTCGCGCTTGCCCGCGCCGCCCGGGCCATAGAACAGATAGGCGTGAGACGGCGCGCCACCCGGTTCCAGCGCCTGCGAGAGGATGGCCCTGGCATGTGGATGGCGGTCGAGCTCGGCCAGCACCGTTTCGATGCTAATGACCGGTAGGGTCCGGGCGATGCCGCGCGGTCGGCTGATAACGATCGAGGGGCTGGACGGGTCCGGAAAGACGACGCTGGCGATCGCTCTGCAGACGGCGCTCGAGGAGCGAGGGCTTCAGGTGGCGCTGCTGCGTGAGCCGGGCGGAGTCGCTGCCGCCGAGCGCATTCGCGAGCTGGTGAAGGATCCAACGCTGAGGATCGGAGCGCGTGCGGAGGCCCTGCTCTACGCCGCAGCCCGCGCCCAGCTCGTGGAAGAGGCCGTGGAGCCGCGGCTCGCGGCTGGCACCTGGGTCCTGCTCGACCGCTTCGTTGACTCCTCGCTCGCCTACCAGGGCGCCGGTCGGGAGCTCGGGGTCGAGGAAGTCCGTGCCGTCAACGAGTTCGCTACCAGAGGTCTGGTCCCGGACCGGACGTTATTGCTCGTGGTCGAGCCGAGTTTGAGGTTGTCGCGCATGGGCACGCGCGGGGAAGAGCCAGATCGCCTGGAGCGCGAGAGCCAGCCGTTCTTTGAGCGCATCTCGGCGGCCTATGCCGAGCTGGCCACCGGCGAGCCACAGCGGGTCGCGGCGATCGACGCCGCGCAGCCGGCCCCGACCGTCTTGTCGAGCGCGCTTGCCAGCCTCGCAGAGCTGCTGTAATCGCCACGCCGTGAGCGACAGACCATCGCCGATCGATCTCGAGGAATTCGAGCTGATCCCGGCGGCGCCGGGCACCGCCCTGCTGCGCGTCACCGCCCGCGTGCCGGCGTGGGCTCCGCGCGAGCCGACGCTGCTGATCCGCGAAGATGCACGCGTTCATCGCTTGCGGCCGCTGCCGTCACCACGGGAACCAGAGGGGTGGCTTCGCGCCGCGTACTCGGTCAGAACGGGCGTGCTCGACCGGAATCCGTCATTCGCGCTAGAACTTTCGCAGGGAGCCGTGCTCGAGCTGCCGGAACCTCGGGGGCGAGGCCGACAGCCTGGTCCGCAGCGCGCAGCCCCGAAGCAGCAAGCACCCGGTCCTCCCCAGGCAGAGCGCTCCGAGGCGCGGGATGCGTCGATTCCACGAGACGAGGGGTCCAAGCGCACCAAGCCTGAGGAGCTGATCCAGCTCCGGGCCAGGGTGCTCGAGGCCAACCGCTGGGCACTCGCCGCGCAACGTGAGGCCGAACGGCTCACCGCGCGCGTACGTGAACTGGAACGAGCACTCGCGAACTCCGACGGCATCGACCGCGTCCGCCGTGAGGCCATCGAACGGGCGCGCGCCGAGGATGAGGCTGAGGTCCGCGCGGCGCTCTCAGCGCGCCAGCGGCGTCCCTAGCGCCGGCGTGCGTTCAGGCTGGCGCCGACGGCTCTAGCGCTGAAAGACCCGATAGGCGCTCCGCACGAGCGCCTGCGAGGTAACGCCGCGTGGATCGAGTTTGACCAGGCGCTGCAGCGACTGGTACACGCCGAGCCCGTTGCGCCGCGCAATCTCCAGGTACACGAGACGCTGCCACGCCTCTACGTCGTTCGGATCGCGCCGAATCGCCTGGAGGGTGTAGACCTCGGCCTGGACCAGATTTCCGCGCCTCAGAGCGATCGTGGCGTTGGCCAGGGGCCCGGCATCGGAGAGAGGATCAAGCCGGGTGGCAACCGCGGCATCGTCTTGCGCGCGGCTGATCGCACTGCGCGATGGGCTGGACGCCGTGACGACCGCGGCGCTCGCCTTGCTCGCGGCGACGCTCGGAGCGGCACCCGAGAAGACGAAAGCGCACATGACCGCCGTCACCACGGCGAGTGCCAGCGAACGGGCGACGGGGCCGATCCTTTGCGAGACGGGTGGGCTCGCCCACTCGCGGCGGGGCCGCTGGTCGCGCAGCGCCGAGAGCCTGTCGGTGACTCGTTCCCGGCCCCGGGTGCCGATGAGCGCTCCGGCGAACAGCAGCGCGGGAAGCGTCACCCCCGGTATGTCCCAGTCCCAGTCATAGAGCGCGTGCACGCCATAGATAGCGATTCCGGCCAATAGCGCCGCGCCCAACAAGCGCTCGCTCCCGGCGCTACGCCGGACCCCGCCCGTGCAGACGGCCAACAGCGAGGCGAACGCAGCGAGCGCAAGCAGCGCGCCGACGATTCCGGTGTCGACGAGAAACTGCAGCGGAACGCTGTGTGGTTGCTGCACCGAGAGGGTGTTCTGACGGTAGATCAGATTGACGACCCCGAAGGAACCAGCGCCCCAGCCGCCCAGCGGGCGGTCGCCGAACGCCGAGGCTGCCTCCTTCCACCAAACCCACCTGTTTGCCGAGTCAGCCGAGAGCAGCCGGCCTGGGTTGTAATTGCCGATGGCGCGCGTGGTCGTGAAGCTCGTCCAAGCATGCGAGACGGTGCCGCTCAATCCGCGGCTCGACAGCGCCACGGCGACGACTGCACACGCCAGCACCAATGCCAGCGCACCGGCCAGCCCCCGCCCGATCCGCTCGGCCTGGCGAGGGCCAACCTGGACCCGACGCTCCAGCCACAGAAGTCTCTGTCCCAGTATCCATAGAGCGAGAACCGAAAGGACCACAACCCCTGCCAGAACCAGTCCCGCGCGCTCGCGCTGAGCGAGCGAGACCGACACGTTGGTCAGGGAGTGCGAGGTGAGCCCGACGACCAGCGGCGGAACCACTGCCAGACACGCAGGCGCCAACCACATCAACGAGCGCAGCCGGGCCCGGCTGAACGCGACGAGCACAACGAGCCCGCAGCCCAACGCCAGCACGGCTCCGCGCGAATAGGTGAGTCCCACGACGAGTCCCATCACCTGTATGGCCACGAGGGCGGCAAGGCGCAAACGATCGTCTCTGGCCCGATCGAGGGCCAGAACGAGCGCGATCGGGATTCCGAGCGCGACGAACAAGCCAAGCGCGTTCCAGTAACCGAACGGCTCTTGGAGCCTCGGGACTAGCTGCGTCTGGTTGAGGCTGAAGATGCCGGCGACGTGGATGCCCGGAAACAGCTTCTGGCCCAGCGCGTAGAGCGTGACCGCCAGCACGGCGAGCAGCGCTCCGGCAGCGACCAACTCACGCGAACGTTCGTGCGAGGCGCCGGCAATGATCGCCACCGCCAAAACCAGTAGGTACGTGAGAGCCCGATTGACCTCGGTCCACGTCTGATCGGGAGCCACGCTCCAGATCAGCGTCACGCCGCTCCAAACGGCGAATGCCGCCAGCAGCGTCAAGCCGGCCAGCGCCAGCGGCGATGCGGCGAAGCGGAGCGTCCCACTCCACAGCCCGGCGGCCGCCGCGAACGTGGCGATGATCGCCACCGCGGCCTGAAGCCTCGCCTGCGCCGCGACACTGACCGCTCCATGGTCGAACGCGGCATACAAAAGGAGGGCCGAGAGGAGCCCGATGAGCACCGCGCCGGCCCGGGCGGACGCAACGGTGAGATCGCGCTCCCGTTGGCGGCCGTGCGGGCCCGGACGGGCGATCGTGACGCTCGACATGGGTCCGCGAAGCTACCACGCGACGCAGCGCGCTCAGCTCAGGCCGGGGCTGGCGAACGCCCCCCCGACGGTCCGCTGATGACCCCGGAAATACCGGCCTTATGCGCTCCCACAAGCCGGAAATCCGGCTGCTAACAGCTAGAATTCAGACGTAGACGATCCCTCTTGCGACTCGGTCGGACAGCCGCCTTTCCGTCCGGGCCATCCGCAATCCTCCGGGGTCCGCCTCGGCGGCCCGAGAGCCGAGCAGAAGACTTCCCCAGGAGCGGAAAACGAGAGGAGTAGGTCGGAGATGAAGCACACCCCGCAGACCTCAACAACCACCGAAGGACAGACCGGCAGAGGCCTCTCGATCCGCCGCTATTTCACGAGGCCGGGAGTGCATCCGTTCGCGTCGCTCGAGTGGGAGCTGCGGGACGCGCGCATTGGTCAAGGCGACAAGGTCTCGTTCGAGCAGCGGGACGTCGAGTTCCCGAAGAGCTGGTCGCAGAACGCGACCAACATCGTCGCTCAGAAGTACTTCCGGGGGCAGCTGGGCTCGCCGGCGCGCGAGCACTCGGTCAAGCAGATGATCGGCCGCGTGGCCGGGACGATTGCCGCCTGGGGACGCGAGCGCGGCTACTTCGCGACGGAGCAAGACGGCGACGCGTTCGAAGCCGAGCTGACCCACATCCTGCTCCACCAGATGGCCGCCTTCAACTCACCGGTGTGGTTCAACGTGGGCTTCGAGGAGAGCCCGCAATGCTCGGCATGCTTCATCTTGAGCGTCGAGGACAACATGGAGTCGATCCTCGAGTGGAACACCAAGGAGGGGATGATCTTCCGTGGAGGCTCCGGCTCCGGGATCAACCTCTCGAAGGTCCGCGGCTCGATGGAGCCGCTCGGGAAGGGCGGCACAGCTTCGGGTCCGGTCAGCTTCATGCGGGGCGCCGACGCCTGGGCGGGCACGATCAAGTCAGGCGGCAAGACGAGAAGGGCGGCAAAAATGATTGTGCTCGACGTCGACCACCCCGACGTCGAGGAATTCATCTGGTGCAAAGCCAGAGAAGAGGACAAAGCGGCCGCCCTGCGTGACGCGGGCTTCGACATGTCCATCGATGGCGAAGGCTTCTTCTCGATTCAGTACCAGAACGCCAACAACTCCGTTCGTGTTAGCGACGAGTTCATGCGAGCCGTCGAGAACGACGAGGATTGGCAGCTGACGACCCGCACGACCGGTGAGCCGACCAAGACAGTCAAGGCCCGCGGTCTGATGCGTCAAATCGCCGAGGCCGCATGGCGCTGCGCGGACCCCGGCGTGCAATACGACACGACGATCAACAACTGGCACACCTGCCCGGAGTCGGGGCGGATCAACGCTTCTAATCCGTGCAGCGAGTACATGCACGTCGACGACTCCGCGTGCAACCTGGCGTCGCTCAACCTGATGAAATTCCGCCGCGCCGACGGGACGTTCGATGTTGAGTCCTTCGAGCACGCCGTCGACATCGTCTTCCTGGCCCAGGAGATCATCGTCTCTCCGTCGAGCTATCCGACCGAGGAGATTGGCGCCAACGCTCGGGCGTTCCGGCAGCTCGGACTGGGCTACGCAAACCTTGGCGCTTACCTGATGGCCGACGGGGTCGCGTACGACTCCGATGAGGGGCGTGGCACAGCCGCCGCGATAACGGCCCTGATGACCGGGCGTGCATATCTCGGCTCGGCGCGCATTGCGGGCAAGCTCGGCCCGTATGACCGCTACGCCGAGAACCGAGACGCACACAACAGCGTGATGCGCATGCATCGCGACGCGGCCTACGCGATCCCGGAGTCGGACTGCGTGGACAGCAGCATTCTCGACGCGGCTCGCAAAACGTGGGACAGCGCGATAGCGGTCGGCGACGAGCACGGTTACCGCAATGCGCAATCCAGTGTCTTGGCTCCCACCGGGACAATTTCTTTCCTCATGGACTGTGACACCACCGGCGTCGAGCCCGACTTCTCACTGGTCAAGTTCAAGGAGCTGGTCGGCGGCGGGCAGATGACGATCGTGAACCGCACTGTGCCGCTGGCGCTGCAGACGCTCGGCTATTCCGACCAGCAGATCGAGCAGATCGTGGCCCACACCAACGAGCGCGGGACGATCATCGGAGCGCCCGAGCTTGCCGAGGAGCATCTGCCGGTGTTCGATGTGGCGGTAGGCGAACGCGCGATCTCGCACATGGGCCACATCAAGATGATGGGAGCGGTGCAGCCGTTCATCTCGGGTGCGATCTCGAAGACGGTCAACCTGCCCGAGTCAGCCACCGCGGTGGATATCGCCGACGCTTACCTCCAGGCCTGGCACCTGGGCGTAAAAGCGCTTGCGATCTACCGCGACGGCTCGAAGACCGCTCAGGCACTGCGAACCGAGGGGCAGAAGCGGGTGCTATCGGGTGCCGATGTCGACAAGGCGGTTGAGAAGGCCGTGGCCGACGCACTCTCGCAGGCGCCTCCCAAGCGCCGGCGGATGCCCCGCGAGCGCCAGTCGATCACCCACAAGTTCTCGATCGGGGGACACGAGGGCTACATCACGGCCGGCATGTACGAGGACGGAACGGTCGGCGAGATCTTCCTCACCGACATCGGCAAGGAAGGCTCGACGCTGCGCGGGATGATGAACTCGTTCGCCACCGCTATCTCTATCGCGCTCCAGTACGGGGTGCCGCTCGAGACGCTGGTGCGCAAGTTCAGCTACATGCGCTTCGAGCCCGAGGGCATGACCTCCAACCCGGAGATCCCGTTCGCCAAGTCGATGCCCGACTAC
The DNA here is from genome assembly GCA_963730835.1 of uncultured Actinomycetes bacterium. Classification (GTDB taxonomy): domain Bacteria; phylum Actinomycetota; class Thermoleophilia; order Solirubrobacterales; family Solirubrobacteraceae; genus Palsa-465. Next base: position 200,361 of record CAVSTE010000007.1, read on the forward strand.
ATCATGCGCTGGCTCGCCTCCCGGTTCCTGGATGCTGACCTACAGGAGGACCTTGGGATCCTGACGCCCGAGGTTCGCGCACGCCAAGCCGCCCAGCAGGCGGCGAGCTCGCATCTCGGAGACACAGCGGCCCCGGCGACCGAGAAGGATGGCGCTAACACAAGCGGCGAGGGCAACGGCACCAGCGGCCATGTCGGGAGCGGTGGGACGACTGCCACCCCACCGACCTCCGCCCTGACCGACGACCCGCCCGTGATGCCGGCCACCCGGAAGGGACTCGACCTGGGCCCCGCGTGCCAGCAGTGCGGAGGGATGATGCAGCGGACCGGCAGCTGTTACACGTGCTCGAGCTGCGGGTTCAACACGGGCTGCGGTTAGCCAGCTAGATGTAGCCAGTAGTCCGTCCGGCCCGCCGCGGGGTGGTAGGTTCGACCCAGGATGCTGATGTCGTCGGCAGCGGTCCGCTCGACCTCCGGGATGGTCTAGATGGGCGCGCTGCTCGGCGGAGCGCCGGAGCCAAGGCGGGCTCTGCGGGAGCTCTTCGCGGTGGAAGAGATGGTGCTGGCTCCCGGTTGCTATGACGCGCTCGGAGCCCGCTTGGTGGAGGAGGCGGGATTTTCAGCCGTCTACATGACCGGGTTCGGCACCGCCGCCTCGCTCCTCGGCCGGCCCGACGTGGGATTGATGACGCTGACCGAAATGGTGGACAACGCCCGCCGGATCGTGGAGGCGGTCGAGGTTTCGGTCATCGCCGATGCGGACACCGGCTACGGCAACCCGATCAACGTAATCCGTACCGTCCGCGAGTATGAGGCGGCTGGAGTAGCTGCCATCCACCTCGAAGACCAGGTGATGCCCAAGAAGTGCGGACACACCGAGGGCAAGCAGCTGATCCCGCCCGGGGAGATGGCCGCCAAGGTGTCCGCTGCCGTCGCAGCCCGGCGGTGTGACGACTTCCTGATCATTGCCCGCACCGACGCTCGCGCCGTGGAGGGATTGGACGCGGCGCTCGAGCGGGCCCGGCTCTACCGACAAGCAGGTGCCGATGGTTTGTTCGTGGAAGCTCCGCAGTCGAAGGATGAGATCGAGGCCATCGCCCGGAGCTTCCCCGACGTGCCGCTGCTGTTCAACTACGCCGAAGGCGGCAAGACGCCGCCGGTCACCTATGAATTCCTGCGCAAGCTTGGCTTCAGGCTCGTGATCTTTCCGATCAGCACACTTCTCGTGGCGACGGCGGCGATGCGATCGGTGCTGACCCGGATCAGGGATGAGGGCACCCCAGTCAATGTGCTCGCGTCCCTCTTGCCGTTCAACGATTTCCTCGATTTCATCGGGTTCCCGGAAATTCACGACCTCGAACGCCGCTTCGCCGAGGCGGAGAAGTTCCACACCGACCAGCCTCGCGCGGAGCTTGACTAGCGTTTTGGGGAATGCCGATTAAGTGGGGGATCCTCTCCACGGCAAGGATCAACCGCCTGTTCCTGGCGGGGGCGCGCCAATCCCCTGAGGTCGAGGTCGTGGCCGTCGCCAGCCGCGAGGCGTCGCGCGCCGAAAGCTACGCCCGCGAGCACGAAATCGAGCGAGCGTACGGTGGCTATGACGAACTGCTCGCCGACCCAGAAGTGGAGGTGGTCTACATCTCCCTGCCCAACTCCATGCACACCGAGTGGTCGGTGCGAGCGCTCGAGGCCGGCAAGCACGTTTTGTGCGAGAAGCCACTGAGCCGGCGGCCGGCGGATGTGGAGCTTGCGTTCGAGACCGCCGAGCGCCACGGTCGCCTGCTGATGGAAGCGTTCATGTACCGGCACAACCCGCAGACTCGCCGGCTTGCCGAGCTGGTCAGGCGAGGCGTCGTCGGGCCTCCCCGGCTGATTCGCTCGGCGTTCAGCTTCGCCACCCGCGATCCGTCGAACATCCGCCTCAGCAGTGTGCTCGGCGGCGGAGCGCTGATGGACGTCGGCTGCTACTGCGTCAGTGGTACGCGGCTGATTGCCGGCGAGCCCGAGCGTGTGAGCGCAGAGCAGGTCATAGGCGGCGATGGTGTCGATGTGTCGTTTGCTGCGACGATGCGCTTCGCCGACGACGTCCTGGCTCAGTTCGATGCCGGGCTGGCGTTCGCTACCCGGGACGAGCTCGAGGTTGTGGGGGAGGAGGGCTCCTTGTTTCTTGACGACCCGTGGCACTGCCGCGTTCCCTCGATCGAGCTGCGAAGCGATCGTGGCGTCGAGCGGATTGAGGTCGAGAAGCTCGACTCCTATCGGCTCGAAGCCGAGAACCTGTCGGCCGCGGTCCGCGGCGAGGCGCCGTTACTGCTCGGCCGCGACGATGCACTTGGGCAAGCACGCGCAATCGAGGCACTGTATGAAGCCGCCGGCAGCGGCCGGGCTGTGACACTCGGCTGACTGGCGGCCGTCGCTGTCCGGTAGCTGACCGATCCGCGGACCGCTCCGCAACTCTCCGCGCGGCGTTGGGTTCCGGGGTGCACGGGATCGACGACTACCTCCATTGACCCCGGCAGGAGGAGGACATTCCTATGCGCAAGCTAATTCTTGCGATGCTGCTATCAGCTGGTTGCCTGGTGGCCGGCGCCGCGACGGCGCAAGCCGCGCCCTCGCCGCCGACGGCAACGATCTCATCACCCGCTTCCGGCGGTACGTACACGCAGGGCCAGTCGGTTCCGACAAGTTTCAGCTGCGCTGACCCCACCGGAACAGGGATTGCGTCGTGCAAGGACTCAAACGGCTCAGCGAGCCCCACAGGCCAGCTCAATACCTCGTCGAGTGGACTGCACGCATACACCGTGACGGCGGTCTCAAACGACGGCCTGAGCGGCAGCACCTCGATCAGCTACACCGTCGTGGACTGCAGCGCAGAGTCCACCGCGGGCTACAACGAGGGGTTCCAAAGCGGCTTTCAGAGCGGCTTTCAGACGGAGTTCCGCAATGCCTACAAGCCGAACGGCGGGTGGGCACTGGGCTTCAAGGCCGGCTTCGCGAAGAACCACCCGATCCTCAAGGGTGCATATACCGTCCGGCGCCCGGCCGTGGGCGCCGCGGCCAACGTGCCCGCAGCGACCCCGGCCCAATCTGGGCCGCCGCCGGCCAATTCTCCGTGCCTCCCGGCATTCAACACGGCCTTCAACCAAGGCTTCCAGCAGGGGTTCAATCCTGCCTTCAATGCCGCGTTTAACAGCGCGTACGAGAATGGCTACCGGGACGGACTCAAGGCTCGGTGATCGGCGAGACACCGGGAGCGTCGCGGGCCCGGCTCACTGTGTCCTAGCCGGCCCCGACGGCTAGAAAGGCCGCGCCTCTCTAATCGAATGGTTTAGAGCCCGCCAGCTGGCGGGCTCTAAACTTGTGGGCACAGAATCCCCGCGGTGTGACGACGTCCACACGGGCGCGCGGACCACCGTGTACCTTGCCGGACTATGAGGACGGGACTTTGAGGGCGCTAACACGCTGGTGCATGACTCACAGCCGATGGGTGGTCGCAGGATGGATCGCCATCGCAGTCATCACCACCGCCATCGCCACGGGCGTCGGGCGCCAGTACTCGACGAACTTCAGCCTCCCCGGCACCGAGACACAGCACGTCAATGACCTGCTGAAGAGCCAGTTCCCGGCCCAGAGCGGCGATATCGACACGATCGTGTTCCGCAACTCGCGCGGCACCATCGATGAGCCCCAGGTCCGGGCCGCGATAACGACGTTACTGGCTCGCGTGGCGCAGATGCCGCACGTCGTGAACGTCGTCAGTCCCTATAGCAAGAGCGGTTCGGTTGAGGTCTCGCACGACCGGACGACCGCCTTCGCCACGGTCCAATACACCAAGCGAGCCAACCAGCTGCCGGACAACACCGGGAAACCAGTCCTCGCCGCGGTCAACGCGATCAACGTGCCGGGGCTCCAGGTAGCTGCGGGCGGCCAGGTGATCGAGCAGGCCGAGGGCTTCAACGTGGGGCCGGCGACGATCGTCGGCGTCCTCGCCGCAATGGTCATCCTGCTTCTCACGTTCGGCTCGCTGATCGCCGCCGGCATGCCGTTGGTCACGGCCGGCCTCGGGCTGATCACAGGGGTCGGGTTGGTCGGCTTGGCGACGCATGTCACCAGCATGTCGAACGTCTCGCCCGAGCTCGCATTGATGATCGGCCTGGGGGTGGGCGTCGACTACGCGCTTTTCATTGTCACCCGCTTCCGGGAGAACTACGGCCGACATCAGGACGTCGCCCGGGCCCTGATGGAGGCGATGGATACCGCCGGACGGGCGATCCTACTCGCGGGCGCGACGGTGATCATCGCCCTGCTGGGGATGTTCGCCACGGGTGTGTCGTTCATGTACGGGCTGGCGATTGCCTCGGTGCTGGCTGTCCTGCTCGTGCTGGGCGCCTCGCTGACGGTGCTGCCGGCGCTGCTCGCGCGCTTCGGGCACCGCATCGTCCGCCCGACACGGTCCGCTCGCCGGCGGGCTGAGCGAGGCGAGGCGCCGCGGGAATCCACATGGCGGCGCTGGAGCCTCACCGTCCAGGCCCGCCCGTGGCCATTGGCTCTTCTGTCCCTGGCCGTGATGGTCGCTTGCCTAATCCCGGTCTTCGCCCTCCGGCTCGAGTCAAGCGACGCCGGTAACGATCCATCGAACACGAGCACCTACCGCGCTTTCAACCTGATCTCACAGGGATTCGGACCGGGCTTCAACGGCCCGCTACAGGTGATGGTGCAGCTCCCGAGCGCGAGTCAGGCATCGGCGATCACGGCGGTACGTTCGGCGGTCGTGCACACACCCGGCGTCGTCGCGGTGACGCCGCCGCGGATTTCGCCTTCCCGCACGGTGGCGGTCATGCAGACGTATCCAAATTCGGCCCCCCAGGCACAGGCGACCACCAACCTGGTCAACCACCTCCGCGCCGACGTCCTGCACCCGCTCGGCAAGCGGCTGGGCGTGACAGCGCTGGTCGGCGGCTTCACCGCGGGCTCGATTGACTTCTCTGGGGTCCTTGCCAACAAGCTCCCAATCTTCATCGGGCTCGTGGTCGTGCTCTCGGCACTGCTCCTGTTCGTGATTTTCCGTTCGCTGGTGATCCCGCTGCAGGCCGCCGCGATGAACCTCTTGAGCATCGGAGGAGCACTTGGGGCCACCGTGGCGATCTTCCAATGGGGATGGCTGTCCAGCTTGCTCGGCATCTCGAAGGGCCCAGTCGAGCCGTGGATCCCGGTGCTGATGTTCGCCGTCGTGTTTGGGCTCTCGATGGACTACGAGGTGTTCCTGATCTCGCGCGTGCGCGAGGAATGGCTGCGCCACGGTGACGCCCGTCAAGCCGTGGCGGACGGCATCGCGTTCACCGGCCGGGTTATCACTGCCGCCGCCGCGATCATGGTGTGCGTCTTTCTGTCGTTCATGCTCGGTAACCAGCGTCCGGTGAAGGAGTTCGGCTTCGGACTCGCCGCGGCTGTGTTCCTGGACGCGGTCGTCATCCGCTGCGTGCTCCTGCCGGCAGTTCTAGAGCTGTTGGGGCCGCTGACGTGGCGCTTCCCGCACTGGCTCGACTCGCGGCTGCCCAAGGTCAACATCGAGGGTGACCTGACCTCTAGAGAAGACGTTGACGTCGACTCCCGTGAGGAAGACGCGGACGCGGCCCGGGACTCGCGAACGCTCGAGCCGCAGGCCTAGGCCACATCAGGCCGCCGTGGGGTCGTTTGGACGCGCGCGCGTGGCGACGGCGACGACCGTCACCGCACAGAGCACGGCCAGCAGCGCGTACGGAACGATGTCAGCGGTCACCTGCGCCAGGCCCGCACTCCCCGCGCCGCCGATGACCTGTCCTCCCGCCCAGGCGAGGTTGAAGAGGCCGAACCCATAGGCCTGGTCCAGCCCCACGCGCTCGGCGCCGTCGGAGATCATCGCCCCGGCCGGCGAATACGGGAGCCCAAACAGCCCATCGGCGACGACTACGAGACCGAACAGGAGCGCGACGGTGCGCGGCAGCGCGAGCAACACGACCCACACCGTGCAAACCCCTAGGCCGGCCAGGATTGGCCGCCGCCAGCCACGGCGGTCCGAGAGCCGTCCGATGAGAGGACTGCTCAGGGCGGCGATGGCGGCACCGGCGACAAAGGCGAGGCCGACGGTCACGTTGCTTGCGCCCAGATGACTCAGCCGAAGCGGGGCGAGCACCGCCAGCGTGCTGTACAGCAGCGCGGCGAGCATCGTGAGCCACATGCCGGTCAGAACTCGGCCCTCGCGCAGCGCGGGAGCGAATGCGTGTCGCCCGGAGTCCCGGCTGGGTGCGGGAGCGCTCTCGGTGAACGTCCAGAGGAGCAAACCGACCCCGAGCGCGGCGATGACCGAGAACGCAAGCTGGGGAGAGGTCTGCGTGGCGACAGTGCCCAGCACCGGGCCGAGGAGCGCCCCCGCGATCGCGGCCGCCAAGCTCCCCCCGATCACCTCGCCCCTTCGGTCGGCGGGCGCCCGCTGGATCAGCCACGCCAGGCCAGCGGCCCACGAGGCAGCGCCTCCGATGCCCTGCACGAACCGCGCACCGGCGAGCAGTCCGAGGCTGGTGGCAAACCCGAACGCAAGGCTTGAGATCACCATGAGCCCCAGCCCGCTGACCATCGTGACCCTCACTCCGGCCCGGGCCGCCAGCCAGCCTGCCGGAATCGAGCCGATCAGTGTCCCGGCCGCGTACGCGGCGGCGAGCACGCCGGCCTGGGACTTGGGAATGTGGAGGTGGTGTACGTAGTAGGGAAGGAGCGGCGATATCGCCGCATAGAACATCGTGTCCACCAACACGACCGCGGCGACCATGGACATCAACCTGCGCACGCCTGGATTAGAGCTCAAAAGCCGCCGTCTGCCCGTCGTGCCGGGCGACCCTCATGGCGGCAGAGGGCTCAGCGCGGTTCGAGCCCGGCGTCTGCCAGGCGTAACGCGATGAGCTTCTGCACGAGCTCCTCGGGCAGCGACTGGTCGATCGGGAAGTGCAGAGAGCTCTTGGTCATCGTGTAGCCGCCAAGCTCATCGCCGAGCTGGCTCAGGACCGAGCCACTGAACGGCAGGTAGCTCAGATGTGCCTTGAAGGCGGCGAAACCGGCGATGGTTTTGCCGCGCACGCGGAAGGCGGGCACGCCGTAGGAGATCACCTCTTCAGCCTCGGGGACGACATCGAGGATCGCTCTCCGGAGCGCCGCAAGCGTGGTGCGCTTAGGCTCGTCGATACCGCTTAGGTAGTCGTCGACCTCCTGGGCTGACATGGCAGGCAGTTTATGGGCCAGGGGCACGCGATAGGCTCCGCGGATATGGCTGAGGAACGGATGCCGAGTCGCCGCCGGGGCGGGGGGACAGGGCGATGATCGAGCAGTCTGAGTCCGCCCCCGCCGAGGAGGAAACCGGGCGGTCGACGGAGCGGTTCATGCACGGCCTCGTCAGACGCAATCCCGGCGAGGACGAGTTTCATCAGGCCATCGAGGAGTTCGTGGAGTCGGTGATGCCATTCGTCGATGGACATCCCGAATATCGGCGTGCTCGGATTCTCGAGCGCATGACCGAGCCGGATCGGATCGTGATCTTCCGCGTGCCCTGGGAAGACGATGAGGGCAACGTGCGCGTCAACAGGGCGTGGCGGGTGCAGTTCAACAACGCCATTGGCCCTTACAAGGGAGGTATGCGCTTTCACCATTCGGTCAACCAGAGCATCCTGAAGTTCCTCGGCTTCGAGCAGTGCTTCAAGAACGCTCTCACGGGGCTTCCGATGGGGGGAGCCAAGGGCGGCGCGAACTTCAATCCAAAGGGGAAGTCAGATCGCGAGGTGATGCGCTTCTGCCAGTCACTGATGATCGAGCTGCATCGCCACATCGGAGAGGACACCGACGTGCTGGCGGGTGACATTGGGGTGGGCTTGCGCGAGATCAGCTACCTGTTCGGGCAGTACAAGCGTCTGGTGAACCGCTTTGCCGGGGTGCTCACCGGTAAGGGGCTCGCCTTCGGCGGCAGCCTGGTGCGGACCGAGGCCACCGGTTACGGCGTGGCGTACTTCACGCAGAACATGCTCGATCACGCCGGAGAGACCCTTGAAGGAAAGCGGTGCGTGATCTCAGGCTCCGGAAATGTGGCCATATACACCGCGGAGAAGATCATCGAGCTGGGAGCGCAGGTCGTGACCATGTCCGACTCCGACGGCACGATCCACGACCCAGACGGCATCGACGCAGAGAAGCTCGAGTTCATCAAGGATCTGAAGGAGAGCCGGCGCGGTCGCCTCGCGGAGTACGCCGAGCACTACTCGTGCGAGTACCACGATGGAAAGAGTCCTTGGAGCATCGCGTGCGACCTGGCCTTCCCTTGCGCAACCCAAAACGAGCTCGACGACGCCGACGCCAAACAGCTCCTCGACGGCGGCTGCCACGGAGTCGTCGAGGGAGCCAACATGCCCACCACGCTGGCAGCGATGCATCTGCTCAAAGAGAATGGGGTGCTGTTTGGCCCGGCGAAGGCGGCCAATGCCGGCGGGGTGGCGGTCTCGGGCCTCGAACAGAGTCAGAACTCACTCCGGATCTCGTGGAGCCGCGAGGAAGTGGACGAGCGTCTGCAGGAGATCATGAAAGAGATCCATGAAAAGTGCGTCGAGTGGGGGACCGATGACGACGCGGTCGATTACGTCAAAGGCGCAAACCTGGCCAGCTTCAAGCGCTTGGCCGATGCGATGCTCGCCTACGGCACGGTTTGACCGACGACCCAACATCCGCTAACCGTCGTCGCCCCGACTAGCGCTCGTTTGCCCGCCACCCGAGCGCCTGGCGCCGGTAAGCCGGGAGATCGCTGACCACAAGGTCGTAGGAGTCCTCGATCATGTCTTTGATCATCCGCTCGGGCAGCGATCCGTCAATCGTCACCGTGTTCCAGTGTCGCTTGTTCAAGTGATAGCCCGGCAGCACTGCGGCGTGAGCTTCCCGGAGCTGCTCCGCAATCAGTGGTTCGCATTTCAGGCTGACAGCCAGAGGTTCATGAGCGAGCCGAGCAAGGGCGAACATCTTCCCCGCAACCTTGAAAACCGACGTCTGGGAGCCAAACGGGAACGTCTCGACCGCTCCGGGAAACGAGAGGCAGTGCTGGCGGAGATCAGCTGACCGCATCCGCTCATCGTGACGCCCCTATCAGCCAGGAGCAACAGGATGAGGCACGCTGTGCCCGCTACCCAGCCGGGGCCGCGACTTTGGCGTTGCCGCCTCCCCCGGGGAAGCCGCACTGAGCCGCCGCCTGCTTGAACGCCGGCGACTCCATCATCGCCCGGGGCACGGCGATGAACGATCCGCCACCCCCGAAGGCCAAGCCGAAGCCGGCGCCGGGCGATGGCGGGGTGGAGGTGGGGTCGGGGAACGTCGTCAGGCCGTGCGCGCGCATGCACTCGGCGAGCTTCAGCATCGCGAGCTTCCGGGTCTCCGATACGGGTCCTCTCCCGGGGCCGCCCCCGGGCAGCAGCTTCGAGCAGGCGTTCTGGGCGGACTGAAACGCCGGCGACTGAGGATTGACTCCGGACCCTGGCGTGAGCGTGATGCCGCCCCCGGAGCCGGGGTCGGGGAAGTTCGGAACCCCGTGGGCACGCATGCAGTCGGCGAACTTGATCCCTGCGGTCTCGGCGCTCGAGCCGGACGCGCTGCTCGGCTTGCTCGACGACCCACAGGCGGCGACGGCCAGCGCGCAGCATGCGGACGCGAACAGGACCGCAGCGGGGTGGCCGCTGTCGTGTGCTGTTGTGCGTTTGGTTCTACGCATCGCCATCCTCTGGGCCGCCTCGCCGGGTCCGTTGTAGCCGACGGGCGATAACAGGGACGTAACGGGTGCGGCGTACGGACGGGAGGTCGCACAGATGCGCGCACCGCCGTACGATCAGGTTGTCCTCGTGACCGATCCGCACGACCTCTACGGCCTGCCGCTCGAGCGCTTCGTCGCCGAGCGCGCCGCGCTGCAGAAGCGAATGCGTTCCGACGGGCAGCGTGACCGGGCCGCGCAGGTGGCAAAGCTGCGCAAGCCGTCGGTCGCCGCCTGGGCCGTCAACCAGCTCGTGCGCACACAGCGCAGCGCTGTGGCAGACCTGTTCGAAGCTGGCGATCAGCTGCAGCACTCCCAGTCCGAGCTACTCGCCGGCCGTGGCGACGCCGGCACGCTTCGCGCGGCGGCCGACCGGGAGCGGGCCGCGGTTGACCACCTCACGGCCACGGCGCGCGGGCTGCTCACCTCACAGGGACAGGAGCTATCGGCAGCAGTGCTCGAGCGCGTGCGGGAGACCCTCCACGCCGCAGCGCTTGATCAGGACGCCCGCGCTCAGGTGGCCGACGGTTGCCTGGAACGCGAGCTGCGCCACGTCGGAATGGGCCCCGGCGGCACCGCAAACGTCGCGGCTCGGCGCCGCTCGACGGAGTCGGGCCGAACGACTCGCTCATCCAGATCGACCAGCGACAGGGGGCAGCGCTCGTCCGAGGAGCAAGCCCAACGCGAGCAAGCCGAGCGCTTGAAGGCGATGCGGAAAGCGGCGCAGAACGCGCGCCGGATGGCAGAACGGGCAGCGCGCGATCTCGACGTTGCGATGAAGCGGCGAGATCAGGCCGCCCAGATGCTGGAGAAGGCCGAGGCGGTCCTAGCCGACGCGCGGAAGCGGGCCGAGCAGGCAGCGGAGGCACAGAAGCGCAGAGAAGAGGCGCTGGTCAAGGACACGTCCTAGGGACGACGGAGCGCCGGATGAGCGTCTTCACCGAAGCCGAGCTTCGATATCTGACCGGCGGCCGCCAGCTCGGTCGGATCGCGACCGTCGGCTCCGACGGCACCCCACACGTCGTCCCGGTGGGCTGGATCTATAACGCGGCTCGCGACACGATCGACATCGGTGGCCACGAGCTCGACCGGTCAAAGAAGTTCCGTGACGTGGCCCGCAGCGGGCGGGCGGCGATCGTGATCGACGATTTGGAGAGCACCGATCCATGGCGGCCGCGGGCGGTGGAGATCCGCGGGCGGGGCGAGGCGATCACGTTGCCCACGCCGCTGATCCGCATCCATCCCGAGCGGATCATCAGCTGGGGACTGGAGCAGGGCCGCAGCGCCCGCAGCGTCACGCCTACTCGCTCGGAATGACGTCGGTCAAATCGTCGACGACGCGTGTGGGGAAGCCAAAGCCTTGATCCGGAAGCCACGCCTCCCGGAAGTCCTCGTAGGTCTTGCCTTCGCGCAGGCGCCGTGTGTGCAGGGCGATTACGATCAAGAGGCTGCTCCTTTCGCTCGTCGACGGTCGCACCCTAACGTGGTGCAATCACGACCAGCCAGGAGGCGCTTTACCGATGGCCAAACTGATCTATTCGGCGATCTGTTCGCTCGACGGATACGTGGAGGACGAGCACGGCAAGTTCGATTGGGCGGCCCCGGACGAGGAGGTTCACGCATTCGTCAACGAACTCGAGCGGCCGGTCGGCACCTACCTCTACGGGCGCCGTATGTACGAGACGATGGTCTTCTGGGAGACGGCGAGCACCGGGGACGATCAACCCGCGGTCAGCCGGGAGTGGGCTCGAATCTGGCAGGCGGCCGAGAAGGTCGTCTATTCCCGGACGCTGCAAACGGTGTCCAGCGCGAGAACGCGGCTCGAGCATGATTTCGTGCCAGACACGATCCGGGAGCTCAAGCAGAGCTCGAAGGCAGACCTCGCGATCGGCGGTCCCGCGCTCGCGGCCCAAGCCCTCTCGGCGGGTTTGGTCGACGAGTGTCAGCTGTTCCTGGGGCCGGTCATCGTCGGCGGTGGCAAGCGCGCGCTGCCCGGCCACGTGCGCCTACCCCTCGAGCTCATCGACGAGCGTCGCTTCGCAGGCGGCGTCGTTCATCTGCGCTACCGGATCGCGGGCGCTTAGGGCATTGTTCCGGCGGTGACCGACCCCGCGACGATCCGGGACCAGGCCGCGATGGTCGCCGCGGCTTGGTCGCCCGCGGGCGCGCCCGCGTCGTGGCGCCTGACCGCGGCGCAATTCGAGGCGCTGCGCGACGATCCGGCACTCCTGGAGATCGCGGCTGAGATCCCCGAAGACAGACTTCCCCCGCTGCTCTTCGAAGCGGCCGCCACGTTCCTCGTCCTGGAGCTCCAGCCGCAGCCCCTGCGGGAATACTTTCCGCGGCTCGGCTCGCCTCAGCCCGAGGTCGATGCCGGCTTCGACCGTGAGTACCGGAGCTTCTGCCTTTCCCATCGCGAGCGCCTGCTCGAGCTGTGCGCGTCGCACCGCTACCAGATGAACGAAGTCGGCCGGTGCGCGCACGTGGTACCGGCGCTGGCCGCGGGCGCGGACCGCGAGCGAGAGATTGCGGTGGTGGATCTGGGCACCGGCGCCGGCCTGGCTCTGCAGCTCGACCGCTACCGCTACGCATATCTACGTGGCGGCGAACGGGAGGCGGTGGTAGGCGATCCCGACTCGCAGGTCCTGATCGAGACCGAGCTCCGGGGGGCGATCCCGCCTCCGGTTCCGGCGCACCTCCCCCACGTGGCCAACCGCGTGGGGATCGACATCGAGCCGATCGACATCGGCGATGCCGCCGTCCGCGCCTGGCTGGCGGCGTGCATCCCCCAGGAGATCGGCGCGGTCACGCGGTTTGCCTCGGCAGCACGCCTGGCGTCGGAGCGCCCGGCGCGCGTGGTCCGCGGCGATGCCGGCGAGCTCCTGCCCGGACTGCTCGATGGGATTCCCGCCGAGACACTGGTGTGCCTGCTCGATACCTACGTCCACGTCTTTTTCGCACCCGAGGAGCTTCGGCAGTTCCGGGGCTTGATCGACGAGCTGGGCCGGGGGCGTGACCTGGACTGGATCTCGATCGATCCGCTGGTGCCGATGGGCGCGGCGGCAGACAACAGCGTGCTGGGCCTGCCGGTACCGAGCGAGCTGGTCTCGCGCGCCCGTCACGAGGGCGTGTTCGGCGTGGTGGGCCGCGTCAGCTACCGCGACGGCCAGAAGTCCGGCGCCCTACTCGGCATGGCCCACCCCGGCGCCGCGTGGCTGGAATGGCTTGATCCGCTCCCGGGCATTTGAGAAATAAAGCGCGGTCGCGGCTATCAGCCGCGACCGCGCCGATTAAGCAAGTCCGCCGAGCGCCGGCTCGTGGGCCGACTTCTAGGATCGGTGTGAAGACACGAGACAAGGAGTGAGCATGAAGATCGGGATCATCGGTGCGGGAAACATCGGCGGCGCCCTGGCGCGGCGCTTCACGGAGCTGGGTCACGAGGTGTCGGTCGCGAACTCCCGCGGCCCTGAGACGCTGCGAGACCTGGAGGCGGAGACCGGGAGCACCGCGGTCACCGTGCCTGAGGCGGCTCGGGGCAAGGACGTGGTGGTGGTGACAATTCCCGAGAGCAAGGTGCCGCAGCTGCCGGAGGACCTGTTCCAAGGCGTCGATGACGGCGTGGTGGTCATCGACACCGGCAACTACTACCCCCGCCACCGCGACGGGCGGATCGACGCGATTGAGGAGGGAACGCCGGAAAGCGTCTGGGTGTCCCAGCAGCTGGGCCGCGCGGTCATAAAGGCCTTCAACAACATCTACGCCCAGCATCTACGCGACCACGGCCGGCCGCCAGGATCGCCAGGCCGGATCGCGCTGCCGGTGGCCGGCGACGAGCGAGCGGCGAAGTCGACGGTGATGGGACTCGTGGAGGAGCTGGGCTTCGACGCCGTCGACGCCGGGCCCTTGAAGGAGTCCTGGCGCCAGCAGCCCGAGTCGCCCGTGTATGCGGCTGATCTCGACGCCGATGGCGTACGCCGAGGGTTGGCCGAGGCCAGCCCCGAGCGGCCGGAGGACTTCCGCGCCACCCCCAACAGCCCTGGCACCTACGCCGATCCGGCCTGAGGAGCTGAGCTTCAGCCGGCCCTTGCCGGCGGCTCCGAGGGCGTGATCTCGGGCCAGCGATGGCCCGCTACCTCCAGCTCACCCACCTTCAGCGAGCCGATCTCGATCTCCCCCGCGCGGAGCTTCTTGATCACGGCGTCGGCGATCGCCAGGCGGCCGATTGCGATCGCACCGATGGCGCAAGCGGCGATCGCCACCGGAGCCATCGCCGACGGTCCGAGCAGGCGCGGCCCGACGGCCATCGCGCCGGTGACGCTGGCTGGGGTCGCGGTGACGCCGGTGTTGCGGGGGCGGCGGCTGTTCGTGCGGCGCATGGCGGATCCTCTCGTGCTGGGCTTCGTTGCTGCCGGCAGGGTCTCACGTCCCGAGCCGGAAGGCTTGATCGCCCGCAGTTAGCTGACTAAAGTCAGAGAATGCCCGACGCGATGGTCGAGCAGGTCCGCCGCTTCAACCGGGTGATGACGCAGCGCGTTGGCGCGCTCGACGACCGCTTCCTCGGACGTGATCGCCCCCTGGGCGAGGCGCGGGTGCTGTGGGAGATAGGCGCCGAGGGGTGCCAGGTGCTTCTGCTGCGCTCGCGGCTGGGCCTTGACTCCGGGTATCTCAGCCGGCTGTTGCGCTCACTCGAAGGCGACGGACTGATCGAGGTCTCGCCGAGCGAGGGCGACCGGCGGGTCCGCGTCGCGCGGTTGACCGCCGCCGGGCGACGCGAGCGCGCGATGCTCGACGAGCGCTCCGATGAGGCGGCACGGTCATTGCTCGCCCCGCTCAACTCGACACAGCAGGAGCGGCTGACCGCTGCCATGCACGACATCGAGCGCCTGCTGGTGGCGGCGAGCGTGGAGATCCGGCCGGCCGACCCCGAGCACGCGGATGCGCGGTACTGCCTGGCGGAGTACGTGGCCGAGCTGAACCGCCGCTCGACCCGTGGCTTTGATCCCTCGGTGGGCGCCACGGCACTTCCACATGAGGTACGCCCTCCCGCCGGGCAGTTCTTCGTTATCTACCTGCACGGAGAGCCGATCGGCTGCGGCGCGGTCAAGCATCACGCCGAGGCGCCGGCCGAAATCAAGCGCATGTGGATCGCGCCGCACGCCCGTGGCCTCGGGCTCGGCCGCCGACTGCTCGAGAGGCTCGAGGCTTGTGCGCTCGCCGCTGGCGCCTCGGTTGCGCACATCGAGACTGGCGCCGTACTCACCGAGGCGCTCGCGCTCTACCGCTCGACGGGGTGGGTGGAGGTCCCCCGCTTCAACGACGAGCCGTTCGCCGACCACTGGCTGGAGAAGGCGCTGGGCTAGAGGCCAGCGCCTTCTCGGTTGCAGCGTGGCGGCCTATGCCACCGCGGTCGGGCGCGATTCGTGTCGGCCGGCGGTGGAGCTCTCCCCCAGGAACTCGCTCAGCACCGGCGCCAGGATCTTGACCTTCAGCTTGTGGTTCATGCCTTCGAGCACGCGGACCTCGGCGTTCGGGAGGATCTCCGCCAGCGCCTCCGACCCCTTGCGGAGATTGCTGGCGCTCTTGGCGCCATATGCCACCAGCACCGGCACGGCGATCGACGCCCACTCCGCCGCCCGTAGCGGATCTCCCTTCATGTTGTGCTCACCGAGAGCCGCCCAGTCGTAGGGCAGGGTGTGGGCATTGGCCTTCATATCGCGCCACGCCGGCATCAGCCTCATCGCCGCGACCACGGGTCGCGGGACGCCGATGGCGCCCGTCATGAAATGCCGGACCGCCCCGTTGCGGTCATCCACGGCGAGTAGCTCGGACAGGCGCGCGGCGTAATCCTCGGCGGGGAGCTTGTCGGTGCGATCGACCATGAAAGGGGCTTCGTACACCGCGACGGACTCCACCCCGATTCCGGCGGCCGCCGCCCTCAGCGCCAGCGCCCCGCCTGATGAGAAGCCGAACAGCGAGGCGGTGCCCCCAGCCGCGTCGATCAGAGCGGCGATGTCCTCGACCTCGCGCTCGGGCGCGTACGGCCCCGCCTCGCCGCTTTCGCCTCGGCCACGCCGGTCGTAGTTCACGACCGTAAAGCGCGGTGAGAGCAGCTCGGCAAGCCCGCTCATCAGCTTGAACCGGCGATCGAGCGTGCGGTCGCCCAGCGCGCCGTTGACCAAGATCACCACAGGCCCGCTTCCGTCGCGCTCGTAGGCGATCTTCGTGCCGTCCGTTGAAGTCACTGTCTGCATGAGATCCTCCGTCTGGTTTGCCTCGGTTCAGTCATTGAGACCGCCGACGGAGCGACAACTCATCGCACTGCAAAATGGCCGGCATTTGCAGGCGATCGCCGTGAAATGGCCGGTTTCCGGTAATAAAGGTGACACGTTGTTGCCTAACCCGGAACTTTCCCTCGGATCCGTGGTTTTGTGCGGGTATGCGTCATACATTCAAGTCGTCTTCCATGCTTGCAACGATCGGCGGAGTGCTCGCCACGGTCATCGGCCTGGCCCTGCTGCCGGGTTCCGCAGCCGCGGCGTGCGCGACCGGCACCGCCACCTTCTCCTACACCGGCGGGGAGCAGTGCTACACCGTCCCCAGCGATTCCGGTCTGCTCCAGGTCACTGCTGTCGGAGCTCCCGGCGGCGCCTCTAACGGCGGCCTCGCGGGCGGCGCCGGGGCGGTCGTCACCGCCAATGTCAACGTCATCGCTGGGCAGACCCTGTTCGTAGAGGTCGGTGGCCCCGGAGGCGTGGGGGCCACCGGCAATGGCGGCGCAGGCGGCTTCAACGGCGGCGGCAGGGGCGGCCTTCCCTCGACGCCGACCAACGGCGCTGGCGGCGGCGGCGGCGCCACCGACCTGCGCACCGCCACGTGCGGCTCGCCGTGTAACACGCTCGGAACCGCGACGCTCAACTCGCGGCTGCTGGTCGCCGGTGCCGGCGGCGGCAGCGGCGGTTTCTCCGCGGTTGGAAGCGGCGCCGGAGGCGTGGCGGGCGCAGCGGGTGCCCCGGGCGCCAACGGGCCCGGCGGTGGCGGCCCCGGGTTCGGCAGCGGTGGGGGCGCAGCCGGCGCGACCGCCCTCGCCTGCCCCGCGACTACGTTTGCCGCGGTGGGCACGTCTGGCACCGGCGGCCGTGGTGGCGGTAGCTCCGGCGCCAACACCGCCGGCGGCGGTGGCGGCGGCGGCGGCTACTTCGGCGGCGGCGGCGGTGCTGGCACCAGCAACACCAATGTTTGCGGCGCCGGCGGCGGCGGCGGCGGCGCCAGCTTTGGTCCCGGCGGGACCACGCTGGCGGTCGACACGAGCCGCACCCCGATGCTGAAGATCACCCCGGTGTCCTGCTACAACGCGGGCTACAACCCGGGCTTCAACGCCGGCTTCAACCCCGGGTGGAGCTCCTCCTGGAGCTACGCCTACAGCAAGAACAAGAACGCGGCCTACAACGTGGGCTGGAACGCCGGCTTCAGCGCAGCTAAGCGCAGGTTCCACCACTCCAGCCACTCGGCCCGAGTGGCCTCGGCCAGCGCCGCGTCAGCGCCGCGGGCGGTTGCGGCGGTGACCGGCGACTGCAACGACCTGTTCAACACGGGATTCAACGCCGGCTTCAATCCCGGGTTCAACAGCGGCTACAACTCGGCGTACACGTTCTCCTTCAGCAGCAACCCCTCCTCGGCCTACAACCAGGGCTATAAGGCGGGGTACAGCAAGGGGAAGTAGCGTAGATCTGATGGCTCGCTGCGGTCCGGCTATGCCCGGGCCGCAGCGCGTCAGACGGAACGGCGCTGGGCGTCAGCCCAGCGCTTCCCGTCCGTGCGGCGCGCCGAGGTCATCCGCCGGCAGCACGGCGACGAGCCCGGCGGGATTGATCATGGGATGCGTCCGGTAGTAGTGGGCGCGAATCTCGTCGAAGTCGACAGTCTCGGCGATTCGCGGCCATTGATAGAGGTCGCGCAGGTACGGCCATAGCTGCCCGTACTCGGTGATCTTTCGCACCGAGCATTTGAAGTGGATCTGATAGACGGGGTCGAACCGCAGGAGCGTGGTGAACACCCGCCAGTCGGTTTCAAGCGGCTCGGCGCCAAACAGAAAGCGGCTGCAGGCCAGGCGCGCGTCAAGCTCGTCGAGCATCGCGAACACCGCCCGCACCTCGCGCTCATAGACCTCCTGGCGACGGGCGAAACCGGTCTTGTAGACGCCGTTGTTCAGGTTCTCGTATACCCGGGCGTTGAGTTCGTCGATACTCGCCCGCAGCGTTGGCGGACATAGCTGGACGGGGTGCTCGGCCAGCGGCGCGAACACCGTGCTCAGCATCCGCAGGACGTCGCCAGACTCGTTGTTGACGATCGCGCCCTCTCCGCGGTCCCACAGCACCGGCACGGTTATGCGCTGGTCGAAGCCGGGCTCGGTCGCCTCGTATGCGTCGGCCAGGAAGCGAAAGCCGTTGACCGGGTCCTCGTAGCGTCCGCCGGTGAATGCCCATCCGCGCTCGTCCCGGAGCGGGTCAAGGAACGAGATCGAGATCGCTGACTCGAGCCCCATCAGACGCCGGCCGATGATCGCGCGGTGCGCCCAAGGGCAGGCCCGGGCCACATAGAGGTGATAGCGCCCGGCCTCGAGCGGGAACCGGCCCGAGCCCTCCGCCGTCACCCAATCTCGGAAACGGCTCTCCTGACGGTGAAATGCCCCGTCGTCGCCACCCTCCCGCCCCAGCGAGAAAGCGGCGGGTGCCGGCTGGCTCATGCCCGCTCGCCGCCCAGAACCCGCTCGAGTCCCTGCTCGATCGGCTCATCGCCGCCATTGACGTAGAGGATGCGGCGCGCGGCGCGATCGTCCTTGAGCAGTCCCGCGAGCACGGCGGCGACGTCGTCGCGCGGGACCTCGCCACGGAACGGCTCGGAGTCGATCCGGACACGACCGGTTCCCGGCTCATCGCTCAGGCGCCCCGGCCTGACGATTGTCCAGTCGCTGCCGCTTTCGCGGACGGCCTGATCGGCCTCGGCCTTGGCGCGCACGTAGACGCTGAACGCATCATCGCCATCGGGCGGATTCTCCGCCCCCACGGAACTGACGATTACGTAGCGCTGGGCGCCGGCCGTGGCTGACGCCCGGAGCAGCTTGATCGCCCCGTCGCGGTCCATCGTGAGCTTCCTGGCGGCACCGCTGCCGGCGCCGGCGCCGGCAGCGAACACCGTGGCCTCGGCGCCCCGGATTGCGCCTGCGACGTCCTCAACCGACGCCTCCTCCAGATCGCACACTCGGGCCGACGCCCCCGCCTGGCGTACATCGTCGGCGTGATTGGGGTTGCGGATCAGGCCAATCACCTCGTCGCCGTCGGCGACCAGGAGCCGCGTCAGGCGCATGGCGATCTTCCCGTGGGCGCCGGCGATTGCAACGATCACCCTATGAGGCTACCCGCTAGACAAATCCTGCTCGGACTTGATTCCCCGGGCTTTGGAGTGGTCGAATAGCACCACGGCAGGGCACCGCCAACCCAAAACCAGGAGACGAGAATGTCGATCATCGTGATGCTTCGCGTACAAGGGGATCCCACCAAGCTCGAACAGTTCGCCGCCGACAATGCCGACACGATGCGGTCGATCGCCGACCAGGCGAAGCGCCACGGCGTGATCGCCCACCGCTTCTATGGCTCCGATGACGGGCAGATCCTGGTGGCGGACGAGTGGCCAGACGCCGAGAGCTTTCAGAGGTTCTTCGAGCAGCAAGGGAAACACATCCAGCCGATGCTGGAGGCAGCGGGAGTCAGCACCGAGCCGGAGATCATCTTCTGGCGCAGGCTCGAGACGCTAGACGGCATCGGCTGGGGCGCCTAGCGCGAGTCGGGGGTCGGATCACCGCAGCCGCCCACACCGTGGAGCGCGTGGCCGGCGTCGCCGTCGAGCAACTGTTCGACGCCGTGGTGGCCGAGGACGTGCTGCCCAAGGTCCTTCATCGCTGGGGACCGATCCCCGCCGTCAGCGGCACCCGAGACCTCAGCGGCCCCTGGGACACCCTGGTTGACCGGGGCCTCACGGCGCGACGCAGACCACGATGTCCTGCCAGTCCGTCATCGCTCTGGGCAGCACAGCCTCGAGCCGAAGCCAGCGCGAGAAGTGCCGGCGAACGTACTGCTCGCCGTGGAAGGCAAGGCCATAGTCCGACCCGACGCCGGGAAGCTCGCGGTCGTTCCAAAGCGAGCGGGCGTAGGGCTCGAACACGAACTCTGAAGGCTCGAGCGCTCCGCGGGCGAAGGCACCGGGTCGGCACCAGGCGGTGGTCACCTGTCCCGTCCGGAACTGCTCGAAGGCATGTGGCCCATGGACGGACAGCAACGCGACGCCACCCGGCGCGAGCAGGCGGCTGATCTCGCCCAGCCAGCGGTCCTGGGACTCGGCACCGAGGTGGCTGAGGACGGAGATCGAGTAGACGAGGTCGAAGCCTCGATCATCGAACGGCAATGGCGGCTCGAATGGACTCACGACCCAGGTCAGGTCGGGGTAATGGCCCGCGGCCCAGCTGATCGCTTCCCGGTCCACGTCGCAGCCACTACACCTCGCCCTGGGGGCCAGCGCAGCAGCGTGCGGCAGCACCCGCGCTGATCCGCAACCCAGGTCGAGCACTGACGATGCGTCGGTGAAGGAACGGCCGACGGCTCCCAAGGCCCGCTCCAGCTCGTCTGCGGCCTGGGCGCCGCCGCGCACGAACTCGTCGATCCCCGGCGCCCCGGTCCGGGCCCGCAGCCGGCGCGGCGGGACCGGCGCGGCTCGGCCCGCTCGGCGCAAGAGGAGCGGGTCGGCCAGCTCGCGAAGGCGCCGACGAGCCCAGCCCAGAGGGGGTCTGAGGCCTCCGGATCGTTGTCTGGATGTGCTGGCCGACAAGTTGGCCGCGATGTTGGCAGACCGGCTTCTCCCGTGTAGCACTGATATCGTGCTACACTGCCATGACTGATGGCAAACCTGACTCTGGTGATCGATGACGATCTGCTGCGCCGGGCACGAATCCGGGCGCTGGAGCGCGGCATGTCCGTGAACGCCGTTGTCCGCGACTACATCGAAGCGTTCGCCGGTCAGGCCGAAGCGGAGCGCGGCCTGCGTGAATTTGTCGAGTCGGCCCGTTTCTCCGCCGCGGGCAGCGGATCCGCTGGACGCCGCTGGCGTCGGGAGGACGTCTACGAGAGCAGACTCGAGCGCCGTGGCTGAGACGCCCGCGTTCGTCGATACCAACGTGTTCGTCTATGCCTTGGACCGGGACGAGCCCGCCAAGCAGGCACTGGCTATCCAGCTCCTCGAGAACAGTCCACCTGGAGACCTCGTCACCAGCAGCCAGGTGCTGGGCGAGTTCTTCGTCGTCACGACGCGCAAGCTCAGGACGCCGCTTTCAGCCGATCGTGCGGCGGTCGAGGTACGGCGGCTGGCTCCACTTGCCCGAGTTGCCGTCGACCGCCAGCTCGTGCTCGAGGCCGTGGGGCTGTGCGCGGCGGAACCCATCTCCTACTGGGATGCGCTGATCACACGGGCCGCGGCGACCGCGGGCTGCGCACGGCTGCTCACTGAGGATTTAGGAGACGGCCAAGTGGTCGGCGGCGTCCGTATCGAGAACCCGTTCGCGGGCGTGGGGCCGCCGCGAGGCCGCTAACGTTGTGAACATGGAGAGCAACACCAGGTTGGAGCTGAGCGACGAGCAGTGGCGGGAGCGGCTGAGCCGCGAGCAGTACGACGTCCTGCGCCGACAGGGGACCGAGCGCCCCTTCACGGGCGAGTACGTGCACGCCAAGGATGATGGGACCTATCGCTGTGCCGGCTGCGGGTCGGTGCTGTTCGATTCCCAGACGAAGTTCGAATCCGGTACCGGCTGGCCGAGCTTCTACGAGCCTGCGGTGGCCGAGAACGTGGAGCTGCGCGAGGATCGGGGTCTGGGCATGGTCCGCACCGAGGTACTTTGCCGCCGTTGCGGCGGCCACCTGGGTCACGTGTTCGACGACGGTCCGGCGCCGACCGGCCTGCGCTACTGCATCAACTCCTGCGCGCTGGATCTGGCGCGCGAGCAGGACTGACGGCTCTCAGTCCGGCGGGGGCCGATCGCGCAGGCTGATATAGGCCACACCCCCGAATATCACGACGCCGAGGACTACGGCGCCCACGATGCCCACCTCGGCCAATATGTGTGCCGCCGCCTTGCCGCCGTAATAGCCCACAAGCCCGTAAGTGACGCCCCAGGTAATGCCGCCCAGGGCGTTCCAGAAGAAGAACTGCTTGATCGGCATGCGGTTGATCCCAGCCAGCCAGGCGGCGGCGAAGCGTACGAGCGCGATCCAGCGGGCAAAAAAGACCGCCTTGGGACCATGCTTTTGGAAGAAGCGGTCGCCTGCGGCGATGGCTCGCTTCCGGTGCCGGTGCAGCGGGCCCTTGGCTTCCAGCACGTCGCGACCGATCCTGCGACCGAGCAGGTATCCGATGTTGTCGCCGACGATCGCCGAGCACACCCCGATCAGGATCACGAGCCAGATGTGGAGCTTGCCCTGGCTGGCGAGCACAGCGCCGGCCACGAGCGCCGTCTCGCCGGGGGAGGGAATCCCCATCGATTCAAGGCCGATGATCGCCGGCAGCAGATAGCCGAGGCTGTTCGAGATGGAGATGATCGCCGCGAGCGACAGTCCACCCCACCAGCCCGCCCCCGCAGGCATGTCAAGCAGGCGGCTTGCGAACCACCGCCAGCAGCGACAGCCCGGCCGGCAGCGTCCGTCCACGACCGAGCCAGCCGGCCTCCATCTTCAGCGGCCGCTCGAGCACGCCGTTGAGCCATGGCGGACCGATATGCAAATCAAAGTTGGCGTCTTGAGGGCCGTCGCCGTTGCGCCGCATCCGCCGCTGAACGATCCGCACAGCGGCCGCCGGCGGAAACAGCAGCGTGTTGAATGAGGTAAGGCGCTCGAGCCGCCAGCCCGCTTCGGCCACCGCGCTTCGAAGCGTGGTCCGCTCGTAGCGCCGGTAGTGATGGTTCACCTCGTCGTGGTATGACCACAGACCCTGGTAGGCAGGAACCGTCGCCAGCAGCCAGCCGCTGGGTTTGCAGACCCGCAGCAGCTCGCGCAGCGCCACGCGGTCGTCGGGCGTGTGCTCGATGACGTCCAGACAGGTGATGAGATCAAAGCTCTCGTCCTGCCAGGGGAGCTCCTCCAGCCGGCCGATCTCCACTTCACCAAAACCGCGCGATCGAGCGACCTCGGCGGCATCGGCGTTCAACTCGAGGCCTGTGACCTGGCCGTAGTCGACCAGCTCCTGGAGCGTCCTGCCAGAGCCACAGCCGGCGTCAAGGATGCGGGCGTTCGCCGACAGCGGCAGCCTGTCGAGCTCCGCCCGGATGATCCGTCGCCGGCCGCGATACCACCAATGGTGCTCGTCGACGTCGAGCATCGTCTGAATGAGCCTCTGGTCCACGGTCCTGATCCTGTCACGCGGCGCTTACGGCCGTCAGCCGACCGTCAGCTCGCGAACCTCACGTGGGCGTGCGACAGGAAGCGTGAGCATGAACTTCGCTCCCCGGCCATAGCTCCCATCGAGCGCCAGCTCGCCGCCCATCCGTGCGGCCAACTCCCGCCCGATGGCCAAACCCAGCCCAAATCCTGCCTGGCCGCCGGTGTCGCGGCCGCGCTGGAAGCGCTCGAAGATGATCACGCGGTCCTCCGGGGCAATTCCCGGCCCTTGATCGCAAACGCTTAGCTCCGCGTGCGACCCGTCGCGAAGCTCCACCCGCACCTCCGTGCCCGGCGGGCTGTGACGGACCGCGTTGTCCAGCAGGATGCGCAAGATGCGGGCCACGCTGCCGGGATCCGCGAGCGCCCACACCTGGGTCTCGGAGCTGGCGAGCACGGCATCCACGCCGCGCTCGCCGGTCCCCAGCTCGAACTCGGCCAGCACGGCGCGGCTGAGCTCACCGAGCTCCACGGGCTCCGAGCGGAGCTTGACCTCGGCGTCAAGCCTCGAGAGGTCAAGTAGATCGGCGGCCAGGCGCGCCAATCGGCGCGACTGGGCCCGGGCTCGGTCCAGCAGTCCGCGGGCCTCGTCCAGGTCTGGGTCTCCGTGGCGCAGGTCGTCGTCCAGCAACTCGAGCATCCCGTCCAGCGAAGCCAGCGGGGTCCGCAGCTCGTGTGACGCGGTGGCCACAAACGCGCGCCGGGCCTGCTCTTGTTGCTTCAGCTGCCGCTGCATGGTGTCGAACGTCCGCGCCAGGTCGCCGACCTCGTCGCGGGCCCGATCGACCGGGACCTCAACCTCTGCCCCGGGACCGCCACGGGCCAGCGTGACCGCGGCCTGCCGCAGGCGTCGCAGCCGGCGCACGAGCGTCGCCGACAGGGGGATGCCCAGGATCAGGCTGAGAGCGAGTCCGGCGAGCGCCGCCGTCACAAAGGCGGTGCGGATGGCCGATACGGCGCCTGGGATCTCGGCGATGCTCTTGCGAACCGCCAAGACCCAATAGAGCTGTCCCTGCGGCCGGCCACCCGCGGGCGTCCGGGCTTGGGTGGCGAAACGGACGGCAAATTCGGCGTACTCGTTGCCGTCGATCGTCCCGATCCCCAGCTCGCCGTGTCGGGCGCCCGTTACGAACGCGGCCTTGACGTCGTTGGCCGGGTCAGAAGCGGCGATGTCGCGGTCGGCCGGGGTCTGAGGTTGCAGCTGCACCACACCGTGGCCGGTGGTGTCGGGATAGCCGTATACGTAGGCCACGCCCCCGACGCGCGAGGAGAGCGCCTGCTGTTGGGCGAGCAGGGCGTCACGCGCCTTGGGATCGGTGGCGATCGCGGCGAGGTCGACGGACTTGAACGGGCTGGCGGGATACTTGCCGAGCTCGTTGTGAAGTGTCTTCAGGGCCGAGCTGCGGAGCCGTGACTCCAGCGGACCAAGCAGCGTCAGCGCGGCCACCGCCAACGTGGCCACCGTCGTGAACAGCACGAGCCCGACGATTCGACCGCGCAGACCAAGCGCACCGCGTCGCGGCCGGTTGAACATGGCTAGTGGTTCCGTTCGTAAGTATCGGTGCACCGAGAGTGGTCACCGACGGTTTCTGGCAAGGACGCAGGGAACGTGGCGCATCCGTGGATGCGCGAGTGACCGAGGACGCCGCCAGGCGCCGTCGGGGGCCGCTCGAATGCGCCGGTATTTGCGGACGGGGCCACGTTCCTCGCAGGCGGTATCCCGCACCGCGAACGGTGAGGATGTAGCGCGGGGTTTCGGGCTCTGGCTCCAGCTTCTCCCGCAGATGCCGGATGTGCACGTCGATCGCCCGCGGGTCGCGGTAGGCGCTGTCGCCCCAGATCGCGCGTAACAGCTCCTGACGGTTCAGCAGGCGCCCTGGATCGGCCATCAACGCGTCGAGCAGTTCGAACTCGGAGAACGTCAGCCGCACCGGCTTGCCGTCCATCGTCACTTCGCGCTGCGCGCGGTCGAGCGCGATCGGGCCCACGACCAGTACCTCGTCGGCCAGGGCCCGGGTTCCGGCGCGCCGCAGCACGGCCCGGATGCGGCTGCGGAGCTCGGCCAGCCCGAACGGCTTGGTCACGTAGTCGTCGGCTCCGGCTTCGAGGCCCAGGACCGCGTCAGCCTCGGAATCCAGCGCCGTGAGCATGATGATCGGCACGACGTTGCGCCGCGCGCGCAGCGTCCGGCACACCTCGTATCCGTCGGGGCCAGGCCCCAGCGCCACGTCGAGCAGAATGATGTCGAAATGGTCGGTGCTCGCCCGGTCGATCGCCCCGCGACCATCGGCCACAGCCATCACCCGATGCCCCTCGCGCGAGAACGAGCGGGTCAGCATCTCGCGCAGGTCCGATTCGTCGTCTACCACCAGGATGCTGAGGGAGGCCTCGGCGGAGCGTCCGCCCGGCGGGGGCGGAGCGGCGGTTGTGCGGGGGTCAGTCGCCATCCAGGACGATCGTAGTGATCAGGGTTCGTGCAGGAAGAAGTGATCGGATCGGGGGGGTCTGGGGACGAGCGGGGCGGTGCGAGCGGACGGCGTGGCGCAGCAGCGCTGCGCGAGCTGGACGATCGTGCCGCATCGCGAAGTCATCCAGGCCGCATCCGGACGATCAGTTATTCCTGCGCGGGCCCTCACTTCGTGGACTCAATCGAAGCTTGCGTGGACTCAATCGAAGCCGGCAGACGCCGGGATGGCCAGCGCGATGGCTCGGCCTCCGGCACGGCCACTCGTCGCGGCACGAGCCGGCCCACGGCCGCCACCGACCAGAGCACGGCGATCCAGGTCGCCGTCGCCAGCGCAACGTGAACCCAGACCATGTCGCTGGGAAGCTTGAGCTCGTACTGGACGCTGCCGACGAGGCCCTGGGCCGCCAGCAGCACGCAGAGGACGGTCAGCGGCTCGAGCACGCGCTCGGATCCCGGTCGGCGGCGGTGCAGCAGCCACACGGCAATCGCAATCACCCCGAAAAGGGCGGCGATGGTGGCATGCCGGTGGATGACCCATGTCAGCGTGTCCGCTCCTTTGAAATGCAGGCGGTGAACGTGCTGGCCGACGGCGCCCCCGGAGTGGGGACCGGCGGCCGTGGCGGCCGTGCCGGCGAAGATCGTCAGCGCACCGAATGGGGCCAGCGCTCTCACGGCCCACACGCCCGCCCGGTCGTTCGTCCTCCGCCGTGAGTGCGGCTCGTAGGCCGCTCGCCACGCCAGCGCGACGGCGGCGATGAGGATGACCATCGACAGACCGAAGTGGCCCATCACAAAGCCCGGCGCCAGGTGCTCGCGCACGGTAAAGCCGCCCAGCACGGCCTGGGCCAGCACCCCCAGCGGCAGCGCGCACGCCAGCCACGCCAGATCACGACGAAACGGACGACGGAAGAACGCCAGCGCGGCAATGAGGACCGTGATGGCGCCGACCAGCCCGGATACGGCGCGGTTGCCGAACTCGATCAGCGCATGGCTCTGAAGCGGCGGTACAGCCTTGCCATAGCAGCGCGGCCAGTCAGGACATCCCAATCCCGAGTCGGTCAGGCGCACGGCGGCCCCTGTGAGGACGATCAGCGCCAGCGCCGCCAGCGCGATGTAGGCCAGTCGGCGGTACTGGGCAGGCGTGATGGTCAGCTGCCTGATGGACCGGATCCGCATCCTCCCCTAAGGATGCCGCATGGCGTCCCCGGGCGCTTTAGCAGTCCGGCGGATCGGTCCGCCGCCGGCACGACCGGACCCGCGGGCAAAGAAACGGCCGCGCCGGTTGCCCAGCGCGGCCGCTCGTGAAACTGCGACTTCGACCGGCTACCTAGTACTGGTAGAGCACTATCTCGCCGTATTGCGGATAGTAAATCCAGTAGGTGTATGTGAAGTAGAGATCACCGTAATTGTCGAAGTTGTAGTAATAACCGTAATCGTAGAAGCCGTCGCTGTAGACGTCATCCTCGAAGTAGTTGTAATCCAGGTAGCCGTAGTTCGACCCGGCGTAGTAGTGCGCGCCGGCCGCTCCCCGGGCCCTGCCACCAACGTTCGGGCCCTCCGCACGGACCTTCCTCGCGACGGCGAGAGCCTGCTTGCGGTCGTTCGCGGGCAGCTGGTTGATGCTGACGTGCTTGACGTGCTGGAGGAACGCATACTTGCTCGGCAGCGCGTGGCGCTGAAGGTGCGCGCCCGCGGCCGCCGGAAGCGCCATCATGCCGAGCGCCACGATGGCGCTGGCGGCGGTGGTCAATAAATACTTCCTCATACGTAACTACCTCTTTCGTTCTGAATTTCGTGATTCCAACGCTTGGATGAGCTGCTTGTTCACAGCCCAGCTAGTTCATCGATGAACTAGATGACTCCCCGATAAGCTGACCTGTTGTCACCTCCTATTACCGGCGCGCAGCCCCTTCCGAACGCGACAGGGGCCGCCGTGACCAAGGCAATAGCCACACCGTCAGCGCGGAGTGGCCCTCGCAGGCCATCCGAGCATGAGTCGGCCGCCCCTCTCTTCAGCTGCGCCCCTACGTGTTCGCCCTATGCGCGCGGCATCGTACCCAATGGCGCTGGCCGGTGCAAGCTGGCGTGCAAGGCGCCGCCGGTCTGT
Organism: uncultured Actinomycetes bacterium; assembly: GCA_963730835.1. Lineage (GTDB taxonomy): Bacteria > Actinomycetota > Thermoleophilia > Solirubrobacterales > Solirubrobacteraceae > Palsa-465. The sequence goes on from CAVSTE010000007.1 coordinate 228,211, forward strand.
GGGTCAGCTCGCCGGAGCGGCGTACACGAACGGCAGCCCGTCCTCGATTTCATGCAGGCGAGGGGCGCTGCGATCGCGCTCTGAGGGGACGAGCTCGACGCCCTCCGGCCAGGTGATAGCCACGTCTGGGTCATCGAAAGCGAACCCGCCTTCTAGCTCGGCCGCGTAGTAGCTCGAGGTCTTGTAGACGACATCCGCAAGCTCCGAGAGCACGCAGAAGCCGTGCGCGAAACCGTCGGGGCAGAGGAGCTGGTGGTGGTTTGAGTCGTTCAGCTCGAACCCCTCCCAGCGCCCGAAGCTGGGCGAGCCCCGCCGTATGTCGACCACCACGTCAAAAATGGCTCCCCTCGCGCAGCGCACCAGCTTGGCCATTCCGGTTTGAAAATGCATGCCACGAACCACGCCCCGACGGGAGCGCGAATGATTGTCTTGCAAGAACTCGATGTCGATCCCAAGTTCGGCGAGGACGCTGCGGCGATAGCTCTCCAGGAAAAAGCCGCGCTCGTCACCGTGCACCGCGGGCTCGATCAGGACGGGACCGGCGAGCTGGCTTTCTATGCGGCGCATCTTCTAGGCGTCCACCCGCGCTAGACCCTCCCGGACGCGATCGGCGACGTAGTTGATCTGCTCCGGCGAGATCGCCGAGAACATCGGCAGCGAAAGCACCTCGTCGGCCAGCCGGTCGGTTATCGGAAGCGCGCCTGCTACATGGGGTAGGCCGCGGAACGCTGGCTGGCGGTGCACCGGGAGTGGGTAATGGACACCTGTCTGCACACCGTGTTCGGACAAGAATCGTCGGAGCGCATCTCGATGAATCGTGCGGATCACGTAGAGGTGGAGCACATGCTCACGCGCCTCGTCGGGCAAGGGGAAGGTGAGGTCGGGGTCGAGCAAGGTGGTGTAGGCCTTGACTGCTCTTCTCCTGGCACTGTTCCACGAATCGAGGTGCGTCAACTTCTTGCGAAGGATCGCTGCCTGAAGCTCGTCCAGACGACTGTTCGTGCCTAGAGACTCGTGGTGATACTTCTCCGTCTGTCCGTAGTTTCGAAGGAGACGGATGGAGTGGGCGAGCTTAGGGTCGTCGGTTATGACCGCTCCGCCATCACCGAAGGCTCCAAGGTTCTTGGATGGGTAGAAGCTGAAACAGCCCAGATGGCCCACCGCTCCGGCGGCGCGGCCGTTCGTGCGTGCTCCGTGGGCTTGAGCCGCGTCCTCGATCAACCAGAGGCCGCGCTCCCGGGCCAGCGCCGCCAGAGGATCGACGTTCGCGCAGCGTCCGTACAGATGGACAGGGACGATCGCGCGAGTACGTTCCGTGATCGATTTTTCCACGAGCTCGACGTTCAGCGTGGCGGTGAGCTCGTCGACGTCAACAAAAACCGGAACGGCGCCGACCGTCACGATCGCCAACGGTCCCGCCACGAATGTGAAGGACGGCGTTATCACCTCATCGCCAGGTCCGATCCCGCACGCGCGCAGCGCAAGGATCAAGGCATCGGTGCCTGAACCTACGCCGACGCAGTGACCCACACCGCAGTAACAGGCGAATTCTTCTTCGAAGGCAGCGAGCTCTCGGCCCAGGATGAATTGGCCGGAATCCAGGACTGTCCGCACGGCGTCATCGAGCTCATGACGGATGCGCTCGCGCTCTGCGGCGAGATCGACGAAAGGGACCGTATCCACAGCGAGCCTCACGTCAGGACCCTCGGCTTCTGCTCGCGAAACCGCTCGTAGTCTCGGATGTAATCCTCTTCGGCGAACATGTGGGAGGCAAGGACCACTCCGATGCCGCCGGATGAGAACTCCTGGAGCTCGCGCCAGATCATCGGAGGGACGTAGAGCGCCCTGTAGGCACGATCCAGGCGAAATGTTTGGCGCCGCGAGCCATCATCGAGCACCACCTCGAACGACCCCATCACGGCGACGATGGCCTGTTCCAGCTGCCGGTGGGCATGGCCGCCCCGGGTCTCGCCGCCTGGAATGTCATAGAAGTAGTAGACACGTGCCAGCGCAAAAGGGAGCTCCCGCTCTCCCTCCACCGGGGTGAGGTTTCCCTCCGGCCGCTCAATACGCGGCAGCTCGAGAACCCGGCAGTCGGCAAGCGACGTATCCCTCACGAACCGGCCTTGAGCGCGACGAATGCTTCGCGATCGCGGACGTACTCCTCTTCAGCAAACGGCAGCGAGGCCAGAATCAGGCATACGCCGTTCGTGGAGAAATTCTCGAGTTGGCGCCAAGTCATTGCCGGAACATAGAGGCCGTAGTACGAACGGTTGAGTTGGATCGCTTCGCTACTTTCGCCGTTGTCGAGGACAACATCGAAGCTGCCGGACACGGCTATCAGGAGCTCCTCCTGCGTCCTGTACGCGTGACCTTCCCGAACGTCGCCGCCGGGGACGTCGTAGATCCAATAGACACGATGGATCGAAAACGGCACATGACGCTGACCCTCGACGAAAGTGAGCTTGCCACGTGGATCGACCACGGTGGGCAGCTCGATCGTCTCCCAGCCGCCACCGCGAATCGGCTCAGGCATTTCGAGCGTTCGCATACAACTCGCACCCGTGCTCGGGCATGTACCGCGTCATACGATCGAGCCCTTCGATCAGCGATGGTGGGAAGACCTCTGTCTTCAGAATCACGTCCATTTGCGCGTGTGTGAACGGCTTGACGAAATACGTGCCCGACTCGATGACCCGAAACCCCGCGGCCTCGAGCATCTGGACGAACTCACGGCGATCAAAGCGCCTGTGGTGGCCATACGCCTGATCCATTTCAGATGGCTCGTTCACGTCCGCGATGAGACCCATCTCGAGGGCCAGCAGGCGGTGAAACGACAGCACGTTGGGGACGCTGAAGTGGGCGATCGTTCTGTCGCTGCAGAGCACCCGCACCGCGTCGAGCAGCGTGCCCGGCTCCGGGACGCTATGGACGACACCGCTTATGACTATGAAGTCGAGCTCTTCGGTAATGCGCCGGAGCTGATCCTCGAGGAAGCCCTCGAGTACCCGGACGCGATGGTCGCCACCCGCGATTTCTCTTGCCCGACGGGCGAACTCCGGGACAGGCTCGACGATCCACCACGCATCGAAGTCGCCGTGATGGCCGAACAGCGGCTCGAGCCCGCAGCCAACCTCAAGCACGCGGCGTGCTTCGTGAGCCTCTAGCCACCTCAGCACGCGACGACGGCGGACGGCAACAAGAACCGTCTCGAACGATTCATTCGTGTACTGCGACAGATAGTGCTTGGCGTATTGCTCGAGGTCGCTCACGGGGTGGGTATCGCCAGGCGGTAGAAGTCGTGCACTACGGTGCGCGCACCGAAATGCTGCTTGTAATCGACCAGGCCCGCGTTCAGAAACCGGCCTTCTTGCTCGGTCGAGATGCCGAAGTCGAAGTAGCGTACGCGGCCGCGGTATGCGTCGATGAGATGCGCAAACAGGAGATCCAGCGCTCCGTGATCTCTGCCGCTGGGGCTGGCGGCGTTGTACTGCACGTGACAGACGTTTTCTGAGAGGTAAACAACAACGCCCGCCTCGAGATCGTCGCCCAGGTACGCCGCGTAGAGCAAGATCTGAAGCGGAAAGCGCAGCGCCAGCAGCCGTATCTCCGGCAGGGTGTGTACGGGTCGGGTGCCGTGGCGCGCTCGAAGGTTGGCCTTGAGCACCTCCCAAAACCGCTCGTAATCGTCGCTCTCGCGGATTTCGATGCCAGCGCGCCGCGCTTTCCTCATCCCGCGCCGTCGGCGGGCCTTCCACTCCGGTTCATGGCCGTAGGAGATGACGCTGAGGACATCACGACGGTAGATCTCCGCTCCGTGGGCGAACAGCGCGTATAGGTCTTCCTCGGCGGGGCTTCGATGATAGATGTGGGGCACTGACTTGTAGAGGAGCGTCGAAATGCCGCCCGCGCGCAGGTGGCTGAGCGTCGCGTCAAACAGGTTGACCATCCTGCCTACTGTCATCTCTTCGTCAGTAATGAATCCGCCGTATGTCAGTCCGCCGTGCGAGATGAGCCGATCCTCCCGGCGAGTTCCCGGGAGTAGCGCGCAAACGTCTCCTCGATCATCTTCCGCGATCAGCGAGGCGTCGGGGAAACGCTCAGCGTGGTAGTCGAGGTAATCGCGCCTGAAGAGAAACGTCCCGTTCTTGGAATTCGCCACGAACGCATCCCACCGCGGCTTATCGTCGTCGCGATAGGGCTGGATCCTCAGAGGCCCGTCAGGCACGAGGTCATCGCGTGGAATCGCCCAGCTCTGGCTGCGGACCGTACCGATCGCCCTCCCACCTCGGCGTCCAGCTCCTCGCCGGGTAGTAGTCGACTGTGACCTCATCGAGCATCCCGATGCGCACGCCCGCTTCCATCATCCGCAGGCACATGGCCCAATCGGTGGGAATGCGGAAGGCGGCGTCCGCCAGCTCATACTCGAAGATATCGCGCAGGCCAGCGTGGTAAATCGCCGCCTGAAGGCCGATCTCGCCCATCTCAGGGGGAAACCGCCCAATTGTGATGACGCTGTCTGAGCTGGCGAAATGCGCATCGAGCTGGCTGTAAGCGAGCTCGAGGCGCTGGCTGCGGGCATGCTCGAGCAGTTGTTCCAGGTGCCGCGGTCGGAATGCGTCATCATCGTCAAGTGGGGCAATCCACAATCCACGGGCGCGGCGAACCGCCTCGTTCGATGGAGGAATACCCGACGCCAGCCACGCGACTTCTGGCGCCTCTGGGTAGGGGCCGCGGTAGGGGAGGTTGAAGAATGAAATGCGTGGGTCATTGAATCCCTCTACCACCTCTCGCGCCTCGTCTGGTGCGGAGTCGCCGACGACGATGACCTCAAAGTTCTGGTAGCTCTGCGCGAGCACCGAGGGGATCGAGCGGTCACGCAGCAGGCTGTGATTGTCGTACGTCGCAATGGCGACGGATATCAGCGGCTCCGGCTCGGAGAACGCCCGCTCATAGGCGGAATCTAAACGAAGCTCGTCCAGCTGGCGGCGCCGCTCCAGTCCGCGGCTGTGGATGTAGCGCAGGATCTCGACGAGCTGCTCATGACCCTTCTCCCGGCCGACTCCGACGTTCTCGATGCGACCGGAGACCTCCGACAGAGCCCGCTCCTGGGCGTCCAGCCTTGCAGCCAGCTGCTGTGAGTGTGTGCGACCCTCCTGGTGCACCGCGGCTACCAGCTCGCGCGTTTCCCTGTTCAAGCCCTGGATCTCGCGGAGTAACCCGCGGAGCCGCTTCAGCGGGCCCGGGAGGTAGCGGGTGGCGCGCTGCGGCCTCGCCACGGGCGACTGGTCTGCGCTGCCGTCACCGGAGCCCACCGAGGCGTCTGAAGGTCCGTGCTCCGGCATGGGCTCGTACTCCACGTCGGCCATGATCGAAGACGACGAAAGCGGCCGACGATCCCCCGGAATCGCCGCCAGCATCACGCGGTCCGGGGCCAGCCCTGGGAGCGGCGGAGCGAGACATTCGAGGACGCTCGTGAAGCCGGCTCGGATGAGTGCATTCGTCAGCGAGGTCTTCGTGGGCCAGAACGACGTCTCGTTGTCGAGCGAGGCCCACATCGCCTGCGCGCGACTCTCCGGGGAGGACCCGGCATCGTGCTCGAGGTAGTTCCGTCCGCGATACACGTGGCCCTCGAGCTCCACGGTCTGGATTGGTGACAGGGTCTTGTCCGCGTCGATCCACAGCGAGCCGGCGGCACGGCGGAGCTCGTCGTCCTCGAGCGCGATGTGGGTGTCAATCACGGCCGCTCCCGTGCAAAGCTCGCGCATCGTTCTGAGCAGACCGAGCACGCTCTCCAGCTCTAGGTGATAGAGGAGGCCGATGCAGAGGATCACGTCGAACTGGCCGTGCGTGGATCGGCTCAACTCGCGGACGTCCTGCGTAAAGACCTCTCCCCGTTCGATGCCCAGCGAGCGCCGAGCGAATCGGATCTTCTCGGCGCTTGCGTCCCGCCCCTCGACGAACACGACATCCATGCCAGCCAGCGCGAGCTCCATCCCGTAGAGGCCCTCCAGCGCGCCGAGATCCAGCGCTCTCAACCCCTCGAGCGGCCGACCGACCAGGTCGCGAACGAGCTGGGTGATTCGCCGGAGCTTCAGCTCCTCCCCGGAAATCTCGTTCCCCTTTGTGAACACTCCGGGAGCCACTTCGATGTTGTGCGAGGTCCAAGAACCGGTTCTCGCCGCCACTTCGGTCAGCTCGCGGCGCACACGCTCACTTTGGTTGCGTTCGTCTTGCATCGCGGGGATGATGCCAGCGGCGGCCGGCCACCGCGGTGGCCCAGGGTTCTACTACCCTCGCGCGAGTGGATCTGGCACCGGAATCCAGGGTGAGCGAGACGCTGGCACGCGTCCGCGAATTCGCCGAGAAGCAGCTTCCCGCGCTAAACCTGCCCGACCGGCATCTGGATCCGGCGGCCCTTCCGCGCTTTTCGCCCAATTTGCCGGAGACGCGGGACGAGGACGACGCGCGCCGCCTCCGTGAGCAAATAGAGGGGCTCTCGCCCTGGCTTCAGGGGCCGTTCTACCTCGGTGGCGACGTCGTCATCGAAGGGATGTGGCGCAACGACCAGCGCTGGGTCGCAACCCAGCCCTTCGTCGGAGACATGCTAGGAAAGCGCGTCCTCGACGTGGGGTCTAATGCGGGCTACGACCCTTTCATGTTCAAGCGGCTCGGGGCGGCCGAGGTGCTTGCATGCGAGCCATTTGACTTCATCGCCCAGGCGCGCTTCCTCGAGTCCATCTTCAAGACCGGGGTGCGATTCGAGCAGATCGGCTGGCAGCAGCTTGATCCCGAGGTCCATGGCAAATTCGATCTCGTCCATTGCAACGGGGTCCTCTACCACGAGCCAAACCCGCTCGCGATGCTTCGACAACTGAGGACCATGGTGGCGGACGGAGGTGAGCTGCTGCTGGGTTCGATGATGCTGGCCGACGCCGAGCTTTCGGAGTACGCGAGGTTCGTGCGAGGGGCCTATGCCGAGGATCCGACGTGGTGGTGGGTGCCGGGCAGGTTGGCGCTTCGCTGGATGATGGATGCGTGCGGATTCGACACTGAGCTCGTGCCGGTCCGCTTCGACGGCCCGAGCGGCGACTTCGGAGTGATCAACGGCTACCTCCGCGGCCGTCCAGCTGATCCCGATGCCCAGTTGGAACCAAGCGCAAGCATCCTGCCCGGGGAGCCGGCCAACCGCTTTCCGATCGGCCACTACTACTCGCCGATGTACAACACGAGCGAGCTGGCGGCTCGGCGCGAGCAACTGTGGCCGGAAACGCCTCGGGAAACGGTGGGAATCGACTGGCGAGACGACGCCCAGCTGGAGCTTTGCCAGACCGTGTTCGCCCGCCAGGAGAAGCTGGAGTTCCCCGACGAGCCGAGCGGAGATCCAACCGAGTACTTCGCGGCTAACGACCAATATCCCCCGCACGACGCCTGGGTTCTGGCGGGGCTGCTCGAGCACTTCAGGCCGACCAGGATGATCGAGGTCGGCTCCGGCTATTCGACCTTGGTCAGCGCCCGCGTCAACCGCGAGCGTCTCCAGATGGGGATGGAGCTGACGTGCATAGAGCCCTACCCGCGGCAATTCCTGCTCGACGGAGTGCCAGGGGTCTCCCGGCTGCGCGCAGAGCGTGTCCAAGACACCCCGCTCGAGCTGTTCGGAGAGCTATCGGCAAATGACGTCCTGTTCATCGACACCGCCCATACCGTCAAGACCGGCGGTGACGTGGTGTGGATCTTTCAGGAGATCATCCCCCGTCTGGCCCCGGGAGTGCTGATTCACATCCACGACGTATTCCTGCCCGGCGATTATCCGGAGGAGTGGGTGATGGCCGGCTGGGGCTGGAACGAGATCTACCTGTTACGGGCTTTCCTGGCTTTCAACCAGGCGTTCGAGGTGGTGTGGGGCCAGCACTACATGCTGCACCGCCACCTCGACGAGCTCCGGCGCGCGTTTCCGGGACCCATGCCTTCCGGAGCCGCGCTGTGGATGCGTCGTCGGCGCTGACAGTGCCTGCCCGGGACGGCTCGCTTCGTTCAGTCGGGCGTCGAGTCTCGCGTTGACAGCTGGCCTCTGACGCGCAGATGCCACCAGATCCTGAAGTCTTCGGCAATTGTGCGGGCGATGAGCGCGGGGTCGAAACCTTTCGCCTGGCCGCCACGACGCGACTGCTCGAGGATGCCGAGCACCCCGACTCGTTGGCCTTGCTGCATGGCCGTCAAGTACACCATCGGGAGATAGTTCAAACCGTCGTCCCGGACCTGGATCGGAAGCACTGGCAACGATTCGCGGCGGAACAAGAAAAGGGCGGAGAACTCGGGAAGCGGAAACGCCATCAGGAACCGAAAGAACAGGTACCAGAGGCCCGAGAACACCATGCGCCGACTCGAATCGCTTCGCTTGAGCCGCGAAGAGAAGATCAGATCGTAATGGTCCTTGAGCGCCCAGAAGAGCGGGAGCTCCTGCAGGCGACCCTGCCCGTCGGCGGGTGCCAGAAAGACATACTCGCCGCGAGCCTCCGAGAAGCAGGACCGCATCGCGCCGGCGAACCCTCTGTTGGTCTCGTGGCGATGCACGCGTACCGTGTCCAGCTCTGCCGCTAGCCGATCCGCAACGATGCGCGTCCCATCGGTTGAGCCGTCATCCACGATCAGGATCTCGAAATGCTCCTCCACTGAGGACGCGACGGCGACCGCCTCGCGAACGATCGCCTCCAGGGTCACCTCCTCGTTGAAAGCCGGGAGTGAGATCGACACACGTGGAGTCGCATGCGGGAGCGATGAATCTGCGGCCGCAGTCGCGTTGAGCTGGGAGGACGGCAATGGCATACCACTTGCCCGCGGTCACGCCCGCCTGGCCGTCCGCAGGAGCGGGCGAGTCTACCAACGCGGAATTACCTGAAAACGCTCCATACAATGCCGCCCTCCATGGATTCACGCAGCGCAACCGACATCGTCCCCCCATCAGTGCGGCTAGCCGACCCGCGATTCGGGGAGGAAGCCCTGGATGCGATCAAGGATGTCCTCTCGAGCGGCCATCTGACGCTCGGCCCGGTAGCCACCGCCTTCGAGGAAGCGATCGCGGCTCAAGTCGGGCGGCAGCACGCGGTGGCGGTCTCCTCGGGCACCGCGGCCCTGCATCTGGCCCTACGGGCGCAGGAGATCGGCCCTGGCGATGAAGTCATCGTGCCTGACTTCACGCATCCGGCGACGGGCCATGTCGTCCTTCACGAGGGCGCGAAGCCGGTGCTCGTCGACGTCGACCGGGCCACATATAACGTGGATGCCGAGGCCCTCAGCCGAGCGATTTCGCCACGCACCCGCCTGGTCATCGCCGTTGATCTATTCGGATTACCGGCCGACTATCCCGCGATTCAGCCACTCGTGCGCGAGCGCGGCATTCCGTTGCTGTGCGACGCGGCGTGCTCGCTCGGCGCGCGTGTCGAGGAGCGGCCGGCCGCACAATACGGTCACGCCGCTACATTCAGCTTCCATCCGCGCAAGGTCCTAACCACCGGAGAAGGTGGGATGATCGTCACCGATGACGCAGGCTTCGCCGAACGCCTGCGCCGCTTGCGTAACCACGGATTCGAGCGAACGACCGGACACCCGCGATTCGTTGAGGCCGGGTTCAACTACCGGCTAAGCGATGTTCTGGCGGCTATCGGAATCGGTCAGATCCACCTCTTGGAGAGTTTTGTCCAGCGCCGCAACGAGCTCGCAGCCGAGCTCACCAGCCATCTCGAGAGGATCCCGGGCATCGAGCCCCCGGTCGTCCCAGAAGGTTTTCGCTCGGCGTTCCAGGCCTACGTCGTCGTCCTGGATGAGGAAGTCGACCGCGATGGCTTCATCCTGTCGCTCGCGGAGGATGGCGTCGAGGCAACCGTAGGCACCTATGCCCTGCACGCGCAGCCCAGTTTCCAGCGCGCCTGCGGCACGAGGCCCGGCGAAGTGCCTACATCGTGGGCACTGAACCTGCGCTCTGTAGCGCTGCCACTGCATCCCCGGCTCACCAGCGAGGACGTCGCTGCGATCGCGGCGGCGGTACGAAAGGGGATCGAGCCATCAACTTGAGCGCTCCAGCCTTTCCTCTCCTCAAGCCCCCACCGGAGCTCAGCAACCAGCGCATCTTGATAACCGGCGGTGCCGGGTTCATCGGATCCACGCTTGCCGGACTGCTTCTAGAGCGGAACGAGGTGGTGGCCCTTGACAACCTGAGCCGCAACGCGTTGCAGCACAAGCCGTACGCCGACCACCCCAAGTTGACGCTCATCGAAGGCAGCGTCCTCGATCCGGCGGCGGTAGAGGTAGCTATGAACGGCGCCGATTACGTCGTCCATTGCGCCGGCATCGCCGGAATCGACACGGTTATTCAGCGGCCCGTGGAGACGATGCGGGTGAACATGATTGGTTCTGCCAACGTGTTGGATGCCGCGACTTCTGAGCCCGGCGTCAAGCGTGTCGTTTGCTTCAGCACCAGCGAGGTCTTCGGGCAGCTGGCGTTCCGCTCACAGGAGACCTCACCAACCGTCCTCGGCGCCGTGGGCGAGGGTAGATGGACGTACGCGGTGAGCAAGCTCGCCGAGGAGCACCTCGCCTATGCCTACTTCAAGCAGGACGGATTGCCGACGGTCACCGTTCGTCCATTCAACGTATATGGCCCTGGACAGGTAGGGGAAGGGGCGATCCGCCAGTTCGTCCTTCAGGCACTGGCCGGCGAGGACTTGGTGATTCACGGCGATGGCACTCAGATTCGTGCCTGGTGTTACATCGACGACATGCTCCGGGGATTGCTGCGCGCGATGGTCTCGCCTGCAGCGGTTGGGGAATCCTTCAACATCGGCAACCACCGCGCGGTAATCACTATCTATGGACTCGCCAGCACCGTGATCCGGGTGCTCGGTTCAGACTCCAAGATCCGCTTTGTTTCGCGCGCCTCAGCGGATATCGAGCTTCGAATTCCCCGTGTGGACAAGGCGCTGCAGATGCTCGGCTTCGAGGCAGAGGTTGACCTCGAGGAGGGAATACGCCGAACCGCGCAGTACTACGCGTCTGGGCAGGTGGCGTCGGCAACGACACCCGCAGCCGATGCGCGAGCTTGAGAGCCAATCCCCTCGGCAAGCGTCCGCGTAGCACCGTACCGACATCCGCGGCGCTAGCATCTGCCGAGCTTTGGTTCGTCCATGAGCGCCGGCACGTGTCCCCGGCCGGGTAGCTCAATCTCGTAGCGCGCCCCAAATGTGGCGTGCTCAAACGCCGCTCTGAATTATTCGACGGCATGAGTGCCACTTCAGACCAAGCCCTCTCCCCTGACGCAACACGTCGATTCCCTGCAAGGACGGTCCTAAAACGGGTCTGGACAAGCATCGCTTCGAGCGCGCCGTTGGCGGCTCGCGAGGTAATCCCCGTCGGCCTGCTGCTACTAACGCTCGGGGCGCTCGTATACGTGCATCACATCACGCACGGCAGCTTCTACTACGACGACTGGGCGACCGCCGCATTCGTAAAGCTTCCTCCCCATCCGGGCTATCTCGGGGCGCTTCAGTACTACTTCTCGTTGTTCGGCTTTCGTCCGCTGGTTGCGCTTTACATCCCGACCCTGCACGAGGTTCTCGGGCTCCACCAGCACTGGCAAATAGCGTGGGGGGTCTTCCTGGCGGTTGTGGCCTCGGTGACGCTGTACGCCACGCTGCGGACTCTCCGTCTGGAACGCCTTCACGCCTTCCTGATCTCGGCGCTCGTCTTGGTTTTCCCCTTTGCGGATTCGGCGGTCATGTGGCCGACCGAGGCGACCGCTCATCTCGTACTGGCGATCTATCTCGCCGGCTTGATGCTGGCGGTCCGAGGCCTTCGCACCCCGGATATGAAGAGGGCTCGTCTTTACCACCTGGGATCGTTGGTCCTATATCTGGCGGCCATCACTACCTATGAGATCGTCGCCACCGTCGCGCTCGCATCGGTACTCGTCTACGTGTGGCAGTCCGATTGGCGCAGGGCGGCGCGGCGATTCGCGGTCGATGTGGTCGTCATCGCGGCGGCCCTCATCTGGACGGGCTCGCACACGTCGATCGACCAGGTCACGTCCACCGGCGGCGGCGTCCATCACGCCGTACAGATTCTGGGCCAAGGCCTCTACATCGTCGCTCAGACGATCGTGCCGTTCGGGGCGCCGAACCACGTGCTCGTGGTGTGCCTCGCGAGTGCGGTCTTCGTCGCCTGCTGGCTGCTGTGGTTTCGGTTTCTGCGCGGAACATCGGCGGGAGCCGACGTTCGCCGATGGCTCATGATCGCCGCGGGTGGCGTCGTGTGGGCCTTCGTCGCCTGGGCCATCTTCGTACCGGCCGACCCTTATTACGAACCGACGACGCTCGGCGTGGGCAATCGCACCAATATCGTCGCAGCAATCGGCCTGGTGGCAGCGGTCTATGGATTGGCGATGGCGGTCGGGACGCTGTTGTTCAGCCGCTGGCGCTGGCGCATGCCGGCCGTAGCCGCGGTAGCCCTGGCTGCGGCCGTCGTATTGGGGACCGGCTACATACACCGGGTTGCCGGCGATGACACTCAATGGGATCGTGCAAGCCGCTATCAGCAGCAGGTCCTGAGTACGGTCAAGCGCGACATTCCGCGCCCGGTGAAGGGGGCGATCATCTACGCGTACGGTTTCCCGCTGTTCACCGCTCCTGGTGTCCCAACATTCGCCGCGACTTGGGATCTGAATGGTGCCGTCCAGGTCACCTATGACGATGCCTCCATACGCGCCTATCCCGCGGCAGCGCCGGCGTACATGCTTTGCGCGCCCCATTCCGTGTACCCCACTGCGGCGGGCTACGGTCCGCAGTACGGCGCGCTGTATGGGCAAGCCTACGTCGTCGACGTCAGCACCGGGCGCGCCTCCCGACCGCTGAACCTCGCCGAGTGCAGCGCGGCACTGAGACGCTGATGGCGAGCGTCGAAAAGCTCGGAACCGAGCCCCGCCGGGGGGTGCCCGCCCCCTTCGGGGCGATGATGGCGCTCGCCCGTATGACGTCCGACGGGACGGTGACCATGATGCTCGGCACCCTCACGGCCGGGCTGGCCGTGTATGTGTGGCAGGCGGCTGGAACGAGAACGCTTGGCAGCGCTCGATTCAGTCCGGTCGCCAGCGCGTGGACGATCAGCTTCCTGGCAATCACCATCCTGCTGGCGCCGGTTGAGCAGTACGCCACGCGAACACTTGCCGCCGGCCCAGCGGGCCGGGCACAGCTCGCGAAGGCTTTGCGGACCATCGTTGTTGTTCTCCTCAGCGCGGCAATCGCGCTGGGCGTCGGCGCTTTTGCGCTCCGTCATCCGCTGTTCCGCGGCGACGGTGGCTATGCCTTGGTGGCGGCTGCGATCGTCTTGTGCTTCGCCGTCCTGGCGTTCATCCGTGGGGTGCTTGCGGGGCAGCGCGACTTTCGCGGCTACGGCAAGCTCACCGCGCTTGACGGGCTAACGCGCCTTGCTGCTGGCGCCACCGTTCTGGCCGTTAGCGGCTCACCGCTTCCTCTCGCGTGGACCATCCCGCTCCCAGCCCTGGTGGCGCTCCTGTGGTGTCGGCGGATTCCGCGCCGCATCGTGACCGACTCGGGTAGCGGTGAGGGGACCGCAGTCGGTCACTTCCTGGCGACGACGGTGGGCGGCACCGCCGCGGCCCAGGTAATTCTTGCCGGCGGACCCCTGATTCTCGCCCTGCTCGGGGCTTCGAACCGCGCCATCACGGTTCTCTTCGTCACTCAGACGGTATGCCGTGGCGGCCTGCTCATCGCGCTCCCGGCGTGGGCGCGCACCCTTCCTACGCTGACAAGCATCGCTGTCGATCGCGACCGCTTGCGCCTCAGCCGAATCGCGGAGGCCATCCTCGGATGTTCGTTAGCGGCGTCGCTCGTCTGTGCTGCGCTCGCTGCGGCGATTGGCCCGCCGATCCTTTCGGGCGCATTTGGGCACACCACGAAGCCGTCGCCATTCCTCGCCGCCACTGTCGCGGCCGGCACCGTCCTGGCGATCGGCAACCTCGGACTGAACCAGCTGCTGGTGGCGTCGGTCCGGACGCACCGCATCACCATCGCCTGGTGGGCGGCCTTGGTTATCTCGCTGGGGCTCGTGGCGTTCGGTCCGGGAGCTGCTCTTAACCGCGTCGCGGTCGGCTTCCTGGTCGGCGAACTGGTGGCGATGGTGGCGTTGACGATCGCCTCCAGCCCCACCCGGGCACCAGCGCCGGTTCGTAACCTAGTGCGCCGCATGCGGGCTCAGCGGGCCCCGGTCGAGCCTTAGGACCTCGGCTTTATGCGCCGAGCAGCTCGGCCATGGTCGTGATCTCCACGCCATCCAGACGTCTGTCCGAGCGCAGCGATTCCAGGATCTGGCTGCCGAACGACCACGAAGCGATGAACACATGGCTCGGCGGGTCCTTCAGGAGCGCCGAACGCGGCTCGACCGGGACGCTCGAAGGCGGGTAGTAGAGGCCGTCCAGCCACGGATCGTCATCGAAGTACCGAAGCGTGGGAAGACTGCCGGCGAGTACAGCCTCGTAGTTGATGAACCGGCCAGGACAATAGATGCCCAGCTCGCGCCCGCCGTCGCGGAGATCAGTCAAGTAGGCTCGGATCCGCTCAATGTTTCGGGAAGCGCGCTCGGCGAACGAGTAGGGCACGGAAGACCGCGCTGGGCTCGTCGAGGCGTCCGTAGGGACCCATGCCGAGTAGTAGAGGCCGCCCACGCCAGCGGGTGCACCACGCACGACGCTGGCTCCGACGATCGACGCAATTGCCGCCAAAGTTTCCTCGGTGAAGTAGCTCCAGTGCTCGTGGATGAACATGGAGATGTCCCCGACGTGGAGGGGCAACGTGCAGTCAGGAACCGCGAACGCGATCGCTCCTTCAGGCTTGAGCAGCGAGAGCTGGGCGGACACGAACGCCAGTGGGTCGCGAATGTGCTCGGCAACGGCGTAGTGGATGATCAGATCGAATCCATCATCGAAGAGATCCGGACGGAACGGCTGCCTGATGACCGTGTAGGGAAGCTCGCCGTTTCGATCGGCGCCTGGTTCGACGCCGACCACGGTCGCGCCGAGGTCGTGTAGTGCTTTCAGCATCGCGCCAGCTCCCGAGCCGATCTCGAGGATCGACAGACCGTCGAAGCGCTCGCGTCCCACCGTGCCTCTGACAAAGCTCAAGAAGTCGGCCAGACATCGCTGTCCCAGGCCATCCTCGGCCAGCGGGGTGCCGATTGGAATGCCCTGCGTGTAGACCTTCTCGAGGGCGGCCTCCACCGCGGGGTCTGGGACCTGGACCAGGAGCCCGGTATCCCCGTCGACGCCCACGGTGAAAGGAAGCCGGTCGGGAAAGCCATCATTCGACGGCTTGGGACGCGGCCCGACGTGAAACGGAAGGCTCCCGAGCTCCCAGACGGGAGTCAGCGAGTCAGCGGACGACACGAGAGCTCGGATGCATGTGGAACGTCGACATGCTCTATCAGCACCTCGGCGAGGCTCCGCACGACGACACCCTCTCGATATGCCCAGTGCGGCTCAATCTGCTCCCCTAACAGGTGCCGACGCACCAGCACGTCAGGCTCGTTGTATCCGACCATCGCCCGCAACGAGGTGGTGCCGGAGAATCGGGGATTGATTTCGAGTACCTGAACAACGCCGTTTACGAGTCGGCACTGGATGTTAAGCGGGCCGCGCGCTCCCAGGGTCAGCGCGATCTCCTCGCACTGTGCAGTCACGTCTGGATAGCGCCCGATGCGGCCCTGCGAGATGCCGCTTGAGATGGCGAGCAGGGGCCCGAGATCGTCACGGCCAGTCCGATTCGCCATCTTGATCCGATTGCTGAGCGCGGGGAGGATCGAACGCCGGATCGCGATCGAATTGAGCAGCTTCCCTTGCAGATCGGTCAGAACCCCAACTGTGTACTCGTCCTGCGGTGTGCCCACGTATGCCTGCGCGATAAACCTGGGATAGATGCGCAACAACTGCCGCGCACAGGCGACGAGCTCGTCGCGGTCTTGGACCAGAAACAGATTTGCCGAGCCGCCACCGCCGACGGATGGCTTGAGCACCGTGGGCAACTGGTCGAACGATTCCGCGTCCTCTATCGAGCGGATCGCCCGGTAGGCGGGTACTGAGAACCCGGCAGCGGTCAAAGCCTCCATCGTGCGCACCTTGTCGAGGCAGACATCGAGAACTTCGGGAGGATTGATCGGTACGAGGATCCCGGCGTCGGCGAACCGCTGACGCGCTGCGCTGATCGCCTTCAATTCCGGCTCGGAGCCGTGGAACAGGACTTCGAGCTCCTGTGCACTGCATAGTTCGAGCAGCGTCGGGATGTAGTCCGGATCCGTCGCCGGCGGCATCAGGCACGGCTGGTCCACCGCCGGCAGGCCGCTGCTGAACGGCGACATATCGCTGCCCACCACGTAATACGGCGTCGAAGCCAGCCGCAGGGCCTTCAGGATTTGCTCGCCCTGACCACCGCCTCCTACCCCTGTGACCATTGCCCGCACCGAACGGGTCATGGGACCACTTGGCCGACAAACTGCGTCGCGTCTCGGTGCAGACACTCACGCGTAGAGGGATGGATTATGTCGCCGACCTGCTGGAGTAGACGATCCACGTTGAACGGCACTCTGTAATGGGTGCAGGTGTCATCGACGGTGTCGTGGACTGCGAAGCACGCCAGCCGTCCAACGTCGCGTGGAAGGCCCACGGACCCGACGTTGGCGATCAGGCACGATCCTCGCCGCGTCTCGAACGGGCGGTGTGTGTTGCCCATGAAGACGGCGCCGTACGGTAAATCGGTCCAGGTGGACAGATCGGTGTCCGGATATGCATATCCATCGAGCGGTTCGTCCGGCGTGCCGTGAATGAACAGGAGCTTTCGGCCGTCCGCTTCGAGCAACCTTGACGCAGGCCATGACTCAAGCGTCTTGAGCATCCGGCTATCGAGACGCGCTCGGGCCTCGTCGAGGCGGTACACGCTCTCATGTTTGCGCGCGCGCTCGTCCGGGTGCAACAGCATGGCCTCGTGGTTGCCGCGCTGGCATAGGAAACCGCTCGAGATCAGAAGCTCGATGCACTCGACCTCTTGCGGGAGATAACCGACGGCGTCGCCCAAGAACACGCGCTCGTCGACCACCATCCGGTCGAGGCGGGCTAGGCATGCTTCGAGCGCCGGGAGGTTCCCGTGGACGTCGGAGAGAACGGCCAGTCTCATCGTCGTGCCCGCAGGAGCCGCGCCACGCCGACGGCGACATCCGTGGTGGCGGTCCAGCCGAGCTCGCGTGCGGCCGCGCTGACATCGAAGCGCGCCTTGAAGCCGTCCTGCGGGTCAGGATGTCCGGCCGAACGGACATGGCCGGAGGGAAGCCCAGCCGCTGAAGCCACGATTTGCGCGAGCGAGCGCATCGTCACAGGCTGACCCGTCGCGATGTTGTAAGGCCCCCCCGGGCCGTCGAGCGCCAGTGCGATGGCCTCACCGATGTCATCCGCCCAGGTGAAATCTTGTTCGCGGGAACCCATGCCGTAGTACTCGAGCGCCTCACCGGAGATCGCGCGCTCGACGAACAGCTGCAGGACGGTTCGACTTCGCTGTCCGACGCCGTAGGGAGCGCAAACACGAAGGGCGGTGAAAGGGATGCCTGTCTCGTCCGCGCGTTTGAAACCGCGATCCTCCGTGTTGGCCTTTTCGACGAGGTACCCGCCGACGGGCGCGATCGCCACAGATTCGTGGAACGGCTCATCGCCGACACGACCGTAAAGGGAGGTCGTCGAGACGAAGACCACGGGCGCTTGCCAGCGGCGTGCCGCTTCGAGAACGTGGTCGTCTATCGCACGGTTGGTGGACCCCACATCTGCGCTGTCTGCAAACGATGAAGGCAGTGCCGCGGCCGAGTGCACCACAGCGGTCACTCCGTGGACATCGTCGAGAGCGCCCTGCCGGGTCAGGTCGGCTCGAATCTTTTGGCGGCCGGCGGGCTCGGCCCGATTCCACACAGCCGTGTGTGGGACGCCCCGCCGTTCGAGACTTCTGCAGGCCGCTGCGCCGATCAGGCCAGCCGCACCGGTCACGAGGACATGGGTGCTAGCCACAGCTGAACTCGCCTTCAGCGGTCACGAGCGAGCCTAGGCATCCCGGCGGGCGGCGAGCCCGAAGCGCGACGCCCACGGCACGGCCACGCTCTGGCTACCGAGCTTGCCCGTGATAGGGGCCACCGCCTGGATGTAGCCGAGGCTGCAGGTATCGACGTATCCCATGTTCGCCGCTTCCTGGGGATGGTGCGTCAGGATCTGGTCCGGCAACACTCGGTGCCGCCCAGCGAATAGCTCGATCAGCCCTGGTGCGGGCTCCGGCTGGAGATAGCCGATCAGCCGTCGCTCGATTTGCCCCAACTTGGGCGCTCGCCCGCGGACAGGGCGTCGCAGCGCCGACTCCAGACGCGCCAACGGCACGGCACGGCTCTCAGTCGTGCGGCGCAGGCTCGCTCGAACGCGCACCGAGGTGGGCGCAAACCCCCGCCAGGCCAGCGGAGCGACTGCGTAACGGACCAGCTGTTTTGCCGCTAGACGCGGCGCAGAGAATTCGTAGCGGTCGGTACTGATGCGGCCGGCGCTGTCCAGCCACACCGGTATCGAACTCGAATCTGGCTCACAGTGCAACCCACCGAGTTCTGCTCCTAAGGCACGACGTCCCTCCATTGGAAACGGAGGCGTGATTGCGTCGTAGAGGTGGCGCCGCTGCGCACCGTCGATCCAACGGATGAGGATCGGTCGATTGGGGGTGGTTGTGTAGCCCGGCGGCTGAACAGGTTCGTTGGGAAAGCTCTCGATGAACCCAAGGAACGAGCGCTCGGCGGCAATAGCCCGGACGGGATCGCGATCGGTCGCGGCGACGAGCGTCTCCGAACCGTCATGGAGAACGGCACGCTCGATGCCGATGAAGAGCGGCAGAGGTGCCTCTTCCAGATAGCCCAGTTCTTCGTCAGTTTCCTCTCGGGGACTGCCGCGGGGGACCACCAGGTAGTGGCCATCGCGGCGAACAAGTCTTGCCGTTCCGGGCGGTGAGAAGCGCTGGATTGAGCCAAGGTGGAAGTCGACCCTAAAGCCAGGGGGCGGGTCCCCGACGTGCGCCGGACGAAATCCGCTCCTGTCATCGACGAGCCGCTCGAGGAGCGCGGTCTCCGGTGGCATCCAGGCAGGAGACAGATCCCACCGCGGGATCTGGTGCGCTGGCATCGCCGGAGTCGCCGGCGTGACATGCATTCTGGCCTGCCACTCGGCCTCAATCGCGGCATGGAGCACCGTCTGTGGGCGTCGGCGGTCGACCGTGAGCGTGCGCGGCCCTGCTTTACGACGGCCGCCTGTGACCGCAGGGGCGGGGAAATGACGCCACTGCACCAGGTTGGCCCGGCTGCTGATAATCCATGCCAACCTTCCAACATCGTTGCCTTCGGTCACTTCGAGCGTGCCCCGTAGCTGGTCGTGCAGCTCGCGCGACCACGCGACGGCGTGCGGGTCCAGGCGCGCGTCGGCTCGGTCGACCAGAGACCACGGAAAGCAGTCACTGCGATCGTCGAGATCGGCAAGCACGACGGCACGCGGCCCGGAATCAAGCGAGAAGTCTCGTAGGAGGCGTTCGAGCACAGTCGGATCGACCATCAGCTCCAGCGGGGAGCGCGCCACGAGGAGGTAGCGCGCACGACTGACGGAGACGGCTTCCTCAACACGTTCGGCGACACTTCTCGCTAGACCGGGCGGGATCCTCCTGATCACGACGTCCTCCCGGCGAGGTGCGCTGACGCACTCTGCGATCAGCTCGAAGTCCCCACAACGCTGCGCGGACAGAGCCCGCAGCAGCAACCCGCCGCCCATCGACTCGAAATCAATCGGCTCGCTTGGGATGATGGCGATTGCAGGATTCCACCGAGCTTTCACTTGCAATGCCGGACCGCTGTAACGCCCACGCGCGCCCGCGTGGCCCCCGAACAGCTCAGGGTGACGGTCGGTGATCTCTTCCGAGAACGGAAGCCGCAGGTACTCAACCAAGTCTGACCGGGTAAACCCTTGCTTGCGGTAGAGCATGACCGTGCTCCGAGATGGCTCTCCGATGACGTCTCGCGCGCCGAGCGCAAGTGCTAGGTCCCAATCCTCGTGCCCCAGCGCGATGTCCTCTGCAAACCGCATTCCGGCGTCAAAAATCTCACGGTCGAACAGCGAGCAGGTGTCCGCGTAGTTTGCGCCAAGGAGTGCGTACAGGTTGTACGCCGGGGGACGGAACTGATATTCGCGGTTTCCGAAATACTGGACGGCGGGATAGATGTAGCCGACGCGCTCTCCAGCCTGTTGCAGCTGGTCCACCAGGCCTCGGATTGCGCCGGGAAGCAGCACATTGTCGGCATCGACGGGCAGGATGTAGCGACCCTCCGCCGCGGAGATCGCCCGGTTGCGTGCGGCGCTGGGGCCTGCCCGCGGCTGGTGGATGATGCGCGCGGAGCCGTGCCGCTCAAGCCGCGTCATCTCCTCGAGCGTCTCGGAGTCGTCCGAGCCGTCATCGACGATCACCACCTCGACGGCCGGATAGTCCTGCGTGGCGACTCCCTCGACCATGCTGGCCAGGTATCGACCGTGGTTGTAACAAGGCGTGACAACCGAGACGAGGGGTGTGCCGGTGACCGGGCGGGAGCTGAAGCGCAGCGGAGGCGGGCGCCCGGGCCGGCGCTTCCGCCGGGTACGCTCGTGCCGCTCCGACGCCACGGCGGCTACAGACTGCTCAGCGGGCTCCCCCGGCGAAGCTGCTCGGGCTTCGCGGGTCAGCACCAGCGTGTCGTAGAGCCGCTCGTGGCCGGCGGCCATTCCCCGCAGCGTGTAAGCCTCGCGCACCCGTTCGCGTCCGGCGTCACCTAGTTCCGAACGCAGCCGATCGTCGTCCACCAGTTCCGCGACGGCGGAGGCGTAGGCATCGGCATCGTCCCGTGGTTCGATGAGGCGCCCCCCACCCTCGCTCATCAGCTCGACGTTCCCCGGTAGCGCGGGCGCGATCACCGGCACCTTCATTGCCAATGCTTCGTAGGCAATGTATGGCACGCCCTCGAACGTGCTGGTCATCAACAACAGGTCGCTGCTGGCGAGCCAGCGATTGATCTCGGCCGTTGGCTTGTGAAAGCGGATGTGCCGATCGAGCCCAAGCTCCCGCGTGCGGCGGCGAACATCTTCCTGGAGCGGGCCGTCACCCACCACTTCGACACGTACTCGATCGTGAGACGCCACAAGCCGTCTGACCACGTCCACCATCAGCAGCGGGTCCTTCTGCTCGGTCAGCCGGCCTGGAAACAGGATGCGAATTGTGTTCGGTTCGCGACCCTGCTCAAGTTCCCTGACCCGCTCGGGATTGAACTCGTGATTCGCGTCCACTCCCGTGGGGATGACGCGGATCTTGCTTCGCGGAACGTCGTACTCCGACAACGCCGCGGCGAGATGACGGCTGGAGACCGAGAAACCGTCCACGAGGTTGGCGTAGCGCGCCGCGACGTAGCGGACATACCCGCTCCGATCTGGCTCTTCCACGTGGAGCTGGACCACCACGGCCGGCGGGCTGGCCAGGCATCGGAGATCGGGAAGGAGCTCATATGCCAGGCGGGAATTCATGACGTGGACGACCTGTACGCGCCTGGTATGAAGGAAGTCGAAGATGAAGCCCGGGAACTGAGGACCAGCCATGTGCTCGGGCAGGGCCCAGACCTCTTCGGCGAACGGATACACCTCGCCCAGCCGTCGGTTCGGCGAAGGCTGAGTGGTGATCAGCGACGGTGCATACCGGTCGCGATCGAGCCATCTGAACCAATCGATCGTGCCCTTATCGGAGCCGCCAATGTCCACCCAGGGCGCGAGGTAGAGAATCGGGATGCGATCCCGCTCGCGTCCATTGCCGTTCACCGATGCCGGGCTTGTGCTCGTCACCGCTTGGTGGCCAGCGCTGAATACCCGAGCGGCAGCAGCCTCTGGGCATCGAGCGGCGCCAGCCGAGCTAGCTCGTCGGCTAGCTCCCCGAGTACTGCCCGGGCCTCGGTTCTCTGATCGCTCAGCCCGTCGTCTGGGTCGCCCATGGTCCAGCTCAGATTCCTAAGCAACTGAGCGACGGTGGTGAATCCATCGCTGCGCGGAGTGATCGTCACGTCTGCAAACCCGGCCCTGTCAATGAGATGGCGCAGCCCTGGCTCTGTGTACCGGTAGTAGTCGTGCGGCAGCTCGTGCAGTTCCCAGACGAAGGGCACGGTCAGCGCGAGCCTTCCGCCTGGCGCCAGCACGCGAAAGAACTCGGACAGCGCGGCTGAGGGCTCGGGAACGTGCTCGAGCACCTCGGTGCAGAGTAGGAGCTCGAATGAATCATCCTCAAGCGGCAGTGCGTCGGCTGGGGCGATCACGTCGGCCACGGTCGCGCCGGGATGCAAGGACTCGGCCCAATCGCTGCTCATGTAATTGACGTGGTTGAACAGTTCGCGATACGGGGCGTCGCCGGCGCCAATGTCGAGGACGGCGGCTCCTGGCGGCGTCTGGGCGGCGACGTCGGCGACGAAGTCAAGGATCGGGCGCCGCTCGTCAGGGAAGTCTTCGATGAACCGTCGCAGCGACTCGGTCACGCCGCGCTGACCTGGCGGGATCAGTTCCGGCTGCGACATGGCGGCGCACTGTAGCGCGCGAGCGTCAGTTTGAAGGGGTCCGCAGCCCCGGGTGACGGAGGTGGTTGGCCCAATGGGCGGACGGCCGCTCGACGCGCTCGGCTACACAACCCCACCACGTCCAGCGCGGATTGGCGAACCCACCCTCCGAGGTCCGCTCCAAGCGCGGCTCAAATCCTTCGCCTCGCAGCGCCGCCCGCAAAAACGACGGGGTCATGCCCCAGATCCAGTAGGCCGAATTGACCTCGTTGGCGGGTCCTACGGCGGGCATCGATTCCGGTTGGCTCGAGGCCGGGTGAAGCGTGACGTCGGACTCGAGGCCGGGTAGATAGACGAGCCCCTGGGGGTCGTGGCCTTCGCGGATAACCGGTTGTGCAAGTACGAACCGCTCCGTCACCCGCTCGCACATGAGGTGAAGCGCGCCGAGCAGCGAGGCCTGGTGCAGCACCACGTCGTAGGCCACCCCGACCTCGTAGGTCGTGCGGAGGCTGCCCATAAACAGCGGGTCGGCGAAATCGCCCTTGACGAACTCCAGCTCCGGACGTTCGATCCTGGTGCGCTGCCAAGCTGTGGTCTCGAACAGGTCGATCAGGGTCACGCTCTTGCAGCCAAGCTCGAGGCATCGGAGCGTATAGGCGCCCTCGACCACCCACATGTCGCCGAAGACGATCGCACGCGGCGCCGGAGTCGCCGCCTCGAGCAGGTCCAGCTTCAGTTTCACCGCGGGGTGCGCAGTGTCCAAACGATCTGCAAATCCCGCTGTCGACAAGGCGGCTACTCGCGCGTGATTTCCAGGTCGTAGGGCATCTCGGTCAGCGCTCCACTCGAGTATGTGGCGTGCACCGTCACCGTGGCCGCGTTGGGACGATGGTCAAGCACGTCGGCGCCTGGACCGTTGCGGACGACGGCAGCGGTGAGGCCGTAGGAGCCTTTCGCCAGCCAGTTGTCGAATCTCACCTTCACCACTGCCGTTTGGCCATCTCGAAAGCTGCCGCTGTTGCCTATGACAAGCTGACTCGAAGCGGCCAGGATCGGATGGTGGAGCTCGTTGCGCAGCACGAGCGAAAAGATCGGATTTTCGATCGCCTGACGGAAAGCGAACCGGGCGCAGGCCACAAGCGGCTCCTCCGAGGAGCTTGCCGCAATGCGTGTGCCTCCTTGGTTCTCGAACCAGACATCCATGACCGCCGCTTCGCCGGCCCGTGGCTCTGCCTCCTGCCCCTCGGCGGGTATCAGCCGGGCGAAGTTCACCTCGTTGTAGCGCCGGGTGACCTCATCCGGAGCGCCGATCTCCAACATCCGCCCGCGCTCCAGGAGCATCGCCCGGTCGCACATCCGCTCGACCGCACTCATGTCGTGCGTGACGAACAAGATCGCGCGCCCCTCTCGCCGAAGGCGGGAAAACGAGTCGAAACACTTCTGTTGGAACGACGCGTCGCCGACGGCCAGGACCTCGTCGATCAACAGTACGTCTGCGTCGACCTGGATGGCGACCGAGAACGCCAGCCTCACCAGCATGCCTGAGGAGTAGTTCTTGAGCTTCATATCCACGTAGTCCTCGAGCTCGGCGAACGCGATGATCTCCTCAAACCGCGACCGGGCCTCGCGACGGGATAGGCCGAGCATGATCCCGTTGATCAGGACATTGTCCCGTGCCGTCAGCTCGACGTTGAACCCCACGCCCAGCTCGATAAACGGCGAGAGCCGGCCCGCCACGTCGATCTGGCCGGCATCCACAGAGTAAATGCCCGCCAGGCACTTCAGCAGTGTGCTCTTGCCGCTGCCGTTCCTGCCCACGATCCCGAAGAACTCGCCGGCCGCGACTTCGAACGTGACGTCTTGAACGGCCCGAAGTTCGGTGAACGAGCTGCCACGCGACGGGTGCAGAACCCGCTCCTTGAAGGTGGCGTACTGGACGTGAGGCAGTCGGAAGCTTTTGGACACGCCTCGAACGGAGACGGCCCCCGGCGACCAATCGGAGCGCTCAACTGAAAACGAGGGGGTTGTCGATGTCAGCGTGCTCATCCGCGCATCGCTTCGACCCAGTTCGCTAACTGCTTAAGCCGTCGGTGGAGGCGAGGAGCGCGGCTGGTGGTCGCCTTGACGCGTTGCGTAACGCGCCGGCGAGTCCGGCCGATGGCCTGCTCGAGCTGGTCGAGCCGCGCACGGAGGGGGATCAGCTCCGCGCGCAACTCCGCGAGCTGCTCATCCTTAATGGCGAGGTGCATCTCGCTGTACCGGAGATCCTCGTGCTGACGTTCCAGCTCCGCCATGCGCCGGCGCAGCTCGCCCTCCAATGACGCCACCCGGGCCGAAGCGTCCGCCTCGCGCTGCGCGGTCCGCTCACGCTCTCGATCGGCGTCCGCTATCTGCGTCTGAAGTGACTGCATCTGGTCGAGGGCCTCTCGATAGGCGCGTTCGAGCTCCGCGATCCGCCGTTGCAAGGCCTCCCCCAGGGAGACGACTTCGTTGCGCGGGACGGTCGTGGGCGCTGCCACGTAGACAAATTGGTACGTGTCGGCATCCTCGCCGCTCAGTGCCAAGGAGACTGCGTCTTCGGGGAGCGAGAGCGGGTCGATCTGTATCTCCGTTTCCGTCAGCCCGGCGGTTGTGCGCAGTCGGTCGATTACCGTCAGTCCCGCCTGGCTGAACAACCGCTCGACCGCTGGACGATCGAAGAAGCGGAGGTGCGTGCGATCAAGCAGCCCGCGCTCGGTGTATTGGAACCGTCCGGTGAGCAGCTGCAACCTCAGCGCCGCGTGGGTCACGTTCGGGACCGAGACGATGACCCGCCCTCCGGGGCTCAGCTGCTCCGCGGCGCGCTTGAGCGTGGCCACCGGATCTTGAAGATGCTCGAGGACGTCGAGCAGGAGCACGACGTCGAACCGGTCGCCGTCAACGGCATCCGCGAGGTCTATTGCTTCGGCGTCGCCGATCACTACCCGCTCGCAGAACTCCTCCGCCGCGCGCGCCGCCTCGGCGTCCAGCTCGATGCCGACAACCCGGCAGCCGCGCTCCACCAGTCGGCGCGCCACCGAACCATCCGCCGCACCGATGTCCAGCACGCTTGACTCCGGCGCCACGTTCAGGATCGCCAGCGCGTGGCTGGACGCGGCAGCGTCCAGGTCGATCTCGACGCTATATCGCGACAGAGCCAAGCGTTTTCCCCATCAGCGTCGCTTCCACGATTGCCGGCCACGACCGGCTCTGGTCAGAGCCGTCGTCCATGTTCAGGTTGGTGAGCGCCGCTCGGGCAGCCTCCCACGCTCGTCGGTCGGACAGCAGTGCTATCGCACGCTCAGCGAACTCCACCGGATCATCGGTGACCGACACCCCAAGGCCGCTCGCGCCGGGGACGCCCTCGCCTCCGACCGCCGTCGCCACCACCGGCACGCCGTGGAGGACGGCCTCGAGCGCCTTGTTCTTGATCCCCGCGCCGAACCGCATCGGGACGACCGCTACCCGCGTCGAGTCGTAGAGCTCGCCGAGGTCTCCCACGTGCCCCACGAAACGGACCCACGGGCTTTCGCTGGACGCGAGCTGCTCATGGGGGCTTCGCCCGGTGACCCGCAGCTGGACCCACGGCAGTCGCTGCTTGATGAGCGGCAAGACATGCTCGAGAAACCATTCGAGCCCGTCGCTGTTGGGTGAGGGATAGGGCGCCAGCCATCCAGCGACCATCGCCATCCCCCACCGGTGCTCGAATGGACGCTCGGTGAACCGGGCATCGAGGCTTCGCCCCTCGACGACCTCGACGGGACAACTGCCCGAAACCTGCCTGAGGGCGTCCGCCTCGACGGGCGACGCTGCGACGATCCGGTCGACGCTTCGCCCGATCCGCAGCTCGAGCTTTCGGTATCCCCGCGCCTGGAGCTCCGCGGTTGCGGCCCTGTGGGGATGCGCATCCCGAAGTACCACCGACTCACGCTCCAGACGCCGGTAGAACAGCGCCTCGGCGTCATATAGGACTGCGCATTGCGGCTGTAGCCATCGCAGGCGCTGGACGAAGTGGAAGTTGTTCGGTCTGGAGACGATCGCGACGTCGTAAGCGACGTGAGGCTCAGAGAGATGAGCGATGAGGTCGCCCTCCATCACATCGACGCCCAGGTCCCGAAGGGTGGTGCGATCGCCGCCGGCGTCGATGGACGGATGCAGGAAGATCGCATAGCCCGCTGCCGAGAGCTCGCGAATTGCATCGAGCGCACGGCCGAGTCCGCCGCCCGCGCCGGGATCCGGAAGCCGATCGTCGACGATCAACACGCGGCGGGGATTTCCGCGCGCTCGTTGAATCGCCAGCTCCAACGCGCTCGGTTCCCAGGGCTTGGCTTCGGCGCGGAGGCTCAGCTCGCGGTCCCACTTGTTCCGCAGGATGCGCCGTCCGCGGAGAATCAAAAACGTCTTCGCGTCCGCCGCGCTCTGCGACTCGTGGTGAATCACGACCGAACGCGGCTGATAGAGAACCCGACCCAGGTGAGCACGGATCGAAAGGCAGAGATCGACGTCCTCCAGGTACGCGGGGAAATACTGCTCGTCGAACCCGCCGAACCGCTCGAACGTCGAACGCCGCACAAGCAGGGAGCACGCAGACACGTAGTCGACGTCCCGCAGGTAGTCATACCGGCGCGAGCCCGCGGCGAGCCCACGACCTACGCCAACGGTCGAGCCGTCGCGCCAGACGACGCTGCCGGCTTCCTGAAGGCTGCCATCGGGGTGAAGGATGCGACTGCCGACGGCCTCGGCCCCGGGGTGCGCGTCGGCCGTCTCCACCAGTGCTTCGAGCCAGCCGGGCTGGACCTCGGTGTCATCGTTCAGAAACACGAGGAGCTCGCCGCGGGCCAGTCCCGCCAGACGGTTGTTACCCGCGGCAAAGCCGAGGTTGACCCCATTCGCGACGATGGTGTCCGCCCCGAGCCTCGGCCGTACCCGCTCTCGGTCGGCTACCGGTGTCCCGTTGAATAGAACCAGCGTCTCGTAACTGACCTCGGTCGAAACCTGCCGCCGCAGCGACGCCAGGCAGCGGACCAGTTTGTCTACCTGGCGATGACTGACGATGAGGATGGACGCGCGCGGCGCATTGCCTTGGGAGGCCGTCATGCAAGGCCGAGAGTACTGCTAGCTTGCGGCCGATGACCACCGAGGCGGTGCGTGTCAACGCGCCCTCTGCGCTGGGGGATGATCTCCGTCGGTTCGTCGAGTTGACGCTGATGCTCGCCCGGACCGAGTTCAAGATCCGCTACTTCGGATCTGTCCTCGGCTACGTATGGTCGCTCGTCCGTCCGCTGCTGCTGTTCGGCACGATCTACTTCTTCTTCGTGGTGATCCTGAAGATCGCCACCGGTCCTAATTATGGCGTGCGGCTGCTGGCCGGAATCGTCCTCTGGTCCTACTTCTCCGAGGCCACGAGCAACTGCGTCAACTGCCTCGTCGCGCGCGAGGCGCTGCTGCGAAAGGTGCGCTTTCCGCGGCTGGTGCTGCCCCTGTCGGTCTCGCTGACGTCCGTTTTTAACTTGGCGCTGAACTCGATCGTGGTTCTGGCGTTTGCGCTCGCCAGCGGCGTGCTCCCCACCGTGAGGTGGCTCGAGGTGCCCCTGATCGCGCTTGCGTTCATGGTGCTCGCTACCGGCTGCGGAATGCTCGTCTCTGCGCTGTACGTCCGGTTCCGCGATGTTCAGCCGATCTGGGACGTGGTGCTCCAGCTGTTCTTCTACGGCTCGCCGATCATGTACCTGCCGACGTCGTACGCCAAGGTCAGTCCCGGCTTTCAGCATCTGGCGATGATCAGCCCGCCGGCGGCGCTCATAACTCAGCTCGGCCATGCGTTCGTGGATCCCGGCTACTACCACTCTGCCGTCACGACCGCCGGGGGCCCGCTCCCGGTGATCGCGGCGGTGGCACTCATCCCGGCCATCTTTGCGCTCGGCTGGTGGGTCTTCACGCGCGAGGCGCCGCGCGTCGCAGAGAACCTCTAGCGGCGGGATGACAACCGGCCGGCTCCTCAAACCCCTTCGCAACGCCATGGGGGCCACCCGTCGGGCGCGCCGGGTCCTTGATTCAGCTCGGCACCGGGCGGCCACGCCCGAGCATCCGCTGCTGCTCTGGCCGCTCGACCACTATTACAGCCCCGTTCCCGACAACCGCGCCCTAGCGCAGGAACCCGCCAGGTCCCGGGTCTGGCCGCCACAGCCGAGGCCGGCTGTGGGGGTCGATTGGCGCGAGCAGGAGCAGGTAGCCCTCGTGCATGGCTTTGCCGAGTTCGCGGACTTCGAGCTGCCGGACGAACCCACCGACGACCCGCGCGACTTTCACCTGGCCAATGACATGTTCTCGCGCCTCGACGCGTGGATGCTCCAGGCGATGTTGCGCCACCTTCGCCCGCGGAACATGATCGAGGTGGGCTGCGGATGGTCTTCGCTGCTCAGCGCGCGCGTTAACCGCGAGCACCTCGGCGGCTCGATGCGGTTCACGTGCATCGAGCCTTATCCACCGCAGTTCCTGGAGGGCGGCGTCCACGGGATCTCAGCGCTGATTCCCAGTCGCGTCGAGGACCTCGGCTTCGATCCCTTCTCCCAGCTCCAGGCGGGCGATGTCCTGTTCATCGATACCTCCCACGTCGTCAAGACCGGGGGAGATGTCGTGTTCCTCTTTCAGGAGGTAGTGCCGCGGCTGGCCTCGGGAGTGGTCGTCCACGTGCACGACATCTTCATGCCCCGCGACTATCCCGAGGAGTGGGTCCTGTCGGGCCGCGCGTGGAACGAGCAATACCTCGTGCAGGCGTTCCTCACGTTCAACTCGGCGTTCCGGGTCCTCCTCGGCTCGGCCTGGCTGAGCCATTGCCGCCCGGACGTCCTGGAGTCGATATTGCCGGACTACCCAGCCAGGTACGGCGACGGTGGCGGCTCGCTCTGGATCGAGCGCTGGTAGCCCGCGCAGAGGTCACCGGGCCCGCACCGCAAAGCGGCACGGGCCCGGTCAAGGACGACCCTGGTAGGGCTGGGGGCCGTCCGTGGCTCGCGATACAGGGGGCGATGCTCGCGAGCCTGAGGCGACCTCCTTGTCGATGACGAGCATAGCGTGGCTGCGCTTAACGACCGCTAACTCCAAGTTTCTGAGTAACTCTCCGCATGCTTGGGGTAGTCAACCCATACCGCTCGCGCGATTCGGGTGCGAGTGGGGCACTGGCGCTCCATCCGGGTAGCTTCAGCGCAAAAGCGAAACGATTTCGGGAAACGTCCGTTAAGGGTTCAAGGGAGGCCCGTCCGAAGGCGTCCGCGCGTCCGCAGCGAATCAGCGTTATGTCCATGCTCCACGACAGAGTTCTTGACCCGGTCGAGGTCACCGTCGCATCGCCGCCGACCGTCGGGGTGGTGGGTGTTTCGCTCGCGCTGACCGACTACGCCCGCACCCTCGACTGGATCGAGGCGAAGGTCGACGCCGAGGAGCGGGGCTACATCTGCGTCTGCAACGTCCACACCGCGATGGCCTCGAAGGAGGACCTGGAGCTGCGACGTGCGCTCCAGGCCTCCTCGATGAATGTCCCGGACGGGCAGCCGCTGGTGTGGGCGATCAACGCACTCGGACATTCGCTCGGCGACCGCGTCTATGGGCCAGAGTTGATGGCCCGTGCCTGCGAGCGCGCTGCATCGACGGGTCAGCGCTTCTATCTCTATGGCGGTCGTAACCAGGGGGCGCTGGTCCAGCTGGCCCTCAACCTTCGCCACCTCTACCCGGGGATCAAGATCGTCGGCGGCTATTCGCCGCCGCACCGACCGCTGGGACCCGATGAGGAGGCGGCGGTGGTGGACGAGATCAATCGCTCCGAGGCCGACGTCGTCTGGGTCGGCATCGGCGTGCCAAAGCAGGAGAAGTGGATGGCCAGGATGCGCGAGCGCTTGACTCCACCGGTACTGGTCGGGGTCGGCGCTGCCTTCGACTTTCATGCCGGGCTGGTGCCCCAGGCCCCCAGCTGGATGCAGACCGCCGGCCTGGAATGGGCATACCGCCTGGCGCACGAGCCACGGCGACTGTGGCGGCGCTACACCCGCTACAACCCGCGGTTCGTGACCGCATTCGCCGCTCAGCTAGTTCGCGAGTGGCGTGAGCGCGCGCGCTGAGTAGTGCCGCCGACATCCTCGATCGTCATTCCGACGCGCCGCCGTCCGGAGTACCTAGAAGTGGCGCTGAGCACGGTGGCACCGCAGGCTGAGTCCGTCGGCGCGGAGCTGATCGTGGTTAACGACGGCGGAGATCCTGCCACCACCGCCGTCGCGCGCCGCTATGGAGCGAAGCTGACCGAGCTCGCGGTTAGAACGGGCGTGAGCGCCGGTCGCAACGCGGGCGCCGCCGCTGCTCGCGGCGAGCTCATCGTGCTGATCGACGACGATGTCTCGGCACCAGCGGGGTGGCTCGGGGCTTTTCTCGCCGGGGCCGAGCGCTACCCCGAGGTGGGCGTGTTCGGAGGCCCCATCCACGCGGTGCTCGAGGGAGGCGGCCCGCGAATGTGCGGACGCGAGCCGCCACCGATCACCTCGCTTGAGCTCGGCGACAGGGACCTCGAGGCGGAGCTCGTGTGGGGGGCAAACATGGCCATCCGGCCCTCCGCGTTCGAGCTCGTGGGCCCGTTCGATGAGACGCTCAGTGGCTGCGGAGACGAGGAGGAGTGGCTGGGGCGCTACCGCGCCCGGGGTGGCCGGATCCGCTACCTGGCGCACGCGGGTCTGGAGCACCGCCGCTCCGCGGCCGACGCCAGGGTCGGCGCGCTGTCGCGCGCCGCCTACCGCCGCGGCGTGGCGGCCAGGCGCTACGACGTTCATCGCGGCTCGGCGCCGCCCACCTCCGCCGAAGCTCGCACCCTGGTCGGCTGTGCGTGGCACATCGTCCGCCGGCGATGCGGCAATGGCTTCGTGATGGCAGCACATTCAGCCGGGCGTCTGCGCGAGGCACTCGGCGAGTGACCTCAGCGGGGAGGCCTGACTTCCTGTCGGGCACGAGCGGCCTCGTGACCGGGGCCCGGCTCACCGCCAGGGCGGTGCTGCTCGATGCGTTGTGTGACGCGGTCTCGCTGGCGCGGCTCGATCGCTGGCGACTGCGCCGTGCGGCCGCGGCCTGGCCCCGGCGGCGCGTGCTCGCGCTGGCCGTGGAGCGCACCGGCGAGCCGACGCTGCTCGCCTCCGCCCGGGCCGAGCTGATGCGCTCTCGCCACCAGATCAGCTTCCGGCAAACGCCGGTGAACGGAAGGGGCAAATTCGAGAACCTGAACGCCCTGCTCGAACAGCAGTCGCCGGCCGGCTACGACTGGCTGCTCGCGCTCGACGACGACGTGGCACTGCCCTCCGAGTTCCTCGATGTCTTCATCTTCCTGGCCGAGCGCTTCGGTCTGCGGCTGGCTCAGCCCGCCCACCGCCATCGCTCGCACGCCGCTTGGGAGATCACGCGGCGCAGGCCCGCGAGCCTGGTGCGGGAGACGGCGTTCGTGGAGATCGGTCCGGTGTTCGCTTTGCACTCCGAGACATTCGATGCCCTGCTGCCGTTCCCGCCGCTGCGCGTGGGCTGGGGGCTAGACGTCCACTGGTCGGCGCTGGCCGCGCGGGAGGGGTGGACGATGGGGGTCATCGACGCCACGCCGATTCGCCACGGCCTGCGGCAGATCGCCGCGGCCTATGGCCACCAGGAGGCCGTCGAGGAAGCGTCCGAATTCCTGAGAGAGCGCCCGTACAAGCCGGCGGCCGACGCGCAGCGGACGTTTACCACCCACCGTTCGCTTTAGTTAGCCTCGGCAAACCCGTGTCGACGGTTCTAAGCCCATCGAGTCCGCGGCGTACCGCAGCCCGAGCGTGGGACGCGCTACGCCCTCCGGGACGAGACGCCGCGTTGGGCCTGGCGCTGGCCGCCGGGCTTTGCGTGGCGGCGTTCGTCACCGGCGGAGGCACCGCGCTGGCGCAGAACACCTGGACCGAGGTCGTGCTCACGTTGATCGGTGCGGCGCTCGTGATCTGCTGGCTCGCGCGCCGCGCGGCATCCGGGGAGGCGAGCGCCGTCCCGGGCCGCGACTGGGGGTGGGTGGCGCTGGTCCTGTTTCTGGCGCTGGCGGCTCTTACAGCGGCGTCGGTGGCCTGGTCCGTCCAGCCCGCAAACTCTTGGGTCGAGGCCAGCCGGACGGTCTCCTACCTGGCGGTCTTCGCCGGCGCCATGGCCCTGGCGCGTTTCGCTCCCGGGCGGTGGGCGGCGATCGTGGGCGCGGTGGCCACCGCCGCCACCGTCGTCAGCGCCTATTCGTTGCTGGTCAAGGTGTTCCCGGGCTCGCTCGACCCCGGAGAGACGTTTGGCCGCCTGCGGCTGCCGTTCGATTACTGGAACGCGGTGGGGCTGATGGCATCACTCGGGCTGGCGCCGTGCCTATGGGCCGGCTCAAGGCACGAGGCCGGCATCGCCTCTCGAGCTCTGGCCGTGCCCGCCGTGGGATTGCTGGGGGTGACGATCATGCTCTCGCTCTCCCGCGGGGCGATCGCCATCGCCGTGGTGGGGCTGGTCATCTGGTTCGCCCTGGCGCAGGTGCGGCTGCGGTCGGTCGTGATCCTGGCCGCCGGGATGATCGGCGCCGCCGCGGTCAGCGCCTGGGCGCTGCCCAACCACTCGCTGACCTACGACGGTGTGGCCCTTGCCGCGCGGACGCACGCGGGTCACAACCTCGGCCTGGCGCTGCTGCTGATGGTGGTGCTTCAGAGCACCGCCGGCGTGGCGATCGCGCTCTACATCGACCGCGTCACCCTCTCCGAACGTGTGCGCCGCTGGGTCGGCGTGGCGCTCGTGGCGCTCGTGGTGCTGGTGGCGCTCGGAGGGGTGGGCGCCGTGGCCGCCTCCTCGCGAGGGCTGACCGGCACGATCTCGCACGCCTGGACGCAGCTGACGAGTCCCAACTCCGGCGGCGCTTCCAACCAGCCCGGCCGGTTGCTCCAGGTGGGCAGCACCCGCGGTCGTTACTGGAACCAGGGCCTGAAGGTGGGAGAGCACGCATGGTTCAAGGGCATGGGGGCGGACGGCTTTGCGACTGCCCGCACCCGCTACTTCCCGCCCATCAACCGCTACCAGAGCTTCGAGCATGCCCACAGCTACGTGCTCGAGACGTTCGCCGACCTGGGCGCGGTGGGCGTGGTGCTGAGTCTCGCGCTGCTGCTCGCCTGGGCATCGGCGGCCGCCAGGGCGCTCAGTGCCAGCGCCAGCCCGCCCGGCGAGCGCTCGCGAAGATGGTACGAGGACGACGAGGAAACATCGGCCGCCGAGGGCGACGAGGGATCGACGGAGGCGGAGGGCGCGCAGACAGCGACGGACGCCGAGGTGTCGGGTCCCAGCCCGCCAGCCATGTGGGGCGCCGAGCGAAACGCGCTCATCGCCATGCTGGCGTCTGCGATCGTCTTCGGGCTCAACTCCGGGATCGACTGGACCTGGTTCATCCCGGGCCCGGCGATCGTGGGGCTCCTGTGCGCCGGATGGCTCGCCGGCCGGGGGGCCGCGCGGATCGCACCGGCGAAAGGCACAAAGCCGAGGCTCGAAGCGGGAACTGTCATCGGCGCCGTCGCCGTGGCGGCGGTCGGTCTGGTAGCGGCGTGGATGATCTACCAGCCGCTGCGCTCCGCCAACGCCGATTCGGCCGGCCTGAACGCCGCGACGAGCGGCGACTTACCCGCCGCGGTCGATCACGCCAAGGCGGCCGCAACGTACGACCCCGTGTCCGTCGATCCGCTGTTCGAGCTCGCCGCGTTCTACAGGGCCGGCGGCCATAGCCGCCTGGCGCTCGCCGAGCTCGGCAAGGCGGTATCGCTTCAGCCTCTGAACCCCCAGCCGTGGATTCAGGAGGGCGAACTGCTGCTGGCACTCCGCCGCCCCACTCGCGCCTACCAGGTCCTCAAGCGGGCATGGCAGCTTGACATCGGCTCCCCCGAGATCGTCGCCGACCTGCGGCGCGCCGAGGCCGGGATCAGAGCCGGCGGCTGATCAGGCCACCGCGACGGGTTCGCGGTCGACCAGGAACGGAGGCAGCGAGCCGGGTCCGCGCGCCTCGCATACAGCTCTGAGCAGCTGCTCGTATTGGTCCGTGACGGCCGGCCACGAGTAGTGGCGCGCGCGCTCGAGGGCCCGCCTGCGGTACTCGGCCACGAGCTGAGGATCGTCCAGCAACTGCTCCAGCTTGACGGTCAGATCGTTAACCCCGGCCCGGCCCGAGAAATAGATTCCCGCCTCGCCAACGGTCTCGGCGTTCGGCCGGTGATCGTTGACCAGCACGCAGTTGCCCGCGGCCAGGGCCTCGAGAATCACCGGATGAGTGCCGCCCACCTCCGTGGGAGCGCAGAACAGGTAGGCGTGGCGCTGGAGCTCCCAGTAGCCGCGACCAAAGATGTACCCCGGGAACACGACGCGGGGATCCGCTGCGCGCCACACCTGCCGGATGTAGTCGTCCGCGTACGGGGCGCCACCGACGATTGCCAGCTTCATCCCGTGAGCCGCACTCCCGCTGATGCGGGAGAACGCCTCCACCAGTAGATGCGGATTGTTCTCCGGCTCCAGGCGGCCCACGAACAGGACGTATCGGCCGGGCTCCAGCCCCAACCGCCTCAGCGTCTCCGTGCCGTCATAACCTGGATCCTCGACACCGTAGGGGACGACTCCGATGTTCTCGCCGTATCGACGCCGGTAGATATCCGCCACAGCGTGACTGTCGGTGATCGCCTCGTCTGCCCAGCGCGGGGACGTGCGCTCGGCGAAGCGCAGGTATGCCTTGGCGAAGGCTGGCCACTTGCGACGGTCGGAGTCAAGGCCATCGACGTTGATCACCGATGGAATCGCGGCCCAGCGAGTGATGAGGCACAGCGGCGAGTTTCCGGCGATGAAAAACAGCGCCACGTCGGGGCGGGTGACACGTGCGGCGTGCACGGAGGAGAACAGCGTGTGGACGAACGTGTCCAGGTACTTGTTCTGCACCGTGCGCAGATGGACCAGCTCGGCCCCTTTGTAGGTCGACAGCTTGCGGTCGACGACGTGCGGGCGGCAGTAGACGACGACGTCGTGCCCGCGCTCGCTCAGGCGCGAGGCAAGTTGCTCGACCGCCGTCTCGAAGCCGCTGTAGGAGGCGGGAATCCCGCGGGTGCCCAGAATCGCAATCTTCATCCGTGTAGCCCCAGAGAGTATGCGCCGCAGTGGGCGCGTGCGCTGGCGTCCCACGAGAACTCTGCCGCACGCCGGCGCCCTCCTGCGGCGAGCTCCTCACGCAGCGCCGGATGGCCGGCGATCTCGTCCATCCGGCGGGCGAAGGACTCAGGATCCGCAGGTTCCGCGTAGCGGGCGGCCTGACCGCAGACCTCCACCGCACCGGCCACGCGCGCGGCGATCACCGGTATGCCGGCGCGCATCGCCTCGAGCAGCGTGAGGCCAAAGCCCTCGTAGAGCGAGGGGTGAACGAGCGCGGCGGCGCCGGCGTAGAGGCGAGCGAGCCGTGGGGGCTGGGGGCGGTACTCGCTGCGCACGCCGGCCCCATCGGCGCTTACCGACCCGGCCAAAACCAGCCCCAGCGGGTTCTGTGCGCGCTGGCGGTAGCGCTCATAGGCGGCGAGCAGCGTCGTCACGTCCTTGCGGGGCTCGTCGTCGCCGACATAGAGGAAGTGTCGGAGAGCGTCGGGCGACGCGAGCTCAAGCTCCTGTCCCGGACCGTGGCGGGCGACGACGATGCGTTCCTCGGGAACGCCCCACAGCTCGCGCACGTCGGCGCTGGTCGCCTCGCTCACGCAGATCACGGCCGCGGCGCGTCGTGCCGCGGCCCGGTGCGCAACGCGAGCGTAGGTGCGGAAGCCGGGGTCAAAGCACCCCGGAACGCGTTCGAACGCCAGATCATGCACGGTGATCACCTGCGGCGGGGCCTGGAAGGGAGCGATCGCCGGGAGCGGATGGTGGATGAGATCAGCCCTCAGCTCGCGCGCTAACCGCGGGAGCTCGACCGCCGTCCACCATTGGTCGGAAAGAAGGTTGCGGACGCTCCCGATGCCGCCGCCCCCCGAGGGGCGGCGCCGGGGGTTGCCCCTGGCCAGGACCTCCACGTCCCCCCGCGCCTCGAGAGCCTCTTGGAGGCGCTGGAGATAGATCGCCGTGCCCGAGTACGGCGCAAGTCGCGCGTAGGAGGTGTCGAGAAGCACGCGCACGGGCATGAGCGTAGGCGGCGGGGGCACGGACCGGCGCTCGAAGCTGTATCGGCTCACGCTCCAGAACTCGCTGGTACTCTCTCGCGCTCCTCGACTCGGGATCAGGAGAGAGACGGTGCGAAGAACTTGCCTGGTGCTATGTCTGCTGCTCGCCGCGGTGGTCGCCGGCGGCGGGAGTGCGCAAGCGGCGACCTCGACGAAGCCGGCTCCAAGCACCTCGACGAAGCCGGCTCCGAGCGTCGCCCCGAGTACGACGCCGCTCGTCAAGGTCATCCAGACCAGCACTGCCCTCGGACAGGACCTGGCGCCCGTAGGCCAGCTGCGCTTCAGCGCCTCGCCCACGTCGCCGCACCTCGGCGTGATCCACGTCCAGGACCAAAGCACCGCGCGCTACCAGCGCATCGTTGGCGTCGGCGCGGCGATGACCGACACGTCGGCGTGGCTGCTGTTCCAGCAGCTGCCGTCGTCCTCGTTCCACAAGACGATGGAGGCGCTCTTCGGCCGCAGCGGGATTCACTTGAGCTTCCTCCGCGTGCCCATGGGGGCCTCGGACTTCAGCGCCGAGGGGTATCCCTACACATACGACGACATTCCCGTCCCGGGATCTGATCCTGGCCTCAAGGACTTCTCGATTGGCCATGACCGCCCCTACATCATCCCGGCGCTGCAGGAGGCGATGAAGCTCAATCCGTACACGCAGATCGTCGCCACGCCCTGGACCCCGCCGCGCTTCATGAAGACCAACGACAACTTTGACAACACCAACAACGGCGCGCTGCTGCTTCCTTCGATGTACGGCCCGCTCGCCAATTACTTCGTCAAGTTCATCAAGGCCTACGCCGCCGCGAAGATCCCGATTACCGCCATCACGCCCCAGAACGAGCCTGGCCAGGGGACCTGGTACCCGGGACTGAACTTGCCCGACTCCAGCGAGGCCGTGTTGATCGCCAACTATCTGAAGCCCGCCCTAGTGCGCGCGAAGCTCAAGACCCAGGTCTTCGGCTTCGATTCAAGCTGGGCCGCACAAAGCGGGATCCCCTCCTACGTCAGGACGCTGATCGACAGCGCGTCAGGCCGGGATCTGCAGGGCATCGCTTTCCACTGCTACGACGGATCGCCGAACGTGATGAGCGCTCTGCACAGCGTGGTCCCGAGGCTTCAGCAGTGGGTCACCGAATGCACCACGCAGACGCATCCCACCTGGTTTCCGGCCGAGCTCGAGATCGCCTCGCTTCGGAACTGGGCCAGCGCGGTGGGGCTGTGGAACCTTGCGCTTGACCCCGCCGGCGGTCCGGTGCAGCAACCCAATACCGCATGTATGGGCTGCACTGGCGTGGTCACCGTCGATGAGGCCACCCACTCGGTGTCTTTTGGGCTTCCGTACTTCCAGCTGGGGCAGGTGAGCAAGTTCCTCGAGCCGGGCGCGGTGCGGATCTACTCCAACCACTTCGTCACCTACTCCTCGGGGGGACCCGGGCTCGGGCTTGACGACGTCGCATTCCTCAACCCCGACGGCACCGAAGCGCTCGTGGCCTACAACAACACGACCGCTCCGGTCCCCTTCGGTGTCCAATGGCACGGTAAATCGTTCACCTACACCCTTCCCGCGGGGGCGATGGCGACATTTGACTGGCGCGCCATGAAGGCGAGCCAGGCTCCCAAGGCGCCCCGGCCGCCGACACTGCCCTCGACGCCCAAAAAGAAGTCCCCGCCCGCTAAGAAGAAGAAGTAGCTCGTGGCGAGCGGACGGCGGGCGCAGTTGGCACGAGAGATGTACCAGGCGTTCGCCGCCGGCGACCGCGTGCGAGTCGAGCAGCTGCTCGCAGACGACTTCACGTTCTCGAGCCCGTATGACGTCGGCCTGGACCGACGTGGCTACTTCGAGCGCTGCTGGCCCGGTGCCGGCCGAGGTCAGGAGTTCGATTTCGTGCGGATGGTCGAGTCCGGAGACGAGGTGATCGTGACCTACGAGTCCGAGATGTCGGCCGGGAAGCGCGGACGGAACACGGAGGTCCTCGCGTTCAGAGACGGTCAGATCCGCGCCGCCGAGGTCTACTTCGGCTGGGACGTGGCGTAGCGCGCTAGACCTTCAGACACAGGGCGCAACTTTCGCGTAGCTCAACGCGTTTTAACTTGCGGGATCGCGAGGACCCACGATGAGGTCGCTGGCGAGTGTGAAACAGATCGTAGTCATGCGGCGGGGCCGGACACTACCGCTGTTCATCTTGGTGTCAGTCGGGATCTGGGCTCTTGCTGCCACGAACGCCAAGGCCGCGCTCCAGCCCGGTTGCACGCAGTCCGGCACGACCGTGACGTGCTCCTACCAGCAGCAAGGGCAGCAGGCGACGTTCACGGTTCCGGACGGTGTCACTTCGTTGAGGGTGTATGCGGTAGGCGGCACGGGTGGCACCTCCGGCGGCATTGTTCCCCAGAACGGCGGTGGGGCCGGAGCCATCGTCGCCGGCAGCCTCGGTGTCTCGCCAGGCAGCCTCCTTTCAATCCAGGTGGCCGGTAACGGAGGCTACCTGGCCCCTGGGGCTGGCGGCGGTGGAGTTGGTTGTACGGGAGGCGGTGGGGACAGCCACGTCTCCACTTACAGCGCGCCTCTCGTCGTTGCCGCCGGTGGTGGTGGGGACGGCTGCTGGGGACCCAACGGGCCGCTCGATTCGGGCTCACTTCCTGGTCGTGGCGGCGCGGCCGGCGCCGACGGGACCGCTCCCCCCAACGAGGGCAACGCCGAGGGCGGCAGAGCGGGAACGTCCACCGCCGGGGGGGCCGGCGGCGCGGGCGGCACCGGCGACGCCAATGGGCGCACCGGGAGCGCCAGGCGTCCCTAGCGCGGGCGGAGCCGGCGGTAACGGAGGCTCGGGTGCGGGCGCGTTTGGCGGCGGCGGCGGCGCCGGCCTCTATGGCGGCGGGGGCGGCGGCCAGGGGGCGAGCGTGGTGGTCAACGGCACCCCGACTAGCCAGCCAGGGGGCGGCGGTGGTGGCGGCTCGAGCCTCGTCCCGCCCGGCGGCTCGGTCGGACTTGTCCCGGTCGGGTCCTACATGGTGCCGATCCCTCAGCCGATGGTGGTGTTCTCCTACAACGCCCCGCCGTCTGCGGGCACGCCGGCGCCGGGCACCATTCTTTCCTCTGGCAGCCCAGGCAGCAGCAGCATCCCCCAGGGCGCGACGCGGGTGAAACTGACCGGTGTGGGCCAGTCGCATACCCGCTGGCGGCGCGGCAACAAACTGCCGAAGTTCGCATCCATCGCGCGGGTGCGCACACCGCCCGTCGGCACTACGTTCCGCTTCAAGGTGAACGGGGCGGCGAGAGTGCGGTTTGCGTTCACGCAGCCGCTGCCCGGACGCCGCGTCGGTCGCCGCTGCGTGGCCCAGACCGCGAAGAACCGCCGCAAGCGCCGCTGTCCGCGGATCATCACCGCGGGCAGCTTCAGCTTCTCAGCCGGCGCCGGCGCCTACAGCGTCCGCTTCCAGGGCCGCATCCCTCGCTCAAAGAAGCTCAAACCCGGCCGCTACACCCTGATCATCAGCGCAACTAACACCGCGGGCAGCACCAACGCAAGACTCACGTTCACGATCCTCAAGTAAGGCGCCAGGACCGCGCCACTGCCGCCCGATCCCACGTATGTAGCACGATTCGTGCTACGCTGACCCAGACATGGCTCGCTCCCTGCACGTCCGCCTTGACGGCAGCTCCGCAGACGCACTAGAGGTCATTCGGGCCTCTGGGATGAGCGACTCAGAAGCCGTGCGGACTGCGCTGCGCGAAGCCGCGGCGCGCCGACGAGTGCGCTCAGCCCTACGTCAAGAAGCGCTCGCTCTGGCGGCAGACGAGGCCGATCGCGAAGAGATGCGGACCGTCCGCGAACAGATGCGCGAGCTGGCTCCGAGCACCGTCGACTGAGGTGGTCCGAGGCGAGGTGTTCCGCCTGCCCGCACCGCGCGCGGCGCGCGGTCGCGAGCAGCGTGGGGCACGGTATGCCGTGATCCTTCAGGCGGACGAGCTGCTGGACCTGAGCACGACGATCGTGGCTCCAACTTCAACCAGGGCAGCGCCGGCCAGCTTCCGTCCAACCGTCAACGTCGGCGGCCAAGACACGCGGATCCTCGTCGAGCAGACGACCGTGGTTGATCCGCAGCGACTCGGGCGATCCGCGGGAAGATTGGACGCCGATGAGCTGCGAGGCGTCGACGAGGCGCTGACCCTAGTCCTCGGCCTCTGAGGCCAGGCCTTCAACCCCGCACGGCCCGCGCCAGCAGTAGGCGCCTGAACAGCGGGGCACCAGCCGCAGCACGGATCTCGACGCCGTCGAACCCGAAGTCCAGCAGCGTGGCCCGCAACGAGCGCCGCGTGTAGAGGTGTAGGTGGTCGCCGAGCGGCTCCGAGTAGCGCTCGAGGCCGTGCAGCAGGATCGCCGCGCGAGGGTGGTTGGGGGTTGTCACCAGCAGGCGCCCGCCCGGTGTGAGCACGCGCCTGATCTCCGACAGCCAGCGGGCGGTGTCGGCGACGTGCTCGATTACCTCGCTGGCCCACACGAGGTCGAGTTCATGCTCAGCGAATGGCAGCGCGCCGTCGATCGGCGCCAGGCGGAACTCGAGATCCGGGTGGGCGCGAGCCGCCCGTTCCAGCGCCGCCTGGGCCACTTCCACGCCCACGGCCGCGGCTCCCGCGGACGCCAGCTCAGCGGTGAAGTCTCCCTGCCCGCAGCCCAGGTCGAGCGCGCGGTCGCCCGGGCGTAGCGCCGAGAGCAGGAAGGCCCGCCGCAACTCGAAGTCTGGCGACGAGAGATCGTCGGGCAGGCGCCTCCACAGGTCCTCAAAATAGTCCTTGATCGCCTGAAACTACGGCAATTAGGCCGTCCGACATCCGCCCGCGCGGCCGACTAGAGTGGCGCTCACGAGGATCGTCTTCGACAGCCGCCCCCGGAAGGACCCCCGTGGCGTCGGACGCTACACGCGCTGCCTGCTGGACGCATTGCGCACATCGCGCCCTGACCAGGGGGAGATCGTTGAATCCCATCGGCCGCGCCGCTGCGACGTGTTCCACGCCCCGTGGATCGAGGGCGCATTGCTTCGCTCGCCCGTCCCGATGGTCGTCACTCTGCACGACCTCGTGCCCCTCAAACGCCGCGGCGAGTACTTGCGCTCCGGGATTCGCTTCAAGCTCCGCTACCTGGCGGTGCAGCGCGCGGTCCGGGTGATTGTTCCCACCCAGGCCGTCGCCGACGACGCGATGCGAGCGCTCGACATTCCGGCCGAGCGCATCGCCGTGATCCCGGAGGCGCCGGCACCGGCGTTTGTAGCCCGCCCAGAAGCGGAGGTGAGCGCCGTGCGCGAGCGGTACTCGCTACCCGAGCACTATCTGCTGTGGGTCGGAGGGATGCTGACGCCGGATCCCCGCAAGCGCATCGCCGCGCTGGCGCGCGCCAAGCGCACCATGCCGCTGGTGCTTGTGGGGCCCACCGCCCGCTGGGCGGGGGAGCTTCCCGACGTAACTCTGACGGGCGTCGTCTCGGACGATGACCTAGCGGCCATCTACACCGGGGCCCAGGCACTCGTGTTCCCCAGCGACGAGGAGGGCTTCGGGCTGCCGCCAGTGGAGGCGCTGGCCTGCGGTACGCCGGTAGCGGCCTGCGATGTCCCGGCGCTACGCGAGGTGCTCGGCGCCAGTGCGAAGCTGACGCCGATCGACGACCTCGACGGCCTCGTGCGGGCGGCAGAGTCGCTATCCCGGCCCGCGCCACCGCCGCCGGACTGGAGCTGGAGCGACGCCGCGGCGGCGACCTGGGAGGTATACGCACAGGCGCTCAGGGCACCCAACGGGTGGCGCGGGGCCGCCCGCCGGCCCTAGCTGGTCACCCGGCCGCCGACTTTTCGGCCCAGGGATATAGTCCCGCATTCTTTCGGCAAAGGAGGGGACTGTGGCCGTGCTTTACCGACATCACGTTGCGGGGATGGATGCGTCGACATACGATCAGGTGTCATCGCAGCTGACTCCGCGGCTCAAGCAGCAGCCGGGCTTCATGTACCACGTAGCGTTTGCCGCTCCGGACGGCATGACGGTCTCGGAAATCTGGGAATCGAGAGAGCAGCATGACCGGTGGTTCGAGGAGAATGTAAAGCCGAACGTCCCGGGAGAGATGGACATCGAGGTGATCGACGTCCACAACCTCATCACGCCGTAGCTCCGGCTTAAGGTCGCGCGCCCTCACCCCCAGCGGCCATCAGCGCACAGGCCACGGCGGCTTGGCCGTAGGCGATCCCGCCGTCGTTCGGGGGGAGCCTGTTCGGTGCCAGGACACGCAGTCCCGACTGGCGCAGGTTGGCGCTGACGCGCTCGAGCAGGATCCGGTTCTGAAACGAGCCCCCCGACAGGACGGCCACGTCAATGCCATGCTCGGCCGCGAGCAGCACGAGCGCCGACGAGGTGGCTGACGCCACGGCGTTGTGAAAACGCGCCGCCACGGTGGGCACCGAGCATCCGGCGCGCACGTCGTCGAGCACCGCCCGCACGGTTTCCCGCGCATCGAGCAGCAGGGTCCCGTCTTGGCGCGAGAGGTGCAGGGGATAGAAGTCGCGCTCGTCGGGATCGCACGCCGCCTCCAGCTCCGCTGCGGCCTGACCCTCGTAGTTGACCGTCTGGCGTAACCCGCACAGCGAGGCCACCGCGTCGAACAGCCGGCCCATGCTCGATGCCACAGGCGACGCAACGCCACGCTCGATCAATGCGCACACGTCGCCCCACCGCCGCTCGCCGATCTCCGTTGCGATCGGGGGCGGCGCCGGCGGACGCTGGCCGAGCGCCG
Organism: uncultured Actinomycetes bacterium; assembly: GCA_963730835.1. Classification (GTDB taxonomy): domain Bacteria; phylum Actinomycetota; class Thermoleophilia; order Solirubrobacterales; family Solirubrobacteraceae; genus Palsa-465. The sequence continues at coordinate 271,892 of CAVSTE010000007.1, forward strand.
CGTGCAGCCAGGCACAGGCCATTCGCCACGGCTCGCGCACGGCGCGCGCCCCGCCCGGCAGCCGCACCGGCCACAGATGCCCCGCGCGCTCGAAGCCGACGAGGTCGCCGATCAGGAGCTCGCCGCCCCAGATCGTGCCATCGGTGCCGAAGCCGGTGCCGTCGTAGATCGCACCGATCGCCGGGCCGCGTGCTCCGTGTTCGGCCAGGCAGGCGGCGAGGTGGGCGTGGTGGTGCTGGACGCCGAGCGGCTCCAGCTCGTCGCGCTCCAGCGCGTACTTCGTCGAGAGGTACTCGGGGTGCAGGTCGTGGGCCACTACCTCCGGCCGCACTGCGAACAGCCTCCGGAAATGATCGATGCCCTCCGTGAAGCTGCGCAACGTCTCGTAGTTCTCAAGGTCGCCGATGTGGTGGGAGACCCACGCCCGGTTGCCCTTGGCCACACAGAACGTGCTTTTGAGCTCGGCGCCGCACGCCAGCAGCGGCCGTGCCGCGGCCAGCGGCAGCTCGATGTCCTGCGGCACCCAGCCGCGCGAGCGACGGATCAACAGCGGCGGCCCTCGGCGGGCGATCGCCCGCAGCACCGAGTCGTCGGTGCGGGTCTCGATCGGCCGGTCGTGGATCAAGAACAGATCGGCGATGCCGGCCAGACGCTCCAGGGCATCCTCGTCGCGGTAGGCGATCGGCTCGTCTGAGACGTTGGCGCTGGTCATCACCAGCGCCTCGCCGACGTCGGCCAGCAGCAGGTGGTGAAGCGGCGAGTAGGACAGCATCACGCCCAGATCGCGCGAGCGCGGCGCGACCGCGCTGGCGACCGCCGCTTCATCGCGGCGCCGGGCGATCACGATCGGGCGCTCGCGCCCCAAGAGGAAGGCCTCTGCTTGTTCGCCGAGCTCGACGAGCTCACGTGCCGCCTCCAGGTCGCCGGCCATCACCGCAAACGGCTTGTCCTCGCGGTGCTTGCGCGCCCGCAGCGCGGAGACGGCGTGCTCGTCCGCAGCCAGGCACGCCAGGTGGTACCCGCCCAGGCCCTTGATAGCGACGATCGCTCCCTCGCGCAGGGCGGCCACCGCGACGTGTAGCGCTCCGTCCCGAAGCGCGGTCGGCGATCCGTCCGAACCCAGCAGCGACAGCTGCGGCCCGCACTCGGGACAGGCATTGGGTTGGGCGTGGAAGCGGCGATCAAGCGGGTCGTCGTACTCGGCCTGGCAGGCCTCGCACATGCGAAAGCCGGCCATCGTCGTCAGCGGGCGGTCGTAGGGGACGCCGCGGACGATCGTGAAGCGTGGACCGCAGTTGGTGCAGTTGATGAACGGGTAGCGGTGCCGCCGGTCCCCGGGATCGAACAGCTCGGCGAGGCACTCGGGACAGGTGGCGCTGTCGGCCGAGACCGGGGCGTCGGCGTCGCCCGCCCGCTCGCTGGCCAGGATGCGAAAACCGCTCTGGCCAACTGCCGGCAACTGCTCGCGCTCCAGGCGCTCGATCGAGGCAAGCGGCGGCGCCTCGCGTGGCAGGCGCTCGAACAGCGCTGCGATTGCTGCGGACGGCCCCTCGGCCTCGACCAGCACGCCCCGCTCGTCGTTCAGCACCGAGCCCGACAGCCCCAGCTCGCTCGCCAGGCGGTAGACGTAAGGCCTGAAGCCGACGCCCTGGACCGTGCCCGTGACCCGCAGGCGGACACGGATGCGCTCCAGGGTGCCGGAGGCCATCATCCCACCAGGTCGCGCAGCGCGTGATAGGCGCTGGCCTGCGCCTCCTGGATGCGCGGGATGTGCTGGGAGCGGGTGACGATCACGTGGTCGGCGAGCTGCTCGGCGCGTACCCGGCCGCCGTCGTAGCCCACCATGGCCAGCGTCAGCACCCCCCGCCGGCGTGCCTCGCCCAGGGCGTCGATCACGTTGGCCGAGTTGCCGGAGGTGGAGAGCGCCAGGAGCACGTCGCCCGGGTGTGCGTAGGCGATCACTTGACGCAGGAAGATTGCCTCCGTCCCGATGTCGTTGGCGATCGCGGTCAGGATCGACGGATCCTCAGTGAGATCGAGCGCCGGCCAGCCGTGGCGGCCGCCTTCGCCCGAGCGGAAATCGGCCACGACGTCCATGGCGTCGGTGGCGGAGCCACCGTTGCCCAGCGCCATCAGCATGCCCCCCTGCTCCAGGCGCGTGCGGGCGGCGGCGGCGGCGGCGATCAGCGTCTCGGCACCGTCTCCCAGCGTCTGGGCGCGCAGCGCGCCCACCTCCTCGGCCTTCATCAGCACGCTACTGCGCACGTCCTCCAGTACGCCCTCCAGGTCGTGCTCGCGCTCGGCGAGGAACGGATAGAGGAAGCTCGAGGCGCCGGCGTCGTGCGAGCGCCGCTCGGAGCGACCCTCGAGCAGCCCCCGGTGCTCAAAGAACACGTGCACGAGCTCCCACAGCACGTGATACAGCGTCTCCACCAGCTCCTGGCGGATGTAGCGGTCCTCGACGTCCGGGCGGAACTCCCACTCCGCCCCGGCGGGGGCGAAGGCCACGGTCAGACAGCCGCGTTCGCGCGCCAGCGCGGTCGCGCTCGCCGCCTCGCCACCGTCCTCGTCCGAGCCGAAGGCGATCGCGATGTCGTCGGGGCGCACCAGCAGCTCAACCTGGCGCGCCAGGTCACCGCCCTCGCCGGCCAGACCCAGGGCCGGCAGGGCCCGCTTTCCCACTATTACCGGGTGCACGAACTCCACCGCGATGTGCCGTGCGTCGGAGCGTGCGGCCGACGAGCGCCCGAACGCCACCAGCCGCCCGCCGCGGGCGAACCGCTCCGCCATCAGATGGCAGAGCCGGGCCAGCCTCGCCGCATGGGCGGCGAAGAAGCGGGCGTTCGCGTCGGTGCGCTCGTCGAGCAGCCGCCCCAGACGAGCGGCGTGCGCGTCCGCGGCTACTGACTGCGTCAAGCCAGAACCCGCTCCCTCTGGGCAACGCCTGAAAGCCAGCCCGTGAAGCCCTCAACGCCCTCGCCCGAGCGGGCGCTGACCAGCATGTGCTCGACGCCGGGGTGGACCTGGTCCAGGTAGTAGAGGAAGCGGTCAAGGTCGAAGTCGAGGTGCTCCAGGAGGTCGATCTTGTTGACCACCACCAGCTCGCACGTGCGGAACATCAACGGATACTTGAGCGGCTTGTCCTCGCCCTCGGTCACCGAGCAGACCATCGCCCGGGCGTCCTCGCCCACCTTGAATTCCGCGGGGCAAACGAGGTTGCCGACGTTCTCGATCACCAGCAAATCGATCTCCTCCAGCGGCAGCGCGTCAAGCGCCGAGCGGACCATGTTGGCATCCAGGTGGCACTCGCCGCCGAAGCCGGGGTCGGTGTTGAGCTGCGTGACGGGCACGTGCAGCGTCGCCAGCCGGTCGGCGTCCAGCGAGCCCTGAACGTCGCCTTCGAGCACACCCAGCCTGACGCCCGACGGGAGCTTGGCTCCCACGCGCTCGAGCAGCGTCGTCTTGCCCGCGCCGGGGGCGCTCATGAGGTTTACGACCGTCACGCCATGGCGATCGAAGTCGGCGCGATTGGCCCGGGCGATCGTGTTGTTGGCGTCGAGCGCGTCCTCGACGATCTTCACCTTCGTCCTGTGCATAGTCCTCCTCTGGTCATGGAACCGGCCGAACGCCTAGCCGGGTCTGCGCTATGGACTCGACTGCTTGTCAGGCGTCGTGTCGTCGATGTCCTCCGGATGCTCGTGTGCGCCCTCCTGCATGCCGCCCGAGGGTTCCGTCTCATCGGCCGGATGGCCCGGCTCCGGAGAGGAAAGGTGCTCGCCTTCCTCAGCCTTGCGGGCTTCGTCGTCGCTTGGCTCTTCGCTCATCTTCACATCGCCTCGATCTTCAGGTAACGACGGATCTCGGGCAGCTGCGCTGCGACGGCGGCGGCGACCGCCCCGACGATCGTGAGCACTCCCACGACCTGGGTCTTGGGGCCTATGCGGATCTCGCTCATGCTCTGGGCACCTCCTGGTCTGTTGACTTTCCGATGATGTCTTGCAGCAACGACTCGGTGAGCTTTACCGCGGGGGCCAGGGCTGCCAGCACCGGCTCCGACAGCGACGCCACGATTTCCTCGTCGTCCGGGCTCATCTTCGTCTGCGGCTCGCAACCGACAACATACGTCGATGGCGCCGAGCCGCCAAGCGCGCGGACCAGCCCCATGACCTTGACCGGATCCATGCCATGCGCGTCGATCGCAACGTCCCCGTCGGCGCCGTCGTCAGCCTCTATCACGTACAGCGTTCCGGGGGGCTGGCCGCGCGGAATCGCGTCCAGCAGGACCACCGCGGCGTAGTCCTGCATCGCGAACGCTAGATCCATTCCCCGGATCCCAAAGTCGACCACCTCCACCCCTTCGGGAAGGCTCCGTCGGGCCAGACGATCAGCGAGCGCCACACCGAAGCCGTCATCCCCGAGGAACACGTTGCCGATGCCCGCCACCAGGACGCGTCGGGCCGGCGCTGCGGTCGCGGTCGCAGCCTCAGCTGGCAACACCTCCACCTCGGCGGGAGAGAAGAAGAAGCGGTGTCCGGGCTGACGGGCGAAACCGAGCTCACGGCCCGGGTCGTCCTCGACGACCACCGCCAGCACGATCTCGTCATCGAGGCTCTGCTCGATCGCCTCTACCACCGCCTTACGGCCCTCCAGCACCAGGTCGAAGACGTCGCCGCCGGCACGAGGATGAAGGCACACCCGGCTGCCGGCCCGCAGCTCGCCGCCCGCCACGAGCACGCTGTCGGGCGCCGGGCGCTCGAGCTCCTCCCAGTAGCCGGGCATCAGCGAGCCATTCCAAACTCGCGGATCGTCCCGTGCAGCGCCATCAGCTGATCTGGGGTCAGTGCTTCGGTGCGCTCCAGGATCTCGCGGGCGCGGGGGTCGGAGGCCGCCATCTCGGCCTTCTCCTCCTCGGTCAGGGTGAGGATGTTCAGGATCAGCAGCTGATCGATCTCGCCGCCGTCGAACAGATCACCGGGGCTCTCGGGCGCGACGCGGGGATAGTCCTCGAGAATGATCGGAGAGCACAGCATCGTCGCGCGCTCGCCGGCCTCCCCGACCAGCACCGGCCAGTTGCCGAGGTTCTGGCAGCCGCCGGCCGCTGCCGACAGCGCCGGCGGGGGATCGGTTAGGGAGACGAACTGGCCGCCGCTCACCCGCAGCAGCATGTGCGTCGAGCAAAAGGTCTGCTCGAGCGCCGACTGCCGGGAGTCGCCGGCGAACGGCGTGCGGTTCTGTACCTCGGCGCTTAGCCGCCAGCAGCCCTCCTCGCAGACCTCGGCTTGGAGCGCCACGTGACCCTGAAGCTCCCGCCAGCTGCGCACCAGGGCGCCCTGCGGCTGGCCGGCGGGGCCGACCAGCTCCTCGGTCGCGCTTCCGCCAGCGATCTCGATCGGCGTCGTCGACGCTTCGGCCAGCAGCCGTGAGATCGCGGCTGGCGCCGGCTGGACCTCCCGCTCGACAGCCTCCTCCCAGCGCAGGTAGCGCCGGCCGCCCACGAGCAGCTCGTCGACCGGCTCCAAGCGCTCGCCGACGCGTCGCGCTGCATCCCGGTTGACGACCTGAAGAAAGCGCACACTCACCTGTACCACCGGATCGCCGTCGCCCAGCACCAGCACTTGGCTTCGCATTCTCGGTGCGTCGTCCGGGTGCGCTTCGCTGTGCGCCGGCGGATATACGCCGCCGAACGTGAACCGGCGCTGGTTTTTCAGCGCCGAGCGGCGATAGGGCCACAGGATGTAGCCCTCATACAGAACTGCGTCGGCGATCGCACGCACGGGATCAGGCGTCATCGGCTCTCGTCTCCGTTCAGCAGTGCGGCCACCGCGTCGTCCCAGCTGGCGAAGGCGTGCCGCGCCTTGTAGGCGCACAGGCGCTCGAACTGCTGGCGACCGAGACGCAGCCAGGCGCTGTTCGGAAAGTGGCGGTCGATCGCCCGGCGCCAGACGGAAACGGGTAGCCGATAGTCGAGTTCGCGGTCCCACCCGATCCGCGCGGTCTGCAGGAGGCCCTCCGGCGAGCTGAAGAAGACCGAGCCGCTGAAGAGGAACTCCAGCGGGATCTCGCCGTCCTCGAGCGCGGCGAAATAGCGCGCGGCCGTGACCTCGAGGTCGTAGGTCGCTGGTATCTGAAGCTGGGCAATCGTGTGGTCGACGAACGGGGGCACGACCACCGTGGTCCGCATCCAGGGCAATGTGCGCAAGGTCGTGCCCCAGCGCTCTGGCGATCCGAACAGCTCCAGCAGCCGTTCCTGCGCCGGCGGAGCGTATTCGCGCAGCCGCGCGGCGATCTGAATCTGGATGTCCAGCAGGATCGAGCGGATCGGCTGGCCAGCGGCATCGATGCCCAACTCGAACTCCAGCGTCGGTATGGCTGCGGGCTCGAGGCTCCGCGCTCCCCGCATCGTGAAGCTGAGCTCTGGAACTCGAATTGCTTGCAGGGGCGCTGCGTTCGGCATGCCTGACACTGGCCCGGCTGGTGACTAGCCCGGCGAGAGGTTGGGCATGCTCGGGTCGATCGGGTCGTGGGTCTTGGGGTTGATCCCGGTCGAGCGCTGTGCAGTTGAGGTTCCGTCCGGGTTGTGGCCCTTCATCTTCTCGTAGGAGCCCTTGGCATTGCCCTGCTGGATGCCTGGCGTGTGCGCCGGCATGTCGGGGCTCACCTCCGCCTGACCGAGGTTTATGTTCGGCATGTCGTCTCCTTTGTAGTGCTTGGCTGTCGCTGCGGGCGCGCCCGCCCGTCCAGCGCGTCGAAGAACCGCTCGATCTCGTCCCACACTTCGCGCCCGCCGGTGAAGCCCCGCCAGCGCGTGCGGATCAGCGCCACCAGGCGATAGGGATCCTCGATCGGCACCAGGTAGTAGCGTCGCGCGCCCTTCGCCCGGTTGACCAGCAGGGCCTCGACGTCCGGCTCCATCGAGGACAACACTGGATTCTCGCGCTCGATCTGTCCCCATGCGGCCAGCTCCAGTCGCGACTCGGTCGCGCCCATCGGACTGGGATAGAACGCCACCACGCGCTCCTGCTCCGAGTTGCGGAAGAAGAAGGCCATGTCGACCGGAATCCTCAGCCGCTCCCATGTCATGTCGCTGAGCTCGAAGCCCTCCAACACCAGGCGACGGTCCGGAACGAGGCTAAGGCTGCCCTGGGCTGCAGCTTTACGGTCGAACAGCAGCGAACACGCTCGGCAAGCGCAGCGCAGCTCGCGGTTCTGTACGTCCAGCAGGTGACGATGATCGCTGGGGATGGGCTCGCCGCACAGCTCGCACCGCTCCAGCTGCTCGGCCGCCTGCTGGGCCGTGCGCTGGGTCAGCGCCCGGAGGCGCGGAGAGGCCAGCCGGCCCGCGCCGGTGGGAGGCACTAGGCGCTCACCGGGAGCGCGATCTTGACCAACCCGTCGTCTCCCACCAGCAACGGAACCGGCTCGAGATGAAGCTGAGGGGAGTCGAGACAGCGGCCCGCGCGCAGCACATCGAAGCGCGCGCCGCATCCCGAGCACGTGAGCTCTATACCGGCCAGTGAGGCCTCCGCCAGCGACTCCCCGCAGGCGGGACACGAGGGGCGGTATCCGTAGACCCGCTGGGAGACCTTGAGGAACACAATCGTGTGACCGGCGACGTCCTTGATCAGCTTGCGACCCTCGGCGAGATCCGGCAGCCCCCCGGCCATCGTCCAGTCGCCGCCCCCGTCGCCAGCGGCGACGCGCGGTGGGGGCGCGGAGCCTTGGGACAAGGGGAGGCCCATGGAATCTCCGGACGCGGCGGCCCCCGCCCCCGGGGCGAGCTCGATCTGGAGCAGCGGTGCGCCCCCGGGCGCCGGCGCGTCCTCGGCCAGGACCTCCTCGATCTCGGGCGCCGCTTTGTGGATCGCGTTCTCGATCGCCAGCTTGAGCGTCATGGTCGAAGACGGACAGCCGCTGCAGCTGCCCTGTAGCCGCAGGCGAGCAGTCGAGCCCTCGACGCCCAGCAGCTCGACGTTGCCCCCGTGGGACTCTAGGTATGGGCGCACCTCGCCCAGTGCATCCAGCAGGCGGCGCTCCAGTGGCGCGGGATGCAGACCGTGCAGGAGCAGCAGGTGCGAGACCAGTTCGTCGCCCGCCAGCGCCTCGGCGAGCTGGCCATCGTCCCGAGCGGCGATCTCCTCGACGATCCGCTCCAGCCCGGCGCCGTAGAGCTCGAGCAGCGCCCCCATCACCCCCGTCGCCGCCTCGCGGGCCGCCGGGTCGGGCAGCGACTCGAGCTCCTCGAGCCGCCGCTCGACATCGGTGACTAGCTCGGCCGGTTGGCGAAGCTCGACTTCGCCCATCGCTAGCTGTGCTCGCCGAACATCGGCTGGTGCACCGTCTTCAGCGTCTTGCCGTTGCCCAGGTACATGTGCACTCCACACGGCAGGCAGGGGTCGAACGAGCGCACGGCGCGCATGATGTCGATCCCGCGGAAATGATCCTGGTCGTTCTCCTCGAAAATCGGCTGGCCCATGACCGCGTCCTCATAGGGACCGGGCGTCCCGTAGGAGTCCGTGGGGCTGCCGTTCCAGGGCGTGGGGGGATAGGGGTGGTAATTGGCGATCTTGCCCTCACGGATCACGAGATGGTGCGAGAGCACGCCCCGCACCGCCTCGTGGAAGCCGCAGCCGATCGCCTCGTCGGGAACATCGAAGTCCTCGAACACCTTCGTCCGCCCCGCCCTGAGCTCGTTCATCGCCTGGTCAACGAAGTGCAGCGCCATCGCCGCCGAGTAGGCGACGAAATAGATCCGCGCGCGGTCGCGCTCGATCGCGTTGGACCATTGCGGGACCTTCCATTCGAGCGTCTGCTCCGGAGTGTTCGGAGTCTGCGGAAGGTTGATCAGGACGCTCTGCCCGGTGGCCTTGACGAAGGGCGTGTTGACCTTGCCCGCCAGGGCCGTGGCCCACAGCCGGGCCAGTGCACCGCCACCCGTATCCAGCGCCAGGTTGTGGCCCGTGCGCTGGTCATACCACCGCGGGCTCATGACCCAGGAGTAGTTGCCACCCTCCAGGTCGCGCTTCTGCGGCTTGGGGATCGTCGTCTGGTTCCAGGGGTGGCGCTTGTCGATCGGGTTGCCAAGCGGATCGTGCGAGACGAACGTCTCCTCATTCACCCAGTCCTCGTAATAGGAGGAGCCGAGCATGATCCGGATCCCCAGGTTGATGTCAACCAGGTTGGTGGTCACGAGCTCGCCGTCCACCACCACCCCCGGAGTAACGAACATCTCATCGCCCCAGTGGTGCATGTCCTCGTAGCGGTAGTTGCAGTGCTGGGGGTTGTTGAACGCGCCCCAGCAGCCGAGCAGGATGCGCCGCCGCCCGACTTCCTCATAGCCGGGAAGGGCCTCGTAGAAGAAGTCGAACACGTCGTCGTTCATCGCCACCGCCTTCTTGATGAAGTCCAGGCAGCGCAGCAGGCGACTGAGGTAATCGGTGAACAGCGTGGGGGTCGGCATCGTGCCGACGCCGCCGGGGTAGATCGTGGAGGGGTGCACGTGCCGTCCCTCCATCAGGCAGATCATCTCCCGCCCGATCCGGCTCATCAGCAGTGCTTCCTTGTAGGTCTCGCCGGTGAACGGGTTGTAGGAGCGCATGATGTCGGCGAGCGTGCGGTACCCGTGTAGCTCCGCATGCCGAGCCTCGGTGCTCTCGGCCTTCGACCACACGCTGGGGTTGGTCTCCCTCACCATCTGCTCGCAGAAGTCCACGAACACCAGGTTGTCCTGGAAGATGATGTGGTCGAAGATGTACTCGGCCGCCTCCCCGAGATTGACGATCCATTCGCCAAGTGGCGGGGGCTTGACGCCGTAGGCCATCTGCTGGGCATAGCACGAGCAGACCGCGTGGTTGTCACCGCATATCCCGCAGATGCGGCTGGTGATGAAGTGCGCGTCGCGGGGGTCCTTGCCCTTCATGAACACGCTGTAGCCGCGGAACAGGGAGGACGTGCTCTTGCACGAGACGACCTCCTGGTTGTCGAAGTCGATCTTGGTGTAGATGCCGAGGTTGCCCACGATCCGCGTGATCGGATCCCAGGCCATGTCCACGAGCTTGCCTGCCTCCGGCTTGACGCTCTCCCTAACTGCCATTTTGTCTCCTCTCGCGCTTTCTAGCTCGTCAGTCCCGGTGCGATCAGTTCCCCCAGCGGGGCTTGTAGCCGGTCGTCAGCTCGGGCCGGTTGTGGCGCCACTTGGTCTCTTTGTTCATCGTCTTGTTGGTGATTCCGCGCAGCTTGCGGATGAAGGGGCCGTAGACGCCGGTGATCGCCGTGGAGACACCGCCGCCCGGAGGGGCGTCCATGAACGGCATGAACTTGTCCGGGAAGCCGGGCATCGTGCAGCCGATGCAGATCCCGCCGACGTTGGGGCAGCCGCCGATGCCGGCCATCCAGCCACGCTTGGGGACGTTGCAGTTGACCACCGGGCCCCAGCAGCCGATCTTCACCTGGCACTTCGGCGAGTTGTAGTCCTTGGCGAAGTCGCCCTGCTCGTAGTAGCCGGCGCGATCGCAACCCTCGTGCACGGTCTTGCCGAAGATCCACTGCGGCCTCAGCGCCTCGTCCAGCGGAATCGTCGGCGCCAGCCCAGCCGCCTGGTAGAGCAGCCAGGTGAGGGTCTCCATGAAGTTCTCCGGCTGCACGGGACAGCCCGGGACGTTGACGATCGGCAGGCCCCCCGCCGAGCGAAAGTTCCACCCCAGGTAGTCGGCCAGGCCCATGCAGCCAGTGGGATTGCCGGCCATGGCGTGGATCCCCCCGTACGTGGCGCAGGTGCCGATTGCCACCACGCCCCACGCCTTGGGCGCCAGCTGATCAATCCACCAGTTGAGCGTCAACGGCTCGCCGGTGGCCTCGTCGTTGCCAAATGAGCTCCAGTAGCCCTCACCGTTGATTTTCTCGTTGGGGATCGAGCCCTCGATCACCAGCACGAACGGCTTGTCGAGCTCACCCCTGGCGGCTTGGCGGAAGGGCAGCAGGAACTCCTCGCCGCCCAGCGTGGGCGAGAGCACCTTGTTGTGAAGGTTCACCTTCGGCAGTCCGGGGATCGCGCCCAACAGCACGTCCTCGATCCCCGGCTGGCCGGCCGCGGTGATCGATACCGAGTCGCCGTCACAGCTCATCCCCTCGGAGATCCACAGGATGTGCACCTCGTCGACGCCGGAAGCCTGCTCTTCAACCGCCATGGCCCATCCCTTCGGTAGTTATTCCAGTTAGGTCTTCCTCTAGCTCGAGCGCGGTGACGAGCAACTCGTCGCCGGCCACGATCTCCAGGTCGAGCCCGCCGCAGCTCCCGCACTGAAGCGGGAATGCCCGCATCGTCGTCTCCACTGCGCAGGCCCGACAGCGCCCGCGGGCCGGTACGTCTTCGATCGCCAGCTCCGACCCTTCAAGCACCGTGCCATTGCTGAGCAGCTCAAAGGCGAACTGGAGCGCCGATGGCACCACCTGTCGCAGGTGGCCGACCTCCAGCTCCACCTTGCTCACCGGACGGCCGTCGGCGTGCCGGAGAGCGATGTTCACGATTGATTCGGCAATCGACAGCTCGTGCATCGCGGCCGTCAACAGATCCTGGGAAGCGGGTCGCCGACCAGTTGATCCATCACCCGCCGCCCGCCGAACGCGGTCTGGACCAGGACCATCCCCGGAGGCTCGCCACGGACCTCGCCGATCTCGGCTGCCTGCTCGCACCCCGGAACGGCGCGGAGCGCCTGGAGAGCGGCGTCGGCGGACTCCGGCGCCACGAAGGCCACCAGCTTGCCCTCGTTGGCGACATACATGGGGTCGATCCCCAGGATCTCCGCCGCCCCGCTCACCACCGGCAGCACGGGGATCCGATCTTCGCGCACCAGCATCGCCACCGAGGATGCACGCGCCAGCTCATTGAGCACCGAGGCCACACCGCCCCGCGTGGCGTCCCGCAGGCAGCGCAGCTGTGGCCCCACGGCCTCCAGCAGGGCGTCGACCGCGGGCCACAGCGAGCGCGTGTCCGAGGAAACCTCAGCGTCCAGCTCAAACTCGCCCCGCGACAGCATGATTGCCGTGCCGTGCTCGCCGATGCTCCCGGACAACAAAACCTTGTCTCCCGGCGTCAAAATGTCCGGCGCCAGCGTGGCCCGCGGGTCGCGGCAGCCGATACCGGCCGTGCACACGTACATGCCGTCGGCCTTGCCGCGTTCCACCACCTTGGTGTCGCCGGCCACGATCGCCACCTCGGCCATCCGAGCGGCGTCGGCGATGGCGCCCACTTCATCGCGGAGCGTTTGTGTCGGCAGGCCCTCCTCGAGGATCAGCGACAAGGTGAGCGCAAGCGGCCGTGCGCCCCCGACGGCGAGGTCGTTGACGGTGCCGTTCACGGCCAGCTCGCCGATCGAGCCACCGGGGAAGCGCAACGGCCTGACCACGAAGGAGTCCGTAGTCAGGGCTAGCGGCAGCCCCTCTACCTCGACCGCGCCCGCGTCGGCCAGCTGCGAGAGCGTCTGAGCGCCTAGCGCGTGCTCACTAGCCAGCCCCGGTAGCAGCAGCCCCTCGATCAGGCTCTGCGTGGCCTTGCCCCCGGCTCCATGAGCCATGTTGATCTGCTCGTCGCGGAACTTGGGCCGCTTGCTCCGAGCCGTCTCGATGATCCCCAGGATCCTCTGCTCGCGCTCGGTGACGGCCTCGGCCATCACACGACCTCCCGTTCGCGCGCGAAGCGCCCGAAGTTGTAGTAGGCGGCACACGCCCCTTCGGAGGAGACCATGCAGGTGCCGATCGGGCGCTCGGGCGTGCAGGCCGTTCCGAACACCTTGCAGTCCCAGGGCTTGATAACGCCCTTTAGGACCTCGCCGCACTGGCAGGCCTTGGGGTCAGCGACGCGAACGCCCGGGACGCTGAAGCGCTCCTCGGCGTCGAGCTCGGCGTAGGCCGCCGAGAGCTTCAGGCCGCTATGGGAGATGAACCCCAGCCCGCGCCACTCGAAGTGCGGCCGCAGCTCAAACACCTCGGCCATGATCTGAAGGGCTCGCAGGTTCCCCTCGTCGGGGACGACGCGCTTGTACTGGTTCTCGACTTCGCAGCGCCCTTCGCTCAGCTGGCGCAGGATCATCGAGATCGCGTACAGGATGTCCAGGGGCTCAAAGCCGGCGATCACGAGCGGCTTGCCGTAGTCGGCGGGGATGAACTCAAATGGCCTTGCCCCCACGATCGTCGAGACGTGACCCGGCCCGATGAACCCATCCAGCCGTAGGTCCGGAGACTCCATCAGCGCGCGCACCGGCGGCACGATCGTTACGTGGTTGCACATGCAGGAGAAGTTCTCCACCCGCTCGGCCCGGGCCCGCTTCAGCGTCAGCGCGGTTGATGGGGCAGTCGTCTCAAAGCCGATCGCGAAGAAAACCACCTCGCGATCCGGGTTCTGTTTGGCAATCCGCAGCGCGTCGAGCGGCGAATAGACCATCCGTACGTCGGCGCCGGCGGCCTTGGCCTCGAGCAGGCTGCCCTCCGACCCAGGCACTCGCAGCATGTCGCCGAAGCAGGTGAAGATCACGCCGTCGGTGTGCGCCAGCGCAATGCCGTCATCGACGCGACCCATCGGGATCACGCATACCGGACAGCCCGGGCCGTGCACCAGCTCCACGTTGGCGGGCAGGAGGTCGTCGACGCCGTACTTGTAGATCGAGTGGGTATGCCCGCCGCAGACCTCCATGAACTTGTAGTGGGCGCCCGGCTCCACCAGCGACAGGATTTCGGCAGCGACTGCGCGGCCCAGCTCGGCGTCACGGAACTCGTCGACGAACTTCATGCTCGCTGCCCCGCCGGGACTCCGAGCGCAGCGATCGCCGTTCCGGCGTGGACGAGCAATCGCTCGCCCGTGGCAACCGGCTCCACCAGCGCAGTCTCCACCGTCGCCCGCGCTCCGTGCTCATCGACGCACAGCGCGAGCCCACGCTGCTGATCGATTCGCACGACCGTCATCGGTAGCCCGTCGTCGCCACAGGTGATGCAGTGATGCGAGTCGCAGGCGTGGAGGTCCGTCACTCGATGACGCTCGCCTTCAGCTCCTCGAGCTCCTGCTCGTATTCCTGGCCCATGGCCTCCAGCAGCGTCCTCGTGGCTTCGGCCTCCTGCTCATCTATGCGCGAGATCGCGAACCCCACGTGAATCAGCACCCAGTCTCCGGGGGCCGCCCCCGATCCGTCCTCCGCGAGCAGGCTGACGTTGATGTTGCGCCTGACGCCGACCACATCGACCTTGGCGATCTGGTTGATCGGATCGACCACTTCCAGGACCTGTCCTGGTATCGCCAGGCACATCGAAACCTCTCCTCTCGCCGCGGCGGCAACCCCGACCCTTGGTCTGGCGTTGAATACCACCCCGGCGCGGGTTGGCAGAAACGGGCGGTAACCCCAGTGACGGTAATCACGCTTACCAGCACAAAACCCACACCCAGCGGAAGAGTTTGAAGCGGGGCCGCGGCGTGCATAGACTGAAAAAGTGGGAGTGGGTCCCATGCCGTCCAGTGCACCGGCGAGCGTCACCGAGGCGCGCCGTGCGTAACCGCTACGAGTCAAGCGCTCGTCCGCGAGTCGGCGCTGTGGCACAAGGCGTGCACGCGTCGGCGCAATGCCTGCTAGATCTCGACCCCGAGCTGGGCGACGGGCTTGAGGACGAAGTGCGCGCCCCGGCGCGGGCGGCGGCGATCGTCCGCGCGCTCGAGACCGAGGCCGGCGTCCTGCCGCTACCGCAGTGGCTAGGGCGAGCCTCGCCCGGACCGGGAGTCTTGGTCCTGGACGGACTGCTGGTCGTAAACGTGGCGGTCGGTGACCGGATTGCCGCCGAGCTGATTGGAAGCGGAGACTTGATCCAGCCTGTCCCGAGCGACCACGAGGAGCTGTTCTCCTGCGAGGTGGGGTGCCGGGCGCTGACCCCGAGCCGCTTCGCGCTGCTGGACGGCGACTTCGCCAAGCGGGTCAGGTTCTGGCCGCAGATCATGCAAGCGCTGCTGCAGCGCGCGGCCCGGCGCACGGCCAGCCTGAACGTCCAGCGCGCGATCGCCGCCCAGCCGCGGCTGGAGATCCGGCTTACCCTGCTCCTGTGGCATCTAGGCGCTCGCTGGGGGAAGGTCGAGCGGGGCGGGATCCGGTTGCCGCTGCCGCTCACGCATCAGCTGCTCGGCCACCTCGTGGCCGCTGAGCGACCGTCGGTGTCACACGCCCTGGCGCGGCTGTCGGCTGCTGGCTTGGTCAGCGGCCATGGCAACGAATGGCACATGCGTGGCGACCTCGACGAGCACCTCCCGGCGATGCTGGACTCCATCGCCAGCCGGCCTGAGTCATTCGGCGCCCGTGCCGGCTGAGCCCTGTACCGAGCGCGGACGAAGCGCTCGCTGACGGTAACCGGTGTTACCGGGCGTGGCCAGGCGGTAACTGCGATTACCTCGCAATAGCGACGGTCTGTAGATAATGGCGGGGTGCACGCTGCCCTCCGCCTGGCGCGCTCCGCCCGTCGCGCGAGCCGGCACCTCGACGCCGGCCAGTGGCGCACGGTGACACTGATGGGCGGGGTCGTCCTGGCCCTGCACGTGGTGGGCTTCTTCATGCTGATCGCCCTCGTGGCGCCGCACCACTACCCCCTGGGGACCGCCGGCGCGTTGACAATCGGGATCGGCGTCACCGCCTACACGCTCGGCCTCCGGCACGCATTCGATGCCGACCACATCTCGGCGATCGACAACACGACGCGCAAGCTGATGAATGAGGGCAAGCGCCCCATGAGCGTGGGCTTCTGGTTCTCCCTGGGCCACTCGACGATCGTCTTTGCCCTGGCCTTCCTGATCTCGGTCGGCGTACGCGCGCTCGACGGGCCTGTCAAGAACGACAACTCAAACCTGCACCAAGTCGCGAACTGGATCGGCACGCTCGTCTCTGGTTCGTTCCTCTACCTGATCGCCGCCCTGAACGTGGTGATCCTGCTCGGGATCATCAAGGTGTTCAGGGAGATGCGCACAGGCCGCTACGACGAGGCGCAGCTCGAAGCGCAACTGAACAAGCGGGGATTCATGAACCGCATCCTCGGCAAGCTGACCAAGGCGGTCACCAAGCCCCAGCAGATGTACCCGATCGGTGTGCTGTTCGGGCTAGGGTTCGATACGGCCACCGAGGTGGCGCTGCTGGTGCTGGCCGGTGGCGCCGCCGGCGCCGGGCTGCCCTGGTACGCGATCCTGTGCCTGCCGATCCTGTTCGCCGCGGGGATGTCGCTGATGGATTCCATCGACGGCTCGTTCATGAACTTCGCCTACGGCTGGGCGTTCTCCAAGCCCGTGCGGAAGATCTTCTACAACATCACGATCACCGGCCTGTCGGTCGCGGTGGCTGTCGTGATCGGCACGATCGAGCTGGGCGGCCTCGTCGCATCGGAGCTCAACCTGTCGGGTTCGTTCTGGAGCTGGTTCGAGAACATCGACGTCAACGCGCTGGGGTTCGTGATCGTCGGCATGTTCGTTCTCACCTGGACAATCGCCCTCGGCGTCTGGCGCTACGGGCGGATCGAGGAGCGCTGGAGCGCGCACCTCGAGGACGTCGGCGTGCCCGCTTCCGGACTGCGAGATGGTCCATGACGCAGGCCCCCGAAGTCGAGCCGCTTAGGTTCGAGGACCTGCGCGGCGCCGTGCAGGCGCTGCGGGAGCGCGGAATGCGCCTGTCCACCTCACGACGTCTGGTGCTCGAAGCGCTGTTTGCGGCCGAGGATCCGATGTCGGCCGAGCAGCTCGCCCAGCGCCACGACCTCGATCTAGCCTCCGTCTACCGCAACCTCGAGACGCTTGAGCGCCACGGACTCGTGCGTCACGTCCACCTGGGACACGGCCCGGGGCTATACGTGCTGGTGGGCCGCGGCGAGCGCGAGTATCTGTTCTGCGAGCGCTGTGGGCGCGCTCGCGCGCTCGAGCCCCGCCAGCTCGATCCGGTGAGACGCGAGATCAAGCGTCGCTTCGGGCATGAAGCACGGTTCACGCACTTCGCGATCGTCGGGATCTGCGAGCGATGCGCGGCTTAGGGCGAAACCGCCTAAGTGCGTCAAGACTTGGTCCTGATGAAGGTGGGCCGTGGATGTCGGCAACCCCCAAACGTGAATCTGCGACGCCGGGATGGCCGCACGTGTCACGAAACGGGGGCTATAGCACCCGCAGTGCAGCACATGGCGCCACGCGCTGGCAGCTCGTTCACGTAATGGGGGTTGGATCCCAAGGCCGGCGCCCCTGAGCCCCGCGCGATCAACAGGGCGCCCGCGCCGATCTGGTATGAGAAGCGGCGCAGGCGAAGCACACACCACGAACGAGGAGCTCTGACGCCGTGGACAAGGTCACCCACTTCGAGATCCCCGCCGACGACAAAGACAAGGCCAAGCAGTTCTACAGCTCGGTGTTCGGCTGGCAGATAAACGACATCCCCGTCCAGATGGGCGGCGGCGAGGGCAGCTACACGACGGCCACCACCGTGGAAGTCGATCAGCAGACGATGGTTCCTACCGAGCCTGGAGCCATCAACGGCGCGATCACCGAGCGCGGCGCCATCGCCAGCGCCCCGGTGATCACGATCACCGTCGAGGCGATCGAGGATTCCATTCAGAAGATCACCGCCGCCGGAGGAAGCGTCGTCCAAGGGCGGCAGGAGGTCACCGGGATGGGTTACTACGCCTACGTGACCGATCCCGCCGGCAACGTCATCGGCCTATGGGAGAACGCACCACGATGAGCACCGGAAGCCAAGAGCAGGGCGAGAAGGGGTTCACGATCGTCAACCTCGAGGACGTCGAGGACATGGCGGCCAAGGCCGGCTTCGGCGAGATGGGCGAGGCCCGCTTCGCGCGGGGCGCCCTCGGCGCCGTCGACATCGGCCTCAGCCTGCAGCGACTGAGGCCGGGCAAACGCCAGGGATTCGGGCATTCGCACCGCGTCGATGAGGAGGTCTACGTGGTGCTCGAAGGGTCGGGACGCGTGGCTGTCGACGAGGATGTGCGCGACATCGCGCGGTTCGACGCGATCCGGGTGGCACCTGGCGCGACGCGCGCGTTTGAGGCCGGCCCTGAGGGCCTGGAACTGCTGGCGATGGGCTCCCATCATGAGGGCGATCCAGAGATGGCGCCGGGCTGGTGGCCGGAGTGAGGGCGAGCGCGGCCTCTATCCCGGTGGCAGCATGCCGAACGGGACGCGCTTGACGCGCCGGCGTGCCTGTACGACGCGCCGGCGCCGCAGGGCTCCGCGTAACCGGCCCGCGGCCTCGATATAGCCGCCCAGCAGCTCGCGCTCGCGCAGCAGCGCATAGCCGGCCGCCAGCAGCTCGTAGAGCAGCAGCGGCCCGAGGTCGTGGAGCAGGTCCGAAAGCGAGTCATTCTTGGCGATCATCAGATAGCGGTTGCGGAACTGCGTGCGGCGATCGGCCGCGCTGGAGCGTGCCCGGGTGGAGGGCGAATATCGGCGGATGTGGCGCACGACCGCTTCGGGCTCGTACCGGGCGCGCCAGCCGAGCAGGCGGGCGCGCCAGGCGAGGTCCGCATCGCACCCCCAGCCCGGCATGTTCTCGTCGAACACCTCCCCGAAGACCGCGCAATCCTCGAGCGTGTCACGGCGGTATACGGCGGCGGCACCATCGGCACCGAAGATGTCCGCCGCCCGCTGGAACTCTCGCTCGGGCCGCCCGTGTCCGGCAAGCCCGTTCTTGCGCCGGCGGTCGACCCACATGCCGACGGCATCGATGCTTCGCAGTCGATCCTCCGGGGCGGGCCCGTCGGCTCGCAGGAGCTTCGGCGCGACAGCGCCCACACCTGGCTGCGCGAGCGCGCGCAGGCAAGCCTTGCGGTAACCGGGCTCGATGAAGGTATCGGCCTGGAGCATGGCGATCGCGTCGGCCCCAACCCGCCGTAGCCCAGCGTTCATGGCCTCGGTGTATGGAACGCGCCGCTCCAGCCGCAGCAGCGGCACTCCGTGCCGGGCGGCGAGCTCGGCGGTGGCGTCGCTTGACGCGTTGTCGATGACCAGGCCCTCGTCGAAGCCGTCGGCGCCGGCTGCCGCCAGCGACGTCTCGAGCAGTGTCGCCTCGTCGGAGGACAGGATCACGAACGCGGAGCGCATGCGGCCCTACACGCGGGGAGCGCCGCGTCCAGGCCGTAGATGGCGAAGCGCAAGCCACCAGACTCGCGGCGTGAGCGGGCGCTCGTTTGGCAGCGAGCGACCGAACTCCCAGACCACAACCTCGACGGGCTCGTACAGCGCCCATAGCGCCCGGTCACGGTCCCGGGTTCGCATCGCGCGCACCAGTCCCTGCACGGTCGTCCGCAGCCCCCACCACAAGAGCCCCGGCCGGCGGCGGGCAGGGAACGTGCCCTCGTAGTGGCGCTCGAGCCACGCACCGCCGGCGCCGTGGATCGCCTTCTGCGCGGCGAACGACCGCAGCGTCTGCCGGCTGCGGTGGGTAACGCTGGCGCCCTCCCGGCGTTCCACCTCCCACCCGGCGGCTTGCAGCCGGTAGCTCAGATCGGCGTCTTCGCCGGCACGGAGCTCGTCATGAAACCCTCCGACGGCCTCGAACGCCGCGCGGCGAACTGCCACGTTGGCCGTGACCGGATAGGCCCAGTCCCCGAACCCGAATGTGTTCTCCTGACTCATCGCGGCGCGGATGTAGGCGTAGCGGGCGGCAGACGGCGCGTGGGGCGGGACGGGCTCGTCCTGCACCCCCCCGGCCAGCACCGCGGTCCGCGCGCCGGGCTCGGGCTCAAAGTAGCGGTCGAGCAGGTCCGCCGAGGGCGTTGAGTCAGCATCGAAGAAGACGATCCATTCAGCGCTGCCTTGGCCGGCGCCCCGGTTGCGCGCAAATCCTGGCGTCCTGCGCTCGGCGGCCCGGAGCACGGGGACGCCCGGCTGGCTCGCCAACTCGTTGTGCCCTCGGTTCGGTGTGTTGTCGACGACGAGCAACGAGTCCCCGGTGCGCAGCTCCAGCTCGGCAAGGCGCGCGCAGAGCTGCTGCAACTCGGCCGCCGACCCGGCAAAAGGCACCACCACATCTACCGCCGGTCTCGACATGCGGGCGGCAGCGTAGCGTTCCACCTATTAGCGAGAATCTTCCCGTGTCCTGGCCCCCGCGCGAGTCACCGCTTGTGACCGTGAACGTCCTGGCCCACAACCGCCGGGAGCTCCTGGCGCGGGGGCTGCGAATCATGCACGACGAGCTCGCCTACCCTCGGGAGCGGATGGAGTTCGTCGTCGTCGACAATGCCTCCACGGACGGAACCGCCGACATGCTGCGGCGTGAGTTTCCACACGTCCGAGCGATCGCGAACGACAACAACGGAGCCGCCGGATGGACGCGCGGCTTCCGTGCAGGCCACGGGGACTACTTCCTGATACTGGACGATGATTGCTACTTGGCTGGGGATGCCCTCATCCGGGCCGTAGACGCGGCCGAGGTACACCGCGCCGACCTCGTCTCGTTCCGCGTCGTCAGCTCTTTCGATCCAGGCTATGAGTTCAGCTCGGAGTACCGCGTCGGGCTCATGTCGTTCTGGGGATGCGCAGCGCTGATCTCGCGCCGGGCGGCCGAAGCCCTCGGTGGCTTTGACCCGGAGATCTTCATCTGGGGCAACGAACTCGACTTCACGATCCGGCTGCTTGATCGGGGCTTCCGTCACTTGTTCCTGCCCGAGGTGAGCGCCGTGCATATGAAGCCGCCGGTCGGTGAAGCCCCACTTTCCCTGTACAGCACCCACATGCAAAATCTCGCCTATATCGCAGGCAAGCTCATGCGCCCAGGTGACGCAGCGCTCGTGCTGGCGAACCTGGTGGCGAAGGCGATGCTCGATTCGGCCCGCATCCCAGCCCGTGCGCGCGCTCTCCCACCAATCCTCAGGGGCTTTATCCGCGGGTTTGGCCGCCGGGAATGCGTGCGCCCGCCGGTCTCACGGCTGTACCGGCGCCACTTCCGCGAGTTCAGCTCGCCGTCGTTCTATCTGCGGCGTCCGCTAGCTCTGTGGCGGTCGAGAGGGCAGCCCGGCGCTCTGGGTTCCTACCTTCGCTCCCGCCACGACGATTTCTACGCCGCCCGAGCCGAGCTGTATCCGACTCATACTGGGTCATTGGAGATCTAAGCTCGCGTTACGCTCGCGCTATGGACGCGGTCTGGGCGGTCGTCGTTACCCACAATCGCATGGAGAAGCTGCGTACGTGCCTGGACGCGCTTGCCGCCCAGGAACGCCGGCCAGACCACATTCTCGTGGTCGACAACGCCTCGACCGATGGAACTTCGGCAATGCTCGAATCCGAGCACAGGGACGTCGAGGTGCTTGCGCTCCAGCGCAACCTAGGCGGAGCCGGCGGATTTCACGAGGGCATGAAGCGGGCGCACGAGCGCGGCGCACACTGGCTGTGGCTGATGGACGACGACACCATCCCCCAGTCCGGCGCCCTGGCAGCGCTGCTATCCGCCTCCCGCACCGCCGCGGGCGCCGACGGCCGCGCGGAGCCCATGCTGCTGGCGAGCAAGGTGATCTGGCGTGACGGGAGCATTCATCCCATGAACTTCCCAATGCTGGAGCGCAGACGAATAGCGCTGGTGATGGACGGCGCCAGGCGCGGCGTTCTGCCGATGCGGGCCGCGACATTCGTCTCGCTGCTCGTGCACCGAGCCGCGATCGACAAGCATCGGCTGCCGCTGAAGCATTACTTTTTGTGGAGCGACGACATCGAATACACGAGCCGCGTGGTGCTAGGCGGGGATGTCGCCTTGTTCGTCCCGTCGAGCGTGGCGATTCACGATACGCCAGCGCCCGACGATTGCATGTCAGCGAGTCCAGGGCGCTTCTACTACCACGCCCGCAACACCCTGTTGATCGCGCTCGGTCAGGACCGACCGATGCGGGATCGATTGCTGCGACTCTGGATTCTGGTCTCTACAAGCATCAGCTATGTAGGGAGAAACCGGGATCGGGAGAGCATCCTGGCGATCGCTCGCGCGCTGCGCGACGCGCTGCGGACGAGCGCTCGGCGCAAGCTCTCGAAGAGGCGCTGAGTCTCATCGCTCGCCCCTCCGTGGGTCGATGAGCGACGCCAGACCTTGCGCGGCAAGCTGATAGGCAAACCACGGCCGGTCAGCGGCTTCAACCTTCGACAGCATCCCGATTGAGCTCGCCAGCCGCGCCAGCACCCTTTGCGGGGACACTCGAGTGCTGCGCACAGAGCGGATCACCACGCTGTTGGGCACGAGCACCCCCCATTCGCGTCTGAGCAACAACGCGGTCCACTGCAAGTCGCGATCGACGAGTGAGGTGTCCTTCACGTCCAGCCCGGCAAGCGCGCCCGCCCGCACGAGCAGCGACCCGCTGCGAGCCACCCGCAGCGCGACGCAGCCATGTTCGCAAGCGTCCAGAACACGCTCTGCGCGGCGGACCTCTGCGACCGGAGCCGAGGCTCTGTCGAGGGTCCCCTCCGGGGTCAGCACCGTGCTGGCCAGCAGCGCCGGCGGCCGCTCGAAGCGAAGCGCGACATCGAGCAGCGCCTGCAGCGCGCCGGGCTTCGGCACAACGCCGCCCTCCAGAAGCCAGATCCACTCGTCGGTTAGCTCGCCCGCTGCGTTCAACGCGTCAACGACGGAAGACACGGTCGCGACCGGGGCAGTCCGCTGCCGGCGGAGCGCCTCAGCGGTCAGGTGAGCCCGGGCATCGCCCCCGGCCGCCGGAAGGATCACGGCAATGGGCATCGCGACGATTCCATCATCTCCAGCGCTGCCACGGTGTGTGGCGGGCGATTGGCCGGTGGACGGAACAACCGTACGTTTCGCCGCCGTGACCCCATTACCATCCAGGTCACGTGACGGGGCAAGCGATGCACGCAAGCTCAGGTAACGGGGCACACAAGTTGATCGAAGGAGACCGGCCCTCGGCGGCGATCTTCGACATCCCGATCGACCTTGCCCAGCCGACGGAGCTGTTACGGACGATCTCCACCTGGGCCGCCGGCGGGCACACGCGACGGGTGATGTACGTCAACGCCCATGTGGTCAACCAGTCGCGCGTCACGCCCGGCCTCGGCCGCGCCCTCCGGCGAGCCGACGTCGTGTACTGCGACGGCTACGGCGTACGGCTGGCGGCCCGGGCTCTCAACCTGCCGGTTCCCCACCGCATGACCGGTGCCGACTGGATCTGGGGCTTGGCCACGCTGTGCGAGCTGGGAGGCCATTCGCTTTACCTGCTGGGCTCGGAACCGCCGATCGCGCGCGAAGCGGCTGCGCAGCTGCGGCGCTGGTATCCGCGTCTCGACGTCGTCGGTGCCCATCACGGTTTCTTCGATGTCGAGTCCCCTCACAACGAGCGGGTCATCGAGGACATCCTCGAGCACAGCCCGCAGCTGGTGCTGGTCGGCATGGGCACGCCGAAACAGGAGCTGTGGGTGGACCGCTACGCCGACCAGCTCGGAGGGGCGGTGGTCTGGACGGTGGGCGCGTTGTTCGACTACATGTCGGGCCGCGTGCCGCGCGCCCCCGGCTGGCTGGCGGACAACGGGCTGGAGTGGATCTTCCGCCTTGCCCTGGAGCCGCGGCGGATGTGGCGCCGGTATCTGCTCGGCAATCCTGTGTTCGTCTCCCGCGTGCTCACCGAGTCACGCGCCCGGGCGCGGGCGGCGGAGGATGGAGGCACCCCGGCGTTTAAGACCGACGTCAGCGATGAGTTTCTGCGCGGCCCCGGGTCTTAGCTCGTGTCATCCAACGAGCAGGAGGAGCACATGTCCGCAACCACCACCTCCATCAGCAGGATCAACACGGTCGTCGTCCTGGTCTCCGATCCTGACCGCGCGATCCAGTTCTACACCGAGAAGCTGGGCATGGAGAAGCGGGTCGACATCCCGTTCGGCGACCAGTATCGCTGGGTCGAGGTCGCGCCCCCCGGAGCCGACACGACGATCGCGCTCGCGCCCCCGCCTCCCGGCCGCGAGGCCGGCGGGGCCCAGACCGGCATCAGCCTTCAGACCGCCGACATCGATGGCCTGCACGCCGAGCTCAAGGGGCGCGGCGTCGATGTCGACGCGGAAGTCAGCCGCATGGGCGGTCCGGTGCCGCCGCTGTTCTGGCTCCGTGACCCGGACAACAACACCCTGATGGTGGCCGGCGTCAGCTAGCCGCCAACTTCACTCCCCGACTATGGCCGGCACGGCGGAACGTCGTGCCGGCCGTCGCGCTTAAAGGGCCTCCCCTGGTATCAATGGGGCGCTTTGGATCTCTCGACTGGCGATCCGGCGGCGCCGGGTCTTGCCCCCTCACCACCGGACGACCAGCTGCATCCGCCGCGCCACAGCGGCCCTGAGCCACCGGCGGCTGCCCGACGATCGCCACTGAGCGGCCGCGCGGCCCGCGGCGCGGAATGGGGGCTGGCGGCGTTGGTCCTGGTGGCCTTCGCCGCGCTCGTGCTGCACTTCGACCACTCGCCGCTGTACAAGGCGCTCAAGCCGATGCCCGACGTCCTGCGTACGCTCGGAGCCACGGCGCTGACCTACGGGATTGCGGGCTTCGGGGTCGTTCGCCTGCTGCTGCCCGCGGCGCTCCAGGACTACGAGCTCCTGTGGGTTCTGCCCACGGGTGGCTGCGTACTCGGGCTGGCGCTGACGGTGCTCGGGTTCGCCGCGGTTCCCTATCCGGTGGCGCTGGCGCTCACCCTCGCCGCGGGCCTGGCGCTGAGCGGCTACGCGGTGCGAAGGCGGGGGTGGCCCGGCGCGCCGGCGACACGCCTGGCATGGCCCGCGCTACTGGCGGTGCTGATCATGGGTGTGACGCTAATGCCGATGCTCACCGAGCTCCGTTACGTGGCGCCGACCGGCACTGGCTCTGACGCCCACGTGGCGACCGGGGTGGCGCAGTTCCTAAAGCACTCGTACCCGACGTCGGTGAACGTCTCGCAGCCCATCAACCAGATGCAGCCCACGTGGCAGTCGAAGTACCCGATCTACTACGCGTTTGCCGCGGTTTCCAGCGTCTCCGGCCTCGCCACCTGGCAGGTGCTGCCGGCGCTCGCGGCGGCCATGCTGGGGCTCGCGGCGTTTGGCCTGTTCCTGGTCGCTCGGAAGGTGCTGCGGGCGCCGGTGGCGATTTCCCTCGCCGCCATGGCGGTGGCCGCGCTGGACCGCGAGGCGCTGCACACGGTGATGAATCCCTACTTCAACCAGACGTGGGGGTTCTTCGCGATGCCGTTCACGCTGGTGACGGCCTGGTGGCTGGTTCAGCCCGGAATCGGTCGGGCGGCGCGCGGCGCCCTCGGCGTGCTGCTGTTGCTGTTCGGGCTCGTGTTGGTGCTCGCCTATCCCTTGGCGGCGCCGATCCCGATCGTGCCCATCGCCGTGTTCCTGTGGGACGCGCGGCGGCGGCGGATCAAATCGGGCGAGCGGGTCATGCGGCTCTCGGACTTCTACCGGGGGCGCCGCAGCCTGCTGTGGATGGTCCCCCTGGCGGTGCTGTTGGCCATCCCCATCGCCGGGGCGATCGACAAGGGTGTGGCGGCGGCCAAGGTTTTGCTCCCCGGTCACTCGTTGCTCCCATGGAGCGGCGATCTCACTCACTACATCCCGTTCGACCGTTTCCTGTCGCTTCCGAACTCGCCGGCCTCGCTGGTGCTGGTTGCCGGCGTCTTGGCCCTGGCCGTCGTGGGTCTGTGGCGCCAGCCCCGCGCACTCTCCTGGGGTCTCGGGGGCCTGCTGGCGCTCGGCCTGCTGATCGCCATCTACCTCCGCCAGAGGGCCTACGGCTGGTACTTCGAGTTCAAGCTGCTGGCCTTCATCGGGCCGCTGCTGTTGCTGATCGCCGTTGTCGGCGCGGGCCGCCTCCGACGGGCGGCCGTCCCCTGCATCGCCGTGCTCGCCGTCCTAAGCGCCGGCAGCCTGGTCGCGGAGGTCGAGGCGACCGGGTTCCAGCTGGGCAGGCCTACGATTCAGCTCTCGAGCTGGGCGCAGTCGGTGCCAGAAGGCGCCTCGATCCGCCTCGACATGCCACCCCCAGACCAGCTGTGGGCCGCTTACTTCCTCTCGGCGCGGCCGCTGTGCTCGCAAGTTCCGCTGTTGGGGACCGACTACCCGCACGTCCCAATCTCGCGCAAGGCGGACTACATCGTGTCCTACAACGGCTGGCCGCGCCCCCCAGACGCGGTCGGGTCGCCGCTTAAGGTCGAGCCCGGGTACTCGCTCTACCGCGAGAACGCCGCCGTGCCGGGCGTCGACCGCTGCTCGCAGCGGCGCCTGGACCGCATCTACGGCGGCGCCGGGCACAGCCCGTTGTAGAGGCCCCGGAAGCGAATCGCTAGTCGCCGGGATCAAGCGCCGGCAGCGCCAGCGCATGCGCGCTCGGCCCGGCCGCCTCGATCGGACCTGGACCGTTGAGGTTGATCACCCGGTAGCCGACATCGGCCATCGCAGCGGCGAATTCGCGGTGGGTGTCGTGCAGCTCGCAGATCAGAACCGGGTGGTGAGCGGCGATCGTCTCGCGCATGCCCTCGATGACCGCGATCTCCGCCCCCTCGACATCGATTTTGACGACCGTCGGCGGATCCAGCTCCCCGGAGCGCAGCATGTCGTCAATCGCCACCAGCTCGACCTCGATCACGTTCTCCGTGAACGGGTGGTGGCCGTAATCCTCGAGCTTAGACCAGCTCTGGTCGTCGACCACCTGCAAGCGGCCTCGGCCGGAATGCGCGGAGACCGCCTTGGCGATCACCGTGATGTTCCGCACGTTGTTACGGCGGGCGTTGACGCCGATCGCCTCGGCGTTGTCGGGCGCCGCTTCGAACGCATACACACGGCCCTCCGCAAGCCCCACCAGGTGCGCTCCGAGGAGCGAGAAGAAGCCCAGGTTGGCGCCGATGTCGTAGAAGGTGCCGCCGCGCGGAAGGTGTCTGACCATCGCCTCCTGCACGCCGCTCTCGAGGTTGCCGAACGCGATCGAGCCCAGATGGGCGTGGGAGATCGGCATGTAGCGCAGCTCAAACGCCAGCCCTCCCGCATGCCCCTGAGGCACCCTCACCACCCCGTCCTCGAGCCAGCGCACAGCGGCCCGCAGGGCCAGCGCGCCCGGGCCACCCCCGGCCATGGCCCGGGCCCGTACAGTCCGCAGCCGAGGATGGCCGAGATGCACGAGGCGCCTGACGAGCATCGAGCGGTTCAGCCCGAGGGCGGACAGCGAAACCCTGACGCGCTCTGGAACGCTCATCACGCGTCCAGCGCCATCAGCTGCTCGCGAAGTCGCCCGGCGGTGCGGGCGTGGTCATAGACGGCGAGGCGCCGGTCGCCCCGGGCACGCAGCTCGTCCCGCAGCTCACCATCGGAGACCACGATTTTCAGCAGCTCCGCGACCGTCGTCAGGCTGTCTTCAGGCGAGAGCAGCACCCCGGCGTCGCCCAGCACTTCTGCCACAGCCCCCCGGTCACGCGCCACCACCGGAACGCCGAAGTGGAGCGCCTCGAGCAGCGGGATGCAGAACCCCTCGTGCTCGGAGAGGCACAGGAACGCATGCGCCGCGCGGTAGTGCTGGGCGAGGCGCTCGCCCGAGACCCCGCTCTCAAACACCACCGCACCCGGGGCGAGCCGCTCCGCCAGCCGCTGGAGGCTGGCCGCGAACTCAGGCGATAGCGGGGTACCGATGAGCACCAGCCTGGCGTCTGGCTGTGATCGCCGGTAGCGAGCGAAGGCGCGGATCACGAGGTCCTGGCGCTTGTGCGGCACGAGACGGCCGACGAACAGCACGGTGGGCGGACCGGTTGGCGGTGCGCCGACGGGCGCCAGCCGCGAGCGATCGAACAGCACCGGGATCACGGTCGCGGCGCGTCCGCTCAGCTCATGCAGCTCGCGCGCGTTGTACTCCGAGACGCCGGCCAGGGCACCGACCCGCGCCGCCAGCTCGCTGAGCTGGGTGCGAGCCAGCTCGCAGCGGACCCCTTCGGAAGGATCGCTGTCCCAGAAGTAGCTCGCCGGCGTGATGTTGTGGGAGATCAGCAAGCTGCGCCGGCGGGAGTCGAATGCCTGCTCGAGACCCCGAGCATAGCCCGAGTAGTGAAGCAGCAGGACCTCATCCGGCCTGGGGCGAAGCTCGCGCAGGTGGCGCAGCTTCCCCCGCGGAAGCCCGGCCGCCAGCACCGGCGCGTAGTCGGCGCCGCTCCAGCCCCACTCGTCGAACAGCGCGCGACAGGCAAAGCCCTGATTGGTCACCGCGTCGACGGGGCCCGCGGCACAGAGGACCTGCGAGACCTTCATTCCGGGGTCGGTTTGCGGGCGTCGGTGCGCGTCTCGGCCGCTGCCTCCAGCTGCCGGACGCGCTCCTCGAGCCCGATGAGGTGAGCCGCGAGCTGGGCATTGAAGCGGCTCTGCTGGGAGCCGATCTGGTCGATGTACTGGCTGAGCAGGCGGATCAGGAGACGCTTTACGCCCGTGATTGGCTGCCCCAGGCGGCGCGTGGAGTAGACCCGGGTCTCATCGGGGGCGATGATCGCCCACTCGGCGAGCCGCCTGATCTCAAACGGCGCCTGCCGCTCGGTGGCGGCCCACGCATCGTCCTCGCTCTCGGGTGCCGACGCTGCCGCGCGCCGGGCCGCCTCGAGCGCCGCCGCCGGATCCTTCATCGCTGCGCCTCGACTCGGGCGCCGCTGAACGTCCAGTTGCCGCGAAGATCAGCCACCCCATCCGCATCGTCGGCCTCGGTGACGCTGAAGCTGAGCAGCCGGTCGATCCCCGGGGCGGGGTCACCGGGCTCGTGGACGCCGATCGCCAGGTCGTAATCGCCGCCCAGCAGCGCCAGGCGCGGGATCTCGAAGCTCAGCCGCCCGCCACCGCTAGGCGTCACCCCGCCGCGGGAGCGAAACACGCTCTGTCCGGTCACTCGGCGGACCTCGATCATCACCGAGACCTCGGGCGCGGCGTCGGGCGCGTCCAGGTCGAGCACCAGCCGCAGCTGCTCGCCGGTATGAAACACCTGCCGCGAGCGACCCTCACCGTCCTCGAGCCAAGCTTCGCGCAGCGCCACCGTGCGATGCACCGAGCGGCGCGCAGCGGCTTGCGATTGATCCTCCACCCCCAACATGCGGTGGTAGTGCAGCAGTCCCTCGGCGGTCGGGCCGTCGAACGCCACATGCCCGGAGTCCATCACCACCACCCGGCGGCAGGCGCGCTCGATCGTCCCCGGAGCATGGGAGACCAGCACGACGGTGGTCCCCTGCTCGATTCGCGCCAGGATGTGCCGCAGGCACTTGCGCTGAAACGCCTCGTCGCCCACCGCCAGCACCTCATCGATCAGCAGCACGTCTGCCTCCAGGTGGGCGGCGATGGAGAAGCCGAGCCTCACCAGCATCCCCGAGGAATAGGTCTTGATCGGCGCCTCGATGAAGTGGCCGAGCTCGGAGAAGGCGATCATGTCCTCCACCCGCCCCTCGACCTCCTCGCGCGAGTAACCGTGCAGCGCCGCGCTGAGATGGATGTTCTCGCGGCCCGTGAACTCGCGCCCGAAGCCCGCCGAGAGCTCAATCAGCGCCGCGACACGGCCGCCGCACGCCGCATAGCCGCGCTGCAGCGGGATGATCCCCGCGAGCACGCGCAGCGTCGAGGTCTTGCCCGCGCCGTTGCGGCCGACGATGCCGACCGTCTCGCCGGGCGCGACGCGCAGCGAGACGCCAGCCAGCGCCTGCGTGGGCGGCATCTCGGCGGGCCGAGCGCGGCCGAGAGAGGTGATGAGTTCCTTGAGCGTCCGCCCCCGGTCGCCCGTAGGCGCGAACGTGCGCCAGGCGTCCTCGAGGATGATCTCGCCTGGCGCGGGCTGAGCCCTCACAGCACCACCGCCAGCTCGCCGTCGAAGCGCCGGAAGACCAGGACGCCGAGCGCCGCCGCCACGAGCGCCGCGGCCAGCACGTAACCCAGCGTCACCAGCGACGGGGCGTGGCCGGAGTACAGCACCGCCCGTACGGCGTCGATGAACGGCGCGATCGGGTTGACCCACCGCAGCAGCGGTTCGACCCAGTGGTGCGCGCTCAGCCCCTTCAGCGTCTGGATGTTGAACAGCACGCCCGAGATGAAGAACCACGGCAACAGCGCAGCGGTCAGGATCGGCAGCACGTCGCGAAAGTAGGCGTGCAGCACGGAGGCCATGAGCGCCAGGCCCAGCGTGAAGGCGAACAGGCATGCGAGCAGCGGCACCAGCAACAGCAGCGAGACGCTGGCGTTGCCGCGCACGGCGAGCGTCACCGGCAGCAGCACGACGAGCATCGCCAGCAGCGGCGCCAGCTGAACCGTGACCGCCGCGGCGGGGATCGACTCCCGCGGGAAGCGGACCTTCGACAGCAGCGATGCCTGGTCGACCAGCGAGCTCGCGGCGGCCATCAGCGACTGCGAGAAGAACAGCCACACGAGCAGCCCGACCAGGATGAAGATCGGGTAGTCGGGCTGGCTGACCGCCTTGAGCAGCGGTCCCAGCATCACCCCGTAGATGGCCATCAACACCAACGGGTTGACCAGGTACCAGAGCACGCCGAGGATCGAGCCTTTGTACTTCTGGCGCAGCTCGCGCCGCACGAGCTGCGAGAACAGGTAGCCGTAACGCTGCATGCCGGGCAATTATCGTGCCCCATCCGGCCGAGACGACCGTCAGCGGCTGCCGGAGAGCCGCCACCGGCCCTAGCCCTCAGGGCTCTCAACCAGCAGCGTCACCGGCCCGTCATTGACCATTTCCACAGCCATGGTCGCCCCGAACGCCCCCCGGCGGGCGCCTGCCAGCTCGCAGAAGCGCTCATACAGGGGCTCGGCCACCTCCGGCGGCGCGGCGCGAACCCAGCTGGGTCGGTTGCCGCGCCGCGCGTCGCCATACAGGGTGAACTGGCTGACGCACAGGATCTCGCGCTCGCCGAGGGCATCGCTCATGCGCCCCTCGGCGTCGGCGAAGATCCGAAGCCCTCTGACCTTGGCCGCCAGCCACTCGGCGTCGGCCGGTGCATCCCCGCGCGAGACGCCGAGCAGCACCAGCAGACCCGGGCCGATCGCCGCCACCTGCTCTCCACCCACGCTCACCGACGCGCGGCTCACGCGCTGGACGAGCGCGCGCACCTTCAGATCTGGCGCAGCTCGGCTGCGGCCTGCTCGGGCGCGACAATGTTCAGGTTGACGCCGGCCCCCAGCTCGAGCCCCGCCAGCTGCGTGAGCCTGGGCACGATGTCGATTCGCCAACAGAAGTGGTCCGCGCCTTGGGGGGCGGTGCGCACCCAGAGGTTGAGCGGCGGGCTTGCGCCGAGGCGGCGCGCCAGCCGGCCGAGCGCCTCATGGATCATCGCCGCGCCGGACGGGCCCTGATCCTCGAAGCGCGCCCGCGGCACGCGCGGGGCGATCAGCAGCTGGTACGGGACGCGGGCGCCGTAGGGGGCGATCAGGACCACCTCCTCGTCGATGGAGACGATCCGCTCGCGCGCCCGCACCTCCTCCTGCACGAGATCGGCCAGCAGGTTGCCTCCCATCGTGCGCGTGGCGTAGGCGCCGAAGCGCTCGCGCTCGCGGGCGATCGCCGCCGGCACAAAGCCGAGCGCATAAAGCTGAGCGTGGCTGTGGGGAAGCGAGGCCCCGGCCTCCAGGCGCTCGTTGACGAGCAGGTGAACGTAGGGCGCCGCAGAGTGCACCCGCATGCGCTCGCGCCAAACGTCGACGGCCCGAGCCACCTGCTCCACGGTCAACTCGGACAGCGACACGACCGACTCCGGGGAGTTGACGATGACCTCGTGGCCGCCGAACGCCGGCGCCGACCAGAACAGATCGCGGGCGGCGTTAGCGCCGGGACGGGGCTGCGGACCCTCGGGCCCGTGGGAGTCGGGCGAGGCCAGCGCCGGATAGAGGTTGGGCACCACGCGCACCGTCCAGCCCGGGGAGTTGGGAGCGCCGCCGTCAGGGCGCAGCGCGTAGAGCTCGGGCGGCGTGCGGTCCTCGTGTCCCTCGGCGAACGGGTCGCTCTCGGCATCGAGCGGCGGCGAGGTCGTCGCCCGCAGCTCCCCGCCGGGCCTCCCGGCGCGAGCGCCGGCCACGATCGTGCGGTGGCCGCTCAGGGGGTCGATGCGCAGCTCCGGGGGCTCGCCCCCCGCTTCCTCGACGCTCAGAGCACCCTCTCCATCGCGACGTGCTCGATGCCCGCCTCGATGAACATCCTGCCGCGCGCGCGGTAACCGGCTGCCTCGTACAGCGCACGAGCATAAGTCTGGGCGTGCAGCACGAGGCGCCTAGCGCCGGCGGCCCGGGCCTCCGCCTCTGCCAGCTCCAGCAGCTTGGTGGCGATCCCCCGACGTCTTGCGTCGGGCCGCACCGCCAGGCGGCTGAACTGCACTGTCTGCCCCACAAGCAGCAGCCGGCAGGTGCCAAGCAGCTCACCGTCGGCCACCGCGGCCAAGTGGATACCCTCGCCGTCCCGGCCGTCGAGCTCCTCGTATTCCGGCACACCCTGCTCGACGCAGAACACCTCATGCCTCAGCGCCAGTGCCGCCCGCATCTCCTCCTTGCCGCGCACGCGGCGGACCTGGTACGAGACGACCGACATCGCCGACAAGCTTGACACACGGCGCCGCATGTGCGCCCGGCTAACCATTTGCGTAAATAGCCGCTATCCTCTGGTGGACAAGGGCGAGGGGGACACCGCTTCTGAGGACCACTTCGTCAGTTCGGCATTGCCGGGCGCATTCTGAGTCGCAACGGTCGTAACGCCGCGGCTCGTCTTATCCAGACGCACTTTTTTTTACTTCCCATGGGTGTGACCACCCCGCTTCCCACTCCTGCCGCGATCGCGCGCGCAGAGCTGTTCACGCGCGAACACTTCGTATACGAGGGCGAGAGCCTCGAGGACGCCCTGGCCGCCGGCGGCGCCCGCCGCGCGGCGTTCGACGCTGCGCTCGCCGAGATCGAGGCCGGACACAGGCAGCCTTCGATCGAATGGCGCCGGCGCTTCTCGCTGCTGTTGGGGCTCGAGCGCCTGCTCTCCGAAGAGGAGCCGCACCTGGCCGACGGGGCCGTGCTTTCCGCCCACCAGGTGGACGCGCTGTCGGGCACGCTGACGGCGCTGCTGGCCGAGGCCCAGAGAAATGGGAACGGCAGCTCCAACGGCCTGGCGCTGGAGCCGCCGCAGCTGGCATCGGCGGGCATCCCCGGCGAGGAGGAGGAGGAGGAAGAGGAGGAGGAGGAGAACGTCGAGGAAGACGAGGAGCCCCTGGACTGGCAGGACGACGCCGACGTC
This sequence comes from uncultured Actinomycetes bacterium, assembly GCA_963730835.1. Classification (GTDB taxonomy): domain Bacteria; phylum Actinomycetota; class Thermoleophilia; order Solirubrobacterales; family Solirubrobacteraceae; genus Palsa-465. The sequence goes on from CAVSTE010000007.1 coordinate 305,128, forward strand.
GATGAGGATGTCGTCCTGGAGGAGAGCGACGAGGACCCCAATGCCGCGCGGCGCTTCTGGTTCGAGCACGCCACCGGCGCCGGCAAGACCGTCGCCGCGCTGGGCTTCGTCGAGGCCTCCCGCACCGGCGGCATCCTGATCCTGACCCACCGGCGCAACCTCGTTGACCAGTTCAACGGTGAGCTGCGCGATCGCGGCTACCGGGACCGCATCCACGCGCCGCTGTTGACCGACGACGGGACGGTCGACGCCCAGACGGAGAACGTCGTGGGGCCGGTGACGGTCGAGACCTACCAGTGGTTCGTGCGCAACGCGGGCCGCATCTCGCCGCTCTACACGATCGTCATCTGCGACGAGGCCCACACCGCGCTGGGCGAGAAGACCTCCGGCGCCATCCGCGCCTGGTCGGGACCGATCTTCATCGGCATGACCGCCACCGGCGCGCTGATCGCCCGCCACGTCACCGACCTCTTCCCCACCCAGACCTCGCGCTTCGATTTGGCCCAGGCCGCGCGGCGCGGCGTGATCGCGCCGCTGCGCTGCATCCGCATTCCGCCCGGTCCTGGAGTGCGGACGATCGCCAAGGTGCCCCTGCGCCGCGGCGAGGTGGACACCGAATTCGACCAGGAAATGCTCGCCGAGCTGCTTGACCAGACGCCGTTCAACATGGCGGTGGCCGACCTCTACAGGACGCGCTTCAACGGCGTGCCCGGCGTCGTCTACGCCGCCGGCGTGCGCCACGCCAACAACGTGGCGAAGGCTTTCCGCGAGTTCGGGTTGAAGGCGCAGGCCGTCTCCGGCGAGACGCCCAAGCGCCAGCTGGCGCGGATCCTGGCCGACTACGAGTCCGGGAAGATCGACGTGCTGGTTAACGCCATGCTGCTGGCCGAGGGCTGGAACAGCCCCCGGGCCACGATCTGCATGCACCTGGCGCCGACCGCGTCAAGGCGCGTCTACCAGCAGCGGGTGGGGCGCGTCACGCGCCGGGCGCCGGGCAAGGAGGCCGGCATCGTCATCGACTTCGTGCATCCCGCGACCAAGCACGATGACCCGGTGGTGACGCTGCACTCGCTGCTCGACCGCGACGTATATCGCGGCGGGGCAATCGTCGTCGGGCCGGTGCGCCGTGGCCGCGGGCGCCGGGTGCGCGTGGAGCGTCGCGTGCTGCCTGTGACGCCGGACCCCGAGCGGCGCGCCGAGGTCTTCGAGCGAGAGCTGTGGCGGATCGCGGTGGAGCACCTGGACTACGGGGAGCAGCACGTGTGGGCGGCACTGGCCGGGGCGCGTGTGGCCCCCAACGGCTGGCGGCGAGCCAAGGCGATGCTGCACTTCGACCGCGGCGGCGAGCTCAAGCGACGCTTCTTGCTGACCGCACTCCAGCGAAACCGCCACGGGCAGCTGCGGCTGCGGGCACTTCAGGAGATCGCCTCCGGTAAGGACCCCGAGGCGTTCGACACGGCAATCGACATGATGGCCACCTGGCCCCGCGACGAGCGCCGCGAAGGGGTCAAGATCATGCTCCAAGCGCTCGCCGAGCGGCGCATCGGCCGCCGCGACCAGGCAAACGCCTGGATCTGGCGGATGGCCGAGTACACGCGCGAGGTCCACGAGGAGTACGCCGTCCAGCGCTGGCCGGAGACCAAGCGCCTGCTTGGGCTGCTGGTCAACTCGAGCGGACCGGCCCACGCCCGCAACGCCCGCCGGTTGGTGCATGCGGCGCGCAAGGAGGACCGGCGGCTCTCGGCAGCGCTGCTGGCGGCGGCGCTGGCCCACACCCCGGAGGCCGAGGAGGCGCTGCGTGGCGCGCGCACCCGGCTGGCGCGCAAGCCCGCGGCGCTGGCTCGCGAACTGCTTCGCAACTTCCCCAAAGGGCGGCGGGGCTCGAAGCGCCGGCGCAGGCGGAGCAATGGCGCCGCCCCGGAGGAGGCGGAGGCGCCGCAGGCCGTGCCCGAGACGCTCGAGGAGAACGGCGGGGCGCCGGAGCCCGGCGCCGCCGAGGAGTCCGAGGCGTCCGAGGCCGTCAGCGACTAGCCGAGGTGGACCTCACCCGCCTCGAGCGCCACCGTCCCACCGCCGGTCGCCACCACCAGCCGACCATCGCCGTCGATCCCCGCGCCTCGGCCTTCGCCGCCTGCCCAGCGGACCGGTTGGTGAAGCAGCGCGTCGCGTTTCCTGAACGCCTCCAGCACCTCGTCCTCTGAGGCGTAGATCCAGCGTTCCAATGCCCGGAGCAGCCGCTCGAGTGCCGGCTCGAGCTCATCGGGCGAGAGCCCGAGCGTCGTCGCCCGACCGCGCAGCTCAGCCGGGAAGTCCTCCGCTCGCAGGGCCGCGTTGAGGCCCACGCCGAGTACCGCCCAGCCCTCCTGCGGACGGCCCTCGACCAGAATGCCGGCCACTTTGCGCCGCTCGAGCAGCACGTCATTGGGCCACTTGACAAGCGCCGCAGGCCCTGCGACGCCGGCCACCGCGACGCCGGCCGCCAGCGGCAGCAGCCGCGGCGCGTCGCGCAGCACAAGCGAGCACAGCAGGGCCCGACCGGGGGGCGCAACCCAGCTACGGCCCTGGCGTCCCCGGCCCGCGGTCTGCACGGCCGCCGTGACGAGCGTGCCGTGCGGCGCGCCTCGCAGTGCCAGCTCCCTGGCGCGCTCATTGGTCGAGTCGGTGCGGCGCAGATGAACGCGCGGGGAACCGAGTCGCCCCTGGACGCCGGCGCTCATCGACCGGGACTAATGCGGAGCTCATCGTCGACGGCGAGCCCTAGACGCTCGGCGGCGCTGCCGTGGCTCACGGCGACGGCGAGCATGCGCGCCGAGTCCTCGTAGACGATCAGCTCGCCGGGTGCGGCGTCGGCAAATGTGCGCACGTACTGGGCTGCATGGCCGCCGCCGAGCAGCGCACCGCGACCGAGCCTGAGCCCCGCCTCGGAGAGGTCATCATGGCTCGCGTCGAGTTGGACGTTTCCGAACCTGTCGACATAGACGACGTGGGCCACGAGCGCCCCCGGCTCCAGTCGCGCTCGCGGCAGCTCGAGCCGGATCAGCTCGTCCGGGTCGGACGGCTCGCCGGCTTCGGCCAAGGGCCTGCCGGCGGCGAGGTGCGCTGCCACCGGGGCGAAGATGTCACGGCCGTGAAAGGTCGCAGACACGGGCTCCAGCCTGAGCGGTGAGTGGCTGATCTCGACGGCTTCGATCACCCCGCCACCCTGCTCGGCTGCCAACCAGAGGACGCCGTTGTCCGGGCCGACCACCAGCCGCGCGTCTGCCAGGCGCATGGCTACGGCCCGCCGCTGGGCGCCGACGTCGGGGTCCACGACCGCCAGGTGGACGCCGGGCGGCGTGTAGCGCAGCGCGTCGCGGAGGACGAGGGCCCCGGCGCGCGCGTCGTGGCGGGGGATGCCGTGCGTGATGTCGATCACGTGCGCCTGTGGGCAAATGGACGCGATCACCCCATGGCAGATGCCGGCAAAGGGATCCGCCAGGCCGTAGTCGGAGAGGAACGTGATGAGCGGGTGCTCGCTGTTAGCCCGCACGGCCCGGATCCTAGGGACTGGGCGAGAGAGCGGCTGTATTCAGCGATGCTCAGGCTCGGGAACCCGATCGCCGTAGGGCGTCGTCTTAACACCTGAGCTGCGCGCGCTCCGGTGCCGATCCCCGCGTAAGCTTCCGATGGTGAAGTCTCGATTGGGGCTGGCCGCGACGGGCCGCCGTGGGGCCGTGGTGGCGCTGATCATCGCCGGGCTGGTCACGCTTGCGGTACTGAGCGTGTTCGCGATCGAGCTGTCGAATACGCAGGCTAAGTCGCAGGCCGACGTCAAGGCCCGCGTCCACGAGCGGGCGGTGCTCGCGGCGGCGTTGGTCGACAGTCTGTTTCAGACCGTTCTGCAGCAGATCCCACAGGATCAGGCGAGGTATGGAGCCCGCGTGGTTAGTAGCCGCGTGATGAATCGCTTTCAGCAGCAGAACGCGTATCTGGCGCTACTCGACAGCGGCGGGCGGGTAATCGCAGCATCGCGCGGATTCACACCACAGGCACGCGCCAATGTGACTCGCTCGGCAGCGCATTCGCTGCTGCGCGGCGGCAGCTCATACGCGCTCGAGAATCTGCAGCCTTATGGCAGGCGCAGCGTGATCGACTTCGCGGTGAGCTTCCCGACGCGCTACGGCGCTCGAGTCTTGCTGTCTGGCATCTCACCTTTCGTGCTGGGCGCATTTCTCACTGGTGAGTTGCGCAGGATCCCGGGAGTGAAAGGCGCGCACAACTACGTCCTCGACAGCAACGATGCCGTGCTGGCGTCCAACAATCCCGCCGCTCCGGTCGGCTACAGATTTGCCCAGCCGGCACAGGTGCGGGCGCTCAGTCACATGTCGGGCGATCGAAACGGTCACTACTACGACCAAGTTGCGCTTCCCAATTCGACCTGGCGGATCGTGCTCGTCGCACCGAACGGCCCATTGTTCGCGAGCGTTTCGGGGCTGCGCAAGTGGGTGCCATGGCTGATCTTCATTGCGTTCGCACTCATCGCTGCGGTGGCTCTGCTGCTCGGCAGGCGTGTGGTTCAGTCTGCAGAGCGAGAGCTCGTCGAGGCATACAGAGCGTCGGAGCTGAAGTCCAACTTCCTGGCCAACATGAGCCACGAGATCCGCACGCCTCTCAACGGGGTCATCGGCATGATGAACCTGGTTTCGGAAACGCCGCTGACCTCGGAGCAGCACGAGTATGTCGAGGTGGCCAAGTCCTCCGGCGAGGCGCTGATGACGGTTATCAATGACATCCTCGATATCGCCAGGATTGAGGCTGGCGGCCTGCAAATCGAGCAGCGGGAGTTCGATCTGCACGAGACCGTGGAGATGAGCTGTGAGATGGTCGGCGCGACCGCCGCGTCCAAGGGGCTCGAGCTTCAATCGTTCGTTCACGACGACGTGCCCCGCACGGTCAAGGGCGATCGCGTTCGTGTCAGTCAGGTGCTGGTGAATCTCCTGGCGAACGCGGTCAAGTTCACCGAGAAGGGAGAGGTCACCGTCGAGGTACAGGTCAAGGGGCAGACCGACGACGCGGTCGAGCTGCGTTTCGAGGTCCGCGACACCGGGATCGGCATTGCGCCCGAGCGGATAGGTCGCATGTTCGATCGCTTCTCGCAGGCGGAAGGGGGAACGACCAGGATCTATGGCGGCACGGGCCTCGGCCTGGCGATCTCACGCGAGCTGACCCGGCTGATGGGAGGGCTCATCGGCGGCGAGAGCGAGGTCGGAAAGGGCAGCACATTCTGGTTTCAGCTGCCGCTCGCACCCTCAGCGGGGGACCTGCAGGCGCCGATGCCTCTCGCCGAGCTACAGGGACTCCATGTCTTGGTGGTCGACGACAACGCGACAAACCGGCGCGTATTCGAGAGCTACGTCGCATCGTGGGGAATGCGCCCCGCGGGCACCGCAGAGCCGCACGAGGTACTCAGGCGAATGCAGCAGGCGGCCGAGGACGGTGATCCGTTCGACATGGCGCTGCTGGACCAAAACATGCCCGGCACCACTGGGGTCGAGCTGGCCGAGCGGATTGCCGCCGCTCCCGAGCTTCAGAACACCCGCGTCATCATGCTCACGTCCAGCGGGCAGAGCGATGGCGGTCCCTCAACGCCATCGATCGGCTACCACCTCACCAAACCGGTGCGCAAATCGCGGTTGCTGAACGCCATCTGCTCGGTCATGTCGATCGACGGACAAAGCCGCCGTCGCATGATGCCCGCAGAGGATCCTGGTGCCTCGATCGCCTCTGAACGTGCCCTCAGCGAATGCAGAGTCCTTGTCGCCGAGGACCAGCGCATCAACTGGATGCTGATCGAGCGGCTGCTCACACTGCGCGGGCACTCGGCGGTCAACGCCGTCGACGGCCCCAGCGTGCTCGCGCAGCTCGACTCGGAACGCTTCGATCTGATTCTGATGGATTGCCAGATGCCTGTCCTGGATGGCTACGACACAACGCGCGAGATTCGCCGCCGCGAGGCCGCCGAGCAGGCTCCTCGTATCCCCATCGTGGCGATGACAGCGAGCGCAATGGAGGGTGATCGCGAGCGTTGCATCGCCGCGGGAATGGACGACTACATCGCGAAGCCGATCGATAGCGACACGCTCGATCAGCTTCTGGCCAGATGGCTCTCACCATCAGCGCCGGGCCAACCAGCCGACCCGGTGCGCACCCGATAGCGAACCAACCCTCTCGGGACTTACTGCTAGCCGCCGTCGAGCCGATCGGCTAGCTGCGCGATCGCCTGGCGCGTCGCGGGCCACGCCGCGTCTGCTTCGCGCTTGGCGGCGCGGGCGGCGGTTTGGTCGCGCTGGCGTGCGGCCTGCTCCAGGCGCGCGAACGCCGCACAGAGCTCGAGCGCTCCCATTATCAGCGCCTCATTACGTGCGCCGTGCGCGGCCTCAGCGGTGAGGCGATGGTCGCCCGCGGCGAGCGCGGCGTCGATTTGGTTCAGCTGCTCGGCGATCATCCTCACCGCGCCGCCGACGATCTCGCGCCGCTCGCAGTCGTCGAACACCCGCAACTGGGCGAGCCGCTCGGCGTCCAATGCGACCGCCCTCATGCTGCTCTTTTACCACGCGGACACGGCGCGCGCCCGCTCGCGTCACAAACACGTCACGGCGAGCGCCGCTGCGGGTGGTGCGATGAGACTAAAGCGCCCCGATCTCATCGCGCCACCGACAGCGGCCTCTCGCCGGTTTTCGGGCGGTCGGCCAGTAGCCCCGGAGGCCGCCGCACGAAATTTGCCCCCAAGTCGGTCAGGTCGTGCTGAAGTTTTCTCTCTCCACCGGAACCTGCATCGTTGTGACTCGCTTTGCCGGTTTCCGGTTCGCATTCACGAGCGGAATCATCCCGCGCGGCGATCTCTTGCGCCATCGGCCAAACGGGCATAGCTCTGGACCGCTCGCACACCGCCGCCGGGGGAGCTCGCGCAGTCCGATGGCATGACCCGACCCTCCCCCATTTGGCGGAGGCATTGCTTCACCCTCGCCATTACACTCGATCCGCCGCATGGCCCGAGAAGAGCGAATCACGGTCTATGTTGCCGACGACCATCCCGTTTTTCAAGAAGCGGTCTCGCGGGCGGTGAGGGCGCGCGCCGAGCTGGAGCTGGCAGGCGCGGCGGGCGACGGTCGCCAGGCGCTCGAGGAGATCCGCTCGCTGTCTCCGACGGTCGCCCTACTTGATCTGCGCTTGCCGCTGCTCAACGGGCTACAGGTGATCGGCGCGATCGAGCGCGACGGGCTCTCGACCCGGCCGGTGATGCTGTCGGCCGACAGCTCGCGTGAGCTGGTGTATGACGCAGTCAGGTTGGGAGCGGCGGGGTTCCTGACCAAGGCCTCGACGCTCGATCAGATCTGCAACGCGATCATGACCGTGGCGCGCGGTGGCACAGTGCTGGCGCCTGAGGTCCAGGCGGGACTGGTGCATGAGGTGCGCCAGCGCGACAGGCCCAACCGGCCGTTGCTCTCGGAGCGCGAATCCCAGGTGCTGAAACTGATCGCCGACGGCCTCTCCGGACGCGAGATCGCGGATCGGCTGTTCGTCAGTCCCTCGACGGTCAAGACCCACGTCCGCGGCCTGCTGGAGAAGCTCGGGGTCAACGACCGGGCAGCGGCTGTGGCCGAGGCCATGCGCCGCGGTTTGCTCGAGTAGCGAGGGCCGTCGGTTTGCGGACCGTTTGGGCGTCCTCAGCTAGGGCGCCTTTCGCCCAGGGCGTCATTCACCAGCGCGCCGATCAGGCCTTCGATGTCGTGGCGCGTGGCCTCGACGTGCGGCTCCAGCCCATGCTCGGCGAGGGCGGCGCTCGTGACGGGGCCGATGCTGACGAGGCGCGTCGCGGGGCGCAACCGCTCGCCAGCGCGCTGCATGAAGAACTTCACGGTCGATGATGAGGTGAACGTCACGTAGTCGGCGCCGGCCAGCGCCTCGAGCTCGGCATCGCTCAGTGGCTCGGCCACCGTCTGATACAGCGCCAGCACGTCGACCTCGGCGCCGGCGCGGCGGAGCGCATCGGGCAGCACGTCCCGGGCCCCGGCGGCGCGAGCCACGAGCGCCCGCCTGACCGGGATTCCCGTCAAGCGACTCGACCAGGCCCTCGGCGATGAACCGCTCCGGGACGATGTCGGCCTGAATGCCGTGGTCGGCGAGCGCGGCGGCTGTACCCGGCCCGATCGCCGCCACGCGCACCCCGGCGAGCGCACGGGCGTCCCCGCCGGCGCAGGCCAGCCGCTCAAACAGCAGCCTGACGCCGTTGGGGCTCGTCAGGCAGACCAGGTCGTAGCGCTCGAACTCGGGTGCCGGGCCATCGACGGGGATGATCCTGATCGCCGGCGCCTCGAGCACAGCGGCGCCGAGCGCTTGCAGCCGGGCGGCTAGCCCGCTGGCCTGGGCACGGGCTCTGGTCACGGCCACGGTGACGCCGGCGAGTGGCCGGTCCTCGAACCACCGCAGCTGCTGGCGCAGGGCGGCTACCTGCCCGAATACCGCGATCGCCGGCGCTTTTACGCCGGCCGCCGCCGCCTGGTCGGCGATCGTCTGAAGCGTGGCGGTGACCACGCGCTGGCCGGGAAGCGTGCCCCGCTCGATCACCGCCGCCGGCTGGTCGGCCGGGCGACCCGCGTGCTGAAGGCTGCGGGCGATCGCGTCCAGGCGTCTCACGCCCATGTAGATGACAAGCGTGCCCGGGAAGGCAGCCAGCGCCCGCCAGTCGAGCGCGGAGCCTGGTTTCGACGGGTCCTCGTGCCCGGTGACGAAAGCCACCGCGCTCGCTGCGTCCCTGTGGGTCACCGGGATCCCGGCGTAGGCCGGAGCCGCGACCCCAGCGGTCACGCCCGGTACGACCTCGAACGCCACGCCCGCGCCAAGCAGCGCCTCGGCCTCCTCGCCGCCCCGGCCGAAGACGAAGGGGTCGCCTCCCTTCAAGCGGACAACCTCGCGGCCGGCGGTTCCGTGCTCGACCAGCAGTCGCTCGATCTCGTTCTGGGCGGTGGACTCGGCCCCTCCCTGCTTTCCGGCGTAGACCAGCTCGGCGTCCGGGCGCGCGCCGGCCAGGGCTTGCAAGGGGATCAGCCGGTCGTAGACGATCACGTCGGCTGAGGCGATCAGCTCCATCGCCCGTTCGGTGATGAGCCCCGGATCGCCCGGGCCCGCGCCGACCAGGTAGACGGTCATCTTGTGGCCTCGGGCGCAGCCGCGCGCAGCAGCTCATCCGCGCCGGCGGCCAGCATGCGCTCGGCCACCGCCACGCCGAGCCCCTCGGGCGCGCCGGTCATCCGATCGCTGATCCAGGCCGAGCCGTCGGGCCGCCCGACCCAGGCCCGTAGCTCAAAGGTCCCGTTGCCCGCCGGGCGTGCGTGCGCCCCGACCGGCGTGTGGCACGAGGCCCCCAGCCGCCGCGTCAACTCGCGCTCGGCAAACAGGCAGGCGGCGGTCTCGGGATCGCTCAGGTCGGCGAGCACCCTTTTCGGCAGAGCGCCGGGGCGCGCCTCGAGCGCCAGCGTGCCCTGTCCGGCGGCGGGGATCAGCTCGTCCAACGTCCCGGTGGCCTCCTCGTCGCGCCCCAGTCGCTCGAGCCCCGCCAGCGCCAGCACCAGCGCGTCGCACTCGCCGTCCTTCAGCTTGCGCAGCCGCGTGTCGACGTTGCCCCGGATCTCCACCACTTCGATGTCCTCTCGCACGGCGCCCAGCTGCGCGCGGCGGCGCAGGCTGCTGGTCCCCACGCGGGCCCCGGTTGCAACCTCGGCCAGCGAGCGCGCGCCGCAGATTGCATCGCGCGGATCGCCCCGGGCGGGGACCGCCACGAGCTCGAGGCCCTCCGGCAGCTGTCCCGGAACGTCCTTGGCCGAGTGAACGGCGACGTCGATACGCTCCTCGAGCAGCGCGCGCTCGAGCTCTGAAACCCAGCGCGACTTATCCGAAGCCGGGGCTCCCTTGTCGCCGGCGCTCGTCACCGTCACCAATTCGGCCTCGTCGCCTAGGCGCTCCGCTACCCGGCGAGCCTGCGCCAGCGCCAGGGCGCTGCCGCGCGTGCCGACGCGGATCAAGGGCGCCGGGTGGGGAGCTCGCGCACCTCGGCGAGAGGCTGGCGGCGCTCCGGCGGGAGCTCGGGCACGAGGTCGAATAGCTCGCGCACGATCGCCATCCGCGCGTGCACGCGGTCATCGCGCAGCTCCTTCATCCGCACCGTCGGGTCGTGCAGGAGCCGGTTGACCACCGCCTGCGCCATGGCCTGCACGCGCTCCTTATCGCGCGCCGACGCCGATTCCCACTTGCCCTCGTTCTCCCGCAGCACCTGGGCCGCGATCTCGGCGCCGCGCTCGCGCAGCGCCGCCAGCGTCGGCAGCACCTCGAGCGATCCAAGCCAGGCGGCGAACTGCTGGATCTGCTCCTCGATGATGCCCTCCGCCCGGCGGGCCTCCGCGCGGCGAACGGTGCGGTTGCGGGTGATGACCGCCTGCATGTCGTCGATGTCGTACAGCGAGACGCCATCCAGCTCCGCGCACGCGGCGTCGATGTCCCGGGGGACGGCCAGGTCGATCAGCAGCATCGGCCGCTGTCGACGGGCCCTCATCACCTCCCGGAGCTCCCGGGCCTCCAGCAGCAGGTGCGGCGACGCGGTGGCGGCCACGACTATGTCCGCGCGGCCTAGCGCCTGCGGAAGCTCGTCGAAGTTGACGGTCGCTCCCCCATAGCGTCGCGCCAGTCCGAGCGCGCGGTCACGCCTGCGGTTGGCGACGAACACAGTACGCACCCCTGAGTCCGCGAGCGCCCGAGCGGTGAGCTCGCTGGTCTCACCGGTGCCCAGGATCACGACCTCCCGCCCGCGGAGGTCATCGAGCAGCTCGCGGGCAAGCGCCACGGCCACCGCCGGCAGGCTGAGCTGCCGCTCGCCGATGCCGGTCTCGGTGCGCACGCGCTTGCCCGTCTCGAGCGCGGCCTTGAACAGATGGTTGGTGAGCGGACCGGTGGTCTCGTTGCCCAGCGCCGTCTCGTAGGCCCGCTTGACCTGCCCCTGAATCTCGTTCTCGCCGACGACCATCGAGTCGAGTCCCGAGGTCACGCGGTACAGGTGCCGCGCGGCGTCGCAGTTGCGGTAGGAGTAGATCGCCGAGGCCAGCGTGGTCAGGCGGATGCCGGCCTTACTGGAGAGCATCCCCAACGCCGCGCTCTCGGCCTCCACCGGGTCGCCCACCACCAGGTAGAGCTCCGTCCTGTTGCAGGTGGAGATCGCCACGGCCTCCTGGACGTCGGCGGCGCCCCGCAGGTCACGCTGAAAGTCACCCGCGTGCTGCTCGCTTAGCACCAAGCGCTCGCGAACCTCGACCGGCGCCGTCTTGTGGGAGACGCCCAGCGCCAGCAGCTCGCTCATCCCACCGGCTCCTTCTCCCGATGCTCTGACTCCAGAGCCTCGCGTTGCTCGACTTCGCGCTTCAGAGCGGCGAGGTCGTGCTCGTTCTTAGTCAGCCTGCGGGCCATGATCGCTACGTAGACCAACACGATCGCCAGGAACACGATGTAGGCGGCGATCACATAGGGCGCCGCCTTGCCAGGGGCCAGCGCCGGCGAGACGGCGAGCGTGATCGGTGCGGCCACGCTCACGACGGCGCCGCGCTCCGTCCCAGCGGCCGCACCGCGTCCTCACCCATCAGCGAGCGGCGCAGCCGGCGGACCTGGATGCGGGCGTTCTTGGCGGTCATCTCGTACTTCCACAAGGTCGCGAACAGCAGTGCCACACCGATCAGCGAGACGGCGAAGGTGAGCTGCATCGATGCAGGCATCCGGCCTCCGGTCAGCGTCAGCACTCGCGGGTGCACGAATTCCTGGGCCATGCGCACGGCGATGAAGTTGAGCGGCACGAACGCCCCGGCCACGATCGCGAACACGCTCGCATAGCGCGCCTGGCGCTCCGGGTCCTCGATCGAGAAGCGAAGCGGCTGGTAGGTGGCGAACAGCAGTAAGACGATCAGGAACGAGACCAGCGTCGGATCGCTCCACACCCACCAATGGCCCCATGAGGCCTTGGCCCAGATCGAGCCGGTGATCAGTCCGCCGACGCCGAAGATCAGCGCCATGTGGATCGCTACGTAGGAGCGCATGTCCCATCGGCGGTCGCCGGTGCGCAGGTGACCGATCGCCAGCAGCCCCCCGAGCACGAACCCGCACAGCGAGACGATCGCCAGCGGCACGTGGAGGTAGAAGATCTTCTGTACGAACCCCTGATCGGAGTCGAGCGGCGCGTAGAAGAAGACGAGCGCGAGGGCCAGGCTGATCGTGGCGACGGTGGCCACTGTCAGGGCGCGTAAACCGCGGCCGTTGGTCATCGAAGTATCACTCTTCCAGCAGGTAGTCGAACACCGCGTAGGCGATCAGGGCGAACACCACATCATAAAGAGCGAGGATCGCCAGCCATTTGCCTGGCGGCGATCCCGCGGAGTGGCTCGCCAGCAGCGGACCGGCGGCCCGCGCGGTGGCGATCAGCGCCGGAATCAGCAGCGGCAGGCCGACGATTGGCGCGATCAGATCCCGGGCCCGGGTGTGGATCGCCAGCGCCGAGACGAACGTGCCGATCACGGCCAGGCCGAGGTCCGCCAGGGCCAGGACTGCGATCAGCCCGGGCAGCCTGGGCCCCACCGGGGGGCCCAGCAACAGCAGCGCGAATGCCGGCACGGCCACCAGCTCGAGCACGGCGAGGAACAGGAACATGGCTGTGGCCTTGGCCACCAACAGCGAGTTGCGGTCGACCGGCGCCAGCAGGAAGGCATCGAATCCGCCCTGCTCGCGCTCGGCCACGAACAGCCGCCCGGCCCCCAGCAGCGCCGCGAACAGCAGCGTCACGGTGAACACCCCACCCGCGAGCTGCCCGTCGATCGTCGCCCGGTTCAGCCCGAAGTGGAAGATCACGAACGTGGCCACCGAGAACAGGGCCATCGCCGGGAGCGTCTCGAACGTCCGCAGCTCCAACCGCAGGTCCTTGCGCAGCACGGTGATGACCGCGCTCACGCGTACAGCTCCTCGAGCCCGGCGGCGTGGACGTCCTCTGCAGCGGCGATCCATGCCTGCCGGCCGTCCTTCAGCCCCAAGACCACGTCGGCCTCACTGATGGCGGCACGCGGGTCGTGGCTCGTGAGCACGCGCGTCCGTCCGTTGCCGGCGCCGATCAGTGGCTCGACCAGCTCGGCGGCGCCCGGGTCGAGGCTGGCGCGAGGCTCGTCAAGCAGCAAGAGCTCGGGGTCGTGGAGCACGGCCCGGCACACGGCCGCGCGCTGGACCATGCCCCGCGAGAGCGAGCGGACCGCGTCATCCGCTCGGCTCTCCATTGCCACGGCTTCGACCAGCTGCTGGACGCGGCCGCCCGGGTCAGCAAGGCCGTGCAGGCGTGCGTGGTAGAGCAGGTTCTCGCGCACCGTGAGGTCGCGGTACAGGAGCGGCTCATGCCCCAGCAGCCCGATTCGGGCGCGGACGGCGAAGCCCCGCCCGGGGAGGGACTCGCCCAGCACCGTCACATCGCCCTCGTGGGGCCGGAGCAGAGTGGCAAGGATTCGCAGCAGCGTCGACTTGCCCGCGCCGTTGCGACCCAGGACCGCCAGCGTGGCTCCCCTGCGAAGGCTGAGCGAGACCCCGCGGAGCGCGGTGCGCTCGCCGAAGTGCCGAGTCAGCCCGCGCAGCTCAATGGCCGGCTCGTCCGGCACCCGCAGCGTGCTCGGATCCGGACTCTCCGCCGGAACCTGCGTGCCTTGAATGGGTGGCGCCGTGTCCTGTCCTTTCTCCCCGCAGCGTGGCGACGGCGTGCTCCAGCGTGGGCGCGATGACCGGAAACAGCTCGCCGATGGCCTTGGGGTTGCCCGGGAAGTTGACGATCAGCGTCTGCCCCGCGATCCCCGCCACGCCGCGCGTCAGGATCCCCATCGGCGTGTGCTTCAGCGACTCCGCTCGCATTGCCTCGGCGAACCCGGGTGCTTCACGGTCGATCACCGCGCGCGTGGCCTCGGGCGTGACGTCGTCGGGCGTCAGCCCCGTGCCGCCCGTGGTGAAGATCAGCGGCGTGGCGGCGTCCGGCGAGGAGTGGCGCCTGAGCGCCTGCTCGATCTGCGTCCGGTCATCGGAGACCACCTCCTGCGCCGCGATCGCCACCCCGGCGGCGCGCGAGAGCTCGACCAGCGCGGCGCCGGAGCGATCCTCTGCTCGCCCCGCGGCGACCGACGTCGAGACGGTGATTACTGCGGCTCTCATGCCGCCGACCGTAGCGACCCGGCCCGCGCGGCGGCGTCACCGCCGCCAGTGACCGGAGCGACCACCTGACTTCTCGAGCAGCGCCACCTCTTCGATGACCGCGCCTCGCTCGATGCCCTTGACCATGTCGTACACCGTGAGCGCCGCCACCGTCGCCGCCGTGAGGGCCTCCATCTCTACGCCGGTGGGGCCGCTGGTCCGCGCTTCGGCGGTCAACCGGATCGCTCCCCGGTCGCTGTCGATCACGCCCTCGACGCCGACGAACGACAGCCCAAGCGGATGGCACAGCGGGATCAGCTCGGCGGTGCGCTTGGCGGCCTGGATGCCGGCGATGCGCGCCACCCCGAGGACGTCCCCCTTGGGCGCCTCGCCGGCCTCGACGCGCTGAGCGGTCTGCGGGGAAACGCGGACCACAGCCTGGGCCACGGCCCGGCGCTCGCTGACGGGCTTGGCGCCGACGTCGACCATCCGCGCGCGCCCCTGCTCGTCGAGATGGGTCAGCTCGGTCACGGCCTAGGCCGGGGCGTGGGCGTTCATCGCGCTGCGCACCAGCTCCTGCACCTCGTCGTAGCGACCTTCGCGCAGCAGCGCCACCGGATCGGGATCGCCCTCGACGATCGACTCGAAGAATGCCTTGCGGTCCTGATAGGTGGGCAGCGTGGCCTTGGCCCACCCGCGGGCCTCATTGAGCAGCACGGCCAGCATCGCGTAGGGCTCGCCGAACTGCTCGCCGATCTCGCGCTTCATCCGCTTGGCCAGGGCCGGCGATGCGCCGGCCGTGGAGATGGCGATCGCCAGTGGGCCCGTGCGGACGATCGCCGGCAGGATGAAGTTGCACAGCGGCGGCACGTCGACGACGTTGACGAGCATCGCCCGCCGCTCGGCATCGTCGAACACGCGGATGTTGACGTCGGTGTCGCCGGTGGCGGCGATCGCGATCAGGCAGCCCTCGAGGTCGGCAGACTCGTACTCGCGCTGCTCCCAGCGGATCGAGCCCTCGAGCGCCAGCTGCATCAGCTCGGGGTGAGCGTCCGGCGCGACTAGCGTCACCTCGGCGTCGCATGCCAGCAGGCCCTCCACCTTCTCCAGGCCGACATCACCGCCGCCGACCACCACGCAGCGACGTCCCGTCAAGCGCAGGCAGGCGATGTAGAAGCGTGTGCCGAGCATGCCCTCGACGCACGACTGATCGCAGATGCCCTTGCGCAGCTGGCAGACGCACTCCTTGCCGCTGTAGGCCTGGGCTGGCATGAGTGAAAGGGTAGCCCGGCGTTAGCTTCGCCCGCGTGCCCTGCGGATCGCCTCCAGGCGCTCGCGCAGGGCGGCCTCGGCGTCGTCGGGCTCATACAGCCGGCTTCCGATCGCCGCGTCGGGCATCAGCTCCTGGGGAGAGAAGTGCCCCGGCCGCTTGTGGGGATTGTCGTAATCCCCGCTGCTGCGCGTCGCTGAGCGCAGATAGGCCGGCGGCACGTCGGCGCCACGCTCGCGGATCCGCTCCCGGGCGGCGACGATCGCCCGCTTTGCTCCATCTGACTTCGGCGCCAAAGACAAGTAGATCGCCGCCTGGGCCAGCGCGAACTGACACTCCGGCAGCCCAACGTGCTCCACGGCCTGCGCCGCCGAAGTGGCCACGGTCAGCGCTTGGGGGTCGGCGTTCCCGATGTCCTCCGAGGCCAGCACGATCATCCGCCGGACGATGAACCGAGGGTCCTCGCCCCCCTCCAGCATCACCGCCAGGTAGTAGAGCGACGCGTCGGGATCTGAGCCTCGCGTGGCCTTGATCCAGGCGGAGATCGTGTCGTAGTGGTAGTCGGCCTGGCGGTCGTAGAGCAGCGCCCGGCGCTGAAGCGCATCCTCGGCGTGGGCCAGCGTGACCGGCTCCCGGACGGGCGCGGCCTGGCAGGCCAGCTCCAGCGCGTTGAGCGCCGTCCGCGCATCGCCGCCCGACCTGGCGGCCAGGAACTCGAGCGCCTCCTCGGCCACGCGGCGCTCCGGGCCGCACTCGCCGCGCGCCACAGCGCGGTCGAGCAGCGTGCGGATCTGATCGGCGCTCAGCGTCTCCAACGCGTACACCTGCGTGCGAGACAAGAGAGCCGAGTTGACCTCGAAGTACGGGTTCTCGGTGGTCGCGCCGATCAGCGTCACGAGCCCGTCCTCGACGGCCGGCAAGAGCGCGTCCTGCTGGGCCTTGTTGAAGCGGTGGATCTCGTCGAGGAAGAAGATCGTCCTGGCGCCGGAGGCCTTCAGGCGCTCGCGCGCCCGGTCGATGACCGCCCTGACCTCCGCCCGGCCTGCCTGCACCGCGCTCTGTTCCTCGAACGCCGCTCCCGACGCCTCCGCGATCAACCGCGCCAGCGTCGTCTTGCCGCTGCCGGGCGGCCCGTGCAGGATCATCGAATGCGGATGGCCCTCCTCGATCGCTCTAGTCAGCGCCGAGCCCGGGGCCAACAGGCGGTCCTGGCCCACAAATTCATCAAGCGAGGTGGGTCGCAGGCGCGTGGCCAGCGGTGCACTTTCAGCGGGCGCGGTTTGGGTGCCCGCTACCGGACCTGGGTCGCCAAACAGCCGCTCGGCCATACGGGAAGTATGAAAGCCGTCCGACCATTTCAAAATAAGTTGGGCCGCGCCCCACAAAGGGGGCGCGAGCCCAACCGTTTATCTCCTGTGCTGGTCTACAGCGCGCGCCACGGCCACACGGCCGGTGCGTGTCTCATAGCGTGCTTCTTCTGCCTCTTCTTCTTGGGCCCGGAGGACACCGTCAGCGTTATCAGCTGCTCCGTCAGCACCGTGCGGGCGACGTTGAATGCGGCCGGGCCGGCTAGCAACTCTCGGGGCGTTCAGAGCCCGACGATCTCCAGCACCGCGTCGTGCAGCAGCCCGTTGGTGGCCAGCCCGCTGCCGCCGTCCGCTCTGGGCTCGCCGCGGAGATCGGTGAAGCGACCGCCGGCCTCCTCGACGATGATCTGGGGGGCGGCGAGATCCCACAGCTCAACGCCCAGGTCCAGTCCGGCGACATCCACCCCGCCCTCGGCGACCAGCATGTAGGAGAGCATGTCGCCGAAGGCCCGCGTGCGCCACGTCCGGCGGCAGAGCTCGAGCAGCTGCTCGAGGCGGCCGGCCTCCTCCCACCCGCTGAAGCCGGCGAACGACAGATGAGCGTCCTCTAGGCGGGCGACGGCCGAGACGTTGATCTGCCGCCACGGACCGAGGCCGTCATCGGTGAACGCACCCTCACCGTGCGCCGCCCACCAGCGCCGGTGTAGCGCGGGGGCGGACACCACGCCGACGGTCAGGGAGCCCCGGTCTTCGAGGGCCAGCAGCGTGGCCCACACCGGAATCCCGCGCACGTAGCCCTTGGTGCCGTCGATGGGGTCGATGATCCACCGCCTGGCCGGACCGCCGGCGGTCCCCGAACCGCCATACTCCTCGCCAACGACTGCGTCGCCGGGGCGCGACCGAGCCAGGCCGTCGCGAATCGCCTGCTCGGCGGCACGGTCGGCTTCGGTCACGGGCGTCATGTCGGGCTTGGTCTCGACCGACAGGTCTGCAGCGCGAAACCGCTCGAGCGTGATGGCATCGGCGGCGTCCGCCAGCTCGAGCGCCAGCTTGAGGTCGGCTTTCGGGCTGGGCACGACGGCTGATCGTACGCTGCCAGCTATGACCGCCACCCCCGACGCGTCGCTCGAGCCGGCCACCGCGGCGCCCGCCGCCGACGCGATCGCCCGCGAGCGTCGGACCAGTCCGGTCGAGCTGTTCTGGGACCTGGTGTTCGCCTTTGCAGTCACGCAGGTGATCGGGCTTCTATCGCGCCACCTGACCTGGACCGGTTTCGGCCGCTCGATGCTCGTGCTCGCGCTGGTTTGGTGGGCTTGGTCTGCGTTCGTCTGGGTGACGAACGCGTTCGACGACGATGACCGGCTGCTGCGCGGCTCACTGCTCGTCGCGCTGGTGTTCATCTTCCTCGCCGGCCTGGCGCTGCCGCGCTCGTTCGAGGACCGCGGGCTGCTGTTCGCCGTCACCTATGCGGTCGTCCGGCTGATCCACCTGGCGTTGTACGCCGAGGCCTCGCGCCGCGGCGCCGCTTCCTGGAGCTCGATCATGGGGTTCGCGGTCACGGTCGTCATCGGGGTTGCGCTGCTGATCGTCGGCTCCCTGCTCGGCGCCCGACCGCGGACGGCGCTGTGGATCATCGCCGCGGTCATCGACTACGGCGGCCCGGGGCTGTTGAGCCGTGGGAAGCTGCGTGGCCTGCAGCGGGTGGCGGTCGCCCACTTTGCCGAGCGCTACGGGCAGTTCGTGCTGATCTGCCTCGGGGAATCGATCGCGGCGATCGGAGTCAGCGCCGCGCTAAAGGTCGACGCGCATGTACTCGTCGTGTTCGGTCTCTGCCTGTTGACGACGATCGGTCTGTGGTGGACCTATTTCGACCGCCTCGCCGACGAGGCAGCGAACCGGCTGCGCCTCCTGGACGACGTCGTGCTCGCCGCGTCCGACGCCTACAGCTACGTCCACCTGCTGGTGGTGGCCGGGATCATCCTGTTCGCGGTCGGGACGAAGCTCGCGATCACCGGCGCCAGCCCGGGCCAGCTCGCCATGTGCGGAGGGGTGGCGCTGTATCTGCTCGGCCTGGCCGCATTCGCGTGGCGGCTGCTCGGCACGATCGGGCGGGCTCGCACCGCGACCGCAATCGTGCTCTTCGCGCTGTGCCCGATCGCCGATCGGTTGGCGAGCTGGGCGGCGGCGTTGATCGTCGCGTTCCTGATCGGTGCGCTGTGCCTCGTTGAAGCTAGGCTGGCGTCCGAGCGATGAACCTCGAATCCGCAACAACCGAGGTCCTCCAGCGGCTGGTCCGCTTCAACACCGTGAACCCGCCGGGCAACGAACGTCCGGCGATCGAGTACCTTGCGGGGCCGTTGCGCGAGGCGGGCTTCGAGGTCGAGTTGCTGGCGGCCGTAGAGGAGCGACCGAACCTGGTGGCGACACTCGACGGCGCCGGTGATGGGCCGACGCTGTGCTTCCTGGGGCATGTCGACACCGTGCTCGCCGACCCCTCCGAGTGGCGCCATGACCCGTGGTCCGGGGACGTTGCCGACGGCTTTCTGTGGGGCCGCGGGGCGCTCGACATGAAATCCCAGGTGGCGGCGGAGGCCGTGGCCGCGATGCACCTGGCGCGATCCGGCTGGCGACCCCGGAGGGGATGCCTGAAGCTCGTGTTCGTCTCCGACGAGGAGACCGGCGGCGACGTGGGGGCCCACTGGTTGACCGAGCACCACCCTGACAAGGCCCGCTGCGACATGCTCCTGAACGAGGGCGGGGGCGAGGTCTTCGAGTACGGGGGACAGCGGCGCTATGGGGTGTGCTGCGCCGAGAAGGGCATCTTTCGCTTCACGGTCACCGCCCGGGGGGCGGCTGGGCACGCCTCGCTGCCACGGACCGGGGACAACGCGCTGCTGAAGCTGGGGCCCGTGCTCGAGGCGCTCGCAGGGCGCCAGGCCTCATACGACGTCACCGAGGCCCCCGCCGCCCTGCTTCGCGGCCTGGGCGAGAACCCCGAGGACCCGGCCGCGGCTGTGGCCCACATGCGTGAGAGCGCGCCTGCGCTACTGACGCTGTTCGAGCCGATGCTGGGCGTCACGCTGACGCCGACGATGGCCAGCGCGTCGGAGAAGATCAACGTCATCCCCTCGCGGGCTTCGGTAAGGGTCGATTGCCGGGTGCCGCCCGGCCTGGGCCGAGACGTCGCCCAGCGCCGGATCGAGGAGGTGCTCGGGGTCCGCTTCGACGGCGACGGCGACGGGGACGGGGCGCTGGCGCTGGAGTTCACCGAAACCGTGATCGGCAACCAGTCCCCCGCCGAGAGCCCGCTGATGGACGCCATTTCCCGTTGGGTCCAGGCCAACGACAGCAGCGCCGAAACCGTGCCCGTGATCCTCCCCGGCTTCTCCGACTCGCGCTGGTTCCGCGAGGCGTTCCCGGAGTGCGTGGCGTATGGGTTCTTCCCCCAGCGGCACATGACGGTGCTCGACTCGACGCCGCTCGTGCACAACGCGGACGAGCGGATCGACGTACGCGACCTGGGATTCGCCGCCGACTTCTACGCCGCCGTCGCGCGCGAGCTGTTGGGGGCATAGGGCGACGGGTCTGCTGGGTGCCGTGTCCGCGGACGGATTTCGCAGCAAACCCGGCGCCCAGCTTGGGCCTTGCGCACATAAGCGTCGTGGGGACGCTTATGTGGTCACGCGGAACTCTGCGGCGAAGGTTTGCTGCGTTATCCGAGCTCGCAGCCCAGCTAGCCCGCAGACCCGAGCGAGAACCGCAGCGCGAAGAAGTCAAGCGAGTGGGGTAGCGGCTGCCCGGGATCGAGCCGCGGCTCCTGAAGGCGCAGACCTCCGCTTGCCTCCGCGCGGCGTAGCACGCTCGCAAGCATCGCCTTGCCCACGAACAGCGCCAGCGCCGTGCCCGGGCAGCCCTGCGGGCCGTGGCTGAACTGATTGAACAGCCAGTCGTCGCCGGCGTCGCCCTCCAGCCAGGCGTCGGGGTCGAAGCGGTCGGCGAACGGAACCGCGTCGCGGTCGCGGTGGTTGAACGTGTTGACGATCATCACCTGGCTGCCGGCGGGAACCGCGACACCGTCCCAGTCCACGTCGTGCACGACCTCGCGGGACAGGATGGCCGTCGTCGGCCACAGACGGAGCGCCTCCTGGAAGCAGGCCTCGAGCCGGCGCAGGGATCGGACGCCGACGGCGGTTGACGGGGAATCGACAGCCTCGATCTCCGCCAGGACACGCCGGCGCTCGTCCTCGAACGCCGCCAGCAGCGCCAGGCAGCGGAACGCGCCGGTGGCCATCGTGTCGCCGAGCGCGAACAGCCAGTGCGTCACCTGGCCTGCGGGCTTCGTGCGCTCCGTCGTCGGCGCCTGGCCGAACAGGCTCACGAGGCTCCCCTCCTCGGCGCCGTCGACGTAACCGCGGAGCTTCTCCAGATGGCGCTCATAGAGCTCCTCTGAGCCGCCGCCGGGAGGGTTCGATTTGTCCATCAGCTCGCCGAGCAGCTCGGAGAGCGAGTCGTCGTCGGCTGCGCGGTCGCCGAGCACGATCCGGCGCGTGGCGCGCCGGACGGCGCGGTTCCAGGTGTCCCAATCCAGCGTCTCCGGGAGTGCTGAGGCCTCGGCCACGCCGACCTCGGCGAAGCGGTCTGCGAGCGAGGACATGCCAATGTCCAGCACGTCCTCGGTGAAACGCCGCCGATCCTCCCAATCGGCGCCGCGGGAGATCGTGAGCGCGTGCGGCTGAAAGTGCGACATGCTCGACTTCTTGGGCTCGGGGTCGCCGGCGAACGGGTCAGGCGATCCCTCGAGCACCCGGCGGATCGGGCCGCGGCCCAGCAGCACCAAAACCTCGTCCTTGGCCACACGGATCCACACCGGCCCCTCGCCGTACGAGCGCTTGAGCCCAGCCATGAAACTCGCCGCCAGGCTGTCAGCTCCCGTGCGCGACGCGACCGCGACCGCCCTCCGCCGCCGCCGGAAGAGCCCCTGAATGACGTTGGGGACCGCGACCTGCGCGGTGAAGCGCACGCCCTCCAGCAGCGACGCGTGAGGAAAGTCTTCGGGAGCCACGAGCTCCGGCGACCCTACCCGAAACGAGGCCATAAACTCTCGCCATGTCAACGCAGGTGGCCACCCGGCTCGATCCGGCGATATTTCGCTTTCCCGTCGAGCGGATCCGCGATGGCTACTACTCGGACGCCTACTTCGTCTACACCAAGAGCCTGCTCGAGCAGGAGAACCATCGCCCTAGGGTGACGATGCAGATCTTCCAGAAGCGCGACTCGCTGCTGGGGGGAATCGACGAGGCGATCGCCGTGCTCAAGCTGTGCGCCGGACGGCGGGGACCCAGCGGCGACTGGATCTTGGGCTGGGACGAGCTGGAGGTCTTCGCGCTTCACGAAGGCGACCGGATCGCGCCCCGGGAGTCCGTGATGACGATCGAGGGCGACTACAGCCTGTTCGCCCACCTGGAGACCGTATATCTGGGCTGCATGGCACGACGCTCGCTGGTGATGCGAAACGTGGCCGAGGTGGTGGAGGCGGCCAGGGGCAAGCAGATCTTCTACTTCCCCGCTCGTCACGACCACTGGCTGGTGCAGACCGGCGACGGCTGGAGCGCGCATGTGGCGGGGGCGATTGGCGTCTCCACCGAAGCCCAGGCTTCGTGGTGGGGCGGCCGCGGCATCGGAACCGTGCCCCATGGGCTGATCGCCGCCTACGGCGGCGACACGGTCAAGGCCGCCACTGTGTTCGCCGATCGCTTCCACGGCGAGATGAACATCACGGTGCTGGTCGACTTCGAGAACGACTCGGTGCGCACCGCGCTCGAGGTGGCCGCGGCCCTCGGGCCGCGCCTGTGGGGCGTCCGTCTCGACACCTCCGAGCAGCTTGTAGACCAGACGCTGCTCGACGAGATGGGTGGCTTCGTGCCGACCGGAGTCAATCCCCGGCTGGTGGAGAAGGTGCGCGGAGCGCTCGACGGCGCTGGCTTTGACCAGGTCAGGATCGTCGCCAGCGGCGGCTTCAATGCCGATCGCATCCGGCAGTTCGAAGCCTCGGATGTGCCGGTCGACGCCTACGGGGTGGGCTCTTCCCTGATCCGTGGACAGAACGACTTCACCGCCGATGTCGTGATGGTGGAGGGGCGACCATGCGCCAAGGTGGGACGTACATACGCACCAAATCCCCGCCTGGAGCGGGTCCACTAGGAACTGTCACAGGCTCTGGAGCAACCCCGTCAAAGGGGGTGAAAGCGACGCCAAGGAGCCAGAGATGAAGGTTTTCGTAGCCGGTGCGACAGGAGCTATCGGCAAGCAGCTCGTACCCAGACTCATAGCCGACGGGCATGAGGTATTCGGCACGACCCGCAGTGAGTCGAGGGCAAGCATGCTGTCCGAGCTGGGCGCGACGCCGGTCGTGGTGGACGCGCTCGATGGCCGGCGGGTGAGCGAGTCCGTAGCGCGCACGAAGCCGGACGCGATCATCCACGAACTGACCGCCATCGAGTCCCTCGACGTTCGCCGTTTCGACCGCTCGTTCGCGCTCACCAACCGTCTGCGTACCGAGGGAACCGACCATCTGCTCTCGGCCGCGCGCGCCGCCGGGACGAAGCGGTTCATCGCCCAGAGCTACGCAGGCTGGCCGAGCGCCCGCACCAACGGCGCTATCAAGACCGAAGACGATCCACTCGACCCGGCGCCCGCTCGCGGGATGCGCCAGTCGCATGCGGCGATTCGGCACCTTGAGGAGGCCGTCACCGGCGCCGACTGGACCGAGGGCATCGTCCTGCGCTACGGCGGCTTATACGGACCGGGCACGGCGCTGGAAGCCGGAGGCGAGCAGCTCGAGCTGGTGCGCAAGCGCAGATTTCCGGTGATCGGCGACGGCGGCGGCGTGTGGTCGTTCGTGCACGTGGCCGACGCGGCCGAGGCCACCGTCGCCGCGCTCGAGCGCGGAACCCGCGGCATCTACAACGTGGTCGATGATGACCCGGCGCCCGTTGCCGAATGGCTGCCGCTGCTGGCGCAGAAGCTCGGCGCACCGCGGCCGGCACGCGTGCCGAGGCTGGTCGGACGCCTGCTCGCCGGCGAATCTGGGGTGGTGCTGATGACCGAGATCCGGGGCGCGTCCAACGCCAAGGCCAAGCGGGAGCTCGGTTGGCAGCCCCGCCATCGCACCTGGCGCGAGGGGTTCGCCCAGTGAAGCCGGCCGCGCAAGCCTCGACCCAACAGCTACGCGAGCTGCGGAGCACTTCGTTCGCGGTCGCCTATCGGATGCTCGGGAGCGTGGCCGAGGCCGAGGACGTCGTCCAGGAGGCTCTGCTCAGGGTGCACAAGGTGATGGCCGGCGGCAAGCATCTGGACTCGCCTGCCGCCTTCACCACTACCGTCACCACCAGGCTGGCGATCGACGAGCTGCGCACCGCCCGTGCCCGGCGCGAGCGCTATATCGGCGAGTGGTTGCCCGAGCCGATCATTACCGAGGACTTCGCCGACCCCGCCAAGGACGCGGAGATCGCCGACTCGCTCTCGCTGGCGCTGCTGGTGGTACTGGAGACGCTGTCGCCCGAGCAGCGCGCGGCCTTCTTGCTGCACGACGTGTTCGACTACGGCTACGGCGAGCTCGCCCAGACCCTCGACAAGAGCGAGCCCGCCGTCCGGCAGCTTGTGAGCCGCGCCAGGCGCCGCGTCGAGGAGCACAGGCCGCGCTTTCGAAGCTCGCGCGAGCAACGCCGTCAGCTGGCCGAGCGCTTCTTCGCAGCCGCCAAGGACGGCGACGTGGCAGGGCTCGAGAAGCTGCTGGCGGACGACGTGGTGTTGACCGGCGACGGCGGCGGCAAGGTCCCGGCGCTGGCGCGCTCGTTGCATGGCCGAAGCCGGGTGGCAAGGACACTGCGCAACTGGGTCAAGGTTGGTTTCCAGATCGAGGGAGTGTCGCTGCGGCCAGCCGAGATCAATGGCAGTCCCGGCGCTCTGTTCCTAGATGGGGAAGGCCGTGTGCTGAGCGTGATGGCGCTTGATATCGCGGGCTCTGAAGTGCGCGCCATCAGCTCCGTCGTCAATCCCGAAAAGCTCTCGCACCTCGGTGCGGTGGGCGACGTGAGGACGGCATTGCGGACGCGGTGAACTATCCTCCGCCGCCGATGCTCGAGGTGATCGACCACGTCGGCGTCGCGGTCGAGGACATCGACCAGGCGCTGAAGCTCTATCGCGACGCACTGGGGATGCCGCTCGTGCACCGGGAGACGGTCGACGAGCAGGGTGTGGACGCAGCGCTGCTTGACGTGGGGGACGGGCACGTGGAGCTGCTCGAGCCGCTTGGCCCCGACACCGCGGTGGGCAAGTTCCTGGCGCGTCGCGGCGCCGGGTTGCATCACGTTGCCTATCGCGTGGCCGACGTGCAGGGCGCCCTTCAGAGCTTCCAAGCGGCCGGCATGCGGCTGATCGACGAGCGACCCCGCACCGGGATCCGGGGCTCGCGGGTGGCCTTCCTGCATCCCGCCTCCACGGGCGGCGTGCTGACCGAGATCGTCCAGCCCGCGGAGCCTGACTGATGCCTTTTTGCGAACGGGAGGTGCCCTGATGGCAGACGGCGAGCGACCACATCGCATCAGCATCGGCTTCCAAGGCGGTCAGACGGTGGCGGCCCGCGTTCAGCCCGGGGAGCTGACGCGGCTTCGAAATGCGCTCGGCTCCGAGGGCTGGCACGACCTCACCGCCGAGGACGGCACGATCGCGCTTGACCTGGCCAAGGTGGTCTACGTGCTGGTCGACCACGAGGAGCACCGGGTCGGCTTCGGCACCTAACGTAGGCGCGCGCCTCAACGTGTCGCCGGAAGCGCTAGACCGCGCGGCGCTGGTGCTCGCCCGCACCCACCTTCACATGCCGGCGCTCGAGCGGGCCATAGCCGGATACTCGCGGCTCGGAGAGCACGCCGCGTGTTGGCTGACGCTGGGCACGGCTGGGGCGCTCCTCGACCGCCGTCCCGGCAGCCGCCGGCGCTGGTGGCGGGGTACCAAGGTGGTGGCCGCCTCCTACGGGCTCAACTTCGTGGTCAAGCTGGTGGTCGGCCGCCGCCGACCCGAGCTCCACGGGCTGCCGCCGCTGACATCGACCGTCTCCCGGCTCTCCTTCCCGAGCGCGCACTGCACGACATCGTTCGCCGCCGCCCGGGCGTTCTCGGGCCTGGCGCCCGCGGGGGTGTTGTACGGCGCGGCGTTGGTGTTCGCGCTGAGCCGGCCCTACCTGGGCGTCCACTACCCGAGTGACGTTCTCGCCGGCGCCGTACTGGGGACGGCGATCGCCGCGCGCTGGCCGGGGGAGGAGCCGCGGTGAAGGTCGGGATCGTGGGGCTTCCGAACGCCGGCAAGTCATCGCTGTTCACCGCCCTGACCGGCGCTGCTGCCGATGCCGCCAACTATCCCTTCACCACGATCGAGCCCAATGTGGCAGTGGTCCCGGTGGGCGACGCGCGCCTCGAGGCCGTGGCCCGTGTGACGCGGGCGGCGGGGCTGGTGCCGGACACGATCGCCTTTCACGACATCGCCGGGCTGGTGGCCGGGGCTCACCGCGGCGAGGGACTCGGCAACCAGTTCCTGGCCAACATCCGCCAGACCGACGCCATCGTTCACGTGGTTCGGGTCCACGATGATCCGAACGTCGTTCACCCCGAGGGCCGCGTGGATCCGCTGGCCGACGTGGAGACGGTCGAGACCGAGCTGATCTACGCGGACCTGGAGCAGGCCGAGCGCCGCCTCGAGCGGGTGAGCAAGGCGGCGCGCGGCGGGGACCGCCGCGCGGTGGCCGAGGAGCGATGGCTCAGGGAGCTGATCGCCGCGCTCGGAGAGGGGCGTCCGGCGCGCACCGTGGCCGTGCCCGAAGGAGCGCCGGACGCGCTGTCCTTGCTTTCACCGCTGAGCGCCAAGCCAGTGCTCTATGTGGCAAACGTGGACGAGGGTTCGAACGCCGTGCCGGCAGCGCTCGAGCGCCACGCGCGCGAAGTGGGTGCCGGGGCCGTGGCGGTCTCGGCAAGGCTCGAGGCGGAGCTGGCCGAACTGGACGACGACGAGGCCCGGACCATGCGCGCCGACTTGGGGCTTGACCACAGCGGGCTTGAGACCGTGATCCGGGGCGCCTTCTCGCTGCTCGAGCTGATCGCGTTCTTCACCGCCGATCAGGACAAGCCGGCCCAGTCGTGGCACACGCGCCGCGGCTCCTCGGCCTGGCAGGCTGCCGGACTTATCCACAGCGACATGCAGCGGGGGTTCGTGCGCGCAGAGGTCGTGCCGTGGGAGGAGCTGGTGGACGCCGGCGGCTACACGGGCGCGCGCGAGCGCGGCACGCTGCGGATCGAGGGCCGGAATTACCGGCTCGCGGACGGCGACGTGTTCACCGTGCGCTTCACGCCCTGAATCGGTGGCCGGCGCACAAATCTCCTGCAGATCGGGTATGTTGCGGCCCACGCCGAATCTCTCGCGCCGCCGCGAGGGAGCGGGGGACCCAGAGTCTTCCGGGGCGAATCACCGCCTGATGGCGGTGTAGCGCGACTCGCGCGAGCCCGACAGCTAACCCCGTAGGCGAATGCGTATGAAGAGCACCAGGCGCACCGTCAACGTCCGTGCCCAGGCCATCGGCGTCGCCGTTGTGGCGGCGCTTGTGCCGACCGCGCTCCTGTCGCCCTCGTCGGCCGCAGATCCCAGCCTCGGGCAGCTGAACTCCCAGCTCTCGCAGCAGCAGGCCCAGGCCTCCGGGCTGTCCGCCAGCATCAGTCACCTCAATGGCCTGATCGGCTCGCTGGGCTCACAGATCGCGTTCGTCCAGCAGCGTGAGGCGTCCGTGCAGGCCGAGCTGGCGCAGGACCGGCTCGAGCTGGCGCGAGTGAGCGCCTCCCTGGCCGGCGAGAGGCGGCTGCTACGGATCCTCATCGCCCGCCTGGGGCGGGCCCGGCGGGTGCTGGCATCGCAGCTCGTCTCGAGCTACGAGGGCGACAAACCGGACCTGGTGTCGGTCGTGCTCGAGTCCCACGGGTTCTCGGACCTGCTCGACAAAATTCAGTACCTAAGGAGCGCCGAGCACGAGCAGAACGTGCTCATCGCCGTCACGCGCTCGGCCAGGCAGCAGGCCGACGGCGCAGCCCAGCGTCTGGCGGTCTTGGAGCAGGCCGACAGGCAGATGACGCTCGCGACCGCGGGCAGGGTGCAGGCCCTGGCGGGCATGAACTCGCTGCTGTCAACGCGCGAGGTGGCCCTCCAGGACGCCCGCACTGCACAGTCCGCGGCACTCTCGGCCGCCCAGGCGCGGGGGCAGGCACTGCAGTCCCAGATCGGCCGCGTAGAGGCCCAGCAGGCGGCCGCCGAGCGCGCCGCCGCCGCGTCACCCACGCTGGTAACGCCCGTCTCCTACGGGTCGTCCGGGGCCTCGGGCTCCTGGGTCATTCCCAGCTCGGTGGTGGCCTGCGAGTCTGGCGGACAGAACCTGACCCCCAACGGCGCCGGCGCCTCGGGCTACTACCAGATCGTGCCCGGCACCTGGAGGCAGTACGGCGGATCCGGCCCGGCCGCGTACCTGGCACCGAAGTCGGAGCAGGACGCCGTCGCCCAGCGCATCTGGGGTGGCGGCTCAGGTGCCGGGAACTGGACCTGCGCCACCGAGCTGGGCGTCCACTAGGGGCGCAGCGCGAGGGCGTTCGGCCGCCGCCGGTCAGCAGCAGACGCAGCCGATGACACCGGCGCAGCAGATGTAGCCGCCGGTGGCGGCGCAGGGGCAGCAGGCGTCTCCGCCGAAACAACAGGTACTGGTGGCGCCGACGCTGGGACACGGAGCCGTACCCGCGGGGCAGGTGGTGCTGCCGGTTGCGGTGGTCGTTGGCGGGGGTGTGACGGGAGCACAGACACCGGTGCGACAGACGTTGGCGCTCTTTATCAGCTTGCCCCGGCAGAACGCCATGCAGTCGACCATGTCGGCCGACTCCGCTGGCGTCGTCTTTCTCTTCTTTTTTTTCTTCTTCTTGACGGCCGCCGGACCCGCGTAGCTCTGATCGTTGTTGACGGCCGCGAGGCCCGCGTAGGTCTGATAGCAGCCCAGCACGCAGCTGTGGTAATTGTCAAGCGCCACCTGGAGGCACGCCTTGCAGTCGTCCGATGTCGAGTTGGCCTTCATCAGGTTGTTGGCGTAGGCAACGGCGTGGGAGGCGAATGGTGTAGCCACGGCCGCGACGCCGACCCCCTTGAGTACCCCGCGTCTCGTCGTTTGCGCCTCCGGCGCTGCTGCGAGCTGGCGGGAGAGACGGTCGAACCAGTGCATCAGGCGAGCGCCTTACTCGCGCGGCGCAGCTGTGTTCCGGCTTGGGCGGACTGCTGCTCAGCGGCCGCCAGGGCGGTCATAGCGTTATCGCCCGTCCCCTGCTGGAGTCCTTTGGACAAGCTCACGAGGCTGGCGTCAAGCTGCTTGAGCGCCGCGAGGACCTGTGCCTTACCGGGCGAGCTGGTCGATATGGACCTGACGGTGCCGGCCAGATTGCGGTAGTAGCCGCGCGCCGCGTTGATGGCGGTGAACGTCGCCGTCGGCACGCTCAGGTTGTCGTCACTCAGCGCCTGAGACATCACGCTCTGGAGCGTGTTCATCAAGTCGCTCAGGGAGGCGCTCGGCGTGTCGAGCAGGCTCTTGATCTTGGCGGCACCCTGGTCGGCCATCAGCCGACCGCCTCGATCACGGTGAGCTGCGAGCCGAAGCCGGTCAGCAGTGCGGTGACGCTCGCCGCTCCGACGGCGGGGTCGCTCGCCACCCGCCCATAATCATCGACAAGCACCGCCCCCGGCAGGCCGGCGATGCCGAGCGAGCGCGGGAGCTCGAAGTCTTCGTGCAGCAGCACCGGCCCGAGGCCGTGCTCGGAGGCCTTGGTCCGGTTCAGCTCCGGGTCGCCGAGGCTGAGCATCACCACGCGCGGATCGGCGGCCGGGTCTCGCTGACGGCGTCCGATCTCAGGGAGCAGACCGTCACAGGCGCCGCATCGGGGGTCGGTGAAGAACAGCAGCTTCTGTCCGCCTTCGTCGAGCACGTCGCGCAGCGCGACCGGATCCCCTTCGAGGTCGCGGAGCGCCACCGCTGGGATGGGCTCCCCGAGCCCCACGCTAGGCGACGGCATCCCCGACGAGCCGCCCTCAACCGCCGTCCGAAGCTGGTCCAGCTCTGCCCACAGGCGGCCATTCTGCTTGAAAAGTGCAACCAGGAACGCCGCATTGAAGGCGACCGCCAGCGCCAGGACGACGCAAAGCGCGAGCGCCACGCCCTCGCCCGTTGACAGCTTGCCGATCCATGCGGTGGCGCTTGTGCCGGCGTTATCCGCCCCAGCTACGGCGACGAAAGCGGCCAAGGCCAGCAGCGCCGCGTTTCGACCGAGCGTTCCGGCGCCGATCGGGCGGGAAGAGATCCGGCCGAAGCAGTGGCAGTCCGCCTCCACCCCGCGCGCCAGAGCGGCGGCCACCGCGGCGGTGAACACGAGCAAGACGACTGTGGCGGCCAGACCGGCCCCCCACGCCGAGGCCACCGGCACAAGGGCCACCCCGACCGCTACCTCAAAGAGCGATAGCCCTACGGCAACAGGCGACACGATCCGGCCGGGAACGCCGAACTGCTCGAGCGAGCGGCGCGCGCCGCTCAGGTCAACAAGCTTGGCCGCACCCGCGACGATCAGAGCGCACGCAAGCCCCACCCTCGCCCCAAGGAGGAGTCCGTTCATCAAGGCAAGCTAAACACACCCTAGGCTGGAAATCAAGGGGCCGCTGTCGGAACCCGCCCCTGGTTGCGCGCCCTAAGACGGGTCGAGCCGCGCTCAGCCGCGCCAGTCGGGCGTGCGCGGGCGCTCCACCGCGCTCAGCCGCGCCAGTCGGGCGTGACCAGCTCGGTGCGCTGACGACCGCCGCCGCTCAGCAGCTGGTCGAAGTGGTCGAGCGCGGCACCGGAGCCGAAGGCCACACACGTCAGCGGCGATTCTGAGCGCTCCACGGGCATGCCGGTCTCCTCAGCCACGAGCTCCGGGAACCCGCGCACCAGCGTGCCGCCGCCCACCAGCAGGATGCCGTCGCGAGCAAGGTCCGATGCCAGCTCGGGAGGCGTCTCCTCGAGCATGTCGTGGATGCCCTGCATGATCTCCCGGATCGGGACCGCCATTGCTTCGCGCACCTCCTCGCTCCGCAGCTCGACGCTGGTCGGCAGGCCGGTGAGCAGGTGCCGCCCCTTGACGTGGAAGGTCTCCTCGGGTTTGAGCGGCGCCGCCGAGCCAATCGAGATCTTGATCGCTTCGGCGGTCGGCGTGCCGATCGCCAGGTGGTACTCGGAGCGCAGATAGTGGGCGATGGCATCGTCCATCTCGTAGCCGCCGACGCGGATCGAGCGGTACACCACGATTCCCCCCAGTGAGATCACCGCCATCTCGCTTGTACCGCCGCCCACGTCGACGATCATGCGGCCCACCGGCTCCTCGATGGCGATGCCGGCGCCGATCGCCGCAGCGATTGGCTCCTCGATCAGATGCACCCGCCTCGCTCCGGCGGCCAGCGACGCTTCTTCCACCGCCCGCTTCTCCACTTCGGTCACGCCCGAGGGGGCGCAGACGATCAGTCGCGGGTGGGCGCGGCGGCGGTCGAGCACCCTGCGGATGAAGTAGCGCAGCATCTCCTCGGTGACCTCGAAGTCGGCGATCACCCCGTGACGGAGCGGCCGCGTGGCGGCGATCGTCGCCGGTGTGCGGCCGATCATCCGCTCGGCCTCAGAGCCCACGGCGTGGACCACGCCGGACTCCGCGTCGGCGGCCACGACGGACGGCTCCGAGACCACGATCCCGCGGCCGGCGACGTACACGAGCGTGTTCGCGGTTCCGAGGTCGATCGCCATGTCGTGAACCCCGAGGCTGGGGGTCAGGTGACGGCGAGCAGTTTGGTGGCGTATGCCGTTGGCGCGGCGGATCCGGATGGAGCACAGGTTGTCAGAAAACGTGGTGGCGGCTCGTGCCGGGGCGGCCGTGAGCGCCGCCGCGGGCGCCAGAAGACCGTGGCGGCCCAAATTTGTGCTGGCTAAGGGCGGCGAACGCTGCTATTCCGTGCCCCACACCGTCGCCACGAGCGTCCGCGGCCCGCCGTGCTCCCGGTGCTCGCAGAGGTAGATGCCCTGCCAGGTGCCGAGCGCCAGGCGCCCGCCGCCGACCGGCAGCGTCAGCGACGGCCCGACGAGCACCGACTTCACATGAGCCGGCATGTCGTCGGGGCCTTCGAGCGTGTGTGTCCAGTAGCGGGCACCCTCGGGAACGGCCTGGTCGAACCACGTCTCGAGGTCGCGGCGCACGTCGGGGGAGGCGTTCTCGTTCAGCGCAAGCGAGGCGGAAGTGTGCTGGATCAGCAGATGCAACAGCCCAGTTTGGACGCGGCTCAGCTCCGGCAGAGCCTCCAACACCTCGCCGGTGACGAGGTGAAAGCCGCGCGGCCTCGGAGGAAGCTCGATACGCCTCCGCACCCAGGTATCGCTCATGGCATCTCGGGCAGCCGGGCGGCGCGCATGTCGACGCGCGAGCCACGGAAGGGCACGCCCTCGGCCGCCAGCAGTTGCCGCTGGCGCGCGCCCTTGGCCAGTGAACCGTCGGCACGCACGATCCGGTGCCACGGCAGGCCGGGCTCGTGAGTGGCGCTGAGGACGGCGCCCGCCACACGCGGCGCGCCCGGCGAGACGTCCCCGTAGCTGCGCACGAACCCGGCAGGCGTCGCGCGGACCCGGGCCAGGATCGCCTCCTCGCGCTTGCTCAGCGGTCGCCCGGGTCCTTGCGCGGGTATTGCGAAACCGGCTCCTCGAGGTCGAGGACCGCGCTCGTAATCCGGTTCTGCTCCACCGCGTGCGCCACGGGGTAACCCTCGCCCGAGGCCGCACGCTCCGGGCGCCCGATGTAGCCGAAGCGCAGCTCGGTGGGCAGGATCTGGAGCAGACGGGGCGACATGAAGGCCCGGGCACCCATGTTGCGCGGCTCCTCCTGCACCCAGGCCACTTCACGCAGCTGTGGGTAGCGCCCGACGAGCTCCAGGATCTCGGCCTGCGGGAACGGATACAGCAACTCGACGCGGCCGACGGCGATCTGCGGCTTGTTGTGGCGCTCGCTGTGACCCACCAGGTCGTAGTAGATCTTGCCGCTGCAGAGGATCAATCTCGTCACCTGGTCGTCCTGGGCGCCCGGCTCGGCCAGCACCGGCTGGAAGCGACCCTCGGCCAGCTCGCCCACGTGCGATGTCGCCTGCTGGAGGCGCAGGAGGCTCTTGGGAGTCATGATCACCAGCGGGCGCTGCTTGGCGATGCGGGCCTGGCGGCGCAGCAGATGGAAGTACTGGGCGGGCGTCGTGCAGTTGGCCACGCGGATGTTGCCCTCGGCCGCCAGCTGCAGGAAGCGCTCCACGCGGCCCGAGGAGTGCTCCGGCCCGGATCCCTCGTAGCCGTGCGGGAGCAGCAGCGTGAGCCGCGAGGTCTGCCCCCACTTCGCCAGGCCGGGGGCGATGAACTGGTCGATCACAACCTGCCCCCCGTTTGCGAAGTCGCCGAACTGGGCCTCCCACAGGACCAGCGTCTCCGGTGCCTCCTGGGAGTAGCCGTACTCGAAGCCCATGCAGGCCACCTCCGACAGCGGCGAATTGTGAAGCTCCATCGGCGCCTTGGCGCCGGGCAGGTGCTGCATCGCGCAGTGCTCCTGGCCTGTCCGCGGGTCGTGCAGCACCAGGTGGCGCTGGCTGAAGGTGCCCCGCTCGGCGTCCTGTCCGGTGAGGCGGATCGGGATGCCCTCGGTCAGAAGCGAGGCGAAGGCCAGTGACTCGGCATGGGCCCACACGATCCGACCGTCCTCGCTCAGCGCCGCATGCCGCTGCTCGAGTTGCTTGACGAGCTTCGGATGCACGGTGAAGCCGTCGGGCACCGCCAGCAGCTCCTCGTTTAGCACCGCCAGACGGTCCGCCGGAACGGCGGTCTTCACCTCCGGCGAGGGCGTGCGGTCGAGCTGGTACTCGCCGGTGGCGTGCTCGGCCTCCTTGGCGTGCTCGATCCTGGCCTTCAGCTTCTGGTGCTGCTCGGTCAAAAGCGCCCACACGCTGTCTGTCATCTCGGTCGACTCCTGCTCGGAGACGACGCCCTGCTCGATCAGCCGTCTGGCGAACAGCTCGCGCACCGGCGGATGCTTCTTGATCACCTGGTACATCTCGGGCTGGGTGTAGGCCGGCTCGTCGGCCTCGTTGTGGCCGAAGCGGCGATAACCGATGAGGTCGATCAGCACGTCGTGGCCGAACTCCTGGCGGAAGGCGAACGCCAGCCTGACCGCCGAGATGCAGGCCAGGACGTCGTCGGCGTTGACGTGGATGATCGGCACGTCGAATCCCTTGGCCAAATCCGACGCCCAGGTGGTGGACCGAGCATCCTC
This sequence comes from uncultured Actinomycetes bacterium, assembly GCA_963730835.1. Taxonomy (GTDB): domain Bacteria; phylum Actinomycetota; class Thermoleophilia; order Solirubrobacterales; family Solirubrobacteraceae; genus Palsa-465. Next base: position 339,363 of record CAVSTE010000007.1, read on the forward strand.
GGGATCCGTGGTGAAGCCGACCTGGTTGTTCTGGATCAGGTGGATCGTGCCGCCCACCGTGTAGCCATCGAGCGCCTGGAGGTTGAAGGTCTCGGCGACCACGCCCTGCGCCGGGAATGAGGCGTCCCCGTGCATGATGATGGGAATCGCCCCGTTGCAATCCTGGTTGGCGTGGGGTCCCTGGCGCGTCGTCTGGGCCGCGCGCGTTGCGCCGGCGGCGACGGGGTCGACGATCTCCAGGTGCGAGGGGTTGGACTCGAGGCGCACGATCACCGACTCGTCGCCCTCGAGCTGGTAGGTGCCCTGCGCTCCGTGGTGGTACTTGACGTCGCCGGTCCCCCCCTGGGGAAGCGTCGTGATCGGCTCGAGCGTCGAGGCACCCTCGAACTCGGCGAAGATCGACTGGTAGGCCCGGCCGAGGTTGTGCGCCAGCACATTCAGCCGGCCCCGGTGGGCCATGCCAATCACGACCTCCCGTGCCCCCTGGCTCGCCGACAGCTTGATCAGCTCGTCGAGCATCGGCACGGTCATGTCGAGTCCCTCGACCGAGAACTGCTTCTGCCCCAGGTAGGCCTTGTGCATGAAGCGCTCCAGCGCGTCGACCTCCGTCAGCCGCTTGAGCAGCGCCTTCTGCTGCTCGGCCGACAGCGGCTGGCGGAAAGTGCCGTCCTCGATCGTCTCCCGCAGCCAGAGGCGCTGCTGGTGCGAGGAGATGTGCTCGATCTCATAAGCGATCGGGCCGCAGTAGGTCTCGCGCAGGTGGGGCAGCGCATCCGCCAGCGTGTCGCCCGGGACGTACATGCGCAGGATGTGCGAAGGGATCTTCGACATCGCCTCCGGCGTCAGACCCAGCGGTTCGGGATCGAGCGCGGGGTCGCCCTCCGGCTGGCGCCCCAGGGGGTCGAGGTGGGCGGCCAGGTGGCCGTGGGTCCGGTGCGCCTTGAGCAGCGAGGTGGCGGCCTGCATCGCCTGGAGCATCTCCTCGTCGGGCGCCGCTGCCGGCGGCGCGGCGACGGGCGGCGCCTGCGCCGGAGCCGCGACGGGGGCCGCGGGGAGCTCGGGCAGCGCGCCGACCCCGAGGTCGGCGAACACCCGCTCGTAGAAGCCGTCCTCTCCCTGGAGGTAGGACTCGATCCGTTGCAGGAAGCGCCCCGACTCGGCGCCCTGGATGATGCGGTGGTCGTAGGTGGAGGTCATGGTCATGACCTTCTCCGCGCCGATGCGGGGCCCGATCTCGGCCAGGCCCGGGGGATAGGCGATCGAGCCCGTGGCGACGATCGTCCCCTGGCCGACCATCAGCCGCGGCACCGAGGCAATGGTGCCGATGCCGCCGGGGTTGGTCAGCGACAGGTTGGCGCCGCTCAGGTCATCGGCGGTGAGGCTGTTGGTCCTGGCCTTGTCCACCAGGGCGTTGTATGCGGCGAGGAAGTCCTTGAAGCCCAGGCGGCCGGCGTCACGGATCACGGGCACCATCAGCGTGCGCGTGCCGTCCTTCTTCTCCACGTCCACCGCCAGCCCCAGGTTGCAGGCGCCGTCGTCGATTCGCACCGGCTTGCCGTCCTGCTCGGCGAAGTGGTGCGACATGACGGGCATCTCCTCGGTGGCCGCGCGCGCGATCGCGTAGGCGATCAGGTGCGTGAACGACACGCGCTGGCCGGCGTCCTTGAGCTGCTTGCGGCGGGCATCGAGCACGCCGACGGTGATCGTCCTGAACGAGGTGGCCGTGGGAATCGAGCGGCTCTGCTCCATGTAGCGCGCGAGCGCCGCCGCTCCGCCGCGCAGGGGCTGGGCGCCTGGGGCTTGTTCTTTAGAGGCGGCCCCCTGCGGGGGGGCCGCCCGTGTTTCGGCTGGGGCCGGCGCGGCGTCCGCTGGCGCTGCGGCGGCTGCGCCATTCCCTGCGGCAGAGAGCACGTCAGCCTTGGTGATCCGCCCGCCACGGGCGCTGCCCTGCACGCGATCCAGATCGATTCCTTCCTCCGCTGCCACGCGCCGGGCGACCGGTGATGCGTTGGCGGCCTGGGTTTCCGGGGTGGGCGCCGCCGGCGCCTCGGGGGCCGGGGCCGCGGAGGGGGCCTGCGCCGCCTGCGGTGCCGGAGCACCGGCGCTCATGCGCGCGATCACCTGCCCCACGGTCACCGTCTCCCCATCCCCCACCAGGATCTCCGTGATCGTGCCCGAGGCCGGTGCGGGGAGCTCCATGTCGACCTTGTCGGTGGAGATCTCTACCACCGTGTCGCCGTCCTTGACCGCGTCGCCGACCTTGACCGACCACTCCAGGATCGTGCCCTCGGTCACCGACTCGCCGCCTGTGGGGGTGACGATGTCGACGGTCTTGCCGGCGCTGGCGTCGGCGGCGGCCGCCGATTCGGCCTCGGCGGCGGCGCCCGCCACCGCTTCCTGGGCCGAAGCCGGGGGCGCCTCGGCCGAGACGGGCGTCGAAGGCTGGACGTTGGGGGCCGAGGAGCCATCGCCGTCGCCCGGGATCGGGGCGCCGTCGCTCGTGGCCGGAGGGCTGGCGTCGGCTTTGGCGCCGTCGCCGGTCGCGATCTCCGCCAGGAGCGCGCCCACGGCGACCGTGTCGCCCTCGGCGGCGTGGATCTTGACCAGCTTGCCCGACGTCGGTGCCGGGACCTCGGCATCGACCTTGTCGGTGGAGATCTCGACGATCGTTTCCTCGGCGGAGACCTCCTCGCCCTCCTGCTTGTGCCATTCGAGCACGGTCCCTTCGGCGACCGAGTCGCCCATCGCAGGCATCACAACTTGAATCGTGCTCGCCTCGACTGCCACCGCTAGTGGTTGGCTCCGTGAGTACGGTCGTACCGAGAGACGGAACTGACGGATGGCTGCCGAGGACGCAGGAGGTGTGGCGCAGCAGCGCTGCGCGAGCCGACGAGGACGACGGCAGACGCCGTCAGGGACGGCTCGAATGCGAGCGTATTTGCGGTGGCGACCACGGGTCCAACTCTACTGCGTGGCCATGGGGGCAGAAGGCCGTTTAGAGCGCCCGCGCCGGCGCTCCGCGACGATGAAGCCGATCGAGCCGGCGAACGGTCCCAACCCGCCGAGCACGGCCACGGTGACAGCCAGCCAGAACGGGATCACACGTGCGCGGGCGGCGGCGATGCAAACCAGCGACATGCCGATCCACATCAGGCCATGCGCCAGCCCGAGGATGAAGGTCTCGGGCTCCGGTTTGCCGAGGGCGAAGGCACAGATCAGCAGCGCCAGGTAGATCGTGGAGTGGGTGAACGACGCCAGCTCCAGCCGGCGGAACGTGATCGCCTTCACTGTGCCTGTGCGAGCAGCGCACCCATGCGACGGAGCGGCTCGTGCGCTTCCGGCGGCCATTGGCCGATGTCGGCCGGCCACCAGGCGAATTCGTCGTGTTCGCGGTCGGGCGTCACCTCTGCACCGTCCGGCAGCCAGGCCTGCCCGATCAACATCACCATGCCGCTCGGCCGCCCGACCAGCGCCTCGGTCGTGATCCGCTCGGCGTCCACCGACCATTCCTCGAGTAGCTCGCGCTCCATCGTGCGGGCCGGGTGCTCGTCGAGCTCGACGGAGCCAGCGGCCCCCAGCGCCCAGCGGCCGGGCCAGGTCGCCAGCCAGGATGCGCGCCGGCCCGCGAGCCAGCGCCCGTCCGCCGTGCGCACGATGCAGATCACCGACATGCTCTGGGAGGCGTCCTCGGCGGTCAGCCTCAGCGCCCAGCGGATCGGCTGAAGCTCGAGCGAGAGGCCGGCGGCGCCGGCGTCGTATCTGGAGAGCCGCGCCGCGAGACCGTCGTGACTCGGCGAGCCGCGGCGCTGCAGCGCGGCGATCGCCAGATCGGCGGCCTCGATCGCGCTTTGCGGGGGCTCGAAGACCTCGTTGCGCCACACGACGTCGATCTGCGAGGGCGCCCAGGGCCCGCGGGCCAGCAGACCTGATGTTCTCGGCACGAGGGACACGGTACAGCCGCTCCGCGGCCAGGCTCCTCGCTCCGAAGCCTTAGGCTGGCGCACTTGCAGCGGCGCCTGAAGCACTGGGGGTGGGGCTACGAGGACGAGCAGCTCTCGCCCGAGCAGACCCGCACCGCCGCCGCGGCGGTCCGTGAGCGGTTGTCCTTCGGGCGCCCGGAACCGGAGCAGCCCGTCCCGCTGGCGCAAGTCTCGCTACCGCCCCCGCGGCTCCGGGCTCCCGAGCGCCTGGCGGCGATCTGCTCCAGCGAGCCCTACGAGCGCTGCCTGCACGCGTACGGGCGCTCGTATGCCGATGTCGTACGTGCTTTCCGCGGTCAGTTCGACCATCCGCCCGACGTAGTCGCCCGGCCGAGGGACGCCTCCGAGGTGGAGGAAGTGCTCGACTGGGCGCTGGCCGCCGAGGCGGCCGTGGTGCCCTTCGGCGGCGGGACGAGCGTCGTCGGCGGCGTGGAGCCTATTGCCGACGCTCGCCACCGGGCGGTTGTGACGATCGACCTGAAGTTGCTCGACCGCGTGCTCGAGGTGGACCGGACCTCGCTGGCCGCGAGGATCCAGGCCGGCGCGACGGGGCCGGCGCTCGAGGCCCAGCTCTCCGAGCACGGCCTGACGCTGCGCCACTTCCCGCAGTCGTTTCAGTTCTCCACGCTGGGTGGATGGATCGCCACCCGCGCGGGCGGCCATTTCGCGACGCTCTACACCCACATAGACGACCTGGTTGAGTCCGTCCGGGCGCTGACGCCTGCCGGGTGGTGGCAGTCCCGGCGTCTTCCCGGCTCGGGAGCCGGGATCTCACCCGACCGGCTGCTGCTGGGCTCGGAGGGGATCCTCGGCCTGATCACCGAAGCCTGGATGCGGGTCCGGCCCCGGCCGGCAAGCCGGGTCTCCGCTGCGGTCCTGTTCGAGGGCTTCCTGGCGGGGGCCGCTGCCGTCCGGGCGCTGTCCCAGTCGGGGCTCTACCCCACCAACTGCCGGCTGATCGACGCCCGCGAGGCGCTGACGACGGGAGCCGGAGACGGGCGGCACGCGGTCTTGGTGCTGGGCTTCGAAGCCTCCGAGCGCGACGTCGAGCCCGCGATGGCGCAGGCGCTGGAGTGCTGCCGGGATTACGGCGGGAGCGTGCGGGACGGCGAGCGGAGCGGCGGCAGTCCGGGGGGCGCGGGCGCCGACGCTGCCCGGAGCTGGCGGGAGGCGTTCCTGCGCGCGCCGTATCTTCGCGACCTGTTCGTGGCGATCGGCGTCCTGTCGGAGACGTTCGAGACGGCCATCACCTGGGAGCGCTTTGAGGCTTTCCACAGTGCCGTGTCCGAGCGGGCCAGCGCCGCGGTGCGCGACGCCTGCGGTCAGGGTCTCCTGACCTGCCGCTTCACGCACGTCTACCCCGATGGACCGGCGCCCTACTACACGATCCTGGCGCCGGCTCGGCGCGGCGAGGAGCTGGAGCAGTGGGCGCAGGTCAAGCGCGCGGCGTCCGATGCCGTGCTGGCCGAGGGTGGGACGATCACCCACCACCACGCCGTGGGACGCGAGCACCGGCCGTGGTATGACCGCCAGCGGCCCGAGCCGTTCGCCGCCGCGCTGCGGGCCGCGAAGGCGGCGCTCGACCCATCCGGCGCGCTCAACCCCGGCGTCCTGCTCGACCCGGGGGCCTGATATCTGGGACAGTCCCTCGCCGTGTCAGCGATCGCGATCCTCGGGCCAGGGGGCGTGGGGGGATTTCTCGCCGCCGCGCTCGCGCGCGCAAATGAGGACGTATTGGTCGTCGCCCGCGAGCCGACGGCCGAGCTGATCGACCGCCAGGGCATCGAGCTGCGCAGCGCCCGGCTCGGCGACTTCAGGGCGCGCCCGCCGGCCGCCTCGGCGCTCACCGAGCCGGTCGACGTCCTGCTGCTGACGACGAAGGCCAGCGGTCTGAAGGACGCACTGGCGCGCGTCGAGGCCGACCCTCGGGTGGCTGTACCGCTGCTCAACGGCCTTGACCACATGTCGCTGCTGCGCGAGCGCTTCGGACCGGAACGCGTGGCCGCGGGGTCGATCCGGATCGAGTCCGACCGTCCGGCGCCCGGCCTGATCGTGCAGACCAGCCGCTTTCTGCGCGTGGAACTTGCGGCCGACGACCCGGCGCCTGGCGAGTGGCTGCCGGAGCTCGTCGGTTGGCTCTCGCGGGCCAATGTTCCCGCCGAGATCGGGCCGAGCGAGGCGCAGATCCTGTGGACGAAGCTCGTGCGCCTGAACGCCCTGGCCCTGACGACGAGCGCCACCGGCCGGCGCCTGGGTTTCATCCGCTCGGACCCCGAATGGCGCACGGCGCTCGAGGCCTGCATCGCGGAGGCCGCGGCCGTGGCGAACGCCGACGGGGCACGGATCGATCCGGGGGCGCCACTGGCCGAGCTCGACGATGCGCACGCCGAGCTCGGGTCCTCGATGCAGCGTGACATTGCGGCGGATCGGGAGACAGAGCTGGACGCCATCGCCGGCTCGATCCTCCGCGCTGCCGCACGGCACGGCATCCAGTGCCCGACGATCGAGCGCCTCGCCGCTCAGGTCGCCCGGCGCGCTGGGATCACCGCTTGCTAGCCGCACGCGAGGCCTGGGAGCTGCGCCGTTTGCCGCCCCGGGTGGCGCTCTTTCAGTGGCGCTCCCGCCGGCTGGCGCGCCGCCTGAATGACCACTTCAGTCCCACCTCTGCGACCCGTCCGGCGGACCTGGCGATTCTGCTCGATGTGGCGGCAGGCCGCCGGCGCGTGGTCGAGCTCGGTACGGCCACCGCCTGGACGGCGCTTTCGCTCGCGTTGGCCGACGGCCGGCGGCGCGTGACGAGCTTCGACCCGGTCGAGTACTGGACCACGGAGCGCTACCTGGAGCTCGTACAGCCGAGCGTCCGCGAGCGCCTCACCCTCATTTCGGCGCCGGGGTCGCGCGGACCCTGGGGTGACGAGGCGGTCGACATGCTCTACATCGACAGCGCCCACGGATACGACGACACGGTCGCCGAGCTGAGGGCGTGGTCGGGGGTGCTCGCTCCCGGCGGGATCGTGGTGTTCGACGACTACGCCAACCCTGATTTTCCCGACGTCCGTAAGGTGATCGCCGACCTGGGATTGGAGGGAACGGCTCGCGGGACGCTATTCGTCCACGACGTCCCGCGGTCCTAGTCCCGGACTGCCGCTAGCTGGTCAGGCAGGCCTTCTTGTAGATCTTCTTGGGAATCAGCTTCTTGTTGCAGGGCTTGGCCCGATTGATCGTGACCCACTGGTTCCCGCTGACGATGAACACTGACGTGAGCGTGAACTGCTTGGTGTTCACTTCGGCGTAGGCGTAGCGGCCCGCGCAGCCGAAGGTCTTGTCGAAGATCTTGCCGCCGGGGACCTTCACGGCGCCGCGCTTGAGCCCCGCGGTCAGCGCCGCCTTGGTGCACGGCGGACCCTTGCTGGCACCTGCCGCCGGCGCAACCGTGACGGCGCCCGTCAGTCCGGCGGCCACCGCGGACAGCGTCACGGTCCGCCTGAGCGTGTGCTTGCTGAGATACATACCCCTACCCCTTTCCGGTTCGCAACACGGCGGTTGCGTTAAGTGCGCGCCGCAGTATACCCGCAGACCGTCGAGCGATTGGCGCTCTAGAGCGGCGGCTCGATCCGCGGCGGACTGACGGGCAGCGGCTCTCCGACCTCCTCCGAGGCGATTGCGTCGAGCACTTCCTCTTCCTCCTCCACGGCGCCCTCGTCGTGCTCGCCGTCGCACAGCACGCGGAACTGGCCCGTCACGCCACCATCGGCCTGAAGCACGATGCCCGGGAGGATCTCCTCGCCCTCCTCGAGCCCCAGGCGCTCGATGTCGAAGTGGGCCATGCCGATTCCCCAACTGTGGTGGCCGGGGTTCTCGCGATCGTGGGCGGCGACCCCTTGGGCCAGGCGCTCCAGCAGGTAGCCGATCTTGCTGGGAGGCGGCTTGGGGGCCATCAAGCTCGCTCGATCAGCTCGATCCGGTAGCCGTCCGGGTCGCGCACGAAACACAGGCGCGAGCCGCCGTCGCGCACCGTGTAAGGCGGGCGTTCGGGCTCGATGCCCTGCTCGCCCAGACGCTCGAGCGTGGTGTCGAGATCGGGCGTCGTGATCGCGATGTGCCCGTAGCCGGTGCCGACGTCGTAGGGCTCGTCACGGCCGTTGTTGCAGGTCAGCTCGAGTCGCGGCTCATCGCCGTCGTCGGGCAGGCCCATGAACACGTTGATGGCCTCGTCACGGATCGGGATCCGGCCCTTTTCCTCAAACCCCAGCGCCCGGTAGAAGTCGACCGAGCGGTCGATGTCGAGGATCCGGTAGCAGGTGTGGATGAGGCCCACGCCTTCAAAGGATAGGCTCCCTCCTCAGTGATCGTCGAGCGCTCGATGAACGAGAGCTGGCTGTCGAACACCTACCTGGTGGCCGATGAGCTCGGCTCGCAGGCAGCGATGATCGACGCCGGCGGCCCCGTGCGGCCGCTGCTGGACGTGCTGGCGCGGATGCGCTTCTCGCTGACGCACGTGCTGCTCACCCACCGCCACCACGATCACGTCGCCGAGCTTCAGGAGGTGCTGGAGCACCACCCGGGAACGCCGGTCCTGGCCCACGAGCTGGAACGCGAGCACGTGCCGCAGGCCACGGAGACGATGGTCCCGGGCCAGGCGATCGAGTGCGGCGCGCTGGTGATCGAGCCGCTGCACACGCCGGGGCATACGGCCGGGATGCTCTCGCTGCTCGTCAACGGCGGCGACGTCTTCACGGGCGACACGCTGTTCAGGCGCTCGGTGGGCGGCGTGCGGGCACCGGGCCACACGACCTACGCCGACCTCAAGCACTCGATCATGGACACGCTGCTGACGCTGCCTGCCGAGACCCGGGTCCACCCCGGGCACACGGAGCCGACGACGGTGGCCGACGAGCTGGAGCGCAACCCGTTCGTGCGCATCTGGCGGGGGCTCGACGACGAGGGCTCGGAGCCCTGCACCGCGCTCGGCGAGCCAGCGACGCTGATCCTGATGGCCGAGGACTACGACGGCGGGCACAAGGCCTGGGTCCGCTGGTCCGACGGCTCGGACGACATCGTCCCCGGCTCGCAGGTGCAGCGGGGCTGAACTCCCGTTCTAGCATCGCCAAGATGCCGAGTGACGAGCGATGGCTCGAGGCGACCTGGCCCTGGGTTCAGTCCCAGCTCCCGGCGCCGCCGGCGCGGGTGGTCGAGATCGGGTGCGGAACCTTGGGGGGCTTCGTTCCGATGCTGGAACGGGCTGGCTACGGGGCGCTGGGGATCGATCCCAGGGCTCCCGTGGGCGCCTCTTTTCGGCGGTGCGAGTTCGAGCGCACCGAGCTCCCGGCTCGTGTGGGCGCGGTGGTGGCATGCACGTCGCTGCACCACGTCTCCGACCCAGGTGCCGTGCTAGGCAAGGTGGCCGAGACCCTCACGCCCGGCGGCGTCATCGTGGTGGTGGAGTGGGACTGGCAGAGCTTTGACGAGGCGACCGCGCGATGGTGCTTCGAGCGCCTCGCTCCCGAGCACGACCAGCCACACAACTGGCTCCTCCACCACCGTCAGCGCTGGCAGGCCTCCGGCGAGCCATGGACGAGCCATCGTGATAGCTGGGCGGACGAGGAGCGTCTGCATAGCGGCGAGCGGCTGCTCGGCGAACTGGACCGCCGATTTGACCCGGTCCGCTGCGAGCGCGGGCCCTACTTCTTCGCCCACCTGGCCGCGACCACCGAGGACGACGAGCTGGAGGCAATCGGTAGAGGCGAGATTCGCGCCAACCGCATCAACTATGTGGGCTCTGTTCCGGCGGGCTGAGTTCCTAAGCTTGCCGGGTGGCTAAAGACCGAATTCCAACGTCCCGCGTGGGGCGAACGGCGAAGGTCGGGCGGCTGGCGGCAGGACAGGCCATCCGCCAGGCCGGTACCCGCGCCGCCAACGTAGGCCGCACCAAGGACGGGCGCCAGGCGGCGCTCGAGCGGCGGCAGCTGGAGGCCGCGGAGCAGATCGTGGCCGCGCTGGGGACGATGAAGGGCGCGGCGATGAAGGTTGGGCAGGTGATGTCGTTCCTCGACATCGGGCTCGTGCCTGAGGAGTACCGCGAGGAGTTTCAGCGCAAGCTGGGCGCGCTCCGCGACGCGGCGCCGACGGTCACGTTCAAGGAGATGAGCAAAGTCATCGAGCAGGAGCTGGGCGAGCGGCTGGATCAGGTGTTCTCCGACTTCGACGAGCAGCCGATCGCCGCCGCCTCGATCGGGCAGGTCTACCGGGCGACGCTCGACGACGGCCGGGCGGTGGCGGTCAAGGTCCAGTATCCGGGCGTGGCGCAGGCGGTCCGCGCCGACATGCAGAACCTGGGACTGATCCTGCGTCTGGCGAAGCGCATAGCTCCGGGGATGGATCCCAACGCCCTGGGCCAGGAGATCCGCAACCGGATCGAGGAGGAGCTCGATTACGAGCTGGAGGCACAGAATCAGCGCACGCTCTCACGCCTGTTCCGCGGCCATCCGTTCATCGTCGTGCCGGACGTCGTGACGTCGCTCTCGAGAGAGCGGGTGATGGTGTCGGAGTTCGTCGAGGGCAAGGGCTTCGAGGAGCTCAAGGCGCTCTCGCAGGAGGAGCGCGACCGGATCGGCGAGATCCTGTTCCGCTTCTACTTCGGCTGCCTCTACCGCCACCACCAGTTCTCGGGCGACCCGCACCCGGGCAACTCGATGTTGCTCGAGGACGGACGCATGGCGTTCCTGGACTTCGGCCTGTTCAAGCGCATGCCGGCCGGCGCCGTGGAGCTAGAGATCCGGGTGGCCCGAGCCGTGATCGAGGGCGACACAGAGACGATCATGGGGCTGGGGACCGAAACCGGCTTCTTTCCCCAGCCCGAAAAGTTCAACCCGGAGCGGGTGCTCGAGCATTTCCGCGCCGCGACCTCCTGGTACACCGAGGACGGCTACGTGGAGCTGACGCCCGAGTACGCGACACAGGTCCTGATCGACATGAGCGATCCCCGCTCTGAGTACTTCGGGCAACTGCGTCACGAGAACGCGCCGCCCGACCACATCTTCGGCCGGCGCATGGAGGTGCTGACGCTGGCGGTAATCGCCCAGCTACATGCCCGCGGCAACTTTCACCGCATCGCGCGCGAGTGGTTCTACGGCGATGAGCCGGGCACCGAGCTGGGGAATCAGGAGGCGGAGTTCTACGACCGCTTGGCGGCCCCGAGATGAGCACCGGCAGCGCGCTGGCATTCGCCGGACCGAGCGAGCTGGCAAAGCTCGTGCGCGAGCGGCAGGTCAAGCCGCCCGAGCTGGTGGAGCTGTTCGCGGGGCGGATCGATGCTCTGCAACCGCAGCTCAACGCCTTTCGGACGACGATGCCCGAGCAGGCGATGGCCGAGGCCGAGGCGCTGAGCTCGACGGAGCTGCCGCTGGCGGGCGTGCCGATCGCGGTCAAGGACGACCTGGCCGTCGCCGGCCAGTCGACGACAATGGGCCTGCGCCGCTACGGGCCGCCGGAGCCGCACGACGCGGAGGCCGTCCGGCGGCTGCGCGCGGCGGGCGCGATCCCGATCGGCATCACCAACGTGCCGGAGCTGATGATCTGGCCCTGGACGGTCAGCCAGGCCAACGGCATCACGCGCAACCCCTGGAACCCCAGCCGCACACCCGGCGGCTCCTCCGGCGGTTCCGCTGCCGCCGTGGCATCCGGCATGGTGCCGGCGGCCACCGGCTCGGACGGCGGCGGCTCGATCCGGATCCCATCCGCGTGCTGCGGGCTGGTGGGGATGAAACCCACTCGAGGGAGGGTGCCGGGGGCGGGTTGGATTGAGCTCAGCACCTTCGGCGCGTTGGCGCGTTCGGTAGCGGACAGCGCGCTGATGCTGAGCGTGATGAGCGCCTCGCCGGCCCTGGCTGAGGTCACGGAGGCACCGCGGCTGAGGATCGCCGTCTCGAGCAAGGTGCCGCCCGGACTGACCGCTCGGCTCCACGACGACCAGCGAACGGCGCTCGAGCGTAGCGCCGCCGCGCTCGAGGGACTGGGGCACGAGCTGACGGAGCGCGATCCGCCGTACCGCCTGGCGGCGCTGCTGTTCACCGAGCTGTGGACGCGCGGTATCTACGAGGACTCCCTGCGCGTGCCGGACCGATCTCTATTGGAGCCGCTATCACGGCAGATGGCTGCGGCGGGTCGAACGGTGGTGCCCGATCGCCGCCGGGGGCACGTGGTGATGAAGCGCGCGGCCGTTACGGCTCGCATCCTCTCGCTGTGGGACGAGGTGGACGTGCTTCTAACCCCGGTGTTGACGCGCACCGCGCTGCCCGCCGAGGGCGGCTTCGGCAAGCCGCTGCCGCTGGCGTTCCACACCGCCGGAAGCTTCACGCCCTGGACGCCGCTTTCGAACTTGACCGGCCAGCCGGCGATCGCGCTGCCGGCCGGGATCGGCGGCGACGGATTGCCGCTGAGCGTCCAGCTAATGGGGCGCCCCGGCGCCGAGCAGACGCTCTACGCGCTCGCCGCCGAGCTGGAGGAAGCGCAGCCCTGGCGCGAGCGGCGCCCGGCCGTTTCCTGAGCGCCCCGCCCTAAACCCGCTGGATCTGCACCAGGCTCGTGGTCCCGGGCCGCCCGCTCGGCAGCCCGGCGGTGATACCCACGCGGGCACCCGATTTGACCCAGCCGAGCTCGACGACGCGCCGCGCCGCATCGGCGATCAGCGCCTCCGTGATCTCGTGCCGTTTCATCGACGCCGCCTGCACGCCCCACATCAGCGCGCAGCGGCGGACGGTCTCCTTGCCCGGCGACAGGGCCAGGATCGGCACCTGGGGGCGGTGGGCCGAGATCAGCCGCGCCGAGCGGCCCGAGAGGGTGGGGACGACGAGCGCGGCCAGGTGCAGGTCGCGAGCGGCGGCGCAGGAGCTATAGGCGACGGTGTAGGCCGGGTCACGGGCATCGCGGCGGACGCGCTCCTCGTTCCAGGTGCGGTAGGGCAGCGCGTGCTCGGTGCGTTCGGCGACGCTGGCCATCATCTCCACCGACTCCACCGGATAGGAGCCGATCGCGGTCTCCTGGGAGAGCATCACGGCGTCGGTGCCGTCGAGGATCGCGTTGGCCACGTCCGCCACCTCGGCCCGTGTCGGCCGCGGTGAATTGACCATCGAGTCGAGCATCTGCGTGGCGGTGATCGAGGGCCGGGCCAGCCGGCCGGCGATCCGCAGCAGCTGTTTTTGCACCATCGGCACATCGGCGATCGGCAGCTCGATCCCCAGATCGCCGCGGGCCACCATCACGCAGTCCGCGGCCCTGATGATCTCCTCGGCCGCGTTCACCGCCTGGGGCTTCTCGACCTTGGCGATCAGCGGCAGGCGGGTGTGGCGCCGGGTGGCGGTCACATCCTCGGCGGTCCGGACGAACGACAACGCGACGAGATCGACGCCGATCGACTCGCCGAACTTGAGCATGTCGATGTCCTCCTCTGGCACCGCATCCAAACCTCGCGTGGATCCCGGCACATTGAGACCCTGCCGCGAGGCGACGGCCCCGCCGATCTCGACCGCTGTCTCCACCTCGCCGTCGCCGTCGCGAATGCCGCGCACCCGCAGGCGGATGGCGCCGTCGGCGAGGTAGATGACATCGTCACGGTCGACGGCCTCGGGCAGGCCCCTCCAGCTGACCGACATCCGCCGCTTGTCGCCGACGTCGGTCGATCCGCAGGCCAGCACCAGCGTGTCGCCGGGACGCAGCTCGGCAAGGTCGTCTCGCAGCGCGCCGATCCGCAGCTTGGGACCGGGCAGGTCCTGGAGAATCGCCACCTGGCGGCCGACCCTGCCCGCCGCGTCGCGGATCGACTGGGCGTTCTCGGCGTGGATCTCGCGGCTGCCGTGCGAGAAATTGAGCCGCGCGACGTCCATCCCAGCCTCGACCATCCGCGCCAGCGTGTCGGGATCTCGCGAGGCGGGGCCGATGGTGGCGACGATCTTCGTGCGGCGCATACCGCTACCGACGCTACTGCACGAACTTGCCGTTCTCGTTAAGGATTTCGCCATCGACGGTCAGCCGGCCGCCGACGCGCAGATCGCAGATCAGATCCCAGTGCAGCGCCGAGCGATTGCGCCCGCCGGTCTCGGGATACGAACGCCCCAGCGCCAGGTGGACCGTGCCCGCGATCTTCTCGTCCAACAGCACCAATCCGGTCGCCCGGTCGATGCCCGCGTTGGTGCCGATGCCGAGCTCTCCCAAGAAGCGCGCCCCGGGGTCGGTCTCGAGCGCCTCGCGCAGGTAGCGCTCACCCCGCGCGGCGCGCGCCGCCGTCACCTTCCCGCCGGAGAACGTGAGCTCGACGTCCTCCACCTCCACCCCCCTCGGGCTCGATGGGACCGTGAAGTGGATCGTCCCCTCCGCGGAGTCCTCGAGCGGCCCGGTGAAAACCTCGCCGCTGGGCATGTTGTGCTTGCCGTCGGAGTTGATCCACGTCCGCCCGGCGACCGCTAGCTGCAAGTCGGTTCCCGGTGCCTCGATCCGGATCTTCGTGCCCCGCTCGAGGCGCTCCACCAGCCGCCCCTGGAGCGCGCTCAGCTCGTGCCAGGCGGCGATCGGGTCCGGGCGGTCGACGAACAGCGCCCGGGCGACGAAGGCCGCATAGTCCTGATCGCCCATCGCGGCCTGCTGAGCCAGCGCGGGGGTGGGCCACAGCGTCCCGCACCAGCGCTTCTGAAGCCGGGCCTCCTGGACCTGAGAGCGCGCGCGGCCAGCGCGGGTGATCAGCGCCGGGTCGACGCTGGCCAGCGCGCGCGTGTTGGCCGGCGCCGTGATGCCGATGACCGCGTCGGCGGCCTGCGCCTCGGCAAGCTCCAGCGGCGCGAACGAATCGAGCTGTGCGTCTGTGGCGTGGCGGTAGAAGTCGGCCGCCAGCTCCGCCGGCGCCAGGCGAATCAACGGCCACGCCCCGCGCTCGAGCAGCGCGCGGTGCAACGCGCGCACCAGCGGCATCGACTGAAGCGTCATCCCCACCAGCACCTGGTCGCGCTCGCCCGCCGCGATGCACCAGTCGCACAGCAGCGCGGCCAGGCGGTCCGGGTCCGGGCCGCCCACCGGCTGCCGGTCAGCGTCAGGCACCCGGAGCTACGCCCCGGCCGCCCGCTGGAGCTCGGAGACCACCTCGCCGGTGACGGGGTCTGCGTGGCCGGCCCAGGCGGCCGAGGGCTGGAGCGCCGCCAGCTTGCGGATCGAGGAGCGGGCCTGCTCGGTGTCGACGTTGAAGGCCGGATGCGGGACGCGCGCTGCGCCCTTGACGCCGGTCTGTATGTCGAGCGTATAGACACAGTCCGAGATCAGGGCCAGGCGATCGGACTCGCGGAACAGGCCGATCAGACCGGGCGCGTGGCCCGGGAGGTGCACGACGCGAAAGCCGGCGACCTCGTCCCCCTCCTCGAGCGTCCCCGCGACCGTGAGGGCGCCCCCATCCCACGTCGGCAGCATGCGCCGGAGAAACGCACGCCCGTGGGGCTGAAGCTTCGACATGTCCCAGTAGTCCCTAAACGAGCTTCCCGATTCGGCCGCGACCCGCTCCGCGGGGTGGCAGTAGACGGGGGAGTTCAGCCCCGCCGCGGCGCCACGGTGATCCGCGTCGGCGTGGCCCAGGACCACGCGCTTGATCCCACCCAGGCGCGCGCCGGCCGTCTGCACCGCGCTCGTCATGTCAGAGATGCCCGCGTCGAACACCGTCACGCCGCCGTCGTCGGCCAGCAGATAGACGTTCATCGTCTTGATCGGAAAGCCGCCGCGAACGATCCACACCCCGTCCGCGATCGGCTCGGGCCCCGAGCCGTGGAACCACGACACGACCCTGCTGCGGATGTTCGCCAGCCGCGTGAGCCGCGCCTCGGTCCGAGATCCGGCCGGCGGGAGAATGCCGAGCTGTCGAGCGATCGAGCCGCTGTCCACGTAGGCATTGTTGGAGTGGATCTTTCCGTCCTCCACGGTCACCACGTCGCAGCCCTCGAGGTCGAGGCTGGCGCCGTTGGCCACCAGCCCCTGAAACGTCCCGGGGCCGGCGAACGTGGCCCGGGCCCGCCAGCGCACAGCGCAACGGTTGCGGTATGTCGTGGTCTCCAGGATCTCGAAGCCGAAGTCTGGAAACGCCGCGAACAGCTCCGAGAAGTAGCGGCGAATGTCGTGGGGTGCGACCAGCTCCTGCTGGCCGACGAAGCGATCGATACCGCCCGGCTCCCAGCAGGCGATCGCGGCGTCGAGGTCGTGCGCCCCGAGGGCTTCGAAGTACCGCTTGGCTACCTCGGTGCTGGAGGCCATTGGCGGCGGGGAGTCTATGGAGTTCTCCTCGCAATATCGTCCGGGCGATGAGGCCTCGGCGCGAGCTCGGACGCGGAGAGCGCGTTCTGCCAGGTCTGTGGCGGCTCCGGCTCCCGCTGCCGTGGCCCGGAGTGCCGCACGGCAACGCCTGGGCCATCGCCTCCGGCTCGGGCGTGGTGCTGATCGACACGGGATACCACGAGGCCGGCTCGCTGGCCCACCTGGAGCGGGCGCTGGAGCAGGTCAACCTGCGCCTGGAGCAGGTCCGCCTGCTGGCCTGCACGCACGCCCACTCCGACCACTGGGGGCAGGCTGCGCCGATCCGCGAGCGCTCCGGCTGCGAGTTCTGGATGCACCCCAACCACGCGCACGCCACCGAGCGCTATGCCCGGCCGGAGGAGGCGCTCGCCAGGCGCCTCGAGGTTGGGACGCCAGAGCGGCGTCTCCGAGGCGGCGCTGCGCCGCTACGCCCAGCAGGCCGACGAGCTGCCGTCCGGCATCGCCCGGGTGATCGAACCGGACCGACCGCTCGAGAGGGGACGCGGATCGACACCGACCTCGGCCCCTTCCACGTCTACTACACCCCCGGCCACGCCCCCTCGCACGTGTGCCTGTTCCAGCCCGAGCGGCGCCTGTTGATCTCGGGCGACCACCTGCTGGGCCGGATCTCGCTGTACTTCGACTACGGCTTCTCGCCCGACCCCGTCGGCGAGTTCCTCTCATCGCTCGATGTCGTAGATGGGCTCGACGCGCGCCTGTGCCTGGCCGGCCACGGGCGGCCGTTCGTCGATGTCCAGAGCCCACATCGAGGCCAACCGCAGCCTGGTCCGCGAGCGGCTCGAGGCGGTGCTCGCGGCGATCGCGGCGGAGCCGCGCACGATCGTGGAGATGGTCCCCGACGTCTACGGCGAGCCGCTGAGCGAGACAAACGCCGGCTGGCTGCTCTCCCAGACGCTGGCCTACCTGGGCCACCTCGAGCTGACGGGCCGGGCCGCGCGCGAGCCCGACGGCGCCAAGGATCGCTGGCGCGCGCGTCTAGAAAAAGGCCGGCCTCGCCTGACGGCGGGCCGGCCCTTGTTTAACACAATCGTGTCAAGGTTGGTAGAGTGCCCGGATTCGTGCGCGTGGACGAGATCATCGCCACGAAGGACAAGCCGACGTTCTCGTTTGAGTTCTTCCCGCCCAAGTCGGAGGACGGCGAGCGCAACCTGCGGGCCACGCTCGAGCACCTGCGCGCGTTCGAACCGGACTTCGTGTCGGTCACCTACGGCGCCGGTGGCTCGACGCGCGAGCGGACGGTCGAGCTGACCAAGTGGATCAAGGAGGGCCTGGGGATCGAGTCCATGGCCCACCTGAGCTGCGTGGGCACGACGCGGGAGGAGCTGGTCGGGATTCTCGACGGCATCCGCGCCGCGGGCATCGAGAACGTGCTCGCGCTCCGCGGCGACCCGCCGCGCGGCCAGAGCCGAGTGGACGCCGCACCCCGGCGGGCTTCACTACTCGACCGAACTCGCCGCACTCATCTCCGAGCGCTATCCGTTCAGCGTCGGCGCGGCGTGCTTCCCGGAGGTCCACCCCGAGGCCCCCGACCTGGCCCATGACCTGCGCTTTCTCAAGGAGAAGGTGCAGAGCGGGGCCTCGTTTCTGATTACGCAGCTGTTCTTCGACAACGAGCTCTACTTCCGCTTCATCGAAGAGGCTCGAGCGGCGGGCATCGAAGTCCCGATCATCCCCGGGATCATGCCCATCACCGATGTCAAGCAGATCAAAACCATCACCGGCATGTGCGGGGCGACGATCTCCTCCGGGTTGCTCGAGCAGCTCGAGCTCCGCGCCGAGGACCCCGACGCTGTCCTTCAGCTCGGCGTGTCCTACGCCACGCTGCAGTGCGCGGAGCTGCTGGCGCGCGGCGCGCCCGGGATTCACTTCTACACGCTGAACCGCTCCCCGGCCACCCGCGCAATCCTCTCCGCGCTGACGCTGCTCAGGCCCTGGGCCGGGCGGCTGGCCGAGTCCGTGGCCTAGACCGGCGGAAACTTTCGAGCTGCTGGCGGGTTTAGCGCCGTGATGCGCCGGGTGGCGAACGTGGGCTTGCTGATCGTTCTAGCGGCGGTGGTGGTGATTGCGCTGGCTACGCCGGCGAGCGCCGGTGCGGCCCGCCACAGCACGCGCTCGGCGCTGGCCAACACCGCGACCGTCGTCTCCGAGCCCTGGCTTCATCCGCCGCTCGTGTCCGTGACGGGCCAGGACCCGGACCCCTCCGCCGGGGACATCTTCGTGGACACCCAGAACTCGATCCAGGCCGGTCCCACGATCCTTGACCCCAACGGTCAGCTGTTGTGGTTCTCCCCCTATCACCAGGGCGCGTTCAATTTCCAGGTGCAGCACTACGAGGGCCAATCGGTGCTCACCTACTGGACCGGCCAGGTCACGAACGGCATCGGCGCCGGCGAGGACTTGATCCTCAACCACAACTACCAGACGGTGGCCACGGTCCGCGCCGGGAACGGCTACCAGGCCGACCTGCACGAGTTCGAGATCACCTCCCGCAACAGCGCGCTGATAACCGCCACCGCGACGCCGCACGCGGATCTGCGCTCGGTCGGCGGATCGCGGAATGGCACATTGCTGGACTCGATCATCCAGGAGATCGACATCCCCACCGGCAGGGTCCTCTGGGAGTGGCACGCCTCCCAGCACGTGCGCCCGGCCGCCGCTTACGCGGGCACGCCCGGGCCAACCCCGTATGACTTCTTCCATCTCAACTCGATCCAGGACCTGCCGGGCGGGCGGGTGCTGATCAGCGCCCGGCACACCTGGGCGGTCTACGAGGTCGATAAGCGGACCGGCAAGATCCTGTGGACCCTGGGCGGCAAGCACTCGAGTTTCAAGATGGGGCCGGGCACGCAGTTCGAGTGGCAGCACGACGCGCACCTTCAGCCCGACGGCACGCTGACGGTCTTCGACAACGGTTCGGGCCTCGGCCCCCAGCACCAGTCCCAGTCGCGTGCGCTGCGCATCCGGCTGAACTTCAGGACGATGCGAGCCACGCTGGTGCGCGCCTACGTGAACCAGCCGTCGGTGCTCTCGCCCAACGAGGGCAGCGTCCAGGTCCTACCGGACGGCGACACGTTCGTAGGGTGGGGCGGCGCGCCGTACTTCAGCGAGTTCGGCGCCCGTGGGCGCCAGCGCTTCAGCCTGAGCTTCCCGGCGCCGATGCAGTCCTACCGCGCCTACCGCTTCGCGTGGTATGGCCAGCCCCTCGTTCCGCCCTACATCGCGGTCAACGCCACCTCGGGCGGCGACGTCGTGTATGCCAGCTGGGACGGCGCCACCGACGTGGCGGCCTGGCGGGTTCTCGCCGGGCCGACCGCCGACGCGCTGCAGCCGGTGGCCCAGGTGCCAAAGACGCAGTTCGAGACCGCGATCCCGGTGTCCGGGGCCGGGCCCTACTTCGCCGTCCAGGCGCTCGACCAGAACGGCAACGCGCTCTCCACCTCCTCGGCGACCCATCCCTGATACCGGTCGGGTGCGCCGCGCTGTGCGGCGCTCACTCCTCCTGCGCGCTGTGCGGCGCTCACTCGTCCTGCGCGCGTGGCGCTCACTCGTCCTGCGGCTGTGCGGCGGCGGGATGATCTTCAGGCCCTGGGCCACCGTGGGCATGCCGTCGCGCTCATAGCGCACATCGACCTCGTCGTTGCGCCTGTAGGTGCCGACGCCCCAGAAACCGACGAACCACGCCCAGAGGCTCAACTTCTGCTGCACGAGCTCACGCTCAAACACGAGCTCTCCGCTGGAGACCTGGTAGTCGTGCCCCAGCTCCTGGCGCACGCCGTTGACGTAGACCTCGAAGGGCCCACGGACCCCTGGCGGCAGCTTGACGCGCCAGTAAGGCGTCACGCCGCCCGCTCCAGGTCGGAGGGGAGCAGCGAGAGCATCGCCATGTCCCGCCGCCCATCGCCCGCACGGTGGTAGCCATGCAAGACGCCTTCGTGCACGAACCCGGCGTCCGCCGCCGCCCTGAGCATCGGCTGATTGTCCGGCTCGGTCAGGGCCTGAACACGCTGCAGGCCGCAGGTCGCAAACAGCCATCCGGCGGCCAGCCGCAGCGCGGCGGGGCCTAGCCCCCTGCCGCGCAGCTGAGGTACAACCCACAGCCCCAGCTCGGCCCGCGCGCTCTCCCACTCGATGTTGTGTACGAGCACGCGCCCGCGGCAGTCGTCCGAGCCGCGCTCCAGGATCGTGAGCCTGGCGCGCTGCCCCGCCGCCCGCTCCGCCGCCGACTGCTCCACCTGACGCCCGAGCTCGGCGCCGCTGGGCGGGCGCGGCAGCCCCAGCCGGGCGTACATCTCGGGGTCGTCCTGGTGGGCGATGAGGACCTCCGGGATGTCGCGTTCCGCAGCGTCGCGCAGGATCACCCGCCCGTCGGACAGTGGCTGATCGAGCTCCGGGATGGGCGGCATCCTGGCCCCACCGTACTCTGTCGTCCGCTCGTGAATGAGATCCACTACAGCGTCCGCAGATCGCCGCGCGCGCGCCGCGTCCGGGTGACGGTCGACCAGGCGCGGGGCGTCGAGGTGGTGCTGCCGCGACGGGCCGCCGAACGCCAGGCGGCGGCCGCGGTGCGCGAGCTCCAGCCGTGGATCGAGCAGCGCGTGAATGAGCTGGAGCGCGCGCGGGCGGCGGTGGCCGCGCGCGGAGACACGGTGCCCTATCTGGGGAGCTCGCTGCGACTAGTGGTTCAACCCGGGCGCCAGCGGGCGCACCGCCGCGGCCAGGAGCTGCTGGTTCCCGCTGGAGCCCAGCGGCGCGAAGCGCTAGAGCGCTGGTATCGGGTCGCCGCGCGCAAAGAGATCTCGCGGCGACTCGAGCGGGCGTGCGCCTTGACCGGGAGCTCGTACTCCAAGCTCACGATCCGCGGCCAGCGCACCCGCTGGGCCAGCTGTTCTCCGAGCGGAGCGATGAGCTTCAACTGGCGGCTGCTGCTGGCGCCGGAGCGCGTGCTCGACTACGTGATCTGGCACGAGGTCTGCCATCTGGAGGTCCTGGATCACTCGCCCCGGTTCTGGGCGCTGGTAGCCCGCTGGTGCCCCGATTACCGCCACCAGACGCGCTGGCTCAGGCGCCACGGCGCGACGCTGACGCTGTAGTCGCCTGCCTCAGCTTGTAGGGATTCTCGGCGCGGGAGGCCACGAACTGCGCCCATGTCTGGCGGCCGTCGGCACGCTCGGGACACGTGTTGCGTCCCTCCCGAAAGGCACGGCCTAGCTCGCCCGGCACCGGCAGCCGCACGAACCGCCGGGGACGGCCGCGCTCCGTGCGCCACAGCTCTGCCATCTGCCCCAGCGTCAGGACCTCGGGCCCGCCGAAGTCGACCTTGGCGTGCTGCGGGGGGCCGTGGACCACCTCGGCGGCGTGCCCGCCCACGTCGGCGGCGGCGATCGTCTGGAAGCGGAAGTCGAGCGGCAACGCGGCCAGCGGCAGCCGCTGTGAGGCGCGCAGCGGCCACGCCAGTAGCTCGTGGAACTGCGTGGCCCGGAGGATCGTGTAGGGGATCCCGCTGGCCGCGACCACCTGCTCGCACTCCAGCTTGTAGCGGTAGTAGGGATAGGGGATCGAATCGATGCCGACGATTGAGATGTAGAGCAGGTGCCGCGCGTCGCGCGCCGCGCCGACCAGTCGCCGGGTTTGCTCAATGTCCACCTTGCCGAAGCGCCGGCGGAAGTCCGACGCGGCGTGGACGATGAGCTCCGCGCCCCGGGCGGCCTCGTCCACCCCGGCGCCGCTAGTCAGATCGCCGACGTGCGTGCCCGCTCCCGGCCGGCGAGACAGGACCCGGGGCTCGTCGCCGCGCTCCCGCAGCGCGCCGACCACGTGACGTCCCAGCGCCCCGGTGCCGCCGGTGACGAGGATCGTGCTCACGTCTCGACTGTACGCCGTAATGCCGCGTAGGAGCTCTCGCCCCGCTCCGGCTCGATCAGCTCGCGCTTGACGCGTCCTCGGTAGGCCTCGAGCGAGCCGTCGCCGCGGACGTCCAGCCCGACGTGGACGCTCGGCAGCAGGCGCTGGGGGCCCGAGAGCTCGAGCCGGGCGAACACCCGCTCCACGGCGTCATAGCGCTTGTAGCGGACGTCGAGCTGCTTCTTGGGCGCATCCGCGGACAGCGCACGGCCCCGAGCCTCGAGCGCCTGGAGCCCGTCCGCGGCACTCTTGAAGCTCAGCCGCTCCACGCGCGAGCCGGCGCGGACTGTCAGCTTCCACGGCACGGCCCGATCTTTTCAGGCCGCGAGCTCCACCTCCACCTCGTCCACCGTCCCCAGGTGACGCTCGTTCGCCAAGCGACCGGCGAGCCTCCGCGTCAGCTTGTGGACCGCGATGTTCTCCGCCAGGACCGTGGCACGGAAGCGGCGAATGCCGCGGGCCGTGGCTGCCCTCGCCAGCCGGTCGAGCATCGCGGTGCCCAACCCCTCGTTTTGGTAGGGATCGCCGACCACGACCGCGAACTCCGCCGCTTCGGGATCCTCCACGAGGCGCACGAAGCGGGCCACAGCGATGATCCATTCGGGGGCGGTGGCGGTGCTCGCCACGAGCGCGAAGTGGTCCTGGCCGTCGACCTCGGTCAGGTAGCGGACGTCGGCGTCGGTCAGCCGCGGCTTGGAGCCCAGAAAACGCCGGTACTGACTTTCGGGCGAGAGCGCGCGGTAGCCCAGCTCGAGCCCCGGCCCGTCGTCGGGCCGGATCTGACGAATGACGACCTGGCGGCCGCTTTTGAGTTCGAGTGTCTCCACGAGACCAAGCTTACGATCAGTAAGCGTCGGCCTCCGTGGGCCTGGTCACATTCCGCGCGTGCCTAGGAACGCTTGTCGATCGGGACGTAGTCGCGCCCACGCTCGCCGGTGTAGATCTGGCGCGGGCGGGCGATCTTCTGCTCCTTGTCGTCGATCATCTCCAGCCACTGCGCGATCCAGCCGCTGGTGCGGCCGATCGCGAACAGCACCGGGAACATCTCCACCGGCATGCCCAGCGCCTGATAGATGATGCCCGAGTAGAAGTCGACGTTCGGGTAGAGCTTGCGCTCGTGGAAGTAGTCGTCGTCGAGCGCGATCTTCTCGAGCTCGATGGCGATGTCAAGCAGCGGGTCGGTGCCCGTGACCTCGAACACCTCGTAGGCGTGCTTGCGGATGATCTTGGCCCGCGGGTCGTAGTTCTTGTACACGCGGTGGCCGAACCCCATCAGCTTCTCGTCGCCCTCTTTCACGCCCTTGATGAAATCGGGGATGTTCTCCTTGGTCTCGATCCGGTTGAGCATCCGCAGCACCTGCTCGTTGGCGCCGCCGTGGAGTGGGCCGTAGAGCGCCGCGACACCGGCGGCGACCGCTGAGTACGGGTCTACCTGGGAGGACCCAACGCTCCGCACCGCGCTCGTGGAGCAGTTCTGCTCGTGATCGGCGTGGAGGATGAAGAGGATGTCCAGCGCCCGCTCCAGGCGCGGGTCCGGCTCGTAGCGGAGCTCGGTCATCTTGTAGATCATCGACAGGAAGTTGCCGGGGTAGCTGAGCTCGTTGTCCGGGTACACGTAGGGCTTGCCCTGGTTGTGCCGGAACGAGAACGCGGCCAGCGTCGGCATCTTGGCGATCAGCCGGATGATCTGGATGTAGCGAAGCTTCTCGTCCTTGATCTTGCTGGCCTCGGGATAGAAGGTTGAGAGCGCTCCGACCGACGCCAGCAGCATGCCCATGGGGTGCGCGTCGTAGCGAAACCCGTACATGAATTCCTTGATGTTCTCGTGTACGAAGGTGTGGATCGTGACCTCGTGCGTCCATTCCTCGAGCTGCTTCTCGCTTGGCAGCTCGCCATGAACCAGCAGGTACGCCACCTCCAGGTAGCTCGACTGCTCGGCCAGCTGCTCGATCGGATAGCCGCGGTACTCGAGGACCCCCGCCTCCCCGTCGATGAATGTGACCGCCGAGCGACAGGCGGCCGTGGCCATGTACGCCGGGTCGTAGCTCATCAAGCCGAAGTCGTCCTCGTGCACCTTGATGTTGCGAAGCTCGGTGGCGCGGATCGTCTCGTCCTCAATCGGGATCTCGTACTGCTTGCCGGTGCGGTTATCGGTGACGCTGAGGCTGTCCTTGGAGGTCTGGGCGCCGGCGCCGTCCGTTTGCTTGGTCTCTGTCGTCATTCAAGTTCCTCTCACGCGGTTCCCGAGGGCGATGTCTGCTGCTTTGATGCTTCCCACCGCGAAAAAACTAAAAGCCAGAGGGGAAGGCCATCGCTTATCACTCTAGTGCTTCCGGCCGCATATACGGCCGCACTGAGCGCCGGCCACGCGCCGCCCAGGAGCGCGTCCGCTACTGCGCGTAGACGGCCGTGCCCATGGCGATGACTGCCAGCACGAAGCTGATCGCCATCACGCCGCGCTGACCAGCGACACCGCCCGGAAACGTCGGGGTACGGAGACCAAGTGCGGCCAGCACCACGGCCCAAATGACGAGCACCGCCCCGCCGATGTAGAACGGGACCTTCGACGGGTCCGAGGCGAAGACGAGATGCAGCACGGGGGGGAAAGCTATCCGATCTGCGAGCGGTTCCTCTTCACTCGTCCCCCAAGGCCCTGGTACCGGCTCTCGGTCGCCGCTCGCTGACCCTGGTAGTGGCTGCCGAGCTCGGGGCTGCCGTATGGCCGCTTCGCCGGACGATCGAGGGCCATGAATGACAGCTGGGCGATCGGCAAACCGGGATACAGCTTGATCGGCACCCGCGTCAGGTTGTTGAGCTCCAGCGTCAGCGTGCCCTTCCATCCCGGATCACAGAAGCCGGCGGTGGCGTGCACGATCAGGCCGAGACGGCCCAAGCTCGATTTTCCCTCGATTCTGGCCACCACATCGTCCGGCAGCTCCACCCACTCGAGCGTCCGGCCGAGGCAGAACTCGCCGGGATGGATCACGAACGACTCCTCCCGCGGAACGACCACCTCTTCGGTCAGGCCGGCCGGGGGATTGCGCAGGTCGATCGCCGACGCCCGGTGGTTGTGAAAGACCCGGAACGAGTCGCCGAGGCGCAGGTCGATGCTGGCCGGCTGCACCAGACCCGGATCCCAGGGATCGATCCGGATCCGCCCACTCTGGACCAGTTCGAGAATCGTGCCGTCGGATAGAACGGAAACCGGCTCGCCGGCCATGGCCGCAGTCTGCCAGCCGCCGCGGACTCGTCGGCGGTCCGCGGCGTCCAGCCAGAGGGTCCGCGGCATCCACGACGCGGCCGCGGCGGGCCTAGGGGCGGATTTCGCAGCAAATCCGGCGCCCTGCCTCGTCCTTGGCCACATAAGCGTCGTGGGGACGCTTATGTGGTCAGCGGCGGTGGCGGACTGTGGGGTTTGCTGCGTTATCCGCGCTTCCGCTCCCTCAGGTACGCGCCAGGCCGGGGGCCTGGCCCCGAGGGTCAGCGCCGACTGTGCGCCTTGGCGCGCCCCGACGGTCAGTGCCCGACTATGCGTGCCTTGGCGCGGACGCTTCGCACGCGCGAGGGTGGCGCCGTCTTAAGCCCGCCGTGGGGCCCGCGACGCGGATGCCGCGGGTGCCGGGGGAACGGTCGCGGGCGATGGGGATGCAGGCGCTTGATGCCGCCGTCGTCATCGGAGGCCGAAGGCGGCTCCTCAGGCTTCTGGCGGATCGCCCACCAGACGAGGATTATGAGCGCGATCAGCGGGATCTTGATCGCGAACATCAACCACAGGAATCCCCACGTCACGATGCGGATCCTACCCCCGCTGGCGCGGATTGCAACGGTAGTCCGGTCAGCCGCGCAACGTCGTCCGGCTGTCTGCCGGCTCAGTCCCGCAGTGCGATTGGCTTCTCGCCGAACTGCGTGATCCGCTGCAGCTCCGAGACTCGCTCGGAGATCTCATCGCCCGACAATCGCGCCACGCGCTCGACGCCGAATTCCTCGACGTTGAAGGACGCCAGCGCGGTGCCATAGGCCATCGCCCGCCGCAGCAAGTCGTGGCCGAGCTCCTCCTCGGCGTGGGCGGCGATATAGCCCATGAACCCACCGGCGAAGCAGTCCCCTGCACCCGTGGGGTCGACCACGTCCTCGAGGGGGAAGGCCGGCAGGGCGAAAAATCCCTCCTCGGTGGCCATCGCCGCCCCGTACTCACCCTGCTTGGCGACGACAACGCGCGGGCCCCACTCACGGATCTGCCGCGCCGCGCGGATGAGGTTCGGCTCGCGCGTCAGCTCGCGCAGCTCGGCGTCGTTGAGCAGCACGCAGTCGACGCCGCGGATGGTCTCGATCAGCGAGTCGCGCGAGGTCTCGATCCATAGGTTCATCGAGTCGAGCGCCACGAAATGTGCCTCGCACTGGGCGCGGACCCGCTGCTGGAGCTCGGGCTGAATGTTGGCCAGGAACAGGACGTCGGCGGTGCGGGCGGCATCGGAGAGCTTGGGCTGGAAATCCGCGAACACGTTGAGCTGCGTCTCGAGCGTTTCGCGGTCGTTCAGATCCCAGCCGTAGGTGCCTCGCCAGAAGAATGTCTTGCCTCCCGGGACGTGCTCGATCGCATCGGTGTCGATCCCGCGGCGGCGCAGCGTCTCGTATTCGGGCTCGGCGAAGTCGTCGCCCACGGGGCCGACTACGTGCACGGCATCGAAAAACGACGCCGCCAGCGCAAAGTGAACCGCCGACCCGCCGAGCATTCGCTCGCGGGTGCCAAACGGGGTGGTGACCGCATCGAACGCGATCGAGCCTACGACGGTGACCGACATCGGCCGGGGAGCGTAGCGGGGTGGGCCCTAGGCCGCGGCCGCAGCGATCCCCCGGCGAGGCTCAGGCGGCGAGCAGCTGGTCGCCGGCTTTGGCCTCGAGCAGACGCTCGTAGACCCTGTAGCGCTTGACGATCCGACCGCCCATGGCCTCCAGGCCGCGATTCATCGAGTGGTTGACCTCGAGGATCCAGCCCGCTTCGCCGTGCATGATCGCGGTCTTGGCTGCCATGTTGAAGTTCTCGATGTAGAGCGCGGCAGCCACTCCCGTGTGCTGGTATTCGGGCAGAACCCCAAGGAATCCGACGCGGCAACGGTCGATGATCCGCTTGCGGTTCAGGTAGTGCCACCAGCCGAGCGGCAGCAGTCGGCCTTTCATCCTCTTGAGGACCTGATTGATGTCAGGGATCGAGATCGCCGCCCCCACCGTCCCGGAGCTGTCTTCGGCGATCATGAACCAGTCGCGGTCGTAGACCAGCTGCAGCAGCATCGCCAGATCGTCGAGGTCCTCTTTGCTGTATGGGACGAAGTCCCAGTTGTTGGCCCAAGCGGCGTTGTAGACCTTGGCGAACTCGTCCATCTCGCGGCGGAGGTGAAGCCTGGACATTTTGCGGATCGTGATCCCGTACTTGGTGTGACAGCGCTCCGCGAGGCTTTCCAGGACCGGGTGCATGCGCTCGTCACGATCGGAGAGCCGGACATCCCAGTGGAACAAGTCCATCGCCTTGCCCAACCCTGCCGCCTCGCAGCGCTGTTGGTAGTAGGGCGGCTGCCATCCCTGGTCGATCATCGGCTCGAGCTCGAAGCCGTCGATCAGCACCCCGGCCTCGTCGTTCAGCGTGAATGACATTGGCCCCACCATCCGCTCCAGGTTGCGCACACGAAGCCACCGCTCGGCCGCGGCGAGGAGCTCGTCGAGAATCTGCTGATCGTCCTCGAACTCGAGAAAACCGAAGCTCCCCCACCGCTCGCCCCGGTGCTCGTTGAACGCGTAATTGACGTGCGCGGAGATGCGCCCGACCACGCGGCCGCCTCGTCGAGCGAGGAAGTACTCGGCCTCGCCGTGCTTGAAGAACGAGTTGAGCTTGCGGTGCAGAAAGGCGTAGCGCTCGAGCTTCAGCGGCGGTATCCACGGCGTCCCGGCGTGTAACCGGAACGGCAGGTCCACGAACTCGCGCAGCTGCGCAAACCCGCGAACGGGCGCGACCTTTAGCGAAGTACTCATGCCCACGGCCACGGCGCGGCACGGTACCTGAAGCGCACACCTGGTGATCGCCGTGCCTCGCCGGTCGGGTGCCTGGCTGACCGCGCGCAAACTGCGCAGAACGGAGCAACCCTGGGCTCCTGCGAGCAGATGGTTGGCCCGGCAAACTATTTCTGAGCGCAAGCGTCGCTGCTAGCATCTTCGCAAGTCCAGTGAGCGCTTTGAAGGAAGACCCACACCTCGGCCCGGCGGGAGCCCACCGCGCGCTGGTGAAGCACACGGCGTTCCTTCTGGCCCGCATGGGCCACGTGGCCGCCAAGAAGTTCTCCGCCCGCCTCAATCAGCTCGGCATAACGACCCGTATGTGGGGGGCGCTGAACGTGCTGGACGCCGAGGGAGCGATCACTCAGCAAAAGCTCGGCCAGTCCACCGGCATCGATCCCAGCTCGATGGTCGCCACCGTCGACGACCTCGAGGCCGCAGGCCTCGTCGAGCGGCGTCGCCACCCCTCGGACCGCCGCGCGCACGCGCTCCACATCACCGAAAAGGGGCGGGCCACGCTAAGTCGCGGCCGTCGAGTGGCACGCGGCGCCCAGGAGGACTTGTTGGCGCCGCTGAGTGCCGAAGAGCGCGCCCACCTCCACGAGCTGCTGCTGCGCCTGGTGGAGGCCCACCAGCCAAAGGCCTAGGTCCGAGCGGCGCTCGGCTACGTCCCCGACGAGCGGCGCTCGGCCACGTCCCCGACGAAGGCACGGCCGGACGACGCTGAGGCCCGGATGAAGCTCAGGCCGGAACCACGGCAACGCGGCCTTTAGCCGACGTCGCGGGCGCCGGCGCCGGCCGTGGCATGCGGCTCAAGGCGATGCCCACTCCAAGCAGGGCCCAGGTGGCTGGGTCCTCGAGGAAGTCTGCGTACAGCATCGTGTGGACGACCAGCGCCACGAACGCGGCGGCGATCGCCGCCCGCGCTGGATCGTCTCGCGCCCCTCGCACCAGCCCCACGATCGCCACGATGACCAGCGGCACGTAGACCAGCTCGCCGATCAGCCCCTGCTCGGCGGCGATCGTCACCGGCGTGGTGTGCGAGGCGGTCAGCGTGCCCTGGCTCAAATTATGCCGCTGATAGGCGGTCTGGAAGGACCCGGAGCCGAATCCCCACAGCGGCCTGTCGGAGAACAGATCGAGCCCGCCGTGCAGGACGCTTCCGCGGCCGGCCGACACGCCGTTGAAGCCCTGATTGAGTCCGAACGTCTTGGGCGAGATGGCCACGGCGGCGGCGCCGATTACGACCACCGCCGCGCCGACCGTGAGCGCCCGCGTGGGGCGCCACTTGTTGGCCGCGAGCACTCCCAGTCCGACCAGCAAGGCCACCATGCTCGCGCGCGAGAAACTGAGCACCAGCGCCACCCAGAGGACCGCGAGCACCCCAGCGACGCTGAGCTGCTCGCGCTGGGGGCGGTCATAGAGCAAGAGCACTGCCAGGACGACCATCGCCAGCGACAGGAACCGTCCGAAGATGTTCGGATCGAAGAACACCGAGTTCACCACGAAGTACACGTAGAGCTGGTTCTGCTGGGCGACCTTGGAAGACAGATAGGTGGTCTTCGTGGCGTATTCCGCGAAGCCCACGGCCGCGAACACCAGCGCCAGCAGGCCGACCACGCCCAGGCACCAGCGCAGCAGGCGAGGCGTCCACTCCACGCGTCGCAGCAGGCAGAACAAGAGCGCGAACGGCGCGTAGAAGAACGACACGTTCTGAAGCGCCTGCTGCAGGCCGGCGCCGGGGGAGTACGTCGCCTGCAAGGCGTAGAGGAGCACGAAGGCCCCCAGCAGACGCTCGAGCCAGCCCCCCGGCTGGCGCTCGCTCACGCCCAGCGCCGGCTCTCCCCGCAGAGCCCGAACCGCATAGGCCAGCGTCCCGGCTCCCACCACCACGTACAGCGGCACCAGCAGGTTGGCCGAGCCGCTTCCGGTGCCGATCGTCACGCGGAACGGCAGCGTCGCGACCGCGAGCACCGCCAGGGCCTCAGGGCGGCGATCGAACGCGACAGCCAGCGCCACGACCACCACCAGCCCGAGCACTCCCAGCGCGACGGCGAGCAGCGGGTGGCGATGCACGATCGAGAGCTTCGGCGAGTTCCAGATCGACGCCAGGAGCAGCGGCGGCGAAGCCACGAGCGTCCCCAGCATCGCCACTGCTCGAGTGCGCTCTGCGCGCGCCGAGAGCACCACCGCCACCAGCAGGCCGACCGCGATGACGCCGAGCCGCGGAAGCGCTCCTGACACTGCGGCGAGGTCGATCACACGGCCGGAGAGTAGTGCAGCAGTGATCCTCTACCCTGCCGCCATGTCCACGGTCAAAGGCGTGCTTGCCGCGGGCTTGGCGGCGATCGCCCTCTCGGCATGCGGAACGATCGTGAAGCCGTCACGCGGGCGCGGCCGAGTCGACGATCCACGGCTCATCGCCGGGCACCTTCAGTGCATCCGCGCCCATCACCTGCCGGTCACCGACGTCGGCAGCACCGGCATCCAGATCGGCACCGCACCAGCCGGCCCGACGATCGACTTCCTGCCCACCTACGGGATGGCGACGGGCTATCAGATCGAGAACCGCGCGGCGGGCGCCGAGGTGATCGGCAACGCGCTGCTATATCCGAACCAGGCTCCAGCGAGCGAGCTCGGCGTGATCGAGGGCTGCCTGGATCAAGGCGTCTCGGGGTAGCGAGCTGTCGGTCTCGATTGCAGAGCGCACCGCGCCGGCCGCTGCCCGAGTGCTCCAAAGCCACCGGCCGGGCGTCTCACGCTCGCCGGCCGGGAGCGGCGGGCGCTTCTACCTGGTCCTCGGTGCGGTGGCGCTGTCGGTGGCCGCCTTCTCACTGCTGATTCCCTCCACGCCGAGCTACGACCCATGGGCCTGGCTGGTGTGGGGCAGGGAGATCGCCCATCTGCGACTTCACACCACCGGCGGCCCCTCGTGGAAGCCGCTGCCGGTGATCTTCACCACGCTGTTTGCACCACTGGGCAATGCGGCGCCCGATCTGTGGTTGGCGGTCGCCCGCGCCGGGGCGCTGATGGCGACCGTCATGTGCTTCAAGGTTGCCTGGCGGATCGCGGCGTCGCTGTGCCGCACGCCCGGCGGCCGGGGGATGAATGCGCTCTTGCCGCTGCTGGCGGGAGCGATCGCTGCGGGCAGCCTCGTGAATTCACCGGGCGTCATCTCGCAGAACACGCTCGGCTACTCCGAGGGCCTCCTGACGGCTCTGGTGCTGATCGCATTCGAGCGTCATCTGGACGGGGCCCGGCGCCAGGCGTTCGTCGCCGGTTTCTTCGCCGCGCTCGACCGGCCCGAGATATGGCTCGTCTGGGTGCCCTATGGGATCTACGTGTGTCGCCACGACCCTGGGGCCAGATGGCTGGTGGGGACGCTGCTTGGGCTCATTCCGGTGCTGTGGTTCCTTCCCGAGCTGTGGGGCTCGGGACAGCTGCTGCGCGGCGTTGTGCGCGCTCAGACTCCGCGGGGCAACAGCGCCGCGTACGCCAGTTGCCCGTTGTGCACAGAGCTCACCGGCCACGCCATTCCCTCGGCGCTGCCGCGCGTCGAGGTGGCCGCGTTGCTGGCGATGTTATTTGCCGGCGTGCGACTCCTGTGGCGAGGACCGTCGCGCGGCTTATTGAGAACGCCGATGGGGCTCAGCGCCGAGCGCCAGCTCGTGGTGCTGGCGGCGGTCGGCTTCGCTTGGTGGCTCGGCGTGGCGCTCGAGACCCAGGCGGGGTTCTCGGGCAACGACCGCTACCTCGTCCTGGGGACAGCGCTGATCGCCATCGCCGGCGGGGTCGGCTGGGCCTGGGGCGCTCACGCTTTGAGCACCGCGCTGGCCGCGCGTCGCAGGCGGCTCGGAACCGGCGTCGTCGTCGGTGCGGCGCTCGCCGCCGCGATCGCGGTGTTCATCGCCATCCCGCCCTGGATCGGAAGGAAGGTGGTCAGCCTTCCCTCCACCTATGGATCGCTGCTCTACCAGGCGCACCTGCGCCAGGACGTGACGCGCGCGGTGGCGAAGGCGGGTGGGCCGGCGCGTGTGCTGCGCTGCGGAGCCGTCATGACCGAGGGCTTCCAGGTGCCGATGCTCGCTTGGGCACTCGATGTCCACACGGTCCGGGTGCTGGCGCCGCCGGCTTCTGCCGCGCGCCCAGGGGCCGCGCCCAACGTGATCTTCCAGACCCGGGCCAGCAGGCGCGCGGCGCTCCTGCCAATCGTGCAAGCGTGGCCCCAGGTGCACTACCGCCTGCTGGGGCACATCCGCACGTTCAGCGTCTATTCAAGTTGCGCCGGTAGGGTGCGCCACTCGTGACAACCGTCACAGCTTCACCGCGGCGCCCCCGGCCGCTCGCCGGCCTGCGCGCGCCGGCCTGGTTCGAACGCGTTCCTTCATGGGCCATCGCCGGCGGGGCGCTGGTCGTGCTGCTGGCGATCTCGGCCTATCTGCGCACGCGCTTCATCGGCGGGCAATTCTGGATGGACGAGGCGATCACGACCGGCATCTCCTCGCACTCCCTCTCGGCGATCCCGGGAATCCTGCGCCACGACGGAAACCCGCCGCTCTTCTACCTCTTGCTGCACGGGTGGATGACGATCTTCGGCTCGAGCGAGTCGGCGACCCACGGGCTGTCGCTGCTGTTCGGGTTGCTCACGGTCCCCGCCGGGATGTGGGCCGGCTGGACTCTGTTCGGCCGCCGGGCGGGGCTGATGGCCGGCGTCCTGTTCGCATTCAACGCGTGGTTCACCTACTACGCGCAGGAGACGCGCATGTACGAGCTGATGGGTCTGCTCGGCATCGTGGCCACGGTGGCCTTCATCCAGGCGTTCGTCCACCGGCGACGCGCCTACCTGATCGTGTTCACCGCCACGCTGGCGCTGATGCTCTACACGCACACCTGGGGCGTGTTCGTGGTGGTGGGAGGCATCGTGGCCCTGATTCCGGCCTACGTCGTCTCCGAAGACCGCCGTGCACTGATCCGCGACGCGGTCATCGCCTTCGTCGGCGCCGGCATCCTCTATCTCCCCTGGCTGCCGAACTTCCTCTATCAGGCAGGGCACACCGCCGCCCCCTGGAGCAAGAGGCCGGGTTTCGGCACGCCGATTCTCATCTCGCGCCAGGTACTGGGCGGCGACCGGGTCACGATCGTCCTGCTGGCGGCGTGCGTCGTCGGCCTGGCCGGCTATTTCACGCGCAGCAGACGGCGTACGCGTGAGGCGGCGGTCCTGTGGACGCTGATCGTCTTTCCCATCGTCACGCTCGCCGTGGCGTGGCTCTCCTCCCAGATCAACCCGGCCTACGTGCCGCGCTACTTCGCGCCCGTGGTGGCGTCGATCCTGCTGATCGCGGCGCTGGGCTGCGCGCGCTCCGGCGTGCTCGGCGTCATCGCGCTCGCCGCGTCGGTTTTCTTCCTGCTCAACCCGGGAGCGGTCGTACCCGCCAACAAGAGCGACATGCGCGACGTGGGAGGCGAGATGGCGCCGCTCGTGCATCCCGGCGACGTGGTGGTCTCCGGCCAGCCCGAGCAGACCTCGCTGGCCTGGTACTACCTGCCTGGCAATCTGCGCTACGCCAACACGACGGGGCCCGTAGGCGATCCCACGTACATGAATTGGGTCAATGCGCTCTCGCGCCTGAAGCACGCCACTCCCGCGGCCACGCTCGATCCCCTCGTTGCTAGCCTCAGGCCCGGCCAGCAGCTGCTCTATGTCCGCCCGCTGACCGAAGGCGTAAAGAACTGGGAAGCGCCGTGGACGCAGTTGATCCGCCGGCGCTCCGCGCAATGGGGAGCGATCCTGCAGGCGGACGTGGAAAGCGGCGAACTGAGCGTCGTGGCGGTTGCCCCCCACCTCTACCACACGGCGCCCGACATCGCTGACAGTGCAGTCCTCTACAAGCGAAATGGCTGAGATCACGCACGAGCACCCGGTTGTAGTGCTGGGCGGCGGACCCGCCGGGCTGACCGCGGGCTACCTGCTCGCCAAGCAGGGCAAGCCGGTCATCGTGCTCGAGGCCACAGACCAGGTCGGCGGTCTGGCCAGAACCGAGGTCCGCGACGGTTACCGCTTCGATCTGGGCGGCCACCGCTTCTTCACCAAGGTCAAGGAGGTCGACGAGCTCTGGCACGAGATCATGAAGGAGGAGTTCCTCAGACGGCCCCGGCAGTCGCGGATCTACTGGCGACGGAGGTTCCTCGACTACCCGCTTCAGGGCATGGACGTGATTCGCAAGCTGGGGCCCGTTGAGCTCACGCTGTGCCTGCTGTCCTATCTGTGGGCGGCGATCAAGCCCAAGGGACGCGAGGACACCTTCGAGCAGTGGGTCTCCAACCGCTTCGGCAAGCGCCTCTACGGCCACTTCTTCAAGTCCTATTCGGAGAAGGTCTGGGGCGTGCCCGCGACCGAGATCCGCGCCGAGTGGGCGGCCCAGCGGATCAAGAACCTGTCGTTCATCAGCGCGGCCAAGTCGGCCTTCATGGGCAACCGCGGCAACAAGATCACCTCGCTGATCTCCGAGTTCAACTATCCCCGCTACGGCCCCGGCCAGATGTGGGAGCAGATGACCGAGGACATCCGCGCCCACGGAGGCGAGGTGCGGTTGAACGCCCCCGTCACGCGGTTGCGGCTCGACGGTGGTGGGGGCGTTGTGGAGGTTGTGGCGGGCGGTGAGACGTTCAGGCCCTCTTATGTGATCTCCTCGCTGCCGCTGCGGACCACGGTCGGGATCACGGAGCCCGACGCGCCGGGCGAGGTGCGTGACGCGGCCCGCGGTCTGCGCTACCGCGACTTCCTCACGGTGTCGCTGGTGATCGACGGCGAGGATCTGTTCCCCGACAACTGGATCTACATCCACGAGCCGGGCGTCAAGGTCGGGCGGATCCAGAACTTCCGCTCCTGGAGCCCGTGGATGGTGCCCAACGACACCGACGCGTCGATCGGCATGGAGTACTTCTGCTTCGAGGGCGACGAGCTGTGGAACATGTCGGACGACGCGCTCGTGGCGCTGGCGACGCAGGAGCTCCAGCAACTCGGACTGGCGAAGGCCGACAAGGTCAAGATGGGCTTCGTCGTCCGCGTGCACAAGGCCTATCCGATGTACGACGCCGAGTACGGGGAGCGCGTGGAGGCGATCCGTGCCTGGCTCGAGGGGGTCCCCAACCTGGTCCAGGTGGGCCGCAATGGGCTGCACCGCTACAACAACTCGGACCATTCGATGCTGACCGCCATGCGCGCGGTGGACAACATCCTGACCGGCTCCCACCACGACATCTGGGCGGTCAACGCCGAGAGCGTCTACCACGAGGAGAGCGTGGAGCCCGAACAGCCGTACCGCGACGCGCCGCAGACGCCGGGTATGGAAGAGCCGCTGGCCTCCGGCACACGCGAGCGGCGTTGAGCCGCCGAGCGCGAACGCTGCTCGGCGCGGTCACGGCCTGCGGCCTGGCGATGGCGTCGGGGCCTGCGGTGAGCGCCTGGGGACAGGGTCCGAACCCGTTCTCGGTCCCCGGGGCACAGCCCGCCACGCCTACCACCACCGCCGCTCCGACCACCTCCATCGCCACGAGCACCGGGACCGGCACCTCATCAACGAGCGGGGGCGGCCTGAGCGGGACCGACGCGATCATCATCGCCGCCGGGGCGGTCGTGGTGCTGAGCGCGATTTCCTTCTTTATATGGACCGACGCCCGCAGGCGGGCGCCGGTCCGTCATCCGGCCGGTGCCGGAACGGGTGAGCGCTCCCGGAGCGGATCCAAGCCCAAGCCAAAGCAACGGAAGCTCAGTCCCGCCGAGCGCCGGCGGCGCAAGCGCGGGCGCGCGCGCTGAGCAGCTAAGCGGCCACGGCCCGCAGCGTTCTGCGGGCGTGCAGCAGCTGCCGCTCGACCGTTCGCGTGCTGTCGCCGGTGTGGCTCGCTATCTCCGCGTAGCTGAAGCCCAGGGCTCGCATCCAGAGCAGCCGCTGCTGGCGCCGGGGCAGCGCACCGAGCGCAGCTAGACGCTCACGGCGCTCGACCAGCGACTCGGGCCCGAGGGCCGGTGCGGCGGCCCCCGGTGCTGCGCCCAGTCCCGCCCCGACCGCCCCGTCGCCGTCGCGGTCGATCGCGGCATCGAGCGAGAGGTGGCGCCGCTCCCGCCGCAGCAGTTTGAGCGCTTCCCGGACCGCGGTCGTTGCGAGCCAGCTAAGGACGCAGTCGGCGCCGACGCTTTCACGGCGGGCGAGAAGGCGTCCCCAGGCCGCCTGGCATGCCTCCTCAACCAGGGCGTCGGAGACTGGCACCCCCGAGCGGACGATGTGCTCGAGACGCCGCGCGAGAAGCCTGTAGGCCTCGTCCACGTCGTCCAGCGGCTGTCGCTGTTCGTATCGCGCGGTGTCCATCGGCCCCTCCTCCAATTGAGACTAAGTTGATACGAAAGAGCCTAGCAAGTCTTGTTCAGATCCACTAGGTTGGGTGCAAGTCAATTTGTCTCAATTGGATTCAAGGAGATCGCCTAATGCCGTTCTTGCTCATAGCTCGACCGCTGTTCTCCGCTGTGAGCGCGCAGCCCAACCCCAGCGGACTGCCGGGCAGCAACGTGCTGCAGCAGCTGGTAGACGGAGCCGAGGCATGGGCGCTGGCGATCGCCCTCCTGGGCGCGTTCGTGGGCGCCGCGCTGTGGGCGGTCGCGTCGCACTCGCACAACCACCACTACGCGGCTCGAGGACGGATGGCGGCGCTGGTCTCGGCCGCCGCGGCGCTTGTGATCGGCGCGGGGCCGGGGCTCGTCAACTTCTTCGAGCATCTCGGGAGCACCGCCAAGTGATGCGCCCCCTCTTAGCTCTCACGGCGCTTGCGCTGACAGTCGTGCTCTCCGCCGGCTGCGTGCGCCCCGCCACGGCCCGGGCCAGCTTGGCGTGCTCGGCGATCAGCGACGCCAGTGGGCTGGCCGGTAAGGCCTGCCAGCTGGCGGGCTCGTCGAAGAGGATTCTCAGTGCCGGCAAGAAGCTCCTCAGCGGCCACATCGGGAGCGCCGTAAAGACGGTCGCCTCAGGAGCGGCCGGCGCCTCGACCGCTTCAACCGCACTGGGGCTGGCGGCGATTGTCACATGGGTGGTCACCGGGGCCAAGTTCTCGCTCACCGAGACGACCAAGCTGCTCGGCGAGACGACCACGCCGCAGCTACGGACGAGCTGGTTCTCGGCGACTTACTGGCGGATCGCGGGCATCGCTGCGGTGCTCACGTTGCCCTTCCTGTTTGCCGCAACCACCCAGGCCCTGCTCCGCTCGGACCTGGCATTGCTGGCGCGGGCGGCGCTCGGCTACCTGCCGCTGGCGGTGCTCGCGGTCGGGATCGCGGCGCCGGTCACGATGCTGCTGCTGGCGGCCACCGATCAGCTGTGTGCGGCTGTCTCCGCCGCCGGCGGGAGCGGAATCCACCCGGATCTCAGCCGCATGTTCGCGGGCGCCATCCTGGAGAAGGCGCCCTTCCTCGTCTTCCTCATCGGCGCGCTGACGACTTCGGGGGCGCTGGTGCTGTGGCTCGAGCTGGCTGTCCGGGAGGCAGCCGTCTATGTGATCGTGTTGATGCTGCCACTGGCGTTCGCGGCGTTCGTGTGGCCTTCGCGCCGGATCTGGGCGGTGAGGGCGGTGGAGCTGCTGATCGCACTGATCCTCTCCAAGTTCGCGATCGTCGCCGTGCTGACGCTCGGCGGGGCGGCGCTCGACCGCCTCGGTCACTTCGGGATTAACGAAATAAGCGCCGCGCTGGGCGGGACGGTCCTCGTGCTGCTGGCCGTCTTCTCGCCGTGGGCCGTCCTCCGCCTGCTGCCGATGTCCGAGCTGGCGGGAGCGGCAGTTGGTTCGCTGCGGCCCGGGCTCCGCGGGGAACTGCGCCAGGCCACGGACATGCAGGCGGGCGGAAGGGAGAAGATCGCCGAACTCGCCGAGGCGATCACTACGCACATGAAGAGGCAGGCGGACGACGCCGAGCCGAGCGGCGATCGCGCGGACGCAACCACCAATGGATCTGGCGGGGCGGAGCGACGCGAGCGCCTCGAAGCGCTTGCGGCGGGCGGCGCGGGAGCACAGGCCGACGGCGGCGGGCCCGAAGGCGACGGCGCGGCGCCCAGCAAGCATGCCGGCGCGGCGATGCAGAACGGCGGCACGCCGGTACAGAATGGCGCGGCGCCGGCCCAGGACGGCACGGAGGTCACGGCCGAGGGAGAGGAGGACCGCACGGGAGACCCCGCGGAGCGGATTCCGGGCCTGCCTGTGATCTACCAGGCCGACGATCTCACCTGGCGCCCGCTGACGCTCGGGCCCGACGGCGACTGGGAGTCGCCGCTCTGGGCCCCGGATGGGGAGCGGCACGGGACCGATGGCCATCCGCCGGAGCCCGGTTCGGCGGTCGAGGCAGGCGATGACCACGACCCACTGCCGCCCCGCCAGGAGCGAGACGAGGGCAGCCTATGACCGGCGGTCGCCTGACCTACAGGTTCGGTCCCCTCGAGCGCCGGGGCATCCTGGGACCGGTGCGCGCCGGTCAGGCCGTGGTTCTCGCGCTCGGCGCGCTCCTGGCCATCGGTTGCCTCGACGCATCGCCTAGCGGCGGAGGCGCGGCACTGGCTTTGGTCCTGTTCGGCTCATGCGTCACGC
Source organism: uncultured Actinomycetes bacterium (assembly GCA_963730835.1). Taxonomy (GTDB): domain Bacteria; phylum Actinomycetota; class Thermoleophilia; order Solirubrobacterales; family Solirubrobacteraceae; genus Palsa-465. The sequence goes on from CAVSTE010000007.1 coordinate 378,251, forward strand.
TCGCGGTTTTCCCCGTGGGTCAGCGGACACTCGAGGAGTGGGCACCGGTGGCCGCCGCGTACGCCGCTCGGCGCTTGCTGGGACGGACCCGTCAGGCCTCGGCTCTGCCGACGCGTGGTTTGCGTGCCCGGCTGGGACGGCGGTCGGTGGAGCTGGTCGACGTCAGCTCCAGTCCGCCGGCGGCGCTGCACAGTGTCAAGATCGCCGAGCTGCCGTACCGCGAGCGGAGCGTGGGCGTCATCTCCGAGCAGTCGGGACGCCGCCTTACGGCAGTGCTGGCGTGCCGCGTGCTGGCGTTCTCGCTGCTGGAGCCCGAGGCACAGGAGCGCCGGCTGGCGCGGTGGGGACTGGTGCTCTCCGGAGCGGCCAACACCCCGCTCAGACGGCTTCAGTGGATCGAGCGCACCGCGCCGGCCGAGGGGGACGAGCTTGCCCGCTGGCTGCACGCCGAGCGTGACCCGTCGCTTCCCCCGCGGGGCACGCCGATGATCGAGTCCTACCTGGAGCTGATCGGGACCACCGCACGGGTCACCCAGCAGCACGAGATCCTGATCGCCGTTCAGATCGATACCCGGCGGGTCCGTGACCGGGGCGCCGATGCCGCTGGCCGGGCGCTCGTTGAGCAGACGGAGCGTGTGGTGCAGGGACTGGAGGCGGCGGAGGTCACGGTGCTCGGGGCGCTCTCCTGCAGACACCTGGCGCGCATGCTGCGGACGGCATTCGACCCCTACGCCCGCACCGAGCTCGCGGCGCTCGAGGCGGCCGACCCTGCGCGCGAGGGGCTCGGCGAGGCCAAAGCGTGGCCCCTGGGCGCCAGCGAGGGCTGGGATCACTATCGCTCGGACGGGGCGGTGCACGCCACCTACTGGATCGGAGGCTGGCCTCGGGTAGACGTTTCGCCGATGTTCATGGACGCCCTGCTGGGCCGCTCGAGCGCGGTCCGGACGGTGGCGGTGACATTCGAGCCGGTTCCGCCCGATCGCTCAACACGGGAGGTCGAAGCAGCGATCACCCGCGACCGCGCCGACCGCGAGCTGCGCCACCGCTTCGGTCAGCTGGAGACCGCTCGCCAGCGCCAGGCGCAGGAGGCGACCCTGCGCCGCGAGTCCGAGCTCGCCGCCGGGCATGGCGAAGTCCGCTTGACGGGTTTCGTGACGGTTTCCGGCCGGGACGGCGAGGACCTCCGGCGGGCCAGCACTGAGGTGTTGGATCACGCCGCTCGCGCTCGGCTGGAGCTGCATCGCATGTATGGGCAGCAAGCGGAGGCCTTCACGTTCACGCTGCCGCTGTGTCGGGGGCTGCGGTGACGCTCGCCGCCACCGCGTTCACCACCTATCTCTGGCACTACCTCGTGGCCCGGTTGATTTACGACCACCTCGCGGTCGTGCTTGTGGCGGCCCTGGTGGCCGGCGTCCTCGTGAGGAGGCGGCGACGGTGAGCCTCCGCTCTGTCGAGCGCCCGGGCATCCGCGCCACGACGCGCCATGCGCAAGCTGTCTATCCGTTCATCGCCGCCGGCGGTCTCGGCGGCCGGGGCGTGTTCGTGGGGCGGGACTCGAGCGGCGGCGCGTTCTGTTACGACCCCTGGGTTCTTTACGCCGACGGCGTCCTCGACGACCCGAACGCGATCGTGCTCGGGAAGCTGGGACAGGGCAAGAGCGCATTGGTCAAGACGCTGTTGTGGCGGATGCTGCTGTTCGGACGCCGGGCGTTCGTGCTCGATGTCAAGCGCGAGTACGGCTCGCTTTGCGAGGCAGTGGGCGTGCGCCCGATTTCGCTGGCGCCGGGCGCCGGTGTGCGCCTTAACCCGCTGGTCTCAAGGCCGGAGGAGCACGCTCAGCTCGAGCTGCTGCGCGCCGTGACCGTCACTGCGCTCGGAGGCCCGCTTACCCAGGTTGAGGCCGCGGCGTTGAGGGAGGGGCTCCACCGGGTGCGTGCCCGTGCCGGCGGGGAGCCGACGCTGCCCGACATTGCCGCCGTGCTGTTCTCGCCGACGGCCGAGATGGCCGTGAGCCTGCGGACCACGCCGGAGCGGCTGGCAGCGGAGGTACGCCGCGCGGCGCTGGCGCTGCAGGATCTCTGCGAGGGCCCGTTGAGAGGGCTGTTCGATGGCCCCACAACTCCCGGCCTCGACCTCCACGCGCGCCTGCTGGTACTCGACCTGCACGCGCTGCGAGACTCACCGGCCGTCGGGATCCTGATGGCCTGTGCCACGGCCTGGATGAGCGCGCTGCTGGCCCGCATGGCCGAGCGCCCCGGACGGGAGCGCTTGATCAACGTCGCCGACGAGTCCTGGAAGATCATCCAGCACACAGGCCTCGGCGAGTGGTTTCAGTCGAACTTCAAGCTTGCGCGGCAGTTCGGCGTGATGAACCTCGTCGTCCTGCACAAGCTGGCAGATCTCCAGGCCGCTGGAGACGCCGGCTCGCGCGCGGCGCGGATCGCCGAGGGGTTGATCGCGGACGCCTCGACGCGGGTCGTCTACCACCAGGACGAGAGTCAGATCCCCCTGACGCGCACGCTGCTGGGCCTGTCGGAATCGGAGGCGCAGCTGCTGTCCATGCTCGCGGCTGGCCAGGCGCTCTGGCGCATCGGCTCGCGCTCGTTCGTCGTCCAGCACTACCGCTCGCGGCTCGAGTCGCGGCTTACCGACACCGATACCGGCATGAGGCTGGCGTGATGGAAGACCGCCAGGCACGCAGCCCGGCGGAGAGCGTGATGCTCGTCGCCATCGGCTCGGCGCTCGGGCTGGGCGCGTTCGTGTGGGCGTGGGGCGGGATAGCCGGCGCGATCTTCGGCGGCGGCTGGCCACACGTGTCGCCGGGACAACTGGCGGACACAATCGTCCGTCTTCCGCGGCATCTCTCGGATCCGGCCGGCGCCTGGCCCTCCGCCGTCAACGGTCGGCTGCCGCCGGTCGGCGGGTTCTATGCCGCGCTGGTGCTGCTCGGAGCGGCGGGGGCGGTGCTCGCGCTGCTCGCCACCCGCGTGGGCTCGGTCCTCTTCGCCGGCGAGCGGCGTGCGGGGGCTCGCTTCGCGGCCCGCGCCGAACTGGCAGAGCTGCGTGGCGGGCGACTGGGAGGCACGGTCTTTCGAGCAGCCCACGACCACGGTCCCAGGCTCGCGCTGGGGCGCCACCGGGGCCGGCTGCTGCGCGCCGAGCACCGCCACGCGCTGGTGGCGTTCGGGCCACCTCAATCGGGGAAATCGTCGGGGCTGGCGATCCCGGCGCTGCTGGAGTGGAGCGGTCCCGCCGTCGCCTCGTCGATCAAGACCGACCTCTTGGCGGCCACGCTGTCCCGCCGTCGGCAGCTGGGAGAGGCGTTCATCTTCGATCCGTTCGGTCTCGCAGGCCAGAGCTCGCACACCTGGTCGCCGCTTCACTGCGCCGGAACATGGGACGGCGCGCTCGAGGTCGCATGGCGCCTCGCCTCAGCCGCAGAGGTCGATCAGCGCGGAGTGGACGGGGGCGACTTCTGGGCACTGGCCGCCGAGCAGCGCCTGGCGCCGCTGCTGTACGCGGCGGCTAACACCGGCGCGGGAATGACGGCCGTCGTCCGCTGGGTGTACGGACACGGCGCGCGCGAGCTCGACCGCGCGCTGCTGGCGCTGTCCGATTCGGCGGCAGACGAGGAGCAGCGAGACGGGGCCCGCGCCGCCTACGATGCCGTTCGCGCGTTCGAGGCTCAGGCCGACCGGACTCGCTCTTCGGTCGAGGCCACGGCCCAGGCGCTGCTGCGCGCATATCGCTTCGCGCGGGTGGCGCGCTCGGCCGGCTCGTCGCAGATAACGGCCGAGCGACTGCTCTCGGAGCGGGCGACGCTCTACCTGATCGGCGACGCCAAGGCCTCGAAGCTGCTGCGGCCGATCTTTTTGGCCTTGCTCTCAGAGATCGTGGACCGGGCCTACGAGCTGGCCACGCGGCGCGGCGGTCGCCTCGAGCTGCCGCTGCTCGTGTGCCTGGATGAGGCAGGCAACGTGGCGCCGCTTCCGAACCTGGGTGAGGTTGCCTCCACGGCGCCCAGCCACAACATTCAGCTGGTCTCGATCTTCCACGATCTGGCCCAGGCCCGGAGCCGGTACGGGAAGCAAGCCGAAACGGTCGTCAACAGCCACCGGGCGCGGATGCTGCTGCCGGGCGTGGCGGATCTCGAGACGCTGCGCTACTTCTCGAGCTTGGCCGGCGACGAGGAGGCTCGTGACCGCTCGTACACGAGTGGCGCCGGGGGGACGACCCGCTCCATCGCGCGGCGCCGGCGACCATTGGTCGCCCCGGAGGCGCTTCGCCAGCTGCCGAGCGGTCAAGCGCTGCTGCTCTACGGACGCGTCGCGCCTGCTCGCGTCCGTCTGCGCATGTGGTTCCAGGACCGGCGGTTGCGCGCGCTCGCGGGTCCATCGTGACCTCCCAGCACGACGATTACGAGGAGCTCGAGCAGAACCGCTGGCCACTGACATGGCGGGGCCTCTATCCGCGTGAGCGATGGCTGTGGTTCCAGCAGCTGTGGAGCGACGTGTGCATGCTGCGCGAGCGCTACCGGCTGATGTTGCGCTCTGGGTGGTGGGAGGATGAGGTCCAGGTCGAGGCACTCGCCGCGCTTGCGGCCTGGACCGCCCGGTACGACGGCGGGGAATGGGACGACCCGCCCGGCAAGCTCGCGCTGCTCTCCGAGCTTGAGCGCGTCGCCGCGCTTTTACGCGACGGGGGCGAACCGTTCCGAGCCGACCGCGACCGCGCGGCGTTCACCACGCACCTGCTCGACATCGGTTGCCAGCCGCCTCGCTAGTAGAGCTGTCCGTACCTACGGATTGGAGCTGGCTCTATCAGTCGGCCCACCAGTCGCGCCGGCCATCGACGTCTTCGCGCGGAGCCTCGCCGAGATTGGGCGCGCCGATGACGAGGATCTCAAGGCCCTGCGGCCCGGCCTCGTAGCCTCGCCACATACCGGGCGGGACGCGCACCGCATCCCACTGCTTGAGCTCGACGATTTCCTCATCGACCTTCATCCGCCCGCTCCCGCCCACGACCACATACACCTCCTCCTGCCGCTTGTGCGTGTGGCCATACGGAAAGCGATAGCCGGGCGGGACGCGCTGGTAGCTCAGGCCGGATTTCTCAAGCCCAAGTGCCCCGGTCGCCACACGGAACTCCAAATCCGGCGCGCCGTCGAACCTAGAGCCGACGTCCTCCAAGTCCTCCTTGAGGTTCCTGTGCGTAAACGGCACGGCACGATCCTATGGCACGTATTTGCGGTGGCGTCCGCCAGTCGCATAGGCTTCCCGCCGGCTAGGGGTCGTGCGGAGAAGATTCGTTCATCTGTTGCTCGCGGCGGCGGTCACGGTGGTGACAGCCGCACTGATCGTGGCTCCGTCCTTTGCCGAGGCTGCCTCCCCGCTGTCGAGCTCCGGGGTGCAGGCATCGCTCGCCTCGCTGGCGCTGTCGCCGCTGCCTACGCCGACGCCGTACATGGGGGTCGACACCTGGTACGCGTTCGGGCCGGACATTGATCAGTCGGCCGTCGCCGAGTTGACCGACGCGCTCGTCAGCAGCGGGCTGCGGAGCGCCGGCTACCGCTACGTGTGGCTCGACGCCGGCTGGTGGGATGGCACGCGTGACCGCCAGGGACAGATCGTGCTCGATCGCGGCCAATGGCCGGACGGCATGCGGCGCCTGACCTCCTACATCCATTCGCGCGGGTTACTGGCCGGGATCTACACCGACGCCGGTCGCGTGGGGTGCGACAACGGCGGCAGCTACGGGCACTACGCGGCAGACATCGACCGGTTCGCCGCCTGGGGCTTCGATGCCGTGAAGGTCGACTTCTGCGGGGCGCACACCCTGGGACTGAGCCAGCGCGCCGTCTACGAGCGCTTCTCCCGGGCCGTCCGCCGCGATCACCCCAGCCGGTCGATGCTGCTGGCGATCTCCAACGGAGCATTTCCGGGCGAGGCCATCTACGGCGATCCGAGCTACGGCCAGTCCGCCTACTCCAGCTACTCGTTCGCCTCGAAGATCGCGGCCAGCTGGCGTACCGGACCCGACCTGGGGTGGCCCGGAAACGTGGACTTCGGGGCCGTGCTCAGAAACATCGCCGTGGATGCCTGGCATCCGGGATCCGCGGGCCGCGGACACTGGAACGACCCCGACTATCTGGTCCCCAACGAGGGCATGACGCTCAACGAATTCAAGGCCCAGTTCACGATGTGGACGATGCTCGCGGCGCCGCTGATGGTGAGCGCCGACGTCTCGCAGCTGCCGCTGCCCATCCTGCAGGTCCTCCGCAACCGGTGGGCGATCGCGATCAACCAGGATCCGCTCGGACGCCAGGCGCGCTACGTAGCCAGCGAGAACAACGTCCAGGTATGGGTCAAGTCGCTGGCCGGCGGCGAGCGCGCCGTGGCGTTCCTGAACACCACTTCCCGCCCGGCTACGGCGCTCGCCACGCGGCCGATGATTGGGCTCCGCACAGCGTGCCGACTGCTCGTGAGGGGCGTGTGGGCGGGTACCAGCGAACGCGGGCAGAAGCAGGTCCGGGCACGGCTTCAGGGCGATAGCGCCGATCTGTTCCTGGTCTCACGCGCCTGCCGCCGCCACCCGCACCGTAAGCGCTAGCCGTAGTGCCGCGCAACACCGCCGAGCTGAGATCAGCTCTCCATAAGAACGTTTCGCTAACACTTATGCGGCTCTTCGGCCACTCATCGAGGCCGCTGTTGGACTGGGCGCATGTCCGTCCACAGAGGACCAGTCCCCCGTGGCCGCGCGGGGGGTGAGGAGGCGCGCGCGGGGGACGGCCAGCCGCGCGATGCGCTCACGCGCCGACAGCTGCTGATCGGCGCCGCCGGCATGGCGGCCGCCGGGGGCGGCGCGTTGGGCCTCAGCAAGCTGCTCGAAAGCAACCGGCCGGTGGTGGCCACCGTGGCGGCGTCGCGCTCCGGCGCGGGCGATCCGGTGCGTGCGTTCGAGACCATGCCCGCGCTCAGACCGCCGGCCATCGATATCACCGGCTCCGCTCCGGCGCGTGGCTATCTGTTCGTCGGACCGAGCGGATCGGTCAACGGCGACGGCTCCCAGCCTGGAGCGATGCTCGTCGACCGCGTCGGTGATCCGGTGTGGTTTCAGCCGGTGTCTACGGGCGACTGGGCGGCAAACGTGCGCGTGCAGGGCTTCCGCGGACAGTCGGTGCTGACCTGGTGGGAGGGCAAGGTGGTAAACGGCTATGGCACCGGCGAAGCGGTGATCGCCGATCGCTCCTACGGGGAGATCGCCCGGGTCCGCGCCGCGAACGGTCGCCAGATGGACATACACGAATTCCTGCTCACGCCGCAGGGGACGGCGCTGTTCTTCTGCACCCCGGAAGTTGTGCATGAGGACCTCAGGCCGCTGCACGGCCCGCGGGACGGACAGGTGCTCGAGACGACGATCCAGGAGGTCGACGTTCGCAGCGGGCGGCTCGTGTCCGAATGGCGGAGCCTCGAGCACGTGCCGGTGACCGAGTCCTATCTGCCGCTCGCCGAGCCCTATGACTACATGCACGCCAACTCGATCGCCCTGGACGCCGACGGCCACCTGCTCATCTGCGCCCGACACACGTGGGCGCTGTACAAGCTCGAGCGGCGAAGCGGGGCGGTCATCTGGCGGCTGGGCGGCCGCCGCAGCGACTTCGCGATCGAGCGCGGCGCCCAGTTCGCCTGGCAGCACCACGCCACGCCGCTGGGCGACGCAGTGATCACCCTGTTCGACGACGGCTCGAACGGCCCGATCAAGACCGAGACGCAGTCGCGCGGCCTGTTCCTGGCGGTCGACGAGCGCGGCCGCAGGGTCCGGGCGGCGCGCTCCTACACCCACCCACGGGGACTGTCGAGTGGCGCCATGGGCAGCGTTCAGGTTCTGCCCGATGGACACGTGGTCGTGGGCTGGGGACTGGACCCCTACACGACCGAGTTCGCGCCCGACGGCAGCGTCGTCTCGGACGCCCGGCTGCCCGCGGGCATCAACAGCTACCGCGGCTTTCGCCACCGGTGGACCGGGCGACCGCAGGCCAAGCCGGCCACCGCCACCAGGCGCGATGCGCGCGGAGCCCACAGCACCGTGTACACCAGCTGGAACGGCGCCACGCACGTGCGCTTCTGGAAAGTGCACGTGGGGACGTCGGCCAGCGACCTGCACACGGCGGGCGTCGCTAAGCACCAGGGCTTTGAGACCGCGATCCCGCTGGGCAGCGCCTCGGGCTTCGTCGCGCTGACCGCGCTCGACCGCCACGGCAAGGCGCTGGGGCGCAGCGAGCCGATCCGGATCTGAGCGCCGCGCGCGGTTCACGCCGATAAACGGGGCGCGCGCGAGCGCGCCCTGATAAAAGGGCCTCCCCACTCTCGAAGGAGGATGCCGCCATGGCGCTAAGCCAGCAGCACGTACCGCGACACACGCTCGCCTCCGAGGCACGGGCGCTCCGCAGGAAGGACCCCGGGACCGAGGTTCCCAGCCGGACCATCCCCGAGAAGGGCATCGGCGAGGACCTCGCGTACGAGCTGCTCTCGAGCGAGCTCCTACTGGACGGCCAGGCCCGGCTCAACCTGGCGACGTTCGTCACCACGTGGATGCCGTCCACGGCGGCAAAGCTGATGGCCGAGACCGCCGACAAGAACATCATCGACAAGGACGAGTATCCGCAGACAGCGGAGATCGAGGCCCGATGCGTGAACATCCTGGCCGAGCTGTGGAACTCCCCGCAGGGAGGTACGGCCACCGGTTGCTCCACGACCGGTTCCAGCGAAGCGGCGATGCTGGCCGGGATGGCGATGAAGTGGCGCTGGCGAAAGCGGATGCAGGAGGCCGGCAAGCCGACCGATCGGCCAAACCTCGTGACGGGCATCAACGTGCAGGTCTGCTGGGAGAAGTTCTGCCGCTACTGGGACGTCGAGCCGCGGCTGGTGCCGATGGAGGGCGATCGGTTCCATCTCGACGCCGAGCAGGCAGTTGCCCAGTGCGACGAGAACACGATCGGCGTGGTCGCGGTGCTGGGCTCGACCTTCGACGGCAGCTACGAGCCGGTCAAGGAGATCGCCACGGCGCTCGATCAGCTCCAGGAGGAGCGGGGCCTGGATGTGCCCCTGCACGTCGACGCCGCCTCCGGGGGCTTCGTGGCCCCGGTCCTACAGCCGGAGCTCGAGTGGGATTTCCGCATCCCCCGCGTGCTGTCGATCAACGCCTCGGGACACAAGTACGGTCTCGTGTATCCCGGCGTCGGCTGGGCGGTGTGGCGCGACAACGAGGCGCTCCCCCGCGAGCTGGTCTTCGACGTCAACTACCTGGGCGGCCACATGCCGACGTTCTCGCTCAATTTCTCGCGTCCCGGAAGCGAGGTGATCGCCCAGTACTTCCTGTTCGTGGCGCTGGGGCGCGAGGGCTACAGGGAGATCATGCAGGATGCCCAGGACGTGGCCATGTACATCTCGAGCGAAATCGCCAAGCTCGGGCCCTACCACCTGCTGAGCGAGGGACGCGAGCTGCCCGTGTTCGCGTTCGCGCTCGATCCGGCGATCCGCAACTACACGGTGTTCGAGGTCTCAGAGCGCCTGCGCCAGCACGGCTGGCTGGTGCCGGCCTACACGTTCCCCAAGAACCGCGAGGACCTGAGCGTTCTGCGAATCGTGGTGCGCGCCGGCATGCACCACGACCTGGCGGATCTGCTGCTCGAGCACCTGAAGACAGAGACCGACTTTTTGCAGTCGCTCGACGCGCCGATGCCCGGGACCAAGCAGCAGGCGTTCAAGCACTGAGTCCGGCGTGAGCGCCAGCGAGTGGATCAAGCTGGTCACGATCCCGTTCTTCACGGGTGCGGTGGGCTGGCTGATCAACTGGAGCGGGCTGATCATGCTCTTCAACCCGGTGCGCTTTCACGGCGTCGAGGTGCCCGGGGTCTACGACCTCTCGCGGATTTTGCCCCGCAGGCTGCAGGAGATCCCCGGGATCATGCAGGGCGGAATCGGCTGGCAGGGAATCGTCCCGGCGCGCGCGGCGAAGATGGGCAGCATCTGCGTCGACAAGGCGATCGCCAAGCTGGGCACGCCTCAGGAGTTCTTCAACGAGCTCGAGCCGGACAAGATCGCCGAGCAGATGGCGGTGATGTTCACGCCCCGGGTGCCGGAGATCGTCGATCAGACGATGCGCGAGGAGCAACCCGGGCTGTGGTCAAACGTGCCTCCCCGCGCCAGGCAGGCGCTGTATGCCCGCGTCCAGCATCAGCTGCCGGAGATCATGCACCAGATCACCGACGAGATCGGCCTGTACATCGATCAGCTGCTCGACCCCAAGGTGATGGTCATCGACCACTTCGAGCGCAACCCCGCGCTGGTCAACAAGATCTTCCGGGATTTCGGCGCCCGCGAGCTCAGGCTGATGGTCAACTTCGGCTTCCTGTTCGGCTTTCTGTTTGGGATCCCGGTGGCGGTGATCACGCACTTCGTCCCCAACTGGTGGCTGCTGCCGGTGCTGGGCGTGTTCGTGGGGTGGATGACCAACCTGCTCGGGATGTGGGTCATCTTCGAGCCGCCCGAGCCGCGCAAGGTGGGACCGTTCACGTTCCACGGACTGTTTGCGCGCCGGCAAAAGGAGGCCGCCGAGGTCTATGCCCGGATCATCGCCGAGGACGTGGTGACGATGGAGAACTTCGGCCACGAGTTGCTCGAGGGCCCGCGCGGCGATCGCACCGAGCAGATGCTGCGCGAGGCGATGGGGCCGGCCATCGACCGCGCCGCGGGGCCGCTGCGGAGCGCTATTCGCGTGGCCGTGGGGCCCAGCGACTACGACGAGATCACCGAGGCCTTCGCCCGCAGCTCGAGCGAGCACACGATGACGCCCTTCCAGGACTCCGAATTCGGTCAGGAGCAGAGCGAGAACATCCGCCGCATGTTCGCCCGGCGTACCAAGGAGCTGCCGCCGGGCGACTTCGTGGAGATGATGCGCGCGGCGATCAAGGAGGACGAGTGGATGCTCTACCTCCACGGTGCTGTAATGGGTTTCGTCGGGGGCCTGATCCACCTCGGCATCTTCGGATGAGCGCGCGCGAACGGGCAAGCGAGGCGTGAGCGCCGAGCGACAGCATCAGAACGCGGGCCAGGATGGCCCGAGGAGGACTTCCCCAGAGCCAAACGACGGCCTGGGCGCGCTGCCCGGCGTCGCTCGGCTGGCGGCGAGCGCCGCGTGGCACACCACCGGATGGTCCGTGGACGTCACGCTGCGCCTCACGAAGCGGATGCTGGAGGTGGCGGTCGCCCCGCAGAAGGCAGGCGCGCTGGTGGAGGACGTGCGCGACGCCGCGCGCGCGGCAGCCAACGAGCTGCGGGGAGAAAGCCCGGCCCACCCTGCCGACCGTCACGGCGCTGAATCTGGTGACAGCTCCCCATCCGGGGCGATGCCAGGGGCCGATGTGGCGCGCAGGGTCGTCGAGGCTGTTCCGGGTGGCGAGACGGCCCGGCGGGTCGTGGAGGCAGTCCCCGGTGGCGAGACGGCCCGGCGGGTCGTGGAGACGATCGCCCCCCAGAGCGTGCGGCCGCGCCATGCCCATGTGATCGACGGCGCGGGCAACGGCGACACGCCCCTCAGGCTCCGCGGGCGGGAGCTCATCTACCGCTCGCGGGACGTCCACTACGAGGAGACCGCGCATCCCGCCTACGAGCGGCTCGTGGAGTCGCTGGCGCCGGACGAGGCCAGGATCCTGCGGCTGCTTCTGTTCGGAGGCCCCCAGCCGGCGATCGACGTGCGCACCGGCGGACCGCTCGGCTTGGTCAACTCTAGGCTGCTGGCGCCGGGGCTCAACATGATCGGCGCGCGGGCGGGCTGCCGGTACGTCGAGCGCGTGCCCTCCTATCTGACCAACCTCCACCGTCTGGGCCTGATCTGGTTCTCGCGCGAGACGCTGCGCCATCCCGAGCTCTACCAGGTGGTCGAGGCGCAACCCGACGTGCTGGAGGCCCTGCACTCGGTGCGCTACGCAAAGATCGTGCGCCGCAGCATCCACCTGACGCCGTTCGGCGAGGGGTTCTGCCGAACGGCGCTGGTGGACGACAAGCGTCAGCTCGTGGATTTGCCCGAGCATGGCTCGCCGCAGAGCGGACGCGAGCCACAGCCGCCCGAGCTGACGCCCTAGTCGGCGAGGCCCTGGCGCCCGCGGCCAGGTGCCTAGATGACCGAGACCAGGCGCCTGCCGGCGGCCCGGAGCTGTCTCAGGTTCGATGCCTCCAGCACCGCCTGGAGGTCGAGCACCCGCGCGCCGAAGCCGTCGAGCGTCCGCTTGCCCACGACCGCGTGGCACGGCACGCCGCTCTGGCGAGCGCGCGTGGCGACCTCGGATATGGCCTTGCCCGCCAGGCTCTGCTCGTCAAGCTTGCCCTCGCCCGTGACCACCGCGCGCGCCCGGCGAAGGCGCGGGTCGAAATCGAGCGCGTCAAGCACGAACGGGGCGCCGGGCGCAAGCTCCGCGCCGAACGCGGCCCAAAGCCCGCCGGACAGGCCTCCGGCGGCGCCGGTCATCGGGATACCGCGGGGGTCGCGATCGCCGTGAGCACGAGCCTGGGCGTTGAGGCGCGCCGTCAGCCGGCGCACCTGCTCGGCACTGGCCCCTTTCTGCGGCGCGTACACGTGGGCCGCTTGCTCGAACGGGGTGCGCACGTCGCAGAGCACCACGAGGCGTGCGTCGTCGCCGATGCTCGCCCGTTTCAGCGCCTTGATCGCGCCGGCGCCGCCGTCGGTCGTGGCGCTGCCGCCGGCGCCGATCAACACGGTCTTGGCCCCTGCCTGGAGCGCGGCGGCGATCAGCTGCCCCGTCCCGAAGGTGCTGGCTCTGAGCGCGTCACGCTCGTGCGCAGCTACCAGGTCGAGGCCGCTGGCGGCGGCGGTCTCGACGATCGCCGTCGCGCCGTCTGCGCCTCGTGCGCCGGCCAGTGCGAACGGAGCCTCGATCTCGCGGCCCAACGGGTCGCTGACGACCGCGCTTTGAGTATGCGCCCCGAGCATCTCGGTCAGCACGGCGAGGGTTCCCTCGCCGCCGTCAGCCACCGGACAGAGTTCGACCTCCACTCCAGCTTGCCCTAGCCCTTCGCCAATCGCCGCCGCCACCGCAGGCGCGTCGAAGGTCCCCTTGAAGGCATCAGGGGCCACTAGCACGGTGGTGGGGACGCCGGGGATCGCCATCTACTGAGGCGGCCCGATTGTCGCCGCCTGGGGGCCAAAGCTCCGCACGTAGCGCGCGTGCAGCTCGCTCCAGTCGGGTCGGCTCAGCAGCCGGCGTGCCTGTGCATCGCCGTCCAGCGAGGCCTCGAGCGCGTCGAGGCAGGTGTGCCAACCGGCGCTGTCGCGGGCGGCCTTGCCGCGTTCCTCGAGCGTGTCCAGCAGCGTGAGCTCGGTGCCATCGGGGACTGAACGCAACTCGATGCGCACTACATCCGGACCCCAGCGGAACTCCATCATCGAGCGCGGCTCGTAGGCGAGCATCTCCCCTTCGAACGCCGGGAAGCGATCCTCGGGGAACGAGAATCGCAGTGGCGCCCCGGCTCGGCGCTCGCCCTCGATCGTGGTCGGGAACCAATGCTCGAGGTGCCCGGCCTCGGTTATCGCCTGCCACACCTTCTCCAGCGGGTGGGGAAGCACGCGGGTGAAACGGAGCCGCCACGCTCCGCCCTCGGCCTGCTCGACGTCTCCGAAACGTGCTTGATCGGTCGTGGTCATTGCTCTCTCCTATGGTTGGTCGGGGATGGTGTCGAGATGCCGTTCCAGGTCGTCGAGCCGTTCGGCCCACATTCGCCGATAGGGCTCGAGCCAGGCGGCGATCTCCTGAAGCGGCTCCGGCCGCACGCGGTAGAGCCGGCGCTGCGCCTCTCCCCGGACCTCCACCAGCCCCGCGTCGCGCAGGATGCGCAGATGCTTGGAAACCGCGGGCTGGCTCAACTCGAGGCGCTCGACGAGATAGCCGACCGGGCGCTCAGCGGCGGCGAGCAGGTCGAGGATCTGGCGACGGTGGGGCTCGGCGAGGGCGTCGAAGGCGACGGCCATATGCACAGTATGCCGGATAGGTTATATAGCTGTCAAGCTATATATGTCCGCGCATGCGCGCCTGCCTACTAGGTCATCTGCTCGAGCTTGCACTCTTGCGGCGGCTTGTCCTCGCGCCAGCGGAGGATCTTGGTTCCGTGCCGGATACGGCCGCCGCTGGTGTGGTCGTAGGTGACCTCCACCACCAGGTCGGGGCGAAGCTCGATCCACTCCAGCTCCTTCTCGTTCTTCCAGCGACTGGGATCTCCGTGCCCCCGGTGGCCGGTCTCGTAGGGCGCCAGGCGTTCGAGGAGCGCGCGCTTCTCGGCCGCCCGCAGCCCCGAGCAATGCCCCACGACGTGCATCTTCCCGGCGTCGTCGTACAGGCCCAGGATCAACGAGCCGACGGTGCCGGGCTCCTTGCCGGGCCGGTAGCCGACGATCACCGCATCGATCGTGCGCAGGCGCTTGACCTTGACCATCCCCGTGCGCTGTCCGGGGCGGTAAGGCGCACCCGCCTCCTTGGCCACCACCCCCTCGCCCGATAGAAGCCACGGCTCGGCCTGCTCGCGCATGTCCGTCAACGGCGTCAGCTTCACGGCCCCGTCCGGCAGCAAGTCCTCCAGCGCCTGGCGGCGTTCGGCGAACGGGTACGCCAACAGTGCGTCGTCGTCGCGGGCCAGCAGGTCGAAGGCCGCGTAACGGGCGGGCGTCTGCTCGGCCAGCATCGCGATCCGTGACGCGGCGGGGTGGATCCGCTGCTGCAGGGCGCCAAAGTCCTGGCCGCCGCCGGCGGCGTCGATGACGATTTCGCCGTCGAGGATGTAGCGGCCCGGCGGGAAGGCCAGCTCGGGGAAGTAGCGATCGAGCGGCTTGCCGCCACGCGACTGGATCATCCGCTCCTCGCCGTCGACGAAGGCGATCGCCCGGAAGCCGTCGTACTTGGGCTCATAGCGCCACTGCTCGCCGGTCGGCAGCTCGGGCCGCGAGCGCGCGAGCTGTGGTTCGATCGGCGGCTTGAGCGGTAGCGACACGACCGGCGATCCTAGCCCCTGAGCGGACTTAGAGCCGCCCGCTACGATCGTCTGGAGCGATGGCCGCCGAGCGCGCTACCACTGCCGAGGAGGAGTACCTCGAGAGCCTCTTCTGGCTGTTCGAGGCGGGGCTGCCGATGACGGGGGCCAACCTGGCGCGCGCCATGCAGCTCTCGGCACCCACCGTGCACGAGATGCTGGGCCGGCTCGAGCGTGACGGCTATGTCGCCCGCGACTCCCATCGGGAGATCGGCTTCACCCCGCGGGGCCGCGACCACGCCGAGCGCATCGTCAGCCGCCATCGGATGATCGAGCGCTTTTTGACCGACGTGGTCGGCGTCCCTTGGGACGACGTGCACGAGGAGGCTGAGCGCCTCGAGCACGCCATGACACCGCGCTTTGAGGCCTACGTACGAACCACGGTGGGCGACGCCAAGACCTGTCCTCATGGCCACCCGATCCGCGTCGGCGAGCGGATCGACGGGGTGCCGCTGGCCGACTGTCAACCTGGCGCCGAGGTCACGATCCTGCGCCTGGAGAACGAGGCCGAGGATCTGTTGCACTACCTGAAGGACGCCGGCGTCGAGCCCGGCCTGCGTGGCCAGGTGGCGAGCAACGAAGATGGCTTCGTGACCGTGCAGAGCGATGGGCGCACGGCCACGGTGACGGTCAGCGTCGCCGAGACGGTCTCGGTGCTGGCCGATCCCTCACCGCCTGCTCGCATCGCGCTACCGGAGCAGCTCGTTTTGGGGCGCCAGCGCTACGGTCGCTGAGCGGCCGACTCCGCCTGAGGCGCGGGGAGCATCAGCGGGGCGGGCGGAAGCGCCGGGCGCCCCGAGAGCCACTTGCGGATCTGCTCGTAGATCGCCGGGTGGTTGAGCAGCTGGAAGTGGTTGATCCCGCCCACGTGGCGGTAGTGGTCGACGGGGAACGTCAGCTTCTTGCCCTTCTCCCCGCACGCCCAGGCGCTGGGTCCCACGACCAGTAGATCGCCCAGCAACCGACCGGCGAGGCCGTCTGGGTCGCGTGAGAGGCTGGCTGAGACGAAGTAGTGGTTGGCGCAGCGCAGGAATGGAATCTCTCTGGCCGGACGCTTGCCGTAGGCGTCCGGGTCGTAGCCCTGCCAGTCGTCTTCCAGCAGGTAGCCAAACCGGAGGTCCTTGACTCCGGCGCTGCGCAGGTTGAGCGCGCTGGACATGCCCTTGGTCTCCGGCAGCTTCGCCAGGCGCGCACTGGCCGCGTTGGCGGCACGCTCGAGCGGAGCGCCGAGGTGCGGGCAGCCGAGCATGAAGACGTGGCGGACCTTCGAGACCCACTCCATGCCCGCGCCCTGATGGCATGCGCTGCGGCTCACCAAGCCCCCCATCGAATGGCCGATCAGCGCGATCTCGTGGTACTCGGTGGGCCAGGCGGAGGTCAGCTTGTCCAGCAGCTCCGCCAGCTCGCGGCCGTTGTCGGAGATGTGGCGACCGCTGTTGTATCGGACGTAGACCGGCGTGTAGCCGAGCTCGGTTCGCAGGCGGGGACCGTAGGGAACGTGCTCGCGCTCGCCGAGCTGCCATGCCTCCTCGGTCTCGCACAAGCCGTGGAGGAAGATCGCGATCTTCCCCGTGGCC
The DNA here is from genome assembly GCA_963730835.1 of uncultured Actinomycetes bacterium. Lineage (GTDB taxonomy): Bacteria > Actinomycetota > Thermoleophilia > Solirubrobacterales > Solirubrobacteraceae > Palsa-465. The sequence goes on from CAVSTE010000007.1 coordinate 394,923, forward strand.
TCGGGAAACGCCGTTCTGAGCGCGGGCCCCGTCAGCCTGACTGCCTCGCCGCCGCGGCGAACCGACATGCGGATCGCCAGCGGGCTGCCTCGCTCCTCGAGGCGGTCGCCGAACGCGCCGTTCAACGCCCCGATCGAGATCCTGCCAGCTGGAGCTTGCTCCATCGATGGCGCCTCGGGGTCCCAGGTCAGGCTCAGCGCCTCTGCCCCAGCGCGCGTGCCCTTACTGAGCGCATCGCGCACCGTGGAGTACACCGCGTGGGAGACGCCGTTGTGGATCAGCTTCACCGGAGCCCCCGCGGCACCCAGCGAGCCCCACACGCGCCCGGCGATCCCCTCGTGCATCTCCTCGATGCGCGCTGCCGCACCGCCGATCGCCTCCCCCGCCAGCTCGCCCAATGCCCGAAGCTCTTGCGAGTGCATCGCGGGCATTAAACCATCGCCCAGGGATGGCTTCAGCTCTGGCCGACTGCGCCCGCTCCGACGGGCGGCGGCGGCGCCTCGACCGCTTCGAAGTCCTCGGGCGCCGTGCGGTCTTCGCCCTTGGGGGCGCGAAGGACGTTGAGGACCACGCTGGCCACGATCACCACGATCAGGCCCAGCAGGAAGCTGTAAGCCGGAAGCAGCGCCGCGTTGCGCCTGACGACGTTTCGGTCCTTGGTCGCGAGCACTCCCTGATCGCGTGCGGGTACATGAAGAGCGCGAACGCCGAGCCAAGTGCAAGCGTCCAGTACCCCATCCGGCCGCCCGGCGGCGGGATGAACGCGCCGCCCGCCTTCTTCGCCTTTGGGGTGGCGAAGTGAGCCCGGGCCACGTCGAAGATGTGTCCGTATCCGCCGAGCTTTGAGGGGATGTAGATCACCGCCACGATGATCACCACGTAGATCAGGGAATCCTTGATGAACGAGATCAGGGCCGGGGCGCGCAGACCCGACGTGTAGGTGTAGGCAGCGAGGATGGCGAACGCGCCAGGGGCACGATCTTCGGGCACGATCAGACGTCCCTCCCGACTACTTCCCGGGGCAGGTTATTCCTCGTCCTTGCCTATCGTGGGCGCGGTGCTGCTGCGCCATGATGACCAGGGCGTGCTGACGATCGGTCAGGCGTCCCACGCATGGCTCTCGGGTCAGCTGGCCCGCGCGTGGGGCAACGAACGCTTCCCGGCGCCGGCTCCTCGCGAAGAGGTTTGCCTTGCCGCCGAGCAGCACGACGTCGGCATGTCGGTCTGGGATCTCGAGCCGACGCTCAACACCCGAACCGGCCTGCCCCACTCGTTTCTGGAGATGCCCCTGGCGACGCACCTCGAGCTATGGGGCGCCGCGCCGGAGCGGCTACTCACGCAGAGCCGCTATGCCGCGCTGCTGGTCTCGATGCACGGATCACGGCTTTACCGGCGACGGGACCTCGACGCCCTCGGCGAGACCGACGCCGCGGCGGTGCGGGCCTATCTGACGGAGCAGGACCGCTTCCAGGACGAGCTTTCGGCTTCCCTCGCTCGCGACCCGCGGATGGCAGGTTGGGCTCGGGAGGAGATGCTCGCGCGCAACAGCCAGCTGCTGTCGACGTGGGACGCGTTATCGCTGGCCATCTGTCTGGGCGAGCCGTCGCGATCGGTTCCCGCTGTTCCCACCAACGATGGCAATCGTGAGATTCGATGCTCGGCGCTCGCCGGCGAAGGCCGCTTGCGGCTTGAACCGTGGCCCTTCGACGATGAGCTCGTCACCGTTCGCTGCGATGGCCGTCGCTTGACTGGGCGCTATGAGAACGACCAGGCGTTGTCTTCCGCGCTGATCACGGCGCGCTGGGAGACGGCTCAGTTCGAGCTCGCGCCGGGGTAAGGCTGGGCGCTTAGGCGGCCGGCGCCCCGACGGCCGCGATCTCGGCGTAGGCGCCAGCCAGCCGCTTGACGCCTTCCTCGATCTCATCCGGCGTCACGCCCGAGTAGGCGAGGCGGAAGCACGAGCCGGCGCCCTCGAGCACGAAATCCGAACCCTTGACGAACTGCACGCCGCGATCGCCGGCAGCTTTGAACAGCGCGCCAACGTCGGTCCCCCGCGGCAGCTCGACCCACAAAAAGTAACCACCCTGGGGCTCGACGAAGCGCGCGTCGGGGAGCTCACGGCCGAGCGCCTCGCACAGCGTTTCGGCGCGCTCCCGCAGCGCCTCCTTGACCGTTTCGATCGAGCGCTCGAGCGTGCCGGAGACGGCGAACTCGTAGACGATCGCCTGCGAGACCATGCTGGGCGAGATGTAGGTGCTGGTGGCGAGCTTGGCGATCCGCGCGATCAGCTCCTCGGGTCCCACCAGATAGCCCACGCGAATCCCGGGACAGACGGTCTTGGAGAATGAGGAGGCATAGACGACGGTCTGGCCGTCGAGCGAGAGGATCGTCGGCAGCTGCTCCCCCTCGAAGCGCAGCGCGACGTAGGGATCATCCTCAAAGATCGTGAAGCCGTGCGCGCGAGCCAGTTCGAGCAGGCGCTCCCGCTTGTCGATCGACAGCGTGTAGCCGGCCGGGTTCTGAAAGTTGGGAATGATGTGCGCAAGCTTCGGCCTCGTGCCGGCCAGCAGCACGCGCTCCAGCGCAGCGACGTCGATTCCATCCTGCTCGAGCTCGACCATCCGTACATCGGCTTCTCGAGCTCGAAGCGACAGCAGCGTGCGGTCGTACGTCGGCCGCTCGACGACCACTGAGTCGCCGGGGCTCACAAAGGCGTCGAACAGAAACGCGTCCGCTTGCATCGAGCCGTTGGTGACCAGCACCCGCTCCGGCGGGACGTCGTGTCGCTCGGCGATCCACTTGCGCAGCGGCAGGTAGCCGACGGACGTCCCGTAGGCGGTTGCGCCGGCCGGATCGTTGCGGAACGCACGCTCTGCCGCGGCGCGCAGCCCCTCGACGTCGACGATGTCCAGAGACGGAGCACCGCGGGCGAACGAGATCGGCTTCGTCATCGCCCCCAAGACTACGTGCTCGGGTGGCCGGACGACTCCTAGCGCTCTTCCGGCACGTCCAGCTCGACCTCGATGATCGCTCGGTCGGCTCCCTCGTAGCCGCGCACGTCGACTCCGTGCACTCCGGGTAACGCGGACAGCTCCTGCTCGAAGGAATGCAGCGACTCCGTGCCTCTGAATGGTCCGGCCGAGATCGTCACCCGGTTCGCCCGCCGTTCGGAGGCGGTGAACGAAGCTCGCTCATATCCGTCGAGCAGGTCTCGCGTGGCCGTCAGGAGGCTTGACTGAAGCTCCGCCAAGACATCCACCCGTGGGTCTGACTGAAGCCGCGCCTGGCGGAGGGCGTGGCGTGCGGGTGGCGGAGTGGGGGGTGCGGGCCGCACCGGCGGCGGGGCGGGCTCGGTCGTGTGAGGGGGGGCGGGCGGGGGCTCTGGAGCAGGAGTCTCTGCTGCCTGCGGTGGCTCGAAAGCCTGCGGCTCGGCGTTGCGCGGCTCCGAAGCGGACGGGGGGGGCGGCGCCGGGTCAGGCGACGGCGCGCGCGACGCGGTCAGACCCTTGATGCGCGCGCTGCGGGCACGCTGAAGCGCCTCGGCGAGCGGCCCAGAGCGTCCGCGCGGCCGGTCGACCGGTTCATCGCTGTGGAGCTCAGCCGCGGCCTCTGGCTCGGGCGCACGCTCACCAGCGGCCGCGACGTCCGGCTCGATGTCCGGCCCTGAGGGGGAGTTTGAGTCTGTGGGGTTCACGGGCACGCGTGTCTCGCGCGGGACGCGACCGGGAATGAGTTCCGCTTGGATTTCGCGCAGGCGGCGATCGATCTCTTCGAGACGTCCCGCGACATTCGGCGCCCATTCCGCCATGGACTGAGCGAGCGTACAGCGCCGTGCGGCGCAGATGTGCACCGAAGATTGCGCCTCGTAGCTGCTTCGCTCCGAGCGCGCACGCGGCGCGCCTAGGCGGCCGCAGGCCCCGCGGCGCCAACCAGCGACACCGCGAGCTCGGCGACGTTGGTTGGCGTTCGCCCCACCTGCACGCCCTTGGCCTCGAGCGCCTCCGCCTTGGCCGCGGCCGTCCCGCGCGAACCAGAGACGATCGCGCCCGCGTGGCCCATCGTCTTGCCGGGCGGAGCGGTGAAGCCGGCGATGTAGGCGACCACCGGCTTGGTCATGTTCTCGGCTACGAACTCCGCCGCGCGCTCCTCGGCATCGCCGCCGATCTCGCCGCACATGACGACCAGCTCCGTATCCGGATCGTCTTGGAACATCGCCAGGATGTCGATGAAGTCGGAACCGGGTACCGGGTCGCCCCCGATCCCGACGATGGTCGAGTTTCCGAAGCCACGCTGCGCCAGCACGTTGCCAATCTGGTAGGTGAGCGTCCCCGACCGGGAGACCACACCCACGTTGCCCTGCTTGAAGAAGGCCGCGGGGATGATGCCGACGTTCGCCTTGCCAGGCGACAGGATCCCCGGGCAGTTGGGGCCGATCAACCGTGAGCGCTGGTGGTTCTTGAGCGCGTTGAAGACTCGCAGCTCATCGTGGGCGGGGATGCCTTCGGTGATGGCCACGATCAGCTCGATGCCGGCGTCCTCGGCCTCAAGGATCGAGTCTGCGGCAAACCGAGGCGGCACGAAGATCATCGCCGTGTTGGCCTGGGTTTCGGCCACCGCCTCGTGAAAGGTGTTGTAGACCGGGATGCCATCGACGTCCTGGCCGCCCTTGCCGGGGGTCACCCCGGAGACGACCTGCGTGCCGTAGTCGCGGTTGCGAAGCGAATGAAACGTCCCCTCCCGGCCGGTTATCCCCGAGACACACAGCCTGGTCTCGCTGTCGACGAGGATGCTCATCGCGCTCGCTCCACCACCTTCTCGGCGGCTCCATCCATCGTCGACTCCACGTGCACGTTGGGGAGATCGGCCTCCGCAAGAAGGCGCCTTCCCTCCTCGTCGTTGGTCCCGTCGAGGCGTACGACGAACGGGACCGTGGGCTTGATCTGAGCGAAGGCCTCGATCAGGCCCTTGGCCACCTCGTCGCAGCGCGTGATGCCCCCGAAGATGTTGAACAGCACGGCCTTCACCTTCTCGTCCGAGAGGATCACCTCCACGGCGTTGGTGATCGCCTCCGCTTTCGAGCCGCCGCCGGCGTCGAGGAAGTTGGCCGGGGAGCCGCCTGCCTGTGCCACGACATCGAGCGTCGACATCACCAGTCCGGCGCCGTTGCCGAGGATGCCGATGTCGCCGTCAAGCTTGACGTAGGTCAAGCCGCGTTCCTTGGCCATGCGCTCCTGAGGGTCTTCGGCGGACGGGTCGCGCAGACCGGCGTTGTCGGGGTGACGAAAGAGCGCGTTGTCGTCGAGCGTCACTTTGGCGTCCAGTGCCTTCACCTCGCGGTCCGGAGTGACGATCATCGGGTTGACCTCGACCAGGGTCGCCTCCTCGGCGACGAACGCGTCATAGAGCTTGCTCAACATCACCCCGACCGGACGCACCACGTCCTGATCGACCCTTGCCTCGAATGCCAGTCGCCGGCCGTGGAAGTCCTGAAAGCCGACCAGCGGATCGACGTGGAGCCGGGCGATGGCCTCCGGGTCTTCCTCGGCCACTTGCTCGATGTCCATCCCGCCCTTGGTGGAGAGCATCAGCAGCGGCGCCTTCCGGGAGCGGTCGAAGATCACCGACGCGTAGTACTCCGACGCGATCTCGGATGCCCCCTCCACCCACACCTCGTGCACCGTCAGACCCCGGATGTCCATGCCCAGGATCGCGTTTGCATGCTCCTCGGCCTCGGCGCGGTTATTCGCCACCTTGATCCCGCCCGCCTTGCCGCGTCCCCCGATCTGGACCTGGGCCTTGATCACGCATGGATAGCCGATCTCCTCGGCCCCCTCCACGGCCTCCTCGACACTCTGCGCCGGCCGGCCGGACGGTACCGGCACCCCGTGGCGTGCGAACAGCTGCTTGCCTTGGTATTCGAGCAGGTCCATCGGCGCGGAATGTATACCTCCCCGCGAGGTCCAGTCGCGCGGCCCGGCCGGGCGCTAGGCCTCCGGCCTCGGCCAACGGTGCATCCCGGCAGACCCCCGTCGCGCGCCGACGCTGTGGCATCATGCCGCGGCCATGGCGATCCCAAAGAACATCACGTTCGTGACCTTCGACGTATACGGCACGCTGATCGACTGGGAAACGGGCGCATACGACGCCTTCACCGCCGAGGCCGAACGGGACGGCTTCACGATCGAAAGAGACGAGCTGATCCCGCTGTTCCACGAGATCCAGCAGCAGATCGAGGCCGGTTCCTATGAGCTCTACGCCGAAGTGCTGCGACGCACAGCGGTGCAAATCGCGAAGCGGCTCGGGTGGCCTCTGGAGCCCTCAAGATCGGGCTTTTTGCCCGATTCGGTGCAGCGCTGGCGTCCGTTCAAGGAGACCAACACGGTGCTTCAGAAGATCGCCAAGAAGCGCAAGGTCGGCTTGATCTCCAACATCGACGACAAGTTGCTGGGGCAGACCCGTCGCCATATACCGATCGACTTCGATCTCGTCGTGACCGCCCAGCAGGTCCGCTCGTACAAACCCGACCCGGCCCATTTCAATGAGTGCGAGCGTCGCATCGGCGGTAAGCGCGGGTGGGTCCACATCGCGGCCAGCTACTACCACGACGTCGAGCCCTGCCTGAAGAAGAGGGTGCCCGTCATCTGGGTCAACCGCGCCAAGCAGGAACTGGAGAGCGGGCAGAAAAAGCCCGATGCCGAGGTTGCCAATCTGCGCGAGGCCGCCAAGCTGATCGGCGTCTCGTAGTGTCGCACTAAGCGCCACTTGGCCTGACGCGGTCTCTTTGCGGCTAGTTGCGCTACACGCCGACGTGATCGTTGCCGTCAGCCGCGTGTGGCAGACGACGTGCACAGCCGTACGACACGGCGAGGAAGGGTTCTTGATCGACTCGCCGGTCTACCCAGACGAGCTCCAGGCGCTGCCGGGAGTGGTCTCCCAGGCAGGCTTCCCGGTGTCCGCGCTGCTCGTGACACACGCAGACTGGGACCACCTGCTGGGGCGTATGGCGTTCCCGGACCTCGCCCTGGGTTGCGGCGAGACCACCGCGGCCCGACTGGCAGCCGAACCGGGCGCTGCCCAGCGAGCATTACGCGAGTTCGACGAGGAGCACTACGTCGCGGACCGAAAGCCGTTGGCGCTCGGTGGCATACAGAGGCTCCCCGTGCCGGGCAAGCTGTCGATCGGCTCGGAGCAGGAACTCGAGCTGCACCCCGCCGAGGGTCACACCGCCGACGGCATGGCGGTCTGGATCCCGTGGGCCGAGGTGCTCATCTGCGGGGACTACCTCTCGCCGGTGGAGATTCCGATGCTCTCCCCCGGAGGATCGCGGGACGCCTATGCGGCCACGCTCACCGGGCTGCGGCCGCTCGTCGCTCGTGCGCAGACCGTCGTGCCCGGCCACGGCGGTCCCATCTCCGGCCAGCAGGCACTGGCGCTGTTGGAGGAGGACCTCGCCTACCTGGAGCGGCTTCCATCGCCGGAGGCGTCCCTCCCCGGTTCGAGAAGAAGCGCCAGACAGCGACAGATCCACGCGGACAACCTGCGTTTCGTCAGAGCCCGGCGCGACTGAGGGGTGGACCCGCAGCCCTAGCCGCCGATGATCGCCAGCGTGTCGCCGGTGGCAACCGACGAGCCCACGGCGATCGGCAGCTCGCTGACGGTTCCGGACTTGTGCGCGGTGATCTCGTTCTCCATCTTCATCGCCTCGATGACGGCGATCAAGGCTCCTTCCTCGACGCTGGCCCCCTGCTCCACCGCCACCCTGAGCACCGTGCCCTGGATCGGCGACAGGAGCTCATCGCCGCCCGCCGCCCCGCCGCCGGCTCGCGCCCGCTCGGAGCGGCGCGGCGCCTTGCGGCCCACGGCCGCCAGCGCAGCGCCGACGGGCGCCCCGCCGTTGCCCGCTGCGCTGGCCGCCAGCGGCGGCCCGATCACCTTGACGTCGAAGCGCTTGCCTGACACCTCGACGGTGTAGGCCTGCTCGACCGCGGGCTCCTGCTCTTCGGCCTCGCCCGCGGGCGCCTCGGGCTTGGGGAAGGCAAGTCCCTTCAGCCATTGACGGTCCTCGATCAGATCGCGACACGTCTCGGCGTCGGCCCATTGGCGCGTCTGAAGGATCGCCTGATGGAACGGCAGCAGGGTCTTCATGCCGCCGATCTCGTACTCGCCCAGCGCGCGCACCATACGCGCCGTGGCCTGCTCGCGGTCCGTGTCCCACACGATCAGCTTGGCCACCATGGGGTCGTACATCGGCGTGATCGCCGAGCCGGGACCGACGCCCGAGTCCACGCGCACCCCGGGGCCTGCGGGCTCACGGTAGGAGGAGATCTCCCCGGGCGCCGGAGCGAAGTTCTTGGACGCATCCTCGGCGTTGATCCGACACTCGATGGCGTGGCCGCGGAGCTCGACATCGTCCTGGGCGATCGACAGCGGCTCGCCGGCGGCGACGCGAATGCCTTCTTTGACGATGTCAATGCCGGTGACCATCTCGGTCACGCAGTGCTCCACCTGCACCCGAGTGTTCATCTCCAGGAAGAAGTACTCGGCCTGCTTGGCGCCCTCGTTGGTGACCAGAAGACCCTCGATCGTGCCCGCGCCGGTATAGCCCACGGCTGCGGCGGCGTCGGTGGCAATCTTGCCGATCCGGGCGCGCAACTCGTCGTCGACGAGCGGCCCGGGTGCCTCCTCGATCAGCTTCTGGTGACGGCGCTGCAAGGAGCAGTCACGCTCGCCTAGGTGGATGACGCTGCCGTGCTTGTCGGCCAGCACCTGGACCTCGACGTGCCGCGGATCGGGCAGGTAGCGCTCGAGATACACGGTTGGGTCGGAGAAGAACTTCTCGCCCTCGCGCGCCGCGCCCTCGAACGCCTCGGCCAGCTTGTCCTCGGAGTCCGCAACGCGGAAGCCCTTGCCGCCGCCGCCGCCCGCCGCCTTGACGGCGACCGGATAGCCGATCGTCCCCTCGATCAGCTTGCGCGCTTCGTCCACCGTTGCCACGGGCTCGGTCGTCCCGGGCACGATTGGCACGCCGGCCTCCTTCATCAGCTCCCGGGCGCGGGTCTTTGAGCCCATGGCCTCGATCGCGGATGAAGGTGGGCCGATGAAGGTGATCTGGCGTTCCTCGAGCGCCGCGGCGAAGGCCGAGTTCTCGGCCAGGAACCCGTAGCCCGGATGGACCGCCTCGGCGCCGGAGCGCTCCACGGCCTCGATCAACTTGCCAATGTTGAGATAACTGTCGCTCGCCGGTCCCGGTCCCAGCAGGAAGGCCTCGTCGGCGCGCTTGACGTGAATCGCGTCGCGGTCGAGCTCGGAGTACACGGCGACAGTGGCGATGCCCATCTCCTCACAGGCGCGGATGACCCTGACCGCGATCTCGCCGCGGTTGGCGATGAGAACCTTCGAGAACATGAGCGCGGCAGGACTTTAGCGGGGCTCGGCTGGGTAACCGACGGCGACCCGTCTCTACGACGCGCGCTCAACCATCCCGGCGCCGACGGTGTCGCCCGTCGCCTCGTCGATCAGGATGAAGCTTCCCGTCGCTCGGTTGCGGGCGTAGGGATCGACGATGACCGGAGCACTCGTCCGCAGGCGCACACGCCCGATCTCGTTCAGGGCGAGACCTTCGGCGGGCTCTTCTGCCAGCGTGTTGACGTCGACCCGGTAATCGAGTGTCTGCACGATGGCCCGCGCGCCGCGCGTCGTTAGCTTGATCGCATAGCGTCCCCCCGCGCGCAAGGGCTGCTCGCTCATCCAGCACACCGTTGCCTCGAGATCGCGCGCCGCCATCGGCGGATCTGTGGGCTGGACGAGCATGTCGCCCCGCGAGATGTCGATCTGGTCCGCAAGACGAAGCGTTACGGACATCGGCGGGAAGGCCACCGCGAGCTCGCGCTCGAAGGCGTCGATCGCCTCCACCTGCGTGCGCTGGCCGCCCGGAAGCACCAGCACCTCGTCTCCCGGGCGCACGATGCCCCCGGCCAGTTGGCCCGCGTATCCCCGGTAGTCGGGGTGGATCTGGGAGGTCGGGCGGGTCACCCACTGGACGGGAAAGCGCAGCTGCGCCAGATTGCGTGCCGGGGCGATCACGACGTGCTCCAGGTGGTAGAGCAGCGGCGGTCCTTCGTACCAGGTCATGTTCTCTGAGCGCTCGACCACGTTGTCGCCGTTGAGCGCAGAGATCGGGATGAAGGTGACGTCCGGCAGACCGAGGCGAGCGGTCCAGTCGGTCAGCTCCTCCACGATCCGATCGAACACCACTTCGTCGTGGTCGGCCATGTCCATCTTGTTCACGCACACCACCACGTGGGGGATCCGCAGCAGCGAGGCGATGTAGAGGTGGCGGCGGGTCTGCTCCGTCGGACCCTTGCGAGCATCGACGAGAACCACGGAGAGCTCGGCGGTCGATGCGCCCGTCACCATGTTCCGCGTGTACTGCTCGTGGCCAGGGGTGTCGGCGATGATGAACTTGCGACGGGGAGTGGCGAAGTAGCGATAGGCGACGTCGATCGTGATCCCCTGCTCGCGCTCGGCGCGCAGGCCGTCCGTGAGCAGCGCCAGGTTCACGTAGCCGTCGCCGCGCCGCTCAGATGTGCGGACGACGTGCTCCAACTGGTCCTCGAAGATGGCCTTGGAGTCGTGCAGCAGGCGGCCGATCAGGGTCGACTTGCCGTCATCGACCGAGCCCGCGGTCGCAAAACGCAGCAGCTCGCTCGTCCGGGAGCGGGTCAGGTGGCCGTTGGTGGCGGACATCAGCCGCGTCTGCGCTGCTCGCGAATCGCAACGGCGATCGCCACCATAAGCGCGATGATCAGAGTGAGCGGCATCTCAGAAGTACCCCTCGCGCTTGCGGTCTTCCATCGCAGCCTCCGTCACGCGGTCGTCGGCGCGCGTCTCGCCACGCTCGGTGATACGAGTGGCGGCGATCTCGGCGACCACTGCCTTCAGCGTCACCGCGCTGGAGCGCACGGCGCCGGTGCACGTCATGTCGCCCACCGTCCTGTAGCGAACGGAGGCGTCGAAGGTCTCCTCACCGTCCAGTAGCGGCACGTACGGGTTCGCGGCATAGAGCATGCCGTCGCGCTCGAAGACCTCCCGGGTGTGGGCGAAGTAGATCGACGGCACCTCTAGCCGTTCCTGGGCGATGTACTGCCAGACGTCGAGCTCTGTCCAGTTCGACAGCGGGAACACGCGCACGTGCTCGCCGCGTCGGACGCGGCCGTTATAGAGGTTCCACAGCTCCGGTCGCTGACGCTTGGGGTCCCACTGGCCGAAGTCATCGCGGAAGGAGAACACCCGCTCTTTGGCCCGGGCGCGTTCCTCGTCACGGCGAGCGCCGCCGAACGCGGCATCAAAGCCGTGCTCGGCGATCGCGTCCAGCAGCGTGACGGTCTGAAGCCGGTTGCGGGAGGCGCGGGGCCCCGTCTCCTCCGCGACGCGCCCGGCGTCGATCGAATCCTGGACGCTGGCCACGATCAGCCGCTCGCCGAGCCGGGAGATGAGCCGGTCCCGGAACTCGATCACCTCGGCGAAGTTGTGCCCGGTGTCGACATGCATCACCGGAAATGGGAAGCGGCCCGGACGAAACGCCTTCTCCGCCAACCGCAGCAGCACGAGCGAGTCCTTGCCGCCGGAGAACAGCAGCACCGGCCGCTCGAGCTCGGCTGCCACCTCGCGAAAGATGTGGATGGCCTCGGACTCGAGCTCGTCCAGGTGTGAGAGCTCGTAGGTCAGCGGGTTCATCGCGCTCCTCCTCCGGCCGCGTGGGCCGGCAGGTCGATCCGCTCGTTCGGCATTTCGCCTCGCTTAGATGGTCGCGCCTCTTGCACTCACAGGTGAATGCCGCACTCGGTCTTGTCCTGCCCAGCCCACCGGCCGTCGCGGCCCTGTCCGGGTCGGGTGCAAGGGACGCACCCGATCGAGGCGTACCCCTGATCGTGCAGAGGGTGGTAAGGAAGCTGGTGCTGATAGATGTAGGCCCAGAGGTCCCTCTCCGACCAGTCGGCCAGGGGGTTGAGCTTCCAGATGCCGCGGCGCTCATCGCGTTCGAGCTTCGGGGCGGCGGCGCGCGTCGGAGCCTGTTCGCGGCGGACGCCGGTGATCCAGGCGTCGACGTCTGACAGCGCACGCTCGAGCGCGTCGACCTTGGCCTGCCCGCAGCAGTGGCTCGCGGTCCAGGGGCCGTCCGTGCTGCGGGCATCGATCGCTTCGATCCGCACGCCGAAGCGGTCCTCGAACGCCCGCCATGTTTGAAGCGTCTCTGGGAAAAGGACGCCCGTGTCGATTACGAATACCCTCGCCGACGGCTCCCGCTCAGCCAGCATGTGGACGAGCACGGACTCTTCCTTCTGGAATGAGCAGGCGAGCGTCAGCCGCGGATGAAAACGCTCGACGGCATAGCTCACAACCTCTTCGGCCGAAGCTGTGTCTGGTAGATCAGGAGCAGTGATGGCCATGACTCTAGTGTGCCCCTCTCAGACCGCGCATTCGCCCTCGCCGCGGATGACTTCGAAGGGCCCGGACCGCGCCCAGTCGACGAAGTAATTCATGTTCTCGAGGGTGAACTCGACCGGCATCGCCAGGTCCTTGACTCGTGACTCAAACTCTTGCGGGCCGACGCGATCGGCGAACGCGTTGAACTCCTCGCCCGCTTCGCGCTCGGCCTCGTAGTAGCGGACCCAACGCTCCACCGCCTCCGGGACCCGCTTTGCGGGCAGCCGGGCCTTCAGGCGCTGGCCATAGCGAACGTCGCCGCCCTCGTATGCGCCGCCGATGTGTGGGATGTAGGCGGGAATCGTGTGATCACCGACCTTGATCGAGGCGCCGTAGAAGCCGATGTTCGCGATGTGGTGCTGCCCGCAGCCGTTGGGGCAACCGGACATCTTGATGTGAATCCGGCGCGTTAGCTCGTCCTCGACGTGCATCTGCACGAGCCGGTCGTGAATCGCCTGGTTGAGCCCCATCGAGCTCGTGATACCGAGCTTGCACGAGTCGGTCCCCGGGCAGCTGACGACGTCCGTGATCTCGTCGGCGCCGGCGTCGGCGAGGCCGAGTTCTCCCAGGCGCGTCCAGACCTCGTAGATGGACTCGTCCCTGACCCAGCGCAATACGAGGTTCTGGTGGACGGTCGTTCGGGCGTAGCCGCCGGTGTACTCGCGCATCAGCCGCGACAGCCCGCGGAATTGATCTACGGTCAGATCGCCGCGCGGGACCGTGACCTCGACCGTGGAGAACCCCTCCTGGCGCTGCGCCATGACGTTGGTCGCGACGAAATGGTCGAAGTCCTGCAAATCGCCGTTCGGGCTGGAGCTCGACTGCGGTTTAGGCGGTGCGTTCTGCTCCTCCTCGTCTTCGAACAGGAGCGGGTCCAGCGAGAAGTCGCGCTCGGAGACCCAGTCACCCTCGAGCTCCTCCTCTATCAGCTCGCGGAAGGCATCGATGCCGATCTTGTCGACCAGGACCTTGATCCGGGCGCGGGCGCGGTTGGGGCGCAACCAGTCGGTACGGTCGAAGATCCGGACCACGGCCTCTGCCACCTTCAGGTAATCGCCGTTGTCTAGCTCCACGAACTCGTACAGCGTCGGCGCCAGCCGCGGCATGATCGAGGTGCCGCCGCCAACCCGTACCTCTACGCCGCGCACGCCGTCGCGGACGCGTGGCAGGAACGCTAGGTCGTGGATCCTGGTGATGGCGTTGTCCTCGTCGGTGGCGGCAAACGCGGTCTTGAACTTGCGCGGCATGTTCTGCGTCGTCGGGTGGCGCACGAAGTAGCGCACGTAGGCCCCGGCGTACGGCGTCACGTCGAAGAGCTCGCCTGGTAGGACGCCGGCCCGGGGATCGCCGGTGACGTTGCGCATCGTGTTGCCGCATCCCTCGCGGCTCGACAAGCCCGCTTCGCCCAGCTCACGGATCAGGCTGGCTGCGGCTGGCAGCGGCACGTGGTGCATCTGGATGTTCTGGCGGGTCGTGATGTGGCCTTTGCGCAGCGGCACGTGTTGCTCGATGCCCGCCGCGAACGCTTCAAGCTGATCCGGGGTTACGCCGCCGAACGGAAGCTTCACCCGGACCATCTGGACGTCGGGCTGGCGCTGGCCGTAGACGCCCTGCTTGAGGCGGAACTTGGTGAACTCGTCGCCCTCGAGCTCCCCCTTCAGATATCGGGTCGACTCGGTGTCGAAATCATCGAACTCACGCTCGAGCACGGGGATGATGTGCCCTGGCACGTCCTTGAGTACCTCCGGGCGCTCGAGCGAGCCCTCGCGACTGTGTGCCCCCAGCCAGCCACCGGGGCCCTTGTCCGCAGAGGCGGTGCGTTCGGCGGTGGGGCTGTCGAGTGATGCGGGCTCCATGGAGGTTCCTTTTCGCTCGGGAACTTGAAAGGCAGTCGTCGGGCCTAGGCAGACGCCGCGCTCGTATCGAGCGTAGAAATGTACCAAAAGGCAATCCGTTTATAGGGATTTAGCCTGACTTGCAGGAACTTCTGGTTCCAGGGCCGCGGCACTTCTGGTTCCAGGTCCGAGCGGCACGCCGCGGTCCGAGCGGCACGCCGCGGTCCGAGCGGCACGCCGCGGTCCGAGCGGCGAGCGCAGCATCACGCGCGGGTGTCTAGTTCGAGGGCACGCCCGCCTGGTTCAGGGCGCGGCAGCTTGCTCCCAGGGCGGCCGCTACTCCCAGCGCGCGGGGGCGACAGGCGCCAGGCTCACGCCTTCGTGCAGAGCCGCCTGCCGCCATGGATCGGGGCGAGGAGCCGGCGGGACCGGCCGAGGGGCCGCTTCGCGCATGAAGCGCTCAAGCGCGGCGATCACCGCGGCAGCCTCCTCGGGGGAAGCGCCAGGGGCGACGATGCTCAGCTGCGGCCTCCGATTCATCGCTCAACCGAGGGTATCGTGCCCGATCCGGTGCCAGAGCTTCCGGTCCTCGAACACGATGCCGTGCTCGAAGCGGTCTCGCCCACGGCCGCGATCGAGCGCGTCCGAGAGGCGCTGATCCGGTTTCACGCCGGCGAGTGGGCGATGCCGCCGAAGGTCTATCTCCAGAGTCCGCCATTCGGGGACTTTCGCGCCATGCCGGCTCGGGGAGGCGGACTGGCCCTACTCAAGTGGGTGACGTCGTTCCCTGACAATCCGGCGCGTGGCCTACCCACAGTGACCGGCGTTGTCTGTCTCTCGGACGCCGAAAGCGGCGAGCCCGTGATGCTGCTCGACGCCAGATCTGTGACCGCGCTCCGCACGGGCGCCGTGGCCGCGGTCGCCACCGCTGCCCTGGCCGCAGCGGATTCGCGCTCGGTGGGCATCATCGGCTGCGGGCTTCACGGGGCCTGGGCTGCTCGCTGTCTCAAGGCGGCGGGCTACGGGCCCGGAGTCTGCAACGACCCCCGCAGCGAGGCTGCAGGGGCGATAGCGGCCGAGCTCGGCTGGGACGTCGGCACGCGCGAGCAGGCCGTGCTCTGCGACATCGTGTGCTGCGTGACACCGGGCGCCGCGGCAGTCATCGACGCTGGAGACCTGCGCGCCGGCTTGCACCTCAACATGCTGGGTGCCGACGGCCCAGGCAAGTCCGAGGCCACCCCGGGCGCCGTGGCTTCATGCCAGCTGTTCTGCGACGAGTGGGAGCAGGCCTCCCACGGCGGCGAGCTGACGGCGGCGGTGCAGGCCGGGCTGGTCAAGCCCGAGCGGGTGACCGAGCTCGGCGCCGTGCTCGCGGGCGAGGCCGCCGGGCGACCCGGACCCGAGGCGGTGACGCTGTTTGACTCCACCGGCTTAGCGGTCCAGGATCTGGCTGTGGCCGCCGCGGCGCTCGAGGCCTGGCGGCAGGGGCGGGTCGAGGCCCAGACGGTTGTGCTTTGACGCCTGCAAAGGAGAGAGTGGCGTCCTCGTCTCAACGTGAGGATGCGATCTGAGTGGCGCATAGGGCCACAAACATCGCATCCTCAGCCTGCGAAGCCGGGGACTCCTTAGCGCGCCGCGCATCGCGCGGGCCGAATCCCGCTACGCTGCCGCGCCTCGGGGCCGACATCAGGGGCCGCAAGCGTCGTTAGCGACTACTTGGGAGAGACGTGTCGATGAAGAAAGCCTGGCTGACCGCACTCGCTGCCGCGGCCGTCCTCCTCGGAGCGCTGGCCGTCGCGGCACCCCAGGCCTCCGCCACCCTTGTCAAGCAGCCGGACGGGCATTACTTGAGCATCGCGCTCCCGAGTGGGGTAGCGCCGGCGTCTGTACCCGGCTCGGTGGCGGCCGCCCGGCACGCCGCCGGCTTGTCGACCAACGGGAACATGGACTACCAGGGCGGCGCCGTGATGCACTCGAGCGCTCCGTATCTGATCTTTTGGACCCCCGGAGGGGAGACGATTCCCACCACCACGGAGTCTCTGCTCGAGCGGTATTTCACCGACGTCGCCACAGACAGCGGCACGACGAACAACGTGTACAGCGTCCTTCAGCAGTACTACGACGCAGGCGGATACGCCAACTACGCGCAGACGTTTTCGGCAGGTCAGGCAATCGTCGACACGCAGGCTTATCCCACAACCGGCAGATGCACGCGAACGTCAGCCTCCCATCCGACTTGTCTGACCGACGCCCAGCTGCAGGCTGAAGTGCGGCGCCTTGTCGCCGCCGATGGGCTATCCGACGACGGGTCGAGCTCGACGCAGCTCCCCGACGATGCTCCGATCTACTTCGTCGTCCTCCCGTCTGACGTAAACGAATGCGCAAGCGGGACGCAGTGCGCGGACAACGCCTTCTGCGCCTACCACACGTCGCTGATAGACGGGTCGAACTACGTCCTGTACGCGTCGATTCCGCTCCTGCCCGCCACCGGCAAGGGCTGTCAGTACGACGGGAACACCGCGGTCCAGTCGCCCAATGGCGACTCACGCGCCGACATTGCGGTCAAGTACATGAGTCATGAGGACAGCGAGACCATCACTGATCCTGTAATGGCGTGCACCGTTAGCGGAACGCCAGATGAAGGGTGTGGCTGGTGGGATACGGCCACCGGCCAGGAGGTCGGCGATAACTGCAACTTCTACGGCGTGTTCGATCCGGCCAACGGCACCAACCCGAATGCCTTCACTCCCACCCTGGGCGGCAGCGCCGCGGCAGGCAACCTCTACAACCAGCTGATCAACGGCGATCCCTACTACATCCAGTCGGAGTGGTCGAACGCCGACGTGAACTGCGGTATGGCGCAACCCACCACGCCCGGCGGCGGAGGCGCGGGCGGCGGAGGCGGGACGCCCGGCGGCGGCGGGGCCGGCGGCGGCACCCCTTCCCCGGGCGCGACCACCGGCTCGACCCCGGGCTCGACCAATAACTCGACCACGGGTGCCCCCGGCGCCGCATTCAGTTCATCCCCCTCAACCCCCGGCACCGGACAGCCCGTCTCCTTCAATGGATCGGGCTCGAGCTCCGGGGGACGCTCGATCGTCGCCTACGCCTGGAACTTCGGTGACGGCACGAGCGGTTCGGGCGCCAAGCCCACGCACACATATAGGAGGACCGGCACCTACACGGTCACCCTCGCGGTCGGTGACAGCGCCGGCCAGATGGCATTCGTCTCGCACAAGCTGACCGTCGGCAAGGCCGCGGTCACGAAGGTCGCTGCCAAGAACAAGAAGGCGGGCGGCGCCGCGGTGCTGATCACGGTGAACGCGCCTGGCAAGGTGCAGTTCGGGGGCACGTCCGTGCGCGTCAAGAGCGCGGGAACGGTCAAGTTCAATCTGAAGCTCTCAGCGGCCAGGCAGCGCACGCTGTCCGCCACGCACCGGCTCGCATTGCTAGTGACGGTCAAGTTCACGCCGGCGCTCGGCAAGCGCTCGAGCACGAACGCCACGATCGCTTTTCGCAAATAGCCGGCGCGAGCAAGATGCGTCAGACGACGCCCCGCGCGAAGCTCAGAGCGGGATATTCCCGTGCTTGCGCCTGGGGCCCGGCTCGCGCTTCGTCTGAAGCGTCTCCAGCGCGGTGATGATCTTCGGGCGTGTCTCGTGGGGAACGATCACGTCGTCGATGTAGCCCCGCTCGGCCGCGACAAAGGGATTGGCGAAGTGCGCCTTGTAGTCGTTGATCAGCTTCTTGCGGCGTTCCTCGGGCGTGGGTGATGAGTTGATGTCACGGCGGTAGATGATGTTGACCGCCCCCTCGGGCCCCATCACTGCCACCTCGGCGCTCGGCCAGGCGAAGTTGAAGTCCGCGAGCATGTGCTTTGAGGCCATGACGTCGTAGGCCCCGCCGTACGCCTTGCGGGTGATGATCGTGATCTTGGGCACGGTGGCCTCGGTGTAGGCGTAGAGCAGCTTGGCGCCATGACGGATGATGCCTCCCCACTCCTGGTTCGTTCCGGGAAGAAAGCCGGGCACGTCGCAGAAGGTGATCAGCGGAATGTTGAACGCGTCACACGTGCGGACGAAGCGCCCGGCCTTGCACGAGGAGTCGATGTCAAGCACCCCGGCGAGCTGCGCCGGCTGGTTGCCGACGATCCCCACCGAGTAGCCGTTCATCCGGGCAAAGCCGCAAACGATGTTGCGCGCGTAGTGCTCGTGCACTTCGAAGAACTCGCCGTCGTCGACGATTAGCCTGACCACGTCCCGCATGTCGTAGGGCTTGTTGGGGCTGTCTGGGACGACCCGGTCCAGCTCAGGGTCCTCGCGCAGCGGATCGTCGGTGGGCTGCACGCGCGGCGGCGTGTCCAGGTTGTTCTGCGGCAGGAACGACAGCAGGTAGCGAGTGTCCTCCAGGCACTGATCCTCGTCGTCGCAAGCGAAGTGCGCGACGCCCGACTTTGAGTTATGCGACATCGCGCCGCCGAGATCCTCAAAGCCCACCTCCTCGCCGGTGACCGCCTTGATCACATCGGGCCCGGTGATGAACATGTGCGAGGTCTCTTTGACCATGAAGACGAAGTCGGTCATCGCCGGCGAGTAGACGGCTCCGCCTGCGCAAGGGCCCATGATCAGGCTGATCTGAGGGATCACCCCTGAGCACTTGACGTTGCGCACGAACACGTCGCCGTAGGCGCCGAGTGACACGACGCCCTCCTGGATCCGCGCCCCGCCCGAGTCATTGATGCCGATCACCGGGCAGCCGATCCGCGCCGCCAGATCCATGATCTTGCACATCTTCTCGCCCATCACCTCGCCCAGCGAGCCGCCGAAGACCGTGAAGTCCTGGCTGAAGACGCACACGCGGCGACCGTCGATCGTCCCGTGGCCCGTGACCACGGCGTCTCCCCAGGGGCGGTTCTTCTGCATCTCGAACTCATAGGTTCGGTGGCGCACGAACGTGTCCAGCTCCTGGAAGGAGCCGGGGTCCAGCAGCTTCTCGACCCGCTCGCGCGCGGTGTACTTGCCGCGCTCGTGCTGCTTGGAGACGGCCGCCTCGGAGCCAGCGTGGATCGCCTCTTGGCGGATCTCCTCTAGCTGGGCAAGCTTCTCCTCGTAGGTCTCCGGTGCCTTCTCGCGCATGGGGGCCGCGAGTCTATCCGTGCGCGTCGGACCGGCACGGGATGGGCGTTTCGCGCGGACAGCGGGCGCTACGTCGCCCGGGGCCTGCGATCCGATGCCGCTACGACCGCGAGAACGGGCGGTGGTGCGCCGTGCCCAGACTCTCGAGCGCGGCGGCCAGGACGCCCGCGGACTCGCTGGGCCCCTCAACCGGCGCCCGATCGGGATCCGCAACCGGCGGGACTCCCTCCAGGGCGTCGACCTCGGACCCCGGCTCATGCGACTCCGTCCCGAAGCGGCGCAATAGACGAGCCAGGAACGTGGCCGGGCGTAGCGTCGGCCGGGCGGGTGCGTGGGCACGATCGTCCTGCTCCAGAGCCGGGCCGGTCGGCGCAACCTGGGCGGCGGCCGGCCCGTCCTCGGCTCCGGCGCTCGCCGTCAGCGTGACGCGTGTGCCCCACCCGGCAGGCTCGAGCCTCACCGTGCCGCTTCCACGCTCGCCCTCCCAGGCGACGGTGTTCTCGGGCTCGAGCCTCGTGATGCGGATTTCTCCGAAGAAGGTGTCCAGGTGACGGGTCAGCGACTGGGCGTCGCTGCATTCCGCCCACAGCTCCGGCGGGGATTTCAACAGGGTCCGGCTGGCTGACTGCTCGCTCATGGTCGAGAACTTCGCGCGCCCTGGCGCGAGTCCTTCCGCGGCCCGGCGCCTTGCATGCGCCAATATCGCTCCCGTGAGAGATCGAACGCTTGGAAGTGATGGACCAACCGTCTCGGCCCTGGGCCTGGGGTGCATGGGCATGTCCGGCATGTATGGGCCGGCGGAGCGGGATGAGAGCATCGCCACCATCCATGCCGCTCTGGACGCGGGCATCAATCTGCTCGACACCGGCGACTTTTACGGCATGGGCCACAACGAGCTGCTGATCGCAGACGCCCTGCGCGGGCGCCGAGACGCCGACGATGTCCTGATCAGCGTCAAGTTCGGTGCCCAGCGCGGCCCCGACGGGGGCTGGCTTGGCTACGACGCTCGGCCCGAAGCGGTCAAGACCGCGCTGGCCTACTCGCTGCAGCGCCTGCGCAGGGACCACATCGATATCTATCGCCCAGCCCGCCGTGACGCGGCCGTCCCGATCGAGGAGACAGTCGGCGCGATCGCCGAGATGGTGGAGGCGGGATACGTTCGCCACATCGGCCTGAGCGAGCTCGGCGCCGAGACGATCCGCCGCGCCGCCGCCGTGCATCCGATCTGCGACCTGCAGATCGAGTACTCCCTCGTCTCGCGTGGAATCGAGGGGAAGATCCTGCCCACCTGTCGCGAGCTGGGGATCGCCGTGACCGCCTACGGTGTCCTCTCCCGCGGGCTGATCGGTGGCCGCTACGCCCCAGAACGCCAGGGGCCTGGTGACATCCGCTCGCGGATGCCGCGCTTCGGCGCGCAGAACCTGGATCACAATCTCGGGCTCGTGAATCGCCTCCGGGGAATCGCCGAGACCAGGGGGGCGAGCGTGGCGCAGGTGGCAATCGCCTGGGTGCTCTCGCGGGGCGAGGACATCGTGCCCCTGATCGGCGCCCGCACCCGCGAACAGCTGGAGGACGCGCTCGGGGCCCTGGAGCTGAGGCTCGATTCCGGCGAACTGGACCGCATCGAGCAGGCCGTGCCTGCCGACGCCGTCGCGGGCGAGCGCTACGGCGCACCGCAGATGGCGGACCTCGACAGCGAGCGAGCTTAACCTGGCGCCGGCGCTGAGCTAACGCTCTTCAGCCACCACGATCACGCCACTGGGAGCGTCGAGCAGTTCCGCCGTCCGCCGCGCCGCCTCCTCGACGTGGATCCGCGGATGGTCGGGCACGCGGTCGCCGCCATACGTGCCAGGCCCGTAGAAGGTCCCGTACTCGAGCACGACACCGCCCGCGTCCAGCACCAGCCGCTCGTGCTCCTCAACCGCCTCGGCCCCTGCCGGCGGCCGCCAGGCGATGCTCTGCGCGATCAGGCGATCGGCCGCCGCAGCGTTCATCGCGTCGATTAGGTTGCGCGTGCCCTCCGTGCGCATGCGGTTGTTCCGCTCGCGGTAGGCGGTGATCTGGTCAGCCGTGTCCGGAAGGTCGGTCAGCTGGTGCATCATCAGCTCGGTGCCGAAGGCCGTGACCTGTTCGCTCAGCGCATGCTTGTCATAGACGTCGCAGACGACGGGCTCGGCCCCCAGCCCCCGCAGCTCCTGTGCCTTCTCAGGCGAGCGCGTCAGGCCGGCGACCTCATGCCCCGCGGTCACCAGCAGCGGTATCAGGCGGATCCCGATCACGCCGCTGGCACCGGCGAGGAAGATGCGCATCAAAAAGTGGGCTGGTACTCGCCGTAGACGTCGCGCATCGCGCCGCAGACCTCACCCAGCGAGCAGCGGTCCTTGAGCGCCTGGCGCAGGACGGGCAGCAGGTTCTGGGTGCCGCGCGCCGCCTCGCGGATATCTTCGAGCCGCCGCTCGACGAGTTCGCGCTGCCGGTCCTCCTTGAACGCCTTCAGGCGCTTCACCTGCTGGCGTTCCGAGTCCGGGTCTACGCGCAGGATGTCCGGGACCTCCACCTCCTTCTGGTCCGCGAACTTGTTGACGCCAACCACTACGTCCTGTCCCGTCCGGTAGCGCTCGTGGTAGCCGAAAGCGGACTCCTCGATCTCGGACTTGATGAAGTCGATCGCGCCGATCGAGCCGCCGAGCTCATCGACCTTGGCGATCAGCTCCCGGGCCCGGGCCTCGATCTCGTCGGTCAGGGCCTCGACGAAGAATGACCCCGCGAACGGGTCGACCGTGTCCGCGGCCCCGGACTCGTAGCCGATGATCTGCTGGGTGCGCAGCGCGATCTTCGCCGCGCGCTCGGTGGGAAGTGCCAGCGCCTCATCGAAGCCGTTGGTGTGCAGCGACTGGGTCCCGCCACACACGGCGGCGAAACCCTGTAGCGCCACTCGCACGATGTTGTTCTCCGGCTGCTGGGCCGTGAGCGTCACACCGCCCGTCTGCGTGTGAAAGCGCAGGCGCCAGGAGCGCTCGTCCCTGGCGCCGAAGCGCTCGCGCATGATCTCGGCCCACATCCGGCGCGCGGCGCGGAACTTGGCCACCTCTTGAAAGACGTTGTTGTGGCCGTTGAAGAAGAACGCCAGCCGGGGCGCGAACTTGTCGATCTCCAGCCCGGCATCGAGTGCCGCCTGCACGTAGGCGATGCCGTTGGCGAGCGTGAACGCCACCTCCTGCACCGCGGAGCAGCCCTTCTCGCGGAAGTGGTAGCCGGAGATCGAGATCGTGTTCCACTTCGGTACGCGCTCGTTGCAGTAGGCAAACAGATCGGTCGTCAAGCGGATCGCGCCCTCGGGCGGGTAGATGAAGTTGCCGCGCGCTATGTACTCCTTGAGGATGTCGTTCTGGGTCGTGCCCCGCAGCTTCTCCGAGGGCACGCCCTGTTCCTCGCCGACCAGCTCGTAGAGCAGCAGCAGCACGGAGGCCGGGGCGTTGATGGTCATCGAGGTCGAGACCTGGTCCAGGGGGATGCTGTCGAACGCCGTGCGCATGTCGTCGATCGAGTCGATCGCCACACCGGTCCGGCCCACCTCGCCCAGGCAGCGCGGGTCATCGGAGTCGAGCCCGAGCTGCGTCGGCAGGTCGAAGGCCATGCTCAGGCCGGTCGAGCCGTGCTCCAGCAGGTAGCGATAGCGCTGGTTTGACTCCTTGGCGCTGGCATAGCCCGCGTACTGGCGCATGGTCCACAGCTGGCGCCGGTACATGTCGGGGTGAACGCCCCGCGTGTAGGGATACTGGCCAGGTTCGCCGAGCTCGCCCTCGAGATCGTCGGGAAGGTCCCGCTCGGTGTAGAGCTGCTGGATCTCGATCCCGGAGTCCGTGAAGCGGCGCGGATCGTCTGGTCCGACGATCGGGGCGATCGTGCGGTTCTCGGGGGTGGTGGCCATGGCTGGAGATTACCCGCGGGTGATTCGCCGAACCCCGCATGATCGCGCTGCGGCCGCTGACGGCCGGCCCGATCGCGTAGTGCCGGCTCCCCTCGCGTAGCCTTTCCTCCATGCAGGTACGGGTCCGACTGTTCGCCGCACTGCGTGAGCGCGCCGGATCCGACGAGGTGCAGGTGGAGCTCCCGGAGGGAGCGCGCGTGGCCGACGTGCTGGAGCGCCTGCAGACGCTGACCGAGGGTACGCCCGTGGTCATGGCGGTCAATCAGGAGTACGCCGACGCCGGATCGCCGCTGCACGCCGGCGACGAGCTGGCGCTGATCCCGCCAGTGTCCGGGGGCTCTTCTCCGCCGAGGTCGCGGAGCTCGGCGGTCGGCGTGCCGCACGTCGGCATCACCGAGAAGCCGCTGGATGCGGCGCGGCTCGTGGAGCGCGTGCGTGACGCACGCGCCGGCGCGGTCGTGGTGTTCGAGGGCGTGACCCGCGAGGTCGATCAGCTCGAGTACCAGGCCTACGGCCAGATGGCCGAGCGCCGGATCGCGGAGATCGTCTCGGAGGCCATCGAGCGTCATGGCCTGTGCGCGGCCGCGGTCGAGCATCGCGTGGGGATCGTGCCGCTGTCCGACCCGTCGGTCGTGGTGGCGGCATCGGCCCCGCACCGCGAGGCGGCATTTGCCGGCGCCCGAGAGATCATCGACCGCACGAAGGCCGAGGCTCCGATCTGGAAGAAGGAGGAAGGGGAGTGGGTGCGAGGCGCGGTGCCGACCAGCGGCCGCTGAGGGATCTTCCCGCCGTTCACGAGCTGGCGTCCGAGCTCGATGCCCCGCACGCGCTGGCGGTGGCCGTGGCGCGCGAGGTGATCGCCGCGCGGCGCCAGGAGCTGATGGCCGGCGAGGACGGCGAGGAGGACGTGCTCGTGCGTGCGCGGGCTCTGCTTGCGCGCCGGCGGGAGTCGTCGCTCCGCCGGGTGCTGAACGCCACGGGCGTGATCATCCACACCAACCTGGGCCGAGCTCCGTTGGCGCGCGCGGCGCGCGAAGAATTGACGCGGGCCGCCGCCCAGGGCTACTCGAACCTCGAGCTTGACCTTCGCCAAGGACAGCGCGGAAGTCGCCAGGAGCATGTAGAAGAGCTGCTGTGCGAGCTTACCGGCGCGGACGCCGCACTGACCGTCAACAACGGCGCTGCGGCAGTGCTTCTGGCGACCGCCGCGCTGGCCGGTCCCGGACGAGCCGTCGTGGTATCCAGGGGCCAGCTGGTGGAGATCGGCGGCGGGTTTCGGATCCCAGAGGTCATCGCCCAGTCTGGCTCTGAGTTGGTTGAGGTCGGGACCACCAACCGCACGGCGCTCGACGACTACTCCCGGGCCGTCGAGGCGCTTGGCAACCGGCTGGGAGCGGTATTGCGCGTCCACCAGTCCAATTTCCGCACGCTCGGGTTTGTCCGCGAGGTCCCAGTCGAGGCTCTGTGCGAGCTCGGAGTCCCGGTGATTGACGACGTCGGCTCCGGCGTGCTGGCTGAGTCCTCGACCCTCTCGGTGCTGTCGGATGAACCAGCCATCAAGCGCTCGCTGTCGGCCGGCGCGGCGCTCGTCTGCTGCTCCGGCGACAAGCTGCTGGGTGGACCGCAGGCCGGACTCCTGCTCGGCGGCTCGGATGCGGTCGCCGCGGCCGGAGGGCATCCGCTGGCGCGCGCGCTGCGGATCGACAAGCTCTCGCTGGCGGCGCTCGAGGGGACCCTCGCGCTGTACCGCGACCCGGTGCGCGCCGTGGCTGAGATACCGGTGCTGGCGATGCTTGGCGCCAGCGAGCACCAGCTCGCCGCGCGGGCGCAGCTGGTCCTCGCGGAGCTTGGGCCCGAGCGGGGCGAGATCGTCCGCGCCACGGCGAAGGTCGGCGGCGGCGCGCTGCCGCTGCTGGAACTCGAGGGGCCTGCCGTTGCCCTGACCGACGGCCGGGATCCCGCGGCGCTGGCGGCGGCGTTGCGCGGCGGCGATCCGCCAGTCATCGCCCGCGTCAACGAAGGGCGCGTGCTGCTTGACCCACGCACGCTCAGCGATGAGGAGGCGATCCAGGCAGCACGCCTGGCTCGAGCCGTGCTAGGAGCGTCCTCGACGAGCGACGGATGAGCTTCGACGGGCCGCTGACGCTCGGCACCGCCGGTCACATCGACCACGGGAAGACGGCGCTGATCAGGGCCTTGACCGGCGTCGACACTGACCGCCTGCCCCAGGAGCGCGAGCGTGGCATCTCGATCGAGTTGGGCTATGCACGCCTCACGTTGCCCTCGGGGCGCCAGCTGTCGGTCATAGACGCGCCCGGCCACGAGCGTTTCGTTCGCACGATGGTCGCCGGCGCCACCGGGATCGATCTGTATCTGCTCACGATCGCCGCCGACGACGGCGTGATGCCCCAGACCCGCGAACACGCCGCGGTGCTGCGCGCGCTGGCGGTTCGGCACGGGGTGGTCGCCGTCACCAAGAGCGACCTCGCCGACCCTGAACGCGCCCTCGGCGAGGCAAGGGAGCTGCTACCGAACGCCGGTGCGTTCGTGACCGTCTCGGCGCGCACGGGCGAAGGTCTCGATCAGCTCCACACGGCGCTGGAGCAGATGGTCGCCACGGCGCCCAGCCGGGCCAGCGAGGATGGATCGGCGCGGCTACACATCGATCGCGCTTTCACAATCAAGGGCGCGGGGACCGTCGTCACCGGGACGCTGTGGTCCGGCCACGTGGCGCGCGGCCAGGAGCTGCGGCTGCTCCCCGCCGGCCGGCGGTTGAGAGTGCGGGCCGTCCAGGTCCATGATGCGCCCGTCGAGCGGGCCCTGGCGGGTCAGCGCGTGGCCGTGAACCTGACTGGTCTGCGCGTGGGCGAGGTTGAACGCGGCGACGTGCTCGTCTCTCCAAGCAGCGATGCGGTCGCGACCTATCGCCTCGACGCCGCGCTCCAATGGCCCGGGCGCGAGCCCGAACACGGGGACCGCGTGCAGGTCCACCATGGCACGCGCGAAAGTCCCGCGCGGCTGGCGTGGCTGGGAGGTGCCTTCTACCAGCTACGGCTCGAGGCGCCGCTGATCCCGGCGGCCGGCGATCGAATCGTCGTGCGCCAGATCGCGCCACCGGACACGCTTGGGGGCGGCATCGTGCTGGACCCCGCACCGCGCCGCCATGGGCCGGGCCGGGAGGTGCTGGCCCGGCTCGGGCGCCTGGCGCGGGGAGAGCCGGCCGAGCCGGGGCCGGGAGAAACGGCCGAGCCGGGGCGCCCCGCGGCGGCCTCCGGAGCGTCGCAAGCGCCGCCGGAGGCATCACTCTCAGACAACGCGCTTGAGCTCGAGCGGCGGCTGCTCGGCGCCCGCTTCGAGCCTCCGCTCGACTCGCAGCTGGACGCAGACGATCTCGCCGAGCTGAGGGCGGCCGGACGAGCGGTGCGCGTCTCGACCACCCTCCACTACCACCCGGCCGTGCTGAGCGAGATCCGGGAGCGCGTGCTGGCGCTCGCCGAACGGGGTAGCGGCTCCCTCACGCTCGCGGAGCTCCGCGACGAGCTGGGCACCTCGCGGAAGTTCGCCCAGGCGCTGATCACCCACTTCGATTCCGAGCGGCTCACGATCCGCCGCGGCGATGCGCACTATCTGCGCAGGCGCGGCCCGCATCGATCAAACGACGACTAGCCTCTTGCGACTCGTAATGACCGCGCTTGCACCCAGGCTCCATCTGGGGGCCTTCGATCAGGTACAGGCGGGCTGGGTCAACACCGACATCACTCCCCACCTGTTTGTGGCACGCGTGCCGGGGCTGCCCTGGCTGCTGCACCGCTTTGGCGTCCTCGGCGGCGAGCGCTATGCCGCCTACCGTGCCGGGAAGTTCCGTGCGCTCCGCTATCTGGACGTCACGCGGCGCTTTCGCTTTCCGGACTCCATCTTCGAGTGCGCATACGCCTCACATCTCCTCGAGCACCTCGATCCCGAGGTCGCGGAGCACATGCTGCGTGAGGTGCATCGTGTCCTGCGGCCAGGCGGCATCTTGCGGCTGGCGGTGCCCGATCTAGATCAGGTCGTGGCGCAATACGACCCGGCCGACCCCGAGAGCTTTCTGTCCGGCATCTACGAGGCGCACAGCGCTCGGCGCAGCGGCTCCTCACGCCACCGCTGGCAGTACAACGCCGGGTCGCTCGAGGCCTTGCTGCGCCGCGTGGGCTTTGATCAGATCGAGCGACGCGGGTACCGCGAGGGCCGCTGCCCGGACGTGGAGGAGATCGAGACGCGCCGCTGGTCTCTGTTCATGGAAGCGGCCAAGCAGTAGGGCGTGAGGCCAGCGCCACTGCCCAGCGCCGGTGTAGATTGCGCGGCGATGGCCACTTGCCTTGTGACCGGGGGAGCCGGCTTTCTGGGTTCCCACTTGTGCGAAGAGCTGCTCAACCGAGGACATCGCGTCATCTGCGTCGACAATCTCGAGACCGGCTCGCTGGCGAACATCGAGCACATCCGCTCGGAGCGGTTCGTGCATCAGAACCTGGACATCATCGAGTCCTACTTCGTCGATGAAGCGATCGACTTCGTCTACCACCTGGCCTCGCCGGCCTCGCCGATCGACTACCTGCGCCTGCCGCTGCACACGCTCAAGGTGGGCTCCTACGGGACGCACCACACGCTCGGCTTGGCCAAGAAGCACCGCGCTCGCTTCCTGCTGGCGTCAACCAGCGAGGTCTACGGGGACCCCCAGGTACACCCCCAACAGGAGACTTACTGGGGCCACGTCAACCCAATCGGCCCCCGCGGTGTCTACGACGAGGCCAAGCGCTACGCCGAGGCCCTGGCGATGGCCTACCACCGCCAGCAGGGCGTGGATACGGCGATCGTGAGGATCTTCAACACGTACGGCCCACGAATGCGCCCACACGACGGGCGAGCGATCCCGACGTTCCTGCGCCAGGCGTTGCAGGACCGGCCGATTACGGTCTTCGGCGACGGCTCGCAGACGCGGTCGTTCTGTTACGTCGACGACGAGATCCGAGGGCTGATCGCGCTCGCCGAGTCGGGCTATCACCAGCCGGTCAACATCGGCAATCCCGACGAGTTCACGTTGCTCGAGCTGGCGGAGGCCGTGATCGAGGTCACCGGGTCGCGCTCTGAGATCGTGTTCGAGGCACTTCCCACCGACGATCCCCAGGTCCGCCAGCCCGATATCAGCCTGGCGCGAGAGATACTAGGCTGGGAACCGACGGTTGATCTGCGCGAAGGGCTGCGGCGCACGATCGAGCAAGCAGGCAAGGGTGCCTTGGTTGGCGCCCTGAGCTAGTGCTTGTCGTTACAAGACCGCACAAAGCTCCTAAAGACAGCGCAAAGCGGGGCCTAGATTTCCCGCAACTTCACAATCGGGCTACCGTTTCGGATTAGGACGGGGACACATCACGGCTATCGCCAAGTGACGATCGATCAGCAAGAAGCTAGGGGCGCGCGAACCAACGGAGCGAACCACAGCTCGGTTCTAATCGCCCCTGCCGAGCGCGATGTGCGCCGCAAGCGTCCGCCGGCGTTCTCCTTCCTGCTGCGGCTGGAGACGATGCGCCAGTTGGCGCGGGTGGCCTCTCTGTTGGCGCTGGACCTGGTTGGGGTTGGCGCGGCGCTCTACACCTCGCTCGAGATCAAGCTGCTGCTGAAGGGTCACGCCAGCCTCAGCGCTCCGTGGTCCGAGACGCGCCATTGGGGCGCGTTCGCCTATCTGGTCACGGTGTTGATGTTCGCCCGCGTCGACCTCTACTCCGATCGACCTCGGCGGCCTGGGATGGCCCGCATCGCCTCGGCGCTGTTCCAGACGACGATCATCGTCCTCGTCTTCGCTCTAGTCACCGGCAATCACTTCTCGAGCTACTTCATCTTCTATGGGTCGCTGTTCTTCGCCACCGTCTACGTGACGCTGCTGCGCTACCTGCACACGCGCATCACCGGTTGGATGCTGGCCAGGGCCGGCTACCGCCGCCGCACGCTGCTCGTCGGCACGGGCAAGCACATCGAGGCGGTGGCGACGGCACTGGCGGGTCGCCCGGCGACCGAGGTGGAGCTAGTGGGGTACATCTCGCTGACCCCCCGGCCCGAGAACGGGCTGCGTTCGCTCGGTGAGCTTCACGAGCTGCCGCGCGCACTCGATCGCGAGCGGGTCCAGGAGGTGATCATCGCCGATCCCGACTTTCCGCAGGAGCAGGCCGTCGAGCTCGCCGACCTGTGCCACCGGCGCGGCGTGACGGTCCAGGTCGCGCCGTCGACGATGGAGATCCTGCTCGACCGCGCGGAGTTCGTTCCCGGCCAGACGCTGCCGCTGTTCACGCTGCGGCCGCCGGTGTTCGAAGGCATCGACTACGCGGTCAAGCGGACGTTCGACCTCACGCTCTCGACCATCGGGCTGATGCTGATTTCACCGGCGCTGCTGGTGATCGCGATCGCGGTCAAGCTCAGCTCGCGCGGGCCGGTTCTCTACCGATCCGAGCGCCCCGGTATCGGCGGCAGGCCGTTCCGCTGCCTGAAGTTCCGCACGATGCGCGAACACGCCGAGCAGCTGCAAGCAGATCTCGAATCCCTGAACGAACAGTCAGGTGCCCTGTTCAAGATCCGGCGCGACCCTCGCCTCACGCCGGTGGGACGGATCCTTCGCCGCTACTCGCTGGACGAGCTTCCCCAGCTCGTGAATGTCATCCGCGGCGATATGTCGCTGGTCGGGCCCCGGCCGTTGCCGATGCGCGACTTCGAACATCTCGAGGAATGGCACAAGAAGCGCTACCTGGTGCTCCCGGGGATCACCGGCCTGTGGCAGGTGTCCGGTCGGGCAGAGCTCGACTTCGACGACTTGGTGCGGCTCGACTTCCTGTATCTCGAGCGGTGGTCAGTGTTCCTCGATCTGTCGATCCTTCTCAAAACCCTCCCCGCCGTCCTTGGTGGCCGGGGCGCGTTCTGAGCGGGCGCGGCGGGTCATGAGCGGGCGCGGCGGGTTCTGAGCGGGCGCGGCGGTGCATGAGCGGGCGCGGCGCGGCGCCGCTACGCTACCGCGCCGATGCCCCCCACCGACCGGTTCGTTATCAGCTTCGCAGCGGAGCCACCTCAGGAGACGCTGCCCTACGGCCGTTGGGCCAACACGCTCTCCGAGCACTTCCGCAGCGCCAGCCTCGAGATCGACACCGAGGGCGAGGAGCTGGGCGAGGTCGGGGAGATCACGTGGTTCCCGGATCGCTCGTACGCCGGCCGCACCTACGTCCCAGCCGCCGCGCGCACCGCCGGCGGCTACGAGGTCTTCGGCTACGTCTCCTTCCGTGAGGGCTCTGGTGGGCCGAGCGACTTCTACTCCAGCGCGGACTTCACCTCGGAACTGGCCGAGCAGAACCCCGACTGGAAACTCGACCTGAACGACGAGGTCATCGGGTCTTGGCGAGGCGAGCAGGGAAACACGGCCGAGATCACGCTGGTGTGGGGCGTGCCAATGATTCCGGGTGGGACGCAGGTCACCGCTGAGCTGGCCAATCTCGCGGTCGACCAGTGCGAGCTGATCGACGACCGCTTCACGATGATCGCGCCTGACAACTACAGACAGGACTTCCTGGAGATCAAGCTCTGGAGCCGCAACGGCGACGAGCTGGCGGTGGAGTCGCTGTACGTCGAGGAGTAGGCGCTCGAGCCACCGTTCGAAGTTGTGGGCGTCTGACGCCACAAAACTTCGAACGCCTCGCCCCTGACGCCAGCCCGCGAGCGCGGGACCGCCCACCGCCGCCGCCTGACGCCAGCCCGCGAGCGCGGGACCGCCCGCCAACCGCCCCTGACGCCAGCCCGCGAGCGCGGGACCGCCCACCGACCGCCCCTGACGCCCTTACCCCTCAGCCACCGCCTCCACCGCGCCGCCGAGCTGCTCCCTTACCTCGCGGGCGCTGAGCGGAAAGTGACAGGCCGCGATGCTGCCGCCGCCTTTGTCCTCCAACGCCGGCTCCTCGGTCGCGCACAGCGCTTGCGCCTTGGGGCAGCGGGTGTGGAAGCGACAGGCGGGCGGCGGATCGGCGGGGCTCGGAACATCGCCCGTCAGCAGCTGGCGCTTGCTGTGGCGCCGCGAGGGGTCCGCCACCGGCACCGCCGAGAGCAGCGCGCCGGTGTACGGGTGGCGGGGATGGCTGTAGAGGGCATCGTTGGGCGCCAGCTCGGCGATCTTCCCCAGGTACATGACCGCCACGCGGTCACACATGTGCCGCACGACGCTGAGGTCGTGGGCGATGAAGATCAGCGTCAGGCCCAGCTCGCGCTGAAGCCGGCGCAGCAGGTTGAGGACCTGGGCCTGGATCGAGACGTCGAGCGCCGAGACCGGCTCGTCGGCCACCAGCACCTTCGGCTCGAGCGCGATCGCCCGGGCCACTCCGATCCGCTGGCGCTGCCCGCCCGAGAACTCGTGCGGGTAGCGGTTGTAGTGCTCGGGGTTCAGTCCCACGCGGTCCATCAGCTCCTCGACCCGCCGGCGACGGTCACCCTCCCCGGTCAGTAGGCCGTGGATGGCGAACGGCTCGGCGATGATCGAGCCCACCGTCTTACGCGGATTGAGCGACGAGTAGGGGTCCTGAAAGATCATCTGCATCTCGCGGTGCAGCGCCTTCAGGCCGTCGCCCTTTCGCCTGGCGATGTCCTCGCCGTCGAACAGGATCTCGCCGGCCGTCGGGTCAAGCAGGCGCACGAGCAGGCGCGCGGTCGTGGTCTTGCCGCACCCGGTCTCGCCGACGATGCCCAGCGTCTCGCCGCGACGGACATCGAACGTGACGTCGTCCACGGCCTTCACGGCGCCGACCTTGCGCTGGAAGATGATCCCCCGCGTGATCGGGAAGTGCTTGACCAGGTTCTTGACCTGGATCAGCGGTGCATCCGCGGCCGCGGCCGGGACGCCACTCGCTGCGTCCACGCCGGGCACGCCCAGCGCGTCGCTGCGGTCATCGGCGCCGGGGACGCCCAGCGCGTCGCTGCGGTCATCCGTGCCCGTCACGGCCTGCCCACCGGCGCTCCGTCCTGAGCGAGCTGGCGCAGCGACGCCGGGTCGCGTCCCTCGCTCAGCCCGCGCCAGATGGCGCTCCGCACGGACGCGTCCAGCAGGCACGCCACCTCGTGACCCGCCGAATCCGGGACAGGGCGCAGCAGCGGATCCTCGCGGCGATGGCGCTCGCGGACGTACGGGCAACGGGGGTGAAAGAAGCAACCCGACGGCCGCCTTATGAGGCTGGGCGGACGTCCGGCGATCGGCACCAGCTCCTCGTCGCGCGCGGCGTCGAGGCGCGGAATCGACTTCAGCAACCCCCATGTGTACGGGTGCTGGGGGGAGCCAAAAATCACCTCCGCGGACGCCCGTTCAACGATCCGCCCGGCATACATGACGCAGATCTCATCGGTGGTCTCGGCCACCACCCCCAGGTCGTGGGTGATGATGATGATCGCCATCCCCAGCCGCCCCTGGAGCTCTTCGAGCAGCTCCAAGATCTGGGCCTGAACGGTGACGTCGAGCGCCGTCGTCGGCTCGTCGGCGAACAGCAGCTTCGGCTCGTTTGACAGCGCCATGGCGATCATCGCCCGCTGGCGCATGCCACCCGAGAACTCGTGGGGGTACTGATCGATGCGTCGCTTCGGATCGGGAATCCCCACCACGTCGAGCAGCTCGATCGCCCGCGCGCGCGCCGCGGAGCGCGAGATCTGCTGGTGGGTCTGCATCGCCTCCACCAGCTGCCAGCCGACCTTGTGGAAGGGGTGCAGCGAGGACAGCGGATCCTGGAAGATCATCGCGATGTCGTTGCCGCGGACCTCGCGCAGCTCGTCCTCCCCGAGGGTCACCAGGTCACGCCCCTCGAAATGGATGCTCCCTGTTACCTGTGCCCCCTGGAGGCGCGTCAGCCCGAGCGCCGTCAGCGATGAGACGGTCTTCCCGGAGCCCGACTCGCCGACGATCCCCAGCGTGCGGCCGGTATCGACCGAGTAGGAGATTCCGTCGACGGCGTGCACCACGCCGTCGGCTGTTGAGAAGCTGACGCGCAGGTCCTCTACCCGCAGCAGCGGCTCGGCCATCAGGAATACCTCACGCGAGGATCCAAGTACGCATAGGCGATGTCCACGGCCAGATTGGCCAGGATGATGAACATGGCGGCCAGAAGCACGGTTCCCTCCACGATCGGGAAGTCGGAGTGCACGATCGCGTCGAAGTTCAGCCGGCCGATGCCGGGAATGTCGAACACAGTCTCCGTGAGGACCGCCCCACCGAGCAGCACCCCCACGTCGAGGGCGAACACAGTGGCCACAGGCGTGATCGCCGCACGCACGCCGTGACGAAGGATCACGCGCCGCTCGGGTAATCCCTTGGCCCGGGCCGTGCGGATGTAGTCCTCGCCCATAACCTCGAGGAGGTTGCCGCGCAGCAGCCGCGAATAGATCGCGGCGAACGCCGCCGCCAGCACGAACCACGGCATGATCAGCGAGGTGAACCATTTGCCGGGGTCAGACGTCAGTCCGACGTACGCGTTGGCCCCCGGGAGCAACGGGAACTTGCCGATGTCCGAGGCGAACAGGTAGAGCACGATCAGTCCCAGCCAGAAGACCGGCATCGAGACGAACACCAGCGCGGTGCCCATCGCCGCCCGGTCGAGAAGCGTGCGGCGCTTGATCGCCGAGATGATGCCCACGGGCAGGCCGAGGACCAGCCACAACACGGCCGCGCCGACGGTCAGCGATAGCGTGGCCGGGAGCCGGTCCTTGATCAGGCTCAGAACCGACGCCCCGGAGTAGTAGCTGTAGCCGAAGTTCCCGTGCAGGAAGATGTTTCGCATGTAGACCCAGAACTGGGTGTAGACGGGCTTGTCCAACCCGAGCGAGTGCCGAAGCTCGTGCACGATCTGAGGGCTCGGATTGCGCCCCGCCCGCAGGGCGGCTGGATCTGCAGTGGGAAAGATGTTGAAGAACACGAACGTCAGCGCGCTGACGAGGATCAGCAGCAGGACGCCCCACAAGAGCCTGCGGACTATGTACCTGGCCATCGTGTTTGTCGTTTGGAGAGGGCCGTGGGCCCCGCCCCGTCGGGCGGGGACCCACGGCCGTTTGTCTTTCTTACGGGTTATTCAGCGACGAGTACGCGAAGTCGATCGTGCCGACATTCCACGTATCGGCAACCGCATGCACGTCCTTGCTGAATATGTTGGGCTGGTTGTCGTATTCCTCCGGCACCGCCGCCGCGAGGTCGACCAGCGACTTGTCGATGTTGGCCCACGCCTGCGCGCGCGCCGTGGGATCGACCGTCAGGGTCGCCTGGACGATCGACGAGTTGACTGAGGGATCGTTCACCTGCCCCTCGTTGGGGTTACCCGACGGAGTGATCGACGGGCCATAGAACGTCGGCAGCAGCACGGCCAGCGGGTCGGCGAAGTCGCGGACCCAGCCCTGTGCCGGGCAGGCGTCGATGTTCTGCTTGGGGACCTGGCAGTACTTCGTGTACATGACCGACTGGTCGACGAGCGAGACGTGCGTCTTGAAGCCCAGCGTGGTCAGCGCCGAGTTGACGATCTGGGTGATCGCCGGCACGTTGCCGTTGTTTGAGCTCACCACCTGCACGGACTGCGACCCGGTGTACTTGCAGCTCGGGTAACCCGCGGCCTTCATGTACTTGCAGGCCACCGTGTGGTCGCCGGTGACCGACTTGTTGTAGTCGACCTGCGGGCCGGCGTAGCCGCCCGCCTGCGTGAACCCGGCCGTGCCGGGGTACAGGAAGTGCGTCATCGGCTGGGCGACGATCGGACCGCCGCGGGCCTTGACGATGGCCTCACGATTCAGCTGGGCCCAGAAGGCCTTGCGCAGGTTCTCGTTCTGGAATGGCCCGTGCTGGTTGTCGACCGCCACGTAGTGGTCGCCCGAGCCGGTCGTGAATGTGATCTGCGACGGGTAGGTCTGGTAAGCCAGCTGCACGATCGTGTTCGAGGGCGTGTCGAGCTGGGCCGAGTCAGAGCCTTTGAGCACCTGCTGGCCGATAACGGGGGTGGAGCCCCCGATGTTGACGTTGATCTGGTCCAGGTAGGCCGGCGGCTTGTATGGGCCGGCGTAGGTGTTCGGGTTCCAATTCGGATTGCGCACCAGCGTCAGCGACTTGCCGGTCTGATAGCCGATGCCGCCGAACTGGCCGGTCTTGGTGTTCTCCTTGACCATGTACGGACCGGTGGCGGTCAGGTACTGCGTGCCGTACGTCGTCGGGGAGTGCTTGTCGAGCGGCGCGACGAACTCCGGTGGCACCGGCGAGGAACCCGGCAGCGAAAGCGCGTCGATCAACGCCGTCGCTCCCGGCTTGCTCATGTGGAACACGATCGTGTACTTGTCGGGCGTCGTGATGCCCGGAATCGCGCCCCCCTTGTAGCTGGCGCTCGCGGCGCCCAGCAACGGCGCCACGTAGCCCGAGCCGAAGTACGACGGGAAGTACGGCATGACCACATTCGGATTGGCGCCCCGCTCGATGGCGAACGCCACGTCCTGCGAGGTGACCTCGCGGTTGACGGGTGGCGCGTAGTGAACGCCGTGCTGGATGTGCACGGTGACCGTCTTGCCGCCGTCACTGATGCCGCCGTTGGAAAGGGTGGGGACCGCGGTGGCCAGATCGGGGGACAGCACCTGCTGCGAGTTCGGCATGTAGATGAACAGCGGCCGCTGCGTCGCGTACGACACCGAGTAGTCGAGGACGAAATACGACTCGCCGGGGTCGAGGTGCTGGAAGTCCTCGCTCGAGTAGGCAGTCAGCGTCCCGCCTCGCTTGCCGCTGGTGATCGACTCCGAGAACGGGTCCTCGCCTGCCTTGAGCGGGATCTTGGCTGTGGTCGAACTCGAGCTGCTCGAGCTCGAGCCGCAGGCAGCGACCGCGATTCCAAGCAGCACGGCGAATATCGCGATCACCGCCAGCCGTGGACGGTTGCTCATGTATTCCTCCTTGTTATTGCGAAGAGTCCGGAGAGCGTGGGTGCTCCCCCAGCGTTGAAGTTCATCTGTCACCTCTGGGGTTCAGCGCGTCAAGCAGTCCGTCGCCCAGCAGGTTGAACGCCAGCACGGTCAGCAGCAGCGCGGCGCCGGGGAAGACCATGTACCACCAGGCCGAGACCGGTGGACCGATGTAATTCGAGGCGTCGGAGAGCATCTGGCCCCAGCTCGCGGTCGGCGGACGGACGCCCACGCCGAGGAATGAGAGCGCGGCCTCGAGCAGGATGTTGAGCGGGATCAGCAGCGTGGAGTAGACGATCAGCGGGGCCAGCAGGTTGGGGAGGATCTCCTTGAAGATGATGCGTCTGTTGGACGCTCCCAGCGAGCGCGCCGCCTCCACGAACTCCTTCTCGCGCACCGACAGGACCTGCCCACGCGCGATCCGCGCGATGTATGTGAAGCTCGAGATGGCGATGATGAAGATCACGGTCACCACCCCGGGCTGGATCAGCCTGGTGCCGAATACCTTCAGGCAGCCGTAGACGCCGCATGCGTCGCCGATCCCCAGGCCGAGCAGGATCACCGGGAAGGCGAGGAACACATCGACGATCCGCATCAGGACCATGTCCACCCAGCCGCGGTAGAACCCGGCCAGCAGCCCGACGAGCGTCCCGACCACGGTGGCGATCGCGGTGCCGATGATTCCCACCTCGAGCGATACGCGTGCGCCGTAGATGACGCGCGAGAAGATGTCGCGGCCCAGCTGGTCGACGCCGAAGGGATAGCTGGTGCTCGGGCCGGTCGGGCTTCCGAACGCGTTCAGCGCGTTGGGGTTTTGGGCATTGGGCCCGGGCAGCCCGAGGATGCTCACCACGAGCGGCGCGGCGATGGCGATGATGATCAAAAAGATGATGAAGCCCGCCGAGACGACCGCCACGCGGTCAGCGCGAAACCGCCGCCAGAACAGTTCGAGCGGCGAGCGCGAGGTGATTTCGCCGCCATCCAGCTCGACGCTCTCGACAACGGCTTCGTCGGCGAGGAGCGCGCTCTCGGCTCCGACGCTCATCGGCTAGACGGAGTTCCCCGCCTTACGCTCAATCCCTCCTCCTCCACTTCAAGCCGGGATACCACACGCCACAAGGCTTGTCACGCAGCCCTAACCGCTCCGCAACGAACCGATACCACAGCAAGTGCGAGCCTTTAGGAGGTTTGACGAACCGGCGTGCCGCTGCGTGATGTCACGGCACCGCGGCCAGATGGCTGCTGCCAAGGGCTACCCTCCCCCCCGCGCCCTCGTAGCTCAACGGATAGAGCACGCGCCTCCTAAGCGCGGGATGCAGGTTCGATTCCTGCCGGGGGCACTCGCGGGCTGGCCGCTCGGGCGCGAGCTCCACCTCGCCGTGCAGCGAGTCGAGCGACTACCCTCGATCCGGCCGCTCGGGGTACACGTCGTCGATCGTGCACAGCGCGACGAACGGCGCCTCCGCGGCGCGCTCGATGGCCTCAGCCCCGCCGGCCAGGCGGTCGCAGATCGCGAGCACGCCGCACACCTCGTGTCCCTCGTCGCGCAGCGCCTCGAGCGCGCGGATCGTGGAGCCGCCGGTGGTGACCACGTCCTCCACCAACATGCAGCGCTCATCATGACCGAGCGCTGGTCCTTCGATCCGGCGCGCGAGACCGTGCTGCTTTAGCTCCTTGCGCACGAAGAACCCCTTGACCGGCGCGCCGCCGGCGAGCGCCGCGCAGGCGATCGGGTCGGCGCCCATCGTCATCCCTCCGACCGCCGTCGCGCTCCACTCGCTTGCCTGCGCCGCGACCAGCTCGCCGAGGGCCTGAAACCCCGCGGGGCGGAGGATTGCGCGCTTGGCGTCCACCAGGTACTGGGCGGTGCGCCCGCTGGTCAGCACGACCTCGCCGATCACCAGCGCGTGCTCGCGCAGCTCGGAGATCAGCCGTTCCCGGGCCGGCGTCATCCGACCGACCGCCTAGTTGTAGACGTCGACCGCGTTGCCCATCTGCAGCCAGCCGAAGACCGCCGGCGCATCGACGATCGGCAGCCGCATGCAACCGTGGCTGGCCGGGTAGTCGGGGGCCGGGTTGTAGCCGTGGATGGCGTACCCGGTGTAGAAGAAGTTCGAGTCGAACATGCCGTCGGGAAGGTAGCCGGGCACTTTGCTGTACACGTGGAAATGGCCGAGGATGGTCGGTGTCGAGGGCTTGCCGGAGCTGATGGGGAAGATCCAGGCAACCTGCGAGCCGTTGACCAGCGCCAGGAGCTGGTCTGAAAGGTTCCCTTCGGCGTGCTTGCCGTCGCCCGGGTCGCGGACCGTGAAATTGCCGCTGCCGTTGAGCAGCGCGTCGAGGGTCCGAGGATCCAGATTCTGCGAGGTCCCGGCGTGCAGCAGCCGGTGGTAGGCGTCGACCGCCAGCCCTGTGCCCTGGTCGTACACGCCGCTCCTGGGGACGTAGAAGTGAAGCGCCGCCAGGCGCTCCTGGATCAGCCGCACCAGCGCCCCGGTCGCACCGGGGCCGGCCTGGCCGCTGATCGCGCTGAAGCGGTGCCGTGTGCTCATCGAGCCGAGCTGGGCGGTCGCGTCGTGGGCGACGACCACAGTCACCTTTCCCGCGCGCGGCACCTTGATGCCATAGGAGAAGCTGCCGTCGGTCGCCGAGGCGGGCTTGATCGGAAGCCCGTAGGTGTGGAGCAAGCGCCCGTTCAGGTAGACCCGCATCTTCACCCACTGGCCCGCCACGTACGGAGCCTCGAGGCCGTCTACCTGCACAACACGGCCCGGAACCGTCACTTGCTGGCTACCGAGCGAGAACGTCCCCCGCAGGTAGACCACGAGCGAACCGCCGCTGCTCGGGGGCGCCGCAGCAGCGCTCCCCACTCCGACCGCGCACACGACGAGCGCCAACATCGTCGGCAACCCCACCCGTCCGATCAGCCTCCTGCCCATCATTGTGGGCGAGTAGTAAACCAGCCGCCTCGGTCTTTGGCCACGGTGGTCAGGCCGTTGCAGGCGCCGGGCGGTCGGCGAGCGGCCACGTCAGGATCCCGATCACGGCGAACGAAGCGGCGATCAGCCCGACGATCTCGGCGGCGTTCCAGCCGAGCTGGTTGATCCCCAGCGCCAGCGAGTTGTTGATCGCGTGAAGCGCCATGCATGGATACAGCGAGCCGGTCCACCACCGCACCAGGCACAGCTCGAAACCTAGGAGGGCAAGCGGCACCAGGTACTGGGAGGAGGCCGAGCCCGTGTGCGCCAGACCGAACAGGATGCCGGTGATGACCGCGGCCAGCCAGGTACCGAGGTCGCGGCCGCCGACCGTGATCCGCATCCGGCGCAGGACGCCGAACAGGAACCCCCGGAAGAAGAACTCCTCGGCAATCGGGGCCACCACGCACACGAAGATCCCCGCGCCGACCAGCGCCGCGGTGCTCTTGCCAGCACCGAGCTCTGACGGCAGCTTGTCGTTGCCGTGCAGCTTGAAGAGGGCGGCATAGATGCCGGTCAGGATGTAGTAGCTCACACCTGCCGCCACCACCGCTCCGACCGCGAGCATGGGGCGCACTCGGCGAAAGCCGAAATCCCGGGCCCGGGGCCGGCCGTGAATCGCCGTGAAGTACAGCGCCGCGGCGACGAACGCCAGATCGAACACCAGGTCGCCGATGAGGTTCACGGCGGGGGTTGGGTGCTGCAGGCTCGAGCCCGCGGCATGTCCCACCACCGCCACCAGCGAGCTCGAGAAGATCCCACCCGCGAAGCCGGTGGCTACGGCCGCCGGCGCCATCCACAGGCGCCACTGCGGGCCATCGTCGGGGGGGCGCGGATCGGGGGTCCGCGGGGCGTCGGGGATCGCTTCGGGAGGATTGGCGCTCGACATCGGCGCCCAAGGTTAGGTACTTGCAACCAGCGGCTCGAGCTCCGCCAGCGTGGCGATCGTCACCACCCCGGGCGGCCCGGGTGCGCCGTCGCGGCGGACCAGTACCGGCTCCACGCCCGCCGCCCGCGCTCCCTCCACGTCCTCGGCCACGCTGTCACCTGCGTGCAGCGCGCGCGCCGGCGGGGCGCCCGCCAGCTCCAGCCCCTGCTCGAAGATCGCCGGCGCCGGCTTGCGTGCCCCGGCGGCGGCGGAGGTGAGGACCCCGTCGAGCAGCGGCGCGAGGCCCAGACGCCCGAGCACGTCCACGAGCGAGACGTCCCAGTTCGAGACCACCACCAATTTCACGCCCCGCTTGCGCAGCGCCGCGAGCGTCGGCCACACGTCGTCGAAGACCGAGAACTCCAGGGATGCGAGCAGTGCCTCGACGAGCGCCTCGGTGTCGCCGAGAACGACCCGAGCGGCCGCCGGCAGGCCCTCCCGCAGCGCCTCGGCGCAGCGACGCCGCAGCGCGGCCAGAGTCGCCGCGTCCCGGCCGTCGCCCAGGTGGCCCCGGTAATAGGCGATCTCGGCGGCGATCGCCCGCTCTGCCTCGCGCTCCGACACCGACACTCCGAACCGGGCCGCCAGGGCGCGCCGCAGCCGCGGGGCCGGCGGCTCGAGCGCCACGAGCGTCCCCAGCGCGTCGAGCAGGATCGCGTCCACTACGACACGAAGTGCCAGGTCGCGAACTCGGCCGTGAACAGCCCCAACAGCACGGCGAAGCAGGCCAGCACCTCGCGCTCGCAGCGCCGCTCGGTCACCCACGCGGCGGCCCACATGAAGAGCGGGAACACCACCAGCTCGTAGCGCGGCAACGAGTCGAGCGGCTGTGGCGTCACGGGGTAGGAGAGGGCCGGCGCGAGCGACACCAGCGCGTAGGCGGCGTAGGCGAACGGCAGGCGCCGCACCACGCCGATGAAGGCCAGCACGCCCGCCACCAAAAAGCCGAACAGCATCAGGTTCTGGCCGGCCACGGTCAGCGGATTGCCGCCGGCGGCCTTGAAGTACACGGGCGGCGCCGGGCCGTGGAGCAGCTGGCGCAGGCCGTCCCAGGCGGCGACGGCGCCATCCCACACACCGCCGAACGGCCCCGCGAAGTGGTGGTACCAGAGCTGCTCGGCGTGAAACGGGGTCAGTCCGTCCCCGGTCGAGAGCGCCAGGAACAACAGGTAGGCCAGCAGCCCGAGCGGAACAAGCAGGACCCATCCGAGATCCAGCTCCAGCGGGAACGCCGGGCGCAGTCGGGTCACCAGCCGACCCGGCGCGCGGCGCCTGGGCATGCGATCGGCGCGAGGTCCGTACAGGTACATCAGGACGATCGGCACGATCAGCACGATGCCCGTGTTGCGCGAGGCCGCCGCCAGCGCCCCCAGCACGCTGGCCCATGCCCAGCGCCCCAGCCGCGCTTGGTAGATGCAGCCCACCGACAGCGCCAGGAACAGAGACTCCGTGTAGACGGCCGAGAAGTAGTAGGCCATCGGGCAGAACGCGATCAGCATCACGCACACCCGCGCCCGCTCGTCGTCGAGCTCGAGCTCGGTCAGGCGGTACAGCAGCCAGAGGCCGATCGCGAAGCAGGACAGCGAGATGACCACGCCCGCCAGCAGGTAGGAGCGCAGCACGAAGCCCAGGCCTCGGACCATCAGCGGGTAGAGCGGAAAGAACGTGGTCCGCGCCGGCTGGCCGTGCCCGTAGCCCCAGCTGGCGATCGCCAGATACCAGCTCGAGTCCCACCGCGCCAGCGGCGAGACCAGCAGGTTGCCGAAGTAGCCGAACGGCGCCGTGAGGCGATACCGATCGAAGCTGCCTGCGTCCGACGCGTTGCCAAATGAAAGGACGGCGAACACGCCGGCGGCCATCACCAGGAGCCGCGAGCCGATCAGGGCGCGCCACACGACGGGCGCCGGTGAGGGTCCGCGCCTGGGATCGCTCGCCGACCGCGGCCCGGGCGGGAGACGCGCGACCTCGACCAGCTCCTTCACTGACACCGTGTCTAGTATCGCCGCCCGTGAGCTTGAGAGACGGCAGAGCGCCCGCGATCACGCTCGAGGGCCTGACCAAGACCTTCCGCAGCCCCCAGGGGCCGGTACACGCCGTGCGCGGCGTCGATATCACGATCTCTCCGGGCGAGACCGTGGCGCTCCTCGGCCCCAACGGCGCCGGCAAGTCGACGACGATCGACATGATGCTCGGGCTGCAGGCGCCGGACGCCGGCGGCGTGTCGGTCTTCGGCCGTACCCCGCGGGAGGCAATCGGCCACGGCCTGGTGGGAGCGATGCTCCAGACGGGCGAGCTGATCCGCGATCTGTCGGTGCGCGAGCTCGTGAGGATGATGGCCTCGCTGCACGAGCGCCCGCTCGACCCCGAGGAGGCGATCCGGCTGGCCGGTCTGGAGCGGGTTGCCGACCGCCGCACACAGCGGCTCTCGGGCGGCGAGACGCAGCGCGCCAGGCTGGCCGTGGCGCTGGTCTCCGATCCCGAGCTGCTGGTGCTCGACGAACCGACGGTGGCCATGGACGTCGAGGGCCGCCGGGCGTTCTGGGACGCGATGCGCGCGTTCGTGACCAGCGGCAAGACCGTCCTGTTCGCCACCCATTACCTCGAGGAGGCGGACGTCAACGCCGATCGGGCCGTGCTCATGGCGCACGGCGACGTGGTCGCAGACGGCCCCACGACCGAAATCAAGGCCCGCGTCGGCACGCGGACGATCCGCGCCACGCTGCCGCACGTGGAAGTCGACGCGCTCGGCGCGCTTCCCGGAGTGGCGCTGGCCGACCGCCGTGGCGAGGCGATCGTGCTGAACTGCGCCGACTCGGACCAGGCCATCCGGGCGCTGCTCGAGCGCTATCCCGAGGCCCGCGACATCGAGATCGCCGGCGCCGGGCTGGAGGAAGCGTTCATTCAGCTGACCGCCGAGCCCGGTGCATCGGATTCCGCAGGGGTGGCCTGATGTACCTGCATTGCGAGCTGCTGCGCGCGTTCCGCAACCGCCGCTTCTTCTTCTTCTCGTTGGGCTTCCCGCTGATCCTCTTCTACGTCATCGCGGCGCCTAACAAAAACGTCCACAACTTCGGCGGCAGCGGTCTTGCCGCACCGTTGTACTACATGGTCGGGCTGGCGACGTTCGGAACGATGATGGCCACGCTGTCCACCGGAGGGCGGATCGCCGGCGAGCGCCAGGCCGGCTGGACGCGCCAGCTGCGGATCAGCCCCCTATCGCCCTATCAGTACTTCCGGGCCAAGGTGCTCGTGGCCTATGCCATGGCTTTCGTGACGATGGTGGTCCTGTTCGTGGCCGGGACCTCGCTCGGGGTGCGCATATCGGGCGCCAAGCTCGCCGAGATGGTGGGGCTGATGATCGTCGGGCTGGCGCCATTTGCGGCGATCGGGATCTTCATCGGGCATCTGACGAACACCGACTCCGTCGGGCCGGTCATCGGCGGCGCCGTGTCGCTGCTGGCGCTCGTCGGCGGCACCTGGTTTCCAATCCAGCACGGCTTCCTGCATGACCTCGGCCAGTTCTTGCCCTCCTATTGGCTGGTCCGCGCCAGCCACGTCGTGGAGCACGGTCAGGCCTGGAGCGGCCTTGGGTGGGCGGTGGTTCTCGGCTGGTTTGCGGTCTTCACCGTGGGGGCGCGCTGGGCCTATCGACGCGACACGGGCCGCGTCTGACACTCGGGCGCTAGGACACTAGTCCAGGGCCCGCCGGTAGAACCCCCGTACGCCGATCGTCAGCAGCACGGGCAGCGTGCAGGCCAGCACGAGGATGCAGACCCAAGCCTGAATGTGGGGCACGGCGGGAACGAGCGCCGCCCGCATCGACTCCGAGACGTAGGTCATCGGATTACAGGCCGTCACCACCTGAAACCACTCGAGCCGCGACAGCGACGGCCACGGGTACTGGCTGGCGCCCGTGAACAGCAGCGGCGTGAACACCAGCGAGAAGACCATGTTGATCCGGTTCGGGGTGACGAGCGTGCCCATCACCAGGCCCAGGCTCGCGCCGAGCAGGCTGCCGAGGATCAGCGCCAGCACCAGCAGCGGAAAGCCGCTCCAGTGCCAGGGGATCGACCCCAGCACCAGGATCCCGACCGGGATCATCACGACGGTCGCCACGAGCGCCCGCATCGCAGCGAACAGCACCTTCTCCAGCGCCACGAGCCCGGTGGACATGGGCGCCAGGAGCCGGTCCTCGATCTCCTTCGTCCACC
Source organism: uncultured Actinomycetes bacterium (assembly GCA_963730835.1). Taxonomy (GTDB): domain Bacteria; phylum Actinomycetota; class Thermoleophilia; order Solirubrobacterales; family Solirubrobacteraceae; genus Palsa-465. The sequence continues at coordinate 439,387 of CAVSTE010000007.1, forward strand.
CGAACTCCACCACCAGCGGGAACGCCAGCGCCTGCATGCCGGTGATCACGGTCGTCAGCGCCAGGAGCCCGGGAAACAGCAGATGCGAGTAGTTGCCGCGCGTATAGCCGAGCGCCCCCAGCACCTTGCCGAACACGAACAGCAGGAACAAGGGTTGGAGGATCACCTGGGCCAGGAAGACGTGGAACTCCTTCCACGTCACGAAAGCGTCGCGGCGGAGCACGGCCAGGAACGCGCGCGCCTGCGAGGTCGTCGGCGCTGGGGCTGCTACTGCGGTCATCCTCTGAGCGTCCTCCCGGTCAGGCGGATGAAAACGTCCTCGAGCGTCGGCTCACCGAGTTGGACGCCGCTCAGCTGGACGCCGCGCCCGGCGAGCATGGTCGCGGCCGGCGCCAGCAGCTGTGAGGCCTCACCCGAGACGTACAGCTTCGCGTGCCACTCGCCGTCACCGTCCCCCTCGAGCGTCTCGACGCGCTGCACCTGCTCGAGCTCGCCCAGCGCACCGGCCAGACCGTCGGGCGTCTGCCCATCGCCCGAGGCCATCGCCAGCTCGAGCGTCGAGGAGCCCGGGAGCGATCGGATCAGCCCCTCGGGGGTGTCGAGCGCCAGCAGCTTGCCGTGATCCATGATCCCCACCCGGTCGGCGAGCGTCGCCGCCTCGTGCATGTCGTGAGTTGTGAGGATCAGCGTCACGCCATCGGCCTGGAGCTCGCGCAGGCGGTCCCAGACGAATAGCCGAGCCGCCGGGTCGAGGCCGGTCGTCGGCTCGTCGAGGAACAGGACCTGCGGCCGGTGCATCAACGCCCTGGCGATCATGATCCGCTGCGACTGGCCGCCCGAGAACAGGTCCGGCTTGACGTCGCCGCGCTCGCGCAGGCCGAACTGCCCGAGCAGATCGTTGGCTCGAGCCTCCGCCTCCGCGGGCGGCACGCCGTGGTAGGCGGCGTGGAACGTGAGGTTGCGGCGGATGGAGATCGCGCGGTCGAGATTGGAGCGCTGGGGAACGACCGCCAGCCGGCCCCGGGCGCGCACCGGATCGCCCAGCACGTCGATGCCGCCGACCATCGCCTGCCCGCTGCTGGGCCGCACGCGCGTGGTCAGCATTCCAACCGTCGTCGTCTTGCCCGCGCCGTTGGGCCCGAGTAGCCCGAACACCTCGCCCTCCGCCACGCCGAACGTGATCCCGTCGACGGCGTTGACGGGCGACTTGGGGTAGCGCTTGACCAGTTCGGTCACGCTGACTGTTGGCGAAGTCGGCACCTTCGACGATGGTGACACGTGCTATTGGGCCCGGCTTTTGGCCCGGCTCATGAGCCGGGCCACCGGCCGGAACATGTTCCGGCCGGGCCGGGCGATCATGATCGCCCGGCTCCATATTGAAGGAGCTTCGGACCGGCGGGCCGAAAGACCCCGCTGGCTACACTCGACACGCCGTTCAGGGACCGGCGATCAGCCATGAGCCGACGCGAACGACAGCGGCGCCGACGCCGCAAACGCGGACATCCCGTCAAGCGCACCTTTGTGGTGGGCGCGCTGCTGGCCATCTCCACGGTGGCCCTCGGCACGCTGGCCGTGGCCGGCTGGGTGGCCGCCGTCGCCGACACGGCGCCCAACCTCGACCAGCGCCATCCCGCCACCCCCGGCGCCAACTCCGAGGTGTACGCCTCCGACGGCTCCTCGCTGGGCTTCATCCATTCGAGCATCCTGCGCAGCCCGGTGCCGACCAGCGAGATCCCCAACAGGCTGCGACAGGCGACGGTGGCGATCGAGGACCGGCGCTTCTATCACCACGGAGCGCTCGACTACACCGGCATCCTCCGCGCCGCGGTCAAGGACGTCTTCCAGGGCGGCTCGACGCTGCAGGGCGCCTCGACGCTGACCATGCAGCTCGTCAACCAGCTGTATTTGCGAAACCACAAGCGCGATCTGCGCTACAAGATCATCCAGGCCAAGCTGGCTCAGCAGCTGGAGAAGGCCCACAACAAGAACTGGATCCTCGACGAGTACCTCAACGACGTCCCCTACGGAACGGTCGATGGGCAGACGGCCTATGGCGTCGGGGCGGCGTCTGAGGTGTTCTTCGACAAGCCGGTCTCCCAGCTCAATCTGGCGCAGGCCGCGCTCTTGGCCGGCATGCCGCAGGCGCCGTCCGAGTACAACCCGTTCCTGGCACCTGGGCTGGCGCGCCAGCGGCGTGCGGCGGTCCTGCAGGCGATGCTCAAGTCTCGCTACATCACCACCGCGCAGGCAGACGACGCCAACCGTCAGCCGCTGGGCGAGCAGCACAACACGAGCTACAACCAGCGCAGCCAGCCCTACGTGTTCGACTTCGTCGTGGAGCAGCTGCACCAGCGCTTCTGTCCCCATCAGGCGTACACCGACCCCTGCCCCAAAGTCGACCAGGGCGGGCTGAAGATCTACACCACGATCAACCTGAGCGATCAGCGGGAAGCCCGCTCGGCGATCCTCTCGCACGAGGGCGGCTCGGGCCAGCCGGCCGCGGCGCTGGCCTCGATCGACCCCACCAACGGCCACATCGTGGCCATCGCCAACTCCTCTGACTACAGCCAGTCGAGCTTCGACTACGCCACCGAGGGCCAGCGCTCACCTGGCTCCTCTTTCAAGATGTACGCGCTGATGACGCTGATCCACGACTACGACGGCGACCCCAACCAGACCTATTACACCTCCAAGTACCTGCCGGCCGGCTGGCTACCGCACTACCCCTCGTATTCCGTCCACACGGCCGAGCAGAGCTACCAGGGCGACATCAACATCACGAGGGCCACGATCACCTCCGACAACACGGTCTTCGCTCAGCTGGCCGTCGATGAGGGAATGGACAAGTTCGACGCAACGGCACACGCGATGGGGATCAACAGCACGCTGACGGGAAATCCGGCAGAGGTCATCGGCGGTCTCACCTATGGGGTCACACCGCTTGAGATGGCGGACGGATACGGCACCGTTGCCAATGGCGGTTACCACATCGCGCCCACCGCGATCGACAGGGTCCTGTTCCCGGACGGCAGCACAGTCGACATGGGCGACCCGCCACACAAGCAGGTGTTCAGCTACGGCGAGACCTACGCGGCCACGAGCGTGCTCAAGCAGGTGCTCACTAATCCCGCCGGCACGGCGTCCGGGGAAGACTGGGGCTGTCCGGCCGCCGGCAAGACCGGCACGGCAGAGAACGAAAGCAACGCCTGGTTCGTGGGCTACACGCCAAAGCTCTCTACGGCGGTGTGGGTCGGCTACCCAAACACCAACAACGCCTACGTGGGCTTCGGCGGCAGCGTCGCCGCTCCGATCTGGCACGACTTCATGCAGCAGGCCTCGAACGGCTTCTGCGGTGACTGGCCTGCGCCTTCGGACCCCTGGCACGGGACGGCGTTCGTCGGCGCGCACTCCTCCCAGGGTCCGGCCAACGGATACTCGGGCAACAACAACTCAGGCGGCGGCTCGAACGGCGGCACAGGCGTGAGCCCCTACTACAACCCGCAGCTGTTCGCGCGGCCGCCCCAGGGGCAGCCGGGGACGCGCAATCCGCACTCCGGGGGTGGCCCGCCGTCCGGATTCGGCGGAGGGCACCAGCCCAGCGGCGGCCACAACGGCAACGGCGGAGGTGGCGGTGGAGGCGGCGGCCGCAGGCACTAGGCGATCCGCCCCGCTGCTACGCTCGCGCCCGCATGCCGAAGGAAGAGAAAGTCGAGCTCGAAGGCGAGGTCGTCGAGGCGCTGCCTAACGCGATGTTCCGCGTGAAGCTCGACAACATGGACCGCACGGTGCTCGGCCACGTGGCGGGCAAGATGCGCCGCTTCCGGATCCGGATCCTGCCGGGCGACCGCGTGCGGGTCGAGCTCTCGCCCTACGATCTCGACCGGGCGCGGATCGTCTACCGACACAAGTAGCCGCGGTTCGCGGCCCTCTTGGGTTCCTCCCAGTGCGCGAGTTCGAGCTGATCGACGCGCTCGAGGAGCTGTTCGACGTCGAGTCGCCGCGCGTGCTGCGTGGCATCGGCGACGACGCGTCCGTGGCGCGCGCCGACGGTTATGCGGTGACCTCGGTGGACATGATGGTGGAGGACGTGCACTTCCGCCGCTCGCAGCTCTCGATGGGCGAGATCGGCCACCGCGCGCTGGCCGCCGCGCTGTCCGACCTGGCTGCGATGGGGGTGCGCCCGGGCGAGGCGTTTCTGGCGCTGGGGCTGCCCCCCGGCCTGGAGCGTGACGAGGCGCTCGCCCTGGCGCATGGCGCCGTGGCGCTGGCGTCGCGCAGCGGCGCGGTGATCGCCGGTGGCGACATAACGCGCTCTGAACAGCTGACGATTTCGGTGACCGTCACCGGCTGGACGCATGATCCCGGCGCACTGGTCGGCCGGGAGGGGGCGCAGGCCGGTGATCTGGTGTGCCTCACGGGGACGGTGGGCGAGGCGGGCGCGGGCCTTGCCGTGCTTGACGGACGCGCGCGCGTCGGGAGGGACCAGGCGCGAGCGCTGCGCGAGCGCTACGCCCGCCCCGAGCCGCGGCTCGAGGAGGGTCGCTCGCTGGCCACGGTCGGCGCCCGGGCGATGATCGACCTCTCAGACGGCCTGGCCACCGACGCGGGGCACCTCGCGAGGCGCAGTGGCGTGAGGCTCGAGCTCTCGCTGGACGCGCTGCCGATGGGCTCGGCGGTGGCGGACGTGGCGGTGCAGCTCGGAACCTCGCCCGGCGCGCTGGCTGTCACTGCCGGCGACGACTACGAGCTCTGCGCCTGTATTCCCCCCGGGGCTCAGGCCCTGGCCGAGGCCGAGAGTCGGCGGTGGGCCAGCGGCGCGGGCCTGACCTGGGTGGGCCTGGTGGCGGAGGGCTCGCCGGCCGTAACGTTCGCGGGTCCGGAGGGCGAGCTGTCGGGGTACGAGCACGCGCTCTGAGCGTCGCCTGCGCCCACCGGCGCGGGCTCCGGCTCGCCGAACCTGGCCATCATTCCCTGTGCCCGGCGGATGATCGCGTCCGCCACGGCGCGGGCGTCGACCTCATACTGCCCACTGGCGATCCGTTGCTGAAGCCCCGACAGCTCCCTTTGGCGCTGCTCATCCACGATTGCATCTGTATCGGCGCTTTCGGGCCGGGGCTTAAGGCGTGGGTTTTGTGCTCGACCGAGATCAACCCCGGGCCGGGCCCAGTGGCGCCTCGAAGCTCAAGCGGGCAAAGACCACGATCCGCTGTGAGGCGCTGTACAGCGGGTTGCAGGCCGACAGCACGAGGCGCTCGTAGCCCTGATTGCGCGTGATCCACCACGCATTCGGGGGCACGACCCTGTGGTACTGGACGGTGTAGGTGAACCGTGCGTAGCGCATCGTAAGAACGATCGTGTCGCCGCGATCGAGCTGATTGATGTTGCGAAACGGAGCCAGGTAAGTCGTCCGGTGACCGGCGATGGCCACCGTCTGGTGGACGCCGGGGAAAGCGGTCTGGGGGTAGTGGCCGGGGCCTTTCTGGAGGCTCGAGTCATCGGTGCCCTGGACAACCGTGTAGGTGGCATTGAGCTTCGGCATCTGAAGGGTCCCGATCGCGTCGCCCCTCTTGACCGCTTTGCGCTCCTGACGCGCCAGGTAGGCGATCCGCAGGCGCTGGTTGCGAAGGCTTGCCAGTGCGTTCTGCTCCAGCTGCGAAAGCGGAGCGCGGTCGTAGGACAGAAAGCGCTTGTCAACGCCGTCGCGCTTGATCAGCGCCACGACGGCGGTCAACGGCTCCTGCCAGAGCAGCGTCACGGCTGCGTCCGCCAGCAGCAGCGCGCCGGAGATGATCAGCACGAAGGAGAAGTCTCGGATTAGTCGTCGCATCGCGGTTGCGCTAGGTGTCGCCCACCCCGTTGTTGCACCGTTATGAAGAGTACGGAGCGCTCAGCGCCGGAGCGCCGACTCGGTGCCGCCCAGCGATCCCGGGCCGGCGTATGTCACCGGGCCGCGGACGGTCACCGGCGCCGACTCCTCCTCGCGCCGTTCGCGACGGCTGCCCCAGGGGCCGATCACCGCCCCGCCTACGGCGCAGCCCAGCAGGACGCTGGCGGCCAGAAGCGCCAGCGTCCCGATCTGGCCGCCGGCGATCATCAGCACCACCGTCCAGGCGAACGAGATCGGATTGAAGCCCAGGCTGACGATGTAGTACGCCAGCACCAACAGCGGCGGTGCCAGCCCCAGGGCAAACAGCGCCGCCCTCACTCCCGGGTGCATCCGCGTCTGCGGCGTCAGCCCCCACAGCCAGAGGTGAAGCGCCGGGACGAGCAGCGCCGCGGCAAACGGGTTGAAGAGCCAGACCGCGAGCGACAGCCCGCACATCAAGAGCATCAGCGCGCTGCTCGCGCCGGCGTCGGCTCCGACGGAGATTACGCGCACGCGCCGCAGCAGCCACAGCGAGACGAGGACGACGGCCAGCAGAAGCGAGAGCAGCACCGCTCCCTTCGTGCCCAGCGGAACGGCGCCGGCAGCGGTCGCCGCCGGCGGAGCGATGTCGAGGATTCCCGCGGCCTTGGCCAGCAGCACGATCGCTGCCGCGAGCACGAACGGGACGGCCATTGCCAGCAGCCGGATCATCCACGGCCCGACCCTGTGACCGCGGCGCCGGGCGCGGGCGAAGCCGTCGATCGTCGTCAGCAGCACCGGGAGGATCAGCCCCAGCACGAGGATTCGGAGCGCCCACGCCGGAACGACGTTCCCGTTGAACAGCAGATAGGAGGACGGCGAGGGGACCGAGCTCGACGAGTCAAGCGCGCTGATCGCCTCGAGCGCGGCGGTGCCGAACTGCGTTATCTGGTTGACGCTGGCCGGCTGTCCCGCCAGCGGGGGGCGCTCACCGCTGGCCGAAAGCAGCACGGCCGGGATGCCATGGGCATTGAATGTCCCCTGCTCAGAGACGGTGAGCGGGAAGGCCAGGTGCGCGAACTGGCCCGCCAGGCTCGCCCCACCCGCTCGGAGGCCGGCTTGCGAGGCCAGCGCTGACGCCACCGTGTTGGTCAGCAACGGCGGTGCCACCTGCTGGCCGTCCGACCAGGGCACGACGAACGGGGGGCGCAGCGCCGGCGTGGCCATATCGCCCAGCACCAGCACCGCGTCAACCGGGCCCGGCAGCGAGGGGATCAGCTGCGTCGCTCCCGCGGCCCCGGTGGCAGCCGTGGTGGAGACCAGGACGACGGTGTGGTTGAGGGTCTCGCCGGAGAGGACGCTGGCCAGGTCCAGCAGCACGCCGGTGCCCGACTCGCCCGTGCTGGTTGGGGGCCCCACATCGTCGCGGTGGGCGATTACAACGATGTTGCCGTTCGAGAGGCCGCTGCGCACACCGATCACGTTCTGAAGCGTGCGCGTGCCGTTCGGGGTTGCGGCCCTGAACGATTGAGTGGAGACGGTGAAGTGGTTCTGGCGCAGGCCTTGCGAGACCTCGCCCGCGATCGCGGCGTCTTCCGCGCCGCCCGCCGGGCGATGGCGGTAGTGGCGGGCAAGGTTCAGCGCCGCCGCATACGCCGACGGGCCATTGAAGGCGGCGGGGGGCAACGTCCCGCTCAGCGACCCCGGCTGGCCCTGAAACGAGAATGCGAACACGATCACGGCCAGCGCGACCGCAACCAAGCCCGTGCGGTAAATCCGCGGATCGAGCATCGGCGCGACAAGATTAGCTGCGTGCGGGGACTTCCTGCGCGGAGCCCGTACCCTTTCGAGCTAACTGGAGAGAATTCTCATGGACGACCATTCAGCGCGCATCCTGCTCGTGGACGATGAGCGGTCGATTCAGACGCTGCTCTCCTATCCGCTGCGCAAGGAGGGCTACGACGTCGTGCAAGCCACGGACGGCCGTCAGGCGCTCGATCGTTTCGACGAGCAGCCCTTCGACCTGGTCGTACTCGACCTGATGCTGCCCAAGATCGACGGCCTCGAGGTCTGCCGTCGGCTGCGGACGCGCAGCTCGGTGCCGATCATCATGCTGACGGCCAAGTCCGAGGAGATCGACAAGGTGGTGGGGCTCGAGCTGGGGGCCGACGACTACATCACCAAGCCCTTCTCGGTCAGGGAGTTCTCGAGCCGCATCAAGGCCGCGCTGCGGCGCGCCGAGATGACGCGCCCGGCCGAGACCGCCCCGGACGAGGCGCCGCTGGCCGTCGGCGAGCTGCGGATCGACTTTCCCAAGCGCACCGTGCGCCTGAACGGCGCCGATGCCCAGCTGACCTATGTCGAGTTCGAGATCCTCTCCATCCTGGCCCGCAGCCCCGGCCGGGTGTTCACCCGGGACATGCTGCTGGCGCGCATCTGGGGTGACTCGGCCTATCGCGACCCGCGCACGATCGACGTCCATATCCGCCACCTGCGGGAGAAGATCGAGCGCGACGCCAAGGACCCCGACTACCTGTTCACGGTCCGCGGCGTCGGCTACCGGTTCCGCGACACAGAGCCGTAGGAACGAGGTGCCCGTGACGCCGTACCAAACCGGGGCTGAGGTGCCCGTGACGCCGTACCAAACCGGGGCTGAGGTGAGATCAACGCTGTACCAAGCGGGGGCGGGGCACCGATGCTGAACCTGCGCTCGCTGCGCAACCGCCTGGCGCTCGTGTTCTTCGCGATCACGTTCATCGCCTTCGGCGCGCTTTACCTGTACGTCGCGCCGGGCCTCCAGAACCGACTGCTCGACGAGAAGCTGCGCTCGCTTGCCGCCGACGCCCAGTCGCACTCCAAGCGGATCGCGCGCCGAGTCGGGACATCTGCCCCCAAGGCGGTACTCGTGGCGAGCGTCAACGTCGCCTCCCAGTCGGCACACGACCGCGTGACCCTGCTGAGCGTTGCGTGGGTGGACGGCCAGCCGCAGCTCTCGACGCTCGTCGATTCCAACCCGGCCGGGAGCGCCCTGGCGTTCCCGCTCGCCTACCGTTCCGTGCAGACCGGCAGGCCCGAGACCGGAACCGAGCTTCCGCCGGGCAGCGGCACGGAGGCCGAAGCCGCGTATCCGATCGCTCACTCGGGACGTGTCAGCGCGGTGATCGTCTATTCGTCCTCGGTATCCGACGTCGTCCACAACGTCTCCATCGTTCGCCAGCAGATCCTGATCGCGAGCGGCATTGCCCTGCTGCTGGCGCTGATCGGCGGCTACCTCGTGGCGCGCTGGCTGACGTGGCGCATGAAGCGGCTGGAGGTCGCGGCCGAGCAGGTGGCCGCAGGGAACTTCTCCCGCTCCATCCCGGTCGACTCCAGCGACGAGCTGGGTCAGCTGGCGATGACCTTCAACGACATGCAGCGGCAGCTTGCGCAGCTGGAGCTGGCGCGCGAGAAGTTCATCGCCACCGCCTCGCACGAGCTGCGCACGCCGATCTTCTCGCTCGGAGGGTTCGTCGAGCTGCTGGAGGACGACGATCTTGACGCAGAGACCCGGCGCCGGTTCCTCGATCAGGTGCGCGACCAGACCGAGCGCCTCCAGAAGCTGTCCCTGGATCTGCTGGACCTATCGAAGTTGGAGGCCGGCTCGCTCGAGCTGCGAGAGGAACAGGTCGACCTGGGCGAGCTGACGCGCTCGGTGTCCGGGGAATTTGAGCCGTCGCTGGCCGCGCACGACTCGCACCTGGAGCTGCGGATGATCAAGGGCGCGATCGATGCCCAATGCGATCCCGTGCGGGTGGCGCAGATCATGCGCATCCTGCTCGACAACGCGCTGATGCACACCTCACCCGGGACCAACATCGTGGTCACGGCCGGACGGGAGGACGGGCGCGTCAGCCTGGCTGTGCGTGACAACGGTGAGGGCATCGACCCTCGGGCAATGCCGCGCATCTTCGAACCCTTCTATACCGCCGATGACGCCCAGGGATCCGGGCTGGGGCTGGCGATCGCCTCGGAGCTCGCGGAGCGCATGTCTGGACGTCTGTCTGTGCAGTCGGCGCCAGGCCGAACGGTGTTCACGCTGGACCTGCCGGCGTGAGGCGCTTCGCCGGGGGCGGGCGCGGATAGGGCGCGTCGGCGGAGGAAAGCCGGAGCGAGGGACGCGTCGGCGGAGAAAGCCGGATAGGCGCGGATTTCGCAGCAAACTCGACGCCCGGGGCGCGGCTTGCGCACATAAGCGTCCTCACGACGCTTATGTGGCCAAAGCCGAGCGCGGGGCCGCCGGGTTTGCTGCGAAATACGTCCCCGTCTGCCCACGTCGTGGGTAGCAAGCGTCCATAACGCCAGGTCCGGGTAGCTACATGGGGCACACGCTCGGCTGACGAGCCAGCTACGGTGTCTGAGCCGATGAATTCCAGTTCGTCCGATGCGCCGCTCGTCCTCGTTTCCAACCGGGGCCCGGTCACGTTCGGGTCCGGTGGCGAGGTCAAGCGCGGAACCGGAGGACTGGTGACGGCGCTCATCGGACTGGCCACCTATCGCGACGTGACGTGGGTTGCATCGGCGATGACCGACGAGGACGTCGAGGTGGCGGAGCGCCACGACGGCCGGCCGTTTCCCGTATCCACGGAGGACGGCGACGAGTACCGGGTGAAGCTCGTGGCCTCCAGTCCCGAGGCCTACGACCGCTTCTACAACATCATCGCCAACCCAATGCTGTGGTTCATCCAGCATTACCTCTGGGATCTGTCGAACGCTCCAGACGTCCGTCGCAACGAGACCGAGGCGTTCGAGTTCGGCTACAACGTCGTCAACGAGGACCTGGCCCGGGCCGTGCTGGAGGAGATCGAGGATGTCCCCAACCCGGCGGTCATGGTGCACGACTACCACCTGTACACGCTGCCGGCGCTGATCAGGCGCGAGCGGCCCGACGCCGTCCTTCATCACTTTGTCCATATCCCGTGGAGCCAGTCGGACTCCTGGAGGGTGCTGCCCTCCATGCTGCGGGAGGAGGTCTACGACGGGATCCTCTCCAACGACATCATCGGCTTCCACACGCGCTCCTACCGCCGCAACTTCCTCCAGTGCTGTGAGGACCTCACGGAGCATGAAGTGGACATGGAACAGGGGATCGTGCACTGCGGTGACCGCGAGGTGTGGGTCCGTTCCTATCCCCTGCCGAGTGACTCCAGTGCGGTTCAAGCAGTCGCCCGCCGGCAGCGCGTCAAGGACTTCGAAGACGAGCTGCTGCGCCGCCGTCGCGACCATCTGATCCTGAGGGTCGATCGAGCGGATCTGTCAAAGAACGTTCTGCGCGGGTTCAGCGCCTTCGACGTATTCCTCGAGCAGCACCCGGAGTTCCGGGAGAGGATCACGTTCATCGCCCAGCTGATGCCCTCGCGAACCGATATCCCCGAGTACGCCGAGTACCTGGAGCGGATCGAAGCCGTCGTCGCGGTCGTCAACCACCGGCATGGTTCCCCGGACTGGATGCCGATCCAGCTCAAGCTTCGCGACGACCTGGAGGAGGCGGTCGCGGCCTACAAGCACTACGACGTTCTGATCGTCAATGCCATGTTCGACGGCATGAACCTGGTGGCCAAGGAGGGACCGATGGTCAACGAGCGCGCCGGGGTGTCGATTCTCTCCGAGAACACGGGCGCCCACGAGGAGCTCGGTGAGTACGCCCTATCGGTCAATCCCTTCGATATCCAAGAGCTGGCCGACTCTATCCACGCCGCGCTGACGATGCGCGAGGACGAACGGCGGCGCCGGCTGGAGGGGCTGCAGTCGATCATCACTGCTCGAGACCCCGGCGACTGGGTCGATGAGCAGCTCGCCGACATCCACAAGCGAGAGCGCGGGCGGGCAGAGGTCGGCGGACCCTGACCGCCCCCGGCTGCGTCGATCGCCCACCCAGCATCGGCCCGAGGGCTCCGACCCGCCTCGCCCGGCCCCACCCCACGCCGCCTCGCCTCGCCTGAGGGCCCCACCCCGCCTCGCCCGACCCCACCCCGACTCGCCCGAGGGCTCTTCGAAGCCCTAGACCCCGAGCGCCTCGAAGATTTCGAGCCAGTCGCGGAGCAGCCGCGGCGCCAGGAAGCGCTTTCTGACCGTCTCCTTCCCCGCCCGCCCGAGCTGCTTGCCGAGCGCCGGGTCGGACAGGATCTCAAGCGATCGCTGGGCGCACTGCTCTACATCGGCGACCAGGAATCCGGACTGGCCGTCGGCAATCTGAAGCGGGATCCCACCGACCTCGCCCGCCACTAGGGGACGCCCCTTCCAGATGGCCTCCGTGACGGTCAGCCCGAAGCCCTCGCGCGTGGACTTTTGGATCACGACGTCGCTGTGCGACTGAAAGGCGTTGACCTCGATCGCGCCGACGTTGTTGAGATTGTTGAGGATGTGGATATCGGGATCGCCGTCGGCGTGCGCGACCGTAGCGTTGAAGTAGTCCCACCCCTCGGGGTCGTCTGTGGCCATCGAGCCGACCAATGCCAGCTGCACATCGGGCCGCTCCCGCTTGACGATGCGATAGGCGTCGATCACGCCCAGCGGGTCCTTCCAGGGGTCGAAGCGTGAGACCTGGCAGAGCAGCGGCCGGTCGACGTCGATCCCGAACTGCTGGCAGATGTAGACGGCGTCATCCGGAGAGAACGCCATGTTCTTCGGAGCCAGAGGGTCGATCGCCGGTGGCACGATGTGCGAGCGGCCATCCATGCCGGTCGGTACATATTCCTCGAGGTGGAAGACGACCGCGAGATACGGCTCCAGGAAGGGCAGCAGTCGGGCGAGCGTGTCCGGGTTCGGGGTCGAGAGATCGATGTGGCAGCGCCAGGCCCAGGTTCGGGACTTTTCGGGAACAAGCGTGCGCAGGGCGGCTGGCTGAGGGTCGTGGACGATGCACATATCCCAGCCTTCCGAGAGCTGCGTGGCGTTGATCTCGTTGTAGTTCTGCCAGGTCTGCCACTGTTCCTCGCTCAAGCTCTGGGAGCTGCCCTGTAGCGAGTTGTGGAGCACCTTCGTCGCGTTGAAGAACTCCTCGCGGCCGTAGATGACGTGCCACTCGCAATCCAGCCCGACGTCGGCCATCAGCGGCACGAGCGTGGTGAGGATCTCGGAGACGCCGCCGCCGAACGCGGTTGCGGAGATGTGGAGGATCCGCTTGCCCTGAAGCCTGCCCGCGCGCTCGCGAATCTCATCGATCAGCGAGCGCCCGACGATGCTTTGGTAGTCGGATAGGCGCTTTTGAGCTACGCCGACTGGCTGGAGCATCGAAGATCAGGCTTGAGAGCGCTCACACGGCGGCACGATATCGCCAGCGCAGGCGTGGGCAAAGGAATAAGCGGGTCATTGACCGTGCGTCCGGCGCTCGGCCAGCATCTCCACGTAGTCGGCGATCCGCCTTGCGCGCGTCTCGGGCCGCTTGGCCTCTTCGACGCGGTAGAGGATCGAGTAGCGCGGCGAGCCGCTGAGAGTCTCGAAGAACGCCTTGGCCTTGGGATTGTCATCCAGCGCCCGCTGAAGGTCTGCGGGCACCGCGGCCCTGCTGGGGGACGGGTAGGCGGCGTCCCAGCGCCCGTCGGACTTCGCAGCCTCGACCTGGGCCAGCCCGGCCGGCTTCATTCGCCGCTGCGCTGCCAGTCGCTCGACCTTCTGGCGGTTGATCTGGGACCAGCGGCTGCGGCGGCGGCGCGGCGTGAAGCGCTGGAGGTAATAGCGCTCATCGTGACGCGCGACCTGGCCGTCGATCCAGCCGTAGCACAGGGCTTCCTCAACGGCCTCCGCATACGTCACAGTCGTGATGCCCGATCCCTTCTTGGCGAACTTGAGTCGCACGCCATCGCTACCGGCATGGTTGCGCTCGAGCCACGCAGCCCATGCCTGCGGGCCCTCGAACTCGAGGACTGGGAGTTCAGGCTTCGTGGGCATGGCGCAGAGCGTCCCAGATCGGGCCGCTATAGTCGTCCGCCGCCCGGCTGCGGCCCTCGGGCCGGTGGGCAACGCAAAGTCATGCCCGACGAGACGCCACTCTATGACCTGATGCTGCTGCTCTCCACGAGCGTGGAAGAGGAGCGGCGAGCGAAGATCCTCTCCGATGTCGAGAGCGCGATTGCGCGTGGCGGCGGGTCGATCTCTCTCAACGGAGACTGGGGCGTGCGCGCGCTCGCCTACGGCATCGATCACCAGAGCGATGCCGAATACCACCTTCTGCAGTTCACAGGACCCCCCGAGTTGCTCGAATCGCTGAGCCACAGTCTGGGGATCGCCGACGGCGTGCTGCGCCATCGAATCATCAAGGTCCTGCCGGGCACGCCGCCCGCACCGCGGCCTGAGGCGGCGCCGCCGCCACGAGCCCAGCCCTCGCCGGCTCCCGCTCCGTCCCCGGCGCCGGCTACCGAGGCGGCCGCGGGCCCAGCAGACGCTCCCGCAGAGGAGCCCGCGGCCTCGGCCTCGGCCTCAGAGAGCGGCCAGTAACCGCGACGCCGGCCAGCGCTCCGCGTGAGCGGGCCGGGAACCACACCTCCGTAACGAAAGCGTCGCCGCTCGTGCCGAGCGAGTGCCGCGTGCGTGGCGTTTGTGCCACTTTCCGCACTGGCCAGGGGGTTGCCGTCTGCGGCGCGCTTAGACTCGATCGCAGGCTTTCAATCGATCCTGGAAGGAGCCAGAAATGGCAGGAGACATCAATCGGATCATCCTCACGGGCAGGCTGACCAAGGACCCCGAGCTGCGGACGTTCCCCGAGAGCAACAACTCCGTCTGCTCGCTTCGAGTGGCCGTAAACGGACGCCGTCGCAACAGCGAGGGTCAGTGGGAGGACCAGGCGAACTTCTTCGACGTCACCGTCTGGGGCCAGCAGGGCGAAAATTGCCAAAAGTTCCTGCGCAAAGGCCGCCAGATCGCGGTGGACGGCCGCCTGCGTCACCGCCAGTGGACGAACAACGAGGGACAGAACCGCTCGGCGGTCGATATCATTGCTGATTCCGTGCAGTTCCTCGGCGGTCGCGACGACGCCGGTGGCGCGAACGGGAACGGGTTCTCCAGCAACGTCCAGAACACGGAGAGCGACGTGCCGATCGACACCGGTGATTTCGAGACAGCGCCGGCAGGCACCGGAGCCGCTGAGGACGACATTCCGTTTTAGGCAAGCGATAGACAGAGGAAGCTGAGTGGCAAAGCAGCGCAGGCGTCCGGTTCGCCGACGTGACAGAAAGGGCGCGACGGGGTCCACCCGCCGCAGGCCTTGCCCTTACTGCCGCGAGAAGATCGACCAGGTCGACTACAAGGACATCTCGATGTTGCGCCGGTTTATCTCCGAGCGCGGCAAGATCCGCTCGCGGAGGATCACCGGCGCGTGCCGTCGCCACCAGAGCCAGGTCGCGCGGGCGGTGAAGCGTGCGCGTGAGCTAGCGCTGCTTCCGTACGTCGCGGAGCCCGGCGAGCGCAGCGAGCGCGGTGGTCGCTCGGATCGCTCTGAGCGCTCCGAGCGATCCGAGCGCTGAGGAGCGACAAATGCCCCAGGCGATCCTGCTCCAAGACGTGGAGTCGCTCGGCGAGCGCGGCGCCGTTGTCGATGTGTCCGACGGCTACCTTCGCAACTACCTCCTGCCCAGGAAGCTCGCGGAATCCGCCACCGCGGCATCGATAAAGGCCGCGGCTCAGCGGCGCGAACGGACCGAGCAGGCGCAACGGGACGCAGCGGATCGCGCTCAGGAGAATGCCTCGCTGCTCAGCCGGACGGTGCTCACGATCCCGCAGCAGGCGGGCGAGGACGGCCGTCTCTTCGGCTCGGTGACCCCGCAGGACATCGTCGATGCGATCCGTGATGCACGAGGCATTCGCGTCGACCGTCGCAAGGTTCACCTCGAGGAGCCCATCAGGCACACTGGGACCTACATGGTGGTGCTGGAGGTGGCCGACGAAGTGACGGCGACCGTCAAGACGATGGTCGTCGCCGCCTGATCGCGCTCCTCGCCGCCTGATCCCGCTCCTCGCCGCCTGATCGCGCTCCTCGCCGCCTGATCCCGCCCGATCGCCCGCGCCCCGATTGCCGCCCGATCGCCCGCGAGGGTCGCTCGTCGCTACCGGCACCAGCGAGGGTTCTGAACGCACCAGGCCTCGCCCCTCGGCTGGTGCTCCTCAGCTGAAAATCCGCCACCGCTAGGGAATCCCGCTGCTTGCGGAATCGCCGGCCGTCTGCCGCCTGCCCTCAACTTAGACTCGCCCCCCGCCATGAGCGTCACCCAGGAAGCCACAGTCCCACCGCATAACGTCGAGGCCGAGAAGTCGGTGCTCGGGGCAGTTCTGCTGGACGAGCGCCACCTGAACGGGCTGCTGGTGGAGGAGCAGCTACGGTCGCAGCACTTCTACCGCGAGCATTACGGCGCGATTTTCGCGGCTATGCAAGAGCTGTTCGAGAGCGATCGCAAGATCGACCACCTGACGGTCGCGGAGACGCTGCGCCAGCACGGCAAGCTCGACGAGGTCGGAGGCAAAGCCGCGATCGACGACCTCGCGGGGTGGGTCCCCGCGGCGGGGCACGCCCGTGAGTACGGCCGGATCGTCCGCGAGAACGCGCAGATGCGGGCGCTGCTGACGAGCACATATGAGATTCAGTCGAGCGTGTTCTCCCGCGAGGCACCGGCCCGAGATCTGCTTGAACGCGCGGAGCGCTCGGTGCTGGAGATCGCCCATGACGACCACCAGAAGAAGCTGCGCTCGATCGCGGACATCCTCCACGAAGAGACCGAGCGCCTGCATCACCTATCGGTCGCAAAGTCGCCGCTCACGGGAACGCCATCCGGCTTCAGGGACCTCGATGAGCGGACCGGAGGGTTTCAGCGCGGGAACCTGGTGGTGATCGCGGCGCGGCCGTCGATGGGCAAGTCGGCGCTCGTGGCCAACATCGCCGAGAACGCCTCGCTGGATGGCTTCCCTGTCGTGCTGTTCTCGCTCGAGATGTCCGAGTCCGAGTTGGCACAGCGGTTCGTGGCTTCCCAGGCAAAGATCAACGGCGAGGACTTGCGCCGCGGCAAGGTCGCGGAGCATCGCTGGCCGAAGATCCTCGAAGCCTGCCGGCGTCTCTCCCAGGCGCCACTGTTCGTCGACGATTCGAGCGACACCGGCGTGCTGGAGGTTCGGGCCAAGGCGCGTCGCCTTCACCACAAGCTCCAAGACCAGGGCGGTCTGGGCCTGATAGTCGTCGACTACCTGCAGCTGATGCGTCACGAGGGACGCGTCGAGAGCCGCGTGGAGCAGGTAGGCCAGATCAGCCGGGGCCTGAAAGGCCTGGCCCGGGAGCTCGATGTTCCCGTGATCGCGCTCTCGCAGCTGAGCCGGGCCGTTGAGCAACGCCAGGAGAAGAAGCCGATCCTCTCTGACCTGCGCGAATCGGGGCAGGTCGAGCAGGACGCCGACCTCGTGATGTTCATCTACCGCGAGGAGTACTACCTGAAGGAGGACTCAGAGCGACCGGGCGAGGCCGACATCATCATCGCCAAGCACCGCAACGGGCCAGTCGGCGACGTCGTGCTGACTTTCCAGAAGCAGTACCCGAAGTTCATGAACTATGCGACCGAGCGGTTCGGGGGATGACCGCGAGGCTCTCGGCATGAGCGATCGCTGCCCGTTCGACGCCTGTGACGGGTCGGGCTTCGTGTACGACGAGGCGACCAACACGGCGTTCGATTGCCGCTGTCGCCCGCAGCGCGTGGCTCAGGCCAAAGCCCGCAGCCTGTCGGCGGTGATCCCGCGCCGCTACCGTGACGTCGGCTTCGAGAGGCCACCAGTGACCGATATCGATCCCCCCGTGGTGGCCGCCACTCGCCGGTACGCGGACATGGTCGAGAAGCAGCTTGACGCCGGCCGCGGATTGTGGTTCATGGGACCGGTCGGGACGGGCAAGACGACGCTCGCCATGCTCGTCTCCAAGGCCGCCCTGAGCGCGGGGCGCTCGGTGGCGATCTACTCGCTCCCGCGACTGCTCAACGAGATCCGTGACACGCATCGCGCCGAGCGCTCGCACATCGCGCTGCTGGATCGCCTCACAGCGGTTGACCTGCTCCACGTCGACGACGTGGGCGCCGAGCGGACGAACGAGTGGGTGTTGGAGGAGCTCTATTCGATCGTCAACGCCCGCTACGAGGATGAGCGCTCGATGCTGGTGACGACGAACATTCTCGATCGAGAGGCGCTGTGCGAGCAGATCACCGAGCGGACCGTCTCCCGATTGACGGAGATGTGCGACGAGCTGCCGCTGCTCGGCCACGACCGCCGAATGGATCTCCGTCTGGCGTGAGGGGTGGATCTCCGGCGCCCCTCCTCGATCCGCGAGCGTCCCGTCCTACACTGATCCCGCCATGCCTGGACTGGTTGTCGTCGGCGCCCAATGGGGCGATGAAGGGAAGGGGAAGATCACCGACCTGCTCGCCGAGCGGGCGGACGCCATCGTGCGCTTTCAGGGCGGGAACAACGCCGGCCATACGATCGTGCGTGACGGCCAGACCTGGAAGCTGCACCTGATCCCATCGGGAATCCTGCATCCGGGCAGGCTGTGCGTGATCGGCAACGGCGTGGTCATCGATCCCAAGGTCCTGACCGACGAGCTGGAGGAGCTTCGCCGCCGGGGGATCGACACCAGCGCGCTGCGCATTTCGGCCAATGCGCACCTGATCATGCCCTACCACCTGATGCTCGACCACGCCGGCGAGGCCAAGCTGGGCAAGCTTCAGATCGGGACAACCCGCCGCGGAATCGGACCGTGTTACGCCGACAAGGCGGCACGGCTCGGCATTCGCATGCAGGACCTGCTCGACGAGAAGATCCTCAAGCAGAAGATCATCTCGGCGCTTGAGCCCAAGCGCCTCACGCTGCGGCCATTCGCCAAGGACCCGGCGCTCGATCTCCAGGCCATGACCGAGGAATACGTGACCTATGGACACAGGCTGGAGCCCTACATCGCCGACACGATCCGGATCGTGCAGGAGTGCCTCGATCGCGACGAACTGGTGGTCTTCGAAGGGGCTCAGGGTGCCCTGCTCGACCTCGACCACGGCACCTATCCGTTCGTCACCTCCTCCAACCCCGTGGCGGGAGCGGCGTGCATCGGCGCCGGCATCGGGCCAAAGGACATCGATGAGGTCTGGGGTGTCACGAAGGCCTACGGCACGCGGGTGGGTGCCGGCCCGTTTCCGACCGAGGTCGACGGCGCGTTCTCCGAGATGCTGCGCGAGCGCGGCGGCGAGTACGGAACGACGACCGGCCGCGCCCGCCGGGTGGGGTGGCTGGACCTCGTGGCGCTGCGCTACGCCGCCCGAATCAATTCCCTGACGGCGCTTGCCATCACCAAGCTCGACGTGCTCTCAGGCATCGCACCGCTGCAGGTCTGCACCAGATACCGGGGCGCGGAGGGGGCCGAATTTGAGCACTTCCCGTATCACCAGACGGTCCTCCACCATGCCGCGGGAGAGTACGTGCAGCTGCCGGGCTGGTCGGAGGACCTCAGCCAGTGCCGAAGCGAGTCGGACCTGCCCGACGAGGCCCGCGAGTATCTGACCTTCGTGTCCGAATTCGTCGGCGTGCCCGTGGCCCTGGTGAGCGTCGGCCCGGGGCGCGAGCAGGTGATCTGGACCGAGGCCAGCCGCCTGACGGCGGTCGCGGGATAAGGCGGCCGCCGATCGCGGGGTAAGGCGGCCGCTAGTCCTTGCGTGACGGGTGGCCGACTCCCGGCCACGGAGCGAGCACCAGCACCAGCCGAGAGTCGCGTACGGCGCGGACCGCGTGCCGCTCTTTGGGATCGAAGTGCACGAGCGACCCGGGGGCGCCCTTCACGGTGCCCTCGTCGTTCGAGATGTCGATTTCGCCGTCGGCCACCAGCATGTACGCACGCTCGTGCACCTGGTGCTCTTGGAGCTCGTCGCCTGCGGGCAGGTGGATAGCGATCGCGCGCATCTCCTCGTCGGAGCGGAGCACCTGCGGCTGATGGGACTCGATCGACAGCTCCGGGATGTCCCAACTCTCCATCTTGCCTCTCCTCGTCTCGCGGTTCGGGGATTCTCTCAGCCCTCGGCCCGGTGAGGAGCGGCCCTCAGCCCTCGGCCCGGTGAGGAGCGGCCCTCAGCCCTCGGCCCGGTGAGGAGCGCGTCTCGGCGCGCGGCCCGGTGACGCCCGCGCGCCTCACCGCCAGCCCTCGATCAAATCCTCATCGCCGACCTCGCGCACCACCCGGGCTGGGACACCCATCACGACCGCACGTGGTGGGACGTCGGCGGCCACGACCGCGCCCGCGGCGACGAAGGCCTCCTCTCCGATCTCCACCCCCGGGACGAGCACCGCGCCGCCGCCGACGCGGCACGCGCGGCGCAGCGTCGGACCTTCTAGCGGCGCAGCCCGCGGGTGGCGTCCCATCGTGTGGTCGTTGGTAGTCGTCACCCCGGGACCGACGAACACGTCGTCCTCAACAAGCGTCCCGGCGGTCACGTAAACCATCGTCTGGATCGACACCCGCTCGCCGATGAGGACGTCGAAATCGACCGTTGAGCCGCCGCCGACTACCGAGCCGGAACCGATGACGGCGCGCTCGCGGACCTGTGCGCGATCGCCGACGATCGCGCCGGCGCCGACGCGTGCACCGGCGTAGACCACGGCGCCGCAGCAGACCGTCGTCCGGGGATCCAATACGAGCGGCGTCGGCGCCTCGCTGCGACGGGCGCTGGAGGTCGCCTTCAGGCGTGCGAGCTTGCCCAGCACCGCGCCGTCCTCGACCAGGCAGCGTTCGCCGACCACGGTGCGCTCGTGGACGACCGCGCCGGCCCCGATCTGCGTTCCGGCCCCGATTCGGGCCCCGGCATAGACGACCGCCCCGGGGCCGAGCGCCACGTCGTCGGCCAGCTCGGCGCTGGGTGCCACGTACGCCCCCGGCGGGAGCTCAGGCACGGATGCGAATGTCCAGCGGCGTGGGCGGAGTCGACTCTTGCACGGCGCCGCCCGCCCCCGGCTGCGTTCGTCGCGAGTCCTCCAGGGAACGCTGAAGGCGTTCCAGCACGCGCACCACGCGCAGGCCGCTGTCCCCATCGGAGCGCGGGCGCTCGCCCGTGCGCACACACTGCACGAAGTGCTCACACTCGATGCGCAGCGGCTCGTCGTTGCGGACCCCGGGCGACCAGCTGCCTCCGGCGCGGGTGATGTACTCGCCGTAGCCGCGGGCGTCCTCGTCGAAGCCCTTGTCGTAGACGGTCAGCTTGCCCTCCACTGCCATGTCGTCGAAGGTGGCCATCTGCCGCGAGCCGACGATCGTGAAGCGCCGCTCCTTGTGGGGATCGAGCCAGGAGAGATGGAGGTGTGCGGAAAGCCCGGAGGGAAAGCGCATGAAGCAGAAGACGACGTCCTCCACGTCGCTACGGACGTAGGACTCGCCGTGCGCCACGGCCTCATGAGGCTCTTCGCCCGCCAGGTAGAGCACGACCGAGACGTCATGCGCGCCGAGGCTCCACAGCGCGTTCTCGTCCGAACGGAGCTTGCCCAGGTTGAGCCGGTTCCCGTAGATGTAGTAGATGCGGTCACCAAGCTCGCCGGAATCCGCGAGCTCCTTGAGCTGGCGGACCCCCGGGTGGTACTCGAGCAGGTGCCCGACCATCAGCAGCCGGCCGCTGGCCTCGGCCGCGGCCACCACGCGCTCGCCGGCGGCCACCGACTGGGCCAGTGGCTTCTCGACGAAGCAATGCTTGCCGGCTTCGAGCACGCGCACGGCTAGCTCCGGGTGGGTGGGGACGGGCGTCGCCACGGCGAGTGCGTCGAGCTTCGGATCGGCCAGTAGCTCGTCGAGATTGGCGGTGAACCGCGTCTGCGGAAAGGCTCGCTCGACCCTGGCCCGCGCCTCGCT
The DNA here is from genome assembly GCA_963730835.1 of uncultured Actinomycetes bacterium. Taxonomy (GTDB): domain Bacteria; phylum Actinomycetota; class Thermoleophilia; order Solirubrobacterales; family Solirubrobacteraceae; genus Palsa-465. Next base: position 461,106 of record CAVSTE010000007.1, read on the forward strand.
CGAGGCGTCACAGCACCATGTCAGCTCGCAGCCGGGCAGGCTGGCGAAGTTGCGCGCCAGATTCGGGCCCCAATAGCCGAGCCCGACGACCCCCACGTTGATTGCGGGCTCCGTCATAAAGCCTGCAGTGTAAGCGCGGCGACGACGCGCTCTCCGGCGTGGCCATCGCCGTACAGGGCGGGACGCTCGCTGGGCGGCTGGCGCTGGAGCGCCGCCAGCGCCCGATCTCGGTCCAGATCCACGAGTACGTTCCAGCCCTGTTCCACCGTCTCCGTCCACTCGGTGCTCGCGCGCAGCGTGATGCACGGAACCGCGGCCAGGTAGGCCTCCTTTTGCAGTCCACCGGAGTCGGTCATCACGGCGCGGGCGCTGCAAACGAGCGCCGCCAGCTCCACGTAGCCCAGCGGCGGGGTAAGCGTCACCTGCTCGGCCGCCTCGAGCTGTTTGATCAACCCTCCCGCTTCCAGTCGCCTGCGGGTCCGGGGGTGAACGGCGGCCACGACCGGCATCGGCACCGCCGTCAGCAACTCCACCAGCTGCGCCAAGCGCGTCGGGTCATCGACGTTTCCCGCCCGGTGTGCGGTGGCGACCACGTATTGCCCGGACTTCAGACCGTACGGCTCGAGCAGATCGAGGCGCCGCCGGGCGCGGGGCTGCACGGCGGCGGCCACGTCCACCATGACGTCGCCCACCACCTCCACGCGGCCGCCGACCCCTTCCCGCCGCAGCTGCACCGCGGCCGACTCCGAGGAGCACAGAAGCAGACTGCTTGCATGGTCCGTCAGAACGCGGTTCAGCTCCTCGGGCATCGTGCGGTCGAAGGAGCGCATGCCGGCCTCGACGTGGGCGATCGGAACCTGGGCCTGGGCCGCGGCCAGAGCGCCGGCCAGCGTGGAGTTCGTGTCTCCGTAGACGAGCACCGCATCGGGACGCACCTCGCTGAGCACGGGCTCCAACCCGCTCAGCATCCGAGCAGTCTGCGATGTGTTGGAGCCCAGAGCGACCCCCAACTCCCGTTCCGGGGGCGGGAGCCCGAGCTCGGCGAAGAACACGGCGGAGAGCTGATCGTCGAAATGCTGGCCCGTGTGGACCATCACCTCCTCATGAGCGGCCCGCAGCGCTGGCGTCACCGCCGCCGCCTTGATGAACTGGGGGCGGTTGCCGATGACCGTCAGGACCTTCACACAGAGCCCAGCTCGGACTGAATGCGAGCGCCCACCTCAGCGGCGATGCGCTCGCTCACCGACCCCGGGCAGGTGAAGCTGTGAGAGTCGATTGCCGCCACCGGCTGCACCTCACGCGTCGTCGAGGCCAGGAACGCTTCGTCCGCCTGAAATAGGTCATCGAGCGTGCACGGGCGCTCCGCTGCGCCCGTCAGCGTGACAACCAGGCCCCGCGTGATCGAGGCCAGGATGTGCTCGTCCAGCGGAGGCGTGAATACCTGCTCGTTCTCGATCCAGAAGATCGAGCTTGTGGGGGCTTCGAGCACGCGGCCGTGCGGGGTCACCAACAGCGCTTCGTCGAAGCCTTGCTCGCGGGCCAGGCGGCTGGCGAGCATATTGGCGGCGTAGGAGAGCGACTTGACGCCATCGAGCACTCGCGTCGGCGAGTAGGTGACCGAGCACAGGCGGATCTGATCGGGGGTTTCGTGCATCGGCTCGGTGAGCAGCAGCCGGCGGCCGCCGCGAGTAATGACGATCCGCAACAAGTCGTGGTCCGGCCCGGAGCCGGCCTGGGCCAGCAGGCGGTGGGCCTCGGCGCGAACGGCCTCGAGGTCCACCGGCAGCCGGAGGTTGCGCGCCGAGCGCTCGAGGCGCCTGAGATGATCCTCGAACGCGAACGGCTTGCCGTCGTAGACCCGAATCACCTCAAACGCCCCGTCGCCCCGCAGCAGCCCCTCATCGGTGGCGGGGATCGTCGCCTCGGCGGCGGACGTCAGCGTCCCGTCGACGGATGCCAGCGAACCTGTGAATGATGTGGACACGGCCGCTTGAGGCTAACGAGCGAGACGGTCAGGGTCGGGAGCGGGCGCAGAGGCCGTCGCGACACCGCCCGCTCAAGCCCGCGGCTCAGTCCACGCCTCGGCCAGGCGGACGATCGTCGCCGCCGCGGCGGCCATCTCCTGGAGCGACGCCCACTCGCGGACCGAGTGGAACTCGTGGCCTCCGGTGAAGAGATTTGGCGTGGGAAGTCCCCGTTCACTGAGAATCGACCCGTCCGTGCCGCCCCGGATCGGCGTCCGCACGGGGTCGATGCCCTCGGCGCGGACCGCCGTCTCGGCCACGCGAACCACGGCCTCGTAGGGCTCGAGATACGAGCGCATGTTGCGGTACTGCCTGCGGACGTCGACCTTCACCCGCGCCCTGGGCTCCCGCTCGACAATCTCGCGGGCCGTGCGCTCCAGCAGTGCCAGATGCGCCTCGAGCTTGTCCTCCTCGAAGTCGCGGACGATCAATCTCAACTCGGCGCGAGCGGGTGTCCCGGTCAGGGCGTACGGGTGGACGAAGCCCTCGCGGCCGGCCGTGGTCTCGGGCGTCAACCGATCGCTGGGCAGCGCCGCGACGATGCGGGCCACGAGTCGCAGCGCATTGACCATCTTCCCCGTCGCGTCACCGGGATGGACCTCTACCCCCTCCACGGTCACCACCGCTCCATAGGCGGAGAAGGTCTCATCCTGGAGCTCGCCGAGATCCGAGCCGTCGAGCGTGTAGGCGAACTTGGCGCCGAAGCGCTCGATGTCGAAGCGCTTCGCTCCCTCACCGATCTCCTCGTCGGGAGTGAAGCCGACCCTGAGCGTCGGCCGCGGCCGCTCCGGGTGCGAGGCGAGGTAGGCGACGGCGGCCATGATCTCCGCCACACCGGCCTTGTCGTCGGCGCCCAGCAGCGTGTCGCCGCTGGAGGTGACGATGTCGTGGCCGGCCTTGTCCCGAAGCTCGGGCATGGCTTCCGGATCCAGCCGCGTGCCCTGGCGCGGGAGCTCGATAACGCCCCCGCCATAGCCACGGTGGACCACTGGCTCGACCCCGCTTCCCGGGGCCTCGGGACTCGTGTCGACGTGCGCGAGGAGCCCGATCACCGGGCGCTCGCCGTCCACGTTGCCCGGGAGCGTAGCCATCACGTAGCCGGCCCGGTCGAGCTCCGCGTCACTGAGACCCGCAGCCCGCAACTCCTCCGCCAGCAAGCGGCCGAGCTCCAGCTGGCCGGGCGTGCTCGGCGAGCCTCCGCCGTCCTGGCGCGACTGCGTGTCGACGCGGACGTAGCGCTCGAAGCGCGCCAGCACGTCCACCGAGAGCTCAGCGGCCAGCGACGAGGTATAGGGGGCTTGGGGCATGCGGCGAGCCAGTATCGCAGCGGTCCGGGGGCTGTTAGCGTTGGGCGGGATGCAGGGCATCGCCGCGGGCGAGACTCCGAGGGCGACGGCCGGCGATCAGACCGGCTCGTGGTTCAGCGTTCCCGAAGAGGAGTCGCTGCCGGCCGACCTGCGCCGTCTGTTCGCCAAAGCCCGGGAGCGACTGGGCTTCGTGCCCAACGTGTTTCGCGTCTACGCGTTCCGGCCCCAGCGCCTGAGCGCGTGGTTTGCTCACTACCGGCAGCTGCACGAGCCGACCCCGGGACTGAGCGCGGCGGACCGGGAGATGGTCGCCGTGGTGGTCAGCGCCGCAAACCGCTGCCTCTACTGCCTGGTGGCGCACGGAGCGGAGTTACGGCAGGAGCTGGGCGACCCCGTGCTCGGCGAGCGTATCTCCTACGACTGGCGCCGGGCCGGCCTCGACGCCCGCCGTCTGACGATCTGCGAGTACGCGGAGAAGCTCACGCTGCGGCCCCACGAGATGAGCCGCGCCGATCTTCAAACGCTGCGCGACGCGGGCCTGACCGAAGAGGAGGCCTGGGATGTGGCCGAGCTGAGCGCCATGTACAACCTCACCAACCGTATGGCGATGGCCACGAACATGCTCCCCAACGACGAATACAGCGCCCAGGCCCGTCCGGCTTCGGCCTAGTGAAACCGGTGCAGCCGAGGCTGACCGGCCGCTGCAACTGCGGCATCGTCCAGTTCGAGCTGACCGAGCCGCCGGTGGGGGCGGCCTACTGCCACTGCCGGCGCTGTCAGCGCCGGACCGGAACGGCGTTCTCCGCCAGCGCGCGCCCGACCGGGGACCTTTCACGTCCTCGACGACGATCCCGGCGTCCGACCCATGCATCACCAGTTCGTCGCCTACGCCGCGCCGTGGCACCCGATCCCCGACGACGGGCTGCCGCGCTATCCAGAACAGGCTCCTGATTAGAAAGGGCGCGCTGCGGCTGAAGCCGCGCGCGCCTTAATAACGAACGACCGCTTTCAGCCGCCGCCGAGCTGTACGGCCTTGACGATCAGCATGACGAGGGCAACGACCATGTACGACCCCAGCGCGAGCATCGCCGTGTGGCGGGCCCGTGACCACCGCGGCCGGGACAGTAGGGCGGCTGGCGGCATCGTCCACTGCTCCTTCGGGACGTCTCCTGCCAGCTTGGCCTCGGTAGCCGAGCCGCCACGATTACGGTAGGCGACCAGCCCCAGCACGCCCAGAGCCAGCACCAAGGCGACGGCCCCGCCCGCGGCCAGGTCGCCGACGTTGATAGACGGAAACAGGGTGGTGATGGTCAGAATCAGCGAGAGCACGATCAACGTTCCAACGATCAGGCTGGCGAGCGCCTTCAGCCAGCCAGGATTGGCCCACGGGCCCAGCACCTCGCGGTCGTTGGACAGCATGAGCAGGAACAACGTCGTCATCGGCAGCACGATGCCGCACAGCGCCTGCACCGCCTCCGTGATGACCCCGAGCGGAGCCCGAGGGATGAGGACGATTCCCGCCGCCACCACGATCAGCACGCTGAAAGCCGCGTAGAAGCCCTTGGCCTGGGCGAAGCTGCGATGCAGAGAGCCCCTACCGCCCGTGACATCGCTGACGACGTACGACGTAGCAAGCGTGACCGCGCCGGCTCCGATCAGCGACGCGTTCAGAAGCACGATCGCGAAGAACGCGGCGCCCAGCGAACCCACGGTGTGATCGATGCCATGAGCCACCGTTCCGGCGTCGATGAAGTGACCGAAGTAGTGGGTACCGCCGAACGCGAACGCGGTGATGCACATCAGCGCGCCGGCAGCGATCACGACGACTGCGGCGCCCATGAACGTGTCAATGCGTTCGTAGTTGACCCATCGCGGCGTGATGCGCTTATCGACGATATTTGACTGCTGGAAGAACAGCTGCCACGGAGCGACCGTCGTCCCCACGATCGAGATGATCAGCAGCACGGCGGCGGATGTCGCTCCGCCGTGGATGCCCGGAACCACGAAATGGCGCGCGATCTGTCCCGCCTTCGGACGGGCGAGGAAGAACAGCGGGAACACCAGCAGGTTGGCGAAGACGAACAGGAACATCGAGCGCTCCCAGAGGCGAAAACTGCCGCTGGCTGTGACGGCGATCAGCGCAACCGCGGCCACCGGCACGGAGATGTACTGCGAGATGCCGAGGTACGACAACGCGAGGTTCACCCCGATGAACTCCGTGACGATGATCAGGAAGTTCTGCAGCAGGAGGAAGCTCGACATGAATAGTCCCCAACCCCGTCCGAAGCGCTCCACGATCAGCCTGGCGTGCCCCACGCCGGTCACGGCTCCCAGCCGGACGACCATCTCCTGGTTGACGATCAGCACGGGGATGAGCAGGATCAGCACCCACAAGAGGCTCGTGCCGTAGTTCTGCCCGGCCTGCGAGTAGGTGGCGACGCCCCCGGCGTCGTTGTCGCCGACCATCACGATCAGCCCCGGCCCGATGATCGCCAGCAGCGCCAGTGCCCGCGAGCGAAGGCCGGGATGAGCCTCCTCGTGCTGCTTGATCGTCCCGAACGCGCCCTGGATGTCGCCGACGGGGGCGGAGTCGAGCACGGCAGGCTCACGCGCCGGCGCCGACGCGGAGCGGACACCCGCGCGATGCTCTGAAGTCATCTGCTCGACCTCCTTTCTCGCCCGTGCCGCGGCTACCGCGGTCGGGGGAAGGTCGGCTAGACCCGGGAGCTCCCGGCTAGACCGTCCACGACCCCGGCCGCGAGGCTGCTACTTCGCGGTCGCTCGTCGTTGTCTTGATGTAAGTCGTGGTGGTTCATCGAAACTCCTATCTTCAGCCTACCAGCGCGCGAATGCCTGTTCACGCCGCAAACACGGCGCTCGGAGCCTCATTGACCCGGTGGCCAGAGCGCGATTCAGCTCCGGGCGGCGCCGGCGCGCCAGCGCCACTCCTCGGGCAGGACGCGCTCCAGAACGTCATCCACGGACACGACTCCCACCGGCTTGCCTTCTCCATCGACCACCGGGAGACCCGTCAGGTCGTAGTCGGTCATCAGCATCGCCAGCTCGGGCAGGTCGGTCTCCGCGGTGACGGTCGGCAGGGGGGTCTCGATCAGGCTGGCCAGCTGGTCCTCCTCTCCCGCGCCCACCAGCTCGGCGAGCAGCACGGCTCCCGCCAGGACGCCCCGCTCGTCGACCACCCACACGGTCGCCAGCTGCTCTGGCTCCAGGTCCGCTCTGCGGATCCGCGTCAAGGTGTCCGAAACGAGCGCGTCGGCGGGCGCCGAGAAGAAATCGGGGTTCATCAGCCCGCCCGCTGTCGAGGGGTTGTGTCCGAGCAGGTTTCGGATCTTGCGCTGCTTGGCCGCTGGCAGCAGGTTTAGGATCGGCAAGCGGCGGTCCTGCTCGATCTCCAGCAGCAGATCGGCGGCGTCATCCGTCTCCATCCTGGACAGCACCGCCGCCGCCTCGCGGTCTGAGCGCTCGCGCAGAAACTCCACCTGGTGCTCGTCGTCGAGCTCCTCGAACACGTCCGCCTCGAGTTCCTTGTCCTCGCCCACCGCGGCCAGGATCTCTTCGCCCTCGTCGTGCGAGGCGGCCTCGACGAGGTCGGCGATCTGTGCGGGGTGCAGACGTGCGATCCGCCTGACCGGCAGCTTGAGCCTGGAGCTCGGGACGTGACCGACGAACGCCTCCATCTTCTCCCAGGCCACGAACCGGTCGTGCTCATCCTCGTGGCGCCGAAACCGACGCGGTAACAGACGCCTCAGCCTGGCGCGAAAGCTGGGGTCGATGCCGGCCACGCGCCAGACCCCCCCATCGCAGACCAGGTCTACCTCCCGCGCCTTCACGAGACGGGCCTGCTCGACGTTGATGAGGCTGCGGTCCAGGATGTCGGCACGCAGCAGCACCTCACCCGAGCGCCGCTCGAACTGGGCCAGGTTCAGCTTGGTCGTAGACGTGTGCGCCCCGTTTCGCTCCAGCCGCTCGAGGCGGTTGGAGGGCACGAACAGCTGCCGGCCGCCGATCCGCGCCTCCAAGCCGGCGACCGGGGGTAGGCCGTCACCCGAGTCCAGGCGAGCCACCACGTCCTGCACGCGTCCGAGGCGGTCGCCCGCCGAGTCGAGCAGCGGACTTCCGATCAACGAGGAGAGATGGAGGATCGCTTCGGGCATGCCGCCGTTGCCGAGGCGAAAGGCTAGCGCGCGGTGGGGCGATCACTTTGGTCGCCGTGGCGTACCCTAACCGTCGATCGGCGTTGAGTGGTGAGAGCATCCAGCCCGGGGGACGGGCCGCGGCGCCCGGAGACCTGGCACTTGTCCAGGAGTTCGTGAACACCCACTACGACCTCGACGGGGGCGGCGACGAGCTGCTGAAGACGCCGAAGCGACTCGCCGGGTGGCTGTCCGACCACGGGTTGATCGATCCCGGGGCCGTTCTCTCCCCTTCACAGCTGGCGCGAGCGCTCGCCTTGCGCGAGGGCCTGCGCGCGCTGGCCTATGGCAATGGCGGGGAGCCGGCCCGCGGGCGGCCGCTCGCCGATTGCGACCCGGAGGCTCTCTCGGCCGCAGTGAGGATCAGCCTCCTCAGTGACGGCCCGAGCCTTCGCCCCGTGAACGACGACGAGTTTGAGCACGCAATCGCGCTGCTCGTGTCGATCGTGGCCCGGGCGATGCTCGTCGGCAGCTGGGCGCGGCTCAAGGCCTGTCCCGGCGAGCACTGCGGCTGGGCGTTCTACGACCACTCCCGAAACCGCACCGGCCGGTGGTGCTCGATGTCGATCTGCGGTGGAAGGGCGAAGTCCAAGGCCCACTATCGGCGCCGGCGGGGCCGGTGAGCGCCCTGCTGTCGCTGGCGCTCGCTCACGCCCGCAGGCGACCGTGGCGCTTCCTGCTCGCGGCCGCCGGCATGGCCGTGGCAGTGGGGTTCGCGCTCACGGTGATCGGCGAAGCGACGATCTCCGGGGACCAAGCGGCCCGTGACTCCCTGGCGCAAAGCTCTGTTCTCGAGCGCACCGTGCGCCTGACGTGGACCAACCCGGTGACGCCCGCCGTCGAGCACCAGGCCCGCCGGCTGCTGGCGCGCCTGGGCACGCCCGCTACCAGCGAGGCGGTCCTGGTTAGCCCCATCCGCCTGAGCGGGAGCTTGGTTCGGCTCGCCGCCGTCGCGCCGCTGACACGCTGGAGCTCCGGCGGTCCCCTGCTCGGTGCCTGCTACACCGCCGACTGCCCGATGCTGCTTGCCGGGGGCCGTCTGTCGAGCTCGACGCTAACCGCCGCCGGTATCAGGATCTCCGTCACCGGGACGGCGCAGCTGCGCGCCGCGGTCCCGCTGGGGTTACCCGCCGCCGGGGGCGGCCCGGCGCTGCTCGTGAGCGGCGACGTCGGCGGCCTCGAGCGGCTGCCCGCGCTGAGCGCTCAGTTCCGCGTTCACAGCTGGGCCAGCGCGCTGCCCCTGGGGCGCGTCGACAGCTGGGACATCCCGCCGATCGAGCGGGCACTTCAGCGCGCGCAGGTGACGCTCACTGGGGCCGGCAGCGGCTTCTCTCTGACAGCCCCGTTCGACACGCTCGCCGCCGCCAGGGCCCGGGCCGATGCGGCCCCGAAGCGGCTGCTGCTGACGGGGGGCGGCGCGCTCGCGGCGCTGGCCGTGTTCGTGGTCCTGGCCGGGGGAGCGATGCGCCGCGAGCACCGCGCCGAGCTGGCACGGCTGCAGGTGGCGGGGGCACGCACGGGGCAGGCGGGCGCGCTGACTCTGCTGGAGGCCGGCTGGGTCGCCGGGGTGGCGCTGCTGGCCGGTGCGGTTTTGGGCGTCGCCGCGTGCTCGATTCTCGCCGCCAGCGCGGGGCTGCCGAAGGCGGTGCTCGATCACGCGCTGCTGAGGCCGCTCACCGCGGTCGGCATACCGGTGGCGTGGCTGCTGGGAACGGCGGGACTGGCGGTCGTGGCTGCCTCGCCGAGCCGGCTGCTGGTTGCGCTCGCCGACCTGCTGGGCCTGTCGGCGCTGGCCGGCATCGCCGTGGCCCTCGCCCTCGGAACCGGTCACGGCGCGCTGGCGCTGCTGCTCGCTCCGCTGGTCTGCTTGGCGGGCGGAGTGCTGTTGCTGCGCGGCGCGACGCTCGTCCTGCGGCTCGGGGGGCGCTTTGGCCGGGGGGCGCCGCCGCTCGTGCGCGTGGCTTCGCTCGGTCTCGCCCGGGGGCCCGGGCTGTCCTCGCTGTCGATCGCCTTCATCGCGATCAGCATCGGTATCGGCGGCTTTGCGCTTTGCTTCCGCGCGACGCTGGAGCGAAACGTCTCTGACCAGGCGGCCGACCGCGTCCCACTAGACGCCACTGTGACGCCCGGCGTTGACTTCGCCACGCCGCTTGAGGTTGCGCCGCTGTCGCGCTGGCGCGCCCTGGCGGGCGGCGCGGTTCTGCCGGTGCGGCGGACCGACGCCAGCTACCCGAGCGGCGGTGCCACGGCGACCGTCCCGGCCCTGGGCGTGCCCACAGGCGGGCTCACGATGATGCGCGGCTGGCGTGTCAGCGACGGCTCGCAGCCGCTGCCGGAGCTGGCCCGGAGGCTCGTGCCCCCTGGACCGGTCCGCCGCTCCGGTCCCGAGCTGCCCGCGGGCGCCCATTGGCTCGCTGTCCGAGCCGAATCGCCCGAACTCGGCGTCGATGTGACTGCCGATTTGCGACTGCCCGACGGATCTGTCCAGCGGCTGCCGCTGGGGGAAGCGCTGCCGAAGCAGGCGACCCTGAGGGCCGCGCTGCCGCCCGGCCGGTTCGAGCTCGAGGCGCTTCAGCTGGCCGTCCCGTCCGGCACAGAGGCCACCGCGGGCCATCAGAACGCCGAGAACCCTGTGGCCCAGCCGCAGCTGGTCACCGCACTGCGTCTCGGCGCGCCAGTGGCGCTCGACCGACGCGGTGACACGCTCGCGGTGCTGCCGACCGCCGGCTGGCGCGGGGTCGGCGCGGCACGCGTGGTGGGTGCGGACGGCGCCGGCGTCGTTGCCCGGTTCGCCGCCACGAGCTCGGTAGGCGTGCTGCGCCCTCCGCAACCGAGCGACACGCGACCGTTGGCGGTCGTGGTGGACCCGGCCACGGCCGCAGCCAGTGGGCCTGCCGGCGAGCTGCCACTGACGATCGACGGCTTGCCAGTCCGCGCGCACGTGGTCGGCGTGGTGCGCCGCTTTCCCACGCTCCCCGGCAACGCGGAAGGGTTCGTGGTCGCCGACACCTCGCAGCTGGGCGCGGCGCTCGATGCGCAGGCTCCCGGACAGGGCATGGCGAACGAGCTCTGGCTGTCGGCGCCGCGCCCCCGCCGGCTGGAGGCCGCCCTAGCCGCTGCACCGCTGGCACAGCTGACGAGCACGTTCCGCCGCGACGTGGAGCGGACGCTGCGCAACGACCCCACCGCGCGGGCCGTGATGGGGACGCTGCTGGCAGCGGCGGCGCTCACACTGGTGCTGGCCATGGTGGGGGCTCTGGCGGCGGCGAGCGATTCGAGCACCGATGCGGGATTCCGCCGCGATCTGGCGGGCATCGGCCTCGGCCCGCGCGGGCTGAGGCGAGAACTGCGTCTGCGCCTCCTACTGGCCGCGGGGATGGGCGTGTTGGCTGGCGCGGCGCTGACCGTGTTGCTCACCGTCCTCGCCGTCCCCGCTCTCCGCGGCGTGCTCGGCAGCGTCCGCCCGCCCGCGGTCACCGTGCTCCCGGCGGCAGCGCTGGCGCTGTGGCTGGTCGGTTCACTGGCGGCGCTGGCGCTCAGCGGCTGGCTTGCGAGCGAGCGAGCGACATGAGCGTCGTCGAGCTGATCGACGTGTTCCGCGTGCATCGCACCCCCGAAGGTGACGCGGCCGCCCTCCAGGGCCTGTCACTGAAGCTCCGAGCCGGCGAGCTCGTGTGCGTGCTCGGTCCGAGCGGCGCCGGCAAGTCGACGCTGCTGCGGATCGTCGCTGGGCTCGAGCCTCCGTCGGCCGGCGTGGCCCAGATCCTTGGCCGCGACATGGGGCGCCTTTCTGCGCGCGAGCGGGCGGCGCTCCGGCGCGAGGCCATCGGCATTCTTGACGAGCGCTCCGAACGGAGCCTGCCCCCCGACCTACCGATCGGCGAATGCGTGGCCCTGCCCCTGCGGCTGAGGGGAACCGCTCGGGATGCGTGCGAGGCCCGGACCGCAGAGCTACTCGAAGCCGTGGGTCTCGCCGAGCGCCGGCACGCGTTGCCCAAAGAGCTCTCGGGAGGCGAGCGCCAGCGCGTCGCCCTGTGCGCGGCGCTGTCTCATCGCCCGCTGCTGTTGCTGGCCGACGAGCCGACCGGTGAGCTCGACGAAGCCTCGGCCCGGACCGTCCGCGAGCTGCTGGGCTCGCTCGTCCGCACCGAGCGTGCGGGAGCGATCCTCGTCTCGCATGATCCGGCCGCCGCCGGTGAAGCGGACCGCGTGGTTCAGCTGCGCGACGGCCGCGTGGTGGAGGACAGCCCGGCCCACGAGAACGGGCGCGGCGGGCGGTCTCGCTCGCTCATCGTCGGGCGAGGGGGCTGGATCAGGCTCCCCAGCGAGCTGCTCGAGGCCAGCGGCGTAGCCACGCGCGTACGCATCAGGCGCACCCCGGACGGGTTGCTGCTGACCCCGGGGCCCGCGCCGTCCACGGGGCCCGCGCCGTCCGAGGGGCCCGCGCCGTCCGCGGGCGAGCAGCCGCCGGCCCGCGCGCCCAAGCCCGCAACGGCACCGCCGTCCAAGCCCGCACAGCTCGAGGCCCGCGCGCTCCAGCGCCGCTTCGGACGCGGTCCGACCGAGCGCCGCGTGCTCGAGGGCGTCTCGCACTTTTTCGCCCCCGGACGGCTCACCGTCGTCACGGGTCGCTCTGGGTCGGGCAAGACGACGCTGTTGCGCTTGCTCTGTGGACTCGAGCGTCCGGACGGCGGCGAGGTCCTGATCGACGCGCAGCCACTCGGCCGCGACCAGGAGCGCCTGGCGGAGCTGCGTCGCTCGCGAATCGGCTATCTGGCGCAAGAGCCCGCGCCGGTGCCGTTTTTGAGCGCCCGGGAGAATGTGGAGCTGGCGCTCGCCCTGCGGGGGTGCGAGCAGCCAGCCGCGTCCCAGCGGGCGATCACGGAGCTCTCGCGGGTGGGCCTTTCAGAGCGTGCCCGCCAGCGCGTCGCGCGGCTCTCGGCGGGCGAGCGTCAGCGCGTAGCGCTGGCCCGGGCCCTCGCCTGCGCAGACGGGCTGTTGATCGTCGACGAACCGACGTCGCGGCTCGACGAGGCGATGACCGTGGCCATGGCGGAGCTCTTGGCCGGCGCCGCATCGCAGGGCGGCCAGACGGTCGTTTGCGCCAGCCACGACGAGCTCGTCACGGCCCGTGCCGACGCGGTGCTGGAGCTGTAGGCGAGCTCAGCTCTCGAGTATGCGCGCCGCGAGCACGGCCGCGTTGCGCGCCGAGTCGATGCCCACGCAGGCCACGGGAACCCCGGGGGGCATCTGGGTAATCGACAGCAGCGCGTCGAGGCCTCCGGCAACCGAGGTCCGCGTGGTCAGCGGCACGCCGACCACGGGCAACTCAGAGTGCGCCGCGACGACGCCGGGGAGGGCGGCCGACAGGCCGGCGCCGGCAATGATCACCCGCAGGCCGCGCATCTTTGCGTTGCGTGCATAGTCGGCGACCTTGTCGGGCTCCCGATGGGCGGACATGACGCGGACCTCGCAGCGGATTCCGCGATCGCGAAGCTCGTTCTCGGCGGCCTCCATCGCCGGCAGGTCGCTCTTCGAGCCCATCACGATGCCGACCTGCGGTGCGTCTGCCTCGAGCTCCTCGAGCTCCTCGCGGACTTCTTCGACCGCCTCGAGCTGCTGCTCCTCAACCGGTAGACCTTCGCTTGTCACCGCACGCCCCTTTCGTTCATGCGCGGACCGCACCAAGCGCGATATCGCGCCGCATCTGTCTGCCCCTGAACTCGACCATGTCGGCGGCAGCATATGCGGCGTCCCGGCCGTCTGCCGCGTCCGCCCCCAGCGCGGTCACGCCCAGCACTCGTCCCCCGGCGGTTACCAGGACGCCCGAGGGCGAGCGGGCGGTGCCCGCGTGTGTGACCTGCACATCGGGTGCGACCCTGTCCAGACCACTGATCTCATCGCCGCTCGAGGACGACTCGGGGTAGCCCTCGCTGGCCAGCACTACCGTCACCGCGGTCGCGGACGCCCACCGCAGCTCGACTCCGCCCAGGCCCCCGGGTTCGGTTGCGCGCTCCAGCAGCCCGAGCAGATCGGAGCGCAGCCGCGGCAGGATGGCCTGGGTCTCGGGATCGCCGAAGCGGACATTGAACTCGAGCACCTTGGGGCCGTCCGCCGTCAGCATGAGGCCGGCATAGAGCACGCCGTGGAACGGAATGCCGCGGGCCCGGAGCTCGTCGAGCACCGGCTGGTGGACCGTGCGCCCGATCTCCGCCGCCCGCCCGGCGTCGATCTCTCTCACCGGCGAGTAAGAGCCCATACCCCCGGTATTGGGGCCTTGGTCGCCGTCGAAGATCCGTTTGTAGTCTCGGGCGGAAGCCAGTGGGAGCGCGCGGTCCCCGTCGCACAGCGCCAGCAGCGAGAGCTCCTCGCCCTCGAGAAACTCCTCCACTACCACACGCTCGGTGCCGAAGCGGTGCTCCACCAGCAGCTGCTCCAGGGCGCCGCGGGCCTGCGCTTCGTCCTCCGCGATCACCACCCCCTTGCCTGCTGCCAGGCCGTCGGCCTTGATCACCGTGGGGTAGTGCTCGATCGCCTGCATGCCGGCCTCGACGTCGCTCACGACCTCATAACCCGCCGTGGCCACGCCCGCGGCGGCCATCACCTCCTTGCAGAACCCCTTCGAGCCCTCCACCGCCGCGCCGGCGGCGGTGGGACCAAAGCAGCGGATTCCCTCCGCGCCCAGCGCGTCTGCCACGCCGTTCACGAGCGGAGCCTCGGGGCCGACCACCACGAGGTCGGCCCGCTCTCGGCGCGCCGCGCGCACGACACCGTCGACGTCGCCTGCGCTCACGTCGAGCAGCCGGGCCTCGGCGGCGATCCCGGCGTTGCCGGGGGCGCACATCAGCTGCGGCCGGCGGGGGGAGCGCTGCAGGGCCTTGACGATCGCGTGTTCACGACCGCCCCCGCCCAGCACAAGTACTCGGGGGGAATCAGATGCCACCGATGAAGCAGGAATCAGATGGCACCAATGAAGTCGTCGACCGGGATCGCGCTCAGGGTCTCGTACTTGGCGGTGCCCCGCGAGCCGAGCTCCAGCGACACGCGGGCGATCGTCTTCTCATCCGGCGCCTCGACGACATTGACGAAGTCGAAGTGCCCAAGCGTGGCCCACTGCGCCTTGACCGTCGCGCCCAGCTGCTCGATCTCCCGGTTGACCTCCCGAATGCGGGCCGGGTTGTTCTTGATCGTCTGTACGCCGTCCGGCGTCAGGGTGGAGAGCATGATGTAGGTAGGCACGCCTTATCCTCCTCGGCTCGTGGATTCGAGCTTGCACTTGTATCCGATTATGCGGCGCCGAGCGCGGCTGTGGCTGCCACTGGGCGCGCTCGCCGCCCTGTGGTGCGGGCTCGCGCCTGGCAACGCAGCCGCCGCGGCGACCCTCAGCACGGACCGGGGTTGCTATCTGGTGGGTCAGACGGTCCAGCTGGCCGGTCAGGGCTTCGGGCCCTATTCGAGCTACGTGGTGACGATCGACGGCGTCTACCTCGGCCAGCGGTCGACCGACGGAAGCGGCACCCTCGCGGTCCCCATCTATCCAGGCGGCCTTCCCGCCGGAGCCGCGCAGCACGTCGAGCAGCTGGCGGTCAGCGATGGCACGACCACCGCGGCATCGACCTTCACGCTCACCAGGCGAGCCGGCGCACGGGTGCTCGCTTCTGGCGGCTCGCCGCGTACGCTGTCCGCGGCGTTTCAGGTCTGGGGGTTCTCGCTCAGCGGTACGCCCCTCCAGGTCTACGTCCATTATGTGAACCCCAGAGGCCGCCTGCGCACGACCACCGCGCTCGGCAGCACCGGCGGGCAGTGCGGATATCTGCGTACCGCGCGGCGGCGGCTGTTCCCGTTCTCGGTCGCAAGCGGCACGTGGACGCTTCAACTCGACACGAGCCGCTCGTACCAGCGCCGGCAGCTGGCGCCGGTGGCGCGGATCCGGGTGACGATTCCGTAGACCGCCGATAAGCTCCCCCGACATGGACGAGGGACTTCCGATCGCCTACGAAGTGCTGGAGAAGGGGGTGCCTGTGTACGCCTCGGACGGCGAGCAGGTAGGGACCGTCGACCACGTGGTGAGCGCACCGGCGGAAGACATCTTCCACGGCGTGGTGCTCCGCGCCGGCTCTGAGCGCCACTTCGTCCCCGCGGAGGAGGTGGCCTCGATCCACGAGCACGGCGTGGACCTGCGGGTCGATGCCGCGGCGGCGGCTGCGCTGCCCAAGCCACACGGAGGGGCGCCGGCGTGGCGCGACGCCGAGCCGGGCGCCAAGCCCAGCCGCTGGCGCGAGATGCTTGACCTCATGACCCTCCGCGATCCTCACCGCCGGAACTGGCGCGAGGAGGACTGAGCGTGAGCGAACAGCCCGTCAAGTTCATGCTTGGGGAGCGGGACATCCCGAGCAAGTGGATAAACCTGATGGCGGACCTGCCCGGGGAGGCCGCGCCACCGCTGCAGGGTGGGGGGGTCCCAAATCCGCAGCCCGCTGGCCCCGATGATTTGACGCCGCTGTTCCCGCTCGGGCTGATTCAGCAGGAAGTCTCCCCGGAGCCTGAGATCGAGATCCCCGAGCCGGTCCGCGAGGCCTACAAGCTATGGCGCCCGACGCCTCTCTACCGCGCACGGCGGCTCGAGCAGGAACTCGGCACGCCCGCCCACATCTACTACAAGTATGAGGGCGCCTCGCCGCCAGGCTCACACAAGCCGAACACCGCCGTCGCCCAGGTGTACGAGAACGCTGCCGCCGGGATCAAGAAGCTCACGACCGAGACTGGCGCGGGTCAATGGGGTTCGGCACTCGCGTTCGCCTGTCGGTTGTTCGGGCTTCAGTGCGAGGTGTGGATGGTGGGCTCGAGCTATGACCAGAAGCCCTACCGCCGCTCGATGATGGAGACCTGGGGGGCGACGGTACACCGCTCGCCGTCCGATCAGACCGAAGCCGGGCGCTCGCAGCGCGATCACCCGACCGGCTCCCTGGGGATCGCGATCTCCGAGGCCGTCGAGGTTGCGGCCCAGACCGCCGACACGAACTATTCGCTCGGCTCGGTGCTCAACCACGTGCTGCTGCATCAGACGGTCATCGGTCAGGAAGCCATATTGCAAATGGCGCTCGCCGGCGAGGAGCCCGCTGTGGTGATCGGCTGCGTCGGCGGCGGCTCCAACTTCGGCGGCTTGACGATTCCCTTCCTGCGGCGCGTTTTCAGAGACGGTGCCCAGACTCGCTTCATCGCCGCGGAACCGGCGGCCTGCCCCACGTTGACGCGCGGTGTCTACGCCTACGACTTCGGCGACACCGTGGGGCTCACCCCGCTGATGCCGATGTACACGCTGGGACACGACTTCGTCCCGCCGCCGGTCCACGCCGGCGGCCTGCGCTATCACGGCGATTCGCCGCTTCTCTGCGGTCTCGTCAAGCAGGGTCTGGTCGAGGCGCGCGCCTACCGCCAAAACGAGACCTTTGAGGCGGCGGTGAGGTTCGCCCGCTCGGAGGGGATCATCCCCGCGCCCGAGCCGGCGCATGCGATCCGAGCGGTGATCGACGAGGCCGAGGCGGCACGCGACGCTGGCGAGGAGCGCGTGATCCTGTTCGGCCTCTGCGGACACGGAAACTTCGACCTCAGCGCCTATGACGCCTACCTCGCGGGCCAGCTCGAGGATCCCGAGTTCTCCGAGGGCGACATGGAAGCCGCGCTGGCGCGACTTCCGGACGCGCCAGCGCTGACGTAGGGCGTTCCTAGACCGCGGCCGCGGCTTACGTAGGGCGTTCCTAGACGGCGGCCGCGGCGGCGGCGCGCTCGAGTACCAGCTCCCCGTCTGAGGCGTCGACCTGGACGGCGTCCCCGGGAAGGAACTTGCCCTCCAGGATCGCCAGCGCCAGGGGATCGACGAGCCGCTTCTGGATCACGCGCTTCAGCGGCCGGGCGCCGTAGGTTGGGTCATAGCCCAGATTGCCCAGCAGTGTCCGGGCGGCATCCGTGAGCTCGACGTCGATGTCCCGCTCGCGCACGCGGTCGATCACGCGCGCCACCTGCAGATCCACGATCTCGCCCAGCTCGGTGCGGCTCAGCGGCTTGAACTCCACGATGTCGTCCAGGCGGTTGATGAACTCCGGCTTGAACTGAGCCTCGACTCCGGCCTTTAGAGAACCGCCTACCGCCGCGATGTTCGAGGTCATGATCAGGACCGTGTTCTTGAAGGACACGGTGCGGCCCTGGCCGTCGGTCAGACGGCCGTCATCCATCACCTGCAGCAGCGCATTGAACACGTCCGGATGGGCCTTCTCGATCTCGTCGAGCAGCACCACCGAGTACGGGCGCCGTCGAACGGCCTCTGTCAGCTGGCCGCCCTCCTCGTAGCCCACGTAGCCCGGTGGCGCGCCGACCAGACGCGAGACGGAATGCTTCTCCATGTACTCCGACATGTCGATGCGGACCATCGCATCCTGTGAGTCGAACATGAACTCGGCCAGCGCTCGCGCCAGCTCGGTCTTGCCGACGCCGGTCGGGCCCAGGAACAGGAACGTCCCGATCGGGCGGTCCGGGTCCTGCAGCCCTGCGCGCGAGCGTCTCAACGCCGCGGACACGGCCTCCACCGCTTCGTCCTGGCCGATCACGCGCTGGTGCAAGCGGTCCTCCATGTGCACCAGCTTCTCGATCTCGCCCTCCATCAGCCGCGAGACGGGGATCCCGGTCCACTTGGCGACCACCTCGGCCACGTCCTCGGCGTCGACGACCTCCTTGAGGAAGGTCGGAGCCGCGCCGTCGGCGGCGGCGGCCTCGGCCGTCTCGGCCTCGCGAAGCTGCTTCTCGAGCTCCGGGATCGTTCCGTACTGGAGCTCGGCGGCGCGGCCCAAATCGGCCTCGCGCTGGGCGCGCTCGAGCTCGATTCTGGCCTGCTCCAGCTGCTCGTGCAGCGAGGCCACCGCGCCGATCGTCTCCTTCTCGCGCTGCCACTCGGCGTGCATGGCGGCCGAGCGCTCGCGCTCCTCGGCCAGCGCCCGCTCGAGCTGCTCACGGCGCGCGACCGTGCCGGCGTCGTCGTCATCGCCTGAGCCCAGGGACTGCAGCTCGATCTCCAGCTGCATGATGTGACGGTCCACCTCGTCGATCTCGGTGGGCTTTGAGTCGATCTCCATCCGGATCCGCGAGGCGGCCTCGTCGACCAGGTCGATGGCCTTGTCGGGCAGGAAGCGATCGGTGATGTAGCGCTGGGAGAGCGTGGCCGCCGCCACCAGCGCGGAGTCCTGGATTCGCACCTTGTGGTGAACCTGGTAGCGCTCCTTGAGCCCGCGGAGGATGGCGATCGTGTCCTGCACCGAAGGCTCGCCGACGTACACCGGCTGGAAACGCCGCTCGAGCGCGGGGTCCTTCTCGATGTGCTTGCGGTACTCGTCGAGCGTCGTGGCGCCCACGCAGCGAAGCTCGCCCCGGGCCAGCATCGGCTTGAGCATGTTGCCGGCGTCAACCGCGCCCTCGGCCGCGCCGGCGCCGACGATCGTGTGCAGCTCGTCGATGAAGACGATGATCTGGCCTTCGGCGTCGGCGATCTCCTTGAGCACCGCCTTGAGCCGGTCTTCAAACTCGCCCCGGTACTTGGAGCCCGCGACCATGGCGCCGATGTCGAGCGCCACGAGCTTGCGGTCGCGCAGACCCTCGGGGACGTCGCCGGAGACGATCCGCTGGGCGAGTCCCTCAACGATCGCCGTCTTCCCCACGCCTGGCTCGCCGATCAGCACGGGATTGTTCTTGGTGCGCCGCGAGAGCACCTGGATCACCCGCCGGATCTCGTCGTCGCGGCCGATAACCGGGTCGAGTTTGCCCTGTGCGGCGGCCTCGGTGAGATCGCGCCCGAAGCGCTCGAGCGCCTGAAACTTGTCCTCCGGGTTCTGGTCGGTCACGCGGTGCGAGCCACGCACCTCCTCAAGCGCCTTGAGCAGCTCGTCACGTGTGGCGCCGGTCGAGCGCAGCGCATCGCCGGTGCCGCCGGAGTGGCCGGCCAGCGCCAGCAGCAGATGCTCGGTTGACAAGTATTCGTCTTTGAGCTCGCGCATCTCCTGCTCGGCCTCGCGCAGCACCTGTGTGAGCTCGGCGGAGCCACCGGCGGGCTCGGCGCCGGAGCCGGTGGTGTTCGTCGGCAGCGCGTCGAGCGCGGGGCCGAGCGCCTGCCGCACGGCGGCGGGGTCGACGCCCAGCTTGCGCAGCACGGGGACGACGACACCGGAATCCTGCTCGAGCAGCACCGCGAGCAGGTGCTCGGGCGTGGTCTGCGGATTACGCCGCTCGTCGGCCAGCCGCTGGGCGGCCTGCAGCGCCTCCTGAGACTTGATCGTGAAGCGATCTGGTTGCATGTGCGATGTTCCGTCCGGTTTCAGCTCGGAGTTCAGGTCAAGAAAAATCTAAGTCTGATGGACTTAGATTATGACAGAGACTGGGCCCTGAAACAAGGGATTTCAGGGGCCGCCTGGGCCGGCGGACATCAACGTTCACACCCGGCCGCCGCGCCGTACGGGAGCGGGCGGCCGCCGGCCCAGCGCGCCTCTACACCCTTCGCCGCGGCCGCCCCTGAAAGGCCTTGAGGTCAGCGCTTCGGATCAGCTCGCCGCCCCCGTTGTAGGGCACGATCTCGGCCCGGAGCGCCCGGCGCAGGGACTCCAGCCGCTCGACTTCGGCTTTCAGCTCCTGGGCCCGACGTTCCAGCAGCTGAACCTTGCGCGCCATCGACTCGAGCTTGTGCTCGAGCTCGAACACGCGCTCCACGCCGGCCAGGTTCATTCCCAGCTCGGCGGTCATCTCCTGAATCCGCCGCAGGCGCTCGACGTCCTCGTGCGAGTAGAGCCTCGTGCCCTTGGGAGAACGCTTGGGCTCGATCAGCCCCCGCGCCTCGTACATCCGCAGCGTCTGGGGATGCATCTCGGCGAGCTCAGCCGCCACCGAGATCATGAACACGCCGCGCTCTGATCCCACCGAGATCCGCGTGGTTGTCCTGCGCACTGTCTTGCTCCGGCGGACGCTCATCCGCTGCTCGCCTTCTCAAACAACGGCGCCCGCGGGTCACCGTTCATCACCTGTGAGAGACGGTCGATGGCCTCGCTCTGCTCGGCCGACAAAGCGTCGGGTACATCGATCACGAACCGATAGTGAATGTCTCCACGACCCTTGCCCCCGAGCCGCGGCGGACCCTCGCCGCGCAGTCGCTGGACGGTTCCGTGCTTGGTGCCGGCCGGCACGCGCAGACGCTTCGAGCCGTGCAGCGTGGGAACTTCGATCACCGCCCCGCGGATGGCCTCGGGGATCGTCAGCGGCACCTCGACCTCGAGGTTGTCGCCCGACCGCTTGAAGACCGGCGAGGCGGACACACGAGTGACCACGTAGAGATCGCCGGGCTCTCCTCCGTGGGGCCCCGGCTCGCCCTTGCCCGCGAGCCTGATGCGGCTTCCTTCTCGCACCCCGGCGGGAATGTTGACCCGCATCCGCCGCACGCTGCGCGTCGCGCCGGAGCCGCCGCAGGTCGGGCAGGGGTCCTCGATCACGGTCCCCGAGCCGCCGCAGTTGGAGCAGGGCTGTGAGATCGAGAAGATCCCCTGGCTCTGGGACTCAACTCCGCGGCCGTTGCACACCGGGCACACCCTGGGACTGGTACCGGGCTTGGCCCCCGTGCCGTGGCACGTGGGACACGGCTGTGAGGTGGGTACCGCCAGTGGCACCTGCGCACCACCCACGGCCTGATCGAAGCTCAGCGAAACCTCGGTCTCGAGGTCCCGCCCCCGCGGCATGGTGCGCGAGCCGCGCACGCCGCCCGCCCGAGAACCGCCGGCACCGCCGCCGCTTCCGAACAGATTCGACAGGATGTCGCCGACGCCGCCGCTGAACGAGCCAGGATCGAATCCGCCCGGAACGTTGAAGCCGAACGGGCCGGAGCCCCGGTCGTACTCCTTGCGCTTCTCGGGATCGGAGAGCACATCGTGCGCCTGCGAGATCTCCTTGAAGCGCTCCTCGGCCTGCTTGTCGCCCGCATTGCGGTCCGGGTGGTACTTGCGGGCGAGCTTGCGGTAGGCCTTCTTTATCTCTTCCTCGGAGGCGTTCTTGCCGACCCCGAGGACCTTGTAGTAGTCAGGCCTGGTGGCAGCCATCTTCCGCTCCCCTTACGCCGCCACGACCACGCGCGCCGGCCGCAGCACGGAGTCGCGCAGACGGTATCCGCGCTGGTAGACCTCCACGATCGTCCCGGGCTCGGCGCCATCGACCGGCTGCTGGGCAACCGCCTCGTGGTGCTGGGGGTCAAACTGCTCGCCCTCTGGCGAGTAGGGCTCGATCCCCATCCGGGCAAGCGCCGCGATGACTTCTGAGTGAACGACCTTGATCCCAGAGGCGAGCATGTTCGAGTCCTCGGCGCCGTCGGTGGCGGCGAGCGCCCGATCGAGGTTGTCGACGGCGGGCAGCAGCTCGAGTGCGAGCTTGACCACCCCTCGCTCCTGGGCGACCGCGGCGTCGCGCGACGCGCGCTTGCGGTAGTTCTCGAAGTCGGCCTTGGTCCGCTGCGCGAGCTCCAGATACTGATCCGCCTTCTGCGCCTTGGCGGCTAGCTCCTCGAGGTCGTGCTCCAGCTTGGCCTCATGATCGGCCTCGGGCTCGGCGACCGCATCGGGCTCCCGATCCTCCTTCGGCGAAGGTGTTGGCGAGGGCTCTCCCTCGATTTGCTGATCGCGCTCGTACTCCAGGGCTGAGGCGGGGCGTTCGTCCGAGGCCTGCCGAGTGGCCTCGGACGAACCGTCCGGCTCAGGGCGCAGTCGTGCGTCCTGGGGATCGGACATCGCTTACTTGCCCTCGTCCACGACTTCCGCGTCGACCACGTCCTCCTCGGCCCCGGCGCCGTCGGTGGCCGCACCGGCGCCGTCCCCGGAGGCGCCCTGGGCCTGAGCCTGCTCCTGCGCCCGCTGGTACATGGCCTCGGAGACCTTGTGGAAGGCGGCCTGAAGCGCCTCGGTCTTGGAGTTGATCTCGGCGGTGTCCTCCGAGGTGAGCACCTCGCGCACCGCCTTGATCGCCGCTTCGATCTCCTCCTTGGAGGAGGCATCGACGGAGTCGCCGAGCTCGTTCAGCTGACGCTCGGCCTGATAGGCGGCGTTCTCGCCGTTGTTGCGGGCCTCGGCGAGCTCGCGCTGGCGGCGGTCATCCTCGGCATGTGTCTCGGCGTCGGAGACCATGCGCTTGATCTCATCGTCGGACAGGCCCGAGCCGGCCTTGATCTCGATCTTCTGCTCCTTGCCCGTGCCGAGGTCCTTGGCCGACACGTTGAGGATGCCGTTGGCATCGATGTCGAACGCGACCTCGATCTGCGGGATGCCCCGCGGCGCGGGCGGGATGCCGGTCAGCTGGAACTTGCCCAGCGACTTGTTGTAGCCGGCCATCTCGCGCTCACCCTGGAGGACGTGGATCTCAACCGACGGCTGGTTGTCCTCGGCGGTAGAGAAGATCTCCGACTTGCGCGTGGGGATCGTCGTGTTGCGCTCGATCAGCCTGGTCATCACGCCGCCCTTGGTCTCGATGCCGAGCGTGAGCGGGGTGACGTCGAGCAGCAGCACGTCCTTGACGTCCCCTGCCAGCACGCCAGCCTGGATCGCGGCGCCCACGGCGACCACCTCGTCCGGGTTAACTCCCCGGTGAGGATCCTTGCCGGTCAGTTCCTTGACCTTCGCCTGCACCGCAGGCATGCGGGTCATGCCGCCGACCAGGACCACGTGGTCGATCTTCTCTACGCCCTTCTCCTTGGCGTCATCGATGGCCTGACGCACTGGGGCGACGGTCCGATCGAGCAGATCGCTTGTCAGCTCGCCCAGCTTGGCGCGCGTGAGGCGCGTGTCGAGATGCTTCGGGCCGCTGGTGTCCGCCGTGATGAACGGCAGGTTGATCTGCGTCTCCTGGGTGGTGGAGAGCTCGATCTTGGCCTTCTCCGCCGCCTCGTAGAGACGCTGGAGCGCCATCGG
The DNA here is from genome assembly GCA_963730835.1 of uncultured Actinomycetes bacterium. Lineage (GTDB taxonomy): Bacteria > Actinomycetota > Thermoleophilia > Solirubrobacterales > Solirubrobacteraceae > Palsa-465. Next base: position 484,622 of record CAVSTE010000007.1, read on the forward strand.
GTCGGCCGCCAGGTCGATGCCCTGGGAGCGCTTGAACTCGGCCACCAGCCAGTCGACGACGGCCTTGTCGAAGTTGTCGCCGCCGAGGTGGTTGTCGCCGGCGGTCGCCTTCACCTCGAAGACGCCCTCGCCGATCTCGAGCACGGAGACATCGAATGTGCCACCGCCGAGGTCGAAGACCAGGATCGTCTGGTCGGACTCCTTGTCGAGGCCGTAGGCCAGTGACGCCGCCGTGGGCTCGTTGATGATGCGCTTGACGTCGAGCCCGGCGATCCTGCCGGCGTCCTTGGTCGCCTGCCGCTGGTCGTCGTTGAAGTAGGCCGGCACGGTGATCACCGCGCTGTCGACCGTCTCCCCGAGATAGGCCTCGGCGTCCGACTTCAGCTTGCCGAGGATCATCGCCGAGATCTCAGGCGGCGAGTACTGCTTGCCGCCCGCCTCGACGCGGGCGTCCCCGTTCGGGCCGGAGACGACCTTGTACGGCACGATCGACTCCTCGGTCTTCACCTCGGCCTCCTTGCGGCCCATGAAGCGCTTGATCGAGAAGACGGTGTTCTGCGGGTTGGTTACGGCCTGGCGCTTGGCGACGGTGCCCACGAGCCGCTCGCCGGACTGGGTGAAGGCCACGACCGAAGGGGTCGTGCGCCCGCCCTCGGCGTTCTCGATCACCGTCGGCTCGCCGCCCTCGAGCACGGCCATACAGCTGTTGGTCGTTCCCAGGTCGATACCGATCGTTTTTCCCATATTGAGTTCTACTCCTCTGCGTATGCGTTCGTGAAAATCTAAGTGGGAGACTAGCAGATCTGGACCGGCTTCCAAGGGCCGGGCACCGGTAGACCGGCAGGCGTCAGCGGAGGCCGCCCAGCGCCCCCGCTACCCGCGGTTCAGCCCAAGATCAGCGTCCCGGATTCGCCGTGGCCAGCGACTCGAACTCCCCGGCGGCCAGCTTGGGTTGGAAGTCGTACTCGAGCAGACCGTAGTGATAGAAGAAGGCGGGGTCGGGGCTCTGGGACCCGGGCTGGTAGTCGCGCACGTTGAACCACAGCGCGGCTTTCACGAACGGCAGCTGCAGGAGGTCCTGGTAGGCGGACACGACATCAGCTGCCTGCTCGCTCTCGCTGGGGAAATAGCTTCCGGCGGGCTGCAGGTTGCCGGGCCAGCCGAATTCGGTGATCCACAGCGGCGGTTCTCCGTAGCCGTGATCCGTGAATTCCTGCTCGTAGGCCGAGATTTCCTGCGACCAGGTCATCTCGCACCACGGAGCGGAATCGCAGCCCAGGCTGGGGAACGGACCTCGCGCGCCTCGCGCCGCGGGGACGCCTCCCACGTAGTCGTAGGCCGGCGTGGAGGGGTCGTCGCCGCCAGGCGGGAAGCGGTAGGCGTGAAGGGCCACTCCGGCGAACGGCCGCTCGCCATGGAGCGCTTTCAGCACGCGGTCGGTGTAGGGCAGCACCGCCATCCAGCCCGGGGTGCCGGGGATCACCGAGAAGCCGGAGGGCGAAGCGAACAGGAGCTGCAGGTGCACGCCGTACTCGCGGTTCACGGACTGCATCACCGCGGACTCCACCTTCAGCAGCGCCGCATAGCCGCCCGCATTGGGACCGGGTAGCCACCAAGAGCTGTTGTTCGGCTCGGTCCAGCTCTCGTAGTACTGGACGACGTTGCGGAAATGGATCAGCAGGCGACGGAAATAGCCGCCGTACGCGCTGAGGTCAGCCTTGGAAGTGGGCGGGCAGGCATGGACGTTCGCCGGCTGGGGACGAAGCGAGCAGGCGCCGGGGATCCCGCCGACGGTCAGGAGCACTCCCATCCCGTATCGCCTGGCCTCCTTGACCTCCCAGTCGAGCCCGTCGTAGTGGCCGCCGGCCGTCTGGGGCCCTGCGGTGAACTGGGTCAATCGCGCCCCGAGTTGGTGCGCAGCCGGGAAGTCGTCGACGAAGTTCGAGTGGCTCGAGTCGTAGACCGAAACCGAGAGGCCGAAGATTGACGGCTCCGGCGCGGTCCCCATCGCCGCCAGGGCCCGGTCGGCGCCACGGCCGCGGCGGCGAGGCGTGGCGTGGTGAAGGGCGGATGGACGATGCGTCCGGTGGCGGGGGCGGCGCGCGCTGGCCGGTCCAGCTATGAGGAGCGTGGCAGCAAGAAGGGGCGCGAGCCACGCCCAGAGCACGGGTCGCTGGAGCAAGGCCCAGAACACGGGTCGCCGGTCCACACCGCGAGGTTTGCCGGTCGCGGGTCCCGTTTGCCTCGACTGCAGATATTGCACAGCGTCATCTCCAAGACTGTCCAGTGGGAACTCCGTTTCGGCGTCCCTCCTCGACACGGCCCGGCAGGGTATGTGGCACCACTTAGCGGTCCGTGCGAACGCCGGCTCTACGAGTCAGGACAGCGGCGGGTCGCAAAACTCACGCTCCCTCGGTGATCCCCGACCGGGCGGGGCCGAGGCCGCGTTGGGCCGCGCACGGGCCGAGCCGCGGTGCGAATCCCGGGTGTGGGTTTCCAACCTCAGAGCTGGGCGCTGGGACACATGCGCTGCAGCGCACAGCCCCGGCAGTCGGGGCGCCGTGCGTGGCAGGTGCGGCGACCGTGACGGAGCAAATTCAGGTGGAGCTCCAGTTCCTCGCCCGGGGGGGTGATCGCGAGCATCGTGTCGTGAAGCTCCTCGAACGGCGCGCCGTGCCGAAACAGAGCCAGCCGCGTCCCCACGCGGGCAACGTGGGTGTCGACGGGCACGTCGCGCAGGCCGAGCGCGAACAGCAGCACGCACGCGGCGGTCTTGCGCCCGACGCCCGGCAGGCTCGTCAGATAGCGCTGGGCGTCCTCTACGGACTCATCCGCCAGCCAGTCGAGCGCCAGCTCGCCTTGCGGGGCGGTCTGGCTGATGCCCGCCAGGATCGATTTGATCCGCGCGGACTTGATCCTTGAGATGCCGCCCGGCCGGATCGCCTCCTCCAGTTCGTCGACGGGGGCGTCCCTGACCGCTTCCCAGCTCGGGAAGCGCTCGCGCAGCGCCAGATAGGCCACGTCACGGTTGCGGTCGTTGGTGGACTGCGAGAGGACGGTCAGGATCAGCTCGGCGATCGGGTGACCGTGGGGTTCGGCAAGCGGGACGCCGTAGACCAAGCGCAGACGATCGCGAATGGCGCGCACGCGCCGGCGCGAAGGGCGGCGCCAGCTCATCGCACGTATGAAGGATGCCCGCTCATGGCCCAGACGTTAGGGCTCGCGAGACGTGAGGGCTCGCCAGAACTTCGCACCTATTCATCTCCGAACCCTTATCCTCGACCAGTCGACGAGCACACGATCGAACTAGCGGGCGCGCCCGTCTTCTACCGGAGCGCTCCCGTGACATCAGATGCCGCGACGCCGATCTATCTCCACGGCATCCCCACGAGCTCCGACGACTGGCTCTCGCTGCTGGAGCAGGCGGGGGGGGTCGCGCCGGATTTGATCGGCTTTGGCCGCACCGGCAAGGCCGGCCATCTCAAGTACACGCTCTCCGACCTGGCCGCGTTCCTGGAGCGGCTCCTGGCCCGGCTCGATATCGACCAGCTGACGATCGTCGGACACCAATGGGGCGCCGCCGCCGGACTGGTGTTCGCCCAGCGCCATCCCGGCCGCGTGCGTCGAATCGTGCTGTGCGACCCGCTGCCGCTCACCGGCGGCTTTCACTGGCCCCGGCCGGCCACGCTGTTTCGCAGGCGCGGCGTCGGCGAGCTCGTGATGGGCTCGACCCCCCGCTGGCTGCTGGGGCGGACGCTCCGGCGCAGCTGCGCCAACCCTGACGTGTTCTCGCCCCGCCGCGTGCGCTCGGTGTGGGAGCAGTTCGATCAGGGCACGCAGCGCGCGATACTGCGCCTTCACCGCGCGACGGGCGAGCGCGATTTGGCCGACGCCGGTGCCGAGCTCGATTCGCTGCGGATGCCGGCGCTCGTGGTGTGGGGCGAGCAGGATCCGTGGCTGCCGGCCGCGTTCGCCGAGGCCTATGGCCGGCAGCTTTGCCGGGCCGCGGTTTACCGGGTCCCCGACGCCGGGCACTGGCCCTGGCTCGAGCGGACGGAGGTCTCAGAACGGATCGCGGAGTTCATCGGGCGATGACCGCGGTCGCCCACCGGTCCGACAGGGCGCCTCGCGGGGACGGCGACCCACTCGCGGGCGCCGAAGTCGCGCGCCGGGCGGCGCCCGCGCTGACCGCCGGTGCGCTGGCGCTGGTGTACGTGCTGGTGGCGCCCCCCAGCGGCGATCTCGCCGCCCACATGTTCCGCGCGCAGCTGTTCTCCGCCGATCCGTTCGGCATCTGGAACAACTACTGGTACGCGGGCCACCACACGGTGGGGTACAGCCTCCTCTTTCCCGCGGCCTCCGCGCTGCTGACACCGCAGCTCGCGGCGGCGATCGCGGCCACGGGCTCCGCGGCGTTGTTCGAACCGCTCGCTCGGCGCCACTTCGGCCAGGACGCGTGGCTCGGTGCCGTCCTGTTCGCGGCCGCCACCGCCACCGACCTGTACACGGGCCGGCTAGCGTTCGCGTTCGGAACGCTCCCGGCGATGGCGGCGGTGTTCGCGCTCGACCGCCGGCGGCCCGGACTCGCCTGTGCCCTCGCGGTGCTGGCGGCCCTCTCGAGTCCGGTGGCGGCGCTGTTCGCGGCGCTCGCCGGCGTCGCCTACGCGCTCGGCACCTACGCCCGAGGGAATGTCCGGCAACGCGCCGCGGGCGGAATCGCGCTGGCCATCGCCGCACTGGCGCCGGTGGCCGTGCTGGCGGTCCTGTTCCCCGAGGGCGGCAGCGAGCCGTTCGCCTTCTCGGCCTTGTGGCCCCTCCCCCTGCTCGCGGTGGGCTTCCTGGTGATCCTGCCGCGCCAGGCGCTCGTACTGCGGAGCGGCGTCGTCGTCTACGCGCTCGCCACGATCGCCTCCTATCTCATATCCAGCCCGGTCGGCAGCAACGCCACGCGGCTCGGGACGATGCTCGCCGCGCCGCTGGCGGCGCTCGTCTTGTGGCGCAGGACCGCGGACCGCGGCGCCTGGGCCCGCGGCGCGGTGCTGCTGGCGGCGGCGGCGCCCGCGCTGCTGTACATCGGGTGGCAGGCGCCGGTCCGGGAGCTGGCGAGCGCCTCCGGCCAGCCCTCGCTCACGAACGCCTACTACCGCCCGCTGCTGCGCTTCCTCGCCCGAAGGCCGGGCCCTCCGTTCAGGGTGGAGATTCCGTTCACGCGCTTTCACTGGGAGACTTACGCCGTCGCTTCGCGGTTCCCACTCGCGCGCGGCTGGGAGCGCCAGCTGGACATCGCCGACAACGCGCTCTTCTACAACAGGACGCTCAGCGCAGCCACCTACGGGGCCTGGCTTCATCAAAACGCGGTGCGCTTCGTCGCCGCCTCCGACGCCCCGCTCGACTACTCCGCGCGCCAGGAGAGCGATTTAGTTTCCCAGGGCCTGCCCTATCTGCGGCTCGTCTTCAGGAGCGCCCACTGGCGCGTCTACGCGGTCATCGGTGCCACGCCGCTCGCGCAGGGCGCCGCCACCGTACGGGCATTGGGGGCCGACTGGCTGGCGCTGGACGCCCGGCGGCCGGGGCGGACGCTGATACGCGTCCGCTTCACGCCGTACTGGGAGCTGGTGCAGGGCGCGGGCTGCGTGGCCCCCGCCGGCGACTTCACCGCGGTGACCGTGCGCCGGCCCGGTCGCCTGAAGCTCGAGGCCTCGTTCGCGCCGGATCGCATCCGCGCCCGCTCGCCGCGCTGCACGTAGCGTCATCTCACCTGGATCCGGTGCGCTACCAACTAGTTGGTCCCACAAACGATCTATGTCCGGAGCGCTAGGATTCCACACCGGTGGCACGCGTGTTTAGATTCATCGGCGGCCGGGTACTTCCGCGCGGCTGGCAGGACCTAGGGCGGCAGATACTCGTGTTCGTCGGCTTCTACGTGGTCTACGAGCTGCTCCGCGGCCTCGTCGACTCCAACGGTTACAAGCCGTTCGGCGACGCGATGAAGATCATCGACTTCGAGCGCCTGTTGCACGTGTTCGTCGAGCCCAGCATCCAGGCCTGGACCCAGAACATTCACTGGCTGATGGACGCCACCGACTGGATCTACTTGAACGGGCACTTCGTCGTCACGCTCGCGGTGCTGCTCTTCATCTACGTGCGCCGCAACGACTCGTTCTACTTCGTGCGGAACATGTTCCTGATCGCCATGGCCATCGCCCTGATCGGCTACTGGCTCTACCCCACCGCTCCGCCGCGGCTGATGCCCGAGTGGGGCTTCACCGACTCGATCTCCCAGTTCATGGGCTTCGAGGGCTCGATGCACTTCGACAACCACACGTCCGCAGGGGCCCTGGTGAACCTCTACGCCGCGGTTCCATCCATGCACGTATGCTTCGCGCTCATGAGCGCGTGGCCGATGGCCAAGCTCGTCAGGCGGCGGGCAGCCAAGATCGCCTGGAGCCTGTACCCGCTCTTGGTCGTGTTCGCGGTCGTTGCCACCGGCAACCACTACTTCACCGACGTGATCCTCGGCGCCCTCACCGCCGGCGCCTCCGCGCTGCTGGCCAAGCAGCTCTTTGCCCGGGCCCGTCCCGACGTCTGGGCGTTCGGCGGAGCACCCGCCTGATGGCGGAGCAGGCCGAGCTTCCGCGCACCCGGCGGCGGGCGGGCGGGGGGCGCGTGCGCCAGCGACGCGGAGGTCCGACGACCCAGGAGTTAATGCGCGAGCGGCTGATCGAGTCGCGCCTCACTCCAAACGCCATCTCGCTGACCGGGTTCGCCCTGAACATCGCCGCCGCCGCGCTGGTGGTGGAGCGCCTGTTCTTCCTGGCCGGCGTGGCCTTCATCGTGGGTTCCGTGATGGACACGCTCGACGGCCGCTACTCGCGTATGTCGGGCAAGGGCACCCCGTTCGGCGCGTTCCTGGACTCGACGCTCGACCGCCTCGAGGAAGGCATCGTGCTGACGGCCGTCGCCGCCTATTTCGCCGCCCGCCACAACCAAGTGGCAGTGGCGGCGGTCGTCGCCGCCGTGCTGGGATCGCTGATGGTCTCCTACACGCGCGCCCGGGCGGAGGCGCTGGGAGTGGCCTGCAAGGTCGGCCTGGCTACCCGTCCCGTGCGCGTTGTCATCCTCTCCGCCGGGCTGGTGTTCGCCAAGGGGGCCTCGATCGGGCACTTCGAGCTGCTGGCGCCCGCGGTCTACGTGCTGGCGGGGCTCTCGCTGCTGACGATGCTCCAGCGCATCTGGCACGTTCGCAGCGAACTGCGCGCGATGTAACCAACGCCCCGAGTGGGGATACTCACTTACATGACTGACGCTTCAACAAATGGCGCCGGGCGCTACCAGGCCGACAAGGTCCGCGCGGCGATCATCGGCGTCGGAAACTGCGCGAGCTCGTTCGTGCAGGGCGTCCACTACTACCGCGACGCCGACCCCAAACAGCAGGTTCCGGGCCTGATGCACGTCGATCTCGGCGGCTACCACGTCTCGGACATCGAGTTCTCCGCCGCCTTCGACATCGATGCAGACAAGGTGGGCAAGTCCCTAGACAAGGCGATCTTCGCCGGCCAGAACAACACGCTCAAGCTCGGCGGCGACATCCCCAAGCTGGGCGTCGAGGTCCAGCGCGGGATGACGCACGACGGCCTGGGCAAGTACCTCAAGGAGAAGATCACGAAGGCGCCGGGTCCGACCGCCGACATCGTCGAGATCCTCAAGGACACCCACACCGACGTCGTCGTCTCGTATCTGCCGGTGGGTTCCGAGCAGGCGACCAAGTGGTACGTCGAGCAGGTGCTCGAGGCCGGCTGCGCGTTCGTCAACTGCATCCCGGTGTTCATCGCCCGCGAGGACTACTGGAACAAGCGCTTCAAGAAGGCCGGCGTGCCGATCATCGGCGACGACATCAAGTCACAGGTCGGCGCCACGATCGTGCACCGCACGCTGGCCCGCCTGTTCCACGAGCGCGGCGTCAAGCTGCTTCGCACCTCGCAGCTGAACGTCGGCGGCAACATGGACTTCTACAACATGCTCGAGCGCGAGCGGCTGGAGTCGAAGAAGATCTCCAAGACCAACGCCGTGACCTCGATCATGGGACACGAGCTGCCGGCCGACGACGTCTACATCGGTCCGTCGGACTACGTGCCCTGGCTCACCGACCGCAAATGGGCCCACATCCGCATGGAGGGCCAGTCGTTCGGCGACGTGCCGCTCAACGCCGAGCTGAAGCTCGAGGTGTGGGACTCGCCCAACTCGGCGGGGATCGTGATCGACGCCGTGCGCCTCGCCAAGCTGGCGCTCAACAACGGGATCACCGGCCAGCTCGACGGTCCGAGCTCGTACCTGATGAAGTCGCCAATGCACCAGCGCCCAGACGGCGAGGCCCGGGAGCTGACCGAAGCGTTCATCAAGAAGTACGCCCGGGACCGCGGCGCCAAGCCCGCTCGGGCGAAATCTCGCCGCTGACCCACCGGCCCATAGACTGAAGCCGTGCCCGGAGACGGCCTCGCGATCGCGCAGGTGACACCGTTCGCCTGGGAGGCGTCGAACGAGGTCAACGACTACGTGGCCCACGTCGCCGCGGAGCTCAGCGTGGCGGGGCACCGGGTGCTGGTGATCGCGCCCTCCAACTCCAGCGAGCTGGTCCGCGACAGCCGCCGCGCGATCCGCTCCGACCCCGACTCGCTGCTCGAGCGCGCCGCTCAGGAGCCGCTGGTGCTGGGAGTGGGCGAGGTGCTGCCGTTCTCGGGCACGCGGCGCCGCGCGGCGTCGATACCGGTAGACGTTTCACGGACGATCGAACAGGTCATGGAGTCCGTCTCGCTTGACGTCGTCCACGTCCACGAGCCGTTCGCCCCCAGCGCCGCAAGCTCGGCGTTGCGCCACTCGCGTGCGCTCAATGTGGGCGGCTTCCACTCCCCCACCGAGCGCGTGGTCTCGACGCAGCTGGCGGGTCCCCTGACGCGGCTCTTGTTCTCGCGCCTGGACGCCAGGGTCGCCAGCTACCGGGCGACGCGGGAGCTGATGCAGCTCTACTTCCCGGGCGACTACCGGGTCATCACCCCCGGCGGGGAGCGACCCGAGCGGGCCCGGATCGACGGCCCCCCGCGCCTGACGATGGTCGCCATGGAGGAGCGCGCGGCGCTGCGCACTTTCCTGCGGGCGCTGAAGCTGCTGCCACGGGAGCTCGAGTGGCGGGCCACGGTCTTCTCACCCCGCGGGATGGCCACCCCGGCCACGCTCGAGCGCCGGCTGCGGGAGCGCGTCTCGTTCCTGGGGCCGGGCGACAGCACCGAGGCGCAGACGCTGGCGGACGCCGATGTGGCGGTGCTGGCCTCCGAGGGGCTACGGGTCACGCCCGGCACGCTGGTCCGCGCCATCGCCGCAGGGGCGGTCCCCGTGGCCTCGCGGCTGCCGGCCTACGAGGAATTGCTGGAGGAAGGCGCCTTCGGCCTGCAGTTCGAGCCTGGCGACGCCCAGACGCTGGCATCGCATCTGGAGCGGCTGATCTCAGACAGCGCGCTGCGCGAACGGGTTGCAGCGGAGGCGCTGGGCCTGCGCGAGTCGCTCAACTGGCCGCGTGTGGCGCGCGAGCTCGAGGACATCTACCGCACGCTGATCGCCCGCCGCCATGACGGGCGCGGGGACGCACGCGTGCGTTCCCAGCTGCATGACCGCCCGCTGATCGACGTCGATCTGCACATGCACACCGACCACTCCTACGACTGCGCGACGCCGGTCGAGGTCCTGCTGGCCGAAGCCCGGACGCGCGGCCTGGGCGCCATCGCCGTCACCGATCACAACGAGATATCCGGGGCGCTCGACGCCCGCGCCAAGGCCGACGGGGTCAAGGTGATCGTCGGCGAGGAGGTCAAGACCGCCGATCAGGGCGAGGTGATCGGGCTGTTCATCGAGGAGAAGATCCCCCGCGGCGGCACGCTCGAGGAGGTCATCGCCGAGATCAAGCGCCAAGGGGGGCTCGTATACGTACCGCATCCCTTCGACCGGCTGCACTCCATCCCCGACTACCTACACCTGCTGAAGGTCCTGGACCGCGTCGACGCCATCGAGGTCTTCAACCCCCGGGTAGCGATCAGCGAGTTCAACGACGAGGCCGTGCGCTTTGCCGCCAAGTACCGGATCCCGGCGGGTGCCGGCTCGGACGCCCACGTGCCCCAGGGGCTGGGCTCGGTCCGCATCAGGATGCACGACTTCGACGGGCCGCAGGAGTTCCTTGAGTCGCTTCGCGATGCCGACATCGTCCGCAACCCGGCCCGCCTACTGTTCGTGCAGGCGCTGAAGTTCCTGCAAACCACGGCCCTTCCGCCGGCCGCACGGCGCGCAGTTCGTGACCACCGCGTGCGTCGGGCGACGGCCCGCAGCGGCGGCGGTGCCCCGGTCGCGAAGCGCAAGTCCTGATGCACGCGCAGGGACAAGCCCCGCAGCCGTCCAATCCGAGGGGCATGCCGGCCACCGACGACGAGATCCGCGAGAAGTACCTGGAGCGGGCGATCAGGGAGCTCAACGCGTTCACTCGCGAGCTTCAGGCCTGCCCCCACTGCCCTCGCGGCCAGCTGATGCCCGTGCTGGGATCGGGCCATCCCCAGGCCGACATCTTCCTGCTCAAGCATTCGGCGCGGCCGGCCGAGGTCGAGGAGGGGGTGGCGTTCTACGGACGCACGGGCAACGCGCTGATGAAGTCGCTGAAGCGGCTGGGCATCGATCCCCTGGCCGTCTACGGGACGTTGTGCGTCAAGTGCCCCGTGCTCGACCCGCTGTCGGCCGATGACGCGTGCATCGGCCGGCTGGTGGAGGAGCTGGCGATCGTCCAGCCCAAGATCGTGGTCGTCATGGGTCCCGAGGCGCTGGCGGTCATAAACGAGCTCGACGTCCCGCTGGCGCGCGAGCTCGAGCCCCGGCCCGGGGACATCCAGCGCTTCACCCCCACGATCGAGGCCCTCTACGCGCCGAACATCGACGAGGCGCTCGACGAGGACAACGCCAAGCGCGAGTTCTGGGCGGCGTTCCGCGCGCTCGGCCAATGGTGGGCTGATCTTCCTCCCTACTAAATGATGGTGTCCCGGGGCGAGCATGCTCGCCCCGGCCGGGCCGATCATGATCGGCCCGGGCCCGGCGCGCATGCGCGCCGGGCATATGATTCGAACATGGACCTCGAAGAGAAGTCTTTGGAGAAACCTGGGGACCGCTGCGAGGAATGCGGCGCGAAGCTCACGCCTCGGGAGATTGAGGCGGCGATGGAGTCTGGCGGTCCGGCGCTGTGCTCGATCCATGCCGATGAGGTGGTCCCCGTCGGCGAGGACGAGGCGGAGTTCGGCGAGGAGTAGCTAGAGCTCGAGCACGACCTTGCCGAGCTTGCCGCCCTCGGTGAAGCGGTCGTAGGCCCGGGCGGCGTCATGCAGGGGGTAGGTGGCGGCCACCGGGACCCGGAGCGCGCCGGACTCGAACAGCGGCAGCACCGAGCGCTCCATGGCCCTGGCCGTCAACGCCTTCTCCTCGAGCGGCCGGGCGCGGAGCATCGAGCCCTGGATCCGGGCGCGCTTGCCCATCAGCGCCCCGAGGTTGAGCTCCCCCTTGGCGCCGGCGCCGATTCCGATCACCACGATCCGGCCTGTGGCGTTGAGCGCAGCGATATTCTCGGCCAGGTTCGGGGCGCCGACCAGCTCCAGGATCACGTCGAACGGGCCATGCTCGCCGAAGCCCTGGGGCTCGATCACCTCCGCCCCCAGCTCGGCCACCTGCCCGCGGAGCTCGGCGTTCCGGACCGTGGCGGTGACGCGCACGCCGGCGCTACGCGCCAGCTGGATGGCCGCGGTGCCCACGCCGCCGGCGCCGCCGTGGACCAGCAGACGCTCGCCTGGCTCCAGTCCCGCCTGGGTGAACAGCGCGTCGTGAGCGGTCGTGAAGACCTCGGGCAGCCCACCGGCCTGCTCCCAGGGAAGTCCCTCGGGTACGGGCATCAGGATCCGCTCGTGGACGGTGGCCAGCTCGGCCTGCCCGCCGCCGCCGACGATCGACATCACCCGCTGCCCCGGCTCGAAACGCGTGGCCCCGGGTCCGAGCTCGACGACCTCGCCCGCCAGCTCCAGGCCCGGGATCTCCTGCGGCGAGCCGGGCGGCGCCGGGTAGCGCCCCAGGCGCTGGTGCATGTCCGCCCCGTTCAGCCCGGCGGCCCGGACGCGGACCAGCATCTCGTGGGAGCCCGGCTTCGGATCCTCGTGCCCCTCGACGACGATCTGCTCGTCGCGAATCGTTACCGCGCGCATCGGGGGACCTTATCCGCGCTCGAGCAGCGCCACGCACTCGATGTGCGGCGTCTGCGGAAACATGTCCACGGGTCGCACGCGGCGGAGCTCATACCCCGCCTCCGCCAGCTGGGCCGCGTTCGGGGCGAGCGTCGTGGGGTTGCAGGAGACGTAGACGATGCGCCGGGGCGAGGCCTCCACGATGCGGCGCACGATCTTCTGCGAGAGCCCGGCGCGCGGCGGATCGACGACCAGCACATCCGGCGCGCCGGCCTCCTTCACGAGCTCGCGCAGCGCGAGCCGCACGTCTCCGGCGAAGAAGCGCGCGTTGTCGATCTCGTTGGCCCGGGCGTTGGCAATCGCGTCGGCGATCGCCTGCTCGATCAGCTCGAGCCCCCACACCTCAGCCGCCCTGGGGGCCATCGCCAAGCCGATCGTGCCGATGCCGCAGTAGAGGTCGAAGACGCGCTCGTAGCCGCGCAGCGCGGCGTACTCGATGGCCAGGCCGTAGAGGCGCTCCGACATCTCCGTGTTGGTCTGAAAGAAAGCGTCGGGGGAGATCGCCAGGCGCATGCCGCCGAGCTCCTCCTCGAGCTTCTCGGAGCCGGCGAGGAGCTCGGTGCGCCCGCCGGCCGTGGTCTCGGCGCGCCCATCGCTCTGGGTCAGCAGGAGGCTCGAGTTGGGCGGGATGACGCCGGCGAGGGCCTCGCGGTCGAGCTCGCCGGGACCCGTCACCAGGCGCAGCTGGAGCTGACCGGTCCGCCTGCCCTCGCGCACCACGAGGTTTCGCAACAGCCCCTGGCCGCTGCGGCGGTCGTAGGGCTCGAGGCCGTGTCTGCGGCACCAGCTCACGATCGCCTCGCGGGCGTCGTTTGAGCGCTCGGAGGCCAGCAGGCAATCGTCCACCTCGACGATCTCATCCCAACGCCCGGGGGCGTGAAAGCCGCAGATCAGCCGTCCGCCGGGGTCCGCGCCGAACGAGTACTCGAGCTTGTTGCGGTAGCGCCACCGCTGCTCGGCGGGGATGATCGGCTCAAGCTCAAAGTGTTCCAACCGGCCGATCCGCCGCAGAGCATCCTCCACCTGCGCTTGCTTGACCTCGAGCTGACGCTCGTAGCGGAGCACCTGCCAGGGTGCGCCGGGATGGTCGGCCCTCGGGGGGATGCGGTCGGGACCGGGGGCGAGCACGTCGCTGACGCGGGCCTCCGCGTAGGCCCGCTTTGTCTTCTGGACCTGGGCACGGACGTGATCGCCCGGGAGGCCGCCCTGGACAAACACGACGTAGCCGTCGAGCCGGGCCACGCCAGCCCCGCCGTAGGCCAAAGAGTCGATCGTCAGCTCCAGCTCGGCGCCCCGAGCGGGCCTGCTTGCCGTGGTCTGCATAAGCCTAGGATGGCAGCCGGGCTGCGTTCGGTTTTGCGCCCGGGCGGGCGCATAGGCGCGCGCCCGCCAGACGGTTAGCCCAGCGCCTTCTCGATCCCCTCCAGCACCGACTTGCGGTTGGCGTGCCGTGACTCGTAGTCACGCAGTCTGCGCAGGTCGGCGGGACTCAGCGCCTCAAGCCTGGCCGTTACCTGGCTGGCCGTCAGCTCGTCGTAGCCGGAGATGGGGAAGGCTGAACCGACGCCCACCGAGCGCCGGGCCCGATCGGCGGCCCGTACCAGCTGGTCGACGGGCTCAGAGCGCCGCGCGCGCTTGGTGGCCGACCCTAGCTGCGAGCGCCCGCGCCCGACCAGCTGCTCGAAGTCGGCCAGCATGTCGTCGGTCTGCTCGCGCCCACGGCGGACCAGCTCCGCCGCCAGCGCGTTGGCGTCAGAGCGGGTCACGCGGCCGCGCTCGGCCGCGTCGTCGAGCGTCTCCTGGATCCGCTCGCGGGTCAGCATCACCAGGCCGAGCGGCTTGATGATCCGGTTGATGAGCTGCTCCATGAGCGACGCCAGGCCGTCGCGGTCGCCGGCCGCGGCGCCTCGCCTGGACGAAGCGGCGCGTTTCTGGGAGGAAGCGGATCCCTTCGACGCGCTGGCTCCCTTGCGCGCGGCGGCTCCCTTTCCCCGTCGGGCGCGGGGCTGCGTGGAGCGATTGCCGGTCGATCCCTGCCGGGGCTGGCTGGTGCCCCCGGAACGGGAGGCCGAACGTGAGGAGCGGGGTGCTGGCATCGGGCTGCCTCCTGATTGTCTGCCTGAATCGAGCCTACTCCACGCCGCTCGGCTCGGCGAGCAGCAGGTGCTCAAGTAGAGCTTTCTGTGCGTGGCGGCGGTTCTCGGCCTGCTCCCAGATCCGCTGCCGACTGCCGTAGAGGACCTCCGCGCTGATCTCCTCGCCGGGATGGGCCGGCAGGCAGTGGAGCGCCACGGCCCGCGGAGATGCCAGGTCGAGCAGGGCGTCGTCGAGCCGGTAGGGCTGGAGCGCCTGCCGGCGCTCGGCCGCGGTCTGCGGGTCGTCGTTCATGCTCACCCACACGTCGGCGTAGACCGCGTCGGCGCCGGTCACGGCGGCGCGTGGATCTTCGGTCAGCCGGGCGCCCGCGACTGGCGCTGCGAGCGTGAACCGCGGCGGGGAGGCGATCCGCACCTCAACTCCCGCCAGCCCCCCGACCACTGCCAGCGAGCGCGCGACGTTGTTGCCGTCACCGACGTAGGCCACCTTCAGTCCCTCGAGCGCCCCGAACTCCTCTTTCAGGGTCAGCAGGTCCGCGAGCGCTTGGCACGGATGATGGCCTGCGGTCAGCATGTTGATCACCGGCACGCTGGCGTGCTCGGCCAGCTCTGCCACCAGCTCATCCGGTCCCGTGCGGATGCAGATCGCGCTCACGTGGCGCGACAGGACGTAGGCGGTGTCACGCACCGACTCACCGCGCATCAGCTGCAGGTCCTCCGTGCGTAGCACCATCGGATGCCCGCCGAGCTCCGCGATGCCGGCCTCGAACGAGACCCGAGTGCGGGTCGAAGGCCGCTGGAAGATCAGCGCAACCGTGCGCTTGTGCAGAGCATTCGAGCTGGGCGGCGTGTCCTTGAGCGCAGCCGCCCGGTCGAGTATCGCGGCCAGCTCCGAAGGCGAGAGCTCAGACCCGGTGAGGAAGTGGCGGGGAGAGGGCAAGTCGGCAGTGTACGTTGATGCGGTTGCGAGTCCTGAGTTGGAACCTGATGCACGGCCGCTCGTTGCCGGGATCGGGAAGCGAGCTGCTCGAGGAGTTCTCGGCGGCGCTCGCTGGTTGGCCGTGGGACGTCGCGCTGCTGCAGGAGGTGCCGCCCTGGTGGCCGGCGGCACTCGCCGCGCGGATCGGGGACGGCGCGGACGCGCGCCGGGTACTCACCTCTCGAAATTCGTTCCTGCCGCTGCGCCGGGCGGTCGCCGTGCGCTGGCCCGACGTGATCAAGTCCAATGGAGGAGGCGCCAACGCGATGCTCGTTAGGGGCCTCCAGATCGTCGAGCACCGGATGCTGAGGCTTTGCGTGTGGCCCGAGCGGCGGTGGGTGCACGCGGTGAAGATGGGCTCGGGCCTGTGGGTCGCCAACCTCCATGCCACCGTTCACGACGACGCTGCGGCGCGGCGTGATGCCGAGCGGGCCCGCGCCGTCGTGCTGGCCTGGGCCGGAGGCTCCCCGCTGGTCCTGGGCGGCGACTTCAACGTGCGCGCGCTGTCGCTCGAGCGCTTCGCCTACGCCGGCGGGCACGATGTCGACCACGTGTTCGTCCACGGCTTGGCACCCGTCGGCGAGGTGGTCGTGCTGGAGCGTGAGGTGGTTCGTGCGGGCGGCGCCTCCGCCACTCTCTCCGATCACGCCCCGGTGCTCGTCGAGCTCGAGGGTTCCCCGTAGCTTCGGCGGGGTAGCGTCCCGACATGGGCGTCGCCCAGAAGGTCGACCGGGTACAGAAGCGGACCGCTGTTTCGAGCGTCGCGGTGGCGACGTTCAAGAAGTTCTCCGAGGATCAGTCGACGAGCCTCGCGGCGATGATCGCCTTCTGGGCGTTCTTCTCGATTTTCCCGCTGTTCCTGGTGCTGGTGACGGTGCTCGGCTGGGTGCTCCCGGCCAGCGACAAGAACAACGTGCTCAACCACGTGGCGACCATGTTTCCGCTGCTTGACCCGCAGTCGATCAAGGGGCTGAACGGTTCGGTGTGGGCCCTCGTACTCGGCGCGGCCACTTCGCTCTGGAGCGGCCTCGGCGTGGTGCGCACCACGCAAACAGCTTTCAACTCCGTGTGGGAGGTGCCGATGCACGAGCGCCCGGGGCTCGTGTCCCAGGTGCTGCGGAGCGTGATGGTGCTCGCCACGATCGGAGTCGGCCTGATCCTCAGCACGCTGGTGTCCGGGCTGGTGATGAGCAACTCGAGCGGATTGAGCCTCGGGGTTGCCGGCAAGATCGGCGGCTACGTCATTGCCGCCGCACTCGACGTCGGCCTGTTCGTGGCGGCCTTCCGGATGCTCACCGACCGCGACGTCAGCATCCGCGACGTAGTGCCCGGAGCGATCTTCTCGGGCGTGATGTTCTTCATCCTCGAGCAGCTCTCGACCTTCATCATCGCCCGGCACCTGAAGAGCGCCCAGTCCACGTATGGACACTTCGCCACGGTGATCACGATCCTCTGGTGGTTCTACCTGCAGTCGATAATCACGCTGCTGGGAGCGCAGCTGAACGTGGTGCTCAAAGAGCGCCTTCACCCGCGCTCGATCGTCGACGCACCGCAGACGGAGGCAGACCATCGCGCCCTCGACGCGTACGCCAAGGAGCGCACCTACCAGCCGGAGGAAACGGTGGAGACGAAGGTCGAGCGGCGCGAGGAATAGGCCGTTCGGGGGTGGCGGCGCGGGGTTGTCGGTCTCGGGCGTCGTGCGGGCGCCCTGCCGGCTCTTCCTGCTTGCGCTCCTGGCACCCTACGCCGCGCGGTGCCGGCGGTCCTTGGCACCCTACGCCGCGCGGTGCCGGCGGTCCTTGGCACCCTACGCCGCGCGGTGCCGGCGGTCCTTGAGGATCGCTTGCAGACGGGCCGCCTCCCTCACCGGTCGGCGCTTCATTCGTGCCGACGTGATCCTGACTGTCACGTGCGCCGCGGCGAGTGTGTCCGCGTCACGATCGCGGTCGCTCTCAAACGAATCGCGGTCCGAGTGGAACTTCCAGCTGTCGAGCTCAACGATCACCTTCTCCTCGGGGAAGAGCGCATCGACCTCGTGTCCGGCGACGACCGCGCTCATCACCGGCTTCGGGAGGTGGTGTTCCACACAGAACTGCGGGAACTCGTCCTCCCAGTCAGAGCGGGTCGGGCCATCTTCCACGTCGATGAAGCGCTTGAGCGCTCGGGCGCCTTGGTGCCGGGGGAAGCGCGCGACGACGTCGGCAAGGTCCCTGCGGCGGAGCCGCTCGGAGCGCAGAGCCTCATTGACCGCGCGGGCAAGTTGTTTCTCGGTCAGCCGGGGCGCGCAGTCGAGCATCGTTCGCGCGGGGCTGGTGACGCGGATGTTGCGGTGCGTGCGCGCATCACGCCGAAGCAGCTTGCGCGAGCGGTGCACCCTGATGCCGCGCGGTCGCCGCGCGACGCTGACGGTGACGTCGAGCTGTGCTGGAAATCGGGGCGCCCAGCCCCAGAGTGCGAGCCCAGCAAGATGGCTCAGGACGGCGCCCTCACCGCAGGCGAGAACTGCCGCCGCTGCCCGCTCAAACCAAGTCGTCGGGGCCCGGCCGACTGCATAAACGCCTGCGTGGACTCGTACCAACCAGCGACGCCGGTTGATGGCGCTCCGATCAAGTCCGAGTCGCCGAAGTTGTCCCCCGGTGACATTGCCCCACTGCCTCTCCGCCAGCTGCCTGACCGCGGCCTCGATCGCACCGCTATCCATGAGGTGGGCCGTGCGAGCGAGGGCCCAGGGCGTGAGGGTGTGCGATTTGTATCGGTATGCGCGACGGAGGTAGCACTCTCGGCCGAGGGTCTCACGCCCACGCGCCATACACCACTCCACGTCACACACTTTTGACGCTGGCGGGCGCGAGGCGACACATCCGCGCGCGAGTTGACACACGGCGCCCCGCCAGGACGCCCCGCGAGCGCCCGCGAGCGCGCGCCAGCGCAGCCCGCCGCCCGCCGCCCCGAGGCGACACGTCCCCCCGCGCGCGGGGCTACGAGCCGCGCGCCGCCCGCAGCCCGAAGCCGCGCAGCATCAACAGCGCCTTCTCCCCGAGCGATCCGCGGCCCGGGAGTACTCCCAGCTGCACGGCGGCCTCATAGAGGTCGAAGAAGCCGCGTACGCGCAAGAGCCGCCCGCGCTGAAGCTCGCAGTAGAAGATGCAGTGGATGACGACGAAGCGGTTGGTGGCCGGCAGCCCCTCCAGCTGCTCCTTGTGGGTCCCGAGCAGCTTGGAGGGCGCGGCGACGAAGCGCCGGTTCGCGAGCCGCTCGCCGGTGCGCTCCAGCCGCGCGTCCGGGAAGCCTGCCCAGAGCCGCTCCGCGTGCTGGGAGAGCTGATCGACACCCTCCAGCGGCTCGCCGGTGAGCGGATCCTCGTAGTGAAGGTCGGGCGCGCAGAGAGGGACGAACGCGTCCGGGTCTTTGCTCGACCAGGCCGCCTCCCAGCCGTCGATCAGCTCCTCGACCGTCATCTGCCGCGCTTTGGCCACATCAACTCCCGGACGGTCATCTGCCCCCCGAGAGCGGCGCCGGAGGCACGTCCTCGGCCGAAGCGTCTGCGAATACCGGCATACCCTCTTCGGGCGTCGAGGCCTCCGCGTAGAGCCTGCGCGGGATCCGGCCGGCGCCGCGCGCCAGGCGGCCCGCGTCCACCGCGAGCTTGATCGCGGTGGCCATCGCCACGGGGTCCTCGGCGCGAGAGATCGCGCTGGCGCACAGGACCGCATCGCAGCCGAGCTCCATCGCCAGGGCCGCGTCCGACGCCGTGCCGACCCCGGCGTCGAGCACCACCGGCACGCCGGCCCGCTCGATCATGATCGAGATGTTGTAGGCGTTGCGGATGCCCATGCCGCTGCCGATCGGGGAACCGAGCGGCATCACCGCGGCGCAGCCCAGGTCTTCCAACCGGCGGGCCAGCACGGGATCGTCGGTGGTGTAAGGGAGGACCACAAAGTCTTCGGCGACGAGCTGCTCGGCGGCCATCAGCAGTTCCGGTCCATCCGGTATCAGCATGCGGTCGTCGCCGATCACCTCGAGCTTTATCCAGTTGGTCTCGAACGCCTCCCGTGCCAGCTGGGCGGTGGTCACAGCGTCGCGGGCGGTGAAGCAGCCGGCAGTGTTGGGCAGGATCTCGACCGATGCGCCCTGCAGCACGTCGAGCACCGAGCCCCGTGCGCCCGGGTCGAGGCGGCGGAGCGCCACGGTGCACATCTCGGCACCAGATGCGGACAGGGCCTGCGCCAGGACGTCGTGATTGGTGAAACCGCCGGTGCCGAGCATCAGGCGCGAGCGAAACGCGCGTCCGGCGATCACGAGCTGATCGGATCCCACACTCACCCGTTCATCCTCCCTGAATCGCCGCCACCACTTCGACGCGCGCACCTTCCGCGAGCTGCGTCCCCAGCCATTCGCCCCGCGGCACGACCTCGCCGTCGATCGCTACGGCGACCCCCCGCGGTGGCGCCGAGAGCTCCTCGACGAGGCTGGCGATGGTGGCTCCGGGCGGCAGCTCGCGGCGCTCGCCGTTCACGGAGACGATCATCGCCTGGACCCCGAGATCGCCGCGTCGCTCGGCGAGTCGTCTCTGCCCCCAGGGCGCTCGGCGAACCGCAGCGGCGACACGGGCTCCGGGACCGGTTCACCCACGATCGCGCCGGCCACCAGCTCCGCGGTGATCGGCGCCAGCAGGATGCCGTGCCGGTAGTGCCCGGTGGCCCAGAACAGCCGCTCGATCGCGCCCGGTCCGATCGCCGGAGCGTTATCGGGCGTACCGGGGCGTAGGCCGGCGGAGAACTCATCGATGACAAGCTCGGAGATCCCGGGCAAAAGCTCGTTCCCGTTGCGCAGCAGCTCGAACATCGCGCCACCGGTCACGGTGATATCGAAGCCGCGCTCCTCCATCGTCGCGCCCAGCACGTAGCGGCCGTCGCCGCGGGGGACGACGTAGGCGCCCTGCATTCGCAGGACGCGCTTCAGGAGTCCCGGACCCGAGGGGTCGTGGAGGCGCAGGATCTGGCCCTTGACCGGCCTGAGCGGCAGGCGAGCCTCCTCCGGCAGGCCGTCGAGCGCCGCTGACCAAACGCCGGCGGCGACCACGACCGAGCCGGCCGCCACGCGCTCGCCGCTGGCTAGGCGCACGCCGTGGACCGAATGGGGCCCGAGCTCGAGGGCGGCGACCTCGGTCCCCTGGCGGATGGTGGCGCCACACAGCCGCGCGGCCTGGGCGAGGACCGAGGTCAGCTTGCGCGGATCGATCGCGTGGTCGTCGGGCAGCTCGAGGGCGCCACGCAGCGTGGGGGCCATCGCCGGCTCGAGCCGGCGCGCTTCGCTCGGTCGCAGCATCGTCACCGACACGCCGAAGCGCTGTCTGAGAGCCTGCTCGCGTCCCAGCCATTCGGCCTCGTCGCGGTCGCGGGCGGCCATCAACGTCCCACAGCGCAGATAGCCGGGGTCGGCTCCCGTCTGCGCCCCCAGCTGGGCGATGAAGTCGGGGTAGACCCGCGCGGCTTCCACGCCGAGGCGCAGAAGCGGTTCCTCGTTGGGATCGGCCTCGGCGACCGGCGCGAGCATTCCCGCGGCGACGTGCGAAGTCCCACCTCCGGGCCGGCCGCGGTCGAGCACCAAGACGCGTGCCTCCCGCTCCGCCAGCCGCCACGCGGCCGCCAGTCCGATCACGCCGCCTCCGACCACGATCACGTCGAATGATTCTGTTCGGTCAGGCACAGCGGCTGCCCGAGATGCTAGCGATGGACCCGTGCCAGACTTGCGGCGTGAACGACCGCCGACAGCGGCTCTCAGCTGCTCGCCTCTACCTGGTGTGCGACGCCCGGCCGGACCAGTTTCTGCATGCGGCGCTGCAAGGCGGCGTGGATCTCGTTCAGCTACGGCTCAAGGAGCACTCTGACCAGGAGATCCTGGCGACCGCCCAGCGCTTCAAGCGGGCGTGTGAGGCGCACGGCGCGCTGTTCATCCTCAACGACCGTCCGGAGCTGGCGGCGGCGGCAGACGCCGACGGCGTCCACCTGGGCCAGGACGACACACCGGTCAGGGACGCCAGGGCGATTGTGGGGTGTGAGCGGCTGATCGGCCTCTCCACGCATTCCCAGCGGCAAATCACCGAGGCGCGGGGGGTCGAATACATCGGAGTGGGGCCCGTACATCGAACGCCGACGAAACCCGGCCGCCCGGCCGTGGGGCTCGAACTCGTCCGCTACGCCGCCGCCAGAGCGAGCGTTCCTTTCTTCGCCATCGGCGGGATCGACGTGGGAAACGCTCCCTCGGCAAGGGCCGCCGGTGCGCGCCGCATCGCCGTCGTGCGCGCTCTGACCGAGGCCGTCGATCCGGAGCGTGCGGCGCGGGAGCTCCGTGCCGCGGTCGGGGGAGGGGTGCGCGTTGGCGCAGCGTAACCGCAAGCGCGGCAGGCGCTCGCGCCCCGTGGCGGCCGCCGGTGCCGCGCGCCAGGCGCCGACGCCCAGTGCGGTCGAGCCGCCACCGAGTCGCTCTGAGGCGCGTAACGCCGCCGTGCGGGCGACGCTCAAGCCGCTCGGGGTCGGGGAGCGGCCTTGGCCCTTGCTGGTGAGCGCTTTGCTGGCCCTGTCGCTGGTGATCGCCAACCTCGTGCTGCTGGTGGGGAGCATCAAACTCAGAGGCGCCAAGCCGGGCAGCGAGATCGTGTATCTGGTGCTCATGTCGATGTGCGCCTACGGGCTCTGGCGGGCCCGCTACTGGGCAGTGCTCGGCTTCATGGTGCTGCTGCTGTTGACGGTGCTCGAGGCTGCCGTGCTCCTGGTGCGGGCATCGAACATTGCGGGGGTAGCGATCACGATCGTCCTGATCGTCGGCGGCGGATATCTGTTCTACAAGCTCGTGCGAGTGCTGAGCAGGATCCAGATGCCGAAGCCGCCGGGCCAATAGCCCGTCGCCGGGCGGCCTCACCACCGTCATATAGGCTGGACAACGATGCCCGACCCTTCCTATGACTGCGTCGTGATCGGCTCCGGACCGGGCGGCTACGTGGCCGCAATCCGCGCCGCCCAGCTGGGGATGAAGACCGCGGTCGCCGAGAAGGATGAGGTCGGCGGCCGCTGCCTCAACTATGCCTGCATCCCCGCCAAGGCCGTGCTGCGAGTGGCGGATGTTCTGAGCGAGGTGCGCGACGCAGATGAGTTCGGGATCAAGGTCGGCGAGCCGAGCGTCGATTTCGCGGCCGTCGGAGCCAGGCGGAAGAAGGTGATCACCACCCTGACGGGCGGTGTCTCGGGACTGTTCAAGAAGAACCGGATCGAGGTGATCGAAGGCGAAGCGTCGCTTGCCGGCGAGCGGACGGTGCGGATCGGCGAGAGCACGATCGAAGCCAAGACGATCGTGCTGGCGACGGGATCGGTCAAGAAGCCGATCCCGGGAACGCAATTTGAGGGCCGTGTCATCGGGACCGAGGAGGCCTGGGCGCTGGAGGAGCTGCCGCAGTCCATGGCGGTTGTCGGCGCCGGCGCGTCGGGGGCGGAGATCGCCTCCGCGTATGCGCGCCTGGGAGTGGAGGTGACGCTGTTCGAAGCCCTCGATCGCGTGCTGCCGACCGAGGACGCCGACATCTCGCGGCTCGCCGAGCGCGGCCTCAAGCGACAGGACATGACGATTCACACCTCGACACTGGTCAAGGACGTCAAGAGCAACGGGAGCTCGGTCAGGTTCAGCCACGGGGAGCAGACGGGCCAGGTCGACTGGCTGGTGATCGCCGCCGGCCGAGGGCCCGACATCGAGGCCTTGGGGCTCGAGGAGGCCGGCGTGGAGCTCGACGAGAACGGCCTCGTCCGGGTCGACGGCGCGCAGCGCACGAACGTCGAGGGCATCTACGCGATCGGCGACCTGGTCCACGGCCCCGCGCTGGCCCACAAGGCATCGGACGAGGGTGTGATCGCGGTCGAGGACGCCGCCGGGATCGAGACCCACCCGATCGAGTACATCGACATCCCCCGAGCTACGTTCTGCACGCCCAACGTGGCCAGCTTTGGGTTGACCGAGGCTCAGGCATCCGAACAGGGCCACGACGTGGTCGTAGGCAAGGTTCAGTACGGCGCGGTCGGCGCCGGCACCGTCTACGGGGACCGAACGGGGATGGTCAAGGTCGTCGGCGACAAGCGCTACGGCGAGCTGATCGGGGGCCACATCGTCGGGGCCAAGGCGACGGAGCTAATCCAGGAACTCGTCAACGCGCGCGCGCTGGAGGGTGGCTACCCGGAGATCGCACGGCTGATCCACGGTCACCCGACGCTCTCGGAGGCGGTCATGGAAGCCGCCCGCGCCGCCGACGGCTGGCTGATCCACGGCTGAGCTGCCGACGTGGCGACCGGTGGGGTCTTCTACTACGACCTCGGCAGCCCTCAGTGCTATCTCGTAGCCGAGCGGCTGGCGGGGGCGCTGCCGGAGCTGCCCGAATGGGAGCCGGTGCCGGCGTCCGAGTTGTCAGACGGCATCGGAGACGTGGATCGCCAGCTGATCGAGCGGCAGGCCTCGCTCCACGGTCTGCAGCCGCTTCGCTGGCCGGCGCACTGGCCGCCGGATACGCGTCTGGCGATGCTTGCCGCTACCTATGCCAAGCAGGTGGGGCGCGGCGTGGCGTTCTCGCTGGCCGCGTTCCGCCAGGCCTTCGCCGGCGGACGCGATCTCTCAGACCGGGACACGGTGCTGATCGCAGCGGCCGCTTGCGAAATGCATCCCACGGCGCTGCTGAAGTCGATCGGCCTGCGCTCGGTCCGGGCGGCGCTGGACCGGGCCGTCTCGCGCGCCCGCACAGACGGCGTGAACGACCTGCCGGCGCTGCGCCTCGGGGAATCGCTGTTCACAGGCGAAGGCGCGCTGGAAGAAGCGCTCGAGGCACTCTAAGTGAAGGCCAACCGTGCCTACGAGCTGATCGTCTCGCGGGAGTCACACGCGCCGGCGTTCCTCGCCGGTCGCCATCGTCTCGACCGGATCGAGATCGTGTCGGTCTCCGACGGCGAGGTGGCGCTCTATTGGGAGCTGCCGGCCAAGGAAGCCACGAAGCTGCTGCGCCAGCTGCGCGAGGAGTTGGTGTCGTTGGACATCGAGGAATTCCGCCGCAGTTGGGGCCTGGGCTAGCGGCGGTGCACTGGTACTGGTGCTCGCGGGCAGAGCCACTAGTGTGAGCCCGATGGCCCAGCCTCCAGGCGCCGGCGTCAAAGGGAGCGTGGACATCGTCGAGCCGACCAAGGCCGAGCAGGCGATCGCCCGGCGGGCCGCGGAGTCCCGGGCAACGGTCCCCGACCTGGAGCTTTCGGTGGACGCGCAGATGGACGCCGCCCTGCGCCTCGACGGTATCTCCACCACAGCGCTCCTCGTCAAGGCCTCCGCGCTTGCTTTGAAAGAGCACCCCCGTGCCAACGCTGCGTACCGGGACGGTCGCTTTGAGCTCTACTCGCGCGTAAATATCGGTCTGGTCATCGCCGAGGGTCACGAGCTCCTGAGCGCAACGGTGTTCGACGCCGACCTAAAGTCCCTCCCCGAGCTCGCGACCGAGGTGCAGGAGCTGGAGCGCCGGGCGCGCGAACTCACGCCGCCGGAGCGCTCGGGCGCCACGTTCACCCTGGCCGCTCCCGGCCCAAGCGGGATCAACCGTGCCACGCCGCTCATCTGGGGCTCTCAGGCCGCCGCGCTCGCCGCCGGCGAGGTGAGGCAGACCGCCGTGGTGCGTGATGGTTCTATCGTCCCGGGTCACGTCATGACGTTGGTGCTCGCCTGCGATCACCGGATTCTGTATGGGGCGGACGCCGCGGATTTCCTCGCGCGGATCAGGCAACTGCTCGAGCGCGCCGAGTTGTGAGCGGCGTCGACGAGGACGCTCGCCGGATAGCTGAGCGCGGCCGCGACGCGCTGCTGGCCCGATTGCGCCCGGCCTTCCGCGAGGCGGCCCAGGCCCACCGCGGCGAGGTCAGTTTCGAAGATGCCCAGCTCGAGCAGATGGTCCAGCAGGCCGCCGACGAAGCCGATGCCCTCCAGTGGCGGCGGGCGCTGGCAGCGGTGGCCATCGACGAGCTGGGCCTGGAGCTCGGCGAGGCGCTGGAGCACCCGGCCGTGCTCCGGGCGCACGAGCTCGTCGGCGCACCGTCATATGAGGACGCCGTGGCGAGCCTGGGCCTGGAGCCCCCGGAGCTGGCGGGCGAGGAGTTCCGGCTGGCGGAGGCGGGCCCGGAGGGGGGCCAGGGGGCGCCCACCCGAGCATTCTCAGATGCGCCGGCCGAGCCGCCGCTCCAGCTCGTCTGCACCCACCTCGGCGGGATCGCCGACCTGGCGTCGCCCGAACAGGGCGTCGAGCTCTGGTTCTCCGAGCAAGGCCTGGACATCATCCGATCGACGAAGGAGCCGCTCGGACGGCTGCACTGGGGCGAGCTGCGGTCAATCGAGGTGGTCGACGCCCGTGGGCGCTTTGCGCTGCGCCGCGCTCTGAACACATACCTCGTGATCAGGGGCGCCCAGGGTGACGCCAGCTTCGAGGTGCGGGGCTCCTCGGCGGCGGAGCTCAGAAATCGGTTGGCCGAGCTCGCCGGTCAAAACGTAGCCATCGACTGATGTGACATCGGGCGCCGCGGCTCCCGTCCGCTTTGTAGGATCGGGCGATGAGAGAGGACGCGGCAGGGCGTCACGCCGAGGAGCGCCGGCGCGCCTCGAGCGCGCCGATTACGGGCGAGGACCGGGCGCCGCTGACGATCGACCAGCTCGCGCAGCGGACCGGCATGAGCGCCCGCAACATCCGCGCGCACCAGTCGCGTGGCCTCCTGGCGCCGCCGGGGCTTCGGGGCCGCACCGGCTACTACAGCCACGAGCACGTGGCCCGCATCGAGCTCATCCAGCAGCTCCAGGCCGACGGGTTCAGCCTCGCGCTGATCGAGCGCCTGCTGCGGCTGGCGGGCGATTCCACGCAGACCGTGTCGCGGCTCGCGGGAGCTCTGCACCAGCCGTTCGGCGTCGAGCAGCCCCGCACTGTGCCGGCCAAGCAGCTGCAAGAGCGCTTTCGCAGCCGCTCGCGCCAGGTGGGTGAACAGCTCGAGGCGCTCGGATTCCTCCGTCAATTGGGCAATGGGCAAGTCGAGGAGCTCACGCCGATGGCCTTTCGCGGCGGGGAGGTGTTTGCCGATCTGGGGGTTCCGGCCGAAGATCTAGTCGGCGTGGCCGCCGAGCTCCGAAAGCAGCTGGACACCGTGGCCACCACGTGCCTGCGGCTGTTCATGGACTATGTGTGGCGTCCGTGCGAGGAGGCCGGAGAGCCGGAGGAGGGCTTGAACAAAGTGCTCGAGGCGGTCGAGCGGCTGCGCCCCGTCGCCTCCGCCGCTGTGGGGTCGCTGTTTCAGGTGGCGATCAGCGCCGCGCTCGAGCGGAGCTTCGGCAGGCAGCTCGAGCCATTCGAGTCGCGTCCGCGTGCCTGACGGCCGACGTCTGAGCGCCGCGGCAGAACTGGCACTCGAGCTGAGAGCCGCCGTCGCGGACGAGCGCGTCCTGGCGGCCGTGGCATCGATTCCCCGCGAGCGCTTCGTGCCTCAGGCCGAGCGCAAGCGCGCCTACGCCAACGTGGCCCTGCCGATCGCGTGCGGACAGACGATCTCCCAGCCCCTGGTCGTGGCCAGGATGCTCGAGCTGCTCGAGCTCCGGCCCACCGACCGGGTGCTCGACGTGGGCACAGGGTCCGGCTATCACGCGGCGCTGCTGTCGCTGCTGGCCGGAGAGGTGTTCACGATCGAGCGCCACCGGGAGCTGGCTGAGCTCGCGGAGTCGACGGTGAACGGCTTGGGGCTCGAGAACGTGTCGTTCTTCGTCGGCAACGGCTGGGCGGGCCTGCCCGAGCACAGCCCGTTCGACGCCATCAATGTCGCCGCGGCCACCGGGCCCGAGCTGCCGGCCGCGCTCGAAGAGCAGCTGGCTGAAGGTGGGCGGCTCGTGGCCCCCGTGGGAGATGCCAACCAGTACCTGACGCTGACACGGCGCGAATCGGGTGAGCTACGGCAGGAGCGGCTCGAGGGCGTCCGCTTCGTGCCGCTGGTGCAGAATCAGGAATAGAAGGGGCGGCCCTGCGGGGGCCGCCCCTTGTTTATCTAGTAGCCGCCGACGAGCCCCGAGGAGGGCTTCAGGATCGAGCCAGTCTTGCTGACTACGTACCAGTAGCCGCCGAACTGGTTCTTGGCCTGCCCGTTCTGCTGGGCCGCCTTCTTGTCGCCCGTGTAGTGGTACAGGGGGCGCCCGCCATAGGTGATCTGCTTCTGGCTGCCCGAGCGCGTGATCGTGCCAACGAGCTTCTGGTTCAGTCCGGAACCGGCTTTGACGGTCACGGTGCCGTTAGCCATCCACGGAACCCAGGTGGAGGCGCAGCTGCCGGTGCAGGCGCTCTTCTTCGAGCTGTCCTTGGTGAACGCGTACAGCGTGAGGCCTGACTTGCTGACCACCACCGTCCCCCGCTGGACCTTGCCCGTGCCGATCACCGTCGTTGTGGCGGCGATCGCCGGCGCCGCGGCCAGAGCGGCCACCGCCGTAATCAGACCCAGCCGGGTCAGGACGGCGCGCTTGCTTTTCAACATCTATTCGCTCCTTTCGGCCCTTCGACTTCCCCACGCAAGCAACACTCGCGGGCGCACAGGGTTGCGGCACCGCGTGGACGGCGAGCGCAGGGTTGCAGATTGGGGCACCACAAGCGGGGGGCGGGCCGGCGCGCCCTAACCCTTGCCCCAGGCTACGAAATGGGGATTCTCAAAGCCTGGCTTGCCATAGCTCAGCAGCTCGCCGTGCAGATCGGTGACCCTGCCGCCGGCGGCGCGGAGGATCGCGTCTCCGGCCGCTGTGTCCCATTCCATCGTGCGGCCGAAGCGCGGATAGAGATCGGCCTCGCCTGCGGCCAGGAGGCAGAACTTCAGCGACGAGCCGGCCGACACCGACGCGGCGACGCGACGCCCGGCGGTGAACCGCTCGAGTGCCTCGGGGTCGCCGTGCGACCGGCTGGAGACGACGACCGCCCCCTCGCTCGGCACTTCTCGCGCCGCGATCGTGCGCCGCCCGGCGGCATCATGGACGAGCGCGTCGGTACCGGGGGCCGTCGCAAACAGCCGCTCCCGTGCCGGCGCCAGCACCACCCCCAGGACCGGCAGGCGATCCTCAACGAGGGCGATGTTGACCGTGAACTCCCCGTTCGCAGAGAGGAACTCCTTGGTCCCGTCGAGCGGATCAACGAGCCAGAACGTGCCGTCGGAGCGCTCGTGGTGGTCCGCCTCCTCGGCGACCACCGGCACCCCCGGGGCGATATCCGCCAGGCGCCCAAGGATGATCTCCTGCGAGCGCTCGTCGGCATCGGTCACCGGAGATCCGCCCGCCTTGGTGCGCACCGAGGGTCCTCGACGGTAGACGTCGAGAACCGCGTCACCAGCCGCGCGGGCGGCGTCGATCACCTGGTCGAGCTCGATCCTCACGCCGCGTCTAGGAGCCCGCGGCGCCTGAGTTCGGCGAGGATCTGGTCGGCGGCCTCCTCTGCCGTCGCCTCGGTGGTGACGATGTGGATCTCCGGCGCGTCGGGCGGCTCGTATGGAGAATCGATGCCCGTGAAGTTCTTGATCTCTCCGCGACGAGCCTTCTCGTAGAGGTGCTTGCAGTCGCGCTGCTCGGCGACCGCCAATGGCGTGTCGACATACACCTCGATGAACTCCCCGTGCTCGACAAGCGAGCGGGCCATGGTCCGCTCGGAGCGGAACGGCGAGATGAACGAGACCAGCACAATCAGGCCGGCGTCCACCATCAACGCTCCCACCTCCGCGACCCGGCGGATGTTCTCGACGCGGTCCGCGTCGGTGAAACCGAGATCCTTGTTGAGGCCTCGCCGAACGTTGTCGCCGTCCAACATATAGGTGTGGTGGCCCAGGCTGTGCAGCTTCTTCTCGACCAAGTTGGCGATCGTCGACTTGCCGGCGCCCGACACGCCGGTTAGCCACAGCAGACACGGCCGCTGTCCCTTCAGCTTGGCGTGAGCGTGCTTGTCTACGTCGATCGCCTGCCAGTGCACGTTGTGTGACCGGCGCAGCTCAAACCGCAGCATCCCGGCGCCCACGGTGGCGTTGGTCAGCCGGTCGATGAGCACAAAGCCGCCCGTGTCCCGGTTCTCCGTGTAGGGATCGAAGGCGATCGGCCGGTCGAGCTCGAGCTCGCAGACACCAATCTCGTTCAGCTCGAGCTGTTCGGCAGCGAGGCGCTCAAGCGAGTCCACGTTGACCTTGTACTTGAGCGGGGAGACGGTCGCCGAGGCCGTGGCTGTGCCTGACCGCAGCAGGTAGCTGCGACCGCGAAACATCGGCTCCTCCGCCATCCACACCACCACTGCCTCGAACTGGTCGCCGACCCGCGGCGGCGACAGCACGCCCGCGACGACGTCGCCCCGGCTGACGTCGATCTCGTCTTCCAGCACCAGCGTCACGGACTGCCCGGCGACCGCGTGATGGAGATCGCCGTCGTAGGTCACGATCCGCGAGACCTCGCTCTCGAGGCCCGACGGGGCCACCGTCACGCGCTCTCCCGGGCTGACCCGCCCACTGGCGATCGTGCCCGCGAAGCCGCGGAAGTCGAGGCTCGGCCTGTTCACCCACTGGACGGGGAGGCGGAAGGGGCCGGTCTTTACCCGGTCCTCGTCGATCTCCACGGTCTCCAGGTACTCGAGCAGCGTCGGACCGTCGTACCAAGGGGTCCGCGCGCTGCGCTTGATCACGTTGTCGCCGCGGAGCGCGGAGACGGGGATGCAGGTCACGTCCTCGAGCCCGATCTCCGGAGTGGAGGCAAACGAGTGGTATTCGGCCGCGATCTCGCGGAAGCCGGATTCGGAATAGCTCGTCAGGTCTAGCTTGTTGACGGCCAACGCCACGCGGCGAATGCCGAGCAGCGAGACCAGATAGGTGTGCCTGCGAGTCTGGGTCAACACCCCCTTGCGGGCGTCGACGAGCAACACGGCGCAGTCGACGGTCGAGGCTCCAGTGACCATGTTGCGCGTGTACTGCTCGTGGCCGGGCGTATCGGCGACGATGAACTTGCGTCGCTCCGAGGCGAAATAGCGGTAGGCGACGTCGATCGTTATGCCCTGCTCGCGCTCGGCTGCGAGGCCGTCGAGTAGCAGCGCGAGGTCGAGCTCGCCGCCCTGGGTGCCTTCGCGCTTGGAGTCGGCCTCGAGCGTCGCCAGCTGGTCCTCGAACAGCAGCTCTGACTCGTACAGGAGCCGTCCGATCAGCGTGCTCTTGCCGTCGTCGACGCTGCCGCACGTCAGGAAGCGCAGCAGCCCCGTCTGCTCCTGGGCCTGGAGATAGGCTCGGGCGTCCTCGACCGCCGGGGCCTTGACCGCCATCAGAAGTAGCCCTCCTGCTTCTTGCGCTCCATCGAAGCGGTGGAGTCGTGGTCGATCACGCGCCCCTGGCGCTCGGAGGTCCGGGCCAGCATCATCTCCCGGATGATGCCCTCCAACGAGTCAGCATCGCTCTCGATGGCCCCGGTGAGCGGGTAGCAGCCCAGCGTCCGGAAGCGGACCTTTTTGTGCGACGGCCGCTCACCATCCTCGAGCGGCAGGCGATCGTCGTCGACCATGATGAGCGCTCCGTCACGCTTGACGACCGGGCGCTGCTTGGCGTAATAAAGCGGCACGATCGGAATCTGCTCCGAGTAGATATAGAGCCAGACGTCGAGCTCGGTCCAGTTGGACAGCGGGAAGACGCGCACAGACTCGCCGCGGCGCTTGCGGGCGTTGTAGAGCCGCCACAGCTCGGGGCGCTGGCTCTTGGGGTCCCAGCGATGCTGCGCCGAGCGGAACGAGAACACGCGCTCCTTGGCTCGCGATCGCTCCTCGTCGCGGCGGGCACCGCCGAACGCG
This sequence comes from uncultured Actinomycetes bacterium, assembly GCA_963730835.1. Lineage (GTDB taxonomy): Bacteria > Actinomycetota > Thermoleophilia > Solirubrobacterales > Solirubrobacteraceae > Palsa-465. Next base: position 515,885 of record CAVSTE010000007.1, read on the forward strand.
GCGTCGAAGCCGTAGCGGTCGAGCGCCTGTTTGAGGCTCTCTGTCTTCATGACGTCGGTGTAGGCGGCCGAGCCGTGGGTGAACGGGTTGACCCCGCGCTCAAGCCCGTCGCGGTTCACATGCACCAGCAACTCCAGCCCCTGCTCCTCGGCAACCCTGTCCCGGAAGGCGTACATCTCACGGAACTTCCACGTCGTGTCGATGTGTAGAAACGGGAACGGCGGCTTGGCGGGATAGAACGCCTTCAGCGCCAGGTGCAACATCACCGAGCTGTCCTTGCCGATCGAATAGAGCATCACGGGCTTCTCGGCCTGCGCCACCGCGTCACGCATGATGTAGATGCTCTCGGCCTCCAGCCGCTGCAGGTGCGTCAGCCTGTCGATCGCCGCCTCCACGGGCATGCTCCTATGCAAGCAACTGATCAGCGGGCTGCGGGGACAGCCTGCTCTTTGGCGCGCCATTCCTGCAGGGCGAGCAGCGAGCCGTCCACGACGCGATCATTGAACGTCTTGGTGTCATTGAGGTGCGGGAAAGGCATTTCCGGAACCGGCACCTCCAGAAATTCGCAAAGCGGTTCCCAGCCGTCGCTAACGGACCAGACCAGGAGACGCTCGGCGGGCACGTTGCGCTGCACCTCGGCGTGGTAGCGATCCATCGCCGCGCCCATCCACTCGAGATCCGCCTCCTGGCCATAGATCAGACCGCTCCGGCGCCACATCTCGCGCATGAGCTCGATGTAGGAGCGCCACTTGGGGTTGACGAGGGACTGAGCCTCGGAAAGGTGCTTGATCAGGATGTCGCCGTAGAGAACGCCCCAGATCGTGTCCTGCATGCTTCGCGCCCAGGTATCGCCGTCGCGCACGCTGAGAAGTACCTTGACGTCCGGATAGGCATCGAGCAGATCGCGGTAGAAGTAAGCGCCGGGCCAGTCCACGGTGGCTTGAAAGCCGCCGAAAACGTCGCCCCAGTCGGCTTCCCCGTCGAGCGCCCGCTGCCACTTGGGCACCTCGTCAAGGTCGCCGAGGACGTTGACCATGTGGTAGCAGGGGCCGACGCCGAGCATCTCCAGCGCCACTTTCTGCGACAGGGTGCCGGTGCGGGGCAGTCCTGCTCCAATCAACCTCATGCGTACTTCTCCTCTTTCGTGTGCAGTGCCAGCCCTACCGACCCCGCGGCGTGTCCCGGACTGTACCCAACCGACTCCTGCGCGCGAAGTTGCGCACCGAGGCGCTCACGCATGATCCGCAGCGCCACGGGGCTCGAGTCGATCAGCACGAAACGACGACCGAGGGACGCACACACCGCACCCAGCGTGCCCGAGCCGGCGAATGGGTCAAGGCACCAAGCTCCCGGCCGCGCCGAGGCCGCCACCAGGCGCCGCAGCACTCCCTCCGGCTTCTGCGTGGGGTAACCGGTCTTCTCGCGTCCGTTTGTGGCCACGATCGTGTGAAACCACACGTCGGTGGGACGTTTGCCCCGCGCTGCCTTCTCGGGGCCAACCAGACCGGGCGCCATGTAGGGCTCGCGCTCCACGGCCTCGGCGTCGAAGTGGTGCGCGCCGGGAGTGCGGACGTAGACCAGGATCGTGTCGTGCTTGGCGGGCCACCTGCGCCTGGGCTTGGCGCCGTAGTCGTAGCTCCAGATGATCTCGTTGAGGAAGGCCTCCCGCCCGAAGATCCGGTCGAGCAGCAGCTTGCAGTAGTGGGCCTCGCGGTAGTCGATGTGGAAATAGAGCGTCCCGTGGGGGGCCAGCAGCTCTCGCGCGCGCTCCAGACGAGGCTCCAGGAAGCCGATGTAGTCGGCAAACCCGTCCGCATAGCTGAGCGTTTCGACGAGCCGCGCGGAGTAGCGACGGCCGCCGAACCCCACGCGCTCCCCGCCGCGCTCGGCGCGCACCGCGAGCGTTTGCCGTTCACGCGGACGACCCGTATTGAACGGGGGATCGAGATAAATGAGGTCAAACGCCCCCGCGGGGAGGTGCGGGAGCACGAGGGCGTTATCCCCGCCGACGATCAGGTCATCGTCGAGCTCCAGCTCGTCGCCGGCTGAGCAGAACCGCATCGCAGTGGGAACCTAGCGTTCCGCCCGGCGAGAGGAGATATGCGCGGTTTCGGCGAGCGGGAGAAGGTATGCGCGCGGACTTCCCGAAAGCCTTGGGCGCCCTGCGTCGTGAAACCGGGGCGTGCAGTCTGTGTTCTTACGCCTAATTGACGCCCTAAATCGCTAGCATGGTCAACTCGTGATCGCTGAGAGGTACCGGCGCTTGCGGCGCTCTGCACTGGGCGTACGCGTAACGCGCTACACAATCGGATCGATAGTTGCAGCTGGAACGAGCGCGGTGGTGTTCGCGTTGCTGTACGTGATTGGCGTGAGCACCACGGCCTGCTCCGTGGTGGCGTTCGTCGCTGGCGCGCTCCCGAACTGGATCCTAAGCCGCCGCTGGGCCTGGGAGATCAAGGGGCGGGTGTCGTTTGGACGCGAGATCGGCGGCTACATCCTGGTCTCGGCTCTCACGCTGCTGGCCTCCTCGGAGGCCACCGCCTGGACGCAGCACCAGGTGCAGACGATTCCATCCCACTATGGGATCCGGGTCCTGCTAGTGACCGGCTCGTACCTTGGGGTATTCGCGGCTTTGTTCCTGATCCGCTTCGTGATCTACGAGCACTGGATCTTCTCCGGCCGCAGCCGGGTGCGCGCGGCCCTGCGGTCACGCGTCCAGGTGTGGAACGCGGCGCGGGCGAACCGCACGCCGTAGCCGAAGTTACCGCCCTTCTTGGTCCCGGTTGCGTGCGCGCCGCGATCGCGCATCGTCGTGGGCACCTCCGCCAGGCGGAAGCCGTGCAGAGCGGCCGAGATCATCAGCTCCGAGGCCTGGTACTGGGGCTGCTCGAGCCTGACCGCCGCCGTCACCTCGGCGCGCATGGCCCGGATGCCGCAGGCCGGGTCGGTGATCCGGTGGCGCACAAGCAGGCTGAACAGCGCGCCGAACACCAGCACCCCCAAATGGCGCATCCGGTCGGTGGTCAGCTCCGCCCCGCGGCGGCGTGAGCCAGAGACGAAGTCGGCCTTGCCGGAAAGGATCGGCTCGATGACCGCCCCCAGCTCTCGTGGCTCGTACTGACCGTCGGCGTCGATGGTGGCGATGACCCGCGCGCCGCGGGCCCGCGCCAGCCAATAGCCCAGCCGCAGCACGGCGCCCTGCCCACGGTTGACCGGTACATCGCACACCAGGGCGCCGGCGGCGGCGGCCTCGCCCGTAGTCCGGTCGGTGGCGCCGTCGACCACGACGATGACCTCTGAACGCAGCCCGGCCACTTCGCGTGGAATCTCGCCCACCACCGAGGCGACGGTCGGCTCCTCGTTGTAGGCCGGAATCACAACCGCCAGCGGCGCACCGGCGCCTGGTGGGTTGGCGGCCAGGAACGCGGCGGCCGCGCTGCGCTCGGCGGGTTCGAGCGCAGCCACATCGGGCTCGGTGCCCGCGGTCCGCGCCGGAGCCAGGCTCAAGGTTTCACCCCGGGGACGGACAGCGGCCCCTTCATCGCCTCTACGTCGGCCGCCGACCACTCGGCCCAGACGCCCTCCAGGCCGTCGGCGAGTCCGTAGCGTGGGGACCACCCAGCTGCGCGGGCGCGGGCGGGATCGACGATCACGGCCGGCATCTCTCCAGGCTTTGCGGCACCGTGGCGAACGGTCAGCTCGGCCCCTGAGACCCGCCGGACCTGCTCCACGACCTCCAGCACCGACAGCGAGGTCCCGGTCCCGATCACCATCGGGCCCTGCCAGCGCTCATCCCCGAGCGCCAGCTTGACGGCTGCGACCACGTCGAACACGTGCACGTAGTCTCGGACCTGCCGCCCGTCGCCGTAGATCTCGAACGTGCCTGACAGGCGGATGGCTCGCATCAGCCGGGCGACGATGCTGTCCTTGGCCTGCATTCCCGGACCATAGACGTTGGTCAGGCGGAGGCTCGCGCACCGCAGGCCGTAGGCGGCGGTGTAGGCGGACATCAGCATCTCTGCGGCGGCTTTGGTCGCCCCGTAGGGAGTCAGCGGCTCGAGCGTCGCCTCCTCGGTGATCGCCGGCGCTTTCATCGGGCCGGTAACCGCGTTGGTGGAGGTGAAGGCGAGCGCCTCGACGCCCGCGGAGCGCGCGGCTTCGAGCAACAGAGCCGTCCCCTCCACGTTCGTGCGGTAGGTAAGCTCCGGATGCTCCAGGGAGCGCAGTACCGATGTGACCGCCGCCAGGTGGACGACCGCATCGAAGCCGCCGTCGAGCGCCCGCTCGAGCACCCGGCCGTCCCCGATATCTCCCAGGACAATCTCCACCGAGGGATTCGGGTGGGGCTTGAGGTCAACCACCCGCACCCGCGCGCCGGCTCTCTCGAGCTCGGCCACCACGTGGCGACCAATGAACCCGGAGCCCCCGGTGATCAGTACCCGGCGTCCATCGAGGCCGCCCGGGACGCCGTCGCTCACTGGGTCGTCGTCAGCTCACTCGCGGTACGTGGCAGCTCGCTGGCCGTCGTGTGCCAGCGAACCGTGGGCATCATGGCGGCCAGATCGACGCGGTCCTTGTGTCGCTCTACTACCTCGAACATGTGGTCGATCAGTGCCTCGGAAAGCAGCGTCGGCTTGAGCCCGAGCTCCTCCAGCCGGGAGTGCTTGACGTTGTAGTAGTGGCCCTCGGCCTCGACACGCGGGTTGTCGACGTGCTCGATGGTCACCTCGCCTGGGAACGTCGCCGCTACGGTCTGGGCGATCTCGAGCACCGACTTGGACTCGGTCATCTGGTTAAAGACGCGAAATTCCCCTCTGTCGGCGGGGTTCTCGCAGGCAATCCGGATGCACTCGACGGTGTCCAGGATGTTGATCATCCCCCGCGTCTGGGAGCCGTCGCCGTACACCGTGAGCGGATGCCCCAACACGGCCTGGATCACGTGGCGGTTGAGCACCGTTCCGAACACCGCGTCATAGTCGAAGCGGGTCGCCAGCCGCGGGTCGCGCTTCGTCTGCTCGGTGTCGGCTCCGTAGACGACGCCCTGGTTCAGATCGGTGGCGCGCATGCCCCAGATCCGGCACCCGAACTCGATGTTGTGGCTGTCGTGGACCTTTGACAGGTGGTAGAAGGAGCCGGGCCGCTTGGGGAACAGCACGCGGTCCTTGCGGCCGTTGTGGACGACCTCGAACCAGCCTTCCTCGATGTCGATGTTCGGTGTCCCGTACTCGCCCATCGTCCCGAGCTTGACGAGGTGGATGTCGCGGTCGGTGTCGGCGATGGCGTACATCACGTTGAGGTTGCCGACGACGTTGTTCGTCTGCGTATAGACGGCGTGCGCCTGGTCGATCATCGAGTAGGGCGCGGCACGCTGCTCGCCGAAGTGGACGATCGCCTGAGGACGGAAATCGCCGATCATCTGGTGCACGAAGGCCGCGTCGCACAGGTCCCCGACGTAACTCTCGATCGTCCTCCCCGAGACCTCGCTCCAGGCAGCAACTCGCTCGTCGAGCGTGGCGATCGGAACGAGGCTCGTAACGCCCATCTCCTCGTCGTAGCTCCGGCGGGCGAAGTTGTCCGAGACGGCCACCTCGTGGCCCGCTGCCGACAGATAGAGGGCCGTCGGCCATCCCAGGTACCCGTCTCCACCCAGAACCAAGATGCGCATTCGGGTTGCTCCAGTACTCCAGTAGTAGGGGTCTTGCGCGCTCGCAGCCGGACACACCGCCCTACGTTTGCGCGCGCCTGTGTAGCGCTGCGAGACGAGGGGTCAGCATAGCCGACCGGCCGCCCGGAAGACCGACCGCGGAACTTGGACTTACGTTGAGTTGACGGGAGCGATGGCGCGATCGGATGGGCCGATTCCCGCTGGTAACGTCGCGTGCGTGACGGCCGGCGGTGTCGCAGCCAGGTTCAGACCGCAGTCGGCCGTAAAGCTCGCGCTGATCCTGGGGGCAGTGATCCTCGTGGTCGCGGTGCTGGCCTTTGCCCTACCTGGCCCGGGGCAGCCGCCACTGCCTTTGCCGGGAATCGGCCGGCCCGCGCGGTCGGGTGACCCGTTCGCATACGTCCCACGGCGCGCCGCGGCGTTCACCACCCGGGCGGTGGCCGGGACCGACAACGTCGTGTACGCCAAGAGCCCCGGCGGCGTCTTCGCGACCGCTGCCCGGGTGGCCCCGCTCCGGGGGCTGATCGATGCCGCCACCGCGGGCACCGGGGTCGACCCGAACACACTCGAGGCGATCGTGTTCCTCGAGAGCGCCGGGTACCCAAACGCGATCGCCGGCACCGACCCGGCCGCCGCGTCCGGGCTGACGCAGATCGTGGCCCAGACCGGCCAATCGCTGCTGCGGATGCACATCGACCTGGCGCGCTCGCGCGCCCTGACGGGCCGGATCGACGTGGCGTACGCGGCCGGCAATGCGCCTCGCGTGGCGAAGCTCCAGGCCCAGCGCGCGCGGATCGACGACCGCTTCGATCCGCGTAAGGAGCTGGCGGCCACCGTCCGCTACCTGAAACTCGCCTATCAGCGCTTCGGCCGCTGGGATCTGGCCGTGGAGTCCTACCACATGGGCATCGGCAACCTTCAGGGGGTGCTGAACGCGTACGACGGTGGGCAGCCCGTGCCCTACGTGCAGTTGTTCTTCGACACCGCCCCCGACCGTCACGGCAGCGCTTACGACCAGCTTCACTCATTCAGCGACGACTCCCGCCTGTACTACTGGCGAGTGCTCGCGTCGGCATCGATCATGGGCATGTACCGCGGCAACCACCCGGCGCTCAGCACGCGCGCACAGCTCGAGACGGCATCGGACACGAACGCGCTCGTGCTCCATCCACCGAGCTCGACGACCTCGTTCGCCGACCCCGGGGCCTTGCGCGATGCATACGCCACGCGCACCGTGTTGCCGCTGCCGACCAACCCGCACGCACTGGGGCTGGCATACGACCCCGCGATGGGCTCGCAGGCCTCGCGGGTGGGAGAGCCCGCGCGCGTCTATCGCGGACTGCGATCTGCCGCGCTTGACCTGCTGATCGAACTGGCTGCTCGCGTCCGCGCCATATCAGGGGTCAATGCTCCGCTGACGGTCGCGAGTACCGTCACCGATCATCGCTACGCGTCGCTCCCGGGCGTCAAGGCGCCACCCCTGTCTTCGACCGGCTACTCGTTCGCAATCGAGCGGCGCTACGCGAACGCGGCGCAGGCCGGGGCATTCCAGGCGATGCTCGATCGCCTCCAGGAGCTGGACGTGATCGCCTGGGGCCGCGAGCCGTCGACAATTGACATCACGGTGGCGCCTGACGCCGACCGAGTGCTTCTCGACGGCCCCTAGACGGGCGCGAATATATTTCCGCCCGTGTCAGACGCCGTCAGAGCCCCCGACGAACTGTTTGCTGAGCTGCCGGAGTTCCCGTTCGAGCCCTCCTACCGCGAGCTCGACGGGCTGCGGCTGGCGCATATCGACGAGGGCCAGGGCGAGCCGGTCGTGTTCCTACACGGGGAACCCACCTGGTCGTTTCTGTGGCGCAAGGTGATCCCGCCGGTACGCGACGCGGGTTATCGCTGTATCGCTCCCGACCTGCCAGGCTTCGGCCGCTCCGACAAGCCGGTCGAGCTCGGCTGGTACAGCTACGACCGGCACTACGGAACCGTGGCCGAGCTGTTCGAGCGGCTCGACCTGAAAGGAGCGACGGTCGTCGTCCACGATTGGGGCGGCCCGATCGGCCTGCGAGTGGCGGTCGAGCAGCCCCACCGCGTATCGCGGATCGTGGTGCTTGACACCGGGCTGTTCACCGGTCATCAGGAGATGACTGAGGCCTGGCAGGCGTTCCGCGATTTCGTCGAGCGGACCGAGGACCTGCCCGTGGGTTTCCTGGTGCGGGGCGCCTGCAAGCACGACCCCGGCGAACGCGTGATCGCCGCCTACGACGCTCCGTTTCCGAACGCTGCCTCCAAGGCCGGGGCGCGGGCCTTCCCGCTGATGCTGCCCACATCGCCAGATGCGCCCGGGGCGGCGGCGGGTCAGCGGGTACTCGAGGCGCTGCGCTCGGACCAGCGCCCGAAGCTATTCATGTGGGCGGAGTCAGACCCCGTGATCCCGCTCGCGACAGGGCGGCGGTTCGCGGCCGCGCTGGGCGGGGAAGTGGGTCACGTGATCGCCGAGGCCAGCCACTTCCTGCAGGAAGACGCCGGCCCCGAGATCGGCGCTCGCATCGCGGAGTGGCTCGTGGCGTAGGCGGCCCGACGGAAAGCCGTTCCCTAGACCAGCTCGCGCTCGCGCTCGGTGACCGCCTCATCGTGCTGCTGGACCGTGGCCGCCATCCGCTGCTCGTAGGCCGCCCGCTGCGCGTGATCGGGATTGGCTAGCACCTGGTCGCCCTTCAGCGCCCGGCCGATGGCCTCCATGGCCCGGACGGGCATCAGGGCCTTCATCCGGAACAGCGTCTTGGTCGACTTGGGGATGTAGACCTCGTAGCGGTCGTACTGCAGTGCGTCGACGATCGCCTCGGCGACGTCCTCGGGTTCGACGGCCTTAAAGCTCCGGGTCTCGGGCAGACCCGAGCCCAGCTGCGTGTTGACCACCACCGGCATCACCACGCTCACGCCGATGTCCGTGTCGCGCACCTCGGCACGAATCGATTCGCTCAGGCCGACCACCGCGTGCTTGGTGGCGCAGTAGGTGGCGCCGCCGGGGAACCCGGACTTGCCGGCCGCCGAGGCGATGTTCACGAGGTGACCCGCTCGGCGAGGGAGGAAGCGCTCCAGGGCCAGCTTGGAGCCGAAGATGACCCCGTGCAGATTGATGTCGACGAGCGTCTTGGCCGTGGCATCGCTCTCCTCGATGAAGGGCCCGATGGGCATGATCCCGGCGTTGTTGATCAGCACGTCGAGCGCACCGAGGCGGCTCTCGGTCTCCTGGAGGAAGCGATCGAAGCTCGCCCGGTCGGTGACGTCGAGCGGCAGGCCCACCGTTCCGGCGCCGAGCTCGCCGGCCGCCTGCTCCGCGAGCAGAGCCTCGATGTCGCCGATCGCGATGCGGGCGCCGTGGCTGATCAGGGTGTTCGCCGTCGCCCGGCCGATCCCCCGGGCACCGCCCGTGATCGCCACAACCTTTCCCGCCAGCGGCCGTGCAGCTTTGGCCATGGAAATGTCCTCCTCGTGAATGTCCGGGCGCGGCGATGGCCGCGCATCGGCGTAGAAGATATCGGTGCGAGTGCCGATTGGCATCCACATTCCGCTCCAGTAGAGCGGGGGGCTCGGCGGTATGCTCGGGCGTATGGCGTCATTCCGCCATGCGGGCCACCGGCTGGCCTATACGGTCCACGGGCACGGCGATCGGGTGACCGTCCTCACCCCAGGGCTGCTGCTCTCGCAGAAGATGCAGGCTCCGCTCGCCCGGCAGCTCGCCCGCCGCGGCAACCGCGTAGTCACGCTTGATCCCCTCGGCCACGGACAGTCTGACCGCCCGCGAGACATGACGCTGTACTCCATGCCGGCCTTCGCCGAGCAGACGGTGGCGCTGCTCGACCACTTGGAGCTTGACCAGGCGATCGTGGGCGGAACGTCGCTGGGGGCCAACATCACGCTCGAAGTCGCGGCCCTGGCGCCCGAGCGGTTGCGAGGCATGATCATCGAGATGCCCGTGCTCGACCGGGCGATCCCGGCGTGCGCGGCGGCGTTCACACCGCTGCTGCTGGCGCTCACGCTCGGGGCCCCGGTGATGCGGGCGTTGGCCGCCGGCGCCGGCCGCGTCCCCCGGAGCAGGGTGCCGTTCCTGCTCGAGCTGGGGCTCGATTGGGTCGCACAGGACCCGGAGCCGAGCGGCGCGGTGTTGCAGGGGATCCTGTTCGGGCGCACCGCTCCCACTCACGAGGAGCGACAGCGGTTCGACGCGCCGGCCCTGGTCATAGGCCACCCGCGCGATCCCATCCATCCGTTCTCCGACGCCGGCAAGCTCGCCGAGGAGCTTCCGAACGGACACCTCGTCAACGCCAACTCGATCCTCGAGCTGCGCACGCACCCCGCCCGTCTGACGGCTCAGATCGCCCAGTTCATAGATGACTGTTGGGCGGAGCTGTCAAGCGGCGCCCATCGCGCTGCCACCGCCTGACTATCGCGGTGCCGGCGGCCCCGGGGGCTCGATGATGTCGCGCCCTGTGGGCTGCATGCGCTCGTCCAGCTCGAGCTGCCAGTAGTAGCGGCTGAAGGTGACGCCGGCCCGGAACTGGCCGACGTGCGGCTCAACGCGCTCGCCGCGAGCCATCCGCACGATCAGCTCGGGGTAGGTGTGCCCCGGCAGCGCGGCGTACATCGGCGCAGGAAACGCCCCCCCGAAGCGTGTGTTGACATCGGTGATCCCCAGGCCGATCTCGCGGTCGCGAAACACTTGAACTGTGCAGGGGCCACGTACGCCCAGTGCCTCCGCCACGCGGCGGCCGAGCTCGATGAGCTCGGTGTCATCGATCACCGTGCCCTTGATCGATTCCCCTCCGCGTGACTCGAGCATCGTGCGGGGGATCGCGTTCAGGCACCTGCCATCGCCGTCTGACAGGGTGTCGATCGAGAACTCGGGGCCGTCCATGAGCCGCTGGATCATCGTCGGCTCGCGGACGTAGCGGACGAAGAACTGGGCCGCGTCCGCGTCGTCGGCGCGGTGGATTGAGCGGGCGCCCGAGCCGCGGCGGGGCTTGACCAAGACCGGATAGGACTCCGCCCCCTGGCCCGGCAACACCGTCGGCGGCGTCGGCAGCCCCAGGCGCTCCAGCAGCAGATGCGTCTCGTACTTGTCGTAGGTGGCCCGCGCAATCTCCGGATCGGGGAGGAGCGCCGGCAGGCGGCCCGCGCGGCGCGCCTCGGCCAGGACCTCCAGGTCCAGATCCGTGAGCGGCACCACAGCGCCGACCGAGAAGCGCTCGCAGACCTCGGCCAGCGCAGGCACGTAGGCCTCGTCGTCGATCCGCGGGACCGCGCGGCGGTGGTGCGCGGCGTACTGGGCGGGGGCCAGCGGGTTTGGGTCCGCGGCCACGACCGTGGTGTGCTGAGCAAACGCGGAGACGATGTCGTAGCGCTTGCCAACGCCCGTCAGCAGGACGGCGGCGGTGGTTCCGGGGGCCGGAGCCTCTAGAGCGTTCCCTGCCATCCGCCCGTCTCGCCCTTGTAGAGACCACGGCCGCCGAGCACCAACCGCAGGGTACGGGCGATGATCCTCAAATCGAGCGCCATCGACTGATGCTCGACGTACCAGAGGTCCAACTCGATGCGCTCCGGCCAGGGCAGGGACGCGCGGCCGTTGATCTGCGCCCAGCCGGTGATCCCCGGCTTGACCGCGAGCCTGCCGCGCTGACGCTCTGAGTACTGCTGGACCTGAACCGGCAGCGTGGGGCGCGGGCCGACGATCGACATCTCGCCGCGCAGCACGTTCCACAGGTTGGGCAGCTCGTCCAGCGAGTAGCGGCGCAGGAACGCGCCGACGCGCGTGATGCGGTCGTCACCCTCTTGGATCGCCAGCCCAGCGCCCGTGAACTCAGCCCCCCGCACCATCGTGCGCAGCTTGTAGATCGAGAACTCGGACCCGTCCGTGCCCGCGCGTCGCTGGCGGTAGATCGGGTGTCCCGGGGACTCGAGACGGATGGCCAGCGCCAGCAGCGCCACGAGCGGCGCCGTCAGCGCCGCGCAGAATCCGCCGATCGTCACATCGAGCACGCGCTTTGCGATCGCGTGGCGCGGCCGCACGCTCACCGTACGCCGGGGCGCTTCGACCGCGCTCCGACTCAATCCACCGCTCACCGCGTCCCCTCGGCCGGCTCCCAGCCCACCGGCGTGCCGTGGCGCAGCCAGTCCCACAGCCCGGCGAGCAGCGAGGCCGTGGTCAGCACGTAGTAGCGGGCGATCAGCAACGGGCGCAGCGGCGCCACCGACGCAGCAGCGGCCGCCGCGACCAGCGCGCCCTGGATGGCCACAGCGACGACGTACACCCAACCGTGGCCGAGCAGGGCGATGCTCGTCCCCAGCGCGAGCAGGTGCAGAAAGGGAGAGGCGTAGCGCAGCACGCGGTGCGAGAAGATCATCAGCGCGTAGAGGGGCCCGTAGCCCCGCGGCGAGAGCATTCCGCCCCGCACGACGATCGGCCACGTGTGGGCCATCATCCGTCGCTTGCGGGCGAACTCCCCTTCGATTGTGGGAACCATCGGTTCACTCGCCCGCGCCGCAGGGGTGTACACAGCGAGCCAGCCGCGTTTGACGATGTTGAACGGAAACGACAGGTCGTGTCCCATCACTGGATCGACAACCAGGTAGGCGTCGCGGCGCGTGGCGTAGATCGCCCCGTTGCCGCCGGTGACCGACCGCAGCCTCGACTCTCCCTCACGCATGGCCAGCTCGTAGCGCCAGTAGAGCCCCTCCTGGTTGGTGCCGTCCTCGCCGAGCAGCCGCACCTCGCCGCACACGTAGCCGACCCGGGGGTCCGAGAACGGCTTGATCAGCTCGCTGAGCGCGTCCGGCTCCCAGCGCACGTTGGCGTCGGAGAAGGCCACGATGTCGCCCCGAGCCTGCTCCACGCCGGCGTCCTGCGCCCTGACCTTGCCTCCGCGCTGCAGCTCGAGCACGGCGTCGGCGCCGGCCTCCCGAGCCCGGGTGGCGGTGCGGTCCGGCGAGCCGTCGCAGGCAACGATCACCTCGAGCTTTGACCGCGGAAATCTGACCTCATCGCGCAGGTTGGCGATCCGCCGCGCGATCACGTCCTCCTCGGCGTAAGCGGCGACGATCACAGATACGAATGGCAGCGGCTGCTGCTGCGGCCAGCGAAGCTCGCGCCGCCCACGTAGGGAGCCGAGCAATGCCAGCAACAGCGGGTATCCGACGTGGGCATAGATGAGCAGGGCCACGGAAGCCCAGAACAGGATCACCACGACAAGCACGGGCGGCGGGGATTGTGGCGCAGCCTGTATCGTCACTGCCCGCAGGAGTCGCCGACAAAGGAGGGCCGATGAAGGCTGGGGTCGCCCCGAGGGCCGGGTATGTGCGAGGTCGTTCCGTGTCCGTGGTGCCCGTTCTGGCCACGGTTGCGCTGCTGTGCGGGTGCGGTTCGTCCGACACCACAGCCTCGTTCAAATCGGGCTACAACTCGCTGCGAGGTCCGCTTAACCAGACCGGCCAACAGATCGCGGCCGAGATCAACCAGGCGCCGAAGCAGACCGACGCCCAGGTGGAGCAGGCATTCCGCAGCCTCGCCACGCGCTTCCAGGGCCAGGTCAGCAAGCTCCAGACCCTCAAGCCGCCCTCGAATGTGGCAGCCGACTGGAACTCGGTGCTGTCCGCGTCCTCGCGCATGGAGGCAGATCTGAACGCGATCGCGGCCGCCGCCGCGACCCACAGCGCATCGGCCGCCAAGCAGGCTGGTGCCAGCCTGGTTCAGGATGCGCAGTCGCTGTCCGCCGCCGCCGCGCCGGTCAAGTCCAAGCTGGGACTCAAGTAGCCCCAGGCTCTAAAAGCCGGCGGTAGAGCGCGAGCGTCTCCGCCGCGGCGGCCGTCCACGAGTAGGGGCCCGTCGCCGCCGCCTTGGCGCCCGCCGCCAGCCGCTCGCGGGCGGGCTCGTCGGCGATCAGCTCCGCCAGCGTGGCCCCAAGCGCGTTCGGCTCCTCGGGCGGGACCAGCCGTGCCGCGCCGGCGGCGGCGACTTCCGAGAAGCCGCCCACGTCGGAGAGGACCACAGGGCGCCCGAAGGCCAGCGCCGTCGCCAACACGCCGGAGAAGTCGAAGCGTTCCGTACGCGAATATGGCAGCACGACGATCTCGGCACGGCGGAAGTAGGCCGGCAGCTCCTGGTCGGAGATGAACCGGGGCACGAATCGCACGCCGGGCGGCGCGACGGCTCGCAGTGGCTCGAGCGCCATCCGCGGGCGTCCGACGATCCACAGCTCGGCGCCGTGGACCCGGCTCCAGGCCCGGAGCAGCGCCTCGAGGCCCTTGTAGGGCCGCAGCAGCCCAAAGAACAGCACCACGGGGACGGTGACGCCGGCCAACTCGGCCGGCAGCGGCACGCCGGGCCGCACGAGATGCTCGAACGCCCCATGGTGGATGACGTTCACCTTCTCGGCCGCGACGCCCAGCCGCTCAACGAGCTGCCGCCGGCCGTAGTCCGAGTGCACAACGACCGCATCGACCGCTTCATACAGCCGACGCTGTCCCGCCTCCTGTCCGGGGCGAGGCTCGCGCGGCAGCAGGTCGTGCGAGGTCAGCACCACGGGCCGCGGCGGCAGCAGGCGGACATCGATCCGCTGAACGGGGAGCCACTGGAAGTGAACGATGTCCGCCGCGCGTGCCGCGCGCCGGTAGCGGATCATGTCGGGCACGTGCTCGGCCAGCTTCGACGCCAACCTGACGCGCGAGGCCGGTGGGCCCAAGGCGTGCCGGTAAAACAGCTCGCGCACCGCGTAGCCGTTGGGTGGCGGCGCCTCGCCGTAGGCAAAGGCGCTCGTGATGAGCTCCACGCTGGCACCGTGGTGGGCGAGCGCGGAGCACAGGGCGTGGTCATAGGACCTGGTGAAGGCGGATGGGTCGACTACGTGAATGCGCATGGGGCCAGAAAGACGCTCCTCGAGCCCATCTAGTCCAGCGGCCTGCCGGCCAGCGCCGCCAGCCGGCGCGCCGTGTCGTGCGCTCCGGTGGCACCCAACGCCCGGACGCGAGCGTCGCGGTCGCGCCGCAGACGCCGGACCGCGGGAGCCAGCGCCCTGAGCGGCGCCTCCTCGGGCCCCCGCCTGACCACGTCAAGCGCGACGCGCAAGGGGTGACGCACGACGAGATAGACGAGCCCGAGCAACCGTGCCAGCAGGCCGTCATCCTCGCGGTAGTCGATCGGCAGCCCGCGCGCAGCGCCGACGGCGAGCGCCTCGGGGCGGGCGAGCGCCTCCACGCGGGCCCCTTCCAGGGTCCGGGCGAAGTCCACGAGCGGATCCCCTACCGCCGGAAAGCGCTCAGCGATCAGCACCACGCGTGATCGACCGCTGCGCCCGTCACGGCCTTGTGGGCGGTTTGAGAGCACGAAGCCGGCGAGCTCCTCGCCGGCCAGCAGGGCATCGAGCGCCAGGTAACGGCCCCGCTCCAGCGCCCCGGCGTCGCTCGCCCGGGCGCCGCGTGGCGTCACGCTGACGCCCCGGCGGCGGGTCCCGGGGAGCCGGCCGTACACCCGTCGCGCGGCGCGCGTCGCCGCCGGCTTGGGCACAAAGCCGGCGTAGCGACGCCCGAGCCACGCACGTCCTGCGGCGTAGCCACGCCACTGCCGGCGCAGCTCCCCGATCGATGCCCTGTAGCGATGCTCGACACCGGCTTGGGGCCTGAGCTCGAGCTTCCAGCCGGCTTGCTGGAGCCGCCACGAAAAGTCCGTGTCCTCGGCGGCCCGGAGTCCTTCGTAGAACCCGCCGACCTCCTCGAAGGCGTGGCGGCGGACCATCAGGTTCGCCGCCACCGCTCTGGGGCGATAGGGGTGAGCGAGGTGCTGGCGCTGATTCAGGAATCCGCGGGCGGCCCCGTAGCGGGCGGCGAGCGCCCGCTCGCTGGGCGCCGGTGACACCTGCCCGGCAAGCGCCCCGATGCGCTCGTCGATCGGCTCTGAGAAGTAAGCGTTCAACAGCTCGGCTGGCGCGTCGCAGTCGGCGTCCAGAAACAGAATCCAGTCCCCCCGAGCCTGCTCGGCACCGACGTTGCGAGCGTGCGCCGGGGAGCGTTCCTCACCCGCACGGAAGACTTCGACACCCGCGGGCGCCTCCACCTCGGCCGATGTCGAGTTGTCGACCAGGATCAGCTGGTCATCCGCGGTCGCGGCCAGCCCCAACAGGGTCGCCAGCGCAGCCCGCGCTGCAGCTGCATCTCCCGAAAACGGCATCACCACGCTGACCGCGGGACGCATCAGCTCCCTCCGGCGGCCGTCGCTCTGGGCGCCCGGACACGAGCGAGCAGGGAATGCAGGTGCGTGCGCTCCTGCGGATGCGCGAACCCTGTCAGCAGCAGCACCGGCGGGATCGCGGCGAACACCGCGGCGCGGCCGATGAAGCCCACGGCCCCATGCGTCGGCAGCAGCAGATCGCCGGCCACCGCAAAGCCGCCCATCACCACGCAGAGCTGCGCCAGCCGGCGCCATTCGAACGCCACGCGGAACGCCTGACGCGTGAGCAGGTGCATGACGGTGAGCATTGCCACGTACGCGCCGCACAGCGCAATTCCGGCGCCGGCGATTCCCAGCGGCGGAACGAGCACCAAGATCAGCACCACGTTCGCTACGAGCCCCGCAAGCGCGGCGGGGAAGTTGCGCCTTGTGACCTTTGCCCGGCCGGCGATCACGAGGAACACGACCCAAAGACCGTACATCGCCCAGCCGAGCGAAACCCAGGGGAGCGCACGGTAGGCCCCGAAGAAGCTGTGCGCCGCGAGTAACCGCAGCACCCAGCGGCCCTCTAGCGCCAGGCCGGCAACCACCCAGCCCGCGACCAGCACGTAGTAGGTGGTGACCAGCCCGTACAGGCGGGACGCTTGGCGATCGTCGCTCACCGAATAGGCGAGCGGCGGCCAGGCGTACTGGAAAGCGCGCACGATGAACGCCACGGCGCCGGCGATATTGATCGCGATCGAGTACAGGCCGGCCAGCGATGGACTGCGCTCGTGGTAGATGTAGTACCGGTCGACGACGTTCAACGCGTACACCGAGATCTCAGCCGGCACAGTCGGCAGGCCAAATCGCATCAGCGTCCGATAACTGTCAACCGAGGCGCGCGCTGGGCGCAGGCGCGCCCGCATCGTCCACCACAGCGCCAGCAGCACGACGGTGCTCGAGCCGTAGTTGCCGAGCAGGTAGCCGCGGGCTCCGTCCTTGAGGGCCACCACCAGGATCACCGACGAGGCGATGGTCAGCACGACGTTCGTCAGCGACGCGGTGGCGTAGACGCGCAGTCGCTCGTCGACGCGCAGCAGCGCGTAGGCGAGCTCGAGGTTGGTGAAAGACCAAAGGCCGAGCACCGCGACCAGGAACGTCTGGGGGTCGTGGTGGCTCAGCACCAGCTTCGACAGCGGACTCGAGGCGGCGGCCAGGGCCGCTGAGACGATCGTCGTCGTCAGCACCAGGAACCAGATCGAGCGCCGGGCGAGCGCATCGCGGCGCTGCTGGTCGGTATCGGCGAAGTAGTAGCGCAGGAAGGCCTCGATGATTCCGAAGCGGACAAGGATGCTCACGAAGATCACGGTGTTGGCCAGCAGCTGGATCTCGGCGTAGGCGCTAGGGGCGATGTACCGCGTGTAGACGGGCAGCAACAGAACGGCCATGAACTTCGAGACGACGTCCGCCACCTGGTAGGCGCCGAGCGAGCTGACGAGGCGCTTGAGGTAGGAGCTCATGTGGTCATCTGCTCACGCCGGCGGCGGGCACGTCGACTGCACACTGATCGGAAAGCCATAGATCACCGGGTCGATCGTCCGGCCCTGATGGATCAGGTGGATGCTGAAGTTGTAGAGCCCCCGCGGCGCGACGGCGCCGTTCTGCAGGCGCCCGTTCCAGCTGTACTGAAACGGCTGCTTGATCGCGCCGTGGACATTGTCGGCGAGTGTCCTCACCACCCGGCCTTGGCGATCGACGATGTAAAGGTCAAAGGTGTCGGCGCGGTGCAGCAGGTAGTAGTACAGCGTTACCGAGTCGCAACTTGGATTCGTAGGGACGATGTTGTGCGGGGTGTGGCCGTAGGTCGGTGGCCCGGCGATCAGCGGCGTAGTCACCTTGAGGTGCTGGCTGATGAAGAAAGCCGCCACCGTCGCCACCACGAGCGCCCCGAACGCTGCCAGCGGGAGGCGTTTCACAGCTCGACCAGGGCGACATTGGGGACCTCGAAGTCGTGAAACGCGTCCAGTCCCCGCGGGTCGCGGTCGCAGAGCATCACGCGGATCGAGCCGCCGTGGCAGACGACCAGCGCCGGCAGCTGGCGCGAGCGGCGCACGTCCTCGAGCGCCGCCTTGACACGGTCCAGCTGATCGCGCAGTGACTCGCCACCCGGAAAGCAGAAATGCTCGCCGGCACGGCGCCACGCGGCGTATAGCTCGGGCTCTTCACGTTCGATCTCGATGAACCGGTGGCCCTCCCAGCGACCGCGGTTCGCCTCGCGCAGGCGAGCATCCAGCCGGGGCACGAGGCCCACCCGGGCGCCGACGGTCTCCGCGGTCTCGCGCGCCCGGCTCAGATCGGAGGACCACAGCGACGCCAGACCCAGTCCGGCGGCGCGCTCGGCGAGCTCGCCCGCCTGGCGGCGGCCGGTGTCGTTCAGTGGCGTATCGGTGAAGCCCTGGACCCGGATCGGCTCCAGGTTGTCGTTCGTCTGGCCGTGCCTCGCCAGGTACAGGGGCCCCGCGCCGGAGGATTCACCCACGGTCGGTGATGCCCAGCGTGTCCGACCGCAGGCCGACCCGCAAGGTCTCGAGCGCCAGCACGTCGTGCGGAGCGATGTTCGACAGGTTGACCTCAGGACCGAAGCGGCGCACGAACCACACCTGCTGGTGCTTGTTCGGCGCATCGAACAGGATCCGCTCGGGGTCTATCTCGTGGACCACCTCCCCGATCAGCCCCTCGCGCACCTCGCCGGTCGGCCTGAAGATCCCGGCGGTGCCGGCCTCCCTTCCTTCGGCGATCACCTTCCAGGCGCCCGCGGCGAGCTCTGAGTGCATCTGCTCAACCCACCGATAAGGCGGCGTGATGGCTCCTGTGTCGTCCTTGGAGCCGACCTCGGAGAGCACCGTGAAGTCCTGGGTCAGACGCCCGATCAGCTCCACCTTGCGTTCGTGCTCGAGCGCGATCGTGCCGTCCGAGATCTCAAAGTGCTCCAGACCCAGTTCCTTGACCCACTCCACCAGGCGCTCGAGGCGGTCCTGTGCGATCGCCAGCTCGGTGAGCGTGCCCCCGAGCACCACCGGGATGTCGTGCCGGCGGTAGCGCTCGAGCTTGCGTTCCAGGTTGCCGGTCTTGAGCGCCGTTCCCCAGCCCAGCTTGACGATGTCGACCGAGGCGCCGGACACCTCCATCAGGCCGTCCACCTCGGCGATCGAGAGCCCCCGGTCGATGACGTGGGTGACGCCCCGCTGGCGCGGCTTAGAGCTCCGATGCGGGAGTTCGAGCAAATCCACCATGACGGCGGAGTAGTTCTATCGGCTGTTAGTCAGATCTGACCCGACGGTCACGATCACATTCGCGCGGCAGGCAGCCGGAGGCGGGCAGGCGATGGCCCGCGCGCCTTGGTCCGCCTGCTGAACGGCGGTCGCTGGAAGGCTGAGCGACCCGGCCACATGCGCCGCGTCGGTGCGGAAGCCGGGCAGGAACGCGACGATCGTGCTGGTGTGGGTCTGATCGGCCGCCGTTGCCACGGTTCCCTGCCGGTAACCCGAGCGGGCCAGCTTCTGCGCCACGCGGTGCGCCAGCTGCGAGACATCGGTTCCGTTCAGGACCGCGATGGTGACCGAGCTGGGGATGAAGCCGGAGCGCGAGGCGCTGGCCGCGGATGGCGCGTTTGCGCTGCTGGTCCCGCCGGCATGACGAGGACTGGAGCCTGGCGCGGTAACCACCAGCAGCACGGCCACGATGGCCGCCACCAGCAGGACCCCCACGACCGCCGGGACCCAGCGGGCGCGCCGAGTACGACCTCCGCCTGACAGCGGGGCCGACAGGCCTGCCGATTCAGGGCGCAGCTGGAACCGCGGGGGAAGGGTCTTTGACCCGTCCGCGGCGCGCGCGGAGGCCCGCGGAGATTCGCCGCTGCCGTTAGCGCCCACGGGTGAGGGCTGACCGGCGCCCACGGGTGAGGGCTGACCGGGTCCCGCGCCGGCGGCCGCGGTGGCCGGCGGCGGCGTCGCCACGGCGGTGGCCCCCGTAGGCAGCGCTCCTGCTGTGCGCTCTGACGCCTCCGGCTGTGGCGCCTCGTGCGGCCGCTCGTCATCTGGGGGTGCCTGGTCCGCGGCGCTCTCGCCGGCGAGTTCAGCCGCCGGCTGATCGCCCGCGTTGCCCGTGGGAGCCGGAATCAGGCGGGTGGCGTCGATCAGGGCCGGGGCGCCCATGCCCGCCGGGGCCGCCGGTATCGCCGGTCGCTGAGCCGGAGAGGCGGCCCCCTCGGGGACAACCGCCGAGGCGGCAGGACTGCTCAGCGGCCGAGCGCCAGCGGCGCGAGCTCCTGCGGGTACGCCTGTTGCGCCTCCCGCTTGCTCGCTGGCGCCGGCCTGATTCGCCGCGCCGCCGGGCGGGGGCGCCACCGGCGGGCCGCCCATCGCCGCCACGCGCCGCTCGAGCTGCTCCACCCGCTCCGAAGCCGAGATCGCCTCATCGCGCAGCGTGGTCGTCTCGCGCGCCTGGGCGAAATACAGCAGCACCAGGATCGCCAGCCCGATGATCGCGGCGAAGCCCGCATCCGCGCCGACGGACGAGATGAAGTGGTGGATGGAGAAGGCGAGGGGGAGATGCACCGTTCTGTGCCCGCGCAGTCTACGTCGCGGTCCGGTTGCTTCCGTCGGCTGGAGGGCTGAGTGCGGGAATCCGGGCCGAGACCATCATGGCCTCCGCCAGCCTCGAGACCTCCTGCGCCAGCGCGCGGGCGTCGCCCTCGAGCACCAGCAGGTTGACGCGGGCGAAGGTCTGCTCGACCCAGCCGGGGTCGAGCGCCTCGTGCTCCGCGCGCACGATCCGCTGCGCGGGCGTGGGCTGCGGCACCTCGTGCGGGTTGAACAGGTCCTCGTGGAACTTCTCGCCCGGACGGGCGCCGACGATCTCGATCGCGATGTCCCGCTCGGGCTCGAGGCCCGAGAGCCGGATCATGGCCTCCGCGAGCTCGATGATCCGCACGGGCTCTCCCATCTCGAGCACGAACACCTCGCCGCTGCGGCTGCGCTGGGGATCGACCAGCGAGCCCGCCCGGATGATCAGCTGGACGGCCTCGGGGATCGTCATGAAGTAGCGGGTCATGCGGGGGTCGGTGACGGTCACCGGGCCGCCGGCGGCGATCTGCCGGCGGAAGATCGGGACAACGGACCCCGAAGAGCCGAGCACATTGCCGAACCTCACGGTCGCGTAGCTGGTGGCCGGATACTGAGCCGCAGCGGCCTCGACGGCCCACTCCCCTAGAGCCTTGGAGGCGCCCATCACGGTGGCCGGCTTCACCGCCTTGTCCGTGGAGACCAGGACGAACGTGCCCACCCCCATCTCACCGACCGTCCGCGCCACGACGCGAGTGGCCAGCGCGTTGTTGCGCACCGCCTCGACAGGGTTGACCTCCATCATCATCACGTGCTTGTAGGCGGCGGCGTGGAACACGATCGTGGGGCGGTATTCGCTCAAGACCTCGCGCACCCGCTCCTCTTCCTTGCAGTCCGCCAGCACGGGCACCGCCGTGCGCACGTGACGGTCCTCCTCGAGCTCGCGCAGGATGTCGAACAGGTTGTCCTCGGCGTGATCGACCAAGATCAGGCGCCGGGGACCGACGCGTGCGATCTGGCGGCAGAGCTCCGAGCCGATCGAGCCCCCCGCGCCGGTGACCAGCACGACCTGGCCCGCGAGGTAGGCACCGACACGCTCCAGCTCCATCAGCACGGGCTCTCGGCCCAGCACGTCCTCCACCCGGACCTCGCGCAGCTGACGGGTCACTGCCAGATGGCCCGAACCGTCTCGCAAGAGCTCGAACAGTGTCGGCGTGGTTCTGACCGGGATGCCGCGCTCGCGGCAGGCGGCGACCACCCGCGCACGTACCGTGCCGGGAGCCGACGGGATCGCGATCACCACCTCCTGTGGCTCTACCTCGTCCAGCACCTTCGCCAGGTCGTCCTTCGAAGTCGTGCCCAGCACGCGGAGCCCGTACTCGTCCTTGATCCCATGCTTGCGGGGATCGTCGTCCACGAACCCCACTGGGCGCAGCCGCAACTGCGGGTTGCGGACGAGCTCCCGCACGACGAGGCGCCCTCCGTCCCCCCCGCCCACAACCAAGACGTCACGGGCGCCCTTGGCCACCTTGAAGCTGCGCACCCGGCCCTCGGCACTCAGGTGGACGAGAAAGCGCGCGCCAATCAGCAGCATCAGCGTGAGCAAGAAGAACAGCGCGATCACGCTGGCGGGGAGCGTCACGGCCGTGCTGGGGACGCCCGGCACCGCGGCAGTCTGCACGGGGTGAAACAGGGTGATGGCGCCGACGATGATCACCGTTGCTGTGATCACCGCTTTCAGCACCGCCTCGTAGTCGCGCTGCGAGACGAGCGTCCACAGCCGCTGATATGCGCCGAATGCGGCCAGCACAACCAGCGTCCCCGGCACTATCCAGGGAATCGTGGCGTCAAGCAGATCGGCGTAGCGTTGCGCGTGGCTTCCCGCGAAGCCGTTCGGGAAGCGCAACCGGAACGCTAGGTAGTAGGCGAGCGCGACCAGCACGCCGTCCACCACGAGCTGCGGCAGCGAATGTCGGTGAACGGGGAAGGCCGCGGATCTCATCCGCCGGCGCATGTGCGGGGATTTTAGGGCTCGATTGCGAGTGTTTGGTTAGCCAGCACGTGTTGCACGGCCTCGACGACCTCACCCACCCGCGAGCGATCGGGCGACGGGCTCAGCGGCAGGGCCAGATTCGTGCCAGCTAGCTCCTCGGTAGCGGAGAGCTCCGGGGAGGAGCGCCGGAACGGGGCCATCGCCGGTTGGGCGTGGGCCGGCACCCTGTAGTAGCCCCGGGATTCGATCCCGAGCTCTCGGAGTCCGGCGATCACCTCGTCGGCGCGGGGGTGGGTAACCACGAACAAATGCCAAGCCGGCTGCGCGCCAGGGGGCCCGGCCGGGAGCTGGGTCAGGTCCCCTAGTCCGGCATGGCGATAGGCATCGCCATGCCGGCGGCGCCCATCGCTCCAGCCGTCCAGATGTGGCAGCAGCACGCGCAGGATTGCCGCCTGCAGCTCGTCGAGGCGCGAGTTGTAGCCCACGGCGACGAACGTCTGTTTGTCGCGGGAGCCATGGAAGCGCAGCGTCCGCGCGAGCTCGGCGACCGCGTCGTCGTCGGTGGTAATGGCCCCGCCGTCACCGAAACAGGGCAGGTTCTTGGAGGGGTAGAAGGAGAACGTGGCCACATCGCCAAGCGCGCCGGCGCGCTTCGGTCCGAGCCCAGCTCCGACAGCCTGAGCCGCGTCCTCCAGCACCGGCAGGCCAAGTTCCTTGATCTCCGGGATCGGGGCGGGGCAACCGAACAGATCAACCGCCACCACCGCTCTGGTCCGTGGGGTCAGCGCGGCCCGCACCGTGTCGGCCGTCACGTTGCGCGTGTCGGGATCGACGTCACAGAACACCGGCCGTGCCCCGGCGGTGGCGACGGCCTCCGCGCTGGCATAGAAAGTGAACGACGGCACGACCACCTCGTCTCCGGGCTGCACTCCGAGAGCGCGCAAGGCGATCGTGATGGCGTCGGTGCCGTTGGCGACGCCAACGGCGTGCTTGACGCCTAGATAGGCGGCGAACTCCTCCTCAAACGCGCGCACCTCGGGGCCGAGGATGTAGCGGCCTCGCTGCACGACCTCCACCACGCGCTCGGCGATCTGCGAGCGCAGCGGAGCCATCACGGCGTCGCTGTCAAATAACGGAATCCTCACGCGATCCTTATCCCCGACGGCGCCAACCCTAGCGGGGCCGGCCGCTACGCTAGGCCGCCGTGCTCGGCTTCGCATCACTGACAGCGCCGCTGGTCAACCTGGCCACGAACGCGATCGGCACTCTGGGCCTGGTCGGTGTAGCCCTGCTGATGGCCATGACCGGAGTCATCGCGGTGCCCGGCACCGAACCCACGATGCTGTTCGCGGGCTTCGACGCCTACAAGGGTACGCTCAGCCTGCCGGGGATCATTATCGCCGGGGTGATCGGCGACGTGCTGGGAGCGATGATCGCCTACACCATCGGCTACTACGGCCGCGAGGGCCTGTTGCAGCGGCAGGGCTCGAAGCTTCATCTCTCCCATGCCCGGCTGGCGCGGGCCGAGCGCTGGTTCGCGCGCTATGGCTCGCCGGTGATGCTCGTCTCACGCATGATCCCCGTGGTCCGGTCGGCTTTCCCCTACGCCGCCGGCGTGGCCGAGATGCCCTTCAGGCGCTTCGCGCTGTTCACCACGCTGGGCTCCATCCCCTGGGTGGTCGGCTTGGCGATCCTGGGCCGCGAGGTGGGGAGCAACTGGCAGAGCTGGCGCCATCACCTGGAGTACGTGGACTACGTCGGTGCTGCGCTGGTGGTGGCCGCAATCGTCTATCTGGTCTTCCGCGTGCGGCGCGCCCGCGGGGTGCGGCGCGATCCGGCGGTGGATGCGCTTCCGGACTAGACGCCGGCGCCCCACACCACCTGCGCTGGCGGGACCGGGGCCCGCCGAAGCCGTGGCGCTCGGCGCTCTTCATGGCCCGGCCGAGCTTCTGCCGATCTCCTCCTCAGCGCACCTGACGCTCATCCCGTGGCTGCTGCGCTGGCACTACGTCGAGCTCGATGATGAGCTTCGCAAGGCGTTCGAGGTGGCGCTGCACGCTGGCACCGGGGCTGGTCTGCTGATCTCCCAACGCGAGGAGGTCGGTGGCGTCCTGCGGGACATCAGCCCCAGGCTGGCGATGCTGATAGGCGTCTCCTCGGTGCCCCCGGCGCTGCTCGGCTACGCGTTCGAGCGGCCGATCGAACGGCGGCTCGGCACGCCGGCGACGATCGCGGCGGCGTTGATTGCCGGGGCCGTGGTGATGGCCTGGGCCGATCGCAGGCCGCAGCTGCGAGGCACCCTCGACGCTGGCGCACGCGATGCGCTGTGGCTGGGCCTGGCGCAGGCCGGCGCGCTGATTCCAGGTATCTCACGTGGCGGCGCAACGCTCGCCGCGGCGCGGGCGCGCCGCTTCACGCGCGCCGATTCCGCGCGTCTCTCGCGCCACGTGGCGCTGCCCGTGATCGGCGGGGCGACGCTGCTGAAGACCCTTCGCGTGCGTCGCCGCGGACTGCCATCGGGCTCCGCCGTGCCGTTCGCACTGGGCGCCGGCAGCTCGTTTCTCTCCACGCTCGTGGCGACACGGTTCATCCGCCCTCGCGAGCAGGACGGCCCCCTCGCCCCGTATGCCGCCTACCGCATCCTGCTGGCGGCGGTCGTGCTCGCGCGGCTGTCCACCGGGGACGGGACAATCGCCAGATGACCGACGCCTACGCTG
The DNA here is from genome assembly GCA_963730835.1 of uncultured Actinomycetes bacterium. GTDB lineage: Bacteria > Actinomycetota > Thermoleophilia > Solirubrobacterales > Solirubrobacteraceae > Palsa-465. The sequence goes on from CAVSTE010000007.1 coordinate 541,080, forward strand.
CCGCCGGAGTCGACACGCGTGAGGCCGGACGCGGCGTGAGTGCACTGGTGGAGATCCTCAACGGTATCGACACCGGGCGCGAGCGCCGGAGCGTTCCGCTGCCCGGCCACTTCGCCAGCGTGATGCGCGTGGGCGAGAACCTTGGCCTGGCGCTGGCCACCGACAGCGTCGGCTCCAAGGTGATCGTCGCCGAGCAGGCCGGACGCTTCGACACGATCGGCATCGACTGCGTGGCGATGAACGTCAACGATCTGATCTGTGTGGGCGCCGAGCCGGTGGCGATGCTCGACTACATAGCGGTCGAGCAGGCCGATGCTGAGCTGTTGCGTCAGCTGGCGATAGGACTGCGGGCCGGGGCGCAGGCCGCCGGCGTGGAGATCCCCGGGGGCGAGGTCTGCCAGCTGCCCGAGGTGATCCGCGGTCACCCCTCGCCGCACGGCTTCGACCTCGTGGGATCCGCGTTCGGCACGGTGGCCCTCGACCGCATCGTCGACGGCAGCGCCTGCCGCCCGGGTGACGCGCTGATCGGCCTGCCCGCCAGCGGCATCCACTCAAACGGGCTGACGCTCGCCCGCCGCGCGCTCGCCGAGCTGACGCTCGACGCGGCCCCAGACGAGCTCCAGGGGCAGACGGTGGCCGACGCCCTGCTCGAACCCACCGCGATCTACGTGCGGGCCGTCCTGTCGCTGCTCGAGAGCAACACGCCGGTGCACGGCCTGGTCCACGTCACGGGCGACGGCGTACTCAACCTGCTGCGCATGGGCTCCGGTGTCGGGTATGAAATCTCAGCGCCGCTGCCGGTGCCGCCGGTCTTCGGCTTGATCGCCCGCCTCGGGCGCGTCGCCCCGGCGGAAATGTGGGAGGTCTTCAACATGGGCTGCGGCTTCTGCGCCATCGTCGCCGCGGGCGACGCGCCAGCGGCGGTGGAGCTGCTCTGCGCCCACCATCCCGGGAGCGCGGTGATCGGGCGCCTGACCGACGCCGCGGGTCGCCTGGCGCTGCCCACGGTGCGGCTGGAGGGCGACGCTTCCGGACTGCGAACCGCCTAGCGCCTCTGGCCTCTGCCGGTGTGCAGCTCAGGCCAGCGCCCAGAGCTCGCCGCTGCCGAGCCGCTCTGGCTTGACGCGCCACTCCCCAGCCAGCCGCCACAGCTCCGCCGGCGCCCTGGGCCCGGGCAGCCGGCAGACGGCCGCCACCTCGACCGTGGCCATGGCCTCAAAGCGCCGCAGCGCCTCCTCCACCGTGGGCGCCCGCTCAGCGTCCGGACGCGGCTCGGCACCTGCGGCCAGCGCCGCGTCACGCAAAGCAGCGTGGTCGGCGAAGCCGTAGACGGCGCTTTGCCGGCCCTCTCCCTGAAACTCCAGCGACGGCAGGACCACGCGGCCGGTGCCGGGAACTCTGTGCTCCTGGGGCACATTGCGCGCACGTTCCAAATCGGCGCCGAAGGCCTCAAGCGTGGCGTGCGAGGCGACGTCGATGCGGAAGCGCTCGAGGTCGAAGCCGCCCAGCGCTCGCGCCTCCTCCAGCAGCGCATCGCCGTTGTCGAGCTTGCGACGCCGGCACTGAAAACCCTCGCGCAGCCGCCGCAGGTAGCGAGCCTCCTGCCCCTGATCGCTGGCGGCCTTGACCGCGATGCAGGCCGGATGGGAGCTGGCGGGGGCCCCGTCCAGCCACAGCCTGGGGTCGACCGGCATCCCGTTCTGGGAGGCCTCGAGCATCTCGCTCACCAGCTCCAGCGGATCGCCTCGCCCCCGCAGCATCCCGCACATCACATAGGTGAACCGGAGGCTGCCGTCGAACTCGTCCTGGAGCCTGCGCACAGCTGGCTCGAGCGCCCACGACCAGGGGCACGCCGGATCCGTGTAATAGCGAACGTGCACAACGCTCACGTAGCGCAAAATAAAGGCAGCACATGACCACGCTGCTCGGCACGACCCTCAATGGCCGCTATCGCTTGGAGGCTCGAATCGGCGCGGGCGGGATGTCGACGGTCTACCGGGCCCTGGACGAAACCCTCCAGCGCCGGGTGGCGATCAAGCTCATGAACCGCCAGGTGGTGAGCAGCGGGACGCCCACCACCGGCCCCGAAGCAGCGAAGCTCGATACGCAAGGGGACCCAACAGCGATCGATCAGCTCGAGCGCTTCAGGCGCGAGGCCCGGGCGGTGGCTCAGCTCTCGCACCCCCACATCGTCGGCGTCATCGACGCGGGCGAGGACGAGGGCCGCCCCTACATCGTGTTCGAGTATGTCGAGGGGGAGACGCTCAAGGAGCGCATCCGGCGCGAGGGGAGGCTGCCGATCCCCGAGGCAGTGGCCTACGCGATCGAGATCGCCCGCGCGCTGGGAGCGGCACACGCACGGCACATCGTCCACCGCGACGTCAAACCCCAGAACGTGCTGATCGACGAGGAGGGCTCCGCCAAGGTGACGGACTTCGGCATCGCCCGGACGCTGGAGGAGGAGGGCCTGACGGCCGACGGGCGCGTGCTGGGAACCACCGACTACGTCTCACCCGAGCAGGCGCTGGGACGGCCCGTTACGGGACAGTCCGACCTGTACTCGCTGGGGATCGTGCTCTACGAGATGCTGACCGGCGAGGTGCCGTTCACCGGCGAGAACCAGGTGGCGGTGGCGATGAAGCACGTTCGCGAGGACGTCCCGGACGTGCAGTTCAGGCGTCCCGAGGTGTCCGCCGCGCTGGCATCCGTCGTGGAGGTCGCAACCTCCAAGCGGCTCGAGGACCGCTACGCCAACGACGCCGAGCTGGTCGCCGACCTCGAGGACGTGCTGGCGATCGAGACTGCGCGCTCGGGAAACACGCCGGGCGAAGTCACAGCCGTGCTGCGGACGCTGCCGGCGGGCAAGCAGCGCCGGATCCCGTTCTGGGTCCGCCACCGCGTCTGGACCGCGCTGCTGGCGCTGATCGTGTTCGCCGCCGCGGCCGGCGCGATCGCGTGGCTCGCTACACGCGCGCACCACGGCGTCGGCAGGACGACGCAGGGGGGACCGCCCAAGCTCGCGCAGGTGGTGCCCTGCGGGGACTGTGCCCATGCCTACAACCCTGACGGGCTGGGCGGTGACATCGCACAGAACGACAACCATGCCGGCCTGGCGATCGACGGCAACCCGCAGACCTACTGGCAGACGGAGCAGTACTACAGCGGCACGCTGGGCAAGCCTGGCGTCGGGCTCTACGTCGACGCCGCCCCGGGGGTGGCGGCGCGTGAGATCCGGCTTGTGACCTCCACGCCCGGCTGGAGCGCCCAGATCAGGGCCCGCAACACCACGCCCGCCCCCTCGACCTCGGACCCCGGTGGCAACGGCGACGGCTGGACGGTGGTGGCCACCGTTCCCTCCGTGCAGAGCCGGGACGACATCATGCTGAACACCGCAGGCACGCGCTACCGCTACTACCTGGTCTGGATCACCGGCCTACCTCCGGGCCAGAACAGCATCCAGCTGAACGAGGTTCTGATCTACAAGTAATCGCCCGGCGAACATCTCGGGCTTGCGGCCCGCTCGGCATCCAGCCTCGCCTGACGGGCCGCGCCCGAGTCATCCGGCTGCCGGGCCCGGGCCGATCATGTTCCGGCCGGCGGGCCGATCATGATCGGCCCGGTCAATCTGGCTAATGCAGGAGAGCGCGCTCGGCCGCGTGCCGCTCGAGCGCCAGCTGCACGAGGCGGTCCAGCAGCTCGGGGTAGGGAATGCCGCTGGCGGCGAACAGCGCGCCGAACACGCTGGTCTCGGTGAAGCCCGGGATCGTGTTGAGCTCGTTGACGAGCACGTGCTCGCCCTGGACGAAGAAATCGACGCGGGCCAGGCCGCAACAGCCGGTCCTGCGGTACGTCTGGAGCGCCAGCTCTCGGATGCGCTCGCGCACCCGTTCGTCCACGCGCGCCGGGACGACCAGCTCCATGCCTCCGGGCGAGTACTTGGCGTGGAAGTCGTACCAGCCCCGCTCGCCCGCGGCCAGCAGGATCTCGCCTGGTTGCGAGGCGATCGGATCGCCGTTTCCGATCACCGAGCACTCAACCTCGATCCCCCTGGCGGCCGCCTCTGCGATCACCAGGGAGTCGTGCTCGAACGCCGACTCCAGCGCGGGCGTCAAGGCCTCTGGGCCGTCCACGCGCGCGATCCCCACCGAAGAGCCGAGCCGCGCGGGCTTCACGAACATCGGCAGCCCCAGCTGAGCGAGCGAGTCGAGCGCCAGCTGCGGATTGTCGCGGTACTCCTCGAGGCGCAATCCGCGGTACTTGACCTGAGGGATGCCCGCGCTTCCAATCAGCTCCTTGAAGAGCACCTTGTCCATGCACAGCGCCGAGGCGGAGACGCCCGCCCCCACATAGGGCACGTCGAGGCACTCGAGCAGACCCTGCACGGTTCCGTCCTCGCCGAACGGTCCGTGCAGGGCCGGGAAGACGACGTCGGCACCGCCGAGGCCCTGGCCCGGGCTCAGCGACACCGGTCGCCCTTCGCTGCGCCATACACCGTCGCGACCGATTTCGATCGCCATCGGCTCGTAGCCCGCCTGGCTCAGGCCGGCGCGCACGGAGGCGGCCGAGGCCAGCGAGACCTCGTGCTCCGAGGAGCGCCCCCCTCCGAGGACGGCGACGCGGAGGCCGCTCACGGCCCGGTGGTCGTCGTGCCGGTGGTTGTTGTCGGGGTTGACGTACCGCCGGCAGGCTGCTGGAACTGGCCGACAACGATCGTGACCACCGAGCCCTTGTTCGCGCTCGAGCCTGAGGTGGGGCTCTGGCTGACGACGGTGCCGTTCTTGCTCTTGTCTTTCAAGTTCCTGGTCGTCTGATTGACGGTGAAGCCAGCGGCCTGAAGCGCGCTCGTGGCGGCGGCGGGGGTGTCGCCGTTGACATCCGGAACTTTCGCCGTGTTCTGCTTCGGCGGGGCCTTGGCCACCACGATGGTCACCGTCGAGCCCGGCGCGACCTGGGTGCCGGATGCCGGGCTCTCGCTGACGACGTTGCCCGCCGGCGTACCGGACGTCGCCTGCGTAGTGCTCGTCGCGTTCAGCCCCGCTCCCTGGAGCGCGGAGGTTGCGCTGGCCTGCGACTGCCCGACGACGTCTGGCACCGAGGTGAGCGGCTTGCCGGACGAGACCACGAGCACAACCGCGCTGTCCACCGGCACCGATGTGCCCGCCGAGGGCGAGGTGGAGATCACGTCGCCCGGGGCCACCTGACTAGAGCTCTGGTGCTGCGTCGCCTCCACCGTCAGATGCGCCTTCTGGATCGCCTTCTTGGCTTGGCTCAGCGTCTGCCCTTGGACCGCGGGGACGTTCGTGCTCTGCGGGCCCGCGGAAACCGTCAGCGTGACCGTCGAGCCGATGTTGGCCTTCGTGCCGCCGCTGGGGTTCTCGCCGAACACGATGCCCACCGGGTGGGTGCTCGTCTCGCTGAGCTCGGAGACCTTGAAGCCTGCGTTCAGGAGCTGCGCCCGCGCGGTGTCGACCTGCTCCCCGACGACAGGGGTGACCGTCTTCTGCGCGGGCCGCGTCAGCAGATAGGCGACCACACCCGCCCCGGCCGCCACCAGCACCACCAGCAATGCGAGCCACCAGATACGCCTCCGGCGCTTGCGAGGCGTCTCGGGGGGCCCGGCCAGCGCAGGCGGGGCTCCATCGCCGTCGGCCGCCGCTATTACGGCCGGTGGGGCCGTCTCCGGCCCCGCGTTCGAGGCAGTTGCGGGGACGGGGACGGCTCCACCGGGCGTGCCGACCGCCCCGACGGCAGCCATCGCAGACGTGCGCTGCCCTCCACCCCCCGAGATGATCGCCGCCTTGGCGTGCTCCAGCGCGGCGATGAACTGATCGGCATCGGCCGGGCGATCGGCGGGGTTCTTGTTGAGCGTCCACATCACGACCTGCTCGAGCTCCGGCGGGATGCCGGGGTTGACGGTGGTCAGCGCGGTCGGGGCTTGGTTGACGTGCTTGATGGCGATCGTCACCGCCTGGTCGCCGTCGAACGGGACGCCCCCGGTCAGCATCTCGTAGAGCACCACCGCGATCGAATAGAGGTCGGAGGCGGCGCTGACGGCGTGACCCTGCGCCTGCTCCGGCGAGAGGTATTGGGCCGTGCCGAGGATCGAGCCGGTCTCGGTCATATCCGACGCGCCGGCGCGCGCGATGCCGAAGTCCGTGACCTTGGCCTGGTCGCCGTCGCCGACCATCACGTTATGGGGCTTCAGGTCACGGTGGATAACCCCCCGGCGATGGGCGAAGCGGGAGGCCCTCAGGATCTGGAGCGTGATGTCGATCGCCCGTACGGGATCCAGCGGAGCCTCGTCGCGGATGAGCTGCTTGAGCGTGCGGCCGGGGATGTACTCCATTGCGATGTAGTACGTGCCTTCGAAGTCGCCGCGGTCGTAGACGGCGACGACGTTCTGGTGCTGGAGCCCGGCGGCGGCCTGTGCCTCGCGCCGGAAGCGCTCGACGAATCCGGGGTCCTCGGCGAAGCGGCGGTGCAGCAGCTTCAGGGCGATCTTGCGGCCCAACTGCTCATCCTCGGCCAGGTAGACGTCGGCCATCCCGCCGGCCCCCAGGCGCGAGAGCACCTTGTAGCGGCCGTCGATAGTTGAGCCGAGCATCGCGTCGGGCATCTTCATTGCCCCTCGGAGAGCAGCGTCTGGATCACCTTGGCTGCGATCGGCGCGGCGACCGTGCCCCCGAATCCGCCCTGCGTCTGGTCGATCGTCACGGCGACGGCGACCTTGGGGTCGTTGACGGGCGCAAAGCCGATGAACCAGGGCTCGGTCAGGTTGGATCCGGTTGCACCGATGGAGGCCGTGCCGGTCTTGCCGGCTACGCTGGTGCCGCCGAGCTGGGCTGGGGTGCCGGTCCCCTCCTCGACCACCTTGGTCATCATCTGAGTGATCTGTCCGGCGGTCGAGGGCTTCATGACCTGGTTGTAGAGGCTCGGCTTGATCGTCTCGACGGTTCGGCCCGTCTGGTCGACGACCCTCGCCGTCAGGCGGGGAGCCATCAGCTTGCCGCCGTTGGCCACGGCGGAGGCCACCATCGCCATCTGCAGGGGCGTGACCAGCAGGCCTCCCTGTCCGATGCCGATCCGGCCGATGTCCTCGCTCGGGCTAGCCGGCGGGTAGGGCTGCCCCTTGGGGCTGTACGGGCGGCTTGCGTTCAGCTCGCCCGGGGGATAGTCGAGGGGGGGCTTTGAATAGAAACCGAACCGCTGCATGTACTTGGTCATGGTCGCCCGGTCGACGTCCTGCGCCACCTGCGCCCAGACCGTGTTCACAGAGTAGGTCAGCGCGGTCGTGAGGTCGATGTCACCCCACGACCGGTTGCCGTCGTTGGACAGCGGCACGCCCGAGATCAGCTTCGGCGAGTTGCCGTTGACGACCGAGTTCGGCGTGAACTTGCCGCTGTCGATGGCCGCCGTGGCCGTCACGATCTTGAACGTCGAGCCGGGGGGGTAGGAGGCCTGCGTCGAGCGGTTGAATGTGGACACTCCGGGCTGATCGACTTTGTTGTTGTTGTAGGAGGGGTTGGCGTACATGACCTTGACCGCGCCCGTGCGGGGATTCAGCGCCACCACCGAGCCCGCCTGGCTGCCGAGCTGCTGTACGGCGACCTGCTGGGCCTTGGGGTCAAGCGTCGTGTAGACGTCATCGCCCACCCGGTCGGTGCCGCCGAGCTGTCCGAAGATCGACGTCAGGCCGGTCTGCAGCCCGCGCAGCTCGGAGCCCCGAGAGCGCTCGAGTCCCGCGGCCCTACCCTGAGCGGCGATCGAGTAGCCCACCGCCTGGGCGAACAGCGACCCGGTCGGATAGGTGCGAGTCCAGGTGTGGTCGGGCGCGGGCACGGACCGAGCCAGCACGGTGCCGTCGTCGGCCAGGATCCGCCCACGCTTGATCCGCAGCTCGTCGATCAGGGTGCGGCTGTTGAGCGGATTGTTGTCAAGCGAGGAGGCCTCGAACACCGTCCAGCGTGAGGTCCACACGAACAGCAACGCGAACAGCGCCACGACGACGGCGAACAGGCGCATGATCGGGACGTTCATCTACCGAGCCCTCTCGGGTCTGCGGGCCCGGTCGGAGGCCAGCAGCAGCAGTGCCAGCAACACGAAGTTGGCGAGGATCGACGAGCCTCCGTAGGAGATGAACGGCAGCGTCACGCCCGTCAGCGGGATCACGCGCGTCACCCCTCCCACGATCACGAACACCTGTAAGGCGACCATCGCGGTCAGGCCCGCCGCGAGCAGCGTGGAGAATGAGTCGCGGGCCAGCATCGCCACCTTGAAGCCGCGCCACACAAACAGCAGGTAGGTGAGGAGCACCGCAGCGGCGCCGAATAGCCCCAGCTCATCGGTGATGACGGCGTAGATCATGTCGGTCTGGGGCGCCGGCAGCAAATAGGCGTGGGTGCCCGGGATCGTCAAGATGGCCTGCCCAAACCCCTGCCCGAACATTCCGCCCGCCGCCTGGGCGAAGACCGAGTTGGCGATCTGGTAGCTGCCGAGCGGCGAGTGATAGAGACGCGGGTCGAAGGGATGAAGCCAGGTCTCCACGCGCGCATGGACGTGCGGGATGTGCGTTCCCAAATACCAGAACCCGATCGCCGCCGCGATCACCCCCAGCACAACGAACGACACACGATTCGTGGCCACGTAGAGCATCGCCAGCAGCGCGCCGTAGAACATCACCGACGAGCCGATGTCCGAGAGCACGACGAGGATTCCCATCGCCAGCCCCCAGATCAACAGTACCGGCCCGAAGTGCTTGAGCGGCGGGAGCGTCACGCCCAGGAGCCGCCTGGCGCCCATCACCAGCACCTGGCGCGTGTCGCGCAGGTAGCTGGCCAGGAAGATGACCAGCCCGATCTTTGCGAACTCTGGTGGCTGGAAGACGAACAGGCCCGGGATGCGAACACCCAGGTACGCGCCGTTGGCGGAATAGCCGATCCCCGGTAGACGCGGCAGCACCAGCAACAAGAGCGATGCCGCCATGATCACGTAGCGGTAGCGCTCGAGCTTGCGGTAGTCCCGGAAGGCGATGATCGTCGCCCCGAACAGCACCAGCCCGAGCACGAACCACTGGGCCTGCAGCCGCGCCTGGGTGGGATCGATGCGGAAGACCATCACGATTCCGAAACTGGCCAGGACCGCAGCCAGGGGAAACAGGTATGGGTCGGCGTGCGGGAGCGTCATGCGGATCAGGATGTGGCCCGCCACGCACAGCCCGAGAAAGATCGCGCCGTACGTCAGCGACACGTTCGAGATGACGTTCGAGCGCTGGATGAACACTCCGGCGAAGCCCGCGGTGACCAGCAGCGAGGCCGGGATCAGCGCAAACAGTTCGCGATTGCGCGCCCTCACGCCCGACTCCCTGACACTGCCGGCCGGATGCTGCCACCCCCGCGGCCTGCGCTCACGAGGAGACCTTTCCCAACTCGAGCTGTCGCACCAGCGATGAGGCGTCGGACTGCGAGCGCAGATCGTTGTTGAAGATCGTCGAGCGGCGGTCGGCGGGCACGAGCGACGCCGGCAGGCCAGAGACATAGAACGTCTCATACAGGTGCAGACCAGCCGGCAGGTCGTAGGGCAGGCCGCGGTAGATGGTCACGATCCCCTGCGGGTTGGTGCCGATGAAGTAGAGCTGGCGCGTGGCCAGATAGCCGCCCCCCAGCACCAGGAAGAGGACAACGACGACGGCGATCGCGGCGGCAGCCGGCTTATGCCAGCGACGACCGCCGGCAGGCCCCCGCGCCCGGCCTGCGGGCCGGCGGAGCACGCCCTGGCGCGATTCAGGCACCGCGGCTTCGCGGCTCCTGCTTGTCGTCTGGCGTCCGGACTGCTCATCCGCCGTTCGCGGGGCCGGCGCGGCAGCCGGAGGCGCACCCTCGCTCTGTGCCTTGACCGCCGGCACGCCCACCATCGTCGGCTGATCCACGGACCCGTCGCCGCCGCCCTCGGCCTCCTCGAGGCGGAACAGGACGACGGTGATGTTGTCACGTCCGCCTGCGGCATTTGCCTCGTCGATCAGCGCCTGGGCCGCGGCCTTCAGTCCCGGGGAGGACGACAGGAGCCCCTGGAGGCGATCCTCGGGGACCATCGAGGTCAGGCCGTCGCTGCACAGCAGTAGGACGTCGCCGGCCCGGACCGGGTAGGTCCAGGTGTCGACCTCCACCTCGGGCTCCGGCCCGAGTGCCCGGGTGATGATCGACCGCTGGGGGTGCTCAGCGGCCTGCTCCTCCGTCAGCTTTCCGCGTCGGACGAGCTCGTCGACCAGCGAGTGGTCCTGAGTCAGGCGCTTGAGCGCCCCGTCACGAAACAGGTAGGCGCGGCTGTCGCCGACGTGGGCGATCGCGAGGTCCGAGCCCTCCAGCAGCGCGGCGGTCAGGGTCGTGCCCATGCCGGCGCGCTCGCGCTCGGAACGGGAGACGTCGAAGATCTGCCGGTTGGCTTCCAGCACCCGATCGGCCAGCCGCTGCTCGGCGCTGCCTGACTGGGGAAGCCCTTGGGCGAAGACCTCGACCGCGATCCGCGAGGCCACCTCGCCGGCCTGCGCTCCGCCCATGCCGTCCGCCACCACGAACACGGGTGCCCGGGCGAACGCCGAGTCTTCATTGTCCCGACGCTGTCGGCCCGTGTCGGTCTTGGCGATCGTGTCGGCGGCGCGGAGCATGGCGGTCGTTATTGCACGTAGGAGAACTCGCTGTCGCCGATCCGGATCCTGTCGCCGTCGTGAAGGGGCTGAGGGCCCGTCAGCAGCTCGTCGTTCAGATACGTGCCATTCGTGGAGCCGAGATCCTCGATGACGACAACCGGTCCCTGACGAGAGATCCGCGCATGACGCGTGGAAGCGAACGGGTCGTCAATTTGGATCTCGACGTTCCCGCGCCCGAGGGTAACGTTGTCGTCGAGCTCGTAGGCAATTCCTGCCTGGTGTCCGGCTGCCTTCTCCACCATCAGCCTCGGTTCGCCCGAGCCGTCAGCTTCGATCAGGCCGTCCGCCGCCGGGTACATGCCGGTGGCATCGGCGGGTCGCTCCCGCTCGGTGCCCACCACGCCGCCGCGCCCTCTACGCAGATCGCGCAGGGCGCTCCAGGTCACCCACAGCAGAAACAGGTAGAGGACGACGAGGAACGCGAACTTCAGGCCGACGGATGCGGGGTCGAGCATCTCCGGAGCCCACCGCTACTGGAGCTCGAACTTCATCACCGAGGTGCCGAGCTCGATCTGGTCGCCGCGCTTGACGACGGTCGGCCCGTCGATCCGCTGCCCATTGACGCTCGAGCCGTTGGTCGATCCGAGGTCGGTCAGGACCCAAGACCCGCCGCGCGGGCGGAGCTCGGCGTGCTCCCGTGAGATGTTGGGATCGTCAAGCACCACATCGCACTTGCTGCTGCGGCCGATTGTCGCGCCCTGCGCACCGACGACGAGGCGCTTGTCGTCCACCAGCAGCAGTACCGACTGGCCCTGGCTACGCGCCCGCTCCTCGAGCGGCTCCGAAACCCGGCCGGCGGAGCTGTAGACCATCGTCCGCCCGCTCTGCTCCGCCGGGGCGACGGCCGGCTCGGCGGGTTCACTTGCAGGCTGGATGACCCGTGTCTGGATTCCGAACTCCCCCAGTCGCAGCCGGTCGTCGGTCTCAAACTCGATCACCGGCCGCGACAGCAGCGCCAGCCGCTCGCGCCGTGCGTGCTCGAGCAAATACCCAGCCAGCTCGCTGGCCAGCGCTTCCTCGTAGTCGGAGAACCGCTGGCGGTCGCGCGGCGAGAGGTAGACCCGGTACTCGTTGGGGACGTAGGTACGAGACACCGACAGCGCCTTGTGCTCGTCCATCTCGCGCGCCAGCTTGCGGGCGATCTCGACGGGCCGCACTTCCGAGCGGAAGGCGCGGCTGAAGGTGCCTTCGACTAGGCCTGCAATCTTGCTCTCGAGGTTTCTGAGCACGCTCATCGGACGTGGCGGGGGGCACGCTGATGCTACGCAACTTGCCCGGCACGCCAGGGCCCAACGAGCGATGACCCGAGCGCGAGGAGAACTGCTGCCAGCGCGCCGAGAGCGGCCACACCCACGCTGCTGAGGGCCAAGCCGCCGCCCGCGCCCTTCAGCGCCAAGGCTGTCGCAGCGACGAGCACGGTCGCCCACAGGACGACATTGAGTGCTCTCACGGCCTTTGAGCCCGTGCGCAGCGCCGCGGGCAGAATCGCCGCTCCCAGCGCCCAGACGACGGCGCCAGCCAGCAGCCCCGTGCCGGTCAGCACCCCGAGCACGTGGTGCAGCGTCTCAAAGATCGAAGGCGTCCACACGCTGCGGGGCGGGACCCCCGGGGGAAGGCTCAGAAAGTGCCGCGAGCCGCTGAGAAGCTCGGCGGCCACGACCCACAGCCACCCGATAAACCCCAGCGCCGCACGCTGCCAGCTCGTGGCCGCGCGTCCGGCCAGGGCCGGCCAGGCGGCCCCAAGCCCGATCGCGCCGAGGACTGCAGCCGCGGTCGCCAGCGGCCAGCTGGTGCCGGATCGGGGTAGGAGCACCGCTGGCAGGCAGAGGGCCGCCGCGAGCACCAGGGCCGCGCCCGGCTGGCCGTTTGCCGCGGCCGCGAGCACCAGCGTCGCGCTCAGCAGCAGAAAGCCGATCCGTGGCAACAGGAGCACCGCCCCGCCCGCGATCAGCGCCAGCGCGGCCGGAGCCAGCACGGCGGGAGCGATTGTGCGCGATCCGAGCCAGGCGGCCAGCAGCGCCGCGCAGCCGCAGGCGAGCCCCCGGACCGGCCATGACACGGGCGAGGCGGCCGGCTGACGCTCAGGGCGCTCAGCCGCCTTTAGCAGCGGCGACGGTGACTCGGGCTCCATCGGGGCGCGCGTCAGCCGTGGGCGCCACGGCCCTTCAACCACCCCAGCGATGTCCTTGAGCTCGGACAGCGAGCCCGTGAGGGAACCCTCGAGCTCCTCGATCGTGCCGCGCTCCCGGGCCCGAGGGCGAAGCGCCAGGTCAATCCCGCGCCCCAGCTCGCGCGGCATCTCGCGCCGCTGGCGACGCAGCGGCGGGAGATGCGCCCGCAGACGCGCCGCTCGCTGGGCTCCCCCTCCCCGGGCGACGGGGTTGACGCCGGTCAGGGCCTCGTAGAGAACCAGCGCGAGCGAGTACAGGTCGGCAGCAGCGCCGGCCGGGCGGCCGACGGCCTGCTCGGGCGCCATGTAGGCATCCGTTCCGACGACGTCGCCGGTCTTGGTCAGCGAATCCCCGCCGATCACCCGTGCAACGCCGAAATCGGTCAGTTTCGCGGGGTAGGCTGCGGTTGCCGGGCGCTCGGGCACGAGTATGTTCGACGGCTTGACGTCGCGATGCACGATTCCATGCCCATGGGCGTGCGTCAGCGCGTCGCACAGCGCGATGCCGATCGCCACGATGTCCCGGTCCGAGAGCCGACCGCTGTCGAGCAGCTCCCCGAGCGTCGCGCCTCGCACGAGCTCCGAGACCAGATATGCCGAGTGCTCGTCCGCGAGCGCCTCATAGAGGGTCACGATCGCCGGATGCGAGAGGCGAGCCGCGGCGCGCGCCTCGCGCTCGAAGCGGGCATCCATGATCCGCTCCCGGGGAAGCACCTTGACCGCCACGTCGCGCTCCAGATGCTCGTCGCGAGCCACCCACACGGTGCCGAACGACCCGGCTCCAAGGCGATCTGAAAGCCGATAGCGACCCATCACGAGCGCGCCGTCGCTGGCGTGAGCAGACCGCCCCGAGGTGCGCCGCCGCGCTGCGGTGGGCGCCGTTCCCCGGCCCCCACGGGCTGTCGAAAGCTGACTCGCGCGCACGCGGTGAGTTTCCACGTCTCGGCCCCGGTCCCTGTCTTGGGAAGACCCCCGCACTTGCAACTTCCCCCGCTCGTGTGGTCATACTGGGCGTTCCGCAGACCGCCCCCAAGGAGCTACGAGCTGTCGTTCTTCGACGAGGATGAGCCGCTGACAGAGCCGCGCACTGCGCCGCGCAGCCGTGGGACAGCGGGAGGTCGGCGCCGGCCCTCGGGTGGGTCTCGCCGGCCTCCCGGCGGCGGACGCCGCTCGCCCAGCGAGCAGCAGGCGTTTCTCATCCGCCGCGCCGTGGCCCTGACGGTGGTGGTGATCGCGGTCATCCTGATCGTGCTGGGGGTCCACAGCTGCGAGGTATCGCAGCGCAACAGCTCGTTGAAGAACTACTCGGACGACGTGGCGACTCTGATCGCCAAGTCCAATCAGACCGGAAAGACGCTGTTCACCGAACTTTCCGGCGCCGGCGGCGCCTCGAACGCTGCGAATTTGCAAACCCAGGTCAATCAGACTCGCCAGGACGCGCAGGCTCAGCTCAGGCAGGCCAGAAACTTGAGCGTGCCGAACGAGATGAGGGTGGCGCAGCAGAACCTCGAACTGGCGCTTCAGATGCGCAGCGACGCGATCGCCAACATCGCCGATCAGCTGCAGCAGGCGCTGTCTAAAGCCACAAGCGCCGACGCGGTCAATCGCATCGCCGCCGAGATGGCCAGGCTCTACGGCTCAGACGTGGTCTACATCGACTACACCGCGCCGGCCATCGCCGCGGCGCTACACGGATCGGGAATCGCGGTTGGCCCCCCGAACGGCCAGCCAATCGCTTCGGGCCAAGTGGTGGAGAATGTCCAATGGCTGACGCCCTCCTTTGTGGCCAGCAAGTTCGGAGCCGTGCTACCGACCGCACAGGGCGGCAAGCCGGCCCCAGGGGTCCACGGGCACGCAATGCAGTCGTGCACCGCCGGCGGCACCGCGCTTGTGGTCGGCGCTACCAACACGCTGCCGGCGAATCCTCCGCCCACCTTCAGCTGCACGTTCACAAACGACGGCCAGAACACCGAGACCAATGTCGTCGTCAAGGTGCAGGTGGGCGGCACCTCGGTCAGCGGCCAGCAGATCGTGCCACAGACGGTTCCGGGGCACCAGTACACCGTCCAGGTGCAGCTGAGCTCCGCGCCGACGGCCGGCAGCTACACGGTTACGGCAACCGTGGAGAAGGTCCCGGGCGAGTCGGTGACCACCCACAACACGCTGAGCTTCCCGGTCACGTTCCACTAGGGGGCTTGGCTGGATGGTGCCCGCGGAGCTTTGGCGCGGGCGCGTCCCATATCCTCTCGGGCCGTGCACCAGTTGACGCACACCACCACGGGCATCGTTGCGCTCGCCGCTGCGGCGGTGGCGGTCATAGGGCTGCTGCTGTGCGCCGCGCTGGCCCTGAGGCTGCGCCGCGTACGAGTCGCGCAGCGCGTCCTGCTCGGCGACGGGCGCCAGGACCTCGTGGAGCACGCCGCCACCCTGCAGTCCCAGTTCCAGGCGTTGCACCAGTATCTGGAGGATGCCGCCGCGGCCCTGCACAACCGCATGGGGGTCGTGGAGGGACGGCTCGACGAGACGATCGCCCACCGAGCGCTCGTCCACTACGACGCCTGGGGAGAGATGTCCGGTCACCAGTCGACCTCGATCGCGCTGCTGGACGCCACCGGCTCGGGTCTGGTGCTCTCGTCGATCCACCACCGCGACCAAGCACGCCTCTACGCGAAGGAGGTCCGCGCCGGGAGCTCCGACCACGAGCTCTCGCCGGAGGAGACCGAAGCCATCCAGCGAGCGCTCGGTCGAGCCGGCGATCGGGCACAGTCCGCCTAGCGGTCGCCCGCCTACAGCGGTGCGTGTCGGCTACTTCGGTCCCGAGGGGACGTTCACCCAGGAGGCACTGATGGCCGCCGTGGCCGACAGCGGCGAGCGCCGGGGCGAACTTCGGGAAAAGGATGGCCTAGAGCTAGTGGCACTGCCCACGGTCTACGACACGGTGATGGCCGTCCACGATGGCCTGGTTGAGCGGGCGCTCGTCCCGATCGAGAATTCGCTGGAGGGGTCGGTCAACGCAACGCTCGACGCGCTGGCCATGGAGACCGAGGACGTGGCGATCGTCGGCGAGGTGGTCCACCCCATCCGCCACTGCCTAATCGCGCCCAACGCGGTGGAACTCGATGAGATCGAGACGGTCGTATCGCACCCCCAGGCGACCGCGCAGTGCGCACGGTTCATCCGCACGCGGCTTCCGGGCGCGCGGGTGCTCGCCGGCAGCTCCACCGCCGACGCCGTGCGGATGGTGGCTGAGCACGGCGGCCGCTGGGCCGCGCTTGGCAACAGGCTCGCGGCGGAGCGTTACGGCTGCCGCGTGCTACGCGCGGGCGTCGAGGACGTGGCCGACAATGAGACTCGCTTCGTTTGGCTCGCGCGCTTCGGAGCGGTCCCGGGACCCCCCGGTCACGAGGGACCGATGCTCGGCCCCTGGAAGACCGCGATCGTCTTCTGGGGCGTGGGGTCGGAAGCTCCGGGATGGCTGGTCCGCTGCCTGTCCGAGTTCGCGGCGCGAGACGTGAACCTGACGCGGATCGAGTCACGCCCGCGCAAGCAGGGGCTCGGCCGCTACATGTTCTTCGCCGACCTCGAGGGGCAGGACGCAGAGCCGCACGTGGCGGAGTCTCTGGCGGGCCTGCGCCGGCATGTCGAGGTGCTCCGGGTACTCGGTTCCTTTCCGGCTTGGTCGGGCGGCTGAAAGCTCGCGCGGGCCGACTGCCATCGGTGGCCGAGGGCTCGCGCCCGGCTGCCCGGCACCGGCGCTATCGCCCGTCGGGGCCGGGGAATGAGCTCCCACGCCTGGCTAATACGGCACTACCCATCGCTACACTGGCGCCAGCCGATGGCCACCTCGGTAACACCAGGCCCAGCGCGGTCTGCGTCGCCTCTGGAGCACCAGCGACGCGGGCCTGCGGTTGGCCGGGTGCTCGTTCTCAACGCGACCTACGAACCGATCAACGTCTGCACAGTTCGTCGGGCGGTCGTGCTGCTGCTGAAAGAGAAAGCGGAGGTCATCGAGCACGCCGAATGGCAGCTGCACTCGGTCACGCAGACGTTCGCTCGGCCGATCGTCATCCGCTTGGTGACCTATGTCCGGATTCCGCGTGACACGCACCGGCGCAAAATCACGCGGCGGGCCGTGTTTGCCCGCGACGACTGGACCTGCCAGTACTGCGGCTCGCGCTCCAACCTGACGGTGGACCACGTCGTCCCCAGATCAAAGGGCGGCGCGTCGAGCTGGGAGAACATCGTCGCCTCGTGCGCCCCGTGCAACCGCCGCAAGGGCAATGCCCTCCCCCGCCAGGCGGGGATGCGGCTGCAACGCCAGCCGCGCAGCCCCAGCCCGCATGTCTTCATCCAAGTGGCCAGCCCGTCGATCCCCGCCGCTTGGCGGGCCTACCTCGCTGCCTGATCGCCGCGGGCTGGCGTTGCGTCGGCGCGATCGCGAGCTCGAGATCGCGCCGACCTAGGCCGCGTAGCGCTGCGCTGAGCGCGCCCGGGCCTTGGCCTGCTCGACTTCCCGATTCTTGCGCGGCGCGTTCGTGCTCAGGGCGTCGAGCAGCTCGTGCGAGGCAGCGGCGACCGCGTCAACCGCGCGCGCGAATGCCTCCTCGTTGGCCCGGGACGGCTTGGTGAAGCCGCTGATCTTCCTCACGTACTGAAGCGCGGAGGCCCGAACTTCCTCCTCCGTCGCCGGTGGCTCGAAGTTGTAGAGGGTGCGGATGTTTCGGCACATGGGCCAAGAGTACCCGGCGGCGGTCGCGGGGGACTTGGAAGTTGTGGTCGGCTGGCGCCATACAACTTCGAAATGCACGAAGGGCGCCGCGAGTCACGGCGCCCTTCGCTTAATACTGGCTGCCTGGAATCGAGGCGAGCTGAACTGCTGCCGGGGGGACAAAGCCCGGCCACCCACCACGACGGTGTCTCGGGGTGGACTCCGCTACGCGGGGTCAGCCTCCGTCCTAGCGGCCGGACACCTCCAGGGTCCATAAAGAAATCGTCAGACGGACCACCTCCTTTCTCTGGTAGGCGCATCGTAGCGTAGGCCGCTGACGCTTCAAGGCCACTCTGCGCCTCGTCGGCTCCCGTCCGCGTCCGCGCACGCCCGGTGATGGTGAGCCGCTACTCGGGCTCGTCGGCCTCTGCCACCTGGGCGGCGGTCTGGGCCTCTGATTCAACCACCAGGGCAACCGCGCTGACCTGGTCGTCGTCACGGATGTTCATCACACGCACGCCCTGCGATGCGCGGCCGTAGCGGCTGATGCCGCGGACCGAGGTTCGCTGCACCATCCCGTTCTGGGAGATGAAGACGAGCTCCTGATGCTCGCGCACGACGAGCGCGCCGGCGAGCTGGCCCTTGTTCTCGGTCAAGGTGACGGTCTTCACGCCCATCGTCCCGCGACCCTTGACGGGATAGTCGGGGATCGGAGTGCGCTTGCCGTAACCGTTCTCGGTGACGACCAGCAGCTCCTGATCATCGCGGGCGACGTCCATGGCCAGGACGGCGTTGCCCTTCTGCGAGACGTTCATGCCGCGCACCCCGCTCGTGTCGCGGCCCATGGGTCGGGCCTGCTCCTCGTTGAAGCGTGCCGCCTGGCCTGATCGGGAGACCATGATGATGTCGTCAGACCCGCTCGTCCGCCGCACCGCAATCAGCTCGTCGTCGTCGCGGATGTTGATGGCGATGATCCCGTCGGCCTTGATCGGCGTGTTGTAGGCGCCGAACTCGCTCTTCTTGACCATGCCCTTACGCGTGGCGAACACCAGGTACTTGCCCTCGCCGAAGTCGCGGGTGGCAAGGACGGACTGCACGCGCTCTCCGTCGCGCAGCGGCAGCAGGTTCACTAGCGCCCGGCCCTTCGCGGTTCGCGAGGCCTCGGGTAGCTCGTAGACCTTCAGCCTGTAAACCTTGCCGCGGTTGGTGAAGAACAGCAGGTAGTCGTGGGTGGATGAGACGAACAAGTGCTCGATGTAGTCGTCGTCCTTCATCTCCATGCCGGTGACGCCGACCCCGCCG
The DNA here is from genome assembly GCA_963730835.1 of uncultured Actinomycetes bacterium. Classification (GTDB taxonomy): domain Bacteria; phylum Actinomycetota; class Thermoleophilia; order Solirubrobacterales; family Solirubrobacteraceae; genus Palsa-465. The sequence goes on from CAVSTE010000007.1 coordinate 559,962, forward strand.
CGTCGCTGCTGGCGATAGGTGGAGAGCGGCAGCGACTTGATGTAGCCCGAGCGCGTGATCGAGATCACCATCTGCTGGTCGGCGATCAGGTCCTCGATGTCGATCTCGCCTTCGGCGTAGGTGATCTCGGTTCGCCGGGCGTCACCGTAGGCGTCGGCTATTTCTTCAAGCTCGTCCTTGATGACGGCGTTGATCTTCTGCTCGTCACCGAGGATCGCCTTGAGCTCTTTGATGCGCTCCACGCGGTCGGCGTGCTCCTGCTTGATCTTGTCCGCCTCGAGCGCAGTCAGCCGAGACAGTGTCAACTGGAGGATCGCCTGCGCCTGCACGACGGTCAGCTCGAAGCGCTGGACGAGCCCGTCCCTGGCCGCCTCAGGGTTTTGCGACCCACGGATCAGAGCGATCACATCGTCCAGGTTGGCCAATGCGATCAGCTGGCCCTCGAGCACGTGGACGCGCTCTTCGTGGCGCCGCAGCTCGTATTTGCTGCGCCGGATGACCACTTCGCGCTGGTGGTCGACGTAGTGGCCGATCACCTCCCTGAGCGAGAGCGTGCGCGGCACGTTGTCGACAAGGGCGACCATGTTGACGCCGAACGTGGCCTGCATCGGCGTGTGCTTGTAGAGCTTGTTGAGGACCACCTTGGGGATCGCGTCGCGCTTGAGCTCGATCACGATCCGCATGCCGTGACGGTCCGATTCGTCGCGCAGGTCGGTGATCTCCGGGAGCTTCTTGTCCAGGACCAGGTCACGGATCTTCAAGATCAGTCCGCCGTCGCCGCCCTTTCGCACCTGGTAGGGGAGCTCGGTGACGATGATCGCCTCCTTGCCCTGGCCGATCGGCTCGATGTGCGCCTTGGCCTGAATGCGGATCCGCCCCCGCCCGGTTGCATAGGCGTCGCGGATCCCCTCGCGACCCAGGATCGTGCCGGCGGTGGGGAAGTCAGGGCCCTTGATGTGCTTCATCAGGCCATCGACGTCGATCGCCGGATCCTCGACGTAGGCGATCGTCGCGGCGATCACCTCACGCAGGTTGTGCGGCGGGATGTTGGTCGCCATCCCCACCGCGATCCCCGCGCCGCCATTGACGAGCAGATTGGGGAAGCGAGACGGGAGAACCAACGGCTCCTGCTTTGAGCCATCGAAGTTGGGTACGAAGTCGACCGTCTCCTGGTCGATGTCGCGCAGCATCTCGGTTGCCAGGCGATCGAGGCGGGCCTCGGTGTAGCGCATGGCAGCAGCGGAATAGCCGTCGATGTTGCCGAAGTTGCCGTGGCCATCGACGAGCGGATAGCGCATCGAGAAGCTCTGGGCGAGGCGGACCAGCGTGTCGTAGATCGGGCTGTCGCCGTGAGGGTGGTACTTGCCCATCACCTCGCCGACGATCGTCGCGCACTTGACGTGCCTGCGCTCTGGCCGCAAGCCGAGCTCGTTCATCGCGTACAGGACGCGACGGTGGACCGGCTTCAGGCCGTCCCGTACGTCGGGCAGCGCCCGCCCGACGATGACTGACATGGCGTAATCGAGATACGCAGAGCGCATCTCCTCCTCGAGCCCGCGGGGCTCAACGTTGCCGCCGCCGATCGTGTCGATCGCCGACATCGCTCAGCGGCTCCCGCCGTAAGTACGGCCGACAGTGTCTGCGGTGGAGGCCACTACACGTCCAGGTTGGCGGCCAGCGCGTTGTCCTCGATGAACGCCCGCCGGGGCTCGACCTGGTCGCCCATCAGCATCGAGAAGACCATGTCCGCGGAGGCGGCGTCCTCCATCGTCACCTGCACCAGCGTCCGGGTTGCCGGGTCCATCGTTGTCTCGCGCAGCTCGTCGGCGTCCATCTCGCCGAGGCCCTTGAAGCGGTAGTAGTCGATTCCCCTCTGGGAGATGGCGAGCACCGTTTCGCGAAGCTCCTCGAAGGTGGTTGCATCCTTGCTGCTCTCGCCTAGCTTGACCGAGAACGGCGGCGTACCGGCGAGCGCGGCCAGCTCACGGTGAACCTCGGTCAACCGTCGGTATTCGTTGGCCTCGAGCGTCGCCCGTTGTACGTGATGGGTGCTGGCGAGCCCGGTTCTCGCCTCGATCGTCCGAATCACGATCTCGTCTTCGGCCTCGCCGATCAGCTTCACCTGATAGGTCTCGCCGTTCTGGCCATGCTTGGCGACGTGACGAAGCAGCTCGTCGGCGTCCGAGATCTCCTCCTCCAGCAGCCGGACCTGGTGCAGGAAATCAATCACGTCGTGACCGTGCGCTGAGCGAAGCGCCGACGCCCAGCCTTCGTACTGCTTGAGCAGTCGTGAGAAGCGCTTCCAGCGAGCGTCGGTGAGCTTGAACTGCTTGTTGTACCGGTCGTAGACCTCGAGCTTCTCGAACTTGTCGCCGAGCAGGATCTCCTCCAGCTCGGACTCGCGCTCCAGGTAGCGGTGCTTCTGGCCCCGCGTGAGCCGGTACAGGGGTGGCTTGGCGATGTACACGTAGCCAGCCTCGATCAGCGGCTGCATCTCGCGGAACAGCAACGTCAGGGCCAGCGTGCGGATATGGGCGCCATCGACGTCGGCGTCGGTCAGCAGCACGACCTTGTGGTAGCGGGCTTTCTCGATATCGAACTCGTCTCGCACCCCGGTGCCGACCGCGGTGATCAACGCCTGAACCTCCGTGTTGGCGAGCACCTTGTCGATCCGGCTCTTCTCGACGTTGAGGATCTTCCCCCGCAGCGGCAGCACGGCTTGGGTGTTGCGGTCCCGAGCCTCGACCGCGGAGCCGCCGGCCGAGTCTCCTTCGACGACGAACAGCTCGGCGAGTGCAGGGTCCTTGACAGAGCAGTCGGCGAGCTTGCCGGGAAGCGTTGAGTTCTCGAGCGCCGACTTGCGTCTCGTCAGATCGCGAGCCTTGCGGGCGGCGGCACGGGCCTGGGCGGCCTGGACTGCCTTTCGAATCACGGCGCGAGCGTCCTGCGGATTCTCCTCGAGGAACTCCGACAGACGGGCATAGACGATTGACTGCACGAAGCTCTGCATACCGGGGTTGCCGAGCTTGGTCTTGGTCTGGCCCTCAAACTGCGGGTCCGCGAGCTTGGCTGAGATGACGGCCGTCAATCCCTCGCGGACGTCTTCGCCGGTCAGGTTGTCGTCCTTTTCCCTGAGCTCACCCTTGTCCCGCGCGTACTTGTTGAGCGCCCCGGTGAGCGCCGAGCGGAACCCACTCAGGTGAGAGCCACCCTCGATCGTGTTGATGTTGTTCGCAAACGAGAAGACGGACTCCTGGTAGGAGGAGTTCCACTGCATCGCCACCTCGACCTGGCCTTCATCGCTTTCACCCTCGAACGAGATGATCTTGCGCTGGATCGGCTCCTTGTTGCGATTCAGGTAGGCGACGAAGTCGACGATGCCGCCGTCGTACTGGAACTCGGCGCGGTGCCCCTCGCCGCGCTCGTCGACCAGCTTGATCTTCAACCCACGGGTTAGGAACGCCGTGTCCCGCATCCGCTCCTCGAGCGTCGTGAAGTCGAAGTCCAGCGTCTCGAACACGTCTGCGTCGGCCAGGAACGTGATCGTCGTGCCGGTCTGCTTGGTCTTCTCGCCCTTCTTCAACTCCCCGATTGGCTTACCGCGCTCGTAGGACTGGGTCCAAAGGAAGCCATCGCGGCGAATCTCGACGTCCAGGCGCTCCGACAGGGCGTTGACAACCGAGACACCAACCCCGTGCAGCCCTCCCGAGACCTTGTAGCCGCCGCCCTCGCCAAACTTGCCTCCGGCGTGTAGCACGGTCAGCACGACCTCCACCGCCGGACGCTTCTCCTTCTCCATCACCGCGACGGGGATACCGCGTCCATTGTCGGTCACGGTCACCGAGCTGTCGGGATGAATCGTTATCTCGACGTCATCGCAGTACCCGGCCAGCGCCTCGTCCACAGAGTTGTCAACAACCTCATAGACGAGGTGGTGAAGGCCCCGCGGGCCGGTCGAGCCGATGTACATCCCCGGACGGCGACGAACAGCCTCGAGACCCTCCAGGACGGTGATGTCCTGGGCGTCGTATCTCGTGCTCTTCTTGTTGCGGCGCGAGCCGCCGTTAGCTTCTGCCAACGATCCTCCGATGACGTTGAGACGCCCCGGTCTCGCGCAACGAACGGCGCGCCGGGGCGTCGGAAGTTGGTGTACAGAAGAATAGCACAGAGGGGCCCTCTACAGACACCCTCGCGCGAGTAAATTTACCTGCAAAAAGGCACAAAGTCGGCACACTGACATAGCGCTCCGACGTCGATTAGCGCGGCTGCGGATCGGTTGCTCAGAGGTGGTGTTCGATGGGCTCGGCACCAGGCCTGCTCAGCTCCGTGGGGGAGGCGTTGTCACACACCTCAGACGGACGACGCGCGCAGCTCCGAGCGCCCCGTTCAAGCGCTCGACAATTACGGCCGCCATCAGGTCGAGTTCCTGCGCCCAGACCGATGCGGCGCACGACACGGTAAGGGTCCCCGCGCGTTCGGAGACAGGTTGTGCCTCGGCCGCGATCACCGGACCCACGGCATCCTGCCACGTGGCCTGGACATCCGCCAGCAGCGTCTGCGGCGCGAGCTCCGAGCGTATGCCGGCGAGCGCCAGCGCAAGCGGCCGAGGGCGGCGGCGGGACGGGCTCATGCCGCGGTCAGCTCCCGCAGTACCCGTCCCTCGGAGAGCGCCAAGCGGGCCACGTCGTGCGCCGCTGCAGCCGGGACGTGCTCGAGGTCGGTGGTGGTGATCACAGATTGCCCGCCGCTCGTGCGCAAGCACTCGACGAGTGCTGTCCTTCGCCCGCGATCAAGCTCGCTCATCACGTCGTCGAGCAGCAGCAGGGGCAGGACGCCGCGGGCGTCGCCGATCGCCTCACGTTCGGCGAGGAGCAAGCAGAGGAGCGCAAGGCGCTGTTGGCCCTGAGAACCGTAGGCGCGTAACTCGCGGCCGGCGCGGGCCAGCGCGAGCTCGTCACGATGCGGTCCATACGATGTGAAGCCGCGCTCCAAGTCCCCATCGATCCGCTCACCGAGCTCGACGGCCAAGTGTTCGGCTTCGACAGCCCGCGAGCGTGGCCGGTAGACAACCGAGGCCTCCGCGCCCAACCCAAGCGCCTCACCGTGCGAACGGAACGCTTCAGCGATGCAGTCGATCGCTTGGCGCCGATCACTCATCAGTTGCACACCATGGCGCGCCAGCTGTAGGTCCCACGCATGCAACGAGGCCCGCGAGGAGCCACCAGCGCGGATGCGAGCGATGAGTGCGTTGCGGTGAGCGAGGGCCTGGGCATACGCGCGGCGCGTGGCCACCCGCCCCGGCCACAGCGCGCCCACCAGCTGATCCATATGTGCGCGTCGCAGCGCAGGGGCGCCTTTGACCAGCTCCAGGCGGTCCGGCAGAAAGACGCTCAGCAGCGGGCGGGCGGGCGACTCGAGCAGCCGCTCGACGGGCGCGCCGTCCACGTGCATCCGCTTGGGCTCACCGGGAGAGAATCCCACCGACAGCTCGTGAGGGCCGTCGTCGGCGACGGCTTCGACTTCCACCCTGGCGGTGCCGGCGCCGAAGCGGACCACCTCACGCTCATTTGTCGTCCGGCAAGAGCGGCCGGTGCAGCCGAAGTAAACCGCCTCGAGCAGATTGGTCTTGCCGGCGCCGTTAGGTCCCGATACGACTGTGAGCCCGCGTCCCAAGGCGACCTGCGCGCGCTCGTAGCAGCGGAAGTCACGCAGCGTGCAGGTGCGTACCTGCATCGGGCTCCCGCCCTATACGTTGAGCCGGATCGGCATGATCAGGTACTGAAAGCCACTGCCGTCGGCTGCTTCGATCAATCCCGGGCGCAGCGGACTGATCAGCTTCAGCACGACGTCGCCCGCCTCGATCGCCTCGAGGCCCGCGCGCAGGAACTCCGGGTTGAACCCAATCTCCAGCGGCTCACCCTGAAAGGCGACCGGCAACGACTCGCGCGCCTCGCCGACGTCGGGCGTCTGCGCGGACACCGTCAGCTCGCCCTCGGCGAACGCCAGCCGCAGCGGCGCATTCTTCTGCGCCAGCAGGCTGATGCGCCTGACTACGTCGGTCAACTCCACCGATGCCACCCGTAGCTCGTGCTCGAAGCTCTCGGGCAGGAGCTGCCGGTAGTTGGGGAACTGCCCCTCGATCAGCCGCGAGGAGAGAACCGTCCGGCCGAGCAAGAACACGATCTGGTTGCGCTGGACCGCCACGCGCAACCCGCCATCGGCGGAGTGCGCCGCCACCCTGGCCAGTTCCTGCAGTGCGCGTGCCGGTACGTTGACCTCGAATCCACTGGGGAGCGGTTGCTCCAACGGCGTCTCCTTGACACTCAGGCGGTACGAGTCGGTCGCCACCATCCGCAGCTCACGCTCAGATGCCGACACATGAATGCCGGTCAGCACCGGGCGGGTCTCATCGCGCGACGCAGAGCCGGCCACCTTGAGCGCCGTTGAGACAAACGCCTCGGTAGGCACGGAGACCATGGCATCCGCCTCGGGCTCCGGGAAGGGTGGAAAGTCATCGGCCCGCAAGGTGCGGATGTCAAATGTCGCCGTGCCCGAAACGAGCTCCACGTCCTGCTGGGCGGAGCGGAGCTCGAGCGATACCTCGGGAGCCGGAAGGGAGCGGACGACGTCGAGTAGGAGTCTGGCGGGCAGTACCACAACACCATCTCTGACGACCTCCGCCGCCAAAGGGACACGGAGCCCGACGTCCATATCCGTCGCTCGCAGCTCACACTGGTCGGCGGCCGCTGAGAGTTGGACTCCCGACAGGGCTTGGATAGCGCTCCGGGTGGAAGCCACCCTGCCGACGGTCTGGAGTTGCTCGAGCAGCACGTCGCGATCGACAGAGATCTTCACGATGAATACCTCAAGAAAGAACTAGGAGTCATAGGCTGAGCAAAGACTGTGGATAAGCCGGCCGCGGCCCGCAAAGTGGGGCCTAGTTCGTGGCTCGAATCCAGGCGCAAGTCTGTCAACAGTTCCGGTCGGCTTGTTGAGAGGTGAGGGTGGCGGTCAACTCGTCAAGTTCGTCGGCGACGCTGATATCTGTGACGACGCGCTGAGCGACCCGTTTGCAAGCGTGAATGACCGTGGCGTGGTTGCGACCGCCGAAGGCATGGCCGAGCGCGGTGAGCGATTCGCCGGTGAGCTCGCGTGCGAGGTGGAGCGCCACCTGGCGCGCCCAGGCAACGTTTGCCTTGCGGACTTCGGAAAGCAGCTCCTCTACCGATACGCCGTAGTGCTGTGCGACCAGTTGCTGGATCGAAGCGATCGATGGCGGCTGCGCGGATCGGGGCGCGATGCCATCGAGGACAGTGGTGGTGAGCTGGCAATCGATTGGGTGGCCCGTCAGGGAGTGGTGGGCGACCACGCGAATCAAGGCGCCCTCGAGCGCTCTCACGTTGTTGGTGATGCGCTCGGCAATCAGCTCGAGGACCCGCTGGTCCGCGACGTTGATCTGATCCAGCGTCACCCGTTTACGGAGGATCGTGACCCTGGTTACGAAGTCCGGGGGACTGAGGTTGGCGACAAGCCCCGCCTCGAACCGTTCTCTGAGTCGCTCTTCCACGGTCACCAGCTGGCGCGGAAGCCGATCGCAGGTGAGCACGAGCTGCCTTCCCGTTTCATACAGGGCGTTGAAGGTGTGGAAAAACTCCTCTTCGGTCTTGGCCTTGCTCGCGAGGAACTGGACGTCGTCGATCAGCAGCACGTCCGCATCGCGATAGGCCTGCTTGAACAGGTTCAGCGAGCGAGAGCCGAGCGCCCCGAGGAAGTGATTCGTGAATGCCTCGGCGGTCGTGTAGCGAACTACTGCGCCACCGCCGAAAGTGAGCGCGTAATTGCCGATGGCATGCAAGAGATGGGTCTTTCCCAGTCCGGGCGGGGCGTGCAGGAAGAGAGGGTTGTAGGCCTGACCAGGGAGTTCGGCGACCGCCAGCGAGGCAGCGTGGGCCAGGCGGTTGCCCTGCCCGATCACGAACTGATCGAAGCTGTACCTCGGGTTGAAGGTTGGAAAAGCGGGCGACGAGGAACCGCCGGCCGTCGCGGCGCTCGACCGCCGGCTGGCGTCGGTGCCGAACTCGGCTCGGGCGCGGGGCCCCAGCACGACACGGACGCAGCGCTGAACCACTTCGTCGAAGCGCCGCGAGACCCAGCGGTCGGTATCGGGAGGCGCCTGTAAGGAGAGCACGGTTCCGTCCCACCCCCGGGGCTCGATCCGCGCGAGCCACATCTCATATGTCGACTCGCCGGCCACTCGGCGGAGCTCCGCGCGGATCTCGCGCCAGGCAGGCGTCAGCTCGGGATGCGCGGGCAGGTCCAATCGACTCCTTTTAGGAGCGTTGACGGCAGAAGAGTGAGAAAGGCCCCGGAACCTCCCGGGAAGCGGGCGAATATAGCAACGCACCTGGGGGCCCGAACGGTCCGTTGGCGCAAAGCGCGGGAAAATGCTCGACGCACCCGCGAAGCGGCCATGACCCGCTTTTCAGGTGGTGGAAGTCGCTGCGTATACTGGCTGACAGTTCTCGCCGACCGGGATGTGAGCGATGAAGCGGACGTATCAGCCAAAGAAGCGCAAGCGGGCTCGGACCCATGGGTTCCGAGCGCGGATGCGGACGCGTCCGGGGCGACTCACGATCAAGCGGCGGCGAGCGAAGGGCCGTAAGCGGCTGACGGTGTGATGGAGCCGTCGCTCGGCCCGCGGGCGCGGTCCCGGCGAGCGAGGCTGTCACGCAGCGCCGACTTCGACCGCGTGTTTCGCCACGGCCGGGCTCACGCCGGCCGCGAGCTCGTGTTGCATCTGTTTCCACGCGACTCGGAGACGGGGCCCCCGCGATTGGGCCTGTCGGTCTCGCGAAAGGTCGGGGGTGCGGTGCAACGGAACCGGGTCAAGCGTTTATTGCGCGAGGCGTTCGCCGCCGAGAGCTCTCGGCTTGCGCCCGGAACCGACGCCGTAGTCGTGGCACGACAGGACGCTTGGGCTCTAGCTGAGCGTGAGGGATTGGCCGGCGTGCGTGGTCGGCTGGCTGAGCTGATCGAGCGCGCAGACGAGCGGGCGGGATGACCGTGGTCCGGCACATTGCCGTGCTGCCGATCCGGGCCTATCAGCGGGTGCTCTCACCCGCCTTCGGCCAGCGCTGTAAGTACTACCCCTCGTGCTCTGAATACGCTGCGCAGGCCATAGATAGATACGGCATACTCCGCGGGCTCGTCCTCGCGGGCTGGCGATTGCTGCGCTGCAACCCGTGGAGCGCTGGTGGGCTGGATCCGGTCGAGAACCAGCGCCTGTTCAAGCCGCGAGCAACGGCGCAAGGCCTCTGACGATGCTCGAGATCGCAACCATCTTCCAGCCGCTCGTCACGGTGTTCGGCGGCGTCCTGAAGTTCTTTCACAACAGCGTCGGTATTCCGTGGGGCTGGTCGATCGTGGTCCTGACGATCGTGGTCCGGGCGCTCCTGCTGCCGCTTGCGGTCAAGCAGTTTCACTCGATGCAGAAGATGCAGCGCCTGACGCCCGAGATGAAGCGGATTCAGGCCAAGTACAAGCAGGACAAGCAGCGCCAGCAGCAGGAGCTGATGAAGCTCTACCAGGAGCACGGGGTCAACCCCTTCGGCTCGTGCCTGCCGCTAGTCGCCCAGCTGCCCGTGTTCATCGGGCTCTACTACACGCTGCGTACCAGCCTCCGTGCCGACATCTGTCCCCAGCTTCAGCATCACATCGTCGTCAACGGGAAGAGCGTTATCGACACCGCGCACTCGGTGGCGTGCGGCGCGGGCCACGGCGCCAACTTCCTCTTCATCTCGGACATCACGACCAAGGCGACGGGAGCGACGCTGATCGCCCTCATCGTCCTCTACGTGGGCACCCAGCTTGCATCGTCTCTGCTGATGTCGACGCCGCAGATGGATCGGAACCAGCGGCTGTTGATGATGTTCCTGCCGGTCGTGTTCGTGTTCATCATCATCGGCTTCCCCGCCGGGGTGCTGGTCTACTGGATCACGACCAACCTGTGGACGATGGGGCAGCAGTACTTCATTCGCCGTCGGCTTGGCCCGATGACGCCGCTGACGGCCACGGCGGAGGCGGACGGCGGTGCGGCGGGCAAGGACGGGCCGCCCGACCGCGGCGGCGGACCGCGGCGTCCAAAGCCAGAGCCGGCGGCCAATGGCGGCGGCGCGGCGGGCCTTGCCGGCTTGCTGCGCGGCCGGACTAAGTCACAGGATGACGGTGAGAAGGTCGGCGCCGCTGCGGCCTCTGGCACGCGGAGAACATCGGCTCCGCCTCCGCCCCCGAGAAAGAAGAAGAAGCGGTCGGGGCGCCGGAGGTAGCGTGAGCGCGACGGAAGGTTCGGCCTCCGCGCGCGTGCGGGAGATGATGGAGCGCCTCGCCGAGACCGCGGGCGTCGAGGCGCGGATCGAAGTCCACGAGGACGACGAGGCCCTCGAGGGGGTCTTCTCCGGCGAGGATCTCGGGGTCCTGATCGGCCACCACGGCCAGACCATCGACGCCATCCAGCATCTCGCGTACCGCATCGCCTTTCGCGGCTCTGAGACCCGCAAGACCGTGCGGATAGACGCCGGCGGCTACCGCGAGCGCCGCGCCGTGGCGCTGCGGGCCGCCGCCGATCAGGCCGCCGAGGCCGCGCTGCACGATCGACGGGCCGTTGCCCTGGAGCCGATGAGCGCGATTGAGAGAAAGCTCGTGCACGAGCATTTGCGGACGCGCCGTGACGTCGAGACCTACAGCGAGGGCGAAGAGCCGCGCCGGCGCCTGGTGGTCGCCCCGCTGGTCTGAAGCCCCTCGCGGGCGCTTTGATCTAACCCACCGGACGAGTGGACCGCGGAATGGTCCGAGATGCCGCCTGGGCCATGGCCTCCGGCTCGGACGATGGCGCACCGCTGGGGCCATGGCGCCTCTGGTCCGGGCCACATCTTCAGGTCAGACGACGGGATGTTTCACGTTTTTCATGACGGTGAAACAACGTCGCGTGCGCTAGAACTGCCTCCGTGGCGGAGCTAAGCGACTTTGACCGCGGCGTGATCGTCGGCCTGCTGATCGGGGAGGGTTCGTTCGGCGGCGATGGCAAGCAGCCGCAGGTGACGCTTCGCATGCATGTCCGCCACGAGGCGCTGTTCCGCTGGCTCACCGATCGCCTGCCGGGCAGCAGGCTCTACGGGCCTTACCACCATGGCGGGCGCTCCTATTACCAGTGGATGGCACGCGGCCCGGTCCTCGTCCAGGACCTTCTACCGCTGCTCGAAGGCGAGCTTCACGGCGACCTCGACGGCCACGCGGCCAGCCGGTTCGCTGCCATGTGCGAGCGCTACCGCGGCTTCATCGAACGGGCGCGGGCGGATTCGTGAGCGCTCCGGAAGCCGACGCCCGGCTCGCTCAGCTCGCGACGCGCTACTCGCTTCCCGAGCACGCCGAGCGTCCGCTGCGGGCCCTCATCTCGCTTCTGAGCGGAGACCCGAGCGCGCCCACGAGCGTCCGCGACGAACGGTCCGTGGTAGACGACCATCTCGCCGACTCGCTCGTCGCGCTCGAGCTCGACGAGGTCAGAAGGGCGACGACGATTGCCGATATCGGCTCCGGAGCGGGCCTTCCAGGACTCGTGCTCGCGGCCGCCTTGCCCGCGGCGACGGTGTGGTTGATCGAAAGCTCCGGCCGTAAGTGCGCGTTCCTGGAACGAGCCCGGACTGCCTGTGCGCTGGATAACGTGCACGTCGCCAACATCCGGGCCGAGCTCTGGAGCGACGGCTTCGGTCGGTGCGACCTCGTCACGGCTCGGGCGCTGGCGTCTCTGCCCGTGGTGGCAGAGTACGCCGCGCCGTTGCTGGGGGTCGGGGCCGTCCTCGTTGCCTGGCGCGGCGCCCGAGATCCAGACCAGGAGGCGGCCGCGGCGCGGGCGGCGACCGCGCTGGGGCTCGAGCCGCGGCTGGTCCTGGAGGTGCACCCCTACGCCGGTGCCCGGAATCGTCACCTGCACCTCATGTTGAAGGTGAGAAGCACTCCTGCGCGGTTCCCGCGGCGCCCGGGAGTGGCGGCAAAACGACCGCTCGGGGCTCCAGCGAGGGGCGCTGTCTGACCGCCCCCACCGCTACCGTGCGCCCCAGCCACATGGGCACCGTTTATGCGATTGCCAACCAGAAGGGCGGCGTCGGAAAGACGACGACCGCGGTCAACCTCGCCGCCTGTGTGGCCGCCGCCGAGTACGACTCGCTGCTCGTCGACGTCGATCCCCAGGCGAACGCCACGGTCGGCCTCGGGCTCGGGCGCGACATCGCTTCCACAACCTATGACGTGCTTGTGGGCGGCGTTCCGCTCCGGGAGGTGATCGTGGAGAGCGGGCTCGAGCACCTGTGGATCGCGCCGTCGGGCCCTGACCTGGCAGGGGCCACCGCCGAACTGCCCCGGATCGCCGGCTCAGAGACGCGGCTGCGCGAAGCGCTCGCCCCGGTTCGAGACGACTTTGCCTTCACGCTCCTTGACTGCCCACCGTCGCTGGGGCCACTGACAGTCGGCGCGCTCGCCGCGGCCGACCGGGTGATCGTCCCCGTGCAGTCTGAGTATTTCGCGCTCGAGGGCCTCGCAGGCCTGCTGGACACACTCTCGCTGATCCAGCGCGAGCTGAATCCACGCCTTACGATCGCGGGCATGCTGCTGACGATGCACGATGGACGTACCCGACTGGCGCAGGACGTAGAGCGCGAGGTCCGCGAGCACTTCCCCGAACTGGTGTTCGATACGGTCATTCCCCGGAACATCCGCATCGGCGAGGCGCCGAGCTTCGGGAAGCCAGTGATCCTTCATGATCCACATTGCGCCGGCGCCGACGCTTACTTCGAATTCGCAAAGGAGGTCGCTGCCCGTGGCTGAGCGATCCCGAGGCATGGGAAAAGGCCTGGCGGCGATCTTGTCCGTCGCGCCTCGTGACGAGGCGGAAGAGCTGCGGGTGCTGCCGGTGGAGCTGATCGCGCCCAACCCCAGCCAGCCACGCCGGGCGTTCGACGAGCAGGCGTTGCTAGAGCTCGCCGACTCGATTCGCGCTCGCGGGGTGCTGCAGCCTGTCCTCGTCCGGCCCCGCGCCGATGGTGGCTACGAGCTGATCGCCGGCGAGCGCCGCTGGCGAGCGGCGCGTCTGGCGGAGCGGGAAACGATCCCCGCCATCGTTCGCCACCACGACGACGCAACCTCGCTCGAGGTGGCGCTGATCGAGAACATGGCACGGGAGGATCTCAACCCGATCGATGAGGCGCGCGGATGTTCGGCGCTCGTCGACGAGCTCGGGTTCTCGCATGAGGAGGTGGGCCTGCGCGTGGGGCGGAGCCGCGTTGCCGTCTCCAACCTGATCCGCCTGCTGGAGCTCCCCGACGAGGCGTTGGAGCTGCTCGAGCGCTCCAGGCTCAGTGAGGGACATGGGCGTGCGCTGCTGCTGGCGGACGAGCACGACGTGCGAAGGCGACTGGCGCGCGATGCAGCCGACCGCCGCTGGTCCGTGCGCGAACTCGAGCAACGGGCCCGCGCCGCGAGCTCTGGGCAGCCCCGTGAGCGCCGGCGCACGAGGCCTGTGCTGCACCCGGATCAGCAGGTTGCGATCGAGCGCATCGGCGATGAGTTCAGCGCGCTTCTGGGCCGCGAGATCGAGGTCACGGCCCTCGGCTCGGGCGGCTATCGGGCGCATCTCAGCTTCGACTCTCTCGACGACGCCTTGGAGCTGGTCCGCCGGCTCGCAATGCAGGCCGCGGCCTAGCTGCGAAGGCCTCCCTCCCTCGTCCCCCGACCGCTACCATCGGGACCTCGCGCGCCGCCACGCGCCATCGGCCGGGCGGCACGCGAAGCGAAGGGCGATTAGCTCAGTCGGTTAGAGCGCTTCTCTGATAAGGAAGAGGTCCCTGGTTCGAGTCCAGGATCGCCCACTTCGGGGGTGAGCAGACTCACTGGTGCTCTTGCCTTTGACAAACGCGCGGGGCGTCGCGGAGGACCATCAGCGCATCTCACGCAGACGGTTCAGTTGCCGGCCGCCGATCTCGCCGCTCGTCCGCAGGAAGTCGGAGATCCGCCCGAGTTCGCCCGCAGTAAAGCGTTTGCCGAGCGTCGATTGCCAGTCCGCCGCCACCGGGCCCCAGATGCGCTCAGCTTGCTCGTGGAACCCAGCCGTGACTTCAACGTTGACCCGCCGGCGGTCGGAAGGATCTGCCACTCGCCGGGCGTAGCCGGCCCGCTCTAGCCGGTCAAGCACGCCAGTGACGGCGCCGTTGGTGAGCCCCGATTGAGCTGCTAGCTCGCTGGCGGTGAGCCCGCCGGCGTTCTCGATGACGTTGAGGCAGTGGAGGTCGGTGTCGTTGACTCCGAGCAGTTCGGCGGCCAGCCGATCGAAGGCGCTGTCAAGGTTGCCGCTGATCCGGAACCCCCGGATCAGTTCGCCCACCAGGTCACGTTTTGATCTCTTCCGGCTCACCAAAAGACCTACTTTAGTTGCTAAACTGTTTAGCTACTGAAAAGCCAGCCCAGCAGGTTACCGCTTAGGGCTGATCGAAAGGAGCCCGAGACATGGCAAGTGAGATGCGACTAGAGCTGATCCAGGTCCCGGTGTCGGACATCGACCGTGCAAAGGTCTTCTACGTTGAGAAGGTGGGCTTCAACGCCGATCACGACCACCAGGTCAACGATCAGGTTCGATTCGTCCAGCTCACCCCGCCTGGGTCCGCCTGCTCGATCGCGCTCACCTCGGGAGCGCACGAGATGACGCCGGGATCGATCGAAGGCCTACAGATGGTGGTCGATGACGCCGAGGCGAGCCGCGAGCGTCTCGCCGAGCGTGGCGTCGAGGTCAGCGAGGTTCAGACATTCCCCTGGGGAAGCTTCGTCTTCTTCGAGGATCCGGACGGGAACGGCTGGGCGCTACAAGCACCGGTACGGCCAAACTGAGGACCACGTTCTGTTCCAGCGGCGAGCGCTCTCGACCGTCTGTCCAGCCGCGCTCGGAATGCGTTAAGCGGCCTCGACCGATGGGTAGCCGCGTATCACGTAACAACGAGCCAAGGAAGTGCTGTGCCGACCCAAAGCAACAGTGCCAACGTATCTCGCGGCGCAAGAACGAAGCCCGCCAGTGGCAACACCGCGAAACCGGCTGCGGCCGCGAATTCGAAGAGGACAGCCGCTTCGGCGAATGCCAGGAAGAAACCGGATGCGGCCCCGAACGCGAAGAGGAAACTGGCTGGCGCCTCGGCAGGCGGTCCGGCGTCGCGGCAGGCGGGCTCGCGACCGCGGGCCGGGCGAGCCACGACTTCGAAGCGCTCGAAGTCCTCGAGCCGCGCGGTCGCGGCCAGCCGCGCCGCGAGTTCGTCCCGCTCGCCGAAAAAGAGTCCCGTCGCCGCACGGAACCGCGCGCCGGGCACGGCGCGCTCCCCAAGCGCCCCCCGGTCCCGAAGCGCCCCGCGCAATCCCAACGTAAGCGCCGGTGACCCCAACGGCGAGGCCAGCAATCACAGCACCAACGCGGAATTTCGTGGCGCCGTCGTCAAGGGCGCGATCGCGGTCGTCGGCAGTGCAGCGATCGGCGCAGCGGGAAGCGCGCTCGCCAAGCGTACCCGTCGCCCACGCGTTCTCGGCGTGCAGATTCCGCGCGAGCTGAGCCGGCGCAGACTCACGCCCAGCAAAATCGTCGACCCAAAGAAGCTCGTAGACAGGGTCGACCTACGAGGGCTCGCCAAGCAGATTGGCGACGCCGCCGAACGGATGGAGGCCCGTAGCGAAGATGTGCGAATGCTGAGTTCGCAGGCGAAGCGGTTGAGCCGAAGCCTCTCTTAGTGCTCTCGCGTCCCCCCGGACACACGGGCTGAAGACGCCGCCTAGCCTGTCCTCAGAGCAGGTTTCCGAGAGGCCCGAGATTCAGGTTGAGATCCTCCTCGTCCAGCCCGAACTCGTTGCGCAGCTCCTCCATCCGGTCAGCAAGTGCCATGAACGTGCGTCCCAGTCGCTCGACCTGGTCTTCGGACAGCGTCCCGTCGTCGATCCGGCGTAGCGCTTGGCGCTCCATGACCTGTCTGAGCAACTCGATGATGGTCAGGACCAGCTGCGCCAGTCCCCGCTCAACGTTCTCCGGATCGGCATTGACTCGGCGCGAGAGCGCGCTGTCGATGCTCGGAAGCGCACCGGCGAAGGGGTCAAGGTCGCGGGCGGCGAGAGGATCGAGGTCACGCGGTCTATGCAGGTACTTGTCGCTCACGGTTCGGCGAAGCTGTACGGCGGCCAAGGCCCCGTGCAGGCCAGGCGCAGCTCGGGGTTCGCCTCCTGGAGTTCCGCCAGCAGTGCGGTGAAGCGCTGGACGCGTTCGCGGTCCACGAGGTAGGCGGCACACAAGACTTCACCGGCCGACCGCGTCCGCCGCTGCGTAGCTGCGCGTGCGACGGCAGCAAGCGGCTCATGGATCGTTGCAAGGGCTTCACGCTCTGCTGCCAGCGAGCCTGCTCGGGCGCGGAGATACTCGGTCCCCGCCTTCGGGCCCTCGTTGTCGACCACCGCCACTTGAGGTCCCGATCGGCACTCCGCCAGGGTTCTATATGCACGTACCGAGACCTCTGTGGCCCCCCGCACCCGCTCGAGGCTCTCGGCCAGTCGCTCATAGTTATCAGCGAGGATCCGCTTGACAGATACCTCATCGGAGACCCGCGTTCCGTACCGGACCGGCAGAACATCGCGGTCGTCCATGAGCTTCTCGACCACTCGCTCGTGATGCCAGAGAACCTCCGGTGTCACTTCGGCCTCGCCAGCAGGTGCGCAGACGGCGGCCAATTCCCGTGTGGTAACCGCATGCAGCGACGGGATCTCGGGCAGCGGCGGACCGGTCGCGTCCATGATCGCGTACAGCTGAATCACAGCGCGTCCCCGAGTTGCGGCAGTACTCCCTTCTCGAGGGCAGTGCTGACCGAGGACACCAACACACGAAGCCCGACGTAGACGAGGTCAACGTCGGCGGCGGCAAGGGTTACGTCGCCAAAGATGACAACGCCGCCGTTGAACAGGCGGTCGATCAGATCGACCAGCGCCACTTCGCGGTCGGCCATCGTGCTCATGCGACTGCGGCAGAAGAACCGGACGAGACGAAGTTGTATGGCGGCCACGGTCCAGTGAGCTCGATCCGCACCCCGAGGTCCCGATAACGCGCCTCGAACTCGGCCACGAGCGCGCGCAATTCGTCGACGCGATCACGCGCCCCGAGATACGCGGCGTTGAGCACCATCTCCCCCTGATGCCCTGATAGCTCACGGTTCTGCGCCTGTTGCGTCACCGCGTCGATCGCCCAGCTTTGAAGGCCGACATGCACCTCTTGCGCCACCTCAGAGGCCAGCGCCTCCGCAGCCCCGCGATGCTGACGCTCGAGACCGCGCCGGCGCAGGTATGCCCCGCCTTCACCCTGACCGTCGAGCTCCTGGTCACCCGCCCCGTTGGGCTCGCTGCTCGCCTGCGCAGCGCGCATCAAGCGCTGCTCGTCGACCAGCACCTTCACGGCCCACTCGGCTTGTCCTTCGAGCCGCCGCAGCGCACTCGTCAAGGCCGCACGCTCGCGCTCGAGCATCTGGCGGACACCATCGTCGGTCTCATACAACGTGCACAGCCGCAGGGGCACGACCGTGCTGGCCTGCAGCGCCGCGTCCAGCACCCGTTCGTGTGCCCGGGCCACGCGTTCTAGCCACCCGATGTCGTTCAGGTTGCGGTGCAGGGGCTGAGAGCCGAACTCGGCGCGCGGGACCGAGCTCACGAGTGCCATGAGCTCTTGGCTGCGGACAGCCCGAACGCCGCCGGCGGGGTCAACTCCCGCCAGCTCCGCAGGAAGCTCGTCTGCCGCGCTAAGGACGCAGTACGCCCATGTGAGGTGTCCCTGTCCCGACGCCTGTCCGGACTCGGCATGGGGCCCGGGCGCTGGTCGGCGCTCCGCCTGTGGTACTCGACCTGCTGCGCGACGGTGGGGCTCCGGAGTAGCAACGGCCGCATCGAGGAGCGCATCGCGCAACAGCGCCACAGCCTCCGCTTCAGCGCGCGCGAGCAATGCCGGTGCACGCGCTGCCGACCACCGGCTCAGCTCGTCATCTACTTCGCGACCGCGAGCCACTCTGCTGCTCCTGTACGTCGCCGGCGTCAAGCAGCCGCTCCAGCCTCTCGATGCGCTCTCGCAGTTGCCGGTTCTCTTGCTCAAGACGCTTGCCGTCAGAATGGCCGGGATCCAGAGACTGCAGCGAGGAATCCGTCTCCCACCAGTTGATCCCCATTTCCCGTGCCCGATCGACGGACGCGATCAGCAAGCGCAGCTTGATCGTCAGCAGCTCGATGTCGAGCAAATTGATCTGGATGTCGCCCGCGATCACGATGCCCTTGTCGAGCACGCGCTCGAGAATGTCTGCGAGATTCTGCTGTGGCGGCCGTCCCGGAAGTCCACTGACGGCGCGCGCTGGAACGGCGCTCTGCTCCATCGTCAATCCTCCTCGCGAGCCTCTCCACGGGAGTAGCGCCTGACGCGACGATAGCCGCGCAGCGTGCCCCCGCCGTCCAGACGGACCTCATAGGTGCCAAGTACGTCGGTTGTGTTCGGTATGCGCGCCAG
Organism: uncultured Actinomycetes bacterium; assembly: GCA_963730835.1. GTDB lineage: Bacteria > Actinomycetota > Thermoleophilia > Solirubrobacterales > Solirubrobacteraceae > Palsa-465. The sequence continues at coordinate 578,563 of CAVSTE010000007.1, forward strand.
CTCGAGTGCATCAACTGTGACGCACCAGGACTCGCCATCCCATTCAAGGCCGGTGGCCGCCTCCGGCCGAAATCCGGTTAGGTCCCGCACGGTTTTCAATGCCGCCTTCGCGAGCTCGCCGGCGGGTAGGTTTCCGTCACGCTCCGCCATTGGTCTCCTCCTGTTCACTCAGGCCACGAATGGCGATCAGGCGCTCAAGTAGTTCGTTCTCCGCGTCCTCCAGCTCCTCCTCACTGAGCTCGTCGGCCTCGCGCATCGCGTCTAACTCGGCCAGACCGGCCATGATCGCCGACTCGTCGTACTCGTGTTTCTCCGCCTCAGCCTGAATCACCTCGGCGAGCCAAGCCGCGCCGCGCACGGGCGCAAGCGGAAGCGTTAAGAGTCCAGTAATCAAGCCCACGCTCAACCCCCGCTGGTCAGGTCGGCCTGCGCAAAGCTGAACGGCGGCAGCGGCCCAACGTAACGCAGCTCGATACGCGGAGCGAACCGCTCGCGCAGATGATGAACAACCTCGTTGAAGCGCGCTTCCCCCGACCGTTCGACGAGGAACGCCAGATCGAACGCAGAGGGATGCGAGACCTCCTCTGCGCGCACAGCCAGCGCCGACGGTTCGAGGGCTTCGAGTGCCTCCGCGGTGTCTCGATCACGGTGGAGCGCAACCTCGCCCTCGACCATCTGGCCGAGGCGAAACTGCTCTGCCGGCGCGGCCTCGGCTGAGCGTTGGGCCACGCCCGCGCGCAGCTTGGCGATCGCCGGATTCTGCTGCACGATCTGGCGCAACAGAGCGTCCTCGTCGTAGCGACCCTTCACGTTGAGCTGCATCAGCCCGCTCATCTGTTCAAGCAAGGCCGACAGTCGCTCGGCGTTCGGCTCAAGCAGCCGCTCGCGGACGTCATCCTCACTCTCCATCACCGTGCCGAAGCGAACCGGTAACACTGTCGTCTGCTCGAAGGCCTGCTCCAACACGCGCCAGTGCGCGCGCAGATCGCTGGCGGCGAGCCTGGCGCGCCGCAAACGACTCGTCAGAGCGAGGAGGCCATCATGCTCCACACCATGCAACTCCCCGTCCTCGACACCGTGGACCGACGGCAGCTCACGACCCGTCTTGGGAGAGACTCCGTAGACGTAGACCGCGTAGTCGACCACCGGTCGCTAGCTCCGGCTGCGCGAGCGCGATCGGGACGAGCCGGACGAGCGCGATCCGGACGAGCCGGAGGAGCGCGATCCGGATGACGAGCGTGAGCGGCTCGACTTGCCGCTGTCGTCATCATCATCATCGCCGCCGGTCAGCTTGTCCTTGACACCCTCGATGGCGCCCTTCGTCTTCGACTCAGCCCCACCCGATGTCATCGACTCGATCAGCTGCGGCAGTCCCTCGGACTGATCGTCCTGCTTTAGGTCGAGACGGTTGACGGCCTCGGCGAAGCGCAGGTAGGTATCGACGCTGGCGACCACGATCCGGGCGTCGATCGTCAGGATTTCAATGCCGATCAGCGAGACACGGACATAGACATCGATCACGAGGCCCTTGTCAAGGATCACCTCGATTACGTCCGCAAGCCCGCTGGGGCGTGGTCTCTCGATATACCCGCGTGGTGTTGCTGCTAACGCCATCTGATGAGCTCCCTTCTCGCGGCGCTGCGGCCTACGTTTCCTCGGTTTGCTGAGTAGGCATTCCTTCGTCCTTCTCGTGCATCAGCTGCTTTCGGATGAAGGAACGGTTTTGGGCCAGGGCCTTCGAAATCCCGGTCTTGTGGATTCCATGCAGGTAGCCGATCGTCCAATCCAGTTGCTGCAGTGCATCCTCTGCCGCGCGGCGATAGCGGTCGGTCTCGCCCTGTTTGCTCTCATGCTTGTCGTCGTTCCGTGCCATCGGGGTCCCTCCGAGCCCGTTATCCCGGGGTTGACTGCTTGTTTCGGTTAGAACCAGATCGCGTGGCGCCGCGTGACCGCGAACTGCGGTCGTCCGCGAGCCGCTCAACGGCCTGCGGCGCCCGGGCGGCGGGGTCAAGGTCCTCCGCCATGCGTTCCATCACCGGCGGCCGCGAGTGGTGCTCACTGAGCGCATCGACTAGATCCGGCGTGTCGCTGTCCGGTCCCTCGCGGCCCTGCTCGCCCTCGTCGTCGCTCACGTTGCCGGCGGCTTCCGGCTGCGACTCCTCGTTGTCGTCGCCGCGCGGCGCGTCGTCGCCGTTGGCGTCGGACGGCTCGCCGCCATCCTGGTCACGCTCCGGTTCGTCCTCATCCGATTCGTCGGACGGCGCGTCTTCATCCCAGTCGTCTTCGCCGTCCTCGCCTTCCTCCTCGTAGTCTTCGTCCTCGTAGTCCTCCGCGTCGCCGGCATCGTCGTCGTGATGGACGTAGTCTGAGAACCGCTCCCGCACGGCATCCGCCAGGTCGGGCAAATTCCCCACGTCCTCCAGCTTTGCGACGGCGTGCTCGAAGAGACGAAGCTTGCTCAGGCGCGGCATGTGCTTCTCGCCCATGCGCGCCGCCGTCACGAGCGCTGCGCCGGCGGCCAGCGTACGGACGCCGCGTAGACGGTGTGGCGGCTCAGGTTCCTCGTTCAGCGCTGCTTCGAGCGCCGACGCCGCCACACGCTTGACGTCGATCTTCATGTGCACGTCCCTCTCCAGTCGCTATTAGGCGCGAACCTCTCCGATCAGGAATGCGAGCCGCTTCGTCTGCGACTCGATGAGCTGGCACGTCCTCTATTACTCGACGAGTTACCGGAGCCATTTTTCGCCCCGCGGGCGCGCTTTGACGACGAGCGTCCGGACGACGAGCGCCCGGACGACGAGCGCCCGGACGACGAGCGCCCAGAGGACGAGCGCCCGGACGACGAGCGCCCAGAGGACGAGCGTGATGACGAGCGCGCGCCATTCTGTGACGAGCGCGACGACGAGCTGCGGCCCGACGATGACTTCGAAGCCGAGCGCCCGCGGCCCGAGGATGACTTCTTCTTGACCTCGGCATCCTCAACCTCGCCGCGCCATGCGCCGGTCTCCTCCTCCTCCATGAGCACGTACGCCTTGAAGCGCGCAACGTCGGCGCGAACCGCCCGCTTGATATGCCGCATGCCGCGAGCGGCCTTCTCGATTAGCGAGCCCGGATCGATATCCAGGTTGAGCTCGACGCGCGTGAGCCGCGGGCCAAGCTCGTGGAACGAGACAACACCGGTATGCGTCATCCCTTCGGTCACTCGCCACTTGATCCGCTCATCTGGACGTTGCTCGCAGATTTCCGCAGTGAACTCCTTCGTCTTCCCCCAGATCTTGGCCTTGAACTTCACGTGCGTGTCGTCTTCCTGTGAGACCTCCGTCACGCGATGCATGAACTTGGGCCATTCTTCGAACTGCGTCCACTGGTCGTAGACCGTTCTGACCGGGACGCCAATGTCGAAGTCCTGCTGGATCGGCATCCGCCGGCCCTTGCCAACGCCCGGCACGCCTCCGCCCTTGCTCGTCTTCGAGAACAGGCCGCTACCGGGAATGGCGTCCTTGACGTCGTCCTTGACCTTGCCCTTTATCTGCTCGCCGACCCTATCGCCGACCTTGTTGCCCGCGCCCTTGAGATTTGCGGTGCCTTTATCGACCGCCCCGGAGGCCGCGCTGCTGATGCCCTTTCCCAAAAGCGGCGCGAGCGCCACGAGCCCAAGTCCAGCCGCTCCTGCGGCGAGCCCTTTGGGCGCCGGCAACGATTGCCGAGAACGCTTCCGCGCGCTCTTCGAGACTCCGCGAATCCCTTCGCGAGCGGCCTTGCCGATTGCGGTGCCGATTACTTCAGAAACGTCCGTGGCCATTTAAACTCTCCTCCGGTCTTCCCGTCGTTGATCGCAGCTTGTGCTACCCCCCGAACTTCGGCGCAAACTCACCTGCGGGCGAGCACCCCAATCGAAAGCCCCGCGTAGAAGCACAAAAATAGTGTCCGCCGATTAGCAGATTTAGGGCGCAATGGTTGGATCAGAAATCCTGCGCGGTGCGCGACCCGCCAGCGAGCGTCACATGCTCTGTGCGACCCGAATGATGCGTCGCAGCATCGGGATGCTGGGATGGTTCTCGCTCACCACCTTTTCGAGCAGCACGTTGACGTAGTCGCGCACGAGCGACTGCGGGAGCACCTGCTCCAGCAACTGCATCTCCGTGACGCTCGGAGAACGGTCCTGGCGGATCCTCGCGAGGAGAAGATTCGCGATTGCTGTCTCGGCCTGGGCGCGATCATCCATCCTGCTGCTTCCTTTCCGATAGGCAATGAAAGTGCCGCGTGCTCAACTCTGCCCGGGTTGGGCCTCACGCAATCGCGGCCATGCGCGAGCGCGCCCGCGACCGCCGACGGTCACCTCCGGCCATGGTGTCGCGCCGAGCAGGCCTAAGTTGTCAGCGCCGCCACCCGGCTGCCGTGATCGCGGGGCTGTGTCACTATCGGCATCGTGCGGTTGGGGCTTCACGCACTTGGGATTGGCACCGGCGCACGTCGCGCGGTGATCGACGCGGTGGCGGCGGCGGCCGAAGCCGAGGGCTTTGCGAGGTGCTGGGCCGGAGAGCACGTGGTCATGGTCGACCGGCCCGAATCGCGGTATCCGTATGCGCCCGACGGGCAGATCGCCGTGCCGGCCGACGCCGACTGGCTCGACCCACTGGTGGGGCTCAGCTTCGTCGCCGCGGCCACCGAACGGCTCGAGCTCGCCACCGGGGTCCTGCTGTTGCCCGAGCACAACCCCGTCCTGCTCGCCAAGCAGGTGGCGAGCCTCGACGTCCTCTGCGGCGGACGCTTGACTCTTGGCGTGGGCGTCGGCTGGTCGCGCGAGGAATTCGCTGCGCTGGGCATTCCGTTCGCCCGCCGCGGGAGGCGGGCAGACGAATACCTGGCGGCGATGCGCACCCTCTGGCGCGAGGACGTGGCGTCGTTTGAGGGGGAGTTCGCGTCGTTCCGGCACGTGCGGGTCTATCCCAAGCCCGTGCGCGATCGGAGTGTCCCGGTGGTGATCGGCGGAAACAGCGACGCGGCGCTGCGGCGTGTGGCCAGGGCCGGCGATGGCTGGTACGGGTTCAACCTCGCCGGCGTAGATGAGGTTCGGGAGCGGGTTGCGAAGTTGCGGGAGCTGTGCCACGAACGGGGACGCGACATTGGCGAGCTGGACATCGCTGTAGCGCTCGCGGCCGGCGAGGCGGACGACATCGACGCCCTCAGCGAGCTGGGGGTCGGCGAGCTCGTCCTGGTGTCCTCACCACCGGAGGACCCAGACGCGGCGTCCGCCTGGATCGCCGAGCTCGCCCGCCCCTGGCTGGCAGCGATTCGCTGAAAGCAGATGGCCTTCGTTCCCCCAGCCCGCCATCTGCTCCGCGCTAAGGACCTCGCCGACTCCCGCTACTTCGAGCCGCTGAACGTCGATCAGATGGCGCGGGCGGCGGGCCTCTCCCGGGCGCATTTCAGCCGCGAGTTCAGCCAGACCTTCGGCGAACCGCCGCACGCTTACCTGCTCACCCGGCGCCTGGAACGCGCCGCGGCGCTGCTCCGGACGACCGATCACTCGGTGGCCGACATCTGCCTGTCGGTCGGCCTCCGCAGCGTCGGCTCGTTCACCACCAGCTTCAAGCGCATGTTCGGCGTCACGCCGACCGCGTATCGCGCACGCTTCCCGCCGGCATGGAGCCACGCCAGGGTGCCGGCGTGCAAGCTGCGTGCCTACGGACGTCCACAACATCGCACGTTTCGAGAAGACAGCCCACCAGATCGCAACTAGGTTCGTCCGGCACGCAATCGACGAACTAAAGGACGGCAAAAGTGATCAAGCTCAGCACCGCCCAGCTGTGGGTACACGACCAGGACGAGGCACTCGCGTTCTACACGCAAAAGCTGGGGATGGAGGTCCGCACGGACGCCACTCTTCCGGAGCTGGGCGGCTTTCGGTGGCTCACCGTTGGTCCCACCAACCAGCCCGACATCTCGATCGTGCTGATGGCGATTCCGGGCCCGCCGGTGATGGATCCCGAGACCGCCGAGCAGGTCAGGACGCTCATGGCCAAGGGCTTTGCCGGAACCGTCTTTCTGACGACCGAGGATGTCTATGGCGACTACGAGGAACTCAAGCGCAGAGGCGTGGAGTTCACCGAAGCGCCGGAGGAACGTCCCTATGGGATCGACGCCGGCTTCCGCGATCCGTCGGGGAACTCGTTCCGGCTGACCCAGGTGCAGGAGTTCGCGAATCCGAATTAGTTGGGAAACAGCGGCCGGGCCCGCCGCGGACGGGCGCCGGCCGCTTTATGCCAGAAGGCCGGACTCGTCAGGCCTTGCGCGCCCTGACCGCCGTCCCGTAGGCGCAGATCTCTGTCCACGTCGAGCCGAGCTCTGAGGTGTCGAAGCGGAAGGCGACTATGGCGTTCGCGCCCTTCGTCTCTGCCTCCTCGACCAATCTCTGGGTGGCGTGCTCCCGGCCCTCTTCGAGCAGCTTGGTCATGCCCCTAAGCTCGCCGCCGACGAGCGACTTGAACGATGCGCCGATCTGTGAGCCGACGTTGCGCGAGCGGACCGTCAGCCCGAACACCTCGCCGAAGACCTCCTCGATCTGATAGCCCGGCAGCTCGTTCGTGGTGGAGATGATCATCGGTGCTCCTCTGTTTCGGAAGACCGCCCCACGGGCGTCTGGATGTCGCGAGCAACCCTACAGCGGCAGGGCGCTCACGACCCGGAGCGTCTCGGCAACCGTGCCGTGCACCATCCCACGGCGACGGCCACCCACCCGGCGAGCGCCACCCACGCCCAAGCGCGCCCGAACACCACCAGACCGTGCGCCCGGCCGACGCGCCCGGCCGAATCGCTCATCGCTGCGTACATCCCGAGCGGAAAGACCGTCGCCCAGCGCCGCACGTCGTAGGCGACGCGGCGCCAGCGGACCTCCGCCAGCACTAGCAGCGGCAGCCACGCAATCGTGAGACCCCACAGCACGAGCGCGGCGATTCGCAGGGGATCTGCGAGCCACGTGGCTGTATCGGTGACCGACAGCGCGTACGAGATCTCTGCAGACGCGAGCGTCATGATCCCGAGCGATCCGCCCGAGATCCAGTGGTCGCCGCCTCCCTCTCGCAGCTCTGCGTGGTCGAAACGGGTCAGGACTGGCACATAGAGCGCGAGACCGACCGCGAACGGCACCAGGGCCGCCACGGCGAGCCAGCCGCTGTCGGTTTGCCCGGCCAGCTGGCCGGCCAGAACCGCAAGCGACTCCGGAGCAACCACCAGGAGAAAGCTCGCGCCAGTCCCGGTTTTGAATCCCCCCGGCATCGCTGCCACACCCAGCGCAAGACACAGGACGCTGGCCGCCGCCAGCAGCGACCACCCGGCCCATGACCACCCGGCCTCGGTCAGGCGGCTGCCGAGTACCGCGGTCGCGGCCGCCGCGGTCAGCGCCACCGGCCGCGATGCGTCCGCGCGCCAGCGCTCGCGCTCGCGCCACAGGCGGCGCACGAACCCCGCCGCGAGCAGCAGCCACAGGAAGCCGGTGATCGCGAGCAGGACACGCGAGATCGCCACCTGGCTCGCGCTCAGCATGGCGACCGACACGATGCCGGTGCCCATCACCGCCGCACCGGTCTCTGGACCCGGCGAAGCGGCTATTGCTTGCAGTCTTCGCAGGCCCCGTGGAGCACGATCTCGTGTTCCGCGACGTGGATCGGAACGCGCCCGCTGAGGTTCTTGATCGCGCGCTCGAGGTCAGGATCGGTGAACGGCATGACCACCCCGCAGCTGTCGCAGACCAGGTGGTGGTGGTGGGCCGCGTCGCCGCGGAGCGGCTCGTAGCGGGCCATGGTCTGACCCACCTGGACCTTCTGCACCAGCCGTAGCCGCTCGAGCTCGTCGAGGATCCTGTAGATGCTGGCGCGGCCGACCGGCCGCCGCCCAGCGCGCAGCGCGTCCTCGATCTCCAGAGCCGAAAGCGCGCAGTGCTGCGTCTCGAGCAGCTGCACGACCGCCCGGCGTGCGCCGCCGGAATGGCGCTTGGACTCGGCGAGAACTCGCTGCGCGTGCTCCGACCAGCTCTCGGCGCTAGTGCGCGGCATCGGGCCAGTCTAACCCGCGGTTGTCGATCCGCCGGAGGGCCGGCGGAGGCGTGAGGAGGGGCCAGCGCGGAAACGAACAAGAATGAGAATAAGACTCACCTTTGCTGTAGCATAGCTCAACTATGCGACGGCATCCGGTTCGAGGCTTGGTCCCGCATCGGGGTCGAGGCGTGCTCCGGCATCCGGTTCGAGGCCTGGTCCCGCATCCGCTTCGATGCGCTCTCGGGCATGCGGTCAAACAGCTGTTTGCCCTCCTGGTACTCGGCGCCGGTGCCCTCGGGGTCGCCGGCTGCGGCGGCCTCTCCACAGACGCCCATGCCAAGCCCGGCCAGGTGCTGGCGCTGGGTGCCGAGAGCGAGTACGCCGATGTGATCGCGCAGGTCGGCGGCCGCTACGTCCACGCCGACTCGCTGCTCAACAACCCGAACACGGACCCGCACACGTTCGAAGCCAGTCCGAGCGTCGCCACCGCCATCAGCTCCGCGCGGCTCGTTGTGCAGAACGGGGCGGGTTACGACGACTTCATGTCCAAGCTCGAGTCGGCCTCGCCGAGCGGCCAACGGGTTGTGATCGACGTCCAGCACCTGCTTGGGCTGGCGAAAGCGCCACCCAATCCCCACATCTGGTACCTCCCGCGCACGATGCCCGTGGTGGCCACGGCGGTGGTCAGCGCGCTGTCGAAGATGCAGCCCGCGCACGCGGCGTACTTCCAAGCCAACGCGTCGCGCTTCGTGAGCTCGCTGGCGCCTTGGTACGACGCGCTGGCGCGCTTGCGCTCCAAGTACCCGCACGTCGCCGTGGCAACGACCGAGCCGGTCGGTGACTACATGCTCGCCGCGGCGGGAGCCGAAGTCCTCACTCCATTCGCGTTGCAGTCCGCCGTGATGAACGGCTACGACCCCTCGCCCCAGGACATCACACGCCAGGAGAGCCTGCTCTCCGGCCGCCGGGTCAGGGCACTGCTCTACAACCAGCAGGTCACGGATCCGCTGACCCAGACGTTCCTGCGTGACGCGCACACCCACGGGGTCCCGGTGGTGGGCGTCTATGAGACCATGCCCCCCGGCTACCACTACCAGGCTTGGATGCTGGCCGAGACGGCGGCGCTGACCCGTGCATTGGCGAGCGGGACCTCGACGGAGCACCTATGAGCACCGAGCTGTCCGGGCACGAGGCGGCCACCGACGCCACGAACGAAGTGCTCTCGGTGTCGGGCCTCGGCGTGCGGCTCGGTGGCCGCGACGTGCTGAGAGGCGTGACATTCTCGATCGGCGCTGGAGAGTTCACCGGCCTGATCGGGCCAAACGGTGCCGGCAAGACGACGCTGCTCAAGGCGATCCTCGGCCTCGCGCCGCTGAGCGCTGGCACGATCCACGTCGGCCGCCGGCAGCAGGCAACTCGTACGGGACCCGGGATTCCCCGGCGGCTCGGGCGGCGAGCGCTGATCGGATACGTGCCACAGCAGTACGCGCTCGATCCAGATGCACCGGTTCGCGCCCGCGACCTGGTCGGGCTTGGCTTGGACGGACATCGGCTCGGTATCGGTTTCCCCTCACGCGAGCGTCGCCAGCGTGTCGATCGGATGCTCGCCGCCGTCGATGCGCTCCAGTTCGCCGACGCGCGGGTGGGGGAGCTGTCGGGAGGACAGCAGCAGCGCGTGTTGATCGCCCACGCGCTGATCGCCGGGCCGCCGCTGCTGCTACTCGACGAGCCGCTCGCAAACCTGGACCTCCGCAGCGCCAACGAGATCGTCGAGCTGCTCGCTCGCATCGCAGCCGATCAGCAGCTCGCGGTGTTGATCTCCGCCCACGAGATCAACCCCCTGCTGAGGGTGATGGACCGGATCGTCTACGTCGCGGGCGGTCGTGCCGCGAGCGGTAAGGCCTCCGACGTCATACGCGGCGACGTGCTGAGCCATCTCTACGGCTACCACGTCGATGTGCTGCGCGTCCACGGCCGGATCATCGTGGTCTCGGGCGCGGCGGCGGGTGAAGGCCGGGACGACGGCGGCGAGCGCGGAGTGGAAGTGGTGGCGTGAGCCACTTTTTGACGCCCGTGTTTGGGCAGGGGTTCTTCACCAGCGGCCGGGTGCACGTGGCGCTGGCGGTCGGCGCGCTGGTGGCGCTGGCGTCGGCCGTGGTGGGAGCGTTTGCGGTCATCCGGCGACAGGCCTTCGCGACCGAAGCGCTTTCTGACGTCGGCGCGGCGGGAGCCTCGGGCGCCTTTTTGGTCGGAGCCGGGGCGCTGTGGGGCTTTCTCGCGGCCGGTGCTACGGCCGCCGGGGCGATGGAACTGCTCGGCGTCCAGCGCCCCCGGAGCCGGGACCTGGCCAGCGGAGTGGTGCTGGGCGCGAGCCTCGGATTGGCGGCGTTGTTTCTGTATCTGGACACCACCCAGCAGAGCACCACCGGGGTGGCGGTCACCGTCCTGTTCGGCTCCCTGTTCGCCGTTGACACCTCCACGCTTCCGGCGGTGCTCTCCCTGAGCCTGGCGGCGGTAGCGCTGATCGCATTGATCCACAGACCGCTGCTCACGAGTTCGCTGAGCGCCGAGCTGGCCGCCGCCCGCGGGATCCCCGTGCGCCTGGTAGGTGCGCTCTACCTGCTGGCGCTGGCGCTGTCGGTGGCCCTCGCGGCGCTGACAATCGGCGCCGTGCTGGCGACGGCGCTGGTCGTAGGACCGGCCGCGGCCGCTACGCGGCTGGCCCGCCGTCCGGCCGCCGCCGTGGCCATCGCCGGCGCGATCGCCGTGGCCACGACCTGGATCGGGATCGTGCTGGCCTACGACAGCTACTACTGGCCCCCGCACGGGCAAGGCTGGCCCGTGAGCTTCTTCATCGTGGCGCTGATCCTTGTCTCCTATCTGCTGAGCGGAGCGCCCGGCCTGACCCGGCGCCGGCGCGCGGCACGGGCGGCAAACCGCTGAAAAGCATGTTCAGCGGTTTCATGGTCAACGCCTGGGTCGTGGCGACGATCGTCGCCGTGGTGGCAGGCGTGGTCGGCTTCTTCACGGTCATGCGGGCCTCGGCTTTCGCCGCACACGCCATTCCCAGCGGTTCGTTCGCCGGCGCCGCCGGGGCGGCGCTCGTCGGCGTCAGCGCGTTCGTCGGCTTGGGGCTGTTTTCGTTGCTCGGGGCGCTCGGAATCGGGGCGCTCGGCCGCAGGGGCCGTAGCGACGTGGGCACCGCCCTGACGCTGACGATGATGCTGGGACTGGGTGCGCTGTTCCTGAGCGTCGGGAAGGACTATGCGCCCAGCGTCTACTCACTCCTGTTCGGCGAGGTCCTGGGGGTGAGCAGCAATGAGCTCTTGCCCACCGCGCTGCTGGCGGGAATTTGCGTGGCTGTGGTCGCCGTCCTCTACCGGCCGCTGATGCTCTCCTCGGTGCTCGCCGAGTCCGGCGAGGCGCGGGGGATCTCGAGCTTCCAGGCACAACTCGGTTTCCTGCTCGTGCTCGCGCTGGCGACGACCATGACCGTGCCGGTGGTGGGCACGCTCTTGATCTTCAGCCTGATGATCGGACCGCCGGCCGCAGCGCGTTCGTTCACCGCGCGCCCGGGACTCGCGCTGGCGCTGTCGGTGGCGCTCGCGTTGCTGACGGTGTGGGCGGCGATCGCCCTGTCCTACAGGACCAACTACCCGATCGGGTTCTACGTCGGGTCCGCCAGCGCCGCCTGCTACCTGGCGGGCCGGGGATGGGCAGCCTTGCGACGCACCAAGCGCTAGCGACGGGCAAGCCGTACCAGCTCACACTACGATCAAGCGCCGATGGTCCTCGAGGAACGAACCGCGCGGCCGGGCGGTCCGGGCTTGTCGCGCGCAGCCCCGTCTGAGGATGGGAGCCGGGGGACGGTTTGGGCCTGGGGATGCCTGGGGCTGGCGGGCTCGGCAGTGGCGGCCTTCACCGGGACCCGGCTGCTGGGCGCCGGCGCGGTCAGGTGGTGGTTCGTGGCCCCGGTTCCGTCCGGGCACACCGGCGCGAAGCTGGCGTTCTGGGCCGGAGTGGCGGCCTTGTGTGCGGCGTGGCTCGGGCTGGGGCGCTCGCTTGCGAGCCATCGCGGCATCGGCGTCAAGCACTTGTGGATCGTCCTGGCGCTGTGGTGCCTGCCGTTCGCCCTCGGGCCGCCCTTGTTCAGCCGCGACGTGTACAGCTACCTGGCGCAGGGGACGCTGGTGCATCTGGGTCACAGCCCCTATCACGACGCGCCGATCGTGCTCGGGCGGATCGGCCAACAGCACGTGCTGAACGGGGTCGACCCGTTCTGGCGCAAGACCACGGCGCCTTATGGACCGCTGTTTTTGGGCGTGGTCAGCCTGATCGTGGGCGGGACGGGTTCACACCTCGTGGCGGGCGTGAGCATCCTGCGGGTGTTCGACCTGATCGGGATCGTGCTCCTCGGCGCGTTCGTTCCTCGCCTGGCGCGGTCCCTGGGCACGGACCCCCGCCGGGCGCTGTGGCTAGCCGCGCTCAGTCCACTGGTCTGGCTGCAACTCGTCTCCCCGGCCCACAACGATCTCTTGATGGTCGGTCTGCTGGTGGCGGGCGTGACGCTTGCGGTCGAGCGCCGGCCGCTGGTGGGAATTGCCGTCTGTGCGCTTGCCGCGACGGTCAAGGTGCCCGCGGCCGCCGCGATCGCGTTCATCGTGGTGGCCTGGCTCCGAGCGCTGCCTGACCCTCGCCACAGGCTTCGGGCCCTGGGCACCGCGGTGCTGGCGAGCGCCGGCGTCGCCGCTCTGGTCACGTTGGTCACGGGGCTGGGCCTGGCCTGGATCTCGACGGGCTTGTTCAACACGCCGGGCCGGGTGCGATTGGCGATTACCCCCGCCACCGCCCTGGGATACACGATCGCCCACATCCTGAAAGGGGCCGGACACCCGATCAACGGCAAAGCGTTCGAGGCCACGCTCAGCCACATTGCCTTCGCCATCACGGTGGCGTTCGCCCTGGTACTCCTCTACCGAACGCGCTTCGAGAACCTGGTGCGATGCCTGGGATTGGCGCTAATCGCCGTGGCCATCGGGGGACCGGCCGCCTGGCCCTGGTATTTCACCTGGGGACTGGCGCTGCTCGCGGCTCTGCGTGACTTCCAGCGCTCGTGGGCGATCCCGGTGGCGGTCGTCGTGTCGGCGTTCATCGTCATCCCCACGGGCCAGCTGGCGCTCTCGCTCGGCACCTCGCCATACATGGTCGTTGTCTATCTGCTGATTCTCTTCTGGTATGTCTGGAGGCGACGTCGCGGCGGCGCCGCGCTCACCGGCGCGGGCTCGGCCCCGGCTAAATCCTGAGCGGGCGATGAGCAGCCGCGCGCAGCGGGCCGGTGGCGCTGCGCTCGTGGCGGGGCCGGCCTTGCTCACGGCAGTCCTGTGCCTGTATCGCATCGACACCCGCAGCCTCGGCTTCGACGAGGGGGCGACGGTGGCGATCGCCAGCCAGCATGGCGCCGCGCTTCGCTCGGCGATCGCCCACGACGGGGGCAACATGGCGGGCTACTACGTCCTGATCCACGCCATGATCGGATTGTTGGGCTCGGGGGAGTTCGTCCTGCGGCTTCCATCGGCGATTGGCGCGGCGCTGACCGCCGCAGCGGTGCAGGTGCTCGCCCTGCGGCTCTTCGACCGCCCGGCGGCGCTGGCGTCGGGGCTGCTGAGCGCAGTGAGCCTGCCGCTGGTCTTCTGGGGCCAGAGCGCGCGCAGCTACGCGCTCTTGGTGGCGCTCAGCGCGGGGTCGTTCCTGGCCCTGGTCGTGCTGTTGCAAGGCACTCGGCCGCGCGCCGCATGGGCGGCCTACGTCCTGTGCACGGCGCTGGCGGTGTACGCCAGCCTGATGGCGCTGCTGATCCTGCCCGCCCAGCTGGTCGTGCTGATTTGGTACCGCGAGCGCTGGCGAGCGCTGATCTTTGCCCTGGTGAGCATCGCGGTGTGCTGCATACCGCTGGCGGTGCTGGCCGCACGCCGGGGCTCCGGACAGCTGTTCTGGGTCCCGCGACCCGACGTCACCAGCATCAAGCAGGTGGCGGAAGCGTTGACCTCTGCCGGGCTCGAGCCGAACTTCCATGCCACCTCCACCACCGTCCCCCTGGTGGCGCTGACGCTGCTGGCGCTTGCCGTATGCGCGGCCGCAGCGCTTCGGCCCCGCGTCGATTGGCGCCCTGCGCTGGTCGTGTCCTGGCTGACGATCCCCGTGGCGCTAGCGCTCATCGAGTCGTTCGTCGGTCAGTCGATCTTCTTGCCCCGAAACCTGCTGATGTGCGTTCCCGCCGCGACGCTGCTGCTGGGGTGGGGTCTCACGCGCGCGCGTGTACCCAGAGTGGCCGCGTGGGCCGCGGTGGCAGCGTTCGTGGCGCTGAGAGCACTACAGCTCGCGCCGAGCTACGGCGTATCGCCGGAGGATTGGCGGGCCGCAACCGCCCACGTCGTACAGCGGACGGCAAGCGGTGACTGCCTAGCTTTCTATCCCGCGGACGGACGCGACGCATTTCAGTACTACGTGCGAGGCAGACGAGCGCCGCGCCCCATCCTGCCGTCGCTGCCGCTCCGCTCTTCGCGCGCGTACGTCGAGGACTACGTAACGCTGTCCGCGCGCCAGCTGCAGCGCCTGCCGGCCACCTGCGCGCGGCTGTGGTTGGTCTCGAGCCACCAGGGACAGGCGAACGGCACCGCGGGCTCGCGCGCCAACTGGCATCGCTACCTGGCACTCCGGGGCGCGCTGGCGAGCCGCTATGGGCGCGACCGGATGGCGTCGTTCGGGTACGCGGCCCCCGTGGACGTAGATCTGTTCTACGGCCGCAGCGTGGTGCCCACGAACGTCAAGGCGCTCAGGCCGGCCAGCAGCACACCGTAGGAAGCGGCAAGCGTCCAGTAGCCGCCCCGGCGCATGTAGTAGGCCGGCACCGCGATCAGCGGAAACGCGGTCAGCAGCAGCCGCGGGTTGGGGGGCGTGAACTCGGACGTGACCATCAGGTACGTGACGCCCAGCGTCCAGATCCAAGCGGGCACGGAAATCGTGCGCCAGCACTTGACCAGCAGCACGAGCAACACCACGAGCAGGATCGCACCGGCCACCCCGACTACGAGGTTGAGGTTGATCGTCGGGTGGTTGAAGTGCGAGAACGAGATCTCGTCGGCGAGCGAGCGGACGAGGTGCACCAGCGCCGCGAGGTCGGTCTTCTCGTTCCACCCGTACTTCTGCGCCTGGGTGTAGGCGAACGGAGTGCCGGTGTGGGCCCACAGGTAGATGCCGAACGCAACCACGCCGGTGAGCGAGAGCAGCGGCGCGAGCAGGCTGCGGCGCGATCGCCAACCACGGCGGCGCAGCTCCACCACCGCCGCCGCCGCGCACGCCAACACGAGCACCACCGACTCCGGTGTAGTGGCAGTTGCGATCCCCGCCAGGGCTCCGGCCAGCAGCCATCGTCGTCGCTGAAGGGCCAGGATGCACCCGGCCGCCAATGGCAGGGCCACGCCCTCGGCGTATGCCATCGAGAACACGACCGAGCCGGGGAACAGGCAGAACAGCACCACTGCCCGGCGGCCGGCGGCCTCGCCCCACCAGCCGGTTGCGAGCCGCTGGACGAGCACCGTGGTAATCAACCCGCCAATCCCGGAGATGATGACCCCGGCCAGCGCAAGCGAGTTGACGACGGACTGCGAGGTCAGCCACCTGAGGGCATGCCCCAGCGGCCACATCATGAGCGGATAGAGAGGGAAGAACCCGAGCGTTGATCGTGCGTGAGGAACATGGTTGGGGTAGCCGTTGTTGGCCAGCTGGCGGTAAAGCAGCCCGTCCCAGTTGGACAGTTCGTGGAGCAGGGCGTGGTGGCGCAGCGCCCCGTTGATGAGCGCCACCGCCACCAGCAGGGCGCGGCTCGCGAGGTAGACGATCAGTGCATAGCGGATCGCGGCGAGCGCGGTACCCCAAGCCCGCCGGGGCTGCTGGCTGGCCGCAATGTCCCGGTCGCCCGGCGCGACGAGCTCTGAGGTGGCCTGCACGTAGGGGGAGTCTAGGGGCGGGGTCCGGCCCCCAGGCGCCCCTATACTTGGCCGACGAGCTACCGAGGAGCGGCGCGTGCAGGAAATGGTGATCTACGGCGTTAGCTTCGACATGGTCGGTAAGCAGCCGATCGTGCTGCTGAAGACGGTCGAGAGCAACAAGTTCCTGCCGATCTGGATCGGCCATCCCGAGGCTGCGGCCATCCTGATGAAGCTGCAGGGAGCCTCCACGCCGCGCCCGATGACCCACGACCTGCTCTCGGACGTGCTCGGCGAGCTAGACGTCGAATGCACCCGGGTGGCCGTCACGGAGCTGCGCGAGAACACCTTCTACGCCTCGATCAGTCTGCGTGCCAACGGTCGCGAGCTTGAGATCGACTCCCGCCCCAGTGACGCGTTGGCCCTGGCCGTCCGCTCCGGCGCCCCGATCTTCGCCGCCGACGAGGTGATCTCCGAGTCGGCGATCGAGTTTGAGCACGAGGTCGAGGACACCGAAGAGGTGGTCGAGAAGTTCAAGGACTTTCTCGACCACGTCACCCCCGAGGACTTCGCCAGCGAGGAGTAGGCCGGGCTACTGTAGTTCGGCGGTGGCGTCGAGGATGAGCTCCACGAGCTCGTCAAAGGAGATGTCGGCGGCGTCGGCCGCCTGCGGCAGGAGGCTGGTCTCGGTCAGGCCGGGGATGGTGTTCGCCTCGAGCACCCAGAGATCCTCACTGTCCGCGTCCAGCATCAGATCGACACGCCCGAAGCCGGAGCAGCCGAGCAGCGCGAAGACGTCGAGCGCCACCACACTGGCCTGCTCGGCGACGTGCCCCGGCAGCTCGGCCGGGCATACGAACGTCGTGCGTCCGATCTCGTAGCGGGCCTCGAAATCGTAGAAGTCCTCCTGATTGGGCACGGCCTCGACGATCGGCAGCGCGACGGGGCCGCCATCGCGGGCAACGACCGACACAGCCAGGTCCCGGCCCTGCACGTGGCGTTCGAGCAGCACCTTGCGGTCGTATGAGAACGCCGCCACCAACGCCGTCGGCACGTCGGCCGCCGTGCGCGCGAACTTGATCCCCAGCGCGGAACCCTGGCGTGCGGGTTTGACCACGATCGGGAACTGGAGCCGCTGCTCGATCGCCGGCAGCGCCTGCGCCGCCCCGAGATCCCTGAACGCGGTCTCGTTGAAGGCGAAGAAGTCGGGCGTGGGAATCCCGCGGTCGCGCATGGCGTGCTTAGCCAGCACCTTGTCGGCGGCCCGGATGCAAGCTGAGACGCCCGAGCCGGTGTAGGCGATGCCCATGGCGTCAAGCAGCTCCTGCACGGTGCCGTCCTCACCGTCGCGGCCATGCAGGGCGACGAACGCCACGTCGGGCCGCTCGGCTTCCAGCCGCACCACCAGATCAGCCCCGACGTCGATTGGGATGACGTCGTGCCCCAGCCGCTCGAGCGCGTCCTGCACCCGCGCTCCGGACTTCAGCGAGACTTGGCGCTCCAGCGAGCGGCCGCCCTTCAGGACGGCGACTCTGCTCATCCCACGCGTTTGCGCTGTGCCGGCAGCTGGAGAACCTTGGCGAGCTCGCGGTCCGCGTCACCGGACGGCGGCGTGCCGCGGCCGTCCTGGAGGTGCCCGGCGCGGGTGGCGGGGCGGGAGCCCGCGCCGGCACCGGTCAGCGTGCCGTACAGGGCGACCTGCTCGTGGACCACCTCGCCGATCCGGCGGACACCCTCTTGGATGTGTGACTCGTGCACACCCGAGAAGTTGAGCCGCATCGAGGAGCCTCCCCGGCCGTCGACGTAGGCCGCGCGTCCCGGCACGAACGCCACGTGCTCCTCGAGCGCTCGCGCCAGCAGGTCGGTGGTGTCGATGTAGTCGGGGAGCGTGGCCCAGATGAACAGCCCGCCCTGGGGATGGGTCCAGTCGGCCTCGCGCGGGAAGTGTTCGGCTAGGGAGTCCAGCATGACGTCGCGGCGCCGGCGGTAGATCTCGATCAGCGAACGTACGTACCGCTGCCACGGCCCCGAATCGAAGTAGGCACCGACGAAGTACTGCGAGATCGACGAGGAGCACAGATCGGATGCCTGCTTGCCGATGTTCATCTTCTGCAGCACCGGCGCCGGCGCCACCGTCCAGCCCAGGCGGACGCCGGGGGAGAGGATCTTGGAGAAGGTCGAGGCGTAGATCACGAACTCGTCGTTCAGAGAGCGCAGCGGCGGCAGCGGCGTCCCCTCGTAGCGGAGCATGCCGTAGGGGTTGTCTTCCAGCACCAGCAACTCGCGCTCCGAGGCGATCCTGACCAGCTCGTGACGTCGCTCGAGCGCCAGCGTGACGCCGGCCGGATTGTGGAAATTGGGCACCGTGTAGATGAACTTGGGCCTCCGCCCCTCGCGCTCCAGCCGCTCGAGCGTCTCGCTCAGCACATCGATTCGCATGCCGTCACGATCCATCTGCACCTGGACGACGTCGGCCTCATAGGCGCAGAAGGTGGGCACCGCCCCGGGATAGGTGGGCGCCTCGCACACCACCACGTCGCCGGGGTCGAGCAGCGTCTTACAGACCAGGTCGATCACCTGCTGGCCGCCGGTGGTGACGAGCACCTCGTCGACGTCTATCTCCATTCCCTCCTCGCCCATGACATCGGCGATGCAGTGCTTGACGAGCTGGAGGCCCTCGGTGGGTCCGTACTGAAGTGCGCGGGCGCAGGAATCCGCGGCCACCGACTCCATCAACGCGGCGTAGGAGTCGGGGGGGAAGGTGGAGGTATCGGGGAGGCCACCCGCCAGCGAAATCACGTCCGGCTGCTCCGTGAGGGCCATCAGGTCCCGCATCGCCGAGGACTTCATGACCTTCGTGCGCTGCGCAAACAGCGCCGCGTAGCGCTCGATATCGCGTGCGGCCGAGCGCCGCCGTCCCGGGGGGATATCCGAGCCGGACGTCATGCGATCCTCGCGATGTGGTCCGGCCCCCGACCGGCGCGAACACGTATCGTCACGGTGCTCCACCGTAGCGCACATGCATCTCGCCTTCGACATCTTCCAGGGCATCGGCGTGGCCTTGGCCCTCGGCATCCGCCCCTTTCTGCCGGCGCTGGCGGTGGGAGGCCTGGCGGCCGGCGACGTGGCGATCGACTTCACTGGTACGCATTACTCGTTCCTGGAGAGCGTGCCGTTCCTGGTGGTCATGGCGGTGGCCGCGCTCGCGCTGGCGCTGCTCGAACGGCGCCTCAATCCCGAAGGACGGCCGCTGACGATCGTCCTCGCGCTGGCCGGCGCTGCGCTGGGAGCGCTGATCTTCGCCGGCTCGCTGGCTCGCGGGCACTACGCCGCCTGGCCGGGCTGGATCGGCGGTGTGCTCTGCGCGGCCATCGGGCTCGCGGCTGCGGTGCCGCTGCTTGCACGCATGCGCCGCCGGCTCGACGAGGCCACGGCGGCGTCCCTGCCGCTGTACGCAGAGGCCGCCGCGTTGCTGCTCGGCGTGCTCTCGGTCGTGGCCCCGCCGGTCGGCGTCATTGCGCTGGCCGGCATGGCCTGGCTGGTGGTCGGCTTCCGCCGCCGCGAGGGCGAGAAGTACGCCGGGTTGCGAATCCTGCGGTGAGCGCCGAGAGCAAACGGGCGAGCGAGCCCAAGAAGCTCGTTCTGGTGGTGATCGACGCCCTGAAGCCGGCGATGCTCGAACGCGCGGTGGCGGTGGGGCGAGCCCCGGCGCTGGCCAAGATCATGGAGCGGGGTGTCTACGTCCCCGACTGCGTGGCCGCGTTCCCGTCGGTCACGCCGGTGTGTGCCGCAACCATCACCACCGGCGTGGGCCCCGACGACCACTGGATACCGAGCATGAACTGGTACCACCGGGAGGAGGCCCGCTACATCGAGTACGGCTCCTCGTTCTCCGCGAGCCGCCAGTTCGGCGTGCTGCGCTCGCTTACCGACACCGTTTACCGGATGAACGCCGAGCATCTCTCTCCGCATGTGGACACGATCTTCGAGACGCTGGACGACGCCGACGTGCGCACGGCGGGCACGACCTACCTGATCTATCGAGGGCGCCACCAGCACGAGGTCGCCAACGAGACGGCGCTGGCCAGGATCGTCACCTCGACGCTCTTTCGCCGCACGATCTACGGCCCCCAGGAGCTGTTCTACGCCGACCTCTACGCCTCGCGCAAGACCGGCTGCCGCGGTCAGCTCGGCATGCCCGGGATCCGTGACCAGCACACCGGCTGCGTGGGCGCCTATCTGGTCGAGCACGAGCTGTTCGACTTCATGCTGTTCTCGCTGCCGGACAACGATGCCTGGTCGCACCGCAACGGCCCGCACGCGCAGGTGACCTCGATCGCGGCCGCCGACCGCCAGCTCGAGCGGTTGATGCATGCCGCCGGGGGACCTGACGCCTTCTTCGAGCAGTACGCGATCATCGTCACCTCCGACCATTCCCAGGCGCCGGTCGAGGAGCGGATCCGCCTCGATCGGGGTTTCTCCGACTTCGACGTGGCCACACCGAGCCCTGCCCGCTCGATCGGCGCGGAGGTCGCGCTGAGCCCGGCCCAGCGCTCGGCGATGGTCTACGCACTGGACGAGGATCGCCGTGAGCCGGTCCTGGAGCGGGCGATCGAGGCCACGGCAGAGCTGGACGGCGTCGATCTGATCCTGACCCTGGGCGACGGCGAGGCTCGGGTGCTCTCAGAGCGGGGCGAACTGCGCTTTGCTCCGGGGGGCGAGCTCGAGGACCTGCGCGGCGGGCGCTGGAGCGTAGAGGGCGATCTGGGGGCACTGGCGGCAGAGGCCAACGACGGCCGTTTCCAGAGCGCGGCCTACCCGAACGCGCTCGAGCGAATCTGGGCGTCGCTTCATTGCCCCACGGCGGGAGACGTGCTGCTGTCCGCGGCGCCTGGCTACGAGTTCGTCGACTGGGGCGGCGCCGACCACGTCGGGGGCGGCAGCCACGGATCGCTGCACGCCACGGACTCACTGGGCGCCCTGTTGTGGTGCGGGACGGGCCCCGATTCGAGCTCCGCCCGCGAGGAGTGGTCCCTGCGCGACGTGGCCGCCATGGTCCGCGAGCACTTCGGCACGCAGGATTAGGAACCCGTTAGCGCGAACTGTTTCTTACGGTGGCCTGAGATGTCGCCGCTAACTTAGGCCGCCGTGGCTGACGAGCTGACCACAACCGTAGAGCTTCCCTTCCGTGCCCGCGTGCGCCACGGCGTGCGCCAACCGGCCAACTGGATGCAGCTGATCCGCTTCGCCGCGGTCGGCGTGAGCGGCTACGTCCTCAACCTGGCTGTGTTCGCGGCCTCCGTGCACCTGCTGGCGATCGACTACCGGCTTGCGTTCGTGATCGCATTCGTAATCTCGGTGGCCAGCAACTTCTGGTGGAATCGCCACTGGACATTCGACGCCAAGCACGATCACCCGATTCACCAGGGGACGCGGTTCTTCGCCGTCTCCGTGCTGGCACAGGCCTTCGCCTACGTGCTGCTGGTGGCGCTGGTCTCGGGTCCGGGACTGCCGAAGGTGGTGGCCCAGGCCATCGCGGTCGCCGCCGCGACGCCGCTGTCGTTCATCGGGCAGAAGCTTTGGAGCTTCCGCGCGTAGCGCTATCGCCGCCGCGCCCTAGTCGTCTCCTCCTCGCGCTCGCCGCCCTTGCCGCGGCCCTACTGTTGGCGCCGCCGTCACCGGCAGCCGCCTCAAGCAATCCCGTGCTGGTCACACAGCTGAACAAGCCGCCGACCGGCTTCAGGCACACCGCGGCCCAGGTCCAAGCGATCGCCGCGCACGATCGGAGGGCCCGGGTCGAGCTCCGGCGCCACCGCTACGCCGTCCCCTACGAGTACACGAAGGGGGCCGGCCAGTGGCAGGTCAGCTGGTTCTCGAGCGGCCGGAATCAGAAGGAGCTGCTGCAGGTCTACATCGACGATCAGACCGGGAAGGTGACCGAAGCCTGGACGGGCTTTCAGGTGGCCTGGACGATGGCCCGTGGCTACCCCGGGGCGTTCGGTCGCAGTGCTAACGCCCTATACGTGTGGTTGCCGTTGTGCGCGCTGTTCCTGCTGCCATTCGTCCCCTGGCGGCGTCCCCGGCGCTTGACGCTGCTTCACCTCGATCTCGTGATGCTGCTGGGCTTCTCGGTCTCGCTGGCGTTCTTCAACCACGCCCTGATCGGGCTATCGGTGCCGCTGGCCTACCCCTTCCTGCTCTATCTGCTGGTGCGGATGCTGCTACTGGCCTTCGGCCGCGGAAGGCCGCGCGCGCCGCTCCGGCCCTCGATTTCGCCGCGCTGGATCCTGGTGGGGATCGTCTTCCTGGTCGGCTTCCGCGTGGGCCTGAACGTCGTCGACGCGAACGTGATCGACGTCGGCTACGCGGGTGTGATCGGCGCCAACAAGCTCGTGCACGGAGCGCATCTGTACGGCCACTGGCCGCCGGACAACGCCTATGGCGATACCTACGGTCCGGTCAACTACTACGCCTACGTGCCCTTCCGTGCCATTTTCGGCTGGAGCGGGACGTGGGACGACCTCCCGGCCGCACACGCGGCGGCGATCGCGTTCGACCTCTTGACGCTGCTCGGCCTGTACCTGCTGGGGCGCCGGCTGCGCGGGCCGACGCTCGGCGCGCTGCTGGCCTACGCCTGGGCCTCTTACCCCTTCAGCCTGTTCGTCCTGAGCTCGGACAGCAACGACACGCTGGTTGCGCTGTTGGTGGTCGCGGCGCTGCTCGTTCTCAGCTCCGCGCCGGCGCGCGGCGCCCTCGCCGCGCTCGCCGGCCTGACCAAGTTCGCGCCGTTCGCGCTGGCGCCGCTGTTATGGCGCGGCGTGGGCGGTTGGCCCAGCAAGCGCTCGACGGTGCTGTACGTCGGCTCGTTCCTCGTGGCGGCCTGCGTGGCGATGCTGCCGGTTCTGCTCGACGACAACCTGCGTCAGTTCTGGCACGACACAATCTCCTATCAGGCGGGCCGGGGCTCGCCGTTCTCGGTGTGGGGGCTCTGGGGCGGGCTGGGGCTCGAGCAGCACGCCGTCCAGGGACTGGCGGTGCTGCTGGCGCTGGGCGCCTGCGTGGTTCCCCGCCGGCGCGGCACGGTTGAGGTGGCGGCGCTCGCGGCCGCGATCCTCATCACCGTCGAGCTCGGCCTGACCCACTGGTTCTACCTCTATCTCGTCTGGTTCTTCCCGCCCCTGATGCTGGCGCTCCTGGGCGCTGAGCCGATCCCCGCGCCGGAGCCGGTGAGGCCGGCGGACGCGGCGGAGCTCGTGCCAGCCGCCGTATAGTCGCGCGCGTCTTCTCCCGGCGCCGGTGATTTCCTTCCCAGGCGATGCCACCCCTCCTTCATAGTGACTTGGCCGCCAGGCGCGCCGCGGCGCGCGCGCGCCGCAAGCGCCGGCGCCTGGGAGCCTCGGTCCTGTTGGTGCTCGTGGTCGCCGCGGTGGTCGCGGTCGCCGCGCTGGCCTCGGGTGGCTCGAGCCACAAGGTCGCCGGCGCGTCGAGGACCCCGGTCAAGCTGCCGCCGCCCGCCCACGTCAGCGCCGCTTCGTCACTAGCGGCCCGGGATGCCGCCGGCCGGGCGGAGATCGCGCGGCTGGCGCGCTACGCACTGCCCGTCTACTGCGGCGGCACGCACGGCAACGAGGTGGCTTTCACGTTCGACGACGGGCCGGGCGTCTACACCCACTACGCGGTCAAGAAGATGACCCAGGCCCACGAGCGCGCCACGTTCTTCGTCGTCGGCAAGAGCATGAACGCCTGGCCCGGCTGGCTACCGCGGGAGCGAACGTTCGCGGCGATCGGCGACCACAGTTGGACCCATCCGGTGCTGCCGGCCCTGCCGCCGGCGGAGATCCGCTCGCAGCTCGAGATGACCAAGGACAAGATCGAGCACGACTCGGGCGAGGTGCCCGACCTCTTCCGTCCTCCGTACGGTGCCTTCGACGCCACCGTCCTGAACACCGCGCGCTCGCTGGACCTGCTGACGATCATGTGGACCGTCGACTCGCGCGATTCGCTGGGCGCCGACTGGCTGGGCATCATCCGCAACGTCGAGGGCGCATTGCATCCAGGCGCGATCATCCTCATGCACGAGAACCGCGGCCAGACGATCCGCGCCCTGACCACGATCCTCCCGTACCTCCAGCGCCACCACTTCCGCTCGGTGAGCCTGCCCGAGCTGTTCGCCACCGACCCTCCGACCCTGACCCAACTTCGCCGCGGCCTGGACGGCTGCCCCGGGGTCAACCTCGGGGGCAACGGGAGCTGATAAAAAAACGGGCGCGCCCGGCTGTCAGCCGAGGCGCGCCTTTATTTTTGAACCGGCTCGAGCAGCTGCACGATCGATTGCGCGCGCATCGGCTCGCCGGTCGTGATCAGTACTGCGTTCAGCCAGGGATCCTCGTTCGAGGTCTCGAACTTGACGGGCATCTTTGTCGCCAGCGACTCGATCGCCTGATCGCGGCGCACGCCGATCACCCCGCCCCGTGCGCCCGTCATGCCCACGTCTGTGATGTACGCCGTTCCGCGGGGGAGAACGCGCGCGTCGGCGGTGGGGATGTGCGTGTGCGTCCCCACCACCGCCGTGACGCGGCCGTCGAGGTACCAGCCCATGGCCACCTTCTCGCTCGTGGCCTCGGCGTGCATGTCGACGAGCACGTGGTCCGCCTCCCCCTGCACGGCGTGAACCGCGGCGTCGGCTTCGGCGAACGCCGGCCGGCCGGCGTCCATGAACAGGTTTCCGGACAGCGAGACGACTCCCAACCGCGTTCCCGAGCGCTCGACCAGGCACCAGCCGTGCCCTGGCTGGCTGCGCAGGAAGTTGGCCGGCCTCACGATCCGGGGCTCCGAATCGAGGTAGCTGTAGACCTCGCGGTGGCGGTAGGTGTGGTTGCCGAGCGTGATCGCGTCGGCGCCCAGGTCGAACAGCTGCTCGGCGAGCTTCGGCGTGATGCCCACCCCTCCGGCCACGTTCTCGCCGTTGACCACCAGGAAGTCGGGCGCGAAGCGCTCGTGCAGCGAAGGCAGCAGCGCCGCGAGCGTGCGGCGGCCCACTCCGCCCACGATGTCGCCAACGAACAGGATCTTCACGCTCTGCATGTCGGCTCCATACTCGCACCGAGGTAGCCTCCGGCGGGTGTCGACCGCCACGCGACAGGGCGAGCAGGCCGGAGCGCTCGCCGCCCGTTCGCTGTCCAAGCGCTTCGGCGCCCGCGTGGCGCTCGACGGGATCAGCTTCGAGATTGGCGCCGGCGCGCTTGTCGCGGTGATCGGCCCCAACGGGGCCGGCAAGACGACGCTGCTGTCGATCTTGGCCGGCGTGCTCGAGCCCAGCGAAGGGGAGATCTCCAAACCGGCCGGCCCGCGCCCGTTCGGGTGGGTTCCGCAGCAGACTGCGCTCTACTCCAAGCTCTCGGTGGCCGAGAACCTGCGGCTTTTTGCGCGGCTCGAGCGGCTGGCCGATCCGGAAAGCGGCGTCCAGCGAATGCTGCGCGAGACGGGGCTCCAGGAGCGCGCCGACGAGGAGGTTGGACGGCTCTCGGGCGGTAACCAGCAGCGCGTGAACATCGCCATCGGGCTGCTCGCGGAGCCCCCGGTGCTACTGCTTGACGAGCCATCAGCATCGCTCGATCCCCGCCAGCGCGAGCGGCTGTGGCGCTTCATCTCCGGTCTGGTGCAGCGCGGCACGACCGTCATGTTCTCCACCCACGACGTGGCGGAGGCAGAGCGCTACGGCGAGCGCGTGCTCGTGCTGGCCGACGGCGAGCTGCTGTTCGACGGCACCCCGACCGATCTCGAGCGGGCGGTGGGGGGACAGGAGCGGGACTTCGAGTCGGCGTTTGTGCGCTTCCTGCGCGACCGCGGCCATTAGTGACCGATGCGCTGGCTGCTACTGAAGGACCTCCAGATCCTGCGGCGCTCGCCGCTGCTGGTCGGACTACTGATCGTCTATCCGATCGCCATCGCCCTGATGATCGGCTTTGCGCTCTCGAGCCCGCCGGGCAAGCCGAAGGTGGCGTTCTTCAGCGAGGTGGCGCCGGGCAAGGGAAAAATCCAGTTCGGCAACCAGCAGATCAACATCTCCAAATACGCCGGAGAGCTATTCCAGTCGATCCAGCCGATCAAGGTCCACTCGCGCGCCGAGGCGATCTCCAAGGTCCGCGGCGGTCAAGCGCTGGCGGCACTGATTCTGCCCGCCGACATCATCGGCCAGATCCAGTCGCTGGTTACCCAGGGCGTGGGCAGCCCCACTGTCGAGCTCGTCCTCAATTCTCGCGACCCCCTGGAGCGCCAGTTCGTCAACCAGACCATCTCTGCCCGCCTCAGCGAGGTGGAGCAGGCGGTGTCAAAGCAGGTCCTGCGCGTGGCCGTGGAGGACCTTCACCAGGTACTGAACGGGGGCACCGTCCAGATCCTGGGCGAGAACGTCCCGCTGCTCGGCCTGCGTGACTCGCGCACGATCCTCCAGGGCACGATCGCCTCGCTGCCCAGGGGCTCGCCGCTCCGCACCGCGCTGCGCCAGGTGGTGGTGTTCGCCGATCTGGCGATCGAGGGCCTGGGGTTCGCCAGCCCCGTGCTGTCCTCGATCGGCACGCCGCTGACGGTCCAGCAGACGCAGCTGGCCGGCGCGACGACCCCCACCGACGCCTACGCGGTGGCGATCGCGGTGGTCGTCTCGCTGATGTTCGTGACCCTGCTGCTGGCGGCGGGGATGCTGGCGCTGGAGCGCTCGGAGAACGCCTACTCGCGGCTGGTGCGTGGGCTGGTCTCCTCCGAACGCCTGCTGTCCGAGAAGATCGTGCTGGCCGCGGCCTGTGCGGGCGCGGTGACGCTCGTGATGGCGGCCGCAGTGTCGGCGTTCGTGCATCTCGACTGGTCGCGGTTTGAGCTCTGGGTCGTGGCGCTGGCGCTCGGGGGACTGGCATTTGGGGCATTGGGCGTGGCGATCGGCGGCCTGGCCCGCGAGGTCAGCGCCGCGTCGCTGATGGCGTTTCTGATCTCGTTGCCGATCGCCTTCGTGGCGCTGGTTCCCGGCAACGCCGTTTCAAGCGGGCTGAAAACGGCGCTCGATGTGGTGGCGTTCGTATTTCCCTTCAAGGCTGCGCTCGAGGCGGCCAGCAACGCGTTCAGCGGCAGCGCGCCCGGGATCGGGCTGCCGCTCCTGCACCTGGCCGTATTGACGCTCGCCTTTGCGGTCGTGGCCCGGATCGCGCTGCGGCGCTTTGCGCCGTCCTAGCGCATCTCCCGCGGTTGCCACCACACACGCCGGGGCGTACGATCGAGTCCGTGCCTGGTTGACGCTGACCAGGCCGGAGTTCAGGCCGACCCGGCGGGCACTAGCGCGGGCTGACCATCTGGCGAAACAGCACCGCGCAGATCACCGCCACGACCAGGGCGATGATCGGGATGCCGGCGGAGACGACGCCCACCACCGCGAGCACCAGCGTCACGACGCCCACGGCGCCGGCCACGCCACCGACCGCCACCAGCCGGTAGGCGCGGCGCTCGCGCACCCTACGGGGCGTGTAGCCGCCGCGCTTCTCGATGTTCGCCATGCGGCTGAGCGTAGCGCGCGCAAGGCGTAGGCTCTGGGGTCGTGCCCTCCGCGGACGATCACCACCTGCTGCTCTACGAATACGTCGAGGACATACTCGAGCGCCGCGGGCCCTACCGCGAGGCCCACCTCGATCGAATCGCGGCGGAGAAGCAGGCCGGGAGGGTCGTGATGGCCGGCGCAACCGGCGATCCACCGAACGGCGGGGCGATCGTCTTCAAGGGCGTGGGACGCGAGGACATCGAGCGGTTCGTCACCGGAGATCCCTACGTTCAGGCTGGCCTGGTAAGCGGCTGGCGTATAGAGCCCTGGAAATTGGTCTGAGCCTGTCTCACAACCCGCCGCCAGCCGCACACGCGGAGCTATGAGACACACTCTGAGTATTCTCGGATCGGTAGCCATGGCCTTCCCCCAGACCCGTCTGCGCCGGCTGCGCGCCACTCGCGAGCTGCGGGGCCTGGTGCGCGAGACGCGCCT
Organism: uncultured Actinomycetes bacterium; assembly: GCA_963730835.1. Lineage (GTDB taxonomy): Bacteria > Actinomycetota > Thermoleophilia > Solirubrobacterales > Solirubrobacteraceae > Palsa-465. The sequence continues at coordinate 606,600 of CAVSTE010000007.1, forward strand.
TGACCCCCAGGACTTCGTCTATCCGCTGTTCGTGGCCCACGGGCTCGACCGGCGGGAGCCGATTGCCGCGATGCCCGGCGTCGATCGCCTGTCGATCAGCCACGCGGTCGGCGAGGCGCGCGAGGCGGCTGAGCTCGGGATCCCGGCCGTGCTGCTGTTCGGCATCCCGGCGGCCAAGGACGAAGAAGGGTCGGGCGCCTGGGACGAGGAGGGCGTGATTCAGCTCGCCACGCGGGCCATCAAGGAGGCGCTGCCGGAGACCCTGGTGATCACCGACCTCTGCCTGTGCGAATACACGAGCCACGGCCACTGCGGCCTGCTGCGCGACGACGGCAGCGTCGACAACGACGCGACGATCGAGCTGCTGGCGCGCACGGCGGTGTCACAGGCGCGCGCCGGAGCCGACATCGTCGCGCCCAGCGACATGATGGACGGCCGCGTGGGAGCGATTCGTCACGCGCTGGACGAGTACGGCTTCGGCGAGACGCCGATCCTCGCCTACTCGGCCAAGTTCGCCTCCGCCTTCTACGGCCCCTTCCGGGAAGCGGCCGACTCCACGCCGTCGTTCGGCGATCGTCGCGGCTACCAGATGGATCCTGCCAATGGGTCGGAGGCGATCCGGGAAGCCAGGCTCGACGTCGAAGAGGGAGCCGACATCGTGATGGTCAAGCCGGCGCTGCCCTACCTTGACCTGATCAAGCGGATCAAGGAGGACACCGGCATGCCGCTCGCTGCCTACAACGTCTCCGGCGAGTACGCGATGCTCAAGGCCGCGGCAGCCGCGGGCTACCTCGACGAGCGCACCTCAGTGCTGGAGGCGCTGACCGGCATCCGCCGCGCCGGCGCCGACATCGTCATCAGCTACCACGCCAAGGACGCCGCGCGATGGCTTCGGTAGGTTCGCCCGCTCCAGGAAGTGCCCGGCACGGCCCGAAGCTCCGAAGCCGTGCCCAGGGGGCGGCGATCCCGCTGGACGAGCGCGACAAGCGCCTGCTCAACCTGATGCAAGGCAGCTTTCCGATCACCGAGCGCCCCTATCACCACGTCGCGGCGCAGGCCGGGATGACCGAGCAGGAGGCGATGACGCGCGTACGCGAGCTGATCGACGAGCGGATCATCCGTCAGGTCACGCCGATCTTCGACACGCGGGCCCTGGGCTATTCCTCGATGCTCGTGGCGGCCAAGGTCGACCCCGAGAACCCCTGGCGGGCTGCCACCATCATCAACGAGCACCCCGGCGTCTCGCACAATTACCTGCGAAACCACGAGTTCAACATCTGGTTCACGATTGCCACCGAGCCCGGCTCGCCGCTGGGCCTCGATGGGACGCTCGAGGTGCTGGCCCGGGAGGCGGGCGCCCACTCGGTCAGGCAGCTGCCAACACTCAAGCTGTTCAAGATCCGCATGGATCTCGAGATGGAGGGGAGCACCGCGGCCCTGGCGCGCTCGGCGGAGGCGCAGGAGCCCGCCGAGACAGAGCCACAGCCCTACGACGAGCATGACAAGGAAGTGATCCGGGCCCTGCAGGGCAACATGCCGATCGTGGCCGAGCCGTATTCCCCCGCGGCGGCGGAGCTGGGCCTGCGCCAGCACGACTTGCTCGCTCACCTGGAAGGCATGCGCCGGCGCAAGCTGCTGCGCCGCGTGGCGGCGATCCTCTACCACCGCCGGGCCGGCTTCAGTGCCAACGGCATGGGGGTGTGGAAGGTCCCCGATGAGCGGATCATGGAGCTCGGCCCGCAGATGGCGGCCTTCCGTGGGATCTCGCACTGCTATCAGCGCCCCACCTACGAGGATTGGCCCTACTCGATCTTCACCATGGCCCACGGACGCTCGAAGGAGGAGTGCGACGCGATCCTAGACTCGATCGCCGCTCACTCCGGCATTCACGAGCGCACCACGCTCTACTCCTCCACCGAATTCAAGAAGATCCGGCTGCTGTACTTCACCGACGAGTACCGGGACTGGGAACGTAAGCACGCGGGCGTTTGAGCGTTTCGGGCGCTCGAGCGAGCTCTACTACCGCGCCCTCGAGCTGATCCCCGGCGGGGTCAACTCGCCGGTTCGGGCGATGCGCGCCATCGGCCGCGATCCGGTCTTCGTTCAGAGCGGCGCCGGCGCCCGCATCACCGACGTCGACGGGAACGAGTACGTGGACTGGGTCAGCTCATGGGGCCCGCTGATCGCGGGCCACGCACATCCGGCCGTCGTGGACGCGGTGGCGGACACCGCCAGCTTCGGCACGAGCTTCGGGGCGCCGATCCGCAAGGAGATCGACCTGGCCGAAGCGGTGAGCGAACGGATCCCCTCCGTGCAGATGGTTCGCATGGTCTCCTCGGGCACCGAGGCCACGATGAGCGCCCTGCGGCTCGCGCGCGCCGCCACCGGCCGCCAGAAGGTGCTCAAGTTCGCCGGCGCCTACCACGGCCACGTCGACGGCCTACTGGCCGAGGCGGGCTCGGGGCTGGCTACGCAGGGGATCCCGGCCAGCCCCGGCGTTCCCGAGGCGGCCGCCGCGGCGACGGTCGTCGTGCCCTGGAACGACCCGGATGCGCTGATCGAGGCCAGCGAGCGCCACGAACTGGCCGCCATCCTGGCCGAGCCCGTGCCGGCCAATATGGGCGTGGTGCCCCCGGAGCAGGGTTTCCTCGAGTTGCTGCGCCAGCGCGCCGACGCCAACGGGGCGCTGTTGATCTTCGACGAGGTGATCACCGGCTTTCGCGTCGCCCGCGGCGGCGCCCAGGAGCTCTACGGCGTGCTGCCCGACCTGACGATCCTGGGCAAGGTGCTGGGAGGAGGGCTCCCGGCTGCGGCCTATGGAGGCGCCAGCGCGTTGATGGAGCTGGTCGCCCCCGCCGGCGACGTCTACCAGGCGGGCACCCTGTCGGGCAATCCGCTGGCCGTGGCCGCCGGGCTGGCGACGCTCGCGCTGCTCGACAAGGGCGCTTACCGGCAGCTCGAGCACACCACCGCGATGCTCGCCGACGGCTTGCGCGGCGTCGCCGCCGAGGTGGGGTATCCGGCGCAGGTGCGGTCGGTGCCCGGTCTTCTGACCATCTTCTTCACGCCCCAGGCGGTGAGCGACTACGCTGGTGCGGCGTCCGCGGACCTGGAGGCGTTCGGGACCTTCGCCCGGGCGCTTCTCGAGCGCGGGGTCTACCCTCCTCCGTCTCAGTTCGAAGCATGGTTTCCGTCCCTGGCGCACACCAAATCCGACGTCGAGATGACTCTGAACGCCGCTCGCGAGGCGTTGCGGCTGGTGGTGAGCCGATGAGGACCGCGCGCCAGGGAGCGCAGACGCTGCTCGAGGCGCTTAGCTCCGAAGCCACGATCGCCGCCCATCTAGACCGCGCGTCGCTGGAGTCCATCGAGGACCGTCCCGGGCCTGCCCAGCTCGCCGCCACCGGCCCGCGCGCCGGCGAGCGAGCCCGCGAGTACGAGCTGCTGCTGGAGATGATCATCGAGGGCTCCCGACTGCACTACGGCCCGCAGCGGCTCGTCCGCACAGAGGACCAGGACTTGGCGCTGCTGCTCGGGGACCAGCTCTACGCACTGGGGCTCGCCCGCCTGGCGGCGCTCGGCGACCTCGAGGCGGTGGCCGAACTGGCCGAGGTCATCTCGCTGGTCGCGGAGGCCCAAGCCGGCGGCGACAGGGCATTGGCAGACGCCGTTTGGGGAGCCGGCGCCGTGGCCATCGGCTGGGGGCAGGACGAGCGGCACGCGCTGGCGAAGAGGTTGGCGCGGGCAGGCGACCGCGGCGCCACCCGGGCGCTGCGCGAGGCAGCGCTAGTCACGACTTAGTGCCCTGCGCACACACCTGAACGCGCGATCCGTGAGGCATCGCACAGCCCCGAAATCCGGGGGATTGGGCCTAGTTCGTGACGCTAGTCGCGTTGTTGACGATACGCTCCGCGCCACGTTCAATTCAGGAACCTTTTAAGAGGCGCACGTGGCAGACGGAAACCGCAAATCCAGGTCCAAATACACCGTTGACCGCAACATGCCGGGAGCGTTCGAGGGTGAGACTGTCACCCGCCGGCGCCTCATGATCGGGGCGGTGAACGGCGCGGGCGGGATCGCCGCCGCCGCTATCACGCTGCCGGCGCTCGGGTTCGCGCTGGCGCCGATCTTCAAGCACGAGGGCTGGACGTGGCAGGCGATCGGTCCGCCGTCAGACTTCAATGACAGCGACTACGTGACGAAGGTCATCAATGTCCAGACGGGGTCGGGCGAATCAGGGAACACGCTCATATACGTGCGCAAGCGCAACCCCGCGATCGACACCGAGGGACCTCAGGATCAGTACAACCAGATACTCGCGCTCTCGTCGCGCTGCATGCACGTCGGCTGTCCGGTGCGATGGACGCCCGCGGCGCAGCGGTTCATCTGTCCCTGCCACGGCGGCGTCTACAACATCATCGGGAAAGTTACGGGCGGGCCACCGGTCCGCCCGCTTGACCGCTTCTACACCCGCATCAACAACTCGACTGGACTGGTGGAGGTAGGCCCGCGCTACTCCGTCAACTCGGAGCTTCACCGCTTCTCGCCGCGTCTACCGGGAGAGCCCATCGACGGGATCGGCCAGTTCCTCTATCCGGCGCAGTTCGCCGGGCCGAAGAAGCCGTAGCCATGCCGCGCCTCCCGCTCCCCCCGCTACCAAAGGCACTGCTCCCCACGCCGCGGCGTCCTGGGCAGAACGGCAATGGCGATGGCAACGGGCCGCTTACTCCGGCCGAAGCCGCCCAGGAGGCGGGGATCGGCGTCGTCGACTGGCTGGACGAGCGCACCTCGGTCTCGGGCGCAATCCGCTGGTCGCTGTTCCGAAAGGTGCCGCACGGCAACTGGTTCTACACGCTCGGTTCGGCGACGTTGTTCGCGTTCCTCAACCAGGCGGTGACCGGCGTGTTCCTGGCCATGTACTACCGGCCGGAGGCCTCGGGCGGAGCCTACGAGTCGATCCGCAACATCAACGACAACATCTTCCTGGGCCAGTTCGTGCACGCCATGCACAAGTGGGGCGCGTCGGTGATGATCATCCTGATCTTCCTGCACATGGGGCGCGTGTTCTTCTTCGGCGCCTACAAGTACCCGCGCGAGCTGACCTGGATCATCGGTGTGGTGCTGGTGATCCTGACGCTGATGATGGGCTTGACGGGCTACCTGCTGCCGCTCGACAACCGCGCCTACTGGGCGACGGTGGTGGCCACCAACATCCAGGCCGGCGCTCCGTTCCTCGGTCCTTACATCGCGAACTTCCTGGTCGGCGGCAGCGACTTCGGCGCGACCACGCTGTCGCGCTTCTACGCCATCCACATGCTCTTGATCCCGGGGGCGATCATCGCCCTCATAAGCGCCCACCTATATCTGGTGATGAAGCTTGGAATCACGGCGTCTCCGTGGGCCAAGGTCGAGCTCGAGGACGAGGTTCGCACGGAAGCGGAGGTGTGAGGCCGGCATGAACCAGGCGCAGAAGGAGGCCTACCTCCGCGAATACTCGGTCCTGAAGAACGAGGGCGAGCCGTTCTTCCCCTACGCCGTCGCCCACGACTCAATCATGGCGGCGATCGTGCTGGCGGTGATCATCTTCCTGGCGCTCCTGTTCGGAGCGGAGCTGGGACCGAAGGCCAATCCGACCACCACGACCTTCGTGCCGCGGCCCGACTGGTACTTCTTCTTCCTGTTCGAGCTGCTGCGCGTGATGCGCAACGTGCCGAAGTTCACGCCGATGGCCACCATCGGCATCCCGACCATCTGCATGGTGCTGCTGTTTCTGCTGCCGTTCTATGACCGCAGTCCGGAGCGGCGGATCGAGCGCCGTCCGGTGGCGCTGGTGGCGGGGATCTTCACGATTGCGGCGATCGCCTATCTGACCTACAGCGGCGCCAACACGGGCTCGCCGAACTCGGTCGATCTGAAGCCGCCCGCGAACTTCACCGCCCAGCAGAAGAGCACATTCACCCAGGGCGAGCTGGTTGTCGGTCAATCCGGTTGCCTGGCCTGCCACGTGATCGGCAACAACGGCAATAACGGGCCAGGACCGGAGCTGACCCACATCGCCAAGACAGTGCCCCAGCAGCAGATCGCCTCCACGCTGATCAACCCCACCCCGCCGATGCCCTCGTTCTCAGGGCTTCCCAAGAACAAGTTCAACGTCCTAGTCGGCTTTCTCTCAGAGCTGCAGTAAGCGGCGCCCCGCGATGACCGGGACGCTTCAGAGCTGCTGGGGTCAGCGCCCGACGAACGCCGGGGCGCTCCAAGCTTCCGCGATGGGGCCGCCAGCTGGAGCAGGGACGCTTCAGGAGAGCCAGGTGCGCGCCATGTTCGACCGCATCGCGGGGTTGTACGACCGGATGAACTCGGTCATGACCGCCGGGCTTCACCATCAATGGCGGCGCCGCGCTGCGGATCTGGCCTCGCTGGGGCCCGGCGAGCGGGCGCTCGACGTCGCGACCGGGACCGGCGATCTGGCGATTGAGCTGGCGGGTCGCCTGACGCCCACCGGCGAGGTGGTGGCGGTCGACTTCTCCCAGCGAATGCTCGAGCTGGCGCGGCTGAAGCGCGGCAGCTTGCCGATCCGCTTCGAAGCGGCCAACGCCTTGGATCTGCCGTTTGTGGATAACGCGTTTGACGCCGCGACGGTCGGCTTCGGAGCGCGCAACTTCTCGGATCTGGAGCGCGGCCTGCGCGAGATGGCGCGCGTCGTCAAACCCGGTGGTCGCGTGGTCGTACTTGAGATCACGACGCCGCGGCGGCCCCCGCTGTCGACGTTCTTCGCGCTCTGGTTTGACCGCGTTGTGCCGGCGCTGGGGCGGCTCGCGGGGGACGCGGACGCGTACAGCTACCTGCCGGCGTCCGTGCGACGGTTCCCAGCCGCCGACGAGCTCGCGGCTCTCCTCTCGCGCTGCGGGCTGTCTGAGATCCGGTACGTGTTGACCGCGGGCGGAATCATCGCCCTTCATGTGGGGGTGGTTGGGTGAGCGCGCTCGACGCGGTGCTCGACGCAGGCGGCCCAAGTGTGCCCAGGGTGATGGAGCAGGTCGAGCGCCGGATGGCGACGGTCGCAGCCGCGTATGGGCCGGCGCTCGGTCGCCATGCGGGCGAGACGATCGCCGCCGGCGGCAAGCGGCTTCGGCCGCTGCTGGTGTGCCTCGCAGCAGGGGTCCCGCCGCCGGAGAATGAGGTGCTGGTCCATGCCGCCGTGGCGGTTGAGCTTGTGCACGGTGCGACCCTGGTGCACGACGACGTGCTCGATGGCTCCGGGCTGCGCCGTGGACGGCCCACGGTGCTCGCGGTGGGCGGACGAAAGATGGCCACCGCCACCGGCGATCTTCTCTTCTCGCGCGCCTTCGCCGAGCTGGCGGCGGCGCAATCGCTACCGGCGGTCAGGGTGCTCTCGCGCGCCAGCAGCGAGCTCGCGATGGGGGAGCTGATGCAGCGCGCCGACGCCGGCCGCGCCGACATCTCGGTGGAGCGCTACCTCGAACGCTCCCGGCTGAAGACGGCCGTGCTCTTCCGGGCGGCCTGCGAGCTGGGGGCGCTGGCCGCCAATGGCGCGGCCGCGGGCGACGGTAATCGTGTGCGCGCCTCGTTGGCCTCGTTCGGCGAACTGACCGGGCTCGCCTTCCAGCTGTTCGACGATGTGCTCGACATCTCGGGGGCGCCCGAGCGCACGGGCAAGCCGCGCGGCGCCGATCTACTCGACGGGACGGTCACGTTGCCGCTGATCGAGGCTCGCGCGCGCGACGACGAGCTGCGGACGCTCGAGCTGCGCTCGGTGCGCGGCCCGGCCGACGCGGAGCGGATTTGCGAACGCATCGCGGCCACGGGTGCGCTCGAGGCGTCTCGCACGCGGGCGCTGAGGCTCGTGCAGAGAGCCAAATCGACGCTTCCCGACCTTCCGCGGCGGCAGCGGGCGGCGCTCGAGCTGGTGGCCGACGGCGTCATCGAGCGCTACGCGTAGGGGGAGGCTCAGCTCCGCCCGATGCTCCCACGCGACCGGCGGCCCGATGCCCCATGCGACCGGGGGCCCATGCCCACGCGTCGTTCAGGGCTCGGGCCCTAGAAATCCTCGGGCAGGATCAGGTCCGCTTGCAGTGCCGCCGCGAAACGGTCGACCTTGTCGGCCATGTTCGCGTCGGTGAGCCGTTTGAGATCGCGCAGGATCTCGGCGACCCCATCATCCAGACGCTCCTCGAACTCCGCCACCTGCGCGTGGTCGTAAATGCCCCGCGCGCTCCAGTGGCAGTTCGGGCAGTGAAGCGTGAGCTCCCAACACTGTCGCTCGACCGAGCCCCACTCCAACGGCTGGACCAGCTGTGAGTCGCACTCGGGGCACACGTGCAACCCGGGTCCCCCGGGTACGGCGCTCTGGCCGCCGTCGATGCGAATGACCTGTATGGCCTTGCCGCTCGACAGCACGATGCGCCGGGGCGAGTGTTGATGTTCTCGATGCTGGCTCATGTTGCTCCTGGATGGAGCACTTATCGGCCATTTACTGCCTCGACTTGAGAGTCCCTTTTCCTGAGCTTTGAGCGGATACGCATCGACGGCGGAGGGTGCCACCTAATCCTGCGCTCCAGAGATCCCGGGATCGGTACTCTTGGAAGACCCCATTCGGAGGCCTTCAAGAATGTTCTTCAGGAGTCCATACGCCGATGCGCTGATCGTGGTGCTGATCCTGCTGCTGTTCTTCGGCCCCAAGCGCCTGCCCGCGCTGGGCAAGTCCCTCGGTGAAGGCATGCGTGAGTTCAAGGACTCAATCAGCGGTCGCTCCAAGGACTCGGACAAGGAGGAGCGCCCGGAGCTGGAGGCAGGCGGCCCTCAGGCTGTTCAGAGCCAGGCTCAGGATCAGCAGCAGGAGGCGCAGCCAGCGACCGTGTCGGCACCGGCGCAGCGGTCGGAGTCGGAAACCGGCTCAACCTCCGGCCCATAGCGACCATTCGCGATGGGCAGGGTTCTGAGGCCCATCGGGCACGAAGACAGGCTGAGCGTCGTCGATCACCTCGACGAGCTCCGCTCACGGCTCATCGTCTCGGCTTTGACGCTGGTCGTCGCCTTCGGTGTCTGCTTCTGGCAGAACCACAGACTGCTGCACGTGCTGAACCGGGCCCTGCCTCCCACGGCGAACAACTCAAGCCCGAACCACCTAAACGGTCTGACCGGCGATTCGGTCAACGAGTCGCGTGCGCTACAGCAGGCGGCGGCCGGTCTACAAGCCCTGGCCGCCTCGCACTCACAGTCTGCACAAGACCGCGCCCAGTTCGGCGCCGTCTCCCAAGCGCTGTCGCGCGCGGCCAAAGCGCTCCCGCAGTCAAATCCCCAGCGGCTGCCGATCACGATCGGTGTCGGCGAGCCGTTTACGACCACGCTGACCGTGGCTGCGTACTTTGCGCTGCTCGTCTCGCTGCCGATCCTCATCTACCAGCTTTATGCGTTCGTCCTGCCGGCGCTCAACCGGCGGGAGCGCCAGGTGGCGTTCCCGCTGATGCTCCTGGCGCCGGTGCTGTTCATCGGCGGGGTCGCGTTCGCGTACTTCATCGTGCTGACGCCGGCTGTTCACTTCCTGCAGAGCTACAACGATCAAAACTTCAACATCCTGGTGGGCGCAAAGCCGCTGTACACGTTCGAGATCCTGACCATGCTCGGCATTGGGTTGGCGTTTGAGCTGCCGCTGTTCCTGCTGGCGCTTGACTGGGTGGGCGCGATCAATGCGAACACGCTGACCAGACAGTGGCGCTACGCTGTGGTTCTCATCGCGGTGATGGCGGCGGCGCTTCCGGGTGCTGACCCTGTCACGACCGCATTAGAGATGGTTCCGCTGCTCTTCCTGTACCTATTCAGTATCGGTCTGCTCAAGATCGCCGACCGCCGTCGGGCCGCCCGCGCGGCGGCCGAGTTCTCGTCGATCGACGACGGTCTTGATCCCACCGGGTAGCGATGCTGTTCGATCTCCGCAGTCGTGGGCGCCGTCGCACGGTGCAGGGTGTGTACCTGGGGCTGGCCATCCTGATGGGCGGCGGGCTAATCCTGTTCGGTGTCGGCACCGGGAGCGGCGTCGGCGGACTGCTGAACGCGTTCACGGGCAGCGGCTCCAGCAACAACAAGCCGGTGATCAGCCAGGCCGAGAAGTCTGCGGTCCGCCAAACGCAGCTTGAGCCGAGCAACCCAGGCGCGTGGAAGAACCTGGTCCAGGCCCGTTACGAGGCCGCCGGTCAGAGCCAGAACCAAAGCACCGGTGCCTACACAGCAGCGGGCGTCAAGGAGCTGAAGGGCGCGGCGCAAGCGTGGCAGCGCTACCTGCAGCTCACCAACCAGCCCGATTGGACGCTGGCTGTCGTCGCGGCGCAGGTCTACCGCCAGCTCAATGACCCCAAGAACGCCACCGCCGCTTGGCAGATCGTCACGAAGGCCAACCCCAACGTGGTCACCTACTACGAGGACCTCGCCGGTTCAGCCTGGCAGGCGAAAGAGACAGATCTCGGGGACCTCGCCGCGGCGAAGGCGACTAGCCTCACTCCCAAGACCCAGCAGGCGCAGATCAAGGCGGCGCTTCAGCAGCTGAAGACACAGTCCACTTCGCCGTCGGCGTCGGGCGCAGGCACGTCGCCAGTGACTCCCTCGGGCGGCGGGTAACATCGCATCGAGCACCGCCGCCGCGGGCTCCTCTCCCGAGAGCGCCGCCCGCGCGGGCGACAAGGGCCGTTAGCTCAATTGGTAGAGCAGGGGACTCTTAATCCCAAGGTTGAAGGTTCGAGTCCTTCACGGCCCACTGGGGAAGCCCGGCCCGACGCCGACGAACGTCACCGGCTGTCCGCTGATGTCGTGGTTTACGCTCTCTCAGAATCGGCAGCCGGCCGCGGGAGTACCGTACACGCCGCTGTTGGGGTTTGGCGAACGATGATTTCTCAGCGGGTCGGCGGTCTAAAGAGTCCATGACACCAACTACCTGCCACATGTCCATATCGCTTGACGGATTCGTCGCGGGCCCTGATCAGAGCCGCGAGAACCCGTTGGGTATCGGCGGCCTCGAACTCCACCACTGGCACTTGGACGAGCCGCTCCACGAAGCTGACGCCCGCGCCCGGAATGAGCTAATGCGGCGCCGCGGTGCGTATGTCATGGGCCGCAACATGTTCGGCCCTATCCGCGGCCCATGGGGTGGCGAGTGGCGGGGATGGTGGGGAGACGAGCCGCCATATCACGCGCCGGTGTTCGTTCTCACCCACTATCCGCACGAGCCAATCGAGATGAACGGCGGAACTACCTTCCACTTCGTGACCGAAGGGTTCGACGCCGCGTTTGAGCGCGCGACAGCAGCGGCCGACGGGCTTGGGGTCGACATAGCCGGCGGCGCCTCCACCGTCCGCCAGGCGCTCGCCGCGGGCGTGGTCGACGAGCTCATGCTCGACATCGTTCCAGTCCTGCTCGGTACCGGCGAGCGGTTGTTCGACGGGGTGGAAGATCCCGGGTTCGAGCCGCTCGAGATCATCCATTCCCCACAGGCGACACACGTGCGCTACCGCGTAGGTTCGCCGACTCGACCAACACCCGAGCAGGCCTGACCGCGCTCCGATCGGAGCGTCTCGCAAATCCCCAGCGGCGAGACACGCCCGCGCGCGGTCCGGTCGCAAAGGGAGTGTCCGCTCCGAAGCGGTTCGGGAACGAAAGGGCGCGTCTCCTACGCTCATTGTCGTGATTGACCGGATCCGATCGGTTGCGATTGGTGCCACGCGGCCGTCGCTCCGGCTCGGCGTCGTGGTGGCGGTGTTGGCGGTTGGTGCGGCGACGGCCGTGATCTATCCGCTGAAGTCGATCGCGCCGGCAGTCTCGCTGAGCGTTGTGTATCTGCCGGCGGTGCTTTTGGTGTCCGCGTATTGGGGTTTGGCGTTGGGGCTGTTGACGTCGCTGGCGAGCGCGGCGGCATTCAACTTCTTCCACATTCCGCCGGTGGGTCGCTTCACGATCGCCGATAGCCGTAACTGGGTTGCATTGGCGGCGTTCACGATCGTGGCCGCTGTCGTGAGCGCGATGGCTGAGGTTGCGCGTGCTCGGGCTCGGGAGGCGGAGCGCGGTCGCAACGAGGCGGACCTGGCGGCCGGGCTCGCGCGAGAGCTGCTTGGGGGCGCGGAGACGCGCGAGGCGCTGGCCGGCACCGCTCGACGGGTGGCCGAGGCTTTGATGATCCCCTCGGCGGCAATCGAGCTGGGAGTTGCCGAAGGAGACGAGCGGCGACGGCCACTCCCGCTGCGTGGGGCCGACGGTGAGCAGCTCGCGACGTTGCTCGTGTCCCGCGGCCTCCCCACAGACATGGTCGAGCGGTTGCGCTCACGTGTGGTGCCATCGCTGGAGGCGCTCGTCGCCCTGGCCTTGGACCGCGACGCGGCGCAGACCGAGGCGGTAGAGACTGCAGCGTTACGTCGCAGCGACGAGCTCAAGACGGCACTGTTGCGGACGGTCTCTCATGACCTGCGCACACCGGTCACAGCGATCGTGGTGGCCGGTCATGCCTTGGGCGCGCGCTCGCTGACGGCTGAGGACCGGGCGGAGCTGAGTACGGCGGTCGTGGATGAGGGCGAGCGGCTGTCGGCGCTGATCGACAAGCTGCTGGATCTCTCGCGTCTGCAGGCCGGCCGGGCCGAACCGCAGCGGGATTGGATCTCGATCGAGGAGGTCCTGCTGGCCGCTCGGGACGGGCTCGCGAGCGGAGCGGGCGTGACGCACCTGAGGGTGGATGCGGATGTTCCCCCGGTCAGGGCTGACGCTGCGCAGCTTGAGCGCGCCTTCGCCAACCTGCTCGAGAACGCACGCCGCTATTCGAACGGCCTACCCGTTTCGGTCCATGCGCGCCGGTTGGGGTCGAGGGTTGTGGTGCGGGTCGTGGATCAGGGCCCTGGGATCGGGCGCGCCGAGCAGGATCGAATCTTCGAGCCCTTCTATCGAGGCTCGCGGTCCGCGTCGCGCTCGTGGGCGGGGTCGGGACTTGGGCTGGCGATCGCGAGGGGCTTCGTGAAGGCGAACGGCGGCACGATCTCGGTCGAGTCGCTGCCGGGCCAGGGTTCGAGCTTTGCGGTCATGCTGCCGATCGAGCGCGAGGCGGGAGTCTCGGTGTGAGCGGATCCCCGCGAGTGCTGGTATGCGACGACGAAGCTCAGATCTTGCGGGCGCTGAGGGTGATCCTGCGCGATGCCGGATTCGAGGCGATCCCGGCCGACACGGGCGAGGAGGCCCTTGACATGGCTGCGGTCAAGCGGCCGGATGCCGCGATCGTGGATCTCGTACTGCCAGACATCGACGGCGTCGAGGTGTGCAGGCGGCTGCGGGGGTGGAGCGAAATGCCGATCATCGTGCTCTCGGCGGTGGGCGAGGAGGACGCGAAGGTCCGCGCGCTAGCCGCCGGCGCAGACGATTACGTCACCAAGCCGTTTGGGCCGCGAGAACTGGTCGCGAGGTTAGCGGCGGTCCTGCGGCGGGCCGCGACCGAGCCGGCGGAGGCGGTGATCCGGGCGGAGGGCCTGGAGCTTGACCTGGCAGCGCGAGTTGTGCGCCGCGAAGGCGCAGAGCTGCATTTGACGCCGACGGAGTTCGAGCTGCTGCGTGTGCTTGCGCGTAACCGGGGGCGGCTGATGACCCACCGCGATTTGCTGACGGCCGTCTGGGGCGTCGGGTACGTCGAGGACACGCAGGTGCTGCGGGCCCATGTCGCGAACCTGCGACGCAAGATCGAGCCACCTGAAGGTCCGCGCTACATCAAGACGGATCCTCGGGTCGGATACCGCTTCGCCGCGTGACGACGCGCGACCTAGGCCGTCTTCACAGAATCTGCACGCTCCAACACGGATTCTGTATGCGACGTTGACGACGCAGCGCTGATGATGCTCCGGTGGAGATTTATCACCTGGCGTTGCACGTGGCCCGCCGTCCTCGCGGGCGCGTGTCGGGAGTCGCCTACCTGAGGCATCCGAAATCGAGGCGCGGTCTCTCGGCCCGGCCCGTATGTGCACCTGGGGCGGGCGTTGAGAACCTGCTTCTTGGCCTGCGGTGGCCCGTACCGACGGGCGAGGACCCAGAGCCGCTTGGACGAGGAGCGTGACCCCGATGGACGTCGTATCGATTGTGCTTGCTGTGTTCGCGTTTGCGCTGCTGGTCGCGCTCGTCTACGGGATCGAGCGGGTATGAGCGGCGCGGATCTGTTCGGGCTGATCGTCTCGGCGCTCGTCTGCATCTATCTGCTCTACGCGCTCCTGCGGGGAGAGAAGTACTAGTGACTTTTCTGGGTTGGCTGACGATCGTCCTGTTCGTCGTGATCCTCACTGCGTTCGCGATGCCCCTTGGCCGCTACATGGCGGCGGTGTACATGGGCGAGCGCACGATCCTCGACCCGCTGTTCCGCACTCCCGAGCGCCTGATCTACCGCGTAATGAGGGTCGACCCGCACAAGGACCAGGACTGGAAGGGCTATGCCCGCAGCCTGATCATCTTCTCGCTCGCGGGGTGGCTGCTCCTGTACCTCATCCTGCGTACGCAGACGCTGTGGAACTTCACCGGGCTGAACCCACAGCACTTTCACTCGGGCACGTGGGACGTGACGTTCAACACCGCCTCGTCGTTCGTGACGAACACGAACTGGCAGTACTACAGCGGCGAGACGACGTTGAGCTACTTCAGCCAAATGGCTGGGCTGACCGTGCAGAACTTCCTATCGGCCGGCGTTGGGATCGTCGTCGCGGTGGCGCTGATCCGAGGGATCGTTTCTCGGAGTGGTAAGGGCGTCGGCAATTTTTGGCACGACCTCGTGCGCACGGTCCTGTGGGTGCTTACGCCGATCTCGTTCGTGGTGGCGCTGGTTCTCGTGTTCCAGGGCTCGATCCAGAACTTCTCGCACTACGTGAATTTCACTGGCCCTACGGGTGTTGCCAATCACCTCGCGATGGGGCCGGTCGCCTCCCAGGAGGCGATCAAGGAACTGGGGACCAATGGCGGCGGTTTCTTCAATACCAACTCGGCGCACCCGTTCGAGAATCCCACCGGGTTCTCGAACCTGGTCGAGATGCTTGCGGTTCTTGTGATCCCGGCCGCGCTGGTGTTCATGTATGGGCGGATGTCGGGCAAGCGTCGGCAGGGCTACGCGATCTACGCGACGATGCTGGTGATGTTCCTCGGCGCGGTGTCGGTCGCGTACATCGCCGAGGCGCACGGCTCTCCGGCTCAGCACGCGGCCGGACTGCATACCCAGGTGATCGCTGGTTCGGCCGGCGGCAACCTCGAGGGCAAGGAGCAGCGGTTCGGGATCGCGGGCTCGGCGTTGTTCGACACGGTCACGACCGTTACCTCGTGCGGGGCGGTGAACAGTGCAATCGAGTCGTTCACCGGCATCGGCGGCGCCGTGCCGATGGCGAACCTGTCGGCGAGCGAAGTGATCTTCGGCGGCGTCGGCACGGGCCTCTACTCGATCTTGTTGTACGTGTTGCTGGCGGTGTTCATCGGTGGGCTGATGGTCGGCCGCACGCCTGAGTACCTCGGCAAAAAGATCGAGGGGCGGGAGATCAAATTGGTCGTGCTGGGGCTGCTGATCACGCCGCTGAGTGCGCTGTTCTCAACGGCGCTAGCAAGCGCGAGCCACGCCGGGCGTGCATCGATCTCCGCCGCGGCCACCGGCCCGCAGGGATTCTCCGAGACCTTCTACGCATACCTCTCCCAGGCCAACAACAACGGTTCAGCGTTCGCAGGCTACACCGGCTACATCCAGCCCAACGCGGGCAACCTCGGCGCCCACGGCGTCAAATTCGCCGACCTGCTCGGCGGGTTCACGATGCTGTTCGCCCGCTTCGTTCCGATCCTGTTCGCGCTCGCGGTTGCCGGCGCACTCGCGGGCAAGCGGGTCAGTCCCGGGGGGCTCGGCACGATGCGGACCGACAACCCCACGTTCATCGTGCTGCTGATCGGGGTGATCGTGCTGGTAGGGGCACTCACGTTCTTCCCCGCCCTCCTGCTCGGTCCGATCGTGCAGGGCCTGACTGGACATCTGTACTGAGATGAGAAAGGACATCGTCAGCTCCGCAATCGGGATCCTCGTGCTCACGCTGCTGTTGGGGATCGTCTACCCACTCGCGGTGACCGGGGTCAGCCAGGTCGCATTCACCGGGAACGCCAACGGCCAGAAGGTCTACGTGAATGGGAGGCTCGTCGGCTCGAAGATCATCGGCCAGCAGTTCGCTCTTCAGGTGATCAAGAACGGCAAGCCCAAGGTCGACAAGGACGGCAACCCGGTCACGATCCCCGACCCCAGGTACTTCCAGACCAGGCCCTCGGCCACGATCCCGCCGGACAACGCCGCCGCCACGACGTTCTCGAACCTGGGACCCAACAGCGTGGCGACCGAGCAGGCGATTGCGTCGAACATCCGGACGTACCTCGCGTTCGAGCGCCGCTATGACCCTGGGTTGACCAAGGCGAAGGTCCCGGTCGACGCCGCCGACACCTCGGCCTCGGGAATCGACCCCGACATCTCGGTCGCCAACGCGGACATCCAAGCGCACCGCATCGCCGCGGTAAGGCACCAGCCGCTGTCACGGGTCGACCGCCTGGTCTCCGAGTACACCCATGGGCGCGGGCTCGGATTCTCGGGTGACCCGGGCGTCGACGTGCTCGAGCTGAACCTCGCCCTCGACCGGCTCGCGCGGAGTCGGTGATGTCGGCAAACGCTCCCACACCGTCGCCTGAGCCGCGCCCTGCGGCCATGCCCCTCGAGCGGCGTGCCGTCTCGCTGTTCCGGCGCGACATCGTCAAGCGCGCGCTCATCGACAGCTTCCTCAAGCTTGACCCGCGCGTGCAGATCCGAAACCCGGTGATGTTCGTCGTCGAGGTCGGCGCAGTAATCACGACCGTCATCTGGCTGATTCAGGTGTTCGGCGGCAAGCCGCTTGGCGGCGGGCACGAGCCCGCCTGGTACGCGTTCACGATCTCGATCTGGCTGTGGCTGACGGTGGTGTTCGCCAACATGGCTGAGGCGTTTGCCGAGGGACGCGGCCGCGCGCAGGCGAACGCGCTGCGCTCGATGCGGCAAGAGACCGTTGCAAAACTGCGAGACGGCTCGGAAAAGCCGGCCTCGCAACTTGTTCGCGGCGACGTTGTGGCGGTCGAAGCGGGCGAGCTGATCCCCGGCGACGGGACAGTGATCGAGGGCATCGCCTCTGTAGACGAGTCCGCGATCACAGGCGAGTCAGCCCCGGTGATCCGGGAGTCGGGCGGTGACCGCAGCGCCGTCACCGGCGGAACCAGGGTGCTCTCCGACCGGATCGTGGTCGAGATCACCCAAGAACCCGGGCATTCGTTCCTGGACCGCATGATCGCGCTCGTAGAGGGTGCGGAGCGACGCAAGACGCCGAACGAGATCGCGCTCAATATCCTGCTCGCGGGCCTGACGCTGATCTTCATGATCGTGGTCGCCACGCTGCGGCCGTTCGCGCTGTTCGCGCACACGCCGATATCCGAGACGACCCTGATCTCGCTGCTCGTGGCGCTGATCCCCACGACGATCGGCGCGCTGTTGTCGGCGATCGGGATCGCCGGGATGGACCGGCTCGTCCGACGCAACGTGCTCGCTTTGTCGGGCCGGGCAGTCGAGGCATCCGGCGACGTTGACGTACTGCTGCTCGACAAGACCGGGACGATCACGATCGGCAACCGGCTCGCCTCCGAGTTCATCCCGATGCCCGGCGTTCCCGAGGCCGAACTCGCGGAGGTCGCGCAGCTCGCCTCGCTCGCCGACGAGACCCCGGAAGGACGGTCGATCGTCGTGCTTGCCAAGCAGTACGGAATCCGCGAGCACGACATGACCCAACTGCACACGAAGTTCGTGCCGTTCACCGCACAGACGCGGATGAGTGGCGTCAACCTCGATGGCCATCAGTTGCGCAAGGGCGCCGGTGACTCCATCATCGCCTGGGTGGGAGGTGAGGGCGGCCGGCCGCCCGCAGAGCTCCAGTCAACGCTCGATCGGATAGGGCGCGACGGAGGCACCCCACTCGCGGTCGCCCGCGACTCGCAGGCGCTGGGTGTCGTCCACCTCAAGGACACTGTCAAGGAGGGGATGCGGCAGCGATTTGACCACCTCCGAGCGATGGGGATCCGCACGATCATGATCACCGGCGACAACCGGTTGACCGCCGCCAAGATCGCCGAAGAATCGGGCGTCGACGACTTTCTCGCCGAGGCCACGCCGGAGGCGAAGCTCGCGCTGATCAAGGAGCAGCAGACCGAGGGCCGGCTGGTCGCGATGACCGGCGACGGGACCAACGACGCCCCGGCGCTAGCGCAGGCCGACGTCGGGGTTGCAATGAACACCGGTACCCAGGCGGCGCGCGAAGCCGGGAACATGGTCGACCTTGACTCCAACCCGACGAAGCTGATCGAGATCGTAGAGGTTGGAAAGCAGCTGCTGATCACACGCGGTGCGCTGACGACGTTCTCGATCGCCAACGACGTCGCCAAGTACTTCGCGATCCTCCCCGCAATCTTCGCCACCACCTGGGCGACGACCAAGGGTGGCCCGAGCCCGCTCCACGTGCTCAACATCATGAGCCTCGGCACTCCACGCTCGGCCGTCATCTCCGCGATCGTGTTCAACGCGCTCTTGATCCCGTTGCTGATCCCGCTTTCGCTGCGCGGCGTGCGCTACCGACCGATAGGCGCGAGCGCGCTGCTACGCCGCAACCTGTGGATCTACGGTCTCGGTGGGATCATCGCCCCGTTTATCGGGATCAAGCTGATCGACCTGCTAGTCCACAACCTCCTTGGGGCATGAGCGGCGTGCCCGGATCGAGCGGCCCGCCTGTAGCGACCGGGGCTGAGCAGGCGCGCCGTGGGCGACTGAAGGTGTTCCTCGGCATGGCCGCCGGCGTCGGGAAGACCTTCCGGATGCTGGGCGAAGCCCACGCCGAGCGAGAGGCCGGACGCGACGTCGTCATCGGGCTAGTCGAGGCACACGGCCGCGGCGACACCGAGCAGTTGGCCGAAGGCCTGCCGACGGTCCCCCGGCGCCGCGTCGTCTACCGCGGCGCCGAGCTCGAGGAGATGGATCTTCCGGCCGTCCTCCAGCGGGCGCCGGAGCTGTGCCTGATCGACGAGCTCGCCCACACCAATGCCCCCGGCCTCAAGCATGAGAAGCGCTACGAGGACGTGGACGACGTACTGACCGCGGGAATCGACGTGCTCTCAACCGTCAATGTCCAGCATCTCGAGTCGCTCAACGACCTGATCGCGGAACTGACCGACATCCGGGTGCGCGAGACGATCCCCGACGACGTCCTCGGTAGGGCCGACGAAGTCGTGATGATCGACCTGACCCCAGAGGCGCTGCTCGAACGCCTGAGAGACGGGAAGGTCTACCCGCCCGAGCGAATCGGTGCCGCGCTCAACAACTTCTTTCGGATCGAGAACCTCGCCGCGCTGCGCGAGGTCGCGCTCCGCCAGATCGCCGAGGAGGTCGGCCACAAGCGGCTCACCACCGAGCAGATCGGCACGCGGGAGGGCAGCCTGGCAGCCGTCGCCCCGCAGGCCGTCGGCGAGCGGCTGCTGGCGCTGATCGAGCCCTACCCTGGCGCACAGCGCCTGATCAGACGAGCATGGCGATCCGCGCAGCGCCTCGGAGCAGACCTCGACCTGCTGTGGGTGAGACATCCCTCCAGGAGGCTGTCCGACGAGCAGGAACGCTCCCTCGGCGCACTGCGCCAGCTCGCATCGGTGCTCGGAGCGCGCCTGATCGTCGAGGAGTCAGACGACCTGACAGCAGCAGTCGTAGACGTGGCCCGGCGGCAGGGAACTACCTACATCCTGATGGGCGCTGCCCGCCCCTTGCGGGGACTAGGGCGGCTGCGCACGCCGCTGGCGCAGCGACTGATCGAGCTGCTGCCCGGCGTCGACGTCCGCATCGTCGCCGACCGCTCCCGGCGCGGGGAAGCCTGACGATGAGCGCGATCACAATCGTGGTGGTGGCAGTCGCAGCTTTGGCTGTCGGGGTCGCTGCCGGCTTCTGGCTCCCGCCCCACGGCCGCCGGCCGCGACATGAGCGACCACGCTCGGCGCGGCGCATCATGCTGCCGTTCACCGGCCAGGACATCTCCCGCCGCGCATTCGAAGCCGCGATACGCCTGGCAAAGGCCGAGGACGCGACGATCATGCCCGCGTTCCTCGCGCGGGTGCCGCGAACCCTGCCACTCGACTCGCCATTGCCAGCGCAGTCCAACAACGGGATGCCCCTGCTGGAGGCGATCGAGCAGCGAGCCGCCGCGCAAGGGATCTCCGTGGACTCCCGAATCGCCCGAGGGCGCACCTACCGAGACGCACTCGGCAGGCTGCTCCAACAGGAGTCCTTCGACCGCATCATCATCTCCGCCACCGACAGCAACGGCACCGGGCTGAGCGCCAACGACCTCGAGTGGCTCCTCGAGCGCGTGCCCGCAGAGATCCTGATCCTGCGTCCCGCCCCCGACGATACCCGACGGGTCTCTGCCGCCAGTGGCAACGGACACTTCTGAGCCCGCCGCGAGGCCGGCACGCACAGCGCGACGCGAGCCCGCAACCGAAGTGGACATCCGCCGCGAGCTCATGTCGTGGCCATAGTCGAGAGAGCCCGCGCGATTGAAGCCCGTTGGATCGTGCATGCGGCGCAGGGTTAGGCCGGGTGCCGTCGTCGAGCCTCAGCGCGTTGGGTTTCCGGCCGGCTTGTCGGGCGACGATCTGGCCGCTCGCGCCCTGCTTTTGCCCGCCGTCACTGGACTAGTCGCTGCGGTGACTCTGCTCGTCGCCGGGACGAGGACTCGCGCGTCCGCCGGGTGTGACCGCCGGCTTCGCGGCACGACGCGCTTGAGAAAGCAAACGGGCGCTCGACGCCACTCCACGATAGATCAGCGCCGGGCTCACCGCGCAACTAGTCCCTGCACCTCGCCGTGCATGCGCGGTTGAAAGACGTCGATGAGCTGGTAACCGGCCCCCAGCGGCGAATTCAGGAGCGCGCTTGACGCGGGCTGAGAGTGCTCTTTGGCTGGTTAGCCGCGGGCGGGCCTGTGGCGCTGGCGTGTCACGAGATGGCCCTCGGCGACCTCGGTGAGGAGCTCGAGCAGCGCGATCGTTGCCGGCGAGCGGTGTACGCCGGCAAGCGTGGCGGCGGCGATTGTGCGCATCGGAGCGGAGCTTCCGAGGTTGCGGATGGTGACGTCGGAGCGCAGGTTGGTGAGCGCCAGCTCGGGAACGACGGCGACACCGGCGCCGGTGGCGACCATGCCCTGGACGATGTTGAAGTCGTCGCTGCGAAAGGCGATGCGTGGTTCGTGGGGCGCCGGTTCGGGGCCCGGTTCGAGATATATGCGGCCCTGTTGGGCGGGGCTGCGGGCGAGCTCGATTCGCACCTCGTCGGCCAGGTCCTCGAGGCGCAGCCGCTTGCGGCGGGCGAGCCGATGCTCGGGCGGCAGAATGGCGTACCTCGGTTCGTCGAGCAGGTGGTGGAGGTCGATCCCCTCGTACAGGGCTCCGAATCCCTCGGTGGCCGGCACCGTGCCCACGATCGCGACCTCGAGCTCGCCGGCGCGGAGCATTGGCACCGAGTCCTCGGGCTCGCCCTCCAGCACCGAGAGGTACACGTCGGGGTATAGCGCGCTGAACAGCGACACCGCTGCGGGCACGAGCGCCGCGCCAGCTGTCGGGAACGACGCCATCCGCACGCGGCCGCCGCGCAGGCCAGCGATCGCTTCTAGCTCCCGCTCGGCGAGCGTCTGCTCGGCGAGGATCGCCTCGGCGCGGCGAAGCAGCGCCTCGCCCGCGTCAGTCAGCCGCACGCCGCGGGTCGTGCGGTTTAGGAGCGGCATACCGGCGCTGTGCTCGAGCGCCGCCATCTGCTGAGAGACAGCAGGCTGGGTGTAGGCGAGCGACTCGGCCGCGGCCGACAGGGAACCACGGCGAGCGACCTCCCGGAAGACCTGAAGGTGCCGAAGCTGGAACATAAGCACAGCTTAGAGCTGACGTCGCTAGATGTCTATTTGACCTTATGCCTCACCTTAGCGATAGTGCTCTCATCGACGATCAAGGAGGAACCATGATCATCAGCAGCTACATCCATGAGCAGTTGGCCGACGCCCATCGGCGGGACCTGGTCGAGGCCGCCGAGCACGCCCAAGTGGCAGCGAAAGCACGACAGGGCCGGCACCAATACAGCGCACGACATCTTTTCCGGCTGGCGCTCCGCTGGCCGGGACCCCACCGAGCAGCCCTCGAGCCCAAGCGATGCGCGAGCAGCCTCACGACGAGTCGATGAGTGCCACCCGTCCACGCCTGGTTGGGATCAACCACGTTGCGCTCGAGGTCGGCGAGCTGGAGGCGGCGCTCGCGTTCTACGGCGCGATCTTCGAGCTGCGAAGCGTCGAGCGGGAGCCGGGCATGGCGTTCATCGACATGGGCGACCAATTCCTCGCGCTCACCCAAGGGCGCAGCCAAACACCCGATCAGGCGCGACACTTCGGCCTCGTAGTCGACGACAAGACCGCGGTCCGAGCCGCCCTGAACGCCCGAGGCGTCGAGATCATTCCCGGCCCGCGGCTTGACCTTCACGACCCATCGGGCAACCAGGTCCAGATCGTCGACTATCGGGACATCCAGTTCACCAAAGCTCCGCCGGTGATTCGCGGAATGGGCTTGCCGCACCTGCGTAAGCGATCAGAAGCGATGCGCGAGCTCCGGACGAAGGGGCTCACATGACCGAAACGCCACCCCGGCGAGAGATCGTGTCGGGACTGCTCGAGACGGGGACGCCATCAGGGCGCTCGCCCGCGACCCTGACGGCGCGGGACTCCCGACCGCGCAGCGTACGGAGGTTCGCTGCGGTCGAGGAGCGCGTCGGCGAGGGGGGTGCGGGTGTAGTGCACTGAGCGGCCGGCTCGGGCGCGGCTGACGAGCCCACTCTGTCGAAGGACCGCGAGGTGGTCGCCAACGGTCCCGATCGTCATCCGCAGCTCGGCGGCGAGTTGGGTGGTGGTGACCTCCTGGTCGAGCGCGCGCAGGATCGCGGCGCGTGAGCGGCCGACGAGCTGCTCGAGCGCGCCTGGACGGGTCGCCCCACGAGTGGGTTGCCACAGCTCGCCGGTGCCTCTGGCCGGATAGGTGAGTGCGTACCGCCTCGGAGCGTCGAGGCACAGCCAGGCGCCCCCGAACGCGTTTGGCACAAGCCACAGCCCCGCGCCGGCCGGGCGATGGCGGCTGCCTGCGCGTCGGCGGACCTCGAGCTGTCCGTCGGGGAGCCAGTGGAAGTCGGGATCGAGGTCCTCGAGTGCTGCCGCCAATCCGCGGGCGGCGAGGACTCCGGCGCGGTAGGAGATGTCTTGTTCGAGTACCGCCTTGATCGCGGGCCAGTCGTCTGCGATTAGCTCTTCCCACGCGCTGCCCAGGGCGTTCGCTAGCCGCGCCGGAAGGTCTGCGGCGTTCCATGCGGCGGGGCTAGGGGGCGGCTGTGAGCCGGGGCGGGTTATCTCAGCGCTGTGTCTGAGGTCGGCGCGCATCCGCTTGGCGGGTGTCGCTGCCAGCGTGGCGAGTTCGTCCTCGAGCCGGCCGTCGGTTCGGCGCGGCGGGACGCTGAGGCAGTCCGGGACGTAGCGGGTCGCGGACAGCAGGTCGACCAACGCCGCGAGCAGTTCGCTTTCGCGGCGAAGCGCCCGGTAGCGGTCAAGCGAGGTGTCCCGCCACGCACCCATCCCGGACGGTAGCGCTCGCCCGCCGAGCACGCTCAGCGCATCCACCAGCTGGCTGATCGGCGAGAGCGCGAACCGAATGCTTGCCAGGTCTGCGGCCGTGAGATCGAATGTCGACGACAGAGGTTTCGTCTCCTGACGAAACGTTAGGCCATTGAACGCGTAGGCGGGGAACATCGTGGCGATGCGGACCTACAGAGACCTGTTCACGGTCGGCGAGTTCCGCGCCCTGTTCACCGGGCAGCTGTCGGCGGCAGCCGGAACGACCGTCCAGGCGCTCGCGCTGTCGGTGCTCGTCTACGCCCACACCGGTTCCCCGTTGCTTGCCGCGGTGGCGTTCCTAGCTGCGTCGCTGCCGCAGGCGGTGGGCGCGATGGCGCTGTCTGGCACCTCGGACCGCCTCCCCCCGCGCCTGGTGCTCGTCGCCTCTGACTGCGTCAGGGCCGCGGCTTGCTTGCTTTTGGCCAGCGGGCTGTTGCCGGTCGCCGGGATGCTCGCGGTCGTGAGCGTCTCCGGCGTCGCGTTCGGCGCGCTCGGCGGCGTCCGCTACGCGCTCGTGGCGCGCGTTTTGCCGATCGACTCCTATGTGCTCGGCCGCTCGGCGCTGAACACGGCGACGGCGGCCATGCAGGTGGCCGGCTACGCGGCCGGTGGCGGGCTGCTCGCGACGGTCGGCGCGTCGCGGGCGCTGTGGGTCGCGTTCGCACTAGCCGTCATTGCCTGTCTGACCGACCGGTTCGGTCTGCGAGCGCGTCCCGCCCGGGGCACCGGCCGGTCGTTCGTCCGGGGCAGCTGGGCCGCCAGCTGGTCGCTGTTGAGCGCTCGGACGACCGGGCGGCTGTTGCTCGCCCAGTGGCTTCCGAACGGGCTGATCGTCGGCGCCGAGGCGCTGTATGTGCCCTACGCCGGCCACCGCGCTGCGATTCTGTTCAGCGCCGGAGCGGTGGGGATGCTCGCAGGCAACGTGATCGTGGGTCGCTATATCCCTCAATCTCGCCGACCCGCCGCCGCCGCTCCTCTCTACGTGTTGCTCGCGCTCCCCTACCTCGCGTTCGCGGCCCACCCAGCGCTTTGGCAGGCGGTGGCGCTCGTCGCCCTCGCCTCGATCGGCTTCGGCGGAACGCTGTGCCTGCAGCAACGAATGGTGGAGGCCGTCCCAGAGCGATCGCTCGGGCAGGCGTTCGCGCTCGCCTCCGCCGGGATGCTCACCACCCAAGGGCTGGCGTCCTACCTCGCGGGTGGACTCGCCGAGGCGGCGAGCCCAGGGAGGGCAATGGCCGCGATGGCCGTGCTGTCGATCGTCGCAAC
Source organism: uncultured Actinomycetes bacterium (assembly GCA_963730835.1). Taxonomy (GTDB): domain Bacteria; phylum Actinomycetota; class Thermoleophilia; order Solirubrobacterales; family Solirubrobacteraceae; genus Palsa-465. The sequence continues at coordinate 631,640 of CAVSTE010000007.1, forward strand.
ATTCGCGCTGCTGACGCGGCATGGGCAGCTGATGCGACCGGCGGCGGAACGCTCATGAACAACCCGTCGTTCGGCGTGAGCGTGCTCGGAGCGGACCCCGTCGCCACGGCGATCCGGGCGGAGCAGCTCGGCCTCGACTTCGTCTCCGCGCCCGATCACCCCGCGGGCGGCGAGCCAAGCCACGAGACGTGGACGCTGCTGACCTGGATCGCCGCCTTGACAACCCGCATCGCCGTCGCCACCAAGGTGCTCGCGGTCCCGCTACGCCCGCCGGCGATCACCGCCAAGATGGCGGAGACACTCGACCGGCTATCCGCAGGCCGGCTGATCCTCGGCCTCGGCGCCGGCGCCTCCGACGGGGAGATCGGCTCGCTCGGGTTTGAGCCGCGAACCGCGGGCGAGAAAATCGACGGGCTCGAGGACGCGGTCCGCATCATCCGCGGGCTGTGGTCCGAGCCCGAGTTCAGCCACCGCGGCAAGCTCTACCGCGTCGACGGCGCCCGCATCGAGCCCAAACCAACGCGCCCGATCCCGATCTGGCTGGGAGCGTTCGGCAAGCGCGCGCTCGCGCTCACCGGCCGCCTCGCCGACGGCTGGATCCCCTCGCTCGGGTACGCCCCCCCGGAGGTCGTCGGGGAAATGCGCGACCGTGTCCTCGCCGCCGCACAAGCAGCAGGCCGCGACCCGAACGCGATCACCTGCGCGTACAACATGGAGCTGCGCATCGACGAGCAGCCCGCGCAGCGCCCCTCGATCGTTACCGGCCCACCCGAGGCGATCATTGAGCGCCTCAAAAGCTTCCTCCGGCTCGGCTTGACCGCGATGAACTTCTCACTCGTCGGCCCGGACGAGGACGAACAACTCGAGCGGCTCGCGAGCGAGATCCTCCCAGCGTTGCGCGAAGCGTCTCCGTGACGCATTGCGCCAAGCTGCCGCTCGCTTGCGAGCGTTCTCGGTCGCAGCCCTTGACTGTCACATGCCGGGCAGCCGACTACGCGCCGCCGGTTTGCGCACTTTTTCCCGAAGCGCGCGTGCAGGCGGTAGGACCGTCCGACGCCGATGGCTGCCACCTGCGGTTCGCGCCGCTGACCATGCCCTGCCCCCGAGGCGAGATGGCGACCGCTACCGCCACCCGAAAAGACCGCCAGTCCTCGCCCACCTCTACCGCGGCAAGGGCTGTCGGGACAGCTGATCTGAGGTTTCGGCGGTGATGCGCTACAGACTGATGGGACGCAGCGGCCTGCGGGTATCCGAGGCGTTCCTGGGGGCGATGACCTTCGGGGATGAGTGGGGCTGGGGGGCCTCGGTTGAGGAATGCCGGAAGATCTTCAGCGCGTACGTCGAGGCGGGAGGCAACGTGATCGACACCGCCAACCGGTACACCGAGGGAGCGAGCGAGCGGATCGTGGGCGAGCTGCTCGGCGCCGAACGGGATCGCTTCGTCATCGCGACGAAGTACACCGTAAGTGTCGACGGCAGCGACCCTAACGCGTCGGGCAACCATCGCAAGAGCTTGGCCCGGTCGCTCGAGCAGAGCCTAGAGCGGTTGCGCACCGATTACATCGATCTGTTGTGGGTGCACATCTGGGATCCCGAGACCCCGATTGAGGAAATGATGCGCGCCTTGGACGATGCTGTCCGCGCGGGGAAGGTGCTGTACGTTGGGATTTCGGACACTCCGGCGTGGGTAGTCTCGCGGGCCAACGCGCTAGCCGAGTGGCGTGATTGGAGCCCGTTCGTTGGGCTACAGGTCCCTTACAGCCTGGTGCGCCGAGACATCGAGCGGGATCTGCTGCCGATGGCCGACGCCTTGAGGCTATCGGTCGCCGTGTGGTCGCCGCTGGCCGGTGGGGTGCTGAGCGGAAAGTTCACCCGGTCGGCGCCGGCACGCGCGACAAGGGTGAAACCCGATGAGATCCCCGAACGCGACCGGCGCATCGCCGCCGAGGTCGACGCCGTCGCCGATGAGCTGGGCGTCAGCTCATCACAGGTTGCCCTGGCCTGGGTCACCTCCAGGCATCAACGCGTACACCCCATCATCGGCACCCGGAGCCTCGACCAGCTCGTGGATAACCTCGGCGCGCTCGAACTGGCGCTGCCCGATGACGCGCTGCAGCGACTCGACGAGGTCAGTGCCATCACGCTTGGGTTCCCGTACGACTTCATCGACTCGACCAGAGGCTTTGTCTACGGTCCAGCTGGCGCGCAGACCGACCCGAGGCTCTGAGAGAGGCGAGGCACGTGCGAGTATTCCTTACTGGCGCCAGCGGCTTCATCGGCGCGGGGATCGGCCGCGCCTTAATCGCGGCTGGCCACGAGGTGCTGGGGTTGGCGCGTTCCGAGTGCTCGGCGGATCGCCTCCGAGCGGCTGGCATCAAGCCGCTCGGAGGAGATCTCTCCGACCCGCAGGCGCTCGCCGCCGGCGCTGCCAGTACCGACGCCACGATTCACGCTGGGTTTCCCCGCGATGCCTACGATCAACTTGACCAGGCGATCCGGATCGACACAGGCGCGATCCAAACGCTTCGAAACGTACTCGTCGGAACCTCAAAGCGGCTGGTCTACACCAGCGGCATCGGGGTCGTCGGCGACACTGAGGGCAAAGCCGTAACTGAGGACGAGCCGCTGCACACGCCGCCCGGTTTGACCTGGCGGCGCGAGCTCGAACTGGCCGCCCTCGAATTCGGCGGCATCGCGATCCGCCCCGCCTTCGTGTACGGCGGCGGTGGCGGCGCGATCCTGGTCACGCTCATCCGGGACGCCGTCGCACGAGGCTACGCGTGCTACGCCGAGCCGGGCACCAACGCCTGGCCGAACGTACACGTGGACGACCTCGGCCGAGGCTACGTCCAAGCCCTCGAAAAAGCCCCGCCTGCCAGCGTCTTCAATCTCGCCGCCGACCAGTCCACTCCAGCAGCCGTGTTCACCGCAATCGGGAAGCTGGTCGGCGCGCCCCAGCGAACGCGGGCACTGCCACTGGCCGAGGCAAGCGAGATGGTCCCCTACATCGGCTGGCTTCAAGGCGACATTCGAATCGACAGCACACGCGCCCGGACGCAGCTCGGGTGGCGCCCCGCCGAGCCGGGCATCATCCACGAGATCGAGCACGGCTCCTATCGCGAGCTGCTCGACACCGCAAAGCAGCCGGAGAGCCCGCACCCCTGAACGCCTCGGCCGCTAACAAACGCCGACCCTCGCCGGACCGCGTAGCTTCGCTTCGCGATGTTCTCGGCCTTCGTGCTTGCTGTCCGGGGCGATCTCAGCAGTCGTCTGTCACCGATCGCGGAGTTTTTCTTCGCCTCGGGGGAGCGGAGTTCACCGGGCGGCCGGCTCGGCCGGAGCACCTGGCGCGATCGGCTCCGGTCGCCGCAGCCGGTCCGAGTTGCACTGACCTGGCGGGCCGGGCTCCTCGGGCGTCATGGTCAGGGTGATGCTCGACTCGAGCGACAGCCCGCGTTCACCAGCCGCAGGCGGAGACGAGATCCTGCGCGTCTCGACTTTCGAGCTGTTCTTCGATCTCGTGTTCGTCGTCACGGTCACGCAGTTGACGGCGACGTTCGCCAGGCATCCCACCACGAGGTCGCTCGTTCAGGTCGTGCTGATGCTGATCGTGATCTGGTGGATGTATGACGCTTTCGCGTGGCTCGCGAACGCGTCCCCAGCGAGGAGCGCTTCGCGGCAGCTACTGATGCTCGCGGCGATGGCGGGGTTCCTGGTGATCGCGCTCACGATCCCCAAGGCATTCGGTGACAAGGGCACTGTGTTTGCGCTCGCGTACCTGTTCGTGATTTGCATGCACGCAGGCCTGTACGCCGGATCCTCGGCCTTTCCGGAGCTGCGCTCGGTTCTCGGCTTCGCACGCTTCAACCTCGCTACCGCGGGCCTGCTCCTGGTGGCGGGGCTTGTGCATAACAGCGGGGCGCGCTACGCGTTGTGGACGCTCGCGGTGCTGGTCATCTACCTGACCCCTCGACTGGTGCGCGCCCCTGGCGGGCATCCGATCGCGGCAGCGCACTTCGTCGAGCGCCACGGCGGGGTCGTGATCATCGCGCTGGGTGAATCCGTTGCCGTGGTCGCGATCGCAGCGAGCCGTCAGCCTGTGACGCTGGAGCTCGTTGCGGTCTCGGTACTCGGGCTGGCGCTCAGCGCGTGCCTGTGGTGGGTGTACTTCGCACGCGGCGCCGAACCGGCCGAACTTGCGATCGAGCACGCCCGGGTTGGTCGCCAACCACAGCTCGCCCTAAACGGCTACTACTACTGCCACCTGCTGCTGCTGTTGGCGGTCATCGGCGTAGCGTCCGTCCTGCAGCGCGCGATCGGGCATGCCCTCGCCGAACTCGACCTCGCCCGCGCCGTCTCGCTCGCCGGTGGAGCGGCGCTGTTCCTGATCGCTGACATCCTCTTCTGCCGCACGCTTGGCATTCCGCGATCGCCCTGGCGACTGCTCGCCACCGGCCTCACGGTGTGCACGATCCCGCTTGGCACGAACGGTTCGGCGCTGCTCGAGATCATCGGCGTCGTAGTCGTGCTCGCCGCGAGTCTGCTCGCCGAGGAGGCGACACGACCCAAGAACCAGCGCCACGGCGGGTGGCCGAGAAGGAGCCGAGGGGCGCCACGGAACGCCCATACGTGCCGGAACTTGCACATAAGCATTCCTTAGAGGCATTCCTCATAGATCCCTATTTGACCTTATGCCCCCCCGGAGTCATAGTGAGTCATACACCTAAGGAGAACCATGATCCTCAACGGCTACATCCACGATAAGTTGGTCGCCGCTCACCAGCGCGACCTGGTCGAGGCCGCCGAGCACGCCCGGCTGGCGGCGCAGGCGCGCCCCTCCCGCCGCAGGCGCGAGAACTTCAGTTTGCGTTCACGCGCGGAGGGACCGCGTCGCCGACCGGTCCACCGGCTTGCCCCGCACGCGCTCAAGCCGCGTACGGTGACGCGATGAGCACCAAAGGTCCGCTCCTGTTTGGATCAACCACGGTGCGCATGAGATGGAGCAAATGCGAGCCCAGTGAGTGAGCTGTACCAACCGCTGGGTTTCCATATCAACTAGCGAAAGAGCATCAAAGAATGACCACCACCAAGGAACGGCGCTCTCCGGTGGGGCGGCGGCGGCACGACAGGCCACTACACAGGAGGAAGATCATGGAGGCAAGAATCGAGAACCCGGTGATGATGGTGCCGGGCGCGCTCGAGGCCTTTCAGCAGCTCGGGGCCTCGGCTACCAACTCCGGCATCCCGGCGACCACGCTGTACATGGTGCAGTTGCGCGCGAGCCAGATCAACGGCTGCAGCGGATGCGTGGACATCCACTCCCGCGAGCTCGAGCACGCGGACCAGAGCAGCGAGCGCATCCACTTGGTCGCGGCGTGGCGGGAGGCGCCGTACTTCAGCGACGCCGAGCGCGCCGCGCTGGCGCTCACCGAGGCCGCCACCCGTCTCGCCGACCGTCCCGATCCCGTGGCGGACGAGGTCTGGGACGAGGCCGCGCGGCACTACACCGAGCCGCAGCTGGCCGCGCTCGTGGTCGCGATCGCGACGATCAACGCGTTCAACCGCGCGAACGTGGCCACCAGGCAGATCACCGGCGAGTGGGTTGACCGCATCGCTCGCAAGGCTGCCCGCACAGCCTGAGCATCGAGCAAGCGACAACAGCAACACTCGTCGCAGCACCGACGCGAGGCGGCCTGAGCCGCTCGCCTCCAATCCCGAAGCGCCGAGAGGGCTCTTTTCGGGACTGCCGGATGGGCGACGGCGCCGCAGCGCCGACCGGAAGTGCGTGGGGGTGGGCGCGAGGCCTGTCGGTCGCGTGAGCGATGCGATTAGTTCCATGGCAGCTGAGAGTCTGTGGGGGTGTTGATCAACGGAATTGGAGAAGGCGAGATGCTCGTCCTGTATGAACACCCTTTCGCGCTCTACTGCCAGAAGGTGCTGGTCGCGCTCAACGAGCTTGGCGTCGGGTACGACGTGCTCGAGGAGCAGCGTGACTTCAGCCGAGCCGACCTGGCGAAACTGTGGCCGCCGGCCTCAATCCCGGTGTTGCGCGACGGCGAGCAGGTGATCGGGGAGACGTCGATCATCATCGAGCACGTTGCCGGCGCGCGATTGGTGCCCTCGTTACAAGCTCGCCTGTGGGACCGCATTTGCGACCAGTACGTTTCAGACGCCGTTCAGGCGATCGTTTCCGACACGATCGAGGAACGCTTCGACAACCGCGCGGTGCAGCGTGCACGGGAACGTCTCGAGATGGCGTACGGAATGCTCGAGACACAGCTTGCCGCGGAGGAATTCCTCGCCGGCGACACCTTCACGATCGCCGATTGCGCCGCCGCACCGGGCCTCTTCTACGCGTTGGCGATTCATCCGTGGGATGAGGGCACCCGTCCACAGCTGACTCGGTATTACCGCGCGCTTGCTCAGCGCCCGGCGTTTGCAAAGGTGATCGCCAACGCCCGTCCCTACCGCCATTTGTTCCCGCTGTCCTGGCCGAGCGACTTCGACCGCTACCACTGACCCGAGGGCAACGGCCACGTGCATATGGGGACGCCCCGAGCACTCGCCCGGTCGGGGCCGGATACGCGCCGCCCCTGACGATCGCGTTACTAGCGTGACGTCGATCGTCCGTCGTCTGCGGCCGGGGGCATCGGCAGCTCGCTCTGGCAATCGCCGCTTCCGGGCGCCGGCGTGCAGCGGAACCACGAGCCCCGGGACTACCGGAGCGAGACGCGTTCTTCCGTCTCCCGTTCGGTGTCTGGGACCCGTGGAACGCAGTCGGTCTGAGGTGCGTAGGCTGAGTCTGGCCAACCTGTTGCGATTTTTAGGCTTGGCCGGCATTCGAAAAGGAGCGTGAGATGCGATATCGAAGGCTTGGCTCGTCGGATTTGGAGGTCTCGGAGATCTCGCTCGGCTCTTGGTTGACGTTCGCGGGCGGCGTGGCGTTTGAGCAGACGCGCGCTTGTACCGATGCGGCCTTTGAGGCGGGCATCAACTTCTTCGATACCGCCAACGCCTACGGCCGGGGCGCAGCAGAGTCGGCCTGGGGCGAGATCCTCTCGAGCCGCCCGCGCGACTCCTATCTCCTGGCGACCAAGGTGTTCATGCCGATGTCCGACGACCCCGAGGACCGTGGGTTGTCTGCCGCACAGGTCGCCAAGCAGATCGACGCGTCGCTTGAGCGGCTCCAGACCGACTACGTCGATCTCTACCAGACGCACCGCTTTGACACGGACGTGCCGATCGAGGAGACAATCGAAGCGCTGCAGCAGGTCGTGGCGTCGGGAAAGGCGCGCTACATCGGCTTTAGCGAGTGGACGCCCGAGCAGATCCAGGCCGCGATCGATATCGCAGGCCCCGACCTGCTCGTTTCCTCCCAGCCGCAGTACTCGATGCTCTGGCGGGCGCCCGAGCTCGAGGTCTTCCCGCTGTGCGCCGCCAACGGCATCTCCCAGATCGTGTGGTCACCGCTCGCCCAAGGGCTATTGACCGGCAAGTACCGACCCGGCCAAGCGCCCCCCGCTGACTCGCGCGCCGCCAGCAGCGAGATGGGGGCGTTTATGGGGCCGCTCCTGAGCGACGCGATCCTCGAGGCCGTCGACCGCCTGCGCCCGATCGCTGAGCAGGCCGGCCTGTCGATGAGCGAAATGGCTCTCGCCTGGGTGCTACGACGAGCAGAGCTCGCAGCAGCCATCGTCGGCGCCTCCCGCCCCGAGCAGGTCCACGCCAACGCAAAGGCCTCGGGCATCGAGCTAACCCCAGACACGCTCTCGGCAATCGACGAGGCGCTCGGCGACGCGCCCGTCAAGCAGCCGACGCTTGCCCCGTTTGCCCAGGCCGGCGTCACCCACCGCTAAAGCACCCCGCGAACGCCCGCTTTCCGCTAGCCCCAGCGCTCGGACGATCAAAGAAGACCAAGCGCAGGCCGTACGAGACCCTCAGCGGACGACGTCCGGCTGAAGCGTCTAGTTCGTCTTTCGCCGGGTCGCCGGAGGCGGGTGATTCGTGACGGGACTCAAGGTGCCGACGTGAGCATCCGATGTCTTGAGACGAAGACCGCAGTCAGTGCTGGGCGCATCTAATTTGGGGCTCGTAGCCCGGCGCTGGAAGCTGCACCCCGAGTCGCTTGAGCAGCTTGTTGCGGCTGGCCTTCCGGGTTTTGGAGCGGACGTTGTCCCAGAGCAGGTCGAACACGGATTGCTTCCATCCGATCGCGGGCGACACGAGCGCGAGCGCCTGAGCAGAGTCAACTGGGAGAAACCGGCGGTCCCGGGCACCGACTCTACGAATTGCGAGGATGCGACCACCGACTCGCACCGCGCCGAAACAGTCCACGTAGACCCAAGGTCGCCTAACCGCGGGTCCCGCGGTATCCAGACGAACCCCGGCTAGGAAGCCGTATGAGTACAGCGTCCCGACGCCTTCGGTCGCATTCATCCGCTTCAGCTCGCCTGCGTCGAGCCACGTGATCCAGATGTTCACACGCGTTCCCGGAGAACCGCCGATCGTGGCCGGCATCGCGCCGTTGAATACGAATTCCGGGGACCAGGCGACATCGAAGTTCTGCAGCGTCGCACGAATCACGGGGATCACTGCGCTTCCAGAGAACTGGGACACGAGAAACTTGCGGTTCAGCGCATCCACATTCGCGTTTGATCCGTATGCGATCACCGGCGTGCGCGGTTCGTATGCCGCCGGTCCCAACCCCACTCGTTGCAGCAGTCGACTGGCAGTCAGCGTGGTGCCGTCAGCACGGACCGTGCTCTCGGCGAACGACCCCGGGTTCAGCTCCACATAGGGGTAAGCAACCCCGTTGACGTACAGGTAAGAGCTCGGCTCACGTGGATATGGGTAAGCCAGACCGAGCGAGACGAGCTGCTCGCAGGACAACCGCTCGCCTGGGCAACGGTTGGCGGCCGCGGTTACTGATGAACCGCCGATTCCCGCCACCAGCGCGGCTAACGCGGGAAGCAAGATCACATAGCCAAGCCGACCCACTGAACGGTTAATAACCGTGCCCTTCAGCGCATCCCGAGTTTTCGCGCCTGACGGTGTCCCTCGTACGTCGCCTCGTACGTCCCGCGGGGCGCGGTGGCGTCGCCGATCGTCTCGACGCTGACTTGGCGGCTACGCAACACGTGATACAGCGAGTTCTCGGACTGACGCCCGGTGGCCATCACGATCCAGTCGGCATCTAGCTCTCGAACGTCGTCTTGCTTGTAGATGTTGGTCGCGTAGATCTTGGAGCCGTCGATCCGGGTGACGAGCCGGTCGCAGAGCATCTCGACCCCGGTCTCGTAGATATAGGTCAGCATCCAGTGCAGGTAGACATCCGGCGCGGTTTCCATTCCTACCATCGGCCACCGCGTAACGAGTGACACCCGATCGGCAGAATCGGCGAGCGACACGGCCGTGAGCGGGGCCGCGACATCCTGAAGGTCGTCGACGACGACCACATTGCCCGAGGGATGCGCCCGCTTCAAAGCCACGTCGTCCCAGGTGACGCAATTACCGCTCTCCCAGCCGGGCACCGGTTGGGCGGTCTGCCCTTGAAAGCCGTCGCGTCGATAGCGCGCCCCGGTTGCGATCACGACGTGTTCGGGGTGCAGCTCATCCAGCAGCTCCTCGATCCCGGCGTTGTCCACCGGCGATGAGCGCCGGATGGATGCCCCGTTCTTCTCAGCCTGTTCGGTCAGCCACTCGCCGATGAATGCGTATTGCCCTCGATGGGGGAGAGCGCCGTAGGCGCGCGTATGACCCCCGCATTCGGAGTCACGCTCAACGAGCGTGACCTCGTGCCCGCTGGCTGCCGCAACGCGAGCGTACTCGAGACCTGCTGGGCCACCCCCTACTACCAGCACCCGCCGGTGCGAGCCAGCGGTGGTCAAGGTACCGCTTCCCCACTTTTCCTCGCGCCCGACCGTTGGGTTGTAGACGCACTGCACCCGTCCGCCGCGGATGACGCTGCGCCAGCAGTAGTTGGCCGCCACGCATCGCCTGATGTCCCGCTCCTCACCGGCGCGAGCCTTGTTTGCCCACTCCGCGTCGGCGAACATCTGCCGCGCCAGCAAGATTGCGTCCGCCTCCCTGTCGGCCAACAGCTCCTCTGCGACGGCTGGATCCGTGATCCGCCCCACCAGCAGGACAGGCTTGTCGGTCACCTCCTTGATCGCGTGGGTGTACTCACGCTCCCAACCACCTTCATAGTCCATCGGGGTGTGAATGTATGAGTGGTGTACGCCCGCCGACACTGACACGTAATCCGGATTGACAGCGTCTGCGTCCAAGTCGGCGATGATCCGCTGGATGTCATCCAGCTCGAGGTCGCCTGGCCAGAATGACGTCGAGTTCAGCCGATAGCCCATGAAGGGCTCCTGCCCGATCGCGGAACGTATCCGCCTCATGGCCTCGAGCGGAAACCGCAGACGTTTTTCGTAACTGCCGCCCCATCCGTCCTCTCGGTGGTTGTAGAGCGGCGAGAGGAATTGCCATGGGAGATATCCGTGTGACATGTGGAACTCCACGCCATCCAGGCCCGCCGCAATCGCGCGCCGCGCCGCCGAAGCGTAATCCTGGAGGATCTGATCGATCTCGTGTTCTTCGAGTTCCTTCGGCGTCAGAGCGCCCGGATACTCGCCCGGCGGAATTTGACTTGGAGCAACCTGATACCAGGTGGCGTCGAAGTCGTACGAGGGATCGGTCTTGAACGTGGTCGCAGCCCGCAGACCGACGTGCAGCAACTGGATGGCGAGCTTGCACCCATGGCGATGTACCGCCTCCGCAACGGCCGCCAGGCCCTCGATCTGGTCATCCGACCATAGCCCTGGGAACAGGAACGGCGAATACATCGTGTCGGGGTTGATCAGGGTCCCGCCGATGATGATCATTCCGGTCCCGCCCTTGGCCCGCTCCTCGTAATACGCCACGGCCTGGTCGGTGAACGTGCCCTCGTAGGGGCTTCGCACCCACACGGGACACGTCGGCGCGAACACAACCCGGTTGGGAACCACCGTATTCCGGATGGTCCATTCCGAGAACAGGTGGGGGTATCGATCAGTATTCGTCACGGCGGTCCTCTCCAATCCCTCCGACAGCGAGTGGAGCCGACACTAGCCAGCGTCCGGCCCCCAAAGCAACCCGCTGGCGCTCGCGGGCCTGCCGCTCACCCGTGCGAGGGAGTGAAGGCCTCGCGGTGGCCGACGACCCACTCGCTCAGGCTGATGGGAGCCAAGCCCGTGAGCTCGCGATAGGTGTCGGTCACGAGGTCGGCGTCGCCGCGCTTCCACGCTGCGAAGTGGTGCATGACTTGAATGTCGACCTGATCGTCTGGGACGCCCCCCTGGTTCACGAGGAGGGCTCGGAACTCCTCAGCCGGCATGTCCTGGTAGGTGACCCGTCGGCCCAACGCCTCGCTCAACGTCGCTGCCATCTCGGCCATCGTGAGCGCCGCAGGCCCTGTGAGCTCGTAGTTGGCGCCGGGCTCGTCGCGATCGGCGAGCACCACCGCGGCGGCCCGGGCAACGTCGTCGGCGGCCACGAGACCCACTCTTCCGTCCCCGGCGGAGCCGAACAGAGCGCCAGCCTGCTTGATCGCGTCGGCCTGGCTCAGGAGGCTCGTCTCCATCACGGAGTTCGGGGATACGAGGGCCCAATCCAATCCGGACTCCCTGATCGCGGCGATGCTCTCGAGGTGCAGAGCGTCGAGGGAATCGCCGTGGTGATGGACCGCGCCGTAGACCTTGACGACCCTCCGTACGCCAGCCCGCTGTGCCGCGTGGAGGGCATTAGTTTCCCGCACGGCGATGCGGTCGTCCATTGGCGAGACGATGAACGCGGTGTCCACTCCGGCGAAAGCGCTGTCCAACGTCTCCGGGCGATCGAGATCGCCGATCGCTACCTCTATCTCGCTTGCGCGCAGACGCTCAGCTGTCGCCGCCGAATGTGCCAACGCCCGCACAGGCGCTCGCCGACGTACCGTTTCTCTCAGCACGCGGTTTCCGAACATCCCGGTGGCGCCCAGGATCAGGATCATCTGCGGCCCCGCCTGTAGCTGACCGAGATCATCTGCGCTGCGTTGCGGTCAGCTCCTCGGTGACCTCCCAAAGTCGCTGGGCCAGCGCTTCATCGTGCGTCGGGGCGTCGGTCGAGATCTCCTTGCGCCGTTTGAAGTAGCGGCCGCTAACTCGCTCTAGCGACGGGTCGCTGGCGGCCCAGGCGATCGTGTCAGAACCACTTTGCACGCTGGCCATGAAGGGCCACATGAGCGTTCCAATCAGCTTGTAGCCGAGCGGTAGCGTCGCCCCGATTCCGGTTCCCCGCACGAAGCCCGGATCGACCGCGTTGACGGTGACTCCGCTCTGCGTGAGACGGCGCGCGAGCTCGTAGGTGAACAGGATCAGTGCCAGCTTGGAGCTGTTATAGGCGCGCTGGCCGCTAAACCGGCGCTCGCTCTGAAGGTCGTCGAAATCGAGCTTGCCGCCCTTGTATCCGGTCGACGCGACGTTGAGGACCCTTGCCGGGGCGCTCGCCTCGAGCAACCCCAACAGTCCATTGGTGATCAAGAACGGCGCCACGTAGTTGACGGCAAACGTGAGCTCCAGCCCGTCCGCCGTGATCTGGCGCTGTCCAACGTCGACCCCCGCATTGTTGATCAGACCGTCCAGACGATCGAACCTTTCCCCCATCTCGTCCACCATCTGGTTCGCCCCCGCGGCGGAGGACAGATCCGACACGATGAGGTCGGTGTCGCGATTGCCCGTTGCCTCCCTCACCCGGGCAACGGCCTGCTCGCCCCGGTCCCTGCTTCGAGCCCCGATTACCACCTGTGCTCCCATCGCGGCCAGGGCCTCGGCCGTGGCCAGGCCGAGCCCAGAGGTCGCCCCGGTCACCAACATCGTCTTTCCCGTCAGATCTGGGCCGGTAGCGGGCGCGCGTCGCGGCATGCCACAAGGCTAACCGCCTTAGCTCGTTGAATTACTGCGGCTCGTCAAGGACCGGCGAATGCCCTAGCCGCTCGAGCACCTGCTCGAAGACCTCGTGTGGCTGCGCCCCGGGGACCAGGAGCCGCTGATCGATCGCCCACGCCGGAACTCCCCCGGCGCCGAGATCGACCGCCGCCCGAGTGTGAGCCTCGACCCGGTCCACGTAGCGTTTGTCCTGCACAGCTTGCCGGACCTCAGCTTCTCCGAGCCCGACGGCCCCCGCCTCTTCTACGAGCACGGCTTCCTCGCCGAGATCCCGGCCCCGTCCCCAGTAGGCATCGAACAGACGAGGGTGAAGAGAATCCAGACCTCCTCGGTCGGCCGCAAATTCGGCCAGCGCCAGCGCCTTGCGAGAGTTTGGGATCTTGTCGAGCGTGGCCGCGAACGGCAGCCCAGCCTGCTCGAACATCGCCCGCTGGCGCTCGACCAGTCCCGGGCCGTAGCGCTGCTCGAGCGCGGCTCGCGGGATGCCCTCGGGCGGATACTCCGGATGAAGGTCAAACGGTCGCCATTCGATCCGCGCGCCGAACCGGCGCTCGAGCCACGCGGCCCGTTCGAGGCCCACGTAGCAGAATGGTCATATGTAGTCGCTCCAAACGACGATCTGCGGGGCATCGTCGTGCGCTGCGGCCATTGGGATCACTCTAGTGCCAAGAGCGAGCGGCGCAATCGGCGCATGACTTGGCCGCTCGATACGACAAGGTCATCGATCCCTCAGCGCCTACGGCGCCACTACGGATTCGGCCGTCCGATTCGATCGCGCCACCCCCCGGGGGAAGGTGTGAGGGCCTGAGGCGTCCTTCGGTATGAAGGGTGCGCCAGCGCACGCAAACGACACGATTAGAGGTTGATGACATGAGACGTGCAGCCACTCTCCTGCTGTCGGCCGCTGTTCTGGGGGCGGCGTTTTACGCCGGCATCATTCCTGCCGCGCAGGCGCGCACCCAGTCCGGGGCCAAGGTGCAACTGCAGTCCACCTCGGTGGGCATGATCCTCGTGAACAAACGGGGATTTACTCTCTACATGTTTGCCAGGGACACGCGCAATCACAATTCATGTGTGGCAATCAAGGGCTGCTCCGCAGTGTGGCCGGCGCTTCTGACGTCGGGTAAGCCGGTGGCGGGGAGCGGTGTGAAAGCGTCGCTGCTCGGAACGATCAAGCTTTCCGGGGGCAAGCAGCAGGTGACCTACGCCGGCCATCCGCTGTATACGTATGTCGGCGATGCGCGACCGGGCAGCACGTCGTACGTCGGCGTGCGCCAGTTTGGCGGCCCGTGGTACGCGCTGGGCGCTACCGGCAAGACGGTCAAGTAGACGAACGGATCGGCAAGGCCAGGCTGCGCGCCGCGTCAGGCGGCCGGCCGCGACGCCGACCTCCCGGCAAGCACCTCGCGCACCGGGACCCCTAGACCTCGAATCTGCAGCGTCTTCCAATGGGCGCCCAACCATCTCGCATCGCGCTCATCCGAGGCGCTCGGTAATGATTAGCTCCCGTCTGATCGTGGCGAATGCTTTCTCTAGACAGAGATGGACTGTTACGCGTCGGGCTCGCCGTCCGCACGAGCAGCGGCAGACCATGCCGGCGCATCGGATGTTCGACCCGCGGCTCGTCGGGGGGTTGGAGTGCGCTGCTTGGGTGGCGTACTACCGGCGCGAATGGATCAGCTTCCTGCGCTCGGCCATATTGCTAACGCGCCACACATTCGGGCTGCCGTGGCCAGAGACGTTGCTCGGCGCGTGGCTCGTCCTGCGCGCGAATCAGCTTTGGGCCCCGTCCCCCGTGAACGATCCCGTGGGAGCGCGACGGGCGATGGAGCGGTTCTATGCGATGGTCAAGAACCGGTATCACGAGCCTTTCGATCCCGCCGTGGCAGCCGGTCTCGAGGTGGAGTGGTGGCGCGTGCACCGTGAGCATCAGCAGTCCACGTCTAGCGGCGACCAGCGCCCGCTGACTGAGAGCCTGGCCGAGCTGTACGCGTATGTCTACGGCGTGCCCGAGTCGACTGTTCAAGGGGCCGCCGACCAGCGCGCTCTCGCCATGGACCACTCAGACCGGTGGGTCCGCGAAGGCTGTGATCCAGCGAGCGAGCTGATACCGCTAGAGCGGGCGGCGCTGGTTCGTTCCTATGCCGCGCTGCTTGCGGCCGTCCACTGCCCTCAAGGGATGCGGACGTCGCGAGCCTGACCGGGACCAGCGACCGCTCCCGCTCAGGAGACGCCTCGTGTCGTTGCCCGAGCGTATACCGGCCACGGCTTCATCCTAGTTCGTCAGCCGACATCGCTAGCTGCTCCTCGCCCCAGGCCACCAAGGCCCCGTGCCGATCCCGACTTACGCCCGTGCGCTGGCGATCGCCCGCTCCAGCACCGGCGAGACGGTCGACCACGATTGAGGAGGGCTGGCTCCGACGATCACGACAGTCGACCGCGAACGTTGGATCAGGCACCCGATCTCTGTGTAGTGGGAGTGGCTCGAGGTGGTGTAGGAGTCGATCACGCACGAAAACGTCTGATCACCGACGCGGCGACCGCTCGTCGCGGCCAGGGTTCTCACGCTTCGGTCGCCCTCCTCGGCGTTGTGCTCGACCCGGAAGCGGGTCCAGTCAGACAGCGTCTCCGCGCCTTGACGTGGCGTGAGATTCAGGTAGCCGACATACGCCTGCGAGGCACCCAGGAGAGCCGCGCTGGCGGTGCCGGTGTCCCCCCTTATCGGGCGCCAAGCGGGCGGGTAGGACATCGACGCGCCCGAGGGAATGACAGCGGAACGCCAGCCAGGGGGCGGCCGAACCGGCCGGAGCCAGGCGAAAGCGCCCGCAGAGCTGCTCGCGGTGGTCGCCCCTGCCGAGGAAACGGTCCGGTCGGCCCCGCTGCTGGTCGTCTTAGAGCCCGCGCCGCCGCAACCGGCGACGAGCACGACTACAGCGATGACCGCGGCGGACCGGAGGCTAGATGTTGCCATCCCCATCGCTGGGGCCGCCGTGGTTGTCGGCGTCGCCGTCACCGGCGTTCGGGCCCTGGGGGATCCCGGAGGAGCTCGAGCTGGCCTTGGGCGCGCTCGACTTCGAAGTCGATGAGCTCGGGGTGGAAGTGGTTGTCGCGGCTGGCGTCGACGAGGAAGACGACTTCGTCGAGGAGGAGGAGCCCCCCCCGCAGCCCGCCGCCAACAGCGCCAGCGCCAGCACCAGCAGTGCGGCGCATGCCAGGCGACGAGAAGATTTGAGATGCCTTGTCATGTTTGACCTCCGTGGTTCGAGAGCGCCGGTACAGGCGCAACCCTTTCAATCCTTTCAGTCCTTCACATGACAAGCGACGCCGGGCCCCCGACAAACCTTCCCCGCCCGTGGCGCCGCTAGACAGACGCGAGCAGATGCGGCACAGACACGAAGACGAGCGTGCCCTTCCTCACTGGTTCCATTTGTCGGCGGTCTTCTTCTTGTGCCCCGACGACTTGGCGCGGATGCTCTCCTCGTCCGCTGGCCGATCGGCCGCCTCTCTGGAGTGCTCCTCCGCCTGCGCTCGCGACTCATCGGCCTTGCGGTCGACGGCGTCACGCAGCCGCTCCATCTGCCGGTCACGGCGCTCTCGATTATCGGTCATTTCTGAACACCTGACATCTCTTGAGGCTCACTACCCGTCGCGCCGCGAGCGCAACACGGGTGTATGTACAAAACGTTTACGTCGCTCGGCCTGAGGCCAGTTATCCGACGGACGATGAAGCTCTCACTCAGGGACGTCGCCTACGCCGACGGCCGCCGCCGGGTCACGCCAACCGAGCAGCACGTCCACGGCTTGCTCGAGCAGGTCCCGGCGATGGCCACCGCATTTCTCGTCACTTTGCACTGGGACCAGGCCCGGGCGCTGCTCGGTCGCGGTCGCGAGCGGCCGACGTTCAGGCTGCAGGGCAAGCGGCGACCGGTATCAGGCCACTACCGGACCGGGCTGGCGGCCGCGATCGCCGCACTAGTCGCGCTTCCTTACGGCGAAGAGCTCGTACGCTGCGCGCGGGCGCGTCCGACGGCGGAGTTCTGAGCCGCGTGCACAACGTCATCATCCTGGCGATCAAGGGTCTCGCCGGGGGCACGCTCGTGGTCGCGTTCGCGCTCCTCTCGGAGGGGCTGACGCCGAAGCGCTTCGCGGGCCTGTTCAGCGCCGCGCCGGCTGTCGCCCTGGCCGGGCTGGCCGTCGTCCTGCTTGATAAGGGCCCGCACGACGCGCACCAGAATGCCGTGGGGATGATCGCGGGCGGTGTGGGCATGGTGGCCTACGCCGCCGCCGTCGTCCCTCTCCTGAGAAAAACACGAGCCCAGATGGCCGCCACGACCGCCATGGCTGCGTGGTTCGGCGTCGCCGCGATCGTGGCGCTGCCGGTGATGCTCTTATGAGCACCGAGCAGGGCGAGCCGACGGTCACTGATCGGCTGAGCGCACGTCCCGCGCTTCAGGCAGGCAAGATCGCCGGCGTCCGTGGCCGCGAGCTCGTGTACAGGTTCGCGGCGGGCGCAGTGACCTCAGTGGCCGCGGGCGCGATTACCCTGCTGTTCGGTCCCAGAGTGGGAGGCATCTTTCTGGCCTTCCCGGCGATCCTCGCGGCAAGTCTCACCCTGATCGAGCGCGAGGAGGACAGCACCGACGCCCGCGAGGACGCACGCGGCGCGATCGTGGGTGGAGCGGCGCTGGTCATCTTCGCGGTGGTAGCGGCGCTCACGATCGAGCATGTGGCGGGCGCGATCGCCCTGGCGGCGGCCGCTGGGGCGTGGCTGCTGGCCGCGCTGTTCGGTTATGTCTTGCTCTGGTGGCGCTAGGGGCTCAGCGCAGCCCGGGAGCGAGCTCTCGGCCCATCAGCGCGATGGCGTCGAGATCGTCGTGCAGCAGGTGCTGGCACATCACGCGGCTGACGCCTGCGTCGCGCAGGGCTGCGAGCTGCTCTGCGGCCTGCTCAACAGTTCCCACGATCCACGCAGGTGGCGGATCCGATAGCAACGCTTGGGCGTCGCCGCCTTGCACCTCCGCCAAACGCTCCGCACGGCGGCGCAGCTCGTCGCTGTTGGCGCCGATCAGCATGCCAGTCATGATCGAGAACGGCAGCGGATCGCGGCCCACACGCTCGCATGCCTCCACTATCGCTGCGCGCCGCTGCGCAATGTCCTCCAGCGTGGGAAACGGCGTGTTGTACTCCTGGGCATAGCGCGCCGCCAGGGCTGCACTGCGAGCACCGGCGTTGCCGCCGAGGATCACGGGAGGGTGTGGTCGCTGCACCGGTTTGGGTTGTGCATTCAACGCCTCAAGCTCGTAGTGCTCACCGGCGCAGGAGAAGTCGTCCTCCGTCCAGTTGCCCAGCACCACCTGGAGCTGCTCCTCGAGGACTGCCATCCGCGCCGGGGTCGATGCGAACCGGAACCCGTATGCCCGGTGCTCACGCTCGTGCCAACCGGCGCCCAGCCCAAGCTCGATCCGACCACCCGAGATCTGGTCGGCCGTGGCGACCAGCTTGGCCAACAGTGACGGATGGCGAAAGGTTGCAGGGGAGACCAGCGTGCCCAGCCGCAGCGTCGACGTGACGGCCGACAGGCCGCAGATGGTTCCCCAGGCGTCGAGCGAGCCGCGCTCGGGGTGCTGGCCGTCGAGGTTGAGGTAGTGATCCGAGCGAAACAGGGTGCCGATCCCGTGTTCCTCGCACGCGCCAGCCAGCGCAATCCATTGCTCCCAGGTCACGCCCTCCTGGCCCTCGATCATCAGGCACAAATCCATGCGCCCGCGATCCTAGATCACTGCCCGCTCGCACCGGCCCGTGTTCGTGAGGCCAGTGCAAAGCTCGTCATCACAAGCCAGACGAACATGACCACCGCTGCCAGCAACAGGATTCCGTAGACAACGGAGCTGTTGTTGGCCGGCCCCAAGAATGTCGTTGCCGAAGCGGCGCCCAGCACCGTTGCCAGCGCACCCAGCCAGATGTTCCACGCCGGCAGCCGATCGCGGCTTCTTACCGCAGCGGTCAGGGCTGCGGTCGTGAAAGCGAGCGGCGCGCCAATCGCCGGCCCGCCCGCGAGGTAGGACGCGACGACCACCCCGTGCGCCAGCGGCGCGTCGCGAGCCACCGAAGCCTCGGCTAGCACGCGATAGCAGATCGCAGATAAAGCCAGGAACACGGCGGCGCATATACCGCCGGCCAGCGCCACCGACGCCCATCCCGCGCCGAGCTCTCGTACGGTCATGTACAGGTACGCGGCAAACAACAGCAGAGCCAGCGCCGCCAGGAAGTGAAAGAACGACAGCGCGCGCACCTCCGATGCGTTGTGCAGAAAATAGGCACGCACGGTCGCCGCTGTTGCGTCAAGCGCCGGGAAGTTGCTTGTCCCGGCGAGGTCGCCGAACACCAATCCGCCGGCGAACAGCACGACGGTGAGTGCACCGGTCGATGCCCAGGCAGCACGGAGACCAGCCGGTAGGCCCGCTTCCCGAGCGTTGTCCACGTCAGGATTGCATCACTCGCGGCGGCGGGTGGGTACGCTGCCGCACGTGCGGTCTCTGCGGCTGATCGCCTCCGCGTTGGGCGCCGCGGCGCTGCTGGCGTTGTGCGCGCCAGGCGCCGCGCTCGCCGGCACCTACAGCTGGAGCCAGCCAAAGGACTTCTCGGGCACACCGGGCACCAACCCGGAACAGACGTACGGACAGCCATCCTGGGGCTATTACGGAAGCGGCGGCCTTATGAGCTACGACTCCAAGCTCCCCGGCTGGAGCGACGCCGGCGGCGACACCGTCAAGTCCAGCGGCAGCACTCTGGTTATGCACGCCGTCCTCGGCGGGACTGCGACGGTTGTGTGGAGCGACCCGTTCAACTCCGACCAGCCCATCACCTGGAGCGCTTCGTATAACGGTACTTGCGTGCTGTTCAGCGTCGAAGACCAAAGCGGCAATCCGGTACTCAGTGGCACTCCTGTCACCGGGCCGCTGCACCTGACAACGGGAGTGGTGTCCGCGGGTTGCACTGAGAACGTCACGATCCAGCTCCAGACCACGACACCCCCGCGTGACGCTCACCAACCCGGCGAACGGGGCCGCCTTCACCAACGGCGCACCGCAGTTTGCCGGCACCGCAAGCACGGCTTTCGACGCCTCGGGGACGGTGGCCGTCGTGATCTACTCAGGCGGATCCCCGGTCGCTACCCTCCCCGCCGCTGTCGCCGCCAACGGCTCCTACACAGCGACGCCCACCACGCCGTTACCCAGTGGCACCTACACGGCGCTGGCCGAGCAGGACGACCCCCTCGGCCAGCAGAACTTCAGTGCACCGGTCACCTTCACGCTCAGCAACAGCAGCAGCGCGGCGCCGAACAGCGCGATCCCCGGCTTGACGCTCAGTTCGCTGGGTTCCAAGCCGCTGACCACCGCCACGCCAACTCTGAGCGGAACCGGGGGAACCCAACCCGGCGACAGCAATCAGGCCACCCTGCTGGTCTACCCGGGAACCAGCGTCAGCGGCTCACCGGTCCGCGAGGTTGTGGGCAGCATCGGGTCGGGCGGTCAGTTCTCGATCAAGGTCACGCCCGCACTCTCTGACGGGGCCTACACCGCCGTGGCGGCCCAGACTGCGCCCGGCGTGGTCGGGTTCAGCCCTCCAGTCGGCTTCCGCATCAAGGTCAACCCGCCGGCGCTGACGCTTACCTACCCGCAGAGACACGGGTCGGTGCCCCGCTCCAGCCTGTTCTTCTACGGTCAGGCCGGTGGCGACGTGAGCGATTCCAAAACCGTCACCGTCCGGGTCTGGCGCGGCACACGCGTCCGCGGGAAGGCGCTAGGCACAGTGAACGCTCGGGTCCGTGGCGCGGGCTGGGGTCTCCAGTGGCCCCGCCGGCTCTCGAACGGCCGATACACGATCCGCGCGGTGCAGAGCGACGACGCCGGGCACACCACAACAACGCCCGCACGCTCGTTCACGGTCGTGCCCGGCCTGCCCCTGATCCGCTCAAACGTCTCGCTCGCCGGCTCCGGCCGCGCTTCGCTGCGCGTGAGCTGCCTGCCCCGGGGCCAGGGTGCCTGCCGTGGGACGGTGCTGGTCGTCACCACGCAGAGCCTGCGCACCACTTCCGGCGGCCCCGCCGGGCCACTGCGGGTGATGTTCGCTTCCGTGAATATCCCGGACGGGCAGACATCAGGCGTCGGGGCCACCGTCCCGGTTGCCGTGGCGCGCGCGCTGCGGGCCGTCGGGGGAGTCACCGTGCGGGTCACGGTCGCGCTTCGGCACTCGAGCGGGCCCACCAGCAGCGCCACCGCCGGGCGCGCGCTCAACATAAGCCCGTGATATCGCGCTACACGCGAGGAGAGCTGGCCGAGATCTGGTCGGACCACGCCCGCTTCGAGGCAATGCGCGAGGTCGAGGTGGCGGCCGCAGAGGAGATGGACGGGCCCAGCGCGGAGGAGCTCGACGCAATCCGCGGTGCAAGCTTCACGGTCGAAGCCATCGCCGAGCGCGAGAAGGTGACCGACCACGACACGGCGGCGTTCGTCGACGTGCTTTCCGGTTCCGCCGGGGTCGCAGGGCGCTGGATTCATCACGGCCTGACCTCGAGTGACGTGCTCGACACCGGCCTGGCGCTCCAGCTGCGCCGCGTCGCCGAGCTCGTGCTGCCGGACTCCCGGCGACTGGTAGAAGCGCTCGCCGCCCGGGCGCGGGAACACGTCCACACCTTGTGCGTCGGCCGCACGCACGGGATTCACGCCGAGCCGACGACCTTTGGCATCAAACTGGCCTCGTTTGCGTTCGAGGCCGACCGCAATGCCCACCGGCTGGAGCGGGCGTTCACCCAGGCTTCGGTGGGGGCGATCTCCGGCGCCGTCGGCACGTATGCCTGGTCCTCGCCCGACTTCGAGCGCCGTGTGCTCACAAGGCTGGGGCTGGAGGCCGAACCGGTCTCGACCCAGGTCGTGGCCCGGGACCGGCACGCCGAGCTGCTCACGGCCGTCGCCGTGGCCGGCGCAGGCCTCGAGCGCTTCGCCACCGAGCTTCGCCACCTGGCGCGCACCGAGGTGGGTGAGGTCTCCGAGCCCTTCGGCGCCGGTCAGAAGGGCTCGAGCGCCATGCCCCACAAGCGCAACCCGATCAAGTCAGAGCAGGTCGTCGGCCTGGCGCGCGTATTGCGCGGCAACGCCCAGGCGGCGCTGGAGGATGTCGCGCTGTGGCACGAGCGCGACATTTCGCATTCCTCGGTGGAGCGGATCATCCTGCCCGACTCCACCACCCTGCTCGATCACATGCAGCGCCGCGTGATCTCCCTGATCGATGGGATGGTGGTCCACGAGCAGCGGATGCGCGCAAATCTCGAGCTGACCCACGGCGCGCTGTTCTCCCAGGCCGTGCTGCTGGCGCTCGTCGAGCAGGGGCTGAGCCGCGACGAGGCCTACAGGATCGTTCAGCGCCTGGCGCAGAGGGCGCTCGACGAGCGGATTCCGCTGCGCGAGCTGCTGGCGGCCGACGCGGCGGGCGCGGCCCTCGATCTTGACGCGATCTTTGACTACGCCCCCTACGTCCGCTACGGCGATGAGATCGTCGGCAGGCTCGACCAGATCGTGGCCGCGCCGGCAGCCGTCACGCGCTAGCGACCCGAACCCGGTCAGCCGCGATCAGGTCAAGCACGAGCCGCTTATGGTCACCGCGCACGGTGCCGGCGCGGTGAGCCGCGGGGCCGCTGCCGTCGGGGGTGCCCGCTAGCATCGCCCCAGTGAGCGCTCTAGCCGATCTCCCACTGCTCGCCTCGGGCAAGGTTCGCGAGATCTATGACCTGGACGAGACGCTCCTGATCGTGGCCTCGGACCGCGTCTCCACCTACGACGTGGTCCATCCGAACCCGATCCCGGACAAGGGCAAGGTCCTGACGGGGCTTTCGACATTCTGGTTCGAGCGCACGGCGGGGGTGGTGCCAAACCACCTGATCTCCGTCACCGATGGAGTGCCCGAAGAGGCGCGCGGCCGCGGCATGGCCGTCCGCAAGCTCGAGATGCTGCCGGTGGAGTGCGTGGTGCGCGGCTACATCACCGGCTCGGGGTGGAAGGACTACCAGGCCACCGGCGCCGTCTGCGGGATCGGCCTCCCGGCGGGCCTGCGCGAGTCAGACAGGCTCCCCGAGCCCATCTTCACCCCTACCACCAAGGCGACGACGGGGCACGACGAGGCGGTTGATTTTGAGGGCGCGGTTCGCCTGGTCGGCGACCGCGCCGTTGCGGAGCGGCTGCGGGAGGTATCACTCTCGGTCTACGAGCATGCAGCGGAGCATGCCCGGCAGCGGGGGATCATCCTCGCCGACACCAAGTTCGAGTTCGGGCTCGACGGCGAGGGCACCCTGACGCTGGGCGACGAGGTATGCACGCCCGACTCCTCGCGCTTCTGGCCCGCGGATCAGTACGAGCCCGGGCACGGGCAGCCGAGCTTCGACAAGCAGTTCGTGCGCGACTGGGCCTCCTCGACGGGCTGGGACCGCAACCCGCCGGCGCCCGAGATCCCGGAAGACATAGTCGCGCGCACGCGCGAGAAGTACCTCGACGCCTACGAGCGGATCACGGGCGAGCCGTTCGAGGACTGGCTGCGCCGAACCGCGGCGTGATGCGCGCCCGAGTCCTCGTCAGACCCAAGGCGGGGATACTCGATCCGCAGGGGCAGGCGGTGGAGCGGGCACTGCCGGCGCTCGGCTTCCAGGGCGTGAGCAACGTTCATGTGGGACGGCTGATCGAGCTCGAGGTCGACGATCCCTCGCGGCTACCCGAGATGTGCGAGCGCCTGCTCTCCAATCCGCTGATCGAGGACTACGAGATCGTCGAGAACGGGCGATGAAGTTCGGCGTGATCCGCTTCCCCGGCTCGTGCGACGAGGTCGATGCCCTCGGCGCAGCGGCTCGCGTCGGCGAAGCGGTGCTGCTTTGGCACGGCGATCGTGACCTGCAGGGCGTGGACGCGGTGGTCGTCCCGGGGGGCTTCTCCTACGGCGATTACCTGCGGGCGGGGGCGATCGCCCGCTTTGCGCCGGCGATGGAGGAGGTGATCGAGTTCGCGCACGAGGGTGGGCTGGTGCTCGGGATCTGCAACGGCTTTCAGGTCCTGTGCGAGGCGGGGCTGCTCCCCGGCGCGCTACTGCCGAACACCTCATTGCGGTTCGTCTGCCGGCAGGTGCGGCTGGAGGTGGTAGACGAGGCGACCGCATTTACGCGCGAGTGTCCACCCTCGCTGTCGATCCCGGTCAAGCACACCACCGGGCGCTACTACAGCCCGGAGCCCGTCCGCGTGGCGCTCCGCTACGCCCAGGGCCAGAATCCCAACGGCTCGCAGGACGACATCGCCGGGGTATGCAACGAGGCGGGAAACGTTTTCGGGTTGATGCCCCATCCGGAGCACGCTGTGGATCCGCTGACGGGGTCGAGCGACGGCATAAAGATCTTCGAGTCGATGCGAGCCGAAATCCATGACCGCGTTATCGCCTAGTCGGCATCAGGAGCTTGGGCTCACCGACTCCGAGTACGAGCTGATCGTCGAGCGGCTCGCTCGCGAGCCGAATGAAGTGGAGCTGGGCATGTTCTCGCTGATGTGGTCGGAGCACTGCTCCTACAAGCACTCGCGGCGACTGCTCTCGCGGCTGCCGACCGAGGGCCCGCACGTCCTGCTCGGTCCGGGCGAGAACGCCGGCGCCGTGGATGTCGGCGGCGGTTTGGCGGTGGCCTTCAAGGTCGAGTCGCACAATCATCCGAGCGCCGTCGAGCCGTTCCAGGGGGCGGCGACTGGCGTGGGCGGCATCCTGCGCGACGTGTTCGCGGTCGGCGCGCGGCCGATCGCCGTACTCGACTCGCTGCGCTTCGGTGACCCGGACTCCTCCGAGCGCTCGCGGTATCTGCTGGAGCACGCCGTCGCTGGCATCGGCCATTACGGCAACTCGATCGGCGTCCCGACGGTCGGCGGCGAGCTCTACTTCGAGGAGAGCTACGAGCAGAACTGCCTGATCAACGCCATGTGCCTGGGGCTGGCGCCGAGGGAGCGGCTGATCCGCTCGGCGGCGGCCGGCGCCGGCAACGTGGTCGTGCTGCTCGGCGCGCTGACCGGACGCGACGGCATCGGCGGCGCCTCGGTGCTGGCCTCAGCCGAGCTGGGCGAAGGCGACGAGGCCAAGCGGCCCTCGGTGCAAATCGGCGACCCGTTTGCGGAGAAGAAGCTGCTCGAGTGCTGTCTCGAGCTGCTGGACCGGGAGCTGCTCGTCTCGCTACAAGATCTGGGCGCCGCCGGCCTGACCTCCTCGGCCTCCGAGATGGCGAGCAAGGGCGGCGTGGGGATCGACATCGACGTCTCGCGCGTGCCGCTGCGCGAGGCAGGCATGGAGGCGTTCGAGATCATGATCTCCGAGTCCCAGGAGCGGATGCTGTGCGTCGTCGAACCAGACCGCGTCGCCGACGTGATCGCCGTCTGTCGGCACTGGGAGACGCTCGCGACCCCGATCGGCGAAGTGACCGACTCCGGACGTTTGCGGGTGCTGAACGACAAGGAAGTCGTCGGCGACCTGCCGGTCAGCGTGTTGGTGGACGAATGTCCCCTCTACGACCTGAAGGCGGGCGACGGTCCCGCGCCACGCGCGGTTCGCGCGGAGCGCGCTAGCCGGTGGACGGGGGATGAGTCGCGCATCCTCCTGGAGTTGCTCGGCTCGCCGAACCTCTGCTCGCGAAAGCCCGTGTACGAGCAATACGACTGGATCGTCCAGTCGCGGACCGTCCGCCGCCCCGACGAAGCCGACGCCGCAGTGCTCCAGCTGCCGGACGGCTCCGCGATCGCCGTCTCCATCGACGGCAACGGCCGCCGCGTGGCGTGCGATCCGCGCAGCGGCGCCGCCGAGGCCGTCTACGAATGCGCAGCGAACCTGTCCTGCGTGGGCGCCGAGCCGCTGGGACTCACGAACTGCCTCAACTTCGGCAACCCCGAGAAGGCCGAGGTCGCGTGGCAGCTGAGCGAGGCCGTCGAGGGGATTGCCCAGGCCTGTGAGGCGCTCGGGGTTCCGGTGGTGGGCGGCAACGTATCGCTCTACAACGAGGCGCCGCAAGGGGCGATCTTCCCCACGCCGGTGATCGGCATTGTGGGCAAGCTCCCGGACGCGTCGCGCGCCGGGAGACTCGGCTTCCTGCGCGAGGGCGACGCGATCGCGCTGGTGGGGGACTTCGAGCCCTCGCTGGCGGGCTCGGAGCTCGAGAAGCTGGAGGGTGTGCAGGCCCGCGGGCCACTCCCCGACACGGACGGTGCCCGTGTCCGTGACGCGCAGGAGAAGATCCGGATGGGGGTCCGCTCCCAGGCGCTACACAGTGCACATGACATCGCCGAGGGAGGCCTGGCGGTGGCGCTGGCCGAGTGCTGCATCGCTGGCGGCATCGGGGCGCGGGTCACGCCTCCGGAAGGGGTGGACCTGTTCGCCGAGGCACCAGGGCAGGCGTTCGTCGTCTCGGGCCCTCCCGCTCGACTGACCGGCTTTCGGCAAATCGGTGTGGTGGAGGGAGAAACGCTCGAGATTGCCGGCCGCCTGAACGTGCCAATTTCCGAACTACGCCGGGCTCATGCCGGTGGCCTCCGCTACCCTTGACCGCGAGAGCTTCGATGCCTCCGCTCTCTGACCACCGCGATGGCCCGCGCGACGAGTGCGGCGTCTTCGGGATCTACGCGCCCGATCACGACGTCGCCCGGCTCGCGTACTTTGCGCTGTTCGCGTTACAGCACCGCGGGCAGGAGTCGGCGGGGATCGCCACGGCGGCCCGTGGCGGCGACATCATGGCCATCCGCGACCAGGGTCTCGTGGCGCAGGTCTTCGACGAGCACACGCTCAGAACGCTGCTGGGAGACATGGCCATCGGCCACGTCCGCTACTCGACCACCGGCTCCTCCCATTGGCAGAACGCCCAGCCCGTGGTCCGTGACGACGCGCGCGAGCTGGCCCTGGCCCACAACGGCAACCTGATCAACTCGCTCGAGCTCTACGAGCAGTTGCGCTCAGAGGGCGTGCCGTTCCATTCGAGCTCGGACTCGGAGATCATCGCCGCGCTGCTGGCGCGCCACCCAGCGGAGCGGATCGAGGACGCGGTGGCCGACGTCGTGCCGCGGCTGCGGGGCGCCTTCTCCACGGTGGTCGTGACGGGGGAGGCGGTGGTTGCGTTTCGCGATCCGCACGGGCTGCGGCCGCTGGCGCTGGGGATGATCGAGTCCGACGACGGCGCCTCCTACTGCGTGGCCTCTGAGTCGTGCGCGTTCGACCTGATCGGCGCCAAGTTCCTGCGCGAGGTGCAGCCCGGCGAGGTCATAACCCTGACCGAGAACGGCTTTCGCTCGCGGATCGTGGGCGACGCCGAGCGGCGCGCCTTCTGCGTGTTCGAGTACATCTACTTCGCCCGGCCGGACTCGCGCATGGGCGGGACGGTGTTGCAGGTGGCGCGGGCCAAGATGGGCGAGATCCTGTGGCGCGAGGCGCCGGTCGAAGCCGATCTGGTGATTCCCGTGCCCGACTCGGGCAACGCCGCCGCTCGGGGGCTGGCCCGGGCCGCGGGGCTGCCGCAGGACGACGGCTTCATCAAGAACCGCTACGTGGCGCGGACGTTCATCCAGCCCGGTCAGGACCTCCGCAAGCAGGGGCTGCGGCTGAAGTTCAACCCGCTCCCGGAGGTCGTCGAGGGCAAGCGGCTGATCGTCGTCGACGACTCGATCGTGCGCGGCAACACCACGCGCCAGATCGTGCAGATGTTGCGTGACGCCGGCGCGGCCGAAATCCACCTGCGCATCTCGGCCCCGCCGATCAAGCATCCATGCCACTACGGCATCGACATGTCCACGCGCGAGGAGATGATCGCCCACGGGCGGACGGTGGAGGAGGTGGCCGAGGAGCTGAACGCAGACTCGCTGCACTACCTCTCGCTGGAGGGGGTCTACGACGCGATTGGCGGCTCGCGCGAAGACCACTGCGACGCCTGCTTCAGCGGGCGCTACCCGCTGCCCGGGACCGAGACGGCGAACGGCAAGCACGCGCTCGAGGCCGCGCTGGCGTAGCCGCCGGGGGCGGCGCTATGGTCGCCGACCCCATGGAAGCTCCCGAGCAGGCGCTGGCGAAGGTCTTCGGCTACCGGCGCTTCCGGCCCGGGCAGGCGGATGCCGTGGCTGCGGCGCTCGCCGGCAGAGACGCCTTGGTGGTGATGCCCACGGGGTTCGGCAAGTCGCTCTGCTATCAGCTGCCGGCGTTGATGCGCGACGAAGTGACGGTCGTCGTCTCGCCGCTGGTGTCGCTGATGGAGGACCAGGCCGCGGGTCTCGAGCGGGTCGCGCCTGGTGCGGTGCAGCTCGTCAATGGCTTGCGCAACGGCGCACAGAACGCCGCGGCGCTCGAGCGCGCCGCCCGGGGGGAGGCGCGGCTGCTGTACGTGGCGCCTGAGCGCTTCGCGGTGCCGGGCTTCGTCGAGGCGCTGGGGCGAACGCGGATCGGCTCGTTCGTGGTCGACGAGGCGCACTGCGTCTCGCAGTGGGGCCACGACTTCCGGCCCGACTACTTTGCGCTGGCGGAGATCGCGCGCCGGCTGGGAGCGCGGGCAACCATGGCCCTGACCGCCACGGCCACGCCGCGGGTGGCCGGGGACATCGCGCAGCGGCTGGCGCTGCGTGACCCGGTGCACGTCCGCACGGGCTTTGACCGTCCCAATCTGACGTTCGCCGTCGCCGCCTGCGGCGGCGCGCTCGACAAGCGGCGCAGGCTCGCGGCGGCGCTGGGCGCGCCAGATGCGCTGCCGGCGATCGTCTACGCCGGCACGCGCAGCGCCAGCGAGCAGCTGGCCTCGGCCATGGCCGTGGCGCTCCGCTGCCAGGTGCTGCCCTACCACGCCGGTCTCGATCGCGCGGCGCGGACTTCGGTGCAGGAGCAGTTCATGTCTGGCCGGGCGCGGGTGATCGTGGCTACCAACGCGTTCGGCATGGGCATCGACAAGGCAGACGTGCGGACCGTGTGCCACGCCGGCGTGCCCTGCTCGCTCGAGGCCTACTACCAGGAGGCCGGCCGGGCGGGGCGGGACGGTCTACCGGCGCGCTGCGTGCTGTTTTCGGAGCGGCGGGACAAGGGGCTGCATGTGTTCTTCATCCAGCGCGCACGCGTTCCGGACGGAGCGTTTGAGCTGGTCGCTGAGCGGCTGCGGTGGGCGGGCGCGGATGGGCGCTACGACCTGCCGGTCTCGGAGCTCGAGGGCGTGGTCGGAGTCCACGACGACGAGGGGGTGCTGCGCGCCGTGATCGGGCACCTGGCTCGGGCGAGGTTCGTCAAGCCGTCGCCGGCGCCGCCGGGCCGCTTCGTGGGAGAGGTCGTGGCCGAGTGGGACCGGGTGCTGCTCGCGCGGTGCGTGTCCGCGGCACGCGACGCCGAGCGCGCACGCTGGGCCCAGTACCGAGCGATCTGGTCCTATGTCGAGGATGGCGCGTGTCGGCGGCGAGCGCTGCTGGAGTATTTCGGCGACCGCTCGACGGCGAGCCCGATGGGGCAGTGCTGCGATGTCTGCGCTGCGGACGACGGGCTGCGGGCGGCATGAGAGTCGCGGTTCTGGCCTCGGGAGAGGGCACGAACCTGCAAGCGCTGCTCGACCGCGTGCATGGCCGCGAGGGGGTGTCGATAGTGGCCGTGGCTTCGGACAAGCCCCAGGCGCGGGCGCTGGAGCGAGCGCGGGCCGCCGGGGCGGAGACGGGGGTGTTTGAGGTTGCCCAGTATCCGGATCGCGGCGCCAGGGACCGCGCGATGGCGTCTTGGCTCAGGGGGCGGAACGTGGACCTGGTGGTGCTGGCCGGCTATATGCAGCTCCTGGATCCGGCGTTCCTCGAAGCGTTCGACGGGCGAGTGATCAACGTCCACCCGGCGCTGCTGCCGGCATTTCCGGGTCTTCACGCTGTGGAGCAGGCGCTGGCCCATGGGGTCAAGGTGTTCGGCGTGACCGTGCACTTCGTCGATCGGGGGGTGGACACCGGGCCGGTGATCATGCAGCGGGCGCTCGAGCTGCCGGATGCGAGCAGCCCCGGGGAGGTGGCGGATCGCCTGCGTCCGATCGAGCACGACTTGCTGACCGAGACGGTGCGGCTGATCGCGCGCGGAGCGGTGAAAATCGATCCTTCGAGCCCCCGGCGGGTGATGGTTGACCGCTAGAGTCGAGACCTCGATGGAGCAGGCCTCACGCAGCCCGTCCGCGCCGACCGCTCCCCGGCAGGTTCGCGTCGCCCGTGCCCTGCTGTCGGTGTCCGACAAGACCGGAATCGTCGACTTCGCCCGGGGTCTCTCGGGGTTGGGAGTGGAGATCGTGTCGACCGGCGGGACGCTGCGCGAGCTTGAGGACAGCGGCGTGCCGGCCCGCTCGATCACCGACGTGACCGGGTTTCCGGAGATCATGGACGGCCGGGTCAAGACGCTTCACCCCAAGCTCTACGCCGGGCTGCTTGCGCTGCGCGACGAGCCAGCGCATCTCCAGGCCGCCGACGAGCACGAGGTGGAGTTTGTCGATCTGGTGTGTGTGAACCTGTATCCGTTCGAGCGGGTTGCCGCGCGGCGTGGGGTTGACGAGGGCGAGGTGATCGAGAACATCGACATCGGCGGACCGACGATGATCCGCGCGGCCGCGAAGAACTGGCGCTACGTGTCGCCGGTCGTGAGTCCCGAGAGCTACGACGCGGTGCTCGCCGAGCTGCGGGAGTCCGACCGGCAGCTGTCGCCGGCGACCCGCGAGAACCTGGCGGCCGAGGCGTTCTCCTACACAGCTCGCTACGACAGCGCCATCGCGCGATGGTTTCAGGAGAAACGTGGCGACTTCCCGCCGCAGTTCGTGCGGGCCTACGAGAAGGCGCTGGAGCTCCCCTACGGCGAGAACCCGCATCAGCGGGCCGCCTACTACACGCAGGTCGGCGCCCGGCGGCACCTGCTCTCGATGGTCTCGCAGCTGGGCGGCAAGGAGCTGTCGTTCAACAACCTGCTGGACCTCGACGCCGCGCGTAGCCTGCTGTCCGAGTTTCAGGTCCCGGCGTGCGTGATCGTCAAGCACAACAATCCTTGTGGGACGGCGATCGGGACGGACCCGCTGGAGGCATACCAGCGCGCGTTCGCCTGCGATCCGATGTCCGCCTTCGGCGGGATCATCTGCCTCAACCGCCCAATCGATCGGGTGCTGGCCGAAGCGTTGATCGGGCAGTTCATCGAGGTGCTGTTCGCCCCGGGCTATGAGGAGGGCGCGCTCGAGGTGCTCGAGACGAAGCCGAATATGCGGATCCTCGAGGACCGCGGCGAGCAGGACACCGTGGCCAGCGCGCAGCTGGACCTGCGGCAGGTGGCCGGGGGGTTGCTGGTGGAGGATCGCGACTCGGGCCTCGAGCAGCGTGACGAGATGCAGGTGGTATCCGAGCGCCGTCCGACCGAGGCCGAGTGGGACGACGCGCTGTTCGCCTGGCGGGTCTGCAAGCACGTGCGCTCCAACGCAATCGTGCTCACTCAGCACCTAGCCACAGTGGGGGTCGGGGCGGGACAGATGAGCCGCATCGACTCAGTGCGGCTGGCGCTGGAGAAGGCGGCCGCCGCATCTGATGACGCGGCGTCGTCCGCCATCCCCGGCGGGATCGGTCGCGTGCGCGGCGCCGCGCTGGCCTCGGACGCGTACTTCCCGTTCGCGGACGGCCCGCAGCTGGCACTGGACGCCGGGGTCAGCGTGATCATCCAGCCAGGCGGCTCGATGCGCGATCAGCTGACGATCGACGCCGTGGATGCCGCGGGCGCGGCCATGATCTTCACCAGCCGGCGGCACTTCAGACACTAGGGCAGAGTGGGCCGCCCGGGAATCGAACCCGGATCTCGGAGCTTAAAAGGCTCGTGCGTTACCGTTACGCCAGCGGCCCGGCGCTCAGCATAGACCGGGCCGTTGGCCCTGGCGGCGAGCAGATGTGAGCCGAGCCAGCGCTACTTCGACCCGAAGATGCGCTCCATCAAGGCGGTATCGCCGGCGGTCTGGAACCTGACGAGCTTCCCGTCTCGGAACGTCATCACGTCAGCCGCATCCGACTTCTCTCCGGCGATCGTCAGATGGACCAGCGCCACGACACGCTGCTCGTCGGAAAACCAGAACTGCGGCTCCACCTTGAGCTCCTTCTCGCCCAGCTTGGCCCACAGCTGGCCCACCTCCTGCTTACCACGGTAGGTTCCACTGATGGCGCTGCTGCCCGGTTCGATCCACTCTATGTCGTCGGCGATGTTCTCCATCGCCTCCTCTGCGTCACCCTCTGAGAACGCGGCATAGGCGCGCTTCGCTGTCTCGACGTTCTGCTCTCCTGCCATGGTCTCTCCTCCTTCGGCTTAAGCCGAACTCGATGCCCTCGCGCCGCTACCTTAACCCGTAAGCGCCCCCATGGTCTAGTGGTCTAGGACGCCTGCCTTTCACGCAGGAGATCGCCGGTTCGAATCCGGCTGGGGGTATTAATTCTTCCGGCGTCGCCCCGTTGCACCACACGGGCCTCAAAGAGATAATCGATCGGTGACGACGGAGGCAGCTGACGGACAGGAACCGCCGAGCGGGTCCGCGGCGCTGGAGCTAGTTCGAGCGCGTGCGGGATGGGCAGACCGTTGGCGGTCCTACCACGTCCTCCTGGATGGCGTGAAAGTCGCCAACATACGGGGGGGCCAAACCCAGGTGGTCCCGGTCGAGCCCGGTAGCCACGAGGTGCACCTCACGATTGACTGGGCTCGCAGCCCGTCGGTCGACGTCGACGTCGGAGCTGGCCAGCGTGTGAGGCTTAAGTGCTGGTCCAACGTCCGCCCATTTCGAACCAAGCAAGCAATGGCCAACCCAGATGCCTGGATCGGCCTAGCCCTCGACGAAAACCGCAATCAGGCCTCGGAGGACTGATCTGGTGGCGAGCCTCGGCGCGGTTCCCGCCTGGTGGCGTCTACCGCTCGCCACGCTGTATTTCGTGACTCAGCGGCGGCGTCCAACCAGCAGTAGGAGCCAACAGAACTTGGAAGCCGTGGGGCTCGCAAACGCCACTGGAATCGACCCGAAGAAGACCGCCGGCGCGATTGCCCAGTGCTCCCGCTGAGCAGCGGCAGCCGCCCCTAGCTGCGTCAGCAGATGAGCCCGCTGTGCATGGATCCGCATGAGCGAGCCGATGCTCGCCACCATCCCAGACGTGGTTGCATAGAGCACGACGGACGCGGTCTGATCTCCGTACGCGCCGAGGACGTGGGTGGGATATGGCAAGAACGCGACGAACCCGAGGTAGATGAGATTCAGCACCGTTATCGGAGTGTCGATGACTTCAAGCCTGCGCATGAATGCGTGATGGCGGATCCAGAGCAACGCGATCACGGCGAAGCTGAGCGCGTACGAACCTAGTTCCCCTCGCCTGTCCAACAGCTGTCTCCCGATCTCGCCGTGGCGTCCTGACGCCAGCTCCGGAAAACTGATGCCCAGGACGAGGAGGGTTAGCGCGATCGCGAACACGCCGTCGCTCAACGCAACCGTCCGCGCGTAGTCGAAACCGCGCTCTTCAGGTGGTTCGTCAGTGAGGCCTAGGTCGTCCGTCATGCCGCGACTCGGTGGAACACATCTTCAGCTGGTACTTCGCGAGCTTTAGCCGTCGCTAGGTGGATTCCTTCTCATCGACCAGCTACTGCCGGTCGCATGGCCTTGATGTGAGCTGCCGAGACGCCGCTTTCGATGACTATCCCGTGTCGGGCCAACTCGCGGTGGCCCGGACGCCATCGCCCTCCTCGGGCTTGGGGCCGCCGACGGCGATGACGTCGAGCCCGTCAGGGCCGGCCTCGAATGCTCGGACGACCTCAGGCGCGACACGGATGACATCCCAAGTCCGGAGCTCTTGGGTCTCGTCGTCGAGCAGGATCCGGCCGGAGCCGGCGACGACGACGTAGGCCTCCTCCTGCTGCTTGTGGCTATGAGCCGTCGGGCTGCGCAGGTTCGAGGCATACCGAAAGAGACTGACCCCGAGATCGCGGGAGTCCAGGTGCTTACGCCCGAAGCGGCCCTCGAGCCCCTCCACCCGTCCGGCGACGGAGTCCTCGACCTCGAGCAGGTTGACCTTGGCAAAACGGGACATGCGATCTCCTCGGCAGGACAGCGAGTCGGTGTGGACGACGGAACCCTAGCCGTGTCAGCCGGTCGGATGCTCGCGCCCGAGCCGCTCGAGCACCTGAGCGGACTTCGCGTCCCGACCCAGCACTAGCTTGCGCATCGCGTCTGCGGTGAGCCGCGCCGGCTTGGTTTGGTGAAAGAACGCCTGAAGGGTTCGGGCAAAACGCAGAGGGTCATCGAGGTGCGGAAAGTGTCCCGCGCCGTCGAACAGCTCAAGACGACTGCCCGGCATCGCTTCGTGTGCTGGACTTGCATGTTCGACCGGGATGATCCGGTCACGCCGGCCCCAGACGATCAGCGACGGCATCTTCGACGCCAGGTAGAGGCGGTCCGACGCGTTGACCCGCTGCCCGGTGGGGTCGATCACAGCACGCAGCGTGTGAATAAAGGCATTCCTTGCCTCGGCGTTCGAGAGTGACTGGTAGCCCCTCGCCATCTCCTCGAGGTCAACGCGTGTGCGCAACCCGATCCGTCCAAGCGCCCGCGGAATGACCGAGGCAACGTCAACGACCTTCGGGTGCGCCAGCAGCGGCAAAACGAGCTCTGATCCTGGCAGCGTCGCGGCTCGAAGCAGCGGATGGACGTCGTCTCCCAGACCTCCGCTTGAAACGAGAACGAGCCGCTCGCAGCGCTCAGGGAACTGATACGCGAACTGCATGGCGATCCCGCCGCCGAGCGAGTGACCGACGACGCTCGCCCGCTCCATGTTGAGGGCAATGAGCAGATCCCGGATACCGGAGGCGTGGGCGCCGAGCGAGTAATCGCCTCGAGGCTTGGCCGAGTCCCCGTGCCCCAACAGATCCGGGGCGACGACCGTGTGGTTCTCAGCCAGAAGCTGAACCGTCTGGTCCCACTGCGCCGCCCGGCCGGCGACGCCGTGGACCAGCACGATCGCGGGGCCTTGGCCGGCGATGCTGAAGTTGACGCGGTGGCCGTGCAGATTGACCTCGGCCCGCTCGATGCTCGGTACCACCCGCACACGCCGGTCGCGCCTTTCGATCGGCGGATCCGGACGAGGACGCTCACGAGCACGACTCGACGCCATGTGCCGACACCGTACAAGCTCGCGTGACAACGCGCTGCTGAGCCCATGGCACGTTCCCGCCAATCAGATGTCACCGGTCGAGCGCCAGCCGGCTCTGGGGTCAGCCGCGCGCCGCGGCTGTGGCGGGCGAGCCGAGTGCTTGTGTCTCAGGCGTGTCGTCGTCGCTGGTCGTGGGTTGGGCGGGCAGGAGGGCGAGCGCCATCAGGGCGCCGGCGGCGGCGACGCCAGCCGAGACGTAGTTGGCCGCATGGAAGCCGTTGAAGAACGCGGAGCTGGCGGCGTCGTGGATGGCCGTCGCGAGCGCGGGATGGCCAGCGTGGGCCAGCTTGGCGACGGCGAGGGCCGCGCCGACCGATGCGTGCGCGGTGTGCGCGAGCGTGGCCGGTAGGCGCGCCGGGAGTCCGCTCGTGAGCCGGCTTGCGTAGAGCGAGGCGTATACGCTGCCGATGACGGCGACGCCCAGGGTGCCGCCTAGGAGACGCGTGGCATCGTTGACCGCGGAGCCGACTCCGGCTTTCGCTTTCGGCACCACGCCCATGATCGCCTCGGTCGCGGGGGCGCTCGTGAGGCCCATGCCCGTTCCGAGGACGACCATTTGGGCGGCGATCGTCCCGTAGCTGGTTCCAACTGCCGCGGTGGTGACCCACATGTAGAACGCGGCCATCGAGAACAGCCCGGCCGCGACGACCAACTTAGTCCCGATCCGCACGGCGAGCTTGGTGCCGAGGATCGAGGAGATCGCGACGGATGATGCCACCGGTAGGAGGCGCACACCGGTGGACAGCGGGCCGTACCCCTTGAGGAACTGGAAGTACTGGGTGACCAGGAAGATGAACCCGGACAGCGCGAAGAACGAGATCGCGACCGAGACGCTCGCCGCCGTGAACCGCGGGTTACTGAAGAGGCTCAAGTCGAGCATCGGCTGCTCGGTTCTCCGCTCCCAGACCACGAACGTCGCCGCCAGCAAGGCCGTCAGCGCGAAGCTGCCGAGTATCCGCGCGCTTCCCCAACCTTGGTCTGGGGCCTCGATGATCGTGTAGATCAGCAGCCCGATCGTCGCGGTCGACAGCGCGAACCCGGCGCGGTCGGTCCCGGGCGCATGGTCGTCCCGCGAGCTGGGGACGTAACGGGCGGCCAGAACGCCGGCGACAGCGGCGACCGGAGCCATCGCGAAGAAGATGCTGCGCCAGCTGGACAGCTGGAGCAGCCAGCCACCGACGATCGGACCGAGCGCGATCGCGACGCCGGTGGTCGCCCCCCACAAGCCGATCGCGAGCGCGCGCTCGCGGCGCTCGGTAAACACGTTCGAGATCAGCGACAACGTCGAGGGGAACACCATCGCCGCCCCGACGCCCATCACCGCGCGCGCTGCGATCAACTGGCCAGGACTAGAAGTCAGCCCACCCGCGACGCTCGCCAGGCCGAACACAGATAGCCCGGCGAGCAGCATTCCCTTGCGCCCGAACCGGTCGGAGAGGCTGCCGGCGGCCAGCACGGATCCCGCGAACAGCAAGCTGAACGCGTCCACGACCCACTGCAGCTGCGAGGTGGACGCGTGCAGCTCCCGTACAAGCGTCGGCAGCGCGACGTTGACGATCGTCGTGTCGAGGTTGATCACAAACGCCGCCAACAGCAGCGAGGTCAGGATCAGCGGCTTGTGGCGTCTCATGGGTCCTCCTCAGGAGTGGGGTTAGACAGGCCGGAGGCAAAGTAATAAACTGTTTCAACAAGAAAATCAAGTTATAAGACAACGAAGTTCCACCTTCTGCTAAATTAGCCCATCGATGAGGTCCTACGACGAGTACTGCGCGATCGCGAAGTCGCTCGATGTCGTCGGCGACAGGTGGACGCTGTTGATCGTCCGGGAGCTCGCGCTGCGGGGCGCTTCCCGCTACACCGACCTGCGCAATGGCCTGCCGGGAATCGCCAGCAACCTGCTTGCCGAGCGGCTGCGCGAGCTCGAGCGTGTGGGTGTGATCACTCGCGAGCTCGCGCCGCCGCCGATCGCCACCACCTTGTTCCGCCTCACCCCCGCGGCGAAGAG
This sequence comes from uncultured Actinomycetes bacterium, assembly GCA_963730835.1. GTDB lineage: Bacteria > Actinomycetota > Thermoleophilia > Solirubrobacterales > Solirubrobacteraceae > Palsa-465. The sequence continues at coordinate 668,848 of CAVSTE010000007.1, forward strand.
CTACGGCCGGTCCTGGACGGCCTGTTCCGCTGGGGGATGCCGCTGATGACCGAGCAGAACCCCGGCGATGCCGTCCGCAGCCATTGGCTCGCGGGGGCGCTCGGGACGATGCTCACCGACCGCCAGCCCGACGCTCCCCCCGTGACCGTGGAGCTTCAGACCGGCGATCAACCGATCGTGCTCCAGGCGCAGGACGGGACGATCCGCACCTCGCTCGGCTCAGCAGAGAATCCTGACGCGACGCTCGCCGGCCCGCCCAAGCCGATCATGGGTGTTCTGCTCGGGCTGCTCGAGCTCGCCGATGCCAAGGCCCGAGGGGTCAGCTTTCAAGGCGGACCCGCGATCCTCGACCGGATCGGCGCACACATAACCCCCAATGCCACGCCAAGCGGACGTCGATGACAACCGATTCGAGCCTAGAAATAACGACTGAACGGGCTTTCACATAGAAGCTGCTCAGGCGGGTGCCGGGGGACGTCTCAGGCGAGGGTTGGCGCGGCGCTTGCGCTGCGACGATCGAGAGCCCGAGGCCTCCGCCCCGGCGGACGCGGTCCTGGGCATCCCGCTGGAAGGGCACGCGCAGCGCGACAGCGGCCCGGCAGCTGCGCATCGACGGCGCTCAGTCTTCGTGTTCGGCGAGCTGGGCGCGAAGGTCGCGGCAGCGGGTCATGAGTCGCTCGGCTTTGTCACGGGTGGCCCAGTGCGTTGGATGTTCGCCTGCGCCGTCGCGGCTGCTGCCCATCGCGAAGGCGTATTCCCAACTCGCCATGTGACGCGCCAGCTCGGCTTCCGCGGCTGCCAACTGGCCTCGTATGTCGTCTGCCATCGCGTGGGCTCTTTCTCCAAGATCGGGCACCGGCACCGAACCCGTCCGCACCAAAATCGGGAGCGATTGTACGTGCTCGGACGGCGCCCAAAGCCGGGGCGCGCTGGGCGTTTTTGCAGCGGTGCGCTGGGTAGCAGCCTTATGACCGTCCGTCTACCGAGGAGAGGCAGAGATGGCAGATAACAGAGGCGTTGCCTACATGGGCACGCGCAAAGTCGAGGTCCAAGACATCGACTTTCCGACGTTCGAGCTACAGGATGGCCCAGGGGTCAATCCCGCAAACGTGGGACGTAAGGTTCCGCATGGGGCGATCCTGAAGTGTGTCTCGACGAACATTTGCGGCTCCGACCAGCACATGGTGCGTGGCCGCACGACGGCGCCCGAGGGATTGATCCTCGGTCATGAGATCACGGGTGAGGTGATCGAAGTCGGGCCGGACGTGGAGTACATCAAGGAAGGCGACCTGTGCTCCGTCCCGTTCAACATCGCCTGCGGGCGCTGTCGGATGTGCAAGACCGGGAACACGGGCGTCTGCCTCAACGTGAACCCGGACCGCCCCGGGTCGGCGTACGGCTACGTCGACATGGGTGGCTGGGTCGGAGGCCAGGCCGAGTACGTGCTGGTGCCGTACGCGGACTGGAACCTGTTGAAGTTCCCCGACAAGGAACAGGCGATGGAGAAGATCCTCGATCTGACGATGCTCTCGGACATCTTCCCGACCGGCTACCACGGTTGCTACACCGCGGGCGTCACCTCCGGGTCGACGGTGTATGTCGCGGGTGGAGGGCCTGTCGGGCTAGCAGCGGCGCATTCCGCGCAGCTCCTGGGAGCAGCCGTGGTGATCGTCGGCGACCTGATCCCGGAGCGACTCGAGCAGGCGCGCAGTTTCGGATGCGAGGCGATCGACATCTCCAAGGGCGACCCAAAGGATCAGATCGAGCAGATCCTCGGCGTGCCCGAGGTCGATGCCGCGGTCGACGCCGTCGGCTTTGAGGCCCGGGGCCACGGGAAAGACTCCGAGCACGAAGCGCCTGCAACCGTGCTCAACTCGATCATGGACGTGACTCGAGTGGCCGGCAAGCTCGGCATCCCGGGTCTGTACGTCACCGGCGACCCCGGTGCGGTGGATGACGCGGCCAAGCAAGGGTCGCTGTCGATCCGAATCGGCCTGGGGTGGGCGAAGTCACACAGCTTCACCACCGGCCAATGCCCGGTGATGAGGTACCACTACGGGCTGATGCAGATGATCCTCCACGACAAGGCGCAGATCGCCAAGGCCGTCAATGCCACGGTGATCTCCCTCGACGAGGCTCCTCAGGGATATTCGGACTTCGACAGCGGGGTGGCCAAGAAGTTCGTCCTCAACCCCCACGGGCTGATCAAGACCTGAGCCCCCACCGCGTGCGCGCCACGGGGTGCCGTGGCGCGCAGCGGCCGGTATCTGGGTCAGGCGGCCACTGGCTCGGGACAGGACTCGACGGTTCAAGTTGCCGCTAGGGTGAGCCCCTGTGGCGTGGCTCAGCGAGAACTCGCTGTTTGAAGCGCTCGGTACGCGCGCCATGTTCCTGGCCAGCTACGGGGCGGCCGATTTCGGCGAGTGTCAGCAGACCGTCCAGCGCGTGGGTGGCGGCGGAGCCAGCGAGTGGCACCGTGAATGGGCGGCCACGGCGGACCGGCTGGTGGAGCAGGGGGACGAGAGCGGCGGCCGGGGGCACCCGGTCAGCGCTCGCGAGGCATATCTGCGGGCGACGAACTACTACCGGACTGCCTGCGCGCCATTGTTCGGGGCACCGACCGATCCTCGGCTGAAGACGACCTTCGCCCGCGCGGAGGACGCGTTCGCCAAAGCTGCGCCGCTGTGGGACGTGTCAGTCGAGCTGATCGAGATTCCGTTCGAGCATGGGGTAACGCTGCCCGGCGTGTTCGTCGAGGCCCGTGGTGGGGTCACCCCAAAGGGGACGATCGTGCACGTCAACGGCTACGACTCCAACGTGCACGAGATGTTCGCCGCCCACGTGCCGGCGGCGGTGCGCCGCGGCTACAACATGCTTTTGTTCGACGGCCCGGGACAGGGCCGCAACCTGATCCGCGACGGACTGCCGATCCGACCCGACTGGGAGAACGTGGTCCGGCCCGTGCTCGACTATGCCCTTTCAAGGCCCGCGGTGCGCGAGGACCGGGTGATCCTCGCCGGTTGGAGCTTCGGTGGTCTTTTGGCTCCTCGGGCGGCCGGGTTCGATCGACGGATCGCGGTGCTTTGGGCGGATCCGGGACAGTGGGATCAGCGCCCGATGCTGATGGGCAGACTGCCGCTTTCGGACGAGCAAAAGGCGGCGTTTCCGGACGGCGTCGATCCCCATGCCTTGGATGCCATGGAGGAGGCCCTGCGGTCGCCCGATGCGGATCCGTTCATGCGCTGGGTCCTCCTGCAGCGCGGGCTGTGGGTCCATGGCAAGGACACACTGTTTGATTACCTTGCGGACGCCGTGCGCTTCGAGGTCTCGCCGGTGGCCGGAAACATCCGCTGCCCCACCTTGGTCACCGCGGCCGAGGGTGACCCCATCGCCGCCGGAGCTCAGACGCTGTTCGACTCCGTCGGCGCCCAGCGCAAGCTCTTGATCCGGTTCACCCAAGCCGAGGGAGCCGGAGGCCACTGCGAGGCGATGGCTCGCCACCTGTTTCACCAGCGCTGCTACGACTGGCTCGACGAGACGCTGGGCGAGGCCTGAGGCAAGGCTGGCGGGATCCTGCCAGCCGGGATCCAGCTCAGGCGGCCGCCGGCTCGGCCGCCGTATCGGGCTTCGGATGGGGCTCCTCCCCGCGGGTGTTGGTGGCCCGCAGCGCGATGAACGCGGACGCCAGCAGGAAGATGCTCGAGGCCAGCAGGCCGCGCTGAAGGCCGGAGTTCAGCGCCACATGCGGCGCCGTGTGCGCGGCCAGCAGATGGGTGGTCCGGCTCGTGGCCAAGGCGGTGAAGATCGCCAGGCCCAGCGCTCCGCCCAGTTGCTGGGAGGCGTTGATGAGCGCGGCCGCGAGCCCGGCCTTGTCCGGCGGGACGCCGGCGTTGGCGGCCGTCGTGACGGCCACGAACATCGGACCCATCCCCAGCGACATGACCACCATCCCCGGCAGGAGATCCGACACGTAGGAGCCGCCAACCGGGATCCGGGACAGCCAGTAGATCCCGCCGGAGGCGATCAAGGCGCCGGTCACGATCACGGCTCGGGTCCCGACCCTGCCCAGCAGCTGCGACGCGACCCCGGCCGCGCCGCCGATCACGAAGCACACGGGGAGGTATGCGACGCCGGTTTGGATCGGCGAGTAGTGCAGCACGTTCTGCATGTAGAGCGTCAGAAAGAAGAACATGGCCAAGAAGCCCGCGAACGCGACCAGCTGCGTGACATCCGCAAACCCCAGGCCGTTGATCCGGAAGATCGACAGCGGCGCGAGCGGGTTGCGGTGCCGCAGCTCATTGACCGCGAACGCCCCGAGCAGCCCGATCGCCGCGACGAGCTCACCGATCGTACGGGCCTTGCCCCAGCCAACGGTTGGCGCCTTCACCAGCGTGTAGACCAGCAACAGCATGCCGCCGGTCGCCAGCAGCGCGCCGGGAAGGTCGAAGTTCTCGAGCTTCTTCCTGCCGCCGTCTGGGCGGATCAGCCGAAAGACCGCCCCCAGCACGAACACGCAGGCAACCGGGTTGACGAACATCACCCAGCGCCACCCGAGTCCCTGGGTCAAGAGCCCGCCGAGCAGCACGCCAACGGCCGACGCCAGTCCACCGATACCGCCCCATGCGCCGAGCGCGGTGTGACGGTCCTTGCCCTCCCTGAAGGTGGTGGTGAGGATCGACAGGGCCGCAGGCAGCGTCATGGCCGCGCCGACCCCTTGACCGAGGCGAGCGCCGACCAGAACGCCCGAGCTGGCGGCAAAGCCGCCGATCAGCGACGAGATCGCGATTACCACGATGCCGCCGACGAGCAGTCGTCTGCGCCCGAGCAAGTCCGCGAACCGCCCGCCCAGAAGCATGAAGCCGCCGTAGGTCAGCAGATAGGCGCTGGGCACCCACTGTAGGCCCGCCACCGAGAAGTGCAGCGCGTGCCGGATCGACGGCAGCGCGATGTTGACGATCGGCGCGTCGACAAAATCAAGGAACGCGATCGCGCACAGGAGGGCAAGCGTGAGCTTGCCACGGCGCGTAGATAGATATGAAGTGGTCATCGCCAGTACCTCGCAGTCGTGGGGCTCTCAGCTCCAAGACCCGCGGCGGCGGAGAAATGTGACTGGCCCGTATGTCACACAACGCCCCGCCGGCGGGTCTAGTAGTCATGAGCCCAATGACTGACAACGATTGGCTGGCCGAGCGGTTCGAGGAGCATCGCACGCGGCTGAAGGCCGTCGCGTACCGGATGCTCGGATCGTTGACGGAGGCGGACGATGCGGTTCAGGAGGCCTGGCTGCGGCTGAGCCGTTCGGATCACGACGAGATCGAGAACCTTCCCGCGTGGCTGACGACCGTCGTCGCGCGCGTATCGCTGAACATGCTGCGGTCTCGTAACTCCCGGCGCGAGGCGCCGATCGACGAGCTCCACGTGCCCGAGCCGATCGTCGACCGCTTGGATGAGACGGATCCCGAGCACGAGGCGCTGCTGGCGGACTCGATCGGGCTTGCGCTGCTGGTTCTGCTCGAGACGCTGTCCCCGGCCGAACGGCTCTCGTTCGTGCTGCACGACATGTTCGCGGTGCCGTTCAACGAGATTGCACCGATCGTCGATCGCTCACCAGACGCTGTGCGTCAGCTGGCCAGCCGCGCCCGCCGGCGGGTGAGGGGCGCGGCGCCACCCCCTGACACCGATCGCGCCGCGCAACGGCACGCCGTCGAGGCTTTCATGGCCGCAGCGCGCGACGGTGACTTTGAGGGCCTGCTGGCGGTCCTGGACCCCGATGTGGTGCTCAAAGCCGACATGGGCGGCGGAGCGAAGCAGCTCGTGCGGGGAGCGGAGGCGGTCGCCGGCCGCGCCCAGATGTACTCGCGGATCGGTCTGGTCGTGCGATTGGCACTGGTCAACGGCACGGTGGGGGCCGTGGCGACAAAGGACGGGCGGCCGTTCTCGGTGATGGGCTGTACGGTGCGTGACGGCAGGATCGCCGAGATGGACATCCTCGCCGACCCGGAGCGTTTGAGCGGCATGGACCTGACCGCGCTCGAGGACGATCAGCCTTAGGCGCTCGTGCTCAAAGCGCCGTCGAACAGGTGGCGGAGCCCACTCGCACCGTGACCTGCTCGCCGGTCGCCGACCGGCTCGCACGGAGATAGACGTCGGCATACCCGGTGCTGTCCGTGTGCCAGCTCGCGGACGTTCCGGCGCCCGTGACGGTCACGTTCGTATCCGGCTGGGTGGAGTGCACGTAGACATCCCAATCGCTGTATTGGGTGCTGTACGCGGCGCTCACGCTGCACGAGGCGCTTGCCGGAGGCGGCGGTGTGGTCCGGGTCGGCGGGCCCGGGGTACCGCCTGAGGGCTTGGCGAGCACCACCCAGTTGGCGACGATCGCCCGCTGGGCCCGGGCGAGGCTCATATGGCCGTCACAGACTTGGTGGCTCAGCTGCTGCTCGACGGCGTCCTTGGGGTTGGGGGAGCCACCCGGTTCCGGCCACAGATTTCGCGGATCGTTGGTCGCGCCGCCGAGCTCGAGCGGCACGAAATGGTCGAACTCATAGTCGCCCATAGAGCCGTGGTCGCCGTAGGCGGCCATGCTCGCGCGCTTCTCCGCCTCGGTGACGCCTTCCGGCGGACGGACGCGGGCGGTCCAGCCTCGCTTGCATATCGTCCGCCCGATCGTCGCCTGGGTGACCTGTGGGTTCAGCGCGCCCGGAGTGCACCGTGGGTCGGGGCGCGAGTAGCGCCCAGACCCGAGCGCATGGCACGAGCCCGGTGCGGGCTGAGGCTGGATCGCGGAATTGCTGGCGCTCGAATACGCAAGCCGCGGCGTCGCGGCCGATGCATCCGATCGCCCGCCGGCGCCGGAGGAGAGGGGAATCGTCGTCAGCCACGTGGCGAGCGCCACGGCGAGGGCCAGCTTCGCAACGCGTCGCACACGAGCAGCTCCAAGCACGAGCTCACCGTATCCCGTGGGGCGGCGCCACGTTGCCGCCGATGCAGCCTAACCCGGCGAGAGCCCGACGAAGCGCTTGAGCTTGCCGGTCGCCGCGTGGCGCTCGATCCGGTCGACGCCCACGACCCTGATCTCGGGATTGCCGACTCCGTATCGCCGCAGCGACTCGGTCAGGGATCGCGTCACCGCGGCCACATCCGGGGAACCGACGAGCAGCACTTCCGCGCCGCCGCGGGTCTGGCGCACCTGGTACTCCGAGATCATGGGGTCGGTGCCCAGCACGTGCCGGAACGCGCTCGCCGGCACCGTCTGGGCGCCGTAGCGGAAGTCGTCGTCGCGGCGACCGGCGATCTCCGCCAGCCTGAGGAAGGGACTTCCGCACGGGCACCTACCAGGCAGCAAGGTCACTTGGTCGCCGAGGTCGTAGCGAATGAAGGGGAACGTCCAATTCGCGAGTCCGGTGGCCAGCGTCCGGACCGCCGGCTGATCGGGGCCTACCGGGCGTCCCGACTCGTCCACGCGCTCCAGCACGACCTCGTCCTCGCAGACGTGAAGGCCATCTCCCTGGCCGCAACCCACCGCCTGAACCCCGATCTCGGTCGACCCCCAGAGGTTGTGAATCGGAGCTCCCCACGCCCGGCGAATGGCATCACGGTCGTCTTCGCTGAGCGGCTCGGAGTTCGTGCTGACTCGGACGGGGCGGATCTCGAGCTCTCCGCCGAGCGCGGCGCGGGCCAGGCGGCCAATGATCGACGCATAACCGACAAGATGGGTGGGACGGGCGTCGGCGACGTCCGCAAGCACCTGCTCAAACGGCGCTCCGGCCGGGATGACCACTGAGTGCATTTGCGATGAGAGCGGGACATCGAACAACGGTGTGCTGGCATGGGGCGGCTCTCCGGCTTCCAGCACGGCGAGCCGCGTCGTTGCCTCGGGGGAGGGCGAACGACGCTCCGCGCGGGCCTGCATTCGCCAGGCGAGGCAGGCCAGGGTGATGAATGTCTGCCAGTCCCATACATAGACGCCGCGGACGCCGCTCGAGCCTCCCGAGCTGAACACCTGCTGACCCATCGCGGTGTAGGAGAACCAGGACTGCTGGGCCAGGATCCGCTCGGCTCCAGCGCGGTCGAGCCCCGGCGCGGTGACGATCGCGTCCCACTCATCGTGAGCCTCGCCCTTGACCATCGGGGGAAGGCGGGCGAGATCCTCGACGGTGGCCGAGCTCGGGTCGATACCACGCAGCCGGTTGGCGTGAAATGCAGAGCGCTCCCGCGCATACGCCAGGAAACCGCGAAGCCGTTGGGTGCGGTAGCGCTCGATCCGCTCCCGCGGCCAGTCGATCCGCGCCAGGTGGTCCTCCAGCGCTGCCCGCGTGGCGTGGAGATGGGCGCCACGGAGCCGCTCATAGGTCAGCCGGTCGGTGCCGTTTGCGCTCGGCACGGGTTGCAAGCCTAACCGGCGAGGTCGGTTAGGCGGATCGGCCGGCCTCTCAGTATGTTCTCGGGGTGCCGCGGGAGAGCCTCTTTGCCGATCGTCAACGCTTGTCTGCCCCTGGGTAATGGCTGACCGCAAGGACATCGACTTCAGCTATTCGTTGACCGACCGGGTCGTCCGGCTCAGCCTGGGGGACCTGGCGGACTTCAGCTGCGCGAAATATGACGGCGACTTCAGCCTCACGCTCGAGCAGGCTCAGCGGCGCAAGCACGAGTACATCGCCGAGCAGCTGGGGATCGACTCCGGACAGCGCATGCTGGATCTGGGCTGCGGTTGGGGCGGCCTGCTCAACTACGTCCGCGGCGTGGGGGCGAAAGGAGTCGGCGTGACTCTGTCCTCGGCGCAGCTGGCTTCATGCCGGCGTCACGGCCTCGAGGTCCACCTCCACGACGCAAGGCAGGTATCGCGCGAGACGTTCGGCCCCTTCGACGCGGTGGCGAGCCTCGGCGCGTTCGAGCACTTCTGTTCGCCGGAGGACTACGAAGCCGGGCGGCAGGACGAGATCTACCGTCGGCTGTTCGAGCACGTGGCCGGCATCCTGCCGGACAAAGGCAGGTTCTATTTGCAGACGATGGTCTTCGGGCGGAACATGGTTCCCGTGGAGGAGATCGACCGCCACGCCCCGAGAGACTCGGATGCCTGGTACCTGGCCATGATGAGCGCCGCCTTCCCGGGGTCGTTCCTTCCGTTCGGCCGCGATCACGTGGTCCAGTGCGCGGCGCCGCATTTCCGGCTGGTGTCGAGCGAAAGCGGAAGGCTCGATTACATCGAGACGATCCGGCAATGGGACATGCGGACCGAAGCTTGGAATCCGCGCATGGCGCTCCTGAAGCTTCGCCTACTTCCGCGTTGGCTCACCAGTCCCGACTTTCGCTTCGCCTTCACGTCGGGGGTCAGCTCGAACAGCGTCTGTTTTGAGCGGGAGCTCATGGACCACTACCGGCTCGTGCTCGAGAAAGCCTGATGCCCCATTTTCCGCCGGAGCGCCTAGAATCCGCTACCGCACGGAAGCGGCGCGTAAGTCCCGAGCGAGCGGGTAGCGTCAGCATCGACCGCGACCGACCGGAGGACCCTTGACGGAGACCGACACCCTGCCGGCCTCGTTCTGGCGCGAGCGTTTGGCGCCATATGCCCAGCCTGACCTGGGTCGAGCAGTGCTGGACGTAGCCACCTCCCTGGTCCCGTACCTGCTTCTGACGGCGGGGATGTACCTGCTGGTGCCCGTCTCGACGCCGCTCGTCCTGTTGCTCGCGGTGCCGGCGGCGGGCTTCCTGTTGCGCACGTTCATCGTCTTTCACGACTGCGGCCACGGCTCCTTCCTCCCCAACCGAAAGGCCAATCACTGGGTGGGGATCATCTGTGCCGTGACCGTCTTCACGCCGTTTCACAGCTGGCGGCACGAGCACGCGGTTCACCACGCCACGGCCGGCGACCTCGATCGCCGGGGGATGGGCGATGTCGACACATTGACCGTGGCGGAATATCTGGAGATGTCGTGGCGGGGGCGACTCGGCTACCGGCTGATGCGAAACCCGTTCGTGCTGCTGGTGCTCGGTCCACTGTGGGCCATGATGCTCGAACCCCGCCTGGTGCCGGCCTGGGCGCGCAAGCGCTTCTGGCGCCAGATCATCGCCACCGATGTAGCGCTCGTAGTCGCGATCGGCAGCCTCTGCCTGTTGGTGGGCTGGCCGGCGGTTCTGCTGGTGCAATTGCCGAGCGCGATGCTCGCCGGCGGGACTGGAATCTGGCTGTTCTACGTCCAGCACCAGTTCGAGGACGTCTACTGGGAGCGCAAGGACGCCTGGAGCTACCAGGACTCGGCTCTGCGCGGCAGCTCCCACCTGAAACTGCCGAAGGTGCTGCAGTTCTTCACCGGCAACATCGGTCTACACCACGTCCATCACATGAACGCGCGCATCCCCAACTACAACCTGCAGCGCGCGCACGACGAGAACCCAATCTTCCACGATGTCCCCACGCTCACTCTGTGGGATGGCATCCGCACCTTGCGGCTCAAGCTCTACGACGAGCGTTGCGGTCGCCTGGTTGGCTTCGCAGCGGCCAGAAGTGATCGCGGCCGGCACGGGCGGCTAGCTGCCGGTTAGCCGCCGATCCCGTGCGGCGCCGCTGCCGAGCCTGTCACTGAGCGGTGAAGCCGCCGTCGACGGGCAGCGCCACGCCGGTTATGAACGATGCCTCAGGCGAGGACAAGAACAATGCCGCAGTGGCGCACTCGGCAGGCTTCGCCAGCCGTCCCAGCGGTTGGGCGATGGAGAACTCCCGCCGGGCGCGCTCGGGATCGGGAAGCTGGTCGAAGAAGCCGCTGAGCATCGGCGTGTCCACGATCCCCGGGCATAGAGCGTTGACCCTGATGCCCTGCGGTGCCCAGTCGAGCGCCAAGGCCCGCGCGAGCTGAACCGCCGCGCCCTTCGTGGCGCAATACAGCGGTGAGTCGGGCTGGGCGACGAGCCCCGTCTTGGAGGCCACGACCGTGAGGCTGCCCGAGGTCTCCTGGAGCGATGCGTGCACCGCCCGGGCCAAGTAGATGACCGCTCTGACGTTGACGCTGAGCAGCCGGTCGATGTCGTCATCGGTGGTCTCGTCGATCGAGCGGGCCAGGTTCACGCCGGCGTTTGCGATCACGGCATCAAGTCGATGAAAGCGCTCGCGCGCCAGCGCAACGGCGGCCTCGTTGGTCTCCTGCTTGGTGACGTCGCCGGCCAATGGCAGCCCACGGCCGGCGCAGCTCTGGCCGATCCGATCGAGCTCTGACTGGTTCCTGTCGACGAGCACCAGGTCCCACCCAGCGTCGGCAAAGACGCGGGCGCAGGCTGCCCCGATGCCGCGGGCAGCGCCGGTGATGATCGCGGCTCTGGATTCGGTCATCGTCAGCGCGTAAGCCGGTCTACGAGCGCGGCGGTGTTTCCGGCCCTCAGCCCACGTCGACCTGACGGGGCGGTCCGCAACGGGGCTGGACGAATTGGTGCACGATCGGGTTTTTCAGGTTTGATTTGGTCACGAACACCGCGCCCGTGTCCTCATTGTGAGGGTCGCCGTGGTGTCGCAGTAGCTCGGTTGCCGCGCGCACGCCGTCGTATCCCATCCGGAACGGGTCCTGGGAGATCAGCCCGGTGACGATCCCCTCCGTAACCCCGGCGACCTCGTCCGGCGAGGTGTCCCAGCCGACGACTTTGACCTTGCCCACGCGATGGGCGATCCTGACCGCTTCGACCGTCCCGATGTCGCTCGCTTCGTTGGCGGCGAAAATTCCCTTGAGGTCGGGATTGGCGGTGAGGATGTTCGACGCCACGGTCAGCGCGGTGTTGTAGTCGTTCTGGCTGTACTGGATGCCCTCCATGTGAAGCTTCGGGTAGCGCTTCAGCCCCTGCTCGAAGCCCTGCACCCGCTGGTCGTTCGTCTGCGAGCCGGCGTGGAAGGCCACAATCGCCACCTTGCCGCCGGAGGGGCCGATGGCCTGGGCCAACTTGGTCGCTGCGAGCTCCGCACCGCTGATGTTGTTGGTGGCGATCAACGGAACGTTCGCGGGCTGGGGCGTGGTCCCGGAATCGATCGAGACCGTCTTGATCCCGGCCTTCGTGGCGTTATCTGAGGTCTCGCTCATGGCGGTGGCGTCGGTGGCGGCATAGACCAGGCCATTGACGCCCTGGGCTATGTAGTTGTTGAGCAGGTTGAGCTGGTCGACCACGTCCGTCTCGTCGGTGACCCCGTTCCAGGTGATCTTGACGCCGGGCAGTTGCCTGGCGGCGCACTCGGCGCCCAGGTGAACCTTCGACCAGTAGTCGAGGCCCACCGACTTGGGCACGACGGCGATGTGCAGCGGAGGCGTCTTCTGGAGCGTGACCTTCGCTTTGTGATCCTTGACCACCCCGCATCCGGCCGCCAGCAGGGCGAGCGCGAGGACCGCGGCGATGACGGGGCTATGCCGTCGCACTGGCGCTCCTGTCCGGTCCGGCGCCGTCTCCTCCTTGCTGTTCTCCTTCCCCGCCACGACGCCCGTGCTCCGCTTCGGTCGCGGCTTGGAGCCGTCGCCGGCGGACCTGGTCCCACCACACTGCCAGCCAGATGATCACGCCGATGATGACCTGCTGGTAGTACTGCGTGATGTTCAGCAGCACCGCCCCGTTGGTGATCACGGTCATGAGGAAGGCTCCGATCAGCGTGCCGCCGATGGTGCCCACCCCTCCGAACAGGCTCGCGCCCCCGATCACACACGCGGCGATCGCATTGAGCTCGAGCCCGATGCCGTAGTTCGGCTGGCCCGAGTGCACCAGCGACGCTGCGATCATTCCGCCGAATCCCGCCAGCGCGCCGGATATCACGTACACCGCGAGCTTGTAGCGGTTCATTGGGATGCCGGAGAGTCGAGCCGCATCCTCGTTTGACCCGATCGCGTAGGCGTAGCGGCCGAGCTTTGTGCGGCTGAGGATCACGTAGCCGACGATGGCGATCACGATCAGGTAGAGGAGCGGCATCGGAATGGGGCCGATCTGGCCTTCGCCGAAGAGCCGGAAGTTCTTCGGCAGCCCGTAGACGGCGTTCTCGCCGCCGACGATGAACGTCAGCCCACGGGCCACGCCCAGCATGCCGAGCGTGGCGATAAACGGCGGCAGCCTGAGTTGCGTGACGAGGGTTCCGTTGACCACCCCAATCGCCCCGCCGACGAGCACGCCGATGATGATTCCGGGCACGATCGGGAAACCCGCCTTGGCGATCGCCATCGTGCCCAGCACTCCGCCCAGCCCGGCTACCGAACCTACCGACAGGTCGATCCCGGCGGTCAGGATGACAAACGTCTGCCCCACCGCCACGATGGCCACGATCGAGACCTGCACGCCTATGTTGAACAGGTTGTTCGAGGTCAGGAAGTAGGGCGAGGCGATGCTCAGCGCGACGAAGATGATGATCAACCCGCCCGCCGCGGCGAGCTGAGATACGACGTCGCTCAGCCGGTCTCGGATGCCCTCGGGAAGTCGAAGGCCGCCTCCGGGATGCGCTGGTGCTCCGACGTTGGTGCTCATGCAGCCTCCTTTTCCAGGCCCGAGGCGAGCGCCATGATGCGCTCCTCGTCGAACTCTTCTCTAGTCAGCTCCCCCACCGTCTGGCCGTCGCGGACGACAACGATTCGGTCGCACATGTTCGTCAGCTCCGGGAGGTAGGAGCTGATCAGGACGATTGCCCGTTCCTGGGCGGCGAGATCGCCCATCAGCTTGAAGATCTCCGCCTTGGCTCCCACGTCGATGCCGCGGGTGGGCTCATCGAAGAACAGAACCCGTGCTTCGGTCTCGAGCCACTTGGCCACGACCACCTTCTGCTGTGTCCCGCCGGACAGTGACTCCACCGCCCGGCGCAGCGACGGGGTGCGGATGTCGAGCTCGTCGCGGCGCTTTCTGGCGACGTCTCGCTCCGTCTTGCGGTCGATCCAGATGCCGGGCCCGGGAATCCGCGCCAGCGTCACGTTCTGCTCCACGGACAGCTGCATCGCCAGGCCCTCGCTCTTGCGGTCCTCGGTCAGGTAGCCGATGCCGGAGGCGATCGCGTCACGTGGAGATTTGAGGCGAAGCTCTTCGCCATCCAACTTCACCCTCCCGGCCGATATGGGATCGGCGGCGAACACGGCTCTGGCCAGCTCGGTGCGCCCGGCCCCGACGACACCCGCGAAGCCGAGGATCTCACCGGCGCGGACTTCGAATGAGCAGTCGAGCAGAACGCCCGGGCGGGTGATGCCCTCCGCCCGCAGCAGCACCTCGCCGATCTCGCACTCCTGCTTGGGGTACAAGGTGTCGATCTCCCGCCCTACCATCAGCGACACGAGCTTCGACTCATCGACGTCTCCCTTCTCCACCGTCTCCACAACCTCGCCATCGCGCATCACCGTCACGCGGTCGGCAATCCGCACGACCTCCTCGAGACGGTGCGAGATGTAGAAAATCGCGATGCCCTCGTCCTTCAGCTGCTCGATCAGCCGGAACAGGTCCTCGATCTCGGCTTCGGTGAGCGTGGCGGTCGGCTCGTCCATGATCACCACCTTGGCGTTGACCGCCAACGCCTTGGCGATCTCGACACGTTGCTGGTCGGCGACTGACAGGGTCGAGACGCGCCGACCGGGATCGATGCCCAGCCCGACGCGCTCGAGAAGCTCCCGCGCGTGCTGCTTCTCAGTACCGCGGACGATCAGGCCCCCGTGGCTCCGCTCCCGGCCGAGCGCCAGGTTCTCGGCGACGGTCAGATGCGGCGCCAGCGCAAACTCCTGATGCACCATCGCGATCCCCAGCCGCTGCGCGTGGCGCGGATTGCGGAACTTCACCCGCTCGCCTTCGACGAGGATCGTGCCCTCACTGGGCTTCTCCAGCTGCGAGAGCAGCTTCATCAAGGTCGACTTGCCGGCTCCGTTCTCTCCGGCGACGGCATGCACTTCTCCGGGACGGATGTCGAGGCTGACTCCGTCGAGCGCCTGCACGCCAGGAAAGCGTTTAGAGACGTCACGAACCTCAACCAGTGGCTTGCGCTCATCGGCCATCGCTCTCTCCCTCTCGAAAGCTCTGCTGTGAGCGTTCACTTCCCCGCGACGCGAAGTCCAAACGCGCACGGGAGGCTGCGGTTCAGCGTGCGGTCATGCCTCCGTCGACCACCATCACCGCGCCGATCACCGAGGCAGCCTCGTCTGAGGCCAGGTAGGCGGCCATCGCGGCGATCTCATCGGGAGTCACGAAGCGGCCATGCGGCTGGCGCGCCTCCATCGCCGCCCGTGCAGCGGTCGGGTCGTCGTAGCCGCCGGTGATGCGCTCGATCCACGGAGTGTCGACCGTGCCCGGGGTGATGCAGTTCACGCGGATGCCCTCCTCGACGTGGTCGATCGCGGCGGCGCGCGTCAGCGCCAGGATGCCGCCCTTGGCGGCGCTGTAGGCCGCTCGATCGCGCACCCCAACGAGCGCGGCGCTGGAGGAAATGTTCACGATCGCCCCTCCATCTCCGGACCGCATCGCCCGGATCGCGTGCTTCATGCCGAAGAAGGTGCCCGTCAGACAGACGTCCACGACGCGGCGCCAGTCTTCCTCGCTCGTGTCCGGGGTGGTCGCTGCGATGCCGACCCCCGCGTTGTTGACGAACACGTCCAGACCATCCCATTCCTCGCTCGCTCTGCCGACCAGAGCCGCGACGCTGTCCTCCGATGTCACGTCCACCTCGTGCGCCAGCGCCTCGGCGCCGAGTTCGTGGGCGACGCCCTGTGCCGCTTGGAGGTCGATGTCGGCGACGATCACGCGCGCCCCCTCGGCGTCTAGGCGCTCAGCGATGGAGCACCCGATACCGGAGCCGGCGCCCGTGACGATCGCGCGTCGCCCGAGGAGCCTCTGCGGAAGCTGATGATCGGGATCGCTCACAGGCCCGGGCCGGCGGACGCTTCCAACAGGCGCTAGCCGCCGCTGGGCCAGCGACGATTGAGCGAAGGGCTGACGGCGCCAAGCAGGCCGCGGACCAGGCCGACCGACAGGTCAAGCCAGTCGAACGAGTCACGCCAGACGGTGATCTGACCGGCCTCGATCTCAAACCGACCGTAGACCCAGAGGCGCACCTCGACTCGGCCAAAGATCAGGGCGTCTGTGCGCTCGGTGAGGACCGTGTTGCCGTCCGCGGCGACCGTCTGGAGGTGGACCCGGAATCCACCGCCGAGCCTCTCGTAGGCAGGGCGAAATAGGCGGCCGACCCGTGCCCGCCCCCGAATCGTGGGCAACGACACGTTCGTGTAGACGACGTCCTCGGCGAGCAGCGCCAGTGCCCGATCGAGCTCACCGGCCTCGAGGGCGTGAAGAAAGCTCCGCACCACCTCCGCTGGATCGGCGCTCTGCTCGGTGTTGACCGCGGCGGCCGTGCTCATGGGCCGATCCTACGCGGAACGGGGCACTAGAGCAATTCCATTAGCCAATAATATATTCGGCCTATGGGTTCGGATGAAGCGGAACGCGTCCGGCGCGGCTCGGAGGAAACGGCGGGGGTGCGGGGCGACTCTGAGCAGACGACCCGCCTCCGGCCCGGTGGGCAGCTCGACGAGATCGCCGAGGCGCTTCCGCAGCGCGCTGCCGCACTTTCGCGGCTGTTTCTGGCTCGCACCGCCACACAGATCTCTCGGGTCGAGGTTGGGGTGCTCTGGGCGCTCGCGGAGCGGCCGCGGCGCATCACCGAGCTCGCGGCTCGGGAAGGGGTGACACAGCCAGGAATGACGCTGCTCGTAAACCGCCTGGAGGAGCGAGGATGGATGAGGCGCCACACGGACGCCGCCGATCGCCGGGCGGTCCTGGTCAAGCTGACCGCCGCGGGCCGCGCGGTGCGCGAGCGGCTACGCGCCGAGTATCGCGCGCTGCTGCACGAGGAGATGGCCACCCTCGGCGACCGGGATGTCCAGGCATTGGCGAGGGCGATCGACATCCTCGACGAGCTGATCGACCGGCTGATGGACGCGCGACGATGAGCAAATCGTGGGCTCTGTAAGGCGTCGAACCCCGGCGCTAAGCGTCCGGCGGCCACTAGCTGTATTTGTTAAGCGTCCCGGAACTCGGATTCGAAAAGGGTTGAGGTGCTCGAACGGGTGATAGCCGCTGCTGGAACGGCGGCGGAAATTGATCGCGAAACGGTGCTCGAACGGGCGGACAGCGCCTTGGCGCGTGGCCGCGATCACTTGCTGTCCCTGCAGCACCCCGACGGTCATTGGCGAGGCCTGCTGCAGACCAATGTCTCGATGGATGCAGAGGATCTCCTGCTGCGTCAGTTCCTCGGGATCCGCGATCAGCAGCGGACTCTGCGTTCGGCGGCGTGGCTGCGCTCGCAACAGAGCGAGGACGGCAGCTGGTCGAACTTCTTCGCCGGACCGGGTGATCTGTCGACAACTGTCGAGGCCTACCTCGCGCTGCGGCTGACCGGCGATCAGCCGGAGGCTCCGCACATGAAGCTTGCAGCGGCCTGGTGTCGCGAGCGCGGCGGGCCGCGCGAGGCGCGCGTGTTCACCCACATCTGGATGGCGCTGTTCGCTCTGTGGTCCTGGGATGACGTCCCGGCGCTACCGCCGGAGATCATGTTCCTGCCGAGCTGGTTCCCACTCAACCCGTATGACTTCGCATGCTGGGCCCGCCAGACGATCGTCGCCCTCACGATCGTGCGCTCGCACCGCCCTCAGCGGCCGCTCTCCTTCGGCCTCGAGGAGCTGGGGCCGGCGGCACCGGCTGCTCCTCGTCGGTACTCGACCCGCACGGGACGGGCGTTGAGCGCCGTCGACGGGGTCCTCAGACGCTACGAGCGCAAGGTGCTGCCACCGCTGCGCAAGCTCGCCCTTAGGGCCGCCGAGAGCTGGATCATCAAGCGCCAGGAGGCCGACGGTAGCTGGGGGGGGATCCAGCCTCCGTGGGTCTACTCGCTGATCGCGCTCTCGCTTCAGGGCTATCCCCTCGACCATCCCCTGATGCGGGCCGGCTTCGCTGGCCTTGATGCCTTCACCGTGGAGGGCGACGGCATGCGCTGGCTCGAGGCCTGCCAATCGCCGGTTTGGGACACGGCCCTGGCGTTGCTGGCGCTGGCCGATGCCGGCATCGACAGCGATGATCCAACGCTCGTTCAGGCCGCGGACTGGCTGCTCGACCGTCAGGTGACGGGAGTGGTCGGCGATTGGGGCGTACGGCGGCCGCGGCTGGAGCCCGGTGGCTGGGCGTTTGAATACGAGAATGCCAACTACCCCGACGTCGACGACGCGGCGGTGGTCGCGTTGGCGCTGCGCCGCGTGACGCACCCCGACAGAGGGCGAGTGGAGTTCGCTCTGCGCCGCGCGTCCGATTGGCTCATCGGCATGCAGAGCGCGGACGGCGGCTGGGGCGCATTCGATGCCGACAACACGCGGACGCTCGCCCGCAAGCTTCCCTTCTGTGACTTTGGCGAGGTGATCGATCCGCCCAGCGCCGACGTGACCGCGCACGCGGTCGAGTTCCTGGCCCGCGAGGACGACCCGGCGGCGCGAGCGAGCGCCGGAACTGGGCTCGAGTGGCTCCTGGCGGAGCAGGAGCTCGACGGCTCGTGGTTCGGACGCTGGGGGGTCAATCACGTCTACGGCACGTGGTCTGCGGTGTGCGCGCTCGAGGCAGCGGGAATCGGCAGCCGGGACCAGCGCATGCGAGCGGCGGTGACGTGGCTCGAGCGTCACCAGAACGCGGACGGAGGCTGGGGCGAGGACTGCCGCTCCTACGACGATCCGGCCTGGATCGGACGCGGAACGAGCACCGCCTCGCAGACCGCCTGGGCATTGCTCGCGCTCCACGCCGCCGGCGAGTCGAGATCCGAGGCGGCCGGCAAGGGCATCGAGTGGCTATGCGCGACGCAGCGCCCGGACGGGACGTGGGACGAGCCCCAATACACCGGCACCGGTTTTCCCGGCGACTTCTACATCAACTACCATCTCTACCGGCTCGTGTTCCCGGTAATGGCGCTCGGCCGGTGCGTGGCGGAACGGCGCTAGTCGTGAGCTCGGTGACCCAGGTGACTGTGCCCGCTCGGCCACCAGAGGCCCGTGTGGTGATGGCCAAGGCGGGCTCCGAGAACTTCCCTGTCGCCAGCCTGATACTTCCGCGTCGCGCCCGCTCGCGCCTGCTCGCGGTCTACGGTTTCGCGCGGCTGGTCGATGACGCCGGCGACGAGACCCCCGGCGATCGTCTGGCGCTGCTCGACGAGCTCGAGGGCGACCTCGAGCGCCTGTGGTCCAACGGATCGCGTCCCGCCAGAGGTCCGATGCACCCCCTCATCGCCCGGCTCAAGCCCACGGTCGAGGCTTGCGGACTGCCGCCGGATCCCTTCCGGCGGCTGATCGAGGCGAATCGCCGCGACCAGGTCGTACACCGCTACCGCAACTACGATGAGCTCCTCGCCTACTGCCGCCTGTCGGCCAACCCCGTCGGCGAGCTGGTGCTGCGAATCTTCGGGGCGGCGACGCCCGATCGGCTCGAGCTCTCCGACAAGGTGTGCGCGGGGCTGCAGCTGACCGAGCACTGGCAGGACGTGGCGGAGGACTACCGCCGAGGCCGGATCTATCTGCCCACCGAGGACCTGGACCGTTTTGGCGTCGACGAGCGCGACCTCGCGGCTCGCGTCGCCGCGCCGGCCGTCCGGGAGCTGATGAGCTTCGAGGTGGCTCGCGCCCGGCGTCTGCTCGACGAAGGGGCCCCGCTGGTGCGGACGCTTCGGGGGCGCCGGCGCTTCGCGGTCGCTGCGTTTGTGGCCGGAGGGCGCGCAGCGCTCGAGGCGATCAGGGCTGCCAACTACGACGTACTCGCCTCAAGTCCCAGGCCCGGTCCAGCTCTCCGGACAGTGCAGTTGCTGCGCGCGCTAGCCGGCGGAGTAGGCCGGTGAGCGTCGCGCTCAGCGAGCACGCGCTCGACAGCGCGTACCGCCACTGCGAGGCGCTGACCAGGGAACGAGCCGCGAACTTCTATTACGGGATCCGGCTGCTGCCGAGCGCAAAACGACGCGCGATGTGCGCCGTGTACGCCTTCGCCCGCCGCGTCGACGACATCGGCGACGGAGACGAGAGCGCCGAGCGCAAGCTCGCCCTGCTGGCGGAAGTGCGAACGGAGCTGGAGAATCGAAGCGAGACTTCTGTGGGTCTGGCGCTCGCCGACGCCGAGCGCCAGTTCGAACTTCCGCGCGATGCGCTGTTCGATCTGCTCGACGGCGTAGAGATGGACGTTCGCGCGGTCCGCTACGAGACGTTCGACGAACTTGCTCTCTACTGCCGCCGCGTCGCCGGATCGATTGGCAGGCTGTGTCTGGCGATCTTCGGGTCACGCGACATGGCGGCGGCGGCGCCGCTGGCCGACGATCTGGGGGTGGCCATGCAGCTCACGAACATCCTGCGCGACGTGCGCGAGGACTTGGAGCGGGGGCGTGTGTACCTGCCGGCCGAGGATCTGCGCCGGTTTGGCTGCCAGGATCTCCTGGCCGCGCCGCATGACCAGTTCGCGCAGCTCGTCGGCTTCGAGGTCGCGCGGGCGCGCGAGTGGTTTCATCGGGGGCTGGGGCTGCTCGAGCTGATCGACGCCCGCAGCGGCTCTTGCGTCTTGGCGATGAGCGGCATCTACCAGCGGCTGCTCGAGCGCATCGACCGCGATCCGACCGTGGTCCGGGAGCACGGGTTGTCCGTGCCGACGTGGGAGAAGACCTGGGTGGCACTGCGCAGCCTGAGCGGGGTGGTGCGATGAGCTTCGCTGCCAGGGGACGCGTGGTGGTCATCGGCGGCGGCCTCGCCGGGATCACCGCCGCGTTCGACTGCCTTGACGCCGGGGCCGCGGTCACGCTCGTGGAGGTACGGCCGCGGCTTGGCGGTGCCGCGTATTCGTTCGAGCGCGATGAGCTGTGGCTCGACAATGGCCAGCATGTCTTTCTGCGCTGCTGCGGCGCCTACCGTGCTCTGCTCGAGCGCCTGGGCAGCGAGAGTCAGACGACCTTGCAGGATCGTTTGGCGATTCGGGTGCTGGCTCCCGGGCGACAGGCAGCGTGGCTGCGACGAACGCGCCTCCCAGCTCCCTTGCACTTGTCGGGATCCCTACTGCGTTACCGGCACCTGCCGCTCGGCGCGCGGCTCGCGGCGGCGCGGACGGCACTCGCCCTGGGGCGCATCGACCCGGAGGACGGCGCGGCGGATACGCAGAGCTTCGGAAGCTGGCTCGAGCGCCGAGGGGAAGGCCGGCCGGCGGTCGAGGCGCTCTGGGAGCTGATCGGCCGGCCGACGCTCAACCTGCGCGCGGATGACGCGTCGCTCGCCGCGGCGGCGTTCGTGTTCCGGGTCGGGCTGCTTCAGCGCGCCGACGCCGGTGACATCGGCTACGCGCGCGCGCCGCTGCAGCGCATCCACGGCCACGCCGCGCTCCAGAAGCTGAGGGCCGCGGGCGCCGACGTGCGCCTCGGCTGGCGCGCCGAGGGCATCGAGCCTGGGAACGAGCCGGCGCTGGCGGTGCTCGGAGCCGGGGGGCGCCTGGACGCCGACGCCGTCGTTCTGGCCGTGCCGCACGAACGGTCGGCGGCGCTGCTGCCCGAGGGCGCCGTTCGAGACCCGCAGCGGTTGGCGCGGCTGGGGAGCTCTCCGATCGTCAACCTGCATCTGATCTACGACAGGCAAGTGCTGGAGGGTGACTTTGCGGCAGCGGTTGGCTCGCCGGTTCAGTACGTATTCGACAGGACCGCCGCCGCGGGGCTTCACCGCGGTCAATGCTTGGCCGTCTCGCTGTCGGCCGCCGACGAGGAGATCGACACCAGTGCCGACGGGCTCCGTCAGCGCTTCGCCCGGGCCATGGCCGATCTCCTGCCCGGGGCGCGCAGCGCCAAGCTCGAACGCTTCTACGTAACCCGAGAGCGGACCGCCACGTTCAGAGCGTCTCCCGGCGCGCGCGAGTTGCGACCGGGGCCGCGCACGGGAGTGGCCGGCCTGGCTCTGGCCGGCGCATGGACTGACACCGGCTGGCCGGCAACCATGGAGGGAGCGGTGGTCTCCGGCCACCGAGCGGCGGGCGTGGCCCTTGCTTCATTGGAAAAGGGGCGCGCCGTCGCCGGCCCAGCCGGCTCCAGGCGCGCCGCACAAGGAGCGTTGTTGTGAGTCGTGTGCTGGTCGCCACGCCGATGGGAATCGAGGCCCGGGCCGTGCGCCGAGGGGCGCCGCGGCTGCAGGTGGTGCGCACCGGTATCGGGCCGCGCAGGGCACGCCGGGCGGCCGCTCGGCTGGCAGCAACCCGGCGCCCCGGCTTGGCGATCGCCGGCTTTGCGGGCGCGCTGGCGGAGGGCCTCGAAGCCGGGGACGTCGTGGTCGCCTCGGAGCTTCGAAGAAGCGACGGCGTCCCGGTGCTCGAATGCCCGGGCGCCGGGCTGATCGCCGGCATGCTCCGCCGGCGGGGCGTACGTACCCACGTCGGGCCGCTGGTCTCGGTTCGGGCGCCCGCAAGCGGTAAGGCCCGCGCGCGCTTGGCCGCCACCGGCGCGCTGGCCGTGGACATGGAATCGGCTTGGCTCGGGCCTGCGGCCGCCGGCACGCCGCTTGTCGTACTGCGCGTCGTGCTGGACAGCGCCGAGCGTGAGCTCTGGCGTCCGCTCGCCACGGCGGGCGGGTTCTGGCACGCGGCCCGGGCGTTGGAAGCGGTGGGGGGTGCGATCGAGGAATGGGAGGCCACAATCGCTGCGCGGAAGCTGGAGCTTGCCGCGCCTCGCGCGGCGTGTGCCGGCGTCGAGCGGGCCATCGAGGTCGTGGAGCGTGCCCTCGATCGCTACGGTCCTCCTGTGTATATGCGCAAGCAGATCGTCCACAACCGGCATGTGGTCTCGGAGCTCGAGCGCCGCGGTGCGGTTTGCGTGGAGGAGCTGGAGGAGGTCCCGGATGGCGCGACTTTGGTTTTCTCCGCGCACGGGGTCTCGCCAGCAGTCCGCGAACACGCCAAGCGCAAGCAGCTGAACGTGGTGGACGCCACGTGCCCTCTGGTGAGCAAAGTGCATGCCGAGGCGCGGCGCTTCGCCGACGGCGGCAACACGATCGTGTTGATCGGGCACGAGGGCCACGAGGAGATCGACGGGACGGCGGGCGAAGTCCCCGATCGGGTGCGCGTGATCGCTAGTGAACACGAAGTCGAGCAGCTCGAGGTCGAGGATCCGGAGCGGGTGGCTTACCTGACGCAGACCACGCTCGCGGTGGACGAGACGAGCCACGTGGTGGCGCGTTTGCGAGAACGCTTCCCCGCCGCCGTCGGTCCCCGCTCCGACGACATCTGCTACGCGACCCAGAACCGTCAGGACGCGGTCCGCGCGCTAGCGGCAAACTGTGACGTGATGCTGGTAATCGGCTCGCATAACTCCTCAAATTCCAACCGCCTGGCCGAGGTCGCCGAGCGCAGCGGATGCCGTTCGTATCTGATCGACGATGAAGCCCAGATCGAGCCGCGCTGGCTCGCAGGAGCGGAGCGGATCGGCGTATCAGCCGGGGCCTCCAGTCCGGAGCGGATCGTCCAGCGCATAATCAGGGCCCTCACCGTTCTAGGTCCGTTCGAGGTCAGCGAGCGGACTATCGCCATGGAGAGCATGCGCTTCACCCTTCCGCGTGAGCTAAGGAGCTAGCTAATGGCTGTCCCCGTACGGCAGAGCGTCAAGGTCGGCGCCTACATCCTCCGCCAGCGCCTCGCGCGACGCGATAAGTACGCGCTGGTACTCGAGCTGGAACCGCTCTATCAGTGCAACCTGGCGTGCGCCGGCTGCGGCAAGATCCAGCACCCGGATCATGTCCTGCGCCGGCGGATGTCGGTCGATGACGCCGTCTCGGCGGTGCAGGAATGCGGCGCCCCGGTCGTATCGATCGCCGGCGGCGAGCCGCTGGTCCACCCGGAGATACACACGATCGTCGCGGAGCTGGTGCAGCGCAAGAAGTTCGTCTACCTGTGCACGAACGCGCTGTTGCTGGAGAAGAAGCTGAAGCTGTTTGAGCCGTCGCCCTACTTCGCCTGGGCGGTACATATGGACGGCTTGCGCGAGCGCCACGACAAGTCCGTGTGCCGCGAGGGAGTGTTCGACAAGGCATCCGCCGCGATTCGCGGCGCGCAGGAGCAGGGGTTCCGCGTCACCACCAATACGACATTCTTCTCGGACGACACCCCCCAGACAGTGCGCGAGGTGCTGGACTTCCTCAACGACGAGCTCGGGGTCGATCAGATGATGATCTCGCCGGCGTACGCCTACGAGAAGGCGCCAGACCAGGAGCACTTCCCCGGCGTCGAGCAGACGCGGCGGCTGTTCCGAGCGGCGTTCGCCGACGGGCGACGCCGGCGGTGGCGGCTCAACCATTCACCGCTGTACCTCGATTTCCTCGAGGGCAAGGCCGAATACAGCTGCACCGCTTGGGGAATCCCCAGCTACTCGATCTTCGGCTGGCAGCGTCCCTGCTACCTGATGGCCGACGGATACGCCAAGAGCTATCGGGAGTTGCTGGAGCAGACCGACTGGGACCGCTACGGCCGGGGCCGCGATCCGCGCTGCGACAACTGCATGGCCCACTGCGGCTACGAGCCAACGGCCGTCAACGAAACCGTGCGCGCTCCGCAGAAGGCATTGCTGTCGGTCTTGCGCGGCTAGCGCCTCGTGAAGCCGGTGCGTTCAGCCGCGAATCACAACGGGTCCTATCCGGTCACGGGGCAGGGGGAGCAGACGAACGGCGCATACGTCGCCGATCTGCTGGGGCTGCGGACCGGCGAGGCGATGGCGCTCAACCAGCGCTACCTGAACCGCCAGCTGGGGCGCGTTTTGCGTACCTTGGGCTTCGACCGCGAGTGGGTCGAGGGACGGGGGCCCTACCTGATCGATCGTCAAGGCTCTCGATACCTTGACCTGCTGTCGGGCTATGGGGTGTTCGCCCTCGGCAGAAACCATCCCGATGTCAAGCGTCGGCTACAGGACGTCCTCCAAGCCGACACCCCCAACCTGCCGCAGCTCGGCGTCTCCGCGCTGGCCGGCGCCCTGGCCGAAGAGCTGATTGAGCGCTCGCCTCGTTCCCTTGACGCCGTCGTTTTCACGAACTCCGGAACTGAGTCCGTCGAAGCCGCACTGAAGCTCGCTCGCGCGGCAACCGGTCGGGAGCGACTGCTCTACTGCCGGCGCGCCTTTCACGGGCTTTCGTTCGGGGCGCTGTCGGTTAACGGCAATGAGGAGTTTCGTGAGCGCTTCACGCCGCTGCTTCCCGGCTGCGACGCGATCCCATTCGGCGACGCGGGCGCGCTCGAGCGCGAGCTCGGGCGGGGGGATGTCGCCGCTTTCATTCTCGAACCTGTGCAGGGCAAAGGCGTCTACATCCCCCCCGAGGGCTACCTGGCGCAGGCGCAGGAGCTCTGCCGCCGGGCCGGTGCGCTGCTGATCCTCGACGAGGTGCAGACGGGCCTGGGACGAACCGGCAAGTTCCTGGCGCTCGAGCATTGGGCCGTCGAACCCGACCTGGTCACCGTCTCCAAGGCGCTCTCCGGAGGCTACGTCCCAGTGGGGGCGCTCCTCGCCAGCCGAGCGGTCTTCAACGCCACGTTCGACTCGATGGAGCGCAGCGTCGTTCACGGCTCCACGTTCGGCGGCGGCGACTTGGCGGCGGCGGCCGCCCTGGCCACGCTGACCGTAGTCGATCGCGAGGCGCTGAGCGAGCGCGCGGAACGGCTTGGAGAGCTGCTGCTCGAGCTCACGCGCCCGTTGGTGGAGCGCTTTGAGATCGTGCGTGACGTCCGGGGCTTGGGCCTGATGTGGGCGATCGAGCTCGGCCCGCCGTGCGGCCGCGCCGGGGCAAGGGTGTGGGAGGCCATCGAGCGCCGCCAGCCGGGTCTGTTCGCCCAGATGATCACTGTGCCCCTGTTCTCCAATCACCGGATCCTGACCCAGGTCGCCGGTCACCACATGAACGTGATCAAGGCACTGCCGCCGCTGGTGACGCCGGAAGATGAGCTACGCCGCTTCGTCCACGCACTCGAAGAGGTGCTCGCCGATGCCGAGCGGCACCTGTTCCGCAGCTACGCGAGCCTCGGACTGGGGCTTGGCCGTCGCAGCATCGCAGCCAGTTTCCGGGGCTCGAACGGCTCGAGGCAAAAGGCGGTAACGGCTCGGCGTCAGGTCACATAGCCACAACGTGATCGCCGCCGGCATCGCCGTTGCGTTGACGGCCGCCACCGCCAACGCCCTGGCGGTTGTGCTCCAGGCCAGCGAAGCGCGGCGGGCGCCCTTGTCTCAGGGTGCGCACCCCTTGCTGCTGGTAGGCCTCGCGCACAGGCCTCAGTGGCTGGCGGGCACCGGGCTCATGATCATCGCCTGGCCGCTTCAGGTGCTGGCGCTGGGCCTGGCGCCGATAACGGTCGTTCAGCCCATGCTGGCGACTAGCCAGCTTGTGCTCCTCGCGGTGGCGTCGGTCAAGCTGCGCGAACACGTCGGCACAGGTGAGCTACTCGGCGCAGTGCTCATCGTCGTCGGCATGGCGGCGGTCGTCTGGGCGGCGCCTCGGCACAGGGTCGCGGACGCCAGCCCGCTGCGACTGGCGATGCCCATGACCGTCGTCGGTGCAGGTGCCATCGGCGCGTACCTGCTCGGTCGCCTACGACCCCGCTTCTGGCTGGCCATCGTGCTAGGCGCGGGCTTGGCTTACGCCTGGGCGGACTTCGCCAACAAGCTGCTCTCGAACGACATCTCTTCCGGTCATTGGGGGCTGGCGGTCGTGTGGCTCGCCGCCACGCTGTGCTTCGGCGCGCTGGCGTTCCTGGAGGAGAACACCGCCCTGCAGCGTCGCCCGGCGATCGCCGTTGCTCCGGTGATCGGCGCCGTTCAGGATCCGTTGCCGGTTCTGATGGCGCTGTGGGCGGGACTCGAAGTGTGGGGCTCGGCGCGGACAAGGTCGGCGCCCTGATCCCCGGCCTGGCGCTGGTCACCGCCGGGGCTTTCCTGCTCGGGCGCTCACCGGCGCTCGCGGGGGTGGCGCGCGCCGAGCCGAGCGCGGAGGACTACTACCCGCCGGAGGCCTCCACCGGCCGCGGCGCCGCGGCAGGGGATCCCGCGAGCCTGTCCTCCTCTTCCCAGTCGTGAACGTCTCGGCGGAGCGCGACGTAGCCGAAGATCCCAGGAAGCGTCGGTAGCCAGAACGAGATCGCGCGATAGGCCAATACGCCGATCAGCGCCCGGCTGCCCGGAATCCCGAAAGCGGCGAAGGCGCCGATCATCCCGCCCTCCACGCCGCCGATGCCGCCCGGCAGCGGGAGCAAGCTGCCGAGGGTCCCGAGGAAATAACCCATGACCAGCACCGCCACCGAGATCGAGGTACCGAACGCCCGGAACGACAGCCCCAGGACGGCGATGTCGAAGCCCCAGTACACGATCGCACCAAGCAGGCCGATCCGGCGCTCGCGGACCATGTCGATCGCCGTGCGCACTCCTCGCCCCAGCAGCGCGGGCGCCGATGCGAATCGGGCCGCCAGCTTGCCGACGCGCCCCCGGCGCCGGGCGAGGCGCCCGAGCCGGCGCTCGAAATCTCTCGGCACTAGACCCATGCTGGCCACCAGCGCGATGGCCGCCAGGCTGAACAGTGCTGGAATCACCGTGAGCGCAAACGGTGCTGGGCCCGCAAACAGTCCATAGCGCAGACCGAGGCCCGCAATCACAAGCGCACCGAGATAGACCCCATACTGAACCACGTAACTGGCAACCATCCGACATGCGATCGTCCCCGCTGACATCCCCGCTCTACTGAGCGCCCAGGCGGTGACCGCAATGCCGCCAGCGCCGGCGGCGGCCAGCAGGCGAATGGCCGCGATACCGGCGAGCGGAATCTCAATGCTGGCGCGCCAGTCGATGCGCTGCATCCCGCGACTGAAGACGGTTCTGAACAGCATGATGTAACCAGCGACCGAAACCAGTTCCAGGACCATGCCGATTGCCAGGTAGATCGGGTCGCCGTGCTTGAGCTGCCCCCACGTCTGGTTAAGGCCGGCGAGCTTGGGAACCAGGAAGTACAGCCCGCCAAGCGCGGCGGCGATGAAGATCGCCCCGAGCACCAGGCGGCGCCGCGTCAGCGGAGCCGTCGGACCTCCCGCCTCGTTTGCTCCCCCAGTCAGCTCGTCTTCCGCAGTCGAAAGCTGATCGCCGTTATCGGACATATGTGTTCCTACCACGGTACCCAGGCACGCGGCGACGAACCTACTCACGTGTACCCGGACACGGTTGCCGGGTAGCTTGCACTCACAGCGCCCGCCGCGCCCGCCGCGGCGGGGGAGGAAGAGCCTCAAAGGAGGAAACGATGGGTGACCGTACGCAGCGCGTCAAGGGCAAGACCGAAGAGACCAAAGGGCGCATGAAGCGCGAGGCCGGCGCGGCCTCGGGGCGACCCGGAACCGAGACGCGCGGGGCCGGCGAGGAGCTGAAGGGCAAGGCGAAGAACAGCGTCGGCAAGGCCCGCAGCGCGTTCAAGAAGAACACTCGCTGAGTGGCCAGAACTCCATAAGTGCCCGGCTCATGAGGCGTGGGTGGGCACGGACGCTGGGGTGTCTTGCTGCGGCGGCTACTACGCGCCGCCCGGCACCAATCCGCAGGTCGATCTGACGACGTGGTACGGCGCGATCTCAGCCGGTGAGCCCTACGACGCGAACCCCGAAATCCAGTTCATCGAGCAGCAGATGCGCGCCACCACTCACTAGCCCACTCCGGCGCCGGAGCAGCGGCAAGCGACTCGCGGACGGCCCGGCTGCCTACTCGTGCCGCTCCAGCGAGTCGCCGATCAGCCAGATCGTGGGCGGCCAGAGTCCGACGAACAGCGCGCGACGCTCGGCGTTCCCTCGCTCGTCCTGGTCGACGGTCTTGGCGCGGATCCACAGAACAACGCATAAGCCGACCGAGCCCAGCGAGAGCAGCTGCATGTGGCCGGAGCGGAGCCCGGCCTGGTGGAGGGCGGCGCTAAGGATGCGCGCAGCCTAGCGGCTGTGAAATCGGCTTCGTTGTCCGCTAGCCCCGGTGCTGAGGCTGCTCCGAGCTGAAAGGCCGGCCCGCTATGTTCGTCTCGTGCCACGCCGGCCCTGGAGGAGTCGCCGATGGATCACGGCCGCCACGTGGCCGGTTGGCGTCGGCCTGACCTCCTGGGACTACATGTGGCGCTCCACACCGATGCACCGCAGCGAGACGACGGGGCGCGCTCCTGACCCCAACCGGCTTGGTTCGCTGCCGGAGGGCGTCAAAGCCGATGAGATACAGCCCCAAAGCGACGGCTACGGGCCCTTGTTTCATCGCCGCTACGAGACGGCCATCCGGAACTCGAGCCTCCCCGCGGAGGAGCTCATGGATCGAGTCACCCGCCATCTGAACAAGGCCGCGCCAAGCAGTTTCGCCAGGTTCCAGAAACTCGTCGGCGATGAGCGAGAGATGACGCTGGGTGACGAGTACGTCGTCCGGATGCCGGGGCCCTGGGACGGTCCCGTGCGTGTCGTCGAGCGCTCGCCGCGCCTGTTTTGCTTCGCGACGCTACGTGGCCACCTCGAAGCAGGGCAGATCGAGTTCCGCGTTAGCCCTGGGCAGGACGGTGATTTGCGGTTCGAGATCGAGTCCTGGGCCCGAAGCAGCAACCGGCTGACGAACCTGCTCTATCACCATCTCCGCATGTCCAAGGAGGTCCAGGCCCACATGTGGGTGTCGTTCCTTGAGGGTGTCGTGCGTCTGGCGGGCGGCCGCATGACCGGCGGAGTGACGATCGCCACCGAACGCTTCGATGCCTGAGGCGCCACGGATCCGGAGGCGGCTGGCAGAGCTTTCGCAACGAGGCTTCAACTTCGACCCTTCTCAGCTCAACCGGGCCGACACAGGGCCCGGCTGGGAGCTCACCGACCTATGCCAGCCGCTGCCCTCAGAGCGGCCGGGGCCACCGGCCGCGGGGGGCAGCTGGCAGCAGGCGCAGCGGCTGATGCGCAGCTATCAGTTCGCGGATCCATCGATCGTTCGTGCCTACTACGACCCCGGAGCACCTCTGGAGGGACGCAACATGCTGCTGAAGCTCCGGGCTCTAAGGATCTTCCATCTATACGTCGGCGTCCGCGTGAACGAGGTCTACGAACGAACGATCGAACGCGACGGCCGCTCGGCGCTGGTCTGGGGCTGGAACTACCGGACGCTCGACGGCCATGTCGAGATGGGGCAGATGGACTGGCAGGTGTGGAAATGGTCGGACACCGGCGAGGTGGAGTTTCGGGTGCACGCCAAGTCGCGCACGGCGAAGATCGGTAATCCGCTGGCGCGGCTCGGCTTTCGTATCTTCAGGGGTCGTGAACGTCGGGCGTTCCTAGAGAGCACCCAGCGGCGGATGCGAAGGTTCGTTGAGCTGGCGCTGGTGAGCGGGGAGCGCCAGGACGAGGAGATCCGGGCCGCTGCGGACGAGCTCGTTGCGCGGCGCTCTCCGGACGCTCGCGAGGCCCACGACGAGCTGGCCAGGGCACTGCGCCAGGAGCGGCCCCACGGCTAGCGGACGATGCCGTTCTCGCGGGCGCCGGCGACAGTGGCGCGCAGCGTGTCGCGGACGTCGTGCTCCGGGCTCCAGCCAAGGTCCGTGCGCGCACGCGCCGTGTCCATCAGCACCGGAATTCGTACCGCCTGGATCCATTCGGTTTGCGACGGCAGACCCGGGGTCCGCGCGACCAGGGCCGCGGTCAGATCGACGGCTGCATGGGGGATAGGAACGCTTCGCCAACCGAGCTCTCGAGCCATGTCGGCCACGGTGATCGTTCCGTCAGCGGCGAGGTTGTAGACGCCGGGCGGACCGGCGCCGAGCACTGCCGCTAGGAGCGCCGCGGCAACATCGTCGGCGTGGACGAGCTGAATCGGTGTCCCGGGATCGACCAGCAGCGGCGGGGGCATGGGCATATTGCGCACGAGGCGACGCAGAGGAGAAGGCAGGCTGGACAGAGCGCTGACATAGGGGGTCCCTTTGACCAGCGCAGGCGAATCGGGTCCGCCGACGATCGATGGACGGAAGACGTAGGCCGCAACCTCGCTGCCTTCCAACGCACCGGCCAGCCTCCGCTCCAGCTCCGCCTTTTGCGCCGAGTAGTAGAACTCGTCGCTGCCAGCGGTGGGGACATTCTCTGTGAGCGGCTGCGGGTTCTCGGCATGAAAGCCGTATGCAGCGACCGACGACGTGTACACCAGGCGCCTTACGCCGGCGGAGACGGCCGAGTCGAACACGTTGGCGGACCCGGTGAGGTTCACCTCGCGGGCCTGTTCGCGATCACCGAAGATCAGAAATGCGAGGTGCACGACGACGTCCGCGCCGGCCACCAATCGCTCCACGGCTTGACGGTCAAGCACGTCGCCCTGGACATAGCGCGTCTTGCTCCAGCCGCGTGCAGCCGGGTCGAACTGGCGGCGGGCCATCCCCCGGATCTCGCCCACTCGGTCGGCCGACTCGAGCGCTCCCATGAACGCCATCCCGATCTCCCCGGTCGGACCGGTGACGGCGACGGTCAGTCCACGCTCACCGTCTGTCCGCTCGCTGGCCACGGTGCCACCCTACCCCGGGTGCCCGCGTGCGGCACGCAAAGTCCCTCGGCAGCCGCGCGGGCTTCATAAGATGACTCCCATGGAGATCGTCCGCCTCGATGAGCGCCAGTCCTTCATAACCGCCGACGGGTCGGCGATCCGCGAGCTGGCTGGATTGCCATCGGGCAATGCCATCCAGCAGTCGCTGGCGGAGGCGACGGTCCCGCCGGGTGGCGAGACCGTCGAGCACTATCACCGCACTACCGAGGAGATCTACCTGTTCATCGGTGGCGCCGGACGGATGCGCCTGGGAGAGGAAGAGGCGGGGGTCGAAGCCGGCGACACGGTGGTGATCGCCCCGGGCCTCAAGCACAAGCTCTGGAACGACGGCAGCAAGCCGTTGGTCCTCTACTGCTGCTGTGCGCCTCCCTACCGCGACGACGACACGGTGCTGACCGGCTGATCGGCTGACTGCTCGCCGGACATGCCTTCGCCCGGAGAGCGGAAGAGCGTCCGCATCCTGGCCGCCAGCATGACATCGCCCGAAAGCGCGATCCTGCCTTTGAAGTAGGCCTGTGTCGGCTCGGTATTGCCGGTCGCCAGGCGCAGGAACTCGGCACCGTCGAGCGTGATCGTGACCCTCGGATCGGGGCCGCCCTCGCCCCGCCGCACCCGGCAATCACCATTCTCGATCTCTACCTGGTAGAGGTCGGTCCCACCGTCGGCCCGGCCGGTGATGCACCAGCGGATCGCGGTCGTCATCCCGGCCGCGGCCTTACGATCGAGGCGCTGGGGCATCTGCCGAAAAATCGCCTCCAGGACAACCCTCCGCAGAGGGCTGCGCATCAGCTGCTCCAGCCGCTGCGGGGGCGTGGCACGCACCACTCGCGAGAAGCCGACCGCCACGTGCTCGGGCGCGCCTCCCAGGAGGCGCTTGACCTGCCCCAAGCCTGCACCGGGACCGTTATCGCCGGAAGCCACGCCGGGCACGATACTACGGCGACGTAGCAAATCGCTGCCGGCTTAGCCCCAGCTACCTTCGGTCGGGGCTGAGTAGCATCAGCCGCCGGGGCGGTTAGCTCAGCTGGTAGAGCGCCTGCCTTACAAGCAGGAGGTCGCCTGTTCGAGCCAGGCACCGCCCACTGACGTTTGGCCCGGAATGATGGGGCTTTCGTCCTTCGGAGCTTCGTTGTGTCCGCGCCTCAGGAGTCGCACGGAAGCCTCCTGGAAGCCATTGTCCGAGGACAGCCGATGACGAAGCCGCGGCTATCCGGTCGCGGGGTGGGGACTGTCCCACAGTTCCTCTCGGGGCCGTGCGGCAATTCCCTGATCGCCATCCGCCAGGGTGTGCGGTGGCGCGGCGGGTAGTTGCACCGTGACGCAGAGCCCGCCGGTGGCCCGGGGGCTGAGGGTGAGTGTTCCGTCGTGTGCTTGGGCGATGCTTTTGACGATTGCCAGGCCGAGGCCGACGCCTGCGTGGTCGGTGCGTATGCGTTTGCTGTCGCGCTGAAACGGCTCGGCAAGTGTGGAAACCAATTGTGGGGCGAGCTTCTCGCCGGTGTTCTCGACGGTGAGCACCACACTTTCGGGGTCAACGCTGGTCGTGGCCCACACGGTGCCGTGTTCGGGCAGGTTGTGGACGATGGCGTTGTGCATGAGGTTCGTCGCCATCTGCAACAGGAGGGCGGGTGAGCCGATGGTGGGGGTCGCGTCGCCGGAGGTCTCGATGGTGGCGCCGCGTTTTTCTGCGAGAGGGAGGAGCGTTTCAGTCGCTTCTTCCGCTATGAGAGACAGGTCGACGTGTTCTCGGACGAAAGACCGCTGGTCGGCGCGACTGAGAAGGAGCAACGCTTCGGTGAGGTCGATCGCTCGCGTGTTGACGAAGTGGAGCCGGTCGACAAGTTCGTCGTTGCCGCGGGTTTGATCGTTGCGGGCGACCTCGAGAAGTGTTTGCGTGATCGCCAGCGGGGTGCGCAGTTCGTGGGAGGCGTTGGCGGCGAATCGCTGGTGTTCGCCGACGTGTGCTTCGAGTCGCGCGAGCATGGCGTCGAACGCATCGGCGAGTTCGCGGAACTCATCTTTGCGGCCCGGTAGACGGATTCGGTGGGAGAGCGATCCGGTCGCGGCCGTGCGTGTGGCGTTTGTGATGCGGGTCAGGGGGGTGAGCATCCGGCCGGCGAGGAGCCATCCTCCCACGAGACCGAACACCAGCAGGAACGCCAGCACTGCGGCTGCCCTCGGAGCGAAAACGTGCAGCAGGTTGGACCGGATTGGAAAAACACCAGGTGTGGTGGGGGTGAGGATGAGCGCACGCACGGGGACGTAACGCAGGAGGAACACCCACACAGCGGCGAGCAGCAAGACAGCTGCGAGCATGAGGAACCCGGCGTAGCTGAGGGTGAGTTTGAGGCGAACGCTCAAACCAGGGGCTCTATCCACCGTCTCCTCCCCTGTGACCGGTGTCTTGTTGCGTGTCGATGCAGTACCCGGCGCCGGGTACGGTGGCGATAATCCAGGGTTCGCCGAGGCGTTTGCGCAGTGCCGAGACGGTGATGCGCACGGCGTTGGTGAACGGGTCTGCGTTCTGATCCCACGCGTGTTTCAGTAGCTCTTCGGCGCTGACGACACCGCCTTCGGCGGCGACGAGCACTTCGAGCACCGCGAACTGCTTGCGGGTCAGCGCGACGTAGCGGCTGTCGCGGTAGACCTCTCGGCGGAACGGATCCAGCCGCAGGCCGGCGATTTCTCGCACGGGTGGTCTGTTGTGGGCGCGCCTGCGGTCGAGTGCTCTGAGACGGAGCACGAGTTCCTGAAGTTCGAAGGGCTTGGTGAGGTAGTCGTCGGCGCCGAGCTCGAACCCGGAGGCCTTGTCGTCGAGCCGGTCGGCGGCGGTGAGCATGAGGATCGGCATACCGCCGCCGGAGGCGACAATGCGTCTGGCGATCTCGTCGCCGGAGGGCCCGGGGATGTCGCGGTCGAGGACGGCGATGTCATAGGCGTTGACGTTCAGCAGCTCCAGAGCGGCGTCGCCGTCACCGGCGATGTCGGCGGCGATCGCTTCCAGGCGGAGGCCATCGCGGATGGCTTCCGCCATGTAGGGCTCGTCCTCGACGATCAACACCCGCATGCCCTTGGATGCTGCCAGCCCGAGCATATCGTCGGCGTATCGAAAATCGCATACGTCCTGGCAACACCACGCTGCCTGAAATGGCGGCGTGACCTCCAGCCAGCCGGCACGAAGAGCAGCCCGCCTTACCCGGCCCACCGGCGGTTACCGCTACCGGTCGCCGCTCGGCCTAGCACCGATGTCAACGCAATCACTAGCTCTAGGAGAGCACATGATTAGAAAACGACGGCCGCTCGCGGCCCTTGCTCTGATCGCCCTGGTCGCCTTGATCAGCGGGTGCGGTTCGACCGCACCCGCCGAGACCGGCACCGGCAGCGGCGGCAGCAACAACACCGTCGTCAATGCTCAACAGGCTGTGAAGTTCGCCCAATGCATGCGCAGCAACGGGGTCAGCGAGTTTCCGGACCCGGGCGCGTCGGGGAAGTTCACCATCGATGGGATAGTGAACGGCTCGTCGCTGGACCCGAGCAGCCCGGCGTTCAAGCAGGCCATCAGCGCGTGTAAGGACCTGGAGCCAGCGGGGTTCACGGGCAGCAAGCGAAGCCCCCAGGAGCAGGAGGCGGCCCTCAAGTTCGCCCAGTGCGTGCGCGACAACGGCGTGCCGGACTTCCCGGACCCCACCCCAAATGGCCCCCTCATCGACACGAGTCGAATCCCATCCGCCGCAGGGAGGGGTGCTCGGAGCATTCCAGGGTTCCAGGCCGCGGCGCATAAGTGCACCGCTACCTACTCAGGCGAGCTGGGGCTACAGGGCCAGTGACGCGCAAGACGCGGGTGCTGGCCGGAACGCCCGTCCTGGCTGCCAAACCGCCATCGGGGGCGTGGTGGTCATGTACGGCGCGAAGCAAGCGCGTTGAGCTCGGCCACGTCGGGGCCGATCGCCCCGGTGGTGTTGCTGGATGGCAGGACACCTACCTGACCTACCGGGCGCGATCGGACGGCCCCCCGTACTCACTTGAGCAGTATTGGCGCGAGGTCATTCACCGAAATGCCCACCTCATCGCGACTCAAGAGCCAGGCTCTTGGTGGCAGTACCGGCAGAGTGGGCGGCGCCGGATCATGGGCTAGGGATGCGAACCGAAGTGGAAGCTTTATGGAAGCCTGCGGTGTCGCCACGCGGTCATCACGTTGCCGAACCTGGTGACTGGAACCCCGTATCTACGGCGCAGATTCGGGATCCGGTCACGAACCGCCGACCCTTGCCGATTCCTTACAAGCAGGAGGTCGCCTGTTCGAGCCAGGCACCGCCCATCGATGTTTGCCCCGTGAATACCGGGGCTGCTGTCTTTGACGGAGGGCATCGGACCGTGAGTGCGGAGGGCGGCGGCGGTTGCGGGTCCGGCCAGCGGTTCGCAGACGGTGGGTGCGCGTGCGCAACGTGGGTGCCGGTCAGTCGAGCGGCGCGGCCAGGGCCGCGAGAACGGTCGTGGCGACGATCTCGGTGTATCGCGACGGCTTGAGCTTGGCGTCGTTGACAAGATCGTCCCAGACCCTGAACGAGGTCAACTCCAACAGCAACGTCGCGGCTTCGCTGGCCGTCCAGCTGGGATGGAGCCGCGCCTCCGCCCGAAGCTGTTCGGTGATCCCCGTCAAGGCGCCGAGCCTACGATCGTGTCGATCTTGCCACGCCCGCGCACTTGGCGGATCGCTGCGGCGGGCGTGGTCAAGCGCTCTGACCAGCGGAGCAATCCGGGGGTTGCGCCATGCCTGCATGTCGACAAACGCTTGGAGCTTGCTGACGCCGTCGGAAGCGGCGTTGACCGCGTCGATACCCACCTGCAGATCCTCCCGCTCATCGACGCGGTCCACCAGCGCTACGAGTAGGGCGGATCGGTCGGGGAAGTGAAGGTACAGCGCTTGGCGCGAGATGCCGACTGCGGCTGCGATCGCCGTCATATTCGGCGCTGCACCGTCGGTCTGCTCGACCAGCTCGCGCGCGCAGAGTAAGATCCGGTCGCGAGTACTTGACATGTGTCAAGTATAGGTGCTAGGCTCGCGCTTGTCAGCTGTCAAGCTAATGGCAGGAGGTGGACGCGAAGTGACGAGCAGGTACCCGCGGGTGATCGAGAACAGCGCCGGTGAGCGGTTGACATTCCTCGGATTGCGCACCGGTGCCGATGGCCGTTGCTACCTGGACGTGGAGAATTGCGTCGCGCCGGGCGCCGGGCCGCCGATGCACGTGCACCACCTGCAGGAGGAGACAATCACCGTCCAGGACGGTCAGGCCGCTTACCGCATCGCGGGCGGCGCCGAGCGGTTCCTCGGCCCGGGGGAGACCATCACCTTCGAACCGGGCCAGATGCACCGGTTCTGGAACGCCGGCGACAGTGAGCTGCGGTGTACCGGCTGGGCCTGTCCCCCACATAATTTCGAGTACTTCCTGACCGAGCTGTTTGCGTCGATGCGTCGCAGTGGAGCCGGGCGCCCGAGCCCGCTCGATGCCGCGTACCTGCTTGGCCGCTACCGGACCGAATTTGGAATGGGCGAGATCCCGCCGCCGGTTCGACGCCTCGTATTCCCGCTGCTACGCCAGGTCGGCAGAGCCATTGGACGCCAGCGCCGTTATGCGGACGCGCCCGCTCCGGTCGTTCCGTGACCGAACTCTCGAAAGCGGGCAGCGCCGTTTGCTCCGCGGCTACGGTCGCTAGTCGAGCCAGTGCTCGTCGAGGCGACGGATGAGCGCCTCAGCGACGCGGATCGCGTCGGCGAGGGTCCCGTAGTCGACGTTCTCCGGGACGTCGGTCGGCCAGTGATAGTTGGCCGGCTGCTTGAGCCGCGTGCACGAGCACAGCGACGCGCACTCGTACCCAGCGGCTAGCGGGTAGACGCCGTCGGTCGCGTTGCGCAGGCGCAGGTTAGGGAACAACCAGATTCCAAGCTCATCGGCGAGACCGTCGAGCAACGCGAGCGACCGCGGCGGGTACTCAGTGATTCCGAGCATCCCCTCGCCGCGCAGGACGAGCAGATGCGACGAACCCACGGTATCGACCACCAGAAAGAAGGTGTCGGACACCGGAAGTTCGTCGAAATGACGGTTCCCGAACGCGCGCATCCCCTCACACAGAGCCTCCTCCGAGGTGGACACGAGCATCACCCGGACAGACTCGGTCGGGCGCGTGGCCAGCTCCCGTGCGAGCGCAATCAGGGCGACGACACCGGTCGCGTTGTCGTTGGCGCCTGGAACTACGGCGCTGGCGCCGATATTTGCCATCGCCGCAGCGAAGCCCGCGGACACGAGCGCACCAATCTTCGCCAGACCAGGACGACCGGCCGCCGCGCCTGCCGCCGCCAGCGCCGGCCCGATCACGGCTGGCCAGATGAGCGGTGGGCTGGTGTTGGCGACGTCGAAGAACCACGGGGCGACGCGGTCTACCGCCTTGGGGATCGCCGGACTGAAGACCAGCCCCGAATGCGCCGCGTCGTGGTGGGCGACGAGGACGACTGTGCGACTGGCGTCGGCCGGTCCTAGCGTGGCGATGACATTGGTGGCCGTAGTCTGCGGCAGCGCCGCACGAAGGTCGCCGCCGCCGCGGCGGCAGTTCGTCGGCAGCCGCCCAGGCAGCGGCGGCTGCGAGCATCGTGGCCCCGAGGCTCCGTCCCCGCGTCCCGCGCACACCAGCGAGTACTCCGCCCACCGCAGCCAGACCGAGAGGCCACCAGAACGTCTGGTGGCCTCGCTCTTCCTCTATGCGCGCATCGCTGGCGCCCGCCGTCGCCAACTGCTCGACGAGCCACCGAGCGGCTGCGCGCTCACCCGCCGACGCAGTCTCGCGGCCGAAAGCGCACAGTTCCTCGAGAAGCGCCCGGTGCCATCGCTCATCGAGATGACCCGCAGTTGCGAGCTCGCTCGTGGCCTCAGGCATCGGCCAGACAACCTACACGCAGACGTTACGAGCACGCCACGATGTCAACGCAGTACGCCAAATGTTGGAGGGCCCGCGTGCGGGCCCTCCCCAGCTATCGAGCGGGTCAGTTTGCCTTGACGTTCGCGGCCGCTGGGCCCTTGGGCCCCTGCTCGGCGTCGTAGCTCACCTTCGCGCCCTCGGCAAGCGATCTAAAGCCGCTGCCCTCGATCGCGGAGTGATGGACGAACAAGTCCTTGCCCGAGTCATCAGGGGTGATGAAACCGAAGCCCTTGTCGTCGCTGAACCATTTAACGGTTCCTGTTGCCATGTATTCCCTCCCGGGAGTTGAGTGCTGCGAAACGCGGGAGGTGCTAAAGCAACAACTACGGGACGCTGGCACTAGTTCGCCGGGCGAAAACGCTCGGCACAGACACCCAGCATAGCTTGACAAGCCCTGATCGCTGTAGACCTATCGAGATGTCGTCCGTATGAGGTCAGCTTTCCCCGTTGAGGCGGGTGCATGGTGGCCACCATCCGCACCAGCGCTGCTGCTGTAGTGTGGTCCCGTGGGTTTTCTGCGCTCGAGATCGAACCGCTCGCAAGGAGCCAAGGCGCAAATCATCAACGTTCACGATGGCTTCGTGAGCAAATCGTCCAGCGATCACCGGGGTGGCGGCATGACCGTCACATCGGTAGGGCATGAAACCTTGCGAGTGCGGGTCATTCCGGACAACGGGCAGCCGGAGTTTGAGTCGGAGCTTTCGAAGTGGGGAAAGGCTGTCAACGAGGCCTACTACCAGGCGGGCCGTTGGACCTACGTCCTCTACGATCCTGAGCGTCCGGACTGTTGTGAGATCGACCGGGACCGACTCGCGAAGCAGTTCGGACTGCGGCCCGATGGCGATCGTCCGCACCTGATCCCACGGGATCCTACCGGCGTGCAGGTCTCGGTAACCGGTCCCCGGACTGGAGCTCCGACTCCGTCTACCGCTTCGCCCGACTCGACTCAGACCGGCGACGATCTCGTTGCGGGTCTCTCGCGGCTTGCCGATCTGCGCGCCGCAGGAACTCTGAGCGATGCGGAGTTCGCCGCGGCAAAGGCACGTCTTCTCGGACACGGCGGGACTGCCTAGCGTCGCCGGCCGACGGCGCTCCTGCGGTACCCGACCAGCATCCCCGCCGCCGCTTACCTACCGCCCACCTGACGGAGGTGATGTGAGCTTGAATCATTTTTGAGTTGTCGAGTCCGTAACGTCATGAGGGTGTCGGGAGCTGGTGTTGAGGAAGTCGCCGTGCCCGGGGCGACACTCTTCACGGTGTCGCGGGGAGCGGGCCTGCCGGTGGTGCTGAACCATGGCGGTCCTGGACTGTCCGACAACCTAGAGCCGGTCGCCGAGATGCTGGAAGACGTCGCGCTGGTTCACCGCTACGACCAGCGAGGCGCGGGGCGCTCCCACTCGGCTGGCCCATTTGATGTGGCCTCGTTTATCGCAGACCTTGAGGCTCTGCGGAAGCACTGGGGGCATGAGCAGTGGCTGGCTGGCGGGCACTCCTGGGGCGCCAACCTCGCGCTGTTCTATGCCCTGGAGCATCCGGATCAAACGCTCGGGGTGATTTACCTCGCCGGCACTGGCCTGCAATGGGGTTGGCAGGAGGACGCCCGGCGCCGGCGGCGGTCGCGCCTCACCGACGATGAGCGAGCCGAGCTCGCCGAGCTGGAAGGCCGGCTCGCCAGCGGAGACTCCAGCGCCAGCGAGCGTTTTCTGCGGCTCACAGCGACGAGCGACTTCGCCGAGCGCCGAAAGGCACGCGTACTCGAGCAACGGCCGCTCTACGATTTCCCGCGCAACGAGGACGTCTTCCGATCAGTGAACGAGAGCTACAGGGTCCTCCTCGACAGCGGCATCGACGATCAGCTCAAACAGCTTCAGGTGCCGGTGCTGGTTGCGCATGGCACCCACGACACAGATCCAGCACGAGCACGGCACGTCGCAGAACTCGCGCCCAACGGTCAATGGGTCGAGCTCGAGCGCTCCGCACATTTGCCGTGGCTTGAGGAACCTCTGGCATTGCGCAACGCCTTGCGCACCTTCATCGAGCACCTCTCGTAGCGGCCCAGCGCGGCCTGCCGCAACTCCGTAAAAGAGTCGCTGCTGACCGTAGTTGTGGCGCACGAGCCGGGACTACCTCGGAAGCGTGCGAGGCAGGCTGAAATGCCGGAACAGGCTGCGCTCGCTGAACCAGGTGATTGCCGAAACCTGGTCGTCTCTCAGTGTGAGCACCATCAGTCCGTAGGCGCGAGCTATCGATGCGTGCGGGTCAGGCAGGTAGCAGCCGAAGGCTGGTTGGCCGTTGGCGCGGGCGGGCACGAGCCGGTAGTGGGCACCGCGGCGGGTCGCGCGATCCTCCAGGAAGCGCGCGATCGCCGATCCGCCCTGGTACTCGTACGGTTCGGGCGGCATCGTCAGCCAGGCGTCGTCGGTGAGCAGCGACACGATGCCTTCCGTGTCTCCCCGCTCGACCGCGGCGGCGAAATGGCCGACGAGCTCGCGCTCCCGGACGGAATCTGGCAGGGGTGCACGCTCGAGGCCCCCCGCGGGCAGCCGTTCATCGAGCGTGGCGCGGGCGCGCTGGAGCGCGCCCTTGACCGAGCCCTCGCTGGAACCGAGCATCGCGGCTGTCTCGATCGTGTCGAAGCCGAGCGCGTCGCGGAGCACGAGCGCCGCCCGCTGGCGCGGCGGCAGGTGCTGCAGCGCTGTCACGAACGCGAGCCCCACCGACTCTCTGGTCTCGTAGCGCGCCTCGGGACCGGCCTTCGTGTCGGCTACTTCCCCGAGCAGGACATCGGGGTAGGGCTCGAGCCAAGTTGGTTCCGCCATACGCGTGGGCTCGGGCGGCTCGACCATCGAGGACACCTCCTGTGGGCGACGTTTGCGGTCACGAAGCGCATTCAGACAGCGGTTGGTCGCGATCCGGTACAGCCAGGCGCGCAGCGAAGAGCGCGCTTCGAATCGAGCGAGTCCCCGCCAAGCTGCCAGCAGCGTCTCCTGTAGTAGGTCCTCGGCATCCTGAACCGAGCCGAGCATCCGGTAACAGTGGAGCTGCAGCTCTCGGCGGTAGGGGTCGACGAGCTGCCCGAAGGCTCGCTCGTCGCCCGCTCGGGCGTGGCTTAGCAGGTTCTCGCTCACTCGTGTGCGCCTATCTGACGGTCGCCTGCGATTCGCATCACCACTAAGGACACCGACTGGCCTCGTGACGGAACGGTCGTCCCGGTCCGCGAGCGAGCGCGAGCCGACCGTTCCGTTAGGAGCGACGCCGGTGTCTCAACGACCGGCATTGTGAAACCGCGATTGGAGACCCGGATGACATCCACACCACGACATATCCACCGCTGGCGGGCTTTCACGCTGTTGGTGGTCTCGTACTTCATGACGATCGTCGACTTCACGATCGTCAACGTCTCGCTGCCGACCATCGGCCGCGATCTGCACCTGAGCGCTGCGGGGCTGCAATGGGTCGTGACCGCCTATGCGCTGACGCTCGGCGGCTTCCTGTTGCTCGGCGGCCGGGCCGCCGACCTCCTCGGCCGCCGCCGGATTCTGATGCTCGGGTTGGCCATGTTCACCGGAGCGTCACTCGCGTGCGGGCTGGCGAGAGCCGATGCGCCGCTTATCGCCGGGCGCGCGGTGCAGGGGTTGGGTGGTGCGACCATGCTGCCCGCTGCCCTATCGATCGTGATGAACATGTTCGGCGAGGGCGCCGAGCGCAACAAGGCGCTGGGGATCTGGGGCGGTCTCGGTGCTGCCGCAGGGACAACCGGACTGATCGCCGGAGGCGTCCTGACCCGGTATGCCGGGTGGCAATCGATCTTTTTTCTCAATGTCCCGATCGGCGCCGTCGCGCTGCTGCTCGCGCCGCGGGTGGTCCCCGACAGCCGGCTCACTGCAGCGCGGCGGCGGTTTGACGCGTTGGGGGCGGTCGTCGGAACGGGCGGGCTGGTGCTCCTCGTTGACGCGATCGCCCAAGCGCCACAATACGGCTGGGGCGCTACGCGGACGATCGCCGCGTTCGCGGTATCGGCTGCCCTGCTGGTCGCCTTCTTGATGATCGAGAAGCGCGCCGATTCACCGGTCTTGCCGCTGTCGATCTTCCGGGTGCGCACGCTGGCAGGAGCGAACCTGGCGGGGCTGCTGCTGGGCGGCAGCTTCTTCGCCTTCGTCTTTGTCGGCACGTTGTACATGCAGGACGTCCTCCGCTACGGCGCATTGCAGACCGGGGCAGCCTGGCTGGCCGCGTCGGTCACCTCGATGAGCTTGGCCGCTCTCTCACAATGGCTGGTCACCCGCATCGGGGCCAAGGTCGTGATGGCAATCGGGATGACGCTGATCGGCGCTGGGATCATCTGGGCCACCCAGGTACCCGTCGAGGGGCACTTTCTGGCAAACCTGGCCGGCCCGTTTCTCGTCGCCGGCGCCGGAACCGCGTTCTCGTTCATTCCGATTTCGATCGCCGCTCTCGCCGGGGTCGAGGAGCAGAGGGCTGGGCTTGCCTCCGGGCTCCTGAACACCTCGCAGCAGCTTGGCGGGGCGATCGGTGTGGCGATCGCCTCAAGCGTCGCCGCCAGCCATACGGCCGCGCTGGCCCACGCCGGCAGCCCAGTCCGGGTGGCGCTTTCGGGCGGCTTCCGGTCGGCGTTCTGGGTGCTGGCCGTGATCGCGCTCAGCGCAGTCCCGGC
Source organism: uncultured Actinomycetes bacterium (assembly GCA_963730835.1). Taxonomy (GTDB): domain Bacteria; phylum Actinomycetota; class Thermoleophilia; order Solirubrobacterales; family Solirubrobacteraceae; genus Palsa-465. The sequence goes on from CAVSTE010000007.1 coordinate 712,035, forward strand.
GATCCTTGCACTCGTCCGCCGCAGCGAGCTGTCAGACGCCGAAGCCGAGCCGGCGATCCGCGGGGCGGAGCCCGCTCCGGCCTCCGCGGGCTGAGCGCGCAGTTCGTTCTCGATCTGCCGGAATGCAGCGAAATCCGTACCCTCTGGGACTGGCCGCCGCCGTACCTGTCCCCATCGCTTCCGCCCCCGTGGCGCGTACGTGCTTCCCCACCGACAGCAATGAGCGAAGACCCCTTCACGCCGATGTCCGGCAATGCCTTGCAGGAGCGGCGCGCGGCGGCGCGCCGCCGCGCCAACCGTCGCCGCTTGGCAGGCGGGGCGGCCGTCGTGGCGATCGCCGGGGGGCTGGCCGTAGCCCTGACTGGCGGCGGCGGTCCTCATAACCGGCATCGATTCGAGGCGGCGCTCAAGCCGACGCCATTCACTGCTGCCGCACGAGCGAGGGCTTACGCCAGCGCACTGGCGGCACGCGAGAACCAAGCGATCGACAGGCTTCTCCGGCGCCAGTCGTTTATCCGCTGGGGCGGCAGCGAGCGGCGCGAGGTCGCACTCACCTTCGATGACGGCCCGGGCCCCTACACCCCCCAGATACTGGGCGTGCTCGAGCGCCTGCACGCGCCGGCAACCTTCTTCGAGATCGGATTCATGCTCCGGTGGTTCCACGCCTCAACGGTTCGCGCGGCCCACCAGGGTGACGTGATCGGGGACCACACGGAGACGCATCCGATGATGGCGCTGCTGTCGCCCGGCGCTCAGCGCAGCCAGATCCTTGACCAGACCGAATGGCTGCATCGCTATCACGTGCCGTTTCCGCGGCTATGGCGTCCTCCGTATGGCTCGTACAACCGCACCACCCTCCAGATCCTCCGCCAACAGCACATGCTCATGGTGCTCTGGACGGCCGACACCGACGACTATCTGCGTCCCGGCGTAGCAACGATCGTCCACCGCGCTCTCGCCGGCGCGCGCCCCGGCGCGATCATCCTGTTGCACGATGCCGGCGGCAACCGCGCGCAGACGATCGCCGCCCTGCCGCTGATCGTCCGCGCGCTGCGAAAGCGCGGGTACCAGCTGGTGACCGTGCCGCAGCTGATCCTGAACGACCCACCGCGGGCGCGGCAACAGCTTCCAAGCCAGCTCGAGGGCGACTAGGTCCCCTCAGTGGTCGCCTCAACGGGCCATTCGGCGATCGGCCGCCTGTCCGGCGCGGAGCGGTTCGTGAAGGCCGTGATCGACGACCGCGACGGGCCCCTACCCCTGCTGCTCCTGGGGCTCACGATGCTCGCCGGCGTGGTTGACGCGACAAGCATCCTGCGGCTGGGCCATGTATTCGTGGCCACGATGACTGGCAATCTTCTGTTCATCGGCTTGGCGGCAGCGGGGGCGAAGGGTTTTGAGGTCGGTATCTGCGCCATCGCGCTGGGCGGCTTTGCGATCGGCGCCGTGATCGGCGGGCGGGAGTGCCGCCACGCGCAGTCCCATCGGGGGCGGGCATTTCGCAACGTGCTGGCCACCAAGGCGGTGGCCGCAGTCGCCGTCACCGTCACCGCGCTGGCTACCGGCCCCCGTTTCTCCGCGGGAGTGCGAGATGTGATCGTCATCCTCCTGGCCCTGTCAATGGGCACGCAACTGGCTCTGATTCGCTACCTCAAGGTCCCTGACCTGATGACCGTGGTTCTGACGCTAACCCTCACCGGCGCGATCACCGAATGGAACCGTGGCGCGTGGGATCCCGCGATGCTCCGGCGCGGTCTGGCTCTCTTCGCGTTCGCCCTGGGTGGCGCGTGCGGGGCACTACTGGTACTCAACGTCGGCGCGGGAGGCGCGCTGGCCCTCGGCCTCGCGATCATCATCGTCGTCGGCATCGGCGCCCACGCGGTGTCGCGCAGCCCCGAGGGATGGGCCTCCCCGCGCTGACGGCCGACAGATCGTCCAGGATCGACATCGTCTGCGATCAAGCGCTATCGAGCGCGCCGCTCAGGAGCTGCACACCTCGCTCGATTGCCGCCTCGGCCATGTGGGCATGACCCAGAACCAGGCCGGGCGGACTCTGTCCGGTGTAGCTGTGGAGGGAGAGTCCCTCGATGCCCACGCCCCGGCGAGCAGCGGCTGCGATCAACGCCGGCTCGTCGACTTCTGGGGGCAGAAAGGCGAGCAGATAGAGGCCGCCGCTTGATGGCATCGGACGCCAATCGGGAGCTTCGCGCCGCAGCGCGGCAAGCAGTGCCCGCCGGCGCTGCGTGTAGCGCAAGCGCATGCGCCTCAGATGACGTTCCAGCTCTCCGCGCGCGATGAAGTGGGCGAGCGCAAGCTGGCCCGCGATCTCCGAACCCGCGTCCTCGATCGCCTTGGCCGAGATCAGCGCCCACGAAAGCCAGGACGGCATCAGCATCCAACCGAGCCGCATGCCGGGCGTCAGCCGCTTGCTGGCTGATCCGATGTAGAGCACACGATCGGGCGCCAGTCCCTGGAGGGCACCAACTCGCTCGCGACACAACTCGCCGTCGTAGTCGTCCTCGATTATGAGCCGATCACCGCGCTCGGCCCACTCGACCAACGCCGCCCGGCGGCGAGCGCTGAGCGGGGCGCCGCTCGGGAACTGATGCGCCGGCGTCACGACCACGGCGTCGGCGCCGCTCCCCTCGGTTGCAGTCACGTCGAGCCCCTCATCATCGACCGGTATCGGGGTCACCGTCAGACCCGCTTCTTCGACTATCAGCCGCTGGGCGTGCCACCCGGGCTCTTCTAGCGCGACGTGCTCGACCCCGTTGGCTCTCAGCCAGCGGCACGTCAGCGCCAGTCCTTGGCGGAAGCCCGTGCAGACCAACAGGTGCTCGGGGTCAGCTACCGCGCCCCGAACGCGGCCGAGATAGCCGGCCAGCGCCTCGCGCAGCTGGGGGACACCGCGTGGATCGCCATAACCAACGGCGTCGAGCGGCGTTTCCCGCCAAGCGCTACGGAGCGAGCGCAGCCACTTCCCGCGCGGGAATCCGGCGAGATCGGGAAGTCCGGGGCTGAAGTCGTATGCATATCGCGCCTGCAGGGAGGGTGCCGGCGGTCGCGATGTCTGTGGGCGCACGCCGCTTGCCACTCGTACCGGGGCGCCCTGCCTGCTTTCCAAATATCCCTCCGCGACCAATTGGTCGTAGGCCGAGGTAACGACGCCACGGGAGACTCCGAGTTCATCCGCCAGGCCGCGACTCGACGGTAGCCGGGCGCCCGCCGGCAGCCGTCCGCTGCGGATCGCATCGCGCAGCGTTCGCTCGAGCTGCTCGTACATCGGCGCCGGACCGTGTCGGTCAAGCTGGACCAACACGTCAACTGGCCCTTCAGAGAACGCCACGAACTGGAACTGTACGCAGGGCCAGCTGTGGCGTACGGTGGCCGCATGAAAGCGATCACAGTCATAGGTGGAGGCGTCGCGGGCTTGACCGCGGCTATCACTTGCGCCGAAGGCGGCGCCAGCGTGCGGCTGCTTGAAGCCCACGAGACGCTCGGTGGGCGGGCGCGCAGCACCGATGGTCCCTACAAGGCGAACCTCGGCCCGCACGCCATCTATGCCGGCGGCGCGCTGTGGAACTGGACGCACGCTCGAGGTTTGATGCCCCCGCTTGCGCGGCCGCTTCTGACCGGCGTTCGCTTCCACTATGAGGGCGCTACTCATCGGACGCCGCCGTTGAGCCTCATCCCGCCAGGGCTACGCCTCCGGGGTCGGATGGCGCCTGTCGACCAGCCATTCCGCGACTGGGTTACCGACCACAGCGACGAGCGGACCGCCGAGTTCCTCTCCTCGCTGGCCGGCGTCTACACCTTCTACCACGACCCGGGCGAGCTGTCGGCTGCCTTCGTCTGGGAACGCTCACAGCGGCTGCTGCTGTCGGCACGGCCACCGGCCAGGTTCGTGATCGGCGGCTGGACGAGCTTGGTTGTCTCCCTCGAGCGTCACGCCCGGTCGTTGGGGGTCGACATCGTCGCGGGCGAGCGCGTTGACTCGCTGCCCGACCCTCCGGTGATCGTGGCGCTCGAGTTGTCCGACGCACGCCGGCTGCTCGGAGACGAGACGCTTCGATGGCTGAGCGGGCGCACCGTCTGCCTTGATCTCGGTTTGCACGAGCGCCGCGGCGACCCCTGGGTTGTCTCGGATCTCGAGACTGCTGGTTGGATCGAGCGCTACTCGGCGCAGGACTCATCATTGGGCCCCGCCGGCGAGCAGCTCGTGCAGGCACAGATGCCTATCCGACCCGGCGAAGCCGCCGAACACGCCGCCGTGCGCCTCGAGCGGCTACTCGACAGCTCCTTTGAGGGGTGGCGTCAGCGCGTTACCTGGCGTCGGCGCCAGACCATGGACGGCCGCAGTGGGGCGCTTGACCGACCGGGTACCTCCTGGCGCGACCGCCCGGCGATCGATCGAGGTGAAGGCGTCTTTCTGTGCGGTGATCAGGTCGCGGCGGATGGATGCTTGGCCGAGGTTTCGTTTGCCAGCGCGATCAGCGCCGGATCGCTCGCGCTCGAGCGCGCGCGAGTCCGAGCCCTGCCTCAGCTGGCATGACCGACGCCGATGGCACCCGGGAGCGAGCAGCTCTCATACGTCGACTGATTCTGTTCCAAAATCGCATCGTCAACCGCATCATGCGCGCGCTGTTGAAGGTCGGTCTGGCGCCGCCCACCTACGCGCTGCTCGAAACGACCGGGCGTCGGAGCGGGCTTCCGCGTCAGATCCCGGTTGCCAACGGCTTTGAGGGGGACACCTTCTGGCTGATCGCCGCCCTGGGCGAGCGAGCGCAGTACGTGCGCAATATTCGCGCTGAACCGCGCGTGCGGGTCAAGGTCCGCCCGGCACGGTTGCGCGACGGGGTCTCGATGCGCTGGCGCTCGGGCACCGCTCGACTGATGCCCGACGATGACGCAAGCCGCCGTCATCGGCGGCTTGGCCGGGGAAGGCCCGGCTATCGGCTGGACGGAATCCTGCTCCGCATGCTCTCGGCGGCGGGCGGAGGCAAGCTCCTCACTGTTCGGATCGACCTGGACTGAACGGATCTGAATCCCGGACCAGCCGCCGACCAAGCGGCGTGCGGCGAAAGATCCAGCTCTACACTGCCGCCGGTTGATGCCCCGGTTGCCCGCGTTTGTCCGTCTGCTGGTGCCGGTCGTGGCTGGAGTGGCGCTGGCGCTGGCCGTGCCTCCGATGGCCGTGGCCCAGCCACGGCTGCCCGGCACGCCGGTGCCCAAAGGGTTCGTAGGCGTGAACGTCGACGGCCCGATGGTGACCCCGCAGGACAATGTCGCGCTCGCCCCGCAGTTCAAGGCGATGGTCGCCGACGGCGTAGAAAGCGTCCGCACGACTTTCGACTGGTCGGGGGCACAGCCGTACGCGAGCTGGAGCGGCGTGCCCTCGGGCCAGGTGGGCGGCTTCCAGAGCGGCGCGGGAGGCGTGCCCACCAGCTTCGCGCAGACCGATCAACTCGTCGAGCTGGCGGATGCCCGCGGGCTCTCTGTGTTGCCGGTCGTGATCGGTGCGCCCTCGTGGGATCAGTCACCTGTGCACCCGACGGTGTTTGCGGCCCCAGCCACGTTCCAGCCGTACGCCGACTATCTGACGACGCTCGTGCAGCGCTACGGGCCTAACGGCAGCTTCTGGAGTCAGCACCCGGAGCTAGTCAAGCGCCCGATCCGGATGTGGGAAATCTGGAACGAACCCGACCTCTCCACCTTCTGGCCCAATCAGCCGTTCGCACCGAGCTACGTCGCGTTGCTGAGCGCGGCACACCAGGCCATCAAGCAGGCCGATTCCGGCGCTCGCGTGGTGCTCGGCGGGCTGACGAATTATGCCTGGGAGGAGCTGCCCTCGATCTACCGCCAGCCCGGTGCCCGGGGGCTCTTCGACATCGTCGACGTTCACCCGTTCACAAAGCAGCCCGCCGGTGTGATCGAGATCCTGAGCAAGGTGCGGGCCGCGATGCGGCGGGCCGGGGACGGCAGCAAGCCTCTGATCGCCGCCGAGGTCTCCTGGCCCTCATCGCTTCATCAGACCAACCACGTCTACGACTTCGAGACGACCCCCGCGGGACAGGCTCGGAACATCGGCACGGTCCTGCCGCTGTTGGCGGCCAACCGCAGTCGCCTGCGGTTGATGAGCTTCTATCTCTATACCTGGATGGGTGATGAGTTCCGCGGGGCCGACCCGTTCAGCTTCGCGGGGTTGATCGCGTGGCGCAGCGGGCGGGTGAGCGCCAAGCCGGCGCTCAAGACGTTTCGCCAGGGCGCACTGGCGCTTGAGCGGTGCCGGCGCAAGGGCCGCCTCGCGACCAGCTGCGCGGCACGCGGCTAGCGGCCGGGGACCGGACCGCCGCTAATTGGGGCAGGCGGCGCTGGCCGCCGCAGACTGCCGCACAGCCTGTACGGAGTCGGTGAACGCCGTAACGTCGCGGCCGCCGCCGGCGCCCGGCGGGCTGATCCCAAACCACTGCTGGCTGTCGCTGAAATTGCTTTGAGCGGAGAACCACGTGTAGAGGACCGCCGCGGCGATCCCGTAGGTGCAGGCGGCGCGACCGAGGCCCTGCACCGTGAGTGCGACGTACTCCGGACGCAGATGCGCCGGCACGTAATCGAGCGCTCCGGGCGGACTGGTTGTCCAGCCGAACTCGGTGACGTACAAGGGAACGGAGGAGAGCCCTGCTGCATCGAGCGCTTGGCGTGAGCCCGCGGCATTGTCGAGCACCGATGCCGGCGTCGGCCCATAGGCGTGGATCGCTACCCCGTCGATCCGCCCCCGCAGCGCCGGATCGGCGGCGACCATAGGACCAACGAAGCGAGGCGCGTTGGTGAGCCCGCCGACGAGCGCGCGCCCCTCAGGATCCACCGCGTGGATCGCCTGCCGCGCGGCGGCGTACAGCCTCGCGTACCGTGCCGGGTCGGGAGCCGGTACCCAGAACTGTGGGTTGTCGGGCTCGTTCCAGATCTCGAACGCCTGCGCCGGCAGCCGCGGCAGTCCGGGGTGAAGGCGCCAGAACGAGCCGTGGGCGCCATAGCGAGCCGCCAGCGCCCCGGCGTAGGCCGCGTAGTCGGCGACGGAGCGCGGCGGGGAATGGTCCTGGCCCGGAATCGACTGTACCCAGGCTGGCGAGTAATCGACGATCGGCAGCCACCGCAGTCCATGCTCGGCGAGTGACGCGGCGATCACGTCATCGAAGGCCCAGTCGTAGTGGTGGACGCCGTCACCCGGGGGGGCGGGCTCGGTCCGCTCCCAGAGCGCGTCCGAGCGTGCGATCGCGGCGCCGGTGGCGTGCAGAGCCGCCAGCTGTTCGTTGACTTGGGCGGCGCTGGTCTCGGTGGTGTTGAAGAGAAGATTGACGCTCGCACCGAACTGCTGCTCACCCGGGGTCGAAAGCGCCAGCTTCGGTGCCGGGCGCCCGCTGTGGCCACCTCCCCCCGTGCCGACTGCTAGATAGATCGCGCCGCCCAACGCCACGATTCCGGCCACAACCCCCAGCAGGGTCAGCCGCCGACGGCTCACCGGGGGCTGGCGAGGAGCGCAAGCGCTTCAAGTTGGCGGCGCTCACGGTCGCTGGGTCTCCCGAGAGCCCGCTTGAGGGACATCCGCGACGCGAACGTCACGGCCTGAGAAAGGTCATCCAGGCGCGCCCGTCCCGGCCCGAGGCGCCGCGCCACTACATCGTGGCGGGCGCGGGCAAGGCGCTCGAACGGCTCGCCTCCGAACGCACGCTCGGTGGCGTGAGCGCGCCGGTGGAGTACGCGCGCACTCGGCCAGAACCAGGTCTCGACGTCCGCGGCGCCGGCTCGCAGGCCCAGGTCCAAATCCTCGCCGTACATGAAGATCCGCTCGTCGAACGGTCCCAGCCGCCGAAATGTCTCGGTGCGAGCGACGAGCGCGCAGCCGACCGCCCAGCCCACCCGCCGCGGGCGGCGCGCGCGCCACGGCGCGAGTGGCTCGAGCGCCGGCGCCAGCGGGCCTGCGACCAGCGCCGGTGGAATCACTGCGTGGGCCAGATCGGCCGCTGACGTCGGCCGCGGGTGGACCGTGTCCTGGCGCGAGCCGTCCGGAAGGATGACCAGGGGAGCGAGTAGGCGCTTCGCCGAGCCCTCTCGCAGCGCTTCCTCCACTAGACCCACCAGCGAGCCGTCGATCAGCTCGACGTCTGGGTTGAGAAGCACTGCCACCGGTTCGTGGACCAGTTGCAGCCCGTGGTTGCACCCGGAACCGAATCCGGGATTGTGGCCGAGGGCCACGAACTTCACCTCGATCCCCGAGCGCTCCCGCCGGGCCACCTCGGCCGTGGGATCGCTAGAGCCGCAGTCGATGACGAGGACCCGGGTCTCGGGGAGATAGCGTGCTACCGAGCCCAGCAGGCGATCGAGATCCTCGGCTGACTGATGCGTGACGGTCACGAGCGCCATGCGCGGCAGCGGCCCAGCGCTGCCGACCGACGTGTGCCGATCGCCGTGGCGGGCGACCGGCAGGACGGCCTGCGCGAACGCGGACCGCGCGTGCGAGAGACCAAACCGGGACCGTGCCAGCTCCTGGCCGCGCGCGCCCATGGCCCGCGCCTCGTCCGGGTCTGCGAGCAGGGCCAGCACCGAGCTCGCGGCGGCACCGACATCGCCCGGGGCATAGAGCACCCCACAGGAGCGATCGACAATCTCGCGCGGGCCGGCGGCATCCGGGGCGACGACCGGGCGGCCGGCGGCCAGGGCCTCCACGAGCGCCACCCCGAACGGCTCCCTCAACGCGCAGTGCAGCAGAATGCTCGCACGGGCAAGCTCGGGGCCGACGTCCGCCACGGGGCCCGTGAACTCCACGGCGCCGGCGAGATCCGGTTCTGAAGCGCGGGCCCGCAGCCGCTCGATCAGTGCCTGGCCGGAGGACTCCAGGGGACCGCCGACGAGACGTAGTCGAACCTCTGGCCTTCGCCGACGGACCTGCGCGAGGATCTCCAGCGCCAGCTCCGGATGCTTCCAGCCGACCAGGGCGCCGACGACGACGATCTCGGGGGGCTCGACTACCCCCTGTGTCGAGGCGGCGAAGTGGTCGATATCGACGCCGGGATAAACGACCACGATTCTGTCTCCAAGGCGCCCGCTCGGGTCGAGATCGGCAGCCACGGCCGAGGAGAGCACTAGCACGCGATCCGCCGATGCCGCGGCGCGGCGGACCACGGCGCCAATCGACGGTCCAGGAAGGAAGTCGCAGTGGCCGAACACAACGGGGGCCCGTAGGCCTCGGGGCCGGGCGAGCAGCCCTGCCGGCGTTCCAAGGAGTGCGATCGCCGATCGCATTCCCCAGGCGATGACGATCTCCGGCTCGAGCGCGGTGATCAGGGCGTCGGTCTCACGCGCGTGGCCGACGAGCGCCGTGGCTGCTCTGATCGGACGCCGCCGCAGCTCGAGGCTTCGCGGACGTAACGAAAAGACACGCATTCCCCGCTCTCGGGCGGCTTCGGCGAGCGCCCCCGGGGGGCAGGCCATGCAGCAGTCGCCTCCCAGCCCGCCAGAGAATTCGACCAGCGCCCGCTCAGCGCCGCCGAGGGCACCCGAATAGCTGATCAGCAGGCGCATCCTGGCGACAGGCTATCTTCGCCCTGCGTGCTGCCATACTTCTGCGCCCAGTGAGAAGAACGCTGATCGCATGTCTGATCGTCGTGGCCTCGCTGGCGGTGCTCGGGCCGGCGAGCGCGCTGGCTGCCGGGCCTTCGGCCGGCGATCAGCAATACGTGGATCCGCTGGCGGGATCGGGTCACCACCAGTCCTCGTCCTCCTCCTCTTCTTCGTCCTCGTCGTCGAGCTCGTCCCCGAGCTCCACGTCCGTGCCGAGTACGTCCTCGCCTCCGTCGACGTCTAGCACGAGCACGCCAACGTCAAGCAGCTCCTCCACGATCACCACCGCCAGCAGCACGACAACGCCCTCGACGGGCACCTCTTCCACGAGCCACGATCGATCCGGCAATTCGCTGCCGGCGACCGGCATGAACGTGGTGCTCGGGGTGCTGATCGGGGTCTGCCTGCTGGCATCCGGCGCGATTCTGCTTCGCTCTGCACGCAGGGCTTAGTGCTCACCGCTGCGGCGGGTCGAGCGTGCCCGCCCGTGGCGATCGACGCCCGCGCGGCGGTACGGGCCGAGATCGGAGGCGTGGAGCGGTTCGCGCGGGAGATGGCGCGGCGGCTGCCCCTGCTGCGGCCGGAGCGCTACCGCGTGTTGCGGCCCGTGCCGCGGCTCGCTCACCGAGCAGGCCACGTCTGGGAGCAGCTTGTGTTTCCGCTGAAGGCCCGCGCCAGCGCCCTCCTCTACTGCCCCGCCAACTTGGCGCCGGCGGTCGACCGGCGTGTGGTCGTAGTGATCCACGACGCCGCAGCGTTGCGGATGCCGCACGCCTACTCGCGCACCTACGTGGCCTACCAGCGACGGCTGCTGCCCCTGATCGCCCGTCGGGCCAGGGTGGTGATCACCGTCTCGGAGTTCGCGCGCCAAGAGCTCGTCGACCTCCTCGGCATCCCACCCGCTCACGTCAGAGTGGTCCCCGGCGGGGTAGACGAACGCTTCGCCCCCGGTGTCGATCCGGCCCCCGCGCGGCGTGCATACGGCCTGCCGGGGCCCTATGTGCTGGTGCTCGGAACGTGCTCGGCCCGCAAGAATCTACGCTCGCTCGAACACGCGGCCCAGGCCCTTAGAGAGCGGGGTATCGAACTGGTTGCTGCCGGTTCCGGGCGCAGCTATCTGCGCGACGGCGCTGCTGGCCTGAGGACGCTCGGCTACGTGGCCGAGGGTCTCCTCCCGGCCCTGTACGCGGGGGCCCGCGCGCTCGCGATGCCGTCGCTCTACGAGGGTTTCGGCCTGCCCTGCCTCGAGGCCATGGCCAGCGGCGTGCCGGTCGTCGCCGCCGGGCGGGGCGCGTTGCCGGAGATCGTCGCCGATGGGGGGCTGCTGGTGGATCCTCGGAGCCCCGAAGATCTGACCGATGCCGTGGTCGCCGCCGCCTGCGACGAGGAGCTCCGCACGCGGCTGGTGCCCGCTGGCCTGCGCCGCGCCGCCCGCTACCCCTGGGGGCGGACGGCGGAGCTGACTGACCAGGTAATCGCCGATTTCCTCCCGGCTTAGGCATAGACTGGTGCCGCCGTGACGGATCGTCTCGAACCGGTCAGCCCCGGTCGTATCGCCCTTGTCCACGACTTCCTGCTCGATCTGCGGGGCGCGGAGCGCGTGTTCCTCGAACTGTGCGACATGTGGCCCCATGCCGACATCTTCACGGCGATTTACGATGAGCGCGGCACCGAGGGACGGTTCGCTCACAGGCGAGTGTTCACCTCGTTCCTTCAGCGTCTCCGGCCATCGGCGAGAACGTTCAGAGCCCTGCTGCCGTTCTACCCGGCCGCGGTCGAGTCGTTCGATCTTTCTGGCTACGACCTCGTGGTCTCGAGCTCCTCGGCGTGGGCTCACGCCGTGCTGTGCGACGGACGCACGCTCCACCTGAGTTACTGCCACAACCCGTTCCGGTACGCGTGGAACGACCGCGAGCGAACGCTCGCCAACTGGCGCAACCCGCTGATGCGAGAGATCATGCGAGGGGCCTTTCATCGCTGGCGGCAGTGGGATTGGATCGCCGCCCAGCGAACTGATCGCTACGTCGCCAACTCCCACACCACCCGGGAGCGGATCCGCACCTACTTCGGGCGTGAGGCGGATGTCGTCTATCCCCCGGTGGACGGCCGGCGCTTCGCCCCCGGGCCGGTTCGTGGGCACTACGCCGTGGTGTCCGAGCTGATGTCTCACAAGCAAATCGATGTCGCCATCGATGCCTTCAACCGGCTGCGCCTGCCGCTTGTCGTGGTTGGGGATGGACCGGCGGCGCGCGCGCTGCACCGGCGGGCCGGACCAACCGTGGAGTTCACGGGCCGCGTGCCGGATGCGACCGTCGCAGAGATCATGCAGGGTGCCCGAGCCCTGATCGTCACCTCTGTGGAGGAGTTCGGAATCGCCGCGGTCGAGATCCAGGCGGCCGGGCGTCCAGTGATCGCCCGCCACGGAGGCGGTGCCCTGGAGACGGTCGTCGACGGCGTCACGGGCTGCTTCTGGTCGGGTGGGGCGACCGAGCTGGCCGAGGCGGTGCTTTCGTTCGATGACGGGGCGATCGATCCCGGCGCTTGTGTTGCGAATGCGGCGCGCTTCGACGCCTCCAGGTTTCGATCGGGCATCCGCGAGCAGATCGTGGCCGCTCACGCCAAGGCAACCGAGCCGTGGCGAGAGACTGCTCGCCAGCCTGCACCAAGCAGACCGCTTTTGAGACGCGCGGTTCGGGACGCCCACGGGTAAGTGGCCGCCACCGCTCGCGCAGCATCCGGCGCCCGGGCCGTACTTCTGGCTGGTCCAACGGCCCTGGCGTTCTTCGCCGGCGGGTACTTCGACGAGCCACGCGCCTGGGCGGGGCTCGTCGCCTGGTTGCTGGTGGTTGTGGCGTTGGTCACGACCCCTCGAGCCCTGCCACGCAGTCGCGCCGCGTGGGCGGCGCTCGGAGGTCTCGGCGCGTTTGCGGCCTGGACGCTTGCCTCGATCGCCTGGGCTCCAATCGCCGGCAGCGCCTATCACGCCGGGCAGATCGCGGTCCTCTACACCGGAGGACTGGCGGCCGCCGCGATGCTGCTCAAGGGAGAGCGGTGGGAGCGCGCCGTCGAACCAGCGCTTGCCCTCGGCACGCTGATCGTCATTGGCTACGGCATCTCAGGTCGGCTGCTGCCGGGAGTGCTTCACTTCTCGCGCTCGATCAGCGCCGAAGGTCGCCTGGAGCAGCCCCTCACCTACTGGAACGCGATGGGCGAGCTGGCGGCACTGGGCTTCGTCCTCTGTGCCCGCGTCGTGGGGGACGCCGGTCGCCCGGCATGGCTGAGGGCATCGGCCGCAGCCTGCATCAGCCCCACTGGGAATGGGCCTCTATCTGTCGTTCTCGCGCGGCGCGCTGTTCGCCTGCGCGGCCGGAATCGTGGCCCTCATCGTGCTGGCCCCCCGGCGCGAGCAGCTTGCCGCGCTGGCGGTGACGATCCTCGCGGGGGGGCTGAGCGTCGCGGCTTCGGCTCCGTTTCGCGGCCTGACGCAGTTAGCGGGGTCCGCTGGTCTGCGGGAGCGACAGGGAGCGATCGTGCTCGCATTGCTGGTCGTGATCATGGCGCTCGCGGCGGGCGCACAACGGGCGCTGCAACGTCGGGTCTCAGGCGAGCCGCTGCGCCTCCCGCGTGCCACGCCGTGGGTCGCCATTGTGCTGATCTGCGTGGGGCTCGCCGGCGCGATCGTCGTCGGGGCCAAGGAGCACTCCGGAGTCCCGCTGAGCGCCGGCGCATCCCGCTACACGTCGCTTCAGAGCAACCGCTATGCGTACTGGCGGGTGGCGATGCGAGCGTTTTCAGATCAGCCGATCCACGGTGTCGGCGCCGGCGGGTGGGCGGTCTACTGGCTGCGCTACCGGCCGTTCGCAGAGGCGGCTCAGGATGCACACTCGCTCCCGCTGCAGACGTTGGCCGAGCTTGGTCTGATCGGCGCCGCTCTGTTGTTGACGTTCGTGGGTGGAGTGGCGTTCGTATCCCGGCGGGCGATTCGTGTGCGCCCGGGGCTGGCGGCTGGACCCATCGCTACGCTCGTCGTCTACATCGTCCACGCGCCGCTCGACTGGGACTGGCAGATGCCCGCGGTGACGCTAGTGGCCATCGCGCTGGCCGGCCAGCTGGTCGCCCTAGCCGAAGGCGCGGATGAGCGCGAGGAGCGTGCGCTGCACTCAGGCTTCAGATGGCATCCATTCGAGAAGCGCGAGGTATGGGAACAGGAGCGACAATCGGTTTGACCAAGCCAGTCGCAACACTGGCCGTGATCGCTTCGTTGGCGGCAGTCGCCGGCGGTGCGTCGGCCGCTGGGGCCGCGGCGAGCAGGGCCCGCGCATCGGCAAAGCCACTGCGCGTCGTGTGGATGCAAGGCGTGAGCGCTCCGGACACCCCGAGGCGCTACGACAAGGTGGGTGTGATCAAGATCGGTCCGGCGTCGGCCCGGAACGTGCTAGTGCTCGAGCCGGGCACCTCGGCGGGCAGCACGTACTTCGTACCGCTCGCCAGCTGGATCGTGGCAAAGGTCAGGGGCTGGCAGGTGTGGTCGGTTGAACGCCGCGAGAACTTGCTCGAAGACCAGTCGGAGCTGAACCTCGCCAAGCAGCGCAAAGTGAGCGCGAAACAGCTGTTCGACTACTACCTTGGGTGGCTGTCGAACGCCGACATCAAGCACCATTTCGAGTTGATCCCCGACAGCCGCGTCGCGTTCGCCAGGCAGTGGGGGATGCGCGTCGCGGTGGGAGACCTTCGACGGGTGATCACCGCCGCCAAGCGGCTTGGTGGCAAGGTCGTGCTCGGCGGCCACTCGCTGGGTGGCTCGGTTGTGACGGCCTACGCCACCTGGAACTTCGATGGACGTGCGGGAGCCGATCAGCTGTCGGGGCTCGTGTACGACGACGGCGGCAGCGGCCCCGCCGAGAACGCGGCCGACGCGCAGGCCGCGCGGGCTTCCCTTCAACGGGGCTCGCCCTGGCTGGTGTTCGGAGGCCTTCCAGCCCCGTTCGCCGGCCTGTTCAATGCGACGGGCTCGGCCGGGGCTCTGATGGCGCCGAACGTGCCGTCGCTGGGGCAGAGCTTCCCGCTGCTCCCGGCAGTGCTGAAGCCGCCGGTTCCGGTGACCAATCTGGCCCAGTACGGCTACGCGCTGAACGTCGGAACCTCTCCATCGGCGCTGATCGCGGCGCAGGCGCACCTGGGGAAGGGGATCTCGTCCGGGACCATCGGCGGCTACCACACTTGGAACGGCGCCGGCGCACTGACCCCGATCAGGAGGTTCGCAACGATGTTCTCCGGGGAGGGGATCCTGGGCGCCGATGGCACTGAGTGGTACTTCCCGCAGCGACTGACAGACGACACCGCCGCCGTTGGTAACGGCATCGCCAACCCCGCACAGCGCGTACTCGGTGTGAAGTCGACGCTGGGACGCCGGCTCCCGCGCAAGCTGCTGATCTATGCCTTCGGCGCAGCGCTGGGCGGACCGCGGGTGCTCATCGCCGCGAAGGCGCTCGCTGCGCAGTCGCATATCCCGAAGCGCAACCTGACGCTGGTCAACCGCCAGAGCACCTACGCCCACAACGATCCCGCCGGCGCGTATCCGCACAACATCTTCTTCAACTACCTGGTGGCGTTCCTGCGGAAGGTCGCGCGGTAGCGTGGAGATTACCGGGGCCCTGGAGCCCGGCACAGGGACGGCGCGCCCCGTCGTCACTGCTGCGCCGTCTCCCGCGCTGGCGGCTCCTCCCGGCAACCCCCGTTTTCCGCTGTTCGACGGGCTCCGGGCGATCGCCGCGCTCGGCGTGCTCGTCTTCCACGTCGGGGAGTTCTCGAATGGTTTCGCAGGCGCGGTCGGCGGGCGGTTCGAGGAGGTGGCCGTCAACGGCCTGCTCCTGTTCTTCGCCATCTCGGGGTTTCTCCTGTACCGCCCGTATGTCGCCGCCCATGCCGGCGGCCGACCAGAACCGCCGCTCAGCCGCTACGCCCGCCGACGGGCACTGAGGATCGTGCCCGCGTACTGGGCGGCGCTGACGCTGCTCGCGATCTACCCCGGGATCACTGGCGTCTTTTCCGCTGATTGGTGGCGCTACTACGGCTTCCTCCAGCTCTACTCCGGGCGGACCCTGGGGGGAGGCATCCCCGTGGCGTGGACGCTGTGCGTCGAGGTGACCTTCTATCTCGCATTGCCGCTCTGGGCGCTCGCCACACGGCGGCTCGCCGGCCGCCGGTGGCTCGCGGTCGAGCTATCCGCGCTGGCGCTCGTGGCAGCCGGAGGGCTCGCCGTGCAACTTGCGGCGGCGCGTGGGGGGGTCGGATATCTGGTTGGCACCTCGCTTGCCGGCCAGTGTCTGTGGTTCTCGATCGGGATGGCATTCGCGGTGCTGAGCGTGGCGGTCGAGCGCCAGGAGCTCGATCTCGGCCTGGCCTTCCGTTTCGTGCGGGATCACAGCACGGTCTGCTGGCTGGTCGCGGCGGGGGCCTTCGCCGGACTGATGGCGCTCGCGCCCCGTGGTGGGCTGCTCGGTTTGGTGGCGGCCACCCAGGCCAAGCAGTCTCCCGGCCCCGCCGTCGCGAAAATCGCGCTCGAGGCGGTGCTGCTGTCCGGGCTACTAGCCCCCGCCGTGTTCGGTGACTCCCTGCGGGGAGCGCCTCGACGTCTGCTGCGCCTGAAACCCGTCGTGTGGCTGGGCGTAATCTCGTATTCGTTCTACCTTTGGCACCTGACGATCGTCGAGCTGATCGCTACGCCTGGCCGCGGGCAGGCATTCTCGGCCTCGGGCGCCAACCTGCTCGCTCACGTGCACGTAGCACGCACCCTGGTGCTGCTCATGACGACGTTCATTGCCACCGCGGTGGTGGCCTCGATCGGTTATCGGTTCATCGAGCTGCCGTTCCTGCGCCGCAAGTAGCGACGCAGCGCGATCACAACTCTTCGGCGATCCGCGGAGCTTCCCGGTTGAAGGCCCAGATTGACAGGACGAGCAGCGCCAGCATTACAGCAACGGACACGATCAGCTTCCCGGGTCCGCCAACGGGAGCCGTGCCGGGATACGGGGCGCTGGACGCCGGACCGATGATCCACCGGTGTGCAAGCTCCAGCACCGGCGTCAACGGGTTAAGCGCGATCACTTGCGCGATCGTGTGCGAGCGTGACTCCACCTTGTCGAAGGAGTAGAGGATCGGCGTGGCATAGAACAGTGCGGTCGAGAACACCGCCCAGATGATCGACAGGTCGCGAAAGCGGGGATACAGGGAGGACAAAAGCATCGCCACCGGGAGCGTGATCACCCACATCATCACCAGGAGCACAGGCAAGAGCAGCCATGTCCACATCGGTGAGACGCCAAAGCCGAGGATGAAGGCGAACACCACGATGAGGTTCAGGAGCAGGTTGAAAAACGCGGTCATTACAACTGCGGTGGGAATCGCGAGTCGCGGGAACTGCGTCTTGCGCACCACGCCTTCCTGGCTCACGATCGAGGTGACGGCGGTGACCGTCGCCTCCGAGAAGAACCCGAACAGGACCATGTTCAACAGCAGAAAGACCGGATAGTGGGGGATCTGCGAGCCGAGCTTGAACACGTGCGTGAACACCTCGACGAGCACCGCGAACAGCAGCAGCGGCCTGGCCACAGACCATAGGTAGCCGAGCGCGGTTCCGAAGTAGGTGCGCTTGAAGTCCACTGAGGCGATTAGGAAGGTCAGCTCCCAGAAGCGCTTCCAGCCGCCGCCGAGAGCCGACGGGCCCCGTACGTCGCGCAGCTCGACGGGGCCCTCGTCGCTCAGCTTCGGTCCAGGTTCCTCTCGCAGCCCCACCCCTGCGCCTTCCGGCAGCGTGGTCACGGCAGCCCCTCGACGGTGGCCGACACCTCCGCGTCCACGAACACCATGCCGGGCATCGGGTCCATCCCCTTGACCAGGAAGTCCGTGAGGTGCACGTCGTGCAGCACCATGTCCCCCTGGTGGCGGCTGCGAGTGATCGAACCGATCAACGTGTAGCGCCCGGGAACCAGGCGGTTGGGGATGTCTGCCGCGAGCTTCAGGCGCTGTCCGCTCCGCAGCGGCCTTGGCTTGCCGTCGCGCTGCTCGAGCTTCAGCCCGAACCCGGCGACGGACACGTCGTCGACGTTCAGCAGCTCGAACTGCAACCCAGGCGCCGGCAGCTCGCGCGTGGCCTCGATCAGCAGGTTGAAGCGAAACCGCTGTCCCTGCGCGACGTCCTGAAGCCGCGCCCCGCGCTCGTCCTCGAGCCAGGCGTCAAGCAGCGTCACATCGCTCTCGATCTCCGCCGGGCGCTCCGGCGTCCCGGAGAAATTCAGCCTGTAATACCGCAGCGTGGCTTCTTCTGGTTCGCCGAGGTATTTCTGTTCGCCGTCGTGGATCAGCATCGCCCGGTCGCAGAAGGCTTGGACGGTGGCCATGTCGTGGGTGACGAGCACCAGTGTTTTGCCGGCGTTCTTCTTTTCCCGGAAGACGTCCGTGCATTTCTGGGCGAACGCGGCGTCGCCGACGGCCAGCACCTCGTCGACGAGCATCACGTCGGCATCGGCCTCGACCATCACCGCGAACGCCAGCCTGACCATCATCCCCGAGCTGTAGTTCTTGAGCTTGAGATCGACGAATTCGTGCAGCTCGGCGAACTCCAGTACGGAGTCCAGCCGGCGCTTCGCGCCACGGCGCCCCAGTCCCATCATCACCCCGTTGAGCTCCACGTTCTCGCGGGCCGTCAGCTCCGGGTTGAACCCCACCCCCAGTTCGATGAACGGCGCCAGGCGGCCCGCCATCCGGATCCGCCCCCGGTCCGCACGGTAGATGCTGGCCAGCACCTTCAGCAGCGTGCTCTTACCCGACCCGTTGCGCCCCACGATCCCAAAGAACTCACCCCGGCGAACATCGAACGAGATCCCCCGCAACGCCCGCAACTGGCGAAACTCCACCCGCCGCAACGGATGCACCACACGCTCCTTGAAGGAGTTGCGCTGCCCGGCCGGCACCCTGAAGGCCTTGTGCAGGTCCTGGACGTCGATCACCACCGGTCCCGCCAGCACCTTCGCCCTGCGGGAGGAACGCTCGAGCAGAGCGCCGTCGTCATCCAGGCCGAAAGCGGCTCGCTGCAATGAGTGCTGCAGATTCAGCATTTCTGAGCGATGGATGCTAGTCCCGCCGCGGCGGTCAGATGCGACCGCGCCAGCGGCGCAGCCGCTTTTCACGGAAGCTCTGGGGTGGCGGGATGCTGGCGTCGGACAGGCGCCCCCGCTCGTGGGGCCAGTGACGCGCCCGCAGTACGATCAAGCGCTTCCAGGCGATCCCCCGGGCGAGCTCGAACTCGGTACCGAGCGTCTCCGTGCGGCCGATCAGCCTGCGCGCCGGTCTGCACGCCAGCCACAGCAAGGCAAGCAGCGACCAGTCGGCTGCCACGAAGCGCTCCAGCACACGACGCTTGGCCGGCGAGAGCTTGCTCGCGCAGCGCAGGAGCGCGACCTGGGCCTGCGCCTGACGCGAGAGATAGCCGTAGAAGTAACTGGCCCTCCAGCGGGGCGGCCTGCGCAGCCCCCGCAGTCCCACCAGCCGCTGGCGGATGCTCGGCCGCTGGCCGTGGGTCACGTCACCGAACACGGCTCCCGGATGCTGGACGTAGTCGTAGAGCGGCCGATCGACGTACGCCACACGTCCTGCTGCCAATGCAACCACGGCCAGCCAGTGGTCGTGGAACTGAAACCCAGGTGAGTCGGGGAATGGGAGCGCGACGTCCAGCAGTGTCCGCCGGAACATCGACGCCGCCCCGGTGACCGTGTTGGCCACGAGCATCGAGGACAGATCCCCGTACGCGTTTCGCCGCCCTCGCCACAGCGTGTCGCGGAGGAGCCGTCCGTCGGCCTCCACGAGCCGCATGTCCGAGTAGACCAGCAGGGCGTCACCGATCGCGGCTCGGAGCGTGCGCAGCTTGTCGGCGTGCCAGCGATCGTCCTGATCGCACAGCGCCACCAGCTCGACGTCCGCGGGCACGGACTGCAGCGCCCGCTCAAAGTTACGGTAGGGCCCCAAGCGGCGCGGTGAGCGGGAAATCACAAAGCGCGGATCTTCGCCCACCACGGCGACAATCTTCTCGAAATGGGCAGCAGCGGAGGCGTCGTCGCTGATCAGGCAGATCCAGTTGTCGTCGGCCTGAGCGCGCAGCGACTCGACCTGTGCGCGGAACAGGTTCTCGTCAGGCTCGAACGTCGCCATGCAGATCACGATCACCCCCGGCCGCAGTCGCGCCCGGGCGGCGGGCGGCAAGTCCTCCGCACCGGCGAGCGCGGAAGTCGTTGTGAACTCGATCGTGCCGAGCGGGACCTCGGCACGCTGACCGCCGGCGAGGACGGCGGCCAGCACGAAGCGAGCCGATCCGGGCTCAGCGCGAGCCGGGATCGGGAGGGTCAGCCAGAAGCCGCTGAAGAAGCTTCGGGGCCGGCACGTCGGGTGGGTGGCCGCGACATCCGGGCGAGGCAGGCTGTGCGCACCGACTGCGGTCGCGACGCCGTCGCTGACTATCTCCAGCCGCTCGATCGCCTCGGTGGGGTGAAAGCAGCTTCCGACGAGAAACGCCGCGGTCGCGGCGCCGGTTGGCAGTAGCTCGGGAAGCGGCCGCTCGAGCCGCAGCTGGAGGCTCAATCCGCTGCTGGGGGGTCGAGCAGCGCTTCGACGTCGGCGTCCAGCGTCACGTTCCCTCCTCCGGGACGGAGTCCATAGACGTAGAAGTCGAGCAACCGGAGCATCTGCACGGCGATGTTGCCCGACTGACCGCTGCGTGAGATCCAGCACTCCAGGGCGTAGCGCCCCGGGAGCAGCGGGTTCTCGATCTCCGCAGTCACCCGGATCCGTTCGCCCTCCGCCACGTGCCGGCGCCCGTCGCCGCCCTCGAGCTCGGCGGTGAAGGTGAACACCCAGCGCCCGTCCATGTTCAGGCAATGGAAGTTGAACACCGGATCGACCAGTTGCTGGCGCGCCTGTGCCAGCAGCTTCAGACGGAAGCGGCGATCCTGCTCCACGTTGTCGACGCGCTCGCCGGCCTGATCCTCGAGCCATACGTCCTCGAGTCTCACGTTGACGTCAGGGACATCGACAGCCTTGCCGCCGTTATGCCCCGTGCTCCGGGCGCCGAAGTTGAGTCGGTAATAGCGGAGTGCGGCTTCTTCTGGTTCGCCGAGGTATTTCTGTTCGCCGTCGTGGATCAGCATCGCCCGGTCGCAGAAGGCTTGGACGGTGGCCATGTCGTGGGTGACGAGCACCAGTGTTTTGCCGGCGTTCTTCTTTTCCCGGAAGACGTCCGTGCATTTCTGGGCGAACGCGGCGTCGCCGACGGCCAGCACCTCGTCGACGAGCATCACGTCGGCATCGGCCTCGACCATCACCGCGAACGCCAGCCTGACCATCATCCCCGAGCTGTAGTTCTTGAGCTTGAGATCGACGAATTCGTGCAGCTCGGCGAACTCCAGTACGGAGTCCAGCCGGCGCTTCGCGCCACGGCGCCCCAGTCCCATCATCACCCCGTTGAGCTCCACGTTCTCGCGGGCCGTCAGCTCCGGGTTGAACCCCACCCCCAGTTCGATGAACGGCGCCAGGCGGCCCGCCATCCGGATCCGCCCCCGGTCCGCACGGTAGATGCTGGCCAGCACCTTCAGCAGCGTGCTCTTACCCGACCCGTTGCGCCCCACGATCCCAAAGAACTCACCCCGGCGAACATCGAACGAGATCCCCCGCAACGCCCGCAACTGGCGAAACTCCACCCGCCGCAACGGATGCACCACACGCTCCTTGAGCGTGTCGACCTTCTGGTCGGGGACTCTGAAGGTCTTCTCGAGGTCGCGCACCTCGATCAGCACCGGCTCGCGCTCGAGGCGGGCTTGGCGTGCCGCGCTTTCCTGAGGGCGATCCGCCACGGCACCAGGGTATCCGCGGCTCTACATGCCGGCGTTCAGCGGCGGACTAGCACGTAGACCGAGAGGCGCAGAACGCCGGGGAGCAGCCGGGTCTGGACTGGACGAAAATCGGCGCTGACGCTCCTCAGAAACGCCGACAGCGGCACGAAGACCGAGGCCAGAATCCGTCCCGAGGCACCCGCTCCGAACGAAGGCCCCAGCGCGGCCACCGGGTCCACACGGCCCGCCCTGAGAAGCGTCGCCAGAGGGGCTGTGCCGGGTGCGACGACGAATAGGTGTCCGCCGGACGGGACCGCCGTGGCCTGCTGGGCCAGCGTCGTTGCCGGGGTCGCCGGGAGCAGGGCATAGGGCGCCGCGTGCAGGACCGTAGCCAGGGGCGGCGATCCGATCCGGATCAGGGGGCGGCCCGGCTGCCCCGCATAGGCCAGAGCCGCGTCCATCGCGGCTAAAGGCCCCGGTGTGGGGGCCGGTACGATCGCCACTGCGTCGCTCCTGGAGCCTCCGGCCACGATCATTCGAGCAGCGGCGCGGTAATCCGGTCGCTGATGGGCGGAGCTCAGCAGCTTGACGGCGCCGACGCTGAAGCCGGCGAGCGTGAGCGCCGTGCATAGATACCTGGCGGGCGCTCGCGGGGCGGCCAGCAGCGCCCCGCTGCTCAGCGCCAGCCCCGGCCATGATGTGATCAGGTTGCGCATGTCCCACGTGTCCTGCCGGAGCGCGCTGTACAAGGCCAGACCTAGGGGCGTGGCCAGCGCGAGCAAGGGCACCAGCAACGCCGGCGAGCGCACGCCGCTGAGCACCTGTGTTCGTCGTGGCACCGTGGCATGCTCCGCCAGTCCGCTGAGGGCGACTAAAGCCCCGGCCGCCATCAGCGCGAGCCCCGCTCGGCCGGGGACCGTCGAAAGCGAGATGTAGGGGTGGCCAAGCGCGAATCCCGCCACGTCGTGAGCGATTGCGTGCGGCCCGAAGGGCTCGAGGATTCCGAACACCTTGGTTCCGAACGAGCGGCCGTTCTCAACTAGAGCGGGGATCCACGGCCCGAACCCCGCGAGCGCGGCTGCGCTTGCAATGAATAGTCGTCGGCGGGCAGCAGGGCGGGTCGCCGCCGCCCACACGAACTGCACCACGAGCACAAATGCCGCCGTGTACTGCGTGTACATCGACGCACAGGCAAGTACCGCATAACCGGCCCACCACCCTGCGTGCTGGCGTTCGAGCCCGATCAGCAGGCATAGCGTGGAGCCGAGGACGAGCGCCATGACAAGTCCGTAGGGACGCGCCTCGGTGCCGTAATAGATCAAGAAGGGGCTGAGCGCCATCAAGGCGGAGCCGATCAAGGAGGCTCGTCTTCCCACCGTGCGGACGCCAACCAGGTAGGTGAGCGGGATTCCAACAGCGACGCCCAACACGGACGCCGCACGCAGCGCCAGTACGGAGTTGCCCAGGTGCACTACCAGCCGTGCGAGCAGGAAGTACAGCGGCGGCGAGAGATCGACGGAGTGACCGCCCAGCAGGTCGATGATCCCGCCGAGGCCGTGTTGGGTCACGATGTAGTAACTGCTGAGCTCGTCGCCGAACAGCGAATTGCCGAGCGACGGCGCGCGCAAGAGCACTGCAGCGACGACAATCAACGCGAGTATCACCCAGTCTCGCGCGGGCGCCGGCCCGCGACCCACTGCGCTCTGCACCTCGCGCCCATGGAGCTGCCGTGCGGCCTTCTCTAGGGCGGCCGTGGGCACGTTGGAGCTAGCCCAGCCGCCGCCCGAGAACAGACTTGGCCGGCGATGCCGGCGGCGTCTCGCCGCCGCGCTTGCGAACGCCGCGTCGCATTGCCTTGATCCTGCGCAGCGGCGCCGTAAGCCGCCAGCTGAGGCTTTCGGTCATCTCGGCCATGATCCGTTCGTGCTGGCTGGTGCGCGCGGCCTGCCGCATCCGCGTGGAGATCGCCACGGCGCGCGTGACTGCAGCCTCTGCCTCCGCCCGCCGAGCGCGGTAGCGCCAGTCGCCTCCGGCGAACCCTACCCCGGGCAGCCTGCCGTCCCATTTCTCCGACACCGCCACGTGCGCCGCTGACCAGTGCTCGAGGTCGCTGGCGAGGTTCAGCGAATGATTGTGGACGACCTTGAAGTCCGCGGTCACCACCTTCTGGCCGGCCGCGCGGACTTGGAGGCAGAGGTCGAAATCGTAGCCGTGGAGCGCCTGCCCCAGCGACTCATCGAAGCGAATGTTGTGGACCACCCAGGGTGAGAGCCCGAGCACGAATCCGTCGACGGTTTCCACCTCACCTAGCTTGGCGTACGGAGCGCTGGCGTTCTCGTTCCATGTGACCGATGGGAAATCACCGCCGCCCAACTCGCGGTAGCGGTGGATGAACGACGCCCAGGTGACCGAGCCCTCCCACCAGGCGATGCTGCGCGCCCCGAGCGAACCAACGCATCCCACCACGCCCACATCGGGACCGCCCAATGCCGCTCTGAGCTTGTGGCAGAAGCGAGAGTCGACGATCTGCGCGTCCTGGTGCAGCAGCACCAGCGCCTCGAGCCCCTCGATCGAAGCGGCCCTGTCCATGATCGCGTTGTAATTGCGATAGATGGAGCCCGCCGCGGGATGCGCGAGGACGAGCGAATCGGGTTCCTTGGCGAGCTCGATCCCGGGTTCGGCGTATCTGGCGTAGTCGTCCCGCGAGGTGACAGCTGACCCGAAGGCGATCATCGCGCCGAGTGTAATTCGGCCTCAGCAGGTCAGGTAGCGGCCTGAGCGGTGAGTATCATCGCCCGCCCGGTGATCGCCTTCGGCTGCTCCATCATCGCGCCCGACGCCTACGAGCGCTGCGCCAAGGCGGGCTTCGACCGTGCCGTCGAGCCTGGGTCGAAGGTCTTCGCCCACGCCGCCTGCGGCTCGGTTGCGCGCAGCTACAACCTGATGTTCGACACGGCCGCCAAACTGCCCGAGCTCGAGGCGCTTGTCATCGTTCACGAGGACGCGGAGATTCTCGATTCTGATTTCTGCGCCAAGCTCCGTGCCGCATTCGCCGACACGGAGGTCGGCGTGGTGGGCTGTATCGGCGCCAGAGAAGTTGAGGACATCGCATGGTGGGACGGTGTCGTCACCCGGAGCTCGGCGACGTCCCGCTACGGCGAGCTCGGCGGGGGCGAGCTGCGCCTGGAAACCGAGGACGCTGGTGCGCCGGGCGAGGTGGACACGGTCTACGGGATCGTGATGGCGTTCTCGCCGTGGGTGGTCCGCAACCTGCGCTTCGAGGAATCGATCGGATTGCTGCACGGTTACGACTTCGACATCTGCAGAAAGGCTCGACGGGCCGGGAAGAAGGTCGTGGCGGCCCAGCTGGCGGTCGCCCATCACCACTCGCTCGACCTTGTCGAGGACATCGAGATCTGGGTTGCGGCGCACATGCGCGCGGCACAGCTGTGGGATGAGTCTGGGCCGGAGGATGCCGACGATCGCCTGTGGAAAGAGCGAGCGCGCCGGGCAGAGGCTAGGGCCGCAGCCGCGCGTCTGCTGGCGGCCACAGAGCTGCTGCGTCTAGACGCCACGGCCAAGGAATGCCAGCGCCAGCAGGAGGAGATCGAGGGCAGCCGCAGCTGGCGGCTAACCGCGTCGCTCCGGCGGGGAAACGCGCTCAGGCGATCCGTCGGACAGCGCCTTCAGGATCTCCGCGCGTGACACCGCCACGTCCGCCGGCGCGATCCCGGCGCGCTTTCTCAGCCGCGACAGGCGGTCGGCGATCGTGAAGGCGCTCGAGCGCAGCATGCGCCGCAGCAGCTCCTCCTGGCGCCGCAGCACCTCGAGCGCGGCGGAGACCTCGGCCATCTGCTGGTGAACCGCGGCGAGGTGAAAGGTGCGGTTTGCCTCGAGGCGCTCGATTATCGGATGGCGGTCGAGCGGACCGAGTAGCTGCGCCAGTCGGTCCGAGTAGGGGGCATCCTGCGACCAGACGATGGCGAGCCCGAAGAACGCGGGCAGGATCGCGAGCCGGAAACCGGCCCGGCCCTGTACGAAATCCTCGACTGCCGTCAGCACCCCGTTGCGGGGGCCGCCCGGTCTCGCCGCTGGGAACTTGTATGGCAGGCCGCCCTGCTGGGGCTCGTCGATGCCCGGGGACAAGCCACCTCCTTCCACCGTCGGCTGGCGAAAGTCCTCCGGGATCAGCTCGGGAGCGAAGTAGTCGTCGCGCCGGCCATGTGGCCAGCCCACATCGTGGAGCAATAGCAGTGGGAGCACGTCCTGTCCGGCGCCCTCGGCGATCAGCCGGAGCTCCTCCGAGACGGTGTAGTAGTTGTGGTCGCCGTCGATGACATACGCATCCGCGCGCGGCAACTTCCGGAGGGCCTCGTGGCTCGTCTCCCGTATCAGCTGCACCTCGGGACGCTCGTCCGCCAGGGCAACGAGCTCGTCCTGCGGTGACGGATCCACCGCCAACACTTGCGCCCCGGTGGGCTCAGCCCACTTCAGCAGGAACCTGGTGACATCGCCGGCGTACGCGCCGATCTCGATGATCGAGCTCGGCCTCGCGATGTCCAGGCAGGTGGTGAGAAGCTCCCCGTTGTTGATGAGCGACGCCCCCCACTGTCCGGGGTCGCTCTCGAAGGCGCATTCCGGGTGCAGGGTCCATGGCAGCTCGCCCCGCTCCAAGGCACGGACGGCAGCATCGGTGCCAAGGTTCAACCACACCCTTTCCATGGAGCGCCGGGAGTGTAACGGCGCTAGCGTTGCTGCGCTTTGGTCACCGCACAGGCTGAATCGCTCGGCTCATCGGCCCAGACCCGGAGCGCTCTCAATGTCCGGCTCGACTCGCCACTGCCGCGCGAACTGGAGGTTGGATCGGGCACCGCACTGTTCGTCTGTGGGACGTGCTTCCACCGCGAGCTGCAGGTGCGGGGCCTGAGCTTCGTGGTCGACGGCAGCCGGCAGGCGGTCGAGGCCCATGGGATGCCGCGGCTCGATGATTTCCAGGCGCTGCACCCCGAGCTGGACGTGTTCGCCACGAATGGCATTGCGCGCGATCCGCGGTCGCCCGAG
Organism: uncultured Actinomycetes bacterium; assembly: GCA_963730835.1. Taxonomy (GTDB): domain Bacteria; phylum Actinomycetota; class Thermoleophilia; order Solirubrobacterales; family Solirubrobacteraceae; genus Palsa-465. The sequence goes on from CAVSTE010000007.1 coordinate 738,587, forward strand.
GATCCGAACTTGCTGGGGTACCTGACGGGCTTCTGGGGGACCGTCAAGATCGGACCGCGCCCTCGCGGCGCGTTCGAGCTGCTGTTGCGCGCAGAGCTAGAAGACGGCGCGGAGCTCAGCGCCTGTCTGGGCACGATCACGGTGACAGGACCGTCGGCCGCGCCGCTCCCCGATCCCGCGCCCGCGGGCCCCGGGCCACTGGTGGCGATCTGCATGGCCACCTACAACCCGCCGATCGACCTGTTCCGGCGCCAGATCGATTCGATCAGGGCGCAAACACACGCCAACTGGATCTGCATCGTGAGCGACGACCACTCGAGCCCGGAGCGATTTGAAGCGATCAAGCGCGAGCTTTCGCACGACACGCGGTTCGTGCTCTCCCAGTCGCCCCGGCGACTCGGCTTCTATCGCAACTTCGAACGCGCGCTCGCCCTGGTCCCCCGCCGGGCGCAGTTCGTGGCGCTGTCCGACCAGGACGACTGCTGGTATCCGGAGAAGCTCGCCGTGCTGCTCGAAGCCGTCAGCGGAGCACAGCTCGCATACAGCGACGTGCGCGTCATCGACGAGGACGGCCACCTGATCTCCGACACCTACTGGAGCAGGCGACGCAACAACTACCGCGACCTCATGTCGCTGCTGATCGCCAACTGCGTGACCGGCGCAGCGTCGCTGTTCCGGCGAGAGCTGCTGACACGCGCGCTGCCTTTCCCGCCCGCACAGTTCGGCCAGTTTCACGACCACTGGCTGGCGCTGATGGCGCTGTCACTAGGAGACATCAGGTTCGTCGATCGCCCGCTCTACGACTACGTACAGCACGGCGGCGCCGTCCTGGGCCATGACGCTGCCAACAGGATGATCGCCCTCCAGGAGCGGCTCGGAAACCTGCTGAAGGATCCACGGGAGCGCATCAGGCTGTGGCGCTTTCACTACTTCGTCGACGTCTCGCGCCTGACTCAGCTGGCGACGATCCTCCAGATGCGCTGTGGCCGGGACATGCCTGCCTCCAAGCGCCGGTCACTGCGGTTGTTCCTCCGCGCCGGGCGTTCTCCAATCGCCCTTTTGAACATGTGGCGCCGAGGGTTGCGAGAGCTCCTGGGGACGCCAGAGACGCTCGGTGGGGAGTGGATGCTGGCCTACGCCTTCACCTGGCGACGCCTGCTCGGGGCGACCGTTCGGGACCGGCCGACACGACGGTGGAGGCTGGATGCGGTCCCGCCCCCCGACCTGTGGGTCAATCCGGGGCAGGCGGCGCGCGGGGAAACGGCTTCCCGAACCGTTGCCCAACGGCTCGCGCCGCTGATGCTGGCGTGCACCCCGGCCGCTCCCCAGCGCGTCAACATCCTGGTCTCGACGGTCGATCCGGAGAACGTCTCGCCTGCCCTGCTCGGCAGCCTCAATCTCGCTGGTCGGCTGGCGCAACGCGGCCTGCGAGCCAGGATCGTCACGGTAGATCCTGTTCGCCCGCTACGCGGCGACTGGAAACGAGCGATCGAGCGACACAGCGGCCTGCCAGGCCTCTTCGGCCACGTCGAGATGGTCTTCGCACGCGAAGCGCGGGACCTCGAGGTCAGCCCGGCGGACCGATTCATCGCCACGACTCCCACGTCGGCGCACATCGCTAGCCGTGCTGCGGAGGAGCTGGACGGCCATCCGTTTCTCTATCTGATCGAGGAGTACGCCGCGCTGACCGCCGTGACGGGCACCGACGCAGCGCTCGCCGAGCAGTCCTACCGCTTCCCACACGACGCCCTGTTCTCGAACGAGCCGCTGCGGGAGCATTTCCACAATCAGGGAATCGGCGTGTACCGCGCGGGACGCGAACAGGGCGACCGCCGTTCTAACTCCTACCAGCGCCCGGTGGAGTTGGCAACAGGGCTCGCGATCGGCGAGCTTGATCGCCGGCTGCTGTTCCTCGGACGACCCGAAGCGCAAGGTCGGGCCAACGTGTTCGAGCTGGGTGTCGCCGGGCTTCAGGAGGCGCTCGGCGAAGCAACCCTGACGGAGTGGGAGCTCGACTGCCTCGGGGCACCTGATGCTGCTGACAGCCTTCGGCTCAGCGGTGCGTCAAAGCTGAGCTTCCTGCCTGCGGCCGGCGAGCACGTCGGCGCCTATCTGGCGCGGGGCTATGACCTCGGGCTCGTGCTCGACCTGACGCCATCGGTAAACCTGGAGGCCATCGAACTGGCGGCGGCCGGAATCGTGACGGTCACCAACAGCTTCGGCACGAAGACCGACGGAGTACTGAGGACGATCTCGGAGAATCTGATCCCCTGTCCCGCTACCGTCGGCGGCATCGCCGATGCGCTGCGCGTTGCGGAGTCGCGCGCTTCAGATCTCGAGCAACGGGCGCGCGGAGCGGACGTCGCCTGGAGCCGCGGCTGGAGCGAGACGTTCGACGACCGGCTGATCGCTTGGATCTCAGACGTTCTCGGACGCTGATGACAAGCGCCGGGACGGCTGCGTCGGGCGGAGTAAAGCCCGGGCCCGCTCCGTGCGTCACGATCGTCACCCCGAACTGGAACGGCCGGCGGTGGCTGCCTGACTTTCTGGACAGCGTCGCCGCCCAGCGCCTCAAACCGGCTCAGACGATCGTCGTCGACAACGGCTCAGGCGATGGTTCGGTCGAGTACATCCGCGCCGAGCACCCGGGCGTGGAAATCATCGGCCTCCCAACGAATACGGGATTCGCCCACGCCGCCAATCTCGGCCTCCGAGCTGCGCGCTGTCCGCTGGTGGCGCTCGTCAACACCGATGTCGTGCTGGCGTCGGATTGGCTGGCCCGAATGGCCGCAGCCCTCACGGCCGATGAGGGCGCCGCGTCGGTGGCCTGCAAGATGCTCGACCTGGCTGACGCCAGCCGGGTCTATGACGCCGGCGACGTGCTACGCCGGGACGGGGCCTGCGAGCAACGCGGCCGCTTCGGACCGGATGACGGGCGCTGGGACGAGCCCGGCGAGGTGTTCGGCCCGTGTGCCGGCGCGGCGCTGTACCGCCGCGATGCCCTGCTCGCGCTGGGAGGGTTCGACGAACGCTACTTCGCCTACCTGGAGGACGTCGATCTGGCGCTGCGTCTCAGGCTCGCGGGCTGGAGCTGTCGCTACGAGCCGGCCGTGGCGATGCACGCCGGCGAAGGCTCCTCCGGCGAGCTTCCGGGCGGACACCTGTACCTGGTGGAGCGCAATACCCTGCTGCTGGTGGCCAAGGCGTTTCCGCTGCGTTGGCTGCCGCTCGTCCTCTACCGGCAGCTCGGATGGGCCTGGCACGCCTTCAGGGAGGGCCGGCTTCGCTGGCAGCTCCGTGGCGCGCTCGCGGCGCTGCCGCTGATGCCGGGGGCGCTCCGGGAGCGACGAGAGCTGCGGCGCCGCGCCCCTGTGCGAATCGAGCAGGCGGTACCGCCGCGCCCGATCCGCGGCCTCAAGACGCCGGCAGACGACGGTATGAGAGCAGCGTGAACGACCAGACCTGGCTCGGGTACATCCGGTCGCCGGTCAGGACGAAGCCCGGCGGTGCGTGGGGCGTCCCGATGTTGAGCCTCTGGGCGATCCTGTCGTCGATAACGAGGATGGCGGTGTCGCCCGGCGCCACCGCGCGCCACTGAGCGGGCGAGGAGCCCATCGTCCGGTGGCGGTGCTTGAACTGCGCCGCGATGTCCAGGGTTTCGAACGTCGGATAGAAGATGACCGGGTCCCGCGGTCCGGCGAGGCGGTCGATGTACGCTGCGGCGGCGCGGAACGGCGGCCGGGCGTAGCTTGGGCTGATGGCCCTGATTGTCCCGGCGAGCAGTGTCACGAGCACGGCCGCAACACCCAGCGCCCGCGCGACGCCCCGCAGCGCCCACAGCAGGGCGCCGAGCACCAGCGCCGCCGCGGGGACCGACGCATAGAGACCCCGAGCCGACCACACGTCGGGCCCGAGGATGCTGTACACCAGGAGGCCGATCGGGGTCACGATCGCCAGAAGTGGGAGCAGCAGCAGCAGTGGGCGGCGCTCCTGCTCCGGCGGCTCTACGCGCCAGCGCAGCACGAGCGCGGCCAGGCCGAGCGCGGCGCACGCTCCGATGATCGCCAGACCAGTGATGGTGGGAATCCCGCGGAGCGAGCCCCATGGATAGCCGGGAATCGGCCGGAGGAGGTCGGTGAGCACGTTGTGCGCCGTGAGCGGCTCGAGCACGCCGATCACCTGAAGCTCGCTTCCGCGCACCTGAGGAAGCCAAGGGATGTAGAGGAGGACGACCAACAGGTTCGCGAGCAACGGTTCACGAAGCCGTCCGCGGCACAGCCACAGAGACCACGCCGCCTGCACGGCCAGCACGAAGATCGAGGTGTAGTGGGTGTAGGCGGCGCCGGCCGCCGCCAGCGCGTAAACGAGCCACCATCCGCGGCTCGATGTGCGGATCGCCTTGATGAGCGCCAGTGTCGAGAGCGCGACGAAGAACGCCATCGTCGCGTAGGGACGGGCCTCGATCCCGTAGTAGGTCGAGAACGGGCTCGCCGCAACGACAGCCGCCGCGATCAGACCCGGAACCCGGCCGACTGTCTCACGCCCGAGCCCGAAAATCAGCGGGATCGTCGCCACCCCTAGCAGCAGCGACGGAAGCCGGATCCAGACCGTCGGGTCGCCGAGCTTCGCCGAGGCCCAGGCGAGCACGAAGAACAAGGGCGGCGAGTTGTCAGGTCCCGTGTGGATGGTCCGCACCACCGAGGCCAGGCTGTGGCCGACGACCTCGTGGTACGTGAACAGCTCGTCTCCGTACATGCTCTGGTGAAGCTGGCTCAGGCGGAGCGCGAAGACCCCCGCAGTCAGCACCCCGAGCAGCAGCGTCGCCGGCTCAACGGCCGATACCAGCCGGCGGGCTCTGGCCTCGGCGACGGCGACGCTCACCGGCGGCGGCTTTCAGCTCGTCGGGAGGACCGGCTCAAGGGCTCTGACGCGCAAGAGCGCGTTGAACGCCAGTTGCCGATCGGTGCCCGCGGACTTGGCCAGCCATAGCCACGCCTCGAGGTTCTCCGGCTCGCTGCGGGTCACCGCCCGCAGGATCCGCTGCGCGGCCAGCGGATCGCTGTGCTCAAACGTGGCCTCGCCGCGGAGGATGTCGACCTCGCGGTCGGGGTTGAGCGTGCTCGCGGCCTGCAGCGAGTCGAGTGCGCGGTGGTACCCGGCGTCCGAGCTCACCGCTCCCGAGGAGATAAGCGAGGTGGCGCGGCTCACATCGTGCGCCTGCCTGATCCCCAGCGCGAACCAGACGCAGGCGACGATCGCCATAAGGCCACAGGCGATCCGGGCTGCGAGCATCCGCGGATGGTAGTGCCGCGTCCGAGTCTCGGCCGCCAGTGACGAACCCGCCCCCAGGCCTTCGGCAGGAAACCGACTGGCCGCGCCGAAATCGCGATGGATGGAAAGCTCAGGACCGACACCCGGGCCTCCACCGGGTGATGTGGTTCCGCCGAACGGTGACCATGACTACCCGCTGACGTTCTCGGTCGACTATCCAGACCGGGAGCTCGACCGCCTGAGCTCAGCATTGCGGATCTTTTGGATCATCCCGATCGCGATCCTCGCGGCAACCCTCGAGGGCGGCAGCTTCAGCACTGGTTCCGGCGTGCGTTATGTCGGCGGCGGCATTGGGATCCTCGTCATTCCCGTGCTGCTGATGCTGCTGTTCTGCAAGAAGTACCCGCGCTGGTGGTACGACTGGAACCTCCAGCTCACCCGCTTCAGCAACCGGATCACCGTCTACCTGGCGCTGATGGACGACCACTATCCCTCGACAGACCAGGAACAAGCGGTCCGCCTCGACTTCCCCTACCCCAATGCTGAACGGGACCTCAGCCGTGGACTACCGATCGTCAAGTGGCTGCTGGCAATCCCCCACTACATCGTGCTGATCTTCCTCACGATCGGCGCATTCTTCGCCGCCATCTTCGCCTGGTTCGCGATCCTCTTCACCGGCCGCTACCCCCGCTACCTGTTCGACTACATCGAGGGCGTGCTCCGCTGGCACAACCGCGTCGGCGCCTACGCTTTCCTGCTGATCACGGACCGTTACCCGCCGTTCAGCCTCCAGACCTAGCTGCGCCCGCCCGCGGCCTGTCGGCAGGCTACGTGAGCAGCCGCACGATCGCCGCGATCCCAACCACCACGATCACTGCCCGAAGCGCCGGGTCTGGCAGTCGCCGTCCGCCGACCGCGCCGAGGACGCCACCGAGGATTGAGCCGACCGCGATCAGCAGCGCCGGTAACCAGGCCACGTGCGCGGCGAACACGAACACCACCCCGGCGACGAGGTTGACCAGCCCCGCCAGCACCACCTTCAGCGCGTTCAGGCGCTGCAAGTCGTCCTGGATCGCCAGACCGAGAATGGCCAGCAGCAGGATGCCCTGGGCGGCGCCGAAGTAGCCGCCGTAGATGCCGCTGGCGAGCACGCCGAGCGTGGCCGCGGGCCCTGCCCGCTCGTGCGCCGGCGGGCGGCGTCTGGCCAGCATCCGCGCGATCCGCTTCTGCAGCACGATCAGCACCAAGGCGATGACGATGAACGCCGGCACGATCGCCTTGAACGCCGAGGCCGGCAGCGTCAACAGCAGCGTCGCCCCGATCCCCGCGCCGATAAGCGACGCCAACAGCAACGGCGTTGCGCGCCGGCGCTGACCCGCCAACTCACGGCGGTAGCCGAGCGCGCCAGATACCGCGCCCGGCCCGAGGCCGATGGTGTTCGAGACGTTGGCGGTCACCGGGGGGTAGCCGAACGCCAGCAGAACGGGAAACGTGAAGAGCGTGCCGCTGCCCACGACCGTGTTGATCGTCCCGGCGACGATGCCGGCGGCGAAGATCGCGATCGCGTGCAGGGGGCTCATCCGAGAAACGCTAGGCGGCGGCTAGGGTCCGCGCCCAAGCATGTTGATAGCGGTCATAGCCGATACCCATCTACCCCGCGGCAGGCGCGCCCTGCCCGCGGCCTGCATCGAGCGCCTGCGCCAGGCCGATCTCATCGTCCACGCCGGGGACCTCACGGCGATCGCGGTGCTGGATGAACTGCGCCGCTGCGGCGAGGTCGTGGCCGTGCACGGAAACGCCGACGACGCCGAGACCAGGGCGCAGCTCGCAGAGCAACTGGTGCTGGAGTTGGACGGAGCGCGCATGGCAGTGGTTCACGACGGCGGCCGCCGGGTGGGTCGCCTGGAGCGACTGCGGCGCAGGTTTCCGGGCGCTGACGCCGTGGTCTTCGGCCACTCGCACATGCCGCTGCACGAGATCGGCCAGGACGGGTTTCAGATCTTCAATCCCGGCAGCCCGACCGACAAGCGCCGCGCTCCGAGCCACACAATGGGCCTTGTCCGGACGTTGCCCGGCGGGCTTGAGTTCGAGCTTGTGGAGCTCAACTAGAGTCCCTGGCGCTCCGCCCACTCCAACAGCGGCTCGAGCGAGAACGCTCTGTCGTCGATGCCTGCGTGCAGGTCGCCGAGGCGCGCGAACCGCTCGGGGACGCTGGCAATCGTGCACTCGCGCGGCTCGACGCCTTCGATCTCTTCCCAGCGGACCGGCGTTGACACGGTGGCCTCCTTGATTCCGCGGACGGAGTAGGCGCTGGCGATCGTGTGGTCGCGGGCGTTCTGGTTGTAGTCCACGAACACCTTGTTTGGATCGCGGTCCTTGCGCCACCAGGTGGTGGTTGCCAGCGACGGAGTCCGCCGCTCCACTTCGCGAGCGAAAGCCTGGGCCGCCCGTCGCACGTCCCCGAAGCCCCAGCGAGGTTCGATTCGCACGTACACGTGCAGGCCCGAGCCGCCGGATGTCTTCGGCCAGCCGACGATCCCGAGCTCGTCGAGCAGCTCGTGCGCCACCGCGGCCACGCGGCGGACATCCTTGAGCGGGCAGGAGGGCATCGGATCGAGGTCTATGCGCCACTCGTCGGGCCGTTCGGTGTCGGCCCGCCGCGAGTTCCAGGGATGGAACTCAACGGTCGACATCTGCACAGCCCAGATCACGCTGGCCAGCTCCGTGACGCACAGCTCGTCGGCGTGGCGGCCGAAGCGGGGAAAATGCAGCCTGACGGTCTCTACCCAGCCGGGCGCGCCGCTGGGAAGCCGCTTCTGGTGGACCTTCTGGCCGTCGACCCCGCTCGGGAAGCGGTGGAGCATGCACGGCCGCTCACGCAGGGCGCGGACGATCCCCTCGCCGACGCTCATGTAGTAGCGGGCCAGGTCGAGCTTCGTCTCTCCCCGGGCGGAGAAGTAGACGCGATCGGGGCTTGAGATCCGGACCGTGCGCGGGCCGACTTCGAGCTCTACAGCTTCATCGGCCGGCACCGATCAGCCCCGCAAGTGCGGTGGCAATCGCTTGCGCTCCGGTGCTCGCGGCGTCTGCGGCCACACGAGCAGCACCCGGCAGGCAACGTGGTCCAGCACGAAACGCTCCCGGCGGCCGACGCTCTTGGGACCGGGGCGGAGCTCGCCGCCGCGCGCCATCAGCAGCAGATCGGCGTCGGCGCAGACCTCGAGCAGCTCCCGCTCGACGTGCCCCCGCCTGGCCTCGATCCGCGCCGGTCGCTCCAGGCGGGCGGCGGCCTCAGCCAGCAGCGCCTGCGCCTCCTCCTCGGCGATCGCTCTGAGTGGTGGCCCGGGCCCGGGCGGCGGTCGGCGCCCCAGCAGGCCCGGGCCGCGAGCTAGCTCCTCTACGTCGGCCGGCGCCACGTGCACCAATGTCACCTCGGCGTCCGCCGGCAGGAGGCGGTTGGCCTCCCGCACACAGGCCTCCCAGGTGTCCTCGCTGATCCAGACCACCGTCCTCATCATGTGACCCGTAGAGCCAACCACAACAGCACGGTCGAGGCGACCAGCACCGGCGGTACGGTCAGTGCTCCGAGGCGCGTGAACTCCAACACGTCGGTGGTCTCCTCGTGGGCGTGGACCACGCGCCGCCAGAGCAGTGTGGCCAGCGAGCCGGTGTAGGTCAGGTTCGGCCCCACGTTGACCCCCACGAGCATCGCCAGGACCGCGCCGGGACCGCTCGCCGCCGCCACCGGCAACACGATCAACGTCGCCGGCAGGTTGTTCACGAGGTTGGCCAGCACGGCGCTGACCGCGGCTACGGCGAGCAGCGCGCCGAGGCCGGTGCCGTGCGCGAGCAGCGAATCAACTGCCGAGGAGAGGCCGTGCACGCTGGCCGCGTTGACGACCACCCCCAGGGCCAGCACGAACAGCAGGAACGTGGGCGAAGCGGCCCGCACGAGCTCTCCGGGACCTGCGCGGTTTCGCAGCGCGAGCACGGCCGCCCCGGCGGCTGCGATCCAGGCCGGGGCGATGCCCACCAATGAGCTCAGCGCGAAGCCGGCGAGCGTCAGGCCCACGATCACGAGCGGAAATACCGGCAGCGGCGCGGCATCGCGGCCGCGCTGCTCGGGGGCCGCCGCCGGCCGCTCCAGCTCGGCGCGGAAGGCGCGGCTCAATACCAGCCACTCCAGGGCCAGCGCCGCCAGCCAGGGGACCACCATCAGCTCCGCGAAGCGGGCAAACGCCAGGCCGCTGGCCCGGAACGCGAGCAGGTTCGTCAGATTTGACACCGGCAGCAGCAGCGACGCGCTGTTGGCCAGGTGCGAGCAGGCATAGATGTGAGGGCGCGAATTGGCCCGCAGCCGGGCGGCCGTGGCGAATACGATCGGCGTCAGCAGCACAACGGTGGCGTCGAGGCTGAGGACCGCTGTCGTCGCCGCCGCGACCACGAAGACCATCGCCAGCAGGCGTCGCGGACGGCCTCGGGAGCCGAGCGCCATCATCCCGCCCAGCGCGTCGAACAGTCCGGCCCGCCCGCACTGGCCGGCGAGCACGAGCAGCGCGGCCAAAAAGCCGACGGTCGGTCCCAGGCCGGCGAGCGCATGGCGTGCCTGATGAGTGCTCAGAACCCCCGTGGCCACGAGCAGCAAAGCCGCCACCGCGGCCACGACCCAATCCGGTGCCCATCGAGGACGGGTGACGGCCGCACCGAGACTGACCGCCAGCGCCAGGAGCGCAGCGGCCTCGCTCACGCGTCAATCACCGCTGCATGGCGGTCAGCCGAGCTGGGAGAAGAAGGTGTAGATCACCATCGCGCCCACGATCACGCCAAATGATCGCAAGGCCCACAGCGCGGCAGTGGCGCCTGGGGTGAGCTTCGCCCGGGGGACCGGCAGAGACTTGTCGCTGACGAGCTGGTCACGCTCCAGGAACATCACCAGCTCGTCGTACTGCTCATCGTCCTGAGGCGGCGGCTGCGGCATCTAGCCCCCGGGGATGACGTGGACGGCCCGAAGGAAGGAGTCGATGCCATAGGCGGCCCCGCAGACCGACACGAAGGCCACGATCGCAACCGCCAGGCGGTTGGTCCATCGCTTGTTGACCCATCTGCCCATCAGCTGGCGGTCGTTGGCCAGCAAGATCATGAAAACGAGCGTGATCGGCAGCAGCACGGTGGCCAGCACGTTTGCGTTCAGCGCGATCGACAAAAGCGGCGCACCGGGGATCAGGATGACGGCGGCGGCGATCAGCGCCACCGAGACATTCGCCACGTAGAACAGCGCGGCGTTACGCGGTGAGCGGTTGAAGCTCGACGCCTTGCCAACGCATTCGCCGGCCGCATAGCCGGTGCTGGCGGAGATCGTGAGAACGGCCACGGCCCCTGCCTCGATCAGGCCCAGCGCGAACAGCGTGGCGACCGTATGGGAAGAGGCGCTCTGCAGTGCGCCTGGGAACCCCGCGCCGGCCAGGCCCTGGATGCCCGACCCGTCGTGGCCCGCCAGCAGGGCGCCGACGATGAACGCTCCGCAGCCGAACGCCGCGGCCAGAGCGCCGCCGATGGCTGTGTCCGCACGTCCCAGCTTGATGTCCCTGGGAGTGAGGCCCTTGTCGCTCGAGGCGCTCTGCTGGAAGAAGATCATCCAGGGCGTGACGGTGGCCCCGATCGTCGAGGCAACCAGCAGCAGCAGCGTGTTGAAGCTGCCGCCTGGAAACGGCGAGAAGCTGACCATCGTGTGCCCTACCGTGCCCCAGTCGGGTCCGGACGCGATCGCCGCCACCAAGAACAGGCCGTTGAAGATCGCGAGCCCCAGCGCGATCCGCTCCCAGCGCCAGTAGCGACCGCCGCTCAGCGTGAACACCACGAGCACCAGCCCGAGCGCCGCGGCGAAGCCTGCACCGAGATGGAAGTACTCCAGGCCGACGCGGATGGCGACGAACTCCGCGATCAGCGTCACGAGGTTTGTGAACAGAAGGTCGCCGGCCGTGAGCCAGCCCCACACCGGCCCGAAGCGCTGGAGCACGAGCTGGCCAAAGCCGCGATGCGTGACCGCCCCCACCCGCATGCACATCTCCTGGCAGACGACGGCCATCGCGAACGTGATGACGATGAACGGGAGGAAGAAGCCGTAGCCGTAGGTCGCCCCGCTCGTGGCGTAGGAGATCATGCTCGGGCCGTCGTTCTCGCCGAGCATCGCCAGGATCCCGGGGCCGATGAGCAGCCACAGCAAATACCACCTGCGCCCCTGGAGCCGCGCAAGGTGCACGCGCGAGCGGTCGCGCGAGCGGACCACGTCCTCCGCCGTGAACGACGGCAGCGGCAGCTCGACGCCCGGGCGTGCGGCGTGGGACTCAGCGGGGGGCGGAGCCACGATTAGCTTCCTCCACCTCGATCCTCATTGCCTTGGCCAGCTCGCCTCCCAGGGCGTGCTCGTCCGAGGCAAAGCGCGCGAACACAGGGCCTCCAAACGGCTGCCGGTGGGTGACCTCGACTCGGTCGCCGAGCGAGATGCCCTGGTCGACCAGGTAGCGGAGCATCTCGGGATGAGCGTCCGAGACGCGCACGAATCTGCCGGCGACGCCCTCAGGGAGCTCGTCGAGGCTGAAGGTCTGCACCTCGTCGATCTCAAACTCGGAGGTCGGGATCGGATCGCCGTGGGGGTCCACCGTGGGATTGCCGAGCCGGGCGGAGATCAGACGCTCCAGGTCCTCGGAGAGCACGTGCTCGAGCACCTCCGCCTCGTCGTGCACGCGGTCCCAGGACATTCCCAGCTCTTCGGACAGAAACAACTCGAGCAGCCTGTGGTGACGGAGCACCTCCAGCGCTACGCGCCGTCCGCGGTTGGTCAGACGCACGCCGCGGTAGCGCTCATGCTCGACGACCCCGAGCTCGGCCAGCTTTCGCACCATCGCCGAGACCGAGCCGGGGGTGACACCCAGGCGCTCGGCGAGATCGTTGGTGGCCACCGCGGCGCCGGCGCGCGCCTCCAACGAATACACCGCCTTGGCGTAATCCTGAACCGACGCCGACAGAGAATCAGGCACAGCCATGAAGAATAGTTTGGCACATCAAAATCCAATATCATCCAATCCCCAACCTGCCTATCCGTCCACGCGCGACCGCGATCATTCAAGTAAGGTGCGGCGCACTGCGTCCAAACAGCGATCACCCGGGAGGTAGAGCACTGTGGAGCCGACGATCAGGGGGCGAACGCGCGCGGGGCTGGCGGCGGTTGTGGCGTGTTTCGCGTGCGGGCTGTTCGCGTCTCAGGCCGACGCGTTGCCCACCCTGCCCGGGCTGGGGATCGCCCCGCAGGCACCGCTGAAGGGTCTGCACGTCCCGCTGGCCTGCGCCAACCCGGCCAACCACGGGCTGACCAACGACTTGCTGGGCGCGTCCCCCGTTTCCGTCATCGATCAAGCGCGGTGCTTCGCCCAGGCCATCGGCTACCAGCGGGGGAGCCTGGGCCCGAAGATCATGGCCGGCCCGACGGGCTACGGGCCGGCTCAGATCCAGTCGGCGTACAAACTGAGCGGGCTGGCGTCAGGGGGAAAGACGGTGGCGCTCGTCGACGCCTACAACGATCCGAGGGCGGCGTCCGACCTGGCGACCTTCCGCAAGACCTACGGCCTGGCCCCGTGCACCGCCGCCAACGGCTGCTTCAAGCAGGTCAACGAGAACGGCGCGGCCAGCCCGCTGCCGAGCGGCGACTACGGCTGGGCCGAGGAGGAGAGCCTCGACCTCGACGCGGTCTCATCGGCCTGTCCCGATTGCCACATCCTGCTCGTGGAGGCGAACTCGGCGAACACCTCAGACCTGGACAAGGCCGAGAACACGGCGGCCACCAGCCCCGGCGTCGCGGCCGTGTCCAACAGCTGGGGCGGTAGCGAGGCGGCCTCAGAGCTCACCGACGACGCCAACTTCAACCACCCGGGCGTGGCGATCACAGCGAGCGCCGGCGACTCCGGCTACGGGACGAGCTGGCCCGCGGTCTCCCAGTACGTCACGGGCGTCGGTGGCACGACGCTGAGCCAGGCGTCAGGCGCGCGGGGCTGGAGCGAGTCGGTCTGGTCTGGCAGTGGTAGCGGGTGCTCGACGTATGAACCCAAACCCTCCTGGCAGGGGGACACCGGCTGCGCCAAGCGCACCGACAACGACGTCGCCGCGGACGCCGACCCGAACAGCGGCCTCGGCGTGTACGACACCTACAACAGCTGCGGCTCGAGCAGCTTCTGCGACCTGCTGATCCAGCTGGGGATCGTGCAGGGTCTCGACGGCTGGGCACAGGTCGGCGGCACAAGCCTCTCCTCGCCGCTGATCGCGTCGGTGTACGCGCTGGCCGGCAACAGCTCGTCGGTCACCTACGGGAGCTACTCCTATAGCCACACAGCGTCGCTGTTCGACATCACGAGCGGCTCCGATGGAACCTGCACGCCCGGCTACCTCTGCACCGGGGAGCCGGGCTACGACGGGCCGACGGGCAACGGCACACCCGACGGAACCGGCGGGTTCTAGACGGACATTTGATTAATGGCACGCCCCGGGCTGATCGCCCGGGGCGTGCTCTATTTCTTCTCTAACATCGCCGCGGTGCCCGAGCCGAGCGCCTTCCGCGCGCAGTTTCCGGTCTTCGAGCGGCTGTCCTATCTGAACGCGGGCACCGAGGGGCCGGTTCCGTCGAAGGCCGCGGAGGAGGCCCAGGTCCGTATCGACTACGAGGCCCGTTGCGGGCGCTGCGGCAAGGCCTACTTCGAGTCGGTCATGGAGCTGGCGAGCTCGCTACGCGGCGCCTACGCGCGCGTGTTGGGCTGCGGTCCCGGGGAGGTGGCGCTCACCGGCTCCACAACCGACGGCGTCAACACGGTGCTGGCCAGCCTCGATTTGCGCCCGGGCGAGGAGGTGCTGACGAGCGATGAAGAGCACCCGGGGCTGCTGGCGCCGCTCGGGCTGGCCCGCGCCCGACGCGGCGTCAGCGTTCGAATGGTTCCGTTCGACCGCATCGCCGGCGAGGTCTCAGAGAAGACGCGGCTCGTCGCCTGCTCGCACGTCTCCTGGGTCTCGGGAAGTCTGGTCGACGTCGCCGAACTGGCCCGCTGCCCGGCGCCGGTGCTGCTCGACGCGGCGCAGGCTCTGGGCGCGATCCCGGTCGACGTCAAGCAGCTCGGTTGCGATTTCTACGCCGCTTCGGGACAGAAGTGGCTCTGCGGTCCGGAGGGGTCGGGATGCCTGTTCGTCGCCCCCGAGCGGCTGAGCGAGCTCGCGATCCCCTGGCCGGGTTACGGCTCGCTGGCGGACCCCCACAACGCCCTCGAGCTCCAGCCGGCGGAGGGGGCGGCGCGCTTTGACCACGGCTTCCCCTCGGGTCTTCGCAGCACGTGGGCCCTGGCCTCGCTGCGGCTGCTGGAGGAAGCCGGCTGGGAGTGGGTTCATTCGCGCGCGGCTTCGCTCGCCGAGCGCTTGGCCGATCTGCTGCGCGACCGCGGGCTTGAGGTGCGCGAGCGCAGCCGCTCGACGCTCGTCAGCTGGAGCGCAGCGGACGGCCGCGATCCGGCCGACGAGGTGCAGCGACTGGCTGATGAGGGGCTTGTGGTGCGCAGCATCCCGCAGTTCGGGGGGCTTCTGCGCGCGTCGGTCGGCGCCTGGTCAGACGAGCAAGAGCTGGAGCACCTGGCCGAGGTGGCGTCCGCCTAGGCTCGTGAGCCTGGGCTCCGAGGCGCGCGGGCCTCAAACGATCCGCTCGGGGTGCGTATAGACGTTGACGCTTGACCCGCGGGCAAAGCCGCACAGGGTCATCCCCCGATCTTCGGCCAGCGAAATCGCCAGCGAGCTCGGCGCGCTGACGCCGACTAGGATCGCGGCCCCCGCCACGGCCGCTTTCTGCGCGAGCTCGAACGACAGCCGTCCGCTGACGCACATGATCCTGTCGCTGAGGGGGAGCAGCCCGTCGAGCAGCGCCCGTCCCACGACCTTGTCCATCGCGTTGTGGCGCCCGACGTCCTCTCGGCTGAAGAGCAGCGTCCCGTCGGTTTGGAACAGCCCCGCGGCGTGTAGGCCGCCGGTCTTCTCGAATGCCGGCTGCACGAGTCGATCGGGCAGCCCGGCCACAATCGCCCGCTGAACCTTTGGGCCAGCCGGCAACGGCGGAGAGTGGACGGCGACCTGTTCAAGCGCCCCCTTGCCGCACACGCCGCACGATGAGCTCGTATAGAAGCGCCGCTCGCCCGGGTCGTGAGCAAGCGGGCCGGCGACCTCGATGGTGTTGGCGATCAAGTCGTCCGTTGGACCGGCCGTCCGGGGTCCGTCGATCAGTCCCTCGCCGTATAGGAAGCCCAGCGCCAGCTCCTCGTCGTGCCCCGGCGTACGCATCGTCACCGACAGCGGCCGGCCGTCGACCCGGAGCTCGAGCGGTTCCTCGACCGCCACGGCATCGCTGCGGCCGTCGTGCTCGACGCGGACGTATGACATCTGCCTCCGCTCAGCTCGCGGGGCCCGGTGCGGCAGCTGGGCCGCCGGCACGGGTGACAGCTCTGTCCATGGCCGGCCCGGGCGCGGGCGTCGGACGACCGTGCCCGACCGCCAGAAGACGGGGTTCCAGGGCTCGCAGCCGCTGCGCCGATTCAACGATCTGGGCTTTGTCCCACGTGATCAGCGGAGCGATCGGGAAACGGAGCATGAAGTGGTTGGGGATGTCCACGCCTCCGATGGAAATGTACGTGTCGCCTACGATCAGAGTGCGATCGCGCGTGTCCAGGAAGGCCACGTGGCCCGGCGTGTGACCGGGGGTGAAGATCACCTCGAGGCTCCCGATCCGCTCGCCGCCGGTGAGCCGTGTGTCCGGCGTGGTGGCAAGCTTGGGCCACGACCCCGGGGGCTTCTTGTCGGTGAACTCCTCGCCGGCGTGGATGCGGGCGTCGAGGTCGGGCATCGCCACCTCTACGCCGCCGAGCTGGCGCTTCAGCTCATCGAGTGAGCCGACGTGGTCTCCGTGACCGTGTGTGAGGACGATCCGCGTGATCTGTCCTCCCGCGCCCTCGGCGGCCTGGATCAACTCCTTTGCCCCCCCGCCAACGGTGGTGTCGATCAGCGTGAAGCCGTCCGCTTCGCGCACCAGGAACGCATTTACGAACCGGAGACGCCTGACCTGGATCAGGTTGTCGGTTACTTGTGTTATCGCCATCGGCTCTGTCTAGCACGGTTGGCACGGAGGCCGACGTCCGTATGGTTCGCTCTCTGGTGTCGATGCAAGCTGACGTTCTCAGCGAACTGATCCCGCCGCCCAGGCGCGGGCGCATCTTCGGCGGCGA
Source organism: uncultured Actinomycetes bacterium (assembly GCA_963730835.1). GTDB lineage: Bacteria > Actinomycetota > Thermoleophilia > Solirubrobacterales > Solirubrobacteraceae > Palsa-465. Next base: position 755,155 of record CAVSTE010000007.1, read on the forward strand.
AGCCCGCGCCGGATTGGCCGACTGCGCCCCATCCGGGAGAGCCAGGCTCGACGCCTTGGCACGTTGGCTGCAAGACGTGGCGTTCGCCGACGTCGAGGATGCGGGCGTGGCCCAGGCGGCAGTATGGGTCGTGCGCCGCACACGGATCGCGGTCGGGCGCTTTCCGCGCTTCGGCGAGCGATTCGGCCTGAAGACGTTCTGCAGCGGCTTTGGGCGCGCGTGGGCCGAACGCCGCACGACGATCGTGCCCGCCGGCGACGACGTGCCTGCAGTGGAAGCCGTCTCGCTCTGGGTCCACCTGGATCCGGCATCGATGCAGCCGGCGCCGCTGACTCCAAAGGAGATCGACGTCTACGGCGCCGCGGCGGCCGGGCGGCGCGTGCGGGCCAGGCTTCACCACCCCGCGCCTCCGTCCGGCGCGCGACGGCGCGGGTGGACCTTCCGGGCCACGGAGTGCGATCTGGCCGGGCACGTCAACAATGCCGCCTACTGGCAGCCGTTGGAGGAGGAACTGCTAAGCAGCGACGAGCCGCAATGGATGGACGTGGAAATGGAGTTCCGCAACCCTGCACAGCCGGGCGAAAAGATGGTGCTGAGCGACAGCGATCACCGCTGGATCGTGGGCGCCGACGGCGATACCCATGCCTCTGCGGTGTTGGCTCAACCGAGCGTCGGTTCCGCCGCCAGCTCGGCTTCGTAGGGCAGCGACTCGCGCTCGAGCTCGCCGTCGGGCCCTACCCGGTAGGCGCCGGTGCGTGCCAGCGGTGGGGAGTAGGCGTGGATCGTGACCGCCGGGCCACTCCCGGCGTGGAGCACACGGTGGATCGCCACCGGGGGCACTGTGAATGTCTGACCGGCGCCGAGCTCCCGGCTTCGGGCCGGACCGCCCAGCGTGAGGCGATCCTCGCGCACCCGCCCGGCGATCACCGCCACCGCGGCGGCGGACTCGTCGTGGTCATGAAAGCCGGTGTCCTGGTCCTGGCTCCAGCAGATGACCCAGGCATTCACGTCGGCGTCTTCAAAGATCTGCTCGTAGACGCGCGCGTCGTCGGCGTGATGTACCAGGTGTGCCCAGCGCTCCGGCGCGGCCGCGAGCGCCACCGCAAAACGCTCGAGCTCGTCGATCTCGAGGCTCATCTCGCGGTCTGCAGCGCGCCCGGCGGCTGTGGCGTCTCGGAGCCTCGCAGCAGCAGCCGGCCCCCAGTCTCCTGAAGCAGGCGCTCGCGGCCCGTCCTCAGCGGTTCGACGACGGGGCGGTCCGAGCCGTACATGAGCCGCTCGGCGCCGACGATCCGGGCCATCGTCTCGACCGCACTCGGGCCGTAGCTCGAGGTCTCGTAGAAGGTCAACGGGTCCCTGAGCTCTACGGCCGGCCCGCCCCGCGCGGACAGCCGCTCCGCGAGCAGCGGCGCGCCGCCAGCGAGCATCGCAAAGACCACCGTGAGCCCGGGGTGAGCGGCCCGGCCATACGCGGCAAACGTCAGCCATGCCGCCTGCATCTGGGCCACGTAGCCGGTCAGTGCGGTCCACCACGATGGCTCGGGCGGCCCCGTTTGATCACCCTCCGGGGCACTGCCGGGATGGACGAACACCGGCGCGCCTCGTTCGGCCGCGCGCTCGAGCAGCACTCCAGCGGCGTCGAGCGCCGCGCGCCCCGCCAGGGCGCCCGCCGGCAGTGAGATGCCAAGGCACCCCGACCGCAGCAGCTCATCGACGTCGGCTGGGTCGGGGCGGTCGAGCGCCACCGCCCCCCAGCTCAGGAATTGGGGCGGCAGCGTCCAGACGCCGTCCAGATGCGCGGCGATCAGCTCGCGGGCCTCGGGGCGCGGGAGGACTTCGATCGCGATCGGGCTCGACGGCGCGATGATCGCCAGGTCGAGCCCGTCCGCGCGCACGAGCTCCGCGCGCCTGGCCGGCGCCTCCGACTCCTCGTCGATCACGTAGGGCTGCTCGCCCCTGGCATGGAGGACGGTCAGCCCGCCGTCGCGGCGTACGAGCGGCGGCGCATCGCGGGCGGCGAGCGCGTCGATGAGCGACCGGGTCCAGATGTGCTGATGAACGTCGACGAGGGGCGCCACTGGAAACTAATATAGCTAAGTCAATTGACTTACTCAAGAAGACGTTGGCCCTGGCCTCAGCCTCCCGACCAGACGGGCCCTAGCTGGGCGAACGGCAGGACCGGGACGAAGAACGCGATTAGCGCGATCACGAAGGTGGCAATGGCCACGTTGCGCATCGTCCGGTCGCCGCGCCGGACTCGGTCGACGGCCACCAAGCCGGCCAGCCCCATCCCCCACAACGGGGCGTACAGCGCGACGATCACCATGATCAAGGTGAACAGCGCCCCCTGGAGCGCCTGCTCTGAGTGATACGAGACCGACGAGGTGTTGATCGCGCTTCTCAAACGCCCGCCGGGGGTCCGGCGCAACCGCTCGAGGTCTGCGCCGCAGACCGAGCAACCCGCGGCAAATTGGTTGACTCGCGTGCCACAGCGGGGGCAGGTGTTGAGCGAACTAGGCACCGCGGGCCAGCGACATTAGCGACCGCCGGGGCCCGGGCCACTTGCTTACGTCGCCTTCAGCGTGGGGTAGGCACAATGCCGCGCTGTGCGGGTTTTATCGATCGGATTGGAGCTCTCATAGCACTCGCTCCCCCCCGGCGCCTGCCCGTCACGCTCTCGGGTTCGTGGCAGCGCCCGGCAGCGCTCGGTGCCGGCCGCCGCCCGCGCGCCGACTGGTTTGAGCTTGTCGTGCTCCTGATGCTCCTGGCCGTTTCGGCCTGGGTGCTGGCGCTCGAACTGGGACGCGTGGGCTCGCACGGTGCCCTGTGGAACGGGACGACCAGCCCCTATCCCATCGATCAGCTCCAGTACCTGGCCTGGATCAAGGACGCTGCGAACCACCTGCTGGCCTCGAATCTGTTCGTGCTTCACGGCACGCCCCACGACTATCTGGAGCCGATGGTGCTCGTCTCCGCGGGCCTCGTGGCGCTGGGATCAGCACCGGCGATCGCCCTCCTGGTGTGGCAGCCCGTCGCGATCGTGGCCGTGTTCGCAACGGTCCGCGTGCTCATTCACAGGCAGCTCTCGCGGCGCACCCAGAGGCGGGTCGCGCTCTGCCTGGCGCTGTTCGCTGGCCTGCCCTCGATGTACGTCGACCTATGGCTGCCGTTCTGGAGCTGGGGCTACCAGGTGGCGCTCCTGGCGCTGGCCTGCGCACTGGGGTCGCTGCTGATCTACGACCGAGCCCGCGCGGGCGGCCGCGGACTGTGGCTGGCGGCGCCGCTGGGAGCGCTTGCCAGCTGGCTACACCCGTGGCAAGGCGAGGTGCTCGTGGTGATGATCGCCGGCGCCGAGCTCGCCATGTGGCTCCAGGGTGCGCGGCCGCGCGTTCTCCGAGCGCTCGCCGTGATCGTGGTGAGCGTGCTTCCGCTCGTCTACTACGTGATCCTCCAGCGCCTGGATCCGTCCTGGCGGTTGGGCCAGCTCGAGGCCTCGGGCTCTCCCTCCCTCGCGACGGTTCTGCTGCCCATCGGGCTGCTGGGCCTGCCGGCGCTGCTCGCTTACCGACTGCGGCCGCTGACGTTCGTCCAGGCGGCGACCCGCGTCTGGCCGTTCGCCGCGGTGGCTGTGTTTCTTGCGTCCCGGGCCGGGCTTGGCTCGAGCCCTACGCACGCCTTCCTGGGGATCACGATCCCGCTCGCCGTGCTCGGCGTCCAAGGACTGGCGTCGCTGTGGCGGAAAGCGCCGCTCGGATCGGCCGGCTTCTCGCTCCGCCCCTCGGCGGTGGCCCCGTCGACCGGCTTTGCGCTGCGCCGGCCCAACGGACACGGGGGGCCGACATTTTCGCTCAGGCGGCGAAGCTCGTTCTCAGCCGCCGGCTTCTCGCTCGGCCGCAGGCGGGGCTTCGGGGCTCGTCGCCTGGCGAGCGGCCGGCGGCCGTCTGTTCCTCAGGTCGCTATGGCGCTCTTCGCCACCGCCGCGGTCGCCGGCCTGACGGTCCCGGCGGCCGTCAGCAAGTTCTCGCTCGCCCACCATTTGGTACGCGAGATGCGCCCCCCACGGCGCGATGAGCAGCGGGCGCTCGATTACCTGGCGCGGGATCCCCAGCCCGGTGGCGTGCTGACCGGCATCCACCTCGGCGCGATGGTGCCGATGAACACCGGCAGGCACACCTACATCGGAGATTGTTACTGGTCGCTTCCGGACTGCGCGGGCCGCAATACGGACTCCTGGCTGCTTCTGAACTGGGCCAGGCTCCGACCGCGCGTGGCGGACGCATTCGTCTTCTCTACGGGGGCTCGCTTCGTGCTCAAGGACTGCCGCGCGAAGCGGCGGGTTTGGCACGAGATCCGGAGCATCGTCGTAGCCACGCACAATTTCGGTTGCGCGACGGTCTACGAGATCGTCAACCCGTGGACGCTCCGTCAGTGAGTCTGCGAAGGTAGCGGGTATGTCCCGGGGGCGGCGGATGTGGTTGAGTGCAATCGCCTCAGCGGCGGTGCTCTTGGGCGCCCTTGGTTTCGTGACCGCCGGCGGGTGGGCGCAGGCGACGCCACGGTGCCCTACTTCGAACCTGAGACTGGACTTCGTAGACGGTCAGGGCGCCACGAGCCATAGGTACTGGGACCTCGCCCTGCGCAACGTCGGCTCGCGCAACTGCTACCTGAAGGGGTTCCCGCGCGTGGCACTGCTCAACTCCCGCGCCGCGGCGATCAAAGACCGCGTCCTCCGAGAGCAAGGCTTCACCGAGCGGATCGTGGTCCTGGCTCCCTGGCAATCGGCGTACTTCTCGTTCGGTTATGCCGTCAGCGGCCCGTGCCTTCCCAATTTCTTCTATGCCTATGGGATCGAGGTCTTTCCGCCGGGCAGCAGGCAACGACTGGTGTATTACCGAGGGCGCTTCGACGTCTGCGGGGCGTCGATCACCAGTCCTCGCGTCTATCCGGTGCGGCCAAAGCTCAGTCCGGTGTGAGTGGGGTATCGCTGTGGATCGCGCTGAGTGGAAGTTCGTCTCGGCGGCGCTCGGCCCTCGGGCGCTTGCCGGTCTCGCGGCGTTGGCCGGCTTGCCGCCAGCCCTGAGACGCCGCTCGCAGAACTTCACAAACGCTTAGCTCTCCCTCACGGCGTTCCGACGCGGTGCCTGGAAGCTCCGCGTCGATGCCTGGCAACGACCCCGACGTGGAGGCGATCCCCGACCTGGACGTCGTGATCCCGGTCTACAACGAGGAGCTCGTCCTGGCCACGTCGGTTCACCGGCTTCATGAGTTTCTCATCCGATGGCTGCCCTGCACCTGGCAGATCACGATCGCCGACAACGCCAGCAGCGATCGCACAGCGGAAATCGCTCGCAAGCTCGCTGTGGAGCTGAGCGGGGTGAGCGCGGTGAGACTCGAGCAGAAAGGGCGCGGGCGCGCGCTGCGCGCCGCCTGGTCGGCCAGCCCTGCCCGCGTGGTGGCCTATATGGACGTCGACCTCTCAACCGACCTGCGCGCTTTGCTGCCGCTCATCGCGCCGCTGCTCTCCGGCCACAGCGAGGTGGCGATCGGCTCTCGGCTGATGCGGGGGTCTCGCGTCACGCGGGGCTTCAAGCGCGAGTTCATTTCGCGCTCCTACAACCGCATTCTCCGTGCCTGCCTGCGCGCCAGGTTCACCGACGCGCAGTGCGGCTTCAAGGCCGTCCGCGCCGATGTGCTGCCCGAGCTGCTGGAGTCAGTTCGTGACGAGGCGTGGTTCTTCGACACCGAGCTGTTGGTTTGTGCCCAGCGTCGCGGACTGCGAATCCACGAGGTCGCGGTCGACTGGGTCGAGGATCCCGACTCGCGGGTCGACATCTTCTCGACGGCGCTCGCGGATCTGCGCGGCGTGGCGCGCGTGGCGCTCGCCGCGCCGCTGGCCCGCTTCGTCTGTATCGGCGTGGTCTCGACACTCGCCTACGCCTTGCTGTTCCTCGTATTTGTGGGTGTGCTGGGCGCGACGGCCGCGAGTGCAACGGCGCTGGCCGTCACCGCGGTCGCCAACACCCAAGCCAACCGACGCCTGACCTTTGGCATCCGCGGACGCCAGGGGCTCGCGCGGCAGCACCTGGCGGGGTTCGCGGTCTTCGCCCTCGCGCTGGCGTTGACCAGTGGTGCCCTCGACGCCCTTCAGCAGCTCGATGCCAACCCACCGCGGCTGCTCCAGACGCTGGTCCTGGTAGTGGCCACGTTGGCCGCAACCGTCACGCGCTACGTCGCGCTGGCGAGCTGGGTCTTCCGTAAGCGCCCGGTGTCGTCTCGCCGCGGCGCCTTCCGCTCCCTCCAAACCAAGGAAGCCAGATGAGCACAACAGCCCTGCCCCGGCGAATGTGGCCCCGCGAGCCGCAAGCGCGTGGACGCTTTCGGTCGCTGGTCCGCGGACGGGCCGAAGATCCCGCGTGGGCCCGCCCGGCGCTGGTCGGCCTGCTGACCGCCACGGCGCTCGCCTATCTCTGGAACCTCACAGCCTCGGGGGATGCGAACTCCTTCTACGCCGCCGCGGTCCAAGCCGCCACCAAGAGCTGGAAGGCCTTCTTCTTCGGCTCGGTTGACTCCTCCAACTTCATCACCGTCGACAAACCGCCTGCATCGCTGTGGGTGATGGCCCTATCGGGCCGCCTGTTCGGCTTCTCCAGCGCCAGCATGCTTGTGCCGCAGGTGGCCGAGGGCGTGCTTGCTGTCGGCTTGCTCGCGACGAGCGTGAAGCGATGGTTCGGAGCGGGCGCCGGGCTGCTGGCGGGCGGTTTGTTCGCGCTGACTCCGGTGGCGGCGCTGATGTTCCGCTTCAACAATCCCGACGCGCTGCTGGTTTGCCTGCTGGTTGCCTCCGCCTACTGCTTGGTGCGGGCGCTGGAGCGAGGTTCGATGCGGTGGATACTCGGGGTGGGGGCGCTGCTCGGCTTCGCCTTCCTGGCCAAGATGATGCAGGCATTCCTGGTCGTGCCCGGCTTCGCGTTCGTCTATCTGATCGCAGCTCCGACGAGCCTGCGCCGGCGCTTTGGACAGCTGACGGCGGGCGGCGTGGCGATGGTCGCCAGCGCCGGCTGGTGGGTGGCGATCGTCGCGCTGTGGCCGGCGGCTTCACGGCCGATGATCGACGGCTCCAGCGATAACAGCATCTTGAACCTGATCGTGGGCTACAACGGCCTCGGCCGACTCAGCGGCGGCAGCGGGCCCGGTGGTGGCGGCGGCGCCAACTTCAGCGGACCGCCCGGCGTGCTGCGGCTGTTCAACGACCTCATGGGCGGGCAGGCCTCGTGGCTGCTGCCGGCCGCGCTGATGGCACTCGCCGTCGGGCTGGCCTGGCGGTTTAGCGCTGCCCGCACGGACCGCACCCGCGCCGCGCTGCTCCTGTGGGGCGGCTGGCTCCTCGTCAGCGCAGTGGTGTTCAGTCTCAGCAGCGGGGTCATCCATACCTACTACACGGTTGCGCTGGCGCCGGCCATCGCGGCGCTCGTCGCGATCGGCGCAGTGTTGCTGTGGCGCGCCCGCCCGCGGCTGGCCGCCCGGGTGCTGCTGGCTTTGGGTGTGCTCGTCAGCGCCGGCTGGTCGTTGGCGCTGCTCGCTCGCACCCCCTCGTGGGAGCCGTGGCTGGTTCCGCTGGTGGCGATCGCCGCCCTGCTGTCGGCGGGCGGCCTGCTCGCACCGCCGAGATTCTCGCGGCGTCTCGTTACGTCGGCGGCCGCGCTCGCCCTCGTGGCCTCAATCGCCGGCCCGGCGGCCTACTCGGCGCAGACGATCGGCTCGGCGCACACCGCATCGACGCCGTCGGCGGGACCCGTAACCGCCGGCGACCAGGGCGGTGGGGGCGGTCCGCCCGGGGCAGGGAGTGGTCGCCCGGCTGGCGCAGCGCGGGGGGTCTCGCCCGGCGGCGCTCCAGGCGCGGCGACGGATCACACCAGCGCGGCGTTGGTCGCGGCGCTCAAGTCCGGCGGCTCCGGGTACCGCTGGGCGGCAGCGACCGACGGCTCGCAATCGGCCGCTTCGCTCGAGCTCGCAACCGGCGGCGTCCCGGTGATGGCAATTGGCGGCTTCAACAATCAGGGCGGCAACCTGTCGCTCACCCAGTTCGAGGCCTACGTGCGTGCCGGCGACATTCATTACTACATTGTTTCGGGCGCCGGCGCACGCGGCGGCCCGCTCGGAGGCGGCCCGGGGGGCGGATCCACGACCAGCGCCATCACCAGCTGGGTCAAGGCGCACTACCGCTCGAAGACGATCGGTTCCCAGACTTTGTACGACCTGACGCAGCCGCTCACGTCATGATCGCGCGTCCGGCGTGGAAGTCCCGCCCCGCTTCCGGGGCCCGTCGCGCCCTTCCTACGTCGGGCTTATAGGGGTACTTGACACTGCGCGCGGGCCGGAACGCTTCCGGCCGGTGGCGAGCAACCCTCTCTCAAGGAGCGCGATGTCCGAGTCTGAGAAGCACCTGATCACGCGGCGGCGCAGCTTGGCGCTGCTCGGCTCTACCGGTTCGGGCCTGCTCGTGGCGAGCGCCGCGGCGGGCGTCGCGCCGGCGACCGCCCGGCTCGCCGAGGGCGACAGCTATGTGGCGGGCGCTGCGCGCGCGTGCACGCTCACCGCTGAGCAGGAGGAGGGCCCGTACTACGTGGCCGTCGAGCGCGTACGCCAGGACATCGTCGGAGACCAGGCGGGGCTCCCGCTCACCCTGAAGATCACGATCGTCAACAAGCTGACCTGCAAGCCGCTCAGGCACGCCGCGATCGATATCTGGCACGCCAATGGGCGGGGTGTCTATTCCGACGAGAGCTCCGAGAGCACGCTCGGCGAGACATATCTCCGCGGCGTGCAGTTCACCGACAAGCACGGGCAGGTGGAGTTCAGCTCGATTTATCCCGGGCACTATCAAGGCCGCACGACCCATATTCATTTGAAGGTCCATGTCGGCTCGCACGCAGCCTCCGGGAGGATCTCCGGCGGTCATATCGCTCACACCGGCCAGATGTTCCCGCCTGATGCCGTGAATGCCGCGGTCTACAAGCTCTCTCCATACAGCGCCGAGACCACGGCGATCGTCACTCACCCACAGGACGCCGTCTGGACCGGCCAGCACGGAAGCGAAGCGAAGCTCAAGGTCGAACTGGCCGGCAGCCGCCTGAAGAAGGGGCTGATTGCGAGTGTCGTGCTGGGCGTCAACCCCAATGCCACACCGGCTCCGATCGGCGCGACCTCGGGTGGCGGGACGACCGGCCCTGGCGGCACGCCTCCCGGTGGGGCGCCGCCAGGCTGAACGCCCCCGGTCCTGCCGCCCAGCGGCTGAGCGTCAGCCCCACTGAAGCATCTACCGGTCTTTGGCTCGCTCCAGCACCGCCTTGAGTGCGGCAAGACGGTCCGAAGATCCCGGCTAGACGGCTCCTGCTTGCTTGCGAGGAGTCACTTCTCTACAGTCGCGTCGCCCATCGATCCAGGAGGTAGAGGTGATGCAGTTAGTGCGCGGCCGGCACGTTGTAGGCACGGCCATATTGACCCTGTTGGTCGGCGCTTTCGCCGTCGCGCCCGCCGGTGCGGCGAGCACGCAAACCGTCAAGTGCGTCGGCACCGCCGACTTCTGTGGTGCCAGCGTGAGCATCGCGGGCGGCGCCAGCAACAAGGTCGTGACGGTCAACCTGACGGACACCGACTTCAGTCGTGTCGGGCTACGGGTAATCCCCAGCTCATCGCGTGGTGCGTTCAGCATCAGCAAGGCCGGGTTTTCCCTGGGCGGCTCGGTGTACAAGTTCACCCTGAACGCGGTCTCCAGCAACCCGAAGGGTGCTCGCATCATCCTGCTGTTCGCGGCCGGACGCGGCGACTGAGGAGCGCGCTGGGGCCAGTCGGCTGATTGGTAGGCAGCGGGCCGGGCTGACCCGGCCCGCTGTCGTTCACGGCGTCGAAACGCTAATGACGGGAGGTAAATGACTCGCAATGTGCTGGGAGGCGAACTCGAGGCCTGTGGCGTCGATCCGCTGACCGGGTTCTTCCGCGACGGCTGCTGCCGAACGGGGCCGGGGGACCTCGGCGCGCACACCATCTGCGCCGTGGTCAGCGCGGAGTTTCTGCAGTTTCAGCGCAGCATGGGCAACGACCTCAGCACGCCGGTTCCCGAATACGACTTTCCAGGTCTGAAGCCTGGTGATCGCTGGTGCGTCACGGTTCACGCTTGGGCGCGCGCGCAGGAAGCGGGGGTTGCTGCATACGTCGTACTCGCCTGCACGGAGGAGAGCACGCTCAACGTCGTGCCGCTGGAGCTGCTCAAGCAATACGCGGTCGACGTCCCCGCTGACCCGGGAGCCATCGATAGCTGAGCGCAGGGGCGCGGTGATCGCAGCGCTTCCCGGTTGACACCGCGCCGTGACGCACATAGCGTGGCCCGGTGGGCGCGATCTCGATGGGGTGGCGCCGGATTGCAGCCGGCGGATTAGGTTTGGTCACAGCAACGGCCGCCATAGCCGCGACTTCCGGTGCCGCCAATGTAGCCCCGAAGCCCAAGTCCACAGCCCCCGGTGCGGCCACGACGGCCTGGGCAGGCGCGGCGTCGCGGTTCTCCGGCATCCACAAGATCCGCCACGTCGTGATCATCATGCAGGAGAACCGGTCGTTCGATTCATACTTCGGCACCTACCGGGGTGCCGACGGCATCCCGGGGCTCGCCGGTCACCCCGGCAAGGTGCCTTGCGTTCCCGATCCGGGGCGGCACGACTGCCAGAAGCCATACCACAACCACGCCGACTCAAACGCCGGCGGACCGCACATGGCGGTCGACGCCCGGGCCGACATCAACGGCGGCAAGATGAATGGCTTCATCTCAAGCGTCGAGTCCGGTCACCCCGACACCGACCGGTTGGCCTGCCAGGAGCCGATCACCTCCACCCCACAGCTCGTGCAGGTACTAAACGGGCCTCCGACGTGCCTCGACGTGATGGGTTACCACGACGCCCGCGAGATCCCCGACTACTGGACATACGCGCGGCGCTTCGTCCTGCAGGACCACATGTTCGAGCCCGTCGCATCGTGGAGCCTGCCCGCCCACCTCTCGATGATGTCCGGCTGGTCGGCCTCCTGCACCAACGTGATGAACCCGATGAGCTGCTCGACGAATCTCGTGCAGCCCGACAGCGATGGCCAGCCGCCCGGCGCCAACGTCGGTGCGGCACTGCTCGGTCTCATCATCGTGAAGGACAGCGACGACACGACCTCGTCCGGGGACTATGGGTGGACTGACCTCACGTACCTGCTTCACCGTCACCACGTGAGCTGGCGCTACTACATCACCCAGGGGACCGAGCCCGACTGCGCCGACGGCGCGATGACGTGCACGCCCGTTGCCCAGAACGTCGAGACACCGGAAATCTGGAACCCGCTTCCTGACTTTGTCGATGTCCACCAAGACGGCCAGGTCGGCAACATCGTGCCGGACGCTCAGTTCTTCCGCGACGCCTACCGGGGCCGCCTCCCTGCAGTGTCGTGGGTCATCCCCTCGGGCGATGACTCCGAACACGCACCGGCGAGCATCAAGACCGGAGAGGATCACGTCGTACGGGCAATAGACGCGATCATGTCCGGTCCCGATTGGAAGTCGACCGCGATCTTCGTGGCGTGGGATGACTGGGGCGGCTTCTACGACCACGTCAAGCCTCCCAAGGTCGATGGCCAGTCTTATGGACTCCGAGTCCCCGCTCTCGTCATCAGTCCCTATGCCCGCAAGGGATACATAGATCACCAGACGCTCAGCTTCGACGCTTACCTCAAGTTCATCGAAGACGACTTCCTCGGCGGACAGCGGATCAATCGCAGGGACGGGCGGCCCGACTCCCGTCCCCGCGTGGTCGAGAACGCCCGGATTCTGGGCAACCTGGTCAACGACTTCAACTTCAACCAACCGCCGCGGCGAGCGATGCTGCTTCCCCGCATCCCGCCAGGCAAGCTGCCTCCGAACCTGATTCCGGTTCTCAAGAACCACTGACGATGCTCCATCGAGAGTGGATTCCTGCACTCGGTCTGCCGCAGGAGTAGCGTGCCGGGCTATGCAGCCAACCGGTGCTGGCGCCGTCCTCTATCCCATCAGCGAGGCCGCGATCTTTCTGACGCTGACCGTGGACTCGGGGGGCGAGGACCAGGTCCGTGATGCGCTGTCTGAGCTGAGTTCGCTGCGACGCTCGGTGGGTTTCCGAATCCCCGAAGGAGAGCTGACCTGCGTGGCCGGCATCGGTGTCGGCGTCTGGGATCGGCTGTTCGGTGTCCCCCGACCCGGCGAACTACACCGGCTGGCGGAGATAACCGGACCGCGACACACCGCGCCCTCCACTCCAGGGCGATCTGCTCCTTCACATCCGAGCTCATCGACTCGATCTGTGCTTTGAGCTCGCGCAGAGGCTGACGGATCGTCTCGCCGGCTGCTCGGAGGTGGTCGACGAGGTTCACGGCTTCAGATCCTTCGACGAGCGAGATCTGCTGGGGTTTGTCGACGGCACGGAGAATCCGGAAGGGCCAGCCGTTGCCGCGGCGGCGCTCATCGGCGACGAGGACCCCAAGTTCGGCGGCGGAAGCTATGTGGTTGTCCAGAAGTACGTTCACGACCTCCGAGCCTGGGACGCGCTTCCGGTCGAGCAACAGGAACGAGCGATCGGTCGAACGAAGCTAAACGACATCGAGCTGCCGGACGACATCAAACCTGCGAACTCGCACGTGGCGCTGAACACGATCGTGGACGACAGCGGCGACCAGCAGCAGATCCTGCGCTTCAACATGCCGTTCGGGAACGTGGGTGCATCGGAGTTCGGTACCTACTTCATCGGCTACGCCCGAACACCCACGGTCATCGAGCAGATGCTCCAGAACATGTTCGTGGGCAAGCCGCCCGGGAACTACGACCGCATCCTCGACTTCTCCAAGGCGCTGACCGGGAACCTGTTCTTCGTCCCCACCGTCGAGTTTCTCGATGATCCGCCTTCTCCCGGTAGCGCGGCGTCCAAAGCGAGCGGCGAGAGCCAACAGAGCAATGACGCGCGCGACGATGGGTCGCTGGCGATAGGGAGCCTGAGATGAATCATTTGCTGCGCGAGAAGGCGCCGATCTCCGACCGCGGCTGGCAGCTGCTTGACGCTGAGGCCCGCGACCGGCTCAAGCCGGCGCTCGCCGCGCGCAGGCTGGTCGACTTCTCTGGCCCCCACGGTTGGGAGCATTCCGCCACGAATCTCGGTCGCACCGAAGCGCTCGGCGCATCGCCTGCCGAGGGAGTACACGGCCTGCGGCGTCGTGTGCTGCCACTAGTCGAGTTGCGGTCGGACTTCGAGGTGGCCAGGACGGAGCTTCGTGACACGGACCGCGGCGCCGATGACGCGGATCTGGCCGCACTCGACAACGCCGCGCACCAGATGGCGGTGGCTGAGAACGTAGCGGTGTTCCACGGCCTGGAAGGCGAGTTTGGCGGCATCGCCGGAACCTCGGCGCACGAATCGATCCGACTCGAAGGCCCAGCGCCGGGATATCCGCGGCCGGTGGCGGAGGCTGTCGAGCGCCTGCTGTTGAGCGGGGTTGGCGGTCCGTTCGGCCTCGCTCTCGGCAACGAGTACTGGCGCTGGGTGGTAGAGACCGCCGAGGGCGGTGGCTACCCCCTACTGAGACACCTCCGCAAGATCATCGAGGGACCAGTCGTGTGGGCTCCGGGTCTCGTCGGCGGCGTGGTGCTCAGCCTGCGGGGTGGCGACTTCATCTTCGACTCCGGTCAGGACGTGGCAATCGGTTACGACTCGCACGACGCTGAGGTTGTGCGTCTGTACCTCGAGCAGACTTTCAGCTTCCGCATCGCCACGCCCGAGGCGGCGGTGGCGCTCATCCCGTAGTCCACCGCCGGCGCCCGCGTACACTCTCGGCCATGGACGGCAAGCGCCGTCACCGACTGCGGCTCACTGCGGCCGGCTGGGTCATCACGGCCGCCCTGGTTGCCCTCGTCGTCCTCACGATCGTCTCCCCCAGCCCCGGCGTATTTGCCGGCCTGGCTGTCGTGCTGATGATCTGGGCGCTGCTGCTGGGGTCAAACTACCCGTCGATCGTTGGGCGCGGAGAGTCGCGGAGGGCCCTCGGGGAAGAGGACTTCGGCCGCGAGGCGGCCGAGGAGTATGAGCGCAAGTACGGCCACCCCTTCTAGTCGTCGGCCCATCCATGACCGCCCCGCGTCGACAGTGGCCGCAGGTGACGGAAGGTTTGTGATCGTGGGTCACAACGGCGAAGCGCTGGTGTCTACCGACGAGGGCGTCAGCTTGCGCTCGGTCGACGGCGGGCTGCGGTGGACGCCGGTCCGGTAGGCACGTAAGGGGTCAAGCCGAACCTTTCCCGCCCTTCAGATTCAGCCTCACAGCTTCACGGATGAGCTCTCCGAGTGCACGCTCGTCGATGGTGTCGTTCGGCCGAATATCAATCGCGCGCCGCGTCCGCCCGCCGAGGCTGGAGTTGAACAGGCCCGAAGGGTCGTCGACGGCCGCCCCCTTGAAGAACGTCAGCTTGACCACGTCCTTGTAGGTCTCGCCAGTACAGATACCGCCGCCGTGGGACCACACCGGCGTTCCCGGATTGGTCGGTTTGACCCATTTCCACTCCTCGACGACATCGGGGTCCGCTTCCTTGATGATTCCGCGCACCCTGCTTAGCGTCTCGCCGCGCCAATCGTCCAAGTCCCCGATCCGCTCGTCAATCAGTTCCGAAGCCTTCGCGTTGCCATTTGCCATGTCGATCTCCTATGCAGTTGAGGCGGACGCCGCTGACGCGGACGCGCCGCCGCTCCCGACCGCTCCCGCGGCCTTCCAGGTGAACCCGTCCGGGTCGGTGAAGGGTCCAGCATCGCCGCCGATGACGATCCGGTGCGCCCCGGTTCCGTCCGGGGCGACGCCGGCATCCTTGGCCAGCGCGCGGCGCTTATAGAGAGCCAGCTTGATGTGGTTGGCCGGGGCATCGAACTCGACGTACGCGCGGGCGAAGCTACGTTTCACCACAAGGCCGTGGTCGATATAGAAGCGCTTGCTCGCGAGCACGTCTGCGGCTCCCAGAAGGAGCACGATTTCGTCGATCTGCCGGGTGGCAGGCCCCGTGTTCTTCTTCGACGACGTCGCGACCTTCCAGATCGTCCCGTCGGGGGCTTGTACGACGCCGCCATACCCCCACAGCGACTTGGAAGCCGGCTTCAGCTGCGTCGCTCCAGCCTCGAGGGCGGCCCCGATAAGTTCATCGGCTGTGGCCGGCTGCGACACCACGAGCGACAGCGTGAACCCGCGAAACCCGGTTGTCGGTGCATCTGCGGCGCGTAGGCCCACCTGAGCGCCCAAGCCGAAGGCGGAGGTGTAGAAGGCGTCGGCAGCCCGTGGGTCGTCCACTTCGAGGGTGACGGATTCGATAGCGGTCATGGCGGCTCCTTTGTGGAAGGGTGATTCCTGGATGACGACTATGATGGTACAACACTATGATCATTGCTGTCAACCATTGTATGCATCCAGTGAATCTGCCAGGCTTGAGGGATGGCAGGAGCTCAGACGACCGACGTCCAGGTGTCCGAATTCGCCGGCCAGCTCTTCTTCCGGCTCTGGCGGGCTGCGCATACGCGTACCGCGATGGCGCTCGAATCTATTGGCCTGACGCCCGCTCTGTTCGCCCTTCTCAATGTGCTCGGCGCTCGCGGAGGGGCTATCCAGCAGCAGCTGAGCTCCGACATGGGCATCGATCCAAGCGTCATCGTCAAGCTGATCAACGAACTCGAGGACGCGGGGCTGGCCAAGCGTCGGCGGCGCCCGGGTGATCGGCGCGCATGGGAGGTAGCGATCACCTCGAAGGGTCGCCGCAGCCTGGAGCGGGCCAGAGGGCGCGTCACGCAGGTCCAAGACGAGCTGCTGGGCGGGCTTGTTGTCAGCGACCGTCGTCAGCTGATCACGCTCCTGCACCAGGCGCTGGTTTCGGCCCCTCCTCAACCTCCGTGGCGCTCCGCGGAGGAGAAGTGAACGGGCGAAGAGACGGGCGCGTCGACTGCTAGGGCCTTAGGTCCGGCGTGTCCCGTAGTCGGCAAGCCCGTTTGAGAGC
This sequence comes from uncultured Actinomycetes bacterium, assembly GCA_963730835.1. Lineage (GTDB taxonomy): Bacteria > Actinomycetota > Thermoleophilia > Solirubrobacterales > Solirubrobacteraceae > Palsa-465. Next base: position 771,232 of record CAVSTE010000007.1, read on the forward strand.
AGCTCGAGTGCCCGCTGGCCCTGTCGGCGCACGCGGCGGGCGAGGGTTGGGTTGCGCGTGCCGGCGAGGATCTCTCTGCGGGAGAAGTCGACGAGGGCTTGATGCAGGCCGATGAGGGTGCGGGCGACGACCCAGGGCTCGAGGTCGACGCGGTTTGCGCCGGCCTCCGTGGCGAGCAGCGCCGCCAGGGCTTCGGTGTACGTAGCGTAGATCTGCTGTTCGCGGGCGAGCAGCGCGGGGCTTTCGGTGATCACGCGGGTGATCGCGGCCAGGTGTTCGACCTGTTCGGGGTCGCGCGCGGCCAGCAGTCCGCGCGGTTCGGTGATGAAGCGGCCGAAGGCGCCAATGACCGATTCCCCGGGCGGGCGGTCGCCGATGCTCGAGAGCAGCTCCCGTTCGAATGCTTCGAGGCGGTTGTAGAAAAGGTCTTCCTTGGTCGGGAAGTAGTTGAAGACGGTCGCTTCAGAGACTTCCGCCTCCATGGCGATCTCTGAGACCGGGACCGCCTCAAACCCGCGTTCGGCGAAGAGCCGGCGAGCGGTGTCCGCGATCAGCTGGCGAGTGCGCTCCTTCTTGCGCTCCCTGAGCCCCAACTCCCTTGCCATCCCGGCGACCCTATCAGAACCTTGACAGACCATATTCTTCTAGTTACCCTAAGTTTCGTGTCGCATCAACATAGTTCGAACGAGAGGACCAAAATGAACGCTGAGTCAGACAGCAACACAGCGGGCCTTGGCACTGGGGCTTCGCGTGACAGGCGCTTCGTGCTCACGTTCGGCGGCCTGTTGGTGGCAATGTTCATCGGCGCGCTCGACCAGACGATCATGGCCACGGCCCTGCCGACGATCGCCGGGCAGCTCGGCGGACTGGCAGAGCTCTCGTGGGTGGTCACGGCGTACGTCCTGGCGGCAGCCGCGTCGACGCCACTGTGGGGCAAGGCTTCTGACCTCTACGGCCGCAAGCGGCTGATCATCGCAGCGATCCTGACCTTCGTCGGCTTCTCGGCGCTGTCGGGGACCGCGCAGTCGATTGACTGGCTGGTGGCCTTCAGGGCGTTGCAGGGTGTCGGCGCGGGCGGATTGATGACGCTTGCGACCGCCAGCGTCGCCGACCTGGTCCCGCCGCGCGAGCGCGGCCGCTTTATGGGATACATCCAGCTCACGTTTCTGGTCGCGAGTCTGGCTGGCCCGTTGCTGGGTGGGCTGCTCGTCGACCAGCTCTCGTGGCGGTGGGCTTTCTACGTCAACGTGCCGACCGGCGCGATCGCGCTGGCTCTGCTGGCGATTGGTCTGCCCCCGGGCGCCCGGCGGCGCGGGGGGCGGATCGATTACGCGGGCGCGGCACTGCTGGCCGGTGCCGTGGTGGCAGTCATGCTGATCGCCACCTGGGGCGGCAGCCAGTATGGCTGGGGATCGCCGCAGATCCTGGGGCTAGGCGGAGCCGGGCTCGCCATGCTGGCGGCCTTCCTAGTCCGAGAGCGCTCGGCCGCCGAGCCGGTGCTGCCACTGCGGCTGTTTCGCGATCGGGTGTTCACCGTCGTTTCAGCCGGCGCGTTCATCGCGACACTGTCGCTGTTCGCGGCGATTGTGTTCCTGCCGGTGTTCCTGCAGCTCGTGACTGGGGCCAGCGCCACCCGTTCAGGGCTGCTGACACTCCCGCTTCTGGGAGCGAGCGCCGGGAGCACGATCCTGGCAGGGCAGATCATGACCCGCACCGGCCGCTACAAGCTCTTTCCTCTCATCGGGCTGGCGGCAATGAGCATCGGTCTGCTTCTGTTCTCGACGCTGGGCGCCACTGGATCAAGGGCGACGGCTGCTTTGATCATGGTCCTGTTCGGGGCCGGGTTCGGGATGGTGACTCAGATCCTGATGGTCGCGATTCAGAACGCGGTCTCTCCGCGCGAAATCGGCACCGCGACGGCGGCAGCCAACCTGTTCCGCGCACTGGGAGGTTCGGTCGGGGTCGCCATCTACGGGGCTGTGTTTGCCTCAGGGCTGCGGCACTGGCTGCCGCTCGAGCTGCACGGTCCCGTGCCGAGCGGGATCACCTCCAACGGGATCCAGGCCACCCCGGGCCGGATCCACGCGCTGGCGCCTGCAGTTCAACATGGGATCGGGCAGGCGGTCGGCAATTCGCTGCACGACGTGTTCCTCGTGGCCGCCCCGATTGCGCTCGTCGGCTTCCTGATCGTGCTCCTGCTGCCCGAGCAGCCGCTGCGCGGACGAGGGGTGGCCGAGCCGCGACGCGGAACCGAGCCCGGCACCGCGACCCACGGCGAACGCGTCGCCGCCTGAGCCAGACCAGTGCCGAGCCTACGGGAACTCCCGGTTCTCCGTGGTGGGGACGATCTCCCGCCCTAGCGGAGTGAGTGACACGGGAATCAACTTGAGGTTCGCGAGCCCGAGTGGGATTCCGATGATCGTGAGGCACAGCGCGATTCCTGTGAGGAGATGCGCGAGGGCCAGCTCCCAACCAAACAGGATGATCCATAGCTCACTTAGTTCAGTCGGCGCGTCAAGCAAATCAAACGCCGTCGCCAAGCTGTCCCTCAACCACTACGAACTCGGCCTCTAGAACGCAGCTACTGACAGGATCAGCGGAAGCGAGCGATGCTCGCGGCGTGGCCTCCCATGGACGGTGACATGAGGCACGGGTGAGTTCGGATCAGCGGCCCCCTCCAGCGTGAAGTCATCGATCTCGAAGGGCTCGGTCTGGGAGAGGCAGTCAGGTCGGCGCTGAATCCCGAAATGGAGATGCGGCCCCGTCGTGTTGCCGCTGTTTCCGACCATGCCGATTTGTTCCCCCACCCGGACACGCTCCCCGACGTGCACCCTCACCGTGCCGTGCTCGATGTGCGCGTAGCAGGCGTAGCGTCCCGGGCCGATCTTCAGGATCACGCGGTTGCCGCCAAAGTCCTGAGGCGTTCGCAACTCGAGGTTCTGAGCGAAGGGTGATATGTCTCGCAGACCATCGACCGCCTTGACCACAGTGCCGTCCGCCACTGCGTACAGCGGAGCGCCAAACGTCGGGAAATCGCTGTTCTTGCTTCCATCGCCGGCGAATAACGCACCATTAACCAGGCGTTGCCAGTCGATGGCGAACATTTCGGGCTCGATGAAGTGGCCTTCGGAGGTTGCAAGCACGAAATGGCGATGAGGCGACGTGGGGTCGTCGCAACACCCGTTTGCGGCCAGCCACCCGCTGCCTCGGAGCGGTGAGGCGATGACGACCGGAGCCTGACTCACGGGCAGGTCCGGGAGCTCGACTGTCGTCGTCCCGATCACGGCCCGCAGAGAGGCGTTATCGGGGATCGAGTACGTGATCCGATTCGTCAACAGCGGCGGCGTCCAGCGTCGATCCGCATGCGGCAGCGTCACGTCGACCAGCACCTCTACGGTCGATCCGGACGGGACGCCGCCGTTCGTTGAACTGAAACTCCCCAGTCGGAGAGTCGTGGCGCCGAGGCTGGCGGCGTTCAGTGACAGGAGCCGCTTACCGTCACCCCGCACGTCCAGGGACGTGAGCGTGGCATCGGCGGTGAACCAGTTGGTGGCCAACAGGTCGTAGTCGATGTGCTCGCGTCCGTCGCTGCCGTACACGCGCTGAGCGGGGCCGACGGGCTCGACCCGCAGTGCCGCCACCGTCTGCGCATGCGAGGCTGCTGCAGCGAAAAGCCAGCCGAGCAGGGTCACGAGGCAGATCACCGCGCTGCCCCATCGCCCTTTTCCAGTCCCGAGTCCGATGGATGGCCCCACCGGCCAAGTGTAAGGAGCCAGAGCCGAAGCGCCGGAGCCGACCCTCGGTCAGGGCGTGAGCACTACCTTGCCCGGAATGTGCTGGGTCGACTTGGCCATGAAGGCCTCGCGGGCGTCCGCCAGCGGGTAGACCGCGCCGACTTGGGGTGTCAGCTTGCCTTGGTCGACGAGGTCGGTGATATCCCGGAGTTGGGCACCGCTCGGGTCGCGGACGAAGTGAACGGTGCGAATGTCGTCTCGATCGTTCGGCGGTGGGGCCATGACGGACACCAGCGCACCACCAGGTCTGACGGTGGCTGATGAACGGGCGAGCACGTCGCCGCCGATGGTGTCGAACACCAGGTCGACCTGACCGACGGCTGTCTCCCAGCCGTCCTGCTCGACGTCAACGTAGTCGTCGGCGCCCAGCTCAAGCGCGCGCGTGCGAGCGCCGGCCCTGCCGGTTCCGATGACGTGGGCGCCGGCCCAGCGGGCCAGCTGCACGGCCGTCGATCCGACCCCGCCGGCGGCTCCGTGGATCAACACCCTCTGGCCGGATTCGAGGTGGCCGTGGTCGAACAGTGCCTGCCATGACGTGAGCCCAGCTTGGGGGATCGCGGCGGCTTCGACGAAATCGACCGTCCCCGGCTTTGGTGCCAAGCTGCGAGCCTCGATCGTCACGTACTCGGCGGCCCATCCGTCGCGGTACCCGTCGATCAGCCCGTAGACCTCATCGCCCACCGATATCCCGGCGGTGCCATACCCGAGCGCGACTACGACACCTGACCCCTCGTGGGCGGGGATCGGGGCCGCCCGTTCGTTCCCGGCTCGATCGGTCCGCAGCGGCCAGGTCAGCTCGGTCGGGGTGAAGCTGGCGGCGTGGACCTGCACGAGTGCGTCGCCGATTGCAGGCTGCGGATCTGGGGCGTCCTCGTAGACGAGGCCCTCGATGCCCTCTAAGCCTTCCGGCTTATGGATGCGGACGGCTTTCATGCGCGTCTCCTTTTCAAGATCAGGGGGATGTTTGTTGTTTATTTCTATGACACGCCACGGCAAGGCAATGTGACCGAGGAACGCCGGGATGGCTGCGGGCTGTCGGCTGGTCTCGGGAGAGCGGCCGTTTGCTCTGAGGCTTAGAAAGCTGTCGCGCTCTGGATCGGCTCGTCTCGTCTCGCCGCACGGCGCGCCTGCAGGTCGAAGTAGTAGAGCGTGAGCGCGATGGCCGCATACGGGACGACCAGCGTGTAGACGATCGAGCCGGTGATGTTGATGAAGACCAGCGACTGAGCGGTGAGCAGCAGGATCAGCACGCCGAGTAACGGGCCGGACAGAATCGCGATGACACTGATGAGGGCGGTGATTCCGAATGTTGCCGCGATCCTCCGCCACCCGATCTAGTCGCCTGATCGTTCTCGAGCCCGGCACCCAGGGCGGCCGGCCTCTCAGCTGGTCGCCGCGGCGAGGCATCGACTCGCTCGGGCTCGGCGGGTGAGCCCGCCTCCTCGGCTACCAGTACGTCGCACAGCCGGTTAGGCGAAACGGCGATCTCGGCGATCAGCGCGCGCGTTCGCAGGAGCTCAACCAATCCGCGCTCGCGGGCTCTGGCGGGCCAGCAAACGGTGGCGGGGGTATCGCGCGGATTGGTCAGTCTCCTTCCTCGGCGCGCCACGCGGGTTGCGGCGGCGCGGAGGCGAGCGCTCGGCGCAGCAGTGTGAGCAGCTGGCGGCGATCGGTGGCCGTGAGCCCGCCCAGTACCTCGTCCTCAACCTGGGAGGTCAATCGTCTGGCCCGCTGGAGCGTGCGTCGGCCCTTCGGCGTGATCGTGACCTCCCACGCACGGCGATCGTTCGGACGGCGTCTGCGATCGGCCAGCCCTGCACCCTCGAGTTCGTTGATTAGCTTGACCATGGCGCTGGGATCGATGCCCATGTCGGAGCTGAGCTGCTGCTGGATGGTCCCTTCGCGAGCCCCGAGCACGTTGAGGACCGCGAACAGGGCGGGCGTGAGGCCGAGGGAGGTGAGCGCGTCGGCCGTGCGCGTATGCAAGGCCCGCCAGAGTCGGAAGAAGAGTTGGCCGGCGAATTCAGCGACCTCGATGTCGCCCGAGATAGATCCTGCCATCGCTGTAGTCTCGCAGGTTCAGTGGACGCCGCCTATGGTTGACAAGGAACATCATAGCCCTCTACCATCGTATTAGGCGTCTGAGAACGCGAGCAAGGGATGAGTGAAAAGAGCGACACACAGAAGCGCACCAAGCGCACCAAGCGGACCACCGCGAAGAGCAAGTCGGCCCCCGCGCTAACCGCCGAGGAGCGTGCCGCGATGAAGGAGCTCGTCCAGGAGCGCAAGGCACAAGCCCGCGGCGAGGACGGTGAGAGCGCAGTGCTCGGCAAGATCGCCGAGATGCCGAAATCGGATCGCGCCATGGCCGAGCGGCTCCACGCGATCGTCAAGGCGAGCGCGCCGTCCCTTTCGCCAAGGACCTGGTACGGAATGCCGGCGTATGCCAAGGATGGCAAGGTCGTCTGCTTCTTCCAGAGCGCGGCGAAATTCAAGGCGAGGTATGCGACGTTCGGGTTCAGCGATAAGGCGAACCTCGACAAGGGCAACATGTGGCCCACCTACTTCGCGCTGAAAGAGCTGACCTCCGCCGAGGAGAAGAAGATCGCCGGGCTCCTGAAGAAGGCGGCCAGCTGAGCCCGGTTCCTCGCCTCGTCACCTGCGGCAGACCCCGGCGAGGCAGATGGGGACCTTGCGCGCCACGGGCTCCGGCCGCGAACGCTCCTTGTCAACGAGAAGTGCCTAACTTGCAGGCACCTTTCAAGCGGGAGCGACGGGACTCGAAGCCGGCCTTGAGCCGCTTCGCTTTCACGACCTCCGCCACACCTACGGCTCGCTGCTGGTCGCGGGCGGGATTGATCTGGCGAGCGTGAAGGCCGCGATGGGCCACTCGCGGATCACGACGACGGAGCGGTACCTCCACGCACGGCCGGCAGGCTGAGCTGGCCTATCGCTTTACCCGCGCGCTGGCTGGTACCTCGCTGCCGCAGGACCTGCCTCGTGCCGCGTAATCAGCGCGAGTGGATCAAGGCGCTCGAGGAGGAGGGATGGGTCCGCGAACGTGGCGGCAAGCACCAGGTGAAGATGGTCAAGCCGGGCAAGCGTCCGATCACCCTGCCGCAGCACAAGGGCCGCGCCTACAGCAAGGGTCTCGATGCTGCGATCCGGAAAACAGGCAGGTCTATGATCGCTCGTGACGGCCAGATGTCTAGGCAACTACACGTCAACGTGCATCCCGAAGACGGCTCGTATTGGGCCGAGGTCGAGGAACTGCCTGGCTGCTTTGCCTCTGGAGACACAGTGGCGGAACTCGTCGAGTCCATCGAGGAGGCAGTTGCGCTCTACCTCGCACCGCCCGAGGCCGAGGAGCCCCCGCCTGTCGCGATCGAACTCGCGGGATTCGATCTCGCGCTCGAGTCCGAGCAGCCGGTCCAAGCTGCATAGATGGCGATCGCGGCAGCCTGAGCTGCCACTGATCAGCCGGCCAGCAGTTCCTCGAGCCGCGGACTCAGAAACCGCCACGTCCGGCCAAGCCGTGAACGCAGATACGCAGGGTGCCCGTCACCTCGAAAATCGAACTCTTCGCTCGTAAGTACGAGCACGCGCTCGACGTGGTCGAGCTGTTCGAGGACGTGGCGCAACGGGCGCAGACCCTGCTCGGCGGCTCGAAGCGACAGCCGGCGGCGGCGACGTCCGCCGCGAGGCAGTCCTCTGTGAGCACGCGCACGTCAGTCTCCGTTCGGCCAACCCGCTGGCGAGCTCGAACTGTGGCGCGACATTGCCGCCCGCGTCCCAGAGGACGAACAAGAAGCGCCGACACGCGGATCCATGCACCGAACTCAAGCTTGGCGAGCATACTTTCGGATCGATCATGCGTGTCACCGTGAAGTCCGGCTCGCAGCCGGTCGCACTCGGGCTCGCCGCGCTCGTGCTGGTGCTGGCGGTCGCGTACGTGATCGAGGCCGTCTCGCTGTCGGGCGACAGCAACTTCAACGTCGCGGAGTCGGTGAGCAATGTTGTGCTGCCGCTGGCGTTCGGCGCCGTCGGGCTCGTGGTCGCCCGCCGGCAGCCGCGCCACGCGATCGGGTGGCTGTTGCTGGGCGCCGCCGTCGCATTGGTGCTGAGCGCCGTCGCAACGGCTTATGCGGCGCTCGTATACCCCTTCGGGCACCGAGGGCTGCCGTTCGGTCGCTTGGCGATCCTGTTCGGGCTGCTGTGGGCGCCGGCGATCGCGTTCTCTCCGTTGGCGATCCTGTTGTTTCCCGACGGGCGGCTGCCGTCACCGCGATGGCGGTGGGTCATGCGCCCGTATCTGGTGGTCGCAGGGTTGTGGATCGCGTGCTTCTACGTGGTCGCCGTGCACGTGCTCGTCGGCGCCCGGATTGCCGTCAACGTAGCTGGCGACCTGACGGCCCAGGACAACCCGGTTCGCGGCCTGGCGCTGCTGATGTCGGATGTCGAGATCGTGCTTCAGATCGTGCTCGCGGTCTTCTGGCTGTCGATGATCGGGAGGCTGGGGATTAGCTTCCGGCGCGCCGCCGGCGACCGTCGCGAGCAGCTGAAGTGGCTCCTCTTAGGGGCGGCGGTCACGATGGTCGCGACCGCGTTCGTGATCTTTTTTGGGTCGACGTCCTCTCCGGCGGCGCAGGCGATAGCGAGCGTGGGTGGTGCTGCGGCCACGGCGCTGCCGATCAGCATCGGAGTCGCGATCCTGCGCTACCGGCTGTTCGAGATCGATCGGCTGATCAGCCGAACGCTCGCCTACGCGATCCTCAGCGGCCTTCTGGCCGGTGCGTTCCTGGGGGTCGTCGCACTCAGCACTGAGGTACTGCCGCTGTCCTCGCGGGTCGGGGTCGCAGCGGCGACACTCGCGGCCGCAGCGCTGTTCAACCCGCTGCGTGTGCGGGTGCAGCGGTTGGTCGACCGTCGCTTTAACCGCGCTCGCTATGACGCCGAGGCGATCGTCGCGGAGTTCGCCGCGAGCGTGCGCGACGCCGTCGAGCTGGAGGCGATCCGCGGCGAGCTGGTCGGCGCCGTCAGGCGCGCGGTGGAGCCGGCGCACGTCTCGCTTTGGATCTCGGGAATCGGTTCGCGGGATGCCCCCGCTGATCGACAGCTACCACTCGAGCAGGTCCCAGACCCCCGGGTAGAGGGCGTCCCCCTCGGATCCGATCGCCGCCAGGATCGAGACAGCGCGCTCTAGCTCGCCGTTCGCGCCTTCGTGGCGCCCCGCCTTGTGCAGGACGTCTGCGAGGTTGCTGCGCAGCGCCGCCTCGCGGTGTCGGTCTCCCTGCGCGGCGCACAACGAGAGCGCGTCGCCGAGCCGTTCCTCTGCGTGCCCGAGCTCGCCGGCGTCGGCGAGCGCGCGGGCGAGGTTGTTGAGCGCCGCGATCCGGATCGTCGGATCGACGAGCCGGCTGGAGAGCTCGAGGCTGCGCTCGAGGTGCTCCCGGCCGCAGCCGAGCAGACCGAGGATGTTGTGCGCCTGTGCGGCCGGGCCGTCCGCCCCGACCTGCTCGGCCACCGTGAGTGCTTGGAGAGCAAGGGTGCGGGCTTCATCGAGCCGGCCGTGGCGCCACGCGATCCGGCTGAGGTCCGAGCGCACGGCGGCGGGGTCGGCCCCGAGCGCCAGCGCCTGCTGATAGTGGCGCTCGGCGCGCCGCCCGTCTCCGCGGCGCTCGTGGATCCCGCCGAGCTTGTGCTCGAGCCGACCGGCATGCGGTTGCGGGCAGTGCGCGGCGGCGGCGTCGTAGGCGGCCAGCGCGCCGGGGTATTCGCCGCGCAGCGTCAGCAGATCCCCGATCGCCTCGTGCAGCATGGATGGGTCGGGGTGGCTGAGCGCGAGCGCGGTCTCGTAGTGCGCGATCGCTTCGGCGCCGGCGCCGAGCGTGCGTGCGCGGTCACCGGCGGCAGCATGGGCGGCAGCAGCCGACGGATCCTGTCCCGCCAGCTCGTAGTGGCGGGCGAAGACCGCTGGTTCGGCCCGCCGCGCGCGGAGCGCGTCGCCGATCCGGCGGTGCAGCGCACGCCGCCGCGCCGGACCGAGGCGCTCCTCAGCCAGTGCCCGCAGTCGCTCGTGCCCGAACTCGTACGCGTCCTCGAGGGCGTTGAGGAGGCCGCGTGCGACCAGTTCCTCGAGCGCGAGGGCAACCTCGTCCTCGGGGCGCCCGCTCGCCGCTTGGATCGTGCCGGGATCGAACGTGCGGCCGATCAGCGCGGCGGCGCCGAGCACTTGCGCCGCCGATTCGCTCGCCGCGTCGAGTCGCGCCTCGATCGCCTCTCGGACGCCGCCCGAGGGCTGCTCCGGACGTCCGGGCCGGAGCAGCTCGGCCACGTACACGGCCACGCCTTCGCTGTCGCGAAAGACCTCGTCCGCCGCGGCCTCGTCGAGCCCCATCTCCAGGGCGAGATCGATGATGGGCTCGCGGCGCAGCCTGGCGAGCCCGATCCGCTGCGCTCTCTCCGCGAGGGGGGCATAGCGGCCCTCGGGATCGGGCTCGTCGGAGCGGCGGGTGCACAGCAGCAACAGGCGGCGAGCGCGCAGGCGCCGGGCGAGATACGCGATCGCATCGAGCGAGGCCGTGTCGCACCACTGCAGATCGTCGACGAATACGACCACGCCCTCGCCACGCGGAGCCCCAGCGATCACGTCGCAGGCCGATTCGAGGAACCGCAGGCGCGCTCCCGGCTGCTCGAGGTCGCCGCCAGGCGCCGCACCGAGCGCTGGCAACACTCGCGCGAGCTCGTCCCGGAGCGCGGGGGCGAGCGGGTCGTCGCGGCTGGCTATCGCGGCTTGCAGCAGCTGCGCGAGCGCGCCGTAGGCGAGGCCACGCTCGCCGGCGTGCGCTCGAGCGACGATCACCCGCGCGCCGCGCCGGGCGAAACCGCCGATCGCCTCGGCGGCGAGCCGGGTCTTGCCGACTCCGGACTCCCCCTCGATCACGATCGCCGCGCCGTCGTCGACGATCGCGTCGAACGCCTCAGTCAAACGGCGCAGCTCGACGGCACGCCCGACCAGCGGCAGCTCGCCCACTCGCGCGGGCGGCGGCCGCTCGGCGCCAGCAGAGACGACGATCCCGGTGCTGATCCCTTCATACGCCGCGGTCGTCGCGCCCAGCGGCGCGACGGCGAGCTCACGGTCGAGCACGCGCACGCACTCGCGATATTGCGCGATCGCGTCACCGCGCCGCCCTGCGGCCCCGTACAGCTCGATCAGTCGCCGGTGCGTCGGCTCGTGAAGCGGGTCGAGACCGAGCCGCTGACGCGCCCGCTTGACGGCATCGTCGAAGCGCCCTGCGTCGGTGAGCAGATCGACGACGCGGTCAAGCAGCGCCGCCCGCTCGCGCCGGATCGCGTCGGCGAAGTCGCGCTGCCAGTCGTCGAACGCCGGGCTGTCGCGCAGGGCGAACCCCGCGAGCAGGTCGTCGCGATGGAGCTCGCACGCCTCGATCAGAGCCGCGAGGTCTGCGGCTGGGTCCCCTGCGACGCGCCGAAACGCCGCGAGGTCGAACCAGGCGCCCTCGAGATCAAGCGCGATCGAGTCGCGGTCGCTGACGACGCGCCCGTCGCCGAGCGCGGCGCGCAGCGTCGAGAGCGTGCGGCGCAGCCTGTTGCGCGATTGGTCGGTGGGGGCGTCGGGCCACAGCAAGTTCGCTACGACCGCCCGGGAGTGGGCATGGCCGGTGACCGCCAGGAACGCAAGCAGCCCGGTCGCCTTGCGCGTGTCGACCGACCACGGCGCGCCGTCCACCACGACGCGCGGCGTTCCCAAAAGCCAGATCGACAGCGACTGCATCGACCAAGCATCCCACCACGCGCTACGGCACGATCGGATCTCGGTCAGCCGTAACGGTTTCGGAACGGTGGACGAGTACAACCGTCCGATCAGCAGGTTTTTCAAACATTGGAGGTTCGAATGATCAGTCGTCGCTTTGTCCAGTTCGGCGGTGCTGTCGGAATCGCCGCAGTCGTCGTCCTCGTCGGGGCGGCCTTCGCCGCGACCAACTCGCTCAGCAGCAACTCGAGCGTGGCCCAGATCTCCGGCTACCTGACCAGCCATCGCAGCGGCGTTCTCACCCAGACGGCGCTGACGGTGCTCGGCAGCGCGCTGATGCTCTGGTTCGCAGCCACGCTGGGCCGCACGCTCCACGCGCGCGACCAACACAGCCCGCTCGGGATGATCGTCCTCGCCGCCGGGGCCGCCATGGCCGCGATCGCGTCGCTCGACGGGATCACGCTGAGCGCGCTCGTGTTCGTCTCTGGCCAGGGCGGGCTGACGGACGCGGGCCTGACACGGACCTTCTTCGACCTGCAGAACGGGCTGATCATGCCCGGCGCGTTCGGCTGCATAGCAGCGGTGCTGCTCGCGGCGATCGGGGCGGCCGCAGTGCGGAGGGCGTTCGCGGCCGCCTGGCTCGGATGGCTGAGCTTCGTGCTCGCCGCGCTCTCGCTCGCCGGCAGCATGATCGGCCTGACGAGCGCGACCGGGGGCACGTCGGCGCTTGGGTATTCCCCGGCGCTCGGGGCCTCGATCGTCGTGCTGATCGCGAGCGTGTTCATGCTCCGCGACAGCGCGAGCGCCACCGAGCTGGCGCCGGCCAGGATGACCGCCCCCGCGGCGAGCTAGTGTCGGGACGTGCTGGAGCGGAGGATCCGCAGAGTTCTGCTGCGAACGCCAGGGGCCGAGGCGGGGCGCTCACCCGCCCCGCCGAAAGCCACCACGCCCGCCGCGGAGGCGGCTCCGATCGAGATCGCTCCTGACGATCCGATCCTGGTCCACCTGCGTCGGGCGCAGGGGGCGATTGAGCTGGCAAAGCTCGAGCTCGACTCTCCAGCGCTCGACGCCCTGATCGCGAGTGGCGTGGCGTTGGTGGTCCCGCTGGTCTCCAGCGATCAGCTGATCGGGGTGCTGAACGTCGGCCCTCGCCTTTCGGGCCAGGAGTACTCCACCGAGGACCGCCGCCTGCTGGAGACGCTGACCGCGCACGCGACGCCGGCCGTCCGTGTCGGCCAGCTGGTGCGCGAGCAGCAGACGGAGGTCAGGGCGCGGGGGAGGCTGGAGCAGGAGCTGGAAGTGGCGCGGCTGATCCAGCAGAGCTTCCTGCCCGAGCAGGCTCCCGAGCTCGCAGGCTGGCAGCTCGCGGCGTGCTACCGCCCTGCACGTGCGGTCGGCGGCGACTTCTACGACTTCATCGAGCTCTCCGGTGGGCTTATCGGGCTCGTGATCGGAGACGTGACCGACAAGGGTGTCCCAGCCGCGATGGTCATGGCCTCCACCAGGAGCCTGGTGCGCGCGAGCGCCCAGCGGCTCATCGACCCTTCCGCGGTCCTTGCGCAGGCGAACGACAACCTGTGCCCAGACATCCCCCAGAACATGTTCGCTACCTGCTTCTACGCGGTGCTCGACCCCGCGAGCGGGCGGCTGCGCTACGCGAACGCGGGGCACAACCTGCCGCTCGTGCAAAGCGGTGAGGAGACCTTCGAGCTGCGCGCGACTGGCATGCCACTCGGCTTGATGCCCGCGATGCGATACGACGAGCTCGAGACGACCCTCGGTCTCGGGGCGCAAATGCTGCTCTACAGCGACGGGCTGGTCGAGGCGCACGACGCCGAGCGTGAGATGTTCGGGACCGGCCGCGTCACCAGCTTGCTCGCGACGGCCCGGGGGCCACAGCCGCTTATCGACGAGCTGCTGCTCGCGCTCGATCGGTTCACCGGCGCAGAGCACGAGCAGGAGGACGACATAACGCTCGTCTGCCTCCAGCACAGCCCCGCAGGGCGTGCCGATGTGCTGGCCGACTTCACTCTCGCGAGCGCGCCGGGCAACGAGCGCTCGGCGATTAGGCGAGTCGTGGACGCCGTCGCGCCGCTGGAGCTGCCGGCGAGGCAGCTCCAGCGGCTGAAGACAGCCACCGGTGAGGCGACAATGAACGCGATCGAGCACGGCAACCGCAACGATCCCAGCCTCGAGCTGCGGATCGTGGTCGCAGCCTCCGACGCGCAGCTCGTGGTGCGGATCACTGACCTTGGCGGGGACCGCACGTTCCCCGCGCCGCAGCGGCCGAACGTTGGAGCCAAGCTCGAGGGGCACGAGTCGGCCCGCGGCTGGGGGCTGTTTCTGATCGAGCAGATGGTCGACGGAATCCAGCACGAACACGACTCTGGGCTGCACACCCTCGAGCTCCAACTGCGCCTGGAAGGAGGCGACTGTGTCTGACGCGAGTTTTGCGGCGACCGCGAGCAAGCTCCCGGACGTGACGGTGATCGAGCTGCGCGGCGACATCGACGGCGGGGCGAGGGAGGCGCTCGCCGCCGCCTACGACGACTCGGGCACCACTGCGGCGCTGCGGCTCGACTTCGGGCGCACCACCTACATCAACTCGACAGGCATCGCCCTGATCGTCGAACTGCTCGCACGCGCCCGCGCCGACGGCCGACCGGTCGCTGCCAGCGGCCTGTCTGAGCACTACCGCGAGATCTTCCAGATCACCCGGCTGACCGACTTCATCACGATCCTCGCGCCCGAGCATTCGCCGGGTCCAGCGGATCGACAGGACCCACGATGACCGACCCGACGCCGACGCCGCTGACAGTCCGCTCCGCCGCCGCGGGCGTGAGCGTGATCGAGATCGCGGGCGAGCTGACGAGGCAGTCTGAGCCGGCGCTCCGGGACGCGTACACCCGCGCCGCCGACGGCGCTAGCGCGATCGTTCTCGCGTTCCACAACCTCGAGTACATGAACTCGAGCGGGATCGGGCTGGTCGTCACGCTGCTAGTGCGCGCCAGAACAGGCGGCCAGCGACTGCTGGCCTGCGGGCTGAACGAGCACTACCGCCACATCTTCGAGCTCACCCGCCTGGATGGGGCGATTCCAATCCACGAAACCGAGCACGCCGCAGTGGCGGCGGCCAGCGCTCGCTGAAGGCCACCCGCCAACGACATCGCTCTCTCCACTCCTCGCCGATCCAAGGACTGATCTGTGAGCCGCCAGGCGCGAGGTCGTGCTCCGGGGATCCTCGGCAGAGATCGTGCGCTCGGTTTCGAGTATTTCCTGGCCGACCCCGGGACTCTGCAGCTGGTGCATGCGCTCGGGCCATACGAGCGAGGGGTGAAAGATGTTCGCGACGTCCACCGTCCAGCTGCGCAACGGAACATCGAAGTCGCTCGCAACCCGCAGTGCCAGTAGCGCGCCAATATCATGTCCCACCACATCGGCCGGATCATCAAAGCTAGCCAGCACCTCGCCTAGCCACTCGGCATAAGCATCCTTGCTCGCGGTGAAGCCGTCCGGCCGAGGCATACCGCATCCCGGGAGTCCGACCGCAACCGGATCTCGGTCGAGGACCTCCGCCAACGGCCTCCAGACCTCGCGTGTTTCGGGGAACCCGTGCACGAGAACGACAGGCACGGGCAGAGAGCTAACTCAGAGGAGCCAGGGAGCAGAACGTCGAGGTGTTCTCCGACGTTCCGCTCTCCGGCGACGGTGCCGAAGGGCGCGGCCATCATGCCCCTGCCGCACGGAACGCAGGTCTCCGAGCCCAGCTCGCGCGGGTCTCGCTCTTTGCCCAAACTCGAGACCCCGCCGCGCCGACCCGAAACCGTCGACGAGCTGGCCCGAGTCAGTTCACTCGAGGTTGTCAATGATCTCGCTGGCGCGGGACCACTGCTCGGGCGGGACCATCAGGTAGATGTCCCCTCGGCCAAACCGGTCGAGGGGATGATCGGCCACGCAGCTCGCGTCGACGCCCATCGATCGCAGCTGGTCACGCCACGCCACCGCCGTCTGCTGGTCCTCGAACGTGCTGACCGACTCCCAGCCCTCCAGGCGGGGGTCACCGATCAAAACCGCCTCTTCCTTGGCGACGCGATTCTTCAGAAAGCGCGGCCTCGGCATCCTCGAAGCGTACGCATCGGGCACGCGATCGCTTCCACCCTCTGATGGGTCCGACCGCTAACGATCGCTTCGGCAGCCTCGCGACGAACGAGGTATCACGGCGCCAGACCAGTGGACGAGCGCTCGCCCGTGAATGCGGTCGTCGCGGCCTTCGTCGGTGAGCTGCTCGGACGCGCTGCAGAAGCCCATCCGAACCTCACCATGCTGCTCGTCACCGATGGGCAAGCAGGACCGAGCATCCCAGACGGCGTCGCGGGCCTCGTCCGGCCAGGCCGGTGCCACGCTGGGGCGGCTACAAACGCGTCGGCCGCACCGCGGTGACTCCACGGCCCCGGTCGCGGTACTTGCGATTTGGCGCCGGCATCCGAGCCCGTCACCAAATCACAAGTCGAAGACTCCCAGGATCAAGAGCAAACGCTCGATCAAACAAACCTCCAACGAGAGAGAGCCGGACGGCTTGCCCCGGGAAGGTTGCCTGCGACCGTTGCCCGCACAGACCTGCCCACCAGCCCGACCGACAAGAAATTGCTGCTTTCCAGGCACTCCTAAAGCGGGAGCGACGGGACTCGAACCCGCGACCTCCGGCGTGACAGGCCGGCGCTCTAACCAACTGAGCTACGCCCCCGGGAGGGGTCTTCCAGTATGACAAGAAGCCGCGGGCGGACCCGGAAGGAACGGCTGCGCCCGGCGTCAGCCGAGGCGCAGCTAATAATGTGCTAACCGCCCCCACGCCAAGCGCCGCCGCAACTTTCGACAGCGCCGGGAGTTAGAGCAGTGAAATCGATCTCCCGGAGGATTCGCCCAACCCGGCCGTGGGCGAGCCAAGTGGGAAATCAAGGCGATGGGGATCCTGGAAGCGGGTCCCCATCGTCGTTAAGGACCGCTCGCGCCGGAGGCCGGCGGTAGTACGAGCGTCAGTACGGTGCGCACGAACTGCTCGTAGCGCTCCGGCGAGTAGCTCGCCGGATCGGTCAGCAGCGTCCGACCTGCGTCCTCCCCCAGCACCCGGATCGCCCGCGCGGTGAGCTCCACGTCGAGGTCGTCGGGTAGCTCGGGCCGTGTCAGCGCCCAGCGGACGAGCTTGGCGATCCGCTCCTGCGTGCGCGCCCTGTTGGTCTCGACGTGATCGCGGACGATTGACGGCGTGCCTTCGAGCGGCAGCAGGATGATGCGCCATGTCGCCGGGCGGCTGGCCACCGCTTCCAGGAAGCGCCGCACTCCCGCCGCAAGCAGCTCCACCGGGTCTCGGTCGCCGGGCTCGTCGGGCACCACTTGCTCGAGCTGGGCCAGCGAGATCCGCTCCTCGCGTTGCACCAGCGCGTGCAGCAGCCGGCCTAGGTTGGGGAAGTGGTCGTAGACGACGGGCCGCGTCACTCCGGCCTGTCGGGCTACGGCTTCGATCGACACGCCGCTGTAGCCCTGTTCCAGGATCACCGCTAGCGCGGCATCAATCAGCTGCTCGCGGCGTTCGGCGGGCGGCATGCGCGGCGCGTAGCGGCGCCGCTCTTGGGGTCCCGACGTGGGGCCGGCCGCTCGATCGGCCCGGCCCGAGCTCAGCACTGTACGGCTCGGCATTGGCGGGGCAAGGCTATCAGCGGGCGTTACCGCCTAGCTACGGTGGTGTAGATTCGGTCGCCGACGGAGTCCACGAGAACCGAGGAGACCCCAGCCATATGAGCATCGCCACCAGCCCCCGCAGCTCGGATCAGGGCGAAGGCCGCCGGTCCGACGTCCGCCTGGCGATCGTCGGCAGCGGCTTCGCCGGCCTGGGCATGGCCGTGAACCTCAAACGGGCGGGGATCGAGGACTTCGTCGTCCTGGAGCGAGCCGACGATCTGGGCGGTACCTGGCGCGACAACACCTACCCAGGCTGCCAGTGCGATGTGCCTTCGACGCTCTACTCGTTTTCGTTTGCGCCAAACCACAAGTGGACCCACACGTATCCGCTTCAGCAGGAGATCTGGGACTACCTGCGCGACGTCGCGCGCGAGAACAGGATCGAGTCGCACATCCGTTACGGACACGAGGTCACCGCGGCCAACTGGGACGAGGACGAGCGGCGGTGGGTGATCGAGACCACCGCGGGGACCGTGCGCGCGCAGCTGGTGGTCGTCGGCGTGGGAGCGCTATCGGAGCCGGCGGCGCCGGCCGTTTCCGGCCTTGAGTCCTTCCAGGGGACGGTCTTTCACTCCGCGGACTGGAACCACGAGCACGACCTCACCGGCCAGCGTGTGGCGACGATCGGTACCGGTGCCTCAGCAATCCAGTTCATCCCCAGGATCCAGCCGCTGCTCTCCGAGCTCCACGTCTACCAGCGCACAGCGCCGTGGATCATGCCCCACCCGGACCGGCCCACGACGAAGCTCGAGCGCGCATTGTGGCGAGCGCTTCCGCGCTCTCAGCATCTGTGGCGAGGCGCGGTCTATGCCGCGCGCGAATCGATGGTGCTCGGGCTGACGATGGAACCGCGCCTGATGCAGGCGCTGGAGCTGATCGCGCGGCGCCACCTGCGCTCGCAGGTAAAGGACCCCGAGCTGCGCCAGGCGCTGACGCCGCACTACCGACTGGGGTGTAAGCGGATCCTGGTCTCAAACGACTATTACCCCGCGCTTTCCCAACCCAACGTGCACTTAGTCGCCGACGGCATCCAGGAGGTCCGACCGCATTCGATTATCGCCCACGACGGCACCGAGCGCGAGGTCGACACGATCATCTTGGGCACCGGCTTTCGCGCCACCGATCCACCGGTCGCCTCACACGTCCGCGGGCGTGAGGACACCCTGCTAGCGGATGTCTGGGCCACGGAGGGCATGTCGGCCTATCTCGGTACGGCGATCTCGGGCTTTCCGAACGCGTTCATGCTGGTCGGCCCGAACACCGGGCTCGGGCATACCTCGATGGTCTACATGATCGAATCGCAGGTGGCTTACGTCATGGATGCGCTCCGGGCTATGGAGACCCTTGACGCCGAGACGCTGGAGGTTCGGCCCGAGATCCAGCGGGCCTACAACGACGAGCTGCAACGCGAGCTGGCGGGGACGGTTTGGAGCGTCGGCGGCTGCCGCAGCTGGTATCTCGACGCGCACGGGCGCAACACGACGCTTTGGCCGTCGTTCACGTTCCGCTTCCGCGAGCGCACGCGGAAGTTCGATCCCGCCGACTACCTGGTGAGCGCCGGTGAGAGCCCGGTGACGGAGCCGGCGGTGGCTGCCGCCTGACGACGCCTCAAAACCCGGGCGACGACCGCCAGGAGGACGAGCGCCGTGGCGGCGTAGCGGCGGTCCAGACGAATAGCCGGCCGCGCTACCACGACCTCGGCGGGAGACGGCTGCCAGACCGGAAGGTTCGAGCCGGGAATCGCTGGCAGCGGGACCTCCGAGAGCGGCGCCAGGGCGCCTGCCAGGTCCATCGCCCACTCACGCTTGAGCGGCGAGTCGGCGAGCGCGGAGCAGGTCCGTACGCGCTCGCGGTGAGTCTGCTGCCAGAGCAGATAGTCCACGGTCTGCTGGCGCTCATCTGCCGGCGGAGCTTGATCTGAGGCCACCAGGCGGTCTGCCACCGCGAGCGTTCGCCGGCGCAGGGTGTTCCGATCCGTGTGGAGGCTGGCCGCCAGCTCGTCATAAGTTCGGCCGTGCTGCAACACGAGTGACAGCAGGGCCCGATCCTCCGCCGCCAGTTCCCCGATCCTCGTTTGTGCTGCGCTCCCCAAGAGACACTAAAGCTTACAATCGTTAGTCAAGCCTTTAGGAGTTTGTGGTAAGGCAAATCGCGCTCGAGGCGATCCGCAATGGCGAGTGTCGCGTTGCAGCCGGGCGTCTACGTCCCGGCACACAGCGCGCACCGGTCCCAGTCGAACGACCGAGGCATCGCACGTAGACGGCGCTCGGTGTCGTGCCATTCGCGGTTGATGTGCCGCCCGATGACCACCGCGCCCACGCGTCCCGCCCCCGCGCCGCGCAACGCGGCCGCCGCGCTCTGAGCGCTGGCTCCCGTGGTCCATGTGTCGTCGATGATCAGCACCGGTTCGCCATCCAGCGGCCGCATAGCCTCGAACTTGTCTGGGTCGAAGAACCGCGGTTCCACATCAGACGATGAACGGCGCAGCAGCCGTTCGTAGCGCTCACGAGTCGGTCCGACGAGCTCTGTCACGATTCTCCTCAGCGGGTGGCCGTCGTCACGTTCACGGTCTCCCGAGGGCACAGTCGTGACTAGCTCGAACGATTCGACCCCTGCTGCCGAGGCGATGCACCGTTCGTGGCAGGCCAGGTGGCGCCAGAGCACGGCAGCCAGCTCCACGGTCAGCCGCCGGGCGACTTCGCCGTCCAGGCGCTTGTATCCCATCAGCGCGCGGTGCAGCTGCTCGAGCCCCACGCTGTAGGAGATCGGATCGACGACCGCTAGCCAGTCGTCGTTGTGGGCACAGGCGTAGCAGCGCCGGTAGCCGCGCGTGAAGTTGAAGCACTGCTCGCAGACTCCCGGCCCGTGGCGCGGGGAGATCATGAAGTTGGCGTAGGGGTCGCTCAGCTCAGCGACGCTCGGCACGGCGGGACCACACTCAGCCGACCAGCGCGTCGCTCGCCGTGAGCCGCTCGATCGTCTCGCTTATCTGGCCGGCGGTGTCGACGACGTGGGTGCCCGGTCGCGACGCCAGCTCGCGGGCCCATCCCTGGCTCAGCAGCGGCCGCCACAGGAACACCGGCCGACCCTGGGAGAGCGCCAGGCGGGCTTGGATGCGGGCGCCACTTGTCTGCGAGGCCTCGACAATCACGGTGCCGAGCGTGATGCCCGACATCACGGCGTTGCGCATCGGAAAGCTCCGGCGGCTGGGCGGCGCCTCGGGCCAGAACTGTGAGACGACCGCGCAGTCGGCGGCGATCTGAAACTGAAGCCGGGCGTTCGCCGGGGGGTAGGAATGCCTCAGGCCGGTGCCGATGACGGCAACGGTCCGACCCCCGGCTTGGAGCGTGGCGCGGTGCGCGGCCGTGTCGATTCCCGCCGCCAGGCCGGAGACGACGGTGTAGCCGCCGGCCGCGAGTTGCGCGGCGATCATCTCCGCCGCGTGGACGCCATCGCTGCTCGCCCGCCGGGATCCGATCACCGCCACAGAGCGGGCATCTCCGGGCTCGAGCTCTCCCGCCATGAACAGGAACGGGGGTCGGTCGTAGACCGCGCGCAGGTTCTCGGGATAGCGAGCGTCGAGCACCGTGAGCAGCTCCATGCCCTGCTGGCGCCAACCCTCGATCTCCACCCGTGCGGCTTCGATGCTCGAATCCAGGTCGGGCTCGAACAGCTCTTGCTGGATTCCTTCACGCTTCAAGACGGCCGACGCGCTCCGCGCCTCCTCCACCAGCTCCGCGTATAGCTGCCAGGATCGCCGTCCGCGCCTGAGTAGCGTGACCAAGGCGGCGTCCTCGAGCGTCCGATCCATGCTTTGGCGAGGCTACCGGCAGCGCGAGATGGCCTAACACTCCCTTATGCATGCACGCCACCCGCCGGGGGTAGCTTGGCGGCGGTCCACTAAGTCACCGTGGCGAGCGCCCGGAGCCGCGGCCCAGAAAGGGAGATCGATTCATGCTGCGACGTACTGCGGTTCTGGCCATGGTGCTGGCGTGCCTCCTCGCCGCCGGGGCCGCGGGCTGCGGGAGCAGCAAGAGTTCGTCCTCGTCCTCCCCGGCCAGCACTACCGCCACCACTCACCTGGCGAAGACCAAGTTCGTGTTTCACGCCGCGCTCGCCTTTGGCGCGTTTCATCACTTCATCTACAAGCCTGCCCGGGCGGGGGACTTGACGCACCCCTTCTCGCACAAGCTGACCGTGGTCAAGGCCGGGCTCGCAGCCCTGTTCACCTATCACGAGCTGAAGCTCGCGGCGCAGGACGTGAAGAGCAGCGCCCTGTTGAGCAAGCTGTTCGCACCGATCACGATCGTCGCCACGAAGATCAAGCATCTCGACAGCTCAATCACCGGAGGCCATGCCTCGAGCTCAAACGTGGAGGGGATCAACTCCAGCCTGGCGTCGATCAAGTCCACCGCGGGATCCAACGGCCAGGGGTTCAGCGATCAGGTTCCAAGCGCCTCGCAACTGGCGGCCGGAGTGGCACGGTAGGCGCCACGCGACTGGTCGACACTGGCCGGTCCCTATTGTCCGCGCCGCCATGCAGGTGTCACCAGCCATCGAGGCCGTCGTATTCGACATCGGCGGGGTGCTGCTCGATTGGAATCCGCGGCACCTGTACCGGAAGCTTTTCGACGACGAGGCGGAGATGGAGCGCTTCCTGTCCGAGGTCTGCACGCTCGAGTGGCACGACGCTCACGATCGCGGCACTCCGATGGATGCCTCCTGCGCCGAACTGGCCGCCGCGCACCCTGAGCAGGCGGAGCTGATCTGGGCCTGGGCCAGGCGCAGCGAGGAGATGATCTCGGGCCCGATTGAGGGATCGGTCGAGATCCTGCGTGAGCTCAGGGCGGCGGCGGTGCCCTGCTTCGGGCTCACGAACATGGAACGCGAGACGTATCCAAAACGGATCCAGCGCTTTCCGTTCCTGCAGTGGTTCGACGGAACGGTGGTCTCGAGTCACGAGGGCATTGCCAAGCCGGATCGTGAGATCTTCGAACGGCTGCTAAGGCGTTTTGTACTCGAGCCCGACTCCACGCTGATGATCGACGACTCTGGGCGCAACGTGAAGGCCGCCGCCGCGGTGGGAATGCGCACGCACCAGTTTCGCTCTCCGGCGGAGCTTCGCCGCGTCCTCGAAGACGCCGGTTTGTTGGTCTACGAGGAGCGCTCGTTGGGCTCGCTCTGAGCCCCGGTGCTCACGGGCTGAGGCTCGTCAACGGGCTCCGCGGGGGCGGGCTGCGCAGGAGCGGGCTGTGCCCTGGCCTCCGACTGCTGCTGAGGGGCGGTCGGCGCCGGCGCCGTGGGCTGTGGCGCGGCGACGGCGGCCTGCTCAAGGCTCTCGCGATGGGGCTCATGATCGTCACCGCTAAGCGCGTTACGGAAGTCCCGCAGCCCCCGACCCAGCGACTTCCCCACCTCGGGGAGCCGCTTCGGTCCGAGCACGATCAGCGCAACGGCGAGGATGAGGAGCAGGTGTGTTGGCTGAAGGATGTCGCCGATCACGTGTCGGGGAGATTAGCTGGTCTGCAAGGGGATCCGAACGGGTTCTGAGATATGTCTTACGTATCCGCCCCGCCGGCGGATCACTACTGGCGGATGATCAGAGTGCCGTGACCGCTGTAGGACGACTCCCATGGGTAGCCCCCCTGTCGCGGGACATAGACGCGGATCACGTATTTGCCGGGACCACCTGTGACCTTGTAGTGAGCCTGCCAGCGCCCCTGCCCGTCGCTGGTCACCGTTGCGATCGTGCGCCAGATCCCTCGGTCGAGCGCTTCGACCGCCACCGTCGCCCCTCGCGCGGGGACGAACCCCCCGAGCAGCCTTCCTTCGAACTGCGCCTGAACGCCGAAGGCTCCGACGTAGATGACGCGGTGCGCGAGCGTCAATGTGCTTGACGCAGGCACGAGCGCACGTGCGTTCGCGGACGCCGCCGTCTCGGTCGTGGGTCCGCCCGCGTAGACCGCCTCGATCAGCCGTGAAGGGCCCGGAGGCAGCGTTGCTGACCAGCCTCCGTCCGCCGAGGTCACCACGGTCTTGGCCACTTGCCAGCCGTACGAGCCCCCATCGGGAAGGGTCATGATCTGCACCGGCACGTGGCTCAGAGGTGTGCCGTCGGCCGTGGCGAACCAGCCGTTGACGGTGACACTTCGTCCGTGCGCCACGCGAGCCACGTCCTTGACGGACCCCCGAACTCTGCAGCTGGTCACCCACCGACGATGCTTTCGAGTGTGTCGGTAGACGTGTATGTATCGATGACCGCGACGCACCGTGACCCAGCGGCCCGGCGTCTCCACCACCTTGCTGACACGGCGGCAGTGACGCGTCAGGTTCGAGAAGCTGATCCCAGCGGCCACGGGCTCGCCGATCTTGATCGACCATGAGCGCAGCGGGCTCGCGGCGCTGATCCCGCTCGCATCGAAGGAGCGGTTAAGGGCATAGCAGCTCACCTGGTGAGACCCGACGCCGCTGACCGGGATTTCAGCGGTTGCCGACGGTGTGCCGCCGCCCGTAATCTGGCGCGGCCTCCAGGGCGATCCATCTATCGAGCAGAAGATGGCCTGGATGCCGCTCGGCCCGGAGCTCGCAACCGCGGTGATGTACGGGGTGCCCGCAGTCACGGACGCGTCCGTAGGACCGGTCAATGAAAGATTGACGGGCGTGTTATCGACGTTTAGGTACTCGACGTCCGACGTCGGGTCCGAGGCACCCGTCGATGGGTTGATCGAGGCGTTGTGCGCCTGCAGCGCAAGCTGCACACCGGTCGCGCTCTGGGGCGCGACGTCGTTGGTGTTGATCGTCGAAGCGCCGAAGAAGTACTGGGGGCTGCCAGGTGAGCGGTTCGGGTCGCACTGATCCCAGTAGCCACCGTCGCGCGGTCGCTCACCGGTGTCCTGGACGATCTCACCGTTCCACGAGACGCGCATGTCGCAGACCCCGCTGGGGTCGTCTGCCTCCATATCGATCGGGAACGTGCCGCGGATCCAACGGTTGCTCTGGTACCAGAGGTTTGACGAGCCGCTGAACGGGCCGGCGATGATGTGCGGGGTCTGATACTCGAGCGCTTCGAGCTGGAGGTCGAAGACGTCGAACCAGGCTCCTTGCTGGGCGCACTCGGTCGACGCGTTGCATGCGATTTCCCAGCCAAAGTATGGGGAGGGGCCGAAGCTCTGCCAACCAGAAGCGGAAGGCCAGGACGATCGCGCCACCGCCGCTGTCGGGCAGCCAGCCCGAGTTGCCGCCCGCCCAATAGAAGAACCCGCCGTAGTAGTAGCTCGCGAAGTACGTCGCCATCTCCGGCGCGTGCGCCATCACGATGCCGATATTGCCCGGCGCGTCTGCCTCCCAGTGGGCAACGGTCCCGCCACCGGTGTAGCCGTTGCTGAACAGCCAGAGCCCGCTGCTTCCATAGCCGGCGTTGGCCGTCGGGCACTGGACGCCGGCACTGTAGTTCCCGTCGCCCCACGACCCGAGCATGCTCGCCTCGCCGTTCGCGCACTGCTGGTACCACAGCACGTCCGGAAGTGCGGCCGCAGGTGCCGGCGCGAGGGCGCCAAGACTGGCCGGCGCCCCGGCGAAAAGTGCGCCTACAAGCCGCAACGGCAATGCGACACCGACGCAGGCTCAACTCAGCAAATGAGCGCAACACTCATCTCGAGGCGGAAGGACCCGTCGGGGGATGCCGACCTGGACCGTGACCCCGCACCTTCATAGAAGGCCATAAGCGGCGACGGACCGGATCCCGCTCGACGGGGTCGCGACGCGCAGTGCAAGCCTCTGTGCGAGCGCGGGAAAGTTGCCCGCCCAACGGATCGTCAGCGGGCCGGGCGGCGGGGCCGCCCGCACGCGCGCGCCGCCGCTCGATCCGAGCACCGTGTTGTCGCGGCGTTAACCGTCGCCCACGCCCTCACGTACCCCCCGATCAGCCTGTGATTCAGCTGCTGGGGACCCACTGAGCCCCGGGGCAGACTCGTGGCCGCGTACCCGGTTCCGCCGAGGGCCACGAACAACGCCAGGTAAGCGATCAGATTCGAGCGGACGTGTTTGAGGATTCGGTTCATCGGGTGCGGGCTGCCTTTCGGTGAATGGACGGATCTGCGGTCATGGGCCACCGAGCGTGAATGCGCCGCCGGTCTGGGCACCGCCGCTGGAGGCGGCGTGTGAGCTGGGAGTGACCGGAGACGCCGGGGCTTGAGACGACCGCTCTGAAGACGGGGTTCGCTGGGCCGTGTAGACAGGCGTGCCGGACTGCACACCTGCCGCGTACGCTTGACTTGAGGCGGCTGTCGCAGAGGCGGTTGTCGGTGGGGCGGCTGTCTCTGCCGAAGCCTCGTAGCTCACACGGCCCTGAGTGCTGGGACGGGTGCGCGTCACCTTTCTCGCCGCGAGGCGACGCGAACTCGGCGGTAGGTTTCGCCCGAGGGTGCGCCAAGTGACCTCACGAAGACCGGTGCCGAGGACCGCGCGCGACGCCGATGCCAACAGCCGGTGCCGTTGCGATCCAACGAGCGTGCTTGCGCCGAGGAGCGCCCCACCGACCAGCAGGCCGCAGACCACGACCACCGCCGCGCCTGGCCGGAGGAGGACTCGCGGGATGCCGATCGCCGAGAGGGAACGCGGCGCGGCTCGGAGACCCCTCCCCGACGAGGTGATCAGCGACCCACACGCGCCGCCGGTGAGCGACCCCATCCGCCGAACAGCCTCAGCACACGCCGACCACCGCAGGCCCCGAGGACGGCGCGCTGGGGCCTCTGCACCCCTCGCGCCACCGACGTCCGCAGCCTCGATAGCCAACTGCACGGCCGCGGAGTCCTCGCCCCAGAAATCCGGGCGGACGATGTCGCCAGGGTCACCAAGGTCTTCGGTGGGGCCTGCCGCCACGTTCGACTTTTCCGCATCCTCCCCTCGGGAAGGCCCAAACGGAACCAGCTCCTCCAGCGGCCCGACCCACTCCCGCGGCAGCCTTACGACGTTGCCGGGATCCGGCTGTTCGTCGCGGGGTTTGCCAGGTTCGCGGTCTTCGGGTGCCACAAACTGCAGGTGAAATGGTGGTTGGTCCGGCGGAGCCCGTCTGGGCGATCCGGCGGCGGCGTCCTCCGGGGGCGGTAGAGTATACGCTCGAAATTGGTTCCAGTTTGTCTCAATTGGAGATGATGGGTATTGGCCCAGGACGAGCTTGAAGAGTCGTTTTTGACCGTCGCCGAGGTTGCGCAGACGCTCAAGCTCAATCAGCAGACGGTCCGCAACTGGATCGATCAGGGCTCTCTGCCCGCGCTGAGGGTCGGTAGGCGCGTCAGGATCAAGCGCTCCGACTTCGAGCGGCTGCTCGAGCAGGGCTATAGGGCGGGCGGGGATTCTGAGGCTCGCCCTTCCGGCCCTAGCGCCGACGAGTTCTGGGGCGGCGAGCCAGTCGGTACGGTCGAGTCCGCCTCCGACGGCGCGGGCGAGGCATCAACGAAGACTCAAGCGGACTCGGCGTAAAGGGACACCGTGAGCGCCACCGATGATCTCGATCCCGAGCGCGCGCAGATCCTGCGCGCCGTGCGCCAGGCCAGCAACGGTTGGGCTGAGGCCATGCGCTCGCACAAGCTGGCCCCACCCGACGCCGGCTTTTCGACCCGCCTGCGGGCGTTGGCCAATGCCGCTCAGGCAGAGCAAGTCACCTGGGAGCACGCGCACGCCGCGGGGCTTCATTGGCGTCCGGTTCCGGGCGCAGAGCAGGCGCAGCCCCCGTACGAACTCCGGCCGGGCACCGGCCGCCGTGGTCCCGAGGAGCTGTGGCAGCGCTTCGACCGCGCGGTCTCTCGCCTCAACACGGCGATAGCAGCGACCAGCGCTGCGGACGTTGCGGACGCCTTCGGCGAGATGGCGGCGGCAGCCGGCGCTCTAGCCGACGCCGTCGAGGCGGAGGACAAGCTGACCGAACCCGAGCCCGCCCGCGGAGTCGCCTGACGCCAGTTGTGTAGTGGCCCGGGCCTCGGCGAGTAAGGGTCCTCCGCGAGTCTGGGCCCCCGCCCGCCCCCTACGCCACGATTTCCCGCAGCGCCTCCAGATCCTCGGCGCTCGGCGTCCAGGACGCCGCGGCGGCGTTGCTCTGGACTTGCTCGGGCTTGGTCGCGCCGGAAATCACCGAGCAGACCGCCGGCTGTGCCAGGAGTGCGCCGATGGCCACGGTCGTAAGCGGGAGGTCACGCTCGCGCGCAAAGTCCTCGAGCGCCTCGACCACGTCGAACTCTTCGCTTGTGGCGATCTGGTCTCGACCCGAAAGCCGGGCGCCGGCCGGACCCTTCTCGCTTCGGCGATATTTCCCGGTCAGGAGCCCGCGCGCGAGCGGGAAGTACGGCACGAACCCGAGCCCCAGGCGCTCGCAGAGCGGCAGCACGTCGCGCTCGGCCTCGCGCAGCAGGAGGCTGTACTCGTTCTGGATCGCCTCGAAGCGGGTGAGGCCGTTCTCGCGCGCGGCCCTCTCCGCCTCCTCGATCTGTTGGGCGTCGAAGTTCGACGCGCCGATCACGCGCACCGACCCGGCCTGAACGAGATCGTCGAGCGCGCCGAGCGTCTCGGCGATCGGGGTCACCCCGTCCGGCTCGTGATACCAGTAGACGTCGATCACATCGGTCTGCAGCCGTCGCAGCGATGCTTCGATCGCCTGCCGGATGTAGTCCGGCGACCCGCGAGGGCCGCGTCCGTCGCCCATGTCCATCCCGAACTTCGTCGCCAGGACGGCTTGGTCGCGCCGTCCTCGTAGCGCCTCGCCCAGGAACTCCTCGCTCTTGCCCGCCCCGCCGTAGATGTTTGCGGTATCGAAGAACGTGACGCCCTCGGCGAGTGCCGCGTCGACAACCGCGCGTGTCCCGTCGAGGTCTACGCGACGGCCGAAGTTGTTGCAGCCCAGTCCGACCGAGGACACCTCAAGCCCCGCGCTCCCGAACGGGCGGAACGGAATTGTGGACACCGACACGAGCTGAGGCGTAACGCGCGAGCGATTAGCCCGCGGAGCGGGCGCGCGTGCGAGCGCCCTTCTTGGCGGCCGCGCTGCGCCGCTGTGCGTTCTTCCGGCGGGTCGAGGCGGCCTTGTTCGCCGCGGCCTTGCGCTTGGTCGGACCGCCCGAGATCCGGTCCTCCGCCTCGTCCACGATCCTCCGCAGCTCATCCATGGTGCGCCGCACCTGCTTGGCGGGCTTGCGCCGCCCGTCCGTCGCGCCCGCGATCAGCTTCGCCGAGCGTTTGCGGATCCCTCCGGCGTGAAGGCGGTCGATCAGCTCCTTTTCCTGTTTGCTCCTGGCCATCTGAGCCCTCCTTATCCAAGCGTTGGTCGTCTTGGTCACTACCCGCTCGCGACGGGCACTAAAGCTTCGGCTCAGAACGTATCCTGACCGGCCACGATGCCCTGGCCTGTCCGTAGCCTGGTGGCCGGCGTGGCCGGAACCGCGGCGTTGAGCGCCGCTTACTACGTGGATCGACGGCTGTCCTCGCCGGGCGAGGGTCCGCTCGACTACGACGACAGCCTGGTGCCGGGGCAGATCGCGTGCAGCGTCCTCGACCTGCGACATGTCA
This sequence comes from uncultured Actinomycetes bacterium, assembly GCA_963730835.1. Taxonomy (GTDB): domain Bacteria; phylum Actinomycetota; class Thermoleophilia; order Solirubrobacterales; family Solirubrobacteraceae; genus Palsa-465. The sequence goes on from CAVSTE010000007.1 coordinate 800,092, forward strand.
CCGCCCGCGACGAGCAGGAGTTGGGTTTGGCCGTGCGGTGGAGCTACGGTCCGACGTTCGCGCTGGCCCATGGGCTCTTGCGTCGCCAGATCGCCGAGCCCTGGCTTGGCCACCCATGCCGCTTACGCGACGGCGGTTGCGATCGTCGATGACAAGCTGCGCTGATGCCAGGGCGGGAGGGAGCTCGGAAAACGTCTCAAACCCAACGTCGGACGTCCGACAAAGCCCACATAAGCGTCCCCACGACGCTTATGTGGGCAAGCGCGAGCCGGGGTGCGCGCACTTGTCACGAAATCCGTCCCTCGTTGCACGCTCTCGGCCGCGTAAGCACGCTGATCCCGGCCAACCCGCGCTGGACGACGGCGGAAGGGACGCCATTGGCGGTGCGGGGACAGGTGCCCGAAACCGCAAATCTCCGACGGCGGACACCAGATTTTTACGCGCGCTGAAGGGACGGCTATCACCCTGAGTGACGACCGCAACAGAGGGAGCAGTCCAGTGCCTCAGATCATCGTCACGGCGGACTCACCGAACCAGCGCGACAGCGCCGCGGTGATGTTCCGCGAGCGTGTGAACCTCTCGGACTTCGAGAGCGACCACTTCGCCAACCAGCTTGTGGAGCGGTTGGGGTGGGCCGTAGGCGACGCGCACGAAGCCGAGCGGGAGACCACTACCCCCGCCGCTCGGCCAGCGTCGTAACCACCGCCTCGTAGACACCCGCGCCGTAGGGGGACGCGGCGACACGCACGTCGTCCAGGCGGCCGGCTTCGGCCTCGAGTGTCGCGTCGCGGTCGAAGGCGTTCGCCACGAGCCAGAAGGCGCCGACCACGGCGCGGGTGTCCATATCCTCTCGCGAGTCGCCGACCGCGATGCAGTCGGCCGGCGCGTAACCCCGGGCCTGCATGTGCCTGGCGACGGCGCGCGCCTTCGACGCAGCGGCGGGGATCAGGTGATAGGCGCGAATCGTGGGGAGCCCCGGCATCTGCTCCACGCGCTCGTGAACGACGCCGTTGTCGACGAGCCGGAGCCAGCCTAAGCCGCCGTCGGCCAGCAGAGCGTTCGCCTCCGCCAGGTCGACGAGGCCCCGGAACAGGTGTGAGACCTCGCGACCGATCGACCAGGGCGTGTGGTACTCGAGCCGGCCGGCGTATTGCTCGAGCAGCAGCGCCGGCGCGCCCGAGCGTGCGATCTGCTCATGGATCGTCCCCTCCGTCTCCGAGGGGACGACGCCGTCGGTCAGCCACTCGAGCTCCCCACCGATCACGAGGCCGCAGCCGAGCTCGAACGCATAGCTCGTCTGCCCGATCAGCCGCGTGTCCTCGCGCACCGTGTGCTGTCGCCTCCCCGAGTAGAGGACGACCTCCGCCCCCGCCCGGTCGCAGGCCTGGAGCGCGCGTACGGCATCGAGCGCGAAGCGCCCGTCGGCCCCCCGCAGGAGCGACGCGCCGGGCCCAAGCAGCGTCCCGTCTAAATCGACATACAAGCAGCGCATCGACGGCGCGACCATACTGGCCCCAAGGTGTCGACCACCCACCAGACCGAGCCCTGGACGACGCTGCTCGACGACGAGCGGGTCGTTCATCAGGATTTTTATGGGGCGCGCTCCGCGCGCCTTGTTTCGGCTCCTGTCGAGATCGGCCCGACGGTACGGACCGCGTTGCATAACGCCGGGATCGACCAAATTTATTTACATCAGGCCGAGGCCCTGGAGGCCGCCTTCCAAGGTCCGACGGTTATCGCCACGGGCACGGCGTCCGGGAAGTCGCTGTGCTTTCAGCTGCCGACGCTCGAGGTGCTGAGCGCGGATCCCCGCGCGCGGGCGCTCTACATCTACCCCACGAAGGCGCTGGCCCAGGACCAGGCCCGCGCGCTGCACGCCTTCGGACTGGTCCGCCCGGCGATCTACGACGGCGACACGCCGCGGGGCGAGCGAACGGCGATCCGCAAGCGCGCCGGGGTCGTGCTCACCAACCCCGACATGCTCCACGTCGGGATCCTGCCCCACCATCACGCCTGGGAAGACTTCTTCTCCAACCTGGCGTTCGTCGTCCTCGACGAGGCCCACGTCTACCGCGGCGTGTTCGGCTCGCACGTGGCGAACGTGTTGCGCCGGCTGCGGCGGCTGGCCGCGATTCATGGCTCCGCGCCGCGGTTCCTGCTGGCCAGCGCGACGATCGCCAACCCGGTGGAGCTCGCCGGTGGTCTGACCGGTGTCGATGGCTTTCGGCTGATCGAGCGCGACGGCGCGCCGCGGGCCGCGCGGCGGACCGCGATCTGGAACCCACCGCTGCTCGACGAGAATCTCGGCCTCAGGGCCTCGGCCCTCTACGAGGCGGCCGAGCTCCTCTCCGAACTGGTCTCGCAGGGGGCGCGGACGATTTGCTTCATGAAGTCCCGCAAGGGCGTCGAGCTCATCCTGCGCCACGCGCTGGCGCGGCTCGAGCCGGAGCTGGCGGAGCGGGTCGCCCCCTACCGAGCCGGCTACACGCCGGCCCAGCGCCAGGACATCCAGCGCCGGCTGACGAGCGGCGAGCTCTTGGGCGTCGTGGCTACCGACGCACTAGAGCTGGGCATCGACATCGGGGCGCTCGACGCCGCGATCTGCGTCACGTTCCCCGGCACGGTGGCCAGTCTCAGGCAGATGTGGGGACGGGCAGGGCGTCGCGGCCGCGGCCTGGCCGTGTACATCGCGGGCGAGGACGCGCTCGATCAGTTCTTCTGCCGCCACCCCGAGGAGTTCCTGACGCGAGCGGTGGAAGCCGCGATCATCGATCCTCAGTCGCCGGAGATCTACGCCGAGCACCTGATGTGCGCCGCCCACGAGGCGCCGCTCTCGGCTGAAGATGCGCCGTTCTTGGGTGCGGCCTGGGAGCAGGCGGCCGCGCAGCTGGCCGAGGCGGGCCACCTGCGGCGGCGGGCGACCGGCTACGTGCCGCGCCGGGCCGACGACTACCCGGCGGCGCGGGTGGCGCTTCGCTCGGCGTCGGCGGAGACCTTCGTGCTGGTCGACTCGAGCTCCGGAGAGGTGGTGGGGACGGTCGAGCTGGCGCGGGCCTATTCCACCGTCCACGAGGGCGCCGTCTACCTCCACCTCGGCCGCTCCTACTACGTGCGCGAGCTCGATCTGCGCGCTCGCCGGGCGCTGCTGGAGCCATTCACGGGCGACTACTACACCCAGGTCAAGCGCGAGAGCATCACCTACGTCGAGCGCCTGCACGAACGGCGCGAGGCGCTGGGAGTGACGCTCTCGTTCGGCTCGGTGGTCGTGGAGGAGACGGTGCTCGGCTACCAGCGAAAGCGCCTCCAGGACCAGGAGGTGATCGGCTTCAACGGCCTCGCGCTGCCGCCCGTCGAGTTCACAACGCGCGCGTTGTGGTACGAGCTGGACGGCCTGATCGCCTCGGAACCGTTCCCACTCGAGCACCTGCTGGGTGCGTTGCACGCGCTGGAGCACGGGCAGATCGCCGTGCTGCCGCTGATCGCCATGTGCGACCGCTGGGACATCGGCGGCCTCTCAACCAACGCCCACCCGCAGACCGGCGGCCCGACGATCTTCATCTACGACGGCCATCCAGGCGGGGTTGGGTTGACGCGGCGAGGCTTTGAGGAGTTCGAGCGGCTGAGCAACGATGCGCAGCGCTTGATCGGCGAGTGTCCGTGCCGCGACGGGTGCCCCTCCTGCATCCAGTCGCCGAAGTGCGGGAACCTCAACGAGCCGCTCTCAAAGCGCGGCGCGCTCGAGCTCCTGCGGCGGATGACCGCTGCCTAGTGGAAATCCTTCGGCCTAACCAGCGCGGCTAAGCTCGCCGCGCCGGGCGCCAGCTCGCTCCAGCTGCCCTCGAACTCGAGCGTCGCCAGCGCGCCGGTGGGGTACTTGCGCTGGACGGCCTCGAACAGCGCGCCATCGGACGAGTTGCCGCCGACGAGTCGCAGGATGACCATCTGCATGGTGGGGTTGTGTCCCACGACCATCACTGACCCGAGCTCTTCGGGCACCTGATGCAGGCGCTCGATGAGGCTCGAGCACGAAGCCGAGTACAGCTCCGGCTCGAACAGCGTCTCGCCATCTTTCAGCGCCAAGCCATGGAGCGTCTCCCGCGTGCGCCGGGCGGGTGAGCACAGGACCTGTGCGGGCTGAATGCCGTTCTCGCGAATGTGATCGGCCAGGGCCTCCACCGCTCTGTGACCACGTGGCGCGAGTGGCCGCTCGCGGTCCTCGAGGCCGGGGTCTTCCCAGCTCGACTTCGCGTGCCGGAGGATGAACAGCTGGTGCGTCTGGGGCACGATCGAATTGTCGCCGCAACAGGGCAGCTTGCGCGCGGGTCCGTTCGATTCCAACCACGCCGGTCCTGGGCCGCACGGAGGCACCTCGCTGCCGCCTCCGTGCCACAAATCGCGGCCGGTCCCGGCGAGAAATCTCCACCTAATTGCGGTGCGCGGGACCGCCGTTGCTGCTCACGGCGCGCCGACCTGGAGCACCCACCAGCCGCTAGCATCGACGCGCTCGGCGAGATAGCTCAGTTGGTAGAGCACACGACTGAAAATCGTGGTGTCCCCGGTTCGATTCCGGGTCTCGCCATCCTTGGCTTCGCCCCGAGCAGCAAGCCGCTTTCCCTTTTCGCGCGGCGCCCGGGTCATATGCTGTCGGCGATGGAGTGTGTGGGCAGTGAATCGGTCTGACTCGCCGCGTGAGCCGCAAGGCGAACCAGCGTCTGGCCTCGCTCGGTCGGCCGCGGCCGAGGACTTCTACGCGTTGCACCACACGGCGGAGGTATTGCTCATGCCCAATGCCTGGGATGTGGGCTCGGCGCGGATCCTGGAGCACATCGGCTTCCGCGCGCTGGCCACGACCAGCAGCGGGTCGGCGGCTACTGAGGGACTGCTTGATGGGCAACTGGGGCGTGACGCGGCGCTTGCGCACGCGACCCGGCTCGCAGCGGCGGTCGACGTGCCTGTCTCGGCGGATCTCGAGAACTGCTTCGGGGACGAGCCGTCCGAGGTGGCACAAACTATTGAGGCCGCGCTGCAAACTGGGATTGCGGGCGCCTCGGTGGAGGATTGGAGCGGCAGCGCGATCTACGACATCCGATTGGCCACCGAGCGGGTTCGCGCCGCCACCGAGGTCGCGTCCGGCCGCCTGGTGATCACCGCCCGCGCGGAGAATCACATCCGAGGGGTCACGGATCTTGACGATACGATCGCCCGCCTGCAGGCCTATCAGCAGGCAGGAGCCACGGTGCTATTCGCCCCGGGCCTACGGAGCGCGGAAGAAATCCGCCGCGTGATGGAGTGCACCGAGGTTCCACTGAGCGTCCTGGCCATGCCGGGAGTTCCGCCCGTCGACGAATTGGCGGCATTGGGGGTGCGGCGCCTGTCGGTGGGTGGCGCATTCGCTTTCTCCGCCTACGGCGCCGTCGCACACGCCGCGCGCGAGCTGCAGAAGAGCGGGACCTACGAATATCTGGAGGCTGCGGCTCAAGGCGTCAAGCTGGCGCGGGAGGCGTTCCGCTGAGGGGCGCTCATCGCGACTCAGTGGCAAGGCGTAGACCGAGCCCGATCAAGACCACCCCGGTGAGGCGATCAAGCGCCTTGGCGAGCGCGGGGCGCCGGAGCGTCGCCGCGGCTCTGGCTGCTACCGCCGCATAGATGGACAGCCAGATCAGCGTGATCACCACAAAGATCGCGCCCAGCAGCAAGAACGCCCGCTAGCGCGGAACCACCGGGCGCCACGAACTGCGGCAGCAGGCTGGTGAACAACGCCGCGATCTTTGGATTGGCGAGGTTGCTGAGCACTCCCTGGCGGAACCCGCACAGGCCGCCGAGCTCTCCGCTCCCGCAGGCTTGATCGTCCGCTAGAGAGAGCCTCGAGCGGTGGTGCGCCGCGAGCAGGGCCCGCGCCCCCAGCCACATCAGGTACGCGGCTCCGATCACCTTCAGGACCGTGAAGGCGATCTCCGAGCTTCGTAGCACCGTCGCCACGCCGAGGGCCGCGGCGATGGTCCACACCACAAGGCCGACGTCTACACCGAGCGCGGTGCCCAGCGCCGCTTTGCGCCCGTGCAGCACCGCGTTTTTGGTCACCAGCGCCATGTCGGGGCCGGGCTCAGGTGGATCTGTCGGGGCCGAGCCTGCCCGGGAGGTTGTTGGTTTCAAACCACTCGACAACGGACAGGTTTCCGGGATGAGGGTGACGGTGCTGATCGGGCTGGTGCTGGCGCTGGCCTGTGCAGCCGGTGCAAGCCTCGGGGGGCTGTGGAAGCAGAAGGGGGCCGTGCACTGCGACAGCGTCGACATCCGGCGCCCGAAGCAGTCGGCGGTCGCCCTGTTCCGCTCAAAGTGGTTCATGATCGGGTGGCTGGCGGCGCTCGTGGCTTGGCTGCTACACGTCGGCGCGCTGGCGCTGGCGCCGCTGTCGCTCGGGCAGGCGGTCATTTCCGGCGGGATCGTGCTCGTGGGCGTGCTGGCCGAGCGGTTCTTCGACTTCAAGCTCAAGCGACGTCAGTGGATCGGCCTGGCGGTGCTGGGCGTCGGCATGGGTGTCTTGGGCGCCACGGCTCACTCCGAGGGCAACCACACGAGCTTCGGGATCTGGCCTCTTGCAGTGTTCGAGCTGGCCGCGGTGGGGATCGGAGTACTGGCCGCGCTCTCGCTTCGTTCCGAGCGACTGCGTGACCACCAGGGGGTGCTGCTGGGCGTCAGCGCGGGGCTGTGGTTCGGCGTGGCGGACGTATCGGTCAAGGCGGTGACCAGCGGCGACCACGGACTGGTGAGTCTCTTCGGTCCGTGGTCGTGGATCGGGATTCTGTGCGCCGTGGCCGCGTTCTACGCTTCGGCGCGAAGCTTTCAGCTGGGGGAGGGGATCGGGGTGATCGCCGCCAGCACGGCAGCCGCGAACCTGCTGGGCATCATTGCGGGCATCCTGGTGTTCGGAGATCCGCTTGGCAAGAGCTCGCTTACGGTGACCGGCCGGTTGGTGGCCTTCGCCTCAGTCGTGGTCGCCATAGCGCTCGTACCCGCGCCGGTCCGCGCCGAGGCGGCCGCTCGCGACGAGGAGGAAAAGAAGGTGGAGGCCGAGGCCCCGGATGAGGCCCCGCGCCCGGAATCTGACGTGGCCGAGCTCGACCGAGCTGCGGGCGGCATCGCCGTAGGCCGCTAGCTCCCCGCTCGCGGCGGCAGCCCGCGCTCGAGCAGCGCGCGCGGCACCTTTACGAGGCTCGCGCCGCGCCGATGATGATCGGCCTGACGGTTGGAAACGAGCGCGGTTGGTTGGCGTGCTTCAGCCATTCGACGGTCAGCGGCGAGGCCTCGAGCAGCCGCTCCGTCCGCCTGTTGGGATGGCACCCCGCCGCGATGTACCGGTGCGGCACTTCGACCAGATCCTGGAAGCGCCCCAGCAGCGTCTCCTCGCCGGCGTGGACGTGCTCCATGTACAGGTAGCGCCCGCCCGCGTGCAGCACGCGCGCGATCTCGCTCAGCGTCCGCCGCGGCTCATCGACCGAGCACAACACGTACGTCCCGACGACGGTGTCGAAGCTGTCGTCGGCGAACGGCAGCTGCTGCGCATCGGCTTGCGTCAGCTCCCACGAGCCCACTCGCGGCGGCCGGCCGCGAAGCTGGGGGCGCAGCTGTCCCAGCATATGGGCGCTCGGCTCGCTGATCACGAGCTCGCTGACCGTATCGCGGTAGTGGGGCACATTGACGCCGGCGCCGGCGCCGATCTCGAGCGTCCTGCCGCTGGCCTCGGCCAGCAGGTCGGCGCGCGTCTCGGCCTGTCCCGCCTTCTCCGCCTGCTGGCAGACGAGCGGATACCAGCGGGCAAACAGACGCTCGTTGATGCCCAGCGGATCCCGCATCGCAGCTGCAAATGTATGCCAGTGGGGCGTGTGGGAGAGTGCTGGGATGGCGCGGCAGCCCAATGCCGGTAACAATTTCGTCTCCCGCGACCCACTCCCGCTTCCGGACGGGTTCGCCGTCGGGCATTGGACGCGGGCGGATGGAGCCACGGGCTGCACGGTTGTCATACCGCCCGAGGGAACGCGTGGCGGCGTCGACGTCCGCGGCGGCGGCACGGGCACCCGAGAGCTCGAAGGACTGCGGCCGCTGTCCAACGCCGAGGGCCCCACGGCCGTCCTGCTGACGGGCGGCAGCGCGTTCGGTTTGGCGGCGGCCGACGGCGCGATGCGCTGGCTGGAGGAGCGCGGACGCGGACGGCCGACGCTGGTAGGCGTCGTGCCGCTGGTATCGACCGCGGTGATCTTCGACCTTCAGGCCACTGGGTCCCGGCCGGGGCCGGAGGAGGGGTTCGCGGCGTGCCAGGCGGCGAGGCCTGGTTTGCCGCAGAGGGGAGCGATGGGAGTGGGGGCCGGGGCGGCGGTGGGCAAGGTGTTCGGCCGCCAGCGAGCGACGCGCGGGGGGGTGGGCTATTCGGCCAGCCGAGTGGCGACGGGGTGGACGCTTGCCGCTCTGGCGGTCGCCAACTCCGTCGGTGACGTGATTGATGCCGACGGCCAGGTGCTGGGCGGCCCGCGCAGCGACGAGGGCGAGCTGCTGCGAAGCGCCGAGCTGATTGCGGAGATGAGCGAGCTCTCGACCTGGCCCCTGCGGCCCGGCGAGAGCACGACGCTCGTCTGTCTCTGTACGGACGCGCCGCTCGATAAGCGCGACTGCGGGATCGTCGCTCGCATGGGTACGGCCGGTGTCGCGCGTGCCGTGGATCCCGCCTTCAGCCCGATGGACGGAGACGTCGTCTTCTGCTTGGCCTCCGGGAGTGATCCATTACCGGGGCCGGGCCAGGCCAGGTCGCTGTTGCTTGCCGCGCTGGGGACAGTCGCAGCCACCGTCACGGCCGAGGCGATTCGTGACGCCGTTCGGAGCTCGGCGATGTCTCGAGCCTAGTGCCGCCTGACGGCGTCCCAGGTGGCGTCTGCGAGCGCGCGCTCCGCGCGGCGGAGCGAGCTGCGCGTCCGCCCCGCGAGCCACAGGCGGGCGAATTCCTGGCTCGGGCCCAGCAGTACCGGCTCCCACAGGTCGGGCGGCAGAGGGCGCAGGGTCCCATCGCGCATATGCCGCTCGACCCAGTTGGTGACGCGGGGAAAAAAGCCGCGGTTCAGCTCGCGCACCCGAGCTTCGGTCACGAGCCGCAGCTCCGTCTCTCGCCTGCCCATCAGGAATTGCGCCAGGCGGGGGTTGCGCTCCACCCAACGGAGGTGATGTCGGACGACTCCCCGCACTGCGGCCTGGGCGTCGTCCCGGCGTTCGATCGCCCCGAGCAGGCCCTCCTGGTAGCCGCGCAGTCCCTCGACATAGAGCTCGGCCGCAAGCCCCTCCTTGCCCCCGAAGTGATGGTAGATGGAGCCGACGCTGGCCCCTGAACGTTGGCGGATCTCCTCGATCCTCGTCGCGGCAAAGCCCCGCTCCGCAAAGCACTCGAGCGCGGCGGAGAGGATCGCCTCCTGCCGTGGGCCCCGCTGGGCATTGGCACCCGCCACTAGAGCAAGATTCTAAATCGATAGCCCGAGCGCCACAGGTATCTCGTCAAGTGAGCGCACGATTTCCGCGCCTGCTGCTCGCAGGGCGGGCTCGTCGCTGTCGGCGCTGTAGCCAATTACTCGCATCCGGGCGGCGACAGCAGCGGTAACGCCTGACGGCGTGTCCTCAACCACGGCGCACAGCGCCGGAGGCGAGCCCATCGCCGCCGCGGCGTGCAGGAACAAGTCCGGAAACGGCTTCCCGCGCGCCACGGAATAAGCGGAGAAGACGGCGCCGGGCGCGAACAGCCGGTCTAGACCCGTGAGCCCGAGTGTCATTTGCGTCTTCTCGAGCCTGCCCTGCGAGGCGACGCAGACGCCGACGCCCGCGGCCTTGACCCGCTTGACCATGTCCTCGGCGCCGGGCACCGGCTTCAGCTCGCGCCTGAACTCATCGGCGCGCTGGGCGATGAAGCGCTCCAGAAAATCGGCGGGGACGCGGCGCCCCAGCGTCTCCTCGGCCTTGGTCACGATCTCGTCGAGCAGCAGCCCCTGGTACTCGCGGCGCGTCTGGGCCAGCGTCCGGGGGAGACCGATGTCTGTCAGCAGTTGCGCCAGCACTCGGTTTGAGATCACCTCGCTGTCGACGAGCACGCCGTCGCAGTCGAAGATCACGAGCTCCAGACCCGGCATCGCCGAGATGTTGGCGTACTGCGAGCGCGGGCTGGCGACCAGGCGCCGCGGCTAGGATCGGGCCGCTTCGGCAGCCGCAGGGCGTCTTCGCCGAATTAGGGCCGGCCCGCACCGGGTACCGACACGGGAACGGCGACGAGCACACCCGTCCGCTCGCCGTCCGTGCCGCTCTGGCTACCGCGCCACTCGCGCGCGACGACGTAGAGCGTCGAGCGGTCAACGCCTCCGAGCATGCAGGCGAAGCAGCCCCGATCGAGCTCGATCGTATCCAGCACCTCGCCACCCTCGCGAACGCGCACGCAGCACTCGTTCGGAACGTCGGCGTACCACACCGCGCCCTCGGCGTCGACGCAGATGCCATCGGGCACGCCTTCTCCGAGCTCGGCCCACACGCGGCGGTTGGCGAGCTCGCCGCCGTCCTCGATGTCGAAGGCCGTCAGCCTCTTGCCGTACGACTCTGCCACGATCAGCGTGCGGTCATCGGCCGTCACCGCCATCCCATTCGGGAACTCGAGGCCGTCGGCAACCTTGCGCGCCGCGCCCTCGTGGTCGATCAGGGCGATCAACCCCGGAGCGAACGGCTCGCCGGCCATCAGGTCGAAGCCGCCGCCGTTGACGTAGACGTGCCCGCTGCCGTCGGAGACGATCTCGTTCCATCCCTTCTCGGCGACATCGCGAAGCTCGGCGTAGCGCTCCAGCGTCCCGCCCGGGGCCAGCGTCAGTACGGCGCGGTCGCGTGAAGAGACGATCAGCAGGCGGCCGTTTGGTAGCCAGTCGATGCAGAACGGAAACGAGGGGACACGGGCGATGAGCTCGCTGTGGCCTTCCGGATCGACCGCGATCAGCTCCTCGGCGCCCCAGTCACAGAACCACAGTCGGCCCTCGTGCCAGCGAGGCGACTCACCGAACGAGATCCCGCCCAACAGCTGATGCATGCCTTCTCTGGTGGCCATCTCAATCCTCCTGTCTCGACACTGGCCTGTAGGTGGCGATGACCACGCCGGTGGTAGTGGTCACGCTGCCGACGAGACGCAGCGGGCTGTACACGTCGGACTTGAACAGACGCTTGCCCGAGCCGAGCACCAGGGGGTAAATCAGCAGCAGGTATTCGTCGATCAGATCGCGACGCATCAACGTCCGCAGCAGCTCCGCGCTGCCGAAGACCATGAGATGCCCGTCGAGCTCTGAGCGCAACCGCTCGACCGCGTCGCCGGCGTCTCCGTCTAGCAGCACGGAGTTCTCCCATGTCAGCGGCTCGGCGAGCGTGCGCGAGGCCACGTACTTGGTCGTGCGGTCAAGCACGTCGGTGAATTGGTTGCCGTCGGTGCGCCCGTGCCAGGACTCAAACAGCTCCTCGTAAGTACGCCGGCCAAAGAGAAATGCGCCGGGGGGATCCCCGCGGCTCTTGCCCAGCTCAGCGCCCATCACTGCGTCCCCGTAGGGAGACGCCCAGCCGGCGTGCTCGAAGGGGTCGCGGGGGCCCGTCTCCGGCTTTCCCGGCGCCTGCAGCACGCCGTCGAGCGATGTGTGGTTGATGACGATGATCTCTGCCATGGGAGGAACACTCCTTTCGCCTAGGTAGCGGCCGACCCAACGCCTCACGCGGGAACTAGACGGTACAGTACCACATGTAGAACTGGACTGTCTAGTACCTCATGCGCTAGGCTGTGCTCGAAATGACGGCCAGCCGTTCGGACCCGTCCAGCGCTGACGACGCCCGCCGGCCGGCGCCGGCTGACGACAACGAGGCGAACGAGTCCAGGTCGGTCCGCAAGCGCCGGGCAATCATCGAGGCGGCGACCGACCTCTTCCTCCGCCAGGGGTACCTCGGCACGAGCATGGACGAGATCGCCGCGTCGGCGGCGGTCTCAAAGCAAACGGTCTATAAGCACTTTGCCGACAAGCAGACCCTGTTCCGGGCGATCGTCACGAGCACCGTCGACATGATCAGCGACCCCAATTACGAGGCCGTCGTCGGCCTGAAGGACAGCCGCGAGCTCGAGCGCGACCTGATCGAGTTCGCGCGGGGCCAGTTGCGTCTCGTCATGCAGCCGCAGGTCCTGCAATTGCGCCGGCTGGTGATCGGCGAATCGGGCAGCTTCCCGGAGCTGGGGCAGGCGTTCTACGAGCGCGGTCCGGGACGCACGATCGCCGGTCTGGCGGAGGCCTTCGAGCTGCTAGCGGAGCGGGGCCTCTTGCAGCTCGACGGCGATCCGCTGCTCGCCGCGGAGCACTTCAACTGGCTCGTGATGTCAACGCCACTGAACAGGGCGATGCTCGGCGGCGACGCCCTGACCCCACCTGCCGCGGACCTCGATCAATACGCCGAAGCCGGGGCACGCGCGTTCCTGTCGGCTTACGCGCCGCGCCGCTAGCCGGCCTGCCGATGGTGGTCGTGTGACGAGATCGCTCGTCCGCGGCCGGCCGCTGGCGACCGGGACGTATTTCGCAGCAAATCCGGCGTCGTCGGGTCTGGCGACCCGGACGTATTTCGCAGCAAATCCGGCGCCCCGCCCCGGCTCTGTCCACATAAGCGTCGTGGGGACGCTTATGTGGCCCAAGGTGCGATGAGACCGCTGCGTTTGCGACGTTTTCCGAGCTCCTGAACCCGCAGCCTGGCGCACTGTGAGCTGGGCCAAGTCAGCGCACTGTGAGCTGGGCCAAGTCAGCGCAATGTGAGCTGGGCCAAGTCAGGGATTGCCCGCGCGCCCAGCAGGCCACGCAACCAGGACGCCCTGCCGCGCCCCTGGGCAAAACGGGGCGCGGCGCCTGACCCGGCGCCGCGCCCCTAATAGCTACGACAGGCCGTTGGCTTTGAGGAACGCCTGCGCGACACTGGCCGGTGACTGCTGGTCGAGCGCCACGGCAGCGTTCATCTGAATGATCGCCGGCAGCGTCAACAGCGAGCTCACCTTATTGATCGTCTGCGTAAACGCCGGGCCCTCGGCTTGTACGACCGAGGCCTTGACCACCGGCGCGACGTTCTGAAAGCCAAACAGCTTCTTGGCGTCGGTCAGCACGGTGTACTTCCCGCCCTTCAGCTGCGGGTCGGTGGTGAAGATCGTCGCCACGTTGACCTGCCCGGAATCGAGCGATTTGTAGTTGAGGCCCTCGGCGAGCGGCACGAAGTTGAGGTTGTGCAGGCCATACACCTTCTGAAGGCCGACCAAGCCGTCGTAGCGAGTCCGGTTCTCCGCCGGAGCGCCGTAAGTGATCTTGCCGAGCTTGCTCAGGTCAGCGATGCTCACGAGGTGGTGGCTTGTGGCGTAGGCCTTCGTCGTCGCCAGGCCATCCGCATCGTAGAACGGGGTCTGATCGAGCAGCACGAACCCGTGCTTCTTGACGTATGCCTGCGCCTCGTTGTAGGTCTGCTGGGCGCTGTTCGGCGGCTGATTGTTGCCGGCGATCGCGGTCAGCAGCGTCCCGGTGTATTCCGGGTACATCTGGATCTGCCCGCTCTGTAGCGCCTTCCAGATGATCTCGGAGGAACCGATGTTGCCCTTCAGCGTGACGGTGTAGCCCTTTGCCTCGAGCGCCTGCTGATAAAGCGATCCGAGCACGTACTCCTCCTCGAAGTTCTTGTCTCCGAGGACGACCGGGGGCTTGCCCGCGCCCGCCTTGCCCGACGAGCTGGAGCTGGAACTGGCCGCGCTCGTGGACGAGCTCGAGGAACTGGATGTCTTGGAACTACCGCACGCGGCGAGGATCACCACCGCGAGCACCGCCAGGGCGGCGACTCTTGCCTGTCTCATGTTTCCTCCTGTGCCTTGATTTGTTGTCGTTATCAAGCGGTGTCGGGCACGACCGGAGCCAGCGCGAGCGCCGGATCATCCCGCTGTGCGAGCTTCAGACCGGCTGGCGTCACCGCTCGCTGCACGACCGCCAGCACGGCCTCGATCACGAGCGCAAGAGCGGCGATGCAGATCGCAGCCCCCAGCACGCCGGGAAGGTGGTAGGAGGCCTCGTTGTTGATGATGTCGCCGAGGCTGCCGCTGTAACCGGTCAGCGCCGCGATCGTCGTGGTGGAGACGATGAACAGCGCCGCGGTCCTGATGCCCGCAAATATCAACGGAATCCCGAGTGGGATCTCCACCTTGCGCAGAATCTCCCACCCCGTCAGCCCCATCCCTCGAGCAGCGTCGACCACATCGCGGTCCACCTCGTCGATCCCTACGTAGGCATTGGTGATGATCGGCGGCACCGCGAGCACGATCAGCGCCAGCTCCACGTTGCCAAGCCCCAGTCCCAGGATCGCCACCCCGATCGCGAGCACGGCCAAGCTCGGCAGTGCCCGCCAGACGTTGCCGACGTTGATGGCCACGAAAGACCCTTTGTGGATGTGCCCGAGCCACAGACCGATCGGAAGCGCGATCACCAGTGCGAGCCCGATCCCGATCCCGGCGATCTTGAGCGTGACCAGCGTAAGGTGAACGAGCGTCGGCAGATGCGGAATCCCGGAGATCTGGCCGTTGTGGCCGATGAACCTGAAGGCGTCGACGAAGTTGTGCATCAGCCCGCCCTGGCCCAGGGTGTGACGAAGCGCTGTACGAGCACCAGCAGCCCGTCGGCGAACAGCGCCAGAAGCACCGCCATTCCGCCGGCGACGATCAGCTCGGTCTTGAACACCTCATTGGAGATCGCGGTCAGGATCGGCACGCCGAGCCCCTCGTTGTCGATCAGCGACGCGACGGTAGCCAGCGAGATCACCGTCACCGTCGCGATTCGCAAGCCGGCGATGATCGCCGGCATCGCGAGCGGCAGCTCCACCCGCAGCAGCGAGCGCATCGGCCCCATGCCCATTCCCAAGGCGGCATCGCGGACCTCGGCCGGAACCTCCCGCAATCCCGTCAGTGTGTTGCGGAACATGATCAGCAGCGTGTACGAGACGAGCGCGACCTCGGCGGTTGTTCGCGTGAGGCCCAGGCCGGGCACCGGCTCCAGCAGCTCGAACAGGGCGAGCGAAGGGATCGTGTAGAGGATCGAGGTCACGATCAGCACCGGTCGCTCGAACCACCCCATCCGGTAGGCGATCAGCGCGAGCGCGGTCGAGATCACGAACCCGATCGAGACTGCGATCAGGGTCAGCACCACGTGCTGGCGGAGCGCCGGCCACAGCACCGTGCTCCAGTTGCGTGACACCCAGTCGGAGCAGAACAGGCGATTCGCCCGCTCACAGGCAAACGAAGAGGAGCTCCCCCCAAAGCTCGGAATCACCGGGCCATGCGCGGCCGCGAACGCGAGCATCAGGCGGTGGACTCCGTACCGGCGCGGGCCTCGGAGGGCTGCTCGGTGTCGGAAAGGGCCCCATTGCGCAGCACGTGACCCAACAGCTCGAGCGTCACCACGCCGGCTACCTGGTCACGCTCGCCGATGACGCGCAACGCCGAACCCCCCGAGGCCAGAACCGCCGACAGGGCGTCGCGCACCGATGTCGTCAGCTTGAGGGGCTCGTCGCCCATCTTCATCCCGTCCGGCTCGAGCAGTTTCACCTCGGCAAGCGTCGAGAGCCCGAGCCGCTTCAGCGCGCGGTCGGCGCCGACGAACTCTGCGACGAACTCGTCGGTGGGGTGCGTGAGGATCTCTGCGGGGGTGTCGTATTGCGCGAGCACCCCTCCCTGCCGCAGGATCGCGATCTTGTCGCCCATCTTGATCGCCTCGTCGATGTCATGGGTTACGAACACGACGGTCTTGCGAACGCGTTCCTGGAGCCCGAGGAACTCGTCCTGCAGATGTGCGCGGTTGATCGGGTCGATCGCGCCGAAGGGCTCGTCCATCAACATCAGCGGCGGGTCGGCGGCGAGCGCCCGGGCAACGCCCACGCGCTGGCGTTGGCCGCCCGAGAGCTGCGCCGGATAGCGTTTGCCGATCTCCGGATCGAGACCGATCAGCTCGATCAGCTCGTTTACGCGGGCGCCGATCCGGGACTTCTCCCATCCGAGCAGCCTCGGCACCGTGGCGATGTTGTCCACGACGGTGAGGTGCGGGAACAGGCCGATCTGCTGAATCACGTAGCCGATCTCGCGCCGCAGCTCGTGTGGCTCGCGCTCGAGCACGCTGCGGTCTCCGAGCAGGATGTCGCCCGAGGAGAGCGGGATCATGCGGTTGATCAGCCGCATGGCGGTCGTCTTGCCCGACCCCGAGGGGCCCACCAGAACGCAGACCTCGCCGGCTGGCACGTGCAAGCTGAGGTCCGCTATCGCGGGGTCGCCCTGCCCCGGGTAGCGCTTGCTGACGTTACGCAGCTCTAGCGCCGCAGCCTGTGGGTACGCGGATGGCCCCTCTTCTTGGGCAGAGTTGGCGTTTGGCAAGGGAATCCCCGACCGAGGGTGTCGCGAAGCCTATCGAGTCGCCTCCCGGGATGTGAGATACGGCTTATTCAGCGGGGATGCATGCCGCCGTCAAGCGAGATGACACCGACCGGCATACGATGCGCTGATGAGCACCGTCACCGGCATGCAGCTTGACCCTTCGCCTCGGTCCGAGGAGCTCCGCGGGCGACTGCTCGAGTTCATGGACCAGCACGTGATGCCGGCGGAGCCCGTGTGGCTCGAACAGGTAAGAGAGTCGGCTGCCGCCGGACGCCCCCACTGCCATCCGCCGGTGGTCGAGGAGCTCAAGGTCAAGGCCCGCGAGCGCGGGCTGTGGAACCTGTTCCTGCCGGACGAGGAGTACGGCGCGGGCCTCACCAATGTCGAGTACGCCCCGCTGGCCGAGATCATGGGCCGGACCCGGATCGCGTCGGAGGCGTGCAACTGCTCTGCGCCCGACACCGGCAACATGGAGGTGCTCCACCAGTTCGGCTCCGATGAGCAGAAGGCCCGCTGGCTCGAGCCGCTGCTGGCCGGCGAGATCCGCTCGTCGTTCGCCATGACCGAGCCCGATGTTGCCTCCTCGGACGCCACCAACATCGCGATGCGCATCGAGCGCGACGGCGGCCACTACGTGCTGAACGGGCGCAAGTGGTGGACAACCGGGGCGCTACACCCCAACTGCAGGATCCTGATCGTGATGGGCAAGACGGATCCCGAGGGACCCGTCTACCAGCAGCAGTCGATGATCCTGGTGCCGAAGGACACGCCGGGGCTATCGGTCATCCGCGGGCTGCCGGTGTTCGGCTACCAGGATCCCGAAGGCCACGGAGAGCTCGTCTTCGAGGACGTGCGGGTCCCCGCGGAGAACCTGATCGCCGGCGAGGGGATGGGCTTCATGATCGCCCAGGCCCGGCTGGGGCCGGGTCGCATCCACCACTGCATGCGGGCGATCGGCGCCGCGGAGCGCGCACTCGAGCTGCTTTGCGACCGCGCCGATCAGCGCGAGACGTTCGGCAAGCCGGTCTCGCACAACGCAAACATCCGGGAGTGGATCGCCGAGAGCCGGATCGAGCTCGAGATGGCCCGGCTGCTGGTGCTGAAGACCGCCTGGCTGATGGACACCATGGGCAACCGGCACGCCCGCACGGAAATCGCCGCGATCAAGGTCGCCGTACCCAACGTCGCGCTGAAGGTCGTCGACCGCGCGATCCAGGTTCACGGCGGCGCCGGGGTCTCAAACGACACGCCGCTGGCCTACATGTACGCATCGCTGCGCACGCTGCGACTGGCCGACGGCCCCGACGAGGTGCACAAGTTGTCGGTAGCCCGCCAGGAGCTGCGGCGCCAGCGCGAGCGACGCGACTCGCGCTGACGCCGCGGCAAAACCGCGCTAGTGCAGGATCGTGAAGTTCCTCGACACTGACTGCGCGCTGCCGGCACTGGTGCTCGCGCCGAACACCACCGTGTAGGGCCCGGGCGACAGCCGCTGCGTGCGCGTCAGGCGTCCCTGGAAGAGCACCTTGTTGACGCCGGAGTGGCCGACGAATGACAGCTGGCCAACGGTCTTCATGACGAACGACGTCTTCCCGGTCTTCGTCCTGACTTTGACCTTGTGCTTGAAGGCCAGCGTGACCTTGGCGGGCTGGTTGAGCGTGAACTGAAACCGCGTGCCGGTGGGCGGGCCCTTCTTTGGCCGGCCCTTGGCGGCGATGGTGGCCAGCTCGCCGCCCCTGCGCCACGCGCGGTGCGACTGCGAGACGCTGCTGAGTGACGGCTTCGTACCGCTCGGCGGCGTCGGCACCGAGTTCGGGTTCGTACTCGTGATCGGCCCGCTCGGGGTGGTCGGCGTCGTCGAGGTCGTCGGCGGGGTCGTCGGCGGGGTCGTCGTCGTGGTGCCGTTGGGCTGCTCAACCGCGCTCAGCAGCAGTTCCTCTGACAAGGGATTGCCATTCGGAGTGCCCGTCGAACCGTCGGCGAGCGCCGGCAGGTACTCGAACGTGGTCGCGGCCGTGGCATTTGCGTCGACGACGATCGCGCCGCTGATGTTGTCGATCCCGAGCACGTCGCCCGCATGAACCGGGAGTGACAGACCGGAGAACGTGTCGACGCCGCTCGTCAACGTCTCCGCCGGGCTCGTCCCCGCCCCCGTGAACGCCCCGCTGCCCGTCGGCCGCAGCACACGCAACTGGACCAGGGCGCCCATACTGCTGTTGGAATGGATCGAGAAGCTAGTGATGGTGCCGTCGGAGGGCACCTGCAGCGCCGGCGTTGTGCCCGACGAGTTGGAGAAAAGTGTGCAGTTGCTGCAAATGTTCCCAGTCGGAGTGCCGTCGGTGCTCCCCAGCGTCACCGGCGGTGGCGCAGCTCCAGCGCTACCGCTAGCCGTCGCCACTGCCACGGCCGCCCCAGCGGCCACGGCAGTAGCCGTCATCCTTCGCAACGTCCTCATATAGGCCCCTTTTCCCCAGGCCCCCGGTCCGCGGGAGCTCAATCGTTAGGGCGGGACTTTACAGCTCGATTCCGACCAAGTCGAATCTGGCCGCAGCTCGACGCCGAACCGTGCCCTGACGCGGTCGGGCAGCTCGCGCCGCCAGCGCGAGCCTCGAGGCTCGCGCTGACGACGCGGTGAGACCTGCGCACTAGCGCAGGATCGTGAACTGCCTCGAGACGGACTGCGCGCTGCCGGCACTGGTGCTCGCGCCGAACACCCCCGTCCAGTTGCCGGTCCCCAGCGTCTGACTGCGCGTCAGGCGTCCCTGGAAGAACACCGTGTTGACGCCGGAATGGCCGACGAATGTCAGCTGGCCAACGGTCTTCATGACGAACGACGTCTTCCCGGTCTTCGTCCTGACTTTGACCTTGTGCTTGAAGGCCAGCGTGACCTTGGCCGGCTCGTTGAGCGTGAGCTGAAACCGCGTCCCGGTGGGCGGGCCCTTCTTTGACGGCGTGGCTGCGATGGTGGCCAGCTTGCCGCCCCGGCGCCACGCGCGGTTCGACTGCGAGACGCTGCTGAGCGACGGCTTCGTGTTGCTCGTCGGCGTCGGCACCGAGCTCGGATTCGTACTCGTGATCGGCCCGCTCGGCGTGGTAGGCGTCGTCGGGTTCGTGGTGGTCGTGGTGGTGTCGTTTGGCTGCTCAACGGCGCTCAGCAGCAGCTTGTCACCGGCAAGGGCTGCCGTCGGAGCTGACGCCGCCCCATCGCTCAGGGCCGGAATCCAGTAGTGGGTGGTCGCGGCAAGGGCCGTGTTGTCGAAGATCAGCGCCTGGCTGGCGTTGTCGATCCCGAGCACGTCGCCGGCCTTGACGGGAAGCGACACGGTAAAGGTGTTCACCCCCAGGGCGAGCGTTTCGGCCGGGCTGGTCCCAGCGCCCGTGAAGGAGCTGCCCGTCGGCCGCAGCACGCGCAGAGACACAGTGCCTCCCGCGCTGCCGGCGTTGACCGAGAAGCTCGTGATCGTGCCGTCTGACGGCACCTGCGCCGCCGGCGTCGTGCCGGACGACGTGGAGAAGTAAGTGCAGTTTGTTCCCCCGGCGCAGTTTGGGATGTTTGCGGCGGGAGTTCCACTGGTGCTACCGATGGTCACCGGCGCAGGCGCCGCACCGGCGCTACCCACAGCCATCCCCAATGCCACGGCCGCCCCAGCGGCCACGGCAGCAGCCGTCATCCTTCGCAACGTCCTCATATTGGCCCCTTTCCCCAGGCCCCCGGTCCGCGAGAGCTCAATTGTTAGGTTGGGACTCTACAGCGCTACGCCCACCAGCGTCGGCTCGGGCCGCAGCTCGACGCCGAACCGCGCCCTGACGCCGTCGCGCAGCTCGCGGGCCAGCGCGATCAGCTCGGCCGTCGTTGCCCCGCCGCGGTTTACGAGCGCCAGCGTGTGCTTTTGCGAGACGCCCACCCGTCCATCGCCGTAGCCGCGGTGAAAGCCCGCCCGCTCGATCAACCAGGCCGCCGAGGTCTTGACCCGGCCATCCGGTTCCGGCCAGCCGGGCGGCCGCACGTCCGGGCCGAGCTGCTCGGCGACGGCCCGTTCGACCGCGGCGAACCGCTCCGCCGGGAGGATGGGGTTGACGAAGAACGACCCGGCGCTCACCGACTCGGGGTCGGCGGGATCGATCACCATGCCCTTGCTCCGCCGCAGCGCCAGCACCGCTTGGCGCACCTCCGCGAGCGGCGGGCGCTCTCCCTGCTTCACCGCCAGCGCTCGCGCGAGCTCGGCGTAGGTGACGGGGGAGGCCGAGTTCGAGCGCTCGAGCACGAACGTCACCGCCAGCACGACGTGGCGCTCGGAGTGCTTGAAAGCGCTCGAGCGGTAGGCAAAGCCACACTGGGCGCCGGTCAGCTCGGCGACCTCGCCCCGCTCCCTGTCGTAGGTGCGCACGGAGGCGATCGTGCTCGACACCTCCTGCCCGTATGCGCCCACGTTCTGGATCGGCGTGGCGCCGGTCGAGCCGGGAATCCCGGACAGGCACTCCACTCCCGCCAGCCCCTCCTGCACACAGCGCGCGACGACCACGTCCCAGGGCTCGCCGGCCGCCACCTCCAGCTTGACCTGCTCACCGATGGTGGAGACCGAGATGCCGCGGGTGCCCACGCCGATCACGGTGCCGTCGAATCCGGCGTCGGCGATCACGAGATTTGAGCCGCCCGCGACCAGCAGCGTGCGCCCGTCAGATCCGCCCGCAACGAGCGCCTCGAGGAGCTCGCCCTCGCTACGGGCTTCGATCAGCCGCCGGGCCGGCCCACCCAGCCGCAGGGTGGTGAGCTCTGAGAAGGGAACGTCTCGGCGCTCGCGCACGACGCGCGACGATGCCACAGGCGAGCCCCTCAGCGGCCTACGACCGCAGAGGTGCCGAGTAGCTGCCCTCCGGAGCCGAGGGCCTGTACCGCGAAGTAGGGCTGCTTGCTGTTGGTGGCCAGCGCGGACTCAAAGCCGGTGAAGGAGCCTTGGGCCACGGGCGCGAGCGCGGACGGCGCGGGGCCGGCCAACACGCGCCAGGTGGCGACGTCGGTCGCGCCGTTCCAGCTGGCGTAGACCGTCGTCCCGGAGCGCGTGGCCGCAGCCGCCGCATACGGGCTGCCGGTGGGCTCGCCGTACCACGGGAAGCGGTAGTCGCGATAGGAGCCGATCGGCGCGTAGAAACGGGCGCTGAAGCGCTGGTGACCCCGGCGGTCGAACTCGCTGAAGTACTGGGCCGACCCGTAGCCCACCACCGTGTTTCCATCCGGCAGGGGCTGGACGTTGCCCTGGCTCCCGGCCAGGACCGGAGGAATCAGCGGGTAGGCGCGAACCAGCGTCGCCCGGTGGCGCTTGAAGTTGAGCCTGATTTGCAGCCCTCGCGATTGCTTCTCGCTCATCACCCTCATTCCCTCGCCGTCGTCGAACACGGTGACCACATTGCCGGGGCGTAGCCGGCCGTCGTGTTGCCACCAGAACCTCGTTCCCTTCTCCAACGCAAAGCTCGAGTGCTTGCCGCCGAGGACCCAGAGGATCCGCCCCGTGGCGCGGTCGATCTCGTAGACCGCCGAGGTGTCGCGCGCCGAGACGATGAAGTTGCCGTTCGCCAGCTCCTCGACCGAGTTGATGTGGAAGAAGTCGTAGGGGCTGGCGCCCGGCTTTCCGGCAAACGATTCGGCGATGTGCACGTGGGCGTAGGCATGCCATTCCCAGAGCAGCTGACCCGTGGCGATATCGATCTCCTGGACGATCGAGTCGAGCAGGGTGCCGTTGGCCGGCCCCCCGACCGAGCGCAGGTCGGCGTGGACCGGGGTGTAGGCGGTGATCAGCGCGTTGCCGTCCGGCGTGATCTGGAACTCGTGCAGATCCGCGAAGTAGCCATTGGCGGCGTTGACCGTGGCGATTGTCTGGTAGGTGTGGTCGAGGATCATGTCGCTGCCGATCCCGACGCCGGAGCTGACGTAGCCCCGCCAGAAGGTCAGCACCGATTGCCCAAGGTAGTTCTGGACCTCGACGTTGAAAGCCGCGGCCTTGTGCTGAGGGTCAAACCACACCAGCCCGCCGCTCGGGCTGTAGATCAGCGGACCGGCCTGAATCGAGTCCTCGGCGTCGGCGAAGAAGTCGCCCTGCCGGGGATCGGGCACGCGGCCCGAGGTCAAGAGGATCGGGGGGCGAAGCCAGGGCTCTGAGTGAAAGCTCTGCGTTTTTGCCGTCGCGCTCTGCGCCGCGTGGGCCTGCGGCGCCCGCCGATCGGGGGCGTTGGTCGTCGAGGATGGCCCGGCGGCCGGCGCGGCCGGCGCGGCGACGGAGAACCCGAAGCTGACATTTCGCGTCTGGGCGCCCCGGCCCCCGACGGTGGCGGCCACCGACACGTGCTCCCCCGCAGTGAAAGCCCGGTTGGGGATAAACGCGGTCCCATCAGCGTTCGGCATCGGCTTCAGAAGCCCCTCGTGCGGGCCGGAGCTCGACCCCATGACCTTGATCGATTCGAGCTCGGACGGCCGAACCGCGCCGAAATCGATCTGCGTGGAGGGCGATGCGTCGAGGGTGCCCGGAAACGGCAGGACGTATCGGGCGCCCTGCGCCGCCTGTCTCGGCGGCGCCGACGCCGCGCCCCGGGCGGGCGCCGTGCCCGGCGCCAGCAGGCACCATGCAAGAGCCAGCAGCAGGCCAGGGGCGAGTCTCGATGCGCGGGCGCGTACGTGCATATGTCCCAGAAGCTCTTCCTGTCCCCGCGGGGCCACAACACCGGCCCCGGGGCCAAAGTAGCGCGAGGGCAGGAGGCTATGCGTCAGACCGGGCGCGCAGGAGGAACACCCCGCCGCCACCGAGGCCCTCCTCGTGCTAGCTCCGCCGGCGCAGGGCCCACCAGCGCCCCACCGGCGCCGTAGGACGCGGACAGTGCAATCAAGCCCATTCTTTGATTGTGCAGCAACTTTTGCCTCGCCTACGAGTTACGTACGGCATGCACGGAGGGGTGTCGCGGCGCCTACTTGTCCTGCTCGCGGCCATTTGCGCCACGGCGATGGCCGCTGCCACGGCGGCGAGCGCCGAAGCGGCGACGGTCGATGTGCTCGGCCCCGGCGGCAAAGTGAGCGCCCGCCAGGACCCGTACGTGCCGGCCTTTGTGCCCACCCCCGCTCCCGCGCTGGCCACCAGCGCGAAGGCGCCACCCCGCCGCCGGCGCCCGACGCCAACGGTCACCAGTGTGCTGTTGAAGCTACGCCGGTCGGGGGCCATCGGTGCCGTGCTCTACAAGAACTACAGCGGCGCGTACGCGAGCGCGCTGGCGACCGCCGCCAAGCTGCGCGGCACGTCGGCCAGGGAGCTGGGCGCGGTGCTGGGCAACTTGCGCGCCATGGCCGGCGCCGGCACGCTGACGCCCGGTCGCCTGCCGGCGGTGTTCGACACGCTGCAGCGCAACACCCAGTGGTGGAAAAGCGGAACGATCCCCTCCGCGGATCAGCTGATCGAGTTCTCCGGCTCGCAGGTCGTGTGGCAGTACTACCCGGGTCAGGGCATCGAGCTCCAGGTGCTTGCGAGCTTCGGCAAGGCCGACGGCCTCTACACGGCCGGCGCCTCCTCCTACGGCCAGATGCTCTCGCTGATCTCGGAGATGATCCCTCTGGCGACCCGCCGGGGCGGCGGGCTTACGTGGGAGTACTACTTCCGCTTCGAGGGAGGCGCGCCGCCGTGGACGAGCGCGATGTCGCAGGGCACCGGCATCGAGGCGCTCACCCGGGCGTACAAGGCCACGGGCCAGACCTACTACCTGGGCCTGGGCCACCAGGCGCTGCCGATCTTCACGGTGGCCCCCCCGATCGGCGTGGCCGTCAAGACGGCGCTCGGGACGCGCTACGTCCAGTATTCGTTCGGGCCGGGCGAGAAGATCCTCAATGCGTTCCTGCAGGCGCTGATCGGGCTGTATGACTATGCGCAGGTCAGCAACGACCCTCTGGCCCAGCAGCTGTTTACGGCCGGCGACGCCGAGGCCCGCTCGGAGGTGCCGCAGTACGACACAGGCCGCTGGTCGCTGTACTCGCCAGGCGTCCTCGACTCGATCTCCTACCACCAGCTGGTCACGGGCTTCCTGCAGGAGCTCTGCACCCGGACGGGCGCCCCGGTCTACTGCGTCACAGCGCAGCACTTCACGAACTACATGAACAACCCGCCGGCCAATCTGGCCGCCGTGTCGCGCTAGTCAGCGCGCATAGACCGCGAAGAAGTCCCGGTCATCGGGCGTCAGGTACCTGGACGCATTCCGATTCATCGCGGGGAGGAGCTTTGCCGGCTGCTGGGCGCCGAGCGCACCGAAGAAGTTGAACGTCACCCACTCGTAGTTGATGTCGAGCTCCATCGCCCGCACCGCGCCGGCGCGCTGCAGGATCCGCGCCAGGCTCGAGGCCGTCTGCAGATCGGCGGCGGCGTAGAG
This sequence comes from uncultured Actinomycetes bacterium, assembly GCA_963730835.1. Taxonomy (GTDB): domain Bacteria; phylum Actinomycetota; class Thermoleophilia; order Solirubrobacterales; family Solirubrobacteraceae; genus Palsa-465. The sequence goes on from CAVSTE010000007.1 coordinate 824,954, forward strand.
AAGGTTGCCGTGGGCGTCGATGCCGACGCCCGAGCGCCAGACGCGGACCGCATTGCCGAGCGTGGCCCCCCACAACGAATCGTCTGAGAGCGCCGGGTTGAGCCGCCCTCCGGTGACGATCAGCGGCAGGTTCTGGCGCGCGAACGCCACGCCGGGGCCGGGGTCGGCCCCGCCCGTCCAGGCGCGCAGGTCGACCGTGCCGTTGCTGTAGCCGATCAGCGTGGCCTGGCCGTCCTTGAGCGGGGCGTAGACGCGGCCCGAGGCGACGAACCCGCCGCCCGAGTCCTCGAGCTTGAAGCCGCTGTTGAAGTCGGCCAGCAGCCGCGGGCGCAGCGCAAGCGGAACCTCGGCCGCAGAGCCGCTTGCGCTGGGTGGTTCGTAGCGGCCTGGATAGAGCGCCAGCGAGCTGCGCGAGGTGTCGATCCAGGCCACGCCGGCCAGGACGCGCGGGTAGTTGGGGTCGGGACGGAAGGTGGTGACCAGTACCGGTGCGGCGCCGTTCACGATCGGGCCGGTCGATTGCCAGCGGCCCTCGGCCGGCAGCGCGGGGGCGATCGCCGGCGGGATCGGCGCCGGGGCGTCGGACGCAGCCCGGGCCACGCCGCCGGTGGTCCTGCCCACGGTCGGCAGACGCTTGAGCGTCGGGCCGCCCTTGGCGGGGGCGTTCAGCGAGTAGTAGATGCTCTCGACCTCGGAGACCAGTCCGGCGGCGCCGTTGTCACGCAACCACTCCACGAAGCGCACGCCGAAGCCCACGTTCGAGGCCTGCAGCATCGTCAGGGCAAACGAGGAGGAGGCGATCAGCAGCAGCAGCAACGCGGTCAGCAGCACTACGCGCCGGAGCCGCGCCCGCGCCGGGACGCTCCGTCGGCGGCGACGAGGAGGCCTGGGCGCGGCGGGGCGCTGGCGGCGAGGCTCGGGCGCGCCCTGGCGCTCGTAGGCCAGGATCCGCGCCTCGTAGCGCTCGATCGCCTCCCGCGAGAGGGCTGGGCTTGACCCTGTGGGCATCTGCTCGGAATTCGATATCCGGGGATCAATTCCCGCCCGGCGCATGCGCCGGGCGGCCGGTCCGCACATGTGCGGACCGGCGGCTGCGCTCATGAGCGCAGCCGACTACATCATTTGAGGTAGACGGCGAAGAAGTCCCGGTCGTCTGGCGTCAGGTAGCGCTGCGGGGAGCGGTCCATGCTGGCGAGCAGGTTCGCCGCGCCGCCCGCCCCTGGCCACCTGTACGAGATGAACGTGGTCCAGTAGGTGTTGATGTCGAGCTCCATCGCCCGCACCGCGCCGGCCCGGATCAGGATCTGCGCCAACGAGCCGACCGTCTGATCCGGTGCGGCGGCGTAGATCAGGTTTCCGCGGCGGTCGATGCCCACGGCCGAGCGCCAGACCATGACCGCGTTGCCCAGGGTGAAGCCCCATTCGGGACCGTCTGAGAGATTGGGGTTGGGCCGCCCGCCGTTGACGATCAGCGGCAGGTTCTGACGGGCATAGACCACGTCAGCGAGGAACGTCCGGCCCGCCGTGCCAGGAGATCACGTCGACATGGCCGTCGCGATAGCGGACGAACGTGGCGATGCCGTGCTGCATCGGGGCGTAGGTGTGGCCGTCGTAGGCGAAGCCGCCGCCGAAGTCGGCGATCTTGAAGGCGCTGTTGAAGGTGGCCACCAGGCGGGAGCGCAGCTGTGGGGGCACCTCCGCCGGACCCCGCGAGGGCATCGAGACGGCCGGCTCCTGCACACCGGGATACAGCTGCACTTTGGTCTGCGTGTGATCGATCCAGGCAACCCCGGCCACCAACTGCGGGTAGTCGGGCTCGGGGCGGAAGCTCGTGATCATGACCGGCGGGTGCAGGCTGTCGGGCGCGTAGGTGGCGTGCCACACCCCTTCCCCGGGCAGCGCCGGCGAGATGACTGGCTTGATGTTCGGCGGCCGGTAGCTCTTGGGGATGTGAATCGACAGCGCCTGCTGTGCCCCCTTCTGGCCCGGCAAGGCCCTGAGCGCCGGCCCGCCCTTCGACGGCGCGGTCAGCGAGTAGTAGGCGTTCTCGACGTCGTTTACGAGCCAGCGGACGCCGTTGCTTCGCATCCATTCGACAGTGCGGATGCCAAGGCTGGAGTCAGAGCGCGTGGTGAGCATGTGGACGTAGGAGACCAGGGCCGCCAGCAGGCACAGCAGCGCGGTGAACAGGGCGATCCGCCGCAGCCGCACGCGCAGCGGAGGGCGCGCCGGCGGGCGTCGCCTCAGCGGGCGCGGAGGTGTCTGGAACCGGACTGGCGCTCTTGCTTCGACGGGCATCGCTCTACGATGCAGGATTCTCCCCGGAGAGCCTAAATACTGACTGAGATGCTCCCCGTGGTTGGTGAGAGAGCACTCATCGTTACCGTTAGGCTGTCTTGAACGACGATCCTTAGCTTGCCCCGCAATGTCCTCGTCTAACTCAGGGGCCATGGCCCTCGGACGGGAGTCCCGACGTAGTGTGGCCCTCGCCGCCGTGGCCACGATGCGACCGCGGCAGTGGCTGAAGAACGGGCTGGTGATCGCCGCCCCGATCGCCGCCGGCGCGCTCGGCCACGATGACGTACCTGGCCATGTGACCGTCGCCTTCATCGCCTTCTGCATGCTGGCGTCCGGCGTCTACGCCATCAACGACGTCCGGGACGCCGCCGAGGACCGACTGCACCCCCGTAAGCGCCATCGCCCGGTGGCGGCGGGCGAGCTCGATCCCCGGGCGGCGGTGGGCCTGGGCATAGTGCTGATGGCCGCCGGCGTGGGCCTGTGCTTTGTCGTGAGGCCGTTGCTGGGGCTGGTCGGCGCCGGCTATCTGGCGCTGACCCTGACCTACAGCTTGCTCTGGCGCCACGTGGCGGTGGTCGATCTGGTGGCGATCGGCGGCGGCTTCGTCCTGCGAGCCGTGGCCGGCGGGGTCGCGGCCCCGGTGGCGCTGTCGCGTTGGTTTCTGCTGGTGATCGCCGGTGCTGCGGTGTGCGTGGCGGCCGCCAAGCGCTACTCCGAGCTACGCCGCAGTGACGTGCCGCGAGAGCTGCGTCGCCGTGTCCTTCAGGTCTATACGCCGCTGACGCTCCAGCTGATTCTCGTCGCCGGCGCGGCGATCACGCTCGCGGCGTATTGCGTATGGGCGCTTCAGCTGCCGTCGGTGGGCGGCGTGCCCTGGCGCCCCTTGACGATCGTGCCGTTCGTGGTCTGCATGACCCGCTACGGAGCACTCGTGCGGCGCGGCTTGGCAGAAGCGCCGGAAGACGTGCTGCTCGCCGACCATGGTCTGCAGCTCGCGGCGCTGGCGTGGATCGTGGTTTTCGCGCTCGGCGTGCAAGCCGCCAGCTAGTGAGCTAGTGGTCACCGCTCCCGAGCAGTTGCGCGCGACCCCGGCGCAGCTCAGCGGCTGGGGCGGCGGGCCCGGTGCCCGGGCCTCCGTTGTCCGGCCGCGCGACGTGTCTGGGCTGCAGGCCGCGCTCGAGCTGGCCGAGCGGGGGGCGATCGCTCGGGGCATGGGTCGCAGCTACGGCGATGCCGCGCAGCTCTCCGGCGGCTTGGTGCTCGATAGCGGGGCGTTGAAGGCTTTCAGGTTGGACGCGGACCGGGGCACGGTCACGGCACAGGCCGGGGTGACGCTCGGCGAGCTGCTGGAGGCGCTGGTGCCCGCGGGATGGATGGTGCCGGTCGTACCGGGCACCCAGCACGTGAGCGTGGGCGGTGCGATCGCCAGCGATATCCACGGCAAGAACCACGGCCAGGCGGGAACATTCGGCAGCCACGTCGAGGAGATCTCCTTGCTGTCCGCCTCCGGGGAGCTGCTCGAGCTCCAGCCCGGGGCTCCGGACGGGCTGTTCGAGGCCACGCTCGGTGGCATGGGGCTGACGGGGGTGATCGTTGACGCGCGCATCAGGCTGCGGGCGGTGAAGGGTGCGCTTTTGTCCGTGGATACAGACCGGGTCGATTCGCTCGACGGCGCGCTCGCCGCGCTCAGTGAGCCCGGCGGCCCTTATCGAGTGGCGTGGCTCGATCTGCTTGGCCGGCGTCCGGTCAGGGGGATCGTGACACGGGCAGAACACGCTCCGCACCAGGGCGGCTCCGCGACAGTCCGCTCCCGAGCGACGATTCCCGTCCGCTGGCCGCCCGGCGCGCTGCGGCCCGGCACCGTCGGTGCCTTCAACGCGCTTCGCTACGCAAGCGCCCCGCGCCAGGCCCGTGGACGCCCCGAGAGCCTGGGCAGCCACATGTTCCCGCTGGACGCGCTCGATGCCTGGCCGCGGCTCTACGGCCCGCAGGGCCTGATCCAGTACCAGCTGGTGGTGCCCAGCGGAGCCGAGCGTGTGCTCGAAGCGGTGATCGAGCGGCTCCGCCGGGGCCGCGTGCCCTGCTACCTGGCGGTGCTCAAGGACTTCGGCCCGGCGAACGGGGCGCCGCTTTCGTTCCCCATCGCGGGCTGGACGCTGGCGCTCGATGTGCCGCGCGCCGCGGCCGGGGTGGGTCCGCTGCTCGACGGGCTCGATGACCTTGTGGCTCAGGCGGGCGGGCGCGTCTACCTGAGCAAAGACGTACGGCTGCGGCCAGAGGCGCTGGTGGCCATGTACCCGCGGATCGACGAGTGGCGCGCGGCGCGCGACCGCGCGGATCCCGAACGGCTGTGGTGCTCGGACCTGGCGCGTCGCAGCGGCCTGTTGTGAGTGCCGCCGCGCGCAGCGTGCTGCTGGTGGGCGGCACATCGGAGATCGGGTTGGCGATCGTCCGCCGCCTGGCGGCAGCAGCGCAGGTCAGGGTCCGCCTTGTGGGCCGCGACCCGGCGCGGCTCGAGCAAGCCGTCGACGATCTTCGCCGCGGCGGCCTGCCGGAAGTCGGCTCCGAGGTGATCGACGCCGACGACGTTGCCGCCCACCACGAGGCGGTGCGAACGGCCTTCGCCCACGATGGGGGTTTCGACGTCGTAGTTCTGGCGGTGGGCGTGCTGGGAGCGCAGGCGGGTCTTGACGCCGAGCGTGATGAGGCGCTCGAGGTGATGCGCGTCAACTTCGTGGGCAGCGGCTCGCTGCTGCTCGAGTGCCTGCGGGAGCTGAAAGCCAGGGGGCGCGGAACGCTCGTCGTGCTCTCGTCGGTCGCCGCCGAGCGGCCGCGGGCTTCCAACCCCGTCTACGGCGCGGCCAAAGCGGGACTCGACGCGCTGGCCCAAGGGCTGGCCGACGCCACGGCCGGAACCGGGGTTCGAGTGCTGGTGGTGCGCCCGGGATTCGTCGAGACGCGTATGACCGCCGGGCTGAAGGCGCCCCCGTTTACCACCACGCCGGAGGCGGTGGCCGACGCCACCGTGGCGGCGCTTGGAGGGCGCGCCCACACGGTCTGGGTGCCCGGGAAACTACGCGTCGTGTTCGCCCTCCTGCGCCACCTGCCGCGTCCTGTCTTCAGGAGACTGCCGCTGTGAGCCGCGGGCCGCTGCTGGCAGATGTGGGCATCGCGGTGGTTGCGGCGATAATCATCATCGTCCTGACGCCCGGCGTCGCCATGGCGGCCCTGATAGCGATCATCGTGCTACTGGCGTGCTTTGTCAGCCTGCTGATCGATTCCCGGCGTCGCCGCGCGACCCCCTCCCGTTTGCGGCGCACGAGTGCCTCCCCGCCCGGCCGGGTAACTTCTAGGCGTGGCCAACGACCCCCTCCAAGAAGCCGTCGATGAGCTGAGCCAGCGCGCCCAGGACCGCGACGCGCGCTGCATCGACCTCTCCGAGATGAGCGAGGTCGTCCAGGATCTGGAGCTCTCCGACGATGACGGGCAGGTGCTGCACGACGAGCTCGAGCAGCGGGGATTCGAGGTCCGCGACGATTGCGGCCGAGAACGGGTGGAGAACACGCGCTACATCAACGACGAGATGGCGGAGCGCACAACGGACGCCATGTCGCTGTTCCTGCGCGAGGTCGGTCGGCACCCGCTTCTGACGCGTGAAGAGGAGGTGGAGCTGGCAAAGCGGATCGAGCGCGGCGATCTCGAGGCCAAGGAGCAGCTCGTCAACTCAAACCTGCGGCTGGTCATCGCCAATGCCCGCAAGTACCAGGGGCTCGATCTGCCGCTGCTGGACCTGATCCAGGAGGGGATCCTGGGGCTGATCCGCGCGGCCGAGAAGTTCGACTACCGCAAGGGCTACAAGTTCTCGACCTACGCCACCTTCTGGATCCGGGAGTCGATTCAGCGCGCGATCGCCAACCGCGCGCGCACGATCAGGATCCCCGTGCACATCGGTCAGCGCGAGCGCAAGATCGCCCGCGTCCAGCGCGAGCTCCAGGGCCGTCTCGGTCGTGAGCCGAGCGACGAGGAGATCGCCTCGGAGGCCGAGCTGTCCGAGCGCGAAGTGCGTGAGGCGCGCGAGGCCGCACGCGTCGTCACGAGTCTCGATCGCCCGGTGGGCGAGGAGGAGGACACTTCGCTGGGGGCGCTGATCGAGAGCGGCGAGCGCTCGCCGGAGGAGGAGGTTGAGATCTCGCTTCGGCAGGACGCCGTTCGCAGCGCGCTGGACCGGCTGCCGGCGCCCGAGCGTGAGGTGGTCAGGCTGCGCTACGGGATCGACGGCGACGACCCCACGCCCTTGCGCGAGGCCGGGCGGCGGCTCGGCATCTCCTCCGAGGAGGTGCGGCGTCTCGAGCGCCGGGCGCTGGCGGAGCTGGCCACGAGCCGCGAGCTCGAGGCCCTACGCCCCGCGGCGTAGGGCGCTCGACTTTGGCGACCAGCTCGGGGTGGTGTTCCTCGAGATGCTGGGCGAAGCGCTCCTGGTCGGCCTCGCTGGTCAGAGACTGAAGCTCGAGCACCGCGTCCCAGAGCTCGTAGCGTTCGGCCGCCTGCACCAACGAGGACAGGGCGGGCTCGCCCCGCTCGATCGCGACCTCGATCAAGCGGCGCTGGCGCTGCTTGCCCAGATGGATCAGCAGATCCAGGGCCTCTACCCACAGATCGTGGGCAGCCGCGGCGTCGATCAGCCCGTACAGCCGCTGCTCTCCGAGCACAGCGACGACGCTCTCGAGCCTGTCCTTCTGCTCGAGGACGAATCCCAACCGCAGCAGCTGCTCGTCGTCGATCACCTCGAGCGAGGCTCGGATCGCCTGCTCGGCCAGATGTCCCACGAAGCGTCCCATCGTCACGTACTCCTGGCGCGAGACCAGCTCCGCGCCCACCGCCTTGATCTGTGCGGGCGGAATGCGGGCGATCACGTCCGTCGTGCGCCGGGGGTCCAGCTCCACGGCCACGTCAGCCAGGAACGCCGGCGGCAGCTTGGCGGCGACTTCAACCGCGCGTTCGGGTTCGAGCAGCCCGGAGATGCGCGCCGCGAGCAGCGGGCCGAACGCCCGCTGCGCGATCACCGCCGTGACCCCGGCCGGCAGCAGTTTGCTGGCGGCGGCGAGCCGGGTGAGCGTTCGGCGGTTGGCGTCGAACAGGGCGTCGGTCACCTGCTCGCGCAGCCGCCGCAGGTCCGTGAGCGACAGCCTCGTCAGGTACTCGAGGCTGCCAGGCTCGCGCTGAAGCAGGCGGGCCAGCTTGAGCACTTCGGCCTGCGCTTCGAACGAGCGGGCGCGATCGCGCGCTCCGGCGCTCACCGGAACAGCTTTCGAATGGGTCCCCGCAGCACGCGTGGGATCTGATTGAGCGCTTGCTCTCCGGCCAGTCGCAGGGCCTCCGTCTGGCGCAGCTTTGCGGCGCGGATCGCCGCCGCTAGGTCATCGCGCTCCTCGGCGGGCAGGGAACGGACCGCTGCAGGCGGGCGTGCGGCGAGCTCCGTCTCGAGCGCATCCGTCATGGCGGGCGGGAACCCTAGCGGCTGAGCCAGAGGCTGCTGCCCGGCTTCAGCGGTGCACCGGGCCCGGTTGCGCTGTCCGGACTGGTGTCGATCGAGGCATAGGAGTAGCTGCCCGAGTAGCCATCGCTTGCCTCGGGAACGATCCCCGGACAACTGTCGCGGAGGTCTTCGCAGTCGAAGCGCCCACCCCCTGGCAGCCCGATGTCGAGCCGGGAGTAGTAGTAGAAGGAGAAGCCGTTGCCGTCGTGGCCCGGGTCGACCGCTGCCTCGACAGGGTCGTGGCGCCAGCGATCTGAGAGCAGCCGGGCGTCGGCGCCCGGGTCGTGCTTGAGGTAGCGGTCAAACCAGGCGCTCGTGTACCAGTCGATGATGTCTGGCCCCCGCAGGGAAGCGCCGAAAGCCTGGTTGGGGATGAAGCTGAAGTCGAGATGCGAGCCGCCGCGGATCACGATCTCGCCGCTGTCGATGCCGCTCTGGGAATACTGCTGCGACCACGTCGACTTGGCGTTCGGGTCCGGCAGGGAGAGATTGGGAGTCGGCGGCAGACCGTAGTCGGCCGAGATCCCGAGCCCCGGTTTGGCGATCGGCACCGTGGTGCGGTCGGCGGGATCCGCGGGACAAGGCTGCTCGCCGATCGTGCCGCTGCTGAATCCCGGGATCGCGCCCTCGTCCGGTCCCGGGCCGCCCAGGTTGTCCCAGGCGACAACGGCCCTCACGCGCGGATCCCACTGGGCGACGTATGAGACGCCGGCGGCGCCGTAGGAATGGCCGGCGAGCCCAATCTCGCTGGGGTTGAGCAGCTGCCAGAACGGGTTGTAGGCGGCATCGAACCCGGCGGCGACGCGAGCGTTCTGCTTGGCCACATGGCTCGTGCCGGTGCTGCAGCTGGGCACCGGCTCGTAGGGGTGCTGCGGCGTGGAGAGCAGGAAGTTGATCGCGTCCTCGGTTCCGTCGTAGAACGGCCGACCGTCGGTCTGGGCCGGCACCCCTTCGCCCGCATCCGGCGACTGGCCAAAGGTGTCGGACTGGCCCTGCCCCTGGGGGTCGAACGTCAGCACGACGTAGCCGGCTTTGGCCAGCGTTTGGGCTGCGTACCAGTAGAGCTCCTCGTCGGCCTGCACGGAGCCATCGGTGATCACAATCCCCGGGCGCCGGGCGGGACCGGCGACTGTGGCCCACACGTGTCCCGAGATCGTCGCCCCGTCGCGGGCGGTGAACAGCACCGGGCGGGCGATCCCGTAGCCGTTCTTCACCCAGTTGTAGAGCCGGATGTCTCCGGCGCAGCCGTTGCCGAGGCTCCAGCACAAGTCGTCGGTGAAGAAGCGTCCGGGATCCGCGGCCTGCATGGCCAGCGCCCGCTCGCCGTTGGCGACCGAGTCGGCCGTGAGCTGCGCCTGGTAGTTGGGCGTGTCGTAGATCCGCTGGCGCTCCAGCGTGATCGAGTAGTTCTGCGCCTCGACGAGCGCGTTGAAGGCGCTGGGCGGCATCGCCTCGGCGGGCGCCACGGCGAGCGCCAGCGCGGCGGCCGCGCCCGCAAGCGCAGCCGGCACCGCCGCCAACCGGAGCCTCCGCCGCATCGTCAGACATTCTGCCCTGAAGCAATGGGTATTCGCAACAGAGACAACGACGAACTGCTGGCCGAGCTTTTGATGCGCTCTCCCGAGCTTGCCGCCCGACTGCGCTCGCGCGTCTACGGCCCGCTTGAAACGCGCGAGCCGGAGCTGGCGCGGACGCTCGACGCTCTGATCGAGCACGGCTTTGAGCGGGCGACAACGGCCGCGGCGATCCCCGTGCACCGCAATACGCTCCGGGACCGGCTGAGCCGGATCACTGCCCTGACGGGCGTCGATCTGGCGACCGCCGAAGGCTGTGCCGTCGCGCTTCTGGCTTGGCTCGTGGCGCGCGTCGAGGCCTGAGCTTCGCTCGGGGTGGGAACCCGGCCCTGAGCCGGGCCGGACTCGGCCTGAGATTCCGGTAGGGTCCGGTCTCGGGAGAACGATGTCTGCGCGCGTTGCAATGCTCGCCTGCCTGGCGGCCCTGCTGTACCCGGCGGCCGCCCGGGCTTCCTACGCGCCCGTCGATCAGCCCGGACCGCCGTTGTCGGTCCCGACGGCGACGCTGCAGGCGGCGTTGAGCTGCGATGGGTCGCTCGGAGGCTCGGCCCGTGAGCCGATCCTGCTCGTCCCGGGCACGACGCTCAACCCGCAGTCGGACTTCTCCTGGAACTGGGAGCGCGCCCTGAAGGCGATGGACTGGCCGTATTGCACGATCGATCTGCCGGGCAACGCCATGGGCGACATCCAGACCGCCGGCGAGTATGTGGTGTACGCGATCCGCACCATGCATTCCGCGTACGGCGGGAAGATCGACGTGGTGGGCCACTCGCAGGGCGGCATGGTGCCGCGCTGGGCGCTGCGCTTCTGGCCCGACACGCGGGCGATGGTCGACGACCTCGTGGGGCTCTCGCCCAGTAATCACGGAACGCTGGACGCCGACGCCATCTGCCTGCTCACCTGCGCTCCGGCCATCTGGCAGCAGCGCTCCGACGCGGCTTTCATCGCCGCGCTGAACTCCGACCAGGAGACCTTTCCCGGCGTCTCGTACACGGACGTCTACACCGACACCGACGAGGTAGTGGTGCCGAACTTCGGGCCGGCGGCCTCCTCGTCGCTGCACGGGGGCGGCGGGGCGATCACCAACGTCGCCATCCAGCAGGTCTGCCCGGCCGACGTCACCGAGCACATCGGCATCGGCACCTACGACAACACGGCATTCCAGATCGCCCTCGATGCCCTGACCCATCCCGGAGCGGCGGAGCCGGCGCGCGTCTCGCGCTCGGTGTGCACGCAGCTGCTGATGCCCGGGGTCGATCCCTCCGCCTTCGCGGCGAATTACGCCTCGACGCTCGAGTCGATCTCCACGACCCTCGCCACTTACCCGCACACGCCTTCAGAGCCGCCGCTTCGCTGCTATGTCACCGCCAGCTGCCAGGCAGAAAGCAAGGCCCCGCCCGGCGCATAGTCCGGGCGCCCTGCCGCGGCGGCAGATATGCGCGAGGAGGCTTGGCCCGGACGGCCAAAGCGTGCGCGTCCGTGTTGACGCTTGATTAGGCCGGAATGGAGGGTCTGGAATCGTGGCGAGGTTGTGAACTACATTTCGCGGCGGCCGGACCAACCGACAGAGGAGGAGTCGTGCACAAACCCTTGAGGTCCGTTTTGAGCGTCGCCGTAGCCGTGGGTGCGGCGGTGGCAATCGCGGCCTGTGGATCGAGCTCCAAGAGCAGCTCGTCTTCGGCTGGAAAACAGGGGGGGACCATCACGATCGCCTCCGGCACGCCGCCGCTGTCGGCCGATCAGGGCCTGGACTTCACGACACAAGGCCAGGAGCTCTATTCGGTAATCAACACCCCGCTCTTGACGTTCCCGCGCGGCGTCGAGGGGACCGCCGGAAGCAAGATCCTGCCCGCGCTGGCCCAGAGCCTGCCCACCGTCTCCAACGGCGGTAAGACATACACCTTCAAGCTTCGCTCCGGGCTGCACTATTCCAACGGGCAGCCGATCAAGGCCTCAGACATCCTCGTCGCGCTGAAGCGCGACGTGAAGATCCCGTGGCAGTCGGCGTCGTTCATCAGCGCCTACATCGCCGGCGGGATGGCATACGCCAACGGCAAGTCCAACACGATCTCCGGAGTGACGACCGACGATGCGACCGGCACGATCAAGGTCACGTTGGTCGCGCCATTCCAGCCGATCCTCGACATCTTCGCCCTCCCGGGCACGGCACCCGTTCCCCCCTCGACGCCGGCCAAGAACCTGGCGGCCACGGGCACGATCGGCGACGGCCCCTACATGTGGAGCACGATCACCCCGGGTCACCAGTACACGCTGGTCAAGAACCCCAAGTTCGACGTCCCCGGTATCCCCAAGGGCTACGCCGACAAGATCGTCTACAACGTCAACTCAAACGTCCTGGCGAACGCCGAGGCCGTGCTCAACAACACCGCTGACGTGTTCGACCCCGGGGACACGCTCCCGTCCTCGATCCTGCAGCAGGTCCAGAGCACGGCGTCCGACCGCTACAAGGCGGAGCCGCTCAACTCGAGCTGGTACTTCTTCTTCGCGGTCAACAAGAAGCCGTTCAACAACATCTACGCCCGTCAGGCGGTCCTGGCGGCGATGGACGACCGGGCGCTGTCGCGGCTCGACTCCGGATTCCAGACCCCCGACTGTCACCTGATCCCGTTCGGGATCGTCGGGCACTCCGATCCGTCGTCGTGCACGGCGCTGATCGGCCACGACCCGAACGGGCCGCCGAACATGACCATGGCCAAGCAGCTGATGGCCAAATCCGGCATGACCGGACAGCCGGTGACGGTGTACGGCGAGGAGCGCAGCCCGCGCAGGCAGTACCTCGACTACATCACCGGCGTGCTGAACTCGCTCGGGTTCAAGGCCACGGAGAAGGTCGTCAACTCTGGCGTCTACTTCACCACGATCGGGGCGCCGAGCCTCCATCCGCAGTTCGGCTTCGGAGACTGGAACCAGGACTTCCCGAACCCCTGGGACTTCATGCAGCTGTTCGCGGGCAACGCGGGCTCGAGCCTGAACTATGGCTACGTCAACGACCCGCACTACAACCAGACGCTGAACACGCTCGATCAGAAGGACCCGAGCTCCAACGCCAGCCAGTGGCAGGCGCTCGACAATTACGCCGTGGGCAAGGCGTACTACTCCGTGTTCGGCCACGAGGCCAAGCCGAAGTTCTATTCGAACAGGCTGAACTTCCAAAAGGGCACGTTGTCGGTCGAATGGCTGACGGACCTGACGAGCCTGCAGCTCAAGTAGCAGGGTGCTCAGCCGGGAGGGCGCATGTGCGCCCTCCCGGCTCCACCCATTGCGCACAGCGATAAGCTCCGCCGCACGCGATGTCCTCAGAGGCCTCTCCCCGCTCCACTGCCGCGGACACGGAGTCGCCGGTAAAGGACGCCACGGGCGGCGACGGCGTAGCGGTCGCCCCCGAGACTCCGGCGGGGTGGCCCCCTTCCGCCGAGGGCGGCGCGCCGACAGTAGGCGTCGGTCCCTACCAATTGGCGCTCCGCCGCCTGCGTCGCAACAAGGTCGCGCTGGGATTTCTCGGGCTCTTCATCCTGATCGTCGTGATCTGCATCCTGGCGCCGGTCTATTCCCACAACATCGCGCACATCGGGCCCAACACCGAAAACATCACGGGCCAGGTGGGCGGCAAGGACATCGTCTCCCCGAGCGGCGTGCCGATCGGGCCCACGTGGGGTAGCCGCTACTTCTTCGGGGCGGATGAAAGCGGCCGTGACCTGGCGGTCCGCCTGCTCTACGGCGGGCGCACCTCGCTCGAGATCGGCGCCATCGCAACGCTGATCATCCTCGTGTTCGGCACGCTGATCGGGCTGTTGGCCGGCTACTTCCGCGGCCCGATAGATGCTCTGCTGCGGCCGTTGATGGAGCTGATCTGGTCGTTCCCGCCGGTGATTCTTGGCGTGGCGGTGGGCACGGCGCTGGCGTTCGGCGGCATCGGCCCGATCAAGGGCGGCTCGATCCTCATCCCAGCCTTCATCATCGGGATCATCTACGTGCCCTACCTGGGCAAGCCGATCCGGGGCGAGGCGATTCGACTGCGGGAGCAGGACTTTGTGGACGCCGCACGGGTGCAGGGAATGGCGCCCTGGCGGATCATGATGTCCGAGGTACTTCCGAACGCGGCCTCGACGATCATCGTGTTCGCGCCGTTGATGCTGGCCAACGCGATCCTGCTCGAGGCCTATCTGTCGTTCCTGGGGGCCGGAGTCCAGGCCCCGGGCGCTTCCTGGGGGACCTTGATCTCCGACGGGATCCAGTACATCCAGACCACCCCGACGTTCTGTCTGATTCCGGGCGCGATGCTGGTGCTGACAATTCTCAGCATCAACGTTGTGGGCGACGGCATCCGCGACGCGCTGGATCCGCGCGCCCAGGTGCGGATCAAGACCTGATGGCCCGCTTCGCCGTCCGCCGGGTCCTGTCGGCGATCGCGCTGCTGTTCGCCACCTCGGTGGTGGTGTTTGGGATCTTCGAGATCATCCCCAGCTATAACCCGGCGCGCTCGATCGCGGGGCGCAACGCCAACCAGACCACGGTTAACCAGGTCAGCCACAAGTTCGGCTTCGACAAGCCGTTCTACGTGCAGTACGCCAGGACGATGAAGCTGATCTTCACCGGACAGGTGATCGACTACCAGGACGATCTGAATGTCGTCGACCAGTTCCGCACGAAGTTCCCGGTGACGCTCTCCCTGGTGATTCCCGCCGCGATTCTGTGGCTCACGGTGTCGATCGTGCTTGGTTCGATCAGTGCCCTGCGCGCCGGGCGCTTAGCCGACCGTGCGCTCATGGTGGCCGCGATCCTCGGCGTGTCGATTCCGGTCTTCCTGCTGGCCGCGCTGTTGCTCTACCTGTTCGCGTTCAAGTTGAGCATCTTCCCCAACACCGGTTACAGCGGGCTCAGCAATCCCGCCCAGTGGGCGTATCACCTGGTGCTGCCCTGGATCGCGATCGCCGTCCTGTTCATCGGCTTCTACTCGCGGGTGCTGCGCTCCAACGTGCTGGATGTGATCAACCAGGACTTCGTCCGTACGGCGCGGGCCAAGGGCCTTTCGCAGCGCCAGGTGTTCGTGCGCCACGTGCTGCGCAACTCGCTGATGCCGATCGTCACGATGTTCGGACTGGACTTCGCCACGCTGCTCGGCGGCGCGGCACTGGTCACCGAGACCGTCTTCAACCTCCCTGGAATCGGCCAGTACGAGGCCGAGGCGATCAGGAACCTCGACGTGCCCCCGATCCTGGTGGGCGCGATGTTCACGGCGTTCTTCGTGGTGCTGTTCGGCGCGCTGGTCGACTTGCTCTACGCGGTGCTAGATCCCCGGATCAGGCTCAGCGGCTGATGGCGGAGCGGCTTCTTACGGTCGAGGACCTGCAGGTCTCGTTCGCCACCGAGGACGGGATCGTGCGGGCCGTGGATGGTGTCTCGTTCTCGCTTGACCGGGGCGAGGTCGTGGCGATCGTCGGCGAGTCGGGCTCTGGCAAGTCGGTCTCTGTCATGACGCTGATGGGACTGACGCGCTCGCCCAACTCGCGCTTCGGCGGCTCGGCCAAGCTCGGCGACCAGGAGCTGGTGACCGCCTCCGAGGAACGGCTCCAGAGCATTCGCGGCGCGGAAATCGCGATGATCTTCCAGGACCCGATCTCCTCGCTCAGCCCCGTGCACAGGATCGGCGACCAGATCGTCGAGCAAATCCAGGCCCACGAGGAGATCGAGAAGGCGGCGGCGCTCGACCGCGCGGTGGAGCTGATGGACCGGGTGGGCATCCCCAATGCCCGCGGCCGCATCCGCGCCTACCCGCACGAGTTCTCAGGTGGCATGCGCCAGCGGGTGATGATCGCCATGGCGCTGTCGCTGTCGCCCAGCGTGCTGATTGCCGATGAGCCGACGACGGCGCTCGACGTCACCGTCCAGGCCCAGATCCTTCGGGAGATCAAGCAGCTCAGCCAGGAGAGCGACAGCGGCGTCATCTTCGTCACGCACGATCTGGGCGTGGTGGCCGACATCGCCGACCGTGTGCTGGTGATGTACGCCGGGCGTGTGGTGGAGCAGGGCTCCCTGGACGAGCTGTTCTACGACCCGCAGCACCCCTACACGTGGGGGCTGCTGGGGTCTGTGACCCGCATGGATCGAGAGCCGCCAAAGCGGCTGCCGGCGATCCCCGGCGCGCCGCCATCACTGGTCAACCCGCCGCAGGGCTGCCACTTCCGGCCGCGCTGCCCGCACGCTTTCGACCGCTGCACCGAGGTGCCGGCGCTGGAGGCACGGCTCAGTGATTCCCCGGGGCACCTGGACCGCTGCTGGCTCGAGCCCTCCGACAAGCGAATCCGGCGCGAGGTCGCGGGGCGCATCGGCCTGGGCGAGGGAACGGTGGCGGCGTGAGCGCGGAGCCAGGGGGCGAGCCGAGCGGCGCGGGCACCGGCGGCGAAGCGGGCGGCGCCGGCGGCAACGGCCTGCGCGAAGCCGAGCAGGCGCTGACCGGCACCGAGAAGCCGCTCGTCGAGACCGAGCATCTA
Organism: uncultured Actinomycetes bacterium; assembly: GCA_963730835.1. Taxonomy (GTDB): domain Bacteria; phylum Actinomycetota; class Thermoleophilia; order Solirubrobacterales; family Solirubrobacteraceae; genus Palsa-465. The sequence goes on from CAVSTE010000007.1 coordinate 840,874, forward strand.
CAGCTCTACTTCCCGGTCAAGAAGGGCGTGCTCGTGGACCGGACGATCGGCGAGGTGCACGCCGTGGACGACGTCTCCCTGGCGCTACGAGAGGGGGAGACGCTGGGCGTCGTCGGGGAGTCCGGCTGCGGCAAGAGCACGCTGGCCCGCTGTGTCGTGCGGCTGCTCGAGCCCACGGCGGGGAAGCTGCGCTTCCGCGGCGAGGACATCACCCACCTAGGCCGCCGCGGGCTGACGCCGGTACACCGCCAGGTTCAGATCGTGTTCCAGGATCCGGTCTCCTCGCTCAACCCGCGCAAGCGCGTCGGTCAGATCGTGGGCACGCCGATGAAGCTTCATGGCATGGAGGGGGTGGAGAAGCGGGTGTCGGAGCTGCTCGAGCGGGTCGGGCTCAACCCCGAGCACATCAACCGCTTCCCGCACGAGTTCTCCGGCGGGCAACGGCAGCGGATCGGCGTGGCGCGGGCGCTGGCCGTCAACCCGCGGCTGATCGTGCTCGATGAGCCGGTGTCGGCGCTCGATGTCTCGATCCAGGCGCAGGTGGTCAACCTGCTCGACGACCTCCAGGACGACTTCGGGCTCTCCTACATGTTCATCGCCCACGACCTGGCCGTCGTGCGTCACGTCTCCGACCGGATCGCGGTCATGTATCTGGGGAAAATCGTCGAGCTCGCTCCTGCTCGCGAGCTCTACGCCAAGCCGATCCATCCCTACACCGAGGCGCTGCTGTCCGCGATCCCGATCCCGGATCCCGAGCAGAACCGGTCACGTGAGCGCCTGGTCGTCGGCGGTGAGCCGCCCAACCCGATGACCCCCCCGCCGGGCTGCCGGTTCCACACGCGCTGCCCGCGGGCCACCGACGTGTGCAAGGAAGTCGAGCCGCCGCTCGCCGAGTATCCCGGGGGCCACCTGGCCGCGTGTCACCATCCGATGAACGTCGAGTCCGGCGAACTGGCAGGCGTCACGCGCTCGCCGCTGAGCCCGCTCAGCTCCGCAGGTCTGTTGCCGAACGGAAACGAGGTGCCGGTGGAGTCCGCGGACAGGGACGGCGCGAATGACGGCGAGCGGCCACGGCGCAGGCTGCCCTGGCAACGGCAGCCGGCATAAAGAAAATGTGGGGTGGCACGGTGCTCGCGCTGTGCGGCGCGGCGCTCATCGCCGGCTGCGGAGGGTCCTCCGGCCACAAGCAGTCAGGGGCGCCGTCGCGCCAGTCGGCGTCGCTTGTCTGCACCGCCGCCGGTCACGGGGCAGCCGGCCCGCTCGGTGCCACACCCGCCGTGCGCATCACGGACTCAGACCCCTCGAACATCGAGTGTCTGATTTCAGGAAACGGGGTGACTGCCGATGTCGTGGCGCAGGCCTCCCCGCTGGCCTGGACGGAGTACGACACGACCTACTCTCATTTCGCGCAGGCCTTCGGGCCGAGCAGCGTCCACCAGTCCTCGGAGCTACCGCACCCAGTTCCCAACCTGAGCGGCAACGCGGCTTGGATCCCGGCGCAGGGCGAGCTGATAGCTACCAACGGGACGCAGTCGAGCGGCGGTAGCTACGTGACGGTGAAGGTGACGGGAGCGCAACGGCTGCCGCGCGGCACCAGCGGTGACGAGTTGGCCGGTTCGATCGCCAAGGCGACGCTCAGCACCGCGCCACGAGGCGGCAGCCCGGGCCCGCCGCCGAGCTAGTGTCATCCGTACCGGTGAGCTGGCATGGCCCCAGAAACAACGAGGCTGAAACCGAGCCACTTGGACTGCTTCTGCTGCCCTGCCGGCTGGAGGACTTTCAGTACGAGGCCCACGTGCGGAATCTGCTGGCGATTCCCCGCGTGGTGGCAATCGAGCCCTCTCGCTTTCGCGCTCCGCGGATGATGCGTGACTCCGTCTACGTACGCCAGGCCAGACGGCTGCGGTTCCCAGGCGAGCCACGGCTGCTCGTCCTCTATGACCCGCGCCAGTATCCGCTGGCCCGTGCGCTGGGCGGACGCTACGAACGCGCGGAGCTGTGGTACGCCCGGCCCGCGGCGGCCGCGCCCGAGGCCGGCGACGGCGAGGACGACGCGGATCTGCAAAATCTCGACCAGCTCGCCCGGGAAAGGGCGCACGACCTCGAGTCGCTGGGGCCAGAGGCGGCGCAGGGCGCAGTGGGCGAGTCGCTGTGGGGCCGGCTGGCGGAGCTGGGCATCATCAGCCAGCGGGCGTTCGTGCCAGGGGCCCGCATCCACGCCCGCTGAGGCCCCGGGGCCGAGCCCTGGCCGGTCCACTAAGGGCTCGTGCTTACGAGGTAAGGCCTCGAGCGGACAAAGACGCTCCTTTCTCCCGATGTGCGCTTCGAAGGCGCAGTCCATGCTCTTCGTACGAAAGCAAGCACACGAGAGGAGCCCAGAATGCATCCGAACATCACATCCCTGATCGCCGCGGAACGCAGCCAAGAGCTCGTGCGGCGAGGCGCGAACTTCCGGGTGGCGGAGTCGACGGTCAAAGTGAGCCGGGTCCCGCGGGCGCGGCATGCGCGAAGCGGCGCGGCCAGGCGCTACTTCCGCCGTCCAGGCTTCGCCCGCTAGCGACCGTTGCGAGAAATCGAAGAAGCGAGCGCGGAGCATGAATTTGACGAGCGCCCAGGCGATACTTGGAGCATGCGTGCGAGGCTCACGAGTAGCCGCTTCATCGGGCGGGTGGGGGAGCTCGCAGAGCTCGAGCTCGCTGTGCGCGAGGCCGCGGACGGCGCGCCCGTGGTCGTTCTGCTCGGGGGCGAGTCAGGCGTTGGCAAGACTCGGCTGATCGGAGAGCTCGAGCGACGCGCCCGAAGCACGGAGGAATCGCCGCTCGTGCTTCGGGGCGAGAGCGTCGAGCAGCGTGACGGCGAGCTGCCGTACGCACCCCTGCTGAGCGCGCTCCGGCCGCTGGTCCGGGAACGCAACCCGGCGCTGGAGCAGCTGACGCAGGTCAGCCGCGTTGCGCTGGCGACGCTGCTTCCAATGCTCGGAGGCGACCGCCGTGATGAGCAGCGCGAGGGGGAGGATCCCAGCGGGCAGGTCCGCCTGTTCGAGGCCCTGCTCGAACTGCTTGACGTGCTGAGCGAGGAACAGCCGGTCGTGCTCGTGCTGGAGGATGTGCATTGGGCCGACCGCTCCACGCGCGCCTTCGCCGCGTTCCTTGCGCGCAGCCTGCGCCAGGAGCACGTGACGCTGATCCTCACGTATCGGACGGACGAGTTGCATCGGCGGCATCCGCTGCTGCCGCTGCTGGCGGAGCTGGAGCGGCTCGAGCGAACCCGCCGGATCGCGGTAGAGCCGTTTGACCGCGGGGAAGTCGCCGAGGCACTCGAAGACATCCTCGGCGACACGCCGAGCTCGCAGCTAGTGGAGCAGCTGTTCTCGCGCAGCGAGGGAAACCCCCTGTACACGGAGGAGCTGCTCGCGGCCGGGCTGGACGGGCGCGGCGCCGCCCCCGAGAGTCTGCGGCACGCGTTCATGCTGCGGATCGAGCGGCTGTCCGATGACGCGCAGCGCGTCGCGCGGGTGGTAGCCGTCGGCAGGCGCCTCGACGATCGGACGATCGCCAGGGTAGCCGGGCTCGCCGCCGAGCCACTCCAGGCGGCCCTGCGTGGTGCGGTGTCCGAGCAGGTTCTGATCACCGGTGACGATGACCGCTTTCTGTTTCGCCACGCGCTGCTGCGCGAGGCGCTGTACGAAGACCTGCTCCCGGGCGAGCGCTCCGAGCTTCACCTCGAGCTGGCGCGGGTGCTGGAGGCGGGCTGCGAACAGGAGGACGACCGCGAGCTGGAGCGCGCGACGGCGGTCGCGAGCCACTACGCGGCCGCGGGCGAGCAGCGCGCCGCATTGAAGGCGACCGTACGCGCCGCTCGAGCCGCCGAGGAGGTCCAAGCGTTCGGCGAGGCCGCTGACCTGTTCGAGCGGGCGCTCGAACTATGGCCGCGGGTCGACGATCCCGGCGAACTGCTCGGCATCGACCACGTGACGCTGATCGCCGGCGCCGCCGTCGCTCACATGCAGGACGGACACCGCACGCGTGGAGAGACGCTGCTTCGCGAAGCGCTGCGGGAACTCGATCCACAACGCGAGGCGCGTCGCTATTCCTCCCTGCTCGGGAGGCTGGCCCGGGCACAGTGGGCGCTGAACCGGGGTCAGGAGGGAGTGGAGACCGCGGAGCGCGCGCTGTCACTGCTGCCGGACGACGATCGCGGCATCGAGCGCGCCCGGCTGCTCGCGTGGCTCGCCCGGACGCGGTACCTGCGCGGGCGGTTTCGAGAGGCCGTTCGCGACGCCGAGGGAGCGCTGGCGCTCGCGGTTACCGGCGACCACCCCGGAGCCGAGGCCGAGACGCTGAACACCCTGGGAATGGCGATGATCGCGCTGGGCCAAGTCGATGAGGGCGTCCAACGGATGGAGCGCACGATCGAGATCGCGCGGGAGATGGGCGATACCGACTCGATGTGTTACGGCTACGCCAACCTCGCTGAGATGCTGAGCCTCGCCGGGCGAACCGCAGACGCACTGGCGGTCGCCCACGAAGGCGTGGCGGCGATCCCCCCGCGGCTGCGAGAAGACCACGACTGGGTTTCGCTCACCGTGTCGGAGATTGCCTTCGAGGCCGGCGACTGGGAAACGGCGCGCAATCACATCGGGCCGGCGCCGCCCTGGCTGCTCGGCCGGCAGCTGATCTTCCGGCAGCTGCGGGTGGCGGATCAAGCGCTGGGGGAAGGCGACGAGGACGCGGCCGCCGAGGCAATTGAGGCCGCCGAGCCGCTCGTGGCGGACTCCTCGGAGCCCCAGTGGATCGGACTTTTCGGCGCCCTGTGCGCCGAGCTCCGCCGCCGGCGCGGAGACCTGGACGGAGCCCGCGCCGCGGTCGAAAAATCGCTGGACCGGATCGAGCTGTGCACCGACGACGTGATGCGGATCGCGCGCGTGACCGCCGTCGGGATGACCGTCGAGGCCGACCAGGCGCAGCGTGCACGCGATCTGCGCGAGCGCGGGGCCGAACGTGAAGCGCTGTCCCGCGCGCGGATCCACAGCCAGCGCCTCAAGGCGGCAGCCGAGGCCGGCGGCCCGGTCGAGCGCGCCTGGCTGGTGCGCGGGCAGGCGGAGATTGAGCGCGCGCGAGGGCGCAGCGATGGGCGCAAGTGGTTGCGGGCCGCCGACACCTGGGAGGATCTGGGGCGCCCCTATCCCGGGGCCATCGCCCGTTGGCGCGGGGCGGAGGCCTTCGTGGAAGCGGGCGACCGCGAAGCCGCCGCCGATGTGCTGCGCGCGGGGCTTGAGGCGGCGCGACGCTTGGGGGCGCGCTGGTTGATCGACGAGCTGACGATGCTCGCGAGCCGCGCGCGGCTGGAAGCGGCGCCCCTCAGTGGCACCGGGGGCGAGGCGGCGTCGGATGGAGCGCCCGCGGACTCAGGCGGCGTTGATCCCTTCGGCTTGACCCCCCGGGAGCGGCAGGTACTGGCGTTGATCGCCGAAGGGGCCACCAATCGCCAGATCGGCCGCGCGCTCTATATGGCCGAAAAGACCGCCAGCGTCCACGTCTCGCGGATCCTCTCCAAGCTTGGCGTCGCTAGTCGAACGCAGGCAGCAGCCGTGGCCCACCGCCAGCGTCTGGATTGAGGTCCGGCGCCCCGCGCGCCAGCAGCGACAGCACCGAGCCGGCCGGCCGCTCCAGGTCGTCGAGCGCGCCGGTCAGAGCGGATCCCGCAAGCTGCTCCACCTTGCCGCGCAGCGCTTCGGCGTCCATCGGGCGTTCGGGGGAGCCGAGGGCGGCGCTGACGTGGAAACGCTCGCCGCCTGCGACGAGCACCGCTTCGGACTCCGCCAGCTCCGCATCAGCGGTGACTCGTACGTCCTCGGCCTGCCGCGCCACCTCGGCGTCGATGCGGGCGAAGCTCTCGACGCGTGGCGCGCCGCGCGCGAGCGTATACATCACCAGATAGGGGATCGAGAACTTGGCTTGGAGACCGTCGGCCGGCCGGGGCCCATAGGACGCCGCGCGCAACGAGACGGGATGCACGACAACCTCCAGCGGCGTGCCGGGTGGCACCCCGCCGGCGCGGGCGCGCTCGGCGGCCTCGACCGCGCCGTGGGTCTGGAGGCAGCAGGGCCAAGCCTTGATCCAGTTGCTCTCGATCGCCCGCCGATCGTCCGTGTGCGCCTTCTGGAAGCGGGCACCGAGGACCGCTTCGAAGCCCGCCGGGCCACTTGCCACTCGGTCCAACGGCACAGACGCACCCTGGGCGGCGAGCCGCGCGGCGAGCACGCCGCTCGACGCGGCCATTCCGACCTGGAGCGCCTTGCCGTCCGAGCCGAATGCGGCCTGGAGTCCGCCGGCACGGAGCAGAGAGATGGCCGTCGCCCGGTCTCGCGATGCGCCGAGGAGATCGGAGGCGGCCACCGCCGCGCCGACGACGCCGCACACCGCGGTGGGGTGCCAGCCGCGCTCGTAGAGCGCCGGATGGGACGCGCGGGCCAGGGCGCCCATCGCTTCGAAACCCTCGGCGTACGCGCGCAGCATGTCGCCCACGCTGGCACCAAGCTCAGCGGCGACGATCAGTGCGGAGGGCGCGGTGGGCGCGCTGAGGTGCGCGAGCCCCGGAGCGTAGGTGTCGTCGTAGTCGAGGACGTGTCCCGCTGCGCCTAGCGCCAGCACGCGGTCACCACCGGCGCCAGCCGCCACCGCCGCAGGCTGATTCCGCCCTCCCGCCGCGCAGGCCATCCAGTCGACGAACGCGGCGGCGTAGCGGTGAAGCGAGGTCGCGTCGGGCACGGCCCTAGTCAACCACCGGCGGGTTCTCGGCGCCGCCGGCGGCGGCCCGAGTCAACCCCCGTCGCGTCCTCGGCCGCAGCGGCCACGAGCGGACCGGTGCGGGGTGGCACCTGGCGCGAGAGCACGATGTAGCTCGTGCACCTCCGAATCGCCGGCGTCGAGAGCAGCCGGTTGACGACCTCCTGAAGGTGCTCGGTGTCACGCGCGACGACGCGGCAGATCAGATCCTGGGGGCCCGAGACGCCGTCCGCCTCAAGCACTTCGGGCATCGCCCGCATCACCGCCACCGCTTCCGCGAGCCTTCCTTGCGCCAGCTCGATCAGCACGAAGGCCGAGATCGAGTAGCCCAGGGCCTGGGGGTCGATCTCCGGACCGTGGCCGGTGATGACGCCGCTGGCCTCGAGCTTTGCGAGCCGTGCCTGAACCGTTCCGCGCGCCACCTTCAGCTGGCGGGCCACCTCCAAAAGCCCCACCCGCGGGTTGTCCCGCAGGTAGGCGATAAGCCGAGAATCCAGTGGATCGAACTTGGGCAATCTGCGCAGCATAGTAGCGTCCTATCCGTCATATGAGGGCAAAGTGCGAGGCAGTACTGGTCAGACTTGCAAGAAGTATCCATTGGTGCTAAACGGAGTGTTCAGCTAGATGTACGAAGAGGGACAGCTCTACTCGCCGGTCACCACCAATGAGGACGGGGGCGTGACCGTGCATCTGGCCCACGATCATCCCGGCGCCAACGATCCCGCATACCGCGCGCGCCGCAACGAGATCGCGGCGGCGGCGCTCGCCTGGCGAGACGGCGGTCCCGCGCCGGAGGTTTCCTACACCGACGAGGAACAAGGAGTCTGGCGGACCGTCTGCGGCGAGCTGGAGCGCAAGCACGAGCACTATGCGGTGCGCGAATACGTCGAGGCCAAGACGCGGGTGGGTTTGCCGACCGACCGAATCCCAAGCCTGGATGAGGTCTCAGAGCGCCTGGAACCTGTTTCCGGGTGGCGGTACAAGCCGGCGGCGGGCCTCGTGCCGCTCGCCCAGTTCTATCGCTCGCTGGCCGACAAGCGCTTCTACTCCACCCAGTACGTACGGCACCCCGCCGTGCCGCTCTACACCCCCGAGCCGGACATCATCCACGAGGTCATCGGACACGGGCACCTGCTGGGCACGCCCACCTTCGGCGAGCTGCACCGGCTGGCCGGCGGGGCCGCGCGGCGTCTTGGAGACGAGGAAAACCTCAAGTTCCTCTCACGCGTGTTCTGGTTCTCACTCGAGTTCGGCACCGTGGTGGAGGACGGCGAGCTGCGGGCCTACGGCGCAGGGATCCTCTCGAGCTTTGGGGAGATCGAAGAGTTCCGTGGCATGGATCATCGCCCGCTGGACCTCGTCGAGATGGGCACCGCGGACTACGACATCACGGCCTACCAGCCCGTGCTCTACCGGGCGGGCTCGATCGCCGAAGTGGTGGAGGTGGTCGGGGGCTTCTTCGAGCAGTGCAGCGACGAGTCGATCGCGGGCATGCGCTCGGGTCTCAAGGCGGGTATCCGATGACTGCGCTTGCATCAGACCACGTGCTGGCCGGCGGTTACGAAGAGGTGCGCAGGAGCCGCGGCCCACGGTCCGGGCTGGATATGGCGATCGCGGTGCATCGCACGGTCGGGGGGCGTTCGCTGGGCGGCTGCCGGATCGAGCCCTATAGCAGCACCGAGGACGCGCTCGAGGACGTCAAGCGCCTGGCGCGCTCGATGACGTTCAAGGCGGCGGTCGCCGGCCTCGGCCTCGGCGGCGGCAAGGGGGTCATCGCAATGCCCCCGGAGGCCCCGCCGGAGGGCGGGCTGCGCGAGCTCGCGCTGCACGACTTCGGCGAGCTGGTGGAGTCGCTGGAGGGTCGCTACATCACCGCCCAGGATGCGGGCACAACGCTTGAGGACATCTCCTACATCGGCTCGTTCACCGACTACATCGCCGGTCGTCCCGTGAGCGAGGGCGGGGCCGGTGACCCCAGCCCGTACACGGCCCACGGCATCGAGGTAGCGATTCGGGCCTCGCTCCACGCGCCGCTCGCCGACCGCCACGTCGTAATCCTGGGCCTGGGTCACGTCGGCTCCGAGCTGGCGCGGAGGTTGCACGCCGCCGGAGCCCGCCTGACGCTCAGCGACATCGATCCCGCCAAGCGCGCGCTGGCAGATCAGCTGGGGGCCACCTGGCGAGCGCCGGGTCAGGCGCTGATCACCCAGGCCGACGTGTTCGCCCCCTGCGCGCTGGGCGGTGTGCTGGGCCCGAGCGAGATCGCCGCACTGCGCGTGCCGATCGTCGCCGGTGCGGCCAACAACCAGCTGGTCAACGACGACGCCGCCGAGCATCTGCGCCACCGAGGCATCGTCTGGGCACCCGACTTCGTGATCAATGCCGGCGGCTTGATCGCCGTATCGGACGAGCTGCACGGATTCAGCCGCGCGCGCGTCGAGCGCTCGATCGAGCACATCGGCGACACGCTGGAACAGATCTTCGCCCGCGCTGCGGACGCCGACACCAACACGCTGATCGCCGCACAGGAGCTGGCGGTGGAGCGTTCAGGAGGAATAGATGACGACGACTGAGGCGGTGCGCGCACCGCAGAACACGGACTTCATGCCGCTGCACGGGATCGACCACGTCGACCTCTGGGTCGGCAACGCGGCGCAGGCCAGCTACTACTTCCGCCACGCGTTCGGCTTCGCCGAGGTGGCCTACAGCGGGTTGGAGACCGGCCAGCGCGACACCACCTCCCGTGTTCTGCGTCAGGGCGACATCACGCTGGTGCTGACCGGGGCGCTGCGCTCCGGGACCGATGTGGCACGCCACCACCGCCTGCACGGCGACGGGGTCAAGGTGATCGCGCTGTCCGTACCGGATGTGGAGCACGCCTACCGCGAGGCCACCAAACGCGGCGCCGCGGGAGTAAGCGAGCCCCACGCCGTGCGCGACGAGCACGGGACCGTCAACCTGGCGGACGTGGCCGCCTACGGCGAGACCATTCACCGCTTCGTTGACCGCTCCACGTACGGGGGCGCGTTCCTGCCCGGGTACCAGACCGTTGCGCACAACGGCTCCAAAAAGGCCCTGGTGCGGGATATCGACCACATCGTCGGCAACGTCGAGCTCGGGGCGATGAACCAGTGGGTGTCCTACTACGAGGACGTCTTCGGAATGACTGAGATGATCCACTTCACCGATGAGGCAATCTCCACCGAGTACTCGGCGCTGATGTCGAAGGTCGTCACAGGCGGCGACGGACGGGTCAAGTTCCCGATCAACGAGCCCGCCGAGGGCAAGCGCAAGTCGCAGATCGACGAGTATCTCGAGTACTACGAGGGCCCCGGCGCGCAGCACATCGCGCTGACCACCGATGACATCGTCCGCACCGTGGCGGAGCTGCACGAGCGCGGCATCCGCTTTTTGCGCACGCCCGACAGCTACTACGACGAGGTACCCGGGCGGATCGGGGAGATCTCCGAGTCTCTCGATGACCTGCAGAAGCTGGGCATCCTCGTCGACCGTGACGATGAGGGCTACCTGCTGCAGATCTTCACAGCCCCGCTCGGCGACCGCCCGACGATCTTCTTCGAGCTGATCGAGCGTCACGGCGCCCGCGGCTTTGGCGAGGGCAATTTCAAGGCGCTGTTCGAGGCGATCGAGCGCGAGCAGGCTGAGCGGGGCAATCTCTAGACGATGCGTTACGCCGCCCTCGGCCACCTGCCACCGAAGCGCCACGCCCAGTTCCGCAACGGCGCGCCGCACGCGTCGTCTCGCCTGCTCGTTGAGGAGGTGATGGGATACGAGGGCTTCTCGGGCAACGAGTCGATCCTCTACCACCTTCAGTCACCGTGCCGTATCGCCCAGGCAGGTGAACTGCGGCCACTCGAGCGCCACGAGTGGTTGCCCAGCGCGCACGTACACCGCCTCGCCGACCTTCGCCCGGTTGCGCCTGGCGGCGATCCGGTGTCCGGCCGCCAGCTGATGATGTTCAACGGAGATATCGAGGTCTCGGTCTGCAAGCCCACCGAGCCGCTCCAGGGCTTCTACCGCAACGGCGAGGGCGATGAAGTGATCTACGTGCACCGCGGTGGCGGCGTGCTGCGCACCACCTTCGGCCGTTTGCCGTTCCGCGAGCGTGACTATGTGGTGATTCCCCGCGGTACGACCGTCACGTGGGAGCTCCCGAACGGCGACGAGCAATTCTGGCTCTGCTTCCACACGCCCGGCGAGATCGAGACCCCCGCGCGCTATCGCAATCGCTACGGGCAGCTGCTGGAGCACGCGCCGTTCTCACAGCGTGACTTTCGTCCCCCCGTCGAGCTCGAGACCATTAGCGAGCCTGGTGAGCACCGCCTGACGGTTCGCGTCCGCTCAGCGCTTCAGGACTACGTGCTGGACCGGCATCCGTTCGATGTCGTTGGTTGGGACGGCTACGTCTGGCCATACGCCTTCAACGCCGATGACTTTGAGCCACGCGCTGGACGGTTCCACTTGCCGCCGCCGACGCATCAGACCTTCCAGGGCTCGGGGTTCGTGATCTGCACCTTCGCCCCGCGCCTGCTCGACTGGGATCCCCAGGCGGTGCCGCTGCCCTACCACCACTCGAACATCCAGTCCGAGGAGGTCATGTTCTACGCCGACGGCGACTACGCCGCGCGCAAGGGCGTCGACGTCGGGTGCGTGACGCTTCATCCCTCGGGGCTTCCACATGGGCCACAGCCAGGCGCGGTGGAGAAGGCTCTGGGCGCCAAGCGCACGGACGAGCTGGCCGTGATGTGGGACACGTTCCGGCCGCTCAAGCTGACGGACCTCTGGCGGGCCCACGACAAGCCGGAGTACGCCTACTCCTGGAATCCGGACGTGACCGTTGCCGCAGACGGCTCGGCGGTCGCCGCGGACGGCTCGGCTGACGGCGCCGGAGCGAGTTCGATCGTCACCGGGCCGTCGGCTTAGCGCGCATCGCCTCGACGGCGCGGTGCCCGTCGTTCGTCGCGTCGAGCGCCGGCCGTCTGGGGCAACGGGGAAGCAGGATTTCGTACATCACTCGCCGGGTCTTCTGCGAGCGCGGCTTCCACCGCCTGCAGCTGTCGGCTCGGACGTGATCCCTGAGCCCCTCGCCGGGAGTGTCTCGGAATGCGCATTTCGCTGCCGTGCTTGCTGTAGGAGTTGTCGTAGCTGAGAACGCTGGCGACCGCGCCCAGCACGCCGACGACACAGACAGCGACCATCACGTACGTCACGATCATTGGCGGGCCTCCGGATCGCCGTGAGCGCCGCTCCTCTCCAGCTCGTGTTCGCGCACGCGGGGCAAGCCGCCCGCGCGGCGATGCGTGCGTCCGCCGGTGCGCGTCGTGAGCGAGCTCGTCTCGGCGACAGCGTCGCTCCGTGATGTGAGCTCAGCCTCTGCGCTCGCCGCGAACCACAGCCCGACGGCCTTGGCAGGCTGTGGGCATCCCGCTTGCTTCACTTCGGACACCGCCTCATCGAAGTGCCACTGTAGATGCTTGAGGCGCGGGTACCGGCGGGCAACGTCGCGTTCCACCCCTCGGCGCCAGCGCTGCCAAAGCCAGAACCGGAGCAACCCGAAGTCAAAAGCCGTAGGTGCCAGCTCGCGGAGCGTGATACCGACCGCGCACCCACGCGAACCCGGGTTCCGGAACAGAACGCCTGGAGCGAGATCGTCGGCATGCGCCCGCAGGCCACGAACCATCGCCCGCAAGAGCTCGTCGGGGAGATGCCGCAGCGCGCGTCCCGTACCATCGGCCAGCGCTCCGCTCACGCCGGGCGGCGGTGCGACGAGAACCAAAGGACGAACGGTGGTATCGGCGCCGATCCCTTAATTATCACTCCCCGGCCCGGCGGCGCGAGAGCGCCAGCAATGCCAGCATCTCGAACGCGATCGACGCGGCGTGCAGCGCGGTGATCTGCCCCGAGCCGTCGTATGGCGGCGAGACCTCGACGACGTCGAAGCCGGAGAACCGGATCCCGGCCAGCGAGCGCAGATACCCCAGCGCCTCGGCCGGCTGCAACCCCGCCACCTCTGGCGTTCCCGTGCCGGGGGCGAAAGCCGGGTCCAGGACATCGATGTCGAACGACAGATGGACCGGTCCGTCGCCGACGCGGGCTCGCACGCGCGTGCCGTATTCCTCGGCCGAGAGCTCCCGCAGCTCGCAGCCGGCGATCACCTCGAAACCCAGCTCGCGCGGCGCGTCGCGGTCGGCGCGTGAATAGAGGGAACCTCGCATGCCGGCAAACAGCGAGCGGGAGGGGTCGATGACGCCCTCCTCGACCGCCCGGCGAAACGGGGTTCCATGGAAGTACCGCTCCCCGTAGTACTGATCCCAGACGTCGGCATGCGCGTCGAGCAGGACGACGGCCGCCGGCCCCGCGACTGCGGCCTGAGCCCGGAGCTCGCCGAGCACCAGCGAGTGATCGCCCCCCAGTAGGAGCGGCACGATGCCGGACTCGAGCAGCGGCCTCAATCCGGCATCGAGCTGTTCGGTGGTGCGCAGCGCGTTTCCGGGCGTGACCTGGAGATCGCCTCCGTCGACCACGTTCAAGGACTCGAAAACGTTCACGTCCAGTCCCGGGTGGTAGGGCCTCAGGACCGCCGACGCCGAGCGGATGGCCTCGGGGCCGAAGCGTGCTCCCGGACGGAAGCTGGTGGCTGTGTCGAACGGTGCTCCCAGTACCGCGGCGTCAATGCCCGCGGTTTCTGCCAGGCGCTCGATTCCAACATGCGGGAGCCGGGCGAACGTCCGCACGCCGGCGTAGCGTGGCCAGACGCTCGCGTCAGGGGGGCGGTAGTCGCTCACGCCAGAACTGTAGGGACGCTCAGCCCGAGCTCTGCACCGAGCGCCCCATGCCCGCGGCAATCGGGGTGGCATAGAAGACCGCGAGTGCACCGCAAATCGCCAGAGGAATGTAGGGCGAAAGGGGGGCGAGCGCGGTTGCGATCGCATAGGGCGGAAGGCCGCCGACGCTGCGACTCAAGATCCGCCGCCGTTCGGCAAGCGGCAGTTCCACTCGCAGCCTGTGCGCCTTGCGAAGCAGGATGTGCCGGTTGAGGCTCGCGAAGGCGATGCCCATCACCAGGAACGAGCCGGAGTACACGCCGGCCGCGAGGTTCTGGCCCGTTCCTTGCTTCAGGTAGGTCGCCAGCAGGTTGGTGGTGAATGGGAGCACGCCGATCGTCAGCAGCAGCGAGAGGTTCAGGATCAGGACGGTGTGATCGGTCTCGCGCAGCCGGCCGATCATCACGTGGTGGTTGATCCAGATGATCCCGATCGTGAGGAACGAGACCACGTACGCGGCGTAGACCTGCCACTGGGCAATCAGCGCGTGAGCCAGGGTATGACCGCCGAGCTTGCCCGGCTGCGGTACGGCGATGTTGAGCACGAGCAGCGTGATGGCCACGGCGATCACGCCATCGGAGAACGCCTCTAGGCGGTTGGTGCTCACGCCGAGTGGTTCGCTGACGGCGTGCAATCGCCTGCGGGACGGCGTTCATAAGGACCTCTTCGGGTTTTCCTAGCGCTCTCTTCGCCCTTTCCGAAGCTCCTCTAATGAGGCGCTCCCAGACTCGTTCCCATGAGATCACGAGTTTTGGCATCAGCATTGAGCGTCGCGTCCTTGACGGCCGTCGCTGCGGCGGTCCCAACGGCCGCGAAGGCGAGCGTCTCCGACCAGCAGGCGACCAGTCAGAACTGGTCCGGCTACGTGGCCGGGAATGCGGCGGGCAGCGGAAAGTTTTCGAGCGTCTCGGGAAGCTGGATCGAGCCCTCCGTGAGCTGCTCCTCCGGCACCGGCTACGACGCCTTCTGGGTGGGCCTGGGCGGAACCTCACAGCAGAACCAGGCGCTGGAGCAGGTGGGGACCCAGGCGTCGTGTAGCGGCAACAGCACGGGAGAGGCCCAGCACTTCGCCTGGTATGAGCTCGTCCCCGCTGGTCCCGTGCAGCTGAACGTGGCGATCAAGCCGGGTGACCACGTCAAAGCCTCGGTGACCGTGAGCGGTACGAACGTGACCGTCACGCTCGATGACACGACCTCCGGTCAGTCGACCACGAAGGCGCTCCAAATGAGCAGCCCCGACACCTCCACCGCGGAGTGGATCGCTGAAGCGCCGTCCGCGTGTGACCAGACAGGCAACTGTCAGACGCTGCCGCTCGCCAACTTCGGGTCGATCAACTTCAGTAACGCAACCGCCACGGCAAACGGGCACACCGGATCGATCTCCGACTCGAACTGGACGGCCCAGCCGGTGCAGATGTCATCCGGGTCGGGCTTCGTGTCGGCCGGCGGAACATCGCAGGCGGGCGCGGCCCCGGGCAATGTGTCCTCTGACGGGTCCTCGTTCTCCGTCGCCTGGCAGGGTCAGAGCCAAAGCGCCGGTTCCGGCAACGGTGGTGGCCAGGATCCTTACGGCAATAGCGGCGGCCAGGATCCCTATGGCAACAGCGGTGGCCAGGATCCCTACGGCTACAGCGGCGGCCAGGATCCTTACGGCAATAGCGGCGGCCAGGATCCCTACGGCTACAGCGGCGGCCAGGATCCCTACGGCAACAGCGGCGGCCAGGGGCTGTGGGTCCCGGGCGGCGGGTCAGGCTACTAAGCGCCTGTTTCACAACCTCCTCGCGCTCGCCAGCCATACACGCGGAGTCATGAGACAGGCTCCAAGGGCCAACTACTCGTCGAGCAGCGCCCGCGCCCGGTTTCGAAGCGCGCGTCCAAACCGTGGGTCGCGCAGGGCGAACTCCACGAACGCCGCACAGTAGCCCTCGGGCGACCCGATGTCGTGCCGCCGCTGACCGGCCGCCAGCGGCACGGCCGCGATCCGGCCCCCGTGGTCCAGCACAAGCCGCAATGCGTCGGTCAGCTGCACCTCGCCGGATGCGCCGGGACCCAGCCCGCGCAAGGCCTCAAATACGGCGGGGCCCAGCACGTAGCGTCCCATCATCGCCGTGCGGCTCGCGACAACGTCAGGCCGCGGCTTCTCGAGTAGATCGGCGACCTCGCCACCCATTGCGCCCTCCCGACCCTCCGCGGCCTCCGCGCCTTCGATCACCACCATTCCTCTGCGCGTCACCTCGTCGTCGGCGACGGGCGCCACCGCCAGCGTGGCGTCGTAGCCGCCGGCTTCGAAAGCATCGATCAGCTGAGGGACTATTCCCGGAGGATCGATCACGCCGTCCCCGAGGGCAACGACCACGCCTTCGTTGGCGAAGCCGTCTGCCTGGCGAACCGCGTCGCCGAGCCCAGCAGGGCTCGGCTGACGCGTATAAAAAAACTTGACCTCCGAGTCGGGTTCGTCGAAGTGATCCTCGATCGCCCGCTTGCCGGCCCCGGTGATGAACATGATGCGCCTGATGCCGGCCGCCTCGAGTTCCTCGGCCACGTACTGGACGACCGGCTTGTCGAGCAGCGGCAGCATCTCCTTGGGCTGCGAGCGCGTGGCCGGCAGCATGCGGGTCCCGAGGCCCGCGACGGGGACGATCGCGTCCGTGATCACGCCCCGATCGTAATGTCAGTTCGCGGCGACCATGCGGCACGACGGGCGTGCCCGTGCCGATCGAAGCGGCCTAGGCGCCTGGCTGCACCGCAACCGCCGTCCGGACGCGCTCGGCCCGGCGCTCCGCCACCCGCGCCACGAGCAGGCTGAACTCGTAGAGCAGATAGAGCGGGACCGTCTCGAGCAGCATCGTCACGGCGTCGCCCGGAAGGAGCGCCGCGACGAGGGCGCATGCCGCCACGGCGTAGCGGCGGCTGCGGCGCAATCTTCGCGTAGAGATGACACCCGCCCGAGTCACGGCGACGACCAGCACCGGCAGCTCGAACAGCAGCCCCAAGGCCAGCAAGGTCGTGGCCGCGAACTTGTAGTACTGGCTCGCCTGCACGAGCACGTTGAACTGACTGGAGTTGAAGTTCTGGAAGAAGCGCACAGCGGCCGGGAGCACGGCGAAGTAGCCGAACGCCACTCCCAGCACGAACAAGCCCGGGACAGCGGGCAGCAGAGGACGCAGCCGACGGCGGAGCTGGGGCTCCGCTGCCGGGGCGAGAAAGCCGTAGGCCTGAAGGAGCAAGGCCGGCAGGGAGACGATCAGCGCAAAGATCGCCGTCACCGTGACGGTGGTCGTGAACGGCTCCCCTATCCCCAGCGTGATTGGCTTATCGCCCGTTGGTGGCTGGGAGAGAGTTCTGAGATCCGCGCCGAGGCTGCGGCTGACGGCCGCGAGCGCGGTCCGCGGAACGACGGGTCGGGGCGAGCGCTCGAGCGCCCCGACCACTGTCCGGAGTTGCTGCGCCACGTCGCGGGCGCTGCGCTGTACAGCGTAGGTCGCTCCCAGGGGTCCGTGCCCCGCACGGACCTGAGCTTGCGTCTGGTGCGCGAGCGGCTTGTTGACGAGCGCCAGCAGCCGGTGGTTCTGCCAGAAGCAGAGCGCGAACGCGCCGGCCACTATGGCCAGCGACACCAGGAGCCGCGTTCGCAGCTCGTCCAGGTGCGCGACGACGCTCAGACGCTCGTCGTAATCCACCGGCCGCAGGTGGCGCGTCCCGAGCACGGGCATTCAGGCGATGAGGTCTGGATCGAGAAGCGGCTCGTGCTCAGGCGGCCCGCTGGCTCTCCACCGGCTCGGCGGCCGGATTTGCCTCCTGGGTCGAGCTGACCGGCTCGGCGGCCAGGTCGGGGCTCGTGCTGGCCGCCATCCGGGTTGGCTGCTCACTCGGCGTCTCGCCGCTGACGGTCTCCTTGAAGCCGCGCAAACCGGCGCCGAGTGAGCGCCCCATCTCGGGCAGCCGCTTGGCGCCGAAGACGAGCAGCACGATCAGCAACAGGAATGCGATGTGCAGGGGATTGTCGAGTCCGACCATGTCTGATGCTCCAATCGCGTTGGGTTAGTCACCTCTACGGGCTCCGCCGGCAAACGGATCAGTCGAGGCGGAAACCCCTGCCTCTGGGCCGAGGTGATCCGCTTTCGCCGCGCGTCCGTAAGACCCATCGTGAAACCACATGAAGGAGAAGCGATGAGTGATCCGAGCGGCAGCCGACAGGACGCTGCCGATCCGGCGGTGATGCCGCGTTCGGTGAACCGCGCAGCAAGACGCAGGTACGGGCCAAGGCGAAACCGCTGATCAAGAGCTAGGGGAGCCGTCCGGTGGTGCGAGCCCTCGATTCTCTCTCCGCAAGTGCTCGCGTCCCGCACGGTTCTGGTCGAATGTCTGCAGCCAAAATGTCAATCTTCCGAAGCCACCGTCCCGATCTGCGCGGTCGGGCCGACGAGGACCTCATGGAGATGGTGCGCGGAGGCGACTCCCGGGCTTTCGAGGTGGTCTTTGAGAGGCACGCGGGTGTGGCGTTCTCGCTCGCCTACCGCATGTGCGGGTCTCGGGCGCGGGCCGAGGAAGTCGTACAGGAGGCGTTCCTGTCGCTGTGGCGCAGTGGGGCGCGCTACGACCGCGCCCGGGGGAGCGTGCGGTCGTGGCTGCTGAGCGTTGTCCACAACAGGGCGATCGACGCGCTGCGCCGAGATCTGCCCCGAGACGCACACGATGTCGGCGACGAGGGGCTGGCCGAGCGGATGCCGGCACCCGAGCTGACAGACGCCGAGGTTGAGCGGCGCGACGATGCCCGCCGCGTGCGCTCCGCGCTGCACGAGCTGCCCGTAGAGCAGCGACGGGTGATCGAGCTGGCGTACTTCGGCGGTTTCACCCACAGCCAGATATCCGACGTGCTGGAGTTGCCGGCCGGCACCGTGAAAGGACGGATGCGGCTCGGTCTGGCCAAGCTCCGCCTGTCGCTGGGCGAAGCGAGCGGGGTTCTGCAATGACCGACGAGGAACGGATGGCCGGCTACCACGACCGAGGCGAGGACGCCGCCGCATACGTGCTCGGCGCGCTGGAGCCCACCGAGGCGGAGGCCTTCCGGCGGCATCTTGAAAGCTGCCCGGCGTGTCAGGAGGAGGTCGCGGCGCTTCAGCAGGCCGCGGATGCCCTCCCCATGGCTGCGCCTCAATACTCGGTTTCTCCCCGATTGCGCCGTCGGATCATGCGCTCGGTGCGCGCCGACCGGAGGCGCCCGCAGACGACAACACAGCCGCTCCGCGCGGCACTGGCCAGGCCGCGCTGGCTGGCGGCCGGCGGGGCGGTTGCGGCGGCGGTCGTGGCCACGGTGCTTGCGCTCAGCGTGGGCGGCGGTACGCGGCTCATCCCGGCGCAGCTGGCCGGCATCTCGGGTAGCGCGCAGTTCCGCCTGTCGGGCGACCACGGGGAGCTCGTCGTTCATCACATCTCGCCGCCGCCGCGGGGGCACGTGTACGAGGTGTGGATGAAGCGCCCCGGTCAAGCTGCCGTCCCGGCCAACGTGCTGTTCGGCGCCACCCCAACGGGCTCCTCGTATGTCGCCCTCCCCGGCAGCATGCGCGGCGTCAGCCTCGTGATGGTCACCCCGGAGCCGGCCGGGGGAAGCCGCGCGCCGACCCACAGCGCCGTCATCACGGCTCGGCTGAGCTAGCTGCGGCCATGAAAATCGCGATCGTGGGCGCGGGGATCTCCGGCCTGGTGGCCGCTCACCTGCTGCAGCGGGAGCACGAGATCGTCGTTTTCGAGGCGGCCGATTACGCCGGCGGGCACGCCAACACCGTTCGCGTTGACACGCCGTACGAAACGCATCAGGTGGACACGGGCTTCGTTGTCTTCAACGACCGAAACTACCCTCACTTCGAGCGCCTGCTGGAGACGCTCGGGGTGAGCTGGCAGCCGTCCAATATGAGCTTCAGCGTCAGCGACGCCGCCGGCCGCTTCGAGTACGCAAGCACGTCTCCGAACGCCCTCTACGCCACACGAGCGAACCTCCTGGCGCCCTCCTTCCACCGCATGGTGGCAGAGGTGCGCCGCTTCCAGTCGGCCGCGCGCGAGCTCTTGCGGGCGGACGACGACGGGCCCTCGCTGCACGACTGGCTCGAGCAGCAGCGCTTCTCGCGGGCGTTCGTCGAGCGATTGATCGTCCCCCAGGCGGCGGCGGTTTGGTCGGCCGATCCCCGGCAGCTGTGGAGCTTCCCGGCGCGCTTCTTGGCCCAGTTCTTTCACAACCATGGGATGCTCGCGCTGCGCGGCAGACCACGTTGGCGGACGGTGGCCGGGGGCTCGTCGCGATACGTGGAGGCGCTTACGGCTGCCTTTCGGGACCGGCTGCGGCTGAGCACGCGGGTCAGAGAAATCTGGCGTACCGAGGATCACGTCCTCGTGGCGGCTCCGCACTCCGAGCCCGAGCGCTTCGATCACGCCGTATTGGCCACGCACTCCGACCAAGCGTTGGCGCTGCTGCGGGAGCCCACATACCGCGAGCATGAGATCCTGCGGGCCATTCCCTATCAGCGCAACGAGGCCGTGCTCCACACCGACGTCCGCATGCTCCCCCGGCGCCGCCGGGCTTGGGCTAGCTGGAACTACCACCTCGTGGAGGAGCCGACGGGCTATCCGACGCTCACGTACCACATGAACAGGCTCCAGGCGCTGCGCGCGGAGCGCGAGTTCTGCGTCACGCTGAACCACACGGAGCGCATCGACGCAGACGCGGTCATCAAGCGAATCCCGTATGCCCATCCGGTCTACACGCCCGAGGGCATCAGTGCGCAGGCGCGGGTGAGCGAGATCTCGGGCCAGGCCCGGGTGCACTTCTGCGGCGCCTACTGGGGCTGGGGCTTTCACGAGGACGGGGTAGTCAGCGCCCGCCGCATCGCCGCCGAGCTCGGGGTGCAGGTGTGAGCCCGGCCAGCTGCCTGTACGAGGGAACCGTGAGCCACCGCCGCATCGAGCCCCGGCACGAATTCCGCTATCGGCTCGCGCTGGCCTATCTCGACCTGGACGAGCTCCCGACATTGCTCGGCGGTCGGCTGATCTCCTCACGCCCGGGCCTGGTTTGCTTCCGGCGCTCTGACTACCTGGGAGACGGGCGGCAGCCGCTGGCAGCCGCCGTCCGCGACGAGGTGGAACGGCAAACCGGATCCCGGCCCCTCGGTCCTGTGCGTCTGCTCACCCAACTACGAACGTTTGGCCACTGCTTCAACCCGGTGAGCTTCTATTACTGCATGGACGACGAGGAGCAGAGGATCGAGAGCCTGCTGGCGGAGGTTACGAACACACCATGGGGCGAGCGCCACGCTTATGTCGTGCCGGAGGGCACGGGGGTGTTCGCCAAAGCGCTCCACGTCTCGCCGTTCATGGCGATGGACCACGCGTACAGCTGCCACGCCAGCACCCCGGCCCGCACGCTCGCGGTGGCCATCGAGAGCCGCCGCGCCGGACGCCGGCTGTTCGACGCCAGCCTGTCGCTGCGCCGCCGTGAGCTGACGCAGTCATCGCTGGCTCGCACAACGGCACGCTATCCGCTGCAGACGTTGCGCGTGCTGAGCTTGATCTACTGGCAGGCGGTGAGGCTGAAGCTGGGGGGAGCGACCGTCTTCCCGCACCCGCAGGGGGCCGCGGGATGATCGATCGCCTGTGCAGGATGCTGGTGCAAGTCGCGCTGCGGCGGATCCGGGCCGGCACGCTGGTCGTCGTCGAGCAAAACCGCCGGCGCAGCTTCGGTTCAGGAGCGCCGGTGGCGACCGCGGCGGTGCGCTCGTCCCGCGTGTGGCGCCAGCTCCTGCGGGGCAGCGTCGGGCTCGCAGACGCATACGCCGAGGGTCTGTGGAACTCCCCCGACCTGGTGGCACTGATTCGCCTCGCCGCGCGCAACGGAGCGACGATGGATCGCATCCGCAGACGGATCGCCGCCGTGCAACGGCCGCTTCAGGTGGCGCGGGCCCTGGCGCGTTCCGACAGCCGCGAGCGGCGCCGACGTGACATCGCCGCCCATTACGATCTGGGCAACGAGCTGTTCGCGCGGATGCTCGATTCGACGATGACTTACTCGTGTGCGCTGTTCGCACGCGAGGGGACTCCGCTCGCAGACGCGCAGGAGGCGAAGCTCGAGCTGGTCTGCCAGAAGCTCGAGCTCTCCCCGCACGATCACGTGCTGGAGATCGGCACCGGCTGGGGCTCGTTCGCGCTGCACGCGGCCAGCACCCGGGGCTGCCGCGTGACCACCACGACGATCTCCGCCGAGCAGCACGCCCACGCACTGGAGCGGGTCAGGGGGGCAGGACTCGAGGATCGCGTAACCGTCCTGCTGAGCGACTACCGGGACCTGCGGGGCAGCTACGACAAGCTGGTGTCGATCGAGATGATCGAAGCGGTTGGGTGGCGGCACACCGGCACCTTCCTGGCCTCGTGCTCGGAGCTGCTCGAGCCCGACGGGGCGATGCTGCTCCAGGCGATCACGATCGACGACCGCGCCTACGAGGTAGAGAAGGCCTCGAACTCGTTCATGAAGCAGCGCATCTTCCCAGGGGGATCGCTGCCCTCGCTGGAGGCCATCGCGCGCGAACTGGCGCGCGGCACCGATCTTCAGGTCATCGACCTGCAGGACCTCACCTCGCATTACGTGCCCACGCTTTACGAGTGGCGCAGGCGCTTCACAGAGGCGGCGCCGGAGCTGGCCAAGCTCGGCTATGACGAGCGCTTTCAGCGCTTGTGGACGCTCTACCTCTGCTACTGCCAGGCGGGCTTTGCGGAGCGTCGCATCTGCGACGTGCAGCTGTTGCTGGCAAAGCCGGCCTCCAGGCTCGAGCGGATCGGCGGCAAGTGGGCACCGGGGACGGAGCGACGGGCCGCCGGGATTAGCACCGAGCCCCGTACGCAGGCGACGGGCCGCCGGGGCTAAAGCGGGGCGGCGAGCTGTAGGGGTAGACGGACAAGCAATGACCTCCTGGGATCGCCTCCTCGACAGCGCCCTTGACCGCACGATCGCTCTCGGCTACGGCAACGTCGGCCTCGGTGTGCGCCGCCGGCTGCCCGGCTGGCCCGCCGATCCGCCGCGCATGGACGGCAAGGTCGTGCTGGTCACGGGCGCCGCATCGGGCCTCGGATTGGCGTCGTGCAAGGGCTTTGCTCGGCTCGGTGCCGGCGTGCGGGCGCTTGGGCGCAACGAGCGCCGCGCCCAGGCCGCCGTGGCGCAGATCCTGGAGGCGGTGCCGGGCGCCGACGTCCGGCCCGCGGCTTGCGACATCTCGAGCCTGGCGGAGCTGAGGTCGTTCAGCGAGCACTTCAAGGCCGAGGAGCAGCGGCTGGATGTGCTCGTCAACAACGCCGGCGTGATGCCCGGTGAGCGCGAGCGCTCGGCGGACGGGCACGAGCTCACGTTCGCCACGCACGTCCTGGCGCCCTTCGCGCTGGTCGATTGGCTGAGCGATCTTCTCGAGCGCAGCGCTCCGGCACGGGTCATCAACGTCAGCTCGGGCGGCATGTACGGCCAATCCCTGCCGGGCGACGACCCGCAATCCGAGACGAGCCGCTACTCGCCAAAGGTGTTCTACGCCCGGACCAAGCGCGAAGAGGTCGTGATCACAGAGGAATGGGCCGAGCGCCTCAAGTATCGCGGGGTAGTCGTTCACTCCATGCACCCGGGCTGGGCGGACACGGAGGGGGTCCGCAAGTGGCTGCCCGCGTTTCGCAAGCTGACGAGGCCCATCATCCGCTCACCGGAGGAGGGGGCGGACACCATCGTGTGGCTGGGCGGCGCTCCGGAGCCGCTCGACAGCACGGGGCGCTTCTGGCACGACCGACGGCCGCGCCCCACGCACTACCTGCTCGGCGCGGGCGAGGAAAGCGCCGAGGACCGCCAGCGGCTCTGGGACCTGTGCCGTTCGCTCGTGGATTCCGCCTCCGTCTCAGCCGCAGCGTGATGGCCAGATTCGTCGTCACCGGCGCCACCGGAACGATCGGCCGGGCGCTGATCGAACGGCTGCGGCGCGGCGGCAACGAGGTGATCGCGCTCTCGCGCCACCCTGACGGTGCTCGGAAGAAGCTGCCGGCGGGTGTCGATGCGCAGCGCTGGGATGATCCGACCGGCTCTCAGCCTCCGCGCTCAGCGCTGAGCGGCGCAGACGCCGTGGTCCACCTTCTGGGCGAGCCGATCGCCCAACGCTGGACCGGTAGCACCAAACGCGCGATCCGCGATTCACGCGTGCAGTCGACCCGGAACCTGGTCGAGGCCCTGGGCGCGCTCCGCGACGACGAGCGACCGTCCGTGCTGGTCTCGCAATCAGCGACCGGGTACTACGGCTCAACCGGCGATCGGTTGATCACTGAGGACGCCGGGGCGGGCTCCGATTTCTTGGCGCGGGTCGTGGTCGAGTGGGAGCGCGAGGCGCGCGCGGCCGAGCCGCTGATGCGCGTCGTGCTGACGCGGACTGGTGTCGTGCTGAGCCCCCGAGGCGGCGCGCTGGGGCAGATGCTCCCATTCTTCCGCCTCGGCCTCGGCGGCCCGGTGGCCGGCGGCGAGCAGTACGTGCCCTGGGTGCACCTCGATGATGTGGCCGGAGCGCTTGTGTTCTGTGCGGCTCGCGATGAGGCGTCAGGCCCCGTCAACCTGACCGCACCTGAGCCGGTCACAAACGCCGACTTCTCGCGGGCCCTCGGTCGTGCGCTCGGGCGTCCGGCCTTCCTGCCGGTGCCCGGCTTTGGCTTGCGCTTGCTCTACGGCGAGATGGCGCAGGTGGTCACCGAGGGGGCGCACGTCGTTCCGGAACGCCTACGTTCGCTGGGCTTCGAGTTCTCCCAGTCGACGATCGACCAGGCGCTGAGCGACGTTTTGCGCCGCTGAGGATCCACGAGCAGCGTGTGACGCGCCCGAAGCCGATCCATCGCGCCGCTATCCATGGGCGGGGGCGTGCGAGCAAGGCTGCAGGGCATGGGCGGGGGCGTGCGAGCAAGGCTGCAGGGCGTGAGCGGGGGCGTGCGAGCAAGGCTGCAGGGCGTGAGCGTGTGCGATTTGTATCGGTATGCGCGACGGAGGTAGCACTCTCAGTCGAGGGTCCCACCCCGGGTGAGCTGACAGCGCTTCCGGGGCCAGTGATCCGATCCCGGCCCGTCCCCGTACAGGACACAAACGGGGAGACCCATCCTGCAATAGGGCCGGGGAAGGAGCAGCGAAATATGACCGACATTCACAAGCTCGAGACCGAGGACGTCCAGCGGCTCGACAACGTCTTGGCGGACACCGAGACGCCGTCGCTGACGCGCCGCTCGCTCGTAGCTCGCGCCGCCACCGGCGCGGCTGCAGTGGGCGCCGTCGGCGCATTGGGCCCGATCCCGTCTGCCCTGGCGGCCGGCGGTAACTCCGTCAATGCGATCGTCACGGATGCGGTGACAGCGGAAGCACTGGCCGTCACCTTCCTCAGCGGCGTTGTCGCCAACGCGGGCAAGATCGGGATTCCGTCCAATCTTGTGCCGGTTCTCCAGGCCGCCAACGCGGCGGAGTACGACCACTACAAGACGCTGCGGAGCCTGGGCGCGAAACCCGTGACGCAGAAGTTCTGGGCACCCGACCAGTTCTTCGCCTCGGCCAATGACGTGTTCGCGACGATCGAGTACGCCGAGACGCAGTTCGTCAACGCCTACCTCATTGCCGTGACGGCCTTCGCCAAGGGCGGGAAGGACTCGCTCGCGCGCTACGCTGCCGAGATCCTCGGCACCGAGGCCGAGCATCGCGCGCTCGCACGCTTTGCGCAGGGCAAGCTCCCTAACAACTTGGGGTTCGAGTCATACAAGATCCGCAACATCGGCGGCATCGTGAAGGCGCTTCAGTCGGCCGGCGTCGGGTTCGGCAAACAGGGCAAGAGCCCGGGCGCGTTCTATGAGTTCAGCAAGCCGCCCGCGGGCACCGTCGTGGCCATTCAGAACAACCGGCCGTCCTGACCGATTGAGCGACGGGCGGCTCGCCTATGACCGCTCAGGTCGCGGCGAGCCGCTCGTGTTGCTGCACCCGCTGGGCGCCGACCGCACGGTGTGGGAGCCGGTGGTGGCACTGCTCCGGGCCGAGCACGAGGTAATTTGCGTCGACTTGCCGGGTTTCGGGGAATCTCCCTCGCTGGACGGCGCGGGGCCGCCGGTCCCCAGCAGGCTCTCGAGCGCGGTGGTCGGTCTCCTGCGGCGCCTGGACCTCGATCCCAGCCAGACGCATCTGGGGGGCAACTCACTGGGTGGATGGGTGGCGCTCGAGGCCGCGGCTTGCGGTGATGCCGCCACGGTGACCGCCATCGCCCCGGCGGGACTTTGGCCCAAGCCGCTCAAGCCCAAGCCCGAGCTCACACGCAGCGTGGCCCGCGTCGTTCTGCCGGTGATCGGTCCGCTCACGCGCTCGCTGGCATTCCGAAGCCTGATCCTCTCGTCCTCCGTGGCGCACCCCGAACGCGTGCCCCCCGACCAGGCCGCGGCGCTGGTGCGAAGCTACGTGCGGGCATCCGGTTTCACCGAGGTCAACCGGGCCATGCGGGCCGGGACGTTCACGCTCCTGGCCCAGATCACCGCCCCAGTGACACTGGCCTGGCCCGAACACGACCGGCTCGTTGCCCGTCCGCGGAGCGCGCCGCCCGGCATCCGCGAGGTGTGCCTGCCCGATTGCGGCCACATCCCGATGTGGGATGACCCGCAAGCGGTGGCCGCGGTGCTACTCGAGGGCTCGCGAAAGGCCCGCGGCTGATCAGCCGCCGCCCGGCTCCGCGTACAGCGCCGCCGGCAGCCTGGGCGCGAACAGGCTGACGGCCTGTGATTTGCCCTTCAGCGGCAGCGCCGAGCGTTCCTCGAGCAGAGCCGCGCAGCGCTCGGAGAGCAGCTCATGGGTCTGCTCTGAGACCAGGATCGCGTCGCCGGTGAGGCGGGTCGCTGACTCGATGCGGGCCGCGACGTTTACCGGATCGCCGATCACCGAGAACTCCAGGCGGCCGCCCCCGCCCACATTGCCGGCAACCACCGATCCCGAGCTCAGGCCGATCCCGATCTGCAGCTCGTCGCCGAACGACTCACCGACAGTCCGGGCCACCTCGAGCGCGGCGGTCAGTGCCTGGTCGGCGTGATCGGGCTGGCGCCGCGGCGCGCCGAAGACGGCCAGCAACCCGTCACCCACGAACTTGTCGACGTGGCCGCCGTGGCGGTGGATGATCGGTACGACCAGCTCGAACAGCCGGTTGAGCGTCGCCACCACCTCGTGCGCGCGGGCACGCTCCGCGAAGCCGGTGAAATCGCGCACGTCGATGAACATGGCGGTGATCTCCACCTCCTCCCCGGAGAGCGCCGTTCCCCGTTCGAGGATGTGCTCGGCCACATCCCGGTCAAGGTAGGTGCCGAACGCCTCACGGATGCGCTCCCGCTCCCGCAAGCCGGCCGTCATCTGGTTGAAGCCCGCCTGCAACAGCCCGACCTCGCTGCCGTCGTAGACCGGGATCTCGGTCGCCAGTTCGCCGGACTGAACCCGGCGCTGCGCTGCACGTACGGCCTCGATCGGCTCGGACACCGAGCGGCCGGCGATCCACATCGCGCGGGAGCCGAGCGCCAGCGCAACCGCGGCCATGACCAGCAGGCTGATGGCGATGTGCGTCGGCGACCAGTGGCCGACGACCAGGATGCTCACCGCCAGCAGCACATATCCGCACAGCGGCAGCGCCGCGGCCAGTACCCAGGCGACGATCACCCGGGCCCCCACCCCCGGCCCGACGGGTTCCTCGGGCGCGCCGCCGGCCAGTGCCGCGGCGGTTATCTCCCGCGCGAACTGCTCGGCCAGCAGGTAGGTGATCGCGGCGCTCGCCAGGCCGCCCAGCGGAACGGTGATCGCCGTCTGGACGGCGACGGTGCCCGACTCAAACAAGTTCAGGGCGGTGAACAGGATCGTCGCCACGCCCCAGATGGCGACGGAGATGCCGGCCTGCCTGAGCGGCGAGCGCAACGCCAGGTCGCGCACGTGCCGATCCGCGGGCCGGCCGGAAAGAAACCAGCGGCGGATCTCCTCGGAGAGTCTTGGGCTGAGGCTGGTGGCGACCACGGTGGCGGCCACGACGTAGACCACCGACAGCACGCCATTCAGCCACAGTGCCGCCGTGTCGTGGATAAACGTCCGCGGTACGGGTACGAGGAAGGTGAGGAACACGAACACGGTCGCGGCGCCGATGACATTGGCGCTCGAGAGCCCGACCTGCATGCGCCGCTTGGTCCGCTGCCATATGGCCCGACGGTCGTCCATCGCTGCTCTCATGGTCCCACGGCCGAGCGCCGAGAAGCTGGTCAGGCTCGGGACACCTCTGGCCGCGGCGTCACCGCCGGTCCCTCCTCGCGGAGGCCAATGCGCTCGTGCAGGCGCCGAAGGGGTCGCGGCGCCCACCAGTTGACGCTGCCCAGCAGCTCCATCAACGATGGCACCAGCAGCGCCCGGATCACCGAAGCGTCGATCAGCACGGCCAGTGCCGCGCCGACGCCCAGCTCCTTGACGAACACGATTGATGAGGTGGCGAACGCCACCAGGGCCACGGCGAACAACAGCGCGGCGGCGGTCACGATGCGCCCGGTGCGCTCCAGCCCCAACGCCACGGCCTCGGAGTTGGAGGCCCCGGCGTCACGCGCCTCCTTGATCCTCGCCAGCAGGAAGACGCCGTAGTCGGTGGCCAGCCCGAAGCCAATCACGAACAAGAGGATTGGCTGTGTGGCGTCGAGCGCGCGGAGGCTGTTGAATCCCAGCAGGCCCTGGAGGTTGCCGTCCTGGAAGATCAGCACGAGGATCCCGAACATCGCGCTGAGGCCCAAGATGTTCATCACCACCGCCTTCAGCGGCAGCACCACCGAGCCCGTCATCAGGAAGAGGACGACCAGCGTGGCCATCACCACCACGGTCAGTACCGCCGGGAGGTGAACCGCGAGGCTGTGCTCTAGATCGACGTAGGACGCCGTCTCGCCCGCGACGCCCAGATAGAACGGCGGGTGCAGCGACCGGACCCCGTGCAACAGGTGTTCCGTGCGGCCGGTGAGCGGTCCATCGACCGGCGCCACAGCCACCAGCGACATCCGGGGGCCTGCCCCCTGGGGCGGCGCGACCGCCGAGACGTCCGGCATCCGCGCGATCTGCGCGGACACTGCGCGCACGCCTCGGCTGCCGGGCGGGGCGCCCAGCACCACCTCGAGGGGATCGGTCCGGTGCCGGGCAAAGCTCGTGTCGAGCACGTCCTGGACCTCGCGTGCACTCAGGCTCGTCGGCAGCACGCGGGCGTCGACGGTGATGAAGCGGATGTGCGTGAACGGGATCCCAAGCGCGATCAGCGCCGCGGCCGCGAGCAGCGCGATTGGGGCCGGACGACGGTGGATGAACTGCGCCAGGCGGTACCAGGCGCCGCTCGTGGCGGGCCGCGCGTCCCGCTCGGCGGCGCGGCGCAGGCGCGCCGGCGATAGCGCATTGACCCGCGGCCCCAACATGGCCAGCAGCGCGGGCAAAACGATGAGTGCCAGCGTGGCCGCCAGCAGTGCCACGATCGCGCCGGCGATCCCCATCGAGTACAAGAAGCGCTGGGGGAAGATGGCGAGCGACGCCACCGCGACGGCGATCGTCAGCGAGCTGAAGATCACGGTCCGCCCAGCCGTCTGCAGGGTCCGCGTCAACGCGGCTCGACCGAAGCCGGAGCGCGCGGACTCCTCGCGATAGCGCGAGACGATGAACAGGCTGTAGTCGATCGCCAAGCCCAGCCCCATCCCTGTCGTCAAATTGAGCGCGAACACCGACAGGTCGGCGAACGTCGAGACAATCCGCAGCAGCAGGAACGTCCCCAGGATCGCCAGGCCGCCAAGCAGCGGCGGCAACAGCGCCGCGACGAGCGAGCGGAAGAACAGCAGCGAGAGCAAGAAGATGAACGGAAACGCCAGCAGCTCGGCGTGTCCCAGGTCATGGCTCACCTGCGTGTTGACCTGCGTGCTGGCGATTGCGCCGCCGCCGAGTGTGACTCCGGCCTGATCGCCGAGGTGGCGCTCGATCAGCTTGGCGTCATCCTCGAGCTGCTTGTCCGAGCGCGGAGCGAAATAGGCGACGACATAGGTCGACCGCCCGTGGCGTGAGACCATCGCGGGGTCGCCCGTGTCGTAGTAGCTGCGGACGAGTGCCACGTCTCGCTGCGCGCGAAGCTCGGCTTCCACCACATGCACGCGCTGCTCGGCCCGGGCCGAGTGGACATCGCCCGAGGCGACGAGCGCCACGACCTGGGGGTCGATCGTCCGACCGGCCGCCGCCTGGAAGCGGTCCGTGGCCTGGACGCTCTGCGTGGCGGGGTCATTCGCGCCGTATGGGCTCATATGGGAGGCCACCGACGTGCCGAACGTGGCGGCGACTGCCGTGAGCACGACCGCCACGGCAAGCACTGT
Source organism: uncultured Actinomycetes bacterium (assembly GCA_963730835.1). GTDB lineage: Bacteria > Actinomycetota > Thermoleophilia > Solirubrobacterales > Solirubrobacteraceae > Palsa-465. The sequence goes on from CAVSTE010000007.1 coordinate 870,923, forward strand.
GCGGCGGTTCGCATCGAGAAACGCGGCCAGCCCGGCGAGCACGGTTATCGCTTCTCCCCCAACCGGCGCTCGACCGTGTGGCACCAGTCGATCATGCTTTCTGTCAGCGTGATGCCTGCCTCGAGTGTCAGTCGCGGGCCCGGGTGAAACTCGGCAGCCTTGGTCTCGATCGCCCGCAGCTCGGCCAGCTTGCGCTCCTGAAGCGACCTCATCGCCCGGATGTTCTGCAGCCGCCGCTCCGGCAGGCTGTCCGAGAAGAACAGCTTCAAGAGCCCCTCGTCCCGGACTTCGTAGACCAGCTCGTCCTCCGACCCCAGCCACTCTTTCAGGGCGGCCTCGCCCTCCGGTGTCATCTCGTAAGAAGTTCGCGCCCGGCCCCCCGACGGCTCGGGCCGCCCCCGGATCAGTCCCTGCTCTTCCAGCCGGCGAAGCTCGGGGTAGATCTGTCCGTAGCTCGCCGCCCAGAAGCGCCGGGTCGACTTGTCGACCACCTGCTTGATCTCGTAGCCGGTGCTGTTTCCCAGCGCCAGCATTCCCAGGATCACGCGACCGGTGGGCGTCAGCTCACCCATGTAGCGCCACGATATATCGTGGCGCTACATTTGTCAATAGGGGCCCGTCCGTGCGGGCTGACGTGCCGCCGTCGCGGCTCGCCGGGTGGCCTTGGACTGCTTATACGTTGCCGTCGCCGTCGCTGGGGCCGCCGTGGTTGTCGGAATCCCCGTCACCGGCGTTCGCGCCTTGCGGGATCCCGCCGCCACTGGCTTGGACCGGGGGAGGCTTCGGTGTCGTCTGCTGATGCGTGGTCACGGGCGGAGGTGGAGGAGGCGGGGGATTAGTCGAATGGGTGGCAGTAGTCGTGACCTGGGCGGCCGTGGTCGTGTGCGTGGTGGTGGGCATCCGGTCCGGCGTGGCGGCGGTGCTCGTCGCGGGCGCCGACGCCGGCGCGCTGGCCACGGACGTATGGACGGCGGTGGTGTGGGTCTTGCGGTGGGCGACCCGCTGGGTGGTGTGCTTCGTCGCGGGCTTGGCGGTAGTTGTGGCAGTAGAGAGCGGCGCGTAGGCGCCTTGCGAGGTTTTCGAGCTCGAGGAGGAGCCGCAGCCGGCGGCGGCGAGCGCCAAAGCGGCTACGGCGACGGAGAGGGTTATCGGGTGGCGGAGTTTTTTCATCGTGTCATCAAGGACGCCGCGGGCGCGGAATACTTCCCTTTGTGCACCTGGCCCAGCTGACCGCCCCCGAGTTGAGGGTCCTGGGCTGCCTGCTCGAGAAGCGCTGGACGACTCCCGACCAGTACCCGCTGTCGCTGAACGCTCTGCGTCTGGCGTGCAATCAGAGCACGAATCGCTACCCGGTCACAGACTACGACGAGCAGACGGTGCGCCAGGCCGCGGAGCGGCTGTCACGCTACGGCCTGGCGCGTCTGGCCTCCGGACACGGCAGCCGCGCCACCAAGTACCGGCACCTGGCCGAGGAGGCGCTCGGCCTGGGACGCGAGCAGCTCGCGGTCCTGGCCGTGCTCCTGCTGCGCGGCGCCCAGACGCCTGGCGAGCTCAAGGGTCGCTCGGAGCGTATGGCGCAATTCGCCACGCTCGGCGATGTCGAGGCAGCGCTCGGCGCCCTCGTCGAGCGCGGCTACGCGCGGGGGCTCGAGCGGCGCCCGGGCCAGAAGGAGGAGCGCTTCGCCCACCTGCTCGGTCTCGCGGACGCCGCCGCCCCAGCTGACGGCGACGGCCAGCCCGAACAGCCGGCGGTAGAGGCCGTGGCGAATGTAGATCTCGCCGATCGCGTCGCCGCACTCGAGGCCGCCGTCGCCGCTCTGCGAGCGGACTTCGACGAGCTGCGCGCGTGAACGATCCGCTATCCGAAGACCGGTCCCTGCTCGGCCGCCCGGCGCGCTACGCGCAGGGCCTGAGAGAAGTGGGCGACGGCGTGTACGCCTGGCTGCAACCGAACGGCGACCTGGGCGAGTCGAACGCCGGCCTGGTCGTAGGCGAAGGGCGGTCACTGCTGATCGACACGCTGTTCGATCTGCGACTGACGCGGCGGATGCTGGCAGCCATGCAGCCGCACACGGCGGACGCTCCGATCGCGCGGCTCGTGAACACCCATGGCGATCCGGATCACTGCTGGGGAAACCAGCTCTTGCCAGGTGTCGAGATCATCGCCACGCGCGCCGGCGCCGAGGACATGACGCGCGACGACCCCCGCCGGCTGCGCCTGCTGGGCCAGCTGGGCCGCGTGCCCGACATTCGACTACCGCTGGCCGGCGCCGGGAAGCTCTCCGGCCTCACCACATTCGCCCGTGCGCTCCGTTCCTTCGACTTCGGGGGCATCACGCCGACGGCACCGACCGTCACCTTTACCGACAAGCTCGAGCTCGATGTGGGTGGACGGCGCGTCGAGCTGCTCGAGGTCGGCCCGGCCCACACGCCCGGCGATTTGATCGTCCACGTCCCGGACGGCGCCGTCGTGTTCGGCGCCGACTTGATGTTCGTAGACGTCACGCCGCTGATGTGGGTCGGTCCGGTAGAGAACTGGGTCGCCGGCCTGGATCGCATCGCGGAGCTCGAGCCGCGCTCCGTGGTGCCGGGGCACGGCCCGATCTGCGACCTCGACGGCGTCGGCGCGCTGCGCGCCTACTGGGAGCACGTGGCCCGCGGCGTACGCGAGCGGATAGCGCATGGCATGAGCCCCGTGGCCGCGGCGCGAGACCTGCTGGCCTCCCCTGAGTTCTCCACCCGGCCGTTCGCCCGCTGGGACGCGCCCGAGCGAATCGTCGTAAACGCCTCGATCATCGCCCGCAACGACCGCGGCGAATACGGCCGCGTGCCCGACCTCGTACGCATGCGGCTGTTGGCGCAGATGGGCGAGCTGAGGGCGGAGCTGCGGGGCTGATCGCCTAGGCCCCCAGTCGTCCTACGGGATCCCGATCTCGGAGTTGTCGCCGACCATGAAGCGGTACGCGCGGGGCTGGCGGTGATCACGGCCAACCGTCACGTTGCGGCCCAGCAGCGATGACTCCATCCGTCCGGCCAGGTTGCGAACGGCGGCCCCCTCGAGCAGGATCGAGTGCTCCACCTCGGCGTTCTCGATCGTGCAGGCCCGGCCGATGGCGGTATAAGGGCCCACGTAGCAGTCGCTGAGCGACGCGTCCTCGCCGATGATCGCCGGCCCCCGCACGGCGCAACGCTCAAGCCGCGCCCCGGGCTCGACGATCACCCGCCCGTCGACCTGCGAGTCCACCAGATGGCCTTCGATGCTGCCCTCGATCGTCTCGAGCACCAGGCGGTTGGCCGCCAGCATGTCCTCGAGGCGACCCGTGTCCTTCCACCACCCCTGAACGACATGGGGCTCGACGCGCTGCCCCTGGTCGACGAGGTGCTGGATGGCGTCGGTGATCTCGAGCTCGCCACGTCCGGAGGGCTCGATCGCGCGGGCGGCCTCGTGTACCGGGGCCGTGAACATATAGACCCCCACCAGCGCTAGGTCCGTGCGTGGCTCGGGCGGCTTCTCCACCAGCCGCACCACCCGCCCATCGCGCAGCTCGGCGACGCCGTAGTGCTGCGGGTCTGCAACCGGCGTCAGCAGGATCAGGGCGTCGGGGGCCGAGGAGCGAAACGCGGCCACCAGGTCGGAGATGCCGCCTTGCAGCAGGTTGTCGCCCAGGTACATCACGAACGGCGAGTCCCCCAGGAACGGCTGAGCGGTGAGCACGGCGTGCGCCAGACCGAGCGGCTCGTCCTGGAGCAGGTAGGTGATCCTCACTCCGAATCGCGCGCCGTCGCCGGCCGCGGCCTTGATCTCCTCTCCGGTCTCCGGGGCGATGATAATCCCCACCTCCTCGATGCCCGCCTCGGCCATGGCCTCGATCCCGTAGAACAGCACCGGCTTGTTGGCCACGGGCACCAGCTGCTTTGCGCTGGTGTGGGTGATCGGCCTAAGCCGCGTGCCCTTGCCACCCGAGAGGATCAGGCCCTTTAGCTCTCGCATCAGCGTCAAAAATAAAGGGCGCGCTTTACGCGCGCCCCGTTAATCAGTAAATGCCGCCCAGCTTGCGGTGGTCCCAGCTGGCGGTGCGCTGCGCCGAGAACTGAAGCGCCACGCGCTTCGCCGCCTGGGCCCGGACGACCTCCATGAACTCCTCGCCCAGCGCCCCTGCCCCATAGCGCGTGAAGATCTCGGCACCGACTCCGGCCACCCGCTCGTGATCGCGATGGATCGTGGTCCGAGCCTCGATCATCACCCCGCGCAGCTCCTGGTACTCCTCGCCGGCCTCGATCTGCAGTGTGGCGCGCGGGTCGCGCTCAAGGTTGCGCGCCTTCTGCGAGGCGGCATAAGTCCAGGCCCAGATGTCCTCGCCCCGGACGACGTACCACAGGGGCATGACGTGCGGCCAGCCGCGATGGCCTTGACTGGCGCAGACAACGACGCGCTCCTCCTCGACAAAAGTCGCCACCTCCTGAGGCGACATGCGGATCTGCTCGCGACGGCTCACACCCGCGCGGCCACGGCCAGCGCTGACGCCGCGGCGCGAACCGCCTCGCGCGCGTCCGCGGGGCCGAGCACGGCCGCATCTCCGGCCTCTTTGAGCACCTCTCGAACCAGCCAATCGACGCCCGCGAACGCCAGCTCCACGACCACCGCCCCGTCCTCGAGCTCCTGTACCACGGCGCGCTCCTCGCGCGCCCAGCGCGCGCGCTCCGGGGAGATCCATACCTGCGCGCGCCGTGACGCGGGCACCTCGCCCGTCCGCGGCCATCCGTCGACGTCGGCCACGGGATCGATCTCCGGCCGGGGCTCGAACCGCTCCCCGGCGGGCGATGCCGACTTGATCCGGTCCAGGCGGAAGTGGCGCACGCTGTCACGGTCGCGGTCGTAGCTCGTCACGTACCAGCCCTCGCGGCCGTTGATCAGCGCGTAGGGCTCGATCAGCCGGGTGGCGAACTCGTCCTCGTTCTCCTTGTAGTACTCGATCGAGAGCAGCTCCCGGCGGGCGATGGCCCGGGAGACCACGCGGGAAATCGTCGCGTCGTCACCCGCGAACGGAGCCATCTGAAGGCCCCCGTGGGCGGGATCCTCGCCGAGGGCGGCAACCACCTTCTCGCGCACGCTGCCCAGGGAGCCGGCCGGGATGTGCTCGCCGATCAGGTCGATCGCCGCGATCAACGCCTTGGCCTCCACCGGAAGCAGACGCGCCGGACGCGCGAACGAGTCTCCGTAGGGCTCGGGATCGACCTCGACCGTTCCGTCGTCTGTGATCTCGGCGTAGAGCACGTACGTGCCGGCGCCGAAGTTGACCACGTTAAGCACCGAGATGTCTTCCCGCAGCTCCTGCTCTGAGACCTTGAGCGCGGTGCAGAGCTCGACAGCCTCGAGCCTTCGGCCCGCCCGCCCGGCGTCGATCAGGATGCTGGCCAGCGTCACCAGCCGGGCAAAGCGCTCCGGACGGATAGCGGCGTCGGACTGGTGGCCGTTGCCGGTCGCGTCGGGCTCGCCGGCCTGCGTAGGACCAATGGATTCGGCGCGGGGGGTCTCGACGGATGCGGACGCCACCTCCGGGTCGCCGTTGTGGCGCTCGATCAGCAGCTTGACCCGTTCCTGGAACTCGGCCTCCAGCTCCGGAGGCCCGAGCAGTCGCGCGTTCTCGCCCAGCCCCAGAACCCAGGCGATCAGCTGCCGCGCGTTGGCGTACGGCGTGCGGAACAGGATTGCCCCGTCCTCGCCGGCGTCCTCCGTCTCTCCGTACGGCCCGAAGTGGCGCTCGATCTGCCAGCCGATGCGGCGCGAGATCCACACCTCCGCGGTGCCGATCGGGTCTCCGAACTGCCACTGGATGCGGTTGGCATAGACCCGCGGGTCGAAGTCCGCCGGCCGCTGGAAGTCGTGCTCGGCCTTGGTGGCGTAGCCCACCTTGCCTTGGATCCGCGAGAGGCGAAACACGCGGATCGCGCCCCGCTCGTGGGAGCGACCGACGACGTAGAACTGAGCGCCTTGGAAGAGCAGCTGGTAAGGGTCAACGCGCCGCGAGCCGCGCTCGCCGCGCTCCATCGTGTAGTAGTCGAACACGATCGTCTTGCGGCGGAAGATCGCGGTCTCCACCTTCTGGAGGCGCTGCGAGAGCTCATGGCCACCGGCCGAGCCGGTGATCCCGAGCGCCACGGTGTGCTGCTCCGGGGAGTTGAGAGGACTGGGCCTGCCCCACGCGATCTGCTGGAGCGCCAGCCGCAGGGGCTCGGCGTAGGCAAATTCCCCGTCGAGCAGCTGAAGCGCGGTCCTCAGTGCGGCCAGCTCCTCGTCCGTGAACTCGATCGGCGGCAGGTGGAAGCTCTCCGGCGGCAGCGAGTAGTTCTCCTGCTCCACCTGCCCGTCGATCGGCTTCTCGATCGTCAGCACGATCCCCAGCGCCTCAAGCTCCGACCGATCGGCGTAGAACCGCCGCGCGAACGCGTCCTCGTTCATGACGCTGTAGCCCTCGACGTCTCGCCGGATCTCGGGCGCGGTGACCGGGCGGCGCTCCGCCATCAGGTAGGAGATCAGCGACAGCTGACGGATCAGCTTTTCGGTGTCTTTGGCCACGACCGAGACTCTAGTCGGAGGCCGTCGACCGCCGGGGCGGCCCGGGGCCCGGCGCGGCGCTATTTGCGCAATTTGCGACGCGGCGTGACGAAGCGGGCACGATCCCTGGGCGCGGGGATGAGGGTGGTCGGATAAGCGAAAGCCAGTTTCGCTTATCCGACCACCCTCCGCGGAGGGGGCCGCGCTACGCCGCTTGGCGCTCGGACTCGGCGCGGCGCGCGAAGTACGCGCCGGCCCCCAGCGCTCGGTCGTAGGCCGACCACTGCTCGCCCGCGGGGAGCTGCTTCTCGAGGCGGTCGAAGCTGCCGAGGCGCCCGCCGAGGTTGTCGATCATGTGAACCAGCGTCGCCTCACGTGTGCAGGGGACGACCGGACTGCCGTGCTCCAGTGCGCCGTGATGGCTGAGGATGATGTGCAGGATCGCCTGCTCGAGGTCCGGCGGGAAGGCCTCCAACCGCTCGATCGCGCGGCGTACCCGGTAATAGCCGAGCGGGATCTCGCCCTGCAGGCGACCGTGGTCGGACATCTCGATCGCCCCACTCTCGAGGTCATAGGCCTCGAGCTTGCCGATGTCGTGCAGGAGCGCTCCCGTCACGGCCACGTCCCGGTCGATGCCGGGAAAGACCGCCGACAGGGCGCTGACGGCCTGGGCCACGGTCAGGCAGTGCTCGAGCAGGCCGTGGCGGTAGGCCTGGTGGTAGTGCTTGGCGGCAGGCGCGTCGCGATAGTGAGCCCAGACTCGAGAGCCGACGCCGAATACGAGCCCCAGCAGCCGGCGCAGGTGAGGGTTCTGAACGGTCCCAAGGAGCTCACGGAGGTCGGCCTCCATCTGCTCCGGCTCGCGCGCCGGACCGTCCTCGAGCTCCGCGGCGATGTACTCACCGTCGCCCGCGCGGCGAAGGGAGGTGATCGCGAGCTGCGGCCCGTAGCGCGAATGGACGGAGTAGCGGCCGCAGACGTGCACCACCTCGCCCGCCGCGCAGACGTCCCTCACGCTCGTCACGTCTTCCCAGATCACGGCGGGCACGCTGCCGGTCCGGTCGCCGAGCAGGAGCTTCAGGTAGTCGCTGCCGTCGCGCCGCTGGCGCAGTTCCACGTCCCGCACGAGCAGCGGCTGCGAGACCTCGCAACCGTCCAAAAATTGCCGAACTTGCATGGCAAACGAAGATAAAGTGGCCGGCGGACGGCAACGATGGAGCGCACGGCAATTGTCACCGGTGGGACGGGCGGCCTCGGAGTCGCGGTTGTGGAGCGGCTGTTGGCCGACGCATGGCGCGTGGTCGTGCCGTGGATCGCGGAGCACGAGCTCGAACGACTGCCGGCCCGAGCGGGTTTGGAACTTGTGCAGGCGGACCTGTTCGAAGCCGACTCAGCCCGAGCGGTCGTCGAAGCGGGCGCTGCCGAGATCTCAAAGCCCTTGGGCGGGCTCGTCAACCTCGTCGGGGGATTCGCCGTCGGCGAGCGCGTCGACGCGACGCCGATCGAGGAGTTCGAGGCTCAGTTTCGGTTGAACCTGCGACCCACTTATCTGGTCACGCAGGCGGTCCTGCCGCAGCTCATTTCCGCCGGCGGAGGCTCGATCGTGTGCGTCGGCACGCGCGCGGCCCTGCAACCGTTTGCGGGAGCGGCCGGCTACGTGGCCTCCAAGGCCGCGGTGATCGCGTTCGCCCGGTCCCTGGCCGTCGAATACCGCGACGACGGCATCCGCTGCAACGCGATCCTGCCGAGCGTGATCGACACGCCCTTCAACCGCGCCTCGATGCCCAACGCAGACCACGACCGCTGGGTCAAGCCGGCGGAGATCGCGGACGTCGTTGCGTACCTGCTGTCGTCCTACTCGGCGCCGATCAGCGGCGCCGAGGTGCCCGTGTACGGCCGGGCGTAGACGCCAGCTAGCCTGCGATCAATGCACCGCAAGTGGTGGACGCTGATCGTCGTCTGCGTGGCGATTTTCATGTTGCTGCTCGACATCACGGTCGTGAACGTCGCGCTCCCCAAGATCGCCCAGGGGCTGAAGGCCAGCTTCTCGGACATCCAGTGGGTGGTCGATGCCTATGCGCTGACGCTGGCTTCGCTGCTCTTGACCGCCGGCGCGCTCGCTGACCTCGTGGGGCGAAGACTCGTGTTCACCATCGGCCTGGCGCTGTTCGCGTTCACCTCGCTGCTGTGCGCTCTGTCGCCCAGCGCCCTGTTCTTGATCCTGGCCCGAGGGGGCCAGGGAATCGGTGGTGCGATCATGTTCTCCACCTCGCTGGCGCTGCTGGCGCAGGAGTTCCAGGGGAGGGAGCGCGGCACCGCGTTCGGGATCTGGGGCGCCACCACCGGCGCCGCGGTGGCGATCGGCCCGCTGGTGGGTGGCGTGCTGACCGACACGCTGGGCTGGCAGTCGATCTTCTTCCTCAACGTGCCAATCGGCCTGGCGGGCGCGGCGCTGACGCTCGCCCGGGTGCGCGAATCGCGGGATCCAGAAGGCAGGAGCATCGATTGGGTGGGAACGATCACGTTCACAGCCGCATTGTTTGCGCTCGTCCTGGCGTTGGTGCTGGGCGACGACCACGGCTGGGGCAGCACCGAAATCGTCTCCCTGTTCGCCGCCGCCGCCGTGCTGCTGGCGCTGTTCGTCGTCTCGCAGTTCATGCAGCGCAACTCGATGTTCGACCTGAGGCTGTTTCGCAAGCCGACGTTCGACGGCGCCGCGCTGGTGGCGTTCGGCATTTCGTCCTCGATGTTCGCGATGTTCCTCTACCTGGCGCTGTACATGCAGACCGTCCTCAACCTCTCGCCGCTGGGGACGGGCCTTCGCTTCTTGCCGGTGTCGCTGCTGAGCTTCGTCGTCGCCGCGGTGTCGGGCAATCTCTCTGCGCGCGTACCCGTGCGTCTGCTGCTCAGCCTGGGCCTGGGACTGGTGGGGCTCGGCCTGCTTTTGATGCGGGGCCTCAGCGCCACGTCGCACTGGACGGCGCTGCTGGCGGGGTTCATCGTGGCCGGGGCCGGGGTGGGGCTTGTGAACCCGCCGCTCGCCTCCACCGCCATCGGCGTCGTCCCGCCGCAGCGCAGCGGAATGGCCTCGGGAATCAACAACACCTTTCGGCAGGTGGGAATCGCCACCGGCATCGCCGCGCTGGGGGCGATCTTCCAGAGCTCGCTGGCGACCCAGCTCGCACCCAAGCTGGCCGGGACGCCGCTTGCCAGCCACGTTCACCAGATCGCGCACGCTGTGGCGGCCGTCGGGGCGCGAGAGGTGGTCGGGCAGGTCCCGGCGCCCCGGCGAGCGGAGACCACGGCCGTAATCCACAGCGCGTTCGCCCACTCGATGAACGACATCCTGCTGGTCGCCGGCGTGATCGCGCTGGTGAGCGCGGTGCTGGCGTTGGTGCTGATCCGCGGCCGCGATTTCGTTGTCTCCGGCGCGCGCGAGCCGGAGCCGGCGCACGCGGCGGCCTAGGGCCGCGGTGCGCCGCGGTTGTCACGGGGGACGAGCCCCCGCGACCGGCTACAAGCCCGGCGGATGCCTGACCACGAAGCCGCCGATACCTTCCTCGGGGGGGCCATTCGACCAGCGACTGCCGCTCGCCGCCAGCGCCACGGTGTCGAATCTCAACCCGGCGACGTACATGAACGTGTGGCCGGGGTTGGCGTAGATCGTCACCCACTTGCCGGGGCCAGGCTTACCCATCCTCATCAGCTCGGACGAGTCCACAGTGGTGTTGAGGATCCCTGCCTCGATGAACACGAAGCTCAGCGATCCGGAGCAGTCGTACGCGGTGTCCTGGTAAGTGCCGTGGCCGCCGCCGAAGCGGTAGGGGAGATGCGCGATCTGATTGCCGGCGTTGATCATCTGCTGGACGACGGCCGGGGCGCCAGTCGGAGCGATCGCAAGCCCGCCCGGTGCCAGCGTGGCCTGAGTGACCTTTCCCGACAGGCCGCTCGCCGCCAGCTCCGCGCGGACCTGCGCCAGCGACTCGGGCTGGGGCAGGCTGCCGCCGCTCGGAGGCCCCACGCTGACCGAGGTCGGCGCGGCGTCGGAAGCGCCGGAGGCGGGCGCGGCGCCCGCCACCGGCTGCACCACCTGGGGGTGGGCGTGCGAGCTCGAGACCGGGGTGGTTTGGACGGGGGAGCTGCGCTGCGCCGACTGCTGGGAACGGAGCTGTCCGCATCCGGCGGCCGTCGAGCCGCAGGCGGCGGCAACGGCGACGCCAACCAGCCAGGCTCGCTTCGGCTCGCTAGGCCAGAGCACGGCGGCAGTATTGCGCCGCCGGCGCCTCGGAGGCGCCGCTCTTCAGATCGGTGAGCGGGAAACGACACCAGGAGCCACGTTTGCCGTCCACGCTCGTCAAGGAAGCGGCACGCAGCGCTTCGCGTACCCTTGCCTCGGATGCGGGTGCTAGTCACAGGGGTCGCCGGCATGCTCGGGACCGACGTCTGCCGAGCCGCTTCGGCCGCCGGGTTGGAGGTTCTGGCATATGACCGCGCAGGGCTCGACATCGGCGACGGTGACGCGGTCGACGCCGTGGTGCGGCGCGCGCGGCCCGACGTGGTCGTCAACTGCGCGGCCTGGACCGACGTTGACGGGGCCGAATCGTCCCCCGAGTCGGCGCTGGCCGTCAACGGCGACGGCGCCGGCAATGTGGCTCGCGCGTGCCAACGGTCAGGGGCGCGGGTCATCCAGATCTCGAGCGACTACGTGTTTGATGGATCGAAGTCGAGCCCGTACGTGGAGTCCGATCCGGTCGGGCCGCTGTCCGTATACGGAAAAACGAAGCTCGAAGGCGAGCGGGCCGTGGCACGCGAAGCGCCTGAGCGGCACACGATCGTGCGAACGTCGTGGCTGTTCGGTACGTCGGGGCGCTGCTTTCCGAAGACGATCCTGCGGCTGGCCGCCGAGCGCGAGCGGCTGACCGTGGTCGCGGACCAGGTCGGGTGCCCGACGTTCACCGGACACCTCGCTGGGGCCCTGGTGCGTCTCGCCGAATCCGAGCCCATGCCGGGCGTCGTGCACGTCGCAGCCTCGGAGCAGTGTTCGTGGTTTGAGTTCGCGCGGGAGATCGTGGACATCGCCGCGATCGAATGCGAGGTGGCGCCGGCCGGCACCGATGAGATGACCCGCCCCGCGCCGCGCCCGGCCTACAGCGTGCTGCGCTCCGAGCGCCGCGGCGCACCGGTGCTCCCGGCGTGGCGCGAGGGCCTGCGCGAGTTCATGGCGTCTCTGGTGAGCGCTCCATGAACCTGCTCGTCTGCGGGGGCGCGGGCTTCATCGGCTCGAGCTTCGTCCGCCAGCGCGTGCGCGAGGACCACGACGCGGTGACGGTTCTCGACAAGCTGACCTACGCCGGCCGGCGCGAGAACCTCCACGACGTGCTGGAGGAGATTCGCTTCGTACGGGGAGCGATCGAAGACCCGGCCGCCGTGACGGATGCGCTCGAGGGGTGCGAGGCAATCGTCAACTTCGCCGCCGAGACCCACGTCGACCGATCGATCACCGGCTCCGAGGAGTTCATCGTCACCAACATGCAGGGGACGCACGTGCTGCTCGAGGCGGCGCGTGAACACGGGCTGCGCTACGTGCAGGTGTCAACCGACGAGGTCTACGGCTCGATCGAAGAGGGATCGTTCTCCGAGTCCTCGCCGCTGCGCCCGTCCTCGCCCTACAGCGCCACAAAGGCCGGAGCGGACCTGCTGGTGACGAGCTACTTTCAGACCTACGGGCTGCGCGCGTCGATCTGCCGCGGCTCCAACAACTACGGTCCCTACCAGTATCCGGAGAAGCTGATCCCGCTGATGATCCTCAACGCGCTGGCAGGGGATCCACTGCCCGTCTATGGCGACGGCCGCAACGTCCGCAACTGGCTGTTCGTAGAGGACTTCGCGCGCGGCATCGGCCAGGTGCTTGCCACAGGCGTCCCCGGAGAGGCCTACAACTGCGGCGGACCCGACGAGTGCGAGAACCTGGAGACGGTGAAGCGGATCATCCGCCTGGCGGGAGCTGAGGAGTCAATGATCGAGTTCGTCACCGATCGGCCTGGGCACGACCGCCGCTACTCGCTCTCCTCCGAGAAGCTGAAGGCCCTGGGCTGGGAGCCACAGGTGGGGTTCGAGGAGGGACTCGAGCGCACCGTCGCCTGGTACCGGGAGAACGCCTGGTGGTGGGAGCCGATCCGCTCCGGGGGGTACCGCGACTATTACGAGCGCCACTATGGACGGGCACTCAAGGCCTAGCGCCGCTGTCAATAACAGGCGGCGTCGGCGGCGAAGCGCCGCCGCGCCGCCCGATCAACTCTCATCCGCCCGCGGCCGCCATGCGCCGCCGCTCGAGGTGCGACTGCCGCTACAGCGCCAGCGACTGCTGTTCGCCGCAGCGCGGGAGTTCGCGGAGCGGGGCTACGCGGTGGCCAGCGCCGCTTCGATCGCCCGGCGCGCGAGGATGTCGAAGGCCACGTTCTATGTGCACTTCGACAACAAGCACGACTGCATGCTGGCGCTGTTCGATCGAGCCACTGAGGTGTTGGCGGAGGCGATCGCCGGCGCCGCTCGGGATGCGGGAGAGCAAGACGCCGAAGCTCGCATCCGCGCCGGCACCCGAGCGATGCTCGAGGTGGTGGCCGACAACCCGGCCTACAGCCACACGCTGCTGGTGGAAATCATCGCCGCCGGGCCAGAGGCCGCCAGCCGCCGCGACCAGTTCGTTCAGACGTTCGCCGATCTGCTCGACGCCGAGAACGCCAGAGCCGCGGAGCTGGGGCTGAGCCCGCGGTTCGCCTCGCCCTATGACGCCTACGCCGCGGTGGGCGGGATCATCGAACTGCTCTCGCGCCAGCTGCGGTTGGGCGAGCCCGGGGACGTTCTGGAGCTGACGCCGGTAGTCGACCGCCTGATCGGCGGCGTGCTGCGGCGCTCCCCCTCGTGAGCGGCCCCCAGCGGCGAGCGCTCGCGGCGCTGGAACGAGAGGTGGTGAGCTGTCGCCGCTGTCCGCGGCTGGTCGCCTGGCGCGAGGAGACAGCTCGGGTCAAGCGCGCCGCGTTCGCTTCAGAGGAGTACTGGGGGCGACCGCTCCCGGGGTTTGGCGATCCCGACGCCCGGGTGCTCGTCCTGGGGCTGGCGCCGGCGGCTCACGGGGGCAATCGGACCGGGCGCATCTTCACCGGGGACCGCTCCGGCGACTGGTTGTTCGCGGCTCTGTGGCGGGCCGGGTTCGCCAACCAGCCGCGGTCCGTGGCCCGCGACGATGGCTTGCGGCTCGAGGGCTGCTTCGTCACGGCCGCCGTTCGCTGCGCTCCGCCCGCCAACCGGCCGTCGCCCTCCGAGCGCGACAACTGCCTCCCCTACCTGCATGGCGAGCTGGACCTCATACCCTCGGTGCGCGCGATCGTCTGCCTGGGGGGCTTCGCCTGGGATGTCGCGTTGCGCGTGCTCGCCGCGCGTGGCGCGCCGGCGCTCAGGCCGCGACCGAAGTTCGCGCACGGGGCGAGGGCCCCGGTCGGCGGCATCGAGCTCCTCGGCTGCTATCACCCCAGCCAGCAGAACACGTTCACCGGGCGGCTGACCGAGCCCATGCTCGACCAGATATTCACGCGCGCGCGGGAGCTCGCGAGCTGAGGCCGGAGCTAGAGGCGCTGGCGCTGGCGGATCTGCCCGAGCGCTGGAGCGCTTTGGGCTTCACCGTGCACGAGCGGAGCTGCGTGATCGGCGGGATCGGGCTCGAGCTGGGCACGCCGGGAGACGGGATAACGGGATGGGCCGTGAGTGGGCTGGACCACGAGCTTGACGGGTTGCCGCTGATCCCGGCCGGCACGCCGACCCCCGGTGCCGCGCACCCCAACGGCGCCACCGGGATCGACCACGTGGTGGTCGTGACGCCGGACTTCGACCGGACGGCCGCCGCGCTCGCTGCAGCCGCGATGCCCTTGCGCCGGGTCCTCGAGCGGCCTGGCGGCGGCCGGATGGGCTTTCGCCGCCTGGGACCGGCGATCCTCGAGTTGGTGGAGACCCAGGACACGGGGTCGGGGCCCGCTCGCTTCTGGGGCCTGACGCTCGTTGTCTCCGATCTGGATGCGCTGGCCGAGCGACTGGGCGAGTGGTTGGGTCCGGTCCGAGCCGCCGTTCAGCCCGGCCGGCGGATCGCGACCTTGCGCCGGTCTGCGGGACTTGCCGAGGCCATGGCGTTCATGAGCCCAGGTGGCGCGGCGCAGGGCGCTGCCGCGTATATTGCGCGCCCATGAGCAATCAAATTCTTGGAGCCTCACGCGTGCGTGCCTCGATGCGCCTGCTAGCGGTCGTCTCCTGCGCCGTGTTCGTCGCGGCCCTGATCGCCGTCGGCGGGGCGAGCGCCGCCGGGCCCAGCGCGTCGGCTGCCCGCCTCAGGGACTGCGGAGCGCTTCACAACTCCTTCATCGCCATCGTCTCTCGCGACGTCCGCTGCAGCACCGCGCGCACGGTCGGCCGCCGCTACATGAATGGGCGCCGTCGCCCGCTGGGATTCCGCTGCCGGCGGTTCAGCGTCCAGGCCGCGGCCGGGTGGCAGGCGCGCTGCACGCGGGGCGGACAGCTCGTAAGAATCATCCCCGAGTAGCCGGCCCTGGCCTCAGGGCGGCCGTCAAGGGTGGGTGAGCAGATGGCGCACCCGCCTCGAGATTCTGCCTGTGTGGCCGCCCGCTCTCAGCCCCAGGCCCGTGACCCCCAGCGTGGTGACGATCACGCCGGCGACTAGAGCCACGGCAGCGGCGATCACGGGCCAGTGGCCGCGCATGAAGCCGCGCACGCGCGCCAGAAGCGCGACGGCCCTGTCCCCGGCGATGGTCAGAGTGGCCGCGATGCCCAGCAACGGCAGGACGAAGCAGAGGTTGTAGACGACGATCAGGATGACCTGCTCGCCGATATTCAGGCCCGACCCCACGACGGCCGCGAGGGCCGCGAAGTACGGAAACGCCGTTGGCAGCTCCACCGCCGAGATCGTGAGGCCCATCACCGCAGGGGAGCCGCGCCTGGGTTTCGATTCAGCGGAAGCTTCCTTGCCCGCCAGGCGCTCGCGCCGCCACCACAGCACGGCGGCCGCCACGAGCATCGCCACGCCGGCGATCGTTTCCAGGATGTAGCGGGTGGTGGCGTCGGGTTTTGGAACGAGGGCCAGAATCGCCTGACCGGGACCAAGCGCCACCACGAGGCCCCCGACGATCGACACCGCGGCAAAGCCGCCGGTGAACTGAAGCACACTGCGCCGTGGTCGAGGCCCGGCCGCCAGGATCAGCGCCGGCCCGACCGAGCTCGGGTTCATCGAATCGGCCAGCCCAATCGAGATGACGAGACCGAGCAGACGCAGCATCGCGTCACTGCTACCCGGCTTGGCGCGGAACGGGGCGTGTGCGCGCCGAGAGCTGGCTAGGCTCGGCTTATCGCGCGCTCACGTCCGGATCCGCTCGAAGGCTTCAGCCCTCGCTCTCGCGAGTGGTTCGGCCAGGCGTTTGCGGGACCCACGCCGGCACAGCAGCAAGCGTGGCCGGCGATCGCCTCGGGCGAGCACGTGCTGATCTCGGCGCCCACCGGGTCGGGCAAGACGCTGGCGGCGTTCCTGTGGGCGATCGACCGGCTGGCCAGCGAGCGCGAGCAGGGCGAAGGCGCGACGGGGCTCGTGTACGTGTCGCCTCTGAAGGCGCTCTCCTACGACATCGAGCGCAACCTGCGCGCGCCGCTGCGGGGGATCGCTCCGGATCTGAACGTGGCCGTGCGCACGGGCGACACCCCGCAGCGGGAGCGCCAGGCGATGCTGCGAAAGCCGCCCGACATCCTGATCACCACGCCAGAGTCGCTGTATCTGATGCTGACCGGCAGGGCGCAGCAGCTGTTCGCCGCCACCCGCTGGTGCATCATCGACGAGATCCACGCCGTCGCCGCCACCAAGCGCGGAGCGCACCTGGCGCTGACGCTGGAGCGGCTGGTCCGAGCGGCGGACAAAGAGGTACAGCGCATCGGGCTCTCGGCGACGCAGCGCCCGCTGGAGGAGGTCGGCCGCTTCATGGTAGGCCCGCACCGCCGCTGCCGGATCGTCGACACGGGCATCCGCAAGCCGCTCGACCTCCAGATCCACGTCCCGGTGGAGTCGATGATCGAGCCGGACGCCACGCCCGCGCCAGAGGTCGATCCGCTCGCCGGCGGCGAGGCCACGCGGCGCTCGATCTGGCCGGCCATCTATCCCGAGCTGCTCAAGCTGATCCGCGCGCACCGCTCGACGATCCTGTTCGTCAACGCCCGCCGCAGTGCCGAGCGGCTCGCGCTGCGGCTCAACGACCTCGCGGCGGCCGAAGACGAGGCGGCGGGAGGGCCGGCCAGGGAGCTAGCGCGGGCGCACCACGGCTCGCTGGCCCGTGAGGAGCGAACCGTCGTCGAGGAGCTGCTGAAGGCCGGCGAGCTGCCCTGCCTCGTCGCCACCTCGTCCCTGGAGCTTGGTATCGACATGGGTGCCGTCGACCTCGTGATCCAGGTCGAGTCGCCCAAGTCGGTGGCGCGTGGACTGCAGCGGATAGGCCGCGCAGGGCACTCCGTCGACGAGGTCAGCCGGGGGCGCATCTTCCCCAAGTTCCGCGCCGACCTGCTCGAGTGCGCGGTCGTCGCCCGGCGCATGCGCGACGGGGAGATCGAGACGACGGTCGTTCCCCGTAACCCGCTCGACGTGCTCGCGCAGCAGATCGTGGCCGTCGCCGCCGCGTCCGGCGAGGAGGAGCCGGTCGCAGTCGAGGACCTCTACTCGCTGGTGACCAGTACCCACACCTACGCCGACCTCCCCCGCAGCCAGCTCGAGAACGTGCTCGACATGCTCGATGGGCGCTACCCCTCATCGGAGTTCGCCGAGCTCCGGCCGAGGATCGTCTGGGACCGGGTGAAGGGGACGATTCGGCCCCGCCAGGGGGCGCGCCAGCTGGCGGTCATCAACGCCGGCACGATCCCCGACCGCGGCCTGTACACGGTCACGCTGCCCGACGGCCGCAGGGTCGGCGAGCTCGACGAGGAAATGGTCTACGAGGCCCGGCCGGGTCAGACCTTCCTGCTTGGCGCGAGCACCTGGCGGATCGAGGAGATCACCCGAGACCGCGTGATCGTCACACACGCGCCGGGGCTCCCGGGCGCCGTGCCCTTCTGGAAGGGCGACGGCGTGGGGCGCCCGCGTGAGCTCGGCGAGGCGATCGGGGCGTTCACCCGCTGGGCGGTGGAGCAGCCGGCGGAGAAGCTCGAGCAGGGCTACGATCTCGACAGCCGGGCCGCCGGCAACCTGCTCGACTTCCTGCGTGAGCAGCAGGCGGCCACGCGCGTTGTGCCCTCCGATCAGGCGATCGTCGTCGAGCGCTTTCGCGACGAGATCGGCGACTGGCGGCTGTGCGTGCTCTCGCCCCACGGTGGACGAGTCCACTCGGCCTGGGCGCTTGCGCTGAGCGCCCGCATCCGCGACGAGCTCGGGCTCGAGGCGGACGCCATCTACTCCGATGACGGGATCATCGTCCACCTTCCCGACGCCGAGGATCCCCCGGATGCCGAGACCGTCCTGCTGGAGCCCGACGAGGTGGAGGACCGCGTCGTCGAGGAGCTCTCGTCGAGCGCGCTGTTCGGGGCGCGTTTCCGCGAGAACGCCGGGCGGGCGCTGCTCATCCCGCGCGCCCGGCCCGGGAAGCGCACGCCGCTCTGGCAGCAGCGCCTGAAGTCGCAGTCGCTGCTGGAGGTGGCCAAGAAGTACGGCGACTTTCCGATCGTGCTCGAGACCTATCGCGAATGCCTGCGCGACGTGCTCGACGTTCCCGGCCTGGTTGATCTGCTCACGCGCATCCACCGGCGTGAAATCTCGCTGATCGATGTAGAGACACCGACCGCCTCCCCGTTCGCCTCGAGCCTGCTGTTCGACTACGTGGCCACATACATGTACGAGGGCGACACGCCGAACGCGGAGCGTCGAGCGGCAGCGCTCTCGCTCGACCGCGATCTGTTGCGCGAGCTGCTGGGCCAGGAGGAGCTGCGGGATCTCATCGATCCCGGCGCGCTGGCGGCGCTCGAGGCCGATCTCCAGCATCTCTCTGAACAGGGCCGGGCCGCAAACCGTGACGGCCTCCACGACGTGCTGCGGCGAGTAGGGGATCTCTCGCTATCCGAGCTCTCTGCACGCGTGCTCCACGGCTTGGAAGCAGACGAGATGCTGGGCTCCCTGGTCGCCGAGCGGCGGGCGATTCCTATCCGCATCGCAGGCGAGGAGCGCTTCATAGATGCCGCCGACGCCGGCCTCTACCGTGACGCGCTGGGCGCCGCGCCGCCGGGCGGCCTGCCGGCCGCATTTCTGGCCGACGTGCCAGGTGCCCTCTCACGCCTGATGCGGCGCTACGCCGCTACGCACGGCCCGTTCACCGATGCGCAGGTCCGACAGCGCTACGGCGTCGACGCCTCATCGGCTCTGCGAGAGCTGGAGCGGGAGGGGTCGCTGGTGCGGGGCGAGCTTCGCCCCGGGGGGAGCGAGCGTGAATGGTGCGATCCCGAGGTGCTGCGCCGGCTGCGGCGCGCCTCGCTGGCCGTGCTGCGCAAGGAGATCGAGCCGGCCGACCAGCGCGCGCTGGCGGTGTTCGGACCCGCCTGGCAGGGCGTCGATCGCCACCCGGCCACGGGCGCCGGCGTCGACCGCCTGCGCGAGGTGCTGGTAGCGCTCCAGGGATTGCCGCTGGCGGCGGATGTCTGGGAGCGGGAGGTCCTGCCGCGGCGGACCGGCGCGTATTCACCCTCTTGGCTCGATCAGCTGTGTGCCAGCGGCGAGCTGGTGTGGGTCGGCGCCGGTGCGCTCGGCCGCCATTCGGGTCGCGTGGCGCTCTACTTCCGCGAGGACGCCGCGGCACTCGGGCCGCCGCCGGGCATCCGGGCAACCGGAGACGAGGACGACACGCCCCAGCGCCAGGCGATCCGCCACCGGCTTGCTGGAGGCGCGTGCTTCTTCACCGACCTGCTGATCGACGTTGACCTGTCGCCCGAGGAGCTGCAGGAAGCCCTGTGGAGCCTCGTGTGGGGGGGCGAGGTCACGAACGACGCCTTCGCGCCGCTGCGCGCCCCGCGGCTCACGCTGGCCCGGGGACAGCGTTCGCTGGCCGCGGGCGTCGGCGGCTCGCGGCGTGCGGGGCGCTTCGCAAGCCGCCGGCGCGCCGGGGCTGCGGCGCAGGTTCAGGGTCGGTGGTCGCTGACAGCCGCGCTGTTCGGAGACTCGGGCGTCGATCCCGTCGCCCGGCGCCGTGCTCATGCCGAGTTGCTGCTGGAGCGCTACGGCATCCTGACCCGCGAGCAGGTGGTGGCGGAGGGGGTCCCGGGCGGGTTTTCGGCCATCTACCCCGAGCTCTCGCAGCTCGAGACCCTCGGTACGGCGCGCCGCGGCTACTTTGTGGAGGGGCTGGGCGGGGCCCAGTTCGCGCTCCCCGGCGCCGTCGAGCGTCTGCGCGCCTCAAAGCCGGCCGAGGCCCAGCCGCTCGTGCTCGCGGCGGTCGACCCGGCCCAGCCCTACGGCGCGGCGCTGCCGTGGCCCAGCTCCGCCAAGGCCGGCGGCCGGCGGCCGGCGCGAGTCGCCGGGGCATACGTGGTGCTCGCCGGGGGCGAGCCGGTTCTCTACCTGGAGCGCGGGGGCCGCGGCCTGCAGACGCTCCTGCCGGCGGGCGACGAGCGACTCCAACCGGCGCTCGAGGCGCTCGTGGCGCACGTGCGAAGCGGCCGCGGCAGGAGGCTGGGTCTTGAGAAGGTGGACGGCGAGTCGGCGCTCACGAGTCCCCTGGCTCCGGCGCTGTTGGAGCTGGGGTTTCAGGAGAGCCCGAGGAGACTAACGCTGAGCGCGTGACGCTCAGGAGCGCGCGATGCGCCCGATGCAGTCGCTCGAGAGCGCGGTGCCAGGGTGGATCAGGTTGCGTCCCGCGAGGTAGGCACGGAAGTCGGCGAGCACGGCAACCGGCACTCGCGGACAGAACTGGTTGTGGACCTCGATCGCGGTTTGCCAGCGCCCGTCGTGCCGCTTGACCAAGAACAGTCCCGGCTGGACCTGATCGACACAGCTGTGGGGACGGTGCTTGGCGCTGACCGACGCGATCGCGTACGGGCCGGCGGACGAGATCCTGGCCCACGCGACACGTCCACAGTGAAAATACGGATTGTTTGCCGGCAGCACCGCGGCGCGGATGGCGCGCAGCGCCCGGCCGCTCGGTTGGTGGACGGCGAAGGCCGGCGCCGCAGCGCTCAGCGCACAGGCCGCGGCCAGGATCAAGCTCAACGTCAGTCGCCTCGTCATCGCTTCTCCGACCGCGTTTAACAACCAGAGTCCACGATCGTTGCGGCGAAAGCGCCGTAGTACCGTCAGACCGTGCCCGAGGGCGACACGATCGCGTACGCGGCGGCCAGGATCCGGCCGGTGCTGGCGGGCCGGGTTCCCGAGTCGCTCCAAACACCCCAGCCCCGTCACCTGCCCGACCGCTGGCCGAAGCGCCTCGCGGGACGCGCCGTGACCGCCGTCGACACCCACGGCAAGCACCTGTTCCTGCACTTTGAGGGCGGGCTGGCGCTGCACTCCCATCTGGGGATGAGCGGCGTCTGGGGGGTGTATGGCCAGGGGAGGCGATGGGGCCGCTCGCGAGGGCGGGCATGGCTCGTGATCCATGCCGCCGGACACGACGTCGTCCAGTTCGACGGGCCGCTGCTCGAGCTCATGACCGCTGGCCGGGTGCGCTCGGACCAGCGCCTGGCGGCGCTCGGCCCGGACGTCCTGGCGGAAAAGTTCGATCGCCGCGAGTTCTTGCGCCGGCTGCGCAGTGACGATCCGACGCGGACGATCGGCGATGCCCTGCTCGATCAGACGACCGTGGCCGGAATCGGCAACATCTGGAAGGCCGAGGGCTGCTGGGAGGCGGCGATCGACCCCTGGCGCGATGTGCGCCGCCTCACGGACGCTGAGGCGGAACGGATTATTGCCGCCATACGCCCGCGGATGCTGCGTTCGGCGGAGCAAGGTCCGCGGTCCATCGAGCCGCGGGTCTACCGCCGCACCGGACGGCCGTGCCCGCGCTGCGGCGCGCGCGGTCCGCTCGCGGGCGGGGGGCTCGGCCCGCTCGCCCTCCGGGCTCGGCACGGCCGGGCCGGCCCCCCGTCATCCGGCTGGCGACGCGAACCGCACGACCTACTGGTGCCCCGAGTTGCCAGGAGTAGGTGCCACCAGGCTGCGGCGCGTCGGCCACAAGGGCGCCGAGCACATCGCCCCCGGGAACACCTACGAGAGCTTCGACGCCGCGCTGGCCACGGGCGTCGACATGATCGAATTCGACGTTCTGCCGGACCTCGAAGGCACGCGCCTGCTGCTGGCCCACGACTACGACGACGCCGCGTCTCGGGCGCCGCACTCGCTGGAGGAAGGGCTCGCCCACCTGGCCACGGACGCCTTTGGCGCAATCGAACTTGACGTCGATCTCAAGCTGCCGGGGTACGAGCTGCGGGTCCTGGATGCGCTGCGCGACCACGGCCTGCTGGGACGCTCGATGATCTCCACGCAGTATGGATCGAGCCTCAGCGCTGTGCGCGCCGCGGAGCCGGCGGTCAAGCTCGGCTGGTCGGTGCCGCGAGTGCGCCGGGACCCGTTCCGCTCGCCCGCACTGTCGCTGCCTGCCCGGGTCGCCGTCCATCTGGCGCGGCGCGCGCTGCCCTCCCGCGCTGCGGCGGCCATCCGCGCGCGCCGGTGCGATGCCCTGATGGTCCACTGGCGCCTGGTCAGCGCGCGGCTGGTGGAGCGAGTGCTAAGCGCCGGCGGCGAGCTCTACGTGTGGACGGTCGATGACCTGGCGCAGCTGCGAGCGCTTGAGGATCTGGGTGTGACGGGGGTCATATCAAACGACCCGCGGCTGTTCGCTCAGCTGTAGCGCCGCGCGAGATGAGAGCTCACTGAATTGTGCACGCCGCGGCGCTGAATCCCGGCGGGTTGGCGTGATCAACATGCTTGTGATTGGCGGTGGTCCAGCGGATGGCCTGGCCCAGCTGGCGCCCCTGCAGTTTCCACACGAACAAGACCCTCCCGCTGAGCGTGGCCGGCGGCGGGAAGTGGAATGTGACGCCCGATTGGTAGAGCCTTGTGCCGCTGTTGGCCACGAGCACCGTCTTCCGAGTCCCGGGCACGAGCCGGTTGGCACCGCCGGTCGTGCGGTAATAGACCGAGAACGTCATGTACAGGTTGCTCGTGAAGCCGAGGCCCGGCATCTGGGCCCGCAGGCCGACCGCACGCGTGCTGCCAGCGATGCCACAGATGTTGACCGTCGCCCACAGATTGCGCGAGCGCTTCGCGGCGGCAACCGCTTGATGCACCTGTTGGGGCGTAGGGGCGGGCGGGGCCGTGGGGGCGGGCGGGCCTGTGGCCGCGGCATCGGCTGACGACGCCGCCAACGCGGCGACGAACAGCGCAGCCAGGATCAGCGAGAGACGTCTCATGGGTCCGCGAAGCCTTCCCGGCGGGACCCTATCAGCGGTCCACACGCCAACTCGCCGCTTGAAAGGGCGGCATAACATCTGTCTATGCCGACGAGCGGGGAGACGATTGAGCTCTTGCACCGTGTGCCCGTCTTCTCCGCGCTGGGAGAGGACGAGCTGGCGCGCGTGGCCGAGGTGGCGGTGCCGCGGCGCTTCGACGCCGGCGAGGTCGTTTTCCGAGAAGGCGACGAGAGCAGCACCTGCTACATCGTGCGCTCCGGTCAAGCCAGGGCGGTACGGGAGCACACCGACGGACGCTCGATCACGCTGGCCAACTTCGGGCCGGGCGACATCTTCGGCGAGCTGGCGATGTTCGATGACGAGCGCCGTTCGGCGACCGTCGAGGCCATCGAAGCGACGGAGGCGATCGCGATCCTCGCCGGCGACATGAGGCGGCTGCTGCGCGAGCATCCGGACATCGCCGTCAAGCTGCTCGGCTCCCTGGGGCGAAAGCTGCGCGAGACGAACCAGCGCTTGACACGCCAGTCGTTTCAAACGGTTCAGAGCCGGGTGGCGGCAGTACTGTCGCAGCTGGTTCAAGCGGCCCGTGTGGAAGGTTCATCCGGGGGCGATGTACTCATCACCTCGACCCAAGCCGAACTGGCTCAGCTCGCAGGCTCCTCACGCGAGTCGGCGAGCCGCTTTCTGGCCGTGCTCGAGCGCGCCGGGGTCATCACCCAGGGACGGGGCAGGCTGGTCGTGCACGACCCGGCCGCCCTTGAGCGGTACGTGTACTGAGCATTTCCGGGCAGGCCCCGGGAAGGGCCGCGTGCGTTGTCGCAAACTGCACCAAAACGGTAGGCTGGCGGCGGTGCGAGTCCTGAACTTTTACTCGTCCGTGTTCGGCGATCAGCTGCGCCGCGGCCGTAAGACTGCGACCATCCGGCTCGGCGACAAGTCGCACAAGTACCGCAAGAACGAATGCGTGCTGGTGACGATCGGCTACCAGCACTCGCCGCGGGAAAAGATCTTCAACGCCGTGATCGACCAGGTGGAGGTAAAGCGGGTTCGCGACCTATCCCCGCGCGACATCGAGCACGACAACCCGGAGTTCCGGCGCGTCGACGAGATGGTCCACTTCCTCGAGCAGATCTATGGCCGCAGGGTGTCCATGGACGACACCGTGACCGTGGTCCGCTTCTCGCAGATCATTGAGAACCCACCCGAGCTCCGCGACCGCATCCACGGCCTGGGCGGAGCGCGCAACTAGGCCTCCGATGAGGAGGATTTGGAGAACGCTTGCGCTCGTGACGGTTCTCGTCTGCTCGGCCGCCGCGGTGGCGGGCGCGGCGTCGCTGCCATCGATGTTCACCGCAGAAGGCCCGTACGCGGTGCGCCCGGCCACGATCGACTACACCGGCGACGGGAGCGGCATCATCGGCAAGCTGCCGAGCGATTACCGTGCGGTCGGCAAGCGCCCGGGCTTCCTCCGCTGGGAGACCTGGTCCCATTGGGGCGCATTCGCGGTGGGCACCGTGTGGCTGAAGACGTGCGTGCCGGACTGCGCCGGAAGCCCGTACGTCCGCTACGCGGTGGCGATCAGCGTCAGCCGTCCACGCCGCGGACATTTCACGCGCTTGACACTCAGATACCGCTACCAGGGAAAGAGCGTCGTCGATCGCCGCTGCACGCTCGATTCGGGCGGCTCATGGGCGATCTTGATGGGCAGTAGCTGCATTTAGCTACTAGGCGGCTCTTTAGCTACGCCCCGGCCCACGCGCCGCGAGGCGCGCGGAAAACCCTGCGGCTCGCGCGCCGCGAGGCACCCGGAAAACCCTCGGCTCGCGCGCCGCGAGGCACCCCCAGAGCTTGGCACTCTATGCAAGAGAGTGCCAGGAAACCTTGAAACCCGCTTCAGGTCAGCTATAGTCATCCGCCTGGCACTCTGCCCGTGCGAGTGCCAATCTCCGCGCAGAAACCTAATCAATTCGGAGGTTTGTCCAGATGAAGCTAAAGCCCCTCGGCGATCGGTTGATCGTGCGGGCGATCGAGGAGGAGGAGACCACCGCGAGTGGCATCGTCCTGCCCGACACTGCCAAGGAGAAGCCCCAGAAGGGCAAGGTCTTGGCCGTAGGCGACGGCAAGGTGAACGACGACACCGGCAAGCGCACGCCCCTCGATGTGTCCGAAGGCGACGAAGTCCTCTACAGCAAGTACGGCGGCACCGAGATCAAGGTGGACGGCGAGGAGCTGCTCGTCCTCCGCGAGTCGGACGTGCTGGCCAAGGTCCAGTAACAGGAGAATTAGAAACACATGGCACACAAGGAACTGAAGTACGACGCGGATGCCCGCAAGGCGCTCGAGCAGGGCGTTGATGCGGTCGCCAACGCCGTAAAGGTCACGCTCGGCCCCAAGGGCCGCTACGTCGTCCTCGACAAGAAGTTCGGCGCGCCGACGATCACCAACGACGGTGTGACGATTGCGCGCGAGATCGAGGTCGAGGACGTATTCCAGAATCAGGGTGCGCAGCTCGTGCGCGAGGTGGCGACCGCCACCAATGACGTCGCGGGCGACGGCACCACCACCGCAACGGTGCTCGCGCAGTCGATCGTGCGCGAGGGCCTCAAGAACGTCGCCGCCGGCGCCAACCCGCTGGCGCTCAAGCGCGGCATCGAGCAGGCGGTCGACCAGGTCGTCTCACAGATCGAGTCGCAGTCGACCGAGATCTCCGGCAAGGACCAGATCGCCCGCGTGGCGACGATCTCGGCCGGCGACGAGGAGATCGGCGACGTGATCGCCGACGCCATCGACAAGGTCGGCAAGGACGGCGTGGTGAACGTCGAGGAAGGTCAGACGTTCGGCATGGACCTCGAGTTCACCGAGGGCATGCAGTTCGACAAGGGCTACATCTCGCCCTACATGGTCACCGACCAGGACCGCATGGAGGCGACGCTGGAGGATCCCTACATCCTGATCGCCAACCAGAAGATCGGCTCGGTCCGCGACCTGCTGCCGGTGCTCGAGCAGGTGATCCAGTCCGGTAAGCCGTTGCTGATCATCGCCGAGGACGTGGAGGGGGAGTCGCTGGCCACGCTGGTGGTCAACAAGCTCCGCGGCACCTTCACGGGTGTGTCGGTCAAGGCCCCGGGGTTCGGCGATCGCCGCAAGCGCATGCTGGAGGACATCGCGATCCTCACCGGCGGCGAGGTGATCACCGAGGAGATGGGGCTCAAGCTCGAGAACACGCAGCTCTCGCAGCTCGGCCGTGCCCGCCGCGTGGTTGTGGCCAAGGACACCACCACGATCGTCGACGGCAACGGGGAGTCCGAGGCCATCAAGGGCCGCATCAACCAGATCAAGACCGAGATCGAGAGCACCGACTCGGACTTCGACCGCGAGAAGCTGCAGGAGCGGCTGGCGAAGCTCTCCGGCGGCGTGGCGGTCGTCAAGGTCGGTGCGGCGACCGAGACCGAGATGAAGGAGAAGAAGCATCGCGTCGAGGACGCGCTGCAGGCCACCCGTGCGGCGCTCGAGGAGGGCATCGTGCCGGGCGGCGGCGTGGCGCTGCTGGCGACGCAGGATGCGATCAAGGTCGAGGCGTTCGACAATCCCGATGAGTCAACCGGCGCCAAGATCGTCCGGCGCGCGCTCGAGGAGCCGCTGCGGCAGCTCGCCGAGAACGCCGGCCTCGAGGGCTCGGTCGTCGTCAACGAGGTCCGTGGCGCCAAGAAGGGCCAGGGCCTCGACGCGGAGACCGGCGAGATCGTCGACCTGGTCCAGGCCGGGATCATCGACCCGGCCATGGTGACGCGCTCCGCGCTCCAGAACGCGGCGTCGATCGCCAAGAACATCCTCACGACCGAGGCCATCGTCGCCGAAATGCCCGAGAAGGAGGGCGCCGGTGCTCCCGGTGGCGGCATGCCCGACATGGGCGGGATGATGTAAGGACGGGCGAGCCCGTCCGGTCAAGGCGACCGGAAGTCGCCAGGGATCTCAGACCGCGGGCCAGGATGGCCCGCGGAGGATCCCCTCGCTACGCAGGTCGTGGTGTAATCCCGGCCAACAGGCGAGTTGTCTTCGAGGGCCCGGCCACAGTGCCGGGCCCTCTGCCGTTAAGTGTGAGCACTCCCTCGCCAGACCGCTCCCTCCTATGACGGCGTATCCTGCTCCGCGGAGGACGGCGCATTGACGAACTGCCGAGGTCAATCGAGAGGCCTGGTGGCGCTCGCGGTATGGGCCGCGACGCTGGCGGCCTGGGCCGCCCCGGCCGTGGCGGGCGGCCTACCGAGACTGCTGGCGTACGCGCCGGACGACAACACGCTCGGCTTCGTGGTCCGTCCCGGCGCGATGCAGTTGGGACCGCTACGGCACTTCGAGCACATGCTGGGTCCCGGCGTCAGCCTCCGGGAGTACAACCGCGGCCACGGGGGACCGATCCGCTGGAGGCGGTGGGGAGCGGCGGCCATTGCGCCGGCAACCGACGTGACGACGCTGTGCACGTCCTTCTGCCTGAACTCGCGCGGAGTTCGAAGCACCCAAGTTCTGCTGCGGGCCTGGCGTGTCCGCCACAACCGCTACACGCGCCTGGCGATCACGTACACCCGCTCGGGGCGCACGGACGTCTTCCAGTACAGGCACGTGCGAGTCGACGGCTACCTGGCCTACACCTGGTGTAGGGCGGGAGCCGGCGGCTGTGTGCTGCCATAGCCCGGGTTTTGTATGGGAGGGCCTCGGCCTGACAGGCCGGGCCCTCCTTTCTAATCCTCGCCGCGCAGCGAGCGCACCACGCCGCTGTGCTCGCGCATCGTCTCCATGCCGTCGCGCCCCGGCTGGCGGCCGAAGCCGCAATACATCGCCACGCCGAAGTCGCGGATGTAACGGGAGGCCGTGTCGTGCCTCCGCCGCAGGCCGGCGACCCCGTCGATCGGCAGGACGATGCCCAGGAAGACGTGCGCGCCACAGGGCTCCAGGTCGATCAGGGGCCGGAAGAAGCTCCTGTCCTCGCTACGCAGGTAGCGCGGCCCGGCGAGGTGCAGCCAGTCCACGCGGCGCCCTGACTCCGCGACGGCGAAGTTCGCCATCCGGACGAGCGCGCCCATGTCCCGGGCCTCGTACATCGGCCACTCCGGGAAGGTGCCGTAGCAGAGGTGATAGCCCACGAGCACCTCGTCCGGGATCAGCCGCGTGAGCCGCCTGACCGGTCCGGCGAAGCGCTCCCAGGCGCCTTCGGTGGTCCACGCCAGCACGCCCTCGATGTCCTGGGTCTCGTAGGCGCAGTCCCACTGGATTGCCAGCTCGGGGGCCGGAATGCTCGCCATCAGCCGGCCGAGCTCCCGGGCCACCAGCTCCTCGTACGCGCGCTCGGCGATCGGATAGTCACGCGCGAAGTCGGCCTTGAACGCGTTCATCGCGCTCGAGGGGAACGGGAGTCCGACCTGGAAGCGCAGCCCGTCAGCGATCACTCCCGCCTGGCGCAGCTCGCGAAACAGCTCGTAGGAGGCGATCGCGTCGTCAATCCGCGGCCACGATCCGAACCGGAGCTCGGAGACGTCCTCGGCGACGGCGAAGACCGGGGTCTCGTAGGCGTGTCTGGGGATGCCGGTCGGCGACTCGGTCTCCTCGATCACGACGATCCCCGCAGCGGGCCGGACGAGCTGCTCACGCTCGTAGCCCACCCAGGCCGCCCGCGGGCCGGTCTCGCCGTCGGGCAACGCGAATACGAGGTCCCCGAACAGCTCGGCCCCGGCGCGCAGCGCGCTCCCACTTGAATCCGCGGGAAGGCTGCCGACCAGCAGGAGCTCGCTCTGGGCCCGTGACGCGACGACCGGCATCGATGGCCTTTACGATAGTCGGAGCGCTAGTGCGAACGGCTGTGCGAAGCGCGCACATCTGGCAGCCTATGCGCCTACAAGTACTGAGCTGGAGGAGGAGAAGGCATGGCACCTCGGCAGCGTCCGCCGTTCCGCGCCGACCACGTAGGCAGCCTGCTGCGTCCGCCGCGGTTGATGGACGCCCGCGCCCGGTTCAAGTCACGGGAAATTGGGCGCGAGCATTTGCGCGAGGTCGAGGACGACGCGATCCAGGAGGTGATCGCGCTGCAGCACGACGCCGGTCTTCACAGCGTGACCGACGGGGAGTTTCGCCGCACGTCCTGGCACATGGACTTCATCTACTCGCTGGGTGGCGTGCGGCAGGTGGAGGGGGAGAGCATCCACGTGCACTTCCGCGGCGAGGAGGGAGAGTACGACTACGCGCCGCCGGCGATGAAGGTGCTGGAACGGGTGACGCTGCCGCAGACGATCTTCGGCCAGGACTTCGTGTTCCTGCGGGACAACGCCTTCGAGGACCAGACCCCGAAGCTCACGATCCCCTCGCCCAGCATGGTCCACTACCGCGGCGGCAACTCTTCGATCGACCCCGACGTCTACCCGGACATCGATCAGTTCTGGGCCGACCTGACCGAGGCATACAACGAGCAGATGCGCGGAGCCTACGAACTCGGCTGCCGCTACCTGCAGCTCGACGACACGAGCCTGGCATACATGAACGACCCCGCCCAGCGCGAGCACATCGAACGGATCGGGGGCGACCCGGCGCACCTGCACGAGCACTACATCTCGAACATCAACCGGGCGCTACGCGACCGTCCGGACGAGCTGACCGTCACCACCCATACCTGCCGCGGAAACAACCAGTCGATGTGGGTCGCCGAGGGTGGCTACGACTTCGTCGCCGAGGCGCTGTTCGGCGGGCTCGAGGTGGACGGCTTCTTTCTCGAGTACGACGACGAGCGCTCAGGCACGTTCGAGCCGCTGCGCTTCGTCCCCAAGGGCAAGCAGGTCGTCTTGGGCCTGATCACCACCAAGCGCCCGGCCCTGGAGGACAAGGACATGCTCAAGCGGCGGATCGAAGAGGCCAGTTCCTTCATCGACCCAGACCAGCTCTGCCTGTCTCCCCAGTGCGGCTTCTCCTCCACCGAGGAGGGCAACAAGCTGACGATCGACGACGAGATCGCCAAGCTGCGACTGGTGGTTGAAGTGGCCGCGGACGTGTGGGGATGATCGAGCTGAGCGGGGCCCATATGAGCCCGGGGACGAAGCCGCGGTGAGCGTCGACGTCGACAAGCTGGTCGCAATCGACGTGCATACCCACGCGGAGCGCAACGAAGGCGAGCCGGCGGATTCGGTCACCGATGAGCTGCTCGATGCGGCCGCCAAGTACTTCGGCGCGGCTCCCAACCAGCCAAGCGCACAGGAGGTGGCCGACTACTACCGCGAGCGCAACATGGTGGCGGTGATCTTCACGGTCGACGACGAGGCGGGGATGGGCCGCCGGCGGATCGGTAACCAGCAGGTGCTCGAAGCGGCCCGTGCCAACCCAGACGTGCTGATCCCTTTCGCCAGTGTCGATCCCCACAAGGGAAAGCTCGGCGTGCGGGAGGCCCGAGAGCTAGTCCGGGCCGGGGTCCGGGGGTTCAAGTTCCACCCCAACACGCAGGCCTTCTGGCCAAACGACCGGGCCCACTATCCGCTCTACGACGTGGTCGCCGAGGCGGGCCTGATCGCGCTGTTTCACTCCGGCACGACCGGAATCGGCGCCGGAATGCCGGGCGGCGGAGGGGTGCGGCTCAAGTACTCGAACCCGATGCGGGTCGATGATGTCGCGGCGGATTTCCCCGACCTTCAGATCATTCTCGCCCACCCCTCGTTCCCCTGGCAGGACGAGGCGCTGGCGATCGCGGTGCACAAGCCCAACGTGTACATCGACCTGTCCGGCTGGTCACCGAAGTACTTCCCGGAGAACCTGATCCGCTACACGAACTCGCAGCTCAAGCACAAGATGCTGTTCGGCTCGGATTATCCGCTGATCACGCCCGATCGCTGGCTCGACGATTTCGCAAAGCTGCCGATCAAGGACGAGGTCCGACCGCTGGTGCTCAAAGAGAACGCCGCCCGGCTGCTCAAGCTGCGGTGAGGCGTTAGACACCGGTATGCCCACCACCGTCCGCGAAGCCGCCTTCGAGGTGATGCGCGGATTAGGGCTGAGGCGGATCTTCGGCAACCCGGGCTCCACCGAGATCGCGTTCCTCACCGACCTCCCCGAAGACATCGAGTTCGTGCTCGGTCTGCACGAGGGCTCGGTGGTGGGAATGGCCAGTGGCTACGCGCTTGCACGCGGGGAACCGTCGTTCGTGAACCTGCACACGGTGGCCGGACTGGGCAACGCCGTCAACGCGATCGCCAACGCGCGCGACTGCCGTGCCCCGATGGTCGTGCTGATCGGCCAGCAGGATCGCCGCCAGCTGGCCTTCGAGCCGTTCCTAACCGGTCGGCGCCTCGAGCAGCTGGCGGGCGACTATCCGGTATGGACGAACCTCCCCATCCGCGCACAGGACGTTCCGGGCGCCATCGCCCGTGCCTACTTCGAGGCGCACGCGGCCAAGGGCCCGGCGCTGGTGGTGGTGCCGATGGGCGACTGGCTGCAGGAGGCCGATCCAGTCGCGGCCGGCGCTCCGGCCCGAGTCGTGCGTCCGAGCTCGGTGAGGGCCGAGGAGGTCGCCGATCTGGCGCGGCTGCTGGATGATGCCGACTCGCCGGCGTTCGTCGTCGGCCCGGGTACCGATAGCCGCGAGGGGTGGGACGCCGTGGTGGCGCTTGCTGAGCGGCTGTGCTGCCCGGTGTGGCAGGAGCCCTTCAGCCGGCGCGCCGGGTTTCCTCAAGATCACTCGCTGTTTACCGGCTACCTGCCGTGGCGTCGTCGGTTGATGCGCGAGACGCTCGCCCCGCATGACGTCGTGCTGGCGCTGGGCACAAATGCGTTTCGTCTGTACCTGATAGACGAACCCGAGCCCAGCCCGATCGTCGAGGCCGGGACGCGCGTGGCGGTGATCAGCGAGGATCCCAGTGAGGCCCACCGCAGTCCCTGCGAACTCGCGCTGGTGGCGCCGGTGGCCGCAGCCTGTCGGGCGCTGGTCGAGCAGGTTTCTCGGCACCGAGGTACCTCGCCTCTGGCGATGAGGAGACCACCCCCGCCGAAGCGGCCGGGACCGGGCGAGCCACTGCGGCCAGGGCACGTGTTCGCCGCGCTCGCCGAGCGGTTGCCGCCCAATGTGGTGCTCGTCGAGGAGACGCCTTCGAGTCAACCCGAGCTCTATGAGCGAATCCCAACCCGCGCGCCGCTGGGATTCGTGAGCACCGCCAACGGCGAGCTCGGGTTTGGGCTCCCGGGCGCAATTGGGCTGCGCATGGGCCTGCCCGACAGGCCGGTGGTGGGTGTGATCGGGGATGGATCGGCGATGTACGCGATTCAATCGCTGTGGAGCGCAGCGCACTACGCCGTCGGCGTGCTGCTGGTGGTGATGGGCAACGGCCGCTACGCGATCATGGATACGCTGGCCGAGGCCCAGGGTGGCCGGGGGGCCTGGCCGGCATTCGAGGCGGTCGACATCGCCGGAATCGCCCGCTGCCTGGGGTGCCCGTCGAGGTGGATCGAGACCCACGATCAGCTCGTCGCCACCCTTGACGAGGTGATCCCGGGGCTGGCCAATCGCCGGGAGCCATTGCTGGTAAACGTGCGTCTGGGCGAATAAGGGACGCCCTTCCCAGGGCTTACCGAGGGCCTTACCGGCGACCTCCCCGGCGCGCTCGCCGGGCCGCGCTTGACCCGGCCCCTACCATCGGGTCGTTGACGAAATTGTCGACAATCGGCGAGCCCGAGAACGCGCTCCGCGAGGCGATCGTCACGGGGCGCCTCCAGCCCAACGAGCGCCTCGTGGAGACGGAGTTAACGCAGACACTCGGAGTGGGCCGCTCGGCGGTGCGCACTGCGCTCGCGCGCCTGGAGCAGGAAGGGCTGGTCGAGCATAAGCGTCACCGCGGAGCGCGGGTTCGGCTCGTCGACGAGGCCGAAGCGGTTGAGATCCTCGAGGCCCGGGCCGTGCTGGAGGGGCTTGCGGTCCGCTATGCAGCCACGCGCGCCAAGTCCGCTGACGTCGCCGATCTGGATCGCATCCTGGGCGAGATGCGCCGCCGGCTCGACGACGGCGACCTGTTGGGCGTCTCCGACGAGAATGCGGTGCTCCACCGACGCCTGCTGGCCATCGCCGGCCACGCGACGGCGGCACGCCTGATCCTGGAGCTGAAGTCCCAGCTGGTCCGCTTCCAGTACCGCACGATCCTGCTGCCTGGCCGCAGTGAGGAGTCGTTCGCCGAGCACACGGCGATTGTCAAAGCGGTCGCCAGCGGTACCCCGCAGGCGGCCGAGGCCGCGATGCGGACGCACCTCTCGCACGTCGCGGAGGCGCTGCGCCATGGCTGAGCATCCGTCCGACCGGGCGTACGAGCTGCTGCGGGGCGCTTTCGACACCCACGTCCATATCTCACCGGACGTGGTGCCGCGCAAGATCGACGACATCTCGCTTGCACATCGCTTTCGAGAGCTCGGGCTGAGTGGATTTGTGCTCAAGTCCCACTACGGTTCGACCGCGGAGCGGGCATCCGTCGTCCGCGCGGCGGTGCCGGGCGTGCAGGTGCTGGGAGCGATCTCTTTGAACCGGGCCGTGGGGGGCGTCAATCCGCTGGCGGTGGAGGTTGCCGCCCGCGAGGGCGCGCGAATCGTCTGGCTTCCCACCGTCGATGCGATCAACGAGTCCCACGAGCGCGACGCCCCCCCTGGGTCGAAGGTGCCTGTGTGGGTCAAGTTCCAGCAGGAGTTGCGCGACCAGGGGATCGAGATCGAGCCGGTGAGGGTTGTCGATGATGGCGGGGCCGTGCTCGCAGACCTGCGCCAAGTGCTGGCGATGATCGCCCGGCACGAGCTGGTGCTCGCCACCGGACATCTGGGACGCGATGAGATCTTCGCGGTGGTAGACGCCGCGCTCGAAGAGGGCGTGAGCGAGATCGTGATCACCCACCCGGACTTCCCCTCGCAGAATCTGTCCGTCGAGGATCAGCGTGCCCTCGCGGATCGAGGCGCGCTGCTCGAGCGGTGCTTCGTAACCCCGCACAGCGGCAAGATCCCGTGGGAACGTTGGATCGAGAACATCCGCGCCGCCGGAGCCGAGCGCTCGATCCTCTCAACCGACCTCGGTCAGACGTCGAATCCACCGGTCGAGGACGGGATGGCGCTGATGGTCGACAGGCTGCTCGAGGCCGGTTTCGAGGATCACGAGGTGCATGCCATGGCGGTGCTGAACACGCGCCGGGTGGCGGGGGCCGAGCCGGCGATCTCGGAAGCGGCGCCCCGCGCGCCGGCGGGTCAGCGGCGATGAGCGGGCGGCGGATGCTGGTGATCGGGGCGCACGCTGCGGACTTCGTGTGGCGCGCCGGCGGCGCGATCGCCGTGACCACCACCTCCGGCGGCGTCGCGAGCGTGATCGCGCTGTCGTACGGGGAGCGGGGCGAGTCCGGCGAGCTCTGGAAGGAGGAGGGGCAGACGATCGAGCGCGTCAAGGAGATCCGCCGCGGCGAGGCCGAGCGCGCGGCGGCGGCGCTGGGCGCCGGCTTCCAGTGCCTGGACCTCGGCGACTATCCGCTCGAGGTCGATGGGGATGCTCTGCGGGTGATCTCCGATTGCATCCGTGAGTTCGCTCCCGACGTACTGATCACGCACACGGACACGGACCCCTTCAACCCGGACCACCCGGTGGCGTACGCGGCCGTGATGCGCGCC
This sequence comes from uncultured Actinomycetes bacterium, assembly GCA_963730835.1. Lineage (GTDB taxonomy): Bacteria > Actinomycetota > Thermoleophilia > Solirubrobacterales > Solirubrobacteraceae > Palsa-465. The sequence continues at coordinate 905,604 of CAVSTE010000007.1, forward strand.
CGAGGATTGGCAGCGGGAGCGGGGGTGGCCAGTGCTTTTGCGACCGTCAGGCCGCCGGAGCTGTTCCTGTTCGAACCCCATCAGCCCGAGCTGTGCAACTTCACCCCCAACGCGTTCGTCGATATCACGCCGGTCATCGAGCGCAAGCTGGCGGCGATGGCCGAGATGAAGGCACAGCGGTACCTCCAGACCTACTACGGCCAGCGCGCCGACCAGCGCGGCAACCACGCCCGGCGCTCGTCGGGGAACCAGGCCATCAAGCAGGCGGAGGCGTTCCAGCGAGTGACGCCACAGGTTGTGAGCGCGCTGTGACTGACCTGTACGCAGCGCTTGCGCGGCTGGGATCGGCGACGGTGTACGAGGCCGGCGGCCGGCGCGGCTACGTCGACCTTGACCTCATCCAGGTGGTCCCCGCCTCTCGGGCCGCCGGCCCCGCGCGCACGGTCCGCTGCGGCCAGGACGACAACCTGATGGTGCACGCGGCGATGGCGGAGCTCGAGCCTGGCGAGGTGCTCGTGCTGAGCATGCCCGACCCTCAACCGGTCGCGCTGATCGGAGAGTTGCTCGCCACGCAGGCGAAGGTCCGTGGCGCGGCGGCGGTGCTTGTCGACGCCTCGGTACGCGATGTAGAGGAGCTGGTCGAGCTCGGACTCCCGATCTGGGCGCGCTGGGTGCGAGTACGAGGAGCGAGCAAGGACATCCCGGGAACCACGGGCGAGCCCGTCAGCATGGGCGGGACGGAGATCCGGCAAGGAGACGCGCTGGTGCTGGACGCCGACGGGGTTGCGGTGGTGGAGCAAGAACGCGCCGACGAGGTGCTGAATGCCTCGCGCGAGCGCGCCGAGCGCGAACGGAGGAAGCGGGCGAAGCTCGAGGCCGGCGAGTTGTCCTTGGACCTCGATCGCTTGCGCGGGAAGCTATGAGCGCGGCGCTCCACGACCTGGCGCACATCGGACACGCCGAGCTGCTGACTCCATTTCCGGACGACAGCCTCCGCTTCTTCGTCGAGCTGTTCGGGATGGAGGTGGAGTCGCGCGAGGATCGCTCCGTTTACCTCCGTGGCTGGGGCGACTACCAGCGCTACAGCCTGAAGCTGACCGAATCGAAACTCCCCGGCCTCGGTCACATGGCGATCCGCGCCTGGAGCCCGGAAGCACTGGACCGGCGGGTGAGGGCGATCGCGCGGAGCGGTCTAGGGGTGGGCTGGATCGACGGCGACCACGGACACGGGGCGGCCTACCGCTTTACCGACCCCGACGGACACCCCATGGAGCTGTACTACGAAGCCGAACGCTACGAGCCACCCGAGCATCTGCGCCCGGCGCTGAAGAATGTCCCCCAGCGCTATGTAGGACGCGGCGCCGCCGTCAAGCGCCTAGATCACGTAAACCTACTGGCCCGCGACGTATCGGAGACTCGGCGATTCGCGGCCCAGCAGCTCGGCTTTCGCTGCTATGAGCAGATCGTCGCCGACGACGGCACCGAGATTGGTGCCTGGATGAGTCTCACGATCGCTGCCCACGAGCTGATCTACGTCGTGGACCACGCCGGCGCCAGCGGCCGCCTCCATCACCTGGCGTTCTTCGTCGACACGCGGGAGGAGCTGCTGCGGGCTGCAGACCTGTGCCTTGATGCCGACGTGCCGATCGAGGCCGCCCCCTCCAAGCACGCCGTCGCTCAGGGCATGTTCCTGTACGTGTACGAGCCGGGCGGCAACCGCGTGGAGGTCACAACCGGCACCCACTTCATCTACGACCCAGCGTACGAGCCGGTCGTCTGGACCCAGGCAGAGCGCGCCCGGGGACAGGCGTGGGGCGTGCAGACGATCGACAGCTTCCATACCTACGGCACCCCCGATCTCAGCGGCAAGGCGACCGGACCGCCGATTCCCCCCACCAGCGCGATCCCCGATGTGGCGAGCAGGTGAAGTGGGGAGCAAAAGGATCTTCGCCCCCCAGCGGTTTCGGTCCCGGTAGGCCGGGGAGCAAATGCACAGCATCCAGTCGAGTGAGGAGAACGAAGATGGGTACCCAGAACGGGTCTGAGCAAGGCGTGCAGGAGAACGGCGCCCCGCGCCTGGCGCCAGACACCTTCAAACTAGCCGACTGGCCGCGAAACTGCTGGTATGCAGCCGCGTATGACGTCGAGCTGGGCCGAGGGCTGCTGGCTCGCAGGATCGCCGGCCACAGCCTGGTCCTGTACCGCCGCCAGGATGACCGGCCCGCGGCGCTCGAGAATGCCTGTTGGCATCGCCTGATGCCCCTCTCGGAAGGGCAGCTCGAGGGCGACAACGTGGCGTGTGGATATCACGGCCTGGTCTACAACTCGGAGGGCCGCTGCGTCTTCATGCCATCCCAGAAGACGATCAACCCGGCGGCCCGGGTCCGGAGCTATCCGGTGGTGGAGCGCCACCGGTTCGTGTGGGTCTGGACGGGCGATCCCGCCCTGGCCGACCCAGAGCTGATACCCGACCTGCACTGGAACGACGATCCGCAGTGGGCCGGGGACGGCAAGCTGATCCACCTGAAGTGCGGCTACAAGCTGATCGTCGACAACCTCATGGACCTGACCCACGAGACTTTCGTGCACGGCGCCAGCATCGGCCAGCGGTCGATCGCGGAAGTCCCATTCGAGGTCACGCATGGGCCGAACTCGGCCACCGTCTCGCGGTGGATGATCGACGTCGACCCACCGCCATTCTGGAGGATGCAGCTCGAGTGGAAGCAGGGGGAGCCGGCGGGACGAGTCGACCGCTGGCAGATCATCGAGTTCCAGGCCCCCAGCACGATCGCGATCAATGTTGGCGTCGCGCCAACCGGCACGGGGGCGCCAGAAGGGGATCGCTCGGAGGGCGTCAACTGCTATGTGCTGAACACGATGACTCCCGAGACGCACCGCTCCTGCCATTACTTCTGGGCATTCGTGCGCAGCTACAACGTCGACGACCAGCGCATCACCACGCTGCTGCGCAACGGGGTCTCGGGCGTTTTCGCCGAAGACGAGATCGTGCTCGCTGCGCAGCAGAAGGCCGTCGAGGAACACCCCGACAAGGAGTTCTACAACCTCAACATCGACGGCGGCGCTATGTGGGCCCGGCGTCTGATCGACAAGATGATGGCCGAAGAATCGGGCGACGAGCGCTATCGGCGCTCCGCCGCCGAGGCCGGCGCAGAGGAGGGCAGCTCGACACGGGTCGAAGCAACTGAGGCCGACGCCGCCCGGCTCGGCGTCAGCTGAGGCCGGCCCTGGCGCAGCCGCGGATGCCGGGCGAGGCACACTTCGCGCCGGCGCGGGTCCGGGCCGTGCGCGACGTGGCGGCTGACGTGCGGATGATCGAGATCGAGCCGGACGCCGGAGCGTCGCCGTATGCCACCGGCAGTCACATCGACATCGCCGTCGAGATCGATGGGCTTCCGGATACCCGGTCCTACTCGCTGGTGGGCGAGCGTCCGGCGGACGGCGCGTACCGGATCGCGGTGAAGGACGTGAAGGACAGCCGCGGCGGCTCGCGGTTCGTGCGTGCGCTCAAGGCGGGAGCGCAGGTTGCGATCTCCGAGCCGAAAAGTCACTTCGAGCTTCAGTACGGACGTCCCGAGTACCTGCTGGTGGCAGGCGGGATCGGAATCACCCCGATCGTCGGCATGGCCCACGCGCTCCAGCGCCACGGTCGGCCGTTGCGGCTCCTGTATGCCTGCCACACCCGGAAGCAGATGCCGTTCGTCGAGCAGCTTTCAGAGCTGCTTGGCGACAGGCTGGAGTGCTTTGTCTCGGTGGAAGGCCTTCGCGTAAACCTGGCCCGCGAGATCGATCGACTGCATCCAGATGGGGAGCTGTACGTGTGCGGTCCGCAGCGCATGCGCGACGCGGCGCTGACAGCCTGGCGCCAGCGCGGGCGGCCACGCGATCGGTTGCGATTCGAGACATTCGCGTCCGGAGGCCGATTCCCCGCAGAGGAGTTCGTGGTCCGCGTTCAGGATCGGCAGAATCGGGAGATCGTCGTACCCAAGAACCGGACGATGCTCGACGCCCTCGGCGACAGCGGCGTGGAGCTGATGTGGGACTGCCGACGCGGGGAGTGCGGGCTGTGCGCGGTGACGGTCCTAGACGTCGAAGGCCAGCTCGATCATCGCGACGTCTTCCTGAGCGAGGAACAACAGGCAGAGCACAGCAGCCTGATGACGTGTGTTTCGCGAGCCGTCGGTGGAGCGGTGACGATCGACTCCGGGTTCCGCCCCGATTCCGCTGAACGCCCGCCTGACCCGGCGCGCTCATAATGTGGCCCGGGTCCCATGGCTGAGATCGTCGCTCTGGAGGAAGGGCTCGCAGAACTCGTGCACGACGGTGATGGCGTCGCGCTCGAGGGTTTCACGCACCTGATCCCGTTCGCGGCCGGTCACGAACTGCTTCGACAGCGAAGACGAGACCTCGAGCTGATTCGGATGACGCCCGATGTGCTCTACGACCAGATGCTAGGTCTGGGTGCGGCGCGCAAGCTCGTGTTCTCCTACGGCGGCAATCCCGGTGTGGGCTCCCTACACCGGTTCCGGGACGCGATCGAGAACGGCTGGCCGCGAGAGGTCGAGCTCGAGGAGCACAGCCACGCCGGTATGGCGAACAGCTATGCGGCCGGAGCTGCGAATTTGCCGTTCGCGGTGCTGCGAGGGTACGTCGGGACCGACCTGATGACGCGCACCAGGGTGGAGCCCCTCGTCTGCCCGTTCACGGGCGAGCAACTCGTGGCGGTGCCCGCCCTCGAGCCAGACGTCGCGATCGTCCACGCCCAGGAGGGCGACCGCCGAGGCAACGTGCAGCTATGGGGGATCCCGGGCGTGCAGAAGGAGGCCGTCCTGGCGGCCAAGCGTTCGCTGGTGAGCGTCGAGCGGATTGTCGATCAGCTCGAACCTCGCCCAGGCGGCGTGCTCATCCCGCACTGGGCGATCGACGCCGTAGCCGTGGCGCCGGGCGGTTCACGTCCCTCCTACAGCCTCGACATCACCGAGCGAGACAACGACTTCTACCGCCGCTGGGACGAGATCAGCCGCGACCGGGAGAGGTTCACGGAGTGGATGAACGAGAACGTCCTGAAGGCGGAGGTCGCCCGCCGATGAGCTTGAGGACCGAGACCAAGGCCAGTGCCGCCGAGGTGCAGACGGTGGTCGCCGCCCGGCGGCTGAAGGGCAAACGCTCGGTGTTCATCGGCGTCGGGCGACCGAGCACCGCGGCGATACTGGCCCGGATGGTCCACAACCCCGAGCTCGTGCTGGTCTACGAATCGGGCACGATCGGAGCCAAGCCCTACCACATCCCCCTGTCGATAGGCGACGGGGAGCTCGCCCAGACGGCCGACGTGGTGGTCTCTGTTCCCGAGATGTTCAACTACTGGATTGGCGCCGGCCGGGTCGACGTGGCGTTCCTGGGGGCCGCCCAGGTCGACCGTCACGCGAACCTCAACTCGACCGTCATCGGTGACTACGAGCACCCCAAGACGCGGCTGCCGGGCGCCGGCGGCGCTCCGGAGATCGCCGCCGCCTGCGGCGAAGTGATCGTGATTGCCCCTCACAGCGCGCGCACGTTCGTCGAGCAACTCGACTTTCTGACGACGGTCGGGCACGGCGAAGGGCCAGGTTCCCGTGCGCGGCTGGGGTTCGCGGGCGCCGGACCGACCGCGGTGATCACCGACCTGGCCGTGCTCGAGCCCGATCCGGACAGCAAGGAGCTCATCCTCACTCAGCTGCACGAGGGTGTGGAGGTCGATCAGGTACTCGAGGCCACCGGCTGGGAGCTGAAGGTCAGCCCCGAGCCGCGTAGGACTAGGCCGCCGACCGCTGAGGAGCTGGGTGCGCTGCGCGAGCTGATGAAGCGCTGAAGTAGCCGCGCTCGTCGGTGTCGATGTAGTCGGCGAGCCGGCTGGCCAGCGCCATGATCGTCAACGATGGGTTGACCGACAGCGTCCGCGGGATCACCGAGCTATCGCCGATGAACAGCCGCCGAACGTCGTGCGACTCGCCGTGAGCGTCGAGAGCCGATCGCTCAGGGTCTGAGCCCATCCGGCAGCTTCCCTGCACGTGCGTCGAGAGCAAGCCGGTGTGGAACACGCGCTTTGCTCCGGCTTCCTCCAGCACCCGGCGGGCGAAGCGAAGCGAGCTGTCGATGCGCTCCTGCTCGCGGTCGTTGAATGCGAACGAGTAGCGGTCGCGCTCGGTCTCGTCCACCCAGGCGGTGCCGTTGTTCTCGTCATTGACCAGCGTCAGCAATCCGGTGAAGTAGCGGTAGGAGCGCAGTGTCTCCACCAGCTCAGTACCCCACAGCGGCCGGCCCTGCTCATCGCACAACGCGGTGGCGAACCCGATGGGGTCCTGCACCGTCGCCGCCTCGACCATGAACCCGCCGTCCTCATCGCGCGCGAACTTCATGCAGTGCGAGGTGATCGGATAGACCATGTGCGCGTCCTGGATCCGATCGAACAGCCCCTCGACCAGCCGGGCGACGTGAAAGCCGAGGTTGCGACCGATCAGTGCGCTCGAGCGCGAACCACCCCCGGCCTCGCGCACGCCCGAGCGGATCAGGAGCCCCGGCGTGCCCAGCGCCCCGGCCGCCACCACAACCACGTCCGCGTCGACGACCTTCACAGCGCCCTCCGGCGAGATGTACTCGACGCCTCTCGCCTGGGGCGCGCCGTCGCCCGCTGAGATCAGCACTCGGCGGGCCTCGCAGCCGGGCCGCAGCTCGAGTCCGTGCTCGATGAGTGCGGGCTGTATCCAGGTGTTGAGCGTGGACTTACCCGCGTTGGTCGGGCAACCCTGCAGACAGGAGCCGCAGCGCATGCAGTTCGCATCGGTGTATGAGGTGACCGGCTCGAGCTCGGCCCCGAGCGCCTCGAAGCCCGGCACCACGGTGTGTACGCAACGCTGCCAATCGTTTCGCTCGCGCACCCCTAGTCGTCGCTCGACTCGCTCCAGGTATGGCAACAGGTCCGCTTCGCCGAACGGCTCGCCGCCCGCTCCGCGTAAGCCCGATGCGGTATGCCACTTCTCGTAGTCGTGCGACGCTGGACGGAGCGCGACCTTGGTGTTGATCGACGTGGTTCCGCCCACGCAGCGTCCGCGGAACAGCGGCATCGGCGGCCCCGGCCGCTGCGAGCCGTCCGGTTCTGCGAGCGCGAGCGGCCACCAAAGCTCGTGCGTTGCCCTCGCCTCCCAGCGCATGTAGTCGGCTGCGGTCTTGTGGGGCCCGGCCTCGAGCAGCAGCGCCCGGCGTCCGGCGGCAGCGAGCTCGGCGGCGATCAACCCTCCGCCCGCGCCGGAGCCGATGACGATCGCCTCGTAGCGCTCGCTCACCGCGCCGCTCCCGAACCCCCGCTCAGGCCGATTCCCAAATAGGACCAGTCCTTTTCGAGCCGTGCCGCCAGCGGTGGCGCAAAGTCGATCTCCTCCCATGCCCCGGGTCCCGAAGCGCCTGGCGCCACGAAGTCGCTATAGAAGGCCTCGCAGGCCAGCGCGCGCACGAGCGCGAACTCGGGCGTCCACTGGTGCTCGGCCAGCGCCTCGGTACCGCCGGCCGCGGCCTGCTCGAGCGCGTCAAACGCCGACAGCGCCCCCTGTCGATCTGCGCGCGGCATCCGGTGCAAAAGCGCGTCGATGTAGACCTCGGGACCTGTGCGCGCCGAGCCGGGGACGATCAGCTCGCACAGCGACCGCACGAGGGCCGCCTTGCGGTGGTCGAGGACATGCATCTCTAGATGCTCAGGCCTCCGTCGACGGTCAGCGTCGCCCCCGTCATGAAAGCGCTCTCGCCGCTGGCCAGGAACACGACGGCCGCAGCAATCTCCTCCGGCTTAGCGTGGCGGGCCAGGGGGATCATCTGCTCGAAAGCCTGGGCCGACTCCTCGCGCGAAGCGCCAATGGCCTCGATTTCGATCGTGTGCTGGAACTCGTTGTCCGTAGGTCCAGGATGCAGGGAATTGACGCGGATGCCCTTGGCGGCCACCTCCTTTGCCGCGGTGCGCGCCAAGCCGACAAGCGCGTGTTTTGAGGTCGCATACGCGGCGATTCCCTGATCGGAGGTGAGGCCAACGACGCTCGAGTTGATGATCAGGCTCCCGCCGGGCTCCATCGCACGCAGCGCGTGCTTGGCGACCAGGAAACTTCCGATCACGTTGACCACCATCACCCGCTCGAAAACGTCGAGTGGATACTCGCTGACCGGCGCCACCACACCGAAGATGCCTGCGTTGGCGAACGCGATATCAAGACGGCCGAACCGGTCAATCGTTGCCTGTATCGCAGCCTCGACCTGTTCCTCGCGTGTCACGTCGGTCAGCTGCCAGCCAACTGGGCCCGAATCGAGGGCGTCGTCCATTGGAACGAGTGCGCCGGCTGCCTGGGCCAGCTCTTGCCTCGTGGAGGTCGACGAGCATCACGTTCGCTCCCTCGGAGACGAACGCCTGCGCGGTCGCCGATCCGATGCTCCCCGCTCCCCCGGTGATCAGCGCTGTCTTTTGGGCTAGGCGCCCTGACACGCTCGCTCCAGACAAGCCCGCTAGGCCGCCCCAGCCGCGGCGTGAACATCGCTGGCCGCAGCGATCAGGTCCGCGGCCCGCTCGGCGATCATGATCACGGGGGCGTTGGTGTTCCCCCGCGTGACGCGCGGCATCACCGACGCGTCAACTACCCGTAGCCCCTCGAAGCCGTAGACGCGCAGCTCTGGATCGACGACCGATCCCATCGCGCACGTCGAGGTTGGGTGATAGACGCTCTGGCCGACCCTGGCGATGAACGCCATCAAATCCTCATCGGAGCCCGAGTCAGGGACGCTGAACGGCGCCCGCTCCACGGCCCGGAGCGGCGCCTGGCGCGCGATCTCGAGCGCCAGCCGCATGCCCGCCAACATGCTCTGGCGGTCCTCCTCGGTGGTGAGGAAGTTGGACAGCACGCGCGGCTTGGAGTCGGGCAACGGGCTTCGCAGCATCACCCTCCCGCGGCTCGTGGGATGGATCACAACCGGCCCGAAGCAGTAGCCGTGGTCAGCCGGCGCGGTCAGGCCCTCGTCGAAGAACATCGAGGGGGCGAAGTGAAACTCCACGTCGGGCGCCTCGAGCCCCGGGCGGGTGCGGAAGAACCCGGCCGCCTCAGGGATGTTCGAGCTCAGCGGACCCCGGCCCTCATCCTCCAGCAGAGCGATGTTTTCCGGCGTCAACGCCCCGAATAGCGAAGGCTCGTCAGTCAGGTAATTGAGCTGGGCCATGCAGTGGTCCTGGAGCCCCAGGCCTACCGGCAGCGGGGCACGGACCTCGATCCCAAGCGGGAGTAGCTGATCTTCCGGTCCGATGCCCGACAGCATCAGCAGCACGGGAGACTGGTAAGTGCCCGCGGACAGGATCACCTCCCGCTCGGCGCGGAGCTGATCGAGTCGGTCGCCGCGAGCCAACTCCACCCCTATCGCCCGCTCCCCCTCGAACAGGATCCGGTTCGCCATTGCACCGGTGATCACCTCCAGGTTGGGACGCCCGGCACTTGGACGTAGGAACGCGTCCGCGGTGCTACAGCGCAGGCCATCGCGCTGGGTGAGCTGGAACCGCCCAACGCCCTCCTGACGGGCACCGTTGAAGTCGGGGTTGTGCTCGTGGCCGGCCTGCCGCGCGGCCTCGAGCATCGTGTCGGTGAGCGGCGTCATCGCCCTGCTGTCGGCCACGCGCATCACTCCGCCCACTCCGTGGTAGGCGTCCTCGCCGCGCTCGTTGTCCTCGGAGCGCTTGAAGTACGGGAGGACCTCCTCGTAGCTCCATCCCTCGCAGCCTGTGGCCGCCCATCCGTCATAGTCGGCGCGGTTGCCTCGGATGTAGATCATCGCATTGATCGAGCTGCAGCCCCCGAGCATCCGTCCCCGCGGCAGGTAAAGCCGTCTGCCCCCGAGCCCGGGTTCAGGTTCGCCGAGCAGGTCCCAGTCGAGCCCAGACTTGAAGAGCGCCGGGAATGCGAGCGGAATATGGATCTCCGGCTGGCGATCCTCGCCCCCGGCCTCGATCAGCGCCACGCGCACGTCCGTGTCCTCGGTCAGCCGGGCTGCGAGCACACAGCCAGCAGACCCAGCGCCGACGATCAGATAGTCGTAGCGCTCCTCACTCACCCCGGATCACCACCTTCATGACCTCCGTGGGATGGTCGATCGCGAAGCGGATTGCATCTGGCGCTCGCGAAAGAGGGAAATCGTGGCTGATTAGCCGCGCGACCCTATCGACGTTTCGCTCAACGACCCTCACCGCCTCGCCGAACTCCGAGGAGTCGCAGCAGCTGACGCCGAGCAGGTCGAGCTCCTTTTCGGTCAGGCTGCCGATCCGCAGCGAGACCTCATCCGCGGACATCCCGATCTGCACGGCGCGCCCGGCGGAGGCCACCATCTCCACCATCGCCCGCACGGCCGCCGCGGCGCCGGTGGCGTCGAAGACGACCGGAGGGCCGGCCGGTGCCGCCCAGGCGCGCGCGTTGGCGACGACCTCTTCCGCCGTGCTCCAAACGAGTGTCTGGCATCCGAGCTCCTGACTCAGCGCCAGCCGGCTTTCCTGGAGATCGACGGCGAGCACCTCCACGCCCCGTTCCCGGGCCACCAGGCATACGCACTGACCGATCGGGCCCGCCCCGAGCACCACCGCTTTCTCTCCCTCCCTGACCGACGCCCGGTTCACCGCTCGGACGGCGATCGAAACCGGCTCGGCCATCGCGGCCACCGCGGAGTCCTCGGCCTGGATCGGAAACACCTGATCTTGTCCGGCCCCTAGTAGCTCCTGGAGCCCGCCGTCGCAGTGGATGCCGATCAGGCTGAAGTTGTCGCATGTGTTCGGCCGACCGACGCTGCACGGATAGCAGCGCCCACAGGCCCGCAGCGGATAGAGCGCGACCCGCTGTCCCGTCTCGAGCTCGTCGCGACAGTCCTTGCCCAGCGCCACGATCGTGCCCGCCACCTCGTGACCGAGCACTCTCGGGAACTGCGAGCCGCCAGCCTGATCGGAGAGCTCGCCGGCAATGAAATGAAAGTCAGATCCGCAGATGCCGACGGCCTCGGGCCGCAGCACGACCTCCCCGGGGGACGGGCCGTCGGGCTCGTGCCGCTCGTGCAGCGCCAGCGCGCCGACCCCTTCTGCCACTACGGCGAGCATCGGCCCCGGACGATGCTTCGGCTCGGGCTCATTGCGCGGGCGTCTGCACCCCGCCGGTGGGGACGCTCGGTCCGCCGGCGGAGGCGCCGCGCATCAGGTAGGCCGCGCTCAGAAGATCCGGGTCCTGCCGCAGCTCCTCGGCCGTGCCGGAGTACCTGATCTCCCCTCCCTCCATGATGTGGGCCTGGTTGGCCAGCGCGAGCGCGACCGTGGCAAACTGCTCAATCAGCAGTACGCCGATGCCGTCCTCTGCCAGCGCGCGGATCGTCGGCAGCAGCCGGTTCAAGACGACGGGTGCGAGTCCCAGCGAGAGCTCGTCGATCACCACCTGGCGGGGCGCCGTCACCAGCGCCTGCGCGAGCACGACCATCTGCTGCTCGCCCCCCGACAGCAACCGGGCGCTCTGGCCCAATCGCGCGCCGAGCTCGGGAAACATTTCCAGCGCTCGCTCCCTAGCCTTCCTCGCCTGCTCGCGCGGAAGCCTGTAGGTCGCCACCCGCAGGTTCTCTTCGACGGTCAGATCCGGCAGCAGCCGCCGCCCCTCGGGGACGATCGCCAATCCGAGGCCGCGGATATGCTCCGGACGCCGCCCGCTCAGCCTCTGGCCACCGAGCGTGACGCTGCCAGAAAGCGGTTTGAGCACCCCGCCGATCGCCAGCACCAGCGTCGACTTCCCAGCCCCGTTGGGCCCGAGCAGCGCGGTGATCTCGCCCGCCGGAACCCCGAGCGAGACGTCGTGAACGATGCGGCGCCCGCCGCGAGCGACGCTCACTTCTTCGATCTCGAGCCTGTTCTCATCGCCGTTCACGTCGTCAACGCCTCGGTGCCGAGGTAGGCGCGGATGACCTGCTCGTCGCGGAGCACCTCTGCTGTCGGACCCGAGGCGATCAGCTTGCCGAAGTCGAGCACAGCCGTCGACTCGCACACGGCGTGGACCAGGCTCATATCGTGGTCGACCAAGATCACAAGCGCACCGGTTCGGTCAGGGATCTTGCGGATCAGATCGCGCAGCTGAGCCGTCTCCGCGTCCGGGAGGCCGGCGGCGGGTTCGTCGAGCAGGACCACCCTCGGCTTGCCCACCAGCGCACGGGCCAGCTCGACCAAGCGCCGCTCGCCCGCCCCCAGCGTACCGACGCGATCCTGGGGGTTGCCGTGCATGCCGACGAACTCGATCGTTTCCAGCACCTCGTCGCGGCGCGAGCTCCTCGAGAGCTTCGAGTGCTCGTGCACCATCGCCACGTTGTCGTAGATCGAGAGCTCCTCGATCGCCTGCTCGGTCTGGAAGGTCCGGCGCAGCCCCCACCTCGCGCGGCGGAAATGCGCCATCGCGAACAGGTCCTCGCCGAATGCCCGCACGCTCCCTGCGGCGGGGCGGACGAAGCCGCTGAGAACATTGAAGAAGGTCGTCTTCCCGGCGCCGTTGGGGCCGATCAGCCCACAGGTCCCCGCCTCGAACGTGATGTCCATTCCGTCCAGCGGGACGACGCCACCGAAGCGAACGGTGAGTCCCGAAACCTCGATCACTTGGCTTCGCCCTCGACCGCCGCCTTACGGACGAAAAGGCCCCGCAGCAGACGCCCCAGCCGTGCCAGGTCCTTCGGCACCTGCTCGACGAGTCCTCGGGGCGCGGTGGTCAGGACCTGCAGCACACCGATGCCGAAGATGATCGTCAGCCAGTCCGGCGACACACCCCAGTCATTGAGCAGCGCGGCCAGGAACTTGAGCAGAAACGCCGCCGCGACCGCGCCCCACATGCTGTAGGCGCCCCCCATCAGCACGACCGCCAGCAGCGTGATCGAGTCCGCGGTGGAGAAGGTCAGCGTGTTCAGGTACCGGAAGCTGCCCGCTACCAGCCCTCCCGCTACGCCAGTGACGAACGATGCCAGCGCGAACGCCCACAGCTTGTAGAGAGTGGTGCTGATGCCGGCCGCGAGCGCGGCCGACTCGCTCTGGCGGATCGCCGCCCAGGCCCGGCCGGGGCGCCCGCGGATGTGGATCAGGACCAGGAGGAACATCACCGCGGCGACGATCACGGCATAGCGGAAATACGCTCCGTCCGTGGTCGCGATGGCCGGCCTGCGGATCGGGGGGATGTGAACGTTGCCGCCGTTGTATCCCGTGAAGCCGTGGCCGCCATTGGGGAAGTTGATCGCGGCCAGCACGACCGTGATCGCGCCCGCCATCATCAGCGTGATCAGCGCCAGATACAGGCCCCGTATCCGCACGGCGGGGAGGCCGACCAGCGTCCCCAGCACCATCGTGATCAGTCCCGACCCGAGCAGCACGAGCGGGAACGGGAGCGAGGTCGCGAACAGCAACCGCGCGGCCACCCAGGCGCCCATCGCCAGCACCGCGCCCTGTCCCAGAGAAATCATGCCCACCCGGCCGACGAGCAGCCCCAGCCCCAGCGCGACGACCGAATAGATCGCGACCTGGGTCCAAGCGTCGAGGTAGTAGAGGCTGAACAGCTGCGGAAACGCGAATAGCACGAACAGCAGCAGCGCGATGATGACTGCCGGCCGGACCAGCGCGCGCGGCTCGAGCCTAGGGCGCTCGCGCGCCGTTGGCTTGCTCAGATCCGGGGCAGCGTCGTGCGCGGGGGAGCTCTCATCTGCGGTCTTCACACCGGCAGGTTCCAAGCCTAGACCCCCTGACGTCCGACTGGAATCGACCGCTTTCGGTTGAGCACCAGCAGCGCGATCGCGGCCAGGACGAACGGTGTCGCGTCGCGGTAGTTGCTGACCGAGTTGATCGGCGTCAGCTCGGCATCCACGACGCCGATCACGAGCGCGGCAAAGAACGTGATCCAGATCGACCGCAGTCCCCCGATCAGCGTCGCCGCCAGGGCGGAGATCACGATGAAGGTGAGGCTGGTCGCGTCCAAGGCCACCAGGTCGGCGAGAACCACTCCGGCCAGACCCGCCAGCAGGCCACAGCCGAACCACGCCGCGGCAGTGACGCGCCTCACCGGCACGCCGAGGGTCGCCGTGATGTCGCGGTCGTTGGCCATCGCCCGCATCGCGGTACCGAGCTTGGTGAAGCGCAGAAAGGCGGAGGTGACGGCCGTGATCACGAGCCCCAGGGCGAGCGCGATCGCCTCCGTATAGGTGACCGAGATCTGCCCGATCTGGAACGTGTTGTTGTCAGTGGGAATGGCGATCGAGCGCGAGGCGCCGCCGCTCGATGGCCACAGCAGGTCCATCACCCCGAGCAGGATCAAGAGCAGCCCCAGCGTGGCTGTGGCTTTGACCAGCGGGTCGCGACGGGCCAGCGCAGGCCCGAACACCATCCCGTAGGCCAGGGTCACCACCCCGCCGAACAGGACCGCGACCACGAAGGCGGGCCAGAACCCGAACCCGGAGTGGTTGATCAGCTGCCACGCGATCAGAGAACCCATTGCCCCGACCGCCCCGAAGGCCAGGTACAGGACTCCGGTGGCCTGGAACAGCACGACCATGCCGACACCCGAGAGGGCGTAGATCCCGCCCAGCGACAGACCGGTGACGAGAAACTGCTCGACGTCAGTCAGGCTTGGCATTGGTCATCAGGTCCTCTGATGCGCGTGCGTCGCTGTCCTCCTGCGAGGTGACTTCGCTACTGGGTTGGGGGATTTGTCGATGGTGCCGTTCCCGCCACCGCGCGGTATGCCGCGATCTGCGGATCCGCCGAGGAGACGTTGAAGCAATTCTGTGCCGTGACCATCTTGCCGTTGTCCGGGGTGGTGATGAAGTCGGCGTTGTTGGGGATGTGCAACGGATAGTCCCCGTAGACCCACGGCTGGCACTGCATCTCCGACTTGTAGTCCTTGATCGCTTTGATCGCGGCGTTGATGTTGGCGATCGTGTACGGCGCCTTTATCTTCTGAATCGCCTTGACGAAGTTCTTGGCCAGCAAGAAGCCCATCTGGCTGAACGAGCCGACGCCACCGGCCACGGCCGAGCCGTACTTCGTGAGGATCGCCTTGTAGAGCTGCATTTCCGGTCCGTTGTGATCGTCGGGTGAGGTCAGCTCAGCGTCGACGAACAGCTTGCGGTTCCACTTCGGGCCGAGTGCCTTGGCCAGGAAGTCGGTGTTGCACGGCGTCGAGCAACCCCAGCCCTTGACCCGGTCCTCGAGGCCCTGCTTCTGTGCCGCCTGGAGGATCACCAGCGCCTCCGGCGGGGTGAAGTTGAGCACCACCCAACCGTTGGGGCCGGCGTCGTCGACCAGGTTCAGCGCCACAGAGTTCGCGTCGGTGATCGGGACATTCTCGGTCAGTTCGGTGATCGGCACCCCGGCCGCCTTGGCCAGTGCCGCGGGGCCGGCAGCGATATAGCCGGTGCCGGGGACATTGGACTGAACGAAGACCACCTTCGACGGATGTTGGGCGAGGCCATACTGCACGGCCCCGTCGGAGCTGTAGCGGGGTCCCATGTTGACCGCCGCGCTGTTCGGGGTCGACCAGCACTCGGGGGCGATGCCAGCGTCCATCTCGTAGATCCCGAGCGACTTCCAGTAGCCCTGGTCGATCGTGCACTCGAGCAGGTCGAAGACGCCGTCGATCGCGACCACGTGGTCGGTCTGGATCAGCTGCTTGGCGGCTGCGGCGATCTGCGCCGGCTGCGTCTGGTCGTACTGGACGAAGAGCTTGAGCGGGTGGCCGTTGACGCCTCCGTTGGCATTCACGCACGAGAAGTAGGCGTTGATCATGTTCGGCCCGTCGGAGAAGTCCGTGCCCGGCTGCTTGGTGTCGATCGTGCCGATGTTGATCGGGGTGCCGGTTGCGGCCACTCCGGGCTTCGGCCCGCACGACGAGATGTTGACGCTTGCGGTGCTCGAGGAACTCGTGCTCGAACCCGATGCGGAGCTGCTGCTCTTCGATGAGCTGCTGCTCCCGCACGCGGCCAGGACGAGCGTCCCGGACACGGCGCTAAGCACGACGATCAGCCGCATGCGCGGCCACTTTAGGAACTTCCTCACCTGTCTCTCCTCCTTCTGATGAAGGGACACCCGCCCCGGTTGGCCAGGTTCGGGGTGGCATGTTATGTGGGTGGGCACTTGCATGCAACTCGTTCCTAACAGGACCACAAGAATGCCGTGGCGAGGCCCTTCATGGAGGTTTCTGCATGCAAGCGGGGTGATCCGGGATAGACTCTCCGAACGGGAGCACCGTGGCTAATCGCGCGAATCGGACCCAGATCACACGCGCGCTTCTGCGGCTCCGTGAGCTGATCCTCATGGGCGAGTTCGGAGGTGGGGAGCGGCTCTCGGAGCTGCCGCTGGTGGAGCGCATCGGCGTGTCGCGCACGCCGCTGAGGTTGGCTCTCGCGGCGCTTGAGCACGAGGGGCTCCTGCGCGAGCTCCCAGGTGGCGGCTACGTCGTCCGGGAGTTCACGCAGGCGGACATGAGCCACGCGATCGAGCTGCGCGGCGTGCTCGAGGGAACCGCGGCCCGGTTCGCCGCCGAGCGCGGCGTCGGTGCCCGCGAGCTTCAATCGCTGCGGACGATCAACCAGGGGATCGAGCGACTGCTGACGCGCACCGACTACGAGTCGTTCGTCCTCTACATGGATCTGAACGACGAGTTCCATGCCAAGCTGCTCGAGCTCGCCCGCAGCCCGATGCTCGAGCGGACGCTCGAAGGAATCCTGTCGCTGCCCTTCGCCAGTCCGAGCGCCTTCGTGCTGACCGAGGCGTTGTTGCCCGAGTCGCGCACGATCCTGGTGATCGGCCACAGCCACCACGCCGCACTGATCGAGGCGATCGAGCGCCGCCAGGGTGCCCGCGCGGAGAGCATCGCCCGCGAGCACGCCCGGATCGCGGTGCGAAACCTGGAGATCGTCTTCCACGAGCGCGAGTTTCCTGGGTCGTCGCTGATCGCGCTCCCGACCGAGGCCGAGCGCGCGCCGGCCTGAGCGCCTCACGCGCCCACCCCGCGTCGCTCGAAGCTCACGTCCGCAGGCTTGTCCCACTCGATCGCAGTGAGCGCCGCGGCATGGATCGCCTCGGCGCCCGGGCGGTAGGCGTCCTCGAGCGGGGGACTGACCGGGACCGCCGTAAACGGGGCGCCCACGCGCTGGATCGGTGCCTCGAGGCATTCGAACGCCTGCTCCTGCATCAGCGCGACGATTTCGGCACCGAACCCGCCAGCGGTCACCGCCTCGTGCGCGACCACGGCGCGGCCGGTCCGCCGGACCGAGTCGGCCAGCGTCTTGACGTCCAGCGGCACCAGCGTGCGAGGGTCGAGGACCTCAGCCTCGATCCCGTCGGCGGCGAGCCACCCTGCCGCCTCCAGCGCCTCGTGACGCAGTCGCGAGGTGGCGATAATCGTGATGTCCCCGCCGTCGCGCAGGACACGCGCCTCGCCGAGCGGCACCGGCGTATGCGGCTCCGCCCCCATCGGCTCGCGCCGGAAGTAGAGCGCCTTGTTCTCGACGAATACGACCGGGTTGGGGTCCGCGATCGCGCTCGCCAGTAGTCCCGCGGCATCGGCCGCGGAGCTCGGCATCACCAGCTTGAGTCCCGGCACGTGAGTGAGCCACGCCTCGAGGCTCTGGGAGTGCTGAGCGCCGCTGCGCTCCCCGGCACCTCCCTGGGTCCGCAGCACCAGCGGGACGCTCAGCTGCCCTCCGGACATGAAGTGCGCCTTGGCTGCCTGATTGACGAGCTGGTCGAGCGCCAGCGTGATGAAGTCGATGAACATGATCTCGACGACCGGACGAAGCCCCGCCTGGGCAGCGCCGATCGCGGTCCCGCAAACGGCGGCTTCGCTGATCGGCGTGTTGCGTACCCGGGTGGTGCCGAACTCCTCCGCGAGCCCCGCGGTGGCGCTGTAGGGGCCGCCCTCGGCCACGTCCTCACCGAGCACGATCACCCGCGCGTCCTCGCGCATCGCCCGCGCGAGGGCGGCGTTGACGGCCTCGACGAACGTGATCTCACTCATGCCGTGGCGTACACGAGCTCTGACGCGAGCTGCGGGTCGGGGAGCGGGCTTAAGCGCGCGAACTCGACCGCCTCCTCGACGGCGTCGCTCGCCGCGCCGGCGATCGCGTCGGCCGCCTGTCGGTCGAGCCAGCCGCGCTCGATCGCGTGCTGCTCGAGTCGCACAATCGGATCGAGCGCCCGCCATTGCTCGTCCGCTACGGGATCGCGGTAGCCCTCGGCGTCCCCTTCGTAGTGTCCGCGCCGGCGATGGGTAAGGCACTCGAGCAGCATTGGACCGCGTCCGGCCCGGGCTTCGTCGCGCAAGCCCGCAAACGCCTTCCACACGGCAGCCGGATCGCCGCCGTCGACCGTCTCGCGCTCGAACCGATACGGCGCAACCACGTCCGTGACGCGCTCGATCACGGTATGCGCCGAGCGAGGCGTGAACTCGGCAAAACCGTTGTTCTCGCACACGAGAACCAGCGGAAGCTCCCACAGCGCGGCGAGGTTCACCGACTCGTGAAAGTGCCCCGCCTGGACCGCGCCGTCGCCGAAGAACACGACCGCCAGCTCGGCCGATCCTGCGAGCTGTGCGGCCAGCGCCGATCCGAGCGCGAGCGGGAGGTTGCCGCCCACCACGCCGGTGGCACCCATGAATCCGCGCTCGGTGTCGACGATGTGCATCGAGCCTCCGAGGCCCTTGCAGCACCCGTCGAGGCGCCCCATCAGCTCCGCCATCAGCGTCCGCAGCGGCACTCCCTTGGCGATCGCGTGCCCGTGAGCGCGGTGGCCGGAGTAGACGTGGTCCTCGTCGCGGAGCTGGCGGCAGACGGCAGCCGCGACGCCCTCGCCTCCGATGCTGAGGTGAATTAGCCCGTGGACCTGGAGCGTGCGCTTGAGCCCGGCGACCCGCTCCTCGAACGCACGGATCCGCGCCATCGTCGCCAGCAGGTCGAGCGCGGCCGCGCGGTCGAGCTGCGGGGTCGGCGGGGAGGCCACTTGCCGCCTACGCGGTGACTGGTGCCTGACCCAGCACCTGACGCACGGCCCCCTGGATCTTGTCCGCGTCGGGAAGCAGGAAGGCCTCCATCGGCTGGCTGTAGGGGATCGTCGCGTCGAGCGCGGTCACCAGCTTGATCGGCGCCTTCAACGACGAGAAGCCATGCTCGGCGATCTCGGCAGCGATGAACGAGGCCGCCGAGGCATGGCGGGTACCCTGGTCGACCAGGATCACGTGCCCGGTCTTTTCGGCCGAAGCGAGGATCGTCGGCATGTCCAAGGGCTGCAACGTCCGGGGATCGATGACCTCGGCCTCGATCCCCTCGGCGGACAGCGCCTCGGCGGCCTCCAGCGCCCGGCCCACGGTCCAGCCGGTCGCAACGATCGTCACGTCGGAGCCTGACCGGCGGATCGCCGCTTCGCCGAAGGGCACTGCGTGCTCGCCCTCGGGCACGTCGCCGGGCTCGAGCACCAGCAGATAGTTGATGAAGTAGCAGACGGGGTTATCGTCCCGGATCGCCGTCGTCATCAGGCCCTTGGCGTCCGCGGCCGTCGAGGGCAGCGCCACCTTCAGGCCGGGGACGCCGCAGAACATGCTGTAGATCGAGCCGGTGTGTTGGCCTGCCCACCCGGCGGTGAACCCGTAGCCGGCCTTGAACACCACGGGCACCTTGACCTGGCCGCCGCTCATGTAGCGCAGGCGTGGAGCCTCGTTGACCACCTGGTTCATCGCCACCAGCATGAACTCGGACATCAGCAGCTCGACCACCGGCCTGAAGCCGGCCAGCCCGGCGCCGATCGCCATCCCGATCTCGGCCGTCTCGGAGATTGGCGAGACCCGGACCCGGTCGCGCCCGAAGGCCTTCACGAAATCGTGGTCGTCGCTGGGGGCCACGTCCTGGCCGTAGAAGAGGACGGTGTCGTCGCGGGCCATCTCCTGGAAGATCGCCTCCTGGGCCGCCGCGATGTAGGGGATCTCTCGTGCCATCGATTGCTCCTAGGCGTAGACGTAGTTGAGCGCCGCTTCGGGCTGGGGGAAGGGGCTGTCGAGCGCGAACTGCACCGCCGCGTCCATCTCCTGGCGAACCTGCTCTGCGATGCTGTCCGCGCGCGCGGCGTCGAGCGTGCCCCGCTGGACCAGCACTCCCCGGAACCTCGGCACCGGGTCGCCGCGCAGCGCTGCCTCGTATTCCTCGCGGTTGCCGAACACCGTGATCGCCTCGTGCTCGGGATAGTGCAGCGGGACCCCCGGCGGGGCGATGATGTTGCCGTGCGCCGACAGGCGATAGACCTTTGATTCCACCAGGGTCGGCCCTTCGCCTCGGCGTGCGTGCTCGGCGGCAGCGCTCACCGCTTCGTACACGGCGATCGGGTCGCCGCCGTCCACGGTGACCCCGGGCATGCTGTGGGCCTTGGCCTTGACCGACAGCGGCTCGCCCGCGGCGGCGTTGGCGTCCTCCTGCTCTACCCGCGTGGCCACGTTGTAGCTGTTGTTCTCCATCACGTAGACGATCGGGAGCTTCCAAAGCGACGCGAGGTTAAGCGACTCGTGGAAGGCCCCCTGCTTGGAGGCTCCATCGCCGAAGAAGGCGACCACGATCTGGTCTCTGTTATGCAGCTGGGCGGCCCAGGCGACGCCAGTGGCCTGGGGAATGCCCTGGCCGACGATCCCGCTCGTGCCCATGAAGCCGCGGTCGGGATCGAGCAGGTGCATCGAGCCGCCATAGCCGCCGCACACGCCGTCCTTTCGTCCGTAGATCTCGGACATGATGGCCTTGGGGTCCGTGCCGAGCGCGATCGGGTAGCCGTGACAGCGGTACGTGGCCATCAGCTGATCGCCCTCCCGTAGCGCGGACAGCGCACCGACGATCGACGCCTCGGCGCCGTCGGCCAGATGGGTGTGGCCCCGGATCACCCCGGGATGCTCTTCGAAGGTGCGCTTGACCCGCTCCTCAAACTCGCGGATCCGAAGCATCTGCTCGAAGATCCAAGTAAGCCGTTCGCCGTCCAGTTCGGTCATCTGTTCCTCCTCATGCGACGCCGGCGCTGAACTGCGCCCGCGTCGTCTCGTAAGCTCGTCGGAACTCCTCCTCGATCGGCAGCTTGCGCAGCTCCTCGGAGAGCACCTCGACGCCCCACGGCCCGTCGTAGCCCAATGACTGCAACACCTCGACGTAGCCGGGGATGTCGAACTCTCCTTCACCCGGCAGTCGCCGGTGGTTGACGGTCTCGTCGACGGCGTCAGGCAGATCCTCGCGCTGACCATCGGAGAGCTCTACCCACGTCAGATAACGCCGCGGGATGTTGCGCAGATCATCCGGCGAGACCTTGAGCTTGGCCATATGCCAGGTGTCGATCGCCAGCCCGCCATTCGGCTGACCAGCGTCCTGCACGAGCGCCAGCGCGGTGCCGAGCGTGTTGACGTTTACGTCGAACGGCATGAATTCGTAGACAACCTGTGCCCTGGTGTGGTTCCCCGCGTCCTGACAGAGCTCGGCAAACGCGTCGGTGAGCCTCGTGAGCTCGCACGGCGTGCCGGGAATGTTGCCAACCTTGATGTGGTGGGCGTCGAACGCCGCCGCCGTGTCGAACAGGAGTCTGCGGCGCTTGTCGGATTCCGCGCGCGCTGGGTCGCCCGGCTCGACGAAGAAGTCCGCCAAAAATTCGACCTGAAGGTGGCGCAGCCCAGCATCCTCGAAGATCTGCTTCATCTCCTTCAGGCTGCGCGTCTCGAGCTGATGTTCGATGTCCGCGTGCCACAGACCGAGACCGGTGAAGCCAACCTTGGCTGCCTGCGCACAGCGCTCGCGCCAGTCGAACAGACTCCACTCCCGGCCTACGTGCACATCAGCCGGACCTGACACCGTCCAGTAAAGGGCCAGTAGTTCTACCTCGCCCATTGCCACCTCTTCGCTCGGAACGGACACATGGCACGCTACCGCCGGTCCGGCCAGCGGGCAAGCCCCGGCGTGCGGCCGTTCTTGCCGATCAGCGCGTGCGCAGTACGAGCGGGGCGCTCGGCCGTTGCACGCCGGTTTGGACGAAGCACTTCCGGCCCGCCGAACGCGGTGACCTCGCAGACGGGGATGTTGCTGGGATCAGCCGGCGCTTGCAACGCGATCGAGCGCGGCCACTGTCTCCTCGGTGCGCGAAAGCCATGGCCAGTGGTCGGCGTCGATCTCGATCACTGGCTCGCAGCCGGCGTCCTTCGACATCCGGCGCTGCATGGCGGGCGGGATCGCCTGATCCCTGGCACAGATGATGTAGGCGCGGGGCAGGCGAGCGAACGCCTCGGCGCTGGCGGGCTCGACCTTGGCCGGCTGTTGCATCGGCGCCAGTGGCTGAGCTCCGAGCCGCTCCGTCCCCCAGCGCGCCTGCTCCTCGGTGGCGCAGTTGAACAACGCGATCCGCGCCCCGTCGGGGGGCAGGATTCCCACTGGCGGGTCGCCCTCGACCACCATGTGGGCCTGCACCTGGTCGTCGGCTGCCTCCGGGTAGGCGACAAGGTCCATCAGGCTCTGGCCGTCGGCCGGGGCGAAGGCGCCGACGTACACGAGCTTCTCGACGTTCCGAGGACACCGGGCGGCGGCGTGGGAGATCGACATCCCGCCCATGCTCTGGCCGACGAGCACCGCCGGCGGGCCCTCGGCCAGCGTGCGGCATATCCGATCGGCATAGGAGTCGAGCGTCACCTCGGCAACCGGCGTGTGGTCGTCCCCGGCACCCGGCAGGTCGATGGCCTCCACTTGGTGACCGGCCGCCCGCAGTCCTGGTAGCGCGGGCTCCCAGATCCACGCACCGCCGAAGGCTCCGTGAATGAGCACCATGCGAGCCATGACTCCGAGGCGATCGTAATGGCCCGGGACGAGCGCCGGAATAAACCGAGCACGGGCTCTCAAGCGGTGCTGCGCTCAGCGACAAGCTCCTTGACTTCCTCGCCGGGCCCCCTATAACTCGGGGCGGCGTGGCCTCCGTGAGGCGGCCCTCTACCTTGAGGGAGGTTTTTGATGGCCAGCACGACGTCCGCGATCGGCGCCTTCCCCAGCCCCTTCTCGATCGAGACTCCGCCGGCCTGCGAAGGCTGGGAGCAGATGTATCCCTACTACGCGGTGTTCGACGAGCGCCGCCGGGCGGCCGACGAGAACCGCTTCTGGTTCTGGAACTCGATGCATTTTCCGCTGCCGATGCCGGCGTTTGACGTGATCTGCATCGATTCCCCTTATCAAGCGGTCGGCTCGTGGCAGAACCGGGTGTTCGCCGTGCCGCCGGCGATGGGAATCGACTACCGGATCGTCAACGGCTACGTGTACATCTCCGGCAACCCGGTTACGGATCCGGACAAGGTCGCCGAGCGGGCGCAGTTCTTCCAGAAGCGCGCCGGCCACTACTACGAGAACTGGTCCGAGCTGTACGGGAAGTGGCGGGCGAAGATGGAGGCGCTGATCGCCGAGCTCGACGAGCTGCGGGTCCCCCAGCTGGGCGAGTACGAGCCCGACGAGGTCGCGCTTCAAGACGGCCGCAACACTGCGTTTTACGAGGTGCTCGACGCCTACGGCCGAGTGCTGCGGCTCGGCGATCTGATGTGGCAGCACCACTTCGAGTTCCTCCTGCTCGGGTATGGCGCGTACGCGACGTTCGCGGAGTTCTGCAAGGCCAACCTCCCGGACATTCCCGACCAGCACATCGCTCAGATGGTTGCCGGCATCGACGTGCTGCTGTTCAAACCCGACGCCGAGCTGCGCCGGCTGGCACGGCTGGCGATCGACACGGGCGTCGATGCGGCGTTCGTTCAGGGTCGCACCCCAGCGGAGATCGACACGGAGCTCGAGCGGAGCGAGCCGGGGCGGGCGTGGCTGGCGGAGCTCGAGCGGGTCAAAGACCCCTGGTTCAACATGGCAACCGGCGACGGCCTCTACCACTACTACGGCAGCTGGCTGGATGACCCGAGCATCCCATACGCCTCGCTGATCGGGCACGTCAGCGCGCTGAAGTCCGGCGATCAGATCGAGCGGCCCGCCGAGGAGATCGCGCGCGAACGTGAGCGGCTGGCCGAGGAGTACGGCGCCCTGTTGGGCGAGGAAGCCCGCGGGGCATTCCAGGAGCTGCTGGGGCTCTCACGCACAGTGTTCCCGTACGTGGAGGAACACAAGTTCTACTGCGACTACTGGTTCTTGACGCGTTGGTGGAACAAGATCCGCGAGTTCGGCGCGCTGCTCGCCGGCCATGGGTTCCTGGAGCAGGGCGAGGATATCTTCCAGCTGTCCCGCTACGAGGCTGCCTCGGCGCTCGACGAGCTCGTGCTCTCCTGGGCAACCGGCGGGGCGCCGGTCGGCCCCGATCACTGGCCGCCGATCGTCGCGCGGCGCAAGCTGCTGCTGGAGAAGCTCGGGGACTGGAGACCGCCCCCGGCGCTGGGCGTCACCCCGGAAGCGATCACCGACCCAATGACGATCATGCTCTGGGGCGTAACCACCGATCGGGTGCGGGAGTGGGCTCGCCACCAGGACGGAGGGAAGGAGCTGAGTGGAGCGGCGGCTTCGCCGGGAACGGTCGAGGGGCCGGCCCGCGTGGTGCGCTCCGTGGAGGAGATCGCCGAGGTGCGCGACGGGGAGATCCTCGTGTGCGGCAGCACCTCCCCCGCCTGGGCGCCGATCTTTTCCAAGATCAAAGCAACTGTCACCGACGTCGGCGGGGTGATGTCGCACGCCGCGATCGTCTGCCGCGAGTACGGCCTACCGGCGGTGGTGGGGACCGGCCGGGCCACGTCTCACATCCGGACGGGCCAGACGATCCGCGTCGACGGTTCGGCCGGGGTGGTCACCGTGCTTGGCTGATGGACGCCGGCGACGAGGAGCATTACAGCCGGCGGTTGGATGAGCTCCGCGCCGATCACGAGCCGAGCTACGGCGGCAAGAGCGCCGCGCTCGGCGAACTGCTGGCGGCGGCGGTGCCCGTGCCCCCAGGGTTCGCCCTCTCGGCGAGCGCATTTAACACGTTCGTACGGCAGGCGGGGCTGACTGAAGCTCTCACTGACGCTGTTGGGATCGTTTTCGGGGACGACGTGGCAGCCGTCAAGACCGCCTCGCGGCGGGTCGCCAAGGCGCTTGGCGGCGCCCCGATCCCGGATGAGATCGGCGCGGAGATCGCGCGCCGTTACGCCGAGCTCGGCTCGGAGACGGGACTGACCTCCCCGCCCGTGGCAGTGCGCTCGAGCGCGGTTGGAGAGGACACGAAGGAGGCGACGTTCGCCGGTCAGCAGCAGAGCTATTTGTGGGTCCGCGGGACGGAGCAGGTAGTGGAGGCGATCCGCCACTGCTGGATCAGTCTGTACAGCCCGGAGGCGATCAGCTACCGAAACAGGGTTGAGGCGCAGGCCGGGCAGCCCGCGATGGGAGTGACCGTGCAGTTGATGGTTGACGCGCTGGTCTCGGGCGTGGCGTTTACCTGCAACCCGGTCAGCGGCGACCCGAGCATGGTCGCGATCAACGCCAGCTGGGGGCTCGGGCTGGCCGTCGTCGGAGGCGAGGTCACGCCGGATGACTACCTGGTCAGCAAGGTCACCGGAGAGCTGGTGCGCGCGAGCGTCAACCGCAAGCACATCGAGTACGTCCCGGACGCGGACGCCCACGGCCCGGTTCGCCTCCAGGTCCCGGTGGAGCGAATGGACGCCGGCTGCCTGGACGAGCCGGCGTTAGCCGCCGTCCTCGACGTCGCCCGGCGCGCCGAGCGCCACTTCGGCTGCCACCAGGACATCGAGTGGGCGATTGCCCGTGATCGCTCCTTGCCCGACAGCCTGTTCGTCGTGCAGTCGCGCCCGGTGACCGCGGTGGCCAAGCGAGCGCAGGAACCGCCGGCTTCGGCCCTGTCGCTGGTCATGAAGACCTTCGGGGCACGTTAGCCATGACGGTGATCGAGTTCGTCGACACGACCACGCGAGATGGCAATCAGAGCCTGTGGAGCGCCACGGGTCTTACGACGCCCGACGTCGTGGCGATCGCGCCGACGCTCGACCGCGTGGGCTACCACGCACTCGATTTCACCTCGAGCACGCACATGGCCGTCTCCGTGCGCTTTCACCACGAGGACCCCTGGGAACGAATCCGCCTGGTCAGCCAGGCGATGCCGGCCACGCCGCTGGGGATGATCACCACCGGCATGCGGTTCATCTCCTGGGTGCCTTGCGACGAGGAGGTGATGCGTCTCTCGTTTCGTCTGGTGGCCCGCAACGGGATCCGCCGCCTGCAGTTCGCCGATCCTTCCAACGAACCCGCCCGGCTGAAACGCCTGGCCGCGATGGCTCACCAGGAGGGCATCGAGGAGGTAGTGATCGGGCTCACCTACTCGATCAGCGAAGTTCACACCCACTCCTACTACGCCCAGCGGGCCGCCGAGCTGTCTGATTGCGCGGACATGGACCGCCTGTATTTGAAGGACCCGGGCGGGCTGTTGACGGTCGATGCGGTCCGAGAGCTCGCGCCGCATTTCCTCAGCTCGGCCGGCCAACGCCAGACCGAGCTGCACAGCCATTGCACGATCGGCCTGGCGCCGTACGTCTACGTGGAAGGGGTCAAGGCCGGCTTTCAGGTTGTGCACACCGCTTCGGGACCCCTGTCACGCGGGACCTCGCAGCCCGAGGCCCTCAACACCGCGCGAAACCTCGAAGCCACCGGCTACTCGCACCACCTGGACGTCGAGGCGCAGGCCGTGGTCTCGGAGCACTTCGCCGAGATCGCCCGGGCCAAGGAGCTGCCGGTCGGCGCGCCTCGGGAGTTCGACGCCCTCTACTACACCCATCAGCTGCCCGGCGGGATGGTCACCACGACCCGACGAATGCTCGAAGAGATCGGCCGGCCACAACTGTTCGACGCAGTGCTCGACGAGGTGACGGAGGTGCGAGCGGAGATGGGCTATCCGATCATCGTCACTCCCGTCTCGCAGCTGATCGCCTCGCAGGCCGCCAGGAACGTGATCGACAAGGAACGCTGGACCCACATCTCCAACGAGACCGTGCGCTACTTCCTCGGACACTACGGCGAGCCCCCGGCCCCGGTTGACCCCGCGATCGCCGAGCGGGTGCTGGATCGCCCCCAGGCACGCAAGCTCAGGGACCTGAAGCCGATCACCCTGGACGGCGCCCGGGAGAAGTTCGGCACGCGGATCTCCGATGAGGAGCTGCTGCTGCGGCTGACGATGCCCGTCGAGCAGGTCGACGCGATGACCGCCGCACCCGCCAGCCGTGCCTGACGCGATCCGGCTCGACGGCGTGCGCGGGTTTGTGTTCGACGTCGACGGCACGCTCGTGCACCGCGCCGGGGATGCGGTTCACGTCCAACCCGGAGCAGTTGATTTCCTGACAAGGATCGAGGCGTCGGGGCGGCCGTTCGTCTTGTTCACCAACGGCAGTCACGTGGCACCGCAGCAGATGGCCTCCGGCCTACGGGACGCCGGGTTGCCGATCGGCGACCGCCAGATGCTGACGCCGCTGTGCAGCATGCAGTCCTATCTGGGCGCACGGGCCCCGGATGCGGCCGTAATGCTGTTCGGGACCGACGCCGCACGCGACTATCTGCTCCGTGGGGGCGTGCGAATCCTGGGCCGGCAGGAGCACGTCCAGCCCGACGTGGTGTTCGTGGCCCACCCGCCCGTCGCCGACTTCGAGCAGCTCGAAGCCGCGGCCCAGGCGGTGCTCGCCGGGGCTCGGCTGCTGACCGGCAGCTACGCCCGCGCGTACGCGGGACACGACGGCCCGATCTTCAGCCGCGGCGCAATGCTGACGGCGGCGATCGCTAAGGCCACCGGCGCGCGTCCCGTAGTCATAGGCAAGCCGTCCCGCGCCGCAGTTGACTTGGTTTCTGAGCGGCTCGGGCTGCCGGCGCCGGAGCTCGCAGTGATCGGCGATGACGCCGCCATGGACATCGCGCTCGGCAGGATCGGCGGCTCGCGGACAGTGCTGGTCCGCAGCGGGATCAGTGCCGCCGCGTCACCGGAGCGGCTGCCCCCGCGGCAGCGCCCCGATGCCGTCGTCGACGGCATCGCCGAACTGCTCGGAGCGCTGTAGGACGATCGGCGGCGGGCACGGTAACGCTCATCTGATCTAAGTCCCTGGATGGCTGGCTGCGCGGCGGATCTCACTCGGCGTAACGGCAAACCTTCGCTTGAACACTCGCGAGAAATGCGCCGCGTCGCAGAACCCCCATCGGAATGCGATTTCCGTCACCGATCCGCCATTCGGTCGTCGTAGGTCCTCCAGGCACCGGTCGAGCCGCTCGCCGCGCACCAGACCCGCCACCGAGGTGTCGGTGTCCTCGAACAGAGAATGCAGGGTGCGCAGCGACATCGCGTAGGAGCGGGCGATCGATGCGGGCCCGAGCAGTGGATCGTGGAGATGCGAGCGCACGTAGCGCCGGATCTCCGCCCGCATCGCGGAGCGAGTCGCCGCGCGACTGCTTGGAATCCGCGGCTCGATCGCGGCCCGCAGCAGCTCGAGGGCCGCGCTGGCGGCGGCGGCGCCCGAGGCCGAGTCGAGCGGCCGCTGCTCTGCAGCCAGAGAGAGCATGTAGCGGACCAGTAGCCGCGCGGGAGCGGTGCCGGCGAGCGAGGGAAGCGCATCGAGGTCGGCAAGTCGCGGGCAGACGGCCAGCACCCGCTCGCGAGGGAAAAGCAGCGTGCGCTTGAAGAACGGCTCGACGATCTCCACCGCCGTCGGCTGCAGTCCGTCCCACAGCACGACGTCACCGCTCTTGAGCGCAAGCCTGCGGCTGCCCTCGCGCACCAGCTCAACCCCCCTGCAGACGAACTGAAAGCCGAACACGTTCTCGCCGCGCATGTCCTCGCCCTGGGTGCCGATGACGGACCGGCTGCGATCGCCCAGGAACGGAGCCGCCGCGCAGCTCAGCAGTGACAGCTCACCGACCGCCTGCCTAGTCACCACCCCGTGGAAGGAGTCCGGGGTTCCGTCCGTCGGGTGCACATCGAAAGCGAGGTGCGTCGCGGCGAGGATGTCGGTCCACGCATCCAGCCGCTGGCCGATGCTCCCGCCCTCCACCCGCCAGTGCTCCGCTTGGCGGTTCGCCGGCGCGGGCGACACCACGGAAGGCCATTCGCTCAGGCCAAGCTCCTCTCCCTCTGACGATACGACGAGTCCCAGATTATCCACGCCGCTAGCTCCGGTGTGCTGAGACCCAGGCCACAGAGCCCGCGTCCACCGGTAGCGCCACCCCGGTCACGAACGAGGCCTCCTCAGAGCACAGCCACAGGACTGCTGCCGCAACCTCCTCCGGCTCGCCGAACCTCGTCATGGCCTGGGGAGCGAGGATTTCCTTTTGCCGGTCCGGTGGCTGACCGGACATGAGCGGCGTCATGATCGCCCCCGGGCACACGGCGTTCACACGGATCCCATCGTCTGCGTACTCGACGGCCGCGTTCTTGGTCAACCCCAGGATCCCGTGCTTGCTGGCGGTGTACGCGCTCAACAGCGTGACCGCACGCAGTCCCGCGTTCGAAGAGGTGTTGACGATCGCACCGCGCGTCGGAGGCTCGTTTCGGAGCATCGCCGCGATCTGGTGCTTCATGCCGAGGAACGTGCCGCGCAGGTTGACCGCGATCACTCGGTCGAAGTCCTCCTCCGAGGTCTCGTGCAGCAGGGAATGAACGCCGATCCCGGCGTTGTTGTGGGCGAAGTCGAGCCTTCCAAATCGCTGGAGCACGTGACCGACAAGCGCGGCGTTGTCATCGGAGCTCGACACGTCGCAGGCGAAGAACTCGGCGCGCCCCCCGGCCGTCACGATTTGCTCGACCGTCCGCTCGGCTCCCGACCCGGCGGCCTCGAGGTCGGCCACGATAACCGCTGCCCCCTCCCGCGCGAATCGGACGGCGCACGCGCGGCCGATGCCGCTCGCCGCGCCTGTGACGAGTCCCGCCGTTCCCTCCATCGCTCCGGGCATCGCGCCCGGAACCTTATCCTCGGTACTTGAAGATGATGATCGGCTCTGATCGGGGCGAGTTCCTGCGCGCACATGCCCCAGGGCTCTACGAGGAGCTCACCGACGGCCTGACGAGATCGCTGCGTGTCGAGGAGCTGGTCTACGCGGCCGCCGAACGCGTGCCCGGCCTTGTCCCCACCCGCGCCGAGATGGACCTCGAGCGGGGCCGTCCCCTGGCCGAGAAGCGAGGCATCGAGCTGGCGCAGGGCGAGCTGCTGGGCGAGCTTCTCAAGCGTCCGCGGGAGGGCACGCACCTGCTCCAGTCCATGCTCGAGCCGACGAGGGAGGCGCTCGAGCGACTCGACGATTTCCGCGCCACCGGTGTTGCCGAGCTGGGACCGGTGCGGGTCACCCGCCGCGGCCGGGCCGGAATCCTGGAGCTCAGCAATCCGCGCCACCTGAACGCCGAGGACTCAAACACCTTGGGCCCCACCGAATGCGGCGTCGATCTGATCCTGCTCGATGCGGAGATCGAGGTGGGCGTGTTCCGCGGGGGCGTGGTCGACCGCCCGCCGTACGCAGGGGAGCGCGTACTGGGGGCAGGCATCAACCTGACGCACCTGTACATGGGACGGATCGACTTCCTGTTCTATCTGATCCGTGACCTCGGCTACGTCAACAAGCTCTACCGCGGGATCAACGACAAGGCGGGCGCCGCGACGATCGAGAAGCTGTGGATCGTGCCGGTGGAGAAGTTCGCGATCGGCGGCCACTGCCAGCTCCTGCACGTCGTCGACCACGTCATCGCCGTGCGTGGCTCCCGTCTATATCTACCCGCGCGCAAGGAGGGAATCATTCCCGGTGCCTCCAACCTGCGGCTGCCGCGCTTCGTGGGCGACCGCGCGGCTCGGCAGGCGATCATCTCGGGGCGGGAATGGATCGCCGGCGAGCCGGGCGCGGAGCTGCTCTGCGACGAGGTGGTCTCCCCGGAGGAAATCGACGAGGCGATAGAGATCAGGATCGAGGCGCTGACCAGCTCGGGCCTGATCAACGCCGCGGCCAACCGCAGCGCGATCCGGGCAGGCCAGGAGCCGCTCGAGCTCTACCGCCAGTACATGGCCACGTATGCCCACGAGCAGGCCCGCTGCCACCTGAGCCCTGCGCTGGTGAAAAACCTCGAGCAGCACTGGGATGCGCACAACCGCAGTGCCTGAGCCCCGGATCTGGGATCGGGCCGAGACGCTGCCCGGAGAGCGGCTGCGGGCTCTTCAGCTCGAGCGCCTGCGGCAGACGATCGGCCGAGTCCTTCACGGCCAGGGACCGGGCGCGCAGCGGTTGGTGAGCGTCGGCCTCGTGGACCCCGAGGAGCTGCGCTCGCTCGATGATCTGAAGCGGATTCCGTTCGCAACCAAGTCTGAGCTACGCCAGCAATACCCGTTCGGGTCGCTCGCGGTGCCCAGGGAGCAGCTGGTGAGAGTCCACGCCTCAAGCGGCACGCACGGCAAGCCGACGGTCGTCGGCTACACGCGCCAGGACCTCGAGACCTGGACCGAGCTCATGGCGCGCTGCATGACGATGGCGGGCGTGCGTCCGGGGATGGTGATCCACAACGCCAATGGCTACGGGCTGTTCACCGGAGGACACGGTTTTCACCAGGGCGGCGAGCGGATCGGCGCAACGGTTGTTCCCGTCTCCGGCGGGCGCACCGCGACGGCAGGCGATGCTGCTGGCGGACCTGGGCGCGCACGTGCTGGTCGCCACGCCCTCCTACGCGCTGGTTATCGCCCAGGCACTCAACGATGCGCGCATCGACGCCCGCGAGCTGCCGCTTGCGCTGGGACTGTTCGGCGGCGAGCCCTGGGGCGAGAAGCTTCGCATGGAGCTCGAAGAGGCGCTGGGCATCGACGCGATCAGCTTCTACGGTCTCTCGGAGATGTGCGGTCCCGGTGTGGCGGCGGAGTGCCTGGTGGCGCGCGACGGGCTCCACGTGCAGGAGGACCACTTCGTGGTTGAGGTGATCGATCCCGACGACGGGCGCCAGCTGGTACCGGGATCAGTGGGCGAGCTCGTATTCACCACGCTCACCAAGGAGGCGCTGCCGTTGATCCGCTACCGGACTGGCGACATCGGCTCGCTGATCGATCAGCCTTGCCCGTGCGGGCGTACCACCGTCCGCGTGGGCGGCCTGCGTGGCCGCCAAGACGACATGCTGATCGTGCGAGGAGTCAACCTCCATCCCTCGGAGGTGGAGCGCGTGCTGGGCAGAGCCGAGGGCGCCACTTCGCACTGGCGCCTGATCCTCGACCGGCCCGGCCCGCTCGACGAGCTGACGCTCGAATGCGAGCCGGCGACCGGGTGCGATCACGAGCTGTTGCGCTCGCACCTCGAAGCCTCACTTCGAGAGGAGACCGGGCTTCGGATCCCCGTGGTCGTACTCGCTCCGGGGAGCGTCCCGCGCAGTGAAGGCAAGGCCGTGCGGGTCGTCGATCGGCGCGAGGGACGCGGCGGCTAGGGCACCGTCGCCCCAGTCTGTCCGCGCCGTGCGGCGTAGTCGATGAATCCGTCAAGCGCCGCGGGCTCGGCCAGCGCGTCGCGGCTGGCGACGAGCTCGGCGGGTGTCCCCTGGAGGATTCTCTTCACCGGCGTCTCCAGCTTCTTGCCGGTCAACGTGCGCGGGATCGCCGGCGCGACCACGATCGTGTCCGGCACGTGTCGCGGCGAGAGCTGAGCGCGGAGCGCGTCGGCGATCCGGGTGCGCAGCCGCTCGTCGAACTGAGTCCCCGCGGCGGGGACGACGAACAGGACCAGCTCACCGAGGCCACCGCCGCTGTCCTCGAGATGGACCACAAGGGAGTCGGCAACCCCCGGCAGCTCCTCGACCACGGCGTACAGCTCACCGGTTCCGAGCCGCACGCCGCCGCGGTTGAGCGTCGCGTCGGAGCGGCCGGTGATCACGCAGCTGCCGCTATCGGTGAACATGATCCAGTCACCCTGGCGCCAAACGCCGGGGTAGCGGTCAAAGTAGGAGCTCCGGTAGCGCTCCCCGGCGGGATCGTTCCAGAACCCGACCGGCATCGACGGCATTGGCTTGGTGATGACCAGCTCGCCCAGCTCCCCGACTACTTCGTTGCCCGAGGCGTCAAACGCGTGCGAGTCCACCCCCAGGCAGCGCCCGGCGATCTGCCCCTCGTACACCGGCTGGGCAAACGACCCGGCGACGATCCCGCTGCACACATCGGTTCCGCCTGAGCCGTTGTTGAGCAGCACAGCCGGATCGAGCTGCTCGTACACGTACTGATAGCCCTCGACAGGCAGCGGCGAGCCAGCTGTGCAAAGCATCCGGATCGAGCCCAGGTCCCGTTCGCGCCCCGGCATGAGGCCCGCTTTGCGGCAGGCCATGAGATAAGGCGGGCTAACCCCCATCACCGACGGCTGGGTCCGCTCGGCCAAGCGCCACTGCTCCATCAGATCTGGCCACGCCGGATCGCCGTCGAGCATCACGATCGAGGAGCGCAGCAGCAGCGCCGAGACGAGCGCGTTCCACATCATCCAGGCGGTGGTCGAGAACCACAGCAGCCGTCCGCCAGGCTTCAAATCCCATCCGAGCCCGAGGTTCTTCTTGTGCTCGAGCAACTGCCCTCCGTGGCCGTGGACGATTGGCTTCGGCAGCCCAGTCGTCCCGGAGGAGAACAGCACATAGAGGGGCTGCTCGAACGGGACGGCCTCGAACGTCAGTGGACCGGATTCCGCCACCAGCTCCTCCCAGCCGACCGCATCCTCAACGCGCGCCTCGCCGTAGGGGACCGCTACGACGTGCTTGAGGCTCGGCAGCCGCGCCCGGATCGCCGCCACCTCCGGCCGCCGGTCCACATAGCGGTCGCGGTAGCCGTAGCCGCCGACGGCCAGCAGTACCTGCGGCTCGATCTGCGAGAAGCGGTCGATGACGCTGCGGGCGCCGAACTCGGGCGCGCACGTGGCCCACACGGCCCCGAGGCTGGCTGTGGCGATGAACGCGGCCAGTGTCTCCGGGATGTTGGGAAGGTAGGCCGCCACGCGGTCGCCCGGCCCCACGCCCAAGCGCTGAAGCCCGATCCTGGCTCTGGCGGCCAGCTCGCGCAGCTCGGCGAACGTCAGCTCGATCGGTGGTCGGGTCTGTCCGCGGGCAACAACGGCCAGCTTGTCCAGATCGTCCTCGCTCCCCACCAGGTGCTCGGCGTAGTTGAGGCGGGCGCCGGGGAACCACTGGGCGCCGGGCATCTGCCGTTCGCCCAACACGCACTCGTACGGGCTGTGGGCCCGGATCGAGAAGAAATCCCAGATCGTGCCCCAGAAGCCGTCCAGGTCCTCAAACGACCACTTGAGCAGGTCGTCGTAGCTGGCGAAGTCTCGCCCCCGCCTGTCACGCAGCCAGTTCAGGTAGCGACCGATCTCGGTGGTGTCCCGCATGTCGGCGGGCGGCGTCCACAGGATGTCGCCGATCATTGCTCGGCGAGCCTACCGCCCTTGCTTGCGCAGAGGTCGGACTGCTGCCCGCCGTGGGCTTGTCAGCGGGCCGACCCGGCGCGCCGCCGTCCGGCCCGGTGGCATATCCTCACGTTCATGGCCACGAACGTTTCAGAGCGCGAATCCAGGCAGGTAGCCGAAGAGGCACGCGAGCAGGAATGGCGCCTTCCCAGCTTCGGCAAGGAGCTGTTTCTGGGCAACCTGCGCCTCGACTTGATCCACCCCCAGCCGCCACTCGACCGCGATGCAGTCGAGAAGGGCGAGCGCTTCCTCGAGCAGCTGCGGGCGTTCCTTGAGGAGCAGGTCGACGCGCTCCAGATCGAGCGCGATGCGCGGATCCCCGACCACGTGGTCGACGGCCTCAAGCAGCTGGGGGCACTGGGTATGAAGATCCCCGAGCGCTACGGCGGCCTTGGCCTATCGCAGGTCTACTACAACCGCGCGCTGGCGTTGGCCGGCTCCGCGCACGCGGCGCTCTCGACGCTGCTCTCGGCACACCAGTCAATCGGCGTCTCGGAGCCGCTGATGCTGTTCGGCTCAGAGGAGCAGAAGCAGAAGTGGCTGCCGCTCGTGGCCAGCGACCACATCTCCGCCTTCCTGCTGACCGAGCCGGACGTCGGCTCTGACCCGGCCCGCCTGGCCTGCCAGGCGACCCCCACCGAGGACGGCTCGGGCTACGTGCTGAACGGCCGCAAGCTCTGGGCCACCAACGGCGCGATCGCGGACGTGGTGGTGGTGATGGCCAAGGTGCCGAAGTCAGAGGGTCACCGCGGCGGCATCACAGCGTTCATCCTGCCCTACGACGGCGAGGGCATCACCGTCGAGCACCGCAACAGCTTCATGGGCCTGAAGGGAATCGAGAACTCGGTCACCCGGCTGGAGGATGTTTTCGTGCCCGCGGAGAATGTGATCGGAAAGGAGGGCCAGGGGCTGAAGATCGCCCTCTCCACGCTCAACACCGGGCGCCTGGCCCTGCCGGCGATCTGTGTCGGCGTCTCAAAGTGGGCGACGAAGGTGGCCCGCGAATGGTCCAACGAGCGCGTGCAGTGGGGCGCGCCGATCGGCAAGCACGACGCGGTCGCCCAGAAGCTGGCGTTCATCGCCGCCACCGCGTTCGGGCTGGAGGCGATGCTGGACGTCTCGAGCCGGCTGGCGGACGACAAGAAGAACGACATCCGCATCGAAGCCGCGATCGCCAAGCTCTACGGCTCCGAGATGGGCTGGAAGGTGGTCGACGAGCTGATGCAGATCCGCGGCGGCCGTGGCTATGAGACGGCCGAGTCGCTCAAGGCCCGCGGCGAGAAGCCGGTCCCCGTCGAGCAGGCGATGCGCGACATGCGTATCAACCGCATCTTCGAGGGCGCCACGGAGATCATGCACCTGCTGATCGCCCGCGAGGCGGTGGACACCCACCTGCAGGTCGCGGGCGACGTGCTCGAGCCGGACACCAAGCCGGGCGATAGGGCCCGCGCCGCCGCACAGGCAGGTCGGTTCTACGCCCGCTGGCTGCCGGAGCTCGTGCTCGGCGAGGGGCAGCGGCCGGGGTCCTACAACGCGTTCGGACCGCTGGCCCGGCACGCCCGCTTTGCCGAGCGGAGCTCGCGCAAGCTGGCCCGCTCGATCTTCTACGGTATGACCCGCTGGCAGGCAGGGCTGGAGAAGCGCCAGAGCTTTCTGGGGCGCACGGTGGACATCGGCGCCGAGCTGTACGCGATCTCGGCGGCGTGCGTCTACGCCCAGACCCAGGCCCGCGAGCGACCTGAGCGCGCGGAGCAGGCGATGGAGCTGGCCGACGTGTTCTGCCGCCAGGCCCGTCGGCGCGTGGAGGAACTGTTCACCGCGCTGTGGGCAAACGAGGACGACGCCAACTACAAGCTCGCCCAGCGCGTCCTCGAGGATCGCTACCGCTTCATCGAGGAGGGGATAGTCGACCCGTCTGGCGACGGGCCGATGATCGCCCCTCAGCCAGAGGACGTCGCAGAAGCAGCGCGCTCGTAGGCCGAGGCGGTCCGCTCATAGAGCGCCCGGGTCCTCACCGCCACCTCGTCCCAGCCAAACTGGAGCACGTGCTCGCGCGCCTCTGAAACGAGCTGCGCCCGCGCCTGTTCGTCGGTCAGGATGCGCGCCACCACCTTCTCCAACGCCTCCGCGTCTCGCGACGGAAAGCGCAGGCCAACGGTGCCGTCGCCGGGCACCACCTCGCGTAAGCCGCCCGTGTCCGCGACCACGCAGGGGCAGCCCGAGGCCATGGCCTCGAGCGCCACCAGCCCGAACGGCTCATAGATCGAGGGCACGATGCAGAGCTCGGCCACGCGGTAGAGCGAATGCAGCATGTCGTCGCCGACCCAGCCCAGAAAGCTGCCGTGGCGCGTCAGCTCCAGGCGGCGTGCCTGCCGCTTGAGCTCGGCCTCGGCCGTGCCTGTGCCGGCGATCACAAAGCGGACGTTGCCCAGCCGGCGCACGACCGGGGCCAGCGCGTCGAGCGCCAGATGAAAGCCCTTCTCGTAGACCAGGCGCCCCACCATCAGCACCAATTGCTCTTCGGGCGCCGCGAAGCGGGCGCGCAGGGCGCCTAGTTCCGTCTCGATCGGCTCGAGATCTGCGGGGTCGATGCCGTTCGGGATCACGGTGACGCGCCGCGCTGAAAGACCGAACACCTCGCGCACGTGGTCACGCATGTAGTCCGAGCAGGTGATCACGCGCTGGGCTCGCCTGACCATCGCTCGCTCCACCGCGTGGATGTGCGATTGCGGGTGCTTGTGCACCCAGCCCTGATGGCGTCCGTGCTCGGTGGCGTGAACCGTCACCAGCCAGGGCAGCCGCTGGCGCCGCGCCGCGCGCCGCGCGGCGCTGGCCACGAGCCAGTCGTGGGAGTGCACGAGGTCGAACTCAAAGCGCTCACAGAGCTCGAGCGCGAGCTGGTGCATGTCGGCGTTCATGTCATCGACCCAGTGGACGAATGCCCCGGGGTCCTTGGGGAAGGGCGGCTCGCGGACGCGGTGCACGACCACGCCGTGACGGATCTCCTCGGCCGGCAGCCGACCGCCGCGCCGGGTCAGCACGTGCACCTCCACTCCCTCGCGCACCAGGTGCTCGGAGAGCTTTCGCACGTGGCGCCCGAGCCCGCCCTCGATCACGGGCGGGTATTCCCAGGAGATCACCAGGACGCGCATCTCGACCGCGGCACCCTATCGGCTGTCCGCCCGTGAGCGCCGCGTCAGCGCCCCACGCGCTCGAACACGCCGACGCCGCCGCCCCCGGCCAGCGACCCGAGCCCTTCGCGCCCGGAGAACGAGCGCTCTTCGCCACGTAGCAAGTCGCGCCAGCGGCCACCCGGCGCGCCCCGCAGCTGGCCCTCGGCGCGCTCGCGCACGGCGACCACCACCAGCAGCTCGCCGCCGCGCAGGAACGCGCAGCCATGCTCGCCGGCGTCGAGCGGCTCGTAGGAACCTGTGGCGAACAGCTCGGGGCGCCTGACGCGCAGGCCGAGCAGGCGCATGGTCAGGAACAGCTTGCGGGTCTCCGCGGTCGGCGGCGAGCCTCCGAGGAGGCGCCTGAGCATCGCCTGGTGCCAGCCCCAGTCGACGGGCCGGCGGTTGTCGGGGTCGACCAGCGCGCGGAACGGAAGCTCGTCTCCCTGATAGATGTCGGGTACGCCGGGGACGGTCAGCTTGAGCGCCAGCTGCGCCACCGCGGCGCGCTCGCCGGCCGGGGCCAGGCGTTCGACGAACGGCTCGAGCGCGGCCCGAAACTCCGGGCTCTCGTAAAGCCGCCCGCAGAAGCGAGCCACCGCCTGCTCCCAGTCGTGGTTCTGCTCCACCCAGTTCGTGTTGCGCTTGGCCTCCCGCAGCGCCTTCTCCATGTAGGCCTGAAGGCGCTCAGAGGAGATCGGCCAGGCCCCGGCGAGCGTCTGGAAGATGAAATAGCGCTCGGCATCGTCGGGCGTCTCCCGCTCGCGCAGCTCCTCCGAGGCGGCCATCAGCCGCTCAACCGTCGCCTCCCACTCCTCGGGCATCCAGGACAGAGCCGCGATCCGCATGCGCACGTCCGCAGAGCGCTTGGCGTCGTGGGTCTGCGTGGTCAGCAGCCCGAGCGGGAAGCGCTGGGCCCGCTCGAGGCAACCGGCGTGAAAGCGTTCGACGTCGATGCCGAAGCGCGAGGGATCGCCGCCCACGTCATTGAGCGCCAGCAGCCGGCCATAGCGATAGAAGGCGGTGTCCTCGACCCCCTTGGCCATCACCGCCGGAGTGGTCTGCTGAAAGCGGGTCACGAACTCGTCCGGAACCTCGCGCTCCAACAGCAGCAAGGGCTGGACCTGGGCCGGCAGCGCCGCGATCAGCTCGCGGTCCTGCTCCGCTACGTGCTCCCTCGTCGGCTCGACATAGGTCCGGTAGACGGGCAGCGAGGCAAGCCCCGTGCGGAGCGCCTCGACCTCGATTTCGGGCGCCAGCCGCGCCAGCCGTTCGACCTCGGGCGTGAACGTCCCGCGGACCTGCTCCAGCTTGGCCTCCAACGCCACCTCGCCGAACGCACGCTCGTCGCCCGACACCCGCTGCCAGAGCCGCGTCAGCGCTGGCTCCGCCGCTGGCTCCACGAACAGCGCACAGGCGTCGTTCAGGAACTCGTAGCCCACGGTGCCGCACACCGGCCAGTCGCGCAGGCGCTCGTCGGGATCAAGGATCTTCTCGACCCACACCTGCTCCACGCCTTCGGAGCGCAGTCGCTCCAGGTAGCCCGCAGGATCCGCCAAGCCGTCTGGATGGTCGACACGCAGGCCGTCGACGAGGCCGTCCCGCACGAGCGAGACGATGAGCCGATGTGTCTCCTCGAAGACCTCCGGATCCTCCTGACGGACGCCGGCCAGATCATCGATGTCGAAGAAGCGCCGGTGGCGCCCTGAGGCCGGATCGACGTCGAAGAACCGCTGGCGCAGTCGCTCGTCCGCCCAGTAGCGGTTCTCGGGCGCCGCCGCCATGTGGTTGGGGACCACGTCGAGGACGATGCCCATGTCGGCGCCGCGGGCCTCCTCGGCCAGCCGCTCGAACTGCTCGTGCCCACCGAGGGCGTCCGAGAGCCGGGTGGGGTCGGTGACGTCGTAGCCGTGCGTGGAGTCCGGACGGGCCTGGAGCGAGGGTGAGAGGTAGAGGTGCGAGACGCCCAGGTCACGCAGGTACGGGACCAGCGTGCGCGCTTGCTCGAAGCCGAAGCCAGAGGTCAGCTGCAGGCGGTACGTGGCCCGCAGCGCGGCGACCGGCCCTCGGCTCACGTTACCCGCTTGAGCACGACGAGCGAACGGGCCTGGAGCGGCACCTCGGTCCGTGCGCCGAATCGGCTGGAGGCTGGCTCGGCGCCGGGATCGGCTGTCGAGAGCTCGAGCACCCACCGCGCGCCAAAGCGCCTGCGGGGCAGCATCACGCTGCGGTCCTCGCCGAGCGCGTTGCAGAGCACGACGAACGAGTCGTCCTCGATCTCCTCGCCGTGCGGTCCCCGGTTGGGGATCTCCTTGCCGTTGAGGAACATCCCCAGCACGCACTCGCCGTCCTGCCAGTCCCGGCGGGTCATCTTGAGCCCGTCGGCCCGGAACCACCAGACGTCGGGCAGGCCCGAGCCCAGCTCTTCGGTTCCACGCAGGAACGACTGGCGGCGGAACACCGGATGCCGGCGCCGAAGCGCGATCAGCCGCTGCGTGAACTCGCGCAGCCCCGGGTCCTGCGTGCTCCAGTCGTACCACGAGAGCTCGTTGTCCTGGCACCAGGCATTGTTGTTGCCGTGCTGCGTGCGCCCGAGCTCGTCGCCCCCCAGGAGCATCGGCGTGCCCTGTGAGAGCAGCAGTGTGGCCAGGAAGTTGCGCTGCTGACGGGCCCGCAGCGCGGTCACCTGCGGATCATCGGTATCTCCCTCGGTGCCACAGTTCCAGGAGCGGTTGTCGTCGGTGCCGTCCTGGTTGTCCTCGAGGTTGGCCTCGTTGTGCTTGCCCTCGTAGGAGACGAGGTCGGCGAGCGTGAAGCCGTCGTGGGCGGTGATGAAGTTGATGGAGGCAAACGGCTCGCGCCCGTCGGACTCGTACAGATCTGAGGAGCCCGATAGGCGCGAGGCGAATTCGCCGCAGTTGGTCTGCCCCCGCCAGAAGTCGCGCATCGTGTCGCGGTAGACGCCGTTCCACTCCGACCACAGCACGGGGAAGTTGCCCACCTGGTAGCCGCCGGGTCCCACATCCCAGGGCTCGGCGATCAGCTTGACCTGCGAGAGCAGGGGGTCCTGGTGGATCACGTCGAAGAACGCGGACAGCCGGTCGACGTCGAAGAGCTCGCGGGCCAGGGCCGAGGCCAGATCGAAGCGAAAACCGTCGACGTGGCACTCCGACACCCAGTAGCGCAGCGAGTCCATGATCAGCCGCAGCACGCTGGGGTGCACGGGGTTCAATGAATTCCCGGTGCCGGTGAAGTCCATGTAGTGGCGCGGGTCGTCGGGCACCAGCCGGTAGTAGGAGGAGTTGTCGGCGCCCTTGAAGGCCAGCATCGGTCCCAGGTGATTACCCTCGGCGGTGTGGTTGTAGACCACGTCGAGGATCACCTCGATCCCCGCCCGGTGCAGCGCCTTGACGAGCCCTTTGAACTCGCGCACCTGCTCGCCGCCGCGGCCCGTGGCGGCGTACTCCGAGTGGGGGGCGAAAAAGCCAATCGTGCTGTAGCCCCAGTAGTTGTGAAGTCCCCGCTCGATCAGGAATGCCTCATCGGAGATGTGGTGGATCGGCAACAGCTCGACCGCCGTCACCCCCAAGTCGCGCAGGTAGGCGAGAGCCGGCTCCGAGGCCAGGCCGGCGTACGTTCCCCGTAGGTCCTCGCGGATCTCGGGGTGGCGCATCGTGAACCCCTTCACGTGCGTCTCGTAGATGACCGTGTCGGCGAACGGCGTGCGTGGGGGGCGGTCGCCCTCCCACAGAAATGCGTCGTCGACGACCACCGACTTCGGCGTGGCCGGTGCGTCGTCCTCGTCGTCGGGCTCCAGGTCGGCGTCGTCCTCGCCGGTCGGGACGTAGGGCAGCACGTTGGCGTCGTGCGCCCAGTCGACGACCCCGTCGATTGCCTTGGCGTAGGGATCGATCAACAGCTTCGCCGGGTTGAAGCGCAGCCCCTCGAGCGGCCGGTAGGGGCCGTGCACGCGATAGCCGTAGCGCTGCCCGGGCCCCACATCCGGCACGTAGCAGTGCCAGTTGAGGGCACGTCGCTCGCTGAGCTCGATCCGCTGCTCGGAGCCCGCGGAATCAAATAGACACAGCTCCACACCCTCGGCGTGCTCGGAGAACAGCGAGAAGTTCGTCCCCCCGCCGTCCCATACCGCGCCGAGCGGGAACGGCCGCCCGGGCCAGATGTCCGTCACCTGGTCACCGCGCCCGACATCGGGACGAGCTCGAGCTGGCCGGCGTCAAGCGTGATCTGATCGTCGGTGGCGATTACCAGGGTGCGATGCTCACAGCGCAGGCGCACCGGCTGCGAGCCGAAATTGAAGTGAAGCTCCTGCTCCCCGCGCCCCACGCGCAACCAGCGCGCGTCTTCGTCGAATGCGATCGTATCCGCATCGCCCGCCGGCAGCTGGCCCCGCAGCCGCAGCAGCTCGCCGTAAAAGCGCTCGAGCCCGCCGTCTCGCCGCCGCGTGAGCTTCGAGCGCTGGAACGTGGCCGGGTCCTGGGGATCGGGGATCTGCTCGCCGAACTGGGCGAAGGCGGCGAACTCCTGGCGCCGACCCTCGCGCGTGGCGATCGCGATCTCCTCGTCGATGTGATCCGAGAAGAACTGAAACGGCGCCTCCTCGCCGTACTCCTCGCCCATGAACAACAGCGGCACGAACGGCGAGAGCAGCGTGCACATGGCGGCCAGCCGCCGTACGCCCGCCGGCAGGCGATCGCCGAAGGCCCGGTTTCCGACCTGGTCGTGGTTCTGGCTGAAGACCACGAAGCGCTTGGGCGGCACGTCATCGGCCGGCGCGCCGAAGCGCCGACGGCGGAAGGTGGAGTAGGAGCCGTCGTGGACGTGGGGGCGGTGGAAAGCCTTGGCCAGCTGCGAGACGCGTCCGAACTCCTCGTAATAGCCGTCGCGCTCGTCGGTCAACAGCGTGCGCAACGAGTGATGGAAGTCATCCGCCCAGGCAGCGTCGCACTGGTATCCACCGCGCTCGCGCGGACGCATCACTTTGGGATCATTGAGCCCCGACTCGGCGATCACCAGCGCCCGCGCGTCCACCTCGTGCACCCGGCGGGCGACAGCCTCGACGATGTGCTCGGCGCTCGAGTCGAAGATGGCGTGGATGGCGTCCAGCCGCAGCCCGTCGATGCCGAAGTCGCCCACCCAGCCCTCGGCGCTCTGCAGCACCCACTCCCGCACGGGATCGCAGTCGGCGTCGTCGTAGTTGAGCGCCTTGCCCCAGAAGGTTTCGTACGTGGCGGTGAAATACGGACCGAACGCCTCCAGCGCCTGCGTGCCCGAGGCGCCGACGTGGTTGTAGACCACGTCGAGGATCACGGCCAGGCCGGCGCCGTGCGCGGCCTCCACCAGCCGGGCGAGTCCGGACGGCCCGCCGTAAGACGACTGCGCCGCCGACAGGTAGACGCCGTCGTAGCCCCAGCCGCGGCGCCCGGGGAACTCCGCCACCGGCATCAGCTCGATCGCGGTGATCCCCAGGGACCGCAGCTCCTCGAGATAGGGGATCACAGCCTCGAACGTGCCGTCCTCGCTGAAGGTGCCGACGTGGAGCTCATAGATCACGAGCTCCTCGAGCGCCGGCGTCTGAAAGCGCGGCGGCCGGGGCGACTCGACCACGCGCGAGGGCCCGCGCAGACCCTGGGGCTGCCAGCGCGACGCCGGGTCAGGCAGCGCCAGGCCGTCCAATAAAAATAGGTAGTCGTCCCCGGCGGAGGCCGGGGCGACTACCTCATAAATATCCATCCCCGCGCGCTCCAGACCGGCCTCGGAGTCTCCTGGGAGCCGCACCGACACGGACTGAGCGCGTGGCGCCCAGACTCGGAACTCCGTATGGCCGTCGCCCAGCGGCCGCGCGCCGAGTGGCCGCTCCCAGGGAACCTGGCTCACGAAGCTTCAGGTACCAGCCACAGCGCCCCCAGCGGCGGCAGCGTGACCTCCGCCGAGAACGGCTGTCCGTGCCACGGAACCGGCTCCGGCTCGACGCCGCCGAGGTTGCC
Organism: uncultured Actinomycetes bacterium; assembly: GCA_963730835.1. Classification (GTDB taxonomy): domain Bacteria; phylum Actinomycetota; class Thermoleophilia; order Solirubrobacterales; family Solirubrobacteraceae; genus Palsa-465. Next base: position 949,279 of record CAVSTE010000007.1, read on the forward strand.
CATGTCTGAGCCGCCGTAGAAGGCGGAGTCGGTGTTGAGCGCCTCGCGCCAACGGCTCGAGCGCGGCAGGCCGAGGCGGTAGCCCGGGCGGGGCACCGGCGAGAAGTTGGCGGCGAAGACCAGCAAGCGCTCGCCTCCGCGCGACTGCCGAGCGAAGGCCATCACGTTGCCGTCGGCGTCGTTGGGCTCGAGCCACCAGAAGCCCTCGGGGTCCGAGTCCATGTCCCACAGCGCCGGCTCCGAGCGGTAGGCGCGGTTGAGGTCGCGCACCAGCGACTGGATGCCGGCGTTCTCCGTGCTCTCCAGCAGATGCCAGTCAAGCGAGCGCTCGTGGCTCCACTCGGCCTCCTGGGCCAGCTCCGAGCCCATGAACAGCAACTTCTTGCCCGGGTGGGCCCACATGTAGGCGTAGAGCGCGCGGAGGTTGGCCAGCTTCTGCCAGCGGTCACCCGCCATCTTCGAGTACAGCGAACCCTTGCCGTGGACCACCTCGTCGTGCGACAGCGGCAGCACGAAGTTCTCGGAGAAGGCGTACATCAGGCTGAACGTCAGCTCGTGGTGGTGATAGCGGCGGTAGATCGGGTCCTGCTGGAAGTAACCGAGCGTGTCGTGCATCCAGCCCATGTTCCACTTGAAGCCGAACCCCAGACCGCCCAAATAAGTGGGGCGCGAGACCCCAGGCCAGGCGGTCGACTCCTCGGCCACGGTCATCGCCCCCGGCTCGCGGCCGTAGAGGACCTCGTTGAGCTCCTTGAGGAACGACACGGCGTCGAGGTCCTCGCGGCCCCCGAACTCGTTCGGGACCCACTCCCCCTCCCGGCGCGAGTAGTCGAGGTAGAGCATCGAGGCCACGGCATCGACGCGGATGCCGTCGACGTGATACTCGCGCAGCCAGAAGAGGCCATTGGAGATCAGGAAGTTGCGCACCTCGTGGCGGCCGTAGTTGAACACCAGCGTGCCCCAGTCGGGGTGGGCGCCGCGGCGCGGGTCGGCGTGCTCGTAGAGCGCCGTGCCGTCGAAGCGGGCCAGCGCGAACTCGTCCCGGGGGAAGTGCGCTGGGACCCAGTCGAGGATCACGCCGATTCCCGCGGAGTGCAGGCGATCGACGAGCAGCCGGAGCTCGTCCGGCGCGCCATAGCGGGGCGCGGGCGCGAAGTAGCCGGTCACCTGGTAGCCCCAGGAGCCCGAGAAGGGATGGGCCATGACCGGCAACAGCTCGACGTGCGTGAAGCCCATGTCCGAGACGTAGGCGGTCAGCTCGTCGGCCAGCTCCCGGTAGCTCAGATGGCCGTCGCCATCGGCCTGCTTCAGCCGCCAGGAACCAAGGTGGACCTCGTAGATGGAGACGGGCGCGCGCAGCGACTCCGAGTCCGCGCGCTCCGCCAGCCACCCGCCGTCGCCCTTGCTCCACCGATGCCGCGGTTCGAAGACGATCGAGGCCGTCTGCGGCGGCAGCTCGGCCTGGAAGGCATAGGGGTCGGCCTTCAGCGCCAGCTGGCCGTCGGCGCTCAGCAGCTCGTACTTGTAGCGGGCGCCGGGTCCGACGCCGGGCAAGAACAGCTCCCAGATGCCGCTGGCCCCCAGGACCCGCATGGCGTGAAGCCGGCCGTCCCAGGAGTTGAAGTCGCCGACCACGCTGACCGCCCGAGCCGCCGGGGCCCAGACGGCGAATGCCGTCCCCGTTACGCCCTCGTGCTCGCGCACGTGCGCGCCGAGGCGCTCGTAGATCTCCTCGTGGCGTCCTTCGCCGATCAGGTGCAGGTCGAGCTCGCCGATCGTCGGCGAGAAGGAGTAAGGGTCCTCGAGCTCAAACCGCCCGCCGGGGCCGTAGTCGACCTCGAGCGTGTAGCGGAGCGGCAACGACGCGCCGGCCATCAGACCCTCGAACACACCGCCGGGGTGGATCTGCTCGAGCGTCGCGGACTCGTCGCCCGCCCGCGCCGTGATCTCGGCCGCCGCCGGCCGGTAGACGCGAATCACGGCCCCGCCGTCGGCGGGATGAGCACCCAGCACGCCGTGTGGGTTCGAATGCTCGCGCCGGACGATCGTGTCGAGCTCCGCGGTGGGGACGGCGTGCGCGCTTGAGGGCTTGGCCCCGCTCATTCGGACTCCAGCAGACGCCTGATGCCCGCCACGGGTATCGGCGTCCAGTCCGGGCGGTTGTCGAGCTCGTAGCGCAGCTCGTAGATCGCCTTCTCCAGCTCGAAGATCGAGAGCAGGTTGGCGATCTGGGCCTCTCCCGCCGGCAGCAGCGTCGGGTCGACGGCGCTCAGGTAGTGGCCCATGAACTCATCGCGGGCGCGCTGCTCGAAGTCGGGCGGGGCCTGGGCGCTGCGCTGGAGCTCCACGGCCGAGCTGACGTAGGCGAACGAGCGCAACATGCTGGCCACGTCGCGCAACGGTGAGCGCTTCTGGCGGCGCTCGGGCAGCGGCCGCGCGGGCTCGCCCTCGAAGTCGATGATCACCCAGCCCTCCGGCGTATACAGCGTCTGCCCCAGGTGGTAGTCGCCGTGGGTGCGGATGACGCGCCCGCCGGTGCCGGCCTGGGCCCGCGCCGCGAGGCGCTCGCGCACGTCCTGCCCGCGGCCTGCGATCGGCTCCAGACGCTGGTCGTCAGGCAGGCGGACGAAGATCCGCTCGATGTCCTCGTCGACCGTGGCGGTCAACAGCGACAGTGCCTCCTGGCTCGGTTCGTCGGGAGCGAACGCCGGATCGGAGGCATCGGAGGCCAGGACCGTGTGCATCGCGGCGGTCACCGTTCCGAGACTCCCCAGCTTCTGAAGGAACGAATCGGGCTCGCGAGTGATCTCCTCAAGCGCCAGCTCCCAGCCGCCGGTGGCCTGCGGGAGGAAGCGCTGTGCCACCCCGAGTGTGGTGGCCAGGGCCTGACCGTCGTACTCGTACCAGCCGTGGAGCGGGGCGATGTGCGGAAACCGGCGGGCGGTGAGGAAGCGCAGCAGCTCGAGCTCGGGGTTCACGCCCGGCTCCAGCTTGCGGAACAGCTTGAGCACCAGCCGCTCGTCGAACACCACCGAGGAGTTCGACTGCTCTACGCCCATCGGCCGCGCGCTGGTGTCCGGTCCGGGGGCCACGCCGCCGGCGCCCACGGCCCGGTGCCAGGAGAAGCGACCCTCGGCACCGTCGATCTCCTCCTCGGAGTCGATCCGTCGCAGTAGCTCGTAGCCCTCGCGCGCCTGCCTCAGCGCGTCGAACGTCTCCTCGCCCAAGAGCAGCTGGTAGAGCTCGTGCGTGCCGGTGGCGAAGCGGGCCTGCACCAACGCCAAAAGGAGGTCAGGGCGCTCGCGCAGCAGAACCCGCTCCACCACCTCCACGCCAGTCACCGAGCGCGACTTCGACGCGTACCA
>CAVSTE010000008.1:0-347104 GCA_963730835.1 uncultured Actinomycetes bacterium
CAAGCGCGCGACGGCGGCTCGGCACCAGGGAGGCTATTCAGACTCGCCTTGACCGATCAGGCGAGCCTTCGCCGCGGCGAACTCCGCCTCGCTCAGCGTTCCGGCGGCACGCAGGTCAGCAAGTCGTGCGAGATCGGCAACCAGACCGGCGGGCTCGGGTGCCGGTTCGGATAAAGCGGGAGCATCAGCGTCGGCGCCCGTGCTCTTGAACCACGCATCGCTCACATCCTTGGGAACCATCACCCGGCGCCTGCCGTCGTAGAGCGGGTCGAACTCCTTCGCGAGCCGGTCCTTGTCAAGCTCACAGCGGTCTGGATGGTCAGGGTCGTACTGGACGTAGGTCCAGCGGCCCGGCTGCAGATGGTTGGCGTCGTTCCCCCACACCGACATCTGGGAGGCGAACTCCGGTTCCCCATTGACGGGAATGACCCGGAGCTGAAACGTCGTGTGTAGCGACGAGCTTTGGCCAATCCCATCCTGGCGAATGCTGGCCCCGCCAACGTCATGATGGGTACTCAACTGCGCTCGGGCGCTGATCGAGCGCTTTGAGGATGAGCGGAGAAATCCCACCCCCGGACCGTACCGCACCCACATGTGATGGCGGAGGGTCTGGTCCGGTGGCGGCGATGATCGCCCGAAGGTGCTGCCGCTTTCCTGGTTGTGACCACGGCTCGGCTCCAAAACCGTCGCCTGCATCTTGGTGCGAAGGCGCGCCCACGACCGCATGGACGTGGAGGGTAGGTCGATTCGATCACACCAACACAGCCCGGCACTGCTCGTGGCAGAGGTTGCGCGCCGCATCACTCCGCTTGTGACGACGAGCGCGGGCGCGCTTGGCGCCTAACGCCTCTGGGGATCCACAAGGCCTTGCCGGCTACGCGCCGAAGGTGAACTCAATGCAAGAGGCGTGGGTTTATCTTCTGCGCTGCTGCGACGGCTCGCTCTACACCGGATGGACGGTCGATCTCGAGCGCAGGCTTGCACGCCACAGTGCCGGCACCGCCAGCCGCTACACCGCGAGCCGGCTGCCAGTCGAGCTCGAACTCGCGATCTCGATGCCCGACCGCACCACCGCTCGCCGCGAGGAGGCACGCATCAAGCGGCTACCGCGGGCAGCAAAGCTCGGTCTCCTCAACCGAGCACACCAGGCCCCGTAGAGCCGTCCCTCGCTGCTGCTTTCGCCGAGCGCTGCGCGATTTGCGACGCTGGGAGCGGTCGAGCGGTAGTACGGGCAGCCCGCCTAGAGGATGCGCTCAATTTTGAGCCGGCGCGTACCGCCAGGCGTTGGGACCTCCACCGTGGCACCGGCCGGGTGGTCCAAGAGCGCCTTCCCGACTGGGGCTTCGGCGGAGAGCTTGCCCTGCTCGCGGTCGGCCTCTGCAGCCCCGACAATCGTCCAAAGGTGTAGTTCGCCCGTCTCCTCGTCAAGCACCTCGGCCGAGCGCCCGAAGGAGAACGCCATCCGTGGGCCTTCGACGACGTCCACGACCACGGCGTTGCGCCACCGCTGTCGTAAACGGCGGATCCGGGTCTCGAGGCGGGCCTGATCCTCCTTGGCCGCGTGATACTCAGCGTTCTCTTTAAGGTCGCCATGGCCGCGGGCGGTGAGGATGCGCGCTGCGATGTCACGGCGCCCGACGGTCTCTAGTCGGCTGATCTCTGCCCTGAGCGCCCCGAGACCCGCCTCGGTGATGGGCTCGCCCTCGTTCTCCGCTGCGGTCATCTAGCCATTTTGTCGCGTCCGCCAAGGGGCCGGCGAGTGCACACGCTGGGGCGAGCCGTCTGCGGATCCATGCGCCACCGCGCCCGATCCGTACACGCGCGCACGGCCCATCCCCGCCTTGCCGGCGGCTGGCCGAACGCGAGGCTTCACGAATTGGCGGCTCTGGTCGGAGTTATGAATCAGCCCGGCCTCCGGCTGGCGTCGGGCGATCGCCATCCGGAGCGCGTCGACGACGAGATCTGAACGCATGTGATCGGCCATCGACCAGCCGACGATCCGACGGCTCAACGTGTCCTGCCGCGCACAGGTACAGCCGCCCTCCCAGGTCCGCAGATAGGTAATGTCGGCCACCCAAAGCACATTGGGCCAAGTTGGCCGGAACTGGCGTTGGACCAGGTCATCGGCGACACGAACGCCCGAAACGCTTGGAGCTGGGCGGATGCGAGTATGGGTCGGCAGGTGGATCATGGCGTGAATCCTGTGAGTTGAGAGCGGTTTGGCCGAGCACACCGATATTGAGTTCACGTATTCGTTGACCGACCGGGTGATTCGGCTCAGTTTGGGCGAGCTGGCTGAGTTCAGTGGAGCGAAGTACGACGGCGACTTCTCACTGACCCTCGAGCAGGCGCAGCGCCGCAAGCACGAATACGTGGCAGAGCAGATCGGCATCGGTCCTGGTCGCAGGGTGCTCGATCTGGGCTGTGGGTGGGGGGCACTGCTTTCGTATATACGCGAGCGCCAGGGGATCGGGGTAGGTGTGACCTTGTCCTCGGCACAGCTCACCAGCTGTCGGCGTCACGGCCTGGATGTCTATCTCCAGGATGCGCGAGCGGTAGATCGCGAGCGCTTCGGCCAGTTTGATGCCGTTGCGAGTCTTGGCGCATTCGAGCACTTCTGCTCTCCCGAGGACTACGAGGCCGGGCGCCAGGACGGTGTCTACTCGGAGCTGTTCGCCCGCGTAGCGGACCTACTGCCGGTCGGGGGGCGCTTCTACTTGCAGACGATGGTCTTCGGCCGGAACATGATCCACCCGGATCGGATCGACATGGAGGCGCTCCGAGGTATGCCGCCGCGAGGTTCTGATGAGTGGTACCTCGCACTGCTGGGAAGGCAGTTTCCGGGCTCCTGGCTTCCATTCGGCCAAGAGCAGGTGATCAGATGCGCGCAGCCGCATTTCGGCCTCCTCTCCAGCATCAGCGGCCGCCTTGACTACATCGAGACGATTCGCCAGTGGAACGCTCGGGTTGGTGCCGCCAGCCCGAGAAAGACGCTGCTCAAACTCCAGCTCCTGCCGCGTTGGCTGACCAGCGCTGAATTTCGCCTCGCGTTCACCTCCGGAGTGAGCGCAAACCAGGTCTGCTTCCAGCGAGAACTCTTAGACCATTACCGGCTCGTATTCGAAAAGCGCCGATCCGGCCTCCCAGTCGCCTCAAGTCCTCCGGGTACCGGCCGGCCGAAAGCTTGCACCGCCCCCACCGAACCCAGCGACCCTTCAGTCTGATCGCTCAGCGGGGCGCGCGGAGGGGCGCCGCTTGGGGTCCCCAGGACATCGGCCCACGTGGGTGGCCTGGGTGCGCGCGGATGCGATGTCTTCGCCCCGACCGGGCCGTGGCGGAGCATGTATTTCGCAGCAAATCCGGCGCCCGCCTCGGCTTGTGGCGACATAAGCGTCGTGGAGACGCTTATGTGGATACGGCGCCATGGGACCGCCCGGGTTTGCCACGAAATCCGAGCCATTCGATGCGCCTGGCGCAGCAGGGCGGAATGCCCCGCGTGCAAACGGCGTTGCGAGTGACGAGCGTCGAGGTAGTGCTCGATCTGACGCGATGGACGAGTGCGCTATCCGAGACGCAGCACTGACCGCCGGGGCGGCGGCCGTTGATGGATGCAACGATGCCCGCGTGAGCACACCAACGGTTCGTCATCCGGTGTTCGCGCGGTTCTTCGACCGCCTCAGCCGCCTCATGGAGCGCGAGGTCGGAGCGGAGCGCGACGAAATGCTGGCGGGGCTTTCGGGGCGAGTCGTCGAGATCGGCGCCGGCAACGGGATCAACTTCGTTCACTACCCGCCACATGTCACGGAGCTCGTCGCAATCGAGCCAGAGCCCTACATGCGAGCCAAGGCCCAGGAGTCGAGCCGCCATGCAGCGATGGCTGTCAGCGTCCAGGACGGGGTCGCCGAACGACTACCGCTCGATGACGCCAGTTGCGACGCCGCGGTGGCGTGTCTGGTCCTGTGCTCGGTGCCCGATGCCTCGGGCGCCCTCGCTGAGCTCCAGCGCGTGCTCAAGCCGGGCGGGGAGCTTCGCTTCATGGAGCACGTGCGTAGCGAGCAGCCGCGCAAGGCCAAGATCCAAGAGTGGCTCGACCGTTCCGGCGTGTGGCCGAAGCTCGCGGGCGGCTGTCATTGCGCGCGTGACACGATCGGGACGATCGAGGCGTCGGGCTTCGAAGTGGACCACGTGCATCACTTCGCGCTCGGGCCCGATTGGGGTATCACGAATCCGCACGTCCGCGGCCGCGCACGCCGTGCCGCCCCGCCGGACTAGCGCCCAGGGAGAATCCTGAGGCGGGGGCTTTAGCGCTCGCGCACCATCACCGGAAGGCCGCCATCCGGGCTCAAGGTGGGCATCTGGCGCACGTGCATTGTGTGCCCGGGCAGCAGCTCGAGGCGGTAGCGCGAGAGCACCATCGCCGAGACGAGCCTCACCTCCGTTTGGCCGAAGCGCTTGCCGATGCAGATCCGGCTGCCGCCGCCGAAGGGAACGTAGCCGCCACGGGGTAGCGCCGCCTTGCGCTCCGGCGTGAACCGCTCCGGGCGGAACGTCTCGGGATCGTCGAATACCTCCGGCAGCCGGTGGCTAGCCCACGAGCTGTAGTTCACATAGGCGTCGCGCGGAACCGTGTGGCCGGCGAATTCGAAGTCGCGCACCGCGCGCCGAGGGCCGATCCAGGCCGGTGGGTAAAGCCGCAGCGTCTCGTCCATGACCATCTCCAGATACGGAAGCTCGCGCGCGAGCTGTGTGGGCGTCGGAGCCTCGCCGGCCGTGGTGCGGTCCCCCTCGGCCCGCAGCTTGTCGGCCACCTCGGGATGGCGAGCCGTCTCGTACAGCAGGAACGAGACGGTCGATGTGGAGGTGTCGTGTCCGGCGAACATCAGGGTCATCACCTGGTCATGCATCTCCTGGTCCGAGAGGCCCTGCCCGGATTCATCGCGCGCGGAAAGCAGCAGGCTCAGGACGTCCAGGCGCTCGGGGTCGGGAGAACCGCGCCGGCGAGTGATCTCCTCCAAGATGATCCGGTCCAGCACGCGACGGGACTCGAGCATCCGCGCCCATGGGGTGAACGGCCCGCGCAGCAGCCGGACCTGCGGCTCGGTTCCGTAGAAGCCCAGCGCCCGCTCGAAGTGGTAGGCGGCGGCCGCGCCGTGCCCCTCGTCGTCTGGGTCGAGACCCAGTAGCGCACGCATGGCGATCCGCATGGCAAGGCTTCGCATCCACTCGTAGATGTCGATCACGTTCCCCGGCCGCAGAGCCCGGAGTGCCGCGTCGGTTTCCGCTGCCATGACTGCCGTGGAGGCTTCGATCTGCTCGCGGTGGAAGGCGGGCATCATGATCTCCCGCGCCCGGTCGTGGTAGCCCTCGTCGATCGTCAGCAGGCCGTCGCCGAGCAGCGGCCACAGGTCGGCGAAGTTCCCTTCCCGCCAGTGAAACAACTCGGGGTGCGAGAGCAGGACGAATTGGTTGGCCTCGGGCCCCAGCATGAAGACCATCCGGCGGTGCAGGAGGCGCAGGCTGAAGATCGGTCCGTGACGCTCGTAGAGGCCGAGCAGGATAGGCAGAGGATCGTGCGTGAAGCGACGGGTCAGCCCCAGATCGAACCGCTTTGGCCCGGGCGGGAACAGATGCCTGCGCCGGAACTGCGCGATCACGTCCTCGGCCATGACGCGCGCTGGGTTGGTCGACAGCGCTGCCGGGCGGGCGACGGTGGTGCTGTTCCCATAGGCCATGGGCCTGATACGATGATACAAAATGAATGACTCTGTGTCTAGTCGGTCGCTCTGTGTCTAGTCGGTCGCTCTGTGTCTAGCCGGTCGCAGACGTCCCGGGCGCGACAAGGCGCCGGCCATCCGGGGCCGCAAGACGCCGAGCACCCGCCGCAGCAAGCCATCTACCGCGAGGACGCGCTGGACCTCGTCGGCGAGCAGATCCTCGGCGCGGCCCTGGAGCAGTTCGAGCTCGTCGGCATCCGTCGCTCCAGCGTCGAGGACGTGGCTCGGCGGGCGGGAGTAAGCCGAGTTACCGTCTATCGCCGCTTCCCGCGCAAGGAGGTGCTGATCCGCGAGATGGCCGCGCGCGAGGTGAGGCGCGTCGTGGCGGCCGTCGATGCGGAAACGAGCGGGATTGAGCGGTTCTCCGACAGGGTCGCGGAGAGCTTCGTCGTGATGCTGCGAGTGGTGCGCGAGCACCCGCTGGTCAAGCGCCTGTTGGCGGTTGAGCCCGATGAGATGCTCCGCTATCTGACGATCGAGGGGGAGCCGGTGATCGCGATCGGCACCGCCTACGTCGCCGAGCAGATCCGGCGCGCGCAGCTCGCGGGCGAGGCACCCGAGTACGACCCCGAGCCCGTGGCCGAGATCTTGACCCGGCTCGCCCACTCGCTGCTGCTGACCCCCGCAGGAACCATTCCGCTGCAGGACGATCAGGCCGAGCGAGAGTTCGCGCGCCTACATCTCACGCCGCTTCTGATCCGCGGCACTTAGGCGGCGTGCTAACTGTACGTGGGCCGAACTGGTGTCCGCAAAGCGCACGTACTCGTACATCTCAACCTGCTCGGCTTGCACCTCACGCGAGCTAGCCGCTCAGCGCCATGACCAGCTCCCGGACGGCGAGCGGGTAGCGGTTGGAGACGTTGCCGTGGCCGCCGTCGAACAACTGGAGCGAGTGCTTGACGCCCAGGCGCTCGAGCTGGGCCGAGAAGGCCTGTGCCCCCAGATCGAGGAAGTACTCATCGCGACGCCCGGCGTCCAGGTAGATCCGGCGCATGCTGCGCAGCGCGTCCGCGTGGTGCGGCGCCATGCGCACCGGATCCCACCGCAGCCAGCGACGCCAGACGTCGTCAATCAGCCGTCCGGTTTCGATCTCGAAGGGCAGCTCGGGACCGTCGGGACCAGGCGCGTAAGCGGCAGCCATGGCATAGGTCGATAGCGCTGCGCCGAAGCTCGACCAGTCGAACGGATCGGACTCACGAACGCGCCCCAACAGGACCTCGAACGAGCCCTCAAAGTGGTCGCGCAGCTGCCGGGCCACGAGCGGAAACTCGCGCATGTAACAGTGCTCGAACAGGGCATCGCCCGCGTGCGAGGCGAAGGCGGAGAACACATCCGGTCGCAGCATCGCGCTGACCATCGCCCCGTAGCCCCCCGAAGAGTGACCACTGACGCCGCGGGCCGCTGTCCCGTAGCGGCCTTGGATGAACGGCGCCACCTCGTCGCAGAGGTAGTCCATGTAGCGGCCGGTGGCCGCCGAGTTGATGAACTGCGAGCCGCCGAGCGACGTCCAGGCGTCGACGAAGACGACCACCGCGGGCGGGCAATCGCCGCCTTCGAACAGCGCATCGAGCCTCTCGATCGTGGTGGGATCGAATGACTTGCGGGCGAGCCAGGTGTCCAGCTGGCCGCCGTAGCCCTGGAGCATGAAGATGGCGGGCACAGAGCTCGTTGACGCGGCGTCTGGGGCCGAATAGACGTACAGCGGACGGCGTGCCGGATCACCGAGGGGGTTCCCCGCCAGAAGCTCGGATTCGACCACCAGGCGCTCGAAACGACCGCCCAGCCGCCGCTCCCAAGGCGCACCCAGAGGCCCGTTCAATTCCGTGAGCGTCATTGAGGCGCGAATGTATAGTGGACGCCACGACCCGCCAAGAGAAAGCCCTCGCAGTCGCATGACGGACCGCGTTCAGACCAAGCCAACGAGCGAGAATGGCGCGGGCGCCGACATCGACGCGCAAGGCCGCGACGGCGTCGACGTAGACGAGCTCGAGACCAGCGAGTGGCTGGAAGCACTCGACGCCGTCGTGGCTCACGACGGCCCGGAGCGTGCCCGCCAGCTGCTGACGCGACTGATCAAGCGCGCCCAGCACGCCGGGCACGGGATCGATCGCCACCCTCAACACCCCGTACATAAACACGATCCCGCCCGAGCGCGAGCCGTCCTTCCCCGGCGATCCGGCGATCGAGCGCAAGCTGCGCTCGATCGTGCGCTGGAACTCGATCGCCATGGTGCTGCGGGCGGGAAAGCTGTCCCTCGAGCTGGGCGGTCACATCGCCACCTACCAATCGCTGGCGACGCTCTACGAGGTCGGCTTCAACCACTTCTGGCACGCACCCTCCGATCAGCACGGCGGCGATCTGATCTACCTGCAGGGCCACTCCTCGCCCGGCAACTACGCGCGGGCATACCTCGAGGGGCGGCTCTCCGAGGAGCAGCTCGACGGCTTCCGCCAGGAGGTGTCGAGGCCCGGTGGCCTCAGCTCCTATCCCCATCCGTGGCTGATGCCCGACTTCTGGCAGTTCCCCACGGTGTCGATGGGACTGGGCGCCATCACCTCGATCTACCAGGCGCGCTTCATGAAGTACCTCCAGGCCCGCGACATGGTCGACACCGGCGCCCGCAAGGTGTGGGCATTTCTGGGCGACGGCGAGATGGACGAGCCCGAATCGATGGGCGCCACGGCGCTGGCCGGGCGCGAGCGGCTGGACAACCTGATCTGGGTGATCAACTGCAACCTTCAGCGCCTCGACGGCCCCGTGCGCGGTAACGGGCGGATCATCGACGAGCTCGAGGCCGACTTCCGCGGCTCCGGTTGGAACGTGATCAAGGTGATCTGGGGCAGCCGCTGGGACCCGCTGCTCGAGGCGGACAAGGACGGGGCACTGGTCAAGGTTATGGGCGAATGCGTCGACGGCGACTACCAGACGTTCAAGTCGCGCGACGGGGCTTACGTCCGCGAGTACTTCTTTGGGCGCGACAAGCGCCTGCTGAAGCGCGTCGAGCACATGTCCGACGAAGAGATCTTCCTGCTCAATCGCGGCGGGCACGACCAGCAGAAGGTGTTCGCGGCCTATGACGCCGCTGTCAAGCACACCGGCGAGCCGACGGTGATCCTGGCCAAGACGATCAAGGGATACGGGATGGGCGTCTCCGGCGAGGGGCAGATGGTCACCCACCAGGCCAAGAAGATGACCGAGGAGGCGCTGATGGCCTTCCGTGACCGCTTCGAGCTGCCGCTGTCCGACGAGCAGGTCGGCAACTACGAGTACTACAAGCCGCCCGACGACTCGCCGGAGATGCGCTACCTGCGAGAGTGCCGCGAAAGGCTCGGCGGCAGCCTGCCGGTGCGAAGGCGTCGCGCCGAGCCGCTCGAGGTTCCCGAGCTAGAGCTGTTCAAGAACCAGCTGGAGGGCACGGGCGAGCGCGAGATATCGACCACGATGGCGTTCGTACGCATCCTCGCGGCGCTCTTGCGCGACAAGGCGATTGGCCGGCACGTCGTGCCGATCGTCCCCGACGAGTCGCGCACGTTCGGCATGGAGGGGCTCTTCCGCCAGATTGGCATCTACTCCCCCCTTGGCCAGCTCTACCAGCCCCAGGACTCAGAGCAACTGATGTTCTACAAGGAGGACGAGCACGGCCAGATCCTGGAGGAGGGGATCACCGAGGCCGGCTCGATGTCCTCGTTCATCGCCGCCGGCACCTCCTACTCGACCCACGCCGTGCAGATGGTGCCGTTCTACATCTTCTACTCGATGTTCGGCTTCCAGCGGGTGGGCGACCTGGTGTGGGCAGCGGGCGACAGCCGTACGCGCGGCTTCCTGCTGGGCGGGACAGCCGGGCGCACGACCCTCAACGGCGAAGGGCTGCAGCACGAGGACGGCCACAGCCACGTGCTGTTCTCGGTCGTGCCCAACTGCCGCGCGTACGACCCTGCCTACTCCTACGAGCTGGCGGTCATCATCCAGGAGGGGCTGCGCCAGATGATGGGCGAGCAGCAGGACGTGTTCTTCTACATCACGCTGATGAACGAGAACTACAGGCACCCGAAGATGCCCGACGACGCACGCGAGGGGATCCTGAAGGGGATGTACCTGCTGCGCGAGGGCTCCAAGCGTGCGCGCAAGAAGCCGCGCGTGCAACTGCTGGGCTCGGGCACGATCCTGCAAGAGGTGCTGGCCGCGGCCGACCTGCTGGCCGACGACTGGAATGTCGAAGCCGACGTGTGGAGCGTCACCTCCTACACCGAACTGCGCCGCGACGGCCTGGAGGTCGATCGCTGGAACATGCTGCATCCGACCTCGAAGCCCCGCCCGGCATACCTGACCGAGTGCCTCGACGGTCACAAAGGGCCGGCCATCGCCGCCACGGACTACATTCGCGCACTCCCCGATCAGGTCCGCCAGTGGGTCGATCGCCCCTACCGAGTGCTGGGCACCGACGGCTACGGCCGCAGCGACTCCCGCGCCGCGCTGCGCGGATTCTTCGAGATGGACCGCCGCTATCTGGCCGTCGCCGCCCTGAGGGAGCTGGCCGATCTGGGCGAAGTCAAGCCGGGGCAGGTCAAGAAGGCGATCGAGCGCTACGAGATCGACGCCGAGGCGCCGATGCCCACGACGATATGAGCCCCGCCGGCGTCGAGACCGTCGCCGTCCCCGATATCGGCGACTTCTCAGACGTACCGATCATCGAGATCCTCGTCTCGCCGGGGGACGAGGTAGCCGCGGAAGACCCGCTGGTCACGCTGGAGTCCGACAAGGCGACGATGGACGTCCCAGCGCCGTTCGCGGGCACCGTCAAGGAGCTGCAGGTCGATGTCGGCGACAAGGTGTCCGAAGGCACGCAGCTTTTGACGCTCGAACCCGCGTCCGAGAACGGGGACGAGCAGGGTCAGAGTGATGGCGCCTCGCGGCAGGAGAAGAGCTCCGAGCACGATGGAGGCAGGGCGGAGTCGGAGTCGGCGTCTGAGACGACGGGGGAGCTCCAGGAGCAGGAGGCGGAGGGTGAAACGCCGGCGCCCGGCGACGCGTCCTCCAACGGCGCTCCGCAGGAGACCCCCTCGCCCGAGAGCATCCAGGGACGGCCTCAGTCGACCGACGGCGGCGAGCCTCCCAAGGGAGGCGGCCCGATCTACGCCAGCCCCTCGGTCCGGCGCATGGCGCGCGAGCGGGGGATCGACCTGCATGAGGTCAGCGGCAGCGGGCGCAAGGGCCGTATCACGCGCGAGGACGTCGAGTCAGCCGAAGCCTCCCCCGGGGCTCCGTCCGCTCCCGCCGCGGCAGACGCGGGGCTGGACCTTGCTCCGTGGCCTTCGATGAACTTCGAGAAGTTCGGCCCGGTGGAGCGAGCCGAGCGCTCACGGATCCAGAGGATCTCGGCGCCCAACCTGGCCCGCAACTGGGTGATGATCCCCCACGTCACGCACAACGACGAGGCGGACATCACCGACCTCGAGCAGTGGCGCAAGGCGCTGAACGAAGAGCAAGCCCGGGCGGGCGACGGCGTCAAGGTGACGATGGTCTCGTTCCTGGTGATCGCCTCGGTGGCGACGTTGAAGGCGTTCCCCAACTTCAACTCCTCCCTCGACGGCGAGGAACTGGTGCTCAAGCGCTACTACAACATCGGCTTCGCGGCCGACACCCCGGGCGGGCTGGTGGTTCCCGTGATCAAGGACGCCGACAAGAAGGGCCTGTTCGACATCGCACGCGAGTTGACGACGCTGTCGGGCAAGGCCCGGGAGGGCAAGCTGAGCGCGGCCGAGATGTCGGGCGCGTCGTTCACCATTTCCTCCCTGGGCGGCATCGGCGGCACGTCGTTCACGCCGATAATCAACGCCCCGGAGGTGGCGATCCTCGGTGCCACCCGTTCGGCGATGAAGCCCATCTGGAACGGGTCGGAGTTCGAGCCGCGGCTGATGCTCCCCCTTTCGCTCTCCTACGACCATCGCGTGATCGACGGTGCAGCCGCCGCGCGCTTCACCGTTCACCTGGTCCAGGTGATCAGCGACCTGCGGCGCGCGCTGCTCTGAGCGGATCGTCGAGAATGCCGGCATGAGCGACGTCTCCGAGGTCCGCGTCCCCGACATCGGGGACTTCACGGACGTCCCGGTGATCGAGATCCACATCTCGCCCGGTGACGACGTCGCCGCAGAGGACCCTTTGGTCACGCTCGAGTCGGACAAGGCCACGATGGACGTCCCGGCGCCGTTCGCGGGCACCGTCAAGCAGCTTCAGGTCCAGGTCGGCGACCGGGTCTCAGAGGGAAGCGTGCTGGCGACCGTGGAGACTGAGTCGGAAGGCGATGACTCCGCATCGGAAGGCGATGACTCCGGCGAGGGCGCAAAACCGGAGCAGGCGGATGCCAGCAGCGAGCCTGCCGCAAAATCCGACGGCGCCGGCGACAAGGAGCGGGTCAGCGAGCCCGAGCGCCAGGAGACCAGAGCGTCGGTCGGCGATGAGCCGCCGCCTTCAGACGGCGCCGGCCGCGACGCCCAGGTTGTGGTCCTGGGCTCGGGGCCCGGCGGCTACACGGCCGCCTTCCGCGCCGCCGACCTGGGGCTGAAGACGATCCTGATCGAGCGCTACGAGTCGCTCGGCGGCGTCTGCCTGAACGTTGGCTGTATCCCCTCCAAGTCGCTGCTGCACGCGGCGCGCGTGATCTCCGAGGCAGAGGAGATGGGATCCCGCGGGATCTCCTTCGCAAAGCCCAAGGTCAACGTCAAGGCGCTGCTCGAGTGGAAGCAGTCGGTGGTCGAGAAGCTGACCGGTGGCCTGGCCGGTCTGGCCCGTCAGCGCAAAGTGGAGGTGATCAACGGCGTCGGTCGCTTCGACGGGCCGCACAGCCTGAAGATCGGAGACCGCAGCGTCAGCTTCGAGAACTGCATCATCGCCGCCGGCTCGCAGGCGGCGATGCTGCCCGATCTGCCGGAGGACGAGCGGATCATCGACTCCACGGGAGCACTCTCGCCGGCGGAGCTGCCCAAGCGCCTGCTGGTGATCGGCTGCGGGATCATCGGGCTGGAGATGGCCACCGTCTACGACGCGCTGGGCTCGAAGGTGACGGTGGTGGAGATGATGGATCAGCTGATACCGGGATGTGACCCTGACCTCGTCAAGCCGCTTTTCAAGCGGCTCGACGGGCGCTACCAGGCGATCAAGCTGGGCACCAAGGTGGAGTCGGTCAAGGCCCAACGCAACGGCCTAAAGGCCAAGCTCTCGGACGAGTCGAGCGGACTCTTCGACCAGATCCTGGTCGCCATCGGCCGCACGCCGAACGGCCATGCCATCGAAGCCAAAGAGGCGGGCGTGAACGTCGACGAGAAGGGCTTCATCCCCGTCGATCGCCAGATGCGGACGAACGTCGACGGGATCTACGCCATCGGCGACATCGTCGGCGGCCCGATGCTGGCCCACAAGGCTTCGCACGAGGGCAAGGTGGCGGCGGAGGTCATCGCCGGCCACAACGTCCAGTTCGATGCCCGCGCGATCCCCGCGGTGGCCTACACCGACCCCGAGGTGGCCTGGATGGGGCTAACCGAGATCGAGGCCAAGGAAAAGGGCGTTGAGTACGAGAAGCAGATCTTTCCCTGGGCGGCCTCCGGGCGGGCCCTGTCGCTGGCGCGCGACGACGGGCTTACCAAGCTGCTGTTTGAGCCAGAATCTCGCCGGCTGCTCGGCGCCGGAATCGTCGGAGTGGACGCCGGCGATCTGATCACCGAGGTGGTCCACGCCCTGGAGATGGGCGCCGACGCCGAGGACATCGCTCTCACCGTCCACCCCCACCCGACGCTGTCTGAGACGATCATGTTCGCGGCCGAGATGGAGGCCGGCACGATCACCGACCTGATGCCGCCGCGCCGCCCGCGGGCCGCCGCCCGGGCCTAAGAAGCTCTTCCCGCCACCCGCCGGGCGAGGATCGTCGCCAGCAGCGCGGCGCTCGCACCGGCGATGACGCGCAGACTCCGGTGACGGGCCGCGGAGTGCCCAGCCGCCGGACCGACCGAAACCGAAATCGGCGCGGGCAGCGCGAACTCCTCCGCCGCCAGGACGTCGTGAGGCTCGGCGATCCCCGTCGGGTCCTCCGGCAACTGCAGGGGCCGGTGGTGCAGGCGCGGGTCGGGCGCGGGGAGCGCGAACTCCTCCGCCGCCAGGACGTCGTGTGGAGGCTCTGGTTGGCGCACCGCCGGGATCTTCCCAGATCGAACTCGTGGAAAGGAGTCACCGCAGAGCGGGAAATCCCCAACATTCTCGAGCCGCTCGGCGCCGCGGGCAGGCTAAGATCTAAGCCCCAGCGACTAAGATCGTCGTTGGAAAGCTGCTAGCCTTGAGCTTACACTTCATAAGCTGCTTTGAAAAGAAAAGAGCAAGAACTCCATGGCTATATCCCGTCTTCTTCTGGTTCCGCTGGATGACGTCGTCGTCTTCCCCGGGATGTCGCTCACGCTTACCGTCGACGTAGGCGACGAGGACCGCGTCCTGCTGGTGCCGCGCCACGAGGGCGCGTTCGCCAACGTCGGCACCGTCGCAGAGATCGCCGACCGCGTCCGCCTGCCCGGTGGCGGGCGCGCTGTCCAGCTGAACGGGCTGCACCGGGGCATCGCCGGGGCCGCCAACAACCTCCCCGACGGTCGTCTGATGGTGGAGGTCGAAGAGCGTCAGGACCCGGCCGCTGGCCCGGTCGACGGTCGTACTCGCAATCTCGAGCGCGAGTACCGCGCGGTGGTTGAGGAGATCCTCGAGTTGCGTGGCGACGACGGCCGCGTGGCGGCGTTCGTCAGGAGCATTACGGAGCCCGGGGTGCTCGCCGACACCACCGGCTATTCGCCCGACATCTCCTACGAGCAGAAGGTCGAGCTGCTGCAGACGCTCGAAGTCACCGAGCGCCTCGAGCTGGCGGTGCGGCTGCAGCGCGAGCGCCTGGCGGAGCTCCAGGTCCGCAAGCGGATCCGCGACGACGTCGAGTCCGGCGCCGAGAAGCAGCAGCGCGAGTACTTCCTGCGCAAGCAGATGGAGTCGATCCGCAAGGAGCTCGGCGACGACGACGCCTCGGTGGTCGAGGAGTACCGGACCAAGATCGAAGAGGCCGACATGCCCGAGCACGCCCGCGAGCAGGCAGAGAAGGAGCTCGGCCGGCTGGAGCGGATGGGCGAGCAGAGCGCCGAGTCGAGCGTGATCCGCAGCTACCTGGATTGGCTGATCGCCGTCCCCTGGAGCAAGCGCTCCGACGAGCGCCTCGATCCGGCGGGCGCGCGCGTCCAGCTGGACTCGGACCACGCCGGCCTGGAGGACGTCAAGAACCGCATCGTCGAGTACATCGCGGTCAAGAAGCTCCGCCAGGATCGTGGTATCGCCGAGGACAAGAAGTCAGGCGCCATCCTCACCCTGATCGGACCGCCGGGCACCGGCAAGACGAGCATCGGCGAGTCGATCGCCGAGGCCACCGGCAGGGAATTCGTAAGGATGTCGCTGGGAGGTGTGCGAGACGAGGCCGAGATCCGCGGCCACCGGCGCACATACATCGGCGCGTTGCCGGGACGGCTCGTACGGGCATTGCGCGACGCGGGGACGATGAACCCCGTGATCATGCTCGACGAGGTCGACAAGGTCGGCGCCGACTGGCGCGGCGACCCCAGCTCGGCCCTGCTCGAAGTACTTGACCCGGCCCAGAACCACAGCTTCCGTGACCACTACCTCGACTTGGAGCTCGATCTGAGCCAGGTCCTGTTCATCGCCACAGCCAACATCGCGGACACGATTCCGGGACCGCTGCTGGACCGCATGGAGGTCATCCGCTTCGACGGCTACACGACCTCCGAGAAGGTGGCGATCGCCCGCGGCTACCTGTGGCCGCGGCAGGTGGAGCGCAACGGGCTGAAGCTCGAGGAAGTCGAGATCTCCGACGAGCTGCTTGAGACGATCGCCACCGAATACACGCGCGAGGCAGGCGTTCGCCAGCTGGAGCGCGAGCTCGGCACGCTGCTGCGCAAGACGGCAACCGGCATCGCCTCCGGGGAGAAGCAGGCCCCGGTGACGATCGACCTGGACGCCATCCGCTCAGCGCTCGGGCGCCAGAGGCACTTCCAGGAGTCGGCGATCCGTACGGCGGTCCCCGGCGTGGCCACCGGACTGGCGGTCACCGGCGCCGGCGGCGACGTGCTGTTCGTAGAGGCCACGGCTATGGAAAAGGGCGGCAACGGCGCAGCCGGTGGCACCGGCTTGATCCTGACCGGCCAGCTCGGTGACGTGATGAAGGAATCGGCACAGATCGCGCTGTCCTACGTGCGCGGTCACACCGAGGAGATCGGCATCGAACCCCAGGCGTTCGACGAGCGTTCATTCCACGTCCACGTACCCGCCGGAGCGATCCCCAAGGACGGGCCGAGCGCCGGCGTGACGATGGTCACCGCGCTCTCCTCGCTGTTGAGCGGCCGGCCGGTCAAGCACACCGTGGGCATGACCGGCGAGGTCACGCTGCAGGGTCGCGTGCTGCCGATCGGCGGCGTCAAGCAGAAGGTGCTCGCCGCGCACGCGGCCGGGCTGACCGAGGTCGTCCTGCCCGAGCGCAATCGCGGCGACCTCGACGACGTGCCCGACGAGGTGCGCGAGGCGATGAAGTTCCACTTCGCGATGACGATCGACGAGGTCCTTGGCGCGGCGCTCGAGCAGGCCCCAGTGCACTCCGCGGCCTAGGGCAACCGCTTAACAAAGGCCGGGGCGTCTGCCAGACGCCCCGGCCCGATTTTCACTCCTCACCGTTGGGGTAGCGTTGAGGCATGAGCACGATCACCGCCTCCCAAGAGCAGCAAATCCTCGACCAGGTCCCCACGCAGCTTTACATCGGCGGCGAATGGCGGGACGGGAGCGAGGGAACCATCGGGGTCGAAGACCCGGCCACCGGCGAGACCCTGTGCCAGGTCGCCGACGCCTCCGAGGCCGACGCCCGCGCGGCGCTCGACGCCGCCGTCGACGCCGGGGCCGAGTTCGCCCAGCATCCTCCCCGCGAGCGGGGAGAGATCCTGCGGCGGGCGTTCGAGGCGATCACCGCGCGCACCGACGAGCTGGCGCTGCTGATGACGCTCGAGATGGGCAAGCCGGTCGCCGAGTCCAAGGCGGAGATCGCCTACGGCGCGGAGTTTTTCCGCTGGTTCTCTGAGCAAGCGGTGCGAATCGATGGGCGCTATGCCGTGGCCCCCAACGGCCAGGGCCGGCTTCTGACGATGAAGCAGCCCGTCGGGCCCTGCCTGCTGATCACGCCATGGAACTTCCCGCTGGCCATGGGTACCAGGAAGATCGGACCGGCGATCGCCGCCGGCTGCACGATGGTCGTCAAGCCCGCCCAGCAGACACCGCTCTCGATGCTGATGCTGGCCAAGATCCTGGAGGAGGCGGGCCTGCCCGGCGGCGTGCTCAACCTGATCACCGCATCCTCGGCGAGCAAGACGACCGGGCCGCTGATTTCCGATCCGCGACTGCGGAAGATGTCTTTCACGGGCTCCACCGAGGTCGGGCGCAAGCTGATGGAGCAGGCCTCGGGGCAGCTTCTGCGCCTGTCGATGGAGCTCGGCGGCAATGCCCCGTTCATCATCTTCGAGGACGCCGATATCGACGACGCCGTGCAGGGCGCGCTGATCGCCAAGATGCGCAACATTGGCGAGGCCTGCACCGCCGCCAACCGCTTCCACGTCGCCGAGCCCGTGGCGGAGCAGTTCGCGGAGAAGATGGCCGACAAGCTGCGCGCGATGAAGGTGGGCCGCGGGACCGAGGACGGCGTCGAGGTCGGGCCGCTGATCGACTCAAAGCAGCGCGAAAAGGTGGCCGAGCTGGTGGAGGACGCCGTAGGCCACGGCGCCCAGGCGCTGGTCGGCGGCCACGCCCGCGACGGTGCCGGCTACTTCTACGACCCCACGGTGCTGGCCGATGTGCCCGACGAGGCACGACTGCTCAAAGAGGAGATCTTCGGGCCGGTCGCGCCTGTCAGGGGCTTCAGCGACGAGGATCAGGCGATTGCCGCGGCCAACGACACCGAGTACGGCCTTGTGGCCTACGTCTACACCAGCGACCTGAAGCGCGCGCTGCGCGTCGTCGAGGGCCTGGAGACCGGAATGGTCGGACTGAACCAGGGCATGGTCTCCAACGCCGCGGCCCCGTTCGGCGGCATCAAGCAGTCGGGCTTCGGCCGCGAGGGCGGCCCGGAGGGGATCGAGGAGTATCTGGAGACGAAGTACGTGGCCGTGAACCTGTAGGGGCAGGAGACAGCGCGCCCCGGCGACAATCCGTCGGAACTACCGAGTTGACCAGGTATCGGCGAGCAAGTATTGCCCTTACTATCGTCAGCCAGCTGTGGGCGTCCCTGGTCTTCGTCGGCCGACTCGCGCAACGATTGAGCTAGCGGCCAAAGCCGGAATTGCCACCGCCGCTTCGATCTGGCTGGGAGATCGCATCGGCCTGCGTGACTCGTATTGGGCGGGAATCTCGGCGGTCGTGGCGACCGCAGGGACGATCGGCGCGAGCGTGGGAGTTATGGCCTCGAGGATCGGCGCAACGGTGGTCGGTCTGCTGGTGGGCCTGGCGGCGGTTGCGCTGCCGGTTAGAGGCGCTCTCCTGGACGGGGCGACGGTCGCGGTCGCGCTAGTGATCCTGCTCGCGGCCTCGTTCGATGCCGGCGTGCGCTTGGGCGCCGCTTCGACGCTGATCGTTACGTCGATCCCCGGTCACCAGGAGGTGACGAACGCCTTGGAGCGCGGGGCAAATGTGATCCTGGGATGCGCCATCGCCGTCCTGCTCGGGCTTGTCTTCTTCCCTCAGCGGGCTGCCGAGCGGCTGCGCGCGGCTCTGAAAGCCGATGCCGACGAGGCCTGCAACCTGGTGCGCTCGTCTCTCTTGGCGTATCTGGACGGAACAGAGCTCGAGCATTTGCGAGGAGACCCTGGAGAGTTGGCACTGGGGGCCAAAGCGCGCGCCAGCGCTCTGGCGGACGCTGCCCGCGAACCGACGGAACGCGGTGCGCGGCTGCTATCGCTCAAGCGGCGGGTTGTGGCGGTCGACACGCTCGGCGACAGCATTGGCGCGCTCGTCACGGCTGTCGGCCAGGCTGCGAACGACACGGCTCAATCACTGGTCGAGCCCGAGCTTCGCGACGTGGCCGAAGCATTCGCAGCAATCGACGGCGCTCCGGCAGCAGCTGCCCTCCTTCGGTTGCGACAGGCGCTCTCAGCTTTGGATGCGGCGTTCTCGGCCGTTCGGGCACGACGAGCGACGGTTCATTACCCAACCGACGAGCTCGCGCGGCTGTTCTCGATTATCCGATCGCTTCAATCGGCGACGGAGGCGCTGTCGGACTTGCGCACCGACGACCGCACCTACATGGACTTGGCGCCGCAAACCTGAGCCACCCGGACACATCACCGCCAGGGCTTGCTAGCTGGGCGGACGAAACGTGGCGCTGCCAGCTTTACGCATCGCCTCTTGAGCTTCCTCCATCGTCAGCAGCGCGGTGGTCTGGGTCTTGGCGATCGCCCCGCTGGCGCCGACGAGCATCGCGAGCGCCACGACCGTAGCGTTGTCCGGCGCTTCGACTAGGAACACGCCGTCAAACTCTCCGAGCGCAAGCCAGATATCGACCAGCTTGGCCCCGACCGATTCGGCCGCCTCCGCCGCTGCCTTGCGTCGATCCTGCGGGCTCTCGACGAGCCCTTTGATCGCTTCAGGGCTGTAGTTGAAACGACCTAGGTAGAGCGGCACGGGAGCCTCCAATGCTGTAGGAAATGAAGTCGGTCGCATCGATCCTCGCCGATCTAGCGTGTCGCTGCAACGACCCTGGGCCCGTCATCGCTGCCGGTGCGCTTGCCCGGCGTGCGGCGGTGGCGTAGGCTCAGCGGAACTCGGACTGGGAGGTTTCAGGGTGCCTTTGGTGGCGGCAGTGCTCGTAAAGCTCGTGCTGGCGAGCTTCCTCCGGAAGGCGATCGGCGCGACGATCGCGATCTTTGTGTTCGTCGGCTTCGTGCTGGGCTTTCTCGTAGCGCGCGTCATCTATCACCGCCGGCCCTGAGAGGAACCGAACTTCTCAGCCGGCTTGGCCGGCCGCGCGGCTCTCGATCAGGATGATCGGCGGATCGTTGAGGAAGGTCTCCCAATATCGGGAGTCGAAGCTCGCCTTTCCCTGGAGCAACAGTTCCGGACGCACCCAACGCACGTCGGTCAGCCCAGCCGCCGCGAACGCCTGCTCGTGGGTCGGCACGTCGAGATGGTGGACCGTGATGTCGAATGAATCGTCGTCCTGGTAGTTGCGGAAGGTATATGGAGACCCGCTGTGCAAATCGGCGGGTACCAAGCGCTCAAAGCCATACTGCCTGTAGTCGACCTGCTTCGCTCCGAGCCAGGGGTTGCTGTTGACGGTCACGAACCGGCAACCGGGCTTGAGATGGCGCGCCACCGCCAGGCACATATCCCGCAGCTCCGCCGCGCTTGAGGCGTAATTGAGCAGAAACGCAGCCACGACGAGGTCGAATTGCTCGCCCTGCTCGAGCTCTTGCGCCTCGGCCAGGACGTATTGGACGCCCAAAGGCTCTGCGCGCTCGGCGGTCCGCGCCAGCGAGATCATGGCGGCTGAGTTGTCGACACCGACCACGCGCGCTGCTCCCCGGCGCATGAGCTCTCGGGAATAGAAGCCCTCGCCGCAAGCCAGGTCCAGCACCGACTTGCCTGACAGCTCGCCGACCGATCGCAGGAACGACGGGATCTCGATATGGACGCGCCAGTCAGCGTGCTTGGAGTCCCGGTACTGCTCGGCGATCGCGTCATAGTCGGTTGACACTCCCGTTGCTCCTCCCGTTCTCAGTTACCAGGCGGAGTCCACGAGGCCTTCATCGACAGAGGCGCCATCAGGTTGCGGCGCACCAGCCACGCCGAGCAGCGGTGCCGCGTCAATGACGACGCTGCTGCCCCCGACCTCGCTCTCTGTCATCGCTACGCCCCTTGCCTGTTCGTGCCTCAGGTTGGCAGGTGGGCACAGTCCGTGCGACAGCGGCGCGGTCGGCGCCAAACTCGGGCCGGGGAGTTTGTGCAGAAACTCGGCTCGGAGCGCGGATAACGTCGCAAACTCACCGGTTCATGCCCATCGATGTCCACATAAGCGTCTCTACGACGCTTATGTGGACATGGACGGGAGCGGCGTGGCGAGTGTGCTGCGAAATCCGGCCACGGGCCCGGGCGGCACGCATGCGCGGGTGCCGGCGGCGCGTGGGCGAGACAAAATCCGGCCTCGGAGGGCCGGGGGCCGCGCTGCCCGCGAAATCGCCCGGCCGCCCCCGCCGAAAACCCGCCCCCAAACCTACCCGCCCCCTCGACGACCCCTGTACCCTCACGTCTCACACATGGCCTATGTGGAGGAGAGTCCGCCGGGTCTCGAGGGGTCGCGGAGCAGCGCGATCAACACGCACGCCTCCGCCCTGGCGCACGAGTGGCGTCGGCTGACGCGGGCGGCGACCGCCGTCGCGCTCCTCACGGCGCCCGCATTCTTCCTCATCCTCTACGACTCCAACCACTTGTCGCTGATCGCGTCGGTGCTGATCACCGCGCTCGCGGTCGTGGTGTTCCGCGGTCTGGTGGAGGTGATCGCCCGCAAGCTGCTGCCGTGGCCCAGCCTGTACGGCGCCGAGGAGTCGCTCAAGCAGGACGATCTCGTGGCCCGTCGCCGGCACTGGTACTGGCGCAGCAAGTTCCGCCGCCTCCCGATCTACATCGCCTTCATCCTGCTGCTGCTGGCGCTCTGCCAGCTGCTGTTCTCGTTCGCGGGCGTCAGCGCCTCGTTCTTCCATCCGTTCAACGGCCTGCGGCAGATCTTCCCCCCGGACACGCTGCCGCAGCTGGCGCTGGTGTTCGTGCAGCTGCCGCTGCTGCTGTTCATCAACGTCTTCATCCTGTTCGGGCCGTTTCTGCTGATGGCCGTGCGCGGCATCCGCAGCTACGAGCCCGGCGACGCCAGCTGGGGCGTGCGCATGGACGATGTGCGCGGCCAGGCCGAGGCCAAGGAGGAGATCACCCGGGTCATCACGCTGTGGCAGTCGGGCGAGGAGTTCGAGCAGGCCGGCGGCAAGCGCGAGCGCGGACTGCTGTTCCTTGGGGCCCCCGGTACCGGAAAGACGATGATCTCCAAGGCCATTGCCACGAACTTCAACTGCCCGTTCGTGACAATCCCGGGCTCGGGCTTCGCCCAGATGTTCATGGGGATGGACGCCCTGGTGGTCCAGTTCCTGGCGCGAAAGGCCAAGAAGCTGGCGCGTAAGTGGGGCGGACAGTGCATCGTGTTCATCGACGAGATCGACGCCGTGGGCATGCGCCGGCAGGCACTCCAGGGCGCCGGCGGCGGGATGACCGGCGCCGGCACCAGCACGATTCACGACTTCTGCTTCTTCGGTCCCAACGGCGCGATCACCCCCACCGGCGATCTGGTGATCGAGTCCCGCGCCTGGCGTGACCGTCTATTTGCCCAGCGCGCGGAGCCGGCCCACGGCAACGGACCGCTGATCAGCGGCATCGGCGAGCGCCTGCGCCGCTTCATGCCGGGAATGTTCGGCGGCTACCAGGGTCAGGCGCTCAACCAGCTGCTGGTGGTCATGGACGGCATGGACGACCCCCCCGCCGTCAGGAAGTTCCTGACCAACCGCATCAATATGTTCCTGGACGCGACCTTCGTCGTGCCTTCGAAGGTCGGCGGCGTCTCCTTGCGCCTCCCGCCCCCCAAGCCGCGACCCGAGCAGGTCTACTTCATCGGCGCCTGCAACGTGCCGATCGAGGTGCTTGACCCCGCGCTGACGCGGCCGGGCCGCATGGGTCGGCACATCTGGTTCCGCACGCCCACCAAGGATGACCGACTCGACATCTTCGACCTTTACCTGCAGAAGGTCGACCACGAGCCTGACCTCGACACGCCGCGACGCCGAGACGAGCTGGCCCGGATCACGAACGGCTACTCGCCGGCCATGATCGAGCAGTGCAGCTCGATGGCCTTGACGATCGCCCATGCCGAGGGCCGCCGCATGTTCGGCTGGGCCGATCTGGTCGAGGCGATGACCACTGTGGAGACGGGCACCGCGCAGAACATCGAGTACATCGCCGAGGAGACGCGCGCGGTGGCCATCCACGAGGCGGGGCATGCAGCCGCCGGACACGTCTACATGGAGGAGGAGGTCCTCTCCACCCGCCTGTCGATCCGCAAGCGCGGTGGGTCTCTCGGGCACTACCAGAGCATGGAGCGAGACGAGCGGTTCTCCCACTTCCGGAGCTACGTGATGGGCAGCTTGATCATGACTTTGGGGGCGATGGCCGCCGAGCACGTTTTCTACGGCGAGAACTCCCAGGGCGTCTCCGGCGATGTCGCGGGCGCCACGGCCACGGCGGCGGCGATGGTCGGGATGTGGGCCATGGGGCCGGACCCGGTGCACATCGGAGGCCTCGACGCGCCAGACGAGGCCGAAAGGGTGCTCGAGCGGCTGGAGCGCATCGGCTCGACGATCATGAATCGGGCCAGCGGGGCGACGTCGATGATGCCCGATCCGATCGGATCCGTGCTGCGAGACCGCGCCAAGCAGCGCGCCGCGGCCCAGATCCTGGGTCAGGCGTACGTCACCGCGTATGCGCTCATGGACTCCAACCGGCCCCAGCTCGAGCAGATCGCCGACACGCTGGTGGAGCGCAAGGAGATGCACGGTGACGAGGTGGTTGATCTGCTGGCGGGCGTTGGGCTCGAGCGGCCCCAGATCGATCTGATGGACGAAGCCACATGGCCGAAGGTGTGAGCGGGCAGCATCCGCCGGTTCGAGCGGCGGACGAGCACGCGGTCGAGGCCCCGGGCAGACGGCCGGTGGCCGCCTCACGCGAACGCGTCAAGCCGCGCCGGTCTTTCCCTCACGCGGGCAGGTTCCGCGCCGCAACCGCGACGCTGATCGGCTTCGCGCTCGGCGCTCTGGCGGTGGCCGCGGTGCTGCTGGCGACGCATTCCAGCAGCGCGCCCTCCGTCCCCTGGTCGTCTTGGCAGCCCCCGGACTCGGGGACGCTGGGAGCCTCGGAGATCGCCGGCCACATCGCGCCGCTGTACCGCATCTCGGGCACCGACCAGCTGGCCGTGGTCACGGTGGTCAACCTGGCCAACCCCAACGCCGCTGCCGCGGCGGCGCAAACGGGGACCAGCACCCCCTCGAGCTCCAGCGGGCTCCAGGTCGCGGTCCGCCCGGACACCTCCTCGAGCGCGGTGACGCTTCTCACCGGCAACACGATCGCCTACAACCTGTGCGGAATCGGCGGCTCCAACTGCGCCATCGGCGCGGGGCAACCCTCGACATCGCGGCTGCTGCTGCTGCGGCGCGAGGCGCTGGAGCTGGCGCTCTACACCTTCAAGTACATCGGCGGCACGCAGAACGTGGTCGCGATCCTGCCCCCTGGGCACACGGTCGTGGGCTGCACCGGCATCTGCAGGAAGCCCAACTCCACCACCACCCAGCCGGCCACCATCGCGCTCCTGTTCCTCCGTGACGAGCTCCAACCCTGGCTGAGCCAGCCGCTCGCCGAGACGCTCCCCGAGGAAATCCCGCCCACTGTGAGCGAGGTCACCCAGGCCCCCGAGGCGTCCCTGGTAGAGCAGATCACGGCCCGCGGCATGTTCCAGGAGAAGATCGAGCAGGCCCAGGACGGCTCGAACCTGCTCGTGCTCAGCCCCCTTCCGGCCCAGTAGCCCGGCGCTCGTAGCCCGGGCAGGCGCGAACCGGAAGCCGGGGGTAGCGCGGGAAGCGCTCGGGCTCGGACCGGGAGCGCTGGCACAGCGAGAACACCGATCCGCGCGTGTTGCGGACGATCTGCTGATGTCGGCAGGAGTCGCACAGGCCGGCGGGCGGTGCCGGCGGCCTGGCGGGGGAGGAGCTCACGCCCGTGTCAGCTGCTCCAGCGCCAGCACGAAGGAGCTGTAGGGACGGCCCGTCACTTGCTCCAGAGCGATCTCGCACGTGCGGTTGCTTGAGAGATACGCATCGAAGGCTGTTCCATCAAGCTCGCTCGCCACGTCGCGCAGGGCCGAGGCCGGCAGCTCAGGGTGGAGCCACCCGCGGTCCCCGGCCATCCCGCAGCAGCCGGTCGAGGGCGGTACGGTCGCCTCGTCTGCCAGCGCCGAGGCGATCGCCTGAAGCTTTCCGCTGAGGGCGAGGTGTGAAGCGGAGCAGTTGGGGTGTACGGCCACACGCGGCAGCTTGCGCTCCACCGCCAGGTCTGGGAGCAGGTGGTCGTGAACCCACTCGATCGAGTCCAGGATCTCGACCCCGTCGACAGCGATCTCGCGCTTCAGGGCCAGCGCGCATGAGCTCGAGTCGATCACCACCGGGAGCCGTCCGTCATCGCTCCAGCGCCTGAGCGCGTCAGCGATCCGCTCGGCGATCAGCCGGTGTCCGCGCTCGTAGCCCTTGGAGCTCCACGGCATCCCACAGCACTGGCCAGAGACGTCGTCCGGAATCCACACCGGCTTGCCCGCCCGGCTCGAAATCGTCACCAGCGCTTCCGGCAGCCCGGGGCTCGCCTCGCTCCGGCGCGGGTTGCCGAAGATCCGGTTGGTGCAAGCCGGGAGGTAGACCGCGGCGGCGCCCGCGCGCCTGGTCCGCGGCAGCCGCGCCGGCGCCGGCCGAGGCACGCTCCGCCCACCCGCTCGGGCGGTCGGGCCGCCGACGCGGACGGCGAGGCGAGCGGCGTACTCCAGCGCCGCGGAGCGCCGGGCGGCGAGCGCGGCGAGCGCCTCTTGCCGCGGCGAGTGTCGCCTGTGGCGCAGCTCCTTGACCAGCTTGCCGGTGTCGATCGCTACCGGGCAAGCGGCTCCGCACGACCCGTCCGCGGCGCACGTGTCGACCGCGTCGTAGCCGTAGTCGGCCTCCAGCGCAGCGCGGACCGGGGATCCGTCCGGCTGGCGCGCCATCTCCCGGCGGATCACGATCCGCTGCCGCGGTGTCGTCGTCACGTTCCGGGAGGGGCACGCCGGCTCGCAGAAGCCACACTCGATGCACTTCGTGACCTCCTGCTCGATCTCGGGCGTGAACTTCAGCGCCTTCAGATGGACATCCGGATCCTCGCTGAGGACGATGCCCGGGGCCAGGATGCCGTCTGGGTCGGCCAGGCGCTTGACCCGCCACATGAGCTCGGTGGCCTTCTGCCCCCATTCGCGCTCGACATAGGGCGCCATGTTCAGGCCGGTGCCGTGCTCGGCCTTCAGCGAGCCGTCGTACTTGCCGACGATCATCTCCACCAGCTCGTGCATGAACCCGTCATAGCGCTCGACCTCGCCGCGCTCTGAGAAGTTGGGCATCAGGATGAAGTGGAGGTTGCCGGCCGAGGCGTGACCGGCCAGGCCGGGCAGGAAATCGTGCTTTGTCAACAGGGCCTGGAGGTCATGGGCCATCTCGGCCACCCGCGCCGGGGGCACGCAGACGTCCTCCATGATCAGCTGGGCCCCGGGTGGGCGGACCGAGGCCAGCAGGCCCTGGACGCCCTCGCGCACGTGCCAGAGCATCGCGATCTCCTCGGCGTCTCGCGAGAACCGTGGCTCCTCGATCAGCTCCCGGCCTTCGAGGATTTGCAGAGCCTCGCGTTCCGGTCCATCCAGTCCGCTCGGCTCATCTGCCCGCAACTCCACCAGCAGCGCGGCCGAGGAGGGCGGCAGCTCCTTCCAGCGCTCGGGCGTGCCGGGCATGTTGTGGGCGGCCGCGATCAGTGTCGGCGCGGCCATCAGCTCCGTGGCGGTGGCGCCGAGCTCGACGAGCGGGCCCACCGCCGCGCAGGCGGCGTCGATGTCCTCGAACAGCGCCAGGGCGAGCGCCGCGTGCGGGCCCAGCCGCACGGTCTGGAACACCGCTTGCGCCACGAACGCCAGCGTGCCCTCGGAGCCCACTATCAGCCGCCGGAAGATCTCGAGCGGATCGTCGGCGTCCAGGAACGCGCACAGGCGGTAGCCGGTGGTGTTCTTGATCTCGAACTTGTGCCTCACGCGCTCTGAGAGCTCGCTGTCGGCGCGCAGCTCGTCGCGTATTTGCTCCAGCCCCTGCGCCAGCTCGGGCGCCTCGAGCCTGAAGCGCTCAGCCGCATCCGGCGCGGCGGTGTCGATCACCACGCCCGAGGGCAGCACGAACGTCATCGAGGAGACCGTGCGGTAGGAGTCGGCCGTCACGCCGCAGCGCATTCCGCCCGAGTTGTTGGCGATCACCCCGCCGACGCAGGCGATCTCCGTGCTCGCCGGGTCGGGGCCCAGCCTGCGCCCGTAGCGCGCGAGCGCGCGGTTCACCCGCCCCAGCACGGTCCCCGGCGCGACGCGTACCGACCGACCGTCCTGCTCGATCCGGATTCGCTGCCAGTGGCGGCGCACGTCCACCAGGATCGAGTCGGTCTGGGCTTGCCCATTTAACGAGGTACCGCCCGCTCGGAGGACGAGGGGGGCGCCGTTCCGTCGGGCGAACTGGAGGACCTTCACGACATCGGCCGTGTCATGGGCCATCACCACGGCCTTAGGGATCTTGCGGTAGGGGCTGGCGTCGGAGGCGTAGGCCACCAGGTCGATGGCCCGCGTCAGGACGCGGTCATCACCGAGCAGCGCGGAGAGCTGGCCGCGCAGCGGCTCGGGTGTGCCGGCTGCGACCCACTGCGGCGCGCGGTCGTCGAAGGCTTGGAGCTGGTCGGCTGCGGAGGCGGTAGTCGCTATTCGAACCACATACCCGTTGCCACCGGGGCCTGCACCACTCGCGGTCGCTGGCGGTCGGCGATCGCCTCCCGAAGCGCATCGGCCACCTGCTCGCGGCCACTGGCGTCTGCCGACTGTACGCCGTAGGCCCGGGCCACCGCCGCGGTGTCGAGGCCGGGCAGGTCGAGCCCAGGTACGCCCGACGCCTGCTCGAACGTGGCGAACCACTTGAGGATCATGTACTCGTCGTTGCGCAGGACGAAGAACGTCACCGGCACCTTGTAGGCCGCGGCGGTCCAGAGCGCGGTGATGCCGTACTGGGCCGATCCCTCGCCCAGCACGCACACCACCGGGCGATCCGGCTGGGCCAGCTGCACGCCGACGGCGGCGGCGATGCCGAAGCCCAACCCGCCGCTGGCGCAGAAGTAGTAGCTGCCGGGGCGCGACAGCCGCAGCCGGTTGCGCAGCGCATTCGTCGCGGACGGCGACTCGAGTACCACGATGCCGTCCTCGGGCCAGGCGTCACGCAGGGCGGCCATGGCCTCCGAACCTGACATGGGATCGGCGTGCGGGGGGTCTCCCGGCTGGGCGAGCGGCTCTGGCGCGGCGCGCTCTGAGTCGCCGACGAGCTCGGCCAGCGTCTGCAACGCCAGGCCCACGTCACCGACGATCGCCTCGCCCATCGGCGCCCGCGCGGCCTCGCCAGGATCGGCGGTCAGCAGCACGAGCGCCGCGCCATCGGGCAGGAATGGCCCCGGGATGAAGGGGTAGTAGGGAAACACCGAGGAGCCGGCGACGACGATCAGGTCGCGGCCCTTGAGCGCCTCCGAGATCGCGCCGATCGCCGGCGGCAGGCTGCCCTGGTACGCCGGGTGGCTCTCGGGGAACCCGAGGCGGCTGCCGCCGGTCACCGGTGAGGCCCAGACCGGCAAGCGCTGCCGCTCGGCCAGTCTCACGGCGGCCTCGAAGCCACCGCTGGCGTCGATGTCGGGTCCGGCCACCAGCACCGGGTTGGCCGCTGCCTCAATCCGTCTGGCCAGCGCCTCGAGCGCTGCCGGATCGGGCGCGGTGCGGCCGGTGACGCTCCGAGCCAGCACGTTGCGCGCCACGTCGGGGTCGGCCTCGGCCCCCCAGTCGTCCATGGGGACCGAGACGAACGCCGGGCCCCTGGGCGGCTGGCTGGCCTCGTGGATCGCCCGTCCGATCGCATAGGGGACGTCTTCAGCCCGGGCCGGCTCGTGACTCCACTTGACGTACGGCTCGGGGCCGACCAGAGCGTCGCGGTTGGTCAAGTTGGCTTCGATCGCGATGTGCGCTCGGACCTGCTGGCCGGCGGTGATCACCAGCGGCGCCTTGTTCGCCTGGGCGTTGAAGATCCCGCCCACCGCATTCCCCACGCCCGGCGCCGTGTGCAGGTTGACGTGCGTCGCGCGACCGCTTGCCTGGGCGAAGCCGTCCGCCATCCCCACCACGGCCAGCTCCTGAAGCCCGAGGATGTAGCGGAAGTCATCCGGGAAGTCGCGCAGCATCGGCAGTTCGGTCGATCCCGGGTTGCCGAAGATCGTGGTCATCCCGTGGGCGCGGAACAGCTCGAAAGTGGCTTCCTGGACGGTCGGCATCAGCGGTTCGGTGGCTGCTAGGCGACCCCGTCGGGACGACGCCGCTCGGCGACCCTATCGGGCGGCCGGCGCTCGTGCCAGCGCTCTCGACGCTCGAGCTGTGCGGCGAGCGCGATCAGGAGCGGCTCCGACCCATACGGTCCGAGCAGCTGCACACCAACCGGCAGGCCCTCGCCGGTGAGCCCCGCGGGGACGCTGATTCCTGGCCAGCCGAGCACGTTCCAGGGCCAGGTATAGGGACAGGCGGCTGTCATGCGCTTGTCGGTCTCCCACCCCGAAAGGCCATCGAGCGCGCCGATGGGCAGCGGCGGCTCGCCCGTGGTAGGCGTCAGAACGACGTCGAAGCGGCGGAAGATCGCGCCCACCTGCCGGGCCATCGGTCGCTCGAGCGCGCGTCCGGCGCGCAGCAGCGGTCCGCGCAGCAGGCGCCCCAGGCGCGCTGCCTCACGCGTCCGGGCATCGAGCAGCTCATGATCGGGTATGCGCTCGACCCATGTCGCCACACCGCCGATGCTGCGGGGCAGCACGCCGGCGCCAAACAGGCCGTAGCTTGGTTCGGCGCGCTCGACGGCATGCCCGAGCGCCTCGATCGCGCCCGCGACCCGCTCCAGAAGTGCGCGGACGGCGGGGTCGAGATGCCGGGGCACGGGAGCGAACGCCGAGCGCAGCGACAGCGCTATCCGCAGCCGGCGTCCGGGGTCGGCCCGTTCCGCGGCGGCGGCGAACGGCTCGGCGGGCGGCTCCGGGCGATGGCGGTCGCCCGCGTGGCTGCCGGCGGCGGCGTCCAGCAGCGAAGCCGCGTCCACGACGGTTCTGGCCAGCGGACCGATGCATGTCAGGCCGTTGAACGACTCGGCGTCGGGCCAGGTCGAGATCCGCCCGCGCTGAGGCTTGATGCCCACCAGATGTGCCCACGCCGCCGGGACTCGCACTGACCCCAGCCCGTCCGAGCCGAGCGCCGCCGGCACCAGGCCTGCGGCGACGGCCGCGGCCGCGCCCCCGGAGGATCCGCCGGGGGTGTGATCGAGGCTCCAGGGATTGCGGGTGATTCCGAACGCCGGCCCCTCGGTGATCGGCCACTGGCCGAGCTCGGGCGTGTTCGTCTTGCCGACGATCACCGCGCCGGCGGCCTTCAGGCGCCGTACGGCCTCGGCGTCCTCGATCTCGGGCTCAAAGCGTCCCCGGCAGCCAAAGGCGGTCGTCTCGCCGGCCAGATTCACGTCGTCCTTGATCGCCACCGGCAGGCCGAGCAGCGCTGCCTGCTCTCCGTCCTGGAGCCGATCGTCTGCGGCCTCGGCCTCGCGCAGCGCCGCCTCGCTTCGCACGCAGCGGAAGGCATTGAGCGACGCCTGCGTGGCCTCGATCCGCTCGAGCGCCAGCGAGGTCAGCTCGAGTGAGCTGACCTCGCCCTGCGCCAGCAGCTGCGCCTGACCACGCAGCCCGGCGAACGCGAGCCGCTCGGCACGCGGCGCGTTGTCGGCAACGGCGCTCAAAACGGCGGCAGCCTACCACCAGAACCCGACACAGGTTCAGGTTATAGTTGCCGTTCGTGGCGACGGCACGGATGACGCCCCCCAGGCCGCGGATCGTCCGCCGAAAGCCCGTACAGCGCCGCAGCCGCGAACGGGTGCAGCGAATCCTCGCGGCCGCCGAGCAGCTGGTTGTGACTTCGGGGGTGCAAGCCCTGTCGACGCGAGCCGTCGCGCGGCGAGCCGACGTCCCGGTGGCCACGCTGTATCAGTACTTCGCAGACCGCGAGGCGATCATGGCGGCCCTGATCGAGCGCCACATCTCCTCGATGGACGGGCGTATCGCCCAGGCGCTCGCCGGGCTTGAGAGATACAGCGTTCGCTCGATCGTGGAGACGACGGTCGCGGCCTACCGGGCTGACTACCGCGAGCACCCGAGCTACGTGGTGCTCTGGTTTCAGGGACGCATGAGCGCCGAGATCGCCGCCTTCATCCGCGCGCGTGACGAGCACCTGGCCGTCCAGTTCCATCGCTTCGCCACCGGCGCCGGCCTGCTGCGTCCGGAGACGGATCCGCTCGTGTTGCGGCTGTGCTTCGAGCTCGCCGACCGTTTTTTGGAGGTCGCTTACCGGCACGAGCTGGGTGGCGAGGACCGCGTGGTGGACGAGGGCATCGAACTGATCGTCTCTCACCTCGAGCGCTATGCCACGCCGGCGGGAAAGACGGGCCTCAGGGCGCGTTCGCTGCCGCTGCGCTGGCAGGCGCCACCGCGAGGGCGGTACTAGCCATGGAGGCCAGCCCGCGGCGCGTCCGGATCTCGCCCGAGACGATCGAGCAGCGCGAAGGCGCCCGGCGGGTCGTCGACTACCCGGAGGAGGAGCTGCCGCTGCGCACGCGGGTGCTGGTGGCCGCCGCCGCGGCGACCGACATCCCTGTGAGGACTGGCCTGGCCTCGATCATCTTCGGCGCGGCGCTGCAGTGGGGCCTCAGCCCCGGGGCTTGGCACGAGCGTCGGAGGCTCCGCTTCTACGCCGAGCTCGCCCAGAGCCACGATCCGCAGACGGTGTTCGAGCGCCCGCCCGAGGGGGTCCGCGTCCAGCTCTCGCGTCCGGGGCTGTTCGCGTTTCGCGCCCCTGGCGGTTCGGTCTCGTTGCTGAGATTCGACAGTCCGTACGTAGCGGCCAACCCCGCGCTGCGCCGCGACTACGCGCGCCACACCCGGAACGCCAAGGCTTGGGCCCAGCACTGGCGCCACGACGACGGACCGAGGCCGACGCTCTGCGTGATCCATGGCTTCGGCGCGTCCCCCTACGTGCTCAACAGCGCGTTCTTCGCGCTGCCCTGGCTCTACAGCAAGGGCTATGACGTGCTGCTCTACCTGCTGCCGTTCCACGGCCCGCGCCGCGACCCGCTCTCGGCCGTCAACGGCTCGGGCCTGTTCGCCCACGGTCCGTCGCACTTCAACGAGGCCTTGCTGCAGTCAGTCCACGACTTCCGCATCTTCCTCGACCACCTTGAAGCTGCGGGCGTGGAGCAGTTCGGCGTCACCGGCCTGTCGCTGGGCGGCTATGTGACCGCGCTGCTGGCGGCCGTCGAGGAGCGGCTCCAGGTGGCGATCCCCAACGCCGCGGTGGTGTCCATACCGAAGCTGATCCCCTACTACTTCCCGGCCAGCGCCGGCGTGCTGGTGTCCTCCCTGCTTCACGGCATCCCGCTCGCCGAGGCGGAGCGCTCTGTGGCCGTGCACGCGCCGCTCAACTACGAGCCGCTGTTGCCCAAGGACCGGCTGATGATCATCGGCGGCCTCGGCGACCGCCTGGCGCCGCCGGAGCAGAGCCGGCTGCTCTCGGAGCACTGGGGCCACCCCCGGCTCCATTGGTATCCAGGCAACCACCTGCTGCACGTGAACCGCGCCGCCTACCTGCGCGCGATGCGCGAGTTCATGGCCGACGTGGGCTTCGCGCCGTAGGTCGGCGTGTCCCGCCGCTGCCCCAGCGTTGGCTAGTTCGTGATCCCGAAGTTGCCCGGGGGGCAGCTTGCTCTGGGGGAGCACGGGCAGCAGGAACGGCCTGCGCGGCCGCTGGCTGAAGTCGAAGCCCGCGGCCAGGTTGCCCCTCGCAAAGCATGCATCGCCGCGGATAAAGCTAACTGAAAGCTCTTAATCAGCGCGTCAGTGCGCGCGAGGGCGCGCTCTGGACGCGCCTTTTATCTACACCGCCGCCAGCGACGGCTGCTCATCGAGGTAGAGCTCGCCCCGCTCGGCCTTCTCCACCAGCGACGCCGGCGGCTCGAAGCGCCCGCCGTAGCGCTCGGCCAGCTCACGGGCCCGGGCCACGAACGCCGCGGGCCCGGTTGTGCCGTCGGCCGCCTGGTAGCCGTTGATGTACTGGAGCACGCCGCCCGTCCACCCGGGGAAGCCGATGCCCATGATCGAGCCGATGTTGGCGTCGGCCACCGTTTCGATCACGCCCTCGTCGAGGCACTTGACCGACTCGATCGACTCCACGAACAGCATCCGCTCCTCGAGGTCCTTCAATGAGATCGAGGCGGGATCCGCCACCGGCGGGAACGCGTCCCTGAGTTCCTTCCACAGCCCGGCGCGCTTGCCGTCGGCGTACTCGTAGAAGCCGCGCCCCTCGAGCCGCCCCGGGCGGTCGTACTCGTCGAGCATGCGGTCGATGACCTGCTCCGCCGAATGGCCGACCCACTCGCCGCCTGACTCGAGCACCGCGTTGCGGGTCGCGTCGCGGATCTTGCGCATCAGCTTCATGTTCAGCTCGTCGCTGAGCTGCAGCACAGGCGCCGGGTAGCCAGCCTGGGAGGAGGCCTGCTCGATGCTCGGCGCGGGCAC
Source organism: uncultured Actinomycetes bacterium (assembly GCA_963730835.1). Lineage (GTDB taxonomy): Bacteria > Actinomycetota > Thermoleophilia > Solirubrobacterales > Solirubrobacteraceae > Palsa-465. The sequence continues at coordinate 33,414 of CAVSTE010000008.1, forward strand.
GCCTTCCAAAAGCATCGCGATCCCCTCGTTGACGAAGGTGCCGATCACGCGGCTGGTGAAGAAGCCGCGGCTGTCGTTGACGACGATCGGGGTCTTCTTGATCTGCTTGGCGACGTCGAGAGCGCGGTAGAGCGTCCGCTCCGAGGTCCGCTCGCCCTTGATGATCTCCAGCAGCGGCATTTTGTCCACTGGGCTGAAGAAGTGAAGGCCGATGAAGTCCTCGGGACGGGACACGTTCTCAGCCAGGCCCGTGATGGGCAGCGTCGAGGTGTTTGAGCCCAACAGCGCGTCCGGCGCCAGATGGGGCTCGATCTCCTCGAACACCTGCTTTTTTATCCGGGGGTCTTCGAAGACCGCCTCGATCACCAGATCGCAGCCATCCGCAGCCTCGGCCTTGTCCGTGGGATGGATCCGCGCCAGCAGCGCATCGCCGTCCTCCTGGCTCGAGCGCCCGCGCTGGACCGCCTTCTCCACGAGCCCCACCGAGTACTGCTTGCCCTTCTCGGCGGCCTGGAGCGAGACATCCTTCAGGACCACCTCGATCCCCGCCCTGGCGCACACGTAGGCGATCGCGGCGCCCATCATCCCGGCGCCGAGCACGACCATCCTCTGTGACCGGAACGGCTCGATGTCCTCGGGACGCCCGCGCGTGCCATTGACGGTCTGCAGGTCGAAGAAGAACGCCTGGATCATGTTCTTGGCCACCTGGCTTACGACCAGGTCGACGAAATAGCGGCCTTCGACCTCGAAGGCGTTGTCGATGTCTAGCTGCGCCGACTCCACCGCCGCGGCCATGATGTGGTGCGGCGCCGGGTAGTTGGCGCCCTTGATCTGCTTTCTGAGGTTGGCCGGGAACGCCGGTAGGTTCATCGCCAGCGAAGGCGTCGAGGGCGTCCCGCCCGGGATCTTGTAGCCGTCTTGATCCCAGGGTTGCCTGGCCTCAGGGTTGGCCTCGATCCACTTCTTGGCCGCCGGGATCAGGTCGTCCCGCGCGGCCACGATCTCGTCGACCAGCCCGAGCTCCTTGGCCTTCGCCGGGCGGTGGCGCTGGCCCTGCAGCAGTGCGTTCATCAGCGCGTTGACGATCCCCAGCAGTCGAACGGTCCTGACGACGCCGCCCGCGCCGGGAAGCAGGCCCAGCTGCACCTCGGGAAACCCGACCACGGCCTTGGGATCGTCGACGACGACGCGGTGGTGAGAGGCAAGGCAGATCTCCAGCCCGCCGCCCAGCGCGGCGCCGTTGATCGCGGCCACAACTGGCTTGCCGAGCGTCTCCAGCCGCCGCAGCCGCTGCTTGCCAAGACGCACCATCTCAGAGATCTGCTCGGCGTCATCCTTGCGGGCGCGGCGCAGGTCGTGCAAGTCACCGCCGGCGAAGAACGTGCTCTTGGCTGAGGTGATGACCACGCCCTTGATCTGGTCCTTCTCGGCCTCGAGCCGGTCGAGCGTCTGCCCAAACGAGTTCATGAACGTCTCGTTCATCGTGTTGGCCGACTGGTTGGGGTCATCCATCGTGAGGACGACCACGCCGTCGGAGTCCTTCTCCCAGCGGATCATGCTGGCGGCGGCGCCGTTGGAGCGGTCGGAGTTCCCGGCGCTCATCGAATCGCCTCCACCACGGTCGCGATGCCCATGCCGCCTCCGACGCACAGCGTCGCGAGCCCGTAGCGGCCGCCGGTGCGGTGCAGTTCGTCGATCAGCGTGCCGAGGATCATGCCCCCCGTGGCGCCGAGGGGATGCCCCATGGCGATCGCGCCGCCATTGACGTTGACCTTCTCCATGTCGAGCCCCATGTCCTTGACGAAGCGCAGCACGACCGCGGCGAAGGCCTCGTTGATCTCCACCAGGTCGAGGTCGTCGACGGTCAGGCCCGCCTTCTCCAGCGCCTTCCGTGACGCGGGCGCGGGACCGGTGAGCATGATCGTCGGGTCGGCGCCGGACAGGGCCGTGGCCAAAATCTTGGCCTTGGGGGTCATCGACAGCTCGTCTCCGGTCCGCTCGTTGCCGATCGTCAGCAGCGCGGCGCCGTCGACGATGCCCGACGAGTTGCCGGCGGTGTGGACGTGGTTGATCTTCTCCACCCAGTGGTACTTCTGCAGCGCCACTGCGTCGAAGCCGCCCATGTCGCCGATGGCCTCGAACGACGGCTTCAATCCACCCAGCGACTCGACCGTCGTGTCTGGCCTGATGTGCTCGTCCTGCTCGAGGATCACGTGGCCGTTGATGTCCTCCACAGGAATGACCTGATCCTTGAACTTGCCCTCGGCCCGGGCCTTGGCGGCGCGCTGCTGCGAGCGGGCGGCGAACTCGTCGACGTCCTCGCGACTGAATTCCTCAAGCGTGGCGATCAGATCGGCGCCGATGCCCTGCGGTACGAAGTAGGTGTCGTAGTTCGTCTCCGGGTCCGTGGCCATCGGGCCGCCGTCGGAGCCCATCGGCACGCGTGACATCGACTCGACGCCGCCCGCGAACACCAGGTCCTCCCAGCCTGAGGCCACCTTCTGCGCCGCGACGTTGACAGCCTCGAGGCCGGAGGCGCAGAAGCGGTTCAACTGCACGCCGGCCACGGTGTCGGGAAGGCCGGCCTTGAGCGCCGCGGTCTTGGCGATGTCCATGCCCTGATCGCCAATCGGCGTCACGCAGCCCAGGACGACGTCATCGACCCGCTTGGGATCGAGCTTGCCGTTGCGCGAGAGCGTCTCGTGCATCAGCCCCACGACGAGGTCGACCGGCTTGGTGGTGTGCAACGACCCGTTGACCTTGCCCCTGCCGCGGGGCGTGCGGATCGCGTCGAATACAAGCGCTTCAGTCATCTGCGGCTCCTTGTTGGCGGCTTGCCAATAAGGATAGCCGCGCGACAGCCGCCAGGCGCGTGCGGCCCCCTACCGGCCTGGCCCCCACGGCCCCCTACCGGCCCGGCCCCCACGGCCCCTACCGGCCCGGCCCCCACGGCCCCCTACCGGCCCGGCCCATGTGAGACGCTTGGTACGGAATAGCTACTATCCGTACCAGCGCCGATGACAGCCGACCTGTTCCCCACCGACGACGAGCTGCCGAGCCTCCTGGTCGGCCCCGATTCGCCGACCTGGGAGTTCGGCTCGGACGTGCGGCTGTTCGCGATCATGCTCTACCCGCTGCTGCTGCAGGTCGCCCATCCAACCGTCGGCGCCGGCGTGCGTGACTTCTCGGACTTCGAGCGGCGCCCGTGGAACCGCCTCTTCGGCACGCTCGACTACCTGCTGGTGCTCCATTACGGCGGCGCCGATGCCGTGAGCATGGGCCGCCGTCTGCGTGCCTTGCACAAGCGCTTCAAAGGCGTCAAGCCCGGCGGCGAGCGCTACTACGCGCTCGAGCCGTCCGCCTACGCATGGGTCCACGCCACGCTGCTCGATGCCTATGTCTCGGGCCACGCCCGCTTCGGACGGCCGATGCGCCGCGAGCAGGTGGAGCGCTTCTACCGGGAGTACGTTGGCCTGGGCCGCCTGGTGGGTGTCCGCGACGGCGATCTGCCGTGCGACTGGAACGGCTTTCGGAGCTATTTCGACGAGGTGGTGGCCCGCCGGCTCACCCACACGGAGTCGGTCGACCGCGTGCTGCGCGCTGTGGGCACGGTGGCCTTGCCCGAGGTCCCGCTGTTAGCCGAAATCGCCTGGAAGGCGGTTCGCGTGCCCGCCCACCGGGCGCTCTACGTATGCAGCGTCGGGCTGCTGCCGCAAGACCTCCGGGCGCGGCTCGGGATCGGATGGAGCAGGCGCGAGGAACTCGAATTCAGGGCCATCGGTGCGGCGAGCAGAAGCCTGACGCCCCTCATGCCTCGAGCGCTCAAGGTCTCGGGCCCGGCACAGCTGCGCTGGCGGCGGCGGGCCATCGCCGGCGGGCCGCTGGGCGCCACGAATGAGGCGGTCGGGCGAGAGCCCGCGCCCGCCTGAGCTCGGGCCATGGCCACCGTAGTCCGGGTGCTCGAACGCGCGCTCGACCCCTCGGCCGAGCGCTACGACGATTCGACTTCGGAGCGGATTCTCGACGCCGCCCTGGCACTGGCAGCGGCCTCGGGATTCAGGCACCTCACGGTCGACGACGTGGCTGCGAGAGCGGGCGTCGGCCGGATGACCGTCTATCGCCGCTTCGGGAGCCGACAGCGCCTGATCGACGCCCTCGCCGTGCGCGAGTGCCGTAGCTGCCTGCAGCACATCGGCTCGGCGCTCGACGCCGATGCTCCGGTGGGCGAGCGAGCCACGGAGCTGTTCCTCGCAACGCTCAGGGTGATCCGCCGGCATCCGCTCCTGGCCCGCCTGGCGCGGTTCGAGCCCGAGGCGCTGCTGCGGGAGCTGAACCGGGACGGCAGCGCTGTCTTTCGCCTGGTCCGCGACTTCCTTGTGGCCGAGATCAGGCAGGCCCAGCGCGGCGGGGAGCTCTTGGCGCCAGACCCCGAGGCCTTGGCCGAGATCGCTGTGCGGCTCGGCGCGTCGTTCGTGCTGATGCCTGACAGCGTGATCGCGATCGACGACGAGCGCCGTGCGCGCCAGACGATCAGCTCGCTGCTGGCGCCGATGCTCCCAGGCGGCTAGAGCTGGACCTGGGTAGGTGCCCATCGCGCCGCTAGGGCTGGGCCTGCGTCAGGTGCGGGAAGTAGCTGGGAGAGTTCGAGGCAGCGTTGCTCGGCCAAGGGAAGGCCGGCTGCACGCGGCAGGGCACGTTTCCGGAACTGAGCAGAGACTCGAGCCCGTTGTTGGCGGTGTTGTTGCAGTCCGAGGACTCGAGCCCCCCGGCGGTCAGATTGTTCAGCTCGCCTGGCGCGATATATGGGTTGTGGCGGTTGGTCGACGGTCGCTGCTGCTGGCCGAACAGCGACTCGTTGTTGAGCGTGAGCGCGACGCGGATGTAGTGGGTGATGCCGTTGGTGGCCGCCGCCTGCGCCCCCAGCACAGCCGGCAGGTTCGCGAACGCAGCCCGGATGTCGTCGGGGTAGAGCTGGATGAAGTTGATGATCGGGACCACCTGCTGGGCGGCCTCAAGGATCGGCTGAAGCGAGTTGTTGAACGAGACGCTGAATTCGCCGATGTACGGCAGTGCCTGGTTGGTGATCTTGATCAGCGTCGGCGCCTGGCGCAGCAACGAAAGTGCGGGCCCGGAGAGCGTGATCAGCTCCGAGAACGCGGGCCGCAGCAGCGGCGCCACACCCCGGATCACGTCGAGCGTGGGCCTGGCGATACCCAGCGTCACGTTCAGCGTCCTGAGCGTGGTTCGGAGCTGGCCCATGAACGGCGGCAGCGCGTTGACCGTCGCCTCAAGCTGCGCGTCGCGGGCGGCTGTCGCCGAGAACACCTGATTGCCGGCCGTCACCAGGCTCTGAACGTCAGACGAGTGGTCGCCAAGCGCGGTGAACACCGTGCCCAGGTTGTTCACCAGCCGCTGGATGTTGCCCTGCTGGTCGTTGAGCACGCCGACCACCGCGGAGAGCTCCGTGACCGTGGGATCGAGATTGCCGATGACGTTGTTGAGGTCCTGACCCCGCCCCGACAGCGCCGTGTAGGTCCCGTTGAGGAACTGCTCAAGCGCCCGCTGGGTGGAAGGGTCAAACGAGTTCAGGACCTGGTCGAGGCTCTGCGTGGGCTCGACCTGACGGGGCGGAATCGTTCCTCCGTCGGGCAGCTTCGGCCCGCTGCCCGTGCCGCTTGAGAGCGCGACGTAGGCCTCTCCCAGCAGCGTCTTCAGCCTGAGGATCGCGCGGGTGTCGGCGGGGATCGGCGCGAACTGCTTGTCGATGTTCATCGTCACCAGCGAGTTGGTCCCTTTGGGACTGACACCGGTCACCTTGCCCACGTCCACGCCCGCGATCCGCACGTCGGCGCCTGACACCAGCTGTCCGGTCTCCGGAAACACGGCCTGGATCCGGTAGCCCGCCGGGGCGAAGGGAATCGTCCCCGCAAACTGCGTCCAGACGAAGATCGTCAGCCCGATGCACGACAGCACGAATGCCACGGCGGCCAGCACGGATGAACGCCTCGGAGCCTGGGTGACCATCAGGTGCAGCCGAGGGTCGAAGACAGATTGGAGCCCAGCAGCGCGTTCAGCAGCGTGCCCAGCGTGCTGCTCTGGAAATCAGCACACGTCAGCGTGAGCAGCCCGCGCCAGCCGCCGCCGTTGGCGTCCGCGGTGGACAGGAAGGAGTCGGCGTTGTGGGCAAACCACGCGAGCCAGTACAAAAACCCGGGGTTGCCGTTGCCGGGCACGTAGGCGATCTCGTTGGTCACCGCGCCCAGGACCTTGAACGAGCTGACCAGAGGAGCCGCGACCTGATCGAGATTCGACTCCAGCGGCGGCAGCAGCTGCGCCAGCGGCAGAACGGCCTGTACGAAGGGCGGGATCTTGTCCAGCGGGAGCAGCGCCGCCCCCTGGAACAGGGTCTGGGTGTCGCTGAGGGTGCTCGGCAGATGGTGGGCGACCGGGATCAGGGCCTTGGCGGTGGGACCGAGCGCGTTTGCCAGCTGGGTGACGTCGCCCAACGTGGTGCGCGTCGTCTGAAGCGTCGCCGGGAAGCGCGTGATCGCCTGGCGCAGCGCCACGTCCTGGCTGGCAAGCGCGCCGACGGTCTTATCGCCGGCGCGTACGACAGTGGCCAGCTGGGCGTCCTTCTGACTGGTGGCCTGCGTCAGTGTCCCCAGGTTGTGGATGATCAGGGCCAGCTCTCCTCGCCGGGCGGCGAGGAGATCTCCGATCTCGCGCAGCTGCGACGACGTCGGGCCCAGGTTCTGGAGCAGCTGCTTGATGTCCTGGCCGCGCCCGGTGGTGCCCTGGTTGAGCTCCGCGACGAGGCTCGTGAACCACGTTCGGGTGTCGGCGTCCAGCGAGTCGAGCAGTTCGTCGGAGTCGGTGGGGACGGTCGTCTGGCCAATGGGGATCGTCCCGTTGGGCGGCATCCGGCCGGCATCCGGAGTGCCAGGGTAGATGTCGACCTCCATGTCCTTCAGCGGCGTGTTCGGGAACAAGTTGGCCGTCGCGTTGCGATACACGACGTGCGGCGAGGGCAGCTGCGAGGGGTTGAGCTGCATGTGGATGATCGCCTGCCCGTTCTGCAGCGAGGTGCCGGTGATCTCGCCGACGTTTACGCCGGCGATGTTGACCGGCTCGCCCAGGCCCGGCACCACGGCCGCCGCCGTTTCGAACTTGCCGTTTACCTTCAGAAAGCTGGCGAACGGGTTCGGGAACCGCTGGTTGACGAGGATGTAGGTGCCCGCCGCGATCCCGACCACCCACAACGCAATCAGAAACATGAAGTAGCGGCCGTACCGCTTCAGCTGGAGTTTCAGCCTCGACATCAGCCGCCGCTCCTCTTGTTGTTCAGGTGCAGCTGCGCCGCAAGCTTGTGCGCGGCGGCGCTGCTGGGCGGCGTGGCGGTGGTCGAGGCGGTGAGGTCCGTGGGTGCTGTTTTCGCGGCTAGGCTGGGCAGCGGCTGGCTCGCGCAGCCCACGTCGGGCCGGAAGTCATCGGAGCTCAGGTCGCCGACCCACTGCGGTCGCGCACCGTCGACGCCCGAGCTCCCGACGCCGAGGATCTGGCCGAGCCCGGTGAGATTCCCCAGGCTGAGCTCGTTGTTGCCCGATGCGTTTATGAGCCTGATCCAGTAGCCGTTGCCGTCGAAGTTCTGGACGGCGGAGGAGAGGCCGGTGAGCAGATGGACGAAGTCCTGCCACACCGGTCGGCCGGAGGACAGCGACCCGTCGGGGACGACCTGGCCCAGGATCGGCGTGATGTGGGTGCGCAGGCAGTCGGAAACCTGCTTGGTGATCGGGAACACCGCCCCCAGCGTGTTGAGCGTCGTGGGGAAGTCCTGGAAAGTCGACTTCAGCGCCACCAGCAGATTGCCGCGCTCGGCTGGGGCGACGACCGCTGAGAGCTGCACGACGGCGTTGGTCACATCGTCGACCAGCGGCGGTGCCTTCTTCAGCGACGGATCGAGCGCCACCGCCAGGCTGGCCACGGGCGGCAGGGCATGATCGATCGCGCCGAGCGCCGGCGGCGCGACGCGCAGCGTCTGATCGAGCCCGACGAGCGTCTGGCCGAGCGAGCCGTCGGTTGCGGCCAGCGCGCTGGAGGCCCGGTACAGGCTCGTCACCAGGTCGGCGAGCTGCGGGTCCGATCCCTGCAGCGTCGTCGTCACATCCGAGGCGGAAGACAGCAGCCGCTCGATGTCGCCCGGCTGCGTGCCGTGCAGGGCCTGTGTCACCCAGGCCACGTCCTTGAGCGTGGGCTCCAACTGGGGAACCGTTGCTTTCAGCCCCCCGGCGCCGCTGTTGGCGGTCGTGCCCTGCTGCCCCGCGGGCGGGCTGAGGCCCTCGTTGAGCGTCGTCAGCGCCCGCGCCAGGCTCTGTCGCGTCGCGGCGTCGAAGGTCGAGAGCACCTGGTAGAACTGAACGGGGTAGGCCGTGTTCGACGGCGAGATCGTGAATCCGTCGTTGGCGATCGGGGCGCTGGGGCTGCCCGGGTCCAGCTGCAGGTAATAGCCGCCCTCCAAGAACAGCCTGTCGCGGATCGTGACCGTGGCGTCGGTGTGGACCGGCAGCCCGCTCGGCTGCATCGTGAAGGCGATCTTGGTCATGTCCCCCTGGCCCGAGGTCCCGCTCACGGAGCCGACATCAACGCCCGCGATCCTGACCGGCGAGTCCGGGATGATGTCCACGCTGTTCTTGACCAGCGCGTACATCGTGAAGTGGTGCACGAACGGGATTTGCTTGCCGCTGAAGGCGTAGTAGCTGATCGCCACGGCCAGCAGAATCGTGACCGCCGCCACGATGAGCGGGTTGGGACCCTTCCTCTTGCCGGCCGCCGTGCGCCGGCGCGTGCCACGCGCGGGGCTCACTTGTAGGTGCCCTCCAGGCCAGCCGCCTGGTAGCGCGACACGACTCCGGGCGGTGGCGAGGTCTGCGGCACGACGTTGTTGAAAGCTCGCGGCTGACCGATGTTCTGGCCAGAGCTGTAGATCTCGTTACCGGCCGTGCAGTCGCCGGCGCTCTCGTTCGGGTAGTAGTTGAGGTGCAGGCTGGGGGCCGGTGTCGGCGACTGGATCAGCGTGTCGGTATCGAGGACAGGGAGCGACCGCAGCCAAGTGCCGGTGCTGTCGCCCTCCGACAGCGCGTTGCCCGGACCGCCGAACAGGGCCGCCCAACTGCCCTCCGTGTTGCAGGCCAGCTGTGCGGGCGCCGCCGCCTGCAGGATCGCCCCCAAGCCCACGAAAGCCGACGCGCCGAACGTCGCCAGATCGTTGTCGCCGAGGATGTTGAACGTCTCGATGGCCGCTGGGTTGCGCGCCAGCTGATCGACGTCGGCGAGCGCGGTCTCAAGCTTGCTCGCCAGTTCGGGCGCCAGCTGAAACACCGGCGTGGCGGCTCTGATGATGTCGTCGAGCCGCTGCGCGGCGCGTGGCAGCAGCGCCACTCCAGGCTTCAGGTCCTGGACCACGGTCGCCGCGTCGGCCAGCACAGGCCGGGCGTTGGTCAGGACCGTGGTGGCGAGCGCTTCGGTACCCGGCGTCTGGTCGATCGTCTGCCCCAGGCGTGAGGCGTTCAGCGCCTTAAAGGTGATTGCGCTGTTGGACAAAAGCGCCGTGATCGTCGGCGCCACCGGCGCCAGCGCGCTGGTGGTCGCCGCCGCGCCCGAGATGAACGTCGTCAGATGGGTGTTGGGCGAAGCCAGCAGCCCGAGCAAGCTGTCGAGTGGCCCCAGCAGCTGCTGCAGCGAGTAGATCGTGTCGTTGAACTGCGTGCCGCGGCCGGCGAGCGCGTTGCCGAGCTCCGCGGTGGTATTCCGTATCCCCTGCTGGGTCTGCGGCCCGAACACCCTGAAAGCGGTGTCCAGATCAACGATCGGGATGTTGTGATCGAAACGGGTTCCGAGCTTGAAGGTGCCGCCGTCCTGGAGGGCCGGCGTCTGGACACTGTTGCGATCGTGTCCCGGGACGATTTCCACGTACTTGCCGCCCAGCACCGACGCCAGGCGGACCTGGTAGCGGGTGTCGTAGGGCAGCGGCTCGAGGCTCTTTTGCAGGGACAGCGTGAGCCGCGCGAAGGGCGCCTTGTAGCCGCGATCTGTGTCTCGCGGCTCGGGGCTTATGCCCAGCACCTGGCCAACGCGGGCTCCACCGATGCGGACGTCTGCGTTCTTGACCAGCTCTGCACCGTTGGGAACGTCGACGTTGATGTTGTAGGTGGGGACGAACGGCAGCCCGTTTTCGGCGATGTAGGAGAGGTAGACGGCGACCCCCACGACCAGGATCGTCAGCGCGCCGATCAGGATCGGGTTGTTGAACAGGTCGCGCGCCGTGTTGCGTACCGATCTCATCGCAGCAGGTAGTTGACGAGGTTCTGAAGCGTGCTGGCACTCGACCCCTGGGTTTGAGAGGAGGACCCTCCGCTCGTTGAGGTGGCGCCGCCGAGCAGCGTCTGGAGCTGCGACAGGGCCCCGCTCGCGCCGCCCTGCCCTGTGGTCGTGCCATTGGAAGGCGCCTGCTGTCCAGCACCCGCGCTCGGCGAGGTCGAACCGGTGCTCGCCGCGCTCGAGCCGTGGCTGGGCGTGGCCGGTGTGCTCGGAGTCGTGGGCGTGATCGGCGTGGCGGGCGTGCTCGTGGTCGTCTTCGAGCTAGGGGACGCCTTGTCGCTGGAGCTCGAGCGCGCCTGACCGGCCGCATGCGCGCTGCGTGCCGTACGCACGCTGGCCGAGGCGGCGGCGGAGCCGTAGTTGGCGCCACACCCCGGCACGGGAGAGGTCGCGTACGGGGTGCAGGCGCCGTTCGCGACGTTCAGGATCGAGAAGTCGAGCAGGTGGGAGGTGGCGTCGAAGCGGGAGATCGCCGCCCCCACGTAGTAGATGATGCCCAGGAAGTTCTCCAAGAAGCCTGCCTGCTGGAGGCTCGTGAACAGGCGTCCGGAGAGCTGGGTCTTGGGCAGCGAGCGCTGCGTGTAGTCGCTGAGTGCCTGAACGACGGGCGTCACATCCTTGATCGCCGGGATCGCTTGCGCCAGCGCCGTCGCCAGCTGGGCGAGCCCCGGCCTGGCGGCTTGGACGAACGGGGTGAGGTCGCTGTTGACGCGATTCAGGTACGGGACCGACGCGTGTATCTGCCGCACCAACGGCGTGCCGTCGCGCGCGACGACGTCGAGCTGTTGCAGCGAGGGTTGCGCCGCGGCCAGCAGCCCGGGAAGGCGCTTGATGGCCAGCTGCAGGTTGGAGCTGTGCGCGGCGGTCGTTGAGCTGAGCGCCGCGGCTTGATCGAGGAAGCGCTGAACGTCGCCCGTGTGGCTCGCGGCCTGCTGAGCGATCGTGTTGGTGGTGTCGATCAGCGTTGCGAGCTGGGTGCGCTGAGAGTTCAGGATCCCGATCACCTGGTCCGCCAGCCCCAGGGCGGGATTGGCCCGCTGGAGGACGTCGTTGAAGTTCTGTCCCTCGCCGGCCGTCCCGATTCCCAGCTCGTTGATGATCAGCGCGAAGCGCTCCCGCGTGGGGACGTTGAAGATGTTGAACAGATCGAGCAGGTTGACCGGCTCGGTGGTGTTCTGCACCGGGACCGTCGGCGGCTGGCCGTGCGTCCCGCGTAGCACGGGCGCCGGAGGGCTGCCCGGATCGCATTCGACGTAGTTCTCCGCGATCAGGCCCTGTGGACGGATGGTGCACGCGGCGTTGGTCCGGAAGGGCATGAACTTGGAGTCGATCGTGGCCTCGATCTTGGCCTTGAACGAGGTGTCTGCGCCGCTGCCCTCCTTGACGACGGTGACGTGCTGGATCGACCCCGCCTGCGCTCCTGCCACCTTCACCAGCTGGCCACCGATCAGGCCCCGCGCGTCGTCGAAGATGACGGCGAAGCTCGAGCTCGACGACCCCTGGGCGCTCGAGGACAGCAGTGCCGCTGCGATGGCACCGGCGGCGGCCAGCGCCGCGAAAATCACAGCCAGACGCCTCACGGGTGGTCGTTGCTGGGGTCGCAGACGTTGCCCGAGCCCGGCAGCACGTCGGGGGTGGTCCACGGATTGCCGCCGTTAGGTGAGGCTTCCACCGCGCCGCCGGGGCACGGCGCCAGCTGCGCGAAGCGCGTGCCGTTCAGCCCCGGCAGCTGATTGATCGTGTTGTTCAGCAGGCTGAGGATTCCGGTGAAGCCCGCGGCGCCGAACTCCGGAGCGATCCGCACGTAGTGGCCGTTGGCGTCGTAGTAGCCGCCGCTGTAGCCGCCAACGCCGCCGAAGAAGCCGGACACCACCTCCGGCGCGTAGGGCCGCAGGCCCGCCAGGATCGGGGTGACCGGCGGCAGGGCGGCGGTCAGCGAATCGACGGCCGGGACTGCCTGCTGCACCACTGGCGGCAGTGCCGTCAGCGCCTGCTCTGCTCCCGGGACCAGCGCTGAAACGCCCTCCACGAGCGGAATCGCGTTCTTCCCGGCTGGAACGACCTTGCGCAGCAGCGTCGCCAGCCGGGGTGCGACAGGCCGCAGGTCCTTGAGCGCCGGGTTCAGCACCCCGAGCGTGTAGTCGACGTCGCCCAGCACGCCGCTGGCCTGCGAGAGCACGCCGGGGGCGCGGACCAGGATGTCCTGAAGCGTCGCTCGCTCGCTGGCCACCTCGCGCAGCGTGGCCGCGGTGTTGACAACCGCGCCGCTCAAATCGCCGCTGCGGTTGGCGAGCGTCGTCGCCACGTCGGCGGTGGAGGACACGAGCCGATCGAGGGCGAACCTGTCGGCCACGATCTCGGAGCCCAGCGCGGTCGTCTGGCTGAACGCCGGGTTGAAGTAGGGGATCGCCTGGTTCAGCTGGCCCGGTGTCGAGCCCGACATGAGGTAGGCGCCGGTCTTGAGAATCCGCTGCAGCGAGCTGCGGACCTGCGGCGTCAGCGAGTTCAGCAGCGTGTCGAGATCGACAATGCCGCGGGTCTGGCTGGTGGGAAGCACGCCGCCGCCCGGCAGCGGCGCGCCTGTACCCGGCAGAAGCGAAACGAACCGGTTGGATACGCCGGTCAGGCTCAGCTGGCCGATAGTCGCCACCGTCCCCTCCCGCAACGGCGTGACGCTCGAATCCGAGATGTCGAGCTTGATGTCGGCCAGACCGTTGGAGGTGATGCTGAGGTCTCCGACCGACCCCACCGGGTGGCCGGCGACGGTCACCAGGTCGCCTTTCACCAGCTGTCCGGCGTCGGTGAACTCGGCGTGCAGGACGTAGCTCGAGCTGCCGGTGACGAGCACTATCACCACCGCGACGACGGCAATCGCCAGCGCCCCCAGGGCGACCAGTCGTGTCAGCCGCTCGCGCGCCACTACCCGCCGATCGGTGCGTGGGCGTTGTTGCCCCAGAAGATCTGCGTGCCGATCATTCCGATCAGGTGGATGCCGAGGATGTTGGCCACCATCGACTGGGCCGTGGCCCGGCCGACGCCCACGGGTCCCCCGGTCACGTGGTAGCCGTAGTAGATGCAGACCAGGACGATGAAGGTCGCCGTGGCCATCACCTTGACGAACGCGAAGAAGAAATCCTGCGGCGATTGGAACTCCCAGAAGAGTTGTAAGTAGCCGCCGGGCGACACTTGGCCAAGCTGCACGACGACTGCCAGGTAGGAGGCGACGAATCCCACCGCCACCGCGATCATGTAGAGGAACGGCAGCACCAGCCAGGTGCCGAGCAACCGGGTCGACCCGAGATAGACGATCGAGTCGAAGCCCATCACCTCGAGTGCGTCGATCTCATCGGAGATCCGCATCGAGCCGATCTCGGCCACGAACCCGGTGCCGACCTTGGCGGCCATCATGTAACCGAACGCGTAGGGAATGATCTCCCGCAGATCGCAGAGGGCGGTGATCGCGCCGGAGGCCGACGTCGCCCCGACGGACTTGGCCGCGTAGGCGCCCTCGATCCCGCACTGCAGTCCGAAGATGAACACCAGGCCGAGCACGATCACCGCCGACCCGGTGATCAGGATTCCGGCCTGGCGGACGGTCTCGCCGATGAACTTCAGCACCCGGAGGTTTAGGACCTTCAGCATGATCCGCCAGCAGAAGAGCGATGCGCTGCCGAACGAGCGCAGTGAGGCCACCGGGTTCATCGCGGGGTGTTCAGAGCGGGGTGGGTGGCGAGGACCGTCTGGGTGAACACGTAGTCCACCGAGCCGATCGCGATGAACGCCAGCACAACCGCCCGGTTGACGGCCCGCCCCACCCCTTCGGCGCCGCCGGACGCGGTCAAGCCCATGTAGCAGCAGACGATCGCGATCACGCCGCCGTAGATCGTCGCCTTGACGAACATCGCCAGGAACTCCACAGTCGTCGCCTGCGCAAAGAAGTCGCTGAAGAACGGACCGACCTGGGCACCGTTGGTGATAGTCACCAGCACGCCGCCCAACGTGCCGAACAGCAGCGCATAGATGGTGAACAGCGGCGTCAGCAGCATCAGCGACAGAAAGCGCGGCGCGACCAGGCTCTTGACCGGATCGATGCCTAGCACCATCAGCGCGTCGAGCTCCTCGCGAATCTTGCGCGCGCCCAGATCGGCGGTCATCGCAGTGCCGGCTACACCGGCCATCACGATGGCGCAGATCAGCGGGGCCAGCTCCCGCATCACGATGATCACGTACAGCGACCCCAGCCGGTCCATGGCGCCCACCAGCTTGAGGAAATCCCCCACCTCGACGCCCGCCGGTCCGTAGGTGAACGCCAGCGAGGCGAGGATCATCGGAAACCAGCCCAGGCGCAGCGCGAACAGGAACTGGTCGACCAGCTCAGGACCGTAGTTGTAGGGTGGCGTAAGCGCTGCGACGATCGTGCGCCGCAGCAGGAGGATCATCGCGCCGACCGTCTCGATGAAGCCACGGACCGGCTCGTAGGCCAATCTCAGAACCGCATCCATCTGCCGGCCTGCTCCCTCCTCTCCCGCAGCCACGCGCGTAACCGCCCGGGCCGCGGATCATATGCAGACCGATAGTCACATCGCAACGTGCAACCGTCAGCGCTCGCCGGCGCCCGCAGAGGTCGCTCGGTCTGAGAGCTGATAGCGCGGCGACGCCTACCAGCGCTTTACTACACTTTTTGAAGTATGCAGATCTTTCGCCGCCTCCTCGGGTTCCTGAGACCCTATAAGCGTGGTGTCGCCTGGTCGGGGGGGCTGGCGGCGGGGGCGATGGCGATGACCGTCCTGATCCCCTATCTGACCGGCCGGGCGATCGACTCCATCCGCGCACACACCAAGCACGAGCTGGTGCTGTGGGCGATCGCCATCGTGGGCGCCGGGCTCTTGCGGCTGGCGCTGAGCGTCGGCCGGCGTCTAATCGCCGGGCGGGTCTCGCTAGGCGTCGAGCTCGATCTGCGCAACCGCCTGTACGAGCATCTTCAAAGGTTGGAGTTGTCGTTTTTCGATCGCCAGCAGACCGGTCAGCTGATGTCGCGCGCCACCGTCGATCTTCAGTCGGTCCGCTTCTTCCTGGGATACGGGCTGATCTTCATCGGCCAGTCTGCGCTGACGATCCTCCTGGCGGGCGTGGCCATGTTCGCCCTTCGGCCCGATCTGGCCGCGCTCGCGCTGGCGCCGGTGCCGTTCGTGGTGCTGATCGCCAACCGCTACGGCAGGCACTCGCGTCCGGCGATGCAGGAGGCCCAACAGCGGATCGCCGAGCTGACTGCCGAGGCGGAGGAAAACGTCTCAGGTGTGCGGGTGGTCAAGGCGTTCGCCCAGGAGCCGCGCCAGTTCGAGCGCTTCGACCACTCGGTCACAAGGGTGTTTGACCAGCAGGTCTACGCCACGCGGATCCAGGCCAAGTACAACCCGATGATCAGCTTCCTGCCGAACCTCGGACTGGCGGCGATCCTGCTGGTCGGCGGACGACAGGTGATCCACCACTCGTTGACCGTCGGCCAGTTCACAGCCTTCTATGCCTACCTGTTGATGCTGATCTCTCCGATGCGCACGCTCGGATACATGCTCGGCGCGGCGCAGCGCGCGACGGCCTCGGGGGCGCGCATCTTCCAGGTCCTGGACCGAGCGCCGCAGATGGCGGTGCCGGAGCACGCGGGTTCGCTGCCCGAGGGTGATGGCCATGTCTCGTTCGAAAACGTCTCCCTGACCTTCGACGGGGCGCCCGCTCCTGCGCTGCGCGAGATCGACCTGGATATCCCGGCCGGCTCCACGGTTGCGCTCGTGGGCGCGATGGGTTCCGGCAAGACGGCGCTGGTTTCGCTCCTGCCGCGTCTCTACGACGTGAGCGCCGGCAACGTGCGAGTAGACGGCGCCGACGTGCGCGCCGTTGATCCCGTCAGCCTTCGCAGGGCCATCGCGATCGCCGGCGACGACCCGTTCCTGTTCTCCGCCACCGTGCACGAGAACATCGCCTACGCGCGTCCCGGCGCCGGCCGCGAGGAAGTTGAGGCTGCGGCCATGGCGGCGCAGGCCGACGGGTTCATTCTCGCGCTGCCCAAGGGCTACGACACGCTCGTGGGCGAGCGCGGGCTGACTCTGTCTGGAGGCCAGCGCCAGCGGATCGGAATCGCGCGCGCGATACTGGCCGACCCGCGGATCCTGATTCTCGACGACGCCACCTCGTCCGTCGACGCCTCCACCGAGCAGGAGATCAAGCTCGCCCTGCGCGCAGTGATGGAAGGCCGGACCACGTTCGTCATCGCCCACCGCCTGTCGACGATCACGCTGGCGGACGAGATCGTCGTGCTGGAGGATGGCCGCGTCGTGGCCCGCGGCAACCACGAGCAGCTGCTGGAGCAATCGGATCTCTATCGCGAGATCGTCGAGAAGGGCATGCCGGACCAGGTCTTCCTGACCGAGAAGGAAGCGCAGGCGGTCGGGCTGTGAGCCGGCTCGCAGACATCAGGCGGCGGCTGCGAGAGACCGGCGGGCGGGGCCGCAAGCTGCGCGGACTGGCGGAGATCATGGCGCCTTACCGCTGGCGCGTGCTGGCCATGTTTGTCTCGCTGGTCGCCGCGACGGCGGCGGCCCTGGCCCCTGCTCCCCTGGCAAAGCTGGCGATCGATCAGGGAATCCAGCGCCACGACACCGGAACGCTCGATCTGATCGTCGTCGCGTTCCTGGTCTCAGCGATCATTTACGCCGTTGCCACCTATTTGCAGACCTACCTGGTCGGCTGGGTGGGCCAGCGCGCGCTGCGTGACCTGCGGCTGAAGCTGTTCGCCCACATGCAGGCGCTGTCGATCGGCTTTTACTCGCGCAACCGTGCGGGCGTGATCATCTCCCGTCTGACCAACGACGTCGAAGCGCTCGACCAGCTGGTGGAGGACGGAATGGCGACCCTCTTCCAGTCGGGACTAACGCTCCTGGGAGTGCTCGTGATCCTGATCGTGCTCAACTGGCATCTGGCGTTGCTCACGTTCGTGGCGCTGCCGCTGCTCGCAGCCGGAGGGCTGTGGTTCAGGATCGCCTCCGCGGGCGCATACCGGCTGACGCGCGAGCGGATCGCGGCGATCACCGGCTACCTGCAGGAGTCGCTGTCAGGGATCCGTGTGGTGCGTGCGTTCGGTGCCGAGGAGCGACACATCGAGCGCTTCGCCGAGCTCAATGAGGAGAACCGCGCGGCGAACGTGACGACCGTCAACCTCAACGCCGCCTATTTCCCCGGGGTCGAACTTCTGTCGGCGCTGGTGACGGTCGAGATTCTGCTCGTCGGCGGCTACGAGGTGATCAGCGGGCACGCCTCCACCGGAGTCGTGTTCGGGTTCATCGCCGCGCTCAACAACTTCTTCGACCCCATTCAGCAGCTCTCCCAGCTCTACACCACCTATCAGTCGGGCATGGCCGCGCTCGACAAGATCTTCGAGCTGATGGATGAACAGCCCGAGCTCGTTGATGCGCCCGGCGCGACGGCGCTCGACAGGATCCGGGGCGAGGTTCGCTTCGATCACGTCTCATTCTGCTACGGCGACCCCTCGGCCGAGAACGCCGCCTGGGCCCTGCGCGACATCGATCTTGTGATTCCGGCGGGTCAGACGGTGGCTCTTGTGGGCGAGACAGGCGCCGGCAAGTCGACGTTCGCAAAGCTGGTCTCGCGCTTCTATGACCCGACGACGGGCCGGGTGCTGGTCGACGGCCGAGACCTCCGCACGGTGACAGCGACCTCCCTGCGCTCCCAAATGGGCATCGTTCCTCAGGAAGGCTTCCTGTTCTCGGGCACCGTGCGGGAAAACGTCTCTTTCGGCCGCCCTGGTGCCTCGGACGCGGACGTCCAGCAGGCGGCCCGGGCCGTGGGCGCCGAGGAGTTCATCGAGCGCCTGGAGCACGGCTACGACACGCAGGTCGGCGAGCGTGGCGTTCAGCTTTCGGCCGGGCAGCGTCAGCTGATCGCGTTCGCGCGCGCGCTGGTGGCCGATCCGCGCATCCTGCTCCTCGATGAGGCCACCTCCAACGTCGACGTCCGGACGGAAGGGCTGATCGAGCAAGGATTGCGGCGCTTGGTCGCCGGGCGCACGGCGATCATCATCGCCCATCGGCTCTCGACGATTCGTCACGCCGGACGCATCGTCGTGCTCGAACACGGACGCATCGTCGAGCAGGGCACCCACGAAGAATTGCTGGCCGCCGGCGGGCGCTACTGGAGCCTGTACCGAGACTGGGCCGAGCAGGCCGCGGCATAGTGACTGTCTCCGTCCGCCGACTTGCGGTGACGGCTGTCAAGGCGATGCGGCTCCGCGAGGTGTCCGAGGTCCGCCTCGGCCCCCATGGCGCCGAGAACGACCGCCGCTTCTATGTGATCGATGACCACGACCGGATGGTCAACGGAAAGCAGATCGGTCAGCTTCAGACGGTCGTGGCCAACTACGCCGCACACGATCGGAGCTTGTCTTTGACGCTCCCCGATGGGCGCGTGTTGGAGGATCGTGTCGTCCTCGGACCCCCGGTCCAGACGCGCTTCTTCTCCCGGCCCAGGCCCGCAGCGCTCGTCGATGGGCCGTGGTCGGCGGCGCTCTCCGAGCTGTGCGGCAAAGCGCTGCGGCTGGTGGAGGCAGACGGCGACCGCGGAGCCGTCGACCGGGGGCGGGTCGGCGGGACCACCTTGATCTCCGACGCGTCGCTCGCACGGCTGGCGACGGCGGCGGGCGTCGGCAGCGTCGACCCCCGCCGCTTCCGGATGCTGATCGAAGTAGACGGCCTGCGGGCTCACGCCGAGGACTCGTGGGTGGGCCGGCGTGCGCGGGTCGGCGACGCGGCGATCGAATGGCGAGGACACGTCGGGCGCTGCCTGATCACCAGCCGGGATCCGGACAGCGGGCAGATCGACCTGCCGACGCTCGACGTGCTGCGCGAGTACCGCGACGGCTCGCAAACAACCGAGCCGCTCCCATTCGGGATCTACGGCACGGTGCTTGAACCGGGAACCGTGCGCGTGGGCGACCCGGTTAGCCTCCTAGTCCCATGAGCTCCGACCGCGTCAGGGTCTCGGTCTCCGACCACGTGGCGGTCGTCACGCTGGTGCGTCCGGAGAAGCACAACGCGCTCGATGTGGCGATGTTCGAGGCGATAATCGCTGCCTCCGCGCGCGTGTCGACGGAGCCGGGCGTGAGGGTGGTGGTGCTCCACGGCGAGGGACCAAGCTTCTGCTCCGGTCTGGACGTCGCGAGCGTGATGTCGGCGGGCGAGGGGCTGGACGGGCTCCTCGGTCGCCTGCAGGAGCACGTTCCGAACTGGTTTCAGCGCGCGGCGTACGGCTGGATCGAGCTCCCGGTGCCGGTGATCGCGGCGGTCCACGGGGCGTGCTTCGGCGGCGGCCTGCAGATCGCGCTGGCGGCGGACGTGAGAATCGCTGCGCCCGACGCGCGCCTGTCCGTAATGGAGATCAAATGGGGCCTGATTCCCGACATGTCGATCACGCGCACGCTTCCCCGGGTGGTGGGGATCGACGTGGCCAAAGAGCTGACCTACAGCGGCCGGGTGATCAGCGGCGTGGAAGCCGACGAGCTCGGGATGGTGACCAGGGTGGACACCGATCCGCTGGCCGCCGCCCGAGCCCTGGCGGACGAGATCGCCGGCAAGTCCCCGGACGCGGTGCGCGGCGCCAAGCGGCTCTACGACCAAGCGTGGACGGGCTCGGTGCAGGAGACGCTGTCGCTTGAGGCCAGCACCCAGCTAAGGCTGATCGGCTCCCAGAATCAGCTGGCGGCAGTCGCCGCGGGAGTCACCAACGAGCCTGGTGAGTTCACAGATCCGGATCCGGCCTAGGCGAGCTAGGCGTAACTACAGCTAGGCGGCTTGCTGCAGCCATGCCCCGAGCGGCGCCGACTCAGCCTTGCCCTTCAGCCGCCGCGCCCGGAGGAAGTACGCGTCTCCGATGCTGCCGCCGATCACCCGCCGGAGGAGGATCGGAGCCAGCAGCTGTCCCAGCGGCAGCGTGGCGCGCACGGCGGCAATGTCGAACATGTCGACGGCCGCCGGACGATCGATGCCCATCAGCCGCCGCAGGTCGCGGGGGATGGTGGCGATGGCCGCCGTGCCGAGCAGACGGGTGCCCGGCAGCACCGCCGCCTGCTGCACGGTCTTCGGCCAGCGGCGTCCGGTGACGAAGGCGATCGCCTCCACGGCGCCCTCCGTCACGCACAGGCGAGGCTTGATCTCCTCGAAGTAGTCCCGGGCTTCGGCGAGCGATTTGGGGACCATCTCGGCGGGGGTGCCGACGAGTGCGGCAATCGCCACCCCCTCGGCGATATAGCGATCCTCCTGCTCGGGCGTAAGGTCGCCGACGAAGGTCCGGTGTGAGACGAGATACGAGTACCACTGCGCCATGTGCACCCACACCTGGGCGTCCGCATCGTCGGCGCTGTAAGGCCGGCCGGTCACCGGGTCATAGCCGCGCACCCGCTTGTGGATGGAGCGGACCAGGCGTCCGGCGCGCTCGGCCTCCTCCACCGTCCCCAGCGCCGTGGTGGCGACGTACGTGGCCGTGCGCTGCAGCCGCCCGAGCGGCCGCTCGAGGTAGTCGCTGTGCTCGAAGACGCCGCGCATCGCCTGTGGGTGAAGCGCCTCGATCGCCAGCGTCCTCAGGCCGCCGATCAGCGGTACGACCGTCGTCGTCAGGATCCGCCAGGCGATTGACTCCGGACCCAAGAGCCACTCCACGCTCGCCGGATCCTCGATCTCGGCGGGCCCATACACGGCTTCTCGTGCGCCGCTCATCAATCGGTCTCGCTTGGCTGCATCGGTCGCGTATCCCTTGTCTCCGGCGCCGGCGCTCCGCATCAGGAAACGGCCGTATTCGACAACGGTCGTTATCATATCAACGGTGCCGGCAGCCTCGCCAGCAACTCGGGCCACAAGCGGGATGTACCGCGGCATTCCGGCGAGCGAGCGCCAGGCCGCGCGGCGAGAGCAGCTGCTCGACGCCGCCTATGACCTGCTGGGCTCGGACGGCTGGCAGGCAACGACCGTGCGCGCGGTCTGCCGCCGTGCGGGGCTCACGCCCCGCTATTTCTACGAGAGCTTCCCGGACCTCGACGCATTGCTGGTCGCCGTGTTCGACGACGTCGTCTCGGACCTCATGGAGGTGGTCCTCGAGGCAGTGCGAGTGGCGCCGGACGACGCCCATGCCAAGGCTCGCGCCGCGGTCGGCGGCTTCGTCCGGCATGTGACACGCGATCCGCGGCGAGCGCGCATCGTGTTCAGCGAGGCCCTGGGCTCAGAGGCGCTGGCTAATCGGCGATCCGAGACGCTCCACCTGTTCGCCGAGATGATCGCCGAGCAGGGCCGCGCGTTCTACGGCCTGCGCGGCAATGAGCGGCTGGCCGACACCACCGCCTACATGCTGGCCGGGGGGCTCGCCGAGCTGCTGCTCGCCTGGCGCGATGGCACGATCGACTCGACGCTCGAGCAGCTCATTGAAGACTGCACCGAGCTGTTCGTCGCGACCGGGGAGGCGGCGCTGGGGATGGTGGGCGGTTAGGCGGGCCGCGGCCGCGAGGTCTGTCGCCCACTCTCGCGCCAGTGGTTTGCGTTCGCCGGACACGAACGTATGTTCGCATCTGCCCCGGACGGAGAGCTACGCGGCGCGCCTATACTTGCCCCCTGCGGCCGGTCGCAGCGCGCGGTCGATCGCCCGAACTGCGGGGTAGTCCAGTGGCAGCGACGCCCGGCTCTGGACCGGGAGACGGAGGTTCGAGTCCTCCCCCCGCAGCTCGTCCTCGGCGCCTTGGTGCGATGGCACCGATGCTCCTTCCCCCCTCCACCAATAGACTCGGCTTCCGTGGATCTGGTGGAGGCCGTCAGCGGGCCCGTGCGCAGGGCGACACTCGAGGCGCGCTCGGTCGCGGCGCTGATACGCGCCGGCGGATTCGGCGGCGGCTCGCCCCGCCATACGTTCGAGACACTCTCGGCGCTGCGCACCTATGGGACGTTTGCCGCCACCCCGCGGATCGCGGCGATCCGTCATGGCGATCTACCCGCGGTGGCCGACGAGCTCGGCGTGATCTCGTTCACCGAATTCGAAGAACAGATCTGCCGCCTTACCAACGCGATGCGGGCCAAAGGGCTCGGCACCGGCTCGAGCGTCGGCGTTCTGTGCCGCAATCACCGGATGCCGCTGATCGTCGCCTTCGCCGCCTCGCGCCTGGGCATGAACGGGATCTGGCTGAACACCGCCTTCTCTCCCCGCCAGGCCAGCGAGGTCGCCAGCCGCGAAGGAGTGGAGCTCATCATCTACGACGAGGAGCTGGCGGGCGTGGCGGCCGATATCGACCCCCGTTACGGACGCCTGGTCACTGCAACCGAGGATCGGGACGCCGATCAGCTCGCGCAGCTGATCGCCTCGGCCAGCGCCGAACCCCCGCCGCCGGCGGAAAGGCCCGGTCGCATCGTGCTTCTGACCAGCGGGACGACCGGCACGCCGAAAGGCGCGCCTCGACCCGATCCTCGCTCGCTGACGATCCCCGGCGCTGTGCTGGAGCGAATGCCGATGCGGGCGCGTGAAGCGACCGTCGTCGGACCGCCGCTGTTCCACGGCACGGGGCTCTTGATCGCCCTGCTCACGCTCAGCCTGGGGTCGAAGCTCGTCGTGCGCCGTCGGTTCGCCCCCGCCCAGTTCCTG
Source organism: uncultured Actinomycetes bacterium (assembly GCA_963730835.1). Classification (GTDB taxonomy): domain Bacteria; phylum Actinomycetota; class Thermoleophilia; order Solirubrobacterales; family Solirubrobacteraceae; genus Palsa-465. The sequence goes on from CAVSTE010000008.1 coordinate 56,469, forward strand.
GACGACGTGGAGCAGCATCGCGCGGCCGCGAGCTGCGTCGTGCCCGTGATGCTCCAGCGCGTGCTCGCCCTCGGTGAAGAGGAGATCCGCAGGCGGGACCTGTCCTCACTTCGGATCGTGTTCTCCGCGGGCTCACAACTCCCGGCCGAGGTCGCGCTGAAGACGATGGAGCTGATGGGGGACGTCGTGTACAACCTTTACGGGTCGACCGAGGTGTCGGTGGCGACCCTCGCCACCCCGGCCGACATCCGCGCGGCGCCCATGTCGGTCGGCAAGCCGGCCCTCGGGGCTCGGATCCGGCTCTTCGATGATCACCGCCGCGAGGTTCCTCAGGGGCAGGTCGGACGGATCTTCGTAGGCACGGTCACCCCGTTCGAGGGCTACACCGGCGGCCAGCAGAAAGAGGTCATCGACGGCATGATGGCGACTGGCGACGTGGGGCACTTCGACGAGCAGGGTCGCCTGTACGTCGACGGCCGCGACGACGAGATGATCATCTCGGGCGGTGAGAACGTGTTCCCGCGCGAGGTGGAGGAGCTGTTGATCACGCACCCCGCGGTCGAGGATGTGGCGGTGATCGGCGTCGACGACGAGGAGTTCGGTCAGCGGCTCAAGGCGTTCGTCGTCCTCCGGGAAGGGAATGACGTCGCCGCCGAGGAGCTACAGAGCTTCGTCAAGGAGAACCTGGCGCGCTTCAAGGTCCCACGCGAGGTGGTATTCGTGGACGAGCTGCCCCGCAATCCGACCGGCAAGATCCTCAAGCGGGAGCTCGCCGCGAGCGAGGCGGAGGCCGCGGCCTAGAGCTCGCCCAGCTCGCTCGAGAGGTCCTCGAGCGCGGCGGGTTGGACCTGGGCTCCGGAGGCGATCAGCCGCCGGGCATCTTCCAGGTCATCCGAGCGGCCGACCGACAGCGCCCCGGCCACGCAGCCGCCCGCCAGGTACCAGAGACTGAACGACCCCTCGTCGAGGGAACCGCGAACGACCTCCTGATCCCACTCGTAGGCCGGCCCCACATACTCGAGCGAGACCCAGTCCGAGAGATCAGAGAAAAAGTACGGCACGACATCGTGATCCTGCACCCGGCCCAGCATGTTGAGCGCCGCCGTCTTGCCCTGGTTGAACGCCACGTCCCAGTGCTCCACCCGCAGCTGCCGGCCACCGTGAATAACGCTCTCGTACTCGGCTATGTCACCGGCCACGAACACGCCTGAGACCTCGGTCTCGAGCAGGGAGCTGGCGAGGATGCCGCCCTGCTCGCCCAGCGCAAGTCCCGCGCTGCGCGCAAGTGTCACGTCCGGTACGACGCCGGCGCCGATCACCACGGCGTCTGCCTCGAGTTCTCTGCCGGACTCCGTCACCACCCTGCTCACATGTCCGCCGGAGCCCTCAAAGCGGGCCAGGGAGTCCTCGCCGACGACCGCTATCCCGTGCTCCTCAAGCCGGGCCTGGAAGAAGCGACCCGCCTGCTCGCCGAAGCTCCGGCTGAGCACTAACCGCTCCATCATCACCAGGGTGCAGGAGCTGCCGCGCTCCGTCAGCGACGCCGCGACTTCCGAGGCTATGTAGGAGCCGCCGATCAGCACGACGCGCTTTCCGGACGCGTGGTCGCGGATGGCGTCGCTGTTGCCGCGCGTCCGGAGGTAATGGATGCCCTCGAGCTCGCACCCGGGCACGTTCAGCCGCCTGACGTTCGCGCCGGTCGCCAGCAGCACCTTGTCGAACGTCACGGTGTCTCCATTCGATAGCTTCGCCTTGCGCTCCTCGACGTCGAGCCCGGTCACCGACGTCCGCGTCAGCAGGTCGATCTGTTGCTCCGCATACCACTCCAGCGGCCGAAAAGGCAGGCCGGAGTCATCTTCGGCGCGGAGGTACTCCTTGGAGCACGGCGGCCGGTTATACGGCGGGTCGGGCTCGCGCCCCACCAGCATGATCGAGCCGTCGGCGCCCGACTCGCGCAACCAGCGTGCGCAGTTGCCGGCGGCGAGACCTCCGCCGATGAGTAGGTAGTCGACTTGGCGCTCAGGCACTGGCGCCGTTGGTCGTGAACTGCGGCGTGATGTCCTGCTCGAGGCCCGGGTCAAGGATCAGCAGCACCTGGTCCCCAGCTTCGATCACCGAGTCGGATTTGGGCACGAACCCGGTTCCGTCACGCAGCACCGAGATGATCAGCGAGCCATCGGGGAGCACCACGTCTTGAACCCTGCGTCCCGCTGCAGCCGAGCCCTCCCCCACCTCCAGTTCGATGATCTCGAGCCGCTCCTCCTCGAGCGCCAAGAGCTGGACGAAACCGTAATCCGGCACCTCGTGCTCGATCAGCCGGAGTATCAGGTCGGTGGCCGAGACCGCGGGTTGGACGTCCAGCAGCTTGAAATGCTGAAGGTTCCGGGGGTTGTTGACGCGGGCCACGATCCGCTGCACGCCGTACTTCTCCTTGGCCATCTGGCAGATGAGGATGTTGTCCTCGTCGTCGCCGGTCACGGCGATCACCAGATCGGCGCGCTGGATCCCAGCGCGCTCCAGGACCCACAGCTCGGTGGCGTCACCGTAGGAGGCAGCGTGCTCGAGCTCCTCCTCCACGATCCGGAAGCGCCGGTGGTCAGACTCGATCAGGGTCACCTCCTGATCCTTGGCCAGCAGCTCCCGCGCCAGGTTCCAGCCGACCTTGCCCGCCCCCGCCACGATCACATACATGTCATAACCGCTTCCCGTAGGTCCCGTTAGCTACCCCGCCAGCGCCCCCCGAGTGGCTTGGTCGATCGCTTCCTGCGTGGGGCAGATCGTATGCAAGCCCTGTTCCGCATACCAGGCTGCCCGCCCGGGGTCGGCTACGCGCACCACCACGCGCGGCACCTGGAAGCGACGCTGTGCGATTTGGGCGATCACCAGATTCGTATTGTCTCCACTGGTGGCAGCAAAGAAAACATCGGCAGTCTCGATCCCTGCCTCGGTCAGCGCGTCGACCTCGAGCGCTGCGCCCACCGTAAAGCGGCCACCGGCGTCCTCCCAGGTGGTCGACTGGTCCTTGTCGAGGCGCTCGTGCGACAGCGGATCGAGGTCGAGCACGGAGACCGTGTGTCCCTCATCGAGGGCTCGCTTTGCGACCGCGGATCCCACCCGGCCGGCTCCGACGATGAGAACGAACATCGGGGCGGCACTTTAGCCCCTCCCCGGCCCTGCGTGCGCGGCGTTTTACAGGTGTGTCGGCCGCCCCGGCGCACGGTAGCCTCGTCACCATGAGCCCACGTCTGCGGCGCAGCCTCCACGAGGGGGGACACAAGCTCGATATCGACGAGCCGACCCAGTTCGGCGAAGAGGATCACCGAGCGACACAGGGCCAGCAACGACCGGCCAAGGGAACCCACCGCAGGGTGCTCTACGAGGCAGCCCACAAGCTCGAGGTGTCCGAGGAGGCGGCTCCGGAGGAGCGGCCAGCCCCAAGGGTCTTCGAAATCGAGCGCGACGTGGTCCCCCAGGCAGGGCGGGCGGCGCTGGCGCTCGCCGCGCTGGGCGTCGTCTTCGGGGACATCGGCACAAGCCCGCTGTACACCGAGCAGGTCGTGTTCACCCAGCATCGCGCCGCCGCGCAGACGACGGTGGCCGGCGTCTACGGCGTGGTCTCGCTGATCTTCTGGTCGCTCGCGGTCATCGTGTCGTTCAAGTACGCGGGCGCGATCATGCGCGCCCACAACCGCGGTGACGGCGGGATCCTGGCGCTGACGGCGCTGATCCGCCGCTGTAAGCCGGCGCATGGGGTGGCGCTCGTGATACTCGGAATCTTCGGCGCCTCGCTGTTTCTCGGGGACGGCATGATCACGCCGGCGATCTCGGTTCTCTCGGCGGTTGAGGGCCTGAAGGTCGCGACGCCGGGCGTGGCGCACCTCGTGATGCCGATTGCGCTGGCCGTCCTGATGTCGCTGTTTTTGATCCAGCGCCGCGGCACCGGCGCCGTCGGGGCGTTGTTCGGTCCGGTGATGCTTTTGTGGTTCACCATCCTCGGTGTCCTCGGCGTGCACGGGATCGCGCATCACCCAGGCGTCTTCCAGGGACTATCGCCGACCTACGCGGTCCGGTTGTTCGTCGACCACGGCGGCGCAGCCTTCCTCACGCTTGGCAGCGTCGTGCTTGCCGTCACGGGCGCCGAGGCGCTTTACGCCGACCGGGGGCACTTCGGAACCACGCCGATCCGGATCTCTTGGTTCGCCGTCGTATTGCCCGGCGTGCTGCTCTGCTACCTCGGTCAGGCGGCGCTGATCCTGACGCATCCGCACGCGATCACGAATCCCTTCTACCTGCTCGTTCCCTCCTGGGGACAGCTCCCGATGGTATTCCTTGCCACCGCGGCCACGATCATCGCCTCCCAAGCCGTGATCTCGGGGTCCTATTCCGTCGCCAAGCAGGCCGTCCAGCTGGGCTTCCTTCCGCGCCTGAAGATCACCAACACGTCCAAGGAGGCGGGACAGATCTACGTGCCGGCGGTCAACTGGGCGCTGTGCATCGGCGTGGCCGCGCTCGTGCTCGGCTTTCAGCGCTCCTCCCGGCTGGCCGAGATCTACGGCGTGGCGGTCACCGGCACCTTCATCCTCGACACCGTGCTGTTCCTGGTCGTCGGGCGTGCCCTGTGGCGGGAATCGAAGTGGAAGGTGGTCGCCGTGGGAGCGGTGCTGCTGACAGTGGAGGTAGCTTTCTTCACGTCCAATCTTGTGAAGGTTGAGCACGGCGCCTGGCTTCCGCTGCTCGTAGCGCTTGCGATCTCCATCGTGATGATCACGTGGCGCCGGGGCCAGCTGATCGTGACGCGCAACCGCACCGAGAAGGAGGGCTCGCTGGAGGAGTTCCTCGACGGTCTGGCGACGCACGAGCCTCCCTTGCGCAGGGTCCCTGGCACGGCGATCTTCCCCAACCCCAGCAAGACCACCACCCCGCTCGCACTGCGCGCCGAGGTCGAGCACACGCACGCGCTGCACGAGAAGGTCGTGATCGTCTCGATCGATCGGGTCAGCGTCCCACACGTGGACCGGGAGGATCGGTTTGTGGTCACCCGTATGGGTCACGGCCTGTTCCATGTCTTTCACGTGGTCGACAGGGTTGGCTATCGGGATACGACCAACATCCCGGCCGCGTTGGCGCTCGCGCGCAAGGTGGGGCTGCTGGAGCGCAACCTCGACCTGGAACACGCCTCATACTTCCTCTCACGCATCGCGATCACGCCGACCGACGCACCTGGCATGAAGCGCTGGCGCAAGAAGCTGTTCGTGGCGATGGCCCGCAATGCTGCCAGCCCGATCGAGGCGTTCGGCCTGCCGAGTGATCGCACGGTGATAATGGGGTCGCAGGTGGCGGTCTGAGGCGCCCGATGCGCCACCTTCGCTCGAAGCCGGTGGTCTGGCGCTCGGTCGCGGCCGACGCGGTCGAGGTGGTGGTCGCGGTCGCGGTCGCGACCGCTGCGATCGCCGCGCTTCAGTCCGCGGCACCACCCGCGGGGCTCGGCATCGTTTATCTCTTGGCGGTTCTGGCGGTGGCGATCCGCCGCGGACAGTTCCCGGCGTTGATCACCGCGATTTTGGGCGTGCTCACGCTCAATTACCTCTACATCACTCCGCGTCACCAGCTGGGGATCGCCCATTCTCAGGACCTGGTGGAGTTGAGCGTGCTGCTGATCGCGGCGGTCGTCGTCGGGAGGCTGGCGGCAGTTGCGCGCAACCAGGCTGCGGAAGCCGACGACAGGGCACAGCTCGCGGCCACGCGCGAACGGGAAGCCGAGCTCCTCGCCGATACAGCCGCCGGCATCCTGGCCCACGAGAGCCTCGAGGCCCAACTCGAGAGCGTCGGGAACCGCATATCGGCTGCTTCGGGTGCCACGTACGCGCGCCTGGTCTTGCAGAAATCGAGCGCGCCCGGATCTCACGAGGATGCGCTGCCGCTGCCATCGCAGCGGCTTAGCGCGTGGCTCTACGTCGCAAACGAGCGCCCGTACGACCGGGCCCTGATCGAACGGCTGGCGACACCGATCGCCGGACTGATCGACGTGGCGGTGGAGCGCGAAAAGGCGGCTGGGCGGGTCGCCGAAGCGGAGGCCGCGCGCCGGGCCGAGGTCGCCCGGACCGCGATCCTTCACGCCATCTCTCACGATCTGCGATCGCCGATCACCGCCATCAGCACTGCGGCAGCGGCACTGCGCAGCGCAGACGTGACGGTCCAGGAGCGGCAAGGGCTGATCGCCGCGATCGAAGCCGAGAGTGCCAGGCTGGCTCGAGTGGTAGGGGACCTGCTCGATCTCTCAAAGATCGAGGCCGGCGCGGTCGCCCCGCTGGCGGATTGGTGCGATCTACGCGATCTGGCCGTGTCCGCCGCGCGCCGCTTCCAGGGGGCCCATCCGATCGAGCTCAGCGTACCTGCCGACCTGCCTCTGGTTCGCGCTGACGCCGCGCAGCTGGAGCGGGTCTTCTCAAACCTGATCGAGAATGCCGTCAAGTTCTCCGAGCCGGGAGCACCGGTGCAGATCACCGGCGGCGCTGGGCCCGCGTGGGTCACGGTGCGCGTCATCGACCACGGCCCCGGGATTCCGCTCGAGCAGCGCCGCCACATCTTCGAACCCTTCTTCCGCGGCCGGAGTGGCGGTCCGAGTGGCTCGGGCTTGGGGCTGGCGATCGCCCGGGGGTTCGTCGAGGCCAACGGCGGAAGCATCATCGTCCAGAGCAACGTCGGCCTCGGCACCTCGTTTGCGGTCAGCTTCCCGCGAGTGGCCCAACCGGAGCGTCAGGAGGAGCCCACGACACTGTCGGGCGTCGGGGACAGCTAAGTGTCTCCCACCGCAAGTACGGTCGCATTCGAACGGCCCCATTCTCGGTGCGGCCGGACTTACGCCGGGAGACACTAGGCCGGGCGATGAGCGTCAACGCGACCCGCGTGCTGATCGTCGACGACGAGCCCGAGATCGTGCGGGGCCTCACGATCGTCCTGCGCGGTGCCGGCTACGCGGCCGAGGCTGCATCGACCAAGGCGGGTGCGCTCGGAGCGCTTTCCAGTCGACCCCCGGAGGCGGTAGTGCTCGACCTCGTGCTGCCGGATGGTGACGGCGTCAGCGTGGTCAAGGAGATTCGGCGCTGGAGCCGTCTTCCAATCCTCGTGCTGTCCGCGGTCGGCGACGAGCGCGAGAAGGTGAGAGCACTCGATGCCGGCGCGGACGATTACGTGACCAAGCCCTTCGGCACCGAAGAGCTGTTGGCGCGGCTGCGCGCGGTCCTCAGGAGATCGCCGGACGCGGGCCACGCCCAGCGCGTCCAGATCGGTGATCTGACGATCGACCTCGAGGACCGGACGGTCCGGCTGGGCGGCCAAGAGGTGCACCTGACGCCGATCGAGTTCGACCTCCTGCGCGTGCTAGCTCAGCACCCCGGACGTCTGGTCACCCAACGGCAGCTCCTCCAGGAGGTCTGGGGCCCACAGTACGTGGAGGAGTCGCACTACCTGCGCGTGCATGTAGCCCACATTCGCGCCAAGATCGAGCCGGACCCGGCACGGCCGCGGTATCTGATCACCGAATCGGGTGTCGGGTACCGGCTGCGCGATCAGCCTGATTAACGGATTCTCTACGCCTGCGGGCCGATCCTTAGCGCGATCTTGACGGCGGCAGATCTACCGTCGAGGTTGCGATGGAACGGGTCGAAACAGACGGCCCGAGGCGAAACGGGCACCAAACGCTCCACGAGGCCGCGCACAAGCTCGACCTCGACGGGTCTGCGCTCGCGGGCGATGACGTTCAAACTCAGACCCAGGGCCGCAAGCGCCGGACCTTTAATGAGGCGGCGCACAAGCTCCAGACGCCTGAGGAGCTGCCGGGGACCGAGACGCCGGCCCCCCGGGTTTTCGAGACAGAGCGCGACGTCGTCAGCAGCGCGAGCCGCACGGCCCTCGCGCTCGGCGCGCTCGGCGTGGTTTACGGAGACATCGGCACCAGCCCGCTGTACACGGAGCAGACGATCTTCAGCTCCTACCGGGCGACGGCCCACGTAACGCCCGCGGGCGTCTACGGCGTTGCGTCGCTGATCTTCTGGGCGCTGATGATCATGGTGTCGATCAAGTACGCGGGCTTCATCATGCGGGCCCACAACCGCGGCGACGGCGGCATCATGGCGCTCGCGGCGCTGCTCCAGCGCCACCGGGTTGCCGCCGGCGTAACGCTGGTGACGCTTGGCATCTTCGGCGCGGGGCTTTTCTTTGGCGATGGAATCATCACGCCGACGATCTCGGTGCTGGGCGCGCTTCAGGGCATCCAGGTCGCCACCCCGACGCTGGCTCATCTGGTCGTTCCGCTCTCGGTGGGCATCCTCGTCGTGTTGTTCCTGCTCCAGCGCCACGGGTCGGGGACGATCGGGTGGCTGTTCGGCCCGATCATGCTCGTCTGGTTCACGGTCATCGGCCTGTTCGGCCTAATCCAGGTGGCCGGCGACCCGTCGGTGCTCCAAGGGTTGTCGCCAACGTGGGCGGTGCGTTTCTTCGTTGACCACGGCCTGTACGCCTACCTGATGCTGGGGGGCGTGGTGCTAGCGGTGACCGGCGCCGAGGCGTTGTACGCAGACCGAGGTCACTTCGGCGCAAAGGCGATCCGGCTCGGCTGGTTTGGGCTGGTCCTGCCGGCGCTGGCACTGAGCTATCTCGGTCAGGGAGCGTGGATCATCCATCATCCGCGCGCCGGTCACGTCTCGGGCTTCAATCCCTTCTACCAGATGATGCCGAGCTGGTCGCTGTGGCCGATGGTGGTGCTGGCCACGCTGGCGACGATCATCGCGTCGCAGGCGGTGATCTCGGGCTCTTTCTCTGTCGCCAAGCAAGCTGTCCAGCTCGGCTTCTTGCCGCGGCTGAAGGTGCTCCATACGTCGAGGACCGAGGGCCAGATCTACGTGCCGGTCGTCAACTGGGCGCTGTGCATCGGCGTCGTCGCGCTGACGCTCGTGTTCCGCTCCTCATCCAAGTTGGGCGACATCTACGGCGTTGCCGTGACCGGGACATTCCTCCTCAACACGGTGCTGTTCCTGGCGGTCGCGTACCTGATTTGGAGCAGGCGAAAGCTGCAGCTCGCGCCACTCGCGGTGCTGTTCCTGACCGTCGAGGTCGCATTCTTCAGCGCCAACATCGCCAAGATCGAGCACGGCGCGTGGTTGCCACTGGCGATCGGGCTGGTCGTCTCGATCGTCATGATCACGTGGCGCCGTGGACAGGTGATCGTGACCCGAAACAGGACCGAGAAGGAGGGATCGCTCGAGGAGTTCCTGGACGGTCTGGCGCAAATTGATCCCCCTCTCCTCAGGGTGTCGGGCACCGCCGTGTTCCCGAGTCCCGGCAAGGACACGACACCACTCGCGCTACGCGCGACCGTCGAGCACTCACACGCACTGCACGACAAGGTCGTGATCGTCTCGATCGAGCGGGTCAGCGTGCCCCACGTGGAGCCCGAAGACCGGTTCGTGGTCACCCCGATGGGTCACGGGCTGTTCCGCGTCTTTCATGTCGTCGACCGTGTCGGCTATCGGGATCGACAGAACATCCCCGAAGCGTTGGCACTGGCCCGCAAGCAGGGGTTGCTGGAGCGCAACCTGGACCTCGAGCATGCCTCCTATTTCGTCTCGCGCATCACGATCACGCCGAACGACGACAGGGGCATGAAGCGCTGGCGCAAAGATCTGTTCGTCGCGCTGGCGCGTAACGCTGCCAGCCCGATCGAGGCGTTCGGGCTCCCGAGCGAGCGCACCGTCACGATGACCTCGCAAGTGCCGGTGTGAGGGTCTGCGGGCCCGGCTTCGGCCCGCCCGCCACGTCGGCCTCTAGGTGATGAGCGGGATGATCAGCAGGGCGACGATGTTCGCCACCTTGATCATCGGGTTGATAGCGGGGCCCGCGGTGTCCTTGTAGGGATCGCCGACCGTGTCCCCGGTGACCGCCGCCGCGTGGGCCTCGGACCCCTTGCCGCCGAACGCGCCGTCCTCGATCAGCTTCTTGGCGTTGTCCCAGGCGCCGCCGCCGGAAGTCATCGAGATGGCCATGAACAGGCCGACGACGATCACGCCGATGAGCAGCCCGCCCAGCGCCTCCACGCTGATCAGTCCTACGACGAGCGTGATGACGATCGGGATCATCGAGGGAATCACCATCTCTCGCTGCGCCGCTCGCGTGACGAGGGCCACCGCGACCCCATACTCCGGCTGCTCCGTGCCCTCCATGATGCCCGGCTTCTCCCGGAACTGGCGCCGGACCTCCTCGACGACGGCACCCCCCGCGCGGCCGACCGCCTCCATCGCCAGCGAGGCGAACAGGTACACCATCAACCCTCCGACCAGCAGCCCGATCAGCACGGGCGGATTTGAGATCGAGAAGTCGTAGGCGCGCGGTAGCTCGCGCTCGAATGCGTTGAACAGCACCAGCGCGGCAAGCGCCGCCGAACCGATCGCGTATCCCTTGGTCACGGCCTTTGTTGTGTTGCCCACCGCGTCCAGCGGGTCGGTGATGTTGCGGACCTCCTCCGGGAGCTCCGCCATCTCGGCAATGCCGCCCGCGTTATCGGTGATCGGGCCGAAGGCGTCGAGCGCCACGATCAGTCCGGTGAGCGACAACTGGGCCATGACGGCGATTCCGATGCCATAGATGCCCTGGCTCCCGCCGCCCGTCAGCTTCCAGGCGCCGAGAATGCCCATGGCGATCACGATTGCGGGTGCTGCCGTGGACTGAAAGCCCTGCGCCAGGCCCTGGATGATGTTCGTGGCATGACCCGTCTGCGAGGCGCGCGCGGTGCTCTTCACCGGCGCAAAGCGCGTCGATGTGAAGTAATCGGTGATCACGAACAGGCACGCCGTCACGCCGACCCCGATCAGCGCGCAGAGGTAGAAATGCCACCACTTCGGCGCGACGCCGCGGCCGATCAGCGTCACGTTGTGCATCATCCAGTAGGTGAGCGGAATGAAGGCCAGCGCCGCGAGCCCGCCGGAGACGATCAGGCCCTGGTACAGCGCGCGCTCCACGTTGCCCGTCCGTGAACGTACGGCGAACGCGCCGATAATCGAGGCCACGATCGAGACGGCGCCGAGCACCAGCGGATAGAGGGCCACCTCCGTCTGCTGGCTGAACAGCAGCACCCCCAGCAGCATGACCGCCACCGCGGTCACGGCGTAGGTCTCGAACAGGTCGGCGGCCATGCCGGCGCAGTCGCCAACGTTGTCGCCCACGTTGTCGGCGATCACGGCCGGGTTGCGCGGATCGTCCTCGGGAATGCCGGCCTCGATCTTGCCCACCAGATCGGCCCCGACGTCGGCGGCCTTAGTGAAGATGCCGCCTCCGAGGCGCGCGAACACGGAAATCAGCGACCCGCCGAAGCCCAGGCCGATTAGGGCGTCGACCGCGTGGCGAGTGCTCTCGCCGGCGATGAACGTGAGCACTCCGTAGTACCCGGCGATCCCGAGCAGCGCAAGCCCCACGACCAGCAGACCGGTGACCGAGCCACCCCTGAAGGCGGCAGAGAGGGCGGGAGCGATCCCACCGCGGGCCGCCTCGGCCACGCGCGCGTTGGCTCGGACCGACATGTTCATCCCGATGTAGCCCGCCGCGGCCGAGAACAGACCGCCGATCGCGAACCCAATCGCCACACGGATGTTCTGGAGCGGGATCAGCAACACGAACACGACCACGCCGACGCCGGCGATGATCGTGTACTGGCGGTTGAGGTAGGCACGGGCGCCCTCCTGGACCGCCGCGGAGATCGTGCGCATGCGCTCGTTGCCGGGAGACAGCGCGAGCAGCTGGCGAGAAGTGAGGATGCCGTAGACGACGGCAGCCGCGGCGCACACAAGGGCGACGATGACGCCATGGTGCGTCAAGAAGCTAGTCAAGAGAAGATCCTCCGGAAGCCTTAGCTAATCGAGGGCGCGGGAGGCGCCGCCAACACTGAAAATGGCCGCCACCCGTGTGCCGGGCGGAGGCCTTGAGGGCACGTGAGTTTAGCTGACAGCGCTCGCTCTGCGGCTACTGGCCGGGGATCCAAAGCTTGCCGCTTCGCTGCGCGGGCCCTGGCTCGTCGGCTTTGGGCGGCGGCTGAGACCCCGTCTTCTCTGCCGCCTGCGGCTGGTCCGCCTGGGGCCGGCCTGGCTGGGCGGCCTCGGCACCCGCGGGCGCGCCGCCGATCCTGACGAACGCCAGCTGCAGCTGGGACAGAGCGTCACGGATCGGGCCGACGTGCTGCGGCGAGGAGCGCTCGACCAGCGGCATCAGGGCACGAATCGTCTCGATCGCCAGGCGGACCTGGTCCACGTCACGCTCGTCCTCGGTGCCCGGCGAGAGCCCTGTGCGTCGCATCCCCAGGTTCACCAGCGACACCACGTGTTCCAGCACCACCTGCTCGACGCGGATCTTCTTGATCTCCGCCTCATACGCCGCCCGGAGCTCCTCTTCGGTCGGCTGGCCGCCCGCGCCCCCGGCCTGCGATTGTCGTTCCTCGGCGTTCATCTGCTCACCTCCACGGGGCTTCTACGTAATCAGCATACGTCTCATGCGTGGCGGCGACACTCGCGGCAAAGGTCTCGGCCAGACCCATCCCGGACGCCAGCATCCGCCGCTGGCGCTGGGCCCCGTTCAGCTCGGGAAAGCTGATCTCGAGCTCGAGCTCCTCCCTGGCCGGCGCGGTCCACTCGAGCAGCCTCTCCGCCGTGTTCTGGGCCGGGTATGGCTGCCGCCGATCTAGATCGAGCAGCTCGCCGTCCAGTCCATAGCGCAGCGCCCTCCACACGTTCTCCTCGATCAACCGCCTGGGATGGTGGACGAACTCGGTGTCTTGGTCCACGTCCCTTGCCGCCTGCGCCACGCAGGCCACGATCAGCGCGGCCAGAGCCTCGGATTCGGTGGCTGTCTGCTGCGCGTCGCAGATCCTGACCTCCACCGTGCCATAGGCGAAGTGTGGCCTGATCGACCACCACACCTGTGTGTACTCGACGATCGACTTGGTGTCGATCAGCAGGCCGACATAGTCGGCGAACTGGGCCCAGTCGCCGAAGCGATCTGGCACTCCACAGCGAGGAAAGCTCTTGGTGAAGATCTGCGTGCGGGCCGAGTGCAGCCCCGAGTCGCGGCCGTCGAGAAACGGGGAATTGGCGGAGATTGCCAGCAGCTGCGGCAGCACCGGACGCAGGCGGTCGCAGACCTCCACGGCGCGGTCGGCGCCGCGCACGCCGACGTGGACATGCAGCGAGAACGCGTTGTTCCGCCGGGCGACGTACTGAAGCCCCTCCTCGACCCGTCTGTAGTGCTCGGTCTCGATTATGTGCTGCTCGCGGTAATCGGACCAGGGATGCGTGCCGGTGGCGCCCAGTGCCACCCCGTGATCGGCCGCCAGCGCGAACAGGCGGCGCCTGCGGTCGCGTTGGGCGGCGATCGCCTCTGCCAGTTGCTCGCCGCGTCCGGAGCGGATCTCGATCTCCGAGGAGATCAGTTCGCCGGTTATCGCCTCCACGAGAACCGGATCGCCCGCGGCCGCAGCCTGTAGCTCCTCAAAGCGCTGCACGAGCCCCAGACTGGCTGGATCGAGCAGCGCGAACTCCTCCTCGATGCCCACCGTGAAGTCGGTGGAGTCATCGAGGCCCGCGCGCGCGGCGTCGAGATCGAGCGTGCCGCCCATCGTTAGCGCCTGGAATCAGGTGAGATAGAAGTACAAGGCGTAGAGCAGGTCGACGGCCGGGCTCGAGGTGTGCACGGTGACCTCGGGTGGCACGTGGATCAGCGCGTCCGAGTAGTTGAAGATGATCTTGACCCCGGCGTCCGCGAGCTCATCGGCCAAGCCCTGGGCCGCGGCGGACGGCACAGCCAGCACGGCAACCACGATCTCCTGGTCCTCGACCACCTGGCGCAGCTCGTCATTGGGGCGCACCTGGAGCTGGCCGATGCGACTCCCCACCTTGCCGTCGTCGACGTCAAATACAGCCACCACCCGGAAGCCGTGGTCGGCGAAGATATCCGAGGTGGCGATTGCGGTGCCCAGGTGGCCGGCGCCGAACAGCGCAATGTTGTGCTGCCCGGAGGTACGCAGGATCTTCCGGATCTGCGTCACCAGCGAGTCGACGTTGTAGCCCACCCCGCGCTTACCGAATTTTCCGAAACCCGAGAGGTCCCGCCTGATCTGGGTCGAGTTCACGTGCGTGTAGTCGGCGAGCTCCTGCGAGGAGATCGTCTGCTTGCCCATCTTCCGCGCCTGGGTCAGCACCTGCAGGTAGCGCGAGAGCCTCGCTGCCACCCCAAGTGAAAGCTTCTCCCCCGGCTTGTCGATGCCCGGCTGAGCAATGCCGGGATCGCGGCCGACCGTGTAGCTCATTCCACCCCCACTCTACACAGCACCCGCTCCAGCTCGGCCTCGCCGACGGTCAGCTCGAACGCCTCGACGCCGTCGATCGTCACGACCGGAATCCGCTCCAGGTACGCACGCAACAGGGCTTCGTCCTGCTCGATGTCGCACTCCTGCAAATCGAAGCGATGCCTATGTCGGACCCGCTCCAGCACGGACCGGGCCTCATCGCACAGGCAGCACCCGGGACGGGTGTAGAGGACGACGTTCTTCATGCCGCCAGCGGGGCGCCCTCACCGGTGGCATACACGTCAAGACCCAGGTACCGGGGATAAGTCAGGGCGGGGACGTACCTCGCGGCGCTGGCGATCATGGCTGCGTTGTCCGTGCAGAGTTCCGGCGGTGGCACGTCGAGCGTCACGCCGATCTGGGACAGCCGACGGCGCAGGGGCCCGTTCGCGGCGACGCCGCCGCCGACGGCCAGGCGATCGAGACCGGTGGCGTCCAGCGCCCGCTCAACCCGCACGGCGAGTGATTCGACGATCGCCCTCTGGTAGGAGGCTGCCAGGTCGGCGCGGCGCCGAGCGGTCCCCACGTCGCCCAGCTCGCGTGCCCGGTACAGCAGGGCCGTCTTGAGGCCGGCAAATGAGAAGTCGAGGCCCTTGACAGACTCGGCCGTGGGAAACGGAAAGGCGTCGGGATCGCCGTCGCGGGCCAGTCGCTCCAGCGCCGGACCGCCGGGATACCCCAAACCGAGCAGACGGGCCCCCTTGTCGAACGCCTCGCCGGCGGCATCGTCGAGCGTCTGACCCAGGACCTTGAACTCGGGGCCGTGATCGCAAACGTGGGCGAGCAGCGTGTGCCCTCCGCTGGCCACCAGGCTGAGGAACGGCGGATCGAACGGCTGGGGAGCCAGGAAGCTGGCGCACACGTGCCCGTGCAGGTGGTCAACCGGGGCAAGCGGCAGCTCGTAGGCGGCGGCCAGCGCTTTGGCGCTCGCCACGCCGACGAGGAGGGCACCCACCAGGCCTGGACCCCGCGTCACGGCGACCAGGTCGACTGCCTCGAGCGCGGTGTGTGCATCAAGCAGGGCGGCCCCGACCACATCGTCGATCAGCTCAAGATGGTGACGTGAGGCGATCTCGGGCACGACTCCCCCATAGCGGTCGTGGACGCCCTGCGAGGAGATCACGTTGGCAAGGATCTCGCCGCGCCCGCTGATGACCGCCGCGCAGGTGTCGTCGCAGCTCGTCTCCAGCGCCAAGATGCTCGCGTCGCTCACGACTCGACGACGGACTCGGTGCCGGCCGTGCGCCACATGATCAGCGCGTCTTCCCCGGTGTCGGCGTAGTAGCGCGGCCGGGTGCCGGCCGGCCGGAAGCCGAAGCGTTCGTAAAGGGCGATGGCCGGAGCGTTAGAGGTCCTCACTTCGAGCGTGTACGGCGCGTCTGCCCCGGCGCGCTCGAGCATCTGCTCCAGCAGCAGGACGGCGAGCCCCTGGCGACGCGCACTGGGCTCGACGGCGATGTTCATCAAATGCCATACGCGGTCGTAGCGTGAGCAGATCAAGTAGCCGGTGATCGCCCCATCGCGCCTGCCGGCTGCCCGGCGGTCTATCGCCGCCAGGCATACGCCCGAGGGCTTTGACAGCTCGAGCACGAACATCGCCAGCGACCAGGGGGTGGGAAACGAGCGCCGCTCGATGGCCATCACCTGCGGCAGGTCGGAATAGCCGAGGGTCCGGATCGCGATGCTGGTGGAGTCGAGTGTCATGGCTTGCGGGTGGCGCTGCGGGCAAGCTCGGCATCCGGCGGACGGAGGTATTGCGGTAGAACCGCCTCGGGGTCACTCGTCCTCAGAACCCGGGCGCGCTCTACGTGACCAACGGCAGCGACCCTGTGGAGTGGTGAGCCGTCGTCTGGAATCACGGCACCCGAGCGCTCGAGAACCGCCCTGAATTCTACCGCGCCCTCTCCGATCGCCAGCGTGGGGCCGCCCAGCGCGCCAGTTGCATCCGCCAGCGCCGCCGGGGTCAGCGCCGCCGGCTCCAGCAGGGGCATGTCAAACACCACGCTGCCGTCGGTCATGCTCCACGCGGCGGCGAACGCCTCATGCCGACGCGCGTCGAGCACCGCCAGCACAACCTTGGGGCGCTCCCGGCCTGCGCGTTGGAAGGGTCGTGCAGCGTTGAGCGCCAGCGATTCGAGCGTCGAAACGCCCACCAGCGGGATGCGGCGCGCGTTGGCCAGCGCCCGGGCGCTCGTCACCCCAATTCTGAGGCCGGTGAATGTCCCCGGCCCGGTCCCCACGGCAATCCGATCGATCTGGGGCCAGGCCGTGCCGGTCTGCTCCAGCAGCTCGGCGACCAGCGGCATCAGCCGCGAGGCGTGGCGCGGGCGGGTGCCGGGCGGAGGATCATCGCGAAGCTCGGTGTCGTCGAGCGCGACTGCCGTCGCCCGCGTCGCCGTGTCGAAGGCCAGGATGCTCACGGCGCGTGAATCGTGATCCGGCGGCGGTGGCCGCCCGCGTGCTCGATCCGCACCCGCGCCGCGAGCCGTGAACCGGCGGCGAGCTCCTCGCCCCCGTCCGCCGGCCATTCGACGAACGCGACCGAGTCGGGACCGAGGTAGTCGTCGAGTAGCCCCGGCTCCTCGAGATCGAGGCGCTCGAGCCGGAAGAGGTCTATGTGCGCCACGGACACCGCCCCCCTGTAGCGCTGGCCAATCGTGAACGTGGGGCTGGTGACGGGCCCGGTGACGCCGAGCGCTCGGCACGCTCCGCGCACGAACGTGGTCTTTCCGGCGCCGAGCTCTCCCTCCACCAGCACGACGTCGCCCGGGCGCAGTCTTTTTGCCAGCTCCGCGCCGAGCGCCTCCGTCTCAGCCGCGCTGGTGGTCTGATCGGGACGCGACATTCACCGCTCGGACACCTTAGCGGTCCGCTAAGTGAATGTTTTCCTTCTAAAGCGGGGACATTCGCTACCGTCACGTAGGGCGTGAGAGCTGGGAAGACAGGTGTGGGACCTGCGCCGGCGCGTGGGCCGCTGGCCGCCCTCAAGCGACGGTACGAGCCCGCGATCGCCGGGTTGAGGACCTCGGATACCGCAAAGGCGAGCGGTCTGGCCGTGGCCATGATCGTCAACAACGTGATCGCGCTGGGCTCGACGTTCGTCTTCGCCCGGCTGATCGGCGACTACGGCTCTCTGGCGGCGCTGGTCAAGTACCTGCTGATCCTGGCGGTAGTGGGCCAGGCGATGCAGGTGGCCACCGCGCGCGAGGGCGTCCTGGGCCGTCTAGGTGTGGGCGAGGCGATGCTGGCCACGGTCGCCGGCTGGGCGAAGTCGATGTTGCTCGTCACGGCCGTGTTGACCGTGGCTTCGATTCTCCTGCGCCACCAGATCGCCCAGCTCGTCGGGGTCAAGCACGACGCCTGGGCTGCAGCCGCCGGCCTGCCGGCGGGGTGCATCTACCTTCAGCTGTGCTTGATGCGCGGGGCGCTGCAGGCAGTCGGTGACTACCGAAGCGTGGGCATCAGCCTGGTCGCCGAGCAGGGCTCGCGGCTCGTGTTGGGCGCTGTGCTCGCAGTCGTGGGCCTCAACCTCACCGGCGCTTACCTGGGCTCACTGTTCTCGTACATCGCGATGTCGCTGTACTGCGCCTATTGCCTGCGCGCGCAGCTGCGGCACACCTCTGAGGCGACGGCCAAGGGCTCCTCGGAGGCGAGCGCCAAGGGCTCCTCGAGGGCGGCGGCCGCCAAACCCGCCATCAGTCTATGGGCCCACGTCAGGCACGCCTGGGTGCCGATCGCCGGTCTGGGCGTGATCGCCGTGCTGCAGAACATTGATGTGATTGCCGCCAAGCACCGGTTCCCTCCCACGGTCGCGAGCTCCTACGCGGCCACGTCAGTCGCGGCCCAGGTGGTGATCTGGGTGGCGATGGGCGCTGGCTTCTACCTCGTTCCCGAGGTCTCGCGCCGCCGTGCCGCAGGCCAGGACACCCGCGGTGTGCTGCTGCGAGCGCTCGGCATCATCGGCGTCTGCGCGATCCCCTGTCTGCTGATCTTCGCCGTCGCTGCGCACCCGCTGCTGGCGATTGCGTTCAGCCCCAAGCGAGCA
Source organism: uncultured Actinomycetes bacterium (assembly GCA_963730835.1). Taxonomy (GTDB): domain Bacteria; phylum Actinomycetota; class Thermoleophilia; order Solirubrobacterales; family Solirubrobacteraceae; genus Palsa-465. Next base: position 74,897 of record CAVSTE010000008.1, read on the forward strand.
ACCGCCTCCTCCTCGCTGCTGCCGTTGGGCGCTGCCTTCACCGTCCTGGCCGCCACCTACCTGGCCGTCCAGTACATGCTTGCCATGAAGCGCGTCTGGTTCCTGGTCCCGCTGGGAGCGGTGGCGGTGCTCGAGCCGATTCTCCTCCTGCACGCCCCAAGCCATCCAGCGGGCTTCGCCACCGTGGTGCTGGCGGTCCAGGCGCTGGGAGCCCTCGTGGCCTTCACACTGGCGCTGCGCGGCGATGCGAAAGCTGCTCCGGCGGTGAATCCCGAGCTCGCCTCGAGTCCACCGGCCCAGGGCGGCCCGGAACTGGCCTAGGCCGAAAGCTCGTCTAGAACAGCCCGAGCTGCGCCGCGCGGTCCGCTTCGAGCACGACCGCCGAGGGTCTCTCCGTCCCAGGCACGTCCTCGGCCGGCCGAGGCACCTCGTCAGCCGGCTCCGGCACCTCCTCCACCGGCTCCGGCACCTCCTCCACCGGCTCCGGCTGGGGTGGCGACCCCAGCGCCAACAGCTCCGGGATGCGGTGGAAGTCGCCTTTCAGCGCCTCGAGCGTGGAGGGCGTGTAGAGGGCAGCGGCCGGGTGATAGAGCGGGTATAGCCGCACGGCGCGCGAGCCGACCACCCGGACCTCTTCTTGCCCGTGGAGCCTCGAGATCCCCGTCGTATCGCGGCGCAGCAGCTTGGTGGAGAAGTTCCCGAGCGTGCAGATCACGGTCGGTTCGATCAGCTCGATCTGGCGGTCCAGATACGGCCGGCACGACTCGATCTCGTTCGGATGGGGGTCACGGTTGTCAGGAGGGCGGCATTTGAGCACGTTGCACACCCAGACTCGCCCGCGCTCCAGGCCGATCTCCCCGAGCAGCTTGTCGAGCAGCTTGCCGGCGGCGCCGACGAACGGCAGGCCCATCCGGTCCTCGTTCGCACCGGGCGCCTCGCCTACGAACATCAGATCCGCATCCGCGTTGCCGTTGCCGAACACGACCTGCGTGCGCGAGCGGTGAAGCGGGCAATGCACGCACTCTCGTGCCTCGTGGTAGACGGCCTTCAGCGCCTCGCGGCGCGCGCTGACGTTCGTCACGGCGCAATCGTAGTAGCGGCGGTCGACGGTCAAGGCTCCAGGACCCCGCAATCTGCGGTCCTTGTAGTCCCGGGGCGCGATGTTGGAAGCCGACATCGGAGCGCCAGCGTGACGCGTATCACACGAGCAGCGCCCAAACCCGCCGCTATGATCCGCCCAGAGGCCGTCACCGCTATTGGGACGGACCTTCAGAACGAAACCAAGCCACCACCCGACCGGTATCTCAGATGCGAGAACTGGACCGGAAGCCCGCCGAGGACCCTTCCTGTCGCCGCCTGGCAATCGTCGGCCAGGGCCGTCTGGGCACCGCCCTTTCCGCCGCGCTCGATGAGCGCGGTTATTCGTTAATCGGGCCGCTGGGACGGGGCGCCGACGCCGGTGGCGCAGAGGCGGTGCTGCTGTGCGTGCCCGACGGCGAGCTCCAAGCGGCCGCGGCCGCGGTCCGGCCGGGCCGGCTGGTCGGCCACTGCTCGGGCGCCACGGGCCTGGCCGTCCTCGCTCCGCACGAGGCCTTCTCTCTGCACCCGCTGATGACCGTGACGGCCGGCGGGGCCGCGTTCGCCGGTGCAGGCGCGGCCATCGCCGGCAGCACGCCCCGCGCGCTCGACTTCGCCCGCGGGTTGGCGGAGGCGCTCAGAATGCTGCCATTCGAGCTCGACGAGGCCGACCGCGCGGCCTATCACGCCGCGGCTTCGATGGCCTCGAATTTCCTGGTCACCCTGGAAGCTGCCGCGGAGCGTCTGGCCCAGACGACCGGCGCCAGCCGCGAGCTGCTCGTGCCGTTGGTGCGGGCCACCGTCGAGAACTGGTCGGCGCTGGGGCCTGAACTGGCGCTGACGGGGCCGGTGGCGCGAGGCGACGAAGTCACCGTTGCCGCCCAGCGGGAAGCGCTCACCGAACGAGCTCCGGAGCTACTGGCGCTGTTCGACGCGTTCGTCGACGCCACCCGCGCACTCGCTGGCCGCCAGCCCACCGCCGCGCCGGCACGCCAGAGGAGCCTGGCGCTGAGATGAGAACGCTGCGTGGGATCGACGAGCTGCGCGCCGTTCTGGACCCGGCCCGCCGCGCCGGGCGGACGATCGGACTGGTGCCGACGATGGGAGCGCTGCACGAGGGCCACGTGTCGCTGTTCCGCCGCGCGCGCGCCGAGTGCGACGTGGTGGTGGCCTCGCTGTTCGTGAACCCCGCGCAGTTCGACGACCGCGGCGACCTCGATGGCTATCCCCGCGACCTGGCCGCGGACGAGCAAGCGGCGACGGCGGCAGGCGTCGACTTCCTGTTCGCGCCGTCGGTCGAGGAGGTCTACCCCTCAGGCTTCGCAGCCGCGGTGACGGTGGCCGGCATCACCGAGCGCCTCGAAGGACGGCACCGCGGCAGCGGCCACTTCGAGGGCGTGAGCACGGTGGTGGCCAAGCTGCTGAACATGGCCGGACCGGACGTCGCCTACTTCGGGCAGAAGGACGCGCAGCAGGCGCTGGTCGTGCGGCGAATGGTTCGCGATCTCAACTTCCCGGTCAGGATCGAGGTGTGTCCCACCGTGCGCCAGGGCGACGGGCTGGCAATGTCGAGCCGCAACAGGCTCCTGTCGTCGGCCGAGCGAGAACGAGCGACCGCGCTCTACCGGGGGCTCCAGCTGGCGGTCGCCCGAATCGACGCCGGCGAGCGTGATGCTGGGGCCGTCGTCGCGGCGGCGAGCGCCGAGATCACTTCCGAGCAGGGGGTCGAGCTCGAGTACTTCGAGCTCGTGGACCCCGAGAGCTTCGCCCCCGTGGGGCGCGTGGACCGCGATGTGGTCGCGGTCGTCGCCGCTCATGTGGGCGCCATCCGACTGATCGACAACCAACCGATTCCGGCTCCGCCCGCCCCCGTCGAGGGTCCAGCGCCCTCCCACGGCGCGGGACGGGCCGAGCGCAATGAGGAGGTCCTGCAATGCAGCGCACAATGATGAAATCCAAGATCCACAGGGCGACCGTCACCGACTGCGACCTTCACTACGTGGGCTCGATCACGGTCGACCCCCAGCTGCTCGAGGCCGCGGACATCCATGAATTCGAGCAGGTGGCGGTCGTCGACATCGACAACGGTGCCCGCTTCGAGACGTACACGATCGCCGGCGAGCCCGGCTCGGGAGGAATGACGCTGAACGGCGCCGCCGCCCGCCTGGTGCAGCGTGGCGACAAGATCATCGTCATCTCCTACGCCGGCTATGACCCGGAGGAGCTCGAGCACTACCGGCCCAGGGTCGTCCATGTCGGCGCCAGCAACGAGATCCTGGCCGTCGACGAGAACGTCTCAGCTCTCCTGGCGGAGCCGGTGGCGGCCTGAGGAGCACAGCCCATGTCCACGAGACCACACACCCCAGTTCCCACAGACCTCAGCGGCCGGCTGCCGATGACGCTGCCCCACTTCGTCGAGAAGAAGCAGCTCGGCGAGCCGATCGTGATGGTCACGGCCTACGACTACCCGTCTGCCCAAGTGGCCGAGGAAGCCGGCGTGGATGCCGTGCTAGTCGGCGACTCGGGCGCCATGACCGTCCTGGGCTATCCCTCTACGGTGCCGGTGTCGACCGACGAGATGTTGATGCTCGCCGCCGCCGTCAGACGGGGGCTGAGGACGCCCCTCCTGATTGGCGATCTGCCCTTCGGCTCGTATGAGTCATCCGACGAGCAAGCGATTCAGACCGCCCAGCGGTTCATCAAGGAGGCCGGGTGTGACGCGGTCAAACTGGAACGCGGAGGCACGAGCGTCCAGCGGGCCCGGGCAATCGTCGGTGCCGGGATTCCGGTGATGGGCCACGTCGGGCTCACGCCTCAGACCGCCACCGCGCTGGGTGGTCACCGGGCCCAGGGACGGACCGCCGAGCGCGCCCTCCAGATGGCCCGTGACGTGCAGGCGCTGGAGGAGGCCGGATGCTTCTCGATCGTGTTCGAGGCGATTCCGGCGGCCGTGGCCCGCGAGCTGACAGCCATGGTCCACGTTCCGGTCATCGGCATCGGGGCCGGGTCGGCCACCGACGGCCAAGTGCTCGTGTTTCACGACCTGCTCGGGATCTACGACGGCCACGTCGCGCGGTTCGTCAAGCGCTACGCCGAGACCAAGGCCCACATGGTGGCAGGTGTGGCCGAGTACGCCGAAGATGTCCGCCGGGGAGCATTCCCCGGACCGGAGCACACGTACACGATCGACGACGAGGAACTGGAGCGGTTCCGGGCCGAGCTGGCTTAGGCTTCGGCCGTGCTCGGCACACTCCGGGGCGCCAGGTACGGCCGATCGCTGACGTCGGTGGCTGGCGCGTTGCTGGTGGCCGGTTGCGGAGGGGCTGCGATCGCGGCTGGCGCGTCGCGCGTCCACTACGCCACGACGCCCACCTCTCCGGGCGCGATCAACGCCGTGGCGGTCCCGCTCGGCGACGGCTACGTGAGCACCTCTCCAAAGGCGGGATACGTCGACTCCTGCGTCACGCACTTCGGCGGGGTCGGCGGCGCAAGCGCCGCCGGGCCCTGGATCAACGAGAGCTCGAGGACCTGGGACCTCAAGACGAAGATCGCGGTCAACGGACGCATCAGATGGCCGACGGGGTACTACCACGTCACCGTCGGCGGCCACAAGCGCCTGATCACGTTCAATGATCTACCAATTGACCACCGCACCGGGATCTTCCCCATTGAGATGCGTGATCCGGCGTTCAGGTACGACCAGAACCCGAATCACATCGCTGCTCACGACTTCCACTGGCAGCTTCCGCTGAATCCCAGCCTGGCCCCCAAGCCATCCTGCACCAACCCCGGCCCGATCGGCGTGCTCGATGATGGCGTCGTCCTGTACAACGCGCTCGACGGCGAGGGTCGAGACGCCGCCGCGCACGAGGTATTGGACCTGTGCGCCGGACACCCGGACCCCACCGACACCTATCACCACCACGACATCCCCCCCTGCATCCTTCAAAAGACGCCAAACGGCCGGAGCACTCTCGTCGGATACGCGAGCGACGGCTTCGGCATCTACGTTCAGAAGGACGCGCGCGGTGCGCTGCCCACCAACCGGAGCCTCGACGCCTGCCACGGCACGACCAGCCCAGTCCTGTGGGACGGCAAGGTGCACCGCGTCTACCACTACGTTGCGACGCTCGAGTATCCCTACACCGTCGGCTGCTTCCGGGGCACCCCCGTCGCCGTCAGCCGTCCCGGCGCACCCTGACGAGCTATCCGGCTTCCGCGGCGGCCTCGGTTGAGCTCCGAGGTCCGCCGCCGGACGCCGGACGGAGCTCCTCGAGCGCCGCGACCAGCCACTCCGTCAACGACCACACGTCGGGCATTTGCTCCCGGTCGGCGACGATCCCGAAGTCGAGGCTCCCGCAGTAGCTCATGACCGTGATGTTGAGGCCCATGCCATCGGTCACCACCGAGATCGGGTACTGAGCCTCCAGCCGGGCACCGGCCATGTAGAGCGGGAACTGCGGCCCCGGGACATTCGAGACCACCAGGTTCCACGCCGGGCGTCCGCGGCTCGAGGCGCTGATCGAGAAGGTCAACCTGGCGGCGCGAGAGAAGAGCGCCGGCGGGATGAACTGGTTGGCGTCGCGCAGGAGCTCGGCGGGCAGGGCGCGGTGACGCTCCTTCATCTCCATCAGCGTCTCGTGCGTCCGCCGTAGTCGCTCCATTGGATCCTCGACGTTCGTGAACAGCGGAGCGGTCATCAACAGAATGCGGTTGCCGAATGTCCCCACCTGCTCCTCCCTGCGCACCGAAACCGGGATCTGCGCCACGAGTGGATCGGGTGGGAGCTCGTGGTGCTCGAGCAGCCAGCGCCGGACAGCCGCCGCGCAGATGGCCACCAACACGTCGTTGACCGTGCAGCCGTTTGCGTTCTTCACGTCCTTGACGTCCTGCAGCGAGAGCTGAGTGAACACGAACCGGCGGTGCGCCGAGACGCGTCCGTTGAACGACGTCCGGGGCGGGGTCAGCTCGAGGTGTCCGACGACGCGCCTCCGCCCCACGACGCGCTCGGCGGCCGCCACCACGCGACCGGCGGCCTTGAGACCGGGAATTCCGCCGAGCGATGGGACCTCATCGACGTTCGGCAGAGCGCGCGGCACCGATCCCAGCAGCCTCAGCGGATAGCGGGGGACACCGAGCAGCCCCCGAGCCAGCATCTCGAGCTGATTCGGGCGCCCGCGCACCGGGTCGGTGGTAGTTGGGGGCGGCTCGCGCCCCTCGGGGCCCAGGTCGAGCAGCGCGCCCAGGATCTCGGCGCCGGACATTCCATCGATGACCGCGTGGTGGATCTTGCTCATGATTCCCAGACGGCCGTTCGGCAGGCCATGGATGAGGTACATCTCCCACAGCGGCCGCGAGCGGTCCAGCGGCCGGGAGAAGATCCTCGCCACCTGCTCCGAGAGCTGCTCGTCGGTGCCAGGTGGCGCCAGCGCCAGCTCGCGAACGTGAAACTCGAGGTCGAAGTCGGGATCCTCCACCCAGTAGCCATAGTCCAGGTTGAGCGGGACCTCCTCGAGCCGCCAGCGGAATGGCGGCACCAGCGGGAGCCGCTCCTCGATCAGGTTCTGAAGATCGAGCAGCGTCAGCGCGCCTCTGGGCGCGGTGGAGGGATCGACGATCGCCAGGCCTCCGACGTGCCCGTAGTTGCGCGAGTCCTCAAGGGCCAGGAACTGCTGGTCGAGGGCGGTGAGCTGGCGCATGGGCCCGGTTATTTTCCTCCAGGAACGGTAAGCAGAGCAACATGGCCCTGGCCGCGCCCGACAAGCGCGCTCCCGTCCCGCGCGACCGCGAGAACGACTACACGCGGGCGGCGGCTGCGCGGCGGGCCGAATTCGCGCGCGAGCGCACGGGCGTGGCGCTGGAGCACGTCGCCAACTACTCGTTCGATCCGGCGATCGCCACAGGCAACATCGAGCAGTTCGTGGGCGTAGCCCAGGTGCCGATCGGACTCGCGGGCCCGTTGCTCGTTGATGGCCAACATGCCCAGGGCGAGTTCTACGTTCCGCTGGCCACGGCGGAAGGGACGCTGGTGGCCAGCTACAACCGGGGCATGCGCCTCCTGTACGAGGCGGGCGGCGTAACTACCACCGTGATCGACGATCGAATGCAGCGCGCTCCGGCGTTCATGTTTCAGAGCGCACGCGAGGCGCTGGCTTTCGGCCAATGGCTGCATGAGAACTTCACCCAGATCAAGGCCGTCGCGGAGAGCACCACTCGCTCGGGCGTGCTGCAGGACATCGAGCAGTACTCGGCCAGCCGCATGCTGTTCACGCGCTTCAACTACACGACCGGGGATGCCGCCGGTCAGAACCTCACAGGCAAGGCCACTCAGGCCGCGTGCCGGTGGATCGTCGAGCACTACCCGCAGATCCAGCAGTACTTCCTGGAGTCCAACTTCGCCACCGACAAGAAGAGCTCACAGGTCAACATGCTGCGGACGCGAGGCAAGCGCGTCGTTGCCGAGGCCACGATCCCGGACGAGCTGTTCCGGCGGATCATGCGTTCCAGCACCGGGCTCATGTATCGCGCGCGCCAGGTCTCAAACCTGGGGGGATTCATGTCCGGGGTCAACAACAACGGCGCCCACTCCGCCAACGGGATCACGGCGCTGTTCATCGCCACCGGCCAGGACGCCGCCAACGTGGCCGAGTCCTCCGCGGCCTACATCTACGCTGAGCGCCGCGAGGGGGGCGACTACTACTACTCGGTGACGATCCCGTCGCTGATCGTCGCCACCTACGGCGGCGGCACCGGTCTGGCCACGCAACGAGAGTGCCTGGAGCTGCTTGGCTGTTACGGGTCCGGCAAGGTCCGCAAATTCGCGGAGATCGTCGCCGCCACCGTCCTTTGCGGTGAGCTCTCCCTAGGCTCGGCGATCGTCGCCGAGGAGTGGGTAGAGGCCCACGATCTATACGGGCGCAACCGTCCGTAGAGCTCCGCAATAGCATCCACAGTCATGCCTCGCCTCAGTCAGGTGCTGATGCCACACGACCGGATCTACTTCGAGCTGTTCGAGGAGGCCGGGCAGAACGTCAGGCGGACCGCCGACCTGCTTGACGAGCTGCTCTCGAACTTCCCGGACTCCAAGGCGCTGGCCCAGCAGATCAAGGAGTGCGAGCAGGAGGGGGACCGCATCACCCACGACATCATCGACCGCCTGAATCACACGTTCGTCACGCCGATCGACCGTGAGGACATCCTGGCCCTCGCCTCGGCGCTCGACGACATCGTCGACTGGACAGAGGAGGTCGCCGACTATCTGGGGCTATACAAGATCGAGGCCCCCATGGATCAGGCGATCCAGCAGGCGCGGGTGCTGCGCGCCGCGGCGCGGCAGATCGCAGACGCCGTGCCCAGGCTACGCGGCTTTCGGGACATCTCACAGCACACGGTGGAGGTCAACCGGCTCGAGAACGAAGGCGACCGGATCACGCGCGAGGCGGTGGCGTCGCTGTTCGACACGGGCATCGATCCGATGGTCGTGATCCGCTGGAAAGATCTGTTCGAGCGCCTGGAGGCGGCGATCGATGCCGCCGAGCACGCGGCGTACATCCTCGAAGGGATCGTGATCAAGAACTCCTGATTGGGTACTCGATCGTCCGCAGCACCCGAGCAGGCGCCCCGGCGGCGACCGAGAACGCCGGGAGATCGTGCGTGACGACCGAATTGGCCCCGATCACGCAGCGCTCGCCGACCGTCACCCCGGCGGTGATCACGACGTTTGCGCCGCACCACACGTTGTCGCCCACGCGCGTGGGCCCGCCTGACGTGAAGCCCTGCCAGGGCACCGGCCGATCCCGATCATCGAAGCGATGGTCGGCGTCGGTAACGAAGCAGCCGTTGGCGAACATGCAGTGATCGCCTATCGCCACCAGCTCCGCGGCGGCAACCATCACGCCGAGGTTCAGGAACGTGCCGCCCCCGATCGTGATCCTGGCAGGCGCCGGCGCCGTCAACCACACGCCCGGCTCGAACAGCGCGTGTTCACCGACCTCGAGCCGACCGGCGAGGAGCGCGTCCAACACGTTGCCGTGCAGCGGCCAGCGGGCGAAGGCGCCGCGGCGCATCAGCTCCCAGTGGATCCGCGCCCGGTTCCAGGGCAGCGAGTTTCGCTCGTAGAAGCGCCACTTTTGCGCCCACATCAGGAGCCGGGCGGCGGACGCGGCGGGGCTGTCGGGCGACGTCAAGCGCGGTGTCCGCGCTGACCGTACAGGCGGTCGTACACCGCCTGCTCCACTTCGGCCTCGTCCTGGCTTTGCCGCGGCTCCTGCGACTTCTTTTTTTCGTCCACGGCGGCCGAGACCGACTCGCCGGGGGCGCCGTTGGGTGACGGGATCGCCGGCGCGCCGCCAGAAACTCCCTGGAGCGAGCCCGCGTGGATCCGGGGGATTCGCACGTCGCCGATAGTCAGCCGCGCCAGGACGAATAGCAGCCACCCCACAAGAAGTGCGGCGGCGACGATCAGAATGATCAGGAAGACCAGGGTCTCACCTCAAACGACAAACTTCGCGGTCACAGAACAGCTTAGCGCCGCTCCGCCGTTGAATCACCAGTTTTTAGTCGGCGCACATGTTCGGCTCCGAGCGAACATTCAGGCCGCGGCGACCTCGGCCGTCTGCTCGGGCCGTCGCAGCACCGGCGTCAGGTAGGCGCCCGTGTACGACGCGGCGACGCGCGACACCTGCTCGGGCGTCCCCGTGGCGACCAGCCGACCGCCTTCGTCGCCTCCCTCCGGACCAAGGTCGATGATCCGGTCGGCGACCTTGATCACGTCGAGGTTGTGCTCGATCACGATCACGGAGTTACCGGCGTCGACTAGGCGGGCGAGCACCTCGAGCAGCCGCTGAATGTCGGCGAAGTGAAGCCCGGTCGTCGGCTCGTCAAGGATGTACAGGGTCCGCCCGGTGGCCACCTTGCACAGCTCGGCCGCCAGCTTGACCCGCTGCGCCTCGCCGCCCGAGAGTGTCGTCGCCGGCTGCCCCAGGCGCATGTAGCCCAGCCCTACGTCGTTCAGCGCCTGGATCCGCCGGCGGATCTTGGGGATGTGGGCGAAGAACTCAAGCGCCTCCTCGATCGGCATCTCGAGCACGTCGGCGATCGTCTTGCCCTTGAAGCGGACCTCGAGTGTCTCGCGGTTGTAGCGCTTGCCGTGGCACTGCTCGCAGGGCACGTAGACGTCGGGCAGGAAGTGCATCTCGATCTTGATCTGTCCATCGCCCCGGCAGACCTCGCAGCGTCCTCCCTTGACGTTGAACGAAAAGCGCCCGGGCTTGTAGCCCCGGGCGCGAGCCTCCTGGGTCTTAGAGAACAGCTGGCGGATCTGGTCGAACAATCCGATATAGGTGGCCGGGTTGGAGCGCGGCGTGCGCCCGATCGGGGACTGGTCGACATAGATGATCTTGTCGAGCTGCTCGAGGCCGGTGATCCGCCGGTGGGCGCCCGCGCGCTGGCGCGTGCGGTGCAGGCGGTTGGCCACCGCCTTGTAGAGCACCTCGTTGACCAGGGTCGACTTCCCCGAGCCCGAGACTCCCGTGACGCAGCACAGCACACCGAGCGGCACCTTGACGTCGATCTGCTTGAGGTTGTGCTGCGCCGCACCCTCGATCTGCACGTAGCCGGAGGGCCGCTTCCTGCGTCGCGGCACCTCGATCACCCGCGTCCCCGCCAAGAACTGGCCGGTCAGCGACTCCTCGACCAGCTCCACCTCGTCCGCCGTTCCCTGCGCGACCACGTATCCGCCGTGCTCGCCGGCGGCAGGACCCATGTCCACGAGGTGCTCGGCGGCCCGCATCGTGCCCTCGTCGTGCTCCACGACGAGCACCGTGTTGCCGAGGTCACGCAGCCGCTCGAGCGTGTTGATGAGCTTGGCGTTGTCACGTTGGTGAAGGCCGATCGACGGCTCGTCGAGGATGTAGAGCACGCCCACCAGCGACGATCCCACCTGCGTCGCCAGGCGGATCCGTTGCGCCTCGCCGCCGGACAGCGTGGATGCAGCGCGTTCCAGCGTCAGGTAGCCGATGCCGACGTTCTCCAAAAATCGCAGGCGCTCCTCTATTTCCCTAAGCACCAGCCGGGCGATCCGGTGATCGTGGTCGGACAGCTCCAGGGCGCTCACCCACTGCAGCGCCCGCCGCGCCGAGAGCGCCGTGAACTCTTGGATCGGCGTACCCGCCACCAGCACGGCGCGCGACTCCGGCCGCAACCGGGCCCCCTTGCACTCCGGGCACGGCCGCAATGTCATGTACTCCTCGATCTTCTCGCGCGCGAACTCGGAGTCCGTCTCGCGATAGCGGCGCTCGAGGCTGGGGATGATGCCTTCGAAACGGGTGGCATACGAGCGCCGGCGGCCGAAGCGGTTGCGGTATGAGACCTGCACGCGCTCGCCGTTCGTGCCGTGTAGGAAGAACTCGCGCTGGGCGGCCGACAGCCGCTCCCACGGAGTCTCGAGGTCGATCTCGTAGCGCTCGGCGATGGCCTGCGTCAGCTGGTCGTAGTAGTCGGAGGCGCTGGCGGCCCACGGCGCGATCGCTCCCTCCCCGATCGACAGGGTGGGGTCCGGAACCACCAGCTCGGGATCGATCTCCATCTGCGAGCCCAAGCCGGTGCAACGCGGGCAGGCCCCGTGGGGGGAGTTGAACGAGAAGATCCGCGGCTCGAGCTCCGCCAGGCTGGGGCCGTGTACCGGACAGGCGAACCGCTCCGAATAGGTGTGGATCTCGTCACGGTCCACGAGCTCGATCTCCACGAGGCCGTCGGCCAGGGCCACGGCGGTCTCGATCGAATCCGCCAGCCGCTTGCGCAGCTCGGCCTTCATCACCAGCCGGTCGACGACCACCGAGATGTCGTGCTTGTACTTCTTGTCGAGCACGATCTCCTCTTCCAGCCGTCTGAGCTCGCCGTCCACCTTAACGCGCGCGAAGCCCTCGTCGCGCAGCTCGGTCAGCTGCTTTCCGTACTCGCCCTTGCGTCCGCGGACGATCGGCGCCAGGACCATGAACCTCGTGCCGTCCTCGAGCTCCATCACCTGGTCGATGATCTGCTCCGCCGACTGGCCCGCGATCGGGCGCCCACAGATGTGGCAGTGCGGGTGGCCGATGCGGGCCCACAGCAGCCGCAGGTAGTCGTAGATCTCAGTCACCGTTCCCACCGTGGAGCGGGGGTTGCGAGACGTGGTCTTCTGGTCGATCGAGATCGCCGGCGAGAGACCCTCGATGGAGTCCACGTCCGGTTTGTCCATCTGACCCAAGAACTGGCGGGCGTAGGCAGACAGCGACTCCACGTAGCGGCGCTGACCCTCGGCGTAGATCGTGTCGAAGGCCAGAGAGGATTTCCCGGACCCGGACAGGCCGGTGATCACCGTCAGCGACCCCCGGGGGATCGCGACCGTTATGTCCTTGAGGTTGTGCTCCCGGGCGCCCGAGACGATCAGCTGGTCCACCAGAGCCAGTCTAGAAGACCGAACAGACGTTCCCTTTGTTTCATATTCGGGCCGGCCGCGCGGCGAGCGCGTGCCGGCCTTTCTCAACTCTCGACGCTGGCGTAGACCTCATCGAGCAGCCGCTCACGGGCGGAGAGCTCGAAGTTCTCGGCCAGGTAACGGTCTGTCTCGTCCCGGGGCGTTCCGTTCAGGGCCATGTTGAGCGCGATCAGGCGCGCCCCCTCGGCGTCGTCGCCCGTTTCAGGAGTCGGCTCCCCCTGTTGATCCGCACGGGAGGAAGGTGGCTGGCCGTCGGTGCCCACTTCGTCTGGCCCCGCCTCGGCCGTGAGGAGCTCTGGCCCCGGCTCGAGCTCTGGCTCCGGCTCGAGCACAGGCTCCGGCTCGAGCTCTGGCTCGGGCTCGAGCACAGGCTCCGGCTCGAGCACAGGCTCGGGCTCGAGCTCTGCAGCGGTCTTGGGCTCCGGCGGCGAGACCTCTTCGGGCTCCGGCTCCACGGCTGACAGTGTCGGTTCGGGCTCGAGCTCACCCGGGCCCGGGAGGGCGGTCCCGGCCGCCTCTTCCGCCCGCGGCCCCGCCGTACCGCCGGCGACGGCGCTCAAGTCACTCATTCCCGACTCCACCACCTCCAGCTCGGCGCTCAGCCGATTGACGCCTGCCCGCAGAGTCTCTGTCAGCCCGGCCAGCTCGGACTCCATGGCCTGCAGTCGGGTGCGGAGCTGCGTGACCGCCTCGGAGATGTTGGCAACGTACTCACGCGATTGACGCGACGCCTCCTTTCGTTCGCGCTTGGCATCCGCTGTCGCCTGCTGGCGCTCCTGTTTCGCGTCGCGGGCTGCTTCCTCCCGGGTCGTGCGTGCCTCCTCCTCGGCCTGGCGGCGAATCTCGCCCGAGCTCTTTTCGGCCGCCTCGACGATCGCCTGGACCCGAACGCCGGCGACGCCGGCCAGCGTCTCGCTGCGCTCGCTGCTCGAGCGTTTGAGCTCCTCGACCTCCTCGGCGATAGCGCGCAGATGCGAGTCGACGGCCCTTGGTTCATACCCCCGGCGCCCGACGGGGAAATCCTTCTTCTCGATGCTCATGCGATCAAGGGGCACGCCGTTAAACCTCCGTCTCAAGATGGAAAAGCAGGCGCAGCCTAGCGACTGGCGCGCTACGGCGGCGCCAGCGCGTGACGGCCCTCGGCGATCGCCACGTCCAGCTCGCGCTTGAGCGCGCGGATCTCGTCCCTGAGCTTGGCCGCGTACTCGAAGCGCAGCTCCTCGGCAGCTTCGAGCATCTCCTCCTCGAGCTCGACGATCGCCTTCTCCAGCTCGGCTGGCGGCATCGCCTTGGCGGACTCGCGCAGGCGGCGCCCGCGACGGCTGCGAGGCACCTTCGATTCCGCCTGCAGGAACTCGGCAATGTCGGAGATGCCCTTGACGATCGTCTCCGGAGTGATTCCGTGCTGGTCGTTGTAGGCCCGCTGGATCGCCCGCCGGCGGTTGGTCTCGTCGATCGCCGCCCGCATCGCCGCGGTCTCTTTGTCGGCATACATCAGCACCCGGCCCTCGACGTTCCGCGCCGCGCGTCCGATCGTCTGGATCAGCGAGGTCTCGCCGCGCAGGAAACCCTCCTTGTCGGCATCCAGGATTCCCACCAGCGAGACCTCCGGGAGGTCCAGTCCCTCGCGCAGCAGGTTGACGCCCACCAGCACGTCGAATTCGCCCAGCCGCAGCTCGCGGATGATCTGGATCCGCTCGAGCGTGTCCACCTCGGAGTGCAGGTAGCGAACCTTGAAGCCCATCTCCAGCAGGTAGTCGGTCAGATCCTCCGCCATCTTCTTGGTGAGCGTGGTGACGAGCGTGCGCTCGTCGCGGTCCGAGCGGCCGCGGATCTCGTTCATCAGATCGTCGATCTGGTTGCGGGTCTCGCGCACCTCCACCTCCGGATCGACGATGCCCGTCGGCCGCACGATCTGCTCCACGATGCGCTTTGAGTGCGTGCGCTCGTACTCGCCCGGCGTGGCGGAGACGAACACCATCTGCGGCGTTATGGAGAGGAACTCCTGGAAGGTCTGGGGCCGGTTGTCGAGCGCGCTCGGAAGGCGGAAGCCGTAATCGACAAGCGTCTGCTTGCGCGAGCGGTCGCCCTCGGACATCCCCCCCAGCTGGGGCACGGTCTGGTGCGATTCGTCGATGAAGCAGACGAAGTCCTCCGGGAAATAATCGAGCAGGCAGTAAGGCCGGTCGCCGGGCTGGCGGCCGTCGAGGATGCGCGAGTAGTTCTCGATCCCCGAGCAGAACCCGAGCTCGCGCAGCATCTCCATGTCGTACTGCGTGCGCTGGCGCAGGCGGTGTGACTCCAGCAGCTTGCCCTCCGACTCGAGCTTGGTGCAGCGCTCATTCAGCTCGCGCCCGATCTCGGCCACGGCGTCGTCGATCATCCCCTCGCGGACGTTGTAGTGCGTGGCGGGCCAGATGCCGACGTGCTCGAGGTCGGCTTTGAGCAGCTCACCGGTCAGTGGGTCGAACTCCTGGATCTGCTCCACCTCGTCCCCGAACAGGACTACGCGAAACGCGGTCTCGGCGTAGGCGGGAAAGATCTCGAGCGTCTCGCCGCGGACCCTGAAGTTACCGCGGGCCAGAACGGTGTCGTTGCGCGTGTACTGGATCGACACCAGCTTTCGCAGCAGCCGGTCGCGGTCGATCATCTCCCCCTTGCTCAACGTCTGCAGGTTGTCGTCGTAGGTCTGGGGCGAGCCCAGGCCATAGATGCAGGACACGCTGGCCACGATCAACACGTCGCGCCGGGCGAACAGCGCGGCCGTGGCGGAATGCCTCAGACGGTCGATCTCCTGGTTGATCGCCGAGTCCTTCTCGATGTAGAGGTCCTTGCTCGGGACGTAGGCCTCGGGCTGGTAGTAGTCGTAGTAGGAGACGAAGTACTCGACGGCGTTGCGCGGAAAGTAGGTGCGGAACTCGTTGCACAGCTGGGCGGCCAGCGTCTTGTTGTGTGCGATCACCAGCGCGGGCTTCTGCACGGCCTGCACCACGCCGGCCATGGTCATGGTCTTGCCGGTGCCGGTGGCACCCAGCAGCGTCTCGGAGCGCTCCCCCGCCCGGATGCCCTCGGCCAGCGATTCGATCGCCGCCGGCTGGTCGGCGGTGGGGTGAAACGCGGGATCGAGCTCGAAATCGGGCACGACTCGAGGGTAGCGGCGGGGTCGGCACGGGATCATGTACTCACCTTGAGACAGTTCTCGGCCCCTCACCTCGCCGCGCTCGCGCTGCTGGTGGCGGGCGCCGGGCTCTCGATCTGGCTGCCGCGGCGCGGCCGACGGTCGCGCCTGTGGCGGGTCGGCTATGCCCGCGCGCTCGCGCTGCTGATCCTCGCCGGCTGGATCGGCGAGTACGTGGCCGACATCGTGACGGGCGTCTGGAGCGTGAAGTACACGCTGCCGCTGCAGCTCACCGACGCCGTCTCGGCGGCAGCGGTGGCCGCGCTCTGGACGCGCCGGCCGCTGCTGATCGAGTTGACCTACTTCTGGGCGCTGACGGCGTCGTTGCAGGCGCTGCTGACCCCGGACGTCTCCCAGAACTTCCCGAGCGTGTTCTATTTCACCTACTTCACCTACCACGTGGGCGCGGTGGTCGCGGCCTGTCTGCTCGTGTTCGGGCTCGGGAGCTACCCCCGCGCGGGCGCCGCCTGGCGCGTTTTCGCGGCGACGCTGGCGGTCGCCGCGGCGGCCGGTACAGCCGACGCGATCACGGGCGGCAACTACATGTACCTGCACCAGAAGCCGGTCCACGGCTCGTTGCTGAACGTGCTGGGACCGTGGCCCTGGTACATCGCCGGCGCCGCGGGGGTGGGGCTCGCAATGCTGCTCGTGCTGCAGCTCGCCACCGACTGGTTGCGCCGCCTCGATGCGGCTGCCGAGCGGCCGGCGCCGCTGGCCGGTCAGCCGTACCCGAGCTGAGTGGGGTACGTCCGACGGTAGTCCCCCTGGGCGTGCAGCACGCGCTCTACGTAGGCACGCGTCTCTGGGAACGGGATATCGTCGACGGTGAAGGCGTGGCCGTCGGCCCGCGCCTCGGCCAGCCAGCGGTCTACGTTAGTCGCTCCGGCGTTGTACGCCGCGATCGCCGGCATCACCTGGCCCGAGTAGTGGTCGATCAGAAATCGCAGGTAGTAGCTGCCATAGGCGATGTTGACCTGCGGCGTGGCAAGGTCAGACACGATGAAGGTACTCGCGCCGGACTGCTTCGCCAGATACTCCGCCGTCTGGGGCAGCAGCTGCATCAAGCCCTCGGCCCCTGCCCGTGACGTACGCGCGTCGAACTTCGACTCCGCGTATATGACCGCCGCGATGAGCGCCGGGTCAAGGTGCTTCTCGGCCGCCTGCTGGCGGATGATGTCCTGATGCTGGAGCGGTAGCGTCAAATCCCGGATCGCCTTCTGAAACAGAGGAGCGACGAGCACCGCCACCAGCGCCACGAGCGCCGCGCCACTCAGCGCCAGCAGCAGACGACGACGACGCCTCGCCGCCCGTCTGGCGGGCGCGCGACGGCGAGTGGCGACGGTGGCTACCGGGGGACTCATCGCTGAAGCTTCTCAAGTACGGCCGACAGCTGACGTTCAAGTTCATCGACCGTGCCGTCGTTGCGCACTACGTACGTCGCGCGGGCCGCTTTCTCCTCCTGGGTGAGCTGGCGCGCCGAGCGCTCGTCGAGCGAGCTGTGCGGACGCGAGGATGCGCGCCGATGGCGGACATCCTCGTCGGCGAGGACCGCGATCGTGGCGTCGAACGCATCGTCGAGCCCGGATTCGAACAAGAGCGGCACCTCCACCACGGCAACACGTGGCGATGGTGATAGTCGCTGTAAGGACTCCCTCCAGGCAACCATTCGCTCCCCGACGCGAGGCCAGAGCACGCCCTCCAGCCAGGCTCTGTCCTCGTCCGAGGCGAACACCCGCTGAGCGAGCACGCCTCGGTCGACCGCCCCGCCGGGCGCCACGTCGGCCCCGAAGCGCTCGCGCATCATGGCTCTGATCTCATCAGACTCGTACAGCTCGTGGACAACCTTGTCGGTCGAGAGCACCGCTGCGCCCAGGCGCTCGAGCGCGGAGAGCGCGGTTGACTTCCCGACGCCGATCCCGCCCGTGAGCCCGATGAACCGGATCACGCGTCCGGCCGTCGTATCAGGGCTGCTGATCGCCTTCGCCCTGCGGCGCCGGGGCTTCGGCTTCGGCCGCTTCCCCTTCCGGAGCTCCAGCGTCCGGAGTCTCGGCGTCTGGAGCGGGTCCTGCGGGGGACTCGGCCTCCGAAGCTGCCGTAGCCTCGGACTCCGCCGGTGAGTCGGCGCTCTGCGCTTGCTCCGGCGTCGTGGCGGGAGCTTCCGATGGGGGGCCGGCGTCCTCGCCTGCGAACACGTCCTCCGACAGGCCAAGCTCCGGGACGTCATCAAGGTTGCCGGCGTCACTGGGCCGCGAGACCGGGAGCACCTGGCCTTCAACGCGCTTGATCGACAACGACAGCCGGCGACGCTCCGAGTCGATCTCCAGGATCTTGACTCGCACCTGGTCGCCGGGGCGGATCAGCTCACGCGGGTTCTCGACGTGATGCTGAGCCAGCTCCGAGATGTGGACCAGACCCTCGACGCCGTCCAGGATCTCGACGAAGGCACCGAATGTGACGACCTTCGTCACGGTGCCCTCGAGCTCGTCACCCACGTTGTAGGTGTCGACCACCCGCTGCCACGGATCCGCCTGCGTTTGCTTGAGACCGAGCGAGATACGCTGACGGTCGCGGTCGATGTCGAGCACCTTGACGCTGACCGTGTCGCCGATCTGGAGGATCTCCGAGGGATGGTTGACGTGCGACCAGGAGAGCTCGGAGATGTGGATCAACCCGTCGATCCCGTCGAGATCGACGAACGCGCCGAAGTCGACGATGTTGGAGATCTTGCCCTCCACCACCTGGCCGGGCTGGAGGCGATCCAGGATCCGCTCGCGGTCCTCCTTGCGCTGCTCCTCCAGCACCGCGCGGCGGGACAGGACGACGTTGTTACGTGAACGGTTGAGCTCGATCACCTTGGTCTCGATCGTCTGCCCCATGTACTCGTCGAGGTTCGGGACGCGCCGGATGTCGACCAGCGATGCCGGCAGGAAGCCGCGGACCCCGAGGTCGACGATCAGGCCGCCCTTGACCACCTCGATCACCTGACCTTCGACGGGCTCGCCCGATTCGGCCGCGGCTTCGATCCGCCGC
The DNA here is from genome assembly GCA_963730835.1 of uncultured Actinomycetes bacterium. Lineage (GTDB taxonomy): Bacteria > Actinomycetota > Thermoleophilia > Solirubrobacterales > Solirubrobacteraceae > Palsa-465. The sequence continues at coordinate 93,658 of CAVSTE010000008.1, forward strand.
CACGCCTTCTCGAACCGCGCGCGCTTCTTGGACAGGATCAGCCGACCGTCCTGATCCTCCTTGGTGAGTACGAGCGCATCGACCTGCTCGCCGAGGGAGACCTCGTCGGACGGGTCGACCGACTTGCGAATCGAAAGCTCCGAGGCGGGGATGACGCCCTCCGACTTGTAGCCGATGTCGACCAGCGCCTCGTCGTTGTCGATGCGGACGACGTGACCGCTGACCACATCTCCCTCCTGGAAGGGGTGCAGCGTGGCGTCGTAGTTGGGCACGATGCGGCCATCTACTTCGAGCAGGAGGCCATCCGAGCCCTCCACGACCTTGGCGTCAGGGTTCTCGGCTTCGGGGGTCAGCGTGGGAGTTGTGGACATCGGTCGCTCGGAGGATAGCCAGGTAGAAGCGATCGGTACCTATGATGCCCACCATGCCTCGACGCGCCACCAAGCGAGGCGACGAGCGGACCGCGCTCGATCGCGACTGTGATGTTCTCGTGTGCGGCGCCAGCTTCGCCGGACTGGCCGTGGCTCGCGAGCTTGCGCAGTGCGGCGCCGAGGTGCTGGTCCTGGACCGCTACGAGGTCGGCGAGCGCCAGACCTCAGCGTGTGGGATCCCTACCGACTGGCTCTACGCGCTCGGTCTCCAGGAGTCGCTGCAGCAGACGTTCGGGCAGCTGGTGATCCACACGCCCAGCGCCACGACGCGGTTCGATCTGCCGTGGACATTCTCCACTTTTGACTACCGCAGCCTCTGCGCCATCCTTGCCGAGCAGGGGACGTTCGAGTTCGAGACGGCCAAGGTCGACGGGCGCAGCGGTCGCACCGTTCACACCGACCGCGGCGACGTCCGCGCGCCGCTGATCGTCGACGCGCTCGGCTGGCGCCGCGTGCTCGGCGCGGGCCAGCCGGTCCAGCCGCCCGAGGCCTTCCTCTCCCGGGGGCTCGAGGTACATCCATTCGGCGGCGGCGACGAGCTCGAGGTGTGGATCGACCGCTCGTATGTCCCGGCGGGATACGGCTGGAGCTTTCCGGCGGATGGCGAGGTGCGCGTCGGCGTGGGCTCGTTCGACCCGCGCTTCCACGTCAAGGAGCCGACGGTCAGGCTGGCCTCTGACCTATCGCGAGATCCGATGCGCTACCAGGGCAACTGGATACCGCACCGGATCCGCGCCGCGAGCGAGGACGGGATCTTGTTCGTCGGCGACTCCGCCGGCCACTGCCTGCCGCTGACGGCGGAGGGGATCCGAACCGCGCTCTACTTCGGCATCGCCTGTGGCCGGGAGCTGCGCGATGTGCTCGCCGGGCGCCGGTCGGAGACCGAGGCCACGGCACGCTATGCGCGCTTCAGCGCCGCGCACGCCTGGAAGTTCGAGGCCATGCTGCGGGTGCAGCGGCTGATCCCGCGCGTCGCGCCGCGTGTGCTGTCGCGCTCACTGCGAGCCATGCAGAGCAAGAGGTTCGTCGACTGGGCCTTCGACCACTACCTGGAGATCGCTCATCCGCGGTTCGCGGCCGCCGCCGGTTCGGCGGTCCGCCAGCGCGTGGCCGCGTAGGTCACGACGGCTCCGGTCACGAGCAGCGGGAGCAGGGGCGCCACGCGCCGGACGTTCGTGAGGATCACGGCGGCGATCACCGCTCCCGCCAGCAGCGCCACCAGTACGGCCGCCCGGCGCCCCAGCTCCGAGCGGCTGCCGGAGCCGGCGGCCAGACCGCCCATCAAGCCTGTGAGCGTGCCGGTGACGTAGGTGGTGGTGACCCCGGCGACGCCCAGCGCGGCGACGGCGGCGCTCTGCAGGCCCATGGCCAGGGCGGACATCGCCACCAACAGGGCCTCGGCCGTCTGGCCGGGGCGACCCGAGGACCCGAGCCAGGCGGCGAACAACCCGGCCTGGAGCAGCGCTTCGAAGCCGAGCACGAGCGTGACCTCTCCTCGCCAGATCGGTCGACCCTCCCCGCGCGGGGCGACGCGCGCGCCGAGGAAGGCACCCGCCGCGTAGGCCACCAGCGAGACTGCCGCCCTCACCACCGCGGAGCGTTCGCTGCTTCCCACGGCCAGCCCGAGCAGCACGATATTGCCCGTCATGTTGGCGGTGAACACCTTGCCCAGGCCCAGGTAGCTGATCGCATCGACCGCCCCGGTTGACAGCGTGAGGCACACGAGCAGCGCGTCCCTGCGGACGCGGACGCTCACTTCGCCTTCAACCAGTCGGGGCCGACGCCGGCCTCGACGGCCAACGGGGGGTCCATCTCGAACGCGGCGCGCATCTCGTCGCACGCGATCCACTTGACCTGCTCGGCCTCGTCGGCGGGACCCTCGAAAAGCAGCTCGTCGTGGATCTGAAGGATCAATCGAGTTTCAAGCTCCGCCTCGGTCAGCGCCCGATCGCAGCGGACCATGGCCACCTTCATGATGTCGGCCGCGGTCCCCTGGATCACCATGTTGACCGCAAATCGCTCTCCCTGCTTGCGCAGCTCCCAGCGACGAGCGCGCAGCTCCGGCACCTGGCGGCGGCGGCCGAACAACGTCGAGACGTAACCGTGCTCCGTTCCCTGGGCGATCGTCTCCTCGATCCATCGTGCGACCGCCGGGAAGCCCGCCAGATAGCGCTCGATGAACTCGTCCGCCTCCTGCTGCGGGATGTCGAGCCGGTCGGCCATCCCCCACGCCGAGAGCCCATAGACGATTCCGTAGTTGATCATCTTGGCCTTCGAACGCATACCGGGATCGATCTGCTCGGGCGTCACGCCGAACACCCGGCAGGCCGTGGCCGTGTGGACGTCCTCTCCTCGCCGGAAGATGTCTTTGAGCACGTCTTCGCCGGCGATGTGCGCCAGCAGCCGCAGCTCCACCTGCGAATAGTCGGCCGAGACCAGCAGCTTCCCCCGCTCGGCCACGAAGCAGCTGCGGATCTCGCGGCCGAGCTCCGTGCGGATCGGGATGTTCTGCAGGTTGGGGTTGTTCGAGGACAGGCGACCGGTGGTGGCCGCGGTCTGGTTGAAGGTGGTGTGCAGCCGCCCGTCGGTACCCAGCAGCTGCGGCAGTGCGTCCAGGTACGTTTGCGCCAGCTTCGTCAGCTCGCGCCAGCGCTCGATCTTCGGGATCACCGGATGCTCGTGCCGGATCGCCTGGAGCACGCGGGCGTCGGTTGAGTAGCCCGTCTTCCCCCGGCGCTTGCGGGACAACGAGAGCTTGCCGAACAGCACCTCCTCGAGCTGCCGTGGCGAGCCGAGCATGAACTCCGTCCCCGCCAGCTCGAAGATCTCGCGCTCCAATGCATCTGCCTCCGATTTCACCCGGTTGGAGATTTCCTGGAGCCGGTCGGTGTCCAGCTTGCTCCCCGCCAGCTCCATGGCCCGCAGCACGCGCACCAGCGGAAGCTCGACCTCGAGCAGCAAGTCGGTGAGTCCCCGACCGCGGACCTGATCTCGCTGCCAGCGCGCGAGGGCCTGCACCAGCAACGCATCGGCCGCCGTCGGATCATCGCCGACGTCGGCTGCCAGACCCCGTTCCTCGCACAGCTCGCGAAACGGATAGGCGCGGCGTGCCGGCTCGAGCAGGTACGCCGCCACCTCGGTGTCGTGGCTCAATGCCGGTGGAACCAGGCCGAGCGACTTTGCGTCGTGGGCGATCACCGGCCGCTCGCCGATCGCTTGCACCAAATCCTCGGGGCGCTGGCACTCGCCTGCCAGGACCTGCCCCGTGCCGTCGGCGTGAACGCCGAAGTGCCAGCTCTCGTTCGCTGCGAACAGCTCCCCTTCCGGGACCTCGGGCGCCTTGACGGCCATCCCCACCTCCGCCTGCGGCAGCCTGATGGCGAGCTGGGCCAGAGTGACGGGCTCCAGGCGGCCACTGAGCGCCTGCTCGGCGGCGGGGGCCGGCGCCGCGGCGTCGGCCGAGCCGAGCGCCTCCTCGAGGCGGCGCAGCGGCTCGCGCAGCTCAAACTCCCGAAACACCTCTCTCAGCCGCGAGCGGTTTGGCGCCTGAGCCACGAAAGACGGCAAGTCGAGCTCGATCGGGATGTCACGCTTGATCGTCGCAAGCTGCTTTGAGATCCGCGCGGCGTCGGCGTGCGTGATGAGGTTCTGCTTTCGCTTGGCGCCCGAGATGTCATCGACGTGATCCAGTACCTCCTCCAAGGAGCCAAACCGCTGCAAAAGCTCGGCGGCGGTCTTGTCGCCGATCCCGGGGACGCCGGGGATGTTGTCGCTGGTGTCGCCCTTCAGGCCGATGAAGTCGGGGATCAGCTCCGGCGGGATCCCGTAGCGGTCCAGGACCCCGTCGCGGTCATAGACGCGCGTGTCGGTGATGCCGCGGGACGTGGTCATGATCTGCACTCCGTCGCCGACGAGCTGATACGCGTCGCGGTCGCCGGTCACGACCATCACCGGCACCGGCGGTTCGGCCTGCCGCGCCCGCTCCACCAGCGAGGCGATCACGTCGTCGGCCTCGTAGCCGTCGACCGCCAGGTTGCGGTAGCCGAACGCGTCCACCAGCGGCTCCAGGTGCGGCCACTGCTCTTTGAGCAGGTCGGGGCGCGTGGTCCGCTGCGCCTTGTATTCCGAATACACCTCCCTGCGCCCCGTGTCCCCCCTGTCCCATACGACCACGGTCGCCCGCGGACCGTAGTCGGTCAGGATCTTGACCAGCATCGAGGCAAACCCGAAGATCGCGTTCGTCGCCACGCCGGTCGACGTGGCGATCGACTCGGGCAGGGCAAAGAACGCGCGGTAGGCGAGGCTGTTGCCGTCGATCAGGAAGAGCTCATCGGGCACTGCTCTGAGCGTATCTCGGTAGGAACAATCCCTACCTGCGCGAGAGCGCTGAGGCCCGCGCTGCTAGCCCTTCCCGCGCCGGCGTTCCAGACGACGGTCGAGCCAGGCTGCCAGTGTCGAGGACGACGGCAGCAGGATCACGATCAGAAGCCCCACCACGGTCAACAGCAGCCCCAGGAACAGCCCCAAGCGCTCGCTATAGCCCTTGCGGTCCGCGAGCCATGCGGCGATTGCGGCCGACAGCAGCCACGCGAACAGCAGGTAGAGCGCCTTGGCGCCGATCGCCGCCAGAGCGATCATGACCCTTCCGCCTTGGGAGTGGCCGCCGAACTCATGCCCCCAGGTACGCTCGCTGGACTTCGGGGTCTCCGCGCAGCTCAGACGATTTCCCCCGCAGCGCGATTTGGCCCGTCTCCAGGACGTAGCCGCGCCGCGAGATCTCGAGCGCGTAGTTGGCGTTTTGCTCCACCAGCAGGATCGTCACCCCGCCGCGATTGATCTCGACGATCGTTTCGTAGATGCGCTGCACGAGGATTGGCGCGATCCCCATCGACGGCTCGTCAAGCATCAGCAGCCGGGGCCGCGCCATCAGCGCTCGGCCGATGGCCAGCATCTGTTGCTCCCCGCCGGACATCGTGCCCGCCTTCTGGCGCTCGCGCTCCTGCAGGCGCGGGAACAGGGTGAAGACACGGTCCAGGTCCTCGGCGACCTCCGGACCGCGCCGGCGGTGCGCTCCGAGCTCCAGGTTCTCGCGCACGGTCATGCGCGGGAAGCAATGCCGGCCCTCGGGCGAGAGCGCGATCCCTCGGACCACGACCTGATGGGCGGGCAGCGCGGTGATGTCCTCGTCTTCGAAGCTGATCCGCCCGGCGCTGGCGGGCGTCAGGCCCGAGATGGCGCGCAGCGTGGTCGACTTCCCCGCGCCGTTTGAGCCGATCAGCGTCACGACCTCGCCCTCGTCGACGGTCAGCGAGACCCCCTTCAGGGCCTCGATCGAGCCGTAGTGGGCGTGGATGTCCGCTACCTCAAGCAGCGCCATCGTCACTGAATCCCGGCAGCGCCATCGTCACCCGATCTCATCGCCGTCGTCGCCGACGTCATCCTGCTTTCCCAGGTAGGCCTCGATCACCTGCGAGTCGGACCGGACCTCGGCCGGCGTGCCTTCCGCGATCTTCTCGCCGTGGTTGAGGACCGTCACGCGCTCGGATACCTCCATCACGACCCGCATGTCGTGCTCGATCAAGAGGATCGTCAGCTCCAGCTCCCGCTGCAGCTTGCGCATGAACTCGGTGAGCTCCGAGGACTCTTGCGGATTCATGCCCGCCGTCGGCTCATCGAGCAGCAGCACCGTGGGCTCCGAAGCAAGCGCGCGCGCGATCTCAACCCGGCGCTGGTCGCCGTAGGAGAGCTCGGACGCGAGCCGATCGAAGCCCTCCCGCTTCAGACCCACGTACGAGAGCAGCTCCGCCGCCCGCTCCCGCGCGCCGCGCTCTTCGCGCGTCACCCAGGGTGGTCTGAAGACCGACCCGAACACCCCGGCGCGCAGCCGTGCATGCCGACCGATCATCACGTTCTCCAGCGCGCTCATCGCGGCGAACAGCCGGATGTTCTGGAACGTCCGTGCCACGCCGTAGGCAGTGATCCTGTCGGGCCGCGAGCGGGTGATGTCGCGCTCTCCCAGGACGATCCGCCCGCTGGTCGGCTTGTACAAGCCCGTGAGCATGTTGAAGAGCGTCGTCTTGCCGGCGCCGTTGGGACCGATCAGGGACACGATCGAGTGGCGGGGGATGTCGAGCGAGACGTCGTCGACCGCCACCAACCCTCCGAACTCCTTCGTCACGCGGTTGGCGCGCATGATCGCGTCGTGCGGTGGGCGCGCATCGTCGCGAGTCGGGGTGGACGCCGCTTCCGAGGCGCTCACCCCGACCCCTCGCTCAGTTGTGAGTGCTCGGCGGAGACCTCGGCCCGCATCTCCATCCGTCTTCGACGCTCGGGCAGCAGGCCCTGAGGACGGGAGAGCATCACCAGCACGAGCAGGAAGCCATAGATCCCGAACGAGACCTGCGTCAGCTGAATGTGGATCCCGAAATCGCTGGGGAGGCTGTTGAACACGTCGGGGATCAGCAGGTTGTTGATGTAACCCAGCAGCAGACCGCCGCCGATCGCCCCCCAGATCGAGCCGATGCCTCCGATGATCACCATCGAGAGGATCAGCACCGAGAAGCCAAACTGGAACGAGTCCGAGCTCACCACCGGCGTATACATCCCCAAGTACGCACCCGAGACCCCGCCCAGCGCGGCCCCGATGGCGTAGGCCAGCAGCTTGGTGCGCACGGCGGGGATGCCCATCGACACGGCTGCCACCTCGTCCTCGCGCAGCGCCACCCATGCCCGCCCCAGGCGCGACGTCCGCAGCCGGCGGGTGATGAAAACCACCAGCACAAGGACGCCCAGGATCAGCCAGTACCAGGGACGCAGATTGAGCTCGTTGAACGACCCGATGCCTGGGAAGTAGGGGGCGTCGATTGCGCTGATCCCCTCGCTGCCCGCGGTCAGCGTGACCGAACCCAGGTGGATGCTCTGACCGTTCACCGCGATCACGTCGATGATCTCGCCGAAGGCCAGCGTGACGATCGCGATGTAATCGCCGCGCAGCCGCAGCGTCGGCAGGCCGATCACCATCCCTGCCAGGGCGCAGATCGCCGCGGCGACGACGATCAGCAAGATGAAGTTCAGATGAAAGCCAGGCAGCTGGGAGACGGCGTGCGACACGAGCACGTGGACGCGGGCCTTGTAGTCATAGCCCGAGGCGAACCACCCTGCCGTGTAGGAGCCGATGGCGTAGAAGGCCACGTAGCCGAGATCGAGCAGGCCGGCAAAGCCGACCACCACGTTGAGTCCCAGCGCCATCACCGCGTAAGCCAGCGACACGTCGGTGGCGTTGAGAAAGCTTCCGGCGGGTGCCAGCAGCAAGGGCACCGGGATGGCGAGGGCGATCAGCAGGTAGGCCAGCGCCTGTGACCACCAGGGAGGAAGCCGGTCGGTGAGCCGCGCCACCGATTCGCGGGCGGGCGCGGTCAGCTCGCGCACCACGGGACCCAGCAGCGGCCCGCGCTGAACGCCGTGGGGGGGCTCGACCTCGGGGGGCGCGATCACATCGCTCATCGCAACCTCGTCTCGCGCCGAGCGCCCACGTCGCTCATCCCGCCTCACGCACCTCTTCGCCCAGCAGCCCGCGCGGTCGCAGCACCATGATCAGGATCAGATAGCCGAACACGACCGCTTCTGTCCATTGAGGCCCCATCCGTGAGTCCGACAGGGCCTGAATCACTCCGATCAGCAGGCCCCCGAGCACCGCCCCGCGGACGTTGCCGATCCCGCCCATCACAGCCGCCGTGAATGCGATCAGCCCCGCCTCGAAGCCCTGGAAGTACCAGACGTTGGTCTCGTACAGCGCGTACACGAGCCCGGCTGCACCGGCCAGCATGCCGCCCAGCAGGAACGTGAGCGAGATCGTGCGATTCACGTCGATGCCCATCAGCCGCGCCGCCTCCGGATCCTGGGCGGTGGCGCGCATCGCCCGCCCCGGCCGCGTGGAGGAGATGAACCGCGTCAGCCCGATCACCAGCGGAATCATGACCGCGATCGCCAGGATGTAGCCCCGGGAGATCGGCACGCCGGAGATGTTGAACACCGTCGTGTTCTCGCGGATCAGATCGGGCACGCTCTGCGCCGCGCCACCGCGCCACAGCAGGCCGACATTCTGGAGGATGAACGAGAAGCCGACGGCCGTGATCAGCGGCGCCAGCTTCGGTGCATTGCGCAGCGGCCGGTAGCCCACCCGCTCGATCAATACGTTGAGCGAGCCGCACACCACCATGGCCACGATCAGAGTGACGATGAGCCCGCCGATCAGCCCCAGCGGGCCGGTGACCAGCCCGAGCCCGAGCGTGCCCCACAGCCCGGTGGCCGTGAACGAGCCGATCATGAACACGTCGCCGTGGGCGAAGTTGATCAGCTCGATGATCCCGTAGACCAGCGTGTAGCCGATCGCGATCAGCGCCCAGATCGAGCCGTCGGAGATGCCCTCGGCGAAGTTGGTCCCCAAATGGGTGAGGTCGTGGCGTATGACGGTGTGCCCCGCCACGCAGCAGGCGCTGTAGCCAGTGGTCAGGTCGTGGACGCCGTAGAAGATCGGCAGCGCCGCCAGCGCGACGATCAGCCCCCAGCGCCCCACGTAGCGCCGCACGGCGGCCAGCGGCCGAAACGCGACCGCCGGCAGCCTCGGTGTTGCTGAACCAGCCTCCACTACTCCCTCAGAAGTATCGGCATCGAGACGTGAAGTATGGAGGAGGGGGGGCGCCGGGCGCGCCCCCTCCTCCGTTTCTCATCGCTCTGACTTTTTGTTCGACGCGGCTAGAACCGCTTACTGGACGCTGGTCGGCGTGAGCGTCTTGTAGAACACGACGTTGTGGTCCGGTCCGACCCTGTAGAGGCCGTAGGAGCGGAGCGTCGTGTCGCCGTTCTTGTCGAACCCGTAGGTACCGAGCACCGACGAACGGCTCTTGACCGCGAACAGCGCCGAGAGCACGGCGGACTTGTCGTTGCCCTTTGACCCCAGGCTGGTGATCGTGTCCAGCCCGAGCTTCATCGCCTCGTAGCCGTAGATGGCGTACGGGTCAGTCGGGGGCGCCCCGTACTTGGCCTTGTAGGCCGCCAGGAACGTCCTGCCGCCGGGGTAGGCGGGCAGGTTCAGCGTGGCAACGGTGCACTCCATCCGCGGATCGACGCTCGCCGGCACGCCGCCTTGGCCGGCGTTTGTCCACTTGTCGGAGCAGTCGCCGTCACCGCCGAAGATCTTGGCGGTCGGGATCGCCGCGGCGACGTCCTTGACGATCTGGGTCGCGCCCGTGGCCGTGGTGCCGGCGAAGAAGAAGCAGTCGGCACCCTGGCCCTTGATCGTCTGGGCGTAGGAGCGGAAGTTCGGCGCGGTGGGCTCGATGCCCGTGTTGCTGACAATAGTCACGCCGTAGCTGCCCTTCTCGAGCTCGAGCAGCGCCGCCAACCCGGCACCGTAGGCCTGCTTGTCGTTGGCGATTGCCACCTTCGTGCAGCCGGCCTGCTTCATCGCCATCAGATCGGCTGCCGCCTGAATCGAGTCGCGAGGGACGATGCGCAGGAACGTGCGCTTGCCCGTCGGGTAGTACTTCTGCGGCTCGCCGGGAGCACTTCCGGGCTCGCTTGTGGTCAATCCCACGTACGTGTTCGCCGGGCTGACCTGCGGGATCCCGGCCTGATTCAGGATCGGGATCGACGCCTCGCTGGCGCCAGAGTTGAACTCGCCGATGTAGTAGACGGTCTTCGGGTCGGTTGCCGCCTGCCTGGCGTTGGCCGCGGTCTGCTGGGCGGTCCACTGGCCCGCGGACGCGGTGGAGTCATCGAGCACGGTGTACTTCACGGTGAACTTGCCGGCCTTGTTTCCGGCCTGCGACAGTGCGAGCTTGACGCCGTTGACGAGCGGGATCGTCTGGGCCGTCGTCGGGCCCTGCATCGGCAGGCTCGAATAGATGTCGATCGTGTTCGAGCCGCTCCCGCCACCACTCGAGCTCTTGCTGCTCGAGCCGCACGCGCTCAGGACGGCCACGGCGCCGACCACCACGCACCCGATGGCCAGCTTGCGGATGACACTCATCTTGGTTTGCCCTCCTCTCTGTGGGTCCCGGGCTCACGGATGGCCCGGTAAGCGGGCAGAGTAGTGCCCGGTTCGGACCGCAGGCAAGCTAGATTCGCTTTTCGCGGCGCCCCTAACGGAACGGAAACGCTGTGATCATCCCGCGAGCGCTTTCCAGAAATGGAGCTTGCCGGCGACAATCGTCCACACGCCGTAGACGGTGGACGTCGTGTCGCCATCGGCGTCGATGCTGTAGGTCCCGAGCACGCTGTGTCGCCCGCGGGTATTGAAGATGGCCTTCAACACCGCCGCGCGCTCCGCTCCTCGCTTGCCATGGTCGGTGGCGCGCTCGACCGCGCTCAGCATCAGGCTCATCGCCTCGTAGCCCAGGATCGCGGTCGGCTCGGGGGCGCCGTAGGCCCGAGCGTAAGCGGCGAGCACGGCTTGCCCGCTGTTCGGATACGCGCTCGGCCCGAGGGCCGGCGAGGTGATCGTGATGCGCGGATCGAGCCCCAGCGGGATACCGCCCCGCGCCGGATCGGCGTAGGTGCTCTCTGCCATCCCCTGACTGACGAAGATGCGCGCGCTGGGGACCGCGGACGCCAGCTGCTCTGAGACGAGCACCGCGTTGGCATCCGTGATCGCCGCCACCAGCACGCAGTTGGCGCCGGTGCTCGCGACGCTGGCCGCCAGCGCGCTGTAGTCGGTGGCCTTCTGGTCGAACTGCTGAGTGGCGATCACCTGGAGGCCGGCCGAGCGCGCCGCAAGGTCGAAGCTCGTTGCCAGGTCCTCCCCATCGACCTCGCCGTCGTCCACCACAAACGTCCGCCGGCAGCCCGCGTTCTGCTGTAGCTGCACCTGAACGGAGGCCTCGATGGCGTCGCTTGGGACGACCCGGGCGAACGTGCGCGTGCCCGTCGGGTAGTACTTGAACGGCTCTCCGGGGGCCGCGCCGGGAGTTGCCGAGGTCAGCCCCACGGACGTGCTGGTGGGGCTGATCTGGGGGATGCCGAAGCGGTTGAGCGCCGGGATCGAGACCGCGCTGGCGCCCGACTCGAGGTCGCCGATGTAGCCGATCGTGGTGGGATCGATCGACGCCACTCGGGCGTTGTTACTGGTCTGCCCCGGATCCCACTCGCGCCGCGCGGGGGTTGAGTCGTCGAGCACCTTGAGCTCGATCCGCAGCCGCCCGACGCGTCCCCCGGCGTCCTTTAGCGCCAGCGCCGCGCCATTTGCCACGGCCTGTCCGGAGACCGCCGAGGCTCCGTTCAGCGGCACGCTGAGGTAGATGCTCAGCGTGTGCCCGGCGATCTTGCCGGCGCCCTGCGAACCGCCGCTTCCACAACCGGCCGGCGCCGCTGCGGCGAGAGCTGCCGCCGCCAGGGCCGCGATGACTCGCGCGCCCGAGCTCAAGGACCGGGGGCGAACTTGTAGGGCACGAGCTGCCCCCCCTGGAGTCGGCTGATCACGAACGGAGCGATGCTTGTGTCTCCGTTGGGGTTCATCGAGTAGGTGCCGAGCACCGATGCCCGGTCTTTGATGGCGAAGAAATCGCGCACCACGGTCGAGCGGTTGTTCGCGCCGGAGCCTGCCTCGCGCAGCACGGCGAGCAGCGCCGACATGGCCTCGTAGCCGAAGATCGCCTGCGGCTGCGGAGCATGGCCGTAAGTCGTCTCGAACGGCGCCACGAACTGCTGCTTGGCGCTGGCGTTCAGGTCGTGCTGAAGAAAGCCTGGCTCGGAGACGTAGAGGTTGAGTTTCGAGGTAGGGCCGAATGCCGAGGCCAAGGTGCCGTCGGCGAACGCCGAGGGGGCGAACAGCTTTGCGCCCGGGTCCGCCGAGGCGATCTGGTCGAAGACGCTGGCGGCCTGGGCGCTTTCGGCCGTGGAGGCGGCGTAGAAGAATGCGTCGGCCCCCGAGGCGCTGAACGCCGATTGACTGGCGGCGCCTTCTGAGGTGGTGATCCCTTCGTCGGCCGCTGCCTGGGTGACGGCGGACGCCAGCGCCTTTCCGTAGTCAGAGCCGTCGTGCGCCAGGTACAGCTTCTTCACCTTCAGCGCGTGCATCTCCGTCACCTGCACCCGCGCCTCCACGGCGCTCGAGGGAACGACCCTGGCGAACGTCCGGCCGTAGGTCCCGCGCGCCTCGTAGTAGTCGTTGGGCGCGCCCGGGACCGCGGGGCTCGACTGCGTCAGCGCGATCGCCGTGTCGCTTGAGGAAATTTGCAACAGGTCCTGGTCGTTGGTGATGCCCAGCGAATCGGCCGAGGCGCCGGGATCGAGCTCGCCGAGATAGGCGATGGCGCTCGTGTCCTGGATCGCGGTACGGGCGTTATCCGAGGGCCTCTGATCGAGCTGCACGAGGCGGATCGTGAACTTGCCGATCGTCGATCCGGACTGCTTGAGAGCCAGCTTCTCCGCGTCGACGATGTCGGTGCTCTGCGCCGCGTTGGCGCTGGCCGGGGCGCTCGTGTACACAGTCAGCCCGGTCCCGCTCACCGCCACGGTCGAGGTGCTGGTCGCGGTGCACCCGGTTATGCAGGCGGCCGCAGCCGCGCATGCCAAAAGCGACGCCAGCCGACGCATGACTTCTCTTGCTTACTTCCGCCGCCCGGGCAGGTACGGAAGCATGTTCCGGACCATGATCGCCACCAGCACGATCCCGGCCGCTACCAGCATTCCGTCGAAACCGCCGAGCTTCAGGTCACTCCAGATCGCGCCGAGCGCGCCCGACCAGAAGATGATCCACAGGCACAGACCTGCGGTGGCGGCGGAGATCAACCCCATCGGCGCTGGATCCTACTCGCTCGGGCTGGCAATCCCGGCCTCCAGCGCGGCCCGCAGCTCCGCCACCAACGCCCCGACCGCGGCGGCGGGAGCGTCCGCCTCGCCCGCGGCGCGGACCAGGCGGCTGCCGACGATCACGCCGTCGGCGCCGGCGTCCGCGGCTGCCCGCGCCTGCTCGGGCGTGCTGATCCCGAACCCCACGGCCACGGGCACGGCTGTGTACGACCTGACGCGAGCCAGCAGCTCGGGCATGGTCTGCGCCACGCTGTCGCGCTCGCCGGTGGTCCCCGTGAGCGAGACCGCGTAGACGAACCCCTGGGCGTGCGAGCCGATCTGGCGCAGCCGTTCGTCGGGCGTGGTGGGGGCCATCAACGGCACCAGCGCCAGCCCGCGCCGCTCACAGACCTCGAGCGCCGCGCTCGCCTCCTCGAGCGGCAGGTCGGGCACGATCAGGCCGCAGGCCCCCGCGTCCACCAGCGCGTCGGCGAACCGCTCGAGGCCGCGGACGAGGATCTGATTGGCGTAGCACATGAGCACCACCGGGATGTCGGCCCCCACCGCTCGCGCCAGCTCGAGCACGTCTTGGACGCTCACCCCGGCCCGCAGGGCGGCGCCGCCGGCAGCCTGGATCACCGGCCCGTCAGCCAGCGGATCGGAGAACGGCACGCCGAGCTCGATCAACCCCGCGCCGGCCTCGACACAGGCTTGCAGGATCTCCCGCGAGCGCTCGAGGTCGGGATAGCCGCCCATCATGTAGGGCATCATGGCCGCCCGGTAGCCGTCCGCGCGCGCCGCTTCGAACGCCTCGGCGATCCGCTCGATCCCGCTCACCGGAGCAGGGCGATTGCCTCGGCCAGATCCTTGTCGCCGCGTCCGGACAGGCACACCAGATCGAGCTCGCTCGGTCCCTCTTCGAGCGCCCAGCGCAGCGCGTGGGCGCTCTCGAGCGCGGGGATGATTCCCTCCAGCCGCGCGGTGCGGGCGAACGCCTCGAGCGCCTCCCGATCCGGGACCGCCACGTAGCGGGCCCGTCCCGAGTCGCGCAGGAAGGCGTGCTCCGGCCCCGATCCTGGGTAATCGAGCCCGGCCGAGACCGAGTGAGCCTCGAGGATCTGTCCGTCCTCGTCCTGCATGACCGCCGAATACGCGCCGTGCAGCACACCCGCCAGCCCCCCGGCGCTCAGCGGCGCCCCGTGCCGGCCTGACTCGATCCCCTCCCCGGCGGCCTCGACGCCGATCAGCTCCACGCCCTCGTCCTCGATGAAGGGCGTGAACATGCCGATCGAGTTGGAGCCGCCGCCGACACAGGCGATCACGCGCTGCGGCAGTCGGCCCAAGCGCTCGAGCAGCTGGGCCCGGGCCTCGTCGCCGATCACGCGCTGAAGGTCGCGCACCAGCGCCGGGAACGGCGCCGGCCCCACACAGGAGCCGATGATGTAGTGCGTGGAGCCGACATTGGTCACCCAGTCGCGGATCGCAGCGGAGACGGCCTCTTTCAGCGTGCGGGCGCCGGCGCCCACCGGCTCGACCCGCGCTCCGAGCAGCTCCATGCGCTCCACGTTGGGCTTCTGGCGGCGCATGTCCTCCTCGCCCATGTAGACCACGCACTCCAGGTCGAGCAGCGCGCAGGCCGTGGCCGTGGCCACCCCGTGCTGGCCGGCGCCTGTCTCGGCGATGATCCGCCGCTTGCCCATGCGGATCGCCAGCAGCGCCTGGCCCAGGGCGTTGTTGATCTTGTGCGCGCCGGTGTGGTTGAGGTCCTCGCGCTTGAGGTAGATGGGGTGGCCCGCGGCCTCGCTCAGACGCTCCGCGTGATACAGGGGCGTCGGTCGCCCCACGTAGTCGCGCAGCAGCGCGTCCAGCCGCGAGCGGTAGGCGGCGTCCTCGCGCGCGGCGACCCACGCCCGCTCGAGCTCGGCGAGCGCCGTCATCAGCGTCTCCGGGACGTACTGACCGCCGTACGGGCCGAAGCGGTGCTGTATTGGCGTCCTCCGCGGGCCATCCTGGCCCGCGTTCTGATGTGGTCGCTCGACAGTCACGTCTCGCTTAACCGCTCGCGCTTCGCGCTCACTCGTCATTCCAATATCGATGTTCGGGGTGGCGCATGCGCCACCCCGCCGGTCGGCGCATGCGCCGACCGGGGCCGGCGAACATGTTCGCCGGCCACGGCACGTGCAAACGCCTTGACCTTGTCGGGGTCCTTGCGGCCCGGCTCGCGCTCCACGCCGCTGGCAACGTCCACCGCAAACGGCTTGACCGTGCCGATCGCCTGGGCCACGTTGTCGGGCCCGAGGCCGCCGGACAGGATCATCGGCACTCCTCCGCGGTGGGCCCGGGCCAGCTCCCACTCAAACGTCTCGCCGCTGCCCCCACGCTGTCCGGCGACGTGGCTGTCGAGGAGGTGAAAGTCGGTGTGGAAGGCCATGAGGGCCTGGATGTCGGCGCCGCTTCTGACGCGGGCCGCCTTGATCACCTTGCAGCCGGTGCGGCGCGCGGCCTCCGCGCAGAACGACGGGCCCTCGTCGCCGTGCAGCTGGACCGCGCTCAGGCCAACCGCCTCGGCGGTGCTCGCCAGTTGCTCCAGCGTCGGGTTGACGAACACGCCAACGACCTCCAGCCGGCGCCTCAGCGCCGCACCGATCTCGGCGGCCACGACCGGATCGCAGCGCCGCGGCGAGTGCGGCCAGAAGATCAGGCCGATGGCCCAGGCGCCGGCGTCGCCCGCCAGGCGGGCGTCGTCGAGCGACGTGATGCCGCAGAACTTGATCTTGGTGACACCGGAGTCCATGCCCCACATCGTAGGGGCCCGCCGGCCACGGCCTGGCATCCGGCCGGGCCTAGGGCTGCTGCGTGGGCTGTCCGTTCTCGAGCACGGTGAGGACGTCCTTGGCGGTGTCGATCGGCACGGCGAAAGCGATCCCCACGCTGCCCTCGCCCTGGTCGCCGGCGGCGGCGAGCTGTGAGTTGATGCCGATCACCCGCCCGGCAGCGTCCAGCAGCGGGCCGCCGGAGTTGCCGGGGTTGATCGGCGCGTCGGTCTGGATCACGTTGTTGATGGCGAAACCGTCGGGGGCGCGGATCTGGCGCTGGAGCGCCGAGACGATGCCGCTGGTCAGCGTGCGGTCATAGCCGAACGGGTTGCCGATCGCCAGCGTCGGGTCGCCGACGCGGACGGACCTCGAGTCGCCCAGGGCCAGCGCCTCGACCGGTGGTACGCCGGCCATGTTCACACGCAGCACGGCAAGGTCGTCGTCGGCGTCCTGGGCGACGACGATCGCCGGCCGCGCGATGTTGTCGGCGAACTCCACGGTCACGCCTCTGCGCTTGTCGGCTCCCTCGATCACGTGGTAGGAGGTGAGAATGTCGCCACGACGGTCGACCAGGAAGCCCGACCCGGTCGAAGTGCTCTCCTGGCGCTCGGGGAACCCCTCGAACGGGGTCTGCACCTGCTTTGAGAGCTGCGCGCGGACGAACACGACACCGGGCGCGTCGCGCACGTAGATGGCGTGCATCGTGAGCTGCGAGGAGGAGGTGTTGGCCGCCGGTTGGGCGGCGACCGGCGCCTCCTCCACGATCGTCCGCGTGGTCCGATGTCCCGTGATCCCGAGCACCAGGAACGCCACCGCCACGACCAACCCACCGATGATGGCCGAGACCAGGTGCGAGCGCAGCAGGTCCTTCATTCCATGTTCAGTGTTGGGCGATCCTGTCAAGGGCTGCTAAAGGCTGTCAGTAAGGGCCCGGACGGCGTGCTCGATGTCCGGGGCCCGCATCAGCGCCTCCCCCACCAGTACCGCATCCGCGCCCGCCAGCGCCAGCTGCTCGAGTTGCGCTCGATTGCCGAAGCCTGACTCGGCGACGGTGGCGGTGCCCCGCGGGATCCGCGGCAACAGCTCGAAGGTCGTTTGCCTGTCAACGGCCAGCGTCGTCAGGTCGCGATTGTTGACGCCGACGATCGTGGCGCCTGCCTCCAGTGCCAGCTCGAGCTCGTGCTCGTCGTGGACCTCGACCAGGGCGTCCAGCCCGCACTCGTCCGCGAGCCGCCGCAGCGCCACGAGCTGCTCTGCGCTCAGCGCGGCCACGATCAGCAGGATCGCGTCGGCACCGGCCAGCAGGGACTCATACACCTGATAGGGCTCGACCACGAAGTCCTTACGCAGGACCGGGAGGCCCGAGCAGGCCCGGGCGGCGCGCAAGTCCTGGAGTGAGCCGCCGAAGCTCGGGCCCTCGGTCAGAATCGACAGCGCCGCGGCACCGCCACGCTCGTAGGCCCCGAGCACCTGCTCGAGCGGGACGCCGTCCCGGATCGCCCCGGCGGACGGAGATCGGCGCTTGTGCTCGGCGACTAGCGAGAGCTCCGGCCGCCTGAGCGCCTCGGCGAACGAACGCCGCCCGTCGGGCGCGCGCGCGGCCTGCGCCTTCATCGCGGCCCGCTCGAGCTCGGCGTCGGGCACGGCGACGCGCCGCCGCTCGATCTCCTCACGGGTGCTCGCCACGATCCGCTGGAGCTCGTTCATGCGGACCCCCGGGCCGAGGCCATGCCCTCGGCAGTGGCAAGCTCGTGGGTGCGCTCGACGAAGCGCTCCAGGAGCGCCGCCGAGGCGCCGGAGTCGATCGCCCGCTCGGCCCCCCGGACTCCTTGCTCCAGCGACTCTGCGCCGGCAGCGGCGTAGATCGCCGCGCCCGCGTTGAGCACCGCCAGATCCCGAGCGGCACCCGGGGCGCCCGAGAAGATCAGCCTGGCCGTGTCCGCGTTCTGGCTGGGATCGCCCCGGGGTATGGCCCCGGCCGGAGCGAGCTCGAGGCCCACGTCGCCCGGCGCGAGCGCGTACCGCTCGATCCGATCCTCTACTACCTCCACCACGCGGGTGGGGGCTGAGATGCTGAGCTCGTCGAGGCCGTCATCGCTTGAGACCAGCAGCGCGTGGTGCGTGCCGAGCCGCGCCAGCGCGCCGGCCATGGTCTCCAGGTACGCGGGGTCCGAGACCCCCACCAGCTGCCGGCTGGCGCCCGCGGGGTTGGTCAGAGGGCCCAGTAAGTTGAAGGCGGTTCGCACCGCCAGCTCTCTGCGCACCGGCACCACATAGCGCGTGGCCTGGTGGTGGGCCGGGGCGAACATGAAGCCGAAGCCGATCTCCTCGATGCAGCGGGCCACCGCGTCGGGACCCAGGTCGATCCGGGCCCCGAGCGCCTCGAGCAGATCGGCAGAGCCGGACAGACCGGTTGCCGAGCGGTTCCCGTGCTTGGCCACGGTGCAGCCCGCAGCGGCCGCGATCAGCGCCGCGGTTGTGGACACGTTGAACGTTGGCCGCCCGCCGCCGGTGCCCGCCGTGTCCAGCAGGTCGTCGCGCCCGACGCGCACGGGGGTGGCCAGCGCCCGCATCGTGCGCGCCAGCCCCGCCAGCTCGTCCACCGTCTCCCCTTTGGTCCGCAGCGCGATCAGGAAGGCCGCGATCTGGATCTCCGTGGCGTTGCCCGACATGATCTCCGAGAGGACCGCGGCGGCGTCCTCGAGGCTCAGATCGTGGCCGCCGGCCAGGGCATCGATCGAGCGGACCAGGAGCCCCTCGGCGCTCACCGCGTCCCCTCCAGGAAGTTCCGCAGTAGCTCGCGTCCCTGCTCGGTCAGCACCGACTCGGGGTGAAACTGCACACCCTCGGCAGGCAGCTCGCGGTGGCGGATCGCCATCACGATGTCGCTGTCGCCGCCATCGGCGCCGGCGGCCGCGCTGCGCTCTAGCGCATCGGGCAGCACCGGCCCCGCGATCAGCGAGTGATAGCGCCCAACCTCGAGCGGTTGGCGAAGGCCGCGAAAAATCGTCCGGCCGTCGTGCTCGATGGCGATCGTCTTGCCGTGCACCGGCTCGCCCACGACCACGGTTCCGCCCCAGGCCTGAACCAGCGCCTGGTGGCCGAGGCACACGCCGAGGGTCGGGACTCGCGCCAGCGGAAAGCGGCGCACGGCCTCCAGCGAGATCCCAGCCTCGTTGGGCGTGCACGGGCCGGGCGAGACGATCAGCCGGTCGTAGCCCCTGATCAGCAGCTCCTCGACGGTGGCGTGGTCGTTGCGAACCACCTCGAGCTCGGCGCCCAGCTCGCCCAGGTACTGCACCAGGTTGTAGGTGAAGCTGTCGTAGTTGTCGATTACGAGAACCCGCAAGCAGCCGAACGGTACCCGGAGGGAGGCCGGCCGTTACCCGTCCGGCGAAGATGAGCTTCCGCGCTCTGACCCCGCGAACGTGAATGAGCCGCCGCCCGCCGAGCGCACGTGCCACGTTATCGGGGCCATAGCACCCATTTCGTGACGCGTAGCGGGCTGCGCCGGCCGCTTATTCACGTTTGCGGGCCCGGGCGAGCGAGCCTCGGTGCGACCTCGCTCGCCACACGCGGCGAACGCACGCTGCTCGCCTCCTACAGCGGCAGGCAGATCCCCAGCACGCAGATCTGCGGGGGGCCGGGCGGCGTTGGCGGGGGGGTGGGCGTCGGCGTCGGCGTGGTGGTCGGGGTCGTGGTCGTGATCGGCGTGGTCGAGGTCGGCAGCGGCGGCGAGGGTGGCTGGCCTTGCTCCGGCGGCACCGGCGGCGTCTGCGGCGGCGGCTTGTGGTGCTTGGGGGGCTTGCGCGGGTGCGCGTACTCGGGCGGGTATGCCTCGAAGCGCCTGGAGCGGAGCTCCTGCTCGAGCGCCCCGCGGCTCGCGGGGTAGTGGGCCAGGTTGGCCGGGCTGGAGGGCGTGAAGCCCTCGTAGTAGTTGACCATCCGCACGCGGGGATGGCTGAAGACCCAGGAGAACAGCTCGTGCACGAACGACGCATCATCGCCGCCGTCTACCGCCCACTCGGAGATCACGAACGGCTTGCCCGAGAACTGGGAGTAGAACTGGCTGAGCATCGAGAAGTTGGGATAGAACGAGTAGAAGTCGGTCCCGACCCAGTCGACGTACGCCGCGCCCGGCCAGTACACGCCCGGCGAGTCGGCTGCGATCTCGGGGCTGCCGGCGTCCTGGGGAACCCACAGGAATGACACCGTCGGGCGCGCCAGGGTGGTGCGGCAACCGTCCGCGTTCCGGCCGCCCGGGCAGCCCGGCATGGCCTTCAGCTGCGGCAGCCCCAGCGCCCGCAGCCGGCGGTTGACGGCGGCCACCGGGCCGCCCCGCAGGATCAGCACCGTGCGCCGCCAGGCCTGGATGAAGAACTGCGGGGAGTTGGCGGTGCCCCGGAACGATCCGTCGCCGTTGTAGGCCGAGTACGCATTCCACCAGGCGTCCATTTCGCCCATGATCCGCACGTAGAAGATCCGTCCGGAGTGCGCCAGGTTGTGGTTCAGCCTGACCAGGAAGGCGTCGGCGCCACCGTCGGCGATCCCCTGCGGCGAGATCACTCCAGCCTGTCCGTAGCCCTTGGAGGTGGAGAGCTCGAGCCCCAGCCGGGAGCGGAAGTCAGGGTCGCGCCCCGAGAGCCAGTCCGAGGACGTGTTGTAGGTCAGGTAATCCTCGAACACCGGCGGGTGCTTGCCCACCATGTGCCAGAAGCGGGTGATCGAGTTACCGCCGGTCAGCCCGGCGAAGATGCGGTTGCCGGGCGGCAGGTACGCGCGCGCGTCGGCGGCCGGCGCCGCGGCGAGCGTCAGCGCGGCGGTGAGCACCACCGCCGCCAGCCCGGCACACACGACGCCCCAGTGCCGCTTGCGAGACACGCAGTGAGTCAGGCTAGCCTAGGGCCACTCGGGTTGCGCCGCCGCCAGCTCGATCGCCTGGAGCACCGCTTTGGCCTTGGCCTCCGACTCGCGGAGCTCGAGCTCGGGCTTGGCATCGGCCACGGTGCCGCCGCCGGCCTGAATGTGCGCCGTGCCGTCCTTGACGACGACCGTGCGGATATGGATGCAGGTGTCAAGGTCGCCGGTGTAGGAGACCCACCCGATGGCGCCTCCGTAGCCGCCGCGCTTGACGGGCTCGAGCTCGTCGATGATCTGCATCGCCCGCACCTTGGGCGCGCCGGAGAGCGTTCCCGCCGGGAGCACCGAGCGCAGCGCGTCGAGCGCACCGATCCCCTCCCGCAGCGTGCCGGTCACGCTCGAGACGATGTGCATCACGTGGCTGTAGTTCTCCACGGCCATGAACTCCTGCACCTCGACGGTCCCGTACCGGCACACCCGCCCCAGGTCGTTGCGTCCCAGGTCGACGAGCATCACGTGCTCGGCGCGCTCCTTGGGGTCGGCCAGCAGCTCGCGCGCCAGCTCGAGGTCCTCCTCGACGGTGGCGCCGCGCGGACGGGTGCCGGCTATCGGCCGTGTGGAAACGCGTGAGCCGGAGACGGTGATCAGCGGCTCCGGGCTGGCGCCTGCCACCTCGAAGTCCCCGAAATCGAGGAAGTACATGTAGGGGCTGGGGTTGACGGCCCGCAGGCCCCGGTAGATCGAGAACGCCTCCACGGCAACGGGGCCCGACCAGCGCTGCGAGGGGACAACCTGGTAGGCGTCGCCGGCGCGGATGTAATCGATGATTCGCGCCACGGTGGCCTCGAATTGGTGTGGCGCCATGTTGGATTTGAATGTCGGGATCCCGGTCCTCGGCGTCGCGGCATGGGCCTGGGCGGGCACAGGGCCGCGCAGTCGTGTGCGGACCTCGGCGATCGTCTGCAGAGCACGCTCGTATGAGGCGTCCACCCCGTCCTCCACGTAGGCGTTGGCCAGCACCGTGATCGTGTGCTTCAGGTGGTCGAAGCACACCAGTGCGTCGGTCAGCATCAGCGCCAGATCGGGCACCCCGACCGGGTCCGGGTTGGGTTCGCCCAGCGGCTCGACCGTTCGCACCAGGTCATAGGCGAACACGCCGACGGCGCCGCCGGCGAACGGCGGCAGCCCCTCGAGCGGCGCGGGGTCGAAAGCATCGAGCTCGGCGGCCGCCAGGGCGTAGGGGTCGCCGCCGTCCGCGAGCGACCAGCGCAACACCTTGCGGGGGCGGAAGCCGATGAACGAGTAGCGGCCGACCCTTCCCTGCTCGGCCGACTCCAGCAGGAACGCGGGCTGGTCGCCTTCGCGCAGCTTGAGGAACGCCGACACCGGCGTCTCGCAGTCGTCGATGAACGTCTCCAGCACGGGTATCAGGTTGTGCTCGCGCGCCAGCTCACGCGCCTGCTCGAGCGATGGCGCCGCCCCCGAGCCCACCGGTGGAGCGCTACCGCGGCTGGCGACGGCCATCGAGCACCCGCTCGGCGTCCACGAGTCCCAGGCCCCGGCCCCGCATCAGGACCGCGAGGTGGTAGAGGACGTCAGCGGCCTCCTCCGCCAAGCGCTCCTCGGATTCCTGCTCCGCGGCGCGCGCCACCTCGTCGGCCTCCTCTCGCACCTTGTCGCCGTTGCGCGTCCGGTCGGCGAGCAGCTCGCTCGTGTATGAGCCCCTGGGGCGCTCCGTGGCGCGCGTGGCGATCGTGCGCTCGAGCGTCGGCAGCACCTCGTGCGGCGCCGCCGGATCGAGCTCGCCGCGGTGAAAGCACGTGCGCTCGCCGGTGTGGCACGCGGGGCCCGCGGGCTCAACCAGCGCCAGCAGTGCGTCCCCGTCGCAGTCGTAGCGGATGGCCTTGAGCGCCAGCGTGTGACCCGAGGTGGCGCCCTTGCGCCAGAGCTCCTGCCGCGAGCGGCTGAAGAAGTGAACCTGGCCGGTCTCGCGCGTCAACCGCAGAGCCTCGGCGTTCATGTAGGCCAGGGTCAAAACCTCGCCCGACGCCCAGTCCTGGACCACGCAGGGCACCAGCCCGCGCTCGTCGAATGAGACCTCCGAGTCGTCCATGGTGGCTCCGATTCTGGCATCACTCGATGCCCAGCCGGTCGAGCACGCGCTCGTCGGCGCGCCAGTGGCGCCGGACGCGGACTGAGAGCTCCAGGTGTACATGGGTCCCGAGTTCTCGCTCGATCGTCTGCCTGGCGGCGACGCCGACGGCCTTCACCATCCGGCCGCGGGCGCCGATCAGGATTCCCTTCTGCGACTCGGTCTCCACGAGGATCTCCGCGGCGATCCGGACCAGCTCGTCGGTGTGCGCGATCTCCTGAACCTCCACCTCCACCGCGTGCGGGACCTCGTGGCGCGTGCGGGCCAGGATCTGCTCGCGCACCAGCTCCGCCAGCTGCACAGCTTCGGTCAGGTCGGAGCGCTGGTCAGGCTCGAAGTAGAGCGGCCCGGCAGGAAGCAGCGAGACGAGGTGGTCGATCAGCGCCGGCACCCCCGCGCCGGTCCGCGCCGAGACCGGAAAGATGTCCTCTGAGACGCCGAGCTCGCCTGCGGCGTGCAGCACCGGCGCCACCTCGTGGTGTCTCAGGCGGTCGACCTTGTTGACGGCCATGATCACCGGCACCGGGGAATCGGCCAGCAGCTGGGCGATGTAGCGGTCACCGCGGCCGATTCCATCGTCGGCGTCCAGCACGAACAGGCAGCCGTCGGCGTCGTGTAGCTCCGTCTGTACGCGCCGCTGCATCCTGCCGGTCAGCGGGTCCTTCGGTCGCTGCACGCCCGGCAGATCTATGAGCACCAGCTGCCAGTCCCTGCCGGTCGCCGCCCCGCGGATCGCGCGCCTCGTGGTCTGTGGCTTGCTCGAGACGATCGCCACCTTGGCGCCGATGATCGCGTTGGCCAACGTCGACTTGCCGACATTCGGGCGCCCGGCGAGGGCGATGAAGCCCGACCTCACGGCAGGACCCAGCGCAACAGCTCCGCCTGCAGGGCGAGCATCTCGCCGTCGTCGTCCTCGTGATCCATGCCGCTCAAATGCAGCGCCCCGTGCACCACCGCCTCGCGGATGTCCTCCGTGCGGGCCGCGCAGATCACGATGTCGCCCAGCTCCCTGGGCCCGGCCGCGGGGCCGGCCTCATCGACCGCGAACGAGAGCACGTCCGTGGCCTCGTCACGGCTGCGATGCTCGCGGTTCAGCTCGCGGATCCGCTGCTCGTCCACGAACTCGATGGCCAGGTGCCCCTCCTCGATGCCCGCTGAGGACAGCGCCAGCGTGCAGAGCTCCTGAAGCTCCACCGCCGGCGGGCCCTCGACCCCCAGCCCGTCGATCCCCACTAGCTCGACCTCGAACACGCTTCGCCGCCGGCGGCTAGGCTCGCCTTCGCGGCCTGAGCTCGGGCGCCGAGCGCTGGGAGTGCTCGTTGTAGGCGGCGACGATCCGCTGCACCAGCTTGTGGCGCACGACGTCCTCCTCGCCGAAGCGCACGAACTCGATCCCGTCCACGTTCTGCAGCACGTCGGCGACGACAATCAGGCCCGAGTCGTGCTCGCGCGGCAGGTCGATCTGCGTGATGTCCCCGGTGACGACCATCTTCGAGTTGAAGCCCAGACGCGTAAGGAACATCTTCATCTGCTCCGGAGAGGTGTTCTGGGCCTCGTCGAGGATGACGAACGAATCATTCAGGCTTCTTCCTCTCATGAAAGCCAGCGGCGCGACCTCGATCACCCCGCGCTCCAGGTGCTGCGAAACCCGGTCAGGCTCGAGCATGTCGTGCAGCGCGTCGAACAGCGGCCGCAGGTACGGATCGACCTTGGCCATGAGATCCCCGGGTAGAAATCCCAGCCGTTCGCCGGCCTCGACAGCGGGGCGCGTGAGGATGATGCGATTGACCTCACGCCGGCTGAGCGCGGCGGCGGCCAGCGCCACGGCCAGGAACGTCTTGCCGGTTCCGGCGGGCCCGATGCCGAACGTGATCGTGTTGTTGCGGATGGAGTCGACATAGCGCTTCTGGTTGACGGTCTTGGGCGCGACCTTGGTCGCGCGGTGGCGCCACACGACGTCCTCCAGGATCCCCGCGGGCGAGGTGTGCTCGTCGAGCGCCCGCTTGACGGCCTCGATCGTCCCCGGCGCGATCTCATGTCCCTGTTCGATCAGCTCGGAGAGCTCCTGGACGACCGCCGTGGCGTTCTCCACCGCCTCGGGCCGGCCGTCGAGCGTCAGCACGTTGCCCCGGAGGTAGATGTCGCAATCCAGATCGCCCTCGAGCGCGCGGAGCACCGCATCCTCGGATCCGGCCAGCTCGGCGGCTGCCGAGTTGTCGAGCTCGATCTGCTTGCGCACTAGCCTGGCGCCTAGGCTCCCAGCGCGGCGCGCACGCGCGCCGCCGCCCGCTTGCCGTCGGCTCGACCCCCGGACTTGGCCATCACGGCCTTCATTACTGCTCCCATCTCGCGCGGGCTCGAGGCGCCGGTCTCGGCGATCGCATCCTTGACGATCGCGTCGAGCTCCGAATCGCCGAGCTCGGCGGGCAGGTATGTGGCGATCAGTTCCGCCTCTGATTCCTCGCGGTCAGCGAGCTCGGGGCGACCACCTTCACGAAATTGCCGCGAAGCGTCTAGGCGCCGCTTACGTTCACGCCGGAGCACCCGGAGCTCGTCGCCGTTGCCTTCCTTGGCCGCCTTCTGAAGCTCTGACAGAACCATGCGCAGCGCGCTGACTCGCTCCGAGTCGCGGGCCTTCATGGCGCTGGTCATGTCAGTGCGGACCTGATCGGTGACGCTCACCACCTTGAGGATAGACCGCGCACCTGATCCCATCGGCATGCAGCTCGTGGCAGAAGACGTCGATCAGCTCTCCGCGCTGCGCCGCGCCCGCGGGCAGGTAGCAGCGCGCGTAGTCGGCCGTGTAGCCGGAGCTCTGGACCTCCGCCAGCTTGTCGACCAGCACGGTCTCCTTGCCTCCGAGCTTCGCCGACCGGAAGCGGCGTGAGCGGGCCTCGGAGCGGCCCCGCAGCTCGCGCGAGCGGCGCTTCTTCTCCTCCGGCGAGACCAGGTCGCCCAGCTGCTCTGCTCGCGTCCCCGGCCGCGGCGAATAGCTGAACGCATGTACGCGGCTGATGCCGGCGGCATCGATTAGCTGCAGCGTGCGCTCGAACGCCGTCTCGGATTCGGTGGGAAAGCCCACGATCACGTCGGTCGTGACGTTGACCTCGGGGACCGCGCGCCGCAACGCCGCGATCTGCTCCAGGTATTGCTGCGAGCGGTAGTGCCGGCCCATCGCCTGGAGCACGCCGTCGTCGCCGGACTGCATCGGCACGTGCAGGTGCGGGCAGATTTTGGGCTCGGTGGCCAGCGCCTCGAGCAGCGAGTCCTTGACGTGGATCACCTCCACGCTCGACAGTCGCACGCGCTCAACCCCGGGCACGCGCGCCGCGCGCACCATCAACTCGCCGAGCTCGAGACCCCGCTCGGGGTCGCGATAGTCGCCGACGCTGATGCCCGTCATGACCATCTCAGGCTGCCCCTGTTCCACGCGGCGGCGGACCTCGTCCAGCACGGCGCCCACGGGCCGCGAGCGCGCGGCGCCGCGGACCGTGGGGATGATGCAGTAGGCGCAGTGGCAGTCGCAGCCGTCCTGGACCTTGACGAAGCCGCGCGTGCGCGTGGCGCGCTCGGGGGCGGCCACGCGCTCCCGTGCCAGAACATCGTGCTCGACGTCGGCGCAGGCGCCGACCCGGCCCCCGATCTCGGCCGCCACGTCGTCGGCCGTGCCCACGAGTGGGCGCACGCGCTCGTCGATCTGCGCAAATTGGCGGGCTTCGAGATTCACGGCACAGCCCGAGACATACACCTCGTTGGCGGCCTTTAGCGAGCGCCTCACGGACTGGCGCGACTTGCCCTCAGCCTCGCGCGTGATGCAGCAGGTGTTGATCACGTGCAGATCAGCCTCGCCCTCGGGGGCCTCGCGGTGGCCGGCGGCCAGCAGCGCACTGCGCGCCAGCATCGCGTCGGCCTGCGAGACCTTGCAGCCCAGGAACTTGACGGCGAACGTGCTCACGCCCCGGGCACGGTAGCCGCCGCGTCGCTCAGCCGCGTACCGAGCGCGCGCGCGGCGGAGATGAGCTCAGGCGGCTCCAGAACCTCAAGCGGTTCGCCGAGCAGCGCCATCCACACGAGGAACTCGCTCGACCAGGCACCGCGCGTCGAGACCAGGCAGCTCGCCTCTCCCTCCGGCTCCACGGTCGCGTATCGCTTCGGGACCCGCCTGGCGATCCGCGCGGCGCTGGCATGCACGCGGATCCGGCCGGGCGTGGAATCGGGCTCTTCGGCGGTCCCGCGCAGCTGCTGTTTGACGAACGCGGCTGGATCGCCGCCCGGGACGGTTCGCTGGCGGCCGCGCTCGGCTGGGTGCACCCGCCCGCGGATGCGATCGATCCTGAACGTGCGCCAGTCGTCGCGGTCGAGGTCGAAGGCCACCAGGTACCAGCGGTAGCCGCTGTGCACGACCGCGCTCGGCTCGGCGTGCCGTTGCGACGTGCGCTCATCCCTGGCCACGTACGTGAAGCGCAGGCGGGTGCCGTCGCGGCACGCTCCGGCCAGCGTGGCCAGCATCTCTGCGTCGATCCGGGGGCCCTCGACGCTGAAGGTCGAGGTCGCGCCGCCGAGCGCGCTCACGCGTCGGCGCAGCCGGCTGGGAAGAACCTGCTCCAGCTTTGCCAAGGCCCTGACCGAGGTCTCCTCGATCCCGGAGATCGAGCCAGACGCCGCGGTCCTCAGACCCACAGCCACGGCGACCGCCTCGGCGTCGTCGAGCAGCAGCGGGGGCAGCTCGCCGCCGGCGCCGAGCCGGTAGCCGCCGGCCACGCCGGGGGCGGCCTCGATCGGGTAGCCGAGCGAGCGCAGCTTGTCGACATCCCGGCGGATCGTGCGCGGCCCCACCTCTAGCCGGTAGGCGAGCTCCTGGCCCGTCCATTCGCGCCGCAGCTGTAGCAGCGAGAGCAACGCGAGCAGGCGGGCGGAGGTCTGAACCATCGGCGCATCAGCTTGCCACCAATTGCGGACACATGTTGACCGCATATCGTCCGAGATCGGCGGAATTGCGGACCGAAAATGACCTAGTTGGATGAGATCGTCACGCCAATGTCAACACTCGCTCTCACCTCCCCCACGGTCCCGCTCCAGGCGCGGACGAGCAGCCGCGTTGCGTGGCTCGGCTTCTCTGTGGTCATCACCGCCGCGGTGATGAACCTGCTGGACTCCACTGCTGGGCGCGGGCGCGGCCGTCTTCTGGCTGCCCAAGCACGCGCGTCAGACACATTGATCGGTTTCAGGTGGAAGTTTGGTGGAAGCCTTGAAATGTCCCCAAGTGTCCACTTGAAAGGAGAGGGTTATGCGGCACGGAGACATCGGCTCGAGCCCCGATTACGTCGGAGTCGGAGTCGTCAACTACAAGATGCCGCGCCTGCACACGCGCGGCGATGTGGTGGAGAACTGCCAGGAGATCGCGCGGCGGGTCCATGGCCTCAAGCAGGGCTGGCCTGGGCTGGATCTCGTGATCTTCCCGGAGTACTCCACCCACGGGATCCTCTACGACCGCGACGAGATGTTCGAGTGCTCGGCGCAGATACCGGGTGACGAGACCGACATCTTCGCCAAGGCCTGTCGCGAGACCGGGGTTTGGGGCGTGTTTTCGCTGACCGGCGAGCGGCACGAGGAGCACCCGCACAAGAACCCCTACAACACGCTGATCCTGATGAACCCCGAAGGGGAGATCGTCCAGCGCTACCGCAAGGTCTGCCCCTGGTGCCCGATCGAGGCCTGGTATCCGGGCGACCGGACGTATGTGACCGAGGGCCCGAAGGGCCTGAAGGTCAGCTTGATCATCTGCGACGACGGCAACTATCCGGAGATCTGGCGCGATTGCGCCATGCGCGGAGCGGAGCTGATCGTGCGCTGCCAGGGCTACATGTACCCGGCCAAGGAGCAGCAGCGGATGGTGGCCCAGACCTCGGCGTGGCAGAACACGGCATACGTGGCCGTGGCCAACGCCACCGGCTGGGACGGCGTCTACTCGTACTTCGGGCATTCGGCGATCATCGGCTACGACGGCCGGGTGGTGGCTGAGTGCGGCACCGAGGAGAACGGCGCGCAGTACGCGGAGCTGTCGGTTTCCTCGATCCGCGATGCCCGGGAGACCTGGCAGTCACAGAACCACCTGTTCAAGCTGCTGCACCGCGGCTACACCGGCATGTATGCCTCACAGGACGGGGATTCAGGCGTCCAGGAGTGCCCATTCGAGTTCTACCGGACCTGGGTCAACGATCCGGAGAAGGCGCGCGAGCAGGTCGAGGCGATCACCCGCACAACCGCCGGCACCGATTCATGCGCGGTGCAAGGGGTCCCCACCCCCGAGGAATCTCGCCGCGAACGAGAGCCGGCGCAGACCAGATAAATAGGTAAAGGGCGGCGCCTGCGGGGCGCCGCCTTATTTTTCATAAGCCCGCTATGGCCCGCTGGCCGCCCCGTATGCGCTAGCGGGCCGTGAGCGCTAGCGGGCCAGCAGCAGGGCCACCCACTCCCCGTGCGAGCGCCGACTGGCTTCGGTCAGGCCGCGAGCCGCGAACGCGCGCGCTACCGCGTCGGCCTGCGAGCCGAGGATGCCGCTGGCGATCACCTGACGGGTCCCCCGGTCCAGCCCGGGCGCCCAGGCCAGCAGTAGCGGCGCCAACAGGTTGGCCGCCACCGTGGGCGAGGTCGGCACCTCCGCGGTGCGCAGATCGCGCCGCTGGACGTCGATCTTCAGGCCGTTGCGCCCCGCGTTGGCGCGCGCGGCCTCCACGCTCGCGGGATCATTGTCGAGCGCCAGCACGGGGTTGAAGCCGAGCCGCGCCGCTGTGATCGCCAGCACGCCCGACCCGCAGCCCAGATCCAGGAACGCTCCTTGCGCCGGCAGTTCGAGCAGCAGCTCGAGGCACAGGCGAGTCGTCGCGTGGGCGCCCGTCCCAAAGGCCCTGCCGGGGTCGATCACCACTTCGATCGGCGTGGCCGCCGGCCGCTCCCACGGCGGGCGCACCGTCAGCCGGCCATCGAGCACCAGCGGCCGATGAAACTGACGCCAGCGCTCGGCCCAGTCGTCGGCGATCTCCTCCGTGCGGATCTCCACCAGCGCTCCGCCCGCGGCCGCTCGGAGGTCGGGCAGCGCCGGCAGCTCGCCGGGAGCCCCGTAGACCGCGTACTCCACCACGTCCCCGTCCCCGCTGACCTCCTCCACGCCACTCGGCGCCAGCTCGAGCAGCTCGGCAAGCACGAGCTCGGAATGCTCGCGCCGGACCCGGACCGCGAGACGGATCAACCGCCAAACGCGCGGCGCAGCTTCCCGAACACCCCTTCGTCGGTGCGGAGGTTGTGGTCGGTCATCGTCTCCGCCAGCTGCTCCGAGAGCTCCCGCTGCCGCCGGTTCAAATGCCGGGGAACGACCACGTTGACCACGACCCGCAGGTTGCCGCCGCGCCTGCCGCGGAGCGCCGGCATGCCCTTGCCCCGCACCACCAGCACCTCGTGGGGCTGGGTTCCCGCCGGAATCTCCAGCTCCACCTCGTCATCGACGGTGGGGACCGTGACCGTCGTACCCAGCGCGGCCAGCGGTGCTGCCACGTCTACCGCCGTCACCAGGTCATCGCCGTCACGCAGGAAGCGCGAGTCGTCGCGCACGCGGATCTGGACGTAGAGATCGCCGGGCGGTCCGCCCCGCTCTCCGGCGTGACCCCGGCCGCTGATGCGAACCCGCTGACCGTCGGCGATTCCGGCCGGCACGTCGACCGAGAACTTGACCCGCTCAACCTTCCGACCCCGTCCGTGGCACACGTGACAGGGCTCCTTGGGGACGCGGCCGTCGCCGCCACAGCGGTCGCACACGGTTGCTCGCACAACCTGTCCGAAGGGTGTGCGCGACACCGCGCGGAGCTGGCCCGAGCCTCCACACTTCGTGCACGCCTCGATCGGCGTGCCGGGCTCGGCGCCGTTTCCCTGGCAGTTCTCACAGCGCGCGATCGCCTCGTAGGAGACCGGCACTGACGTCCCGTGCGCGGCGTCGGCGAGCTCGATCTCCACCACCACGGCGATGTCCCCGCCCTGGATCCGGCCTGAACCCCGACCGCCGCCGGTTGCGGCGCCGAACAAGTCCCCGAATGGGCCACCGGCGCTGCCGAAGAAAGTCTCGAAGATGTCGGCCACCGAGCCGAAGCCCTCGAAGTTAGGCGCGTAGCCGCCGGTCCGCAGGCCCTCGTGGCCGTAGCGGTCATAGGTCGCGCGGCGCTCCGAGTCCGACAGGACCTCGTAGGCCTCGGCCGCCTGTTTGAACTTCTCCTCGGCCTCGGGATCGTGGCTGTTGACGTCGGGGTGAAGCTCGCGCGCCAGTCGCCGGAAGGCCCGCTTGATCTCGGCATCGGACGCCTGCCGGCTGACGCCGAGCACCTCGTAGTAGTCGCGGGGCATCTGCGACGCGCTCATCGTTCGTCGTAGACCTCGGTGACGAAGCTCGACAGCTGATGCGCCGCCTCACGGACGGAGCGAATCGCGCGACCGTAATCCATCCGCAGCGGGCCGATCACCGACACCGCCCCCAGGCTGCGCTGGGGTAGACCGTAGCTGGCGGCCACCAGCGCCAGGGAGCGAAGCGCCGGCGAATCGTTCTCGGTGCCGATCCGCACGAGGACGCCGCGCTGGGCTAGCGCCGAGCGAAGCAGGCCGAGCAGCGTCCGCCGCCGCTCCAGCATGTCCATCAGCGCGCGCAGCTGCGTCATGTCCTCCACCCGGTCCAGCCGCAGAAGCCGTCCGGCTCCTTCCACGTACAGCGTGTCCAGAGCGGACTCCTCGAGTTCGGTGAAGACGGGCGAGATGGCCTCCAGGAAGTTGGCCTCGATGCTCGACAGCGAGGGGTCGTGCAACCGCTGGTGAATCATCCGGGCGCCCAGGCCGAGCCCCACCAGGCGCTCGTTCAGGTAGCTCGCTGCCCACTGGGTGAGGCCCTGGTCAACCGGCTCGGAAAACGTGAACATGCGCTTGGTTACGCCGCCGGTCGACGTGATCACCACCACCATCAGGACCTGCGGCTGGAGCGCCAGCACCTCGACGTGCTTGACCGTCGAGGTCTCGATCGGCGGCGCGGTGACGATCGCCAGCAGGTTGGTGACCTGCGACAGCGTCTCAGTCGTGACCTGCATGGCGTCGTCCAGCTCCCGGCGAACCAGCGAGAGCGACAGCGACGGCCCGCTGTCGTCGGCTGGCAGCAGCCGGTCGACGAAGTAGCGATACCCCGCCTCAGTCGGAATGCGCCCGGCTGAGGTGTGAGGGTGCGCCAGCAGGCCCCGCTCCTCGAGTATGGCCAGCTCGTGCCGGACCGTGGAGGGGCCCCATTCGATCTCGGCGGCCGCCGAGAGCGCCTTTGAGCCCACGGGCATGCCCGCCGCCAGATGCTCCTCGACGACCTTGCGCAGCACTAGTTCTTGACGATCCGTCAGCACGCCTTGAGATTGTAGGTCGGGGCCTTGAGCGACCTGGAGCGTCGGCGGGCTCTAATCGACCAGGATCTCACCGACCGCCCGGCGGATCAGGCGCCTTTCACCCTGGGCGGCCTCGGAGTCGACGAGCGCCAGACCATCACGCACCTCGCGCACGGTGCCCGACACGACGATCTCCTCGTCGAGCTCCCCCATGCCCCGGAACTGGACGGACAGCCGCTTGAGCTTGTCGGGGCCGCCCGCGGCTTCGGTGTGGGCGCGGGCCACCTGCGCCATCGTCCACAGCCCATGGAGGATCCGCCCCGGCAGCCCGACCGAGCGGGCGAAGTCCTCGTCGAAGTGGATCGGGTTGAAGTCGCCCGAGGCCCCGGCGTAGCGCACCGTGACGTAAGGATCCGGCGTCACCTTGAGCTCAAGCCGATCGCCTTGCCTCACGACGGTCCCCTGACGATGATCGTCCAGATCCCGGTGCAGACGCGCTCTCCGCGCTGGTTCTGGGACACGGCCTCGAATACGTAGAACCGCATTCCGGCACGCTCGGAGATCTCCTTGACCGTCGCGGTGCTCGCCACTTCGTCGCCGGCGATGACGAGGGGCCCCCAGACGAGCTCTTGGGCGCCGTGGACCACGCGCCCCAGGTCGACGCCCAGCTCCGGATCGAGCATCGCGGGGGTGATCGCCGGCGCGGAGTACACAACGGCGAACATCGGAGGCGCCACCAGATCCGAATAACCGGCCGCCCGCGCCGTCTCCAAGTCCAGATACAGCGGGTTGCTCTCCCCGACGGCACGCGCGTACTCCCTGACCTTCTCCCTGCCGACGGCATAGGACACCGCTGGGTAGGTCCTACCGATCGCCGTGCTGGTGCTCATGCCACTTAGATGATCACCGGGACCGAGCCGCCGTCAACCGACCAGGCGGCGCCGGCGACGTTCGAGGCCGCCTCCGAGCAGAGGAAAGCGATCACGGCGGCTACCTCGCGCTCCTCCCCGAGCCGCCCCAGCGGTGTCCGCTCGGCGGCGGCCCGCAGCACCTCCTCGCGTGTCGTGCCCCCCGCTTGCGCCGCCTGGTCCGCCAGTCCTCCCGGCGCCAGCCACAGCTCGCCGGCGATCGGGCCGGGGGCCACGGCGTTGACGAGCACTCCCCGCCCGGCGTACTGGTCGGCGAATGCGCGGGACAGCGACAGCTGCGCCGCCTTGGTGACCGAATAGGCCATGTTCGCGGAAGACGGGCGCTTGCCGGAGGACGAGCAGACGTTGACGATCCGCCCCCAGCCGCGCTCGGCCATCTGCGGCACCGCCGCTCGCATCAGGCGCATGGGGGCCATCACATGCAGCTCCCACTGCGACTGCCACTCCTCGTCTGTGAGCTGATCGAGACTCCGGACGGCGCTCGTCCCGGCGCCGTTGACCAGGGCATCGATCCGCCCGAAGCGCTCCAGGCACGCCTGTAGCACGCGCTGGCCGGCGTCGCGGGCGGTGACGTCAAGCTCGAGCGCCTCGGCCGCCGCGGCTCCTGCGGCGCGGGCCTGCTCGCTTACCTGCTCGAGCTGGTCGGTTCGGCGCCCGAGCAAGAGCAGCGATGCCCCCTCCCCAGCCAGCGCAGTCGCCGTGGCGCGGCCGATCCCGCCGGTCGCTCCGGTGAGCACGCAGGGGCGCCCTTGCAGGCCGAGGTCCACGGCGCAGCATTATGGCCGGATGACGGTAGTTGTGAGACCAGCGCGCACTGCTGGCTTGCCACTGGGAAGGGTGCGCGCTAGCCTGACCGCGAGCCGACTCAGCCCGGCCGTAGTGATCCAATGGCACAGCGCAACGGTCTCAGAGCATCCGACGCCGACCGCGAGCACGTGGCGGACAGGCTGCGTCGCGCCGCCGCGGAGGGTCGCCTGCTAGCCGAAGAGCTCGAGCAGCGACTGGGCGACGCGTTCCGGGCACGGACCTACGGCGAGCTCGACGAGATCGTGGCCGATCTCCCGGGCGAGCGCGTCACCCGTCCATCGCGCCCGGCGGGCGGGCTTGCGCGCCCGGCGCTGCTTTTGGCCATGGTTGTGGCCGCCGTCGCCGTGATCGCCGCGGCGGTGCTGGTGATAGCCGGAGTGCTCGCTGTGTGGGGCGTGTGGGCGCTGATCGCCTGGTGGATGTTCGGCGGCCGCTGCGCACATCGACGCCGCGCCTGTCGCGGCCACTGGCACGTCCACACGGTCAGCCGCCAGGCGCCGCGCGCCTGGCTCTAGACGGGATCGGAGCGCCTTCGTCCCGGGCGCCTGATCGCGGTGGTCAGCCGACCGACTCCGCGGCCGGGACCTCGATCTCGCGCTTGAGGATCTTGCCGGTTGGACCCTTCGGGAGCTCGTCAACCAGCCAGATGACGCGCGGGTACTTGTAGGCCGCGACCTTCTGCTTCATGTAGTCCCGCAGTTCCTCCACGGACGCCTGCTCGCCCTCCTTGAGGGCCACCGCCGCGCCCACCTCCTCGCCCAGCGACTCGTGGGGGACTCCCAGCACGGCGGCCTCGCGCACCGCTGGGTGGGCGTAGAGCACCTCCTCGAGCTCGCGGGGATAGACGTTGTAGCCGCCGCGGATGATCAGGTCCTTCTTGCGGTCGACGATGAAGTAGTAGCCGTCCTCGTCGAGCGTTGCGATGTCGCCGGTGTGAAACCAGCCGCCCCGCATGACCTCTTCGGTCGCGTCGTCGCGGCCCCAGTAGCCGGTCATCACGAACGGGCCGCGCATCACGAGCTCGCCGGGCTCACCGGAGGGCACATCGTTGTCCTCGGAGTCCACCAGGCGAATCTCAGTGCCACCCACGGGCACCCCGATCGACCCCGGCTTGCGTTCGCGGTCCGGGGTGTTGAAGGTGCCCATCCCGGTGGTCTCTGACAGCCCGTAGCCCTCGAGCACCTTGGCCCCGAACGCGTCGTCGAAGCCACGCAGGACCTCTACGGGCATCGGCGATCCGCCCGAGACGCAGAGATTGACGCTCGAGACGTCGTGCCGTTCGCGGTCAGGGTGGTGAAGCAGCGCCGCGTACATCGTCGGCACGCCGGCGAACGATGTGACGTGGTCGCGCTCGATCACCTCCAGCACCTTGCCCGGATCGAACCTGGGGACGAGGGTCATCATTCCCCGCGAACGGATCGCCACGTTCATGACCGAGTTCATCCCGAAGACGTGAAACAGCGGCAACGTGGCGAGCGCCACCCAGTCGGGTTTGGCGTCGACGAGGTCTCGGGCCACGTCGGCACCCGTCCCGAGGTTCGAGTGCTTCAGCGTGGCGCCCTTCGGTGTCCCGGTCGTCCCCGAGGTGTAGATGATCACCGCGGCGTCGTCGTCGGCCCGCTCGGTGACCTCCTCGACCGGCTCCGCTGAGCCGACCAGCTGCTCGAACTCCCCCGGGGTGACGGTGATGCACTCGGTCCCCGCCTCTTCGCTCCCGGCAACGGCGGCGTCGGCGAACTGATGCCAGCCGAACATCAGCCGCGCGCCCGAGTCGGACAGGTGGTAGCCCACCTCACGGTCCTTCAGCAGCGGGTTCATCGGCACGACGACGGCGCCGAGTCTGAGCGCTCCGAAGTAGACGATCGGGAAGTAGGGCACGTTGGGAAGCTGCATCCCCACCCGATCGCCCTCCGCCACTCCCTTGTCTCGCATCACGCCGGCGGCTCGGGCCACGGCTGCCTCGAGCATTCCGTAGCTGATGACGATGTCGTCCAGCTTCACCGCGGGGTGGTCGGGATCGGCTTGCGCCGCGGCTGTGAGCGTGTCTGCAAAGTTGGTCATCGCCTCTCCTCCGAAGTTCCGTCTGCGGTCGCCTGCTGCGCGCACATCGCAATCTCGTCGATTATCTGCCCCCACAGCGCCGGCGGGTGATCATGTGCCATCCCGGGGATCATCACCAGCCGGGCGCCTGGAATGGCCTCTGCGGTCGCCCGTCCGCCCGAGGGCGCGACGAGCCGATCGGCGTCGCCGTGGATCACGGTGGCCGGTACGCGAACGCTGCGAAGCCCAGCTGTACGGTCCTCCGCGGTGACGATCGCAGCCAGCTGACGCGACGTCCCGGCCGGGTGGACACCCCGTTCGTAGCAGCGTTCCCCCAGCGCCCGCAGGCGCTCGGTGCCGGGGGGGTAGCGTGGCGAGCCGATCGCCTTGAACGTGTCGATGAAGTCGGCGACGTATCCGTCATGGTCGGCCCGCGGCCGTTTGAAGAACCGGGGAACCATCGTCGGGTGGATGCGGCCAACGCTTCGGTTGCCGGTGCTCGACATGATCGAGACCAACGACAGCACGCGCTCCGGGTGGTCGATCGCCAGCCGCTGGGCGATCATGCCGCCCATCGAGACGCCGACCAAATGCGCCGCCTTGAGGCCGAGATGGTCCAGCAGCCCGGCCGAGTCAAGCGCCATGTCGACCAGCGAGTAGGAGGCGGCGCGCTGGTCACGCAGCAGCAGCTGAAGGCGGCCGGGCACCGGCGCGTGGCGGAAGATCGTCGAGCGGCCCGCGTCGCGGTTGTCGAATCTGATCACCCAGAACCCCCTACCGGCGAGCTCCAGGCAGAACTCGTCCTCCCACATCACCATTTGCGCGCCCAGCCCCATTATCAGCAGCAGCGGCGGCCGCTGGCGGTCGCCGAAGGTCTCGTAGCAGAGCTCGAGTTCTCCCACGCGGGCGCGCTGCTCGCCAGAGCTGATGGCGGTACCGCTCAGCTAGGAACCTCCATCTCTTCGAGCTCGCGCTTCAGGACCTTGCCGGTCGAGTTGCGCGGAAGCTCGTCGACGAATACGACCTCGCGCGGGACCTTGTACCGGGCCAGATTCGACTTGACGTGTGCTTTCAGCGCCTCCTCGTCTGCCTTGCCATTGGCGACCACGAACGCCCGCAACCGCTGGCCGAACTTCTCGTCCTCGACACCGATGCACGCTGCCTCCGCCACCGACTTGTGGTCGCTGAGCACGTCTTCGACCTCCTTGGGAAAGACGTTCTCGCCTCCGGAGACGATCATCTCGTCGTCGCGCCCCTGGACGAACAGGCGCCCGGCCGGATCGAGGTACCCGACGTCGCCGGTGGCCATCAACCCGTCGATCTGGTCCTTGCTGCCGCCGCCGGTGTAACCCTCAAACAGCATCGCGTTGCCTACGAATATTCGTCCCGTATGTCCTTGCGGAACGGGGCGCCCGAGCTCGTCGTAGAGCCGGATGATCGTGCCCCGGGCGGGCTTGCCAGCGGTTCCGGGCGCCGCCCGCATGTCGCTCGGGCGCGCCAGCGTGGCAGCCGACACCTCGGTGGAGCCGTACATGTTGTAGAGGTTCTCGCCGAACGCGTCCATCCAGCGCGTGGCGAGCTCGGCGCTGACCGGCGAGCCGCTGGCGCAGACCGCCCGCAACGAACTCGTGTCGTAGCGGCTG
The DNA here is from genome assembly GCA_963730835.1 of uncultured Actinomycetes bacterium. Taxonomy (GTDB): domain Bacteria; phylum Actinomycetota; class Thermoleophilia; order Solirubrobacterales; family Solirubrobacteraceae; genus Palsa-465. Next base: position 131,523 of record CAVSTE010000008.1, read on the forward strand.
CGAGTGCGTTCGGGCAGCTCCAGAATTCGCTGCAGCATGACGGGGACTGCGGCCAGCACTTCGCAGCGGTACTCCTCGATGTCGGCAAGGCACTGCTCGGGATCGAACCTGCGCTTGAGCACAAATGTCGAGCCCAGCGCCAGGCCAAGGGCGAAATTCGAGAACCCCCAGGCGTGGAACATAGGCGCCGCGATGCGCACGCGCTGTCCCTCGTGCATCGGGATCCGCTCGAGCAATGAAGCGGGCGGATCGAGCGTGATCGGCGTTCGCTCGCGAGAGGCGCCCTTCGGCGTGCCGGTGGTTCCCGAGGTGAGGATCGTGATCCGCCCGGTGCGTCCGGGAGGGTCGACTGGCGATGCGTCGTTTTTCCCCACCAGTTCCGCCAGCGTCCCGTCGCGGCGTCCCTGGTGCTCGTCCTCCTCCCAGGCGATGAACCGCATCCGCCCGCGGCCGGCGCCCCGCATCAGCTCGGTGAACTCCTCGTCGTAGATCAGCGCCGAGGCGTCCTCTCGCTTTGCGACCTCGGTCAGCTGGGGAGCCGCGAACGAGGTGTTGAGCAACAGCACGTCGGCGCCGATCTTCGCCGCGCCGACCGCGGCCTCGATGAACCCGCGATGGTCACGACACATGAGCCCCACACGGTCGCCTTCTCCCAGGCCCGCATCGCGCAGGCCTCGGGCCACCGCATTGGTGCGACGGTCCATGTCCTCGTAGCTGAGCATGCCCAGCTCGTCGAACAGCATGGGATGGTCGGGGTGGCGGATCGTGCCGATGACCACGCCACTGGCCAGCGACGCTCCCCACCGCGCCCCGGCCAGCGCGATGCGCGCCACCTTGTCGGGCCGCATGGGTACCACCATCCCGGCGCGAGCCAGGATGCCGACGTTCACCGCCTCGTGCACGAGCCTGGAGGGGATGCTGTGGCCGTTGCCCCGGGCGCTGGGCTCGCGCTCCTCGGCCTTGTCCTTCAGGCCCTGGACCCAGCTCCGGGCCATGCGGGTCATCTCGCGTCTGGAGACGAGCTCGGCGAGGGTGCCCCACAGCGCACCGGGGGCGCCGTAGGAAAAGCGCAGCTGGACCCGGGTCCTTCCGTTGCCGGCATCCCGGAGGCGCAAATGCGAGCGCTGGTCCACGCCGGCTACCGACGTCCACGAGAGGTCGCGCTCGGGGTCGTACTCGACGAGCTCAACGTTCGCCCCCACCTCCGTGCCGCCGACGCGGTAGCGGATGCGGTAGCGCCGCCCCGGCGCGGGCTCAGCCTCCGGGTCTTGGGGCTCGGCGGTGGTGATCCCCTCGAACAGCTCCGGATAGCGCGCGGGATCCGCGACCAGCTCCCACACGCGCTCGGGGGGCGCCTCGATAAGGGTCTGCTGCTCGACTCTCATCCGATCACCGGCAGCTTTCGGTCCTCGGAAAGAGAGCCCAGCACGTCCTGCATCTGGGCCCGGACATCGCGGTCGATGTCGGCCACGTCGGGATCCTTGCCGTAGCGCTCCTTGAGATCGATCGGGGGCAACACCCGGATGCTGATCTTCGACGGCAGCGGAACGTGCCCGAACACGGCGGGCATCAGCCCGAACGGCAGGCCGAACATGATCGGCAACGTCTTGAGCCGCAGCAGCCGGTCGGCGCCGGTGAGCCGAGCCAGCCGCTCGCCGCGCGTGAGGAACAGCGCGGTCTCCTGGCTGCCGATCGAGACCACGGGCTGGATCGGCACCCCGAGCTGCAGCGCGATCCGCACATAGCCCTTGCGACCCCCGAAGTCCACCGTCGGCTGATCCCACGTGGGCCTGAACACCTCGTAGTCGCCGCCGGGATAGACGAGCACGGCGGCTCCCGCCTTGAGCGCCCGCTCGGCGTTCTCGGAGCTCGCGGCGACCGTTCCGTAGCGACGCACCAGGTATCCCGTGGGCCCGGCCACCACAAGGTTGTGTGCCAGCTGGTAGAAGGACCGCTCGACCCCGAAGTAGGTGCTGAACGCCAGCACGAACACGAACAGGTCGGGGGCCATCAGCCCGCCCGAGTGGTTGCCGACCAGCAGCACCGGCCCCTCCTCCGGGACGTGGTGCAGGCCGTCGATGTCCGCTCTGAAGTAACGGCTGGCGAGTAGCCACAGACCCGGGAGCGTCTCGCGGATGTAGTCGGTGTCGCGAGCGTCGAGATCGCCGGCCGGAACCGAGTTCGCGATCCTCCTCACGACGGCCCGTGCCGCAGCCGGCGGCAGCCCGGCGAGCGCCCGCCAGCTGGACCGCGAGGGGACGCTCACCGCCATCGCTTCACTCTGGTTCGCACCGGGCAGGGCCCTCAGCCGGCGAGCTTGGCGTCCAGCGTCATCTCATCGACGCCGGCCAGCGCGCGAGAGACGGGGCAGCCCTCCTTGGCCTCCGCCGCGTGCCGGGCGAACTGCTCCTGATCGATGCCCGGGACCCTGCCCTCGGTGACCAAGTCGATGCGCGAGATTGTGGGATTGCCGTCCACCATCCGCAGGTGAACCTTGGCGGTCGTCCTGACCGATTCGGGCGTGTGGCCGGCTTCGCTCAAGATGTTGGACAGCGCCATCGAGAAGCAGCCCGCGTGCGCCGCGGCGATCAGCTCCTCGGGATTCGAGCCCGGCTCGTCCTCGAAGCGCGTGGCGAACGAATACTTGCCCTCGAACAGCCCGCTCGCCACGGCCACCGTGCCTGAGCCGCCTCTGAGGTCTCCCCGCCACTCGGCCGTTCCATCGCGCGTCGCCATTTTTCGAGCCTCCTACATCGCCGAAGTTTCGCCGCGATCCTATATGGAGCAGGGAGTTCCTACCCCGTTGGGCGGCACTCCACCACCTGGCGTTGCCCATCACCCCTTCGAGCCCAGCTCCAGCACCGCCAGGAAGGCCTCCTGCGGAACCTCGATCCGTCCCACCTGCTTCATCCGCTGCTTACCCTGCTTCTGCTGCTCGAGCAGCTTTCGCTTGCGCGTGATGTCGCCGCCGTAGCACTTGGCGGTGACGTCCTTCCGGTAGGCCTTGATCGTCTCCCGGGCCACGATCCGCGAACCGATCGCCGCCTGGACCGGCACGTCGTACTGCTGGCGCGGGATCTTCTCGCGCAGCTTCTCCACCAGCGTGCGGCCGGCGTCGTAGGCCTTGCTGCGATGCACGAGCATCGACAGCGCGTCGATCGGGTCGCCGGCCAGGAGGATGTCGAGCTTGACCAGATCGGACTCATGCATGCCGATCAGCTCGTAGTCGAGCGACGCGTAGCCGCGGGTGCGAGATTTCAACTGATCGAAGAAGTCGAGCACGATCTCGGCCAGCGGCAGGTCGTAGCTGAGCTGCACTCGCTCCGGTGAGAGGAAGTGCATCCCGGCGTGCGAGCCGCGGCGGTCCTGGCACAGCTCCATGATCGGCCCCACGAAGTCCTTGGGCGCCAGGACCGAGGCTCTGATGTAAGGCTCACGGACCGCGGCGACCCGCGCCGCGTCGGGCATGTCGGTAGGAGAGTGGACCGGCACAACGGCGCCGTCGGTCAGCGTGACCTCATACTCCACGCTGGGCATCGTCTGCAACAGCTCCAGGTCGTACTCCCGCTCGAGCCGCTCGCGAACGATGTCCATGTGCAACAGCCCGAGAAACCCCGCACGGAAACCGAAGCCCAGCGCTGTCGAGGTCTCCGGCTCCCACGACAGCGCGGCGTCGTTGAGGGACAGCCGCTCGAGCGCGTCGCGCAGGTCCGGGTAGTCGTCGGAGTCGATCGGATAGAGCCCGCAGAAGACCATCGGCTTGACCTCGCGGTAGCCGGGCAGGGGCTCGCCGGCGGGATTGACCTTTGTGGTCAGCGTGTCGCCGACTCGGAGCTTCATCACGTCCTTGACGCCGGTGATCACGAAGCCCACCTCGCCGGCGTGCAGTGCATCGGCCGAGGTCATCTGCGGGGTGAAGAACCCGATGTCGTCGATCTCGGCCTCGGTGCCAGCCTGCATGGCGCGGATCGCCTGGCGCTTCGAGAACGTGCCATCGACCACCCGGATATAGGCGATCACCCCGCGGTAGGGGTCGAACTCCGAATCGAAGATCAGGGCGCGCGGCGGCCCCTCGGGTTCTCCTCGCGGCGGTGGCACCCGCGCGATCAGCTCGTCGAGCACCTCGGCCACGCCTTCGCCGGTCTTAGCGCTGATGCGCCTGACGCTTTCGGCGGGCTCGCCCAGCAGGTCGGCCACCTCGGCCGCGACGCGCTCCGGCTCGGCCCCCGGCAGGTCGACCTTGTTCAGGCATGGGATCAGCTCGAGGCCGGAGTCGACCGCCAGATAGGTGTTGGCGACCGTCTGCGCCTCCACGCCCTGCGAGGCGTCGACAACCAACAGCGCTCCCTCGCAGGCGGCGAGCGACCGCGATACCTCATAGGTGAAATCGACATGGCCCGGTGTGTCGATCAGGTGCAGCTGATAGGTCTGGCCGTCGCGTGGGGACTCATAGAAGACCCTCACCGCCTGGGCCTTGATCGTTATCCCACGCTCGCGCTCGAGCTCCATCGAGTCCAGGACCTGGGCGCGCATCGAACGGGGATCGACGGTGTGGGTGAGCTCCAGGATGCGGTCGGCGAGCGTCGACTTGCCGTGGTCGATGTGGGCGATGATCGAGAAGTTGCGAATGTGTGCCTCGTCGGCCATTGGATGAAGGGTATTTCGCCGTTGGTCCGGCTAGGCGCGCTGAAGCCGCCCACGGACGAGCTGCTCGATCTGGCGCGCCTCGGGGATCCGCATCAGCAGTACCAGCCGGGCGTAGAGGGCGCTCGCCAGCGCAAGCGCGAGCCCCACAGAGATGATCTGCCCGACAAGGGTGCTACCCACGACGCTGTTCGCCACGGCCCACACACCGCGGGCTAGGGCAGCCATGATCGCCGAGGCCACGAGGATCCGCAGCGTGATCATCAACGTCTGCCGGCCCTCCAGCCGTCCGCCCAGCCCCAGGCGGAGCCGATCGAGCTGCAGCCAAGTCATCACCGCGTTCGCTACGGCGGTCCCGATCACCAGGCCGGCGATCCCCAGCGGCTTGTACAGCACGATGCTCACGATGGCGTCCACGACCATGTTCATCGCCGCCAGCCCGGTCGGGATCCAGGGCCGCTTGGCGGCGAAGAAGCTCCTGGTGAGCAGCAGATTGATACCGCCGAACGGCAGGCTGACGGCAAACCAGAAGAGCGCGATAGAGACCAGATGGGTGGAGACCGAGTTGAACTGGCCGCGCTGGTAGACAAGACGCACGATGGGCGTCGTAAGCACCATCATCACCGCTGCGGAGGGAATGAGCAGGAGGTTGATCTGGCGCATGCCAACGCCGACGGCACGGCGCATGCCCCCGGCGTCGCGCACGTTCGCGAACCGGCTGAGGGTCGGGAACAGCACCGTCGCGACCGCGACGCTGAAGATTCCCTGGGGAAGCATGTAGATGCGGAACGCGTTGTCGATCGCGCGGGGCGCGCCGCTCGACACAAGCGAACCGAAGCTGGAGTTCAATAGCTGATCGAGGTTCACGATCCCCAACCCGATCGTCACCGGGAGCATCAGCACGAACACCTCCCGGACCCGGGGATCGCGCCAGTCGATCGAGAACTGCAGGTGGAAGTCGATCCGCCTGAGCGCCCAGGCCACCATCAGCAGCTGGACGACGGTGGCCACCAACCATGCGACGGCGTACGCATAGATGCCCAGGTGCCCGTGGAACCGCGGACGGAGCGCCACGAGCAAGACGAGGATCACGAGGTTCCAGACCGCCGGCGCGATGGCCGGAATCGAGAACTCGTCGAATGACTGCAGGATCCCGACGAGCAGGCCGGTTAGGCCGAGCAGCAGCACGACCGGAAAAAGCACCCGTGCCAGGCCTGCGGTCAGCTCGTTGGGAACGGCTGCTCCCGTGAACAGCGGCATGATCAGGCCGGCGGAGAGGATCAGGATCACCGTGATTGCCCCCAGCCCGATCAGGATCAGCCAGAAGAGAGTCGATGCCAGCCTGAACGCCTCTCGCTTGCGGCCTCGCTGAAGGAGGTCGGTGAACACCGGAACGAACGCCGCCGATAACGCCGCCTGGGCGAACAGGTTCGCCACCAGGTTGGGGATCTGATAGGCGATCGTGAACGCGGAGGCGGCGGCGGACGTGCCAAAGAAACTCGCCGCGACGATCTCGCGCACGAGGCCGACGACCCTGGAGATCGCAGTGGCGATCGAGAAAATCGCGGTTGACAGGGCGAGCCGGCGCCGGGGAGGAGTGGCGCTCACGGCGATGGTCTCGTCCGACACGTGGCCGCTATAGTAGGCGCGCGCCGCGGCGGAACCGTCGCGGCGATTGCCGTCTCAGCGCATGGCCAATATCCACTCTCAGAAGAAGCGAATCCTGCGCGCCGAACGCGAGCGTCTCGAAAATCGGCGCTACACGTCGAAGGTCAGGACGTACTTCCGCCGGCTCGAGCGCGCCGTCGCCTCCGGCGACGATGCGGCCGCTGATTCCGAGCACCGCGGACTGGTGCAGACGATCGACAAGGCCGTTAAACACGGCGCCCTGCACCGCAATACCGGCGCTCGCAAGAAGTCCCGCGCCGCGCGCGTGAGGCGCGGCGAGCCCGGCTGAGCCGGGCGGCGAGCCCGCTTAGGGCAAGCCCGGCTTCACCTAGACGATCCGCTCGATCGCCAGCAGCATCTCGGTGTCCTCGCTGGCCGCTCGCGTGCCTCCCCCGCGCGAGGCGAGCTCGAGATCGGCGAGCTGCTCCAGCGCATGGCGCAACCGGTCCGCGCCCGCTCGTCGGGCGTCCGCGATCAGGCGGTCCGCGGCGCGCGAGGGCATCCGCAGTCCGCGCTTGATCTTGGCCGGGGGCTCCCCCCGGTCGATCGCCTGCGCCACCTCGGCCGCCGCACGCACACGCTGCGCCATCCAGTACATGAGTCCGGGAACCCGCTCCCCCTGGGCGCGCAAGGCCAGGTACAGCCTGATCGCGCCGGGCTCATCCGAGCCCAGCAGCGCATCGGCGAGCGCCCACACGCGGCGCTCGGCCGACGGTGCGGCGAGCTCTCCGACCTCCTTGGCTCCGATTCGCGCTCCGACTCCGAACTCGAGCGCCAGCTTCTCCAGCTCGCGCAGCAGCCGCTGCTGCCGATCGCCCACCTGCGCCACGAGCGCCCGGGCCGCTTCGGCGTCCAGCTCGAGCCCCAGCTCACGCCCGCGGGCCAGCACCCACTTCGGCAGCTCCCAGGGCTTCACGCCGTTCTCTGCCGATATGTCCCCACCCGCTTTTCGCACCGCATCGTGCAGCCGGGACGAGACCTTCGCCCGTGCGTCCTCGCGCGCGAAGAAGGCGACGGTTGTGTCGGGCGGGATGTCCTCCAGCGCTCGCTCCAGCGACTCGAGGTCCCGTTCCCTGAAGCGCTCGGCGCCGTCGATGATGATGAAGCGCCGGCCGAGCGCGAACGTCAACGCGCTCAGCGCCGCGGCCACGGCGTCAGGCGTCGCCTGGTCGCCCTCGATCAGCTCGACTCCCTGGGAGCCGCTCTGCTCCTCGGCGATCGAGCGTAGGCGCGCCCTGCGCTCTGCGATCCGACCGTGATCGTCGCCGTGGATCAGATAGGCGGATTTGAACGAGGCCACTAGTGGCTGACTACGTTGACCAGCTTGTCCGGGACGACGATTACCTTGGATATCTCCCGGCCGTCGAGGTGTGATTTGACGCCGCGCGTCGACAGGCACAGCCGCTCGAGCTCCTCGCGCGGGGCACCGCTCGGAGCGGTGATGCGATCGCGCACGCGCCCGTTGACCTGGCACACGAGCTCGAAGGTGTCGGCTTGGAGCATCGAGAGATCAGCGACCGGCCAGGGCTCCTCCCACACCCGCTCGCCGGTCAGGAGCTCGTAGACCTCCGCGCCCAGGTGGGGCGCAAACGGGAACACCAGCGACGCCGCGGTCGCCGTGGCGAAGCGACGGGCATCGACGTCGGCGTCACGGTGTCGGTAGATCTCATTGACCAGTTCCATGATGGCCGCGATCGCCACGTTGAAAGCGAACCGCTCGGCCAGGTCGCCGGTCACCTTGTCGATCGCCCAGTTCGCTTTGCGAACCAGAGTCAGCGCGTCCCCCTCCGGCTCAATTGGCTGATCCACCGTTCCCCGCTCGGCGCCGAGCTCGTCTCCCAGCCGCCAGAGCCGGGCCAGGAACTTGTGGACTCCCTCAACGCCGGCGTCGGACCAGGCCGCATCCTGGTCCAGGGGCCCGATGAACAGCACGTAGGTCCGCGCCGCGTCGGCACCCAGCCGCTCGACGATGGGCCGTGGCTCCACCACGTTGCCCTTGGAGCTCGACATCTTGTTGCCGTCGGGGCCGAGGATCATTCCCTGCGTGAACAGCGCCTGGAACGGCTCCTGGACATCGAGCAGCTCCATGTCCGCGAACGCCTTGACGAAGAAGCGTGCGTACATCAGGTGCAGGATCGCGTGCTCCACCCCGCCGATGTACTGGTCGACGGGCATCCACGCCCGCAGCACGCGGCGATCCCAGGCCTGGCGGTCGTTGCGCGCATCGCAGTAGCGCAGGAAGTACCAGCTGGAGTCGACGAACGTGTCCATCGTGTCCGTCTCCCGCTTGGCCTTGCCGCCGCACTGGGGGCAGTCGACGTTCACCCAGTCCTCCGCCGCCGCGAGCGGTGACCGGCCCTTCGGCTGGTAGTCGTCGATGTCCGGCAGCAGCACGGGCAGACCCTCGTCGGGGACCGGCACGGTGCCGCAACGCTCGCAGTAGACGATCGGGATCGGGCAACCCCAGTAACGCTGGCGCGAGATCAGCCAGTCGCGCAGCTTGTAGCTCACCGAGGCATGTCCGTTGCCCTCGTTATCCAGCCAGTCGACTATCGCCTCGCGCCCCTCGAGGGCGCTCATCCCCGTGAACTGGCCGGAGTTGATCAGGCGCTCGTCTTCGGAATGGGCGACAAACGCCTCCTCCTCGTTCGGCTCGCCGTCCGCCGGAGCGACGACATGCCGGATCGGCAGCCCGAAAGCCTTGGCGAACTGAAAGTCGCGCTCGTCGTGAGCGGGGACGGCCATGATCGCGCCCGTGCCGTACTCCATCAGCACGTAATCGGCGACGAACATCGGGATTTGCTCGCCGTTCACGGGGTTCGTCACCGCGCGCCCCAGCGGCACGCCCGTCTTCGGCTTGTCGGCGGCGCCCCGCAGCTCCGAGGACTCGGTCAGCGCGTCGTTGACATACTCCCGCACCTCCTCCTCGTGCCCGCTGCCCGTGGCCAGTCGCTCGACATCGGGGTGCTCGGGAGCCATGACGAAGAACGTTGCTCCGAACAGCGTGTCCGGACGCGTGGTGAAGACCGGGTAGTCGATGCCCAGCTCCTCACAGCGAAACGTGACCTCGGCTCCCTCGCTGCGACCGATCCAGTTGCGCTGCATGGCCTTGACGTGCTCCGGCCAGTCGATCACCTCCAGATCGTCAAGCAGGCGGTCGGCGTAGTCGGTGATGCGAAAGCTCCACTGCTCGAGCTGGCGGGCTTCGACCCTCGCCCCGCAGCGCTCGCAGCGTCCATCGATCACCTGCTCATTGGCCAGCACCGTCTGATCGTTCGGGCACCACTTGACGGCCGCCTTGCGGCGGTATGCCAACCCCCGCTCGTAGAGCCTCAAGAACAGCCACTGCGTCCAGCGGTAGTAGGAGGGCTCGTGCGTGGCAATCTCACGGCTCCAGTCGATCGAGATCCCCCAGCGATGGAACCAGTGGCGGTAGGCGGCAATCGAGCGGTCGGTGGCCTGGCGCGGATGGATGCCGGTCTTGATGGCGTTGTTCTCGGCCGGCAGCCCGAAGGCGTCATAGCCCATCGGGTGCAACACGCGGCGGCCGATGCGGCGGTTGAAGTGCGCGATCGCATCGCCCAAGGCGTAGTTCTTCAGGTGCCCGACATGCGGCTCACCGCTCGGATAGGGCAGCATCTCGAGCACGTAGCACTTATCTCCCTGGTCGAATTCTCGCGCCGGCGCCAGTCCGTCAGCGGGGGGGTTGGCCACCTCCCAGGTGCCTTCGCGCTCCCAGATTTCCTGCCACTTGGGCTCGATCCGAGCGGGGTCGTAGCGATGATCCGGCATCGGCTTGGAGATTAGTGGGGATCCCTGCCGGCTTACGCATGCATGAAGCGCTCTAGGATGCGGCACATGAGCACCGCGTCAGACGCGGGCGGCGAGCGCGGATCGCAAGCCGCCAGCGCCGCCGCTGAGCAGGTTGCTGCGATTTTGGAGGCCGCCGAGCGCTCAGCCGAGCAGATTCAAGCGGACGCCGAGGCCCGCGTCCAAAGCCGGATCGACGAGAGCGAACGTGCGGCGGCGCAGCGGGTGCGCGCAGCTGAGCAAGAGGCGTCGGAGATCGTGGCCTCGGGCCGAGACGAAGCCGCTCGCATCGTCGGCGAGGCCAGGTCCCAGGCCGAGAGGGTCGTGGCTGAAGCCAAGGCGGAGGCGGAGCGGACGGTGGGCGAGGCCACCAGCAAGGGGCTCGAGATCGTCGGCCGCGCGGAGGAGGACGCCAAGCGCACCCGGACCGAGGCCGGCAAGGAGAACGAGGAGGCCGCCTGGCAGGCGAAGGAGCTGATGCGAGACGCCCAGGAGACGGCGGCCGGCCTCGACCGGGAGGCGGTCAACACCGTCGGCAACCTACGCGAGCTGGGCGATTCGCTGCGCGCCAATGCCGAGCGCCTGCTCAAAGACGTGCAGACCATCCATACGCGGATGGTGGCCCAGATCGAGCGCGTGGAGGAGTCAGCGGAGAAGCGGGCACCCGCCGGCGCTCGCCGACGGCGGCGAGCCGCTGAAGACGGCCGGGAGCCCGGGGATACCGCCTCCAGACGCGCCGAGCGCCGCGACGGCGCGTCCGGATCGGACCAGGACGACGAGCTCGACGTTCCGGAGTTTCTGCCGCCGGGATAGTCGCGGCCCGCCCGGCCGAACCGCAATTTCCGTCCGAGGCAGATGCGAACATACGTTCGTGCCTGACACGAACTTCAAGGGCGCGGTCGCAGAGCAAGCGATCGTCCTGGCGGCGATGAAGGCCGGAGTGCGCGTGCTCGCTCCCGTGGCGGAGCACGGCCGATTCGATTTGGCGTTCGACCTCGGCGAGCGGCTGTGGCGGGTGCAGGTGAAGTGGGGCCGACTAAGTCGTGCGAAGGACGTCGTGATGGTCCAACTTTGCACGAGCAGATGCACACCGAGCGGTTACATCCGCCGCACATACTCACAGCTCGACGTCGATCTCATCGCGGTGTATTGCGGAGACCTCGATCGATGCTTCCTCTTACCCATTGGTCTCGTCGCCGGCATGGGGCAGGTCTGCCTCCGGCTGACACCAGCCCGGAATGCCCAGCGGGCATGCATTAACCTTGCAGAGGACTTCGAATTCGAAGGGGCTGTAGCTCAGTTGGCCAGAGCGCCTGCATGGCATGCAGGAGGCCGGGGGTTCGAGTCCCCCCAGCTCCATTGACCGGAAGGCCATCCGGCCGCTGACGAAGACCGCGGATTCGGTCGCTGACGCGGGACTGCGGTTTCAAAAGACCGTCAGGCGCGGGCGATCCGGACCGCGAACTCCGCGTACTGGCGGGCGACTTCCTCGGCGCTGAGGGGCCGGTCGGGCCGGAACCAATGTGCGATGCTGACGCACAGCTCGAGGATTCCGAACGAGGCGAGCAACGGCTCGCCGACCGCGAAGGCGCCCGTCTCGCAGCCCTCCTCGATCAGACCTCGGATCGCACGCTCGTGGCGCCGGCGCAGCGCATCCACCCGAGTCCGAACGGGCTCTGTCAGGCTGCCCGCGTCACGGTTGACGATCAGCGCCTCGCGGGGATGCGTGGCGTGGCGCAGCGCATAGACATTTGCCGCACTGCGTAGCCGCTCGGTCACGTCGATCTGGCCGGCCACTGCCCGCTCATAGTCCGCCCAGACCGCCTGCATCGTGCCCTCGATGATCTGCGCCAGGAGCTCCTGCTTTGACGTCATGTGGTTGTACAGGCTGGCCGTCCGGATCTGGAGGGCGGCGGCGATCTCGCTCACCGCGGTGCCGTGGTAGCCCTGCTGGGAGAAGAGGTCGAGCGCCACCCCGAGGACTCGTTCCGCGCTCACCTGAGGACGGGTGGGGCGCGCGGCCGGAAGCCTTCGGGCCGGGGGTCTGCGCGAGCGCGGTGTGGTTGACATTCGATCTAGTGCTGGGAAACGTCAACTTGCGAAACTAGCGAGCGTTAGTTAGTCTACCTGAATCAACGATGGATGACGCAACCCGAGGGACGAGGAGAGATTCATGACCACGATCGGCGAGACCCCGCTCAAGTCGGCCTACCCGGTGCCGACCCTCCGACCGACGAATGTCGATGCCTACCGCGAGGTGTCGCTCACGCGGAGCCACGACGACCGTGTGGCGACGATCGCCTGGAACCCACCGAAGCTGCTCAATCCCCTGTCGGTCGCCCTAACCGACGAGCTCGTAGCCGCCGTCGAGGAGGTTTCGGCGGACGAGCGGCTCCACTTGGTTGTGCTTCGCGGGGCGGGCGGATACTTCTCCGCCGGCGATGATTTGACCGAGATCCACGAGGGCATGTGGGGTGACCCCAACCAGACGATGCGGCGGATCCGCTTCTACCAGCGCTTCGCGAACACGATCGAAGAGCTGGACAAGGTCACCGTCGCGGTGGCCGAAGGGTTCGTGCTCGGCGGCGGTCTGGAGATCACGATGGCCTGCGACTTGGCGATGATCGCCGAGAGCTGCCGCTGGGGCATGCCAGAGGTCGACAGCGCGATGACCCCGGGCTGGGGCGGCACGACGCGGATGATCCGCCTCATCGGCCGGCGCCGGACGAAGGAGATCAACCTGATCGGCGCGCTGCAATCAGCCCAGCGAGGCGTGGAATGGGGCCTTTTCAACCGCGTGGTCGCCGATGATCAGATCGACGCTGAGCTCGAGCAGCTGATCGATGCGCTGCTGGTCAAGAACCAGCAGGCACTCCGGCAGCTCAAGTTCACCCTGAACAAGAACGCCGACGCCGACATGACCACCGCGCTGGCCTTCGAGGCCTACAGCGAGCTGGCCACGGCGGCGATCAACTGGCGCCCTGATACTCAGCAGATCCCCGACGCCGAGCCGGGCAAGGGCCTCGAGGCATTCACGACCAAGAACGAGCTCTGGCAGGCCCGGCGCGATCGGGCGATCAATCTCTGGTCGGCCTGAGGGGACGCGAGGATTCGAGATCATGCTCCGGACGGATTTGATTCGCCCGGTGGGCGAGCTCCTCCGACGCCACGCCTCCGAGCGCGGCACGGAGGCGGCTTTCCGAGACGATGACCGCTCTGAGGACTGGGCCGGAATCGAGCGGCGGACCGCCTCGATCGGTGCGGCGCTCCGCCGCTTGGTCGACCGTGGTGCCTGCGTCGCCATCTGCATGAATAACCGAATCGAGGGGGTCGAGAGCTACCTCGGTGTGACGCGAGCCGGAGCGGTCGGTGCCTACCTCAATCCGGCCGCCTCCGACGGCGAGCTCGCTTACATGCTCGAGGACTGCGGCGCCGAGGTGCTGCTCACCGACAGCCACCTCAGCGAGCGGACCTGGGAGCTCGCCGAGCGCGCCCCAAGCGTCAACCATGTGTTCGTGGCCGATGCCGACGGTCCGGCGGACGCTCACGACTTCGCCGAGCTGGTGGACGAAGACCAGGCGCCCGTCCCTGACGATCTCGAACTCGATGAGCCGGCCTTCCTGCTGTACACCTCCGGCACCACGGGCAAGCCAAAAGGAGTGATCCTCACCCAGCGCTCGTGCCTATGGGTGGTCGCAGCATGCTGGGCCACCGCGCTGGGGCTGAGCGCGGACGACGACCTCCTCTCCCCCCTGCCGCTGTTTCACTCCTATGCCCTCGACCTCTCGGTGCTCGCGGTCGCGGCCACCGGCGCGAGCGAGCGCCTGCTGCCGCGGTTCTCGGTCCAGCGCGTTCTCAAAGCTCTCCGGGAGGAGGATGTCTCGGTGTTCGCAGGAGTGCCGACCATGTTCCACCACCTGGTCACCGCGCTCGAGGGCCGGTCGCTCGGAGCACAACGTCTGCGCGTGTGCGTTTCGGCCGGGGCGATCATGCCCGGCCCATTGACCGAGGCCTTCGACGAGGCCAGCGGGGTGCCGCTGCTCGACGGATACGGGATCACCGAGACCTCAACCATGGTCACGATCAACTGGCCCACCGGCAGCCGGCCGGCCGGCTCGTGCGGCCTGCCGGTTCCCGGTTGCGCCGTGAGACTCGTCGAGCCGGCAAGCGGCAACGACGTCGGCCAGGGAGAGGAGGGGGAGCTGATCGTTCGCGGTCCCCAGGTCATGCAGGGTTACTTCAACAACCCGGAGGCAACCCGAGAAGTGCTACGGAATGGGTGGTACCACAGCGGGGACCTCGCGCGGTCTGACCCGCACGGCTACCTCACCATCACGGGGCGGATCAAGGAGCTCATCATCCGCGGTGGCGAGAACATCTACCCGGCCGAAGTAGAGCAGGCGATTGCCGAGCACGACGCTATCGACGACGCGGCCGTGATCGGCGTCCCTGACGAGGCGCTCGGCGAGATCGTCCTCGCATTCATCGTGCTTGCCGGAGACGACATCGACGACGACCGGCTGCAGGAGTTCCTCGGCCGCCGTCTGGCCCCATACAAGGTCCCGGCTCGGTTCGAGCGGATCGACCGGATCCCCCGTACGGGGTCGGGAAAGATCCAGCGACACAAGCTGGTTGAGGCGGCACGGGCCTGACCCCCACCGGGGTGGGAGGTGCTCTCCACCGGGGGCGGACGTGCTCTCCGCCGGCGGCCGGGATCACGCCTCCCCCTTCGCCGCCTCGATCGCCGCCGGCGGATCCAACGAGCGCGTGCGCGCCAATTCGAGCGCCCGATCCGCCAGGTCGGCGGCTTCAGCGCCGCCGACGGTCTCGTCGCGCAGTGCCAGCGCCAGCAGCACCTCGCGCAGCAGCGCCGGGCTCTGTGCGTCAGGCGGTGGCCCGGCGGGCGGCAAAGCTCGCAACGTGGCCAGCATGCGACCGGCGTCCAGGCCGCCGCCGAACAGCCGCCCAGGATGGCGGTCTGGAATCGTGGCCGCAATCCCTCCGGTGGCGGGGTTCACGACCGCGATCTTGCTGCGCAAGCCCGAACGCTCGAGCGCCAGCCGATAGCCGGACAGGCGCATGAGCCCGAGCTGTGCCGCCAGCCCGGTGAAACCCGCAAGCTGAGCCTCGTCACGCAGGCGGCCATGGTGAAGCGAGATCTGGGTGCCGGCGTCAGGCAGCGCCGGATCGGGATCGGGCGCCACCAGCAGGAACGCTTGCGAGCCGAGCCGGCCGGCGCCGACGCCCGCCACGTCGACCAGCAGCTGGTAACCGGCAAGGCCCAGCGCGCCGACGATCCCCGGCGGCAGTGGGTGCTCCGCCAGGTAGCCCGCCGAGAACCCGGACGGCGCCCCCGCGGCCGACATCAGTTGTCGAGCAGGTTGCCGACGATCCCGCCGATCATGCCGCCGGCGCCCTCACGCTGAGCGTTGCCCCCCGCCCCCTCCTGGACGGGCGGGTGGAAGTACGCGCTCTGGAGGCCGACACGACCCGGGCCGGTGAAACGGTTGAATACGAGGTTGCCGGCGCCGCTCAGCAGACCGGTCTTGAAGCCGTAGACCTCCTGCGACATCTGGACCGAATGGTCGCGGAAGACCCAGCCGCCGGGCTCGATGTCGATCGTCTCGCCGGCCTCGAGCTGTTTCTCGAACACGTTGCCGTAGCCGTGCACCCACACCACGCCCTCGTGATCGCTGGCCAGGAAATGATCGACCCAGAAGCCGCCGCCGTAGAGCATGTTGGCGAAGCCCTTGATGCGGCTGTAGTCGTACTCGACGCCGCCCGTCGCCGCCAGGAACTGGTGCTCGCGAACGACGATCCCCTCCCCCGGGGGCAGATGGAGCGCCACGATATGCCCGGGCGCGTCACGGCTGAACGCGATCTCTCCGCCCGACTGCGCCTCCAACATCAACAGCGGCATGCCGCCGAAGACGCGCCGCTTGAGGCCTTTCTTGAGCGGGTGCAGACCGATCTGCATGCTCGGGTACTTCCACAGCAGCACGTGATGCTCGAAGTAGACCGGTATCTGCCCATCGAGCGCCATATGCAGCACCGGCACGAGCTCGCCCTCGAGGCGGTACTGCAAGCCCGGCGCTCGCCCCTCGCTGATCTGAGTCGGGAGGATCTGTGGTGCGGTCGGCATGCGGCCCCCGTTCCAGTCGTTGGTCTTCCGGCCACCGTACCGCGATAATCGTCGCCGTGTCCACGATTTATGTGACGGGCCATCGCAACCCGGACACGGACTCGATCGCCTCGGCGATCGGGTATGCGGAGCTGAAGGGAAGGCTCGACCCCAACAACGATTACGTCCCCGTTCGGCTCGGCCCCGCGAACCCCCAGACCAGCTGGGTGCTGGAGCGCAGCGGCGCCCCGGAGCCCGAGTTCCTTCCGCACGTGATGCTGCGGGTTTCCGACGTCATGCAGCCGGACTTCCCGATCGCCCGCCAGGACGAGCCGATCCGCACAGCGGGGCTCGCCATGTCGCGCGCGGGGCTCGATCTGGTGCCGATCGTCGATGACCAGGGCCTGCTGACCGGGGTCGTGACCGAGCGAGCTCTGGCTCGACGCTACATCCGCGAGTCGAGGCAGACCTCGACGCTCGAGGAGGCACCGACCCTGGTCCACGCGATCGTCGATGTCCTCGACGGAAGTCTTGTGGCCGGGGACGACAGACGGCTCTCGGGACGCGTGTGGGTGCAATCGATGGACGTCGACTCCCCCAGCGGCATAGCGGACGGCGACGTGGTGGTCGTGGGCAATCGCAACGACGCGCAGCGGCTGGCGCTCGACCTGGGGGCCGCCCTGCTCGTCCTCTCAAACGGCTCGCGGCCCTCCGATGACGTGGTGGGCCTGGCCCGCTCGCGGGGGGCCGCGATCATCGTCTCGCCGCTTGACACCTACGTGTCGGGCCGCATGATCACGCTGGCGGCACCGTGCCTGGCATTGATGGAGAAGAACCCGCTGACCGTGCGGAGAGATGACCTGCTGGGCGACGTCTCGGAGCAGATCAAGGAGATCCACTACGGCGCCGCGGTCGTCGTCGATTCCAAGCGCAGCCCCATTGGTCTGATCACCCGCTCGGATATCGTGGCGCCGCCCCCGCGCCGGGTCATCCTCGTCGACCACGCCGAGCAGGGACAGAGCGTCGCCGGCGTTGAGCAGGCCGAGATCGTCGAGATCCTCGATCACCACCACATCGGCTCGATCGAGACCCGGATCCCGGTGACCGCGACCTTCGATCCCGTGGGGTCGACCGCGACGCTCGTCGTGGAGCGCTTTCGCCATAACGGGATGGAGCCGAGTCGCAAGACCGCGACGATGCTGTTGGGCGCCGTCCTGTCCGACACGGTCATCCTCAACTCCCCCACGACCACCGAGCGTGACCACGCCGTGACCGAGTATCTGGAGCGCGTCCTGGCACTGGACGCCGGCGAGCTCGGCCGCGAGATGTTCGAGGCCAGTGCCGACGTGTCGGAGGTCTCCGCGGACGAGATCGTCTCACGCGACGCCAAGGAGTACGAGGTCGGTTCTGGTCAGACGATCTGCATCGCCCAGATCGAGGTCGTGGGCAAGGTCCTGCTCGAGCGGCGCGACGAACTGCTGGAGGCGATGGACCGGCAGCGCGAGAACCGGCACTATCAGCTCTATGCGCTGATGATCACAGACGTGCTGTCGAAGGGAACCGATCTGCTGGTCGTCGGCGACGTTGGGACAGTGGCCCGAACGTTCGGCGCCGCTGCTCAGGACGGAACGATTGAGCTGCCGGGCGTCATGAGCCGCAAGAAGCAGGTCGCGCCCCGGCTGCTGGCGGCGCTCTGAGCCTGGCGACCCAGGACGCGAGAAGGGCGCACGCGGCGCTTACGCCCCGGCGCCGACGGCCTCGATCGGGGCCTCGCCCCACAGCTGCTCGAGCCGGTAGTACTCGCGCGTCTCCGGGGTGAACACGTGCACCACCACGTCGAGGTAGTCCATCAGCACCCAGCGGGCGTGCGAGAGCCCCTCGACACGCTCTGGCAGCAGACCGTAGTCGGCCTTCATGCCCCGGTGGATCGCGTCATGGATGGCCTTGACCTGGCGGTCGCTCCGGCCGCTACAGATCACGAAATAGTCCGTGTAGCCGATGATCCCCCGCAGGTCGAGCTGGACGATGTCGACCGCCTTGCGGTCGGCGGCAAGCGAAGCGATGGCGCGTGCGGTCTGTTCGGCGTTCAGCGGTATAGACCCTCGCTCGCAATGTAGTCCGCCACGCCGTCCGGTACCAGATAACGGATCGGCTGATGCGCTCTGACCCGCTCCCGGACGAGCGTCGAGGAGATGCCGATTCGGGGCATGCGGAAAAACCGAGCTCTGCCGGCCCCGTCGAGCCGGGCGAGCGCCTCCTCGACCGCCCCCCGAGAAGTTCCGCGGCGCTTGGCGACGGCCAATGTGGCCAGCGACAGGACGCGCTGAGGCTGGTGCCACTCCGGTAAACCGGCAGCGATGTCGCCGCCGAGGATCAGGAAGAGGTCGTTGTCGGGGCCGTTGGCGTGCAGCTCCAAGAGCGTATCGAGCGTGTAGGACGGTCCGTCGCGAACGAGCTCCATGTCCGATACCTGAAAGCGCTGGTCGCCGTTCACCGCCAGGCGGCAGAGCTCGAGCCGGCGCTCGGTGCCGGGCTCGTCCTCGAGCGGCTTGTGGGGCGGAATCCTCGCCGGAATCAGCATCACCTGGTCCAGGTCGAGCTGAACGTACGCCTCCTGGGCGCACACGAGGTGACCGAGGTGTGGCGGATTGAAAGTGCCGCCCAAGACTCCGATTCGCACGTCAGTAGGCGCGCGTTGCCGCCTAGCGTCCTCAGGCGCGGATATGTCCGTCGCCCTCGATCAGGTACTTGAACGTGCACAGCTCGCGGATCCCGATGGGGCCCCGGGCGTGGAGCTTCTGCGTTGAGTTGCCGATCTCGGCGCCCATGCCAAATTCGCCTCCGTCGGTGAACCGCGTGGAGGCGTTGACGTACACGCAGGCTGCATCGATGCCGAGCTGGAACGCCCGCGCGGCGTCGGTGTCGCGGGTGACGATCGCCTCGGAGTGTCCTGATCCGTGGAGGTTGATGTGCCCGATCGCCTCCTCGGCCGAATCCACTACCCCGACGGCCAGCTCGAGCGCCAGGTATTCGGTGTCCCAGTCGGCGTCGCTCGCGGCGTCGATCGGCACGCTTGACGCCGCTGCCCGGGCGCGCTCGTCTCCGTGCAGCCGGACGCCCGCCTCGTGCAGTGCCTGGAGCGCCCCCGGCAGGAACCCCTCGGCTACCTCGCTGTGGACAAGCAGAGTCTCGGCCGCGTTGCAAACGCCCGGGCGCTGAAGCTTGGCGTTCAGGACGATCGCCTCGGCGGCTTCCAGATCGGCCCATCGGTCCACGTAGACGTGGCAGTTGCCGGACGCCGCGTACATGACCGGGACAGTTGCCACGCCCTTCAGCGAGGCCTTCAGCCCCTCGCCGCCGCGGGGCACGATCAGATCCACGAGCCCGCTTTGAGTGGCAAGCTCGGCGATCTCGTCGCGTCCGCCGCCGGCGACCAGCTCCAGCGCGCCGTCGGGCATTCCGGCCGCGGTGGCGGCAGTGGTGGCCAACGACGCCAGCACGGCATTGCTACGCGCGGCGGCGCTCGAGCCACGCAGGACGATCGCGTTACCAGCCTTCAAACAAAGCGCGGCAGCATCGATCGTGACGTTCGGCCGCGCCTCGTAGACGACCGCCACCACGCCGAGCGGCACGCGCACTTTTCGTACGTCGAGTCCGTTCGGGAGCCGGAACCCGTCGATGACGTCGCCCACGGGGTCGGGCAATGCGGCGATCGTCCGCACCCCCGCCGCCATCCCCGCGATCCGGCGATCGTCGAGACGTAGCTTGTCGAGAAACGCCGGGCTGTAATCACCGCTGCTCGCGGCTTCGAGGTCGCGGGCGTTGGCCTCGAGGATCTCGTCAGAGCGTTCTTCGATCTCCGCGGCGATGGCCTCGAGCGCGGCGTCCTTGACACCCGACCCCAGCCGGGCAAGGCCCAGCGACGCCCGCTTGGCTTCGGCGCAGGTCTCGGCGACGGATGTGGCGATGCTGGCCATCAGCGCCAAAGGTTAGGGCAGATCCCGACCGTTGCCTCGCTCCAAGGCCACGGGCATCACGGCGGCAGGAAGCGCCACCGGACTCAGGTCAGCACGAAGTAGTCGCGGTGGACCGCCTCCTCACTGCCCCGCGGAAGCAGCTGGCGCACGGCCTCCGACTTCAGTCCGCGTACGCGCCGCAGCTCCGCCGCCGAGTAGTTCGAGATGCCTTTGCCGATGGTGTCCGAGTTGTACGTGATCTCGACGGCGTCGCCGGCCTCGAACTTTCCGCTGACGTCGACGATGCCAACCGGCAACAGGCTCGTTCCCGCCTCCCGCAGGGCGCGTGCCGCGCCGGCGTCGACGAGCACGCGGCCGCGAACGGGCTTGGCGTACCTGAGCCACAGTTTGAAGCTCGAGTAGCGACCCTGGCGGGCCTCGAACCTTGTCCCCACCGCTTCCGCCGCGGTCGCCCGGCGAAGCACCCCCGTCTCCAGACCGCTGGCGATGATGACGGGGATGCCCGAAGCGGTCGCCATTTCGGCTGCAACGACCTTGGAGCGCATTCCGCCCGATCCGAGCACCGAGGTGCCCGTGCCGATGTCGAGGCCCTCGAGGGCCTCGATCTCCATGACCTCTGGGACGAGGCGGGCGTCCGAGTTTCGACGTGGATCGGAGGTGAAAAGACCGGGCGCGTCGGTCAGCAACACCAGCAGCTCGGCACCGAGCAGGATCGCCACCTGCGCCGCCAGGAAGTCGTTGTTGCCGAACGAGATCTCATCGGTCGTCGTGGTGTCGTTCTCGTTGATCACCGGCAGCACCCGCCAGGCCAGCAGCCGGCGCAGCGTACGGCGCGCGTTCACGTAATGGCTGCGGGCGCTCATGTCAAAGAAAGTCAGCAGGACCTGGGCGGTGGGCACCTGGCGCGCGCGAAGCAGGTCGTCGTACACCTGGTAGAGCTTGCCCTGCCCCACGGCGCTGGCGGCCTGCAGCTCGTCCATCGCCCGGGGCCGCAGCGGGATGTCCATCACCCCCATCCCCCGCGCGATCGCGCCGCTCGTCACGACGACCACCTCGCGGCCCCCGTGATGCAGATCGGCCAGCTCGTCACAGATGCGGGAGAGGACGTCCTCGCGCACCGCTCCGCGCTCGTCGGCGACGATACTCGAACCGAGCTTCACGACCAGGCTGGACATGGCCGCAGAGGTTAGGTCGCCGGCGCGATCAGGGCCCGGCGATCGTTGCGCCGCCGGCGCCCTGCCGCGGGCCAACGTGAGCTCAGTTGCGCGCTAACCGCGCCGCGCGCGCCTACCTGGGCACCACGGATTCGCGGGTACCCCCGAGCAGGCATTGGGCATCGTCGGAAGCCGCTTGGGCAGCTTGTGCATCACGACGCGCGTGCGGGCCGGATAGGGCTTACCACCCAGACACGAGACGCTCACCCCGACCAGCGACCCCTCGTTGCCGCAGAGCACCTCCACGACCAATGGGATATTCGTATTGGCCGGCGCAGCAGCGCCGCTGCACGTGGGGTTGCTCTGCTCCAAGCCGGAGGGCGAAGTCGTGAGGCCGCCGGGGTCTGTGTTGCCTTGGTAGCAGTTGGTCGGATTGCCGCTCAGAAAGTTCGCCTGCGCGACGTCGCCGTTCGTCTGGTGCCCGTAGGAGCCGTTGTCCGCGAAGCTGTTGTTGAGGATGGCGTCCCCCCAGTTGTCGAACAGGCACGGCAGCGTGAGGATGCCGAGAACACTGAAGTTCAGCGTGCCGCCCGTGCAGGGCGGTCCCCCGATCCCCTGCTGGACCTGGATCAGCACCGCCCACGAGTCATTGTTGACGAACCGGTTGTTAATGACCGTGTCGTTGCGGGCGCCGCTCAGTGACAGGCCGACGCCGAGAGGCGTTGAACCCGCCTGTCCCACCTCGGGTACGTTGGGGTTGTTGTTGTTATGGACGTAGTTGTCCATGAACACCCAGCAAGAGTGCGTGTGCGTGATCGGGCTGACGCCGTTGTTCGGACACGCGCCGTCCTGCGGGGACGGGGCGTCTCCATTCTCGGTGTCGGTGTCGAAGCCATCCTGGTTGTCGTTGAACTCGGAGTTCTTGACGACGAGTTGGCCGCCGGAGTTGGTACCCGAATAGCCGAGTGAGTTGAACTCAGCGTGTGCGCGGTTGATTGTCTGGTCGCAGACCTGCTGGCATGCGCCGATGTAGAAGCCGGAGTCGCTGAAGTTGCTGGCGTACGTCTGGTTCCACGTTCCCCCGCTCCAGTTGCTCGAGAAGATCCCATACTGAGCCGCCGTTCCGTTGCCCTTGTAGAACGTGTTCGTCGCGCTCAGAAATGATCCGTAGTAACCGTGGCCGCCGATCTTCCCAGTGCCGTCGCCACCGTTCCACCAGATCTCGTTGCCCGAGTCTCCCTTGCCACTGAGGAAGTTGCATGCGGTCAGGTTCTGGACCCAGACGTTGTTGGCCTTCCAGATGAGAATCCCGTTCAGGCCCAGACGGCCCTTGGAGCTCCTCGGTCCGAGGTTCTGTGCCGAGGCCTTGCGACTGCAGGCCGAGGAGCCCGGCTTGGTCCCGTCGATGATCACCGTGTTGCGGTTCATCCCCCGGATGTACAGATCCCGCTTGGCGATCAGGATCCCCGCCGGCAGGTCCGAACGGCCCCCGGGGTGCCGGCTCGAGCTCGTCTTGTAGTCGCCCGGCCCGACGAGGATCCAGTCTCCGGGCCGCGCCGCATTGACCGCCGCCTGAATGGACGAGAACTGGCCGCGGATGCCACGGTAGCTCCCGACACGGAGCACCCTGGCGCCCGCCGCGGCGGGTAGGGCCAGAGCCGCCAGCACGATCACTGCGAGCACAGCACGACGCATCGTCCTCTCTCCTCTCAAGGTCGCGGCCCGACCGCGCGAGGATCCTATCCGGGATCCAGCTCGAACTCCACCCCTGCTATCTCCACGTCGTCTCCGGGCTCGAACCCCTCGTCCTCCAGCGCGCGGATCACGCCGATGCCCCGCAGCCGGCGCTCGAGGTGAGCCAGCGCCTCGTCGTTGTCGAGGTCGTAGCGCGCCAGCAGCCGCTCAACGCCATTGCCGCTCACACGCCAGCTGTGCTCACCGGTGCGCTCGACTCGGTAGGCCCGCCTGGCCGCCGGGCGAAAGACGCGGTGTTCGGCGAGCTCGGCCGGGCCAGTCGCTGCATCCTCGGCCGACGACGGCTCGGTTGGCGAGGCCTCCGCGGGCACCTCGCGCAGCAGCGTCACAGACAGCTCGTCGAGCCCGGCGCTCGTCACCGCGGAGGTGAGTATCACCGGCACCTCCGGACCGAGCCTCCGACGCCAGCGCTCGCGCGCCGCGGTGGCAGTCTCTCGGTCTACGAGGTCGGCCTTGGAGAGCACCAGAATCCGCGGGAGGGCCGCCAGCCTGGGGTCGTGCGCGGCCAGCTCGCCCTCCACCGTCTCCCAGTTGCCCACTGGATCCGAGCCGTCGAGCGGCGCCACATCGAGGACATGGACCAGCAGGCGCGTGCGCTCGACGTGGGCCAGGAACTGGTGCCCCAGCCCCGCACCGCCGCTCGCCCCCGCGATCAGGCCGGGAATGTCGGCGATCACCAGCTGCCGCTCCCCCCCGTCCAGCGTCCCCAGGACAGGCTCGAGCGTCGTGAACGGATAGTCGGCCACCTTGGGATGCGCGCGCGTCAGCCTGGCCAGCAGCGACGATTTGCCGGCGTTCGGCAGACCGATCAGCCCCACGTCCGCCAGCAGCTTGAGCCGCAGGGTCAGCCAGCTCTCCTCTCCCGGCAGGCCACGCTCCGCAAACCGCGGGGTCTGATGCGTCGGCCCGGCGAAGTGCCTGTTGCCGCGTCCACCCGAGCCTCCGTGTGCCACCGCGGCCCGCTGGCCTGGGACGAGCAGATCTTGGCGCGTCCCGTCGCGCTCCACGAGCACCTGCGTTCCGGGCGGTACCGACAGCTCGAGCGTCTCGCCCCGCGCGCCGTGACGCATCGAGCCCTGTCCGTGGCCGCCGCGCTTGGCCTTGAAGTGGGCGCTACGTCGGAAGCGCTCCAGGTCTCGCAGCGAGGGATCGCACACCAGCACGACATCGCCTCCGCGGCCCCCGTCACCGCCGTCGGGGCCGCCCTTTGGCACGTGGGCCTCACGGCGGAAGCTGAGGCACCCGTCGCCACCACCGCCGGCCTGGACGAAGATGCGAGCTCGATCATGCATGCTGTAAGGATGTCGGACCCGGTTTTTCTCATCACCGGCGCCTCGAGCGGGATCGGCGCGGCGACCGCCAGGCAGGCGGCCGAGGCCGGCTATCGCCTTGCATTGGCGGCGCGCTCCGAGGACCGTCTGCGGAACCTGGTCGGCGAGCTCGGCGGCGAGCAGCGGGCGCTGGCGGCTCCTTTGGACGTCACGAACTGGGAGCAGCAGCAGGCCGCCGTGGCGCGGGTGCTCGAGCAGTTCGGCCGGCTCGATGTGGCCTTCGCCAATGCCGGTTTCGGCGCCAAGCGCGGCTTCCTGGAGGAGACCACGGAGCACTGGCGCGAGATGGTGCTGACCAACGTGTACGGCGCGGCTCTCACGATCCGGGCCGCGCTGCCGGCGCTCAAGCAGTCGCGCGGTCACCTGCTCCTCACAGGGTCGGTCGCGGGCCGGCGTGCGCTGCCCGGATCGTTGTATTCGGCCACGAAATGGGCGGTGACGGCGATGGGCGAGAGCGCCCGTCAGGAGCTCAACGACAGCGGTGTACGGGTGACGGTGATCGAGCCGGGCATGGTCGACACGCCGTTCTTCTCAGCCGGCGCCCCGCGGGAGGCGCTGCGCGCCGAGGACGTCGCCCGGGCCGTGATGTTCGCCATATCTCAGCCGCCACACGTCGACGTCAACGAGATACTCGTCCGCCCGACCGCGCAGGCAAACTAGCTCGGTCACTACCGCCGCCCCGGCCAATAGCCTTGCGCGGCGTTGTCAACCCGGCCGGGAGGTGGTGGGCGCAGTGGTTTCGGTACTACAGGACTTCAAGAAGTTCCTCGAGCGAGGCAACCTCGTCGAGCTCGCGGTGGCATTCGTCATGGCGGTGGTGTTCGCGGGGCTCATCAAGGCGTTCGTCGCCGACATCATCACGCCGATCATCGCGCTGATCTTCGGCCAGCCCAACTTCGGCGCGCTGTCGTTCACGATCAACTCCTCGCACTTCCTCTACGGCGACTTCCTCAACAACCTGTTCACGTTCGTCGCCACGGCGGCGGCGGTGTTCTTCTTCGTCGTGAAGCCCTACAACGTGTACCGCAGCCGCGGCGCCCCCGGGCCGTCCGAGATGAAGAGCTGCCCGGAATGCACGAGGGAGATCCCGATCAGGGCGCGTCGCTGCCCGGAGTGCACGGCGCAGCTCGCCGCGGCGGTCTAGTCGCCGTCCGCCGAGGAGGGCACGACCGAGATCACGCGTCCCCGGCGGCCGCGCGTGAACTCCACCGTACCCGCCGTACGGGCGAAGATCGTGTCGTCCTTGCCAACGCCGGCGCCATCGCCAGGCTTGAAGCGGGTCCCCCGCTGACGGACGATGATCTCGCCCCCGGACACCGTCTGGCCGGCAAACACCTTGACGCCGAGCCGCTTGGCGGCCGAGTCGCGGCCATTGCGCGAGGATCCGAGTCCCTTCTTATGAGCCATCTTCGACAGCCTCCTTCTTGGCGCGCGAGCGCGCGGCCGGAGCCTTGATCGAGCTGACCTCGAGCCGCGTCAGCTCCTGGCGGTGACCGGTGCGGCGCTTGTAGCCACGCTTGGGCTTGAACTTCACGACCCGGAGCTTGGGGCCGCGCTCGTGGGCAACTACCCGCGCCTGGACCTTGACCTTGGCCGCGTCCTTGCCGTCGAGAAGCCTTGAGTCGTCGACGTAGAGCAACGGCTCGAGCGTCACGCTCGAGCCCTCATCGACCGGCAGGCGCTCGACGAGCAGCGACTCTCCCTGCTCCACGCGGTACTGCTTGCCGCCTGTCTTCACGATCGCGTACATCGTTTCTCGCTAGCTCTCCGATTGATCATTCAGACGCCTGCGAGCCGGAGGCGGCCTTGGCGCCAGAACGGCGTCGCCCGCCCCTGCGGCCGCGACGCCGAGGCTTCGATTCTAGACCGTCCTGCGCATCCTGGGCCCCTGCGCCGTCGTCGCCGGCCGAGCTCTTGGCTCCCGGTCCGGACTGCTCATGCCCGTTGGGCCCAGGCTCTGCGTCGAGCAGCGAGGCCACCGCGGCGGTCGGACCGGCCTCCTCGATCCGCACCAGATGCTTCTCGCCGACGTACGGGGTTCCGCCCTTGACCGAGATGATGTAGCCGTCGACCTTGGCCACGGCGTCGCCGGGGCTGTACATGTGAGGCTCCACGATCTCCACGTGAACCTCCTCCCCCTCACGAAACGGCAGCGCACGCTCCAGCACCTGCTCTCGCGTCCCCTCGAGCAGCACCGAGAAATGCTCGAGTGGGAGTCCCTCGGAGCCCTCGAACACGAACACCTTGCCGGTCTCCTCCTCCACGGCGCGCAGCACGCGGGCCTCGTCGGAGACGAACTCTGCCGACACCCGGGGGTTCATCTGGATCAGAAGCGCCTGCGCCTTGGAGCCGCTGGCCAGCTCGCGCATGCGCCGCTCGAACTCGATGGCGATCGTCTCCTCGGACTTGATGACACCCTCGCCGTCGCAGGTGGGGCACGGCCTGGTCAGGATCTCCCTGACGCCCTCGGTGACGTTCTGGCGCGTCATCTCCACCAAACCCAGGGGAGAGATCTCGACCACGAAGGTCTTGGTCCGGTCCTCGTCCAGCGCCTTGCGCAGCGTCTTCAGCACGGTGTCACGGTTACGGGCGCGAGCCATGTCAATGAAATCGATGACGATGATCCCGCCGATGTCACGCAGTCGAAGCTGGCGCACGACCTCTTCTGCCGCCTCGAGATTGGTCTTGGTGATCGTGTCCTCCAGCCGCGCGCCCCTGCCGCGACCGATGAACGACCCTGTGTTGACGTCGATCACGGTCAGGGCCTCGGCGTAGTCGATCATCAGATAGCCCCCGCTCGGCAGATCCACGCGGCGCTCGAGCGTCGAGTCCAGCACCTGCTCGATGCCGTAGGCCTCGAACAGCGGCTGCTTGCCCTCCCACAGCTCGACATGCTCCACCAGCTCCGGCGCGGTGCGGGTGAAGAACGACAGTAGGCGATGGTGCTGCTTTGGATCGTCGACGATCGCGCGCTCGAACTCGGGCGAGAAGATGTCGCGCACCACGCGCACGGAGAGGTCAGCCTCCTGGAAGACCGGCGCCGGCGCCGGGCTCTCCTTGACCCGCTTCTGCAGGACCTCATTCAGCTTGAACAGGTAGATGAGCTCACGCTCCAGGTCGGCGCGCTTGGCTCCCTGCGCCGCCGTGCGGATGATCGCCCCTGACCCTTTCAAATCGAGCTTCGCCGCCTCTTTGCGCAGCCGATCCCGCTCCGAATCGTCGAGCCGCCGGGAAACGCCGACGCCCTCGCCGTAAGGGGCAAGGACCATGTAACGGCCGGCGATCGTCAGCTCCATCGACAGCCGCGCACCCTTGGTCTTGAGCGGGTCCTTGACCACCTGCACGACGATCTCCTGCCCGGCTTTGAGCATGTCGGTGATCTGGCGCCCCTCGCGCGCCGAGCCCCGTCCGCGGCGAGGGGCGTCTACGCCCGGCATCACGATCTCGTCGACGTGCAAGAAGCCGTTCTTCTCCAGCCCGATGTCGACGAACGCGGCCTCCAGGCCACCCAGCACGTTATCCACGCGCCCCTTGTAGATATTGCCCACGATCGAGCGGTTGCCGCGCCGCTCGACATAGAGCTCGGCGACGCTATACCCGGGGCCCGGCCGGGCCGTCCTACGGCGCCGGCCGCGCGCGACCGTTCCGGTCGCCTCCAGCAGCGCCACGCGCGTCTCGCCGCGGTCGACGCTGACCAAAACTTGCTTCTTCAATTGTCATTCAGTCCTTTGTTTTTTATGCGGCCGCGCCCGCCTGGCAGGCGGCGCGGCCTTTATTTGCAGTGAGCCGCGAACGATTGCCGCGCGGCTTTGAGTGGGGTTTCGCGCTCCAAGCGGCGTTTCCCATGCCCTTATGAAATTAGCGCCCGTGCCTTCGCCGCCGATGTCCTGCGGGCTTGGATGTAGATTGACTGCAGCAGCCCGATGGCGATGAAGGTGACGATCACCGACGATCCGCCGTAGCTCATCAGCGGTAAGGGCACGCCGGTGATCGGCATGATGCCGATCGTCATGCCGGCGTTGACGAACACCTGGAACATCAGCATCGCCAGAATCCCTCCGGCGATCACGGTCCCGTACAGATTCTTGGACATGGTCAGGATCCGCAACCCGCGCCAGATCAGCAGCGCATAGAGCGACAGCACCAGCGCCGCGCCGGCGAACCCATAGGTCTCGCCGACGGCGGAGAAGATGAAGTCGGTGTTCGGCGCGGGCAGGAAATTGAGCCGCGTTTGGGTTGCGTTTGCTCCCCGGCCCGTCTTCTGGCCGGAGCCGATCGCGATCAGCGACTCGGTGATGTTGTAGGTCTGGTTCTTGGGGTCGTGCGAGGGGTTCAAAAAGCCCGTCAGGCGCTGCTGCTGGTAGGGCTTGAGCACATGCACCCCAAGCGCCGGGGCGCCCGCCAGCACGATCGCCAGCGAGGCCACGCAGATCGTCACCAGGGCGAGCAGGTGCTTCCACGAGCTGCCGACGAAGAACAGCGTCGTGAAGCCGATGGCCACGAACACCATCGCCGTACCGAGGTCCGGCTGGGGGATGACGACCAGCGCCGGAATCAGCGCCAGGAGCATGATCCGCGCCGTGGTGCGCCATTCATGCAACCGCCGCGAGCGATCGACCGCAAACGCCGCCAGCGACAAGATCAGCAGGATCTTGCCGAACTCCGAGGGCTGCACCTGGATGAACGGCAGCGGGATCCAGCGCCTGGCGCCCTGCACGCGCGGCATTCCGAACACGATGATGTTCAGCCCGATCAGGGCCACATAGAAGCCGTACTTGTACTCGCGCAGGCGCGAGTAGTCGATCCGGGCCAGCACGATCGCGATCACCAGGCCGAGCCCCGCGTAGATCCCCTGCCGCTCGGCGTAATGCGTTCCCACCGCGCCCCTGAGCGTGATCATCGAGCACGCCACCAGCCCCAGCGCTCCGAGCGCCAGCAGCGGGTCGAACAGCATCAGCACGCGCGGGCGGGTGCGGACCTGCTCGTCGGCGGCCTGGATCGGCATGACGTTCATCGGCGGCGCACGCTCTCGGTCATAGCGTGTGGGAGCCTCCCGCCTGGTAGGAGCCCGACTTGCCGTAGAACCACTGCGAGAGGATCTCCCGGGCCACGGGCGCCGCGCCGACGTCGCCGAAGCCGCCCTTCTCCACGTGAACCGCGACCAGGATCGGCTTATTCGTCGTCCAGTCGGGCACGAAGCAGACGTACCAGGCGTAGTCCTCCTCGCTGCCGTTGGTGATGTACTGCGCCGTACCGGTCTTGCCGTAGACCTGCTGGCCGAAGTTCCCCATCACGTCGTAGGACGTTCCGCCAGGCGACTGGGCGGCCTCGTGCAGCCCTTGGCGGATCGCGTCGAGGTTCGCGGGATCGATGTTCAAATGGCGTGCGGGCGGGGGATCGATCTTCTGCAGCACGGTTCCATCCGCGTTCTCCACCGCCTGCGCCACATGGGGGCGCACGACCGTCCCGCCGTTGGCGATCGCCGAATAGGCGACCGCCAGCTGCAGGGGGGTGACCTGGACGTCGCCCTGGCCCACGGCCAGGTTCACGTTGTCGCCGACCGACCAGGGGCGGTTCGTCCCGTCGGCGATCCCACAGCCCCCGGGCTGCAGATGGTGCTTTTTGTCGCAGGCGGCTTCCTCGGTGTTGCGCTGTGCGCGCCACGCCGGCGAGGGCAGCGTCCCTTGATCCTCGCCGCCGAGGTCGATGCCGGTCGGCCGCCCGATCCCGTACAGCCGCGCCCACTTCTGGAGGTCGCCGCCGTTCGGCGACTGCGAGTTCAACAGCGCGCCCAGGTTGTAGAAGAACACGTCGTCGGAGACGTGGATCGCCTCGACCAGGTTGAGCACGCCGTAGGCGGCACCCCCCGCGTTGCGCCGGCAGAGACCACCGCCCTCGCAGAACTGGCCCGTGTCGTCATAGGTATCGCCGATGCTCCACTTGCCGCTCTGCAGCGCCGCCGTGGCGGTGATGGCCTTGAACGTCGAGCCCGTGGGGCCGACGCTCTGGATCGCCCGGTTGAACAGCGGGTCACCGTTTGTGGAGTTGCTGAGCTGATCGTAGACGGACTTCGAGACGGGCTTGGTGAAGATGTTGGGGTCGAACGTGGGCAGCGAGCCCATCGCATAGATCTGCCCGTTGTCGGGGTTCATGGCCACGAACGCGCCGGCGGTCGAGGGAGGGTTGGAGCTGATCGACTGCTGCAGCGCCGCCTGGCCGACGCGCTGCAGGGGGACGTTCAGCGAGAGCTTCAGCGCGTCGCCCGCGCGGGGGGACGTGCCGGGAAGGTCGCCGTTGAAGTCGCCGTATGCGTTGACCTGGAAGCGCTCGGTGCCGTCTTTGCCCTGGAGGTACTGGTTGTAGTAGTACTCGAGCCCGGACTGGCCGACGTAGTCGCTGTGCGGGATGTTCTTGAAGTGGGCGCTGTCCTGGGAGAGATCTTGCGGGCTGAGCGGTCCGACGGTTCCGAACAGCTGGCCCGCCACGCTGGCGAGCGGATACCGGCGGACGTAGACCTGCTGCACCTGCACGCCGGGGAACTGGTCCTGACGCTCGGCCAGGAAGAACTGCACGTCGGTGGAGACGCCCTGCTTGACCCGCACGTCGGCATAGGGCGTGGTCACGAGCTGCTGGTCGACGGCGCAGGGGATCTGGGCGAGGTGGAGCGTGCCGTACCAGTGACCGAGGATCGAGGCGTCCATCTTGCAGGGCTTCTTCTGCGTCGAGATTCCCAGCACGTGCGCCAGCCGGCGGTAGACAGCCTCATCGGCGGGCGGTTGGCTGCCGATGTTCAGCTGGGTGAGCTTGACCGGCAGGCTGGCCGGCGATATGACCACGTCGAGCGCCTTGGTGTTGTCCACCAGCACGTTGCCGCTCGAGTCGTAGATGTAGCCCCGCGGGGCGGGGATCGTGAGCGAGCGCACCTGATTGACCTGCGCCTGACGGACGTAGGCCTGGCCGTTGAGCACCTGCAGGAACCACAGGCGGAAGAAGATGACCGCGAACAGGGCCAGCGCGACGCTGCCCAGTACCGCGACCCGCAGCGCCAGCTGCGGCGTCATCGGCGGTCGCCTGTCCTCCGGGGTCTGGATCATCGGCTTGTCGGACGGGAGACCGCGCCGAAGCGCTCAGATGGGCTCTGCAGCGGGCTGAGGCCGCCGGTGGTGTACGCGCGGCGCCGGCGCCGACGCGGGTCCTGAGGCAGCGCCGGAGTGACGATGCGGCGCACCAGGTGATAGACGGGCAACGCGATCAGGGTATTGACGAGGATCGTGATGAAGATCTGCTGAAGGAGCAGCACGCTGACCGGCGCATCGACTCCCAGCAGGACCTGCATCAGCGCCATGCCGAAGCCGGAGACCGCGGTGGCGCCTGCCCCCATCCCGAGCGGGATGAGCCCGTGCGCCGGATCGAGCAGCTCGCGTACGCGGCCTGACCAGTAGCCGATCGCGATGTACAAGAGCGATGTGACGCCCAGCGTCTGGAACAGGACCAGGTCGAGCAGCAGCCCTGTGCCGAAGCCCATCAGCGCTCCGGCCATCGACCCTGCCAGCAGCCCCACCGACATCACGACGAGCGGACCGAGATCGGCGCTCACGCCGAAAATCGAGATCTGGGAGACGGCGGCCTGCTGGACGACGACCGTCGCCAAGGCCAGGATCAGGAGGCGAAGTGCGAGCTTGCCCTGGATCGTCACGGGATCTGAGCGCGGGCCGTGCCTGCGTTGGGCCTGACCAGGATCTGCACATTGTCCAGGTGGCGCAGGTCGGCATCGGGCGAGACCACAACCTCATGGTTGTTGAAGAGGTTGTTCTCGCTGGCGTTCGAGACCTGGCCGATGGGGATGCCGGCCGGGTACAGATCCTGAAGGGTCCCGTTCTTGAAGCCCAGCGTCACCACCTGCTGGCCAACTTGCGGCCCGGGCTGACCGGGGTTGATCGTCGGCAGGTCCTGGAGCACGAGCTGGTTGGGGTTACCGACCCTGGGCACCACCTCGCCCTGGTCTCCGTTCTGGTCCTGGACCTGGGCCGCCGCAGCGAACGTGTGGTCCGTGATCAGCGTGACCACCGAGTACGTGGCGCCCACCGCCGAGACTTTCCCCACCAGCGCGCCGTCGCCGATCACCGGATCGTCGACGTGGACGCCGTCACCGGAGCCCTTGTCGACCTCGATCGTCGCGTACCACAGCGAGGCGTCGTGCCAGATCACGGCCGCCGACAGCTTGTTGTAGGCGGAGACCGAGTTGCTCTGATCGAGCCCCACCTCCTTTGCCAGCTGACGGTTCTGGAGCTCTGCGCGCTGGGCCTGGGCCAGCTCGGCCCGGTACTTGTTGACCTGCTTCTGCAGCTGGTCGGCGCGCGACTTGGAATGAATCGTGTCCGAGAACCAGCCGGCCACGTCCCTGACGGGCGTCAGCACCTTGCTGGCCCCCTCCTGGATCGGCGAGAACACCTCGGCGATCCCCCGCTGGATGGAGTGCAGCGGGCTCGACTGCGGTGAGCCGAAGTAGGCGGTCAGCAGAATCAGGGAAATGGCGACGAGGGCCGCGAGCACCAGGCGCCTTCGTCGTACTTGCTTGTCATGCACGAGATCGGGGTCTCCAACGACTTGCCTCGGGCCATCTCGGACACCAGGTTTGAAACCTAGCTACCGGCGGCGCCGATTGCGTGAATTCTTGCTCGAACGATGGATGGCTTCGAACTCCTCCAGTGACCTCCCGGAGCCCACCGCAACACATGTCAGCGGCGACTCCGCCAGGTGCGCGGGCATCTGCGTCTCGTGACGCAGTCGCTCCTCGATCCCCTGGAGCAGCGAACCTCCTCCTGCCAGCATGATGCCACGATCCATGATGTCCGACGCAAGCTCGGGCGGCGTGCGATCGAGCGTCTCCTTGACGGCATCGGTGATCTGCGAAACAGGCTCCTCGAGCGCCCCGCGGATCTCCTCGCTGGTCAGTACGACAGTCTTTGGCAGCCCGGAGACCATGTCCCGTCCGCGGATCTCGGCCTGCACCTCTTCTGGCATCGGGAAAGCGGAGCCGATCTCGAGCTTGACCTCTTCGGCCGTCTGCTGGCCGATCAGCAGCTTGTACTCCCGCTTGACGTAGTTGATGATCGCCTCGTCGAGCTCGTCGCCGCCAACCCGGATCGACTGCGAGACAACGATTCCGCCCAGGGAGATGACCGCCACCTCACTCGTGCCGCCGCCGATGTCGACGACCATCGAGCCGGTCGGCTCGCCGACCGGTAGGCCAGCG
This sequence comes from uncultured Actinomycetes bacterium, assembly GCA_963730835.1. Taxonomy (GTDB): domain Bacteria; phylum Actinomycetota; class Thermoleophilia; order Solirubrobacterales; family Solirubrobacteraceae; genus Palsa-465. The sequence goes on from CAVSTE010000008.1 coordinate 165,239, forward strand.
CCGATCGCCGCGGCCATCGGCTCCTCGATCAGGTAGGCCTGGCGAGCTCCGGCGGACAGGCAGGCCTCCTCCACGGCCCGCTTCTCCACTCCGGTCACCCCGCTGGGCACGCACACCACCACACGGGGATGCGCCCAACGATTCTGGTGCACCTTCTGGATGAAGTGCCGCAGCATCTCTTCGGTGACCTCAAAATCGGCGATCACGCCATCCTTCAGCGGCCGGATGGCCTGGATCGTGCCCGGCGTGCGGCCCAGCATCCGCTTGGCCTCGATGCCCACGGCGTGAACCTCTCCCGTGCGCGAGTCCACCGCCACGACACTCGGCTCCGAGAGCACGATGCCACGGCCGCGAACGTAGACCAGCGTGTTCGCGGTGCCGAGGTCCACGGCCATGTCGCGGCCGCCGAAGCCCGTTAGGTACGTGAAGAAGCCCATGCGTCTTTGTCTATAGAGGAGGCGGAAGCACCGGACGGCACCTACGACTCGGCGGTGGCTAAGACCAGGCTGCCGGTTCCGTCCGAGCGCGAGTGTACCGAACACTCAGCGGGGAGAATTTCTCGCAAAAAGCAGGGGCGCGGGGAACTCGGCCGCGGGCCCTTCAAGCTCCCGCGGATGAAGCCTTCAAGGCCGTCGCCTGTCGACTCACCCCGCCCACAGCAGGTCCGGCTCCAGCTCGAGCAACGCCCTCAGCGGCAGGCCCACGACGTTCAGGTAGTCGCCTGAGATCGACCTGACGAGCGCCGCTCCCTTGCCCTGGATCGCGTAGCCGCCGGCACGCTCGCGCCACTCCTGGGTCGCCAGGTACCACTCGAGCAAGCGCCGGTCGAGCTCCCGGAACTCGACCGGCGTTGCCGTCACCGCCGTCCGCGTCCCCCGACCGTCGATCAGGCAGATGCCGCCGATCACCTCGTGACGCCTGGCTGAGAGCGCCATCAGCGTCACTCTGGCGGCGTCGGCGTCCGCGGGCTTGCCGTAGACGCGCCCGTCGAGGGCGACGATCGTGTCCGCCCCCAGGACCAGCTCCCCCCCGCCGGCACCCTCGGCCGCGGCGGTCGCCTTGCGACGAGCGTTCTCGAGCGCCACCTCCTCCGGCGGCCCGGCCTCGAGCTCCTCCACATCCGCCGCCCGGACCTCGAAGCGGACCCCCAGCTGCTCGAGGATCGCCCTGCGCTGAGGCGAGCGCGAGGCGAGGATCAGGCGGGCAACCGCCGTCGCCCACTCACCCCAGCTCGGGGAAGAACAGCGCGATCTCGCGGGCTGCCGAGGACTCGGAGTCCGAGCCGTGAACCATGTTCTGGCCCACCTCGATCGCATAGTCGCCGCGAATCGATCCCGAGCTCGCCTCCAGCGGATTGGTGGCGCCGATGACCTGCCGGGCCGCCGTCACGGCCTGCTCGCCCTCCAGGACCATCGCCACCAGGGGCGCCGAGGTGATGAAGCTCACGAGCTCTCCGAAGAACGGCTTGCCCTCGTGCTCGGCGTAGTGACGCTCCGCCAGCTGACGGTCCATCGTCATCAGCTTCATCGCCACCAGTCCGAGCCCCTTGCGCTCGAAACGGGCGATGATCTCGCCGGTGAGGTTGCGGGCAAAGGCGTCGGGCTTGACCAGGATCAGCGATCGCTCCATGGTCGCGGCATCCTAGGGGCCGCCGCGCCGGGAGGTCGCGCGGGTAAACCGCCGCCCGGTGTCGGACGCTCGGCCCTCAGGTGATCTGAGGCTGCCCGGCGGCCGGTGGCTCGGCCGTCGTGGGGCGCTCCGCCACCGCACCGCTGCGATCGGGCATCGTCTGCGCCCGCCGGCGCGCGCGCCGCGGCGTCGGTGCCACGCCACCCACCTCTGACTCGCAGAAGGGGCAGATCTTCCAGCCCGGATCGAGCGGTCGACCGCAGGTGCGACAGGGGTCCTTGAGCTTGCGCAGACAGCTCGGGCAGCGGAGAAAGTCCTTCTCGACCTCCGCGTCGCAGTGGGGGCAGAGGTGGTAGCCGAACTGCGCCAGGCGCGCCTCGGCGGCCTGCATCTCCAGCTCGCGCTCGCGGACGTCGTCCAGATATTCGGGCGGGCGCACGATCATGTAGACGACCGTGCCCACGAACGGGAACACCGACGCGGCCGTCGCGCACCAGACGAGCAATGGGTCCGCGATCCGCCGGCGGGCGTCAGCGTACGTCCAGTAGATCAGCGCCAGCCACACCACGACCAGGAAGAGAATGACCAGGTTGGCGGCAATATTTAGGCCGCTGCTCTTGATCCCGAAGACCGCTGGAAGAAACATAAAGAGGCGAGTGTAATGGTCGGACGGCCCAACCCGCGTCAAACATTCGCCGCCACGACGGGATCGCCTGCACGCCGCGGTCCGATCGCCTGACCGCGGATCGCTACAGGAACAGCCGCCCGAACAGGTAGCCGATACCGAAGAACACGAGGATCACCACGGCGACGATCAGCGCCACGAGGCCGATCATCGTCAAGAAGCTCGGCTGCTGCTGTGGCTCGTTCACTAAGGACGCCGCCTCGCTCAGAGGGTCGATGCCCGCTCCCGGCGCTCCGGCGCCAGCAGGTCGGCCACCAGGTAGATCGAGCCCGTGGCCAGGACGACGCCTCGTGCTCCGGCCAGCTCGCGCGCGCGGCTCATGGCCCTGCGCGGGTCGGCGATCACCTCGCTGCGGGGACCGTTCAGCTGACCGGCGAGGGATTGCAGAGTTCCGGGAGGCAAGGCGCGGGGATTATGAGAGCTCGTGCAGACCAGCGCGTCACACGCGGGCAGCAGGGCCCCCAGCATCCCGGCCGCGTCCTTGTCGTCGAGCACCGAAACCACGGCCACAAGCGGCGAGCGTCCGGCGGCGAACGGGTCGCCCAGCGACTCCACGAGCGCCTCGATCCCGTCGGGGTTATGCGCGCCGTCGAGCAGCGTCAGCGGATCCTCTGCCACGATCTGGAGGCGACCCGGCACGAACGTCCCGGCCGCCGCGTCGGCCACCGCCCCCTCGTCGAGCCGGCCCAAGTAGGACTCGGCGGCGGTCCGGGCCAGCGCGAAGTTCCGCCGCTGAAAGGACCCCAGCGCGGCCACCTCTACGCCCGGGTCGGCCGGAGCCCGCACGAGCTCGGCGCCGCGCTCTGAGGCCACACGCCGGGCCACCGCCTCGGCGTCGGGGTGCAGGCCCGCTCCCAGCACCACCACCCGGCCCGGACGCACGACGTCGAGCTTCTCCGCGGCGATGTGCGTGACCGTGGGCCCCAGCCACCGCGTGTGCTCGAGCCCCACGCTGGTCAGCACCTGCACGCTCGAGGGAATCACGTTGGTTCCGTCGTAGCGCCCGCCGAGACCGGCCTCGATCACCGCCAGCTCCACGCCCTGGCGTGCCAGCTCGGAGTACGCCGCCGCCGTCAGCGCCTCGAATTGCGTGACGCGGTCGCCGTCCGACAGCGAGCGGTTGACGAGCTCGGCCGCGCGCGCCGCCCGCTGGACCGCGGCGGCGAACGCCGCCGGCTCGAGGTCACGCTCCTGCACCTGGATCCGCTCGGCGAACGACACCAGGTGGGGAGAGGTGTAGGCGCCGGTGCGTAGGCCGTGGCGCTCGAGGATCGCCGCGATCATCCGGGTGGTCGACGATTTTCCGTTGGTGCCGACGACGTGGATCGAGTCGAACGCCCGCTGCGGGTGATCCAGCGCGGTCATCAGCCTGCGCATCCTGTCCAGGCCGAAGCGCATCCCGAACAGCTCGAGCCCCATCAGGTAGCGCTCGGCCTGCGCGGCTGTCCACGGAGCGCTCACGCCGCCTGCCCCGAGAGCGCGGCGAGCTCTTCCTCCAGCCGCGCGAGCTTGTCCCGCTCGGCCTGGACCACGGCGCCGGGCGCCTTGGCGACGAAGCCCTGATTGGCCAGCTTGCTCCGGGCGCGCTCCAGCTCCCGAAGCAGGCGCTGGACCTCGGCCTCGCGCTTTAGCTGCGCCGCGGCGGTGTCGACGTCGTCGGTGGGAAGGATCTCTATCGCCCCGCCCGGAACCGGGATCGAGTCGATGGCCGAAGCCCCGTCCTCCGAGAACTCCAGGCGCCCGAGCGCGGCGATGTGCCCCGCCGTTTCCTCATAGCCCGAGGCCGCCATCCGCGCCGGCACTTTGGCCGCCACCTTGACACCCGCCTGGTCGCGCCAGCCGCGCACCGCCTGAACGGCCTCGATCGCCTGCCCGAGCACGGCCTCAGCCCGCTCGTCGATTGTGGTTGGCTCTGCTCCCTGACGCGCGGCTAGGAGGCCGTCGGCCCCCGGAAGGTGCGAGTAGATGTCCTCGGTGACGAACGGGATCATCGGGTGTGCCAATACCAGCGTCTCCCTCAGCACATACAGCAGCGTGGCCGCGAGCTCCGGCTCGGCGGCCCGCAGGCGGGGCTTGACCAGCTCCAGGTACCAGTCGCAGAGCTCGGCGAACACGAAGTCATACAGGCGGTGGGCGGCGTGCGAGAAGTCGAAGCGCTCGATCATCGCCGAGACCTCGCGCCGCGCGCGCTCCAGGCGCGAGAGGATCCAGCGGTCCTCTACCACCCGCGGCTCCACGGCCGGCCGGGCGTCGGCAGCAACGCCCAGGAGCACCAGCCGCGAGGCGTTCCACAGCTTGTTCGTCAGCTGCTGGCCCTGGGCGATCCGCTCCTCGGAGAAGCTCACGTCCTGACTCGAGGACATGGCCAGCATGCCCCAGCGAACGGCGTCGGCACCGTAGGCGGGAAAGTCGCCCGCGGCCTTGCCTCGCGCTCGGCGTCCAGCCTCGCCGGAGTGCGCGGCGCCCGCGTCATCCCGCTCGGCGAACGCGGGCGGCCGCGGACCACCCTCGATCAGGTCGAGCGGATCGACCCCTGTGCCCAGCGACTTGGACATCCGCCGCCCATCGGGGGCGTGGATGATGGCGTGGACGTACACGTCGGTGAACGGGATCTGGCCGGTGAACTCCAGCCCCAGCATGATCATCCTTGCCACCCACAGGAACACGATCTCGCGGCCGGTGACGAGCGTGTCGGTGGGATAGAAGGCCTCCAACTCGGCCGTCTGGCGCGGCCAGCCGAGCGCGGCGAACGGGAACAGCCCGGAGCTGAACCAGGTGTCGAGCACGTCGGGGTCCCGCTCCCAGCCTTCGCCCGCGGGCGGCTCGACCCCCACATACTGCTCGTCGTCGCGGTACCAGACGGGAATCTGGTGGCCCCACCACAGCTGACGCGAGATGCACCAGGGACGGATGTTCTCCATCCAGTTCAGATACACGCGCCTGTAGCTCTCGGGCCAGAACCGAACCTGGCCGGTTCTGACCACCTCGATCGCCGGCGCCGCCAGCTCGTCCATGCGCATGAACCACTGCAGCGAGATCAGCGGTTCGATTCGCTGTCCCGAGCGCTGGGAGACCGGTACCTCGTGCACGTGCGGCTCGGTGCGCGCGATCGCCCCCTGCTCGCGCAGCTCGTCCACCACCGCCTCGCGCGCCTCCTCGACGGTCATGCCGCGAAAGCGCTCCGGCGCCTCCTCGGTGATGCGCCCGTCCTCGCCGATCACGCTGATCTCGGCCAGTCCGTGCCGACGGCCGATCTCGAAGTCGTTGGGGTCGTGGCCAGGCGTGATCTTGAGCGCGCCCGTGCCGAACTCCGGCATGACGTACTCATCGGCGATGATCTTCAGCTTGCGCCCAACCAGCGGCAGGACCGCCTTCTCCCCCACCAGCCGCCGGTAGCGCTCGTCGTCGGGGTGAACGGCGATCGCCGTGTCGGCGAGCATCGTCTCAGGACGTACGGTGGCCACGGTCACCGCTCCCGAACCGGAGGCCAGCGGATAGTCGACGTAGTAGAGGGTGTCCGTGACCTCCTCCGCTTCGACCTCGAGATCCGAGATCGCCGAGCCGGTTCCCGGGTCCCAGTTGACCATGTAACGGTCGCGATAGATGTAGCCCTTCTCGTACAGCGCTACGAACACCTCGAGCACCGCGCGCGCGTAGTCCTCGTCGAGCGTGAAGCGCTCGTCCTCGTAGTCGAGCGAGGCGCCGAGGCGCTTGAGCTGCTCGATGATCTGGCCGCCGTACTGATCGCGCCAGCGCCACACGCGCTCAACGAACGCCTCGCGGCCCAGCTCCTCGCGGCTCGTGCCCTCGCTTCTCAGCGCCCGCTCCACCTGCGTCTGGGTGGCGATGCCGGCGTGGTCGGTGCCCAGGATCCACTTGGCCCGCCTGCCCTGTGCGCGGTTGAAGCGGATCAGGCAGTCCTGGATCGAGTCGTTGAGCGCGTGGCCCATGTGCAGCACGCCCGTGACGTTGGGCAGCGGGACGGCGATCGAGTAGTTCTCGGCCGCCACGCCCTCAGGCTCGGGGTGAAACAGGCCGCTGGCAAGCCACTTCTCGGCGATCCGCGGCTCGACCTCCGAGGGGTCATAGCGCGTCTTTGACTCAAGCTCTGACATCGGAGCCTGAGTCTAGGGACGGCCGTCGGAAGTTATGTGGCGCCAGACGCCCACAACTTCTAAGACTGGAGTGGGCCGAGAGCGGCCCGTGGCGTCCGCTAAGCCGCCTCTTCCTCGGGCGCGGCCATCGTGACCAGCGTGGGAGACGTTTCCTTCTCGATCGTCTCCCGGGTGACCACGCATTTCCGCACGTCGCGCCGCGACGGGAGCTCGAACTGCACCTCGAGCAAAACCTCCTCGATGATGGAGCGCAGTCCGCGCGCCCCGGTCTCGCGCTCGAGCGCCTTGTCGGCGATCGAGGTCAGCGCGTCATCGGCGAACACGAGCTCGATTCCGTCGAACTGGAAGAAGCGCTGGAACTGCTTGACCAGCGCGTTGCGCGGCTCCGTGAGGATCTGCATCAGCTCATTGCGCGACAGCTGGTGGATCGCGGACATCACCGGCAGCCGGCCGATGAACTCCGGGATCAGGCCGTACTGGATCAAGTCCTCGGGCAGGCAGTGCTCGAACACCTCGCCGGTGTCGCGCTGGTCCTTGGTCTGGATCACCGAGCCGAAGCCGATCCCCTGGTGGCCAATCCGGCGCTCGATGACCTTGTCCAGCTGGGCGAAGGCGCCGCCGCAGATGAACAGGACGTTGGTTGTGTCGATCGAGAGGAACTCCTGGTGGGGATGCTTGCGGCCCCCCTGCGGAGGCACCGAGGCGGTGGTGCCCTCGAGGATCTTCAACAGCGCCTGCTGGACGCCCTCGCCCGATACGTCGCGGGTGATCGAGGGGTTGTCCGCCTTGCGGGCGATCTTGTCGACCTCGTCGATGTAGATGATCCCGGTCTCGGCCTTCTTGACGTCGTAGTCCGCCGCCTGGATCAGCTTCAGCAGGATGTTCTCCACGTCCTCGCCGACGTATCCAGCCTCGGTCAGTGCCGTGGCGTCGGCGATCGCGAACGGCACGTTGAGGATCCGCGCGAGCGTCTGGGCCAACAGCGTCTTGCCGCAGCCCGTGGGCCCCAGCAGGAGGATGTTCGACTTCTGCAGCTCGATGTCGTTCTCGTCGGACTGCATCATCTGGACGCGCTTGTAGTGGTTGTAGACGGCCACCGACAACGTCCGCTTGGCCTGCTCCTGGCCAACCACATACTCGCCGAGCACGTCGTAGATCTCCCGTGGCTTGGGGAGGTTCTCGATGTCGAAGCTGGGCGGAGCGGTGAGCTCCTCGTCGATGATCTCGTTACAGAGATCGATGCACTCGTCGCAGATGTAGACGCCCGGACCGGCGATCAGCTTCTTGACCTGTCGCTGCGATTTTCCGCAGAAGCTGCAGAGAAGCTGTTCGTTGGAGTCCGTGGGACGTGCCATGCGGTGTGCCCTCCTCGAGCGGCCGGGACGGACCTCGCGCCTAAGACTAGTGCACTAGTGCTGCGAGATCATCCGGTCGATGATGCCGTACTCCTTGGCCTCCTCGGCGCTCATGAAGTAATCGCGTTCGGTGTCGCCGCGAACCTTCTCCAGATCTTGTCCAGTGTGCTTGGCGATGATCTCATCGAGCCGCCTGCGGACGCCGATGATCTCCTGGGCGTGGATCTCGATGTCGGTGGCCTGGCCCTGAAAACTTGACGAAACCTGGTGAATCAGGATCTTCGCGTTGGGCAACGCCATCCGCTTGCCGCCGGCGCCGCCCGCCAACAGCAGCGCGCCCATCGACATCGCGATCCCCACGCAGATCGTCTGCACGTCGGGCTTGATGAACTGCATCGTGTCGTAGATCGCCAGGCCGGCGTAAACGGAGCCGCCGGGCGAGTTGATGTAGATCGAGATGTCCTTGTCCGGATCTTCGGACTCCAGGTGCAGCAGCTGGGCGACGATGAGGTTCGCGATCTGGTCGTCGACCGGCGTGCCGAGGAAGATGATCCGCTCGTTGAGCAGCCGGCTGTAGATGTCGAACGCGCGCTCGCCGCGCGAGGTCTGTTCGACGACCATCGGTACCAGTGGGCTCATCGTCCTCGCTTCTTTCGCTTCCCTGTCCGGATTCCTGCCGAGGTCGCTCGGCGGCGAGGGGTCGAATGTAGCAGCGGGGCTCGGTCGGCCCCGAGGCGTCGCGGCGCTAGCTTCCGGGAGTCCAGAGCTGCCCCGAGCCGGCTTCGCCTGACTCCTTCTCGGGCGTCCACAGCTTGTCCCTGGCCTTGGCCTGCTCCACGCTGATCGCCTTGGCTTCCGAGACCAGCTTCTCGAGCGCCTTGCGCGAAGCGACTTCCTCCTGCAGTGGCCCGAGGCGACCGCGATCTCGCAGCTGCTCCAGCACCTTCTGGGGTTTGCGGCCGTCCCGCTCGGCGATCGGCCGGATGGCCGCGAGCAGATCCTCGTCCGAGGGCTCGATGCCCTCGGCCTGGACCACCGCCGCCAGCACCGCCTCGCGCTTGAGGATCGCTTCGGCCTCGGGCTCTGCCTCGTGCGCCAGCGATTCGGCGTCCTTGCCCGAGATCCGCTCGTAGGCCTCCCTGGAGATGCCCTGCCGCGCCAGCGCCGAGAACGTCTGCTCCAGCAGTTCGTGCGCGCGCGCGTGAACAAGCTTGGCCGGGACGTCGACGTCAGCCTCGCCCACGGCGGCATCCAGCACCGCCTGCTCAAACTCCCGCTCCACCGCCTGGGAGTCGGCCTCTTGCAGGCGCTGTGCGATGTCCTCGCGGAGCTCGTCCAGGGTGTCAAACCCGGCGGCCTGGGTGGCGAACTCGTCGTCCAGCTCCGGCAGCCGCTTGGCCTTGACCTCTCTGACGGTGACCTCGAACTCGGCACTCTGGCCGGACAGCTCGCCGGGGTAATCGTCGGGGAATGTGACGGTGATCGAGCGCTGCTCGTCGGCGCTGGCACCGGTGAGCTCCTCATCGAAGCCGGGCAGCAGGCGTCCGGTCCCCAGCTCGAGCAGCTGGTCGCGCCCCTCGCCGCCCTCGAACGGCTCCTCGTCGATCCTCCCGACGTAGTCGACTACGACGTGGTCGCCACTCTCCGCCGGACGCTCGACGGTCTCGAGCGTCGCCAACCGCTCGCGCATCCGCTCGAGCTCCTCGTCGATCAGCTTGGGGTCGGCGCGCGGCTCGCGGCGGCCCACCTCGAGTCCCTGGTACTGGCCGAGCCTGGCTTCCGGGCGCACTCCGATCTCGATCGAGAACTCAAGCGGCTGACCCTGACCCGGAAGCTCGGAGGGAACATCCAGCTCAGGGTCGCCGACCGGGACGATGCCGGCGCCGTCGATGGCATCGGCGTACCAGCCGCCGAGCGAGCTCCGGACCGCTTCGTCCAGAACAGCGTCTCGCCCCAGCCGCCTGATGACCACCGGCGGCGGCACCTTACCTTTGCGAAAGCCGGGGATCCGCATCTGGCGGCCGAGCTGTCGGGCGGCCTCGTTCACGCTGCGCTCCACGTCCTCGGCGGGGACCTCCGCCTGCACGCGGACGCGCGACTCGGGCAGTTCGGTGACGTTTGTCTTCAGAGCCATGGGGCCCGTAGACGATAGCTTGACGTCCTTGGCTCGGATCGGCTCGCGGATCGCTGGATGGCTCGTGACCGGGCCGCTGGCGTTCCTGCTCGCCACGCTGATCGATCTGGGAGCGATCGCGCTCCGCTCGCTGACGGAGTCGCGGCTGAAACGGCGGCTCTAGGGGCTCAGCGAATCGAGATGCTCGTGGTGCGGCTGTAGATCCACTGGCTGCCCGCAACCGGATCGCTCAGCCGACTGTCGCCCGCGGGGTACGCCCATGCCAGCCGCACAACGCCGCTCGATGGGAACTTGACGTGGAGGTCGAAGTAGCCGCGGGAATTGGTGATTCGCACGTGCTTGAAGTTCTGGAATGGGCCCCGGCCGCCGCGACTGAACTGGATCCAGGCATATTGCCGTCCGTAGCCGTCTGCGGTGGCGAAATGCGCCGGGCGCACATCGCCCCACACCTCGAGCGTCTTGCCGCGCTTGGCACGGGTGACGGGCAGCCAGACCGGCATACGGTAGGAGAAGAAGCTCGGCTTGAACTGGTTCTGAAGGGTCATCAGACCGGTGGGGAACCACCCGGCGTCCACCAGCTCGTACTGGTCATAGCTCGCGATCCGGGGGTTCTTCCAGGAGAGGTACTCGGCCCAGTTGATGAACTTGGCCGCGTTCTGCGGGCTGACAAATCCGCTCTGGTAGCCGTACTCGGTGTTGTAGATCTTCATCCGCGCGTGCGACCCGTAGACCCCCTGGACGCGATCCATGGTCTGGGCCATGTGTGGGATCTCGGCGAACTCCACCCCGTTCGGGTTGGGATACTCGAGCTGCGAGGGCGGCTTGCCGTAGGCGTAGGGATGGATACCCCACCCCGTCACCCTGAACAGCGCCGGGTTGGCGCCGCGGAACCGCCGGGACGCGGCTTTTGAGGTCGGGCAGCCCGCCTGACGCGCGGAGGTGCCCCGCAGCTGCCTGAAGCCGGAGTCGACGCAGTACAGGGTGCGGATGAAGGTGAGCGGCGCCGATGTGCCGGTCACGCCCACGTGCGCCGAGCCGTCTTGAGAGAGGCTCGAGGCGATGACCGTGTCGCGGCCGTGCCCCGTCTGCTGCAGGGACTTGTAGCCCGCGCCGATCAAGCTGCGGTAGATCCTCGCCGAGACCGGGACCGACGAGCCGTTGTACTGCGGGGTCAGGGACGGGCCCCAGTTGGCCTCGTTCCACAGCTCCCAGAAGTGAATGCCGCCGTAGCGGGTGGCGAGCGCGTGGACGAACTGGCCGTACTCGCTGGCCGATGGGTAGTAGTCACCCGTGAAGCACACGCTCGTCGTCCCCACCGTGCCGCATCCCGGGGCGCCCGAGGCGGTCGCCCAGAGGGGAGCGGCGCCGGTGGGCATCAGATCGACGGCGATCCCGTCGGCAGTGGCGTCTCTGATGAGCTGGTCGTAGGGCGCCCAGTTGGCTGCCGGATAGGCGTTGGGGTCCGACGCATTGAAATTGGGACGCGTGCGCGAGTTGGCGTTGGGCGCAATCGAGGCCCAGAGCACCGGCAGGCGGAGGACGTCGACGCCGAGGCTACGGAGGATCTTTAGCTGGGGCTCCGTGTAGGTGTACTGGATGTTCGGGACCTCGAAGATCGCCAGCTGTGTCTTGGCCGCCGGCGCGGGGGAGGTGGTGGCAAACAAAAGCACTGCCGCGACCGCCACCGCGGCCGCGGCCGCCACGAGGACGACGGGCAGGGATCGTGTTCGTGATCTGGTCAGCAAGTTCGCTTCCTAAGGCTGCTTCGGTCTCTCTGGCCGAACCCACGGGGGCAGCCAGAGTTGCGGGCAAGGGTACGGCGTCCGGCCGCAACTAGCGTCATATCCCAGGGTTCTCCATACGATGTCGCGCTTGAAGTTCGCCCCCCACAGGCTGAAGACCTTCCTGCCGGCGGCCGTCGCCGTCTCGCTCGGCCTGTGCGCGCTACCCGTCGCAGCGCACGCCTCGACCACCATGCAGTCGAGCCTGATGGACGACCAGCAGCTGCTCTACTCCTCACCGCAGCGCGTGATCAGCGCGCTGCAGGCGATCCGCCAGCTGGGAGTCGACCAGGTGAAAGTGTCGCTGGTGTGGTCGCTGGTGGCGCCTGATCCAAGCTCCAGGCGGCGGCCCAACTTCAATGCAACCGATCCCGCCGCGTACCCGAACGGCGCCTGGAGCCGCTATGACCTGGTCGTCACGGAGGCCAAGCAGCTGGGGCTGGGCGTGTCCTTGCTGGTCGTGCCGCCCTCGCCCGCTTGGGCCATTCCGCGGGGAAACTACAGACAGGGCAAGGCGCTCGGACACGCCCCCAATCCGGCCGACTTCGGGCAGTTCGTTCAGGCAGCCGCAAAGCGCTACAGCGGCAGTTACGAGGGCCTCCCCCGGGTCTCGGGCTGGGAGATCTGGAACGAGCCGAACTTTCCCGCCTGGCTGAATCCCTACTATCGGAAGATCCGTGGTGGGCGCCTTGAGTACCTGCAGCCGGCGCTCTATCGCGGACTTGCGAACGCCGCTTGGCAGGGGCTTCAGGCCAGCGGGCATACGCCTTCGAGCGACACGATTCTGATCGGCGAGACGGTCAGCCCCGGCGTTATCACCGGGGCGCAGTTCGACCGGGGCCTGTACTGCGTCGGTTCCAACTCGAGCCCGCTGAGGGGCTCGGCAGCCGCTGTGTACGGCTGTCCGAGCTCGGGATCGCGGGCATCGTTCGTCGCCGCCAACCCGGCGCTGTTCGATGCCAGCGGCTTCGCCTATCACCCTTACTCGTTCAACATCGCGCCGAACGTGAGGTACCCGCTCAGCGGCTGGATAACGATGCACAACCTTGGTTCGCTGGCTGGGCTCCTGGGCGGAGCGTTCAAGGCCTACGGCAAGCTCTCAGCCGGAGGGGTGCCGATCTATCTGACCGAGTTCGGCTACGAGTCCAACCCCCCGAACCCGTATGTGAAGAACTCGACGACCCAGCAGGCGACGTGGCTGAACGAGGCCGAGTACATGGCCTGGAGCCACCCATATGTGCAGTCGTGGAATCAGTTCGAGCTGATCGACTCTCGCCCCCGGGCGCACACCAAGCCCGGCAGCCGTGCGTATTGGGCCACCTTTCAGACGGGGCTGGAGTTCCTCGGCGGCAAGCCCAAGCCGGCGCTTGACGCGTTCCGCCTGCCGATCTGGCTGCCGAATGCCCGCCACGGCACCTCGGTGCCCGTGTGGGGTCAGCTCCGAGCGGCCAACCACTCCGCCACCCAGCAGGCCACGATCCAGTATCTGCCGGACGGCTCTAGCAACTGGACGTCGCAGGGCGGCGACGCCGTCAGCACCACCAACAGCGAGGGCTTCTTCTACACGAGTGTTCCCATCCCCTCGGCGGGCTGGGTCCGCCTGGCGTGGACCGACCCGTCAGACGCCGTGACCTACTACAGCCGATCCGCACGGATCCGCTGATGCCCAGGCCGTCGCCGAGGCCTGGGTCCTAGGGCGCCGCCGGCTCCCAGCCGTCCGACTCGCGGATCAGGTTGCGGACCTCACGCAGGGCGACCGGCAGCGTCGTCGTGTCGTACTCGCGCGAGGCCTTGATGTCGTCAAGGATCCCAAGGCAACGCGTCACAGCCGCCTCGTTGCGCTTGCGCCAGGCCTCCATCGCTTCCCGGGCATCGGCGTCGCGGCCGCCGGCTTCCAGTACCTCCTGCGTCAGCGCCCGGTGGAGGCTGTAGAGATCGTCGCGCAGCGCCGCTCTGGAGAGCGCCTGCCAGCGGTTGGCCCGCGGCAGCTCGATGATCCGGTCGCGTAGCCAGGTCAGCACGATTTCGCCCCCGATCGTGAAGTAGGTCCTCATCACCGGCTTGACGTCTCGCCGGGTGGCCTCCGCCACCTCCACGATGTCGAACACCGAAACAAGGTGCGCCATGGCGGCGATCCTGACCGCGAGCTCGGAGGGTGCGCCGGCTTCCTGGAGCTCATCCACGCGCTTGTCGAAGGTCTCGCGGTCGGCCCCGTCGAGCGCGCCGGGCAAAGAGCGGGAGAGCAGCTCCAGTGGCTTGCGGTAGCGGTCGATCGTCGCCTCGATATCGATTTCCCGAGGGTTGGCGCGCACTAACCACCGGGTGGCGCGCTCCACCAGTCGGCGTCCCTCGATCAGCATCTCGAGCTGCGCAGTGGCATCGATTTTGTTGTCAAGTGCCTGCACCGCCTCCCAAAAGCTCCGCACGTCGAACACCTCCCGCGCCACGGCGTAGCCTCGCGCGAGCAGAGAGGCGGCGGCCCCGGTCTCTTCGACCAGCCGGAAGATGAACGTCGTTCCCGCGCGATCGACGAGCTGGTTGGCGACAACCGTGGCGATGATCTCTCGGCGCAGGCGGTGCTCGCGCATCGGCTTGGCGTAGCGCCGCGGAAGCGGTGATGGGAAGTAGCGCTCGAGATCCTCGGCCAGAAACTGGTCCTCGGGCAGGTCGGAGTCAAGCAGCTCGGCGTACAGGTGGATCTTGCAGTAGGCCATGACGACGGCGATCTCCGGTCCGACCAGGCCTTTTTGATCGACCTTGCGCTCGTCGATCGCCTCGTCGTCGGGGAGGAACTCGAGCTCCCGGTTGAGGCCTGCGACCTGCTCCAGGCGCCGAATTAGCCGGCCGTGGACGTCGACCATCTCCGGGGCCTGGGCCAGGGCCAGGCTCATCGCCTGGGTCTGCGTGTAGCTGGCGTGGAGGACGCTCTCGCCGACGGCGTCGGTCATCTGCACCAGCAGCCTGTTGCGCTCGGCCTCGCTCATCTTGCCCCCGGCCACCAGCCCGTCGAGCAGGATCTTGATGTTGACCTCGTGGTCGGAGCAGTTGACCCCAGCGACATTGTCGATGGCGTCCGTGTTGATCCTCCCGCCGCGCCGCTCCGGGCCTCCGCGCAGCGCGTACTCCACCCTCCCCTGCTGTGTGAACCCCAGGTTGCCTCCCTCGCCGACGACTCCGCAGCGCAGCTCGCGGCCGTCGACGCGCACCAGATCGTTGGCCTTGTCGCCGGCGTCGGCATGCGTCTCGGTCGAGGACTTCACGTAGGTGCCGACGCCGCCGTTCCACAACAGATCGACCGGCGCCCGCAGGATCGCCGAGATCAAGTCCGGTGGCGCGAGCTCATCGGTCTCGATCTGCAGAGCATGCCTCACCGCACGCGAGATCGGGATCGACTTGGCCGACCTCGGGTACACGCCCCCGCCCTTAGAGATCACGCGCCGGTCGAAGTCCGACCACTGCGAGCGCGCGAGCGAGAACAGCCGCTTGCGCTCCTTGTAGCTGGCGCCGGGATCTGGGTCGGGGTCGAGGAAGATGTGCAAGTGATTGAAGGCGGCGATCAGCTTGATGTGGCGCGAGAGCAGCATCCCGTTGCCAAACACGTCGCCTGACATGTCGCCGATCCCCACGACCGTGAAGTCGTTCTTCTGGATGTCCATTCCCAGCTCGCGGAAGTGGCGCTTCACGGACTCCCATCCCCCGCGGGCGGTGATGCCCATTTCCTTGTGGTCGTAGCCCCGCGAGCCCCCGGACGCAAAAGCGTCTCCCAACCAGAAGTCGTAGTCGGCCGAGACCTCGTTGGCGATGTCTGAGAAGGTGGCCGTGCCCTTGTCCGCGGCGACCACCAGATAGGGGTCGTCCTCGTCGTATCGCACGACCTGCGGCGGCGGCACGACGTTTCGCTTGCGGATGTTGTCGGTCACGTCGAGCAGCCCTGAGAGGAACGTCTTGTAACACGCGATCCCCTCCTCCTGGAGAGCCTCACGGCCACCTCTCACCGGCGGCTCTTTGACCACGAATCCGCCTTTCGAGCCGACCGGGACGATCAGCGCGTTCTTGACCATCTGGGCCTTCATCAAGCCCAAGATCTCCGTCCTGAAGTCCTCGGGACGGTCAGACCAGCGCAACCCGCCGCGCGCCACCTTGCCGCCGCGCAGGTGGACGCCCTCCATCCTCGGCGAGTAGACGAAGATCTCAAACTGCGGCCTGGGAAGGGGCAGCAGGGGAATGCGTTCCGGGTTCAGCTTGAACGACAGGAACGGTCGGTGGGCACCGGGCGCCGCCAGACCATTCGCCGGCCCCGGTCCGTCGATGCGGAAGTAGTTGGTGCGCAGGATCGCCTGGATCACGGCCAGGAAGCCGCGCAGCATGCGATCCTCGTCGAGGCTCTCGACGGCATCGATGGCTTCCTCGATCTCCCCTGCCAGCTGCTCGACATCCCCGCGGAGCTTGCGCCCGGGATCGAAGCGGGCCACGAACAGCCGCACGAGCAGCATGGCGATGTCCGGGTGGCGCAGCAGCGTGCGGACCATGTAGGCGTCCGAGAACTGAATGCCCACTTGACGGAGATATCGGGCCACGGCCCGCAGCACCGTGATCTCACGCCCCGTGAGCGAGGCGTGCATCACGAGGCCGTTCAGCCCGTCGTCCTCGAGCTCGCCCCGCCAAACCTGTAGGAAAGCCTCCTCGAACAACGGCCGCACGCGCTCGACGTCATCTGCCTCGCACTCCAGACCGAAGTCGTAGATCCACAGCGGGTCGGCGTCCTGCGGCGAGATCTCGTAAGGCCGCTCGTCGACCACCCGTACCCCCATGTGCTCGAAGGTGGGCACCACGTCCGATAGCGCCACGTCTCCGGCCGAGAACAGCTTGCAGCGGAGCGCCGTGGGGCCGTGTCCCGCGCTCCCGGTCTCGCCAGCATGGACGCGTCCGTCATCGCTCGCCGCCCCCCCAGCGCCCGGTACGCGGTAAAGGGTGATGATCGGTCCGTCCTCCTCGCGCAGCCGCTCCAGGTTGGCGATGTCCGGCAGCGCCGCCTTGGCCGGCCAGTCGTCACGGTAGGCGGGGGAGAATGCCGAGTCGTAGCGCCTGAAAAGTTCCAGGCCCCGCTCCTCGCCGTGCTCGGCGATCAGCTCCGCGCGCAGATCTTCGCGCCACGCCCTGATGGCCTCCACCAGCCGATGCTCGAGCTCCTTCAGGTCGTATGACTCGGGCAGTCCTTCGGGGCAGTGGACGATGTAATGCACGCGCGCGAGCAGCGACTCGGACAGGTGCAGGCTCCAATCGAGATGGCTTCCCCCGAAGGCCTCGACCAGCAGCTCGGCGATCCGTTCCCGATTTTGGGTGTTGAACTTCTCACGCGGGATGCACACCAGGCAGGCCATGAAGCGGTCGAGCGGATCGCGGCGGACGAACAGCCGCAGGCGCTGACGCTCGCCGAGGCCCAGGATCCCCATCGCGGTCTCGAACAGCTCGTCGGTCTCGATCTGAAACAGCGAGTCGCGCGGGTGGGACTCGAGGATCTCCACCAAGGCCTTGTAGTCGTGACTGTCGGGGGGGTACCCCGCCCGCTCCAGCACTGCTCTCACCTTGTTCTGCAGCAGCGGGATCCGCTGCGGGCTCTCCTTGTATGCGAAGTGGGTCAGCAGGCCCAGAAAGCGCCGCTCGCCGACGACCTCGCCGTCAGCCGAGAAGCGCTTGACGCCCACGTAGTCCAGGTAGGCGGGACGGTGAACGGTGGCGCGTGAGTTGGCCTTGGTCACCACCAGCACGTGGCGCCCACGCGCAAGCTCCAGCGCCTTCTGCGAGAGCGGTGTGAAGTTGCGCTTGGGCTTGCTGCGCAGGATTCCCAGACCGGTTCCCTTGACGAGCTGCGGACCGCTCTTGCCGTTTCTCGTCACCAGGTCGTATTCGCGGTAGCCGAGGAACGTGAAGTGGTCATCGGCCAACCACCGCAGCAGTTCTCTACTCTGCTCGAGCTCCGCGTCGTCGACCGGCGGCGGCTCCGCCTCAAGCTCTGCGACCACCTCCCCCACCTTGGCCCGCATCTTGTGCCAGTCCTCAACGGCCGCGCGGACCTCACGAAGCACTCGTTCCACGCCGGCGCGAAGCTCCTCGCGCCGGTCCACCTCCGGCTCGCGGATCACCTCTGCGTGCAGGATCGACTCCGCAATCTCGTCATCCGCGGTCTCGCCCGGCTCGAGCACGTCGATGATGCGCCCGCGGCGATCGCGACGGAACCGCAGCACGGGATGGATCACCAGGTCGATCCCACAGCCCTGCCGGCCGAGCTCCATGTTCACCGAGTCCACAACGAACGGCATGTCGTCGGAGACGACCTCGACCACGGTGTGCGGCGAGCTCCAGCCGTCGCGGCCGGCATCTGGGTCATAGACGCGGACCTTGGCCTCACCCTGCGTCCGCTGCCGCGCCAGCCGCCAGTGCGCAGCCGCCGCTCCGCACAGGTCGTGCGGGCTCCGTTCCGCCAGATCCTCTAGCGGGACCCAGCGGTAGTACTGACGCACGAAGGTCTCGAGCCGGGCGGCTTCCCTCTTCGTGGTGCTACCGCGCAAATGGGCGCAGACGGCGTCGATCAGCTCCGTCTCGGGGCTTTCACTCTTGACCGCCATCGCGACGTCAGATCTCCTCGCTCACCGGGGCAGCCTACTCCGATCCACAGGCTCCGCGGACGACCGAAATCTGTCTCTCACGGGGTCCCGCGGAGACTCGGTTACGCCGTCCTAGTTGTTCACCTGGTGGTCTCTATTACCCGCGGCTCCCTGCAACAATCCACGCCGCATGAAGGGCGCCGATCCTGGGGAAGACCCGCGGCGGCGAACGCTGCCGCCGCTCACGACTCATCAGCTGAGCAACCGCCGTACGGCCTGGCGCCGGCGGCGTGCCCGTCGACGGGCGGCGTTCGGCGCGGTGCTGCTGGCCGGTGTGCTGGCCGCGACCGTGGCCGTCGCCTCCGGTGGTGGCCGCGCCAGCGGGAAGGTGCACGGCGGTGGTCAGCCCGCGAAGGTGAACGCCCTCAAGGTTGCCGGGGTGGCGCACGGCCACACCGCTTCGGCGGCATCCGTAGCCAGCGCGAGCGTCGCCTGGCAGGACGCCGTCGACCGGGCGCTGCGCTACACGCCCTACATAAGGGTCGGAACCGCCCGCAAGAGGGAGGTGGCCCTGAGCTTCGACGACGGCCCAAGCAGCTACACGCCCAAGATCCTGAGCGTCCTCAGCCGCAACCACGCTCCGGCGACGTTCTTCGTCATCGGTAAGCAGGCCAAGGTCTTCCCCCACTTCGTGCGGGACGAGGTGCGCGAGGGTTCGGAGGTAGGCGACCACACCGAGACCCATCCCTTCATGTCGCTGCTCTCGGCGGCGACACAGCGAGCGCAGATCGTCGACGCCGCCGACGCGATCGAGGCCGCCGGCGCGCCGCCTCCCAGCCTGTGGCGGCCACCGTACGGAGCCTTCAACCACACGACCCTGGCGATCCTCCGCTCGCTTCGCATGCTGGTCACGCTGTGGACGGTCGACACCAGCGACTACGCCCGGCCCAGCGTGGCGCGGATTCGCTACGTGGCCCTGAGCGGCGCCCGCCCGGGAGCGATCATCCTCATGCACGATGGCGGCGGTAACCGCTCGGAAACGGTGGCCGCGCTGCCACGCATCATCGCCGTGCTACGCCGTCGCGGCTTCCGCCTGGTCACCGTCGGCCAGCTTCTGGCCGACGATCCCCCTCCTGTCCAGCCACCGCCGACACCGCTGTCGGGAGCGGGGTAGAACGCCGACGGACGAGCGCGGCGTGGCAACGTCATCGGGGCGTGCGACCCCCTCCTGGTTCAGGATCACGCGCCGACGCTCAGCAGCAGCTTGCCCGTGTTCGCGCCGCGGTAGAGCATCAACAGCGCTTCCGGGAACTGTTCGAGCCCCTCGACGAGGTGCTCGCGCGAGTGCAGCTTCCCGGCGTCGATCCAGCTCGCGATCTCTCGCCCGGCTTCCTCGTATCGCCTGGCGTAGTCAAAGACCACGAAGCCCTCCATCCGGGCGCGCTTGACGAGCAGCGCCATGTAGTTGCGGGGCCCCCTCATCGCGCCTTCGTTGTACTGCGAGATGGCTCCGCAGAGGACGACACGGGCGCCGCGCGCCAGGTTGCTCAGTGCAGCCTCGAGGACTTCGCCGCCGACATTGTCGAAGTAGACGTCGATCCCGTCCGGGCAGCGCTCTCGCAGGCGCTTTATGAGCTCGCCGGCCTTGTAGTCGATCCCCGCATCGAACCCATACTCGTCTGTCACGCGCCGGCACTTGTCGGGACCGCCGGCGATACCCACTGCGCGACATCCCTTGATCTTCGCGATCTGTCCGGCCAGCGAACCGACTGCGCCCGCGGCTGCCGACACGACGACTGTCTGGCCCTCCTGCGGGCGACCGACGTCGAGCAGGCCGAAGTATGCGGTCATCCCGGGCATCCCGAGCGCGTTGAGGTAGCTCGGGAGCGGCGCGAGCTCGGAATCGACCTTCTGGACCGCCTCGGCCGGGACTACCGCGTACCGCTGGACGCCGAGCAGGCCGACGACGTGATCTCCCTCTGCGAACCCCGGATCGCGGGAGGCGATGACCCGGCCGACGGCGATTGCGCGCATCACCTCGCCCACCCCCACCGGTGGAACGTAGGACTCGCCTTCGTTCAGCCAGCCGCGCATCGCGGGATCCAGCGAGATGTGGAGGACCTCGACCGCGACCTGGCCCTTCCCGGGATCGGCAACCGACTCCTCGGTGAGCTCCCACGTGTCTCGGCCCGGCGTGCCCGTCGGCCGCTGGCGCAGGCGGAACTGCTGATTGGTGAGGTTCACCATGCGCGCAGGGGTTGCGGTCCACGTTCGGGAGTCACGTGGTGGTGACGTTATCTCGCCGCCGCACTTGCTGCAGATGGTTCGCCCAGGTGACCATGGCCCCAGAGCCGCGCGCGACGACCACGCACCGGTTGCGCGCATGGCCGGAACTGTCGTCATGGGCACGTGTTCTCGAAGGGTGATCACGAGAATGACCGGCGCGCAAACCCGAGGACGGCTGTTTGTATTGGGCTTCGCCGCTGGATGTGCGGCGCTGGCGACCTGGTTGCTCGTGTTCGCGGGGCATGCCGAGGCCCATGACTCGAAGCAGGTCCCCGCGACGCGCTACTACCTCGCACTCGGCGATTCGCTCTCCACAGGCGGTGGAGCGACCCCGGGCAACGGATACGTCAACGACGTGTTCGCCTCCGCGTCGCGCTCGATTCCAAATCTCACGCTCGTGGACCTTGGCTGCGGCGGTGACTCCACCGCGCGAATGATCTACGGAGGGCTCTGCCACAACTACGCGACCGGCACCCAGCTCGGAGACGCCGAAGCGTTCCTCGCCGCACACCGCAACGAAGTGGCGTTCATCACGATCGACGTCGGTGGTGACGACATCGTGGGCTGCGGGTTGAGCGGGACTACCAACCCCAGCTGCGACCAGCGGGCGCTCGCTCAGGTCCAGGGAAATATGTCGATCATCCTCAACGGCCTACGCGCGGCCGGTGGCGGCGTCCCGATCGTCGGCATGACGTACTACGACCCGCTCCTCGCTTTCTGGCTCCAGGGCACGACAGGACAGCAGGCAGCGCTCCAGAGCGTCGGCACACTGCTGCAGTTCAACGACGAGCTCACAAGCGCCTACCAGCACTTCGGGGCCAACGTCGCAAACGGGCAGCAGGCGTTTGACTCCACCAACTTCGCCATGACTGGGTCATTCAACGGGCAGGCCGTACCCCAGAACGTGGCCGACATCTGTAGCTGGACCCACATGTGCGAGTCGAATCCCAACATCCACGCAAACGACACCGGCCACCAGCTGCTGGCGCTCCAGTTCGAATCACAGTTAGGCGGACTCATTTGCCTGGATCCGGCTGGGGCCTACAACCTGGGCTTCAACGCCGGCTTCGACTCTGGCTTCAATGCCGGGTTCAACTCGGGCTTCCACTCGGGCTATAGCCACGGCTACCGCTCAAGGTCCAGACGCGCCCGTGTCCACTCCTCGTCCATCGCCGCCACGCGCGGGAACGCGACCTCGGCGCAAGCGCTCCCGCCCTCCTGCGATCCGCTGTTCGACCAAGGGTTCGACACAGCCTTCACCGTCGCGTTCAATCCCGGCTTTCACGACGGCTTCACGCCCGGCTTCAACCACGGCTATCGAGCGAGGCGCCGCCACAAGCACCGCCGTGCTAGAGCAGGTTGATCCGGGTCGCCCTTAGCTCGTACTCGGCACCGTCGCCATCCCTGACTCGAACGCGACCACGCTTGCCGTAGCCCACAATCGTCCCTTCACGGACGACGCGATCCGGCGAAACAAAGCGCACGCTCCGACCGCTCCGATATCTCTTGCGCTGTATAGGCGCGAGCAGAATCACCAGGCCGACTGAAACCACAATAAGCACGGCGGCCGCGCCGATTTCCGCGCCTGTTCCGGCACTTTGTGCCGCGATCATCACCACGGGCATTCCGGACTGCAGTTCTAGCGCTTTTACGGAGGGTGAGCGATGGGATTCGAACCCACGACCGCCGGGACCACAACCCGGAGCTCTACCAGCTGAGCTACGCCCACCGTGCTGCCTTTGAATCTACCAGCGCTTAGGCTGCACGAAATCCCACCAGGAGGTCATGATGGTCAAGCTCGTTGTTGCGTACGGGCCGCCCGAGGACACGGCGGCCTTTGATCAGCACTACGCCGAGACTCACGCCCCACTCGCGCAGAAGATCCCCAACATGCGCCGCTTTGAGGCGGGCCGGGTGCTCGGCACTCCCGACGGCTCGCCGGCGCCCTTCTATTTCATCGCCGAGCTGTGGTTCGACGATGCCGAACAGCTGCAGAACGCGATGGGATCGCCCGAGGGACAGGCCGCCTCTGCCGACGTCGGTACTTTTGCAACGGGCGGTGCCACGCTCATGGTCGCCGAGGTCTGAGCGGGATCAGGTCGAGCTCGTAGGTCTGACCGACCAAATCGACGCCAAAGCTGTGGTGCGGTTGCTCTCGGACTAACGTGAATCCTCGCGAGAGGTAGATCGTCCGCGCGGCTTGCAGGGGGTGGTTGGTCCACAGCGTCATGCGCTGGTAACCGGCCGTCCGCGCGAAGCTGAGACAGTGGTCCACGAGGCGGCCGCCTAAACCCCGCCCCCGCGCGGATGGCTCCACATACAGCAGGCGGAGCTTTGCTGTGCCCTCGTCCACCGCTACGCAGAGCACGGAGCCAACCCGGCGGCCTCCGAATTGTGCGATCCATGCCCCCTCACGGGCATGGTCGTGTCCCTTTGCGTAGTCGGCGACAATCCGCGCGGCGAGCGCCTCGAACTCCGAATTCCAGCCGAACTCGCGTGCGTACGCCTTTCCCTGCGCCATCACGACCCAGCCCAAGTCGCCGGGCTCTCCCATCTGCCGGATCGTTATTCCGTCACGGCTCATGACATACTGAAACGACTGTTTCAGTAGCAAGCCTACCATGACCGCCGATCGCGCCCAAGCACCATCACCGCGCCGCGAGGAGCTGCTGGAGCGCGCTTACGCCTACGCGATCGAGCATGGGCTCGCCGATCTCTCACTGCGGCCGCTGGCAAGCGCGATCGGTTCGAGTCCTCGGGTATTGCTGTTCCTGTTCGAGTCCAAGGATGGCCTGGTCAGAGCGCTGCTCGCCCGCGCTCGCAGCGACGAGCTCGCGGCGCTCGAGCAGGTCCGGTCGCTGGGGCGGGAGGACGACCTCGTGGGAATCGTCCGAACGACCTGGCAGTGGCTCGTGGCCGAGCGACACCGCCCGCTGCTCACGCTGTGGCTCGAGGCCTACGCGCGCTCGCTGACGGAGCCGGATGGTGCCTGGGCGGGTTTCGGCACGCAGACGGTCGCCGACTGGTTAACCCTCCTTGCGAGCGCACAGCCCCGGAAGCGCCGGCGGACGAGAGCCGGCGCCGCCGAGCGGACGCTCGCGCTGTCGGTGCTGCGTGGAGCACTGCTCGACCTCCTCGCCACCGGAGACGTCGAGCGCACCAGCAGCGCTGTTGAGGAGCACCTGCGACGCGCCAGGCTCCAGGCGGCCAGCTAGCTGAGCACGCATGTGCTTGGACGCCGATCGGGGCCCAGCCCTTGAACGTGGCTTCTGGGACCCGACGCGGGGCGAAGCAGGTACGATCGACGGCGCGGGCGCGGCGCCGAACGAGTTCGATCGGACCGGTGAAAACGTGATCATGCTCGACCCAGAGGGCACATCGCGGTGATCTTCAAGCAGTACTACTTGGGGTGTCTGGCGCACGCCTCCTACCTGATCGCCGACCAGTCGGGAGGCCACGCGGCAATCGTCGACCCCCAGCGCGACGTCGACGAATACGTGGCGGATTGCGAGGAGCTCGGATGCACCATCGAGCACGTTCTCCTGACCCATCTGCATGCCGACTTCATCGCCGGTCACCTGGAGTTGCGTGACCGCTTCGGCTCGAAGATCTACCTGGGTGCGCGGGCGACCGCCGAGTATGCCTTCACGCCGCTGGGAGACGGTTCCTCGTTGCCGCTCGGCACCATTCGGCTGGAAGTTCTCGAGACGCCTGGCCATTCACCGGAATCGATCTCCATCCTCGTCTACGACCCGGCGCACAGTGACACGCGCCCATACGCCGTTCTGACGGGCGACACGCTGTTCATCGGCGACGTCGGCCGACCCGATCTACGTGCCTCGCTCGGTTGGACCGCCGAGCAGCTGGGGGCCATGCTCTTCGATTCGCTGCGCCACAAGCTGCTACCGCTTCCCGACGAGACGCTGGTCTACCCCGCGCACGGCGCGGGCTCGCTGTGCGGAAAAAACCTCTCGACGGACACCGTGTCGACGATCGGAGTCCAGCGCCAATACAACTACGCGCTTCAGCCCATGAGCCGCAAGCGGTTCGTGGAGCTCGTGACCACCGACCAGCCCGACACGCCTGCCTACTTCAGCTACGACGCGGTGCTGAACGCGCGCGAACGGGTGACTCTCGATGAGGCGCTGCAACGCGAGCTTCGGCCTCTGGAGCTGAAAGCCGCGCTGGAGCTGCTCGATGACGATGCCCAGCTGCTCGACACCCGCGATGGGGCTGACTTCGAGGGCGCCCACCTGCGCGGAGCCGTGAACATTGGGCTTGGCGGCTCGTTCGCGACCTGGTGCGGAACGATCCTCGATCAAGATCGGCCCTTGATCATCATCGCTGAGCCGGGGCGCGAGCTGGAAGCCGCCACCCGCCTCGGCCGCATCGGCTTCGACAACGTCGCCGGCTATGTCGCGGGCGGGATGCAGCAGCTGGAGCAAGCGCCGGAGCTGCTCGATCAGACCGCGCGCGTGACCGCAAGGTCGCTTGCCGACCAGCTCGCATCACCCAGTCCGCCGATCCTGATCGATGTCCGAAGCGAGCGCGAGTGGAGCGACGGTCACATCGATGGGGCAACGAACATGCCCCTGTCGAGGCTCGCCGCTCACATCGGCGAGGTTCCCTCGGGTGCCGGGCTGGTTGCTTACTGCACGAGCGGTTACCGCTCGGCAATCGCCTGCTCGATGCTCGACCGGGCGGGACTGCTAGGAGTTGCCGACCTCGTCGGCGGGCTTGGCGCGTGGGATGCGGCGCGACACGCCGCTGACGCGGGTTAGATTCAGGATGTGCCCTCCGGCGTCGCCTACGTTGGGATCCGTGGAGCAGGGCCCGCCTACGGCCACGGCGGCCCCCGGGTCGTGGGGGTGGTTCGAAACGGCCGAAAACAGACGCTGACCCTCGCCGACGAGCGCTATCTGCGCCAGGAGAGCTTCGAATGGGGCTACGACGGCGCCGGCCCCGCCTTGCTCGCCTTGGCGATCCTGAACGACTATCTGGGACTCGCGGCCGACCCTCTGGTGGCCAGGGTGTTCATGAGGGAGGTCATCGCTCACCTCCCGCCGGAGTTCGAGCTCGACGGTTTGGAAGTCGGCCGGTGGTTGAATGACCGGCTGGCCCAGGCGCTGCGCGATGAGGCGCGGGCACGAGGCTAGGCTGGTAACGTCCGCCGGGGGGTGCTCAGGGGCATGCTCGCGATCACGTGATCTGGATCGTGCGCGGCTAAGGCTGCGCTCATCAGTCGCCAGGAGACGCAAATTGAGGAGTTGGATTCGTTGCGCTTTGGTCTCGGTCGTGCTAGGCGTGGGCCTGTCCGTGCTCTCGGCGGCACCCTCGACCGCGCTGCTTTCGCCCACTCCGTACATGGGGTGGAACACCTACTACGGCGTGGGCGGGGTGTTCAACCAGCAGACGATCGTCTCGGTCGCCCAGTCGCTGCTCGACCGCGGCTTGGCGCAGGCCGGCTATCGGATCGTCTGGCTTGACGCCGGTTGGACCTCTGGCGCGCGTGATTCAAGCGGTCAGCTGGAGGTCAACAGCACCCAGTGGCCAAACGGCCTGCCCTGGCTCACCTCCTGGCTTCACTCCCAAGGGCTCCTGGCGGGCATCTACACGGATGCTGGAGCGACTGGTTGCAACAGCCAGGGGGTCGGATCGCTGGGGCACTATCAGCAGGACGCGAACACCTTTGCGGCCTGGGGCTTCGACGCCGTCAAGGTCGACTTCTGCGGTGCCGGACAGGAAGGCCTGAACGCACAGACGCAATACACGCAGTTCGCCTCGGCCTTGGCCAACAACTCGAGCCAGAGGGCGATGCTGCTGAACGTCGACAACTTCTGGGAGCCGGGCCAGATAGATGGCTTCAACCCCCCGTACGCGAACTCGGCTTATGCCAGCTATCAGTGGGCGCCGCAGGTCGCGCAGAGCTGGCGAACAGACACCGACATCGGCTTCGGCGCCGGTCGCGGGATCAACTTCGGGGACGTGCTGCGCAATCTCGACGCTGATGCCGCGCATCCTGAAGCAGCCGGCCCCGGACACTGGAACGACCCCGACTACCTCGGGCCGGAGCTCGGAATGAGTGGCGCGGAGGCTCAGGCACAGCTGTCGATGTGGGCAATCCTTGCGGCTCCGCTGATCATCGGCAGTGACCCGCGGGCCCTATCGCAGGGCTCGGTCACCATGCTCGGGAACCCCGATGTGATCGCCATCGACCAGGATGCGCTCGGCGCCCAAGGCACTCTGCTTCAGCAGCAAGGCGCCGGCCAGGTGTGGGTCAAGCCGCTCAGCAACGGTGACCGCGCCGTGGCGCTACTGAACCGTGGCTCCGCGGACGCCCAAATCACCACCGCCGCCTCGGCGATCGGGTTGCCGGTCACGCGCTACTACCAGATCCACGACGTGTGGCAGGGCACAACCACGACTGACACCGGCCTCATCAGCGCTGTGGTTCCGGCGTCGAGCGCCGTGCTTTACCGCGTCTCAGCCCTGCACACCCTCAACGTGGACCTGGCGGGCAGCGGGGCTGGCACGGTGGCGAGCTCGGCAGGGATCTCGTGCCCGGAAACGTGCTTCTCGGTGTTCCAGCCCGGTAGCACCGTAACCCTGACGGCGAAGCCGGCGCCGGGATCGGCGTTCACGGGCTGGTCCGGCTCGGGCTGCTGGGGCCAGGGGCCGTGCGTGGTGACGATGGGCTCCGACCAGGCCGTTGCTGCCACGTTTGCGACCTCGACCGGGACCACGGGACCGACGACCTCGACGAACAGCGGCGTGCGTAACCAGCTGCGGTGTCAGGGACCAGCTGGCCTGCGCTGCCCGTTCGTCGAGACTCTCACCACGCTCGAGACGACCAGGCGGGGCAGACTTCTCGCGGTGGCCGCCGCCGCCAAGCCCAGGCCGAGGACAGCGACCGTCGTCGTCGGCCAGAAGACCGTGACCGTGGCCACCGGGCATTCGTCCATGGCCAAAGTCGCGCTGAACAAAGCGGGCCAATACGCGCTCAAGCGATTCGGCAAGCTGCCCGTGTCGGCCACGATCGAACTCGGCCGCAACGGCCAGCCGGTGACGCTCCCCCCGCGGACGGTGACGATCAAGCCGAAGCGGGCTTCCGCCAGCCGCGCACTGGTGCGTACGGCACGGCTGGTCTGGCGGGCGCTCTAGCCTCAGACGATGTGACTTGAGCTCGCAGCGGGATCGGGATCCACCAGCTCCATGATCAGCGAGGACCAGGAGAAGTCCGTTGCTCCCATCCCCTCGCCGGAATATGGGTCGTAGTACTCGCGCAACCCAGCAGCGGATATGGCCTGCTCGACGCGACGCGCCATCTCATCGGCCTCCGCCTTGTATCCGAGCCTGACCAGGCCGAGCCACAGCAGCCAAGCCGCGTTGATCCATGTCGGGCCGCGCCAGTAGCGGCGGAGGAGAAGGAAGCGGTCGTCTCTCGAGAAGGCTCGCTCACTGGCGGCCACCGAGGGCGGCGGGACCGGCAGCCAGAACTTTCCGGCGTCGAGCAGATGCTGCTCGACGAGCCGCCGGCCTATCTCAGTCGGAAGATCGGGCAGCGCCAGCGGCGACAGCGCGGCCCAGGTCGCAACCGGATGGCGGCGGTGAGGCCCATGCTTCCCGTGGCGTCGCACAAGCTGGTGGAACAAGCCGGACTGCTCGTCGTAGAGGCGATCGATCAGCGCCGGCGTGACCGACGGCAATCCGAGCGCCAGCCGAGAGAGATTGTGAAGTACATTGGTCGCGGTGGCGCAGACGATCGGACCGCCCGCGGCGTCGATCCTGCGGATGTCGAAGTCGAGATGACGGTTGCGGCGGACAAGGAGCGGAAAGCCGGGCAGTCCATCGGCGCGCCAGCCCCAAGCGGAATCGAACTTCGGCGAGGCGTCCAGCCCAGACTCGTCGGGTTGCATGATCCAGATCAGGCCGTCGCCGTTCAAGTCACGCTCGGCTTCGACGCGCGCTTGATGGCGCGCGATCGCCGGCACCTCACGAGGATCCCCGACGGCGATCCGCCAGGCCCAGGCGAGCAGTGGTGGTTGGATCGTCGCCGTCATGAAATCAGCCCGTGAGCGAAGGTTGTAGAACAGCGAGCTTCGCGCGTGCCCAATCGCCGAGCTCCGCGAGAGCGTCAAGTACTTCCACGTTCGGAGCAGGCAGCGGACCCACCAGCGGCTCCACGTCTTCGTTGACGGTCGCGCGGATGCCGCGAGGCTGTTCGGCAGCTCACGCGGTTATGCCTGCGTAGGGCCCGATGCGACCGGCGGGTCGGTTGGGATCGCGGGGCCGTGGCTGCGGCCCGCCGGCTTCGTGTCCGATGACGTGTCCGCGAGGCGGACCGTAGTGGTGAGGTGCTTGGCGTCCCTGCGAGATCGGCGCATGCCACCGCGCGGGGCTGGGATTTCCGCTCGGTCGTCTCATTGAGGTTCTCCTTCATCGTGGTAAACTAATCGTGTCACGATATCGTATCACGATACTTCTAGAAGTCGAGTTCGAGCGCGAGTTTCGCGCCTATGCCGCGCGCGTCTCGGACGGTGCAGCTGAAACCACGCGCCCCCCGGCGGCGGAACCCACTCGCCGCCATAGACGAGGAGCTGTTCGTGACCATTTTGCTCACCGACGAACAAGCCAGCGCCGTGCACGGCCGGTCGAATGACCACTCGCCGAAAGCGTGATCCCTAGAGCCGCCGACGAACGCCTAGATGCCGCCAGGCTGAACACCACGCACACGTCCTTGCTGCTGATTGCCTTCCCGCTCACCTCCCCGAGGATGAACGTGGTCGGCGTGATCCGGCGAGCTTGGGTCGGCGGGCGCTCATTCTCCACACTCGGTCGCGCTGGACTCGGGACGATCTGCTTTCGGGCGCGGTCGCGTGCACACCCTCGGCAGCTTCCATCGCTCCTCTCTATGCCCGCGGTAACGTAACGTGAGGTCGTATCACGATATGGCTCTCGACCCACCCGACTTCCAACACCTCCTCGAGCTGCGCACCGGGCTACGGCGCTTCCTGCGCTGGAGCGAGCAGCAGGCCAACGCGGCGGGACTGACCGGAGGCCAGCATCAGTTGCTGCTGGCGATCCGCGGACATCCGGACCCAGCCGGTCCGACGATCGGTGAACTCGCCGATTATCTTGTTCTGCGCCACCACAGCGCTGTGGGGCTCGTCGACCGCGCAGTCCGGGAGGGACTGGTCCAGCGTAACCCTGACCCCAGGAACAAAAGCATCGTGCACGTCACACTCACGCCGGTCGGGGCCGCAAAACTCGACGCCCTCGCCGAAGCCCACCTACAAGAGATCGCCCACCTCGCCCCCACCATGCGCACGCTGTGGCGACAGATCGAGAAGCCCGGCGACGGGAACGCGCCACACCCGGCCGCACGGCAGCCACGCAGGACGACGCGAACCGGATAAACCTGGCGAGACGACCCAACTCGATCCTGAGACGCGTGACGAGCGACACGGAGTCGTTCTTGGCATGAGCGTCACGCTCTGGGCTCGATCACGGGGTGATCGCGCTCGTCAAACCGCTCACTCTCGGACACGACACCACCCGCTTCTATCTCCCGGTCGCCACCGCCAGCCCGGCGATCCTCGGCATCGTTCTCCTCGCGCGCAAGCAGGTTGGCCGGATCGAGAGCGGCGCACTAATCGTCCTGTACCTCGCCTACATCGCGGTCGCGATCACGATCTCCAGCTGATCTGCGCTCGAGCAGTCATCGGCCGCCTGCCGGTGAGGCCGCTCGACTGAACACCTGAACGACCATACACGTATACTAGGTGCGTGGCCCACGGACGACTTCGGAATGCGGATCAGATTGATCGTCACTTCGCCTCCGCGGTGGCGGACACGATGCAGGCGCTGGCCACCCCGAGCCGGGTGCGGATCCTCGGGCGCCTGCGGACTGGCGCGCTGAGCGTCAACGAGCTCGCCGACGCCGTCGCAATGGAGCCCTCAGCGGTGTCCCATCAGCTGCGGCTGCTGCGCCATCTGCGGTTCGTGGTCGGCCGCCGCGAGGGCCGGCGAGTCGTCTACGACCTCTATGACGATCACGTCGCCCATCTTGTGGAGGAGGCGATCTCCCACGTCGAGCACGTCCAGCTCGGCCTCGCCGGGCGCGCCGAGCAAGCCCAGGCGGCCAAAGCAACTGCATGAGGCCACTTGAGGCGCCCTCACGCAGCCATGCTCACGCGCCTCCGCGCGACGGTCACGAGCACGGGCATGGCCACAGCCATGGCCTGATCGACCCCTCGATCAAGCGCTCGCGCGAAGGAGTCCGGGTCGTTCTAATCTCGCTCGTGCTGCTCGGTGTGACGGCGGCGATCCAGGCTGCGATCTACGTGGCAACGGGCTCGATCGCTCTGCTGGCCGACCTGATCCACAACTTCGGCGACGCGCTCACGGCACTGCCGCTCGGCGCCGCGTTCCTGCTGCGCTCAACTCGCGCCGAGCGTGGCGCCGGCATCGCAGTCGTGCTCACCATCCTCGCCAGTGCGATCACCGCGGGCGTGTTCGCGATCCTACGCATCATCCACCCGCTGGCGCCCGACCATCTGCTCGCGCTCGGCCTCGCTGGAGCGATCGGCATTGTCGGTAACGCCGTCGCCGCGCGGGTGCGTCTCGACGGCGGGCAGCGGCTGCGCAGTCCGGCGTTGATCGCTGACGGTCAGCACGCCCGCTCGGACGCAATCGTCTCCGCCGGAGTGATCCTGAGCGCGATCGCCGTGGCGCTGGGGGCTCCGATCATCGATCCGATCATCGGTCTCTTGATCACCGTCTTGATCCTGCGCATCACCTGGGAGAGCTGGAACACGGTGCGCGGGCAGAACACCATCACCGCGACCGCTAATCGACGCTAGGCCGCGAGCTCCCGGATCGCGGCCACGCAAGTGCCCCTCTTCACTGCCTCGATTTGATGGCTTTGATGCTTGAGCATACGGCTCACGACCTGCTCCAGCGTCCTTTGGCCGTCGCAGCACCTCGCCTGGCCGGCGGGTGGTACGGCGTCGAACTGCTCGGGGGTTAGCTCGCCGAGAATGCGCAGGGCAACCTGGGCCGCCGTCAGTCGAGCGAGCATCCCCTCAGGATCGACGTCGATCAGCTCCGTTATCTGCCAGTTCGCGATGTCGAGCACCCCGAGCGGATTGCTTCCACTCGGCGTACGGGCACCGATATCCGCCGGCTGGCCATTGACGCTGCAGCCACCCTAGAGAGAGCGATGGGCCGCTCGATGCCCTTGAGCGTCATCCGCCCGAACTCGCTGACCTCGATCCGGGCGCTGGCTCAGTCGATCGCCTCGCCAGTTCCGACACTGTGTCAGCTGGCATGGATTGCGGGCTCTCGTTCATGACGTGTCCCGCCTTCGGCGTACCGGGTTGGGTCGGCGTCGAACGCATGAAGGCAGTGCTCGGAGCAGAAGTAGAAGGTCCGGCCGGCGAAGTGCTTGCGGATCGCCTTGGCTTTGTCGACGTTCATCCCGCATGCGGGGTCCGTGGCGCCCCGACGTACGGTAAGCCCGATCAGCGCGGCGAAGATCACGAACCCGATGATGTTCAAAAACAGCTTGTAGTCGACGTGCACGGCGCCGAAGATGTCGCCGCGAGTGGGGCGCGCCCCGGTCGGAATCAGACCGAGGCCGCCGAAGATGCCGTCGATTATCAGCGCGCTGAGAACCATCGTCACGAACATCAACGCGGCGATCCGCAGCGCGTAGGAGCGCCCGTAGTACTTGCGGTAGGCGACGATGATGGGAAGCACGATCAGGTCGGCGAACAGGAAGGCGACCACGCCGCCAAACGAGATTCCGCCGGACCACAAGACCGCGGCCAGCGGCACGTTGCCGATCGAGCACACGAAGCTGAGCACGGCGATGATCGGGCCCACGACCACGTTCTCGAGCGTGCGCGGCAGCGCCGGCGCGTTGTGGATGAACAGGGCGTTGAAGAAGTCGTTGCCCAGCAGGCCGATGAATCCGGCGAGGAGGAACCCGATCGTGATCTCCTTGTAGAGCATCTGCCAGTCGACGCGGAAGTTGTGCGCCACATCCGACCAGGCGTTGACGCTCGTCAGCCGCGAGCGCCAGCTCAGACCTCTGATCCGACCGCGTAGTGCTGGTGGCGGCCGGCGGCCTTCTCGGCGTGCCGGCGGGCCCGCGCTTCCACGCGCGGTGAGACGAAGAAAGGCAGCAGCAGCGACATCAGCGCGATCATCACGATCCCGCCGACATACTCGGCCAGCGTGAACTGCCAGCCGATCAGCACCCACAAAACCAGCCCCAGCTCCCAGACAAGGTTGGTCGAGGCGAACTGGAACGCCAGCGCTGTGGCCGCCGAGGCCCCCTTCGCGAACAGCGACTTGGCGATCGCGATCGCCGCATAGGAGCAGGACGACGACGCGGCGCCGAGGCCGGTTGCTCGGGCGATCGGCACTAGACCAGTGCCGGACAGGGCGCTCTCGATCCGCCGCCGCGGCACCCAGGCTTGCACTACGGCGGAGATCGCGAACCCCAGCACCAGCGCCCACCACACCTGGTAGGCCATCAAAAGCGCGTTGCTCAGCCCGTCGGCGATCGTGTCCAGGACGCTCATGAGGTGATGCTTGTGGGTTACGGGGGAGGGGTATCTGCTACCCAGCCTACCAGATACCGGCAGGGGGTATTTGATATGGTCCTATCCATGAGCAACCCCACTCCAGTTCGCGGATACACAGCGAGCAAGGAACAGCTCGAGAAGCGGCTCGCCCGGATCGAGGGCCAGGTGCGGGGCATCTCGAAGATGGTCGAGGAGGACCGCTACTGCATCGACATCCTGACCCAGATCAGCGCGATCCGGGCTGCGTTGGACAAGGTCGCGCTGGGCCTGCTCGACGGCCACGCCCACACGTGCGTGATCGGCGCCCAACCCGACCAGCAGGACGAGCGCACCGAGGAGATGATGGCCGCCGTCGGCCGTCTACTGCGGCGCGGTTAGAGGCACTTGACGCGAGCCACCGCGCGCAGTGACAGACCGGATCCGAGATCTCAGGAGGCCGACATGACCGCATCGGAAGTCGTCAACGAATATCTCGCGGCATACACGGCCGGCGACGTCGAGCGAGCGGCATCGTTGGTGAGTGAGGACTATTCGTTCCGAGGGCCGATGCAGGAGTCGGTCGGGCGGGACGCCTTCGCGGGGATGGTGAGGCACGTCGCGCCGCACGCACGTGGGTGCCGGGTGCTACGCCAGTGGGCCGATAGCGACGAAGTCTGCTCCGTGTACCAGTTCGAGGTGGAGCCGCCCACCGGCCTCACGTCAGTACTTGTGAGCGAGTGGAACCGGGTCCGCGACGGGCGGGTGTGCTCGTCGCTGATGATCTTTGACACCGCACCATTTCAGACACCGAGCCGAGAACGTTCGGCGGCCGCCGTGCCCGGTCGCCCAGCCTGAGGAGGACCTCCATGTCGGTCAGGCGGCGGGTGATGCGGGGAGTGGTCGACCAATTCGGCCGCCCGCACGGCGTGGAGGGCACCTCGCCGGCCGGGTGATGGCGCATCGACCACTGAAGGGAGGGTGTACGGAGTCGATCGCTCGGCGGTCATGGTCCGCCTAGCTAGGCGACGTAACCGGGCGGCTCGACGAGCCTGGACAGGATCCTTCCGGTCAACTCGATGGGGTTCTGGAAAGATCCGGCCGTGCGTCTGAAGGGAGTTGCGCACGAAGGTGCGACGGGGGCCAGGTCGCGATCGCGTCTCAGCCACGTTGTCCCGGAGCAACGAGGGAGACGTCGCGACAGGCGGGGAGGGAGATCGAAGGTGTGCTCAAGGATGCGGGCCTTGCCCGCACGTGAATAGATCGGTCATCGTCTGCACCAGCGTTTCCAGGGCGGCCTCTGCGTCTAGCTGCCCCATCGGGACCTCTTCGGCGGCGGCGTGGACCAGCGCCAGTGAGGCCGTGACCAGCCAGCCAACCGGGACGTCGGTGCGGAAGGAGGCGTCGCCGCGCCCGCGCTCAATCAGCTTTCGGATCACACCGCGCGTGGGAAACATTGCGGACTGGCGGCGTCATTAAGCTCGCAACGGCCCCGGAGTGAGCAGATGGCCTCCAAAGACAAGCAGTACATACGTGCCGCTGGGCTGTCCGGCCTTTCGGCGCTGGCCGATGGCAGCCTCGATCCCAGCCAGCGAGCCGCCGTCAAGGCCTGGATCTCAGGGTCACCGGAGCTGCAAGTTTTATACGAGCGCGAACTAATGGCCGTAGCGGTGCTGCAGGAGGCTGCCGTGGAGCGCGCCCCGGCCCGACTGCGCGCGCGCCTCGAGGCGCAGCATGCCGACCGTGCCTGGCGGCCTCGCAGGCGAGCCGGTTACGGGGCGCTCGTGGGTGCTCTGGCGGCGGCACTCGCGGTGGTGCTCGCGCTCCCAGGCGGGACCCCGGGATCCCCTTCGGTCACCGAGGCCGCCATGCTGGCGTTGCGGGGGGCGTCGGCACCAGCCCCCAGCCCGGATCGTGGAGACCCAGGACCGAAGCTGGCCCAGCGACTAGAGGGACTGTACTTCCCCAATTGGTCCACCACGCTGGGCTGGCGGGCGGTGGGGATGCGCCGGGACCGGCTCGGGACGCGGCCCGCCGTGACGGTGTACTACGAGCGGCAGGGAAGGCGTGTCGCGTACACGATCGTGGGCTCTCCGGCGCTCGCACAGCCGGCGGCTTTGGTGATGCGCTTGGATGAGTTCGAGCTGCGCTCGCTAGAAATCGGCCGCCGGATTGTGGTGACGTGGAGGCGAGGCGAGCACACTTGCGTGCTTTCGTCCTCCCGCGTGTCCGCAAGCACCCTGGAGCGGCTCGCGGATTGGCCGACATCCGGCCCCGGCCGTTAGCTCTGCCTCTCCGAATCAAACGGCGGTTCGGACTGCTCTTCCGTCTGTATCCAGCGAGCAATGCGTTGACGGGCGCGGTGAAGCCGGGTGGTGATCGTCGTCTCACGAACCCGCAAGGCGTTCGCGGCCTCCCGGTAGGTGAGGCCCAGCACGTCGATCGCGATCAGGGCGTCCCGGAAGTCCGGAGGGAGGGCCGAAATAGCGGCGAAGAGTTCGCTCGCCTCGAGCCGCGATTCGGCTCGGACAGCGGCGCGATCCTCGATTAGGTACAAGTCGTCGAAGAGCGGCACCGTCTGTGGGCGACGAGCTGCATTTCTTCGCTGGCTGATGAACGTGTTGCGAAGGACCCGAAGCACGTAGGCGAGATCGTTCTCTGAGCGTAGGAATCGCGGCTTTCGCAGCACATGTACGTACGTCTCCTGCACCAGGTCCTCGGCCTCCTCGCGAGAGCCACATAGGCTCCAGGCCGCCCGGTATAGCCGGTCAACGTGATCGCCCAGCCGCTCTGGATCCAATTCGCGCTGCACCAGTCATCCGCCCGATCGGACCATACGGTTACGAATGTGGAGCTCGGTCCGGAAAGGCGCGAGGGTGAGCTAGACGATTCCGATCTGAAATCCTCGCTCGCCGGGCGTGCCCGCAAGCTCGCGTCTGCCCGCTGCGAACTTCGGGCTGCGGGCTTGGCGGCCTCAAGGACCGACTCCATGTCTGCTCCTCCCGGTCGGCGTACACGCTTAGCGCGATTGACGCCGCAATTGGGCGAGACCTTCCCGGCTTGTTGTGCGTTACGCCGCCGCCTTCTCGGCAACGAAAGCGAACTTGCGCACCCTGCGATCCCGCAACCACTCGCTCCAGAGCTGATGCGCCGCTAGCAGCTCCTCCAGCGCCTCGCGCCCGATCTGCGCGGCAATGTCTGTGCCATCAGCGGCAAACGCGTCGAACAACGAACCTGCCACCGTCCGGTGGGACCTACTGTGTTCCTCCTGCCAGCGGACCACCAGCCCCGCGTCATCCAAGCACCCGAGCATCTGCTCCAGTGGCGTGAGCCACACGGTGTCGGCGTTAGGCATCGCTTCGCACTCTGCTTGGGTGAGCGGCAGGCCCGCCTCCATGGTGAACGCGAACCGGCCGCCATCCGGAAGCGCACGCGATATCTCCCCAAGCAGGGGCTCTTTTTTTGGAAACGCGAGCATCGTCTCGAGCAGGAGCACCACGTCGAACGGGCCGCGAGGGATCGGTGGGATGCGGGCGAGCTCGAAGCGGCACGGTAGGTCGCGAGCTCGCTCGCGTGCAATCTCGAGAGCGCTCGCGCTGAGGTCGACCCCGAGATAGGCGCAACCGAACTCGCGCGTGATGAACCGTCCTGGCCCGGCAACTCCGCAGCAGAGGTCGAGCACGGAGACGCCCCGTGCGATCCCCGCGCGACGTGCCAGGTCAAGGATCTCTCCGGCGCCCATGAAGTTCTCCTGCTCGACGAACTCACCTGCCCCATACGCTGCCACCCGGGCCCGATGCAGGGCCTGGAAGAACCGACCGCGCTCGTCCTGGTTCACGGCTCTTCCACGCCAAGACAAATCACGATCTTCAGACTTGCCTTTCCGCTGATCCGAGACTGCAGGCTGGGGCTGGGAAGGCCTCGCACGAGACGAGCGTCATTGGTGGCATGACGCTAGAGCATGCCGAGGCCGCAGCGCTCGACGCTCACCCCCCAGCTGGACCTCACACTCGCGCGGGCGCCGCACCCATCAACATCGCTGGAGACCCACGCCGACAGCCCTTCGCCGGCGCCACCTGGCACCTCGCCACGGCGCAAACGCTTCGCGCAGGCCCCGCGAGCGGGCTGCTCGCACAGTTGCTGCTGCTCGCGGCGCTGGCGTGGAGCGTCGGTCTCACCCTCTCCGCTGGGGTCGTCGGCGTTGCCTGCGCCGTGATCACGAACGGGGTGCTGGCGCACGCCCTCTCCAGCCACGGAGCTGACCGGCTGGCCGCCGCCGATTGGGTGACCCTTGCTCGGGCCTCGCTTGCCGTCGGCGTCGCTGCGCTCGTCGCGGCCTCGTTCGACCGGCACGAGCCGGTTGCACTTCTGGTGTCACTTACGGCGGTCGCGCTCGCGCTCGACGCGGTCGACGGATGGGTCGCGCGACGAACCAGGGCAGCGGTGACGGTAGGCGCGCACTTCGACGGTGAGGTCGACGCGTTCCTGATCCTCATCCTCAGCCTGTACGTCGCCCGCTCGGTCGGAGCGTGGGTGCTCGCCATCGGCTGCGCACGCTATGTGTTCCTCGCGGCGGGGTGGGCGCTGCCGTGGATGCGTGCGCCGCTGCCGCCGCGCTATTGGCGGAAGTGGGTCACTGCGGCGCAGGGAGTGGTGCTCACCCTCGCCGCCGCTCAAGTCCTTCCCATGGCGCTGACTCAGGCCGCGCTCGTAGCGGCCCTGGCCTTGCTTGCAGAGTCGTTCGGCCGCGACGTGTGGTGGCTGCAAAGGCACCGGGGCCCGACGTGGAGTCGAGCGCCGGCAGTTGCGGTTCCCGCCGCTGATCTGGCGGTCACCCCTTCCGCCGGGCCGAGGCGCCGATGGACGCGAACGACTATCGGAGCAGTGCTCACGATCCTCTCCATCTCCCTCCTGTGGGCCGCCCTCGTCGCTCCCGACCAGCCCGGCCTCCTCAAGCCGACCGGCTTCGTAAGGATCCCGCTCGAGGGCCTCGTCCTCATCGCGCTGGCAGTCGTCCTGCCCGCAACCGCTCGCCGTGTCCTAGCGGCAGTCGCCGGACCCGCGCTCGGTGTGGTGGTCATCTTGAAGATTTTCGACTTCGGATTCTTCACTCTCTTCGACCGGCCATTCGACCCCCTTGGGGACGCGCGCCAAGCTGGGACCGGCCTGGAAACGATGCGTGATGCGATCGGCCGAACCGACGCGAACCTGGCCGTCATCGGCGGCATCGTGCTCGCCGTCGTCCTCGTGGTTCTGAGCACCGTGGCCATGTTCCGGGTGCTGCGCCTCGCGGCCGATAACCGCCGGTGGTCGGTCTGGACCATCGCCGGCTTCGGCGGCGTCTGGCTGCTCTGCTTGCTGCTCGGGGCAAAGCTCGTTTCTCACACGCCGATCGCCTCCACGAGCGCCGCCACCCTGGCCGCCGACAAGGTGCAGATGGTCCAGGCCGACATCCACGACGAGGGCGTCTTCGCGGCCGAGATCAGGCACGACCGTTTCCGCTACACCCCGGGAAGCCAGCTGTTGACCGGGCTGCGGGGCAAGGACGTCATACTGGATTTCGTCGAGTCCTACGGCCAGGTCACGGTCCAGGGCTCCTCCTTCTCGCGGGCCATGGACGCGCTTCTGAAGCGGGGGACCAAGCAACTGAAGGCCTCCGGCTTCTCCGCCAGCAGCGCGTTCCTCACCTCGCCGACGTTCGGCGGCGTCAGTTGGCTCGCCCATTCCACCCTGCAATCGGGAGTCTGGGCGGACAGCGGACAGCGCTACGACCAGCTCGTCTCGAGCGATCGCTTCACGCTCAGTGACGCGTTCAACCGGGCCGGGTGGCGGACCGTCGACGACTCGCCGGCGGACGACCGCGACTGGCCGCAGGGCTCGTCGTTCTACCACTACGACAAGCTCTACGATCGCCGGGACGTCGGGTACCGCGGGCCGGGTTACACCTACGCGCCCATGCCCGACCAATATCTGTACTCGTCGTTCCAGCGCCTCGAGCTCGCGAAGCGCGAGCGCCGTCCCGTGTTCGCGGAGGTCGACACCGTGTCGAGCCACATGCCGTGGAACCGCATCCCGGAGATGGTCTCCTGGAAGCAGGTCGGCAACGGCTCGATCTTCAATCACACGCAGACCTTCACGGAGCCGGACTCGTTCTGGTGGAACCCCAAACGCGTGCAGGCGGCGTACGCCCGATCGATCAAGTACTCGCTGAACGCCCTGATCTCGTACGTCCAACACTACGGCAACAAGAACATGGTGCTGATCGTCGTCGGTGACGAGCAGCCGCTGGCGAACGTGAGCGGGCAGGGCGCGAATCACGACGTGCCGGTCTCGATCATCGCCCGCGACCCGTCGGTGATGAAGCGGATCTCGGGGTGGGGCTGGCAGGCGGGGCTGTTGGCCGGCCCGCGGGCAAAGGACTGGCAGATGAGCGCCTTCCGCGACCGGTTCCTGACCGCATTCGGACCACGACTCGCGACTCGATAACCGTCTGATGCGCAAGCTGCCTAACCCGGCCGAGTGGCGGATGCGGAGGTTGCTGTGAGCGCCGTCGCCGCGCCCAATCCGTCCGACGTCGTGGAGCCGCAGGCGGGCCACGCCTCGGTACCCGCGGTCGCTCGTCGCCGAGAGCGGATCGCCGGTCTGGACGGCATCCGTGGGCTGGCCGCGCTGTACGTGGTGGTGAACCACGTCTTCCTGCGAGCGTTCCCCGGCTACCCAGTGGACCACGCGCCCTTCTGGGCCGGATGGTTCATCTACGGGCGCTTTGCAGTCGTCGTGTTTATCGTGCTGTCCGGGTTCTCGCTGGCCCTGTCGCCGGCTCGCCACGGCTGGCGGCTGGACGCCGTCTCCCGCTTCGCACGGCGGAGGGCTCGGCGCATCCTTCCGGCGTATTGGGCCGCGCTCGCCTTCAGCCTCGCGGTGGCCTGGCTGGTCGTCTCTCAGCCGGGGCACGGCGTGCCTGACGCGAAGTCTGTGCTCGTCAACGGCCTGCTGGTGCAGAACATCGTGGGTTCAAGAAGTCCCAACGCCGCGTTCTGGTCGATGGCGGTTGAGGCGCAGCTGTACGTGGCGTTCCCGCTGCTCCTACTGATGGTGCGTCGGTGGGGCGCCGTTGCAATGCTCGCCGCCGTCACCCTGTTCGTGTCGGCCGTGGCGCTTGTCGGTCCGCACGTCTCCCGCCTGGACACCTTCGTCATCCAGTCCCCGCCCGACCTCGCGGCGCTGTTCGCCCTCGGCATTCTGACCGCCGGCATCGTGGGCACCAGCAGGACTGGCAGATCGTGGCCGTGGGCGTGGTTTGCGCTCGCCGCCGCAGTGCCCGTGTTCGCAACGATTTGGTCGCAAGGCTCGGTCTGGGCACTTGACCACTTGTTCTGGGTCGACCTCGCGTTGGGCCCAGCGATCGCCTGCCTTCTGGCCGCCCTGACCACCGGCCGTCCGGCCCCGCTACTGCGCGTGCTCGACGCGCGCCCGGTGCGCAACCTCGGCTGGTCGTCATACAGCTTGTACCTGACCCATGCCCCGATTGTCGTCATCGTCTATGAGAAGATCGTGGCCGGCCGGGTCCCCCAAGGGGTTCCGGCCTTCATCGTCACGCTCGCCATCGCGCTGCCGCTGACGATCGCGTTCGCGCGGGTCTTCGCGTCGGTGTTCGAGACCCCTTTCCGGCGGCATCCGAGGTCGTCCGGGGCTGCCGGGCGGTGGCTCCCTCGAGCAGCAGGAGCGGCAAGATGAGCCGAACCGTGTTGGCCTGGGGCCGCGTCGTGGGCCCCGCCCTGGTGCTTGCCGTCCTGGTCTGGCGTCTAGGCACGGGCCCATTCCTCCACGGCCTGCGTTCGGTCGACGGCCGGGCGCTGGCGGCAGCAGCAGGCATCGGGGTGCTGACCACTGTGTGCTGTGCTTGGCGGTGGACGATCGTGGCCGGTGGGCTCGGCGTCAAGCTGTCGCTGCCCGCTGCTGTGGCGGCGTACTACCGATCGCTGTTTCTCAACCTCACGCTGCCCGGCGGGATCGTGGGCGACGTCCACCGCGGGGTCAGCCACGGTCGCGACGTCGGCGACGTCGGATGTGCGCTGCGGGCCGTCGCGTGGGAGCGCTTCGGCGGGCAGGTCGTGCAGGCCCTCCTGACCGTTGTCGTCCTCCTATCACTGCCGTCGCCCGTGCAGTCGTCGATGCCACTGGTAGCGCTCACGCTAATCGTGGTGGTGTCCGGGGGCGCGCTCGTGGCTCGGGCGCGACCCAATGGCGCTCGGTCTAGGTGGGGGCGGGTCCGGAGCGCAGCGGCCTGCGACATCCGCGACGGGCTACTCGCCCGGAGGGCGTGGCTGGGCATCGCGCTCGCATCCGGGCTGGTCGTCGGCGGCCACGCGATCACCTTCCTGATAGCCGCACGAACGGCCGGCACCGACGCGCCACTGTCCCAGATGCTGCCGATATCGTTACTCGTGATCCTGGCTATGGTCCTGCCCAACGTCGGTGGCTGGGGCCCGCGCGAAGGCGTGGCGGCATGGGCGTTCGGCGCGGCCGGTCTGGGTGCGCAACGTGGGGTAGCCACCGCCGTGGTCTACGGCATCATCGTGCTCGTTGCCAGTCTGCCGGGGGCCGCCGTCCTCGTGGCGACATGGTTTCGCCGTAGTCGGCTACCGGTGCGGGCCGAACGGGCGCTCCGGGAGGGAGCAGCACATGCCTGACCGCCCCTACACCCTGCTCAGCTGCGGCATGTCGATCGACGGTTATCTCGACAGCGCGGCGCCGCGGCGCCTCGAGCTGTCCAACGACGCCGACTTCGACCGGATCGACGCTGTGCGCGCTTCCTGCGACGCGATCCTGGTGGGCGCCGCCACCGTGCGGAACGACAACCCGCGGTTGCTGGTGCGCTCGAAGAGCCGTCGCGACGCGCGGACGGCTCGTGGGCTCGGGCCGTCGCCGATCAAGGTCACCGTGACAGAGCGGCTGCAGTTGGACCCGCGCGCTGAGTTCTTCACCCTCGGCGAGAACGAGAAGCTCGTCTACTGCGCGAGCCCGCGGGTGGTCGATGCCCGCTCGCGACTCGGCCCGGTCGCGACCGTCGTCGACGGCGGCCAGCCAGTCGAGATGCGCAGGATCAGTGAGGACCTCGGCGACCGCGGTGTGCAGCGGCTGATGGTAGAGGGCGGTGGCAAGGTACACACCCAGTTTCTGACCGACAACCTCGCCGACGAGCTGCAGCTCGTCGTTGCGCCCTTCTTCGTCGGTGACTCCCGGGCCCCACGTTTCGTGAGCGACGGCCGTTTTCCTTGGAATCCGGGTCGGCGCGCGAGGCTCGCTGGGGTGCGCCAGATCGGCGACGTGGTCCTCTTGCGCTACGCCCTCTCGCCGCGGTTTCAGACCAACTGACCCAGGAGATCGATCCACTGCCGCTGCCCACTGCGACGATCCGAACCCAGTTGCCGGTGCCACTACGGTTCTCCGACGGGTACGCCACGACCGCTCGACTGTTCACCTTCAACGGGCTGGTTGATGGCCAGGAGAACCTCGCCTTTGGGTTGGGCGATCGAGCCGCCGCCGTCACGTCTGCTGGACGCGTGGGGGTACCGCTGGTCCGGCTGCACAGCGAGTGCCTCACCGGGGACGTGTTCGGCTCTCAACGCTGCGACTGCGGGCCGCAGCTGCGCGAGGCGGTGGAGCGCATCGCGGACCCTGGTGGCTTTCTGTTGTATCTGCGGCAAGAGGGGCGTGGCATCGGCCTGTACGCCAAGCTCGACGCCTACGCCCTGCAGGACGCAGGGCTGGACACCTATGAGGCGAACCTCGCTCTGGGGCACCGCGAGGACGAACGCAGCTATTTGGCCCCCGCGCAGATGCTGCAGGCGCTGGGGGTATCGCAGGTGGTGCTGCTCAGCAACAACCCGGACAAGGCCGGCCAGCTTCGCCGGTTCGGGATAACCGTGACCGCGCGGGTGCCGACGGCCGTCCACCTGTCCGCCACGAACGCGCGCTACCTGGCTACGAAGGCGCGAAGGGGCGCGCACACCCTCGACGTCCCGCTGTCAGCGGGGTGAGATCGACGATGTCCGTCAGGGCAGGACCAGCAGGTCGGCGTGGTCCACGGTGACCGCGAGCTGTCCGGCAGTTGCCTGTGCCAGCCGTTGGCGGATGTAGACGTCGGTCTTGGCAGTCAGTTCGTCCTGCTGCTGGCAGGCAGCACCCGCCCAGCCTGTGAACCATTCTGCCGCCAAGTCGGATTGCAAGGCGCCGAGTCGCCAGGGGCTGGGGCGGACGAGGACCTCCGCCCCCAGTCGGCCGAACTGTTCGAGGGCCACCGCGACGGCGTCCGGGCCGAGCAGGCGTCCCCGCTGGGTCACGCGGCGTTGGTGGGCGTCAAACGCGGCGGCCACACGGCGGTCCAGTGGATCGGCCGGGGTCAGCCCGACGCGACCGACGACGGACAGAGTGAGCAGCATCGGACACGCTGCGTCAGCACAGACGGTGACCAGCGTGGCAAACTGCTCCTCGGTCAGGAGGTCCAGCAGCGCCGACGCGGTGATGAGGGTTGCGTGGGCGAGCTCGCCGGGCTGCAGCCGGGTGATGTCAGAGCGCTTCGCCTCGACGGTGACCGCGGCCCCGTCGGCGGCCGGGGCGGGGAGGTCGGCGGCGGCGACCTCGAGCAGATCGACGTCCCGGTCGTGCATGACCCAGTGCTGCCGCCCGGGCAGCAGTGGTGCGAGCCAGCGGCCCATCGCCCCGGTGCCGCAGCCGAGGTCGTGGATCACCCAGCCTCCGGTTGCCGGAAGCCGTGGCGTGAGGTGTTCGACGACGTCGCGTGCACGGGCTGCGGCGTCCGCAGGCTCCCGGAGCGCAAGCCATGTCCTGCTCACCCTGATCCCATCAACGGTCATCGCGACGCCTTGGCCAGGACGCTCGCGAGAACGGATGCGGTGGTCGACCACCCAGAGAGCGACTGGCGCCGCTCGCAGGCGGCCCGCCGCAACCGGCCTCTCAGCTCGGCGTCGCTCAGCCACGCCCGCAGCGTCGCGCCGAGTGCCAGGGGGTCATCCGGCGGGACGAGCAGCCCCGGCCGGGTCCCGTCGCCGCCATAGCCGAGAGCCTCCGTCAGCCCGCCGACGTCGGCTGCGACGACCGGCAGGCCACGGGCCAGAGCCTCGGTGACGACCATCCCGTACGTCTCGGCGCGCGACGCCAACACCATCAGGTCCGCGGCGGCGTAGCTGGCGTCGAGATCGGCACCGGTCTGTGGGCCGGCAAAGCACATGCGGTCGGCCAGCCCGCCATCGAGTGAGCGGCAACGGAGACCGTCCACGAACGCCGGGTCGCGGTCCAGACTTCCCACGCACACGCAGTGCCAGGATAGGTCCGGCACCGTTTCCAGCGCATCGAGCAGCACATCGTGGCCCTTGTCCACGGTCACCGCCGCAACACACAGGAGCGCCCCGCCGGCCGCCGTCCCAGTTGCG
This sequence comes from uncultured Actinomycetes bacterium, assembly GCA_963730835.1. Lineage (GTDB taxonomy): Bacteria > Actinomycetota > Thermoleophilia > Solirubrobacterales > Solirubrobacteraceae > Palsa-465. The sequence goes on from CAVSTE010000008.1 coordinate 209,854, forward strand.
AGTTCGGCGGCGTCGACAGCCGGCTCGGCGACGTGAAGGCGGTCGGCCGGCAGCGCGTACAGCTCCAGCAGCCGGCGCCGGGTCCACGCGCTGGTAGTGACGACTGCGGCAGCAGCTGAGAGGACCGCGCGTTCCCGCTGCAGCACGCCGTCGGATGCACCATCTCCCAGGAGATGACCCAGCGGCATGTGCACGAGCACGACCAAGCGCAGCCGGCCCGCGTGCGGCACCAGTACCTCAGGGGCGGTCGAGGCGATCAGGCCGTCGAGCAGTACGACGGCCTCGTCGCGGACCCGCTGGAGTACCACACCGAGGGCGGCGAACGATGCGGCGTCGGGTCGGGGCCAACGGCCGGGTACGGCGTGCTCGTGCACCGACCAGCCGATCGAGGTGAGCCCGCGGCAGAGATGGCGGTCATAGACGTTGCCTCCGCTCGGACGGGCCGGGTCGTCGATGCCGCCAGGTACGACAAAATGCACCGCGGTCACAGCGGCCGCTCGTAACTCGCCCAGGCGATATGCGACTCGTGAAGCGTGACAACCAGTCCGTCGAGCTCCTGCGCCGTGTCTCCCATGGCGCCAGCGTGCACCCTCTCTGCAAGTCGATCTGCGACCACCTGGGCGAGCGCCTCGGTCGAGGTGTTCATGCCCGCGAACGCGGCCTCATCATCGAGGTTGTGGTAGGTGAGTTCCGCAACCACAGCATGCAGCTCCTCGGCCGCCTGACCGATGTCAACCACGATGTCGTCGGCGTCCAGGGTCGCGCGCCGGAACGTGGCGTCGACGATGTACGTCGCGCCGTGCAGACGCTGTGCGGGCCCAAACACTTGGCCTCGGAAACTGTGGGCGATCATCATGTGGTCGCGCACGGTCACGCTGAACATCATCTACTCGCCGTCATAGGTGATCGTGTGGCAGAGCGCCGGCAGAGTCCCTGTGGCGAGCCTGGACATCACGTCGGGTAGCTCGTCGAAGTGGGACTGCCCGGTGATGAGCACGTCGAACGCCGGGTCGCGCAGGAGCTCGAGCGCGAGTGCCAGCCGATCGGCAGACGTCCGCCGACCGCTGCGCGCCGGGGAGAGTGTGCCGACCTGGCTGGCGCGGATGCCCAGGCGTTTCGAGTGGAATGCCCCGCCCAGCGAAAGCTGGACCTCGCCATCTCCGTACCAGCTCAGATCGAGGACGGTGCCCTCGGTGGCTAGCAGCTCGAGCGAGAGCTGGAGCCCGGCGGACGTCGTACTGGCGTGCACGACCAGGTCCTGATTGCCAGTGGCCGCCGGAGGCAGCGCGAAGTCGACTCCGAGTGCGGCGGCGACATCGGCCCGGTTGGCATCGACGTCTACTAGCGTGACCTGCGCCGCCGGAAACCGACTCAGGAGGCGTGCGACGCAGCAGCCGACCATCCCGGCGCCGACGACCGTCACTTGGTCCCCGAGTAATGGCGCGGCGTCCCACAGCGCATTGACAGCAGTCTCGACGGCGCCCGCGAGCACAGCACGTGCGGGCGGCACCCCCTCGGGCACGACGGCCACAGCGCAGGCGGGCACCACATAGGCAGTCTGGTGCGGGTACAGGCAGAACACCATGCGGCCGCGCAAGGGCGCCGGTCCGTGGTCCACGGTGCCGACGTTGAGGTAGCCGTACTTGACCGGTCCTGGGAAGTTTCCCTCCTGAAACGGTGCTCGCATGGCGGAGTATTGGCTCGGCAGCACACTGCCCGAGAACACCAACGCCTCGGTGCCCCGGCTGACACCGGAGCACAACGTGCGCACTACCACGTCGTCCTGTCCCGGCTCAGGCAGCGTGACCGGCCGGATCTCCCCGACCCCGGGGGCGCGCACCCAGAACGCCTGCGCATCGGGCTGCATCGGCCTTACGTTGACAGACCTCGAAGCGACGGGAGATCCTTGAATTGATCCCTGGTGAGCGGCGTGCACGGAGGAGCTGACGGGCTCGGTTCGGGTTATGCCGCCGACAGCGGAAACATCCGCTCGTCGCCGACGACTTCTGTCACTGGAAGGCCCATGCCGGCGACCTTGCGTGGGAGATCGAGACGCAGCCACCTCGAGACCCGGGCGGGGAGCATTGACAAGATGACCTCGTCGAAGCCGAGCAGATTGAGCGCATCCTGAACCGCTGCCAGCGGATCGTGTGATCCGACGATCCCGAGCACCTCAGCGCGTGCCGCTGCCCTCAGCCCGGGCAGCGCAGCATCCAGACGCCTCTGTGCCTCCGCGACACCGTGATCCTCTGGATCGATAACGCGATGAAGGCCGTGGGGCGAAGCGGGAACCAGCAGCGTGAACGAACAGGGACTTTCCGCGGCTCGCCTTGCCACCGCCGAGCTCAGGGCGCAGCTGTCGGCGGTCTGGTGCGCAACGATCAAAACGCGAGCGGGGGCTGCGATCTTTGGCATAGCGTTCGTCCTCTCAAAAGTCATTTGTGTTTCTGTCTTAGGACGCATCTAACGCTCAGGAGCTTCCCGAAAGCCTGGGAAGGATTGGGTGCCAGTCGGCGTCTTCGGAACAACGAGGACGTTTGGCGCGACCGTGCCGTTTCCAATGACCCGCGCCGCATCGCGACATGTTGAGGGGTTCTATGACTACCGATAGATCGGTCTCACGCCCACGTTGGCGGATGAGCACACGTTGGCGGATGAGCACGCTCGCCGTGGTGTGTCTCGGCGCTGTAGCCGCGGCTTCGGCGGTGGCCGCTTCGCGAACATTTCTCGGGCCGCTGCGCAAGGTTCAGAAGGTCGCCTCAACTGTGCCGGGTAACGGCGATCTGAACCCCTATGGCGTCGCGGTAGCGCCGGTGAGCACCGGCAACCTCGTGGCCGGCGACGTGCTGGTGAGCAACTTCAACAACAAGGGAAACAAGCAGGGAACCGGCAAGACCATCGTCGAGATCTCACCCACGGGCCAAGTGATCCCGTTCGCGTCGCTGAACCCAGGCACGCTGCCGGGTGCATGCCCGGGCGGGGTGGGTCTCACCACCGCGCTGGTCGCGCTTCGGAGCGGTTGGGTGATCGTGGGCAGCCTGCCGACCAAGAACGGCTCCTCCTCGACGATGCGGGCCGGGTGTCTCCTCGTAATCAACCCGTCCGGCCAAGTGGTCAAGACGATCTCCGGAGGGCCGATCAATGGCCCCTGGGACATGACCGCGGTGGACAACGGCAGCACCCCCACGCTGTTCGTCTCCAACGTTCTCAACGGTACGGTCAAGGCGAGCCCGAAGACCACCAATCGCGGCACGGTTGTCCGCATTGGGCTCTCGATCCCGACCGCAGGTTTTCACCCGGCGGTCACCTCTGAGGCCGTGATCGGCAACGGCCTCCCCGAGCGGACCGACCCCTCGGCGCTCGTCGTCGGACCGACCGGAGTCGGCTTCAGTAACGGGACGCTGTTCATCGCAAACAGCGCAGGCAATGCAATCAGCGCGATCAGCAACGCCATGACCCGCAGCACGCCGATGAGGCCGACCACGCGCGCCAAGGGCCACAACCTCAACGATCCGCTCGGCCTCGCGATCGCGCCGAACGGCGACATTCTGACCACGAACGGTGCCAATGGGAACCTCGTCGAGAGCGCCCAGAGCGGCCGCCAGGTGGCCGTAAGGACGCTCGATCGCACCCCAGCGCCCCCCGGGCCGAGAGGCAGCGGCACGCTGTTCGGTCTCGCGGTCGCGCCGGCCGGCGGGTTGTACTTCGTCAACGACGGCAACAACACGCTCAACTTGCTGCACTGACACCGCCACGCCAAGGGCAGCGCCCCCGGCAGGACTCGAACCTGCGACCCACGGCTTAGAAGGCCGTTGCTCTATCCAGCTGAGCTACGGGGGCTTGGGCTGGAGGGTAGAGGTGGTGAACGACGGCGGAGGCGGCGCCGTCGCGCTATCAGCCGGCGTTTCGAACCTCCTAATCGGGGCGCCCGGATTTGAACCGGGGACCTCGGCACCCCAAATGCCGCGCGCTACCAGGCTGCGCCACGCCCCGAAGGCCAAGCTGAGTCTAGACCCCGGTCTTGCCGAACGCGGTGCATCCAGGCCGCCCACGACCTCTGCTCGCCGACCCGCTAGCGTTAGAGAAGCCATGACCAGCCCCCTCCAGCAACTCTCCGAGCACGGCCAGAGCCCCTGGATCGACTTCATCTCGCGCTCGTTCGTGCGCGACGGGGACCTGGCAGGCCTCGTCAACGACGGGATCTTGGGCGTCACATCGAATCCCACGATCTTCCAGGGGGCGATCGCCGACGGCGACGAGTACGACGACCAGCTGCGGGAAGTGCTCGCCAATGAGCGGGAACCCAAGGAGATCTTCCTGGCGCTGGCCCGTGACGACATCCGTGACGCGTGCGATCTGCTGGCGCCGGTGTTCGACCGGGGAGACTCTACGCGCGACGGCTGGGTGTCGCTGGAGGTCGATCCCCGCCTGGCGCACGACGCTCAGGCGACAGTCGCCGAGGCCAAGCGGCTGCAGGGCCTCGTGGAGCGGCCGAATCTGTTCGTGAAGATCCCGGGGACCGAAGAGGGACTGTGGGCGATCGAGGAGACGATCGCCGCCGGCATCCCCGTGAACGTCACCTTGCTCTTCTCCCTGGAACGTCACCGGGAGGCGGCGAAGGCATATGTCCGAGGGCTCCGGCGCCTGCGCGAGCAGGGCGGCGACCTCCGGGCCGTGGCGTCGGTGGCCTCCTTCTTCGTCTCGCGCGTGGATACGGAGGCCGACCGGCGACTGGAGGAGATCGGCGGACACGACGATCTCCGCGGCACGCTGGCGATCGCCAACGCAAAGCTCGCCTACCAGAGCTACAAGGAGATCTTCAGCGGCCCGGACTGGCAGGAGCTCGAGGCGGCCGGCGGGTCGCCGCAGCGCTGCCTGTGGGCGTCGACGTCGACCAAGGATCCCGCTTTCAGCGATGTCCTCTACGTCGAGTCGCTGATCGGCCCGCAAACCGTCAACACCATGCCCCGGGAGACGATCGAGGACTTCCAGGACCACGGGCGGGTCGAGCCGACGCTCGAGCAGGACGTCGACGAGGCGCGGCGCACGCTCGAGCGCTTCGCGCAGGCCGGCGTCGACTACGACGCGGTGGTCGAGACACTCGAGCGAGAGGGGGTCGACAAGTTCGCCGCCTCCTTCCAGGAGCTGTTTGACGGCATAGCGCGCAAGCGCGATCAGCTCGTGGCGGCATAGCCCAAGCTAGCCGTCGCCATGGCCCAGATCGAGGCGCTTCGGGCGCTGCACTACGACCTCGAGAGGACCGGAGGCCTGCAAGACGTCGTCGCCCCGCCGTATGACGTCATCGACCCACAACAGCGCGCCGAGCTCGCCGCCCGCTCTGCTTACAACGTCGTCAGCGTCGACCTACCGCAGGGCGCGGATCCCTACGCCGAGGCGGCTTCCACGTTCGCCGCCTGGCAAGAAGACGGCGCCGTGGTCAAGGACGCGACGCCGGCGATCTGGGTCTTGACCCAGGATTACACCGGCCCCGACGGCCGGCAGCGAACCCGCAGCGGCTTCCTGGCGGGCGTGCGGATCGAGGACTACGGCCCGGGCCGGATCCGCCCTCACGAGCGCACGCACCCCGGCCCCAAGGAGGATCGCCTTCGTCTCACACGCGCCACCAAGGCCAACCTCTCGCCGATTTTCTCGCTGTTCGACGACCCCAAGGGCCAGGCCCAAGAAGCCCTCACGGGGGCGACCCGAACCGAGCCCTGGGGGCAGGCCACCGACGCAGACGGCACGGTCAACCGGCTGTGGCGCGTCGCGCACGCGTCGACGATCGCGACCGTAAAACGAGCGCTCGAGCGCTCGGAGCTGCTGATCGCCGACGGACACCACCGCTACGAGACCGCGCGTGTCTACGCCGATGAGATCGGAGGCGAGGGGCCGCACCGCTACGTCCTGATGTGCCTGGTCGCGCTGCAGGACCCTGGCCTGACGGTGTTCCCCACCCATCGGCTGGTCCGCGGCCTGGACGGCGCCAAGCAGGAAGCGCTGGCTGCAGACCCTCAAGCGGGACTTCGAAATCGACGAGCTGGCGAGCCCCGAGGACCTGGTTCCCAGTCCCGGAGAACAGGTGCGGACCGGCTACATCGACTCCCACTTCCGCAAGCCGTTCATGCTGCGGCTCAAGGACCAGAAGATCGCCGACGCGGCCCTCCCCGAGCACTCCGAGCCATATCGCCGTCTGGACACGGCGGTGCTCGAGGCGCTGATCCTCAAGGGCACGCTGGGGATGACCGACGAGGACATCGACCACCTCGACGGGCTCGAGTACGCCCGCGACTTCGACCACGCGCTGAGGCTGATCGCTGACTCCACCTATGACGCTTCCTTCTTCATGGCGCCCATCCCCGTCGAGCACATCCGCCAGGTGGCGGCCTCGGGCGAGAGCATGCCGCCCAAGTCGACCTACTTCTTCCCCAAGGTCCCGACTGGCCTGCTGTTCAACCCGCTGGCCTGAAAGCGCGGTTTCGCCGGCGCCCGACGGGCGGTAGGCTCAGCTCCATGAAGGCCACAAGCCGCCGCGCCGACAGCGGGACTTTCACCCAGCGGGTTGAGGTACGCCAGCACGAGGTGGCGGTCGATGAGCCGACCGACCACGGCGGCGACGACACAGCCCCGAGCCCGCAGGAGTTGCTGGCGGCCAGCCTCGCCTCGTGCACGGCCGTGACCATCGAGATGTACGCCAAGCGCAAGGGCTGGGATGTCGAGGGCGCGCAGGTTGAATGTGAATACGCCCCCGCCGAGCGCGGGCAGCCGACCGAGTTCACGCTGGTCCTGCGCTTCCCCAACGAGCTGGCTCCCGAGCAGATCGAGCGCCTTTCGGAGATCGCGGCCAAGTGTCCCGTGCACCGGACGCTGGCGGGCGAGGTGGCCTTCGAGCAGCGGACCGAGCTCGCTGAGTCCGGGGTCCCCTGATCCACGGCTGACCCCGAACCAGAACGCTCAGTCCACGATCTGAACCCCCGCCTGCCGCAGCTCCTCGAGCGCCCGCTCGCCGTCGCCGGGCGACACCTCGACCGCCCGTGTGGCGTCGCGGTGGACGACCACGTCGAAGCCGAACCGGCGCGCGTCTAGGGCGGTCGCCTTGACGCAGTAGTCGAGCGCCAGCCCGCCGACGTGGACCCGGTCGATCTCGTGATCGCGCAACAGCTGCTCGAGCTCGGTGTCCTCGAAGCCCGAATACCCCTCGGCTTCCCGCGTACGGCCGGCGTCGACGACGGCGTCGATCTGCTCGCGCTCGATGCGGGGATGGAGCTCCGCTCCGGGCGTGCCCTGGACGCAGTGCACGGGCCAAGGCCCCCGGTTGACGGCGAACGAGGCGTGGTCGCGCGGGTGCCAGTCGCGGGTGGCGACCACGAAGGGCAACTGCTCTGCCAGCCGGTTGATCGCATCGATCACGGCATCTCCATCCGGCACTTCAAGCGCTCCACCGGAGCAGAAGTCGTTCTGCATGTCGACGACGATCAGAGCGTCCACTAGTGCCTCACAAGCGCGAATATAGTCCGCAGATGGCGCTGTCCCCCGAAACGCTGCGCGGAGAGCTGGGGCGCGTTCTGCTGCCGGCCGACGAGGCGGTGCGACTTGACGTCCCCGGCCGCACGGACGCCGCGGTGCTGGTGCCCATCTACGTGGCGCGCGGCGAGTTACACCTCGTCTTCACCAAGCGCCGCGACGACATGCGCCGCCACGCCGGCGAGATCTCCTTTCCGGGCGGCAGACGTGACGAGGGCGAGGATGACCTCCGGATCACCGCGCTGCGCGAGGCCGAGGAGGAGATCGGCTTGCCCCGCAGCGCGGTATCGATCGTCGGCGCGCTACAGCCCACGCCCACGATCGCCACCGGCTACGCCGTCTATCCCTTCGTGGGACTGATCGAGTCGACCCGAGACTGGGTTCCCAGCGCAGGCGAGGTCGCCTCGGTGCTCGAGCTGCCGCTGCAGGCGGTGCTCTCCGGCTACGGACGGCGACGGCTGGTGCGCCGCGGCCTTCCGATCAGGACCGACACCTACCTCGTGGACGACGATTTGATCTGGGGCGCCACGGCGCGCATCCTGGCCGACCTGGTCGATCGCCTCGGGGCCGCCGGCCTGGCCGAGGAGGCTGAGCGGGACGCCGGGGCCGCTAGCCCCTCTCGATCGGCACGTTGACCAGGTTGCCCCACTCGGTCCACGAGCCGTCGTAGTTCTTGACGTCCGCCTCGCCCAGCAACTCGTGCAACACGAACCAGGTGTGGGCCGAGCGCTCTCCGATGCGGCAGTAGGCGATGATCGGCTCGCCAGCCAGGACGCCCTTGCCGCCGTACAGCTCGCGCAGCTCATCGGCCGACTTGAACGTCCCGTCCTCCTTGACGGCCTGGGCCCAGGGGATTGAGGCGGCGCCGGGAATGTGGCCCGCACGCTGCGCGCCCTCGCTCTCGTAGCCGACGGGCGAGATCAGCTCGCCGGAGAACTCCGCCGGCGAGCGCACATCGACCAGCTTCTTCGAATCGTCGAGCGCCGCCAGGACCTCGTCGCGCTTGGCGCGGATCGCATCGTCGCCGGGTTTGGCCGAGAACGTCGTCGGGGGGTGGCTTGGGACCTCCGTGCTCGTGGCCCGTCCCTCGCCCAGCCAGCGCTCGCGCGGGCCGTTGAGGAGCTTGACGTTGTTGTGGCCGTAGTACTTCAGATACCAGTAGGTGTAGGCGGCGAACCAGTTGTTGCGATCGCCGTACAGGATCACCTGGTGGTCGTCCGAGATGCCGCGGCTACCGAACAGCTCGCCGAACTGCTCGGGACCGAGGAAGTCGCGCTTGACCTGATCCTGGAGGTCGACCTTCCAGTCGAACCCAATCGCGCCGGGGATATGTGCCTCGCGGTACAGGGCGGGGTTCTCATCGACCTCGACGATCCGGATCGAGTCATCGTCCAAGTGCTGCTCGAGCCACTCGGGCTCGACCAGTACGTCATTCGCGTAGTCGGCCACGGCTTACTCTCCCTAAAAGTAGTCAGCTTTCACCTATTTAGAATAGCGCGCTCGGCCGCTCAGGCGGCCGGCGCGCTTCTAGCTTTCAGCCCCGAGCTCGTGGCCGGCGCGCAGTGCTTCCGCCAGCCATGACTCGCGGTCGCCGGGGTCGGTCTCGATCAGCGCGTACGGGATCCTCGAGCGCTGGCACGCGGCGCGCACCAGCTCCGCGCCGCCGCGCAGGACGTCTCCCCGGACCGTCCCCGCGGCCTCGTAGACCACACCCCTGACGGTGGTGTCGATCAGCTTCTCGAGCAGCATCGACAGCCGCTCGCCGTGCAGCGCGGCGAGGGCCCCGCCCGGCCCCATGGCGGACCCCAGCAGCACGTAGACGATGCTCACGTGTGCCAGCGCGGCGATCAGCGTGCCCACGCGGTCCGGATCGCCGTCAAACGCCTCGCCGCCGTCGGCCTCGAGCTCGGCGCGGCGAGCGGGATCGCGGCTCGTGCCCCGCACCGCGTGACCCTCCGTCATCAGGGCTCGGGCCAGCATCCGGCCGCGGCAGCCGCAGCCGACGATCAGGCAGCGCACTCAGCCCTGCTGTGTCTCGTCCGGCTCGGAGCCGAACTCGCGCCGTGCCTGCTCACGGGTTCGCTCGGGCAGCCCGCGCGCCCGCCGGCGGGCGTTGGTGGCCTCCAGCAGCTGGTCGAGCTCGTGTTCGCCCAACTGCTGCTCGCGGCGCTCCTCGAGGTAGCGCTCCCGCAGCTCCTGCTGCTCGCGGATGTCGGACATCACCTGGAACTCCATCTCCTCCAGCGTCACTTCGCGCTCGCCGCGCGCCCGCCGGCGCGCGTTGCGGGCGGCGATCATCTGCGAGACGTCCTCCGCGTCGAGCGCCTCGCGCTGCTCCATCACATCCCTGGCCGACTTCCAGCCAATGGCTTGGTCCAGGTGGGAACGAGAGGAGAACTTGCCGACGATGACCAGCCACAGGACGACGCCAACCAGCAGTCCCAGCATCGCCAGCGCAAACGGGTCCACCGGGCCAGTCTACCCCGGCCTGGGGGATTGTCAGCTCTGTGTAAGGCGGCGCAACTTTCCTCGGCGCGGGCGTGTTCGAAAGGGAGTCAATCGGCTACCGCCCTTCGGGTCGCAGCGGGCGGCGCCCTAATAGCAAGAAGGAGGCACTATGCGCCTACGCCTTGCCGTGGCCGCTGCGCTGACCTGTGCCCTGACGATGGTTGCCGTCCCTGGCATCGCCAACGCCAAGGTCACTCACGCACCGCGCCACAACTACGGTCTGACGATCAACGCCGAACCCAACCCGATCATCGCCGGTGAGGGAGTGTTGATCTACGGCCAGCTGAAGGGCCCCAATGCCAACGGTCAGACGATCCGGCTCTATCACCACATCGCCGGACGGCCGGGTTACTCGCTGGTGGGTAGCACCCAGACGTTCCTTGGTGGCTACTACGAGTTCACTCGGGCCGAAGGCATCGTGTACACGAACCGTGACTGGTTCGTGCGGGGTCCCAGCGGCTCCCACTCACGCACCATCCACGAGCACGTGGCGGCACTGGTGACACTGGGCGCGAGCACCACCAACGCCACCACCGACCAGCCCATCATGTTCAGCGGTCACGTCACTCCTAGTCACGCGTTCCAGCGCGTGCTGCTCCAGGAGCAGGTTGGACAGAGCGATGACTGGCACACGCTGCGCACTGCGCTGCTCGGACCAGGCTCGAACTATGCGGTTCCGTACCGCTTCAAAACGCCGGGCGAGCGTGACGTGCGGGCGGTCCTCCCCGCTGATTTGCGGAACATCCGCAGCGAGTCAGATGCGGTCTCGGTGACAGTGCAGCAGAAGCAGGTGGCCGGGTTCACAATCAACAGCTCGGCTCCGATTCAGAACTACGGCCAGCTGGTCACGATCTCCGGCACGCTTTCGGGCGTGAACACGCCGACGACCGTGCAACTGTGGGCGCGTCCCGCGACGGGCGGGCCGTTTACGTTCGTCAACCAGATGAGCACCTCGAACGGTGACTACTCGTGGGGCGTGCTGCCGGCTGTCAACACCGTCTACGAGGCACGCACGGCGTCACCGCCGTTCAAGCAGAGCGCCGAGCTGTGGCAGGGCGTGCGCGATGTGTTGTCGCTGAGCGCCAGCTCCAACGCCTCGACGGTCGGCGGCAGGGTGATGTTCTCGGGGACTGTCGCTCCCGACAAGGCCGGTCACGCCGTGTACCTGCAGCGGCTGGGTCCGGATGGTGACTGGCACTCCGTCGAGGAGTCGTTTGTCCGCTACAACGACACGTTCCAGTTCGTGTGGCCATTCGGGAAGGCCGGCACGTATCAGTTCCGTGCCCGGATCTTCTCCGACGGCAGCAACGTCGGCTCCGCGTCGGCGCCGGTGACGGTCAGCGTGTCCGGCAACGCGCCGGTTGCCTCGCTGCCTCCGGCAAGCTGACCCTCACGGACAGGGGATAGAACAGCGGCCGCGCCGTGCTCCGGCGCGGCCGCTTCTTAACCAGAGACGGCCCACAGCCGCCAGCGGTCCGGGACGCCTTTCAGCTCGTGCTCCCCGCGGTCCTGAAAGCCGATCCCCGAGCCCACGACCAGATCCTTGACCGTGCTCGACACGAGCACTTCTCCCGGCCCGGCGCGGGCGCTCACCCGCGCGCCGATGTGGACGGCGATCCCGCCCACGTCGTTCCCCATCAATTCGATTTCTCCGGTGTGCAGACCAGTCCGGACCTCGAGACCGAAGTGTCCGCGGGCGCCGTCGCGGATCGCGGTGGCGCAGCGGATTGCCCGCGCAGGGCCATCGAACGTGGCCAGCAGACCGTCCCCCATCCGCTTCACGATCCTGCCCCGATAGAGCTCCAGCTCGCGTTCGATCGAGCCGTTCACCGTTTCCAGCAGGCCGCGCCAACCCCGGTCGCCGAGCTCGGCGGCGCGACGGGTGGAATCGACGATGTCGGCGAACATCACCGTGGCCAGGATGCGTTCGGGATCGGGCGCGTGGCGGGCGCCGGTCAAGAACTCCTCGAGCTCATCCACCAGCTCCTCCTGGCCCGGGCCGAAGGGCAGCGTGTGCTCACCGGAAATCTCCACCAGCCGGGCGTCCGGCACAGCTTCGGCGATGTAGCGCGAATGACGAATGTCGATGTAGCGATCGCCAGGCCGGTGCACGGCCAGCGTCGGTGCCTGGATCGAGGGCAGTACCGGACGGACGTCGATCTCCGAGTGCATGCGAAACATGGCCACCGCCGTGCCGGGGCTGACGGCCAGCCGCTCCAGGCGCGCGGTCCAGGCGCGCCGCGCCTGGTCATCAGCCAGCGGGCTCGACAGGCTGAGCGTCCACGCTCCGGTCCCCCAGTTCTCACGCAGACCGTCGACCGCCGCTTCTCGCTGCTCGCGCGTCATCGGCCAGTCGTAGTCCGGAGCCTTCGTCATCCGGGGCGTGGCCTCGTAGAGGACCAGCGCCCGCGTGCGCTCCGGGTGGGTTGCGGCGAACAGGCAGGCCATCGAGCCGGCCTCGAACATGGCCACCACCGCGGCGCGTTCGGAGCCCACGGCGTCCATCACCGCCACCACGTCGTCCATCTGCTCCTCGAGCGTCGGGGCGCCCGCCACCTTGTCGGACATCCCGGTCCCGCGGCGGTCGAACATGATCAGGCGCCCGAAGCCGGAGACGCGACGGAGCATCCTGGCGATCCATGGCTGCTCCCACACGTGCTCCACCTGCCAGATCCAGGTCGGCACCCACAGCACGTCAACCGGCCCGTCACCCATCGTCTGATAGGCGATGTGGACCTCGCCGCTGCGCGCGTACCTCGTCTCTGGGGGCATCGCTCACCCTGAGCGTACTTCGCTTGAGCTAGCGTTCCAGCGTCTATGGACCTTGAGCTCACAGACGAGCAGCGCCTGATCCGCGAGACGGCGCGTGACTTCGCCGACAACGAGATCGTGGAGCGCGCGCGGGAGAACGACCGCAACGAGCACTTTGACACCGAGCTCGTGGGCAAGATCGCCGACCAGGGCTACCTGGGCGCGATCATCCCCCGCGAATACGGCGGCGCCGGGCTCGACTATCTGACCTACGGCCTGGTGGTGGAGCAGATCGGGCGCGCCTGCTCGGCGATGCGCACCGTCATCTCCGTCCAGACCTCGCTGGTCTGCTCGGCGATCCTCCGCTGGGGCACCGAGGAGCAGAAGCAGCGCTACCTGCCGCGGCTGTGCTCGGGCGAATGGCTCGGCTGCTTTGCCCTCACCGAGCCCGACACCGGCTCGGACGCCGCCAACCAGCGAACCAGGGCCCGGCGACAGAACGACGGCTGGGTCATCAACGGCTCGAAGATGTTCATCTCCCTCGGCGGCCACGCCAAGCTGGCGCTGGTGTTCGCTCAGACGGACCCCGATCAGGGACACCGCGGGCTGGCGTGCTTTCTGGTCGAGACCGACCAGGACGGCTTCCAGCCCCAGGAGATCCACCACAAGATGGGCCTGCGGGGCTCGGACACGGCCGCGATCTCGCTCGACGACGTCCACGCCGACGAGGACGCCGTGCTCGGCGAGGTCGGGGACGGCTTCAAGGTGGCGATGAGCGCGCTTGACTCGGGGCGCTATAGCGTCGCGTCGGGGTGCGTGGGCATCTGCCAGGGATGCGTCGATGCCTCGGTGCGCTACTCCACCGAGCGCCAGCAGTTCGGCCGCCCCATCGCCTCCTTCCAGCTCGTGCAGGCGATGATCGCCAACATGGTCGTCGAGACCGACGCCGCGCGGATGCTTGTGTGGCGGGCCGGCTACCTGAAGGACTCCGGCAAGCCCAACACCACCGAGACCTCGATCGCCAAGCTCTACGCCACCGAGGCCGCGATCCGCTGCGCCAACACCGCGATCCAGGTCCACGGCGGCTCTGGCTACGTCGATGACTATCCGGTCGAGCGCTATCTGCGCGACGTCCGCGTGACCACCCTGTACGAGGGAACCTCCCAGATCCAGCAGCTGATCATCGGCCGCGCCGTGACGGGCATCAACGCCCTGACGTGAGCGCTGCACCCAGCACGATCGGCGTCGCGGGCGCGGGCACGATGGGCGCCGGCATCGCCCAGCTGGCATGCCTCTCGGGAGCCCGGACGCTGCTGCACGACCCCGCCCCAGAGGCGCTTGAGCGCGGGATGGAGCGGATCAGGGGCCAGCTGCAGCGTGGGGTCGAGCGCGGCCGGATTCCCGAGCAGGAGGCGGCAGGCGCGGCCGCCCGCCTCGAGCGCGCCGTGCGGCTGGAAGATCTGGGCCCCTGCGAGCTGGTGATCGAGGCGGCGCCCGAATCGCTTGAGCTCAAGGCGTCGCTGTTTCAGAAGCTGGCCGACGGGATCGTCACCGAGAGCTGCGTGCTGGCCACCAATACCTCCTCGCTGCTAGTCACCGCCGTCGCCGCGGGCGTGGCCCGACCACAGAGGGTGGTGGGCATGCACTTCTTCAACCCCCCGCCCGTGATGCGGCTGCTGGAGGTGGTGGCGGGCGAGGAGTCCTCGCCGGAGGCGCTGGCCTCGGCCCGCGCCGCGGGCGAGGCGATGGGCAAGCACGTCATCGAGGCCGCCGACGGGCCGGGGTTTCTGGTCAACCGCTCCAACCGCCCGTTCGGGCTCGAGGCGCTCAAGCTGCTTCAGGAGGGCATCGCGTCAATCGAGGAGATCGACCGCGTCTGCCGGCTGGGAGGAGGATTTCGCATGGGCCCCTTCGAGCTCATGGACCTGGTGGGAATCGACACGGGGCTCGACGTCTCGCGCTCCTTCTACGAACAGAGCTTCGGCGAGCCGCGCTGGCGCCCCTCGCCGATTACCGTCCGATACGTGGCCGCGGGCCGCCACGGGCGCAAGTCGGGACGCGGCTACTACGACTACTCGCGCGACCCATATCGCCCGCCTGACCCCGAGCCGCGGACGGCTGGCGGCGCCGGCGGCCTGGTGGTCATCGCGGGCCAGACACCGCTGGCGATCGAGCTCGCGGAGATGGCCCAGGACGCCGGGTGGCATGTCGAAGGCTCCGCGGTGTCGGGCGAGGTGCCGGCGCTGATGCTCGACTGCACCGCCGACGCCGAGGACGCAGCCGAGCCGCTCCAGGGCGGGCCAGCTCGCGATCTGCTGCGCCGCGGGCTCGCTGGCGGCACTCGATCCCGCCGGCAACGCCGTCGGCTTCCACGCCCTGCCGCCGCTGGCAGAGTCCGGCCTGGTCGAGCTCACCCGCGGCTCCGAAACAGCCGAGTCCGCCGCCACCGCCGCCGAGCGGTTCTTCGCCACGCTCGGCAAGCACATCGCCTGGGTCGGCGACGCCCCCGGCCTGGTGCTCGGGCGGATCGTCTGCCAGGTGATCAACGAGGCCGCGTTCGCGCTGGCCGAGGGCATCGGCAGCGCCGAGGACATCGACGCGGGCATGGTCTACGGCCTCAACTACCCTCGTGGACCCCTGCGCTGGGCCGACACGATCGGGCTGGATCACGTCCTGGCGGTGCTCGACGCCTTGTTCGAGGAGCGGCGCGAGGAGCGCTACCGCGCCGCACCGCTGCTGCGGGGGCTGGTGCTGTCCGGCAGGATCGGGCGCCAGACGGGCGCCGGGTTCTTCGAGCACGAGTAGCGAGCCGCAGATCCATATATTGCGCTTCAGAGATGAGAGCCGTCACCTTCCAAGCCCCCGGATCGGTCCAGCTCGAGGAGCGCCCGGACCCGCAGCCGACGGCGGCCGACGACGCCATCGTCCAGATCGACGCCAGCGGCATCTGCGGCTCCGATCTGCACATCTACCACGGCCGCGTGCAGATCGAGCCCGGCTTCACGATCGGACACGAGTTCGTCGGCACGGTGCTGGAGGCCGGCGACGCCGTGACCCGCGTGGCCGCCGGCGATCGCGTGCTGGGGTGTTTTCACAGCGCCTGCGGCACCTGCTTCTTCTGTCTGCGGGGCGCGTTTCACAAGTGCGAGGAGATGCGGGTGTTCGGTCACGGAAAGCTGCTCGGCGGGCTTCAGGGCACACAGGCCGAGCAGGCGCTCGTGCCGCGGGCCAACATGACGCTGCGCAAGGTGCCCAAGGGCATCTCCGACGAGGTGGCGCTGTTCGCCGGTGACGTCATGGGCACCGGCTATCACGCCGTGGCCCAGGCCGATATCAGCCCCGGGGACAGCGTGGCCGTCCTGGGCCTCGGTCCCGTGGGACTGTGCGCCGTGCAGGTGGCGCTGGCCGCCGGCGCCGGTCCGGTATTGGCCATCGACACCGTCCCCCAGCGCCTCGAGCTGGCGCGGAGCTTCGGCGCCACGGCGGTGCACCTCACCGAGGAAAACCCGCGCGAGCAGGCCAAGCTGCTCACCGAGGGCCGCGGCGTCGACGCGTCGATCGACGCCGTGGGACACCCCGACGCGCTCGATCTGGCGATTCGGCTGGCCCGTCGCGCGGGGACGGTGGTGGCGATCGGCGTCTACGCCGAGCCCTGTCAGGTGCACATGGGCCTCGTGTGGATCAAGGCGCTGACGCTGCGTTCGGGCCACGCGAACGTGATCGCCCACGTCGACCCCGTCCTGGGGATGCTGGACGCGGGGGCGCTCGACCCCAGCCCGCTCGTCACCCACCACATGCCGCTGGCCGACGCCCCGGACGCCTACGCGCTCTACGATCGCCGCGAGGCGATGAAGATCGTTCTGACTCCATGACCGAGCTGCCCGAGCAGCTCTCGCCGCCGGTACGGTCGTTCGCCTCGGCAGAGCAGCTGCTGCTGATCGACGGCGACCGCCAGCCCTCGGCCGACGGTCGGACGTTCGAGACCGTCGACCCCGCAACCGGCCAGCCGATCACGAGCGTCGCCCAGGGCGGCGCCGCGGATGTGGACCGCGCCGTCGACGCCGCCCGCCGGGCCTTCGAGGACGGGCCGTGGACCAAGGCCCCGGCCGCCCAGCGCGCCAAGCTGATGATCCGCCTGGCAGAGCTGATCGAGGAGCACGCCGGGGAGCTGGCGGAGCTCGAGGCGCTGGACAACGGCAAGCCCATGAAGCTGGCAAAGATCGTGGACGTGACCTCCACCGCCGCCCACTTCCGCAGCTTCGCCGGCTGGCCGGAGCGCGTGGTGGGCGACGTCCTGCCGGTCCACCAGCCCAACATGCTTTGTTACACGCGCAAGGAGCCGGTGGGTGTGTGCGGGCAGATCATCCCCTGGAATTTCCCGATGTTGATGGCCTCCTGGAAGCTCGCCCCAGCGCTCGCCGCGGGCTGCACAATCGTGCTGAAGCCCGCCGAGCAGACGCCGCTCAGCGCGCTGCGGCTGGGAGAGCTCGCGCTGGAGGCCGGGATCCCGCCGGGGGTCATCAACGTCCTCACGGGCGACGGCGAGACCGGCGCGGCCCTCGTCGAGCACCCGGATGTGGACAAGCTGGCGTTCACGGGATCCACCGAGGTGGGCCGGGAGATCGGCGCCAAGGCCGGGCGGGCGCTGAAGCGCGTGACGCTCGAGCTGGGCGGGAAGTCACCGAACATCATCCTCCCGGGCGCAGACCTAGATCGGGCGATCAAGGGCTCCTTCCAGGGCATCTACTTCAACACCGGCCAGGCCTGCAACGCCGGCAGCCGGCTGTTCGTGCACAAGGACCAGTTCGACGACGTGGTCTCGGGCCTGGCCGCCCGGGCGTCGAAGACGCGCCTCGGCCCCGGCCTTGACCCCAACACGCAACTCGGCCCCGTGGTCTCAGCCGAACAGCACGAGCGCGTCATGTCCTATATCGCCTCCGGGCGAGACGACGGCGCCGAGCTCGTGACCGGCGGCGGCCGGCCGCAGGACGGCAACGGCGGCGGGTACTTCGTCGAGCCCACGCTGTTCGCGGTCGCGGACGATTCGCTGAAGATCGCTCGCGAGGAGATCTTCGGGCCCGTGCTGGTCGCGTTGCCCTACGAGTCGCTGGAGGAGGTCTCGGCCCGGGCCAACGACACCGACTACGGGCTGGCCGCCGGCGTGTGGACCAACTCGGTCTCCGACGCGCACCGGCTGGCCGCGCTGCTCAAGGCCGGCATGGTGTACGTGAACTGCTGGGGCGAGGACGACGCCGTGGCGCCATTCGGGGGCTACAAGGCCTCGGGGGTGGGAAGGGAGCACGGGCGCGAGGGCCTCGAGGCCTACCTCGAGACCAAGACCGTCTGGACCAACCTCGCCTAGCTGCGGATTGGTTACAAAGCCACTTCGCGGCGGGTTTTGGGCATAAAAACCACGCAATTTGCGGACGTTCGGTGGTAAACCCGGGGCCCCTCTCTATACGATGCCGCGCGCTCGGGTCCCTCAAGATCGAACGTTGAACAGCGAACGAGCAGGTCTCGCCCCGGACCGGGACCCGGGTGTCGATCAACTCGATCGTGTTTCGAGCGCAAACAGCCCCATTGCGCCGGTGCATGGTGCGCGCGCGACGGTCTCGCGCGGCGATCACGCTCGCCGTGCTCGTCGCCGCCACCCTCGTGACGGCGATCCCGGCCACCGCCACTGCGCGGCGCGAACATCGCGCTGCCCACGCCCGGCGCTCAAGCACGAGCGCCGACGGGTGCACGGGCGCCAACCTACCCGCCATGGCGGCGCCTCCAGCGGAGATGCGCGCGGCGGTCGTGTGCCTGGTCAACAAGACGCGCGAGAGCCATGGCCTACCGCCCCTGCGCTCCTCGGGCAAGCTGAACGACTCGGCGCAGAGCTGGACCGACTCGATGGTCGCCAGCGGGAACTTCAGCGAGGGCAACCCCGGCGCCCGCATCAGCGCCGTCGGCTTCAACTGGTCGACGGTCGGCGAGAACATCGCCACCGGCTACGACACGCCCAAACAGGCTGTGGCTGCCTGGATGCGCAGCCAGGGTCACTGCTACAACATCTTGGACCCCGTCTACACAGAGGTGGGGACCGGCGTGAACCGCCGTCCGGTCAGCGGCTTCGGGAGCAGCCCGGCCACGTGGACGCAGGACTTCGGCCTACCGATGGGCCAGCGCAGCCACTCCGGCGACTGGGGGCCCGCCGGCCACTGCCCGTACTAGCCCGCTCTAGCCCCGCGGTCGCTAGCCCCGCAACCCCGCGGCAGCTTGCTCAACCGCGAAAGGGCCGGCGTCGCGCAGGTACCACTCGGCGTCGAGCGCCGCCTGGCAGCCCGTCCCGGCGGCGGTCACCGCCTGGCGGTACGTGTGGTCCACCAGGTCGCCGGCCGCGAAGACACCCGCCAGGTTGGTCTGCGTCGAGCGGCCCTTGGTCACGACGTACCCCGCGGCATCGGTCTCTACTTGATCTCGCACCAGCTGCGACTGCGGCTCGTGCCCGATCGCGATGAACGCGCCGGCGATCTCGAGCGTGGACTCCGACCCGTCGTCCGCATTGCGCAGGCGCGCGTGGTCCAGCGAGCCGCCGTCGGACGCCGCGAACTCCTCGACGACATAGGGCGTCAGCCACTCGATGTTCTCGATCGCCCGCGCCCGTTCGAGCATGATTTTCGAGGCTCGGAACTCGTCGCGGCGGTGGACGATGATCACCTTGGAGGCGAACTTCGAGAGGAACATGGCCTCCTCCATCGCCGAGTCGCCGCCGCCGACGATGATCGTCGGCTTCTCACGGAAGAACGCGGCGTCGCACGTGGCGCAATAGCTCACGCCGCGGCCGCCGAGCGCCTCCTCGCCTGCAACACCCAGCTTGCGGTGCTGGGCGCCCATGGCCAGCACCACGGTTCGGGCCAGGTGGACCTCTTCTGCGGTCCAGACCTTGTGCACTCCGCCATCGGGCGCCAGCTCGAGCTTGGTGACGTCATCGGTCTCCAGCCGGGCCCCGAAGCGCGCCGCCTGGTCGCGGAAGTGCTGCATCAACTCCGGGCCCATGATCCCCTCGGGAAAGCCGGGGTAATTCTCGACGTCGGTCGTCTGTTGGAGCAGGCCGCCCCAGGCGAAGCCCTCGATCATCAGCGGCTCGAGGTTGGCTCGGGCCGTGTACAGCGCAGCCGTATACCCGGCCGGCCCACTGCCGACGATCACAACGTTCTCTACTCGTTCCACGGACCCTCCGTTACATACATTACTTCACTAAGTATAGCTTGGCGCCCGCTCCGCGCGCCAGCGTTGAACGGTGCGCCGCAGCTGCAGATACGCCACCGCGCCGGGCAGCGTCGGCAGCCAGAAGGCGAACACACGGTACGCCAGCACGGAGACGACCGCGACCTGGACGTTGACGCCGAAGGCGCTGAAGGCGCCGATCATGCCGCCATCCACGCCACCGATCCCGCCCGGCAGCGGCAACGTGTTCCCCAGCATCCCGACCAGGTAGGACATCACGATCACGCCTTTGGGTGGCGAGGCGCCGAAGGCGTGAAAGCACGCCCACAGCACCGCCATGTCGAACGCCCACCAGGCGACTGCCCCCAGCAGGAAGGGGTCACGGGAGCGGATCAGCTCCAGCGCCGTGCGCACGCCCGTGGCGGCCGTTGCCGGGACCGTGGCCAGCCAGTCGAGGACCCGGGAGACGCGGCCGTGTCCGCTCGTCTTGCGCCGCATGAACCGGCTCGAATCCTCCGGCAGCAGCGCCATCCCCAAAAACAGCGCGATCACCAGGGCGCCCAGGATCGCCGGCACAAGCGTGATGCCGAACGGGTGGCGGCCAGGGATGATGCCCGTGAAGAGCCCCAGTCCCACCGCCACCAACGCCCCCATGTAGACGCCGTAGAGCAGCGCCATGAACGCGATCAGCCGCGACGCGGCCAGGCGGGCCTCGAACCCGGCGCGCCGCAGCGCCCAGGCCGTGAGCGCGATGCCACCGGCGCCGGCCGAGGCGAACAAACGCGTTGCAGCCAGGCCGGCCATCGTGATCTCGTAGCTCGCCCGCCAGTCGATGCGCGGCTGCCCCCGGGCGAACACCGCTCGGAACAGGGCCACATAGCCCCAGAACGAGAACACCTCCAGCACAGCGCCGAGCCCCAGCCACCAACCGTTGCCGTGCTGGATCCGGCTCCACGTCTGCCGCAGGCCGAGCAGTTTCGGCAGCACCAGGTAGAGCAGCGCCACCACCGAGATCACGAACACGGCCGAGATGAGCAGCCGCTTGCGGGTGAACACCACCCGCGGCATCTCTTCCGTCGGCGGCCCCACCGGCCGCCTGCTCTCCTCGCCCGGGGTGTCCGAGGCCACGCCCTAGGCCGTCCCGGCGCGTGCCCCGAGGAACTCGAGCGCCGCGGAAAGCCTCGCAGCCAGCGGTTGGGCACGCCGCGCGTCTGCCCTCACGACCTCCGTGAGCGCCGCTCCGGCGAGCAGGTCGGCCGCATAGTGCTCCCCCAGGTAGACGAGCGCCAGCCCCAGCAGGCCCGCATACGTGAAGCCGACGGCGCCCGCGACCGGATCCACCTCCCGGAGCAGGTGGGCACCCATCAGCGACGTTGCGAAGTGAAGCGACGGCATCGCAGCGAGCGGATTTCCTCCAAGGACATCGTAGAGGCCGGCCCAGCGGGTTCCCCAGAACTCCTCCCCGTACTCGATCATCATCCGGCGCACGCGAATCGTGCTGCTGTCGCCGGCCTTGCTGTCACCGAGCTCTCCATGAAGCGCCGCCCACCACGGCGGGGCGGTGGGAAACGCCCAGTAGAAGACCGCCCCGATGTCGAACACCGCGTACATCCGGGCCGCCGCGGCGGGAAAGCGCTCGGGGCGCCGGATCAGCACGTAGCCCACGCTGGCGTGGGGAACCGCGAACCACAGCCAGTGGCACCAAACGAGCACGCGTTCGAAGGGCGCGATCTGGCCAGGCCTGGCGAACGCCCGCTGCAGACGCAGAGTCGGCACGGCCCCCAGCCCGAGGACCCGGTCGATCACGATCGGGTAGTGGGATCGCACTCGCGCAGCCAGACGATCCGGCTCGTCGTGGGGCATCTCGTACGCCGCAATGTAGGCCCACATGTTGAGCGCACAAACCCCGACATCCCGTGCTCTGGAGCGTGGCGCCGCCACGCACAGCGCCGCCGGCGCCAGCCCGGCGGCCCCGAGCACCGCCGCCGGCCGCAGGCGAAGGCGCCGCCGGAGCGCAGGCGCCGCGACCCCCACCGCGACGAGGGCCCAGGCGGTCGCTCTGATGCCCCTCGAGAACGGCAAACCGCGGCGAGTATAGGCTTGCCTCGTCACGGTGCCCAGCGCGGCGTCGGTATCGAAACGGGCGCGTCCAGATAGAATCCCGCGGCCTTGCGAGCCCTCTCGAACAGCCGCCGGCCGCTCACGCTCGCGGCGACGCTGACTGCCACGATCGCGGTGTTCCTGCTGTCGGCCCCGGTGGCGTTCGCCAATTTCATCACCCCCAAGGCGGGCGGGTCGCCGAACGCCAACGGCATCGCCTCGCTCTACAAGATCATTCTCTACATCGCCGCGATCGTGTTCGTGATCGTGTTCGGAACGCTGATCTACTCGTTGATCAAGTTCCGCGCCAAGCGGGGCGCGGTCGCCGCCCAGATCCACGGCAACACGCGGCTCGAGGTGGGTTGGACGGTGGGTGCCGCCTTGATCCTGGTGGCCATCACGGTGGTGACGTTCGTCAAGCTGCCGAAGATCATCAACCCGCCCAACTCCAACCCGGGCGTGGTGCTCTCGGCCTCCACCACCGAACCCAATCCGCCCAGCGGCAAGAAGCTCACGATCTGCATCCAAGCCCGTCAGTACATCTGGCGCTACACGTACGGCAGCGGCTGCCTGAACAACTACTTCCAGGCCAAGCTCCCCTATTCCTACACGGAGATGGAGGCGCCGGTGGGGACCACCGTCGTGCTCGACATCCAGTCGAGCGATGTGATCCACTCCTGGTGGATCCCTTCGCTCGGGGGCAAGGTCGACGCCGTGCCCGGCTACACGACATACACGTGGTTCAAGGCGCTGCATCCCGGCCTCTACCACGGCCAGTGCGCCCAGCTCTGCGGCCGCAACCATGCCGCCATGACCGCACTGGTGCACGTGGTCTCGCCCGCACGCTATAAGGCCTGGCTCACCCAACAGGAGAACATGATCAACAACGCAAACGACCAGGTTGGCCAGCTGCGCCAATACCTGACCCAGACCAACCAGCTCTAGATGGCAGTCGTCACCGCCCCATCCCGACCAGTTCCGCAGATCACCGCGGAGCGCGTGACCTTCCCCCGGCGGACCAGGCGCTGGATCGACTGGCTCACCACCACCGACCACAAGCGGATCGGGATCATGTACCTGGTCCTCACCTTCGTGTTCTTCATCCTCGGTGGGGTCGAGGCGCTGCTCATGCGCGCGCAGCTGGGTACCCCGGGCAACACGCTGCTGACGGGGGAGAAGTACAACGAGCTGCTGACGATGCACGGGACGACGATGGTCTTCCTGTTCCTCGTGCCAGTCCTGGCAGGCTTCGGCAACTACTTCGTGCCGCTGATGATCGGCGCCCGGGACATGGCCTTCCCCCGGCTGAACGCGCTGTCGTTCTGGCTCTTGCTGTTCGGCGGCGTCGTCTTCTACGCCACCTTCTTCTTTCAGCCGCCCGAGGCCGGCTGGTGGAGCTATCCGCCGCTGTCGAGCATCCAGTTCTCTCCCTCCGGTGGGCAGGACGCCTGGATCTTCCTGATCCACTTGACGGGCATATCCTCGCTCCTGGGGTCGATCAACTTCTACACCACGATCGTCAACATGCGCGCCCCCGGGATGGGGTGGGGACGCTTACCGCTGTTCGTTTGGTCGATCTTGATCTACTCGATCCTGCTGATCATCGCCCTGCCGGTGGTGGCGGCGGCGGTGACGATGCTGCTGACCGACCGCCACTTCGGCACCCACTTCTTCGACCCCACGGCCCACGGCGCGCCGGTTCTCTGGCAGCACCTGTTCTGGTTCTTCGGCCACCCGGAGGTCTACATCATGGTGCTGCCGGGCTTCGGGATGATCTCGGAGATCATCCCGGTCTTCTCGCGCAAGCCGATCTTCGGCTACAAGGCGATGGCCGCCTCGATCGCGGTGATCGCGTTCCTGGCCACGCTGGTGTGGGCCCACCACATGTTCGCCTCGCCGCTGCCGATCGTCGTGCTCGGGTTCTTCATGCTGTCCTCGTTCCTGATCGGCATTCCCACCGGGGTCAAGATCTTCAACTGGATCGCGACCTTGTGGCG
The DNA here is from genome assembly GCA_963730835.1 of uncultured Actinomycetes bacterium. Taxonomy (GTDB): domain Bacteria; phylum Actinomycetota; class Thermoleophilia; order Solirubrobacterales; family Solirubrobacteraceae; genus Palsa-465. Next base: position 233,943 of record CAVSTE010000008.1, read on the forward strand.
AGGATCGATCGTCACCAGCACCGCGCTCTACTTCGCCGTGGGGATGATCGCCATATTCACGATCGGCGGCATCACGGGCATCTTCCTGGCGACCTTCCCGGTCGACTGGCAGCTCACCGACACCTACTTCGTCGTCGCCCATTTTCACTACACGATCTTCGGCGGCGGGGTGTTCCCCGTCTTCGCGGGGCTCTACTACTGGTACCCGAAGATGACCGGCCGGATGATGAACGAGCGCGTCGGCAAGCTGTCGTTCTGGCTGATCTTCATCGGCTTCAATGCCACCTTCTTCGTCCAGCACGCACTGGGGCTGTCGGGGATGCCGCGCCGCATCTACACCTATCCCCCCGGCTACGGCTGGTCGACCTACAACTTGATCTCCACCATCGGAAGCCTCATCCTGGCTCTCGGAGTGCTCGTGACGGTGATCAACGTGATACGTAGCCTCAAGGTCGGTCCGCTGGCCGGACCGGACCCCTGGAAGGGCAACTCGCTGGAGTGGTTCACGCTCTCCCCACCGCCGGCCAACAACTTCGACACGATCCCACGCGTGCGCTCACTCGAGCCGATGCGTGACATCCGCCGCCAGGTGGAGCGAGAGACCGGCGTGCGACAGAAGACGGGCGGCTCGGAACGGTTCGCACGGGTGTGACCACAGTCTGATGGCGGCCACCGGAACAAGCACGGTCGCCCGGGCCACGCCGCGCCCGCTGAGCGCCTCTCGCCAGCTGCTCGCCGACTACCTGGAGCTGACCAAGCCCAAGGTGCAGTCGCTGCTGCTGCTGACGACGATCACCACGATGGAGGTCGCGGGCAGCCCGTCGGCGGCGAAGATCGCGCTGACCTGCCTGGGCGGCTACCTGTCGGCGGGCGGCGCCGGCGCGGTCAACCACTACTTCGACCGCGACATCGATGCCCGCATGCGACGCACCGCGTCGAGGCCGATCCCGGCCGGCCGCATAGCACCTCGGGCGGCGCTGGTCTTCGGGCTGACGCTGGCGGCGCTCTCGTTCCTCGAGCTCTCGACCTGCGTCAACGTGCTCGCGGCGTCGCTCGCGCTGGCCGGCTTCGTCGGCTATGTCGGCCTCTACACGATCTATCTCAAGCGCCGCACCCCCCAGAACATCGTCATCGGCGGTGCCGCGGGGGCCGTACCGCCCCTCGTGGGCTGGGCGGCGACGCGAGGGTCGCTGGCGTGGACCGCGGTCTACCTGTTCGCGATCGTCTTCTACTGGACGCCGCCGCATTTCTGGTCGCTCAGCCTGCTGATGAAGGAGGAGTACGAGCGCGTCGGCGTTCCGATGATGCCCGTGGTCCGCGGCGAGCACGAGACGCGCCGCCAGATCCTGCTCTACTCGCTGCTGCTCTATGCGATCTCCCAGCTGCCGTTCTGCGCCGGGGCCTTCGGCGGCCTCTATCTCGCCGCCTCGATGATCCTCGGACTGGCGTTCATCGGCGGCGCCGTGCGGCTCTACCGCCGCGCCGAGCGACGCAGCGCCCTGCAGCTCTACCTGTTCTCGCTGGCCTACCTCGCGCTGCTGTTCGGGGCGATGGTGGCCGACGTGAAGCTATGATCCCCGGCCGGCATGGATAGAAGGCTCGCCCGCAAGAACATCCGCGCAGGCCTGATCGCGGGCGCGATCTGCGTGATCATGTTCGGGCTGACGTTCGTCGCCGCCGCTATCTACGTACACCCCTAGCAGCGGACGAAATGGGCGCCTACGAACCTCCAGACGAAGCCCCGCCCGCCGGCGAGGACATCCACCTGCCCGGTCCGACCCTGCTGCCGATCATCTCCGCGGCGGCCATCACGGCCATCGTCATCGGCACCACGATCTGGTGGGTCTACTCTGCGATCGGCGGTGTGGTGCTGATCATCTGCGTCTTCCGCTGGGTCTCGGACACCAGCCGCGACGTCGGGGCGCTCCCCGAAGAGCACCGGCACTAGCCGGGCCCCGACGCCGGCGCCGGCCCCCCGACCGGGCGCGAGAACTGCCCTAGGAAGCCGCCGCGGCCGGGATGTCGCAGCTGGCGCCGTCGCCGGTCCACACGCGCACGATGTCTCGCATCGAGAGGATGCCCACGAGCTCGCCGCGCTCGAAGACCACGAGGTGCCGGAAGCGCCCCCTGACCATCGCTGCCGCCGCGCGCTCCAGCGGCCAGTCGGGGGCGGCGGAGGTCAGGTGCTGGCTCTGGTGGTCGCCGACCTTCTCGCTGTCGGGGTCCTTGCCGGTGCCGATCGCGGTCAGGATGTCCCGCTCGGTGATCAGGCCGGGCCCAGGCAACTCGATGTCGTGCACGACGGCCGCACCCACACCGCGGCGGCACATGGCGGTAGCCGCTTCGCGCAGGCTGTGGCCGGGGCCAACGGTGAGGACCACGTCCGACATCCCATCTCGCACCTGCATAGGCATCTCCCGGTTAGCTTGCAACGATTGGCGCAATCATAACCACTCGCCCGTCGGCGCCGGCAGTGGTGTAGGACGCGCCGCCGGGCCGCAGGCCTGACCGCCACTGCCGCACCCGCAGCGACCCTCCCCACCGGCCGCGTTTGTCGCGCGGAACCCATAGGATGCTGACGTTGCAGATGCGTACCGGCCCCGCGGAGATCAGTGCGTAACCGTCCAGTCCTGCAGATGGTCCTGGTGGGAGTCATCGGGGTCGCGATCCTGCTGCCGATTGCGCTGGTGATCCCGTGGTTCCCGACCGACGCCTCCAAGCAGGCCAGCAACGTCCACACGCTCTACACCGTGCTGCTGATCGCCACGGTGCCGATCTTCGTGCTCGTGGAGACGGTCGTGCTGTTCTCGGTGTGGAAGTTCAGGATGCGGCCCGGCGAGGAGGAGCGCGACGGGCCGCCGATCCACGGCAACACGCGGCTCGAAGTCGTCTGGACTGCGCTGCCGGCCATCCTGCTCCTCTCGCTTTGCACCTACGCCTACACCGTGCTGCATTCAAATGAGGCCAGCAAGAAGGGCGAGATGACGGTCAACGTGACCGCGCGGCAGTTCACGTTCGAGTTTTCCTATCCTGAGCAGGGCGGGAAGGCCGTGGTCTCCCCCGTGCTTTACCTGCCGAAGGACCAGCCAGTCGTCTTCAAGCTCCGCTCGCTCGACGTGATCCACAGCTTCTTCGTCCCGGACTTCTCGGAGAAGCTCGATGCCGTCCCAGGCATCACTACCACCTTGCGGGTGACCCCGACGCGGCTCGGAACCTATCCGGCGGAGTGCACCGAACTGTGTGGTGCCGGCCACTCGCTGATGCGGGCGACCGTCCACGTCGTGCCGGCCTCCACGTTTCGGACTTGGTTGAGCTCGCAGCCCGCGAACGGGACGCCGCCGATCGGCGCGCCGCCCTCGTTCGCCCAGCAGCCCGGCGTCCCGGGAACGCCGTACCACAGCAAGATCGGTGGCGAAGGGGGAAAATCCAAGTAGTGATGACCACCGCGCCTCACCCCGGGACCGCCGCGAACCCGCCTGAGATCAAGGAGATCCGCTGATGGCCACCACCACCCAGGCGGCGCTGCCCCCCTCCGCAATCGCGCCCGGCCAGGGCAAGACGCGCGTGCCGCTCCCGCCCAAGCTGCGGCGCCCAGGCTGGTACAGGGCGGCGCTGTTCAGCGTCTTCGGGCTGGCGTTCGCGCTGGGGATCACCTCGCTGATCCGCTGGCTCGAGCACCAGCACCCCGTGATCGACGGCCGGGCGATCACGATCGTCGGCCTGTTCTCGGGCCCCCTCGCGTTCCTGGTGGGCATCGGGACCTGCGACTACTGGCTGTACTGGGCCTCCGGGCGCCCCACGCGCCCCGAGGATCACTCGGGCCACGGCGCCTACAGCTGGCGCGATTACTTCCGCGTCAACACCGACCACAAGGTCATCGGCATCCAGTACACGGTGACCTCGTTCTTCTTCCTGTTCGTGGGCGGCCTGCTGGCGATGCTGATCCGGGCCCAGCTGGCAAAGCCCGGGATGCAGTTCCTGACGCCCGAGCAATACAACGGCGTCTTCTCCGTCCACGCCAGCGTGCTCATCTTCCTGTTCGTGATCCCGGTGTTCGCCGGGCTGGCGAACTTCGTGCTGCCGCTGATGATCGGCGCCCCGGACATGGCGTTCCCGCGCCTGAACGCGCTCTCCTTCTGGCTCCTGCCGCTGGGCGGCGTGATCATGCTGATGAGCTTCCTGGCGCCGGGCGGCTCGTTCGCCTCGGGCTGGACCGCCTACGCCCCGCTGTCCACGACGATGCCCGTGGGCCAGCTGTTCTTCTCGATCGGGATCCAGTTCGCGGGCTTCTCGTCGATCTTCACGGCGCTCAACTTCCTGGTGACGATCATCACGATGCGGGCGCCGGGCATGAGCTTCTTCCGCATGCCGCTGCTGGTATGGGCCAACTTCTCCACCTCGCTGCTGGTGGTGATCGCCACCCCGTTCATTGCCGCCTCGCAGGTTTTCGTGCTGCTCGACTCCGGACTTCACTTCCACTTCTTCGACGCTTTCGTCGGCGGGAGCAACAACGGCAACGTGCTCATGTACCAGCACGTGTTCTGGTTCTACTCGCACCCCGCCGTCTACATCATGATGTTGCCCGGCTTCGGAATCATCTCCGAGATCATCGCCGTCAAATCCCGCAAGCCGATCTTCGGCTACCGGATGATGGCCTTCTCGCTGGTGGCCATCGTTGTGCTGGGCTTCACGGTGTGGGCGCACCACATGTTCGTCTCGGGCATGTCGCCCTGGATCCGCATCCCGATGATGATCACCACGTCGATCATCGCCGTGCCCACGGGGATCAAGATCTTCTCCTGGCTGGCGACGCTGTGGCGCGGCGTGCTCCACCTCGACACCCCGATGCTGTTCGCCCTGGGCTTCCTGACGATGTTCACGCTGGGCGGGATCAGCGGCGTGATGCTGGCCATGATCCCGTTCGACATCCACGTCTCACAGACGTACTTCATCGTGGCCCACATCCACTACGTGCTGTTCGGCGGCTCGCTGTTCACGATCTTCGCCGGCGTCTACTACTGGTTCCCGAAGATGACCGGGCGCATGTTCGATGAGCGGCTCGGCAAATGGCACTTCTGGATGACGTTCATCTTCTTCAACCTGACGTTCGGGCCCATGCACCTGATCGGCATCCAGGGCATGCCCCGCCGCGTGGCGGAGTATGCGGCGAAGTTCGCCGCCTGGAACCTGTTCATCTCGATCTCGGCCTTCATCCTGGGCCTCTCCACGCTGATCTTCCTCTACAACATGGTCGCCAGCTGGCGCCACGGGCCGCGCGCGACTGCCAATCCGTGGCGAGCCCTGACACTCGAGTGGCAGGTCTCCTCGCCGCCGCCGGTGTTCAACTTCGACGCCGTGCCGACCGTCGTCGGCGGGCCTTACGAGTACGGCGTCCCGGGCGCCGTGCACGGCATCTTCAAGGCCCCCAGCGAGGTGCGCAAAGAGGTGGCCGCCGGCTTCACGACGCCGCCCAGCCAACAGCGACACGAATGAGGACCGTCCTCGTAGTAGCCAACGAGACGCTGGGCGGCCGCAAGCTGATCGACACGGTTCGCGCCCGCGCCGAGCAGGGGGACGTCCGCTTCGTGCTGTGCATTCCGCAGAACCGCCCGCGCGCCGGGCTCGTGATCTATGACGACGCGGTTCACGACGCCGCCCAGGCCCGCGTTGACCTGGCGCTGTCGTTCCTGCACGCCGAGGACATCGACGCCATCGGCGAGGTCGGCGATCCCGATCCGTACACCGCCACGATCGACGCCGTGCACGAGTACCACCCCGACGAGATCATCATCTCCACCTACCCGGTGACGCGCTCGGGCTGGCTGCGGCGCGATCTGATCGACCGCGTGCGTGACGCCTCGGGAGTTCCGGTGGAGCACATCGTGGCCGATCCCGACAGCGAGGGCCTGCCGTTCAAGGTCACCCTGGCGGTGGCCAACCGCACCGCGTCGGGCGAGGAGCTGCTTGGCGCCCTGAAGACCAAGGCGGACGCCGGCGCCGCGGACGGCGGCCACCTGTTCCTGGTGGTCGTCCCCCAGGAAGGGGGCGAGGGCCGCGCCGCCAGGCGAGCCAGGACACGACTGCGCCTGGTGCTCGATCGCCTGCGTACGTCCGGCCTGTTCGCAGCCGGGATGATCGGTGACCCCGACCCCTATACCGCGATCATGAACGCGCTCCAGTACTTCCGCGTCGACGACATCGTGATCTCCACGTTCCCTGAGACGAAGTCCGGTTGGTTGCGGACCGATCTGATCGAGCGCGTCCGTAACGCCACCGGCAAGCCCGTCGAGCACGTGGTCCACGGCGACGTGACGACCGCCACCACCTGACCTAAGCCCTCCTTGGAAGCCGCCGCCGCCACCCACGCCGAGCACCACGGGCCGCCCCCCGCCCACCGCTCATCGCGCGTCGAGGCTCCCGTCCTGGGGATGCTGCTTTTCATCATCTCCGAGGTGATGATCTTCGGGGCGTTCTTCACCGCCTACTTCTTCATCCGCGTCGCCACGCACGACCCCTGGCCCGCCCACGGGTCGCACATCCCCGAGGCCGTGGCGGGCGTCAATACCGCAATCCTGATCTCGTCCTCGCTCACCATCCACTGGGCGCTGACCTCGATCAAGAACGGCAACCGCTTCGGACTGAAGGCCGGGATGGTGGCCACCTTCCTGCTGGGCCTGACGTTCCTGTTCGTGCAGGTCAACGAGTACGCGAACCTGGGCTTCGCGCCGCACGACACCGCCCAGGCCACGATCTTCTACTCGCTGACCGGCCTGCACGGCGCGCACGTGTTCGTCGGCCTCTGCGCGCTGCTGATCGTCTCGATTCGCTCGTTCCGCGGTCACTACTCGGCCGAGCACCACCAGGGCATGGAGGTCCCGGGGATCTACTGGCACTTCGTGGACGCGATGTGGATCGTCGTTTACACGACGGTCTACGTCCTCTAGGCATCGGTGGCGCCCCCGCCCAGGCGCCGACGCCTCCCCAACCCCCTCCGCTCAGAGGCGGAGGCGTTCCAGACCCTGGTCCTCTTCATCGTGGTCGTGGCCGTGATCGTGGCGATCGTGCTCGCGATCAAAGCTTTGACCTGATCGTTCCTACTTCCCCGCACTCGACAGGAAGTTGACGAGCGCCGTTATCTCGTTCGGTTTGAGCTTGGTGGAGAAGTTCGAGGGCATCACGCCCGCCGCATAGCCTGAGGGCAGGAACGCGTAGGGGTTGGTGATCGCCGTCTGGATGCATTTGGCGAGCGTCGCGCCGCGGATCTTCTTGGAGGCCGGCAGCGCGCAGTCGCTTCGCAGCCGTGTGTCGAGGTTCGGGCCGACGGTTCCCGTGGTGCCCGCTGCCGCGAGCGTGTGGCAGCTGCCGCAACCACCGATGCCCGTGAACACCTGCTTGCCGGCCGCGGCCGACGTCCCCTGCACCGCGCCGGCCTGGGCCAGGGCGCCCGTGTCCTGGCCGGGAATCGCCGCCACCGTGCCGACGTAGGCCGCCACGTTCTGGGCCTCCTGGCCGGTGAACAGCCTGGCGGGCATCACGCCCTGACTGTTGGGGTACTGGATCCAGTAGTCGACCAGGCCCTGGATCGAGGTGCTCTTGACGCCGTCGGCGCGATCCTGCCTGAAGGCGTCGTCGAGGTTGGGCCCGATGCCGCCGTTCGTGCCGGCGTGGCTGAGCGTGTGGCAAACGCCACATTTGGAGACGAACATCTCCTTGCCCGTGACCAGGTTGGCGGTCGGGTGCTTGAGCGTGCAACCCCCCAGCACGACAGCGAGCAGCGCGAGGGGGACAACGCCCGCCAGCAGGCGGCGCAGGGGCTGCTTGCGTCCGAGGGCAGGTGCCATCGTGGGCGCGCACTCTATCCCAGCTCGGGGCGTCGAAGCGCCACGACAGCCGCTACGATGGCGCCGCATGCGCACCCGTCAGAAGTACCGGATGCGGGCACCCTCCACCGGCCGCGAGGTGATCATCGAGGCCGAGCGGGACCACGTCTACCGCGACCGCGAAACCGGCGAGGAGCTGGAGCCAGTGGCCCAGCTGCTGCCCCTGGCGCCGACGGCGTCCGAGCTCCCGTGGGCCATCGAGAACCTTCGCTTCTGCAACTGGTGCGACCAGCTGACCCAAAAGGATCTGAACGACTGCCCGCACTGCGGCAGGCGCATGGAGCCGCTGGAGGCCTGAGCCTGCGCTCCAAGGCCTCACTGATCGCCGTGGCGGCGGCTACGGTGGCGCTGGGCGCCGGGGTCTCCGCCTGCGGAGGCGGCGGCTCGGGCACCACCGACACCTCGGGCGCACCGACGATGACCGTGCCCACGGGCTCGGCCAGCGCGCCGGCGACCGGCGCCACGACGTCGTCCACCAGCACCACGACCACCGGCACCACCTCGTCGGGTGGCGCCTCGCCCGGAGGCTCGGGCGCCTCGGGCGGAGCGTCGACCACGGGCGGTACCGCGGCCGGGGGCGCCGGGGGGACGGCCGGCGGCGGAACCGCAAATAGCGCCGGCGGCGGGACGGCCGGCGGCGGGACGGGCGGAACGGGTGGCGGGGCGACCGGCGGCGGCGCGACCGGTGGCGGGGCCACGGGCGGCGGCGGGACGGCCGGCGGCGGCGCAGGCGCAGGCTCGAACAGCGGCGGCGCGGGCCTCGGCCACTAGCGGGCGCTAGCCGCCGCGGCGCCAGGCGCTAGCCGCTACGGCACGACCGGGTTGGTGACCTCGGTGGCGCTGTACTCGACCCGCGTTCCGGGATAGGAACAGGAGAAGGGCTTCGTCGCGCCGACCGTCAGCACCGCGTTCTGCTGCGTGCCCACGGTCTTGCAGTTGTAGCTCCGGCTCTGGCGGTAGGAGTAGTACTTGGACGCCAGGTTGTAGGAGAGAACCGCCGCCCACGTGGGCACGCTGAGTGCGATCACATCTCCCGCCTTGACCGGAATCGGGGTGGCCAGCGGGAACTGGACGACGTAGCCGAGGTAGGGCTGAAGCTGCTCGGTGGGGCTCTGGGCGACGACCGTGAAGCGGTTGTTCTTGAGCGGCTGGAGCACGGTCAGCGCGGCCTCGCTCGCACCGCCGTACTTGGAGTTCAGCTGGCTGGTGAAGCTCTTGGCCGTGCTCGCGTTGCTCGACAGCTGCGCCAGGCCGACGGTGAAGGCCACTATCTGCCCGGATTGCTTGACGGCCGTGGGATAGGTCGCGCCGTTGATGACCGTCTGCAGCGCCGTGACCCTGGTCATGACGAACGTGCAGTTCTGCGGCGCGGTGCCCGTGGGGCAGACCGGCGATTTGATGGGCACGGCCGTCCCGCCCAGCTGCACGGTCGAGCCGAGCTGGCTCCCGAGCGCCGAGCCGGTGGTCGTCTTGACGGCATACGTGGTCGTGGCGCCGAACCCCAACAGCACGCAGACGCTCGCGACGAGCAGAAAAAATCGCCTCATGGTCTCCATTGAACACGAACGGGCGGACACAGTTGCGGCTGATCAAATGGACCCGGTTCGCACATGTGCAGCAGGACGACTCGGGCGCCGCGCATGCGCGCCGGCCTTAGATCTTCGTAACGTTTACCGCTTTCGGACCCTTGGGGCCGGCCTCCTCCTCGTAGGAGACCTTGGAGCCCTCGGGCAGCGAGCGGTAGCCGTCGCCGGCGATGCCGGTGAAATGTACGAACAAGTCACGCCCGCCGTCATCGGGTGTGATGAAGCCGAAGCCCTTGTCGTCGCTGAACCATTTGACGGTCCCGGTCGGCATGGGCTGAGAAAGTATCAGGAGCGCGGGCGCGTTGTCAGCGACCCTGGAATGTGGCTTTGCCCGGACCATGCTCCAAAAAGGAGGTCACGGCGCCGCGCAGATCCTCGGTGTCGAACAGCGCGCCGGCCACCTGGGCCACGCGGTCGTTGGCCAGCTCAACGCCGCCTTCCAGGTAATCCCGGATCACCTGCTTGGTGGCCGCGTGGGCCCGCGTGGGCCCGGCGGCCAGTTCCGCGGCCAGCTCGCGTACCGCCGCGTCGAAGTCGTCGTCGGGCAGGACCAGGTTGACGACGTTCCAGCGCTCGAGCGTCTCTGCGTCGTAGGGACGGCCGCTCATCACGAACTGCCGCGCCCTGCCACTACCAGCGCGCTCGGCGAGCCGCTGCGTGCCGCCCATCGCGGGCGTTAATCCAATGACCCTCTCCACCAGCCCGAACTGCGCCGAGCGGGCGGCCACGAGCAGATCGCAGGCCAGCGCCAGCTCGAAGGCCCACGTGAGGCACAGGGCATGCGCGGCGAAAACCGTTGGGCACGGCAGACGATCGACCCGCCTGGCGAGCTCGATCAGCCGCTGGAACGTCTCCGCCGCCGCGCCCGAGCTCTCGAGCGCCGCGAACAGCGACACGTCGACCCCGCCGGAGACCACGCGGCCCTCGCCCCGGAAGAGCACCGCACGCGGGGCTTCGGTCTCGAGCTCCGCGACCGCCTGCAAAAGCTCCCGCTCCATCTGGGCCGAGAACAGGTTCAGCGGCGGCGAGTCGAAAGTGACGACCGCCACGCCGCCGTCCCGCTCCAGCCGTACGGAGCTCATTTGAGCGCCGACGCGGCGGCGGCGATCTCTTCCGGGTCCCCCTCGGCCGGCGTCCACGGCAGGCGCAACGGGTCGTCTTCGTAGCGCGGGATGACGTGGATGTGGAAATGGAACACCGTTTGCCAGGCGACGCGACCGCACGAGTTGATCAGGTTGATCCCGTCGGGCTCCAGCCGTTCCTTTGCCCGTTTGGCGAGCCGCTGGGCAGCCGCCACCGTCGCCTCCAGATCCTTGCGCTCGATCGCGAGCAGATCTCTGTAGTGCTCGCGCGGGATCACCAGCGCGTGGCCCCGCGTGGCGGGGTTGATGTCCATGAACGCGATCGTGCGCTCGTCCTCGTCAATGATCGTGGCCGGCAGCTCGCCGGCGACGATCTTGCAGAAGATGCAGTCGGGATCGCTCATCGGGAGGGGAGCCTATCGCCCGCCGGCTGCCAGAAGCTGGCGCGCCCGCTCGAGCGCCTCCGATGGTGTCGCGATCTCGTGCGCGAAGCTCTCCTCCTCGAGCTGAGCCAGCAGGCGGCCGATCTCCGGGCCGGGCTGCAGCCCGAGCGCCCGCTGGAGCTCATCGCCCCTCACCGGTGGGCGCGGCGGGTGGGACAGCCAGGCGAAGGCCTCGCCCAGTAGGCGCCGGGCCAGCTCCAGGTGCCTGGCGATGGCTCGCTCCGAACCGGCACCCCGCGTCGCCAGACGATCGGCGACGCTCAGCGCGGTGACGTCGACTTGGACCGGGGCGCAGGCCCGCAGATAGCGGTAGATGTCCTTGCGCCCGAGCGGCTCCTGATGCACCAGGAATCCCAGCCGAAGGTGATGATGGGTCAGGGCGCCGACGTGCGCTCCGAGCCGCTCGCTGGCCCGCAGGCGAGCCAGCACGTCGTGCGCCAGCTCCGCCCCCACCGCATCGTGGCCGATGAATGTCACCCTCCCCTCCTCCGTCACCGCCCGCGTCAGCGGCTTGGCGATGTCGTGAAACAGCGCGCCGAAGCGCAGCGCCTGTCCACGTGTGAGCTCGTCGGCGAGCGGCTCGGCCATCAGCCGGGCGACGGCCTCGGCCTGCTCGCGGAAGGCCGGCTCGGGATCCCGCTCCAGGGAGATGGCCTCGGCCAGCACCGCACGCGTGTGGTCGTGAACGTCGAGGTGGTGATAGCGGCTCTGCTCCACGCCACGCTGCGCGCTGAGCTCGGGCACCACAGCTGCCGTCACGCCGATGGCGTCCATCACCTCCAGCGCCTCGAGCGCTCGCGGGGCGCTGATCGCGCGCTTTAGCTCGGCGAAGATGCGCTCGGGTGCCACGCTAGCCAGACCCGCGGCGCTGCGGGAGGCCGCCGTCTCGGTATCGCGCTCCACGCTGAAGCCGAGCTCGCCCCGCAGCCGCGCCAGGCGCAGCGTTCGAAGCGGGTCGCGCTCGAAGGACTGCTCCGAGACCATCCTTAGCCGCGAGGCGGCGAGATCGCCAAGCCCGCCGAAGGGGTCAACGAGCGCGCCCACACCGGTCGAGTCGGCTGGCGCCAGGTCGCTCAGCCGTTCGGCGACGGCGTTGATCGTGAAATCGCGGCGCGCGAGATCGGCCTCGATCGAGTCTCCCTCCAGCGCCAGCACGTCCAGCTGCCAGCGGTGGGGGCGAGAGACGACACGCCAGGTGCCGAACTCCTCAGAGAGCGAGAACGCGTGGGCCCGCGCCTCACGCGCCACAGCGCGGGCGACCGGCTCGGCATCGCCCGCCACGGCGATGTCGTAGTCGCTCGTCGGGCGCCCCAGCAGGCGGTCGCGCAGCGCGCCGCCGACTAGCCACGCCGGTGCGCAGGCCACGCGGGCGGCAATCGCCACCGGATCGCTGTTGCCGCTGGTTCCGGCGCTCATCGAAGCGACTCGCCATCGGAGTGGTACTGGCGTGGCACGCGGCTCGAGATGCCGCAGACGACCTCGTAGTTGATCGTTCCGATGCGCCGGGCCAGATCCTCCGCGGTCTGCCGTTCCGCGCCGTCGGAGCCCATCAGCGTCGCCGGGTCACCCGTCCGGACCTTGGGCTCGGGTCCCACGTCGACCGTCACGTTGTCCATGCTGACGGTCCCCACCAGCGGGTAGCGCTCGCCGCGCACGAGCACCTCGCAGTTGTTTGTGAGCGCCCGCCTGACGCCGTCCCCGTAGCCGATCGGCAGCGTGGCGATGCACGTCTCGCGCTGGGCGATGAAGCGGCGACCGTAGCCCGCGCTGTCACCGGGCCCGGCCTGCTTCAGCGCCGCGATGTAGGAGCGCAGGCCGAGCGCGGGCTCGAGGCCGCGGGCGTAGGGGTCCTCGCCCCGGGGGTCGCAGCCGTAGATGGCGATGCCGCAGCGGACGAGGTCGAAATGGCTCTGGGGGGCGAACAGGGTGGCCGCGCTGTTGGCGGCGTGGACGACGATGCCCGGGTGGCGCTCTCGAAGAGCGGCGGCAAATGGTTCGAATACGGCCAGCTGCGCGGCCACGAACTCCTCATCGTCATCGGCCGTCGCAAAGTGGGTCATGGCCCCGGCGAGCTCGAGCGTCGGCCGCGATCCGGCGACGCGCTCCGCAACGGCCAGCGCCGTGCCGGGGTCGCGCGTGCCCAACCTCCCCATGCCGCTGTCGAGCTTTACGTGCACCCTGATCGGTGTAGCGGCCTGGGTGCAGAGCGCCAGCAGCCGCTCGAGGAAACGCTCATCCCAGGCCACGACGTCGGCCCGGGCCCGCAGAGCGGTCGGCAGCTCCTCGGCGCTCAGCGCGCCCATCACCAGAATGCGCTCCCCGATTCCACCTTCGCGCAGCTCTGCCGCCTCCACGGCCGTGGCCACGGCCAGCCAGCGCGCACCGCCGGCCAGCGCCGCGCGCGCGGCCTGGACCGCCCCGTGACCGTAGCCGTTGGCCTTTACCACCGCGCAGAGGCCGGTGTCGGGCCCCAGCGGGCGCCGCAGCGTGGCCACGTTCCGTTCGATCGCCGCGAGGTTGACGTCCGCCACCGCGCGCAGCGCCACGCTCACTCCTCGGGATCGCCCAGCGCCGCCGGCAGCCGGGCGATGACATCCGAGGCGATCACGCCCTCGGAGCCGATCTCCCGTGCGGCCAGCTGCCCCGCGCGCGCGTGCACGAACACCGCGGCGCAGGCCGCGTGGAAGGGGTCCATGCCCTTTGCCAGGAGCGCGCCGCTCAGACCGGAGAGCACGTCGCCGGTGCCCGCTGTGGCCAGCGCGGAAGCGCCGCCCCGGCTTACCCCCACACGCCCGTCGGGGTGCGCCACCAGCGTGTCGTCGCCCTTCAGCACCACCACCGCCTGCCCGGCATCGGCTGCCTGGCGCACGCTGTCCAGGCGTTTCGCCGCTACGGCGGCGCTGTCCGAGCCGAGCAGGCGCGCCAGCTCGCCGGCGTGGGGGGTGAGGACAGTTGACTGCTCGCGTCCGGCCAGCCCGGCGATCGCACCAGCGTGGGCGTTCAGCCCGTCGGCGTCGAGCAGCAACGGGACCCCGGCGCTCGACGCAAGCCGGCGGGCGAACTCGAGCGTCTGCTCTGCGCGTCCCAGACCGGGCCCGAGCACCAGCGCGTCTGCGCGCTCGAGGCGGGCGCTCACCTCTTCGAGCGAGGCCGGCGTGAGCGATCCCTGCTCGTCGGGCAGCGGTGCTGTCATCACCTCCAGCAGCCGAACCTCGAAGATGGCATCGAGCGAGCGAGGAATCAGCGCCGTTACGTAGCCGGCGCCGGCCCGCATCGCCGCCTCCGAGGCCAGGCAGGGCGCCCCGGTCAGGCCGGTCGAGCCGCCGCAGACGAGCACGCTGCCGGCCGCGAACTTGGTCGACTCCCGCCCCCGTCGCGGGATGGCGTCGATGACAGTGGACCTGATCAGGCCGACCTTGGGATCCCCCGGCCCCCCAGCCGGGATGCCGATCTGCACCACTCTGACCTCCCCGGCGTGGTCCTTGCCCGGCGCGATCCACAGACCGGGCTTGGCGGCGTGGAACGTGGCCGTGGCGGCGGCCTTGACCGCTGCCCCCTCCACCTCGCCCGTCGAGCCGTTGACGCCGCTGGGAACGTCGCAGGCGACGATCACCGGGCTGCCCGCATCCCGTTCGCTCCCGCCGGCCGCATTGATGGCCTCGATCGCTCCGCTGGCCGGCTCGCGCGGCTCGCCCGCAAAGCCGGTTCCGAGAATCGCATCGACGATCGCCGCCGCGCCTTGCAGGGCCGGCGGCGAGAACCGCTCCGGTCTTTCGCCCGGCAGCTGGTTCAGGTTGTGTGCCGCGTCGCCGCGCAGCTCGTCTGGGTCGGAGAGCGTTAGGACTCGCACCTCCCGCCCCTGCTCTCGCAGCAGGCGTGCGGCGACCAGCCCGTCGCCGCCATTGTTGCCCTTGCCGCAGACGACGGCCACGGTTCCGGATGGTGAGCGCTCGGCAACGAGCGCCGCCAGGCCTCCCCCCGCACGCTCCATGAGATCCAGGCTCGGGATGCCGCGCTCCGAGATCGCCCACTCGTCGAGCGCCCGCTGCTCGGTCGCGTCGGGCAGCGGCTCGAGCCATTCAGCGAGCGTGGTCACTCGACGGTGACGGTCTTCGCCAGGTTGCGCGGCTGGTCGATGTTCAGTCCGCGCAGGCGGGCGATCTGGTACGCGAGCAGCTGCAGGGGAATTACAGCCAGCACCGGCGCCAGCATCCAGTCGGTCCGCGGTACGCGGATCACCTCGTCGGCGATGCGGTCTATTCGCGAGTCGCCCTCGGTGGCCACGGCGATGGCGTGCGCGCCGCGGGCCCGCACCTCCTGGACGTTGGAGATCACCTTCTCCAGCACCGGCGAGTCGGTGGCCACGACCACCACTGGGGTGTGCTCGTCGAGCAGCGCGATCGGGCCGTGCTTCATCTCCCCGGCGGCGTAGGCGTCGGTGGCGATGTAGGAGATCTCCTTGAGCTTCAGTGCGCCCTCGAGCGCTACGGGCAGGCCCACATGACGCCCCAGGTAGAGGAAGAAGTCGGCGCCGTGGTGGTCCTTTGCGATCCGCTCCACCTGAGGCTGGCAGCGCTCGAGCAGCTCCGCGATGGCGTGTGGTAGGCGCCTCAGCTCGGCGATCTTCTCCCGCAACTCGTGGCGTGCGAGCGTGCCGCGCAGCTCGGCGAGCCGCAGCGCAACCAGGTATACGACCACCAGCTGGGCCACGAACGTCTTGGAGGCCGCGACGCCGATCTCCAGCCCCGCGCGGGTGTAGAGCACACCGTCGGCCTCCCGGGTGGCCTGCGAGCCCATGATGTTCGTCACCGCCAGCACGTGCGCCCCTCGCTCGCGTGCCGTGCGCATCGCCGCCAGCGTGTCGGCGGTTTCGCCCGATTGCGAGATCCCGATCATCAAATCGTCGGGGCCAACCACCGGGTTGCGGTAGCGGTACTCCGAGGCGATATCGACCTCCACAGGCACCCGGGACCACTCCTCGATCGCGTAGCGGCCGACCAGCGCGGCGTGATAGGCGGTGCCGCAGGCGGCGATCACCACCTTGCGAGCGCGGCGCAGTCGCTCGTCGTCAATCGCCCCCAGTTCTCCCAGGTCGACGCTGTCGCCGTGGGCGATCCGCTCGCCCAACGTCTCCGCCACCGCGTCCGCCTGCTCGTGGATCTCCTTGAGCATGAACGTCTCAAAGCCCTGCTTCTCGGCGGTGTCGGGGTCCCAGTCGATCTCCTGGACCTCGCGTTCGAGCGGCTCGCCGTCGGCGCTGAAGAACTCCACGCCGTCGGGCCGTAAGACGACGATCTCGTCGTTGCCCAAGTACTGCACCTGACGCGTATGACGCATGAACGCGGGGATCGCCGAGCCGATGAACTGCTCGCCGTCGCCGCGGCCCACGATCAGCGGGCACTCCTTGCGGGCGCCGACCAGTACACCCGGCTCGTCGGCGCTCATGGCCACGAACGCGTAGTGACCGCGGAGCTCCCCGTAGGCGGCGCGCACGGCCTCCACCAGGCTCTGACGGGCGCAGTGATAGGAGACCAGATGTGCGATCACCTCGGCGTCGGTCTCGGACGTGAACACGGCGCCCATGTCGCTGAGCCGCTCCTTGAGCGCCAAATAATTCTCGACGATTCCGTTGACGACGATGTGCACGCGGTCGGCGGTGTCGAAATGTGGATGGGCGTTGGCTTCGCTGACGCGTCCGTGCGTGGCCCAGCGCGTATGACCGATGCCGGTCCCGGTCTCCTCCGCCCGCAGCGGCGGCTCCGCCAGCGCCACGGCCCCCGGCTGGGCCCGCTCGTCGAGCGCCGTGCGTAGCGCCGTCAGGTTGCCCACGGCTCGTACCGCGTCGATGCGATCGCCGTCGAGGACGGAGATGCCGGCGCTGTCGTAGCCGCGATACTCGAGCTTCTGGAGGCCTTCGAGCAGCGTCGCGCGCACGTCCTGGGGTCCCACGTAGCCAACAATCCCGCACATGCGGGACGAGGGTACTAGGGACGAGGGCGGTACTAGACGAGGCTGTCTTCGACCAGCTTTGCCAGGCGCCCGCAGACGGCTTCCGTTTCGGTGTCGCTGGGCGCCTCGACCATGACCCTGATCAGCGGCTCGGTCCCCGAGGCGCGCACCAGCACCCGACCCCTGCCGGCGAGCGCAGCGTGCTCGCGGTCGATGGCCTCCTTGACCGCCGCCGCCCCGAGCGCCGACTGCAGGGCCCGACGGTCGCCGGCGCGGATGTTGACCAGCCGCTGAGGCAGTTTTTCCATTGCGTCCCGTTCGCGCAGGTCGCGCTCGCCGAGCGCCTCGAGCGTCAGCAGCGCGCTGGCGATCCCGTCACCTGAGGGGCCGAAGCCCAGGTCGATGATGTGACCGGACTGCTCCCCGCCCAGCGCCCATTTCCGGCGGCGCAGCTCGTCGAGCACGTAGCGGTCGCCTACCGTGGTGGTCGCCACCTCGATTCCGGCCGCGGCCATGGCTGTGTGAAAGCCGTAGTTGGTCATCACGGTCACCACCACGCCGCCTCCGGGTAGGGCGCCGCGCTGCCGCAGATGCCCGGCTGCTAAGGCGATCAGCTCATCGCCGTCGACCACTCGCCCGTCGCCGTCTATCGCCAGCACCCGGTCACCGTCGCCATCGAAGGCGAACGCCACATCGTGACGACCCTGCTCCATGTGCCGCAGGGCGTTCTCCAGGTGGGTGGAGCCGCAACCGTCGTTGATGTTGCGCCCGTCTGGAGCGTCCGCCAGCACGTCCACGCTGGCTCCGAGACGTCGGAAGATCTCCGGCGCCGCCAGGTACGTGGCCCCGTTGGCGCAGTCCAGCAGGATCCGGCGGCCCGATAGGTCGAGGCCCACGAACCGCCGCTCGAGCTCCTCCACGTAGTCGTCGAGCACGCCTTCCAGACGACGCACGTGGCCGATGCGCTTGCCCGCGGCGGGCGTGTTCTCGAGCTCGGCTTCGATCTGATGCTCCGTCTCGTCGTGCAGCTTGAAGCCGTCGGCCCCAAACAGCTTGATCCCGTTGTCCTCGAACGGATTGTGGGAGGCGGAGATGACGGCGGCCATCTGCAGGCCATGGCGCCGGAGCAGCAGCGGAGCCGCCGGCGTGGGCAACACGCCTGCGACCAGCGCGTCGCCGCCCGAGGCGCTGACGCCGGCGGCGATCGCCGCCTCGAGCATCTCACCGGACTCGCGCGTGTCGCGCACGATCAGCACCTGAGGCCGGTCGGCCTCGATGTGCGTCACCGCCGCCCGTGCCAGCGCCAGCGCCAGGTCCGGCGTCAGGAAGTCTCCGGCCCGGCCACGGACGCCATCCGTGCCAAACAGCTCTCGTGGCATCTGAGGATTAGCGCTTGGAGAACTGCGGGCGCTTACGCGCCTTCTTGAGTCCGGCCTTCTTGCGCTCCTTGACGCGCGGGTCGCGCGTGAGAAAGCCCCGGCGCTTGAGCTCGCCGCGCAGGTGCGGGTCGGCGACGATCAGCGCCCTGGAGATGCCGTGGCGAAGCGCCTCAGCCTGCGCCGCCACGCCGCCGCCGTGCATGCGCGCCACGACGTCCATCCGGGCGTCGTAGCCCACGCTCTCGAGCGGATGGCGAATCACGCGCCTCAGCGTCTCGCGCGGGAAGTAGTTATCGAGCGGCTTGCCGTTGATGGCGTAGGTACCACTGCCGGGTTTGAGGATCACCCGAGCCACCGCCGTCTTGCGCTTGCCGGTCGCCGTATAGCGCGCGCCCGCGGCGAGGTCGATCGCCGCGTCGGCAATTGGCTGGGTCTCCTCCTGGTCGCGCAGCTCTCGCTCGCGCGCGGCGCGGGCTTCGGCCTCGGCTTCGGCGGCCGCGCGGGCCTCGGCGTCAAGGAATTGATCGGCTTCGGGGATGATGTCGGGGATCAGGTCGGCGCCGGGGATCTCGGGCCGCTGCCGCAGCGGCAGCTCGACCTCCTCGGGCTCCGCGGCGGCGGGTGCCTCCGCGGCGGCCGGCTCGGGCGCCGCAGGCTCCTCGGCGGGTGCCTCCTGGGCGGCCGGCTCGGGCGCCGCAGGCTCCTCGGCGGGTGCCTCCGCGGCGGCCGGCTCGGGCGCCGCAGGCTCCTCGACAGGTGTCTCCTGGGCCGCCGGCTCGGGCGCCGCAGGCTCCTCGGACGCTGCAGGCTCCTCGGCGACCTCGGCCGGGGGCTCGGTGGGCTCGACGGGCGCCTCTGGCTCCTCGGGCGTGGGCGGCTTTGGAAGATTCTCTTCGTCGCTCACTCGATCTCCATCGGTTGTGGCTGCTGGGCTGCGTGCGGATGCTCTCCTCCGGCATAGATCTTGAGCTTGGTCAGCTGCTTGCGAGCGAGGCGATTGCGGGGGAGCATCCCCTTGACCGCCAGGCGCAGAACCTCCTCCGGGCGGCGCTCGAGCATCTCCTCGAGCGTCCGCGAGCGCAGCGCACCCGGATAGCCCGAGTGCCGGTAGTAGCGCTTGTCCCGCAGCTTGTTGCCCGACACGGAGATCTTCTCGGCGTTGATCACGACGACGAAGTCGCCCGTGTCCACGTGGGGCGTGTAGGTTGGCTTGCGCTTGCCCCGCAGAGCATCGGCTATCTGCGTCGCCAGCCTTCCGAGCGTCTGCCCGGTGGCGTCGACGAGCAGCCAGTTTCGCTCTCGGTCGGCTGGTGTCGCTACGTAGGTCTTCATGGCACGCACAAGCCGCGCCGAAGGGCGCGGCCTGGCGGGTGATGATAGGGGACCCGGACTGCGTACGCTGGCGGGATGAGCATTTCGGACCGGATCCGCCGCCTCGGCTTTCAGGTAGCGCACACGCTGCTGCGTATCTGGTGGCTGGTTCGCCGGCCGGCGATGTATGGAGTGAAGTGCATCATCACCAACGGGGACGATCTGCTCCTCGTCCGGCACGCCTATGGCAGCCACGCTTGGGACCTGCCCGGTGGCGGGATCAAGCGCGGCGAGCGACCGCTCGATGCCGCCCGGCGGGAGATGGCCGAGGAGCTGGGCGTCGAGACCGATGACTGGCGCTCGCTGGGTGAGGCCTGGGCCACGGTCTACCACCGCCGCGACACGCTCTACTGCTTTCAGGCCGAGGTGAGCTCGCGCGAGCTCTCGATCGAGTTCGCCGAGCTCGCGGAGGCCCGCTGGTTCCCGCGTGACGAGCTGCCGCGGGGCCTCGGGAAATACGTACGGCGGGTGTTGGCGCGCTTGCGGGCTGCCAGTGCTTCGAGCAGCGCCCTCTAGAGACGCGCTGACCGTCTCCACTCAGCGTCGCCCGCGCAGCTCCTCGAGCGCCTTGGCGATCCGTCGCTGGCGTGTATCAGGCGTCTTTGCGCCTTCGACGGCCAGTGCGTGGCGCTTGCGGTTGCTGTAGGAGAGCTGTTCGAACGCCCGCTTGGCGTCTGGGTCTTGGTCGAGCGCCTGCGCCAGCTCGCCGGGAACGCTCAACTCGCGAGGCTGAGTGTCGAGCTCGATTGTCACCTCCACCTCGTCGCCCGCGGCGACGCCGGTCTGCTCGCGCACCGCGGCGCTGACCGGGAACTTGAACTCGCCCCGCATCCGCGCGACCGTGGTCTGGTAGCTGTGGCCGGCGAGCGTGACGCGCACGGGCGGGCGGTTGCCGCCCCCGAGAGCGTTGACGACCTCGTCCGGCACCGTGATACCGGTCGCGGTCTTGCCGGCGAGCTGGAGCGTGGCACGGAAGTTCATCGCTTGGCTCCTCTACTTGCTGGGGTGACCGTCAGCTCTGAAAGAAGTCGCTCAGTGCCGGCGCGAGCGCCTTGGGCTTGACGATGTGCGTCTGGCCCTGGAGCGTGCGGTGCTCGGCCGTAGGGAGCACCTCTGCCAGTGACCGCATCGCGGTGCGCATCCAGCCGGGGCTCTTTCCGCCGGCCATGACCAGCGTGGGCACGCTGACGTTGCTCCAGCGCTCGCGGGGCAGCGGGCTGCCGCGGCCGGCGTCGCCGATCAGCTGCGCGTCGTACGGCAGCGTGTGCGCAAGCGCTTTGAGCTTTGACCAAGCGGGCATCAAGCGCATCAGGGCAACGAAGATCCTTGGCAGCGCCACGCCGGCCGTGAGGAAGTAGCGGACAGCATCTGCCCGCTGTCCTTTCGCCACCAGCTCCTCGAGCTTGCGGACGAAATCGTCCGGAACCGGTGGGCGCGAGTCGTCGGTCACGAACGGCAGCTCGTATAGCGCGACCCTCGTGATCGATGACAGGCGATTGGCAGCTTCCAGGGCAAGCGCGCCACCCGAGGAGATGCCGTAGACCGACGCGCCGCCGCCAGCGGCCTCGATCACCGCCCCCAGATCATCGACCTCTCGCTCCACTGCGTATGGCGCTGTGTCGGTGCTCTGCCCCCGGCCGCGGCGGTCGTAGGTGAACACCGTAAAGCTGGACGCCAGAACCGGGGCCAGCTTCTGGTTCGGCCCGGGAAACCCACGGTCGTTGAGGGCGCCGTCGACGAGGATCACCGCTTCTCCGCTTCCGGCGCGCGTGTAGCCGATCACGGTCCCGTCGCCGGAGACGACGGAGCCGGTCGAGGTCGGCACGCCGCCCGTGACGGGCGGGCTCGTTTCGTCGTTCATCGGATCGGCCTCCAACGGCTCTCATTTGTTACTACACGGTTTAGTATTTCCTACTACACCGTACAGTAAACTCTCGGATCGTGGCCGATCCGACCGATCCGTGACCGGCGCAGCCGACGCCCCGGCGGGCCAAGAGGCTGTCGCCGCTGTCCGGGCTCCGGTCGAAGGACGCTCCTCCCGCAAACGCGGCGCCATCTTCGAGGCCGCGACAACGCTGTTTCTGCGGCGCGGATACCTGGGGACGAGCATTGACCAGATCGCCGCTCTGGCGGGCGTGTCAAAGCCGACGGTCTACAGGTTCTTCTCCGACAAGGAGCATCTGCTGAGGGAGATCGTGCTCGGGACCCTCGACCGGAGAGGTGACCCCTTCCGCGCCCGGCTGGAGGCGCTCGCCGGCTCCGATGACCCGGTCTCGGACCTACGGCGGCTGGCGCGCGATTACGTCGCCGTGGTGACCCAGCCCGGCGGGCTCGCCCTGCGTCGCCTGGTGATCGGCGCCTCGCACCAGCTGCCCGAGCTCGCGCACGCCTACTACGAGCGCGCCCAGGAGCAGACCTTGAATGCGCTGGCCGAGATGTTCGAGCAGCTGACCGCCCGGGGGCTCCTGCAGATCGACGATCCCATGCTGGCCGCGTCGCAGTTCGCGTTCCTGGTGCTGGGCCGCGCGCTGGACAAGAGCCTGTTCTGGCCCCAGAAGCCGTTCGCTGACGACGAGCTGGAGGCACAGGCCGACGCCGGCGTCGATGCGTTCCTCACGATCTATGCCGCCGTGACTGCGCCGCGTTACTCCTCGCCGTCCCAGTAGCCCAGCTTCTCTACGCGGGCGATCACTCCGAGGCCGCGGAACGCGATCTTGTTCGAGCGCGGGTAGTAACACATGTCGCCAGGGTGGCGGGTGCCGTAGGCCAGGAACTGGAGCCCGTCGTCGCCGGCGCGAAGCGCATGCGCGATGCCGGTGCCGGGGGGCCGGGCAATCACGTGCCCACGCTCGACCGGGAGCTCGTCGTCCCCCAGGATCAGCGTGCCTTTACCGTCCAGCACGACGAACAGCTCCTCCTCGAGCGTGTGGCAGTGAGCGGGGGTGGCGTACTTGAGCGGCGCCACCGAGACGTGCTTCAGGCCCGTGTGCCGCGAGCCGACGGCCCTCCCCAGGTCGCGGCGGGCCGCCTCCACCCGCCCGCGCCCGAACGGGGCCCGCTCGACCGCATCTAAGTTCACGATGCTCGGCGGCCGCTCGCCGGGGGCTTCGGGCAGCTCGGGCGGCCCTAGCTCTGACTCTCGCACGAACTGGAACGGCTTTCCGTCGATCGCGCCCGGCTCGGAGACGACAGCCCGGCGGCCGACAAGCGACATGGCGAGGCGCGGAAAGCCAATCGTCTCGAGCGTCTTTCGTGGACCGAAGGCCAGCACGTCCAGCGGTTCGATGGCGTGCAGCGAATGCGCGCCGCGATTGGGGAGATACAGGATGCAGTCGCCGGCGCCGATCTCGGCCGTGCGCCCCGCCTGCCACGAGAGGCCTCGACCCCCGCGCACGTAGAAGATCTCCTCACCCGAGCCGTGCTCGTGGGCCGGGGTCGACCAGCCCCCGGCCGGCAGCTCGATCCGGCGGGCGCCGATCCCCACGCTGCCGGCCGCTTCGCCCAGCATTGTCCAGCGCCCCCGGAGGTGGCCCAGCTCGTATTCCCGAGCGGGCGCTTCGTCGAAGTGCGCTATTCCCACTCGATCGTTCCGGGTGGCTTGCTCGTGATGTCGAGCACCACGCGGCCGACCGGACGGATCTCGGAAATCATGCGCGAAGCGATCCGCTCGAGCAGGTCGTACGGCAGCCGGGCCCAGTCGGCGGTCATGGCGTCGTCCGAGGTCACCGCGCGGATCACGATCACGTTGCCGTAGGTGCGCACGTCGCCCTGGACGCCGACGGTGCGGATGTCCGGCAGCACGCAGAATGACTGCCAGAGCTCGCGGTAGAGCCCCGCCTTGCGGATCTCGTCCTGCAGGATGGCATCCGCCTCGCGCAGGACCTCGAGCCGCTCGCGCGTAGCCTCGCCGCCCACGATGCGGATCGCAAGACCGGGGCCCGGGAAGGGCTGTCGCCAGACCAGCCGCTCGGGCAGACCGAGCTCGGCGCCGACCGCTCTGACCTCGTCCTTGAACAGGGCGCGCAGGGGCTCGACCAGCTCCAGCTCCAGGTCGTCGGGCAGCCCGCCCACGTTGTGGTGTGACTTGATCGTCGCCGCGCCCGTGCCGCCGCCCGACTCGATCACATCGGAATACAGCGTTCCTTGAACCAGGAACTGCACGTCCCTCAGCCTCTTCGCCTCCTCCTCGAAGACGCGAATGAACTCGCTGCCGATGCGCTTGCGCTTCTCCTCTGGATCGCTCACGCCGCGTAGACGGGCCAGGAACCGTTCAGAGGCGTCGACGGCCACCAGCGGGACCTTGAAATGGTCGCGGAAGGCGGCGATCACCTGCTCGCCCTCGTTCTTGCGCATCAGGCCGTGGTCGACGAATACGCACGTCAGTCTGTCGCCGATCGCGCGGTGGACGAGCAGCGCCGCGACGCTCGAGTCGACGCCGCCCGAGAGCCCGCAGATCGCGCGCCCGTCCCCGACCTGGCGGCGGATGCGCTCGATCTGCTCATCGATTACCGAGCGGGCACTCCAGGTGCGCTCGCAGCCGCAGATGTCCTCCAGGAAGTTTTCGAGCACCTGCTGCCCATAGGGGGTGTGTACGACCTCGGGATGGAACTGGATCCCGTACACCGCCCGCTCCGCCGATTCGAACGCAGCCACCGGCGAGGCGCTCGATGAAGCCAGCCCCGCGAACCCCGGCGGCGGCGAGAACACGGTGTCGCGGTGCGACATCCAGCAGGTCTGCTCGGGCGGCGTCCCTGCAAGCAGCCGCCCGGTCTCGGCCACCCGCAGCTCGGAACGCCCGAACTCACCGACCTCGGCTCCCTCGACCCGGCCGCCGAGCTCCCGCGCCAGCAGCTGCATGCCGTAGCAGATGCCCAGCACCGGTACCCCGAGCTCGAGCAGCTCGCGCTCGAGCGGTGGCGCGCCGTCCGCGTAAACCGAGGCCGGACCGCCGGACAGGATCACGCCCCTCGGCCTGCGCCTGGCGACCTCGGCGGCGCCGGCGTGATGGGGCAGAAGCTCTGAGAACACGCCGCACTCGCGCACCCGGCGGGCGATCAGCTGCGAGTACTGGCCCCCATAATCGAGTACCACGACTTCGTCGACCGAGTGAGCGTCTCCTGGCCGCGTCCTCAGTCGCTCGTGTGCGGAGCACACATCGCTCCCTGCGTCCTTGCCAGGCTCGCTCATCGGCCGCCGAACGGCGGTGACCTGGCTCAAAGCGTCAATGGGTGACACCGACGGTCTCGGCCCGGCTGCCGGCGCCCATGCCGACGCCCTGCTGGCGCTGGAGATGCTTACCCTCGGTCTGCAGCGCCGGGGCGACCATCAGCTCGGCCCGGTTGAACTCGGCGATGTCGCGGTAGCCGCAGGTGGCCATCGAGGTCTTCAGCCCGCCCATGAGGTTGAACGTGCCGTCGTTCTCGCGCGCCGGACCCTTGATGATCTCCTCCAGCGTGCCGTTCTGGGTGGTGGCCACGCGCGCGCCGCGAGGCAGCGTGGGATGGAAGGTGGCCATCCCCCAGTTGTAGCCGCGGCCCGGGGCCTCGTAGGCGCGAGCCAGCGCCGAGCCCAGCATCACCGCATCGGCGCCGCAGGCGACGGCCTTGGCGACGTCGCCGCCGTTGCGCATGCCGCCGTCGGCGATCACCTTGACGTAGTCGCCGGTCTCGAGCATGTGCTGCGAGCGCGCCGCCGCCACATCGGCGATCGCGGTGGCCTGTGGCACGCCGATGCCCAGCACGCCGCGGGTGGTGCAGATGGCACCGGGGCCGACGCCCACCAGCACACCCGCTGCGCCGGTGCGCATCAGGTGCAGACCTGTGTGGTAGGAGGCACAGCCGCCGACGACCACCGGCGTAGGCGAGAGCTCGCGAATGAACTCCTTGAGGTTCAGCGGCGGCCGGGTCTCATCGCGTGAGACGTGCTCAGCCGAGACGACTGTGCCCTGAATCACGAGGATGTCCAGGCCCGCCTCGAGCGCCACCTCGTAGTGCTTGCGGACCTTCTGGGGCGTCAGCGAGGCGGCCGCGACGACCCCGCGCGACTTGATCTCCTCGATCCGCTGGGCGATCAGCTCGGGCTTGATCGGCTCGCGGTAGATGTCCTGCATCTCGCGCGTGGCGATGTCGCGAGAGAAGGTTGAGATCCGCTCGAGCTGCGCCTCCGCGTCCTCGTAGCGGCAGAAGATCCCCTCCAGGTTGAGGACGGCCAGGCCGCCGAGCCTGCCGATCTCACCCGCGGTCTCGGGCGAGACGACGCCGTCGAGCGCCGCCGCCAGCAGCGGCATCTCGAACCGGTAGGGCCCGAGCGTCCACGAAATGTCGACGTCGTCAGGGTCTCGCGTCCGGCGGGAGGGCACGATCGCTATGTCGTCGAACCCGTACGCCCGCCGCGCCTTCTTGCCACGGCCGATCTCTACTTCCATTGCGAAAGCGTAGCCGACGCCGCGGACACCCCAGGCCGGCGCTAGCCGATGTGGGCCGGCTGCTCCAGACGCTCGATCTCCACCTCGCCCTTCAGCCTCTCCACCCGCCCGGGATCGAGCACCCCCGCCCCGAAGTGCTGGGTCGACTCGGCCCCGCAGGCCACCGCGAAGGACAGCGATTCGAGCGGCGGCCGCTCGGCATAGCGGCAAGCCAGGTAGCCGGCCAGAAACGCGTCGCCGGCGCCGATCGCCGAGAGAGCCTCCTGCTCTGCGATCCGCACCCTAACGAGCGCGGGGCCGCCGTCCTCGATCACGCGCGCATAACAACCGTCGGAGACGGTCATGATCGCCTCCCGGGCTCCGAGCCTCGTCATCTCCACCACGGCCTCGACGCGGTCCTCGTCATCGTTGAACTCGTGGCCTACGAGCTCCTCGGCCTCGAGCTCGTTCGGCGAGATCAGATCGGGCTCCGCCCGGACACCGAGGCGCAGCGGCTCGCCCTCCGTGTCAAGGACGGTTGTCACCCCCAGCTTGCGCACCTCGCGGATGAGCTCGCCGTAGACGCCGGGATCGACCTCGCGAGGAAGACTGCCGGCGAACACGCAGATGCTGGCCCCCTGGGCCAGGTAGAGCAGCTTGTCACGGAACAGGTCGAGCTCCTGCAGTGAGACCTCGGGGCCCCGCTCATTGACCTCGGTGTGGACGCCGGTCGTGGGATCGAGCACCGCCGTGTTGGTGCGCGACTCCTCGCGAATCCGGACGAACGCCCCCAGGACCGACTCTTCGGTGAGGGCGTCGATGATCCGGGTGCCGGTCGAGCCGCCGGCGAGCCCGGTGGCGATTACCGGCTGCCCCAGGCGCTTGATCGCTCGGGCCACGTTGAGGCCCTTGCCTCCGGGCATCGTAGTCTGGGCCACCGTGCGGTGGCGGCGCCCGGGCGTGAAGCTCGGCACCTCGAGCGTCTTGTCGAGCGCGGCATTGAGCGTGACGGTGATGATCATGCTGTCTCCGGCTGACGCGACCGCCGCTGCCCGCGGCGGCGAACAACCAGCGTACCGACCCCTACGAGCAGCACGATTAGCGCCACCAGCGTAGACGTTCGGGTCACGAAGCGCGCGGCGAGCGTCAGGGGGCTCACGGCCGGGAGGGCCTGGGCCAGCAACAGCGGGACCGAGCCGATCGGTCTGCCGTCGGCCAGCACGGTCGCGCGGCCGACGACGGTGTCCCTGGCCAGCGGACCCGAAAGCTGCGCGGGGACGCGCAGCTTCAGGTGCAGACGAACCCCTCGGCGCACCACCTCCGTGAACGATCGTCCCGCGATCGCCTGGGCGTGGACCCCCGGTCGATCGGCCACGGTCGGCCGGGCGAGCACGGCGCCGGCGCTGACGGGCTTGGCCTCCCTGAAGTTCGAGAAGCCCCAGTCGAGCAACGTGAGCGTGTTCTGATCGCGCGCCGATTCGCTCGAGGTCCCGAGCACTGCGCTCTCGAGCGTCATCCCGTTCTGCGTGCCAACGGCGACGAGCACATAGCCGGCGTCCGCCGTATGACCGGTCTTGATCCCGTGGACCCACGGCACGCGCCCCACGAGTCCGTTCAGGCTGACCACAGAGCGGACATGGTTGCCGGTGCGCAACACGGCGCTCGTCATGTTCACCACGCGCGCGAACAGCGGGTAGTGCTCGAGCAGGTAGGAGCCCAGCTGCACGAGGTCGGAGGCACTCGAGTAGTTGCCGGGCGTGTCGAACCCGATCGGCGTCGAGTAGTGGGTCTCTGTCAGGTGCAGGCGCTGGGCGTCGGCGTTCATCATCGCGATGAAGCGCGGGACCGAGCCGTGGCCGACGTTGTACGCCAGGTCGTAAGCGGCGTCGTCGGCGCTGGGGAGCATCATCGCCACCAGCAGGTCGTAGACGCTCATCCGCTCGCCGGGGACCAGACCGATCTGCGAATCCCCGGGGGACAGCGCGTAGTTGGGATAGGTGAACATGGCGCTCATCGGGGCGTGCTCCAGGGTCTCGAGCGCGGTCATGAGCTTCGTCGTCGAGGCGATCGGCAGCTCCGCCCCGGGGTTTACGCCGTACAGCCGCTGTCCGGTGTCCTGCGCCACCAGCGTCGCGGCGCGGACGCTGAGGCCGGGCGGCGGCGGCTCCGGGGCCGCCGCTGTCGCTGCGCTCGTTCGCACCGCCGTCGACGCGCGCGCCCGCCGGCGTCGTGAGCGCGACCGCCCCCAGGACAGCCGCCAAGGCCGCCGCGCCCAGGACCGCGGCGCGGCTCGCTAGCCGAAGCAACCCGCTCACTGTCGCAGTCTGATGCGCTGCCCGGTCTGCAGGGCGTCTGGGTTGAGCGACGGGTTGAGCTGCTCCAGCGTGGAGATCGGGATACCGGTCTTGGCGGCGATCGCCGTCAGATTGTCACCGGGCTTGACCGTGTAGACGGTGGTGCCGCTGAACTGGCCGTGCGGACGGCGCCCTGCGCCATGGAGCTGGGTGGCGGTGCGGGTCGCGGAATCGCTGCTGACGTGCTGGGTCACGATCAGATAGATCCCGACCGCGGCCGCAGCGAGCACGATCGGTGCCAGATAGCGCGCGGGGTTACGACCCACCATCGCCCGGCGATCATACTTGTCAGGCGGATATTTCCCAGGCCAGGGCGCGCAGGCGGCCAGCCTCTTCGCCAGCCGCCGCCGCCGGCTCTCCGCCGCCGCGCTCGTGGGCCCCGACAACCGACCGCGATGCGGCGATGAGCCCGCCCGCCGGGCCGGGCTCGAATGCCGGTGCTAGCTCCTCGACCCGCCCGCCCTGCGCTCCGATCCCTGGCAGCAGCAAGACGGCCGCCGGCATCCGCCGCCGGAGCGCCGCCAGCCGCTCCGGGGCGGTGGCCCCGACAACCGCGCCGACGTCGGACAGGCCCGATTGGCCCACGCCGCCCGCCCCCAGTTCGGCAATCAGCGCGGCCAGGCGCTCAGACACCGTGCCGCCGTCCTTCAGCGGCTGCTCCTGGACATCAGCGGCGCCGGGATTTGAGGTGCGGGCCAGTACGAACAAGCCGGCCCCGTGCTCGCGGGCTCCCCGCACCAGCGGCGCGAGCGAGTCGCTCCCCAAGAGGGGGTTTGCGGTCAGGGCATCGACCGACAGCCCTTCGACAGCGCCGTATGGCGTGGGCGTGGCGCCGAAGAAGGCCTGGGCGTAGGCCGCGGCCGTGACGCCGATGTCTCCGCGCTTGGCGTCGGCGATCACCAGCAGCTCGCGCTCGCGAGCACGTGCGACCACCTCCTGCAACGCCGCCCAGCCGGGCGCCCCCAGGCGCTCGAAGCACGCCACCTGAAGCTTGACGGCCACGCACTGCTCTGCCACGGCGTCGATCACCAAGCGGCAGTGCACGGCGACCGCCAACGCCGCCCGCGCGGCGGGCGGCGCGCCGGGAAGCTCTGTCAGCTCGTAGGCGCGGGGCCACAACCGGGCTGGGTCCGGATCGAGCCCCAGCACCAGCTGTGACCGTCGCGCCGCGACCTGGCCCGCGAGCCGGTCGCCGAAGCGCTGCGCGACCTGTCCCGCGGTCCGGTCGCCAAAGGACTGCGCGCCGCCGCCCGCGGCCATATTCGCGCGCGCGGGCGCTGAGGACTTAGTGTCTCCCACCGTGAGTACGGTGGCACCGAGAATGGTCACTGGCGGATGACTGGCAAGGACGCAGGAGGCGTGGCGCAGCAGCGCTGCGCGAGCCGACGAGGACGAAGCCAGGCGCCGACAGGGGCCGTTCGAATGCGACGGTACTCACGGCGGGAGACACTAGTTACTTGACCGCCTTTTTGAGCCCGGCACCAGCCGTGAACTTCGGCACGCGCGAGGCGGCGATGTGGATGCGCTCGCCGGTGGCCGGGTTCCGGCCTTCGCGCGCGCTGCGGCTGGAGACGCTGAACTTGCCGAAGCCGGAGAAGGTGACCTCGCTACCGCGCCGGAGCGTGCTCTCGATGGTCTCCAGGAAGGCGTCGACGGCGTCACCGGCGTCCTTTTTGCTCAACCCGGCGCGATCCGCTACCTGGTCGACGAACTCTGTCTTCGTCACTTGCTCCCTCCTTCAAGGTGGTAGGAATGCTCGAAGCTAACACGGCCCGCGGACGGCAACCCCTAGCCTTCTGGGGCCTTTTACCGCACTTTGCGGCTTTTTAGCCCGACCGACTCGGGACATAGCAGGATGCACACCGCCCGCAGCGCCGAGAGAATAGCCGCGTGCCTCTAGCTCGCATCGCCTGGCTGGTGACCGTCATCGCGTGTCTGATCGCGGTCGTGATCCTCGCCGTGCAGGGGTACATCGGCTACGCCGGCGTGACGCTGGCCGTGGCGCTGTCGGCGGCGATCAACCTGCGTTAGGGGGTCCTCGGAGCACCTGCCCAGGCCGCACCCGGTCCGCGGGCTCCAGGTGGATCAGGACATCGGCGCGCGAGAGGCGTGAGGCGATCAGGTCCTGCAGCTCGTGGGCCGTGCGGTGAGCGTCCTCCAGCGAGCTGCCTGCCGTGAACTGGACGTGCAGGTCGACGTAGCGGCGCGAGCCCGCCCGACGGGTACGGAGCTCGTGGTAGCCGACCACCCCGCGCGGGGCGAACGCTTCGATCGCGCGGCGGATCTGCTCCACCTCATCGCCGGGCAGCGCTTCGTCGACCAGGATCCGCGAGGAGCGGTTCAGCAGCCGCACGCCGGTGATCACGATCGACGCGGCGACCGCGAGCGCCACAGCGGGGTCGATCCACTGCGCGCCGGTCAGCTTCACCAGCACGAGCCCTACCAGCACGGCGCCGGAGGTCAGGGCGTCGGTGCGCAGGTGGGCGGCGTCTCCCTCCAGCGCGGCGGAGTCGGTGGCGCGGGCGCCGCGGGCGACCACCGTGGAGACGACGATGTTCGCCAGCACGGATATGCCAATCACGACGATGCCCAGGGGGATCGAGCGCACATGCCCGCCGCGCGCCAGCCGGCGGATGGCCTCGAAGGCGATCACCGCCGAGCCGACGATGATCAGCACGCCCTCGATGGCGGCCGCCAGGTTCTCGATCTTCTCGTGCCCGTAGCGGTGGCTCTCGTCCGCCGGCTCGTCGGCCTTGCGGACCGACAGAAACGCCACCACCGAGGCCACGAGGTCGATGCTGGAGTGAATGGCCTCGGTCAGGATCGCCACCGAGCCGGTGATCGTCCCGGCGATCACCTTGAGCAGGATCAGCGTGGAGTTGGAGACGACCGACAGCGCCGCCGTACGGACCTTCATCGTCCCGCCAACCAGGCCGCGAGCGCCCGAGCCGCGTTTCCCCGGTGGCTGATCGCGTCTTTCTCCTGGTCCGAGAGCTCGGCCATCGTCCGTCCGTCACCCGTGGC
Source organism: uncultured Actinomycetes bacterium (assembly GCA_963730835.1). GTDB lineage: Bacteria > Actinomycetota > Thermoleophilia > Solirubrobacterales > Solirubrobacteraceae > Palsa-465. The sequence continues at coordinate 265,414 of CAVSTE010000008.1, forward strand.
GTCGGCGATGAACACGGGGTCGTAGCCGAAGCCGCCAGAGCCCTTCGGCGCCGCCGCCATCCGGCCTCGGCAGTGGCCGAAAAACAGCCGCCTGACTCCGTCCGCGGGATCGACGTAGGCCAGGGCGCAGACGTAGCGCAAGCCGCTGCCGGCCGGGGCCTCGCGGATCAGCTTCTCCAGGTTCTCTTGGTCGGAGGCTTGCTCGCCGGCGTAGCGGGCCGAGCGGACGCCGGGGGCCCCACCCAGGGCGTCCGCCTCGATCCCGGAATCGTCGGCGATCGCCGCCCGCCCGGTGTGCGCCGCCGCGGTCTGGGCCTTGGGCAGCGCGTTGGCTTCAAACGTGAGCCCGTCTTCGGGCGGCAGCTCCACGGCCGCCGCCAACGGCTCGATCCGGACTCGGGCCGGTTCGAGCAGGCGGCGGAACTCCTTGAGCTTGTGCGCGTTACGCGTCGCGAGGACGAGCGGGCGAACGGTCATCGGAGCTAGACCGCGTGCGCCAGCACCGCCTCATCCTGGAGCGAGCGCAGGGCCTCGATGCCGTTCGCGGCTAGGGCCAGCAGCTGGTCGAGGTGCGCGCGCGACAGCGGCGTCCGCTCGGCTGTGGCCTGGACCTCCACCAGCCCGCCGTCGCCGGTCATGACCACGTTGGCGTCAACCTCGGCGGTGGAGTCCTCGGAGTAATCGAGATCGAGCAGCGGCCGGCCACCGACGATGCCGCAGGAGATCGCGGCCACCGAGCCGGTCAAGGGCGAGCGCTCGAGCAGGCCGTCGCCGATCAGGCGCGCGCAGGCCAGCCGCAGCGCCACCAGCCCGCCGGTGATCGAGGCGCAGCGCGTCCCGCCGTCGGCCTGCAACACGTCGCAGTCGACGTAGATGGTCCGCTCCCCAAGCGCGCGGAAATCGACCACCCCGCGCAGCGAGCGGCCGATCAGCCGCTGGATCTCAACCGTCCGCCCGTCCGGTCGCCCACGGCTCACGTCGCGTTGCTTGCGCTCGCCGGTGGAGGCGGGCAGCATGCCGTACTCGGCTGTCACCCACCCGCGGCCGGATCCGTTCAGCCAGCGGGGGACGCTCTCCTGGGCGGAAGCCGTGCAGATGACGCGCGTCTCGCCCATCGAGATCAGCGCCGAGCCCGTCGCGGTGCGCACGAACCCGGGCTCCACCGTCGTCGGCCGGAGCTCGTGGGCGGCTCGGTTGTAGCTTCGCTCGGGCATCGGCGTGTCGGTTGCGTCCATCGGTCTCACGCGGCCAGGGCCGGCGCAACCTCGACGTGCACGACGTCGCCCAGCGGCATCTGCAAGAAGCGCGTTCCGAGCGCCTTGAATGTCTGGACATCCGCCGTGCACTGGAAGCGGTATTCACCCTCCTGCCGGCGATCGTTAATCAGCTCTCGCGCAGCGAGCGCCCGCTCGACGCTGCGGGCCACGCCGGCGCCGGCCGAGACGAGCGCCACGCGCGGGCCGAGCATCCGCTGGAGGATCGGCGCGCACAGCGGGTAGTGCGTGGAGCCGAGAATCACCGTGTCGACGCCCGCGGCTTTCAACGGCTGGCAGTAACCGCGAACGATCTCAACGACGCTCTCGTCAAACGGAAAGCCGCCCTGGATGATCGGGGCCAGATCCGGGCAGGCGACGCTCTCCAGGTGCACGTGCGGGTCAGCGCCCGCGATCGCGCGCTCGTAGGCGCCGCTGGCCACTGTCGCCGGCGTGGCCAGCAGGCCGATGCGGCCGCTGTGACTGGCGACCACGGCGAGCTGGGCCGCCGGTTTGAGGACACCGATCACATCCACGTCGCGTTTGGTGGAGTGGAAGTGGGCCTCGATCGCGTCGAGCGCCGCAGCGCTGGCGGAGTTGCACGCCACCACGAGGAGCTTGGCTCCCTCGCTCAGCAGGTGCTCTGCGAGCTCGAGCGCGAACGAGCGCAGCTCGGCGTCGCTGCGATCGCCGTACGGGAAGCGGGCCGTGTCGCCCAGGTACAGGTAGTCCTCAGAGGGCAGCGAGACCAGCAGCTCGTGCAGCACGGTCAGTCCCCCCACGCCGGAGTCGAACACGGCCACCGGTTGCTCGGCGAGCGCTGTCATGCGCCGCATGGTGACAGAGCGGCCGGGGTCGGCACGGTCGGCGGCGCCGGATACGCTCGCCTCGCCGATGCGGGCCCTGGTCGTCACCAACATGTACCCCACTCCCGAACATCCCGCGCGCGGGAGCTTCGTCCGCGACCAGGTCGAGGCGTTGCGTCGCACGGGCGCGGCGGACCTGGAGCTGTTCGCGTTCGAGCCTGGGAGCCCGGCGGCCTATGCGCGCGCCGCACCGGGGCTCCGCCGGCGGTATGCGGGCGAGCGCTTCGACGTCGTCCATGCCCATTTCGGGCTGACGGCCTGGCCGGCGCTCGCGGCCCATGCCGAGCATCGGGTGGTGACGCTGCACGGGACTGACCTCGCCCACCCGCGCTCGCGCGCGATCACCTTGGCGGTGCTGCGCCGCTACGACCTGGTGGCGGCGGTCTCGGAGTCGCTGGCCGCCACGGTGCCGGAACTGGCCGTGAGGCGGCCACCGGCGGTGCTGCCGATGGGGGTTGAGATGACGCGCTTCGCGGCCCTGTCGCGGGCCGAGGCGCGGGCCGCGCTGGGGCTCGACCAGGCGGGCCCATACCTGCTGTTCCCAGCCGACCCCGCCCGTCCCGAGAAGCGTTACGACCGCGCGCTTGAAGTGGCCGGTGAGACTCCGCTGCTCGCGCTCCAAGAGGTCGACCCGGCCGATGTGCGGCTGTGGGTCAACGCCGCCAACGCCGTGCTGGTGCCTTCGGAGCGCGAGGGCTTCGGCGTTGCAGCGCTCGAGGCGCTGGCGTGCGATGTCCCGGTGCTGGCCACACCGGTCGGCATCGCGCCCGAGGCCCTGGCCGGCGTCGAGGGTTGCTACTGCGGAGCGTTCGAGCTCGACACGTGGAGGGTGGCGCTTGCTCCGCACCTGTCCGCGGACGATCCGCGGGTCGAGGGGCGCGTGCGAGCCGAACGGTTCTCCACCGAGCGCATGGCAGAGCGCGTGCTTGAGGCGTGGCGGGGGCTGGTCGAGAGGTGAGCGCCCGCGAGACCGGCTCTTATACTCGGCACCGCTTCAAGCAATGAGCGGCTTGTTAGAAAGCCCTAAACCGCCCGCATCGCAGGCACAACCCGGGACCGCGCCGCCCGCAGGACCAGCGGTTCAAAAGGCCCCGGACTGGCGCGTGCCGGTGGTGATCGTGGCGTTTGTCGTGGCCATTGCGCTGGCCGGCTACTTCATCGCCCTCAGCAGCATCGCTCCCAGCAACCCGGTCTCGGCCAGCACGCCGGTGGCCGGTGCCGGCGGGCTGGTCAAGATCTCCGAGTGGCCGGCGGGGCTTGGCGGCTGGACGGTCGTGTTGTTCCGCACGCGCAGCGAGACCGTCGCGTATGCCAGGGCAACGAAGCTGGCGGACGAGGGCGTTTCCGCAGGCGTGATCGACTCAAGCCAGCATCCCGGCTGGGCCCCCGGCTACTGGTTCGTGTTCTCCGGTCGCTACGTGTCGCAGCAGACGGCCACTGCCGCGGCTCAGAACTTGGTGGCCGGCGGGCAGCGGGGTGCGCACGCCGAGCTAGTCGCACGCTCGAGCTAGCCGGTCCCCAGCCTCGGCCACCACGGCTCCAGCCGCTCCAATGCCGCACGTGCCAGCGGCGTGACCGGGACACCCTCAAAGGCGGGCGCATTCCCGTCGCCCGGAGCACCCAGCACCTCGAGCGTGGCCGCCACCGAACGAGCCAGCGCCCGCAACGCATAACCACCCTCGAGCAGCCCGCCGATCGGCACTCCGAGCTCCGCCGCCAGCCGGCACATCGAGGCCGTCAGCGCCGCGAACCCCTCCTCGGTGACGGCGCAGTCCGCGAGCGGATCGTCACGGTGGGCGTCGAACCCCGCCGAGATCAGCACCAGCTGCGGCTCGTAAGCGAGCGCCAGGGGCAGCGCGACGTGGTCGACCAGCGAGCGGAACAGCGCATCTCCGGCCCCGCGGGGAACTGGCAGATTCACTGTGTAGCCCAGTCCGTCGCCCGAGCCGGCGTCGTGCGCGGGCCCGGTGCCGGGATAGAGCGGCGACTCGTGAATCGAGACGTAGAGCACCTGCCTGCTCGCGTGGAAGATGTCGTTGGTTCCGTTGCCGTGGTGCACGTCCCAATCGAGCACCAGGACGCGCTCCAGCCCGCCCTCGGTGATAGCCGCCTGGGCCGCCACCGCTGCGTTGTTGAACAGGCAGAAGCCCATGGCCCGCGTCCGCAGCGCGTGATGGCCCGGCGGGCGGTGGCAGCTGAACGCGGATGGAGCATCGCCCGAGAGCAACAGCTCCACCACCTGCACCGCGCCGCCCGCGGCGTGCATGGCGGCAAGCAAGGATCCCTCGCTTACCGCGGTGTCCGGATCGAGCTGCGCGCCGCCCGAGCGCTCGGCGGACTCGATCGACTCGATGTAGCGCTCCGGGTGGATACGCTCCAGCGCGGCGCGCTCCACCGGGCGCGACTCGACGCGCTCGAATCCCAGCCAGCCACGGCCCCGGAGTTCCCGTTCGATGGCCACGATCCGCGCCGGCTGCTCGGGGTGGTAGCCGGTGTCGTGCTCAAGCGACGACGGGTGGGACAGGAACACGGGCGCGGCGGCCATCGCCGAGTACCGTACCCAGCGGAAGTTGAGTCCACAGATCCCGACCCAGGTGTGCGTCGTCGGCGCCGGTGCCGCGGGGCTCTACGCGGCGCTATGCGCCGCCAGGGGCGGCGCCGACGTGAAGCTCGTCTCGGCCACGCCGCTGGCCGGCTCCTCCAGCTACTGGGCGCAGGGCGGCCTGGCGGCGGCGATCGGGGCCGCTGACAGCCGCGAGCGCCACCTCGCCGACACCGTCGCGGCGGGCCGCGGCATGGTCCGGCTGTCGGCGGCCACGATCCTCTGTGACGAGGCCCCGCACGCGGTGGAGGACCTGGCTTCGCTCGGTGTGCGCTTCGACGCCGACCGCCGCGGCCACTATGCCCTGGGGCTGGAGGGCGGCCACTCCGCCCGGCGGATCGTGCACGCCGGCGGTGCGGCGACGGGGCGGCGGCTGATTCGCCAGCTGTCCGCGCTGGTCGCCCAGCACGAGCGGATCGAAGTGCTGGAGGGGCGGCGGGCGACGGCGATCCTCACCGTCGAGGCCAGGGCGGTGGGCATCCAGCTCGCGGGCGATGAGGCGCCGATCGTCAGCGGCGCGGTGATCCTGGCCACCGGCGGTGCGGCCGCGCTGTGGTCCCGGACGACCAACCCCGAGGGTGCCACCGGCGGCGGTCTGCTGCTGGCGCACGCGGCAGGCGCGGCGCTCGCCGACCTGGAGATGCTGCAGTTTCACCCCACGGCGGTCATGGCCCAGCTGGATGACTCGGACGCCGCGCAAAACGGCGAGGCTGGATGCCGAGCGCGCGGCAAGTCCGAGGGCGCCGACGGGTTTCTGGTGACGGAAGCGGTCCGGGGCGAGGGGGCCCAGCTGCTCGACGCGGCCGGTGCCCGATTCGTGGACGAGCTGGCCCCACGGGACGAAGTCGCGCGCGCCGTCCAGCGTCGAATGCTCGAGACCGGCGCGCCGTCCGTGGGGCTCGACATGCGGCGGGTGGACCCGGCGCTGTTTCCGAACGTCGTCACCGCGCTGCGCGGTGCCGGCATCGATCCCGAGCGCCAACTCGTGCCCGTGGCTCCGGCCGCGCATTACATGATGGGAGGGATCGCCACCGATCATGACGGGCGCTCGACGGTGCCCGGCCTGTACGCCGTCGGCGAGTGCTCGTGCACCGGCCTGCACGGCGCCAACCGGCTGGCTTCCAATTCACTGACCGAGTGCTTCGTGTTCGGGGCGCGCGCGGCACGCGCGGCGATGGCCGAGCCGATGCCGGGTTCCGGCGCCACGCCGGCACCGGCACCCCAGCGGGGACCCGTTCCCGGCCCCAGCCCAGGCAGCCGCGAGGCGCTCTGGCGTCACGCCGGACTGGAGCGTGACGGCAACGGCCTGCGCACCTTGGCGGCCGATCCCCATCCGCTTGTGCGGCTGATCGGCGCTTGCGCGCTGCTGCGCGCGGAGAGCCGCGGCGCGCACCGCCGCGCGGATCATCCCGCCACCGAGCCCGCCCTCGACGGCCGGCACGTGACGGTCACCGCCGCCCGCGAGCCGCGCTTCGAGCCCTGGATCTGAGCGGCACTCAACACTGGACGCCCGGCGCGACGAGCGTCCAGCGTCCACTCCGGAAACCTGCTTAACGCGCGATTAATACATTTTGCGCCCTTCGCTTCACACGGCGGAGGGATACTCGCCGACCTCAGCAGGGACAGGCCGGGAGAACCGAAAGGAGTTATGTCTGCATGTACCGGTTCAGCCGAGCCATCTATAAGGAGCTGGCCAGCGAGATCATTGAGGATCCGCACGCTCCTTGCCGTTTCACCAACCACGAACGCGTACTGCGGGCTTGCGAGGAGGCCGTGGAGCGGCTGGCGACCGATCGCCACTACTTCGCCCACCCGGCGCGCACGCTGTTCCAGAACGTCCGCGCGTATTTTCCGCTGAACGCGCAGGCCCGCGTGCTGCACGTCATCTCGCGCTACCTCAAGTTCGCGGACGAGTTTCTGCGCAGCCAGCCGAACAACGGCTTCGACATCTATGGAAATCCGCTGCGGTGTCGCGCGAGCACACGCAAGGGGACCCCCTGTCAGCGCATGCCGCTGCCGCACAACGGCTACTGCCCGTCGCACCAGCATCTGGCTGAGACGGAGGAGCTCGAGCCGCTGGCTGCGTAGCGCTCGCAGAAAATAAAAATGGGGCCCGCTCTACGCGGGCCCTTTATTTATTAACTTCCCCCAATGCTTCTTGGCGTCGATGTGGGCGGGACGTTCACCGACGCGGTGCTGACGTTCGACGGGCGCATCGTGACGGCCAAGGCGCCCAGCACGCCCGAGGACCAGTCCGAGGGGGTCATGGCCGCCGTGGCCGCGGTGCTGGAGCGAGCCGGGCGCGAGTCCGGCGACGTGGAGGCCTTCGCCCACGGGATGACCGTGGCCACGAACGCGTTGCTCGAGGGCAACGCCGCGCGCACCGCGCTGATCGCCACCGAGGGCTTCACCGACCTGGTGGCACTCGGCCGCCAGAACCGGGCCCATCTCTACCGCCTGTGTGCCGGCCGGCCGGCGCCGCTCGTCGACGACGAGCTGCGCTTCGGGGCGCCGGAACGGATGACGGCGGACGGTCCGCTCAAGGAACTCGACGAGGGCCAGGCGTCGCGGCTGGCCGAGCAGGTGGCGGCGGCGGATCCGGAGGCCGTGGCGGTCGTCCTGCTTCATTCCTACCGGCACCCCCAGCACGAACTGGCGCTGGCAGATGCCCTGCGCCAGGCGATGAGCGACGTGCACATCTCGCTCTCGCACGAGGTCGTGGGGACATTCAGGGAATTCGAGCGCGCCGCCACGACCGAGATCGACGCGGCCCTATCACCGCTGCTGCGCCGCTACCTGCGCCGGCTCGTGGAGCGCGCCAAGAGCTCTGAGCTGCCGGAGCCGGCGATCATGCAGTCGAACGGCGGCCTGATCGACGTCTCGGCCGCCGCGTCACATGCCTCATGGACCATCCTCTCGGGGCCGGCCGGCGGGGCGGCCGGCGCGGCGTTCGTCGCGCGCGCGGCCGGGGCGCAGGACGCGCTGTGCTTCGACATGGGCGGCACCTCGTGTGACGTGTGCGTGGTCGAAGACGGCGCAGTTCAGGAGCGCAGCTCGGGGGAGATCGCCGACCGCCCGCTGGCGCTGCCGATGCTGGCCGTGCACACCGTGGGGGCCGGCGGCGGCTCGATCGCCTGGCGCGACCCCGGCGGCGCGCTGCGGGTGGGGCCACGCTCGGCGGGCGCAGACCCCGGCCCGGCGTGCTACGGACGCGGTGGCACGGAGCCGACGGTCACCGACGCCAACCTTGTCCTCGGTTACCTGGCGCCAGGCAGCCCGCTGGCTGGAGGGGTGGAGCTCGACGCCGCCGCCGCGCGGGAGGCGGTCGGGGGCCTCGCCGAGCAGCTGGGTCTGGAGGCGCTCGAGTGCGCCGAGGGCATCATCCGCGTGGCCAACGCCGAGATGGTCAGGGCGCTGAGGGTCGTGACAGTGCAACGCGGGATCGACCCCCGGGGCTACGCGCTGCTGGCGTTTGGCGGCGCCGGGCCGCTACACGCCGCGGCGATCGCCTCCGAGCTGGGGATCGAGCGCATCGTCTGCCCCCGCGCCTCGGGCGTCCTGGCGGCGCTCGGGCTGTTGGTCTCCCCGCGCCGCCGCGACGTGCAGCGCAGCGTGCTGTGGAGCGGCGACACGCTCGAGCGCGAGGCGATCGCGCAGGCGGTGAACGAGCTCGGGGAGCGCGCGCGCAAAGCCCTCGGTGCGTCCGAGACGGAGCTCAGCGTGGTCTACGAGCTCCGCTATCGCGGGCAGGCGTTCGAGCTGGCGATCGCCGGCGGACCGGACGCCACGCCTGACGAGCTGCGCGAGAGCTTCGAGCGCCAGCACGAGGACCGCTACGGCTATCGCGACCCCGAGCAGGAGCTGGAGCTGGTGACGATCAGGGTCAGCGTCACCGTGCCGGGGGCGGAGGTAGAGCTCGGGGATGCCGGCGCTGACGAGCCCCCGGAGGCCTCGCAGCGGACGGCAACCGTGGGCGGCGAGGAGCTCGAGATGCGCGTGTTCGGCGGCCCACCCCCTCCGGGGGCGGAGATCGCGGCGCCGGCGATCGTGGAGCTGGCTGAATCCACGCTTCTCATTCCGCCCGGCTGGACGGGCGAGGTGGACGGCACGGGAACGATCCAGCTGCGGCAATCATGAGCGGGCAGCGCGACTCATGAGCCGGATCGACCCCGTCGAGCTGCAGGTCCTGACCGGCGCGCTGCGCGCCATCTGCGAGGAGATGGGCGCGGTCCTGATCCAGTCCTCGCACTCGGCCAACATCAAGGAGCGCCGCGATGCGTCGAGCGCCCTGTTCGATCGCCACGGGGAGATGGTGATGCAGGCCGAGCACATTCCCGTTCACCTGGGCGCGATGCCGGCGGCGGTGGCCGCGGTGCTGGACGAGGAGCACGAGCCCGATCGCTCGTGGATCCTCAACGACCCCTACCAGGGCGGCACCCACCTGCCCGACATCACGGTGATCACCCCGGTGTTCGCCGGCGAGCAGCTGATCGCGTTCGCCGCCAACCGAGCCCACCACGCCGATGTCGGCGGGCCCACGCCGGGCTCGATGCCCGCCGACAGCCGCGAGCTCTCGGACGAGGGCGTGGTAATCGCGCCCCGGGTGCTCGACGAGGCCGCGATCGCCGAGCTCTCGAGCCAGATGCGACAGCCCGACCAGCGCCGCGCCGACCTGCGGGCCCAGTTGGCCGCCAACCGCGTCGGGGGCCAGCGGCTGTCGGAGCTCTGGGAGCGCTTCGGGGGCGAGAAGGTGACGAGCGCGTTTGATGAGGTACTCGACTACGCCGAGCGGCGCACGCGGGCCTGTATCCGCGAGCTCGAGGACGGCACCCGCACGGCCAGCGACCTGCTCGAGGCGCGCGAAGGAGACCTGGAGATCGTGCTGCACGCCACCGTGGAGGGCGACACGCTGACGCTCGACTTCGAGGGCACCGCCGCGCAGCACGAGGGCAATCTCAACTGCCCCGAGGCGGTCACGCGCTCGGCCTGCTACTTCGCGATCCGCGTGCTGACCGACCCAGACATCCCGCCGAGCGCCGGCGCCTACCGCCCGGTGGAGGTCCGAGCGCCGGAGGGCTCACTGTTGAACGCCCGGGCGCCGGCCGCCGTGGTGGGAGGAAATGTCGAGACCTCGTCGCGGGTGGCCGACGTCATCCTCCATGCCTTCGGGCGCGCGCTGGGTCAGGGAACGATGAACAACGTCGTACTGGGCTCGGAGGACGTCGTCTACTACGAGACGATCGGCGGAGGCCAGGGGGCCTGCCCGGACGCCGCCGGGCCGAGCGGAGTGCACGTGGCCATGAGCAACACGCTCAACACGCCGGTCGAGGCGCTCGAGCTCGAATTCCCGATGCGCATGACGGAGTACTCGCTGCGCCGCGGCTCGGGCGGGGCGGGGCGCTTCCGCGGGGGCGACGGCGTGGTGCGCGAGCTGGAGGCCACCGCGGAGCTTCAGTACTCGCTGCTGACCGAACGCCGGCGGCATCCGCCCCCTGGCGCGGATGGCGGCTCCGACGGAGCCCGCGGGCGCAACCTGCTCGACGACGCCGAGCTGGAGCCCAAGGCCAGCGGCACGCTCCAGCCCGGTCAGCGGCTGCGCATCGAGACGCCCGGCGGCGGAGGGTTCGGGAGGCCGGGCTCAGCACGGTAGGGTGGGCTCGATGCGCGTCGCGTTTCTCGGCTTGGGGATCATGGGCTCGCGCATGGCGGCCAACCTGGGGAACGCGGGCTTCGAGCTGAGCGTCTGGAACCGCACCCGCGCTCGGGCGGAGGAGTTCTGCGCCCAGCACGGTGGGCAGCCGGCGGACAGTCCGGCAGCCGCCGCCGACGGCGCGGAGGCGACGGTGACGATGGTGGTCGACGGCCCCCAGGTGGAGCGGGTGCTGCTCGGCGAGGACGGCGTCGTGCACGGCGCCCGGGAGGGGCTGCTGTGCATCGACTGCTCAACGATCGGGCGCCAATGGACCCGCTCGATCGCCGCCACGCTCGAGTCCCACGGAGCGTCGCTCGTCGACGCTCCTGTCACGGGCTCGGCCCCACGGGCGCAGGACGGGACGCTCACGATCATGGCCGGGGGCTCGGAGGCCGACTTCCAGCGGGCGCGCCCGCTACTCGAGGCCATGGGCGAGCTGATCGTTCACTGCGGCCCCACCGGTCAGGGCCAGATGGTCAAGCTGATCAACAACGCCGTCGCGGCCACCAACGCCGCGACGCTCGGTCAGGCGCTGCTGGTGGGCGCGCGCGCCGGGCTCGACCTCGACGCGCTGGTGAAGGTGATGGGCGCGGGCGCGGGTGGCTCGACGATGCTCGATCTGAAGGCCCAGCCGATGCGCGAGCACGACTACGACACGCTCTTCAGGCTGGACCACATGCTGAAGGACGTGCGGCTGTGCCTGGAGGAAGGGCAGGCGCTCGGGGTGCCGTTCCCGTTTGCCGCGCTCACCCGGGAGATCCTGAGCGCGGGAGCAGGGATGGGCCACGGCGATGATGACTTCGCGGCGCTGATCGCGGTGTTAGAGGGGGCGGCGGGCACACGGCTTTAAGGGCCGAGAGGTCGCGGCGCCCGGTTGGCCGTGGCCTGCGCTGGGCCGCGCCGCTCCCCGGTCACCGGCCCCCGCTTCCGGGGCGCCCCCTCCCCGGTCACCGCCCCCGCTTCCGGGGCGCCCCGATTATGTGTCCTCCCAAAAAAGCCTAATTTCCAGGGACATTTTGCATTTTCGGCACGCTCGCGTACAATCCGCGGTCCCCGTAGCGGTCGTTGCAGACATTGCGCGCGCGGGCTTGTAAATCCTCTCCCCCGTTTTGAATACATGCCGATTGCTTTTAAAGAATGGGCCGTCACTGTGCGGGCTCTCGCGGAAGGCGAGCAGCTTTTGACTCTACGCAAGGGCGGCATCCGCGAGCCGGAGAAGCACTTTCAACTCGACCACGAGCGCTTCTTCCTCTATCCGACGTTCGATCATCAGTGCGCCGAGCTGGTGCGGGAGTCACATCAGCCGGAGCTGGCCCGGGCGCTAGAGGAGGGCGTCTGGAGCGACGGCGAACCGCCGCCTCACGCGCTGCGGCGCGATCTGCCGATCACGCCCCCGGACCGGGTGCGCGTCCGCGCGTGGGCCGAAGTGGCCGCGCATTTCACCGTCACCGATCGTCGTACCGTCGACGCGCTGTCGCCGTTCTACGTCTGGACCACGGACTACGCCGAGAAGCGGCTCGCCTGGAAGCGCCGGCATCCGCTGCATGTGATCCTGCTGCGGACCTACCGCATTCCGCGGCCGGTGACCGTCAAGGTGCGCGACGAATACGGCGGCTGCCGGTCATGGCTGGAGCTGACGCGGGATCTTCCGTTTGAGGGCACGCCCGTCTTGTCTGACGACGAGTTCGAGCGCGCCTCGGAGGAAATCGCGGCGATCGCTTCCGATCGCCAGCCGGTACTGGTCTGAGCTGGGTCGAATCCGTCTCGCCGTCGTTCCGTGCGCGGCATGAGGCGGCGGATGCCGACGACGCCGACCGCGTCCTGTATGCGCTGGAGCGCGCCCGTGAGCGCCTCCAGCGCCTGTTTCCGCGTGCGCCCGGAGAGCTGACGCTCGTCCTGCATCGAGGCTTCGTCGGCCTGTCCCTGACCAACCCGCTGCTGCCGCTGGCGTGGCTCGCCTCGGCGCCGGCGGCGCGGCGCTATGTCGCCGGATGGGCCGGGACGCGAGAGCTCCACATGCTGACGCCCGCTCAGCTCGAAGCGCGGGCCTCGAGCGTCTCCGGTTCGCGCCAGATGCTGGCGCTCACGCCATTGGCCCTCTACGCCCGGCGCCTGATCGCGGAGAACAACGACGAGTTGCGGGCGGCGAGAACGCTTCCCCGGATGCTGCTCGAGCTCCGCTGGGTATGGCTGCTCGAGGGAGGCGCACGCTGGTTGGCCGGACAGACCGAGCACGCGCGGCCGGCGATCGCCCGTCGCCTGCGCGAGGGGGGCCGGCCGCGCTTCCCGCCGAACGCGCGCGACGCGCCGCTGCTCGGTCCCACCGTGATCGACCTGCTGGCCCGCGAGGAGGGCGTGGAGGCGGTAGCCCGCTTGGTCTGCCGCATGCACCCCCAGGGTCACCGTGCTGCCTTGGCCGGCGCCTTCCGCGGGCGCCCGCTCTCTCAGACCGAGCGCGCCTGGCGCTCTCACCTCGAGCGCCTGGCCTCTGCGGAGTAGCGGCGCCGGTTCTGCCGGGAGCAGTCGCCGGAAGGCTACCCGCGCGGGACGGTGGTAGCTGAGTATCGCTATTCGACACAAATATCCCACCCTCAGGCTCCGGGCCGCGGGCAAGTGAGGCCCGCGGGACGGGCCGCGCCGCCCTAGTGCACCAACAGCACCAGCCAGGCGATCAGCGCCCCAATCGCTAATGCGATCAGGAGCCCGATGAGCAGCCGCGCCGGCGCCACCACGGGCCGGGATGACTCCGGGGAGATCAGCTCGGCCTGGAGCAGCACCTCCCGCGCGGTGGCGACGCCGGACTGGGGAACGAGCACGTCACGGGGGCCGGCGGCCAGGAAGTCGGGGACGTCGAAGCCCGCGCTGCGGCGGATCATGCTGGGTACGCCCTCCTCGAGCAGCAGGCTCTGGATGAACTCGGCCTCGGGCTGGTTGCGGGCGCCCGCGACCGTGACCAGGTCTCCCTCGGCGAGCTGGGGCTTGACCTTCCGCGCCCGCTCGTGGCGCTCGGAAACCAGCTCCTGCTCGGAGGGCCCGGCCGCGAACACGAGCGGCACTCTGCAGGCCGGGCAGAAGCGCTCCTGCCCCACATAGCGCTCGCCGCAGCTTGGGCACTGCAGGCCCCCGCCGGCGCTCACCCCACCTCGAGCTCCTTCTCCTCGACCTTGCGATCCCGAATCGAGAACACGCGGGTGTCGGGCTCATCGCCGGCGAGTCCAACGATCACGTAGAGCGCGTCCGGGTAGAAGGCGAGGTTGATGTCCGTCTGCGACGGATACGGCTCGGTGCGCGTGTGTGAGTGGTAGATCGCCCCGAGCTCCAGGCCCGCATCGTCTATCTCCATCTGGATCCGGTACTGCTCGGCGCCGTCGAGCTCGTAGCGAAGTGGGCTGTGGGCGGCGTTGGTGGCCCGGTAGACCTTGGTCGCCTCGCCGTCGCGGGAGGCGACCATCCCGCAGCACTCGTTGGGCGCCTCCTCCCTGGCGTGCGAGACGATCTCGTCGAGCAACTGCCTGGCGATTCGCATGTTGGACACGCTACTGCAGCGCTAACGAGGCGCTAGCCGAGCACCACGGGATATGGCACCGCGCGATTGACGTCGCCGGCGTGCAAGGCACCGCTCAACGACGTCCAATGCTGAGCCTCGCAAGCCATGATCTGGGCGGCACCGACCGCGAGCTTCGCGTCGCTCAGCTTGGAGAGCGCCTCGTAGTAGGCGCCCTCGGCGACGGTCTCCGCCCCGATCAGGTAGTGGATCGAGTCCACCTCGGTGTGGGACAGCCTGAGGCTCCCGGGCGCTCCAAGCTGAGCGAGCGCCCGGCTGGCCCCGGGGATTGTCCCCGGTGGCAGCGGCGCACTGCCGCCCTGCCCTCCGAGAGCCGCCGTGAGCAGCGACACATGGTCGCGCTCCTGCGAGAGAAAGCGCGAGATCATCGGCTTCGTCGCGTCCGATAAGCCACCCGCGGCGAGTAGGTGCTGGTAGGTGAATGCCAGCAGCTGCTCGACTGTGAGGAGCCCACGCAGCACATCGGCGTCGCTCGAGGCCTGAGCGAACAGCTTGTTCACGCCCGTGGAAGACGGCTGCACGCTCGCGGCGAACGCTCCCGGCGAGGACAGCGCGGCCTCGGCGACGAAAGCCGCGGCTCCGCCCACCAAGCCTCCGCAGATCACCTCGCGCCGGCTGTGATCCATCTCGTCAGCTACTCGGCGCCGGTTACCAGCGCCGCAGGTACGGGATTCAAGCCCAAGTTTCGCCGCACGATCGCAATGTGCTGACCCTCGTTGGCCAGAATCGACGCCGCAACGGCGCGGAGCGGGCCGGGCGGCAGCTTCGGAATGGCATCCACGTAAGCGTTTATCGCCGTGCGCTCGACGCTGTGCAGCAGCTGCATCACCTGCGTGGTGCCGCGGGGATGACCGAGGTCGTAGCCGCCGCCCTGGGCGCTGGGCTGACCGTGCCCGGTTTTGACCACGGCGGTCCACTCGGCGGCGTGCGACAGCTCTTGGCGCAGGAAGCGCTTGGCCGCCCGCAGGTTGTGGTCCTTGAGCACCGGGATGGCGGCGACGTATGCCGTGGCGGCGTGATACTCGACGTCGATCAGCCCGTTGATGAGCGCTTCCTCGTCGCTGGAGAGGCTCGTGGGCAGGGTGGCGACGCGCGGGACCGGCGACGATGAAGACGAGCCTCCACAGGCTGCGAGCGCTGCGGCCGCGGCCGTAGCGCCAGAGGCGCCGAGCAGCTGTCGGCGCGAGACCCCCGAGGCGCCGGCTACCACCAAACGGTGGCGTCGAGGTTCTCGATCTCTTCCAGCGGACGTGTGTAGATGCCAGACGACAGGTACTTCCAGCCGTCGTCGGCCACGACGAAGACCACATCGCCCTCGTCGAGCTCGCCGGCGATCCGCACGGCGACGCGGGCGATCGCGCCTGAGGACACGCCGGCGAACAGCCCCTCGTCCTCGAGCAGCCGGCGCGTGAAGACAATCGCGTCCTGGTTGGTGACGATCATCTTGCGATCGAGCAGCGAGAGGTCGATGATCGGCGGGATGAAGCCGTCCTCGAGCGATCGCAGCCCCTGAACCGGCTCCCCCTGCATCGGCTCGGCGGCCACGATCTTCACCTGATCGCCGAGCTCTTCCTTCAGCCGCCGGGCGTTGCCCATCAGCGTCCCGCCGGTGCCGAGACCGGCCACGAATGCCGCCACGTCGTCGAGCTCCTCGAGGATCTCCAGCGCCGTCCCGTTGTAGTGGGCGAGCGGATTGGCCTGGTTGCCGTACTGGTAGGGCATGTAGTAGGAGGCGTCGCGCTCGGCCATGTCGAGCGCCATCTCCACCGCGCCGTTTGAGCCTTTGGCTCCTTCCGAGTAGACGATCTCCGCCCCGTACATCCGCAGGAGCTCGGTGCGCTCCGGCGTGACGTTCTCGGGCATGATGGCCTTGACCGGATAGCCCTTGCGGCTGCAAATCATGGCCAGCGAGATGCCGGTGTTCCCGGAGGTGGGCTCAAGGATCGTCTGCCCCGGGCTGATCAGGCCCTTCTCCTCGGCATCCTCGATCATGGCCCGCGCCACACGGTCCTTGACCGACCCCGTGGGATTGCGCGACTCGAGCTTGGCCCAGATCCGCACACCCGGCTTCGGGGTGAGGCGCTTGCACTCGATCAGCGGCGTGTGGCCGATCGAGGAGACGATGTCGCCGTAGCGCCCCCCGCAGGGCTTGTTCTGGAGGCGCTCGAGGGCCATCGCTTTACGAAGTGTAGCGATGGGCCCCTGGCCGTAAGCCCTCCGAAACCGCCCCCCAGATGGCCCACCAGCGACGGCCGGCCGGGGCCGCTCACACCGAGCTCTCCGCTTACCGCCAGGCGGCCGCGGGCCCGCCGGAGGTAAGCGAGCCCGCGGCCTTCGCTACCCGCGGAAGAGCTACGGGTAGTAGGGCGGCGTTGGGGGGTAGGGAGTCGTCGGGGTGGTGGGCGTCGTGGGGGTGGTCGTCGCCGACGTGGTGGTCGGCGTGGAGGGCATCGGGCTCGACGAGCTAGCCGGCGTGCCGACCGCGACCACGTGCCAGATCCCGCCGAAGGTGTTGATGCCGTCGCCCGAGGCGAAGTCCCTGTGCCCGCCATCTCCCGAGAAGCGGTACAGCGGACGGCCGTTCAGCGTCAGCTGGTTGAAGCCATCGCGGCGCCAGACGCCGAGCTTGCCCTTGATACCGCTGGCCTTGGTCAGATGCTTCGTGGAGCCGACGGTCACTGGCGGCCAGAAGGTGAAGCAGTGGTTTGCGGCGGTGCACTCCGGATGACTCTTGGAGTCGCCGCTCAGCGTGTAGACAGCAAGGCCCTTGCTGCTGACGGCGATCGCCTCCATGCTGCTCTTGTCCGTGACCTTGGCGTTGTTGGCCACGCCGAGGTTGAAAGTCTTGGCCACCGCAACTCCAACCAGCATCGCGAGCCCTACTCCGAGCGCGGCGACGGGCAAGGCCAATAGCGACCGAGCTGTTCTACGCATGTGCTTCCCTCTCCGTTTGGGTCGTGAGCATTCGACCCTTGAGGACGCCGGGAGGGTCTAAACCTTCCCGGGGATTTCGAGAAGCCTCAGCCGCCCGCCATCGCGGGCAGGATCACCAGCGTGTCGTCCGCGGCGACCCCGGTCTCCAGGCCCTCGAGGACGCGGACATCCTCGTCGTTCAAATACACGTTGACATAGCGGTTGAGACCGCCGTCAGGGGCGAACAGCTGCGACTCGGTGTCCGGATGCGTCGAAGCCACAGAGCGCAGCACATCCCCCACCGACGACCCGTCGGCGCTCAACTCCTTCTCGCCGCCGACAGCCGGGCGCAGCACGGGCGGAATGCGAACCGTGGCCATGTGCTCGTGCCGGACCCTAGTGGGCGCCGGCGCAGAATGCTTCGTAGTCAGGGAAGACGCCGAGCTCCTGGTCGGAGATCGACTCGGGATCCCGCGAGCAGATCGGGCACTGCGGGTCTCGCCGGACCTTGACCTCGGTGACCCGCGCGGCGAGCGCGTCGTACATCAGAAGGCGTCCGATCAGCGGCTCGCCCTCGCCGAGGATCAGCTTCACAACCTCGGTGGCCTGGAGCAGCCCCATCGTTCCCGGCAGCACGCCGAGCACGCCGTTCGCGCCGCAGGACGGTGCCAGTTCCGCTGGCGGTGGCACCGGGAACAGGCAGCGGTAGCACGGGCCCTCGTAGGGCTTGAACACCGACAGCTGGCCCTCGAAACCAAGGATCGCGGCGGACACCACGGGGATCCTCAGCCGCACCGAGGCATCGTTGAGCAGATAGCGGGTCGGGAAGTTGTCAAGCCCATCGAGGACGATGTCGTAACCGGGCAGGATCTCCATGATGTTCTCAGCGCCCAGGCGCAGGTCGTGCTTGACGACCTTCACGTCCGGGTTGAGCGCGTTGATCGTCTGCTCGGCGGAATCGACCTTGGATACGCCGATGCGATCGCTGGAGTGGATGACCTGACGCTGGAGGTTGGAGAGATCGACCTCGTCGGAGTCGACGATGCCCAGCGTTCCAACGCCGGCGGCCGCGAGGTAGAGCGCCGCCGGGGACCCCAGGCCGCCGGCCCCCAGCAGCAGGACCTTTGCGTCCAGCAGCTTCTGCTGGCCCTCGATCCCCACCTCCGGCAGCAGCAGATGGCGTGAGTAGCGCTCACGCTGCTCCGGAGTCAGCGTCCGCGGCACCTCGAGCTCGTAGCCGCGGTCCTTCCACAGCGTGATCCCGCCGCGCATCGACTCCACGTGCTCGTAGCCCAGATCCTCGACCAGCGTGCGTGCGGCGTAGGCGGAGCGGTTGCCGGAGGCGCAGTAGAGAATCACGTGCTGCGAGCGGTCGGGGACCGCGCCTTCGATGCGGGACTCGAGATATCCCCGCGGCACGTGCTTGGCGCCTGGCAGTTGGCCGCTGGCGAGCTCGTCGGTCTCGCGCACATCGACCACAACCGCGCCGTTCGTCATCTGCTCCCGCACCTCGGCGGGATCCACCTCGTCAATACGGCTCTTGATCTGACCCAGCAGCTCCGCTCCGGAGGGACTCATCAAAAACTCCTCAAATGCACTCTGGATTCAATACTTCAGTGAGTATAGCGACGGCGCGGGGCAACGCAGGAAGCCATAAAGCGGCGACCCGGACCGGTTGGGCCGCGGTTTCGCCAGGCTACGATTTGGCCTCTCCGTGCGCGCACCTGTTGACCATATCGCCGCACCGTCATTCCCCCAAACTCTTGAGTGGGTGGGTTCCCGGCCCGTCAGAATCGAGCGCGAGCGGGGACATCCGCTGCTGGTGGAGTTCTGGGACTGCTGCCGCGCCAACTCGATCCGCACGCTGCCCTATCTCAAGGAGTGGCACCGTCGCTACAGCGACCGCGGGCTGGTGATGGTGGGCGTGCACACGGCGGGATTCGAGCCCGCGGAGGATCCGGAGACCGTCCGCGAGGCGGTGGCGCGCCTGGAGATCCCCTACGCGGTGGTGATCGACGTGCGTGGCGAGATCTGGCAGGCGTACGGCAATCTCGGCTGGCCCGCCCGCTACCTGTTCGACGGCCAGGGCATGCTGTCGCACTACCACTATGGCGAGGGCGGCTACGAGGAGACGGAGCTGGCCATTCAGGAGCTGCTGGAGCTCGACCATGCGCCGGCGCCCGTACAGCCGTTGCGCCCCGAGGACGCGCCCAACGCGGTGCTCGAGCCGCAGAGCGAAGATGTGCCGGGCCCCTACAGCGGGCCGTACCGGGCGGGGGGTGTGTGGGCAGTGCTCGAAGGGAGCGGCACGGTCAGGGCGAACGGCCGCGCAGTCGAGGTCGACCACGCGGGGACGTACGAGCTGATCTTGCACCCGCAGAGCACCGAGGGCATCCTCGAGCTCTCGCTCTCGGACGGTGTTTGCTGCCACGCGGTCTGCTTTACCCCAGGGCTCCGTCCCTGATCTGCTCGTCGAGCAGCGGGCGAAGCACGGGCGGCCCTCCACCGTCCTCGAGCAGCAGGCAGAAGCCTGGCCGGTAGGGGCTTGCGGTGGGCTCTGGGCCCAGGAACGAACGCTCCCATATCCAGCTTCCGGTATTGATCATCCGCGCGCCGGTGGGCGCCAGCCACTCGTCGTGCGCGTCCTCGGGCAGCGGTCCCGCGCGGTGCGTGTGGCCGAAGACCACGTAGCGGGCGTCGATCTCGAGCCGTGCCAGGGCCTGCGCGAAGCCGCCCAGCGCGCCGCGGCGCAGATCATGGCCGGAGATCTCTGCCCGCAGCGGCCCCAATCCGGCACGGTTCAGCGCCCAGATCAGCAGCCCGAACGCCGCCCGCGTCGCCGTTCGGCGCGCCGATCGCCGCTTGCCGTCGGCCCCGGTCAGCTGCCTCCAAGCCCGGACCTGAACGCTCGAGCGGGTCTCATCGGCGCGTGCCTCCGCCACTGCGTCGATCCACGCGTAGAGCGTCCCCAGTGTCGTCTCGTAGTCCTCGATGCGACGCGGACCGCCGCTCGGCTCGTCGACGATCCGCGCCATCAGGCCCGAGCCCAATCGCTCGAGGATGGGGACTGTGTTGTGGCGGTCGGAGTAGTGGCCGTGGGTGCCATACATGTCCGCGCGCAGCCAGAGGCCGGGATACGCCGCTCTGACGCGCACCGGACCCAGGCGCTTCGCGAGCTCCGCCAGCGGATCGCCCGCCTGCCACTCGACCTCCGCCGACAGGCCCAGCGGCTCCGTCCGCACGGCCGCACGCCTCTCGAGCCATGGTCTGAGCAACCGGTGGTCGTGGTTTCCGGGGACGATCACGACCTCGCCCTCGGACCCGAGAGCAGCCCCAAGCTCCGAGAGCACCGGCGTCGCAGCTTCGAGTGCCTCCCCGATCGCCCCGTCCCGCAGCTCGAGCACGTCCCCCAGCAGCACCAGCCGCCGACAGCTGGATACGACCTCCAACAGCGGCTCCCTGGCGCGTGCCGAGCGAAGCACGTCCGCCGCGGAGCGTGCGCCGAGATGCAGATCAGAGACGACTACAGTGCGCAATGGCGCGAGGAACTTCTCAGCAGCCGGTGGCGGCGATCAGGCCGCGGCTGCCTGGCGGATCGGCTTAGGGAGCATGAAGCGAACGTCCTCGCGCACGACCTCCAGCTCCTCGATGTGCGCCGTGCCGCGATCACGGAAGAGCTCCACCAGCCGCTGCACCAGCTCCTCCGGAGCGCTGGCCCCCGACGTGATGCCGATCACACGCTTGCCGGCGAGCCATTCCTCGTCCAGCTGGGCCTCGTTGTCGATGAGGTGCGAATCGGCCCCGTATTCGCGCGCGACCTCGACCAGGCGGTTGGAGTTCGACGAGTTGCGCGAGCCGATCACCAGCACCAGATCGCAGCGCCGCGCGAGCTGCTTGACGGCGGCTTGGCGGTTGGTGGTGGCGTAGCAGATGTCATCGGTGCGGGGCCCAATTATCTGCGGGAAGCGTTCGCGTAGCCGGTTGATGATCGAGCGTGTCTCGTCCACCGAAAGGGTGGTCTGTGAGATGTATGCCACCTTGCCCGGATCGTCCACCTCCAGTCGCTCGACGTCCTCCTCGCTCTGCACGAGAACGATCTGGCCGGGCGCCTCCCCCATCGTGCCTTCGACCTCCTCGTGGCCCGCATGGCCCACGAGCACGATCGTGTAGCCCTCGGCGGCGAACTTTCTGGCTTCCACGTGGACCTTCGTCACCAGGGGGCAGGTGGCGTCGATCGTGTTCAACGCCCGCGCGCTGGCATTGGCGTGGACGCTGGGGGCGACGCCGTGGGCTGAGAACACCACCGTCGCGCCCTCTGGGACGTCGGTCTCGGCGTCCACGAAGATCGCGCCTCGTGTCCGCAGCTGCTCGACGACGTGCTTGTTGTGGACGATCTCCTTGCGCACGTAGACCGGCGCGCCGTGGAGCTCGAGGGCCCGCTCCACGGTCTGCACAGCCCGGTCGACCCCCGCGCAGTACCCGCGCGGAGCGGCCAGCAGCAGCTTGTCGGGTGCACTTGACATGAGGTTACGAGAGTGTAGGAGGGGACCTCAGTCTCGGCTAAGGCCGGGCTTTAGTCGTTGGCCGTTACCGACTGAAGCAGGTCGGCGAACTGGGCCCGAGCCGCCTCGCGCCGGCGCGTGATCAGCTCGGTGGGCACGGCGTCCGGAGGCGCTTGGAAGCCCCGCAGCACGCGGCGGGCGACCGAGGCCCGGTGGACCTCGTCGGGGCCGTCGTAGATGCGGGCCGCGCGCGCGTAGCGGTACATGGCTTCAAGCGGGAGGTCGGTGGAGTAGCCGAGCGCGCCGTGGGCCTGTATTGCGCGATCGATCACGTCGTGCAGCACTTGGGCGCCGAAGAACTTGATCAGGGCGATGTCGCTGCGCGCCGCGGACACGCCCTCGGTGTCCATCTTCCACGCGGCGTGCAGCGTCATCAGCCGCGCTGCCTGCATCTGGGCCGCGGAGTCAGCGATCCAGTTCTGGACCGTCTGGTGCTGTGCCAGCACCGAGCCGTGCGCGTAGCGGTAAAGCGAGCGCTCGCAGAGCATGTCGAACGCCCGCCGGGCTACGCCCAGCCAGCGCATGCAGTGGTGGATGCGGCCCGGATAGAGCCGCTGCTGGGAGATCAGAAAGCCGGCGCCCTCGGCACCGAGCAGCGCATCGTCCCCGAGGCGCACCTCGTCATAGACGATCTCGGCGTGGTTGCCGTAGCGGCCGAAGCTCTCCCAGGGATGCTCCATCGTCGCCACGTCGCGGATCACGTTGACGCCCGGAGTGTCGGCGTCGACGATGAACATCGAGGCCCGCTGGTGCGGCCGGGCCTCCGGGTCGGTGACCGCCATCACGATCAGAAAGTCGGCGACCGAGCCGTTAGAGGAGAACCACTTGTGGCCGTTCAGTACCCAGCCCTGCCCTTCGCGCACCGCGCGCGTCCGAAGCAACGTCGGATCGGACCCGGCGGCGTCGGGTTCGGTCATGCTGAAGGCGGAGCGCAGATCCCCGGCCAGCAGCGGATAGAGGTAGCGCTCCTTCTGCTCCGGTGTGCCGGCGATCGCCAGGATCTCGGAGTTGCCCGAATCGGGGGCGGCGTTGCCGAACGCCAGCGGGGCGATCGGCGAGGTGCCGAGGATCTCGTGCATCAGGCCAAGCTTGACCTGGCCGAATCCCTGTCCGCCCAGGTCGGGACCGAGGTGCGCGGCCCACAACCGGTGGGATTTGACCTCCTCTCGCAGCGGCGCCATCGCCCGCTCCAGTCCCTCAGCCCCAAGCTCATCGAGCAGCGTCTCCAGCGGCCAGATCTGTTCACGGACGAACTCCGCCATCCAGTCCAGCTGGCGCTGGAATTCGGGCTCGGTGGAGAAATCCCACGCCACTGCGCCACAGCGTACCCTTCGTACTTCGATGCCTCAGCAGCACCTCGACCGCCTCACCTCCATCGACGCCTCGTTCCTGCACCAGGAGGGGCAGGCGTCGCACATGCACATCGGCGGCGTGCTGGTGTTCGAAGGCCCGCCGCCGGACTTCAACGACTATCTGGACCACGTCCGCGGTCGGCTGCACCTCGTTCCCCGGTATCGCCAGAAGCTGGCGACGCCGCCGTTCGACACGGGTCGGCCGCTGTGGGTCGATGACCCCACCTTCAACCTCGAGTATCACGTTCGGCACACCGCGCTGCCGTCGCCCGGTAGCGAGGAGCAGCTGTTCCTGCTGGCCGCCAGGCTCGTCTCCCAGCGACTCGACCGCTCGAAGCCCCTGTGGGAGAGCTGGCTGGTGGAGGGTTTGGAGGGCGACCGCTTCGCGCTCGTGTTCAAGACGCACCACTCGCTGGTCGACGGCGTCGCGGGCGTCGATCTGGCCACGGTGCTGCTGGACGTGGAGCGGACGCCAAAGCCGCCCCCGGGGGCCGAGCTCGAGCCCTGGCAGCCGCACCATGAGCCCTCACCGGCGGAGCTCATCCTCGGTGAGCTCAAAGGCTTCGTGGGGACGGCGGTCGACCTCGTGGAGCGAACGCTGAGGGCCGCAACCCGTCCGGCCAACACCGCCGGCCTGCTGGCCGAGGCCGCCGAAGGGCTGGGCGAGCTCGTCTGGGCCGGGCTCAACCCGGCGCCCGACAGTCCCCTGAACGTGGAGATCGGCCCCCACCGTCGCTTTCGCGTCGTTCGTCAGCGGCTCGAGGACTACAAGGAGGTGAAGGACGCACTCGGCGGGACCGTCAACGACGTGGTGCTTACCGTCGTCTCGGGTGCGCTCGCCCGGTGGCTTCGCTCCCGCAGGATCCGGACCGAAGGGCTGGAGATGCGCGCCCTGGTGCCGGTCTCCGTCAGGACCGACTCCCAGCGCCATACGCTCGGAAACCAGCTCACGGCGATGCGCGGACCGCTGCCGGTCTACATCTCGGATCCGGTAGCCCGCCTGCGGTTCATCCGCCAGGCGATGGACGGCCTCAAGGAGTCAAAGCAGGCCGTGGGCGCGGCGACGATTGCCCGCGTCAACAACCTCGCGCCGCCCACGATCCTGGCCCAGGCGTCGCGGCTTCAGTTCTCGACCCGGCTGTTCAACCTGATCGTGACCAACATTCCCGGGCCCCAGTTTCCGCTCTACGTCCTCGGCCGCGAGCTGCAGGATTTGTTCCCGGTGGCCTTCCTGCCCGATCATCACGCCTTGGCGGTGGCGATCATGTCCTACAACGGGCGGCTCGATTACGGCCTGTTGGGTGACTACGACGCGCTACCCGACATCGACGTGGTGGCGGAGGGGATCGACGCCTCGCTGGACGAGCTGCTCCAGGCGGCACGGGCCAACGGCCGGCCCGCGAAGCAGCGCGAGACGAGGAAGCAGCGCGAGACGAGGAAGCAGCGCGGGACGACGAAGCAGCGCGAGACCGCCGAGACCGCGTCCGGCAACGGCGCGCCGACGCCGATCTTCCCCGGCGCCACGACGCGGCCCAAGCGGGGTCCGGCCTCCGACATGCGCGCCAAGCGCGGCCGGGGGCGCAGGTCGCCCTCGCCGCCCGACTCTCATGGCCGATGAGCCCATCAGGCCCGGGCAGATCGCCTACCGGGTGGAGCTTTCGCAGGTCCTCGAGCAGTAGCTAAGGGCCCAATAAACACGGGCCTTTAAGCCCACTCTGAGCCGTAGCATTCGGCGCCGAAGAGAAGGCGCACACATGTCTGTTACGACGATCGATCCCGCCCGCAGTCGCGGCGGTGGCTGGGACTGGTTGGACGAGCGCTCCGAGCTCGTGCGCTGGGCGCTGCCCGCGATCCTCGTGATCGCGGGGCTGAACTTCTTCTGGCAGCTCGGCTCCTCGAGCTACTTCATCGACGAGGCATTCAGCGTGCTGCACTCGGCGCCCGCGCTGGGCACGATCCTCCACCAGGTGGGGAAGACGGAGACCACGCCGTGGACCTATTTCGTGTTCCTCCACGGCTGGCTGAGGCTCACCGGCACGGAGGCGGAGTGGGTGACGCGGCTCCCCTCCGCAGTGGCGGGCATCGGGTTGGTGTGGGCCACGTACTGGATGGCTGAGGCGTTCGTCACGCGACTCGAGGCTCTCGCCGCCGCGGCGCTGTGCGCGCTCAGCCCGCTGATCCTGAGCTACGCCCAGGAGACGCGGGTCTACATCTTCCTCCTGCTGGCGCTGACGATTTGCGTCGGCGCGATCGTGCGCGCCGGCCGCGGCGGTGAGCGCCAGACGCCGCTTTTGATCCTGGGCGGCGCGGCGGGCGTGGTCGCGATCTGGTTTCACTACACGGCCGTCTCCGTGCTGCTGCCGCTGGCCGTGTGGGTCGGGATGCGACGGACGCTCTCTGTGCGCCAGCGCATCGCGTTCATCGCCGCCTGCGTGATCGCGTTTGTCGCGGTCACGCCGCTGCTGCTCGAGCAGTACGGCGTATTTCCCAACGGCGGCGCGATCAAGGGCGCCATCAACCTCAACAACGCGGTTGCGGTGATCGGCACGCCGTTCGGCACGCGCGTGGGCGCCCCGGTCAGCGTGCGAAGCGTCGTCGGCGCACTGGTCGTGCTCTGCGCGGTGTTCTCCCTGGTCTACTGGCGCCAGAAGCCGCTCAGGGAGCGATGGCTGCTGGTGGCGCTCGGGGTGTTCGGGGTGCTCGGGCTGTTCGCGCTCGATCTAAGCGGAAAGCACATCCTGATCACCCGCTACACGGTGGTGACGGCGCCCTTCCTGGTGACGCTGATCGCCGCCGCGTGCTTCAGGCTTCCACGCCCCGGCGGGGTCGCGCTGGCGACGGCCGCGCTGGCCGTGGCGGTCGCCGGGACGGTCGACGACCACAGCACGTCGGGCTTCTACGCTCCGACCCGTCCGGTCGTGGAGTACATCAGAGCGCATGAGCGGCCCGGCGACATCTTGCTATCTCCCGAGGTTCCGCTGACGGACACGCCGATCTTTTACTACGACATCCGCAGGCTCAGGCCCAAGCTCGAGCTGCTCGGGATACACGACCCGAGGATCCCGATGGTCTTCAGGCAGTACAAGCGAATCTGGATCATCGTCTGGCCTCGCAAGGCGACTGAAGCCTCCGTCCTGGCGAAGGTCAGGCGGCTGCTGCCCCGCCAGCACTTCCGGGCGAGCGAGGTGCACCTCTGGACGACGTCGATCCCGCTCGGCGCGCTGTTGGCGACGCCGGTGCGCTCAACCTGACTGCGGCCCTAGAACCCCAGCGCGAACTTGGCGTCCTCGCTCATCCGCTCGGGTGTCCACGGCGGGGAGAAGGTCATCGTCGACTCGACCTCCTGCACCCCGTCGAGCTCCGAGACGAACTCCTCGATCTGCTCGGAGACCTGGGGCCCGATCGGACAGCCCGGGCTGGTGAGCGTGTAGGTCACCTTGACCATGCCGTCCTCGACCTCGACGCCGTAGATCAACCCGAGCTCCACGAAGTCGAGACCCAGCTCGGGATCGATCACGTCGCGCAGCGCGTCTGTCACGTCCTCAACGGAGACCATGCCGTGAGTGTACGAGGGTGGCGTCCGGAGGCGCGATCGCGTTTGCCTGACGACAGCGTCATTGCAGCTCTTGTCGCAAATTCGTAACTTCAGGTAGGTTGTCGCGATCGTCGAGTTCGTGGACACGCCCCCCACACTGTTGTGCCGAGGCGACGAGGATCGGGCCACCCAGGGCTTTCGTCGGCCGGCGATGTCCCGGGCGATCCGCTGCGGCGCGGACGTGATCGTCGATCTCTCGGAGCTCGTGTTCGCCGACGTCTCGTTGATGGTCGATCTGGCCATGGTCGCCCGCCGGCTGCGCAACCACGGCCGGGGGATCAGGCTCCGCGGCGCCCGCCCGCAAGTCCACACGCTGATCGAAGTCGTCGGGCTACACCGGCTTCCGGGTGTCCGCGTGGACGGACCGGCGGCGGCGTTCGCCTAGCCTCGCGGATAGCACCCTCTCACTAGGCTTGAGCGCGATGGCCTTTCGAACGCTCAGCTTCGCCGACCTGGAGACCGGCGTCTGGGGATCTGTCTGGGCGCTCGATTCGGACCGCGCCGGGTTCTCGCTGTTCGGCGACGGCACGGATGTGCGCGCACTCGGGCCCGCCGCCGCGATCGATGCTCCGGATGACGTCGGGCCCTGGGAGCTGTCCGGCGAGCGCGCCCAGCTTCGAAGCCTGCCGGAGAGCGAGGCGGCGGCAGTCCCCGGCGGCTTCGACCAGCTGGTGAGGGTCAAGGGCCGCATTCGGACGCCCGGGGGCGACCGGGCCGTCGATTGTCTCGGACGACGGGGAGTGCGGGACCGCGTCGCGCTCGAGGAGTTTGAGTCGGTCCGCGACGTCGCCGCCTGGTTCGAGCCAGACCAGGGATTGGCGGTGCTCGCCGCTCGCCCCCGCGGCGCGTCGGGTCACGCCGACGACATGTTGAGCGCATCGGCATTCGAGGAGGGGCACGCGGTGCCCGTGGCCGACCCCAGGCTTTCGACCACGTATCTGGTCAACGGCCTTCCGGCGCGCGCCAGCTTTGAGCTGTGGCCCGAGGAGGCTGCGTCGACCGGGGACGAGAGCCAGGACGAGCCCCAGGAGCCGCGTCCGCGGCGTGCGGCCGGCGAGGCGATCGGCCGCCGCGGAAGCTACGAGGGCGATTCTCTCGCCGTCCACGCGGCGCTGTTTCGCTGGCACTCGCGTGGCCGTCAGGGGGCGGGCGTCTACGTGCTGGCACGCGCGCGATGATCGAGGCCGTGATCAGCGATTTCGGCGGCGTCCTGACCTCCCCGCTGCTGGACTCGTTCACCGCCTTTCAGGAGGCGTCCGGCCTGTCGCTCGAGCAGCTAGGCCTGGCGATGGCCAAGATCTTTGAGCGCGACGGGGTACACCCGCTGTTCGAGCTGGAAACCGGCCGGATGACCGAGGCGGCGTTTCTGAAAACGCTCGCTGACCAGCTGAGCGCGCAGCTCGGTCGTGCCGTAGAGCTCCGCGGCTTCGGCGAGCGCTACTTCGAGCACCTTCACCCCAACCCGGAGATGATCGCCTTCATGCGGACGCTGGCGGCCCGCGGCTACCGGCTGGCGATCTGCACCAACAACGTCCGCGAGTGGGACCAGCGTTGGCGAGCCAAGCTGCCCGTCGATGAGCTGTTTGAGGTGGTGGTCGACTCGGCGTTCGTGGGCGCCCGCAAGCCCGAGCGTCGGATCTACGAGCTGACGCTCGAACGCCTCGGCATCGAGCCCGCGGCGGCGCTGTTCATCGACGACGTCGAGGTCAACTGCCAGGCTGCGCGGGAAGTGGGGATGCGTTCGGTTTGGTTTCGCTCCAACGAGCAGGCGATCGCCGAGATCGAGGCCGCCCTCGACGGCGCCGGCAAGCGCTCCTAGTTGTCGATCCCCAGACGGTCCCAGCAGTAGAGCTCGACGCACTCGCGCGCCAGCTCGAGGCAGCGTGGCTCCGAGAGCCAGGGCAGCACGGTGTCGAACGCCTGCTCCTCCCCCACCCCCGCCTCGAACGCCTCCTCGCCGCGGAAGCCCGCCGCGATCTTCAGCGCCTCGCGCCGGTTCTCGCCCAGCGACGGGAACACGTTGACCAGGAACTCCTTGTTCGGCACGGGATGGCCCACCTCGAGCGAGGCGTGCCACGCGGCGAGCAGCGACAGGTCGTGCTCGTCGAGGTCGGCGACAGCCTTGGCGTAGTGCGACTCGAGCTCGGAGTCGGGGATCTCATCGACCCACGCGCGCACCACCTCCCCCAGGATCTGGCGACGCGCCTCCCGGCCGACCGACTCGGCGATGACCCTGATCGCATTCTGCGGTTCGATGAAGCACAGTGACATGGCGGCTCCGGCTCGTGGATGCGGACGCCGCAGAAAGTAGGTGGTGGGTCGGACGGAGGCCCGTTTATAGGTAAATCGCCGGAGAATAGGAGGCGATGTTTCGACGGTCGCCGGGCAACACGGCCCGCAGCTTCACCCGATGATTCGCCGAAAACGCGGCGCTCATCACCGCGCTTGAGGAGCCGTTCAAGCGCGCCCGGGCGATCACCGTCCAGGCAGCGCCCTCGCGCTGCTCGAGCCAGACCCGCTCGCCGGCATGGTCCGGGCTCACGCGCACGTGTAACGAATGCGTGAGCGTCACGAGCGCCTGCACCTGCTGGTCGATCGTCGCGCTCTGCCTGCCGGACGCGGTGACATACCACTCCCTGTTGGTCTGGACGGTGCCCTTGGCCAGGAGGAATGTGTACTGGCCCGACGAGCTCGTGGCGGTCGTGGCCAGCGACTCGAAGCTGGCCTCCCCGGCAAGCCGCTGCCACAAGGTCACCTGCGTCCCGGAGCCGGCGCCCGGGATGAGACCGGAGACGGTCACCTGCCGCCCGGCGACCGACGGGTCGGAGGCCGAGCCGATCGTCGGCGAGGCCAGGCAGAAAGTGGAGGCGGGCTCGCAGCAGACGGACGGCGATGGGATGGCCTCGACCGGCGTGGCGACGGGTAGCGGACAGCACGTCGTCAGCAGCGGACAGACGATGCGGGGCGCTGCGGCGCCGGCGGGCGCGGCCCACAGCAGCAGTGCCGCGGCGGCGAGTAGCACAGGGACGATCCGCGTGGCCCTCACAGCCCGAGTGCCCCCCGCGCGTTCTCCAGGGCCTCCGCGTCGGGGTCGCTCGCGCTACCCATTCCCAGCGTGACGCGCTCGCCGTGCTCGGGTGGGCGCGCCCAGTTAAAGAAGCCGAGGTCGAGCGCGGCCAGCGGCACCGCGCAGGCGGCGGCCAGCTCGGCCGCGCGCCGCTCGAGTATCAGCGGATCGCCGATTCCCAGCGCCCGCTTGGCGGCCACGGTCACCGTCGCGCTCCCCGACGCTCCGCCGGCGCCGCCTAGCGCCAGCGTCCCCGGGCGCAGCTCGAACACGCCGAGCGAGCCCAGGCTCACCAGCGCCTCGAAGCGCGCGTCGCGGTGCAGTCCGGGTAACGCCAGCCGCTCGAACGCCCGGGCGAAGCGGCGCTCGGGCGACCACGCGGGCTCGCCGGTGAACGCCTGCGCCTGCGAGCCGGCGCGGGCGGCCCACGCACGGTAGGCCGCGAGCGTTTGCGTGCCGCGCGCGGGATCGTGGGCGGTGCGCGGTCCGGTTTGGACGCCCTCGAGCTTCGGGGTCAGACCGGAAGCCCACGACGTTCTGGCCTTCTCGATGGCGGCGAACGGCGCGTCGCCGTCCAGCGGGCAGAGGTATGCGATCTGGAACGCAAGCCACGCCCGCTCCTCGACGTCGCCGCCACCCGCGGCCACCTCGGCGTAGAGCCCGGGCGGCGCGGTCTCGAGGCGAGAAAGCCTGGCGGCCGCGAACGCCAGTTCCTCGGCCAGGCGCTCGGCGTCGGCACTCGAGCGCAGGCCAGCGGCCAAGGGCGAGCGATAGCCGTCGTCGGCGGCGCGCGCCAAGCGGTGGACCCGCACGCCGCCCGGTTCGCTGGCGCGTGAGGCGGTACTCGCGCGCGCACGGCGCTCGCGGGGCGGCCGCGGGGGCGCCGAGCTCCCCGGTGCGGCCGAGGTGATGACCGGACGCATCTGCACGTGCTGCTCGCGCGAGCAGATCGGGCAGTTCTGGAGCAGGCGGCTGTGGCGACAGAAGGTGGGCACGACTAGATCATGATGGCTGGCGATCATGATCGCCAGCCCCGGGCCGATCATGATCGGCCCGGAGGCCCGGCTCATGAGCCGGGCCGGCCCAATTTGGGCGCTTAAGAGACCCGGGGGACCCAGATCCATCTGGGCCCCCCGGAGAGTCAGGGAAGTGGGGGCGCAGTTCCCTGACCGACAGGGGCGAGTTTCCCCGTCCCAAGCTCAATGATAAACCCTCAACTTCGCCGCCCAATGCGCCCGACGAGGCGGCGGCGCCAGCCGTTTGAGCGAGGCTACACCAACATCGCCCCGCGATCAACGACTTTCGCTAAAGGATTGTTAAAGGGGTTAGGTTTGGACAGTGGTCAGCGGTGGCGCGTTCCCGGACCGCTGAAGAATTCCTCGCCTGGTCTCACCGTTCCCGCGGCCTCGGCCTCGTGGCGCAGCGTGCGGTCGGCCTCGCCGCTCCAGGCCCCGAGCGCCAGCATCTCACGGTCGGCATCCATCGGGCTGCCGCCCAGATCCTTGTTGACGATCCGCGCACACCTGCGACCCTCGGCGATGGCGGTGACCACCAGCGACTGGCCGATGCGCGCGTCACCGCAGGCGTAGATCCGCTCCTGCGAGGTGCGGTAGGTCTGGGACGTGCGGATGTTGCCTCGGCGATCGAGGTCCAGATCGAGCTCGGTCACCGCTCCCTCGTGCTCGGGGTGCTCGAAGCCGATCGCGATCAGGGCCAGGTCTGCCTCCAGCACGAACTCGCTGCCCGGTACCGGCGTCAGATCGCGCGACGAGGTGCCCGTCACCTTCCTCGCGTAGACGTGGCTCACGTGGCCGTCCTTGCCCCCGAAGCCGGTGACCTCGGTGCCCCAGCGGCGCTTGCCGCCTTCGTCGAGCGCGTAGGTGGTCGGCGTGCGCTTGGGGGGCAGCGGCCACGGATGGCGAGGATCGTTGCCGTCGGTGGGAAGCTGCTCGTAGACGTCGAGCATGGTTACCTTGCTCGCGCCCTCGCGGTGGGCGTTTGAGATGCAGTCCATGCCGGTATCGCCGCCGCCAATCACGATCACCTGCTTGCCCGCAGCGCTGATCTCGCGCTCCGGGGCCGTGGGCCGGTAGCGGCGTCCCTGCTGGGCGGCGACCCAGCGGTTTCGCTGGTAGAGGTAATCCATCGCGAAGTGGATGCCGCGAAGCTCGCGGCCCGGCGCGTCGAGGTCGCGCGAGACCCGAGAGCCCATGCTGAGCACCACCGCGTCGTACTGCTCGTAGAGCGCGCGCGCCGACACGTCGCGGCCCACGTCGGTGTCGTAGACGAAACGGATCCCCTCCTGATCCATGATGTCTACGCGGCGGTCGATGATCCATTTCTCGAGCTTGGCGTCCGGAACGCCGAAGCGCAGCAGGCCGCCCGGTCCCTCGTCGCGCTCGTAGACGGTCACCTCGTGTCCGGACTTGTTGAGCTCGGCCGCCACCGCCAGACCGGCTGGACCCGCGCCGACGACCGCCACCGTCTTGCCGCTGCGGCGGTCGGGCGGCTCGGGGGCCACCCAGCCCTCGGCGAACGCGCGCTCGATGATCGCCAGCTCGATCTGCTCGATCGTCACCGAATCGTCGTTGATGGCCAAGACACAGGCCGACTCGCACGGGGCGGGACAGATCAGGCCGGTGAACTCGGGAAAGTTGTTGGTCGCGTGGAGCTGCTCGATCGCGTCCCGCCACTTGTCGCGGTATACGAGGTCGTTCCAGTCCGGGATCAGATTGCCCAGCGGGCAGCCCTCGTGACAGAACGGGATCCCGCAGTCCATGCACCTCGCGCCCTGTCGCCTCAGTTCCTCCTCGGGCGCCAGGCTGAAGTACTGGCTGTAGTCGTGAACGCGCTCTCGCGGATCGCGCTTTTGAAAGCCGACCCGGTGGATCTTGAGAAAGGCGCCGAGCTCACCCATGGGGGCAGGGGAGCGTAGCAACGGCTTGTGCGGCTCCCCCGCAGCCCAATAGGGTGCGCTCAATGGGTGGAGGCCTTGCGCGGCCGGTGCTGGTAGGCGGTGCGCTGCTCGCAGCATTTGCCTGGCCCGCGCATGCGCGGACTGGCGGCGACGGCGAGACGGGCACGACCAGTCAGGTGGTCCTGCAACAGGCCCCGTATCCAGTTACCGTGAGCATCAAGGCCTTACCGCTGGGGCGTGCAGCGGTGAGGGTGCTCATTTCCCATCCGGCCCAGGTGCGCTGGGGCAAGCTGAAGGTCAGCTGGCTGTTCGGCAGGGGGTTCCGAGGCCCGATGTTTTCGGTACGACCCACCCGCAGCCGCGCGCTCAGCTCAACCCTCACCGTTCTGTATACGGCCGTCGCGCTGCCCGGCGGCTACTTCCGTTGGCGCGCTTGTTTTCACCCCCGAGTAACCGGCGCGCTGCCAAACCCCGACCGTCCGCCCAGCTGCTCGGGCGTCGGCTATCACGGCTTCGGCCAGCTGCCGTACGGCTTCCCAAGTCCCGCGGCGATCCACCGTGCCGCCGCGTTCCTGCACGGCAGGAGCGGAAGAACCGCGTTTGCCGTCGTCGATAGCGAGGGTCGACTTTCGGGCATCCACGCCCACTGGACGTTCGTATCGGCCAGCGTGGTCAAAGCCATGCTGCTCGTCGCCTACCTGCGGCGGCTGCACCGGCAGGGTCGTCACACGGTCGACCCATACAGCAACTCGTTCCTTTACCCGATGATCAACGTATCCGACAACTCGGCGGCCACGCAGTGCTGGTCGATCGTCGGCAACGGCGGCCTCTACGCCCTGGCCCGCGCTGCGGGAATGAGCGACTATTCCGTAACCACCGACTGGGCCAGCTCACAGATCTCGGCCGCCGACCAGGCCGCGTTCTTCTTTCGTATGAATTCGCTGATACCGCCCGAGTTCGTGGGCTATGCCCGCCATCTGCTCTCGAACATCGTCCGCTATGAGAGCTGGGGCATCCCGGCCATCGCTCGCCCCAGGGGCTACCGGGCATTCTTCAAGGGGGGCTGGCGGACGACGCAGCTGGGGCAGCTCGTGCACCAGATCGCGCGCCTCGAGGGTCACGGTCGTACGTTCGCGATCGCCGTCATGACCGACGGTGACCCCTCGATGTCCTACGGGATCGACACGATCCAGGGAGTCACGGCATCGCTGCTCTCCCTGCCGGCGCCTCGCCACATCGTGCGCCTCGACCCGCGCGCGCGGTCCGGCGGGGGCTAAGTCGAACCCAGGGGGCCCTAGCTACCGGGCACCGAACAGCTGGCAGGCGCCGCCAGGCCGGCTCGTTGAAGCGCGGGGCCGAAAGCGGCCTGTGCCAGCGAGGCGAATGCGGAGTCGGCGAGCACGGCCGGAGTTTGGGGTGTCGTCTGGCACGACGAGAGGCTGTTGAAAAAGGCGACCACGGTCCCGCGGTCAGAGGGCAGGTACCACATCTCGGTGGTGAAGCCCGGCACCTGCCCGTTGTGTCCGAGCATCCCGCCGGCGTCGGCGATGCCGAGGCCATACTGGACCGGCAGCCCGATGGTGGCGCTGGTGCCAGCCAGCGGCGAGAACTGGATGCCGGTCTGCAGCAGCTGGAGCCTCAGCCGCTGCATGCCAGGCGAGAGCAACCGCCCAGTGCCCAGCGCTCGGGCCCACACCCGCAGGTCGTGCAGCGTGGAGACGACGTTTCCAGCTCCGAACAGGATTGAGGGGCTCGGCTGCTGCTGCGGGACGTAGCCCAGGAACTTGCCCTTGTTGTTGACGTCCATCTTGTAGCCGGTCGCCGCGGGCGAGGGCAGCGTGAGGCTGCGGGTGGGAAAGCTTGTCTGCGTGAGGTGCAGCGGTCTCAGCACCAGCTTCCTCAGCAGCTCTCCGAAGGGCTTCCCGGTGACCTTCTGAGCGATGATCCCCAGGATCACGTAGTTGGTGTCCGCGTAGTACCAGACCCCTGGCGGATAGGCAGCCCCGTGGGTGACGTTGCTGCTGTCCTGGATCGCCAGATTCACGATTTGCTGGGGCGAGAAGTACTGACTGCACTGCGCGCTCGGGGCCTTGTTGCAGTTCTGATTGATGAAGTTGCCGAGTGACGAGATCTGCCCCTGCGGTCCCACACCACCCTCGTCCCAGATCCCGCTGGTCATGTTGAGCAGCATCTTGATCGTGATCTGCCTGGCGTTCGGCACCTGCGGCTCCCAACGCGAGATGCGGTCGCTGAGGCGCAGGCGTCCGTCTTGGATCAGCTTCAGGATGACCGTGGCGGTGAACGTCTTGCTGATGCTCCCGATCCGAAAATGGGTGCTCAGCGTCATGGGCTGATTGGCGCCCACGTCCGCCATGCCGACGGCTCGCTCGTAGTTGCCGGCGGCCCCGCCGCTCACGCCCACCACGAACCCCGGAACCCGCAGCGCGCTGATCGCGCTGACGACGCTGTCGAGGCTCTGCACGATTCGCGGGTTGGGCGGGCGGCTATGTGCCGGGCGCGCCGCGGCGCTGCCCGACGCGCCGAGCGCCACGAGCACAGCCACCATCAGGCCCCCGGCCGCTCTGTGACCCAGACGCTCCACCGTCACTCCTCTTCTCAAGCGGCCCCGAGCGGCCATTCTATGTAGGGCGTCAACCGGCGGCCACCGCCGGCTCGCCTGCGGCCTCGGCCACGCCCGCCGCGCGTTCGGCGAGCACACGCCTGTAGTCGCGCGGCATGACCTTCACAAACCGATCGACGGCGCGATCCCAGGAGGCCAGCACGTTGCGCCCGACGAGCGAGCCGGTACGCGCCACGTGCTCCGATATCAGCGCCCTCACCTGCTCTGAGTCCTCGTCGGTCATCGTCTCCAGGTCCACCAGCTCGAGGTTGCAGCGGCTCTCGAAGCGGCGATCCACGTCGTAGACGTAGGCGATGCCTCCGCTCATGCCGGCGGCGAAGTTTCGTCCGGTGCGTCCCAGCACCACCACCCGTCCGCCGGTCATGTACTCGCAGCCGTGATCGCCTACGCCTTCCACCACGGCGCCCGCGCCCGAGTTGCGCACCGCGAAGCGCTCGCCGGCCAGGCCCCGGAAGAACGCCCGCCCCGCGGTGGCGCCGTAGAGGACGGTATTGCCGACCAGCATGTTCTCCTCGGCCCGGAAGCGAGCCCGCTCCGGCGGGCGCACGGCGACGACGCCGCCCGAAAGACCCTTGCCGGTGTAGTCGTTGGTCTCCCCGCGCAGCGAGAAGGTCACCCCCGGCGCCAGCCAGGCGGCGAAGCTCTGGCCCGCGGAGCCGGAGAATGCGACCTCGATCGTGCCCTCCGGAAGGCCGCGCACACCGTGACGGCGGGCGATCTCGCCGCTCAGGATGCCGCCGACCGTGCGGTTGACGTTGCGCACCAGCACCGGTCCTAGCCTCACCTGCTCCGAGCGCTCCAGCGCGGGCGCACATTTCTGAACCAGCTCCCAGTCGAGCGCGTCGTCTAGCACCGGCAACTGGGGACGCGTGCGCCGCCGCGGGGCCTCCGGCGGGAGCTCGGGCGTCGTCAGCACCATCGACAGATCGACGCGCCGCGCCTTCCAGTGCTCGACCGCCTCGTCCATGTCGAGGAGCTCGGTGCGTCCGATCAGCTCCTCGAAGCGGCGAATACCGAGCGAGGCCATGATCTCCCTGACCTCCTCGGCCACCATCATCAGATAGCCGGTGACGTGCTCGGGCGTCCCCTGGAAGCGCTTGCGCAGCTCCGGGTCCTGGGTGGCGATCCCCACCGGGCAGGTGTTCAGGTGGCAGACGCGCATCATGATGCAGCCCATGGCGATCAGCGGCGCGGTGGAGAAACCGAACTCGTCGGCGCCCAGCAGCGCGGCAACCACTACGTCGCGGCCGGTGCGCATGCCGCCGTCGACCTCGACGGTGATCCGGCTGCGCAGGTCATTGAGCAGCAGCGTCTGCTGCGTCTCGGCAAGCCCGATCTCCCAGGGAACGCCGGCGCCCAGGATCGCGGACTGCACCGCGGCGCCGGTGCCGCCGTCGTGGCCGGCGATCGTCACGTGGTCGGCGTTGGCCTTGGCCACGCCGGCCGCCACGGTACCCACGCCCACCTCGGAGACCAGCTTGACCGACACCGACCCCTCCGGGTTGGCGCAGCGCAGGTCGTAGATCAGCTGCTTGAGGTCCTCGATCGAGTAGATGTCGTGGTGCGGCGGCGGGCTTATCAGCCCGACCCCCGGCGTCGACGAGCGGATCTTGGCGATGTACTCGTCGACCTTGTGGCCCGGCAGCTGTCCGCCCTCGCCGGGCTTTGCCCCCTGGGCCATCTTGATCTGAAGCTGGTCGGCGTTGACCAGATAGTGGATGTGGACCCCGAAGCGCCCGGAGGCGATCTGCTTGATCGCCGAGCGCCGCGAATCCCCGTTGGCGTCGGGAACGTAGCGAGATGGGTCCTCGCCGCCCTCGCCTGTGTTCGAGCGCCCCCCGAGGCGGTTCATGGCGATGGCCAGGGTCTCGTGGGCCTCGCGACCGAGCGCACCTAGGCTCATGGCGCCGGTGGTGAAGCGCCTGATGATCTCCGTGGCCGGTTCGACCTCCTCGAGCGCCACTGGCTCGCCGGACGGATGCAGCTTCATCAGGCCGCGCAGCAACGAGCGCCGCACGGCCTCGTCGTTGGCCTGTCGGGCGAACTGCGCGTAGGTCTGCCGCGAGTCGCCGTTGACTCCTTGTACGGCGTGCTGCAGCGTGGCAATCGTGTCCGGGTTCCACACGTGACGCTCGCCGAAGCGCCGCCACTGGAGGACACCCCCCACCGGCAGCACCTCGCGCTCGGTGCGCGGGTAGGCGCGGAAGTGGCGCTCCATGGCCTCGGTTGAGAGCTGCTCCAGGCCCACCCCGCCGATGCGCGAGGCGGTGCCCGTGAAGTACTTGTCGATGAGCGCCGGCTCCAGCCCCACCGCCTCGAAGATCTGCGCTCCGCAGTAGGACTGGATGGTGGAGATTCCCATCTTTGAGATCGTCTTCAGCAGACCCTTGCCGATGGCCTTGACGATGTTGCTCTCGGCCTGGTCGGTGGTCAGCTCCACCGGCAGCAGCGAGCGCTCGGCGAGCTCGTCGAGCGACTCGAACATCACGTAGGGGTTGATCGCCGCCGCCCCGTAGCCGATCAGCGTGGCCATGTCGTGGATCGTGCGCGGCTCGCCGGACTCGATCACCAGCCCGGTACGTGTCCGCGTCCCGCCCCTGACCAGGTGATGGTGCACGCCGGCCACCGCCAGCAGCGACGGGATCGCCACCCGCTCCGGGCCGAGGTTACGATCGGAGAGGATCAGGATGTTGGCGCCGTTGTCCACGTAGCGCGCGGCCTCCTGGCACACGTCCTGGAGCCTGGCCTCCATGCCGTCCGGCCCCTCCTCGATCGGCCAGGTGATGTCGATCGTCGCGGCGTCGAAGACCTCGTGCGAGACCTGGCGCAGCTTCTCGAGCTGGGAGTTGCGGAGAATCGGCTGGTCCATCCGCAGCTGGTGGGCCTGCTCGGGAGTCTCTGCCAGCAGGTTGACCTCCGCCCCGATCCCGGCCTGGATGCTCATCACCACCTCCTCGCGAATGGGATCGATCGGCGGGTTGGTGACCTGGGCAAACAGCTGCTTGAAGTAGGCGAACAGCGGCGGCTGGCGATCGGACATGACGGCCAGCGCGGCGTCGTTGCCCATCGAGGCCACGGACTCCTCGCCCTTGGCGGCCATCGGGGCGATGATCATCCGCAGGCCCTCCTGCGAGTAGCCGAACGCCAGTTGCTTTGAGCGCAGCGGCTCGATCCGCGGCACTCGCGGGTCGCGCTCGGGCAGATCGTCGATGTGCACCACCGAGCGCTCGTACCACTCGCCGTAGGGCTTGCGCCGCGCGATCCGGCGCTTGACCTCCTCGTCCTCGACGATGCGCCCGTCCTCGAGGTCGAGCAGGAAGATCTTGCCTGGCGCCAGGCGGCCCTTGCGCTGGACGTGCTCGGGCGCCACGGTCATCACCCCGGTCTCGGATGCCAGCACGACGTAGCCGTCGGTGTCCTGCACCCAGCGGCCGGGACGAAGGCCGTTGCGGTCGAGCACGGCGCCCGCCCAGCGGCCGTCGGTGAACACCACCGCGGCCGGGCCGTCCCAGGGCTCGATCAGGCAGGAGTGAAAGTCGTAGAAGGCCTTGACGTCCGGGTCGAGATCCTTTCGGGTGCGGTAGGCCTCGGGCACCATCATCATCACCGCGTGGGGGATCGAGCGGCCGCTCAGCACCAGCAGCTCGAGCACGTTGTCGAACGTGGCCGAGTCAGAGCCGCCCTCCTGCACCACCGGCACGACCTTCTCCAGGTCCTCGCCGAACAGCTCCGAGGAAAGCTGCGACTCCCGGGCGCGCATCCAGTTGATGTTGCCGCGCAGGGTGTTGACCTCGCCGTTGTGGGCGATCATGCGGTAGGGGTGGGCCAGCTCCCAGCTGGGAAACGTGTTGGTGGAGAAGCGCGAGTGCACCAGCGCCAGCCGCGTGGCCACCCGAGGATCCCTGAGGTCGGTGAAGTAGCGGGGCAGCTGGGGCGCGGTGAGCATGCCCTTGTAGACCATCGTCTTCGAGCTGAAGCTGGGGAGCGCGACGTCGCGCCCCGCCCGGCGCTCGATCAATCGCCGGATCACGTAGAGCTTGCGCTCGAAGGCATCCTGATCTGCTTGCAGCTCGTCCGAGGCCTCGATCACCACCTGGCGGATGATCGGCGCCGAGAGCCGCGCCGTCTGACCCACGTGGCGGTCGTCGACAGGCACGTCGCGCCAGAAGATCGGGCGCTGCCCCTCGCCCTCGATCGTCTCGTCGATCAGCTGCTCGAGCACCACGCGCCGCTCGGCGTCCTGCGGCAGATAACACACACCGATCCCGTAGCGGCCGGGCTTGGGCAGCTCCACGCCGGCCAGCGCGGCACGCAGAAACCCGTCCGGGATCTGAAGCAGGATGCCGGCGCCGTCGCCGGTGTTGGGGTCCGCTCCTTCGGCGCCGCGGTGCTCGAGATTCTCGAGCGCGTCAAGCGCCTTCTCGACTACGGCATGCGACGCCTCGCCCCACAGCTTCGCCACGAGCGCGATGCCGCACCCGTCGTGTTCGTTGGCGGAGTCGTAGAGGCCGATCGGCCCCCGTGGAGCAGTACGGGAC
The DNA here is from genome assembly GCA_963730835.1 of uncultured Actinomycetes bacterium. Lineage (GTDB taxonomy): Bacteria > Actinomycetota > Thermoleophilia > Solirubrobacterales > Solirubrobacteraceae > Palsa-465. The sequence continues at coordinate 304,977 of CAVSTE010000008.1, forward strand.
ATATGGGTCGGACGATGTGGAAAGTGATGAAACCGTGCACTGCTAAGTGGCCGCAAAGCGTACCAGTGGGTCTTGCGATGAACGGGACGTGTGGATCACGTTAGGCCCATGTCTGAAGCGCCCGGACGGGTTTCGGCGTTGGTAGACAACCTGCGTCCCGCGAGTCCACTTTAAACAAGGAGCCTGTATGCATTTTCGGCCAGTAGGCCTCGTGCTCGCGGTGGCCTTGGCTGCGCTGAGTATCGGAGTGGCCGGGTGCGGCTCGAGCAAGCACTCGACGGCCAAGAAGGCCGGCATCGTCGGGGCGGCTGCGGTGGCCATCCATCACCCCCACAAGACGGTGGAGCAGACAAAGGCCGCCGCAGCAGGGAACTACAAGGTCGGCGAGTTCTGCTCGACGAAGGACAACTCGCTCTACAAGAAGGCGGGCTTGACCTGCGCGAAGGAGAAGAACAGCTACCGCCTGCAGAAGCTCTAGCCGCTCCGGGGCGGCGGCTGGCCGCGCTAGCGCTTGGCCTTGGCGGGCTGCTTGCGCTTGCCGCGCGTGGAGCCGCCGTCGCTGGTACTAGCGCCGCTCCGTGACTTCGACTTGGCGGGCCTCTTTTTCGGCTCGGGCTCCGGCTCGGCGGGCGCGTCCTCGTCGCGCACGGCCGCCAGGCTCGCCTCGAGCGCGGCCATCAGGTCAGGGGCGGCGGCCGGCTCTTCGGCCTCCGGCTCGACGGCGATCTCCTCCCCCGCGGCCTTGCGCTCGATCAGCTGCAACACGCGCTCGCGGTAGTCGTCGTGGTACTTGGTTGGGTCGAAGTCTCGAGAAAGCGAGTCGATCAGCTGCTCGGCCATCCGCAGCTCGCGATCCGAGGCCTCGGAGTCGCCGACGGCGTCGAGCTCGTCGAGGCGCTCGGGCGACAGCACCTCGTCGCCGAACAGCATCGTGGAGAGTGTGAGCACTTCGCCCGTGGGGCGCAGCGCGCAGAGCTGCTGCTTTGAACGCAGGACGACGCGGCCGATGCCCACCTTGCCCGACTCGCGCATGGCGTCGAGCAGCAGGCGGTAGGCCTTGGCCCCTCCGGCCGTCGGAGCCAGGTAGTAGGAGTGGTCGTAGTAGATCGGATCGATGTCCTCGAGGTCGACGAAATCCTCGATGTCGACCGTCTTCGTCGCCTTGGGGTCAAGGGCATCGAGCTCGTCGGGATCGATCAGCACGTAGCGTTCGGGGCTGATCTCGTAGCCCTTGACGATCTCCTCGTAGGGCACCTCTTCGCCGCTAGAGGGGTCGACCCGCTTCTGGCGCACCCGGGCCCCAGTTTTGGCCGAGAGCTGGTGGAAGCGCACGGTCTTGGGCGACGTCGCGCTGTAGAGCTTGACGGGTACGTTGACCAGCCCGAAGCTGATCGCACCACTCCAGATCGCACGTGGCATGTGATCTTTGTATATCGCAGGTTGGGCTTCGGCAAGCCCCGGGCGCGGTCTTGCTCGGGGCTTTTGCGATCGGCTCTACCGGTTGACCGACGACATGTCCGGATAGCGGTCGCCGGCGGTGGCCCCCACCGGCGCGGCTTCGTCCAGCTCCTTCAGATCCCCCTCGGTGAGCGAAACTTCGCTCGCGGCGACGTTCTCCTCCAGGTACCGGCGGCGCTTGGTGCCGGGGATCGGCACGACGTCATCGCCCTGGTGAAGCACCCAGGCCAGCGCCAATTGGCCCGGCGTGCAGTCGTGCCTGGAGGCCAGCTCCCTGACCCGACCCAGCAGCTCCAGATTGCGTTTGAAGTTCTCCTCTTCGAAGCGCGGGTTGTAGCGCCGGAAGTCGTCCTCCGAGAAGTCCTCGACGCTCTTGAAGCGTCCGGTGAGGAAGCCCCGGCCCAGCGGGCTGTAGGGCACGAGCCCGATGCCCAGCTCGCGGATTGCGGGCAGGACCTCGTTCTCGATCTCGCGCGTCCACAGCGAGTACTCGCTCTGCAGAGCGGAAATGGGGTGCACCGCGTCGAGCCCGGCTGATCGTCTCTGCCGATGCTTCCGAGAGCCCCAGAAAGCGCACCTTGCCGGCCTCGATGAGCTCCGCCATCGCACCCACCGTCTCCTCGATCGGCACGTCGGGATCGACTCGGTGCTGGTAGTAGAGGTCGATGTGCTCCAGGCCCAGGCGACGCAACGACGCGTCGCAGGCTTTGTGCACGTAATCCGGCCGCCCATTGATGCCTCGGCCCCGGGCGTCTTCTGGGTCTCGAACCACCCCGAACTTGGTGGCAAGCACAACCTGGTCGCGTCTGTCCGAGATCGCGCGCCCGACGAGCTGCTCGTTGGTACCCGAGCCATACATGTCGGCCGTGTCGAGCAACGTTACGCCGAGCTCCAGGGCGCGATGGATAGTGGCGATCGACTCGGAATCGTCGCCGGCGCCGTAGAACTCCGACATACCCATGCAGCCCAGACCCTGGGCCGAGACGGCGAGGCCTTCTGTGCCTAGTGTGCGCGCGTCCATACGCTCACTGTAGTTCTCAGGAAATCTGCCGCCGCGCCTCTCGCCCGGCGCGGCTCACAAAATGCTCCCGCGCGGCGTTTCATCATCTAAGTGATGGCCACCCTCCCCCCGTTCCAGGCGCTGCTCGACGCGCACGGCCGCGACGTGCACCGCTTCCTGGTGGCAACAGTCGGCCGCCCGGACGCCGACGACTGCTACCAGGAGACGTGGCTGTCGGCGCTTCGCGCCTACCCCCGCCTGCGCGACGGGGGCAACCTGCGCAGCTGGATCTTCACCGTCGCACACCGCAAGGCGCTCGACCACATCCGCGCCGGCCGCCGCAGGCCGGCTGTCCCAGTGGCCGAAGTGCCGGAGGTTCCCGCGGCACCAAACCAAGCCCCCGGACCATCACGAGGCGAGCCGCATGCCGTCGCCGACGGGCGACCCGAGCTCTGGGCCCGGGTGCGCGAGCTGCCGACCAAACAGCGGACCGCGATCGCCTTGCGATTCATCCTCGACTGGGACCACGGCGAGATCGGGCGGGCCATGGATACCAGTGAGGAGGCGGCGCGCCGAAATGTTCACGAGGGACTCAAGCGACTTAGAAGGGATTACGACCATGAACGAGACTGAGGCAGTGGAGGCGGCGCTGAAGCGGGCGGCGCAGGAGCTGCCGGCTGGCCCGCTGCCGGAGCTGGACCGCGCGGCGTCCGACGCAGGGCTGATCGACGTCGCCTATGCGACACATGATTCGCCCGTCGGCAGGTTGCTGCTGGCAGCGACCAACGTCGGGCTGGTGCGGCTCGCGTATCTCGACCGCGGTGAGGACGACGGCACAGTGCTGGCTGACCTTGCCGCGCGCGTCTCGCCGCGTGTGCTGGCGGCAGCCCGCAGGCTCGACGAGCCGCGCCGCGAGCTGGAGCAGTACTTCGAGGGCCGTCGGCAGCTGTTCGAGATGCCCCTCGACTGGCGGCTGATCCGTGGCTTTCCCAGACGGGTGCTGGGAGCGACCTTCCGGATCCCGTTCGGTTCGGTGTTGACCTACAAGCAGGTCGCGACCGAAGCTGGGAGCCCGCGCGCGTTTCGCGCCGCCGGCAACGCGCTTGGAACAAACCCGCTGCCGATCGTCATCCCCTGCCACCGCGTCGTCCACGCCGGCGGCGGCCTCGGTGGCTACACGGGAGGGCTGGAGCGCAAGCGTGTGCTGCTCGAGGTCGAGAGCCGGGCCTGACCGGCCTCCAACAACAGCGAACGGGCCTCCTCGCTCGTTTCAAGCGTCCGTAACAGCAACGCGTAGGCGGCACCCAGAAGTTCCGGCGAGATGCTCTGCGGATCGGCCAGCTTGAGTACCGCCAGACCGGTTCCCAGCGCGAGCATCAGGTTGGCGATCTGCGCCAGGAGCTCCTCGGAGACCGTCACTCCGGCGTCCGCGGTGCGCGCGGCGCCGAAGCCGCGCAGCGTCGCGCGCCACGAATCGATGCCGTCCACGACGAACGATCCGAGCTCGGCGTCGCGCTGACCGTGAAGCCAGGCCTCGACGAACAGACGGAAGGCGTCGGGGTTCTCCTCGAGCTCCGCCATCCACCGATCGGCGCCCACCCGGGGACGCTCCTCCGTCGCCAGCGACGGATCGAACAGCGCAATCTGTTCCGCGATCTGCTCAGACAGGTGCTCGTCAAGCAACGCGAACAGCAGCTTCTCCTTGCTGCCGAAGTGGTCATAGACCGCGCCCTTCGTGAACCCGGCTTCCTCCGCGACCTCGTCGATCGTCGCCGCCTCAAAGCCCCGCCTGGCGTATACGCGTGCCGCGGCGTCGAGCAGCTGCGCGCGAGTCCGGGCGCGGCGCTCAGAGCGGTCAAATGCTCCGCGGGGCATGAGTGATCGACCTCACACAACAGTACATACCGTCCAGTATATATACTCGCCAGGATGCACTGGCGAGCGGCCGTCAAATGAGACGAAAGCGGCAACTGCGACGGCAGCTCCCGCCCGGTCCGCGACTTCCGGCCGCGCTCCAGCTGCTCGCCACCTGGAAGCGACCCGCGGCATCGCTGGAGCGACTCCGCCGAAGGTATGGCAAGCGCATCACCGTCCAGCTTCCGCTCCAGCCCCCGTTCGTCGTGCTCTCCGACCCCGACGAGATCAAGCAGCTGTTCACCGCCCCGGCCGAGGTGCTTCACCCGGGCGAAGGAGCACGCGTGCTCGAACCGATCGTCGGCCGACAATCGGTGATCCTGCTCGACGAGAAACCACACCTGGAACAGCGCAAGCTGCTGCTGCCGGCATTCCACGGCGAGAAGATGGTGGCGCTCAGAGGGCTGATGCAGGAGCTGGCGGACGCCGAGCTCGACAGCTGGCCCACCGGCGAGCCGGTGGTCCTGCACCCGCGGCTCCAGCGCCTGACGCTGGAGATCATCCTGCGGGCGGTATTCGGTCTGGAGCAAGGACGGCAGCTGGATTCGCTGCGCAACCTGCTCACCGAGGTGCTGGCGTTCAGCGAGAACCCTCTGTCCGTGCTGCCGGCGGCTCAGCGGCTCGCGCCCTGGCTGCGCCCCTTGAAGCAATTTCAGGCGCTCAGCGAGCGGGTTGATCGCGAGATCTTCGCGCTGATCGAGGAGCGTCGGGCCGCGCCAGAACAGGACCGCGACGACGTGCTCGACATGCTGCTCGCGGCGCGGCACGAGGATGGCAGCCAGATGTCGGTTCGCGAGCTGCGTGACGAGTTGATGACCGCGCTGGTCGCCGGCCACGAGACCACGGCTTCGCAACTGGCGTGGGCGTTTGAGCGCTTGGCGCGCGAACCGGCAGTCGTCGCACGCCTGCTCGACGAGCACGATGGCGACGAATACCTGACGGCGACGGTCTACGAGATCCTCCGGCTGAGGCCCGTGCTGCCGAACGCCGAACCCCGCCTGACCAAGGAGAAGGTTCAGATCGGCGGCGTCGAGTACCCCCCAGGGGTGGCAATCCTAGCCAGCGCCCACCTCGTGCACCACGACCCCGAGATCTACCCGGACCCATTTGCCTTCCGCCCCGAGCGGTTCGTGGGCAACGCGCCCGGCACCTACACATGGATTCCGTTCGGCGGTGGCCGCCGGAGGTGCCTCGGCGCCAGCTTTGCGCTTCAGGAGATGAAGCTCGTGATCCGTTCGGCGCTCGAGCGATACGAGCTCGAGCCCGCGAGCGCCAGCCCCGAGCGGACCGGACGGCGAAGCATCACCTTCAGCCCCGCTCGCGGCGCGACAATCGTCCTGCGCCCGCGCGCGGAGCGGGGCGAGCTCTCGCCCCAGCTGGCGACGGTTGCCTAAGCCTCCTTCGGGGGGGTATCACTCCTCACATGGACTTTCTCCGGCCGGTGCGGGCATTCGATCGCGCGCAGCAGCGCATCGTTCCACTGGCGGTACCGATGGCTGTACTGAAGAAGTTCTCGGACGACGGCGCCGGCGGGCTGGCGGCGATGATCGCCTACTACGGGTTCTTTTCGCTCTTTCCGCTGCTTCTGTTGCTGTTCACGGTGCTGGCCTACGTGCTGCACGGCAACCCCAGCGCGCAGAACGCAATCGCCGACTCCGTGCTGGCGCAGTTCCCGATCATCGGCCAGGACCTGCACAAGAACATCCACACCCTGGAGGGTCACGTCCTGGCGCTGACGATCGGCGCCCTCGGCTCGCTCTGGGCCGGCCTGGGCGTCACGCAGGCGGTCAACAACGCGTTCGACCGTATCTGGGCGGTGCCATTCAAGGACCGTCCTGACTTCTTCGGTCGTCGTCTGCGCGGCCTGGTGCTGCTCGTCTCGCTCGGCCTGCTGTTCATCATCTCGACGCTGGCCTCCGGCCTGGTCATCGCCGGCCTCGGGGGTACGGTTGCAAAGCTGGCGGGAATCGCCCTCTCGCTGCTGCTCAACTTCGCGCTGTTCCTGGCTTCGTTCCGGCTCATGACCTCGTCGGTGATCGGGACCAGTCGCCTCTGGATGGGAGCGTCCACGGCCGCGGTGCTGTGGGAGATTCTCCAGGTCGTGGGCGGCTACTACATCGGGCACGTGTTCAGGCACACCACCAGCACCTATGGGCTGTTCGGGCTGGTCCTGGCGCTGCTCGTGTGGCTTCATCTCGGCGCCCAGATCCTGGTCTACTCGGCCGAGATAAACGTCGTGCTCAACCGTGGGCTGTGGCCCCGCAGCCTGCTCGGGCCACCCGCTGTTCCGGCGGACGAGAAGACCTTGAGGGCGCTGGCGAAAGTCGAGGAGCGCCACGACGAGGAGCAGATCGATGTGAGCTTCAAAACAGGCGACCCTGGAGCTCGGAAGTAGCGCAGGCGCTGGCCACCGGCGACGGACTGTCCCGCCTGGTGAGCTCGAGCGGCCACCGACAGAGCCCGTTTTCTCCCGGGCAGCCGGTGCATAGCCCCACCCAGGGCTCTTCGGAGACGGGAAACTCTCCGCTCAGCGCGCCGCCCGCCAATGCCAGCAGCTCCCGCTCCAGAGGCTCGGTCTGCTCGCGGGAGTAGGTGGCGCTGACGGGATCGTGCGGCCGCTCCAGAAAGAGATGAACTACCTCCACGCTCGCCGCGCCGGAGCGCAGCGCGGCCAGCGCGTAGATCAGCCGCTGGATCCCGTACTGCTCGCGCACGATCGCCGCCGGGTCAGCGCCATCGAGGCGGTCGCTCTTGTAATCGACCACCAGCGTCGCGCCGGCGGCCTCACGTGCCACCACGTCCAGCACGCCGGTGATCAGGGCGTCACCCAACAGGAAGGCGAAGCCCTCCTCGCGGCGCACATCGCGGGCAGCGCCGAGTCGCCGCTGCAGCGGGCTGTCGATGAAGCCTCCTACCAAGCTCGCCACGTCCTCGGGCGCGCCCGCGGGAAGGACGGGCCGGCGGAAGTCGAGACGCTCGAGCAACAGGTGAACGAGCACGCCACGCTCGGCGCCGGAAAGGTCCGCGGGCGTGGACTGCGCCCGATCGTTCGCGGCCGGTGGCGTCGTCACGGTCGCAGCCCCTTGCGCCGCCGTGGCGGGCAGTCCGAGCACCCGCTCCAGGTAGAAGCGATATCCGCAGCGCCCGTACTGGCTGAGCGCGGAATAGCTGAGCGTGGTGGCCCGAGCAGTGTCGAGAGCGTGCTCTGGAGGTCGGGCCTGCCGGGGCCGATCGCCAGGAAGCGGCGCTATGACGGTTTCGCCCCCTCCCTCCGAGGATGGAATCGTCCTGGCCTCGACCCCGGCCGCCGACAGCGCCTCGCTGAGCCACACGATCGGGCCCTCCGAAGGAGTGGGCCCGCTCAGGATCAGGCGCTCGCGCGCCCGGGTCATCGCCACGTAGAAGATCCGACGCTCCTCCGCTTCCTCGGCCAGCCGCCGTTCCTCCCCCAGCGCTTGGTAATCGAGTGTCGGCACGGGCTTGCCGCCTCCGGGACGCGCGAGCCTCAGCCCCACTCGTCGCCCATCTGCGCCCACCCTCAGCAGCCCGCCCCCACGACGCGGCTCGCGCCCCAGGTCGGCCACCACGACGATCTCGAACTCCAGCCCCTTCGCCCTGTGGATCGTCATCAGCCGGACAGCATCGAGCGCCTCCCCCTCCACAGGCGCCTCGCTCTCCCGAGCGTCGAGACGCCCGCTCGCGGCGCGCAGGGCGATCGCGTCCAGGAATGCGCGCAGATCCGGTCCTTCGGAGGCCGCGAACTCGTGACCCAGGCGCATCAGCTTGCGGATGTTCGCCAGTCCCCGCTCTCCTCCCGGGCGGCCAAGCGTCGCCAGGTCGTAGCCCGTCAAATACAGAACGCGCTCGATCAGTTCATCGATTCCTGCCCAGGCGACTCTCCGGCGCTCGCCGCCGAACCACTCCTCGAAGCTCCTGAGCCGCTCCGCGTCTTCGGCGCCCAGGTCCGCCGGCTCGCCATTGCTCCCTTTGCGGCGGGCAGCCGCCAGCAGGACCAGCGCGTCCATCGACAGCGCTACGAGCGGCGATGCCAGCAGGTGGTAATAGGAGCGCTCGTCCAGTGGGTTGGCCAGCGATCTCAGATAGGCCAGCAGGTCCATCACCGGTGGCGATGACCAATAGCCGCGGCCGCCGATCGTGTACGTGGGGATCTCCCGGTCCTCGAGCGCGCGCTCGTAGAGCCGCAGATCGGTGGCGGCTCGCGTCAACATGACCACGTCGCGCGGGGCGGCGCCGGCGTCGATCAACTCACGCACGCGCGAGGCCACCGCCCGGGCCTCCGCTACTCGCCACGCGGAGTCCTCCTTCTCCACCAGTATCAGCTCCACAAGCGGTTCGGCGGCGGGCGGCTCGTCACGTCCCGCCTCGAGCGCGTCGGTGGCGAATGCCTTGCCTACGACTTCCAGGATCTCCCGCCGCGAGCGAAAGTTGGTGCGCAGCGTCGCGCGACGTCCCCGCTCGGCCAGCTGCTCTGAGAGCCGCTCGAACAGCTGGACATTCGCGTGCCTGAAACCGTAGATCGACTGCTGCGCGTCGCCCACCACGAACAGGTTCCCGCGGGCGATCGATTCGATCAGCTGAAGCTGTACGCCATTGGTGTCCTGAAGCTCGTCGACCATGATGCGCGTAAACCGCGCCGCGTAGCGCTGCTGTAGCTCACCGTCGGCCAGCAGCTGGCGGGCGAGCAGCTCCAGATCCTCGAAGTCGAGCCCCGAGCAGGCCCGCTTGCGCTGGGCGTAGCGCTCGGAGAAGCTGCGCAGCAACAGGTCCAATGGTCCGTAGGTGCGCGCCGCCCAGTGGCGCTCGCAACCGGATTTGAGCCCGGCCAACGCTTCGCCGTATGCCGTGCAAGCCGCCGTGTGAAGCGCCGCGCCGTTGCCGTTCGGCAGCTGCAGGGAATCGAGATCGCCCGGCCAGGGAACCGCGGTCTCCAGTACCGAGGGAACGGCGGCAAGGCGCCCGAGTGCGTCCTGAAGGCGCACGCTCGGCTGCGGCAGCGCGCCGAGCTCGGCGACCAGCGCGGCCGCGGTCGCCCGGAGCCCGGCGCGGGCCGCGGAGAGGTCTGGTGGCGAAGCGAGCGGCGGCAGTGCAGGATGAAGCTCCCCCCGAGCCCGGAGCTCGTGGTAGGTGGCGACGATCGCGCTGCGCAGCGACCAGGGGCCATAGGACGCGATCAACTCGCTGTCGGCTTCGCTCAGCGCATCCTCGAACGCGAGGTCGGCCAGGCGGCCCGCCGCCACCTCATCGAGGACACTGAAGCGCGGATCGATCCCGGCGTCCAAGGCATGGGTGCGAAGCACCCGGGCGCACAAGCCGTGGATCGTGGAAATGAACGCAGCCTCCGTGGCCCGGGCTTCGTCCACAGCGCCCAGCGCGCGCAGGCGCGCCCTCACCCGCTCGCGGAGCTCGGCGGCAGCCTTCTCGGTGAACGTGATCGCCAGGATCGCTCCGACCTCGACGCCGTCCTCGAGTACCGCCCGCACGAACCGCTCCACCAGCACGGACGTCTTGCCGCTGCCGGCGCCCGCGTCGAGCAGGAGCTCGCCGTCCCGGTGCTCGATGGCGTGGGATTGCTCGGCGGTCCATCCGGGACCGCGTTCTGACACCGGTGCGGGTCCTCCGCTCACCTCTAACGTTCCTCGCTGCGGCAGATCCCGGGATGGCTGCAACCGTCGCGTGAACAGGTCTCCGGGCACGGCGACAGATCTCCGGAGCGCAGCCTGGCGGCGAGTGCCAGAGCGCGCGCCCGCGCGTCGTTCAATGCCTCGTCGAGCTCCTGGGGGGTGCGCGCGTCATTCGAAACCACCCCCGGGCCAACCGGCGCGCCGTCGAGAAAGATCCCGCGGGCCCGCAGGTCATCGCCGCCCAGCGGCTGGTAGAAGCCGGCCACCGGTTCGAGCCCCAGCAGCTCGCGCACGGCTCGCATGTAGAGCGCCACCTGCAGCTGGCGATCCTCGCTCCACCGCGCTCCGTGAAACTCCGCTCTGCGGCCGCCGGTCTTGTAGTCGCGAACGATCGCCCTGCCCGCCCCGTCCACATCCACTCGGTCGATCACCCCGCGCATCCGGACGCCGGGCGCCAGCTCCAGCGCCGGGAGCGCCTGTTCTTCGTCCTCGAACCCGAATCGCAGCTCGACCGCGTCGGCCTTCCAGCCAGCGCCGCATTGGGCCTCGTAGCGCAAGTAGCGGCGGAGGTCCGCCTCGACCGCACGCAAGGCGGCGCTGCGCACCGACTCCGGGCGGCCGCGTGCCAGCGGCAGCTCCGCATCAGCCAACAGCTCCTCCATGATCCGCTCGGCCTCGGCCAGCGAGTCGGGGGTCACGGGACGCCCCAGGCGGCGGAGCAGGTCCTCGAGCAGGTCGTGGATGAAGCTGCCCCGCGCCATCGCGTCGCTGTCGGGCTCGAAGCGCTCGGGCTGAAGCTCGCGCTCGACCAGCCATTTCACCGGACAGCTGGCGTAGCTCTCGAGCGCGCCGGCCGACAGTATCTCTCTGTGGCGCACGTGCGCCAACGCGGTTTCGCTCAGCCGCCGGCCGGGGGCGGCTTCGGCGCCGGCCTCTGTCGTCCGCGTCAGGGCGGCCCCGGTGCGCTCACGCTCGCGCCCCGTCGGAGCCTCATCGGCCGGCCAGACGACATCGGCCAGCAGACGCCGGCGCCGGCGCTCGAACCACTGCGGCGCGAGCAGCTCGGCGACGTCGGCCACGAACGGCGAGGGCAGCTCGATGTTCCCTTCCTCATCGGAGCTTCGAAAACTGAGAACGACGCGTTCCGTGGCTCGCGACAGGCACGAGTAGAACAGGTAGCGCTCGCGAGCAAGCGCGTCCTCGCGCGGACGCAGGCGCAGTCCGGACGCGGCCGACAGCTCTCGCCGCCACTCGTCTGGCAGAAAGGGCTCGGGCGCTCCCGGGGCCGGAAACGATCCCTCCTGGAGCCCGCACACGAACACCGCTCGAAACCGGCGAGCGCGGATCTGAAGCGGCTCGGCGACCAGCACCGCCCCCGGCACACCCCGTGTCCTCGTCGGGACCTCGAGCCGCTCGAGCAGCTCGATCAGCTCGCGTCCGGACAATGACTCCCCGAGCTCGTCGAGCTCGGCCACTGCGCGGGCGAGCACCGAGACCGCCCTCGCGTCGAGCATCCGTCCGTCGTCCAGCAGCGCCGCTTGGCCGCGGTCGGGGGCAGCCAGTAACCGTCTGGCCTGGCGCTCCAGCTCGCGGGCCGGAGCCGTTGAGCCCCGCAGCGCGTCGAGCTCTCCGAATCGGAGCCCGCTTCGCTCGCGCGCCTCCGCGGCGCTCCGAAGCCCCTCCCGTCGTACCGTCGCCTCGAGCCGGTCGGCTCGCTCGGGGGGGTTGATCGCCCCGGGGGTGCGAACGTACGCCACCAGATCGGTGGCGCTCGCTTGCTCCTCGCCGAGCAGAGCGCAGCGGGCCAGTGCCAGCAGTCCACGTCCCAGTGACGTGTGGGCGAAGGGGACGCGGCGCTCGAGCGCCACGGGAACACCCAGTTCGGCGAACACCCGCTCCAGCAGCGGCGCCACCGACGCCAGCGAGCGATAGACGACCGCGATCTCCTCGCCGGCGAACCCGGCCTTCAAGAGCTCCAGCACCTCGGCGCAGACCAGCTCAGCTTCGGCCCGCGCTCCGCCGGCCTCCAGTAGCCGTACGGCGGGCCCGGGATCCGGGCGATCGCCGCCGTCGGGGCTGGGCGCGGGCTCCGGGCGGTCGCCGCCGTCGGTGCTCGGCGCGGGCTCCGGGCGGTCGCCGCCGTCGGTGCTGGGCGCGGGCTCCGGGCGGTCGCCGCCGTCGGTGCTTGGCCCGGGCTCCTCAAACAGGCGGCGCTCGAGCAGGTGCAGAACCGGCGCCTCGTAGTAGCGGTCGAGCGCCGGAAGCTCGGTCACCCGCTCCGCGACGGCGCGCAGCTCCTCAACCACCTCGGCCCGCGCGGACAGGGCCGAACGCCCTGCCTCGTACGTCAGCGAAACCGTCACCTCGGCCCCCACGCTCCGCGCCAGGGTCTCGATCGCGTCACGCTCGAGCGGCGTCAGGTCGTCGAAGCCGTAGAAGAACACCGGCGCACCTCCCCAACGGCCGGGCGCGGCGCGCAGCGCGTCGAGCACCCGCCACGCGAACAGCTCGGCATCGAGCCGTCCGATCCGATCGAGCTCGCTCCAGTAGCGGCCGTAGATGGACGCCAGGCCGTGCGCGTAGCCCTCACGGCGAGCCTCCCCAGCGGCCCATTTCCCAAGCGCCGCGGCGAACCGCCGTGGGGTGATCAGCGAGCGCTCGAGCTCGGCGATCAGCTCAAGCGCCGCCGCGGCGAACCCGGGTGCGTCAGCCGAACGCGCCAGCGGCCCGAGCGACGCGCCGGAGACCGCCCGGCGCAGCAGTCGCTCGCGCTGAAGCGGGCTCACGGTAGTCGGAGGCTCCCTCCCGGCTCCCGCGGGCTCCAAGTCCACGCTTCGGGCGATCCGCCGGGCCAGACCGCTAAAGGTGAGCACCGCTCCGCCGAGCACCGCACCGTCTGCAGCCAGCTCGCGCGCGTAGACCTCCGCGTCGCGTGCGGTGGGCACGACGAGAAGCGCGCCGCGGCCCCGCGCGAGGCCGTACGCGCCGAGCACTTCGCCCGCCTTGGCGGAATTGGCAGGCCCGAGTACGAGCGTCAGCGGCATAACACTCCATGGTGGCGCGGCGGGAGGACGGTGAGGAGTTCACCGACGGATCGCCTCGGCGTCCGGCAGGTGAGCCCGCGCGCCGGGCGCCTCAGCGCGCCCCGCTACCCCCCAGACGCCCGCCCCGAACCCCGTCTTACGCTGAGGGTGCGACATTTGTCGCGCTATGCGCCACAAATCGCACACCGTCGGCCGCCGGCGCGCCGGAATGCCTTCTCGACGCGGCCGCCAGGGGGCGCGCGCCCCGCTAAGCCGCCGCGGGCTGCTCCGCTTGGGAGGACGACGAAGCCCCGTCCTCGGCCTCCGAAGCGCCCGGAGTACGCGCCCCTTCCTTCGCCCAGGGCTCGTCGAACTCCACGCGCCACTTGCCCTCATCGGACTGCTGCAAGGCCAGTCGGGCCCTAAAGCTACGCCCAGAGCGACCCTTGAAGCCACTGACCGCCTTCTCGGTGCGGCCGGTCTTGATCAGCTCACGCGCCACGGCGATCGGCAGCTGCTTGCCGGCCTTGGCCTTCCAGATCACGAACCCGCAACCCGGGTCCTCGCGCGACCAGCACGAATACCCCTTGCGGTTCTCGACGATCTCCCGGCCGCACACCGGGCAGGGTCCGAGCTGGGCGCGGGGGATGCGGACGCCCTTGAGGCGCGAGTCCAGCTCGCCGACGGTGTCCTCGGTGAACTTGACGATGTCGCCCATGAACGCCTTCCGGGAGTCGTTCCCGGTCTCGATCCGGGCCAGGCGATGCTCCCACTCGCCGGTCAACCCAGGAGATGTGAGGGCGTGCTCGCCCAAGAGCCTGATCACGTTGAGGCCCTTCTCCGTCACGACCAGAGAGCGCCCGTCCCGCTCCACGTAGCCGACCTGGATCAGCCGCTCGATGATCGCCGCGCGCGTGGCCGGAGTGCCGATGCCCGAGTCCTTCATCGCCTCGCGCAGCTCCTCCTCGTCGACGAGCTTGCCCGCCGTCTCCATCGCCGCCAGCAGCGAGCCCTCGCTGTAGCGGCGCGGCGGCTTGGTCTCCTTCTCCTCGGAGCCCACCTGGCGCACGGACGCATCTTCGCCCTCCGACAAGCGCGGCAGGCGCTGCTCGCGGCCTTCGTCCTCGTCCGAGTCGGAGCGCCCATCGCCATCGGCGCTCTCGCCGTACACGCCGCGCCAGCCGGGCACCAACATCAGCTTGCCTCGGGTCCGGAACACATGCTCCGAGGCGACCGTCGTTTCCACGCGCGTGTTCTCAAACACGGCTTCCGGGTGGAACACCGCCAGGAAACGCCGAACGACGAGGTCGTAGACCCGGCGGTCGTCATCCGAGAACTTCTCGAGCGGATGGCGCTCGGCCAGCGTGGGAATGATCGCGTGGTGGTCTGTGACGCGGGCGTCGTTGACCACGCGCCCCAGCGGCAGGACGTCAAGGCCCAGCACGTACTCCGATCCGGCCCCGTAGGCCGAGCGGTCGACCGAGCCCACGAGCCGCGCGATCGGCTTGATCGTCGAGACCATGTCACCGGTCAGAAAGCGTGAATTGGTGCGCGGATACGTCAGGGCCGTGTGCTCCTCGTAGAGCCGCTGTGCGGCCGCCAGCGTGCGGCGAGCAGAGAAGCCGTAACGGCTGTTGGCCTCACGCTGAAGCGAGGTCAGGTCGTACAGCAGCGGCGCGCGCTCGCGTCGCTCTGACTTCTCGAGCTTGGTGATCGTGCCGGTCTGCCCCCGGCAGGCCTCGACCACGGCGGCGGCGTCCGAAGCCGAGCCAAATCGGGGATTGGCCCCCACGTGCGCCCGCCCCTCGTACGCCCGTCCCGACGGCTCGGCCACCGCTTCGAACGAAGCATCTACGACCCAGTATGGCTCGGGCTTGAAGTCCCTGATCTCCTGCTCGCGGCGGGCCAGAATGGCCAGCGTCGGCGTCTGCACCCTCCCCAGCGACACCGCGCCGTCAAAAGAGCTCCTCAGGCGGATGGTCGCCGCGCGTGTGGCGTTCATGCCCACGATCCAGTCTGCCTCCGAGCGCGAGCGGGCCGCCTCTTGCAGTGACTTCAGATCCGCGCCCGGGCGCAGCGAGCCGAACGCGTCGACGATCGCCTTGCGGGTCATCGAGTTGAGCCACAGCCGCTCGACCGGCTTGCGCGAGCCAGACTTCTCATAGAGGTAGGCGAAGATCAGCTCGCCCTCGCGCCCCGCGTCGCAGGCGTTCACCACCTCTTCCACGTCGTCGCGCGCCAGCTGGCGCTTGACGACGTTCATCTGCTTCTTTGAGCGCTCATCGCGCACGACGAGCTTGAAGCGGTCCGGCACGATCGGCAAATCGGCCATGCGCCACTTCTTGAAGCGCTGGTCGTACTCGTCGGGGTCGGCGAGCTGGACGAGGTGGCCGACGGCCCAGGTCACGACGTGCGAGGGGCCCTCCAGATAGCCCTCGGACTTCTGGAAGGGACCAGGCAGTACGTGCGCCAGGTCGCGTCCGACCGACGGTTTCTCGGCGATGACTAGCGTCTTGGCCATGAGTCCGGGGAGGGTAGCGCCCACTTCAAGGGCCCCCGAAACCCCGGAGTCAGTTCCGCAGCCTGAAGCTGCGAATCACCTCAATAGATCCCGCAGCCTGTCCGCCCGCTCCGCCAGTGCGGGCAGCGGTAGTTCGTGCGCAGCACTGCCAGCGGCCTCGAGCAGCTCGCGCGCCCGGGCCCCGCTAGTCGCCTCGCGCGCCCGGGCCCCGCCAGTCGCCTCGCGCGCCCCGGGGCCCCCGGCCAACGCCTGCGCGTAGTCGAGCCGGGTGCGCGTCAGGCACACGGTCGCCCCCAAAGCCTCGTTTCGGGCCAGCGCGCGCTCGAAGTGCCGCGCAGCGTCCTCGAAGGAGCCGGCCACCGCGGCCAGGCGGCCGAGGTGACGCGCGGCGGACCCCTCGCACAGGGCCCCAAGCCCGATCACCACGTTGACCTCCGCGTAGGGCAGGAGCAGCGTGTAGAGCCTCTTCGCCCGCCCGGCATCGCCCAGCTCGGCGCAGACGTCGGCGAGCAGCGTCATGGTCGTCAGCCAGTCGACATCCTCGGGAATCTCGTCCAATTCCAGCGCCGCCACCTGTTCGCGGGCTTCGTCCAACCGTCCGCCCTCAACCAGCAACGAGGCCAACGCGGCGCGGTACGCCAGCCGGCTCGGGTACTCCGCCAGCAGCCGCCTGAGGGCGGGCTCTAGGCCGCCCATCCGCCCCTGCTCACGCGAGATGGCGATCAGCTGGACGCCGTAGTACTGGGCGGCGGTGATGGCCTCGGCCCGGGCGCCCAGCGCGAGTGCCTGCTGCGCCAGCTGGTCCGCGTCCGAAAGCCTCCCCTCAAGCAGCGCCCGCATCGCCCGCCACACCGCCGCCTGCCACAGGTACAGCGGTTGGCGGAGTCGTTCTGCGCCGCTCGTGAAGGCCTCGATCTGGGCTTCCACCGCGTCCACATCACCGTGCTCGAGCAGGTCGACGACCAGCCAGGCATGACCCTGCAGCGTGAGCTCGACGTCTCCGGCCTCGCGCCCGAATCGCAGCAGCTCGCTGGAGTCCGACAGCCGCTCGCTCAGCCGTTTGGGAGACCAGAACGCCCGGCGCCGCGCGGCAGCCGCCAACGCCAGGGGCTCGGGCTCGTCCAGCTCGCGGGCAATGTCGGTGGCCTCGGCCGCCAGGGCCTTCATCCGTTCGCGCTGCGGTGAGTAGTAGAACGCGCCACAGGCCCGCGCCAGCAACCGCACCCGCAGCGTCGTGCGCTGGCCGGCAGTCATCTCCAGCGCCCGCTCGACGAGGTCCAGCAGGCCTTCGTCCACCACCCCCGGCTGCTGCACGTAGCGGCGCGAGGCGGCGAACGCCGCCCGGGCGAGCGACTGTGGATCCGAGCGCCGAATGGCGATGTCGGCCGCCTCGCGCAGCGGTCGCCAGGCCAGAGGCCGATCGCCACTACGCACGTAAGCCTCGCCCAGCGCCAGCAACAGCTCGAGGCGCCGCTCCTCGTCCCGCGGCGCAAACTCCTCCAGCACCGACAGCGCCCGTGCGCAATGCTCGGCCGCCTGCTCGTAGGCCATCATCGCCGAGGCGTGCTCCGCCGCTCGCATCGCGTAGCGGATCGCCTTGTCGGCGTCCTCCGGCCCGGCGGCGCGGGTGAAATGCTCGGCCAGCATGGCCACGCGGTCGGGTGCTGTCTCGCTTGCCGTGCCCGCCCTGAGGCGCTCCAGCGCCTCCCCCACCCGCCGGTGCAGCAGCGCCCGCCTGCGAGCCGACATGTCCTCGTACAGGGTCTCACGGATCAGGACGTGCGCGAAGCTGTAGCCGAATGCGCGCCCCAAGCTTTCCCCCCCGTCGCCCGATTCGCTTCCCCCGCCGCTGGCTTCTGCGCCCACCCCGCCCCCCGTGGCGCGAGCGCCTCGATGCTCCACGACCACCCCGGCCGCCAGCGCTTCCTCCAACGCGGCGATGCAGCGCTCCTCATCGAGCGGCACCACGCGCTCCAGCAAGGTGGCGTCGAAGTCGCGGCCAATGACGGCCGCGGTCCGCAGCCACTCCTCTGTCGGCCCGTCCAGCCCGCCCAGCCGGTGGGCGATGACGCTCCTGACCCCCTCCGGAAGGCCCAGCTCGCGCAGCTCGCCAGGGCCGGCCGTGGAAAGATCGATGCCCGCCCGGGCCAGCTCGCGGATGATCTGGGAGACGAACAGCGGGTTGCCCTCCGTCTGCTCGTGCAGGGCGCGGATCAGCGCCAGCGGCGGCACCGTGCCGGTGGTCGTGCGCGAGCGGACGAGCTCCGCCACCTCGTCCTCGGATAGTCCGTGAAGCTCGAACTCCGTCACCAGCTGTTCGCGGCGCAGCTCCGCCAGCGCGTCCGCGAACGCCCCCTCCTCCTTGCCCTCCGCGATCCGGCAGCAGCCCAGGATCGGCACCCGCGAGGAGGCGCGCGCCAGATGGCGCAGCAACAGCAGAGTCGGGCGGTCGGCCCAATGCAGGTCGTCGAGTACCAGCAGCAGCGGGGAGCGCGCGGCGATCTCGGCCAGCAGCCCGGCTACCGCTTCGAACAGCCGGTAGCGCTCGGTCTCCGGCTGGTCCGCGGCCGGCGGCGGCAGGTGAGGCAACCGCTGGCGGAGCTCGGGAAGCACACGCTGGAGCTCGGCGCCGTGGGCACCCGCCGTCGCCTGAAGGTGCTCGAGCGGGGCGTGGGAGATGTAGTGCCGCAGGGCCTCAAGAAACGGCTGGTACGGCGCCAGCGGCTCCTGGGGACAACGGCCGAAGAGCACGATCGCCCCGTGCGAGTGAACGCGGCGGGCAAGCTCTGCAGCCAGACGAGACTTGCCGATCCCCGGCTCCCCCACCAGCAGCCCGATCCGTCCGCCGTCGGGCTCCTCGCCGTCTGAGTCGTGCTGCGCCCGCCACAGCCGTTCCAGGCCGGCCAGCTCGATGCCGCGGCCCACGAGCGCCGGAGCGCGTTCGGTACGCAGCTCGCCAGGGAGCTCGATTCGCACCGGGTCGCGAGAGCGCTCGGCAGCCCCCCCGGTCCGATAGCCATGACCTCTCGACGGGTGAAGCAGCCGCTCGTGAGCGGCGATCGACTCCGGCGAGGGCGCGGTGCCCAGCTCGTCGCGCAGCAGCGTCCGCAAGCGCTCGAACGCCTGCAGCGCCTCGGCCACATTGCCCTCCAGGGCCAGCGCCTGCATCAGCAGCACGTAACCTGACTCGCGATAGGGCGAGGCTTCGATCAGCGCGCGGGCAGCTCGCTGCACCGAGGCCAGCTGTGTACCTCCCAGCATCAGCCCGGCCCGCCCGATCAGCTCGAGCGCCTCGAGGCGCAAGCCGTCGAGCTCGCGGCGGCGAGGCTCGAGCCATTCGGCTTGGGTCCCGGGCAGCAGCCCGCGACCCGAGATATTGAACGGCACCTGCGCCAGCGCCCAAGCCGCGCGGGCGTCCTTCATCGCCAGCGCCTCGCGGGCCCGTTCGATGCCGGTGATGGCCGCCTCGAAGTCGATCCACACCGGCTCTGGGAGCGCCAGGCGCAGCCGCTCACGGCCCAGCACCACGTCGGCACCAAGCGCCGAGCGCAGGCGGGAGAGCAGTGTCCTCAGCGAGGCGTCCTGTGACTGAGGCGCCTGCCTCGGCCAGAGAGCGTCGCCCAGCTCATCGCGCCCGAGCTCACGTGCGCGGTTGAGCGCCAGGTAGGCCAGCACCAGCGGCACCTGCCGGCCCCGCAGGGCCGGGGCCAGCTGCCGGCCGTCGATCTCGACGGATAGCAGACCGCACAGCTGGATACGGGTCCTGTCGAGCACACCAGAGTCGTCCGGCAACGTTACGGAAACGTAGCGCCAACGGCGCTCCGGAAACCTGCTCGTCGTGACACCTGCAGGAACACCAGCCGGGGGCGCTGGCATGGGGGCGGACCGGGACAAACGGCTGGGGGCGGATCGGGGCGCGCAGCCGGGGGCGATCGGGGGCATCCCTGCAGGAGCTGACGGGAACGGTCGAGTGGCTCGCAGTCGGGACCGGGGCGAGCTCGCGAAGACCACCGGGCGCGAGGACGCCGGTTCGGGGGCGCACAGGCGAATTGCCCACTGCGAGTGTGGGGCGACACTCGAGGGCGCGTCTGAGCAAGAGCTCTACGAAGTGGCGCAGCTGCACGTGGCTCAGCACCATCCCCAGCTACTCGGGGCAATCGGGCCGGAGGTGGTGCGTCAGATGGCCGAGGACGCCGGGACCACGGTCTCTGGGAGTGGTCAGTAAGGCGCTCCGGGGGCACAGGCCCGCGGGCGGGCGGCGAGCACTTGCCGCCCGCCCCGGGGGCCTAACTGTGGCCGAGCCGGACGCTCGGCCGTGGTGACCGCCGGCCAAGCGGAGCCGCTCGCACGCTCGCGCTCACAATCCACGAAGCGGAGCGCCGGCCGGCCCGAAGCCGGATGCGGTTACTGCCGCGGCACCGCAGGACGACGGCGTCCTAACCCGCGCACGGCCCCGTCCCCACCGCCGAGCCTCGCGCCTCGGCGCTCGATAGCTGAGCGCGCACCAGGGCGTTGGGGACCGCGAAGCCGCCGCCACTCGGGGAGCCGGTGACGGCCGCGAACACCGTGGCCATGACCTCTCCGTCGGCGGCCACCATCGGGCCGCCCGAGTTCCCGGGCCGCACCAGCCCCAGCAGCTGGGTCACCGAGCGCCGCACCGGACCCTGCCCGTAGGCGTTCTCGGTGTCGACATCCAGCGTGCGCCCGACGCGCCCCGGCTGGGCGTTGAAGGCACCGTCCTCCGGATAGCCGAGGATCGCCGCCGAGGTGCCGGCGGCGGGGTTGGCGGCAAGCGCCAGCGATCGCGCCGAGAGCCCGGGCACGCGCAGGACTGCGATGTCGTCGCTGGGGTCGAAGCCGATTGCCTCCGCGCCCAGGCCCGGCGCGTTGCCGCCCGGCTGCACGCGCGTGTCCGTCTCGCCGGCGACGACGTGGGCATTGGTCACGACGATGCCCGGCGCCGCCACCCACCCCGATCCCTCCACCCCAAGCCCGCACGCATCGCCCACCACCCGCACGACGCTCGGCGCCGCCGCGCGCACACCGCGGGCGGCCACGATCCCCTGCGTCGGCGGCGGGACGCCCGCGATCCGCCCGTGCAGCGACGGCAGCGGGTCGAAGCGCGCCAGCGCGTTCAGGATCGGGCCGGAGGGCGGAAGCCACTCGTCGAGGTGGCGTAGGATCACCGATCGCTGCAGCGTCTGGCGCAGCGACAGCGAATTGCTCGACTGCAGCGCGACCGCGCCGACGATCCAGGCGATGCCCAAACCGACGCAGGCCGTGAGCACGGCGCCGAGCAATCCGTCGAACGTCCGCATGCCGGGCAGCCGCAGCGCGGCCCGGGCGCGGAGCCCGACGCCCTCGAAGCCGCTGGCCAGGACGCCGCCGGCCAGCAGCGCTCCCACCAGCCCGAACAGCGGCGCGTACTGGTTGTGCGAGCCGTTTGGCAGCAGCAGCGGCCCGATCCGCGTGCCGACGAAGGCCCCCAGCGCGAAGCCCAGGAGCGACATGCCGCCCACCAGGAATCCCTGGAGGTAGCCGTAGAGCGCGAGCAGCGCGGTGAAGGCGACGATCAACCAGTCAACGCCGGTCATGGCAGCCGGAGAGTAGTGACGCCAAAACCCGCCTGAGGACCCGGTACCGTTACCCGCCGAGTTGCAAGCTGTGGGGTTACGTCCCGGGGTTCAAAAGACACATCCGCCGTGGTCGAGGATGCGACGCCGGCGGCTGATGACACGCGCCCTGCCGCTGGTAGCGCTGGCCGTCGCCGCGTTCGCCTGGGGCATCGTCGAGGCAACCTCGAGCGGCCAGGACGAAAGGCAGCTGGCCCAACGCTACGTGACGGCGTGGCAGCACGATGACTACGGGCGGATGTACGCGCTGCTCGACAAGCGCTCGCAGAACCGCCTGTCCGAGCCAGCGTTCGCCGCCGGCTATGAGCGGGCGAGCGACATCGCCACGCTGACCGCGCTCGTCCGCCCGCGCGTCGGTAATCCGGGTGGCCAGGTGGTCCCGGTCCGGGTCATCGCACGCACGCGCATCTTCGGCACCCTGCGCGAGACGCTCCAGATCCCCTACTCGAGCGCCGGCTCCGGCCCGTTGGTGCGCTTCGACCAGCGGCTGCTGTTCCCCGGGCTGCGCGCCGGGGAGCACCTACACCGCCAGGTCTCGCTGCCGTCCCGGGCTTCGATCTTCGCCCGCGACGGCACGCCGCTGGCCCAGGGACCCGACCGCAGCTCGCCGATCCCCTCCGTCGCCGGCCAGATCGCCGGCACGCTGGCCCCGATTCCCGCCGCCGAGGCCGGCTATTACGCGGCCCGGGGCTACCCCGTCGCCGCCAAGGTGGGGCGGGACGGGCTGGAGCGAGTCTTCGAGTCCCGGCTGGCGGGCACCCCGGGCGGCACCCTGTACGCCGGCTCGCGCGTGCTGGCCGCGACCCAACCGGTGGCCGGCCAGTCGGTCACCACCACGATCGACCCCGCGCTGGAGCAGGCAGCCACCACTGCGATGGGCAACAACTACGCCGGCATGCTGGCCATGGATCCCCGCAACGGCGGCATCCTCGCGGCGGCGGGAATCGCATACTCGGACACACAGCCGCCGGGCTCGACGATGAAGATCATCACCGCCACGGCCGCGCTTCAGGCGGGCATCGTCAGCCTGTCGAGCAGCTTCCCCATTCAGACCTCGTCGGTGATCGATGGCTACACGCTTCAGAACGCCGGCGGCGAGGCCTGCGGAGGTACGTTCCTCAACGCCTTCGCCGTCTCGTGCAACTCGGTGTTCGCGCCGCTCGGGGCGAGGCTCGGCGGCGCCAGGCTGGTCAGCATGGCCGAGCGTTTCGGCTTCAACGAGGCGCCGCCGTTTGCGGGCGCGCTCTCCTCGACGATCCCATCTGCCCAGCAGATCGGGAGCAACCTGGCGGTCGGCTCGTCGGCCATCGGCCAGGGCAAGGTGCTGGCCACGCCGCTCGAGATGGCGGAAGCCGGCGCGACGATCGCCATGGGCGGCAAGCGTCCCGAGCCGACACTGGCGCTGCACGCCACGCCGCGCTTCGTCCCGGTCACCTCGCAGACGATCGCCGGTCAGATGCAGCGGATGATGGTCGCCGTGGTGCAGTTCGGCACCGGGACCTCGGCCCAGATCCCCGGCGTCCAGGTGGCGGGCAAGACTGGCACCGCCGAGCTTCGCAACACGGCCGCCCCCGGGGCATCGACCGCGGCCAACACCGATGCCTGGTTCGTGGGTTACGCGCCGGTCGGCGCGCCACGGATCGTGGTCGCGGCGCTGTTCCCCAATCAGGGCGCCGGCGGCCAGACGGCCGCGCCCGCCGTTCAGCAGGTGCTGGTGGCCGCCCTACACGCGCACTACTGAGTGCGGGCCACTACTAGAGGTCCAGCGAGATCGTGGCCCACACCTTGTTGGAGGGCCCGCGGATCTCGAGCGTCAGCGGACGGTTTGAGTAGGCGCTCATGTTGCCCGAGGAGAAAATCTTGAACAGCACGAGCTGGCCGCCGGTGGGACCGAAGCCGGCGGTGGTGTCGGGGTCCGGCTGGATCTCGCCCGGCTTCAGCGTCTGCGACGTCCACATATAGGGGTTGACGGCCTTGATCGGGTGGTAGACGTTGCCCTGCGTGTCGACGATGTCGAAGTTGTCGGTCGTCACCTGCGACTGCTGGGTCTGGTTCTTGGCCCACAGGAAGACCCCGTACCACTCCTGATCGGGAGCCAGCGTGGCCTGCGACTTCGCGACGCCCGCCACGTACCCCGAGTCCTCCGGTAGGTACTGGTTGAGCTGGCGCGAGACCTGGAGCTGGTAGGTGACCGGCCCGGCCTTGACGTACGTGCCGTTGTTGTTGGCGTCCGCGTAGTTGGAGTGATGCGACCCGCACGCGGCGGCCAGCGATCCAGAGGCGAGCAGAACGGCGGCTATCAGCAGGCGGCGCAAGGCGCCAGCAGTTTACTCAGCGCCCGGCCACGGTCACGCGGCGCCCGCGGTCGCGATCGTCCTCCAGGATGCGCTGCAGCCTGCGCATCGCGCGGGACATCTGGTGCTTGATCCACGCCCGCCCGCCGAGCGCCTCCATCAGCTTGTCGGAGAGCATCACGGGCAGGGTCTCAAGCGTGTACTCGACCCTGGTCGTGTCCTCGGGCCCCCGCGACAGCGTGTAGGTGCCGAGCATCCGGATGCGGTTGAACTTGCCGCCGCGGCCGTGCTCCACGATCTTGTACGGCGGCTGGACGTCGGCGAACGCCATGTCGGCCCAGTTGAAGCGGCTGAACGGCGCCTTGATCCGGAAGCGGGCGCCTGCGCCCTTCCCGTAGGAGTCGACCCGCGTCAGATGCCAATTCACGAGGTAGTGGTCGTTGAACTCCGCGTGGTTGGCGATGTCCGCCAGGTACTCGAACACCTCCTGGCGCGGGCGAGAGATCGTGGTCGAGACCGTGACGGGATCCACACCCGGGATCTTATTTTTTATATATGGGGCGCGCATATGCGCGCCCTTTTTATTTGTTACGCAGCGTGGCGGGCGCGGATCTTCATCGTGTGGCCGAACTCGGGGCCGTGCACGAGACGGATCGAGACCGGCGGCCGGCGTTCGATCTCGCGGCAGAGCTCGCACAGCACCCGGTCGTCATAGACGTGCACGTGCTCGCCCACCAGCGGCGTCCTCTCGCAGCGCCCGCAGCGCTCTGAGGCCGCGGCCATGTCGTCCAGACCGCGACGCATCAGCTGGAGCTCGAGGTCCGGCATGTCGCGAACTTCGGCATCCATGCAGGGCCGATTCGGCGCGCTCCAAGGGACTCCTGCAATTGCGGCTTCTTTAGCCGATCTTTGACGGGCAGGTTATGATCGTGTTTGCGAGTTGTCCGTATCGCACAGTCCGCTTGAAGTTGCCCGTCCAAAGCGGACTGCCCCGTCGTAAAGGAGAGAGCCCCATGAAAGCTTGGACATCGGGCAACGTGGCGGGGACCGGAACCTTCCGTTGCACCGACTGCGACTACCCCGTCTCGCTAGACGCGGTAGACGAGCTGCCGACGTGCCCCAACTGCGGCGGCACCGAGTTCGTCCGCGCGTCGCTGTTCACGACTGCCCAGACCGCGGTGGTCGAGATGCCGAGCGAGTTGCAGGACCAGGGCTGGCTCGATGAGCTGCGCGACGGACTCGACGATCCCGGTCAGTACCTGGCCTACCGCACGCCGTCCGATGACGTGATGGCCTTCGGCCTGAAGCGCGAGTGGACGCGAATCGGGCGCAGCCTGGCCGCCGACATCCGCTTCGACGACCCCACCGTCTCGCGCCGGCACGCGCTGATCGTCCGCCAGCCCGACGGATTACGGGTGCTCGACGACCGCAGCCTGAACGGCGTGTTCGTCAACGGCGAGCGCGTCGAGTGGTCGACGCTGGCGGACGGCGATGAGGTCGTCATCGGCCGCCACCACCTTCACTTCATCGACGTTCCGGTGATCTCCGGGATGCGCTACGGCGAGCAGCCCGAGCGCACCGAAGCGCAGCCTTCGGCAGGCTGAGCGGCTGACCCGACAGGCCCTATAGTGCGCCGTCCGATGGCGGCCACGATCGCGGTCCTCTCCCAGAAGGGCGGCACCGGCAAGACGACTGCCGTGCGGACCGTGACCGACGTACTGCGGCGCATCGACGTGCGCGTCCTGGCGGTCGACCTCGACCCCCAGGGCAACCTCTCCGACTACCTGGACGTCGATCCCGACGCCTCGCCCACGATCGCCGATGTGCTCGCCGGGCGGAACGAGGCCGCCGAGGCCATCCACGACGGCGTCATCCCCGCCAATCTGGGGCTGGCCGAGGCCGAGCTGATGCTGGCCGGCAAGATGGGCCGGGAGCTGACGCTCAAACGCTCGCTGCAGGGACTTGGCGACCGCTATGAGATGGTGCTGGTCGACTGCCCGCCGGCGCTCGGACTCTTGACTGTCAACGCGCTCGTGGCCTCGGATTACGCGCTGTTGTCTGCCGAGGCCCAGTACTTCGCGCTCCAGGGCGTGGAGCAGGCGCTCGAGGTGATCGAGCTGGCGCGCGAGAGCCTCAACCCTGACCTCGAGTGGCTGGGCGTGCTGCTGAACATCGCCGACATGCGCACGCGCCATTCGCGCGAGGCGTTCGACTCGCTGCGCCAGCACTACGGCGAGAAGCTGCTCGACACCACGATCCGGGCCTCGATCGCCTACGCCGAGTCGGCCGAGCGGGCTGTCTCGATTCTCGACTTCCGCCCCGACCTGGCGGCCGACTACATCAACGTCACCGACGAGCTGCTGAGGCGCCTTTCGATGACCGATGCCCGCCGGCGCCTCGAGCGTCTGGCGGGCGAGTCACAGGTGGCGTAGGTCCTCACACGCTGCGCTGATAGGTGCGAAACGCCCTGGTGGCGAACGCCAGGCATACCAGCAACAGCGCGGCCAGGAAGCCGGCGCGGGAGGCGACGAGACCCCAGTCCGGGTGGGCGGACGCCGCTCCGCGGCCCGCCACGACCGCCCAGTTGACGGGGTTGAAGTCCGACACGTGCCGGATCCAGCTCGGAACCAGGTTGGAGGCGATGAACACCGAGGAGACGAACGTCAGCGGGAGCGTGATGAACTGAACGGCCCCGATCAGCGCCTCCTCCTGGCGCATGATCAGGGCGAAGGCGCTCGACAGGCCCGAGAAGATCGCGCCCAACAGCGCGCCCACCGCGAGCAGCACCACGACCCCTCCCACGCCGCCCGGAAACGACGCCCCGTCGGCCAGCGCGAGCCCGACGATCAGCAACCCCTGGATCGTGAACACCACCACGTCCTTGACGATCCGTCCCGCGACCAGGGACACGCGTCCCACGGGCGTAACCAAGAAGCGGGGGGTCACGCCCCGGTCCATGTCCTCGATCAGCCCCATCCCGCTCCACGCCGAGCTGAACATCGCGTTCATGACCACCACTCCGGGCGCCAGGAAGGCAATGTAGGAGTCGGCGGGGAAGCCGGGGATCTCGATCACGCGCTTGAACAGCGCGCCGAACAGCAGCAGCCAGATGATCGGCGTCACGACCGTAATCGCCACGAACCACGGCTGGCGCCACAGCTCGCGCAGGTGCCTGAGCGTCATGTAGAGGGTCTGGCGGACCAGGGTCATGTCTTCGTGGCCTCCTCCTCGGCCGCGGCGAACGTGCGGCCGGTGTGCCTCAGGTAGACGTCGTCCAGCGATGGTCGGGCGACGGTGACCGAGGAGACCGCCACTCCCCGCGCTTCCAGCGCCTGGAGCATCGCCGGGACGGCGCGACCGCCGTCGTCGGAGCGGGCCCTGAGCGCCCGGCCGTCGAGCTCCACCTCGTGGATGCCTTCGATCGCGTCGAACGCCCGCTCGACGTTGCCGTTGCCCTGCGCCTGAAGCTCGATGTGGATCGCGTCCCCCCGCAGCTGGCGCTTGAGCTCATCGGGGGTCCCCTCGGCGACCACCTTGCCCTGGTCGACGATCGCGATCCTGGCCGCGAGCTGATCTGCCTCCTCCAGGTAGTGCGTGGTCAGAAACACGGTCTTGCCCCGCTCGCTGGACAGGCCGCTGATCTCCCCCCACATCTCGGCGCGGACTTCGGGGTCGAGGCCGGTGGTCGGCTCATCGAGGAACATCACTTGGGGGTCGTGGACGAGTGACATGGCGATGTCCAGGCGCCGCTTCATGCCGCCCGAATAGCCACGCGCCACGCGGTCGGCGGCGTCCGTCAGCCCGAAGCGTCCGAGCAGCTCGTCGACGCGGCGCTCGAGCGCGCCGCCCCGCAGGCCATAGAGCTGGCCCTGGAGGCGCACGTTCTCGCGGCCAGTGGCGCGAATGTCGACCCCGGAGTCCTGCGAGACGACGCCGATCGTGCGCCTCACGCGGTCTGGATCGACGATGACGTCGGTGCCGGCAACGCTCGCCCGCCCGGAGTCGGGCCGCGTCAGCGTGGTGAGGATCTTGACCGCCGTCGACTTGCCGGCGCCGTTCGGGCCGAGCAGCGCGAATACCGTGCCCGGCTGGACGGCGAACGACAGGTCGTCCAATGCGGTCACGCCCTTTGAATAGGTCTTGACGAGGCTCTGCGCCTCGATCGCGGCGTCCATTTCGTCGGTCACCTCCGATACACTCTCTTGACGGCCGTGCATCTTAGCTATCAAAATTCTTAGATGTCAAGCGAAAGCCTCCGTCGCCAAACCCTGTTCGCCGAATTGGGCGACGAGGTCCGCGCCTCGCAGCGGGCCACCGACACAGTCGATGAGCTCATCACCGAAGTACTGGGCATCAACCGCACGGACAGCCGATGTCTCGACATCCTCGAGCAGCACGGACGGATGAGCGCGGGACAACTGGCGCAGCTCAGCGAGTTGAGCACCGGCGCGGTCACGGCCGTCGTCGACCGCCTGGAGCGAGCGGGCTACGCGCGCCGCGTGGCCGACCCGAACGACCGCCGGCGCGTACTGGTGGAGCTGACCCCGAGGACGCAGGAGCTCGCGTGGGAGCTGATGGGTGGACCGATGAGTGAGGCCTCCAAGCCGCTGATCGACCGCTATAGCGTGCAGGAGCTCGAGCTGCTGCTGGAGTTCACGCGCCGCGGCCGCGAGATCCAGGAACGCCACGCCCGCTGGCTGCGCGAACGGCTCGCGGAGCAGCGGCGCCCTACAGGCTCCTGACGTCCGCGCCCTGCGATTCGAACGGAACCCGGGTGACGCGGGCCCAGCCGCGCGCCTCCCGCGAAAGGGCGTCGGCCAGCATGCCCGTCTGCTCGAACTGCGACCACACCAGCACGCTGGGACCGGCCCCCGAGATCGTGGCCCCCAGCGCCCCCAGCTGCGGCGCCTTCTCCACGAGCTCGGCCGAGCGGGGATAGAGCGGCGCCCGCTGCGGTTGGTGCAGGCGGTCGCGCAGGCCGGCGGCGATCAGCTCCCAGTCGGCGGTGGTCAGCCCCAGCATCAGCGTCGCGGCGTGCGCCACGTTGAAGACCGCGTCCGTCCTGGGGACCGAGTCGGCCAGCGCCCTTCGAGCCTCGATCGTCGACACCGGCTGCTCGGGCACCACCAGCAGCCCCTCGAGCCCAAGCGGCGGGTCGAAGCGGTGCGCGCGCCCGTCCACGCAGACCACGAAGCCCCCCTCGAGCGCCGCGGCGGCGTTGTCCGGATGGCCCTCGAGCTCTGAGGCCAGCGCCAGCAGGTCGGCGTCCAGCTCGAAGATGTGGTCGGCCGCCATCAGCCCGGCCACCGTCGCGGCCGCGCTGCCGCCGGCGCCGCCCGAGAGGGGGATCCTCGAGGCGATCCGGAACTCGAACGCCTCGGCGGGATGCAGACGCTCAAAGGCGCGCACGATCAGGTTGCTCCGATCTCGGGGGACGTCGAGGTCGGTACGAACGGCGAAGCTCCCGGTCTCCACCACTTCCAGCTCCAGATGCAGCGATAGCGCCGCCGCCAGCACGTCGAAGCCGGGGCCGAGGTTGGCGCTCGATCCCGGAACGCGCACGACCCGCCGGCGGCCGAGACTCATTCGGCGCCTCCTCTCTGGCCTGGCGCCCGGCGGGGCCTCACTCCATCACCGCCCGCTCGATCGCGCCCAGCTCCGGCTCGCACGGCACGATCGCCCCAGCCTGGGAGAGGGCGACGCCGGGGTCCTTCAGCCCGTGGCCGGTCAACACGCAGGCCACTCGCCTGCAGTCACCGGCGCCGTGGTTGATGAGCCCGGCTACGCTGGCCGCCGAGGCCGGCTCGCAGAACACGCCCTCCTCGGCCGCGAGCAGGCGGTAGGCCTCGAGGATCTGCTCGTCGCTGACGGCCTTGACCGCGCCGCCGGAGGCCGTCATGGCCCCCATCGCCTCCTCCCAGCGGGCGGGATTGCCGATCCGGATCGCGCTGGCCACGGTCTCGGGGTGCTCGATGGGCTGCCCCTTGACCAGCGGAGCCGCCCCCGCAGCCTGGAACCCCAGCATCCGCGGCCGCCTGCCCGACTCGGTGAAGCCCTTCCAGTAGGCGGTGATGTTGCCGGCGTTTCCCACCGGTATGCAGAGCGCATCGAGCTCGCCGTCGAGCGCGTCGAGCAGCTCGAAGGCGGCCGTCTTCTGGCCCTCGATGCGAAAGTCGTTGACTGAGTTGACGAGCGAGATCGCGTGGCGGCTCGTCAGCTCGCGGACCAGCTGAAGCGCCTCGTCGAAGTTGCCCTTGAGCGCCACCACCCGCGCGCCGTGCATCAGCGCCTGGGCCAGCTTGCCCGTGGCGATCTTGCCCTCGGGGACGATCACCGCGCCGCGCACCCCGGCGCGCGCGGCGTAGGCCGCGGCCGACGCAGCGGTGTTGCCGGTGGAGGCGCAAACGATCGCCGTCGCCCCCTCGCGCACCGCGGCGGAGACTGCGCAGGTCATCCCCCGGTCCTTGAACGAGCCCGTGGGATTTGCACCCTCTAGCTTCAGCCACACCTCCGCGTTGACGCGAGCCGAAAGTCGCGGGGCGGGGATGAGCGGCGTGGAGCCCTCGCCGAGGGTGACGATCGGGTCGCCCGCCGCGAACGGCAAATGCTCTCGGTGGCGCTCGATGACGCCGGCGGTGCTCGTGGCCCCGGACATTGGGGCGGAGCATGTCAGAGGGGAACCTTTCGGCTGGGCCCCGAAGCCGTCGAAGTTATGTGGCGCAGGACGCCCACAACTTCCCAACGCCCCGGGGGCGGATGGGCGCACAGACTAGCTACACTGCCGTAGCAATGGCGAGCGCTTCCGCGCAGACCGGCCCCGCGCCCCGATCAGCCGCAGACCGGCCCCGCGCCCGATCAGCTGCAGACCGCCCCCGCGCCCGACCAGCCGCCCACGGGCCCCGCGCCCGACCACGAGGTGGCGATCATCGGCGCCGGGCTGGGAGGCATCGGGGTGGCGATCGCGCTGCGGCGGGCTGGGATCGAGGACTTCGTGCTGCTCGAGCGGGCCGCGGACATCGGCGGCACCTGGCGTGACAACGTCTACCCCGGGATCGCCGTCGACATCCCGGCGCAGGCCTACCAGTTCTCGTTCGAGCTGAAGCCCGACTGGTCGCGCGTGTTCGCCCGCGGCCACGAGGTCAAGGCCTACATCGATCATTGCGCCGAGCGCTACGACATCCGGTGCCGCGTGCGGCTGGAGTGCGAGGTCCTGGAGCGCGAGTGGGATGAGGCGACCCACCTCTGGCGGCTGCACCTCCCGGACGGCGAGACGCTGAGCGCGCGCTTTGTGATCAGCGCCGTCGGCGCGTTCGTCAACCCCAAGCCGGCCGAGATCCCAGGGGTCGAGGACTTTCAGGGGCCGGTGCTGCGCTCGGCGACGTGGGATCACTCGGTGCCCCTCCAGGGCAGGCGGGCGGCGATCGTAGGCACGGGCGCCAGCGCCATCCAGATCATCCCCGAGATCGCGCCCGTCGTCTCGCAACTCGACGTCTACCAGCGCACCCCGATCTGGGTCGGGCCGAAGCTCGACTTCCCCACCCTCGCTCCGGTCCGCTCGCTGTTCGGGCGCTATCCGGCCGTGCAGGATCGGGTGCGGCGTCAAATGACCAGCGCCGTCGAGGCCGGTTTGGTGGGCCTGGTCGTCCACCACGACGAGCTGGGCTGGATAACGCGCCTGGCGGGCTGGCTGGCGCGCAACGTCTGGTACCGCCAGGTCCGCGACCCGGACGTCCGCCGCCGCCTCACCCCGCACTACGAGGTGGGTTGTAAGCGCCCGTCGGTGTCAAACGCCTATCTGCGGACGTTCAACCGCCCCAACGTGGAGCTCGTCTCCGAGCGCATCGAGCGGGTCACCGAGCGCGGGATCCGGACGCTCGACGGACGCGAGCGGGAGATCGACGTGCTTGTGCTGGCGACCGGCTTCCGGCTGGCCACCGATCCCGAGAACTATCGTCAGAACCCGGTCCGCGGCCGTGACGGCTTCGACCTGGCGTCGTTCTATGCCTCACACCATGCCCGCTCCTACGAAAGCGTGAGCATGCCCGGCCTGCCCAACCACTTCATGATCTTCGGCCCCTACGGCTGGACCGGGGGCACGTGGCACGTGCTCGTGGAGACTGCCTCTGAGCACATCGTGCGCGTCATCCGGGAGGCCCGGCAGCGCGAGGCGACGGCGGTCGAGGTCCGCGAGGAGGCGGCCGAGCGCTGGACGCGTTTCGTCACCGAGCGCCTGGGCCGCTCGTTGTGGAGTCTCGGCGCGTGCGCCACCGCCAACAGCTACTACTTCGACCATCACGGCGACACGCCGTTCCTGCGGCCGACGAGCTCGCGCCAAGCCTGGCACGCGGCCAAGAACTTTCCGCTCGACGACTACGTGTTCAGGGGCTCGAGCCGACCGACACGCCACCCGTCGGCTGCGACGCCGGGCTCGGAGCCTTGGACGAGGTCGGCGGTCCCGGGCTAGGCGTCGCGGTCGAGCGGGTCGCCTGATCGCTCGCGGCACCCGGAGCGGGCGTCGCGGGCGCGGTCGGCGCTGGGGCGCTCACTCGCGGAGCGACCGCTACCGAGCTCGGCGAGGATGGGTGGCTCGCGGCCGCGGGAGATGGGGCCGTGTGGCCGACCGTGCCCGCCCTGCGGACATGGTGTGCCGTCGGCCGCCTCGCGGACGACTGCCTCCCACCGAGTCGATCGGCGGTGCTCGCCGGCCGCGGTCGCGGCTTGGGCACCGAGCGGGTGAGGCTCGTCGCCGCGACAGAGTGCTTGGCGGCGCTGTGGTGCAGGGCCAGCGCCGCGGCGGCTCCCGCTGCCGCCAGCAACAACACCGCCGCGAGCGCGAGCAGCGGGAGCTTGGCCGAACGCGAACGATGAGCTTCCGCCACCGGCTCGGAGGCGATCGCCAGCCACGGCGCAGAAGGAGTGCGCTCCGGGGGCTCCGTGCCGCGATCCGCTCCGGGCGGCGTTGCCCACACGGGAGGCTTCGGGAATTCTGGGTCGGGAGGGAATGAGGCCGGCTCTGTCTCGGGCGCTGGTGTCGCGGGCTCGGGGTCGGGCGGCGCCGTCGTGGGCGCAGGGTCGGGGGCCGTCTGCGCTGCCTCGGCCCACACGGGAGGTGCCGGCTCGGCGGGCAGCTCGTAGCGCGCGGCCGCCACCTCGTCTGGGAGCCACAGGTCGGACGCCGGCGACCCGTCGGCCGGCGGGAGAACGCTGGTGCGCTCATCGGCCGCGCCTTCGGGGTCGGGAGCCCGCTCGGAGATCCAGCTCGATTCGGGCTCGGGAGCCGGCTCGACGATCCAGCTCGGTGTCGGCTCGGAAGCAGGCTCCGACATCGGTGTCGGCTCGGAAGCAGGCTCCGATATCGGTGGAGGCTCGGGAGCGGAGTCTGGAACCCAGGTCGGCGGCGAGGATCCGTTCGCGGTCGGCGGCTCCCAGGCCGACGTGCGCGCACGCCGGTCGGCGGCCGCCTTTACGGCGGCCAAGCCAGTGAGACCAATCGCTGTGGCGCGCAGGAGGAAGCCCACCGACGGTCAAGTTCGCGCTTCGCCCCCTCCCTCCTTCCCGACTAGCGGCGCACAGCAGCGCCGTCGGGAGACCTACTCGACCTCCAGCACCATCTTGCCCAGCGCGCCGCGCTCGTCGATCAGCCGCAGCGCCTCGGGGGCGCGCTCGAGCGGAAACCGCGCGCCGACGATCGGTCGCACGAACCCCTTCTCGATCAGCCGCGCGACCTCCTCCCCGATCTGGCTGATCAGCTCCGGCTTGGACATGACGGAGGCGCCCCACCCGGCGCCGACGACCTCGGTGTTGCCCAGCAGCAGCCGGTTGACCTTGACCTCCGGGATCGAGCCGCCGGTGAAGCCGACCACCACCACGCGGCCGCCTTCAGCCAGCGAACGCAGGCTGTCGGTGAAACGATCGCCGCCCACCGGGTCGAGCACGATGTTCACCCCCCCTCCCGAGAGCTCCTTGGCCTCGTCCCTCCACTGCCCGTCGGAGCGCAGCACGTGCTCGGCGCCGGCCTCGCCAGCCACCCGCTCCTTCTCCTCGCTGGAGACGACACCGATGGTGTGCGCGCCGAGCCCCCTTGCCACCTGCAGCACCGCGGTGCCGACGCCGCCCGCCGCGCCGTGAACCAGCACCCAGTCGCCCTCCTCGAGCCGCCCCCGGAGCTTCAGCGAGAAATAGGCCGTGTGGTAGTTGAGGATCAGCCCCGCGCCCTGGGCGAAGTCAAGCGCGTCGGGCAGCGCGAAGCAGAGGTGGACCGGGGCGACAGCCAGCTCGGCGAAGCCGCCCAGCATGCAGAACGCCGCCACCCGGTCGCCGGGCCGCACCGGGGCGCCGTCGCTCGCCTGACGCACCACGCCCGCCACCTCCGCCCCCGGCACGAACGGGAGCGGCGGCTTTAGCTGATACTCGCCGCGGGTCTGGAGCACCTCGGGGAACGAGACGCCAGCGGCCTTGACCTCTACCACCACGCCGCTTCCGGGGGTGACCGGATGCGAGGGCTCGGGGTCGGGAAGCTCGGCGGGTGCAAGCGCGGTCGCCGGCCCGCTCAGCTCGGTTATCTGTAGCGCACGCATCGGCGGCCGAACGCTAGCGCTTCTCGCCGCAGATACGGGCGCACCGAGAGGGGCCACTGGCGATGGCTGGCGAGGACGCAGGAGGCGTAGCGCTCTAGCCGAACTCCTCCTCCAGCACCCGGATGGCGCGCGGCGGGGCGCGCAGGACCGCCAGCCGAGCCAGCTCGGCCATCGCGGCGTCGAAGCGCGACTCGAGCACCGGGTGGACGACCATCACCAGCCGCGCCTGGGCGCCCAGCCCCTTCTGCACCACCGACTTCACCGACACGTCGTGGCCCGAGAGCACCTGCGCCACACCGGCCAGGACGCCGGGCTCGTCGGCCACCTCCAGGTGCAGATAGAACGCCGAGACGACGTCCTGCACGAGCTCCAGGCGCCCGGAAGCGGCGGGGGTCGAGGCCGGCGGGATCATGGCCGAGATCACGTCGCCCAGTACCGCGCTCGCCGTTTGCGGGCCACCGGCGCCGGGACCCGACATCGTGATCTCGGTGATGTCCTGCGACTCGACCGTGACCGCATTGAACGGCCCTCCGACCGAGGCCAGCGGGTGGCCGGGGTACAGGAACGCGGGATGCACGCGCACCGACAGGCCGCCGTCGATCCGCTCGGCGGTGCCGATCAGCTTCAGCCCCAGGCCCAGCTCGCGCGCGTATTCGAGATCGTCGGGCTGGATGTGCTCGATCCCGTCGTAGCGGACCTGGTCGATGTGCACGGGGGTGTCGAACGCCAGCCGGGCCAGGATCGCCATCTTGGCCGCCGCGTCGGATCCCGTGACGTCGTCGGTGGGGTCCGCCTCGGCGTAGCCCAGTCGCTGGGCCTCGGCCAGGGCGTCGGCGAACGTGGCGCCGGTGCGGGCCATCTCCGTGAGGATGAAGTTGGTGGTCCCGTTGACGATCCCGTGGACGCGGTCGATCCTCGCCCCGGCCAGCGACTCCTGCAGCACGCGGATCACGGGCACGACGCCGGCCACCGCCCCCTCGAAGCGAAGCTGCACGTCTTCAGAGCGGGCCACCTCCCACAGCTCCTCGCCGTGGCGGGAGAGCAGCTGCTTGTTGGCCGTGACCACATGGCGGCCGGCACGCATCGCCCTTAGCACGTAGTCGTGCGCGGGCTCCAGGCCCCCCATCAGCTCGACGATCAGATCTGAGCGCTCGAGCAGCTCCCCGAAGGACCCCTGGCTCCGGGTGACGATGCCCGACAGGACCGGCCTCAGCCCCGTGATCCGCTCGATCCGCTCCGTCTGCTGCGGCAGCAGCCCGGCGAACGCCGACCCCACGGTCCCGTGGCCCAGCAGCCCGACCCGGAAGGTCGTCTCAGGGCTAGTCGACGTCACGAGCGGCCAGGTCCTCGTAGGTCTCGCGCCGGACGACGGCCCGCGCGGAGCCCTGGCGGCAGAAGACGACGGGCGGCCGTGGCACGCAGTTGTAGTTGTTGGCCAGCGCGTGGCCGTAGGCGCCGGTCACCGGCGTCACGACCACGTCGCCCACGCGCGGCGCGGCCAGCGCCACGTCTCGGATGATCACGTCGCCCGACTCGCAGTGCTTGCCGGCCAGATGACAGCGCTCGGCTGCCTCCTCGAGCGGGCGGTCGGCGATCAGTGCCTCGTAGACCGAGCCGTAGAGCATCGGGCGCAGGTTGTCGGACATGCCGCCGTCGACGGCCACCCACGTCGAGACGTTGCGCTTGATCGTCTCCACCGTGTAGAGCGTCACCGCGCTGTTTGCGACGAGCGCCCGCCCTGGCTCGATCAAAAGCCGCTTGCCGGCGCCCAGGAACTCGTGGGCGGCGCCCACAAGCGTCTGCACCCAGGCGCCGGGCGAGGGCGCGCTTTGATCGCCGGTGTAGGCCACGCCGAGGCCGCCGCCCAGGTTGTAGACCGGGAACGAGCCCAGCGCGGCGATCGCCTGCACGGCGGCGCGATAAGGCTCGAGCTCGAGCAGCTGCGAGCCGATGTGGAAGTGGAGCCCTACCAGCTCTAGATGATTAGAGGCGCTCGCGCGCTCCAGCGCGCGCGGCGCCTCCTCTATTGAAAATCCGAACTTGGAGTCGGCCTGGCCGGTGGAGATCGACTCGTGCGTAACGCCGGCTACCCCGGGCGTGATGCGAAGCAGCACCCGCTGGCGGAGGTTTCCTGGCGCCCGCGCCGCGCAGATCCGTTCCAGACGCTCGATGTCATCGAATGAATCGAGCACGATGTGGCCGACGCCGGCCTCGAGCGCCTCGGCCAGCTCGCCTTCAGACTTGGCGTTGCCGTGCAGGTATATGCGGCTGGGGTCGACCCCGGCCTTGAGCGCCAGCGCCAGCTCGCCGCCGGAGGCCACGTCGCAGGCCAGCCCCTCCTCGGCCAGCGTCCTGTACGCCGCGGTGCAGGGGAAGGCCTTCGAGGCGAACAGGACGTCGTAGTCGTCGTGGCGCGCCGCCATCGCCTCGCGGAAGGCGCGCGCCCTGGAGCGCAGGTCGTCCTCGGCGACGACGAACGCCGGCGTGCCGAATTCCCGCGCCAGCTCCACGGCGTCGCAGCCTCCGACCTCGAGCCGGCCGCGCTCGTTGACGCGCGTGCCGAGCGGATAGATCGTGGAGATGGTGTTTTGGGTGCTCGTTGCCGTCAAGGGCGGCGATCATGGCATGATCCCCGCGGGTTCGTAGGGGGATAAGGTGTCGCGTAGTGAGGAGGCTGGTGCGGACCGTGAACGCGCCGCGTCCGGCCGAGCTCGGCCGGCACGAGGGCCTGGCCTACTCGCTGTGGCTCCCCTCGGGGCCGGCCCGCGGCGGCGTGGTGATCCTCCACGGCGCGGGTTCCTGCAAGGAAAGCCACCACGACTACGCGCGGGCGCTGATCGCAGCCGGGCTCGCTGCGCTGTCTTTCGACCAGCGCGGACACGGCGAGAGCGAGGGGCCGATGGACGCCCGGGCGCTGGACGATGTGGCGCGGATGTCCGCGCTACTGCGCCGTGCGTGCGGGGACGACTCGGGATCGATGCCGTTGGCGCTTCGGGGCTCGAGCATGGGCGGATATCTGTCGATCGTGGCCGCGCCGCTGGTGCCGGCCGCCGCCATCGTGGCCATCTGCCCCGCGAGCGGCGAGGGGCTGCGCCGCGGGCTGGCCGCCGGTCGCTTTCAGTTCGACGCAGACGCCGAGGCGCTCGACGCATTGTTCGCCGCGCACGACCTGCACGACGCCGTAGGCGAGCTCGATGTGCCGCTGCTGCTATTGCACGCCCAGGGCGATGAGCAGGTGCCGGTGGAGCACTCGCGCGAGCTCGCCGCTCGCCTCCGGGCGCCCTCTAGCCGCCTGATCGTGGTGCCGGGCGGCCACCACCGCTCGATCCAGCACGACGACGAGCTGCAGGCGGTGAGCCTGCGGTTCATCGAGCGGACGCTCGCCGGCGCTACGGAAGCCCGTTGACGAGCTGGTTGACGGTCGAGGTCAGGCCCTGGGTGGTGTTGGAGACCGTGTTCTGAACCGTGTTTTCCGCGCCCTGAACGACGTTGTTGAGTGTGTCGGCCAGGCCGGACGAGCCGCTGCCGCTGCCGCTGCCGCTGGTGGGTGTCGTCGTCGGCGTGCTCGAGGAGCAGCTCGTGCACGGAGCCGAACCGGTCGCCGTAGGTGTCGCGTTAGTGGTGCCTCGGGTGCCTGACGGGGCCGGCGCCTGAGGTCGAGAGCTCGAGCTACCCGAGCCGCCGGAGAGCCCCTGCGTGGGACCGGACGGTTGGACGTGGGTGCTCGTGGGCGCCGGAGTCGCGGCGGCGCTCGCGAACGCGGTTGCGGATCGGGTGGCCGTGGCGTGGGTCGCGACGTGTGGTGTCACCCGGGGTGCCGGGAGCGTCGCCTTCGGGGATGCTGTCGGTGCCGCCAGGGTGAGCGAGGCCGCGGAGCTGTGGTAGTCGATCTGCGGCCAGCCACGCACGGCGACCACCGCGCTGGCAAGCACAAACAGCAGCGCGGCGCAGGCGAGCAGCGAGCCGGCGGTGCCAAAGCCGGCTATGTATGCCCGGGTTGCGCGCATAGCCTCAGTTTGGTATCGGCAGGGGCATGCGCCGACTTTAGGGAGTTTGCGGCCGCTTTGCGTGGCGCGTTCGGCTCTGTTCTTACGGTTTTGTTCGTTGACCCGCAGGCGCGTCTGCCACCATTGATTTGCGATGGCACAGCGCAAGAACAAATTCGGCCGCGACCCCGGACTCCAGGCCCGGATGGTCCTGACTCTGTTCCTGCTGGGACTGGTCTATGCGGTGCTGGTCGGCGTGCTGATCGCCGCCGGCGTCGGCGCGGTCGCGGTCGCCGTGATCGCCGGGGCGCTTTTCCTGATCCAGTTCTTCACCTCGGACAAGCTCGCGCTGGCGTCGATGGGGGCCCGCGTGGTCGAGCCGGGCGACTCGCCCGACGCCCGCCGGCTGCACGCCATCATCGAGCGGCTCTGCATCCAGGCCAACCTGCCCAAGCCCCGGATCGCGATCGCCGACACGCCGATGCCCAACGCCTTCGCCGTCGGCCGCTCGCCGAAGACCGCGACGGTCTGCGCCACCACCGGCATCCTCAATCTGCTGGGCGACGGGGAGCTCGAGGGAGTCATGGGTCACGAGCTGACCCACGTCCAGAACCGCGACGTGATGGTCATGACCCTGGCCAGCTTCTTCGCCTCGATCGCCTCGTTCATCGTCCAGATCGGCTTCTGGTTCGGTGGCGCCTTCGACGACGACAACAACAGCGGCATCGGCATCATCGGCGTGATGCTGGTCTCCGCCGTGGTGTATGTCGTCTCCTGGCTGCTGCTCCAGGCCCTCTCGCGCTATCGCGAGTTCGCCGCCGACCGCGGCTCGGCGATCCTCACCGGCCGCCCCAGCGCGCTGGTCTCGGCGCTGTACAAGATCGAGGGCACGATGCAGCAGATCCCGCAGCAGGACCTGAGGGCCGCATCGGGCGAGATGGCCGCCTTCTACATCATCCCGCCGCGGGCGAAGCAGTCGATCTCCACCCTGTTCTCGACGCATCCCCCGCTCGCGGCGCGGGTGGCGCGGCTCGAGCGGCTCGAGTCGCAGCTGCAGGCCACGGTCTAGACGCCGCCCGGAAACCACCGGCGCGCCGGGTCCCGGCTCGGGCGACCATAATCCAGCCGTGCTTCCGAGCGTGGCGATCCTGTGCGGCGGTGCTGGCACCCGCCTGAGGGAGCACAACCAATCCATCCCCAAGCCGCTGGTCGAGATCGGCGGTCGCCCAATTTTGTGGCACGTGATCGGCATCTACATGGCGCAGGGCTTCACCGACTTCGTCCTGCTGACCGGGTTTCGAGCGGAGCTGATCGAAGAGTTCGTGGCCCGCGAGTCGTGGCCCGAGGGTGTGCGCGTCCGCTGCCTGGAAACCGGTGTTGATACCCCGACCGGAGGCCGGCTCAGCCGCGCGGCCTCGGTGCTCAGCACTGATCAGGAGATTTGCGTCACCTACGCCGACGGGGTGGCCGACATCGACCTCCGCCGGCTGCTACAAGCCCACCGCGAAGGCGGCGCCCAGGCCACGATGACCGTCGTCCGCCCCGAGCTGCCGTTCGGTGTCGCCGAGCTGAACGGCGACGGCGCGGTGCGCGGTTTTCGGGAGAAGCCGCGCTCCGAGCACTGGATCAACGGCGGCTTTCTCTGCATGCAGCCCGAGGTGCTGAGATCTGTGGCCGACGACGAGGTACTCGAGCGCGAGCCGCTGAGCCGTCTGGCGCGCACGGGGCAGCTGCGGGCGTTTCGCCACGAGGGCTTCTGGGCTTGCATGGACACCTACAAGGACGCCGTGGCGCTGAACGAGTTGTGGGCCAGCGGCCAAGCGCCCTGGAAGCTGTGGAGCTGAGCGCGGCGGGAGCCGGCCTGTCCGGTGACGATCCCCTAGCTGGGCATTCGGTGCTCGTCACCGGGGCCTACGGCCTGCTCGGCTCCTGGCTAGTCGAGCAGCTGTTGGCTCGCGGCGCTCGTGTGACCGCCATCCGACGCGACCGCCGGGCACTGAGCGCGCTCGAGAGCACCGGCCTCGAGCGCCAAGTAAATGTTGTCGACGGCGACATCTGCGCCGAAGGGCTCGTGCTGCGAACGCTGGCCGAGTACGAGGTCGGCAGCGTCTTCCATCTGGCGGCACAGACGCTCGTCCCGACCTCCAACCGCTCGCCGGTCGGGACCTTCGAGACCAATGTTCGCGGGAGCTGGACGGTGCTCGAGGCCTGCCGGCAGCACGCAACCGAGCGCGTGATCGTGGCCTCCTCCGACAAGGCGTACGGCGCTCAGGACACGCTTCCCTACAACGAGGGGTTCGCGCTCAAGGCGCGCTATCCGTATGACGTCTCGAAAGCCGCCGCGGACCTGATCGCCCGCTCCTACTGGCACACGTGGCGGCTGCCGGTGGCCGTCACCCGCTTTGCCAACCTCTACGGCGGCGGCGACATCAACGGCTCGCGGCTGGTGCCGGAGGCCGTCGCGGCGGCGCTGGCGGGGCGGCGCCCGGTGGTGCGCTCGGACGGCTCGCCGGAGCGCGATTTTCTCTACGTGGAGGATGCGGTGCGCGCCTATCTGGACATCTGGGAGGTTCTCAGGCGCGATGCTGACAGTGCCGGCGGCGAGGCGTTCAACGCCGGCGGCGGTCGCTCACACCGGGTGGGCGACGTGGTCGAGCTCGTCTGCCGCCTGGCGGGAACCGGCGTCGAGCCCGACATCCGCGGGCGAGGGACACCCAGCGGCGAGATCGATCGCCAGTGGGTCGACTACTCAAAGCTCCACGCGCTAACCGGTTGGGAGCCACACGTGGGGTTGGAGGACGGGCTGCGGCGGACGATCGAGTGGTATCGGGAGCATCCTGAATGGGTGGGGTGAGCATCGATCAGCTGCTGATGCGGGGACGCAAGCTCGCACTGATCGCGTCGACGCCGGCGTATCGGCGCGCACTGCGGCATCGTGTGGCGGCTTCAACAGAGCACCAGCACGATCCGTTGCCGTCCGACATCCGTACCGTCATTGACGTCGGTGCGAATCGTGGTCAGTTCGCCCTGATTGCCCGCGAGCGGTGGCCCGAGGCCAGGCTCATCTGCTTCGAGCCGCTTTCGAAACCGGTAGCCGTGCTCCGCCGTGTGTTCGGCGAGGACCAGGGCGTTGAAATCGTTCAGGCCGCTGCGAGCGCGGGGCCGGGGAGGGCAACGCTCCACGTCTCTCGTCGTGATGACTCATCTTCGATGCTGCCGATCACCAACCGTCAGTCGGAGACATTTCCCGGTACTCACGAGATCGCGACGACCGAGGTCCCAACCACATCTCTGGACCAGCACCTTGGTGGGGCCCTAGCACGACCGGCATTACTCAAGCTCGACGTCCAGGGATTCGAGCTGGAGGTCCTGCGCGGCGCCGAAGGCGCGCTTAACAGCATTGACTTCGTACTCGTGGAATGCTCGTTTCAGGAGTTCTATGCGGGTCAGGCGACCGCGGACGGTGTCGTCCGCTTTCTTCACGATCACGAGTTTTCTTTACTCACTGGAACGGCTCCATCGGTCAACCGGCAAGGCGTGGTACTGCAGCTCGATTTCATTTTCGTCCGAGCGGGGGCGCATGAGCCGTGGAGCTCCGGCTAGCGGTGCCCTCTATGGCACGATGAGTGCCCGTGGGCCTACTCGACATCATCACCGGCAAGCGAAAGCTCCAGGGACCAGCTCCAGATCGCCTGTTCGCGATCTCCACTGCGTACGTCCTGTTCGAGACCGAGCTTCGGATCGTCTCTCAGGGAGCCGCGTCGCTCGTGTTTCAGCCGCTGGCGACGGCTGATTTCTCAACGATCGTTGGCGATGCCGAAGAGGTCGTCCGCAGCACCGCGGCGGACAGCGGTACGACGGTCGAGACGTCGGATGATCCTTATGGTTTCCGTTGGCTGATCCTTCGCGGCTCCGACTTCGATCAGCTGGTGGTCGGTATCAACGCAATTTCGGGCGGACTCGAGGCCGGCGGCTACGCTGAGCGGTTGCTGTGCGCGGTGTTCGCGTTCAAGGACGAGCGCGAGCGTCCGCTGTACTGGATCTACAACTACAAGCGGGGCGCGTTCTATCCGTTCGTCC